>NZ_LT732535.1:4247790-4249507 GCF_900156915.1 Sediminibacillus massiliensis | reverse complement strand
TCTTTGCCTGGCGGCGTCCTACTCTCGCAGGGGCAATGCCCCAACTACCATGGGCGCTGGAAAGCTTAACTGCTGTGTTCGGCATGGGAACAGGTGTGACCTTTCCGCTATTGCCACCAGACAATGTTTTAAATTGAAGGATGTACCTTCAAAACTAGATAAGAGGGTAGAGACATCAAAGGTGTTTTCATGTTTGTGCAGTCCAGCTCCGCGGGCTAGATGCTCGCGTCATAAGTCACTCTCCTACAAGCCCAAAGTTCGGGGCTTTACGGAGATTGTCTTATGCGTGTCGCATCTGGGCAAGCCCGCTGCGCTTTCTATTTTTATAGTTAAGTCCTCGATCGATTAGTATCCGTCAGCTGCACGTGTCACCACGCTTCCACCTCGGACCTATCAACCTCATCGTCTCTGAGGGATCTTACTCATTTAAAATGATGGGAAGTCTCATCTAGAGGGGGGCTTCATGCTTAGATGCTTTCAGCACTTATCCCTTCCACACGTAGCTACCCAGCTATGCTCCTGGCGGAACAACTGGTACACCAGCGGTGTGTCCATCCCGGTCCTCTCGTACTAAGGACAGCTCCTCTCAAACTTCCAACGCCCACGACGGATAGGGACCGAACTGTCTCACGACGTTCTGAACCCAGCTCGCGTACCGCTTTAATGGGCGAACAGCCCAACCCTTGGGACCGACTACAGCCCCAGGATGCGATGAGCCGACATCGAGGTGCCAAACCTCCCCGTCGATGTGGACTCTTGGGGGAGATAAGCCTGTTATCCCCGGGGTAGCTTTTATCCGTTGAGCGACGGCCCTTCCATACGGCACCGCCGGATCACTAAGCCCGACTTTCGTCCCTGCTCGACTTGTAGGTCTCGCAGTCAAGCTCCCTTCTGCCTTTACACTCTGCGAATGATTTCCAACCATTCTGAGGGAACCTTTGGGCGCCTCCGTTACTCTTTAGGAGGCGACCGCCCCAGTCAAACTGCCCACCTGACACTGTCTCCGGACCGGATCACGGTCCTGGGTTAGAATGTCCGTACAGCCAGGGTGGTATCCCACCGACGCCTCCACCGAAGCTAGCGCTCCGGCTTCTAAGGCTCCCACCTATCCTGTACAAGCTGTACCAACATGCAATATCAGGCTACAGTAAAGCTCCACGGGGTCTTTCCGTCCTGTCGCGGGTAATGCGCATCTTCACGCATAGTATAATTTCACCGGGTCTCTCGTTGAGACAGTGCCCAAGTCGTTGCACCTTTCGTGCGGGTCGGAACTTACCCGACAAGGAATTTCGCTACCTTAGGACCGTTATAGTTACGGCCGCCGTTTACTGGGGCTTCGGTTCAACGCTTCGCCTTGCGGCTAACGCGTCCCCTTAACCTTCCAGCACCGGGCAGGTGTCAGCCCCTATACTTCGCCTTACGGCTTCGCAGAGACCTGTGTTTTTGCTAAACAGTCGCTTGGGCCTTTTCACTGCGGCTTCTCGCAAAAGAAGCACCCCTTCTCCCGAAGTTACGGGGTCATTTTGCCGAGTTCCTTAACGAGAGTTCTCCCGCTCACCTTAGGATTCTCTCCTCGCCTACCTGTGTCGGTTTGCGGTACGGGCACCTCTTTCCTCACTAGAGGCTTTTCTTGGCAGTATGAAATCCGGAGCTTCGGTACTTATGTTCCCTCCCCGTCACAGCTTGAGATTGTTGGACGGATTTGCCTATTCCAACT
>NZ_LT732535.1:4209079-4246579 GCF_900156915.1 Sediminibacillus massiliensis | reverse complement strand
CGCTTGGGCCTTTTCACTGCGGCTTCTCGCAAAAGAAGCACCCCTTCTCCCGAAGTTACGGGGTCATTTTGCCGAGTTCCTTAACGAGAGTTCTCCCGCTCACCTTAGGATTCTCTCCTCGCCTACCTGTGTCGGTTTGCGGTACGGGCACCTCTTTCCTCACTAGAGGCTTTTCTTGGCAGTATGAAATCCGGAGCTTCGGTACTTATGTTCCCTCCCCGTCACAGCTTGAGATTGTTGGACGGATTTGCCTATTCCAACTCTCTTACTGCTTGGACGCACATTTCCAATCGTGCGCTCTCCTTATCCTCCTGCGTCCCCCCGTCGTTCAAACGGAAAGGAGGTGGTACAGGAATATCCACCTGTTGTCCATCGCCTACGCCTTTCGGCCTCGGCTTAGGTCCCGACTAACCCTGAGCGGACGAGCCTTCCTCAGGAAACCTTAGGCTTTCGGTGAAAGAGATTCTCACTCTTTTTTCGCTACTCATACCGGCATTCTCACTTCTAAGCGCTCCACCAGTCCTCACGGTCTGACTTCGCTGCACTTAGAACGCTCTCCTACCATTGTTCGCAAGAACAATCCGCAGCTTCGGTGATACGTTTAGCCCCGGTATATTTTCGGCGCAGAGTCACTCGACCAGTGAGCTATTACGCACTCTTTAAATGATGGCTGCTTCTAAGCCAACATCCTGGTTGTCTAAGCAACTCCACATCCTTTTCCACTTAACGTATACTTTGGGACCTTAGCTGGCGGTCTGGGCTGTTTCCCTTTCGACTATGAACCTTATCACCCATAGTCTGACTCCCAAGATCGAGTAGCTGGCATTCGGAGTTTGACTGAATTCGGTAACCCGATGAGGGCCCCTAGTCCAATCAGTGCTCTACCTCCAGTACTCAACTCTTGAGGCTAGCCCTAAAGCTATTTCGGAGAGAACCAGCTATCTCCGTGTTCGATTGGCATTTCACCCCTACCCACACCTCATCCCCGCGTTTTTCAACACGCGTGGGTTCGGGCCTCCAGTCAGTGTTACCTGACCTTCACCCTGGACATGGGTAGATCACACGGTTTCGGGTCTACGACCAACTACTACAGGCGCCCTGTTCAGACTCGCTTTCGCTGCGGCTCCGTCTATGCGACTTAACCTTGCAGGTGATCGTAACTCGCCGGTTCATTCTACAAAAGGCACGCCGTTACCCATTAACGGGCTTCGACTACTTGTAGGCACACGGTTTCAGGTTCTATTTCACTCCCCTCCCGGGGTGCTTTTCACCTTTCCCTCACGGTACTGGTTCACTATCGGTCACTAGGGAGTATTTAGCCTTGGGAGATGGTCCTCCCGGATTCCGACGGAATTCCTCGTGTTCCGCCGTACTCAGGATCCACTCCGGAGGAAACGGCTTTTCAACTACAGGGCTCTTACCTTCTTCGGCTGATCGTTCCAGATCGATTCGTTTAAACCATTTCTTGGTAACTCCGATGGAGTGTCCTACAACCCCAGAAAGCAAGCTTTCTGGTTTGGGCTGTTTCCGTTTCGCTCGCCGCTACTTGGGAAATCGCATTTGCTTTCTCTTCCTCCGGGTACTGAGATGTTTCAGTTCCCCGGGTCTGCCTCGGTTATCCTATGAATTCAGATAACCGTACTGCTCCATTACGAACAGTGGGTTCCCCCATTCGGAAATTCCCGGATCAACGCCTACGTACGGCTCCCCGGGACATATCGGTGTTTGTCCCGTCCTTCTTCGGCTCCTAGTGCCAAGGCATCCACCGTGCGCCCTTCTTCACTTAACTATTATCCAGTTACAGCTCCCAACAGCTAGCGTAATAGTTAATATCGCTGCCAGTTCTTCAAAAACAAAGAACTTCTCGCAATCTTATCTATTCGTACGCTGTTAAACGGTCGCTTTCACTTTTAGTATTAAACATGAAAAGACGTTTTGTTTGATGTCTTGTATTGCTCTTATCTAGTTTTCAAGGTACAAGCTTCCACACGAGGTGGTGACTTCTGTGTTCGTCACAGGACGTGACGGTTCTTAACAGAAGATCCTTTTGAGGTTTTTAATCCCTCAAAACTGAACCAAACAATCAATTATGCCATTCANCACCTCATCCCCGCGTTTTTCAACACGCGTGGGTTCGGGCCTCCAGTCAGTGTTACCTGACCTTCACCCTGGACATGGGTAGATCACACGGTTTCGGGTCTACGACCAACTACTACAGGCGCCCTGTTCAGACTCGCTTTCGCTGCGGCTCCGTCTATGCGACTTAACCTTGCAGGTGATCGTAACTCGCCGGTTCATTCTACAAAAGGCACGCCGTTACCCATTAACGGGCTTCGACTACTTGTAGGCACACGGTTTCAGGTTCTATTTCACTCCCCTCCCGGGGTGCTTTTCACCTTTCCCTCACGGTACTGGTTCACTATCGGTCACTAGGGAGTATTTAGCCTTGGGAGATGGTCCTCCCGGATTCCGACGGAATTCCTCGTGTTCCGCCGTACTCAGGATCCACTCCGGAGGAAACGGCTTTTCAACTACAGGGCTCTTACCTTCTTCGGCTGATCGTTCCAGATCGATTCGTTTAAACCATTTCTTGGTAACTCCGATGGAGTGTCCTACAACCCCAGAAAGCAAGCTTTCTGGTTTGGGCTGTTTCCGTTTCGCTCGCCGCTACTTGGGAAATCGCATTTGCTTTCTCTTCCTCCGGGTACTGAGATGTTTCAGTTCCCCGGGTCTGCCTCGGTTATCCTATGAATTCAGATAACCGTACTGCTCCATTACGAACAGTGGGTTCCCCCATTCGGAAATTCCCGGATCAACGCCTACGTACGGCTCCCCGGGACATATCGGTGTTTGTCCCGTCCTTCTTCGGCTCCTAGTGCCAAGGCATCCACCGTGCGCCCTTCTTCACTTAACTATTATCCAGTTACAGCTCCCAACAGCTAGCGTAATAGTTAATATCGCTGCCAGTTCTTCAAAAACAAAGAACTTCTCGCAATCTTATCTATTCGTACGCTGTTAAACGGTCGCTTTCACTTTTAGTATTAAACATGAAAAGACGTTTTGTTTGATGTCTTGTATTGCTCTTATCTAGTTTTCAAGGTACAAGCTTCCACACGAGGTGGTGACTTCTGTGTTCGTCACAGGACGTGACGGTTCTTAACAGAAGATCCTTTTGAGGTTTTTAATCCCTCAAAACTGAACCAAACAATCGATTATGCCATTCGTTTTTGCTCCGAAGAGCAATTATCCTTAGAAAGGAGGTGATCCAGCCGCACCTTCCGATACGGCTACCTTGTTACGACTTCACCCCAATCATTGGCCCCACCTTCGGCGGCTGGCTCCAAAAGGTTACCTCACCGACTTCGGGTGTTGCCAACTCTCGTGGTGTGACGGGCGGTGTGTACAAGGCCCGGGAACGTATTCACCGCGGCATGCTGATCCGCGATTACTAGCGATTCCGGCTTCATGCAGGCGAGTTGCAGCCTGCAATCCGAACTGAGAATGGTTTTATGGGATTTGCTACACCTCGCGGCTTCGCTTCCCTTTGTACCATCCATTGTAGCACGTGTGTAGCCCAGGTCATAAGGGGCATGATGATTTGACGTCATCCCCACCTTCCTCCGGTTTGTCACCGGCAGTCACCCTAGAGTGCCCAACTGAATGCTGGCAACTAAGGTCAAGGGTTGCGCTCGTTGCGGGACTTAACCCAACATCTCACGACACGAGCTGACGACAACCATGCACCACCTGTCACTCTGTCCCCGAAGGGAACCTCTTGTCTCCAAGAGTGGCAGAGGATGTCAAGACCTGGTAAGGTTCTTCGCGTTGCTTCGAATTAAACCACATGCTCCACCGCTTGTGCGGGCCCCCGTCAATTCTTTTGAGTTTCAGCCTTGCGGCCGTACTCCCCAGGCGGAGTGCTTAATGCGTTAACTTCAGCACTAAGGGGCGGAAACCCCCTAACACCTAGCACTCATCGTTTACGGCGTGGACTACCAGGGTATCTAATCCTGTTCGCTCCCCACGCTTTCGCGCCTCAGCGTCAGTTACAGACCAGAGAGCCGCCTTCGCCACTGGTGTTCCTCCACATATCTACGCATTTCACCGCTACACGTGGAATTCCGCTCTCCTCTTCTGTACTCAAGTTCCCCAGTTTCCAATGACCCTCCACGGTTAAGCCGTGGGCTTTCACATCAGACTTAAGGAACCGCCTGCGCGCGCTTTACGCCCAATAATTCCGGACAACGCTTGCCCCCTACGTATTACCGCGGCTGCTGGCACGTAGTTAGCCGGGGCTTCCTCGTTAGGTACCGTCAAGGTACCGCCCTATTTGAACGGTACTTGTTCTTCCCTAACAACAGAACTTTACGATCCGAAGACCTTCATCGTTCACGCGGCGTTGCTCCGTCAGACTTTCGTCCATTGCGGAAGATTCCCTACTGCTGCCTCCCGTAGGAGTCTGGGCCGTGTCTCAGTCCCAGTGTGGCCGATCACCCTCTCAGGTCGGCTACGCATCGTCGCCTTGGTAGGCCGTTACCCCACCAACTAGCTAATGCGCCGCGGGCCCATCTGTAAGTGACAGCCAAAAGGCCGCCTTTCAACTTCTCCCCATGCAGAGAAAAGTGTTATCCGGTATTAGCCCCGGTTTCCCGGGGTTATCCCAGTCTTACAGGCAGGTTGCCCACGTGTTACTCACCCGTCCGCCGCTCGTTCCACAAGCGCACACCCCGAAGGGTGATTGCTTGCTTCCCGCGCTCGACTTGCATGTATTAGGCACGCCGCCAGCGTTCGTCCTGAGCCAAGATCAAACTCTCCATAAAATGTGAGCTTGCTTGCTCGAAAACTTGACTAGCATTTCTTGCTTGACATAATGATTGTTTTGTTCAGTTTTCAAAGATCAAATTTGGTTAACTGCCTATCACCGACAGTAATTAAATTCTAACATTGCTTGCGCCAAATGTCAATTGAAATTTCTAATTCGATTTTTTTCGGAAAACCACTTCTAAATTGGCGCGACAGCAATATACATATTACATTTGTTTTATAAAAAAGTCAATAACTTTTTTCATAGTCTTAATCATACAAGGATTTATATTTACTATACCCTTCTTCCAAAGTATTAAACCACTATTTCTCCATTCCACGACATCATCCCGTCGGCAAAATTAATAACCGAAAATCCTCGCTCATTCATAAAGCGCGCAGCGTCCCAGCTTCTAATTCCAGCCCGGCAAACGAGGATATAAGTTGCCTCCGATTTATCCAGAGAATGAACAGCATCAGGGATTTTTTGCAGCGGAATATGTATCGCTCCAGGCAGCATGCCATGGATGACTTCATATTCTTCTCTTACATCAATTATTATATAATCTGGGTTATTCAGCATTTGTTCTAATTCAGTTGAAGTTATTTCACGGATCATTGGCTCAGCCTCCTGCCATTAATTGTATCATCCTATAAGCAAAAAGAAACCCCGGGAATAGATCCCGGGGTTCGGTATTGTCAGTTTGCTACTATATTAACAAGCTTTCCTGGCACTGCGATGACTTTTCTTACTGTTTTCCCTTCAAGCCAGTCCTGGATAGCGTCAAGTTCCAGTGCTTGCTTCTCAAGATCATCCTTAGAAGCATCTTTGGAAACCATCATTTTAGCACGGACCTTACCCATTATTTGAATTGCAACTTCTACTTCGTCTTCTACCAGCTTAGCCTCATCGTATGCAGGCCAGCTAGCATACGCTAGTGTTTCTTGATGACCAAGGATCTGCCATAGTTCTTCAGCTAAATGAGGAGCAACTGGAGATAACAACTTAACAAACCCTTCGGCGTAGTCTCTTGGTACCTCTTCTGCCTTATATGCTTCATTGATAAATACCATCATTTGAGAAATGCCTGTATTAAAACGAAGGTCCTCAAAGTTTTCGGTAACTTTCTTAACCGTTTCATGGTAAGAACGCTCCAAAGAGTTGTCGCTTGGAGATTCCACAATTTTATCCGACAGTTTCCCTTCTTCTTCAACATACAAGCGCCAAACTCGATCAAGGAATCTCCGGGCGCCGTCCAATCCATTTGTTGACCAGGCTACAGCAGCATCCAATGGTCCCATGAACATTTCATATAATCTTAGTGTATCAGCACCATGCGTATCGACTATTTCATCCGGGTTAACCACGTTACCCTTGGATTTACTCATTTTTTCATTGTTTTCACCAAGAATCATCCCCTGGTTGAACAGTTTCTGGAATGGTTCTTTCGTAGGTACCACACCGATATCATATAGAAACTTATGCCAGAATCGAGCGTATAAAAGGTGAAGTACAGCATGCTCAGCGCCTCCGATATACGTATCGACCGGCAGCCACTTTTCCAATCTTTGATGATCGGCAAGTTCTTCGTTGTTATCAGGGTCAATATACCGAAGGAAGTACCAGCAGCTCCCTGCCCATTGCGGCATGGTATTTGTTTCCCGTCTACCTTTTTTACCGGTTTCCGGATCGGTGACATTTACCCAATGATCAATGTTAGCTAAAGGCGATTCCCCTGTGCCCGATGGTTTGATTTCTGTAGTTTTAGGAAGCTCCAACGGCAATTCATTTTCAGGAACAGCCGACATTGTTCCATCTTCCCAATGGATTACCGGTATCGGTTCTCCCCAATACCTTTGACGACTGAACAGCCAGTCTCTTAAACGATAAGTAACCTGCCGTTTCCCACTTCCGTCTTGTTCAAGCCATTCAATCGCTTTTTCAATCGCTTCTTCTTTATTTAAACCATCCAAAAATCCAGAATTAATGTGCTTTCCGTCTCCTGTATAAGCTTCTTCTTCCACATTCCCGCCTTCTAAGACAGGAACAATCGAAAGGTCAAACTTCCTGGCGAATTCGTAGTCACGTTCATCATGTGCTGGCACAGCCATTATCGCTCCAGAACCGTAGGTCATCAATACATAATCCGCCACCCAGATCGGAAGTTTTTCTCCATTGATCGGGTTAATTGCATAAGCACCGGTAAACACTCCTGTTTTATCCTTAGCTAGATCGGTCCTTTCCAAATCGCTCTTGGCTTTAACTTGATCCAAATATTTATGGACGGCATTCAATTGTTCTTCCGTTGTGATTTTCTCCACAAATGGATGCTCTGGCGCCATGACAGCATAAGTGGCCCCGTATAAAGTATCTGGTCTTGTAGTAAATACAGTGAAAGATTCATCGAATCCGTCGATACCGAAGCGGACTTCCGCTCCCTCAGAACGGCCGATCCAATTTCGCTGCATATCTTTGATGCTCTCCGGCCAATCCAAGTCCTCCAGATCATCTAAAAGACGGTCAGCATACGCTGTGATCTTCAACATCCACTGTTTCATCGGCTTACGTTCTACCGGGTGTCCGCCACGTTCACTTTTTCCATCAATAACCTCTTCATTGGCCAACACAGTACCGAGTGCAGGGCACCAGTTAACGGCCACTTCATCGATATATGCCAGCCCTTTTTCATATAATTTCAAGAAAATCCATTGTGTCCACTTATAATAGTTCGGATCGGTGGTATTGATTTCTCTATCCCAATCATATGAGAAACCAAGCTCCTGGATTTGCCTTCTAAACGTGTCGATGTTTTTTTTGGTGAATTCTTCCGGATCATTTCCTGTATCTAATGCATATTGTTCAGCTGGAAGTCCGAATGCATCCCACCCCATTGGATGTAACACTTCATATCCTTGCATCCTCTTCATTCTGGAAATGATATCTGTCGCCGTGTATCCTTCAGGGTGGCCGACATGAAGACCCGCACCCGAAGGATACGGGAACATATCCAGCACATAAAATTTATCCTTGTCTGTATCCGAATTTGTCTTGAATGTCTTGTTTTCCAGCCAATAATTACGCCATTTTTCTTCGATTTTTCTATGTTCAAACGACATAGGGTCCTACCTCCTGATTATACGTGTGTCTAATTCCCTGCTTGACAGGCAGTTCATTTTTTTCTATAAAAAAATCCCTCTATCCCATAAATCATGGGACGAGAGATTGTTTATACCCGCGGTACCACCCAAATTAGCGCAAAGAAGCGCTCGCTCGAGGTCCTTAACGCGGACAAACGGCGGAAATTACTGCAAATTCACTTCCGCAACATCAAAGGCGAGTTCATAAAGGTCAGGGACAGCTTCCACCAGCCGCTGTCTCTCTGTCTGTGTCCTGAAACTTTTACTACTATTCCTTCTCATCGTCGTTCTTATCATTGTAATGGTATTGTAATGAAAGCAACCTTCTTTGTCAAGGGAGGAGAGATCAGGCTTTTTCCTCCAACTTGAACTTTCCGACTGTCTCATTTAGATTAACGGTCAATGCCCTGAGTTCCGAAACTTGTTCTACCATATGGTTAAACGCACTTAATTGTTCTTCTGTGGAAGCGGAAATTTCTTGATTGCCGGCTGCTGTCTGTTCCAAGACGGCGCTTATGCTTTCGATATTCCCAAGAACTTTGCCACCTAATCCTTTGGAGTCTTTCACCCCTACAAGCAATTTTTCAAGGCTAGACGATATACCTTGAACTTTCAGATCTATGTCCTCAAAAGCTGACGTGGTGGCCATCATCGATTTTTTCTCTTCTCCGACAATTTCTGTTCCTTTCTTAACGGAATCCCCTATTTGCTTGATTCCCTTTTCAATCATATGTACCATTTCAAAAATATGTTTCGTGGCCTGGGATGAATCTTCCGCAAGCTTGCGGACTTCTTCAGCTACTACTGCAAAACCTTTACCCGCTTCACCTGCACGGGCAGCCTCGATTGCGGCGTTTAAAGCAAGCAGGTTGGTTTGTTCGGCTATTTCGGATACTGCTTTCGCCATATTTTCTATTTCTCCCGTGTAGCTTGAAAAGGTAGTAGTCGCTCTTTCAATCTGTTTGGAAGTCTCTTCATTTTCAAGAACGAGTTTCTGTTGTTTATCCAATGCTTCCTTCCCGTATTGTACAGCTTCCTGTGCTTCACGGCTGTATGTTACCGATTGCTCGGAGTAATCAACATTGGCAGTGAACCCTTGATCCATTTGTTCAACTAGTTGGACGGCATCCTGTAAATCACCTGAAATTGTCTGAGTACCAGACGACAATTCATCGGTGGATGCTGCAACTTGATTGCTCACTTCTGTAAGCATTTTGTTTTCTTCCTCAAGGGATTTAGAAAAATTCTCCACATCCCTGCTAACACCGTTTATGGATAAGATCAGGCCTTTCAAGTGATCAACCATGTGCCCGAAAGATATGTTCAAGTCTCCCAACTCATCTTTTCCCTTATAAGCAACAGGTTCGACCATAAGATTACCTTCTGCAACCAAACTGGCGTTGCCGGCAAGCTTTTTCAGACCTCTAGTGATAGAATCGGTGATTTTCCAGGTGACTATTGTTGAAATAACAAGCAATACTGCACATCCAATCAACGCCGATACAATCACAAACTGAATTTGGTTTTTCATATTTTGCTGGACGGCCTGATAATGATCGTTCGCTTCTTGGTTTAACATATAAATATCATTAAGGATACCATCAACCCTTACAGACTGTTTCTTGGCTTCACTGAAATCAACTGAAGCTAATGCCTGCTCAGATGCTGACTGCCAGTCTGTGAATTTCTCATTTGCTTTTTCTAAATGAATTTTACTTTCGTCGTGTATGACTTTTTCCTGTAAGCCGGAAATTACTTTATGGCTGTCGGATATCTCTCTCAGTGACTCTTCCATCAATCCATCTGTTCCGGATATAGAATAATTGCTCAATCCTTGTTTGGCAGCATTCAACTCTGATTGCAGCTTTTCGATGTCGAGAAGGATCGCTACTTGGTCCTGGGTGGATGATTGTATTCGGATCATGCTGAATATGATAAAACCCACTATCAGGCAGGTAAACAACAAGATGCCAAATGCATTAAATAATAGTTTCTTTTTAATAGACATAGTATCCTCCTTATCCTTGCTCCGAGAATTCAGCTTCCGCTTCATCCAGCAATTGTTTTTCCTGATCTGATAATTCGATCACTCTGACAGGAGCAAGTCCGACTCCATCGTTAGCGATGCCTAAGCGAATATGCCCTGTAGGAATTTCCCCGTTATCCACCAATTGTTTGGCCAAATCGAAAACCGCAACATCCACTTTCTTTAGGACAGAAGTAATTACTGATTTTTCAGCATAATAATACTGATCGGAATCCACTCCTATCGCATAAGCGCTCTTTCTCTGTGCTTCCTGCAAGGCTCCAACACCGGTGAAACCGGCAGCAGCAAAGAGGACGTCTACACCTTCTTCTATCATTCCATCAGCGATTTCGGCGCCTTTTTCATCATTGCCGAAATCATTGGCGTACTCTAGGTCGACCTCAATGTCGGGTGTTACTGATTTCGCACCGGCCGTAAAACCATCCCCAAAATCATTGATGGTTTCATTGTCTTCCCCGCCGATAAAACCGATTGTATCCGTTTCGGTGGTTATTGCAGCAATTACACCAGCCAAGTAGCTTCCCTGCATGGCATCGAATGAAACGGAAGTAATATTATCCAACTCAGACACAGCATCTATCAGTACAAACTGCTGTTCAGGGTTTTCTTCTGCAACTTGTTCGAGATCTTCCTGGACCATGTAACCCAGGCCAATAACAATATCGCTCTCTTCCTTTACTAGTTCCTCCAACCCCTCTTTATAGCTTCCTGCACTTTCTAATTCTCTATAATCGAAAACAATCCCCAATTCATCCCTTGCCTTTGTCAGACCTTGAAAGGCGGAATCACTAAACGATTGATCTCCCAACCCCACGTCTGACAACATAATACCAATCTTGATTTGGTCATCAGAATTGCTCTTGGCTTCTTGGTTTGAGCAACCGGAGATTATAATGGTGAATACACTTAAAATAAATAATATCTTTCGAAAATACATATTAACTCTCCCTTATCGATTCTGTACTTTTATGTTATCGGTGGGAAAAATGCAATTATGAAGGATTCCCTGACAAGTCTGTAATTGTTTTTAGATTCAGAATTGCAAAAAAAATCCTCCGTTTTAAGCGGAGGATGCTTCTTAACTATTTTTCAAATCGTTTTGATCCAATATCATATCATTTAAACATTGACTTGCACGCAGATGAAGTCTGTACAACTGCTCTCTTTGTTGGGCATTGGAGCTGTCCATCAGTTTTTCTATATCTGCTTCCAGTTCGACCAATTTGGTTTGAGCTTCGGTATATACCGTGTCAATTTCATATCCATTTCGATTTGTAATATCCAATGCTTGTTCTGCTTGCACAATGCAGGCGTTTCCCAATTCGATAATATCCTCGATTGACTGTCTTGTCGCCATTATTATCACCTCGTTTTTAAAGTGTTCCAAAATAAAACACATATACATGATAGGGCAGCAGATATTTGCCGTTAAAATAATTCGTGCTAAACTACTGGTAGCAAATGAATTTAAGGAGAAGAATCTATGGTAAAAAAAGTTCTGACATATGCACATGAATTACTGGTGGAAACAATCGCTGCAGGAGAAACCGTTATAGATGGCACATGCGGAAATGGGAATGATACAGTTTTTCTCAGTAATGTTGTAGGGGAGAATGGAAAGGTTTATGCATTTGACATACAAAGACAGGCTATTGATAATACGACCGCCTTATTAGCTAGAGAAAACATCAAAAATGTCAAACTCATTGAAGATGACCATCAACATGTTGATTATTACCTGGCTGACGAGCCTGTTGCTGCAGCCATCTTCAACCTAGGCTACCTGCCTGGAAGCGATAAGCAAATCATCACTACACCCGCAACGACCATAGCTGCTGTCGATGCCATTCTTCACAGGCTCAGACCTGGTGGAAGGATTGTTATCGTCGTCTATCACGGTCATGAAGGGGGCGGGGTGGAAAAAGACGCTTTACTCGAGCATCTCAGCAATTACGATCAAAAAGCAGTCAGTGTTTTGAAGTATGAATTTATTAATCAAAAAAATAACCCCCCTTTTCTGCTTGCGATTGAAAACATAAAAAAAAGCAGAGACTGAGATATTCCCCCAGCCTCTGCTTGGATAATTCAAGATAATTTATGTCTGTCCTGCGTATTTCCTCTTCAATTTATTGTAGACTTTTACATTCAGGTGAAAAAAGGTGGATCTGATACCGCTCGCCTGCAGCATCAGTTTTGTAAGTTTTTTCCCGCCTTCCAGTCGTCCGACTTTCGGGTCTGCCAAGTATAGTCCGACAAGCCCGTTATGGACCATTTCGTGGAACTCCCTGTCCGGCAGCTGCTGAACACTTTTATTGGTGTTTTCGATAAAGTAAAGCAGACGCTCCTTCATGTGTTCTTTATTTTTGTAATAATTGCAGAAATTCAAATCCCCTTCCAGTCTGTCCTCCTCCTGATCGATATAATAATCCAACAAGATATGGAGACCCTGCATATAAGGAAAATAGCTTTCATAAAGGTTTCCAGCCAATGATTCGTTCATTTTTCCTCCCATTGTATAGGATACAAAACAAAATATCCCGAGCGTAGAACCACTAGAAGCAGAAAACTCATACCAGCTCAAGTACGGCCATTGTTCTTTATGTTGTTCAAACCATTTTTCCAAGCGAGGTATTCTTTCCTCTTTTTTGACATGTTTATGTACCTGCAAATCACTATATAATTGTTCAAGTTGTATTACCTGGTCATGAATCATGTGGTAATCCTTTAAATTTCTTATACAGTTTTGACAAGTCCGGACAAGATCTGCTAAGTATTCACCATCATCTTGTTCTTTGCGGTAAAGGTAATATTGTTTAAGCTCATTCTCTGGCGACAGAGCATCTTCCATGGATTGGTGAAGCATACGGAAATCCTTCGGTTCTAAAGATGTACTCCGGTCACAAAGATTGTCAAGATAATCGCTGATTGTCTGATAAGCCACGATAAAGCGGATAGCTTCCTTCCATTCTGCTCCCGCCAGCACACTATATACTGCGCCTCCCTGACAGTGAAATTTTTTCGAAGCAATGCTTGATACGGCTTGTTTTCTCAATTCCTCGTCCGGAATACGACTTGCTCGTTGATACCAATAATTCAGCTCATGGTCTACTTGCGGAAAAATCCTTCGATAGACATTTTTCATCAAAATCGGGGAACTCCGGGGTACTGTAAAAGACAAACGATCTCCTTCTTTCTTCTATCTGGTGTCATGATTGTTTTATTCAGTATTTCTTTTCATGTTTATTTAGTATGATACTATAACTATATCACCATAAATTTAAGGGGGTTTCAAATGTTTTACGAGTATAAAGGAAAAAAGCCTGCTATCGACGAAACTGCATATATTGCCGAAGACGCCGTTATAACAGGCGATGTCACAATCGGCAGAATGGCCAGTGTTTGGTTCAAGACCGTGATCCGGGGCGATGTGGCACCAGTACATATTGGCAATGAAGTAAATATACAAGACCTAAGTTTACTACACCAAAGTCCTGAAGCTCCTCTGATTATTGAAGATGGCGTGACAATTGGACACCAAGTAACTTTGCATTCCTCCATAATCAAAAAGAACGCGTTGGTTGGGATGGGGTCGATTATATTGGACAACGCTGAAATCGGTGAACAAGCTTTTATCGGGGCCGGCAGCTTAGTCCCGCCTGGAAAGAAGATTCCTCCAAGAACTTTAGCGTTTGGGCGTCCAGCTAAAGTTGTTCGCGAGCTGACCGAAGAGGACTTCGCCGAGATGGAGCGAATCCGTTTGTCTTACGTAGAGAAAGGGCAATATTATAAAGAAATGCAGGAATAAGTGTATTTAAATAAGCCGTATCCCCCTCAAAGGTGGTACGGCTTATGGACCCATCTTTTTTTACCAGAATAAAAATGGAAGGATCGTAAGGGCGGCGATAGAAGCAAAAGCTATGCCATATCCGGCACCGTAACCCCATCCCCAGCCCGGGCCATATAGAAACAATCCAGGTCCCTGACCAACATCGCCAACTCTTCTCTCCATCGGACGAATAAATACACGATCACGGTTCACTCTCTCAATAATGCCTCTGTGGACTACCCCGTCATGACACACAATTTTCACTGCTTCTCCAATATTTCTACCGCATGTTTCAAAATGATTAACAGACACTTTGTTACCTCCTTCTTTTCCTTTCCAATCTGTAAAAAGGCTTATATGGCTATCTTATGTTCAGATAAGAATGGAAGGAGGGCGATTGAAACAGAAGAAATGCGGATTTTCTGTTTAAAATAAGTACTTTTCCTACTTTCAGTCCGTAAGCCTACATTCGGGAGAAACTGCGATTCACTTCAGTGAAACTTACTTACGTTCTGATGATAGTGAACAGGTTATACTCGCTACGGCAGAACACTTCGTTTTTCTTCGGGCACGGCCTCAACCAGGGGACTACTTGAATAAACATCCCTTGGGACTAAAGAAAGATAATCGCAGTTTATGGTTTTAATGAAAAAACAGGATTTCAATTCCATAATAAAAGAACTAAGCACTATGCTTAGTTCTTCTGGTTGATTCAGGCATTTGTATATTCTTTTAAGCTTTCCACTTTATCTGTCTGTTCCCAAGGGAATTCGATATCTGTCCGGCCAAAGTGCCCATATGCCGCAGTATCTTTATAAATCGGACGTCTTAAATCAAGCATTTTGATAATTCCGGCAGGTCTCAAGTCGAATAGTTCCCTAACAGCTTTAACGAGAACTTCCTCTGTTACCTTGCCTGTTCCAAATGTATTGATGGAAATGGATACCGGTTCAGCGACACCGATCGCATATGCCAGCTGGACTTCACAGGAATCCGCCAACTTAGCCGCGACAATATTTTTCGCTACATAACGAGCAGCATATGCGGCAGATCTATCAACTTTTGTCGCGTCTTTTCCACTGAATGCCCCTCCACCATGTCGGGCATACCCTCCATATGTGTCTACGATGATTTTCCGTCCAGTAAGACCAGCATCACCTTGAGGTCCGCCGATAACGAACCGTCCTGTCGGATTGATAAAATATTTCGTTTGTTCATCCAGCAGTTCTTTCGGAACAATCGGATTGATGACAAATTCTTTCAAATCCTGTTGAATTTGGGTCAACTCGATTTCCGGGTGATGTTGAGTAGAAATGACAATTGTATCGATTCTGACCGGTTTATCATTTTCATCATACTCTACCGTTACCTGCGTTTTTCCATCTGGACGCAAGTACGAGAGAGTGTTGTCTTTACGAACATCTGAGAGACGTTTAGATAACTTATGAGCTAAAGAAATCGGCAATGGCATCAACTCAGGAGTTTCATTGTTGGCATATCCAAACATAAGTCCCTGATCACCGGCTCCAATCGCCTCGATGGCTTCATCAGCTGTCTTTCCTTCACGAGCCTCAAGCGCCTGGTTCACGCCTTCCGCAATATCTGGAGATTGTTCGTCGATTGCAGTCAGTACCGCACATGTTTCTGCATCAAACCCATACTTCGCTCTTGTATATCCAATTTCTTTCACTGTTTTCCGGACAATACTCGGAATGTCCACATAAGTAGTTGTTGTAATTTCACCCGAGACCAATACCAAGCCTGTAGTCACAGTAGTCTCACACGCTACCCGGGCATTCGGGTCCTTTTCTAAAATTTCATCTAGAATGGCATCAGAAATCTGGTCACAAATCTTATCCGGGTGACCTTCTGTAACAGATTCTGATGTAAATAATCGACGATTCGCAGCCATTCTGCTAAATCCTCCTTCATTTTCAACAAGTTATTACGGAACTGCTCTTTCCTGTATGTTATTACAAAACAATTCAGCGAGTGAATATATCCTATGTTTTGCTTAATTGTTTCTATTATGAGTTTGGACCATTTGCTATTGAAATAAAAGAACAAATCCATTGGACCTTTAAGCGGTCATGTCGCATCTTATTCAGCCAGAAAAAAAAAGAAAAACCTTTCCTCTTATTAAGCAAGGAAAGGAAAATGGCCTTTCTCTTCTTATCGTCCAAGGAAAAAACCTTGCATCAGGTTAGCACCTTTCAATAAACATTGATGGTTGCTGGGTTTCTTCGGGCCTGTCCCTCCGCCAACTCTGGATAAGAGAGTATCCGTTCGCAATTTATCGTAACGAAACAAGCCTTTAATGTCAATAAAATATAACCACAGGACGATTTGTCTTGAAGATAATCAAGCGGGCAATTTACATGAACCGTCCGTACATTTGTCTTGAAATAGTTTATAACGGTTTTTGGCAATCCAGCGATATACCGGATCTCCGATTATTTCCGATTTCGGAAGATACATGAGCCACCCTAAAGGCGAAGTCAATATTATACGCGCTAATATATACCTGACTGCCTGATAGCCGGCAACAGTCTCTCCATTCGGTTTTATAACGTGTATTTCACCTCTTAGCATTTCCTTTGCCCTGCTGCTAAGCGTTGGTTGAGTCTTTTCATACTCCTGAAGGGAATAAAGGTCAAATACTTTTAACCAATCAAGAAATTTAATAACCTTTTTGCTTTGTTGGCATAAGTAACAGTTTCGGTCAAATAAAACAACAGGTTTTTGCTTCATAAGTAAACACCTCTTTCTTATAGTCCTGCATAACTTGTTATGACTGATATTACTTATTACTAGCCTATCACAAATTTCACCTTATTAAGATTCATAATTAAGGGAAACTGCGGCCTAGTGACATTTTTACTTCCTGTGATTCTGATGATTGTTAAGCGCATGCACTCGCTGCGGCAGAACACTTCGCTGTTAGGAGTTTTCTGAATTTCGATGTTAAGATACCTATGTTAGACATATTCTGGGATTTAACCCCAATTAACTAAAAGTCAATCGTAAGCAGCGGAAATTGCTTGCTTTCTTTGAATATATTGTTCATTTTCTGTTTAATTTTGGATGTAAATTCATGGTTATCTTTTAAAATTTTTGCCAAAGGGCAGTTCCGAAAAATCTGCAGTGTGTGTGCTGTGAATTGACCTAGTAATAGTTTGCTTCATTTGTTAAGAGTACACATGTTAGACACCTTTCAGGACCACTTCTCACTTGATCAGATATCTATCTTAAGCTGCGGAAAAATGCGAGACTCCAGTGGGAAAGGAACAGTCTGAAGACCCCGCAGGGCGCTTTTGAAGTGACCCCGAAAAGTTGGACAGATTTTGGTTAAGCGGCTTGTTGGTATAGAGTTCGATATTCGATCGGACTCTTGCCTTTTAATTTGGTCTTTATCCGTTTTTGATTATAGTAATCCATGTATTCTTCCAGTTCCTTTTTAAATTGCTCGATGCTTTCGAATTCATTTAAGTAAAGAAATTCAGATTTCATAATGCCAAAGAAATTCTCGATAACGGCGTTGTCATAACAGTTTCCTTTTCGTGACATACTCTGTGTGATGCCTCGCTCCTTTAAAGCATCCCGGTACTGTTTCATTTGGTAATGCCAGCCTTGATCCGAGTGGATCAATAGTTCATCCCTATCCTTCAAACGTTCAAAAGATTTTTCTAACATCTCTGAGACTAGGGAGTAAGTTGGACGTGAACCAATGGTGTAGGTGATAATTTCGCCATTGAATAAATCCAGAACGGGAGATAGGTAAAGTTTCTCTCCTAGTAATTTAAATTCTGTAATATCGGTAACCCATTTCTCATTTGGTTTGTCTGCTTGGAAGTTCCGTTCCAGGATATTTGGAGCGGTTTTGCCAACTTTGCCTTTGTATGATCGGTACTTCTTCATGCGGACGATGCTTTTCAAACCTAACTCTTTCATTAATCGCTGCACTTTTTTGTGGTTCACCTTATGTCCTTTATTTTCTAACTCATCTTGAATACGGCGATAGCCATAACGCCCTTTATGTTCATGATAAATGGACTGAATCAACGTTTTTAATTCGGCATCTTTGTCAGGGCAGTCAAATGTGCTCACCCAGTAATAATACGTACTGCGAGGGATATCTGCCAGCTTTAAAAGTTCTTTCACCGAGAATTCGCCCCTTAGTTCATAGACTACTTTCGCTTTGTCTTGTTTGGTGATTTTTCCTTGTTTTGAACTAAGGCTCTCAACTTTTTTAAATAGGCATTCTCCATACGCAAATATTCCAGTTCTTTCTGCATTTCCTCTACAGAGTGCTTATCTGGTTGGTCATTCTTGGAATTTTTCTTTTGGGAAGTCATACGGGAATTCCCCTTTCCGGTTGGTTTAAGGGCATCGAATCCGCCAGTCTCCCACTTTTTCTTCCACCTCCGGACCATGGAAGAGTCCGGAATATGGAAGAGCGCCGATGCCTCTCGAATTGAATAATTTTTCTCTTCGATAAACTGAATTACTTTCAGTTTAAAGGCAGGCGTGTAGTTTGTATAGGGAAATAGAAAAGCAGTATCTCCATGGTATTCGTATAATTTGACCCAATAACGTAAGGAAGAGTTATCAATCCCCAATTCTTTCGCTAGGTCCCGGTAGCTAATCCTTTCGTTTAGATAACGCTGCACAGCAAAATGTTTTTCCAACACGGAAAACTTTCTCATTTAGGTACCTCCTATTGTCAGATGATGTGTCCAACAATAGGGGTGCAGTGCATTTTCCCGAGGAGGCTGAAGCGTTCCCCACGGAAAGCGAGTGTTTTTCCGCAGCGCTGGACTACTACTCAATCAGAAAAGGATGGTAGGAAGTCACGTTTGGTGAAGCTAGTTATGTCGCAGTTTATGGTTTTGCGAAACATCTTCCTTCTGGAAAAGGCATATTTATCATTTTCATTCTATAAGGTTGTTCCCGTATATACCCCCGAAACAAACACTCTTTTTCACATATATAAATAGTAAGTTGTAACTATGAATTAATCGATAGACAAGTATGTTGCAATTGGTTATTTGTGTTATACTAATCACACATTCAGCCATCATGTCTTCGGCACAAACTCTAACATTGTAAAGGATGTGGAAGAATGGGCAAAATAGAGGAGAAGAATTTCCAAAAGAAGCTTTTAAGTATGAGCAATCGACAAGAGAACTTATCTGCGGAGGCACTAGAACATAAGATATTAAAGAGAAACGAGGGAATTCTAACCTCCACTGGAGCCGTATGTGTGTCGACAGGTAAATACACCGGACGCTCCCCTAACGACAAATTCATCGTAGATGAGGAACCACATTCCAGCCAAATCAACTGGGGGTCTGTCAATAAACCCTTCAGTAAAGGGAATTTTGATTTACTCTATAAAAAAGTTGTACAGCATTTACAGAAGAAAGATGAATTTTTTATTTTTGACGGATTGGCAGGTGCCGATCAACAGCATCAACTCCCCATCAAAGTCATCACAGAATATGCCTGGCACAATTTATTTGCGAGACAATTGTTCATCAGGCCCCAACCCCAGGAATTACGTGACCACAAAGCACAGTTTTCAGTAATTTCAGCTCCATCTTTTAAAGCAGATCCGTCCATCGATGGTACCCAGTCAGAAGCTTTTATCATTATTTCCTTCACCGATAGAGTCATTCTGATCGGAGGTACGGAATATGCCGGGGAAATAAAAAAGTCGGTGTTTTCGGTGATGAATTACCTTCTCCCACAGCAGAACATACTACCGATGCACTGTTCTGCGAATATTGGAGAGTCAGATGATGTTGCTCTTTTTTTCGGTCTGTCTGGTACGGGAAAAACCACCCTCTCTGCAGACCCGGAACGCCGATTGATTGGTGATGATGAACACGGATGGAGCGCGAGTGGAATTTTCAACATCGAGGGCGGCTGTTATGCCAAATGCGCCGGGCTCAGCAGACAGAATGAACCGCAAATCTACGACTCCATCAGATCGGGAGCTATCCTGGAGAACGTCCTCTGTGACGACGAGAACATTCCAGAATACACGGACACCAGTTTAACAGAAAATACCCGGGCAGCTTATCCTTTAACAAACATGGACAATATCAAGCTGCCAAGTATGGGCGGAAATCCTAACACGATCATATTCCTGACCGCAGACGCATTTGGTGTGTTACCCCCTGTCAGTAAACTTACCACCGATCAGGCAATGTATCACTTCCTTAGTGGATACACGAGCAAACTGGCGGGTACAGAACGCGGCATCACTGAACCGATGACCACCTTTTCTGCGTGTTTCGGAGCCCCATTCCTCCCTTTGGACCCAACTGTTTACGCCAGGATGCTTGGTGAAAAAATCGGTGCTCACAATGTCGATGTCTTCCTTGTCAATACTGGATGGACAGGAGGCGCTTATGGTAAAGGAAAAAGAATCAACCTTTCTTATACACGGGCAATGATCAAGGTTGCGGTTCAAGGTGAATTGGCAAACACGGAAACGATAACCGATCCATATTTCGGATTGCAGATTCCTGCCGCTTGCCCTGGGGTCCCGGATGATCTTTTAAAACCATGGAAAATGTGGGAGGATTATAAAGAATACGAGGAAAAAGCACAAAATCTTGCCGCTGCCTTCGAAGATAACTTTCGTAAGTTTTCGAATGTCGAAGCTTCCATTAAAGAAGCAGGGCCTCAAATAAAGTGAAAAAGCCACATTTTTCAAAGCAGAGAGTGCATTCATAACGCACTCTCTTTTTTTGGGCTTTTCACACATTTTTGGGCTGTGCATAAACTAATTTAGCTGAATATATCATTATGTGAAAGGTTGACTGCTATGAAGAAGTACAGAGTGTTATTTATATTAGCTTTCACTGTTGCACTCCTGCTATCGGCCTGCAGTTCTTCTAATAACAAGACAAATGTCAAAATAGCGGAAGTAACACGCAGCATCTTTTATGCTCCTCAATATGTAGCGATTGAAAAAGGTTTCTTTGAAGAGGAAGGATTGGATGTCGAGCTCCAAACAACTTGGGGCGGGGACAAGACAATGACAGCCCTTTTGTCCGATAACGCAGATATTGCTTTAGTAGGATCTGAAACGTCCATTTATGTGGCCTCAAGGGGAGCAAATGACCCCGTTATCAACTTCGCCCAATTGACCCAGACTGACGGAACATTCCTTGTAGCAAAAGAGCCTAACGAAAATTTTTCCTGGGATGATTTAAAAGACAGTGATTTCCTTGGTCAGCGGAAGGGCGGTATGCCCCAAATGGTCGGTGAATTTGTATTGAAGCAGCATGGAATTGACCCGCATAGCGACTTAAACCTGATCCAAAACGTAGACTTTGCCAATATTCCAAGTGCATTCACATCCGGTACGGGTGAATACGTACAGCTTTTCGAACCGACAGCTAGTAAATTCGAAAAAGAAGGCAATGGGTACATCGTCGCTTCATTCGGTGAGGAATCCGGTCATGTTCCATACACCGTGTTCATGGCAAAAAAGAGCTTCCTAGAAGAAAACCAAGATACTGCTGAAAGCTTTACTAAAGCAATTTATAAAGCACAGAAGTTCATCTATGACCACTCTGCGGAAGAAGTAGCCGAGATTGTTGCACCCTATTTTGAAGATACAGAGCTGGAATTGATTGTTTCATCTGTAGAACGATACCGCAATCAAGGTTCTTTCGCCGAAAATCCCCTACTTGACCAAGAAGAGTGGGCTAATTTAAAAAATATCATGGATGAAGCAGGCGAACTTCCTCAAGACATACCTTATGAGGATCTTGTCAACACGGAAATTGCTGAAGAAGTGATGAATGAATAGGAGGTATCGCAGTGACTTTCTTAACTTTGAATCAAATATCCCACCAATACTTTAACAAGGACAGTTATGCGAAAGTTTTGGAAAACGTGACAATGAGTGTGAAAGAAGGGAGTTTTATTTCTCTTCTTGGACCGAGTGGTTGCGGAAAAACCACTTTACTATCCATAATATCGGGTCTTATTAATCCTACCCGTGGGGAGGTTACCCTGCTTGGCCAGCCTGTTATGGATTCCAATTCAGCCATCGGATATATGCTTCAGCAAGACTATTTGTTTCCATGGAAAATAATTCTCGACAATGTGTTGACAGGACCAAAGATTCAACATAAAGACAACCCGGAAATCAAGGAAAAGGCCATTGAATTTCTGCAGGATATCGGCCTTTCCCAAGTCATCCATTCCTACCCTGACTCTCTGTCTGGCGGAATGAGACAACGTGCGGCACTGATCAGGACACTGCTTACTGATCCTAAACTACTACTCTTAGATGAGCCCTTTTCTGCGCTTGATTTTCAAACGAAGTTAAAGCTGGAGAATCTTGTTTCCAAACTGTTAAAGGAATATCATAAAACTTCCATTTTGGTTACCCATGATATTGGCGAAGCAATTGCGATGAGTGACCGCATCTTTTTGATGAAGGCAAATCCCGGTGAAATTGCAGAAGTATTCGAGGTGCCAATCGAAATCAGAGATCTTCCGCCTTTCGAAGCCAGAAAACATATGAAATATCAATTGTTGTTCGACCGGATTTGGGAGGAGTTGAATAAACTTGAAAAGAAACCTGATGTCGGATGATGAACTCTTCAATCAGTACAAGAAGCAACTAAAGGCAGAGAGTAAAACCATCCTATTTTGGCAAATAACCATTTTTGTAACTTTTTTTGTTCTTTGGGAGACAACAAGCAGGCTAAAATGGATAGATCCACTCATTTTCAGTTCACCTTCCAAGGTCGGCTCCTTGTTTAAAGAAAAGCTAATGGACGGTTCCCTATGGTTCCATTTGCAGGTAACCTTGCTGGAAACCATCGCAGGCTTTTTATTAGGAACATTACTTGGGGTAATTCTTGCAGCAATCCTCTGGTGGTCGGAAAGACTTTCCAGAATTCTTGATCCATATCTTGTTGTCCTGAATGCCATGCCCAAAGTGGCTTTAGGTCCAATAATCATCGTAGCTCTGGGACCAGGTTATATTTCCATCATTGCCATGGGTGCGATTATTTCCATCATTATCACCACATTGGTTGTCTACTCCGCTTTCCGGGAAGTAGACCCAAATTACGTCAAAGTATTAAAGAACTTCGGAGCTACAAAGTGGCAGTGTTTTAAAGAAGCAATTCTTCCTGCAACCTTCCCCACTATGATCTCGACACTGAAAGTAAATGTCGGTCTATCCTGGGTAGGAGTCATCGTAGGAGAATTTCTAGTATCCGCTAAAGGTTTAGGCTATTTGATTGTATATGGATTCCAGGTATTCGACTTCACACTAGTTTTATACAGCTTATTATTAATTGCAATCCTTGCAGCCATCATGTATAAGCTAGTGGAAAAACTTGAAAAATGGTTGATAAAGAATAACTAATACGAAAGGGTGGCCTTCCATATCGAAGGCCACCCTTTCCATTTATAAGTTCAGTTAAAACTGTGAGAGTTCAAAGATTTTTCCAAGGCTATTTGGAAGTATTTCATCCTTCATCATAAAGCTGAAGTCAGGGTTACTCTTTATGTTGATTGGAAGTTTTTCCAGAAAAACAGGTCCTTCCGTTTCATAATACGTATCTTTACGAATCACCTTTTCAATTGTGGCATAATAAATATTTTTAATGATATTTCCGCCTTTTCCTTCGACATAGTACTGGCCAATATAAATTAAATTGTCTATTATGCCCCCTGTCTCTTCGTTAACTTCCCTTATTGCCGCTTCCTCCGGGTTCTCGCCTTCTTCCACCTTGCCTCCGGGGAATTCGATTCCTCTATCTTTATGCTTAGTCAACAACCATTGGTCATTCCAACGGCACACAACCCAAACATGCTTCGGCTCCTTTGAAAAAGGATGATTTTCAAAAGATAACTGTACTTGGTTGTTATAATAGTCTGTAAAAGTGATCATTATTTTTTCAGCTGCCTTTTAGTACTCAATTATGGATTAGAAGTGATGTCTATTTTAGTTATTTTCCATCGCTGGCTATAGGTTAACTCAAGTTCCAACGTATATTGTCCATACATATCACTGTAATTGTCCTGGATAATCGTAACCTTACCGTCTTCTTCATCACTTATCATCTCATATTCTGAGTCACTTTGAAACCATGGCGGTGTTTCCGTAGGAATTATGTAAAGCTCCCCATCCTTTTCTTCATAGTAATATTGCACATACCTATCTGCTATCTCCGTTGTAGTAATTGATTCAAAAGCCTTGATCAATGCTTGTTTGGAATGATAATCATACACCTTATAATATTTATCTGTATCCTGTACCAGTAAATCCATAAAACTTTCTGTCAAGGAGAGGACTTGTGTCTTTGATGGTTCATCTTGATCTCCTCTCTCCTGTCCTGCTTCCGAACTTATCGGCATATCCTTTTTCGTTATCTCTTTGGCAGAAACGTTCAAGAAAGTTGTCGCAGAAACAGAGTCTCCATTTGCTGTTTGGTATGTATGGATTCCTGTTATGGAAATAATCACAATTATACTAAGTAAACTAAATGATATCAGTTGTTTTTTCATGCTGATGTACACCCCTCTTTTCAGTGTATGTTCAAGATAGTTTCCCTTTCCTTTTTCCACCCTTCATTAAACCATTAAACACATTCACCAATAAATTTTTCCTGATAATGAAACCTTATCCTGTTTGAACCGTAAGTGTAGTAATAGCAAATCTAAGGGGGTTTACCAATGAAGAAATGGATTTATTCAACGTGCAGCCTGCTATTGGTTCTTATTGTCGGCACTGCATGTTCTGCAAGTGAAAGCGCAGAATTGGAAGATATTTACCAGAATGCTTTAGAAGCGAATGAAGAACTAGAAAATTTTGAAATGAACGCTGAATTGGAACAATCAATCGTGATGGGAGAAGAAAGCATCCCTGTTTCCGCGACTATTCAATCTCAAATGCAGCAGGACCCTGTAGCATTCCATCAGACAATGGATATGATGGGACAGGAAATCGAAATGTATTATTCTAAAGAAGGAATCTTTATGAAGGAACCAGTCGAGGGAAAATGGGTGAAAGGGCCCGAGGAACTGGTCGATCAGTTAAACCAATTGGCCGGGCAAGAGCAACAGAATCCCGCTGAGCAAATGGAACTACTGAAAGATTATGTGAAGGATTTCGAATTGGAGGAAACGGAAGATACCTACGTTTTGAATTTGAATGCAGACGGGCTTGACATTCAAGAACTTATGAAAGAACAACTAGGTGGAACTATTCCGGAAGACCAGTTGACAGACGAAATGATGGAGTCTGTTTCGGTCAACAAACTGACCTATACTTTCACCCTGAGCAAAGACACTTACTATCCTCAAACGATGACCGTCGATATGGACATGGAAATCGACGAACAAGGCAATAAAACGAATCTTACACAAAAGATGGATGCCACATATAGTAAGTTTAATGAACTTGGAACAATCGAAGTTCCTCAAGAAATCAAAGATTCAGCCGAAGATATGGAAATGCCCGGGCTATAAACAAGGGACCACGTCTACAATGTCGTGGTCCTTTTCTTTCAATCACTTAATATTTGCATGCTGTCGATGTGAGCTTTTGTCTTTTCATCCCCTAACTCATGAAGCATCCGGAATGCCTCTATTATCCCTTCATCATAATCATCGTTCGGACTATCGTTGTGATAGGGATCAATCGGGACATGCGATCTCCAAAATCCTCTAACATCCGAGTTGTACATTTCTGTTAAATGTTCCCTTAACTGAAAAACCTCGTCTTCCGTGGCAAATATGGTGAAATCCTTGTTATTCCCTGCTTGCAATTGGGATATTTCCTGTGTCCCTACATTTACATAATATTTTTTCTTTTCCATCATTCACCCTCCTCCCTTTAATTTTCCGCTGTTTGCAAGAATTTATGAACAACATTTCTATCTTTCTGCATATGGTAAGTTACAAATAACTTTCGAAAGGAAGGTAACCATGAAATTCGCTGACAACCTGTTCGAATTATATCTTCGGCATTTCAACGATAAAGATTCATTGGAAGTGTTCATCCGCTCTGTCCTGGAGCAAATGGACCATGAAGACTTATTGGAAGTCATGCAGGGATGTCCCAAAGAAGAGTTGAACGAAATGCTCGGTAAATACTTGAATGATCAACTTGAGACCAAAATCACAGGAGAATATGTGCCACAAACGGAGAGTCGAAACCTGCATTAGAGGATTCGCAAATCAAAAAAACACCCATCGATTAAGCATCGATGAGTGTAGAAATTTCATTATCAAGCAAGCGATCCTGCCGCTTTCTGTTGTTGCGCCTGTGCTTCGGCCACCGCATTCTTAATCAAACAGCGTCCTCTTCCGTGGGGAATGCACATAGGAGTACCGAACATTGGATCATAAGTAACGTCGCACTTCATTTTAAAGACATCATGAACCATATTGCAGTTAATTATTTCTTCAGGTCTTCCTTGGGCATAGACTTGTTTATCTTTTATCGCAACGATGTGATGGGCGTATCGGCAAGCCAAGTTTAAATCGTGAAGAACCATAACCACTGTACGTCCGTCTCTTTCATTCAGTTCGAACAGCAGATCGAGAATGTCAATCTGGTGTGTCATGTCTAAATAAGTAGTTGGTTCGTCCAGTAAAATGGTTTCCGTTTTTTGCGCTAAGGTCATCGCAATCCAAGCCCGTTGACGCTGGCCGCCTGATAAAGAATCTACAGGGCGGTCTTTCAGGTCCAACATATTTGTTGCCTGTAAAGCTTCATTAACAGCTTTATCATCATCTTCCGACCATTTTTTGAACATACTCTTATATGGATGTCTGCCTTGTTTTACTAAATCATGTACAGTTAACCCCTCAGGGCTTACCGGGCTTTGCGGAAGAATAGCCAGCTTTTTGGCGACTTCTTTTGTCGGCATTTTTGCAATATCTTCCCCTTGAAGAATCACTCCGCCTTCTTTTGGCTTCAACAGGCGGGCCATAGATCGGAGCAAGGTCGATTTCCCGCAACCATTCCCACCGATAAAGACCGTGATTTCCCCTTTGGGAATAGTAATATTCAAATCATCAATGATGATTTCCTCTCCATAGCCGAGGGTTAAGTCTTTAGCTGTCAATGTTTCCATTTGCAATCTCTCCCTTACGAGCGATGCTTTCACCCTGTATATTAATTAATTATTCAAATCCGATTTGACTTTGCACTATCCCTAGTTTATTTGGTTTGCTTTATTTAGTCAATGATTTTGAGAATCTTTATCAATTGAGTTTATAATTATTTCGCGTATTGTTCGCTTAAAATGGCTTTGATTGATAAAAGTAATTGGGTTTTATCAACGTATTGTCATATCTTTTATGAAAGATGTGCGTAGCTGACGGAGACATAGGTGGTATTAGCCAGCTCCATTGGCCTGTAACCTTCCTTCCCGCCATCTGTTCTTTTTGCTCGAATATCCTAAACTGGCTTGCAGCAGTATGGTGGTCGACAATGTTAACTCCATGTTTCTTAAATGAATTCAATACCGCTTTATTCAATTCCAGCATCGCTTCATCTTTCCAGAGTGAGCTGTTTCTCTTTGTATCCAATCCCAGGCTTTCTGCTACCAACGGCAGTAAATTGTACCGTTTTTCATCAGCTAGGTTACGAGCCCCTATTTCTGTTCCCATGTACCAGCCATTGAAAGGCGCACAAGGATAAACTATTCCGCCTATTTCCATAGACATATCAGAAATAATCGGCACACCATACCATTTCACTTCGAAATTACCAAATAAGGAGTACTTATCATGCTCGATTGGCACTTCCAGAACGATATCTGAGGGTATTTCCCTCCAATAAGGCGGCTTGTTCCCTTTTTGGACTACTAATGGAAGTAAATCAAAGTGGCTTCCTTTTCCCTGCCATCCCAGCTCGATGCAGGCTTTGGTGAATTCTATCGAATCAGGATCCCCTATGATGCCATCTGCCGTTTCATAACCTGCGTACCTTAATAACTGATGGTTCCAGATTCGTAAGGAATCCTGGTTTGGCTTATGCGGATCAAAAACCGTAATCATTGGTTGGATTTTCCCGTGATTTGCCGCTTTCTTGATATGCTCCAACAGTTTGTCCACTATTTCTTCTTCTCTTCTTATGCCTCTTCCATCAATCACCTGGAGCCTGTCCCAAAACAACCTTCCTATACATTTGTTTGAGTTCCGCCATGCCGCTTTGGCTCCTTGTTCCAACTCCTGCCACGTATGCTCATAATATCCTTGCGCTTCTATCTGAATTGCTGCATCCCTAATCCGTGGTTCAGCTTCCGCTTCGGCATTCCGTTCGGCACAAGAATTCCGGATAAACGTCGCAGCTTCCTCCAGCAAATAATGCTTATCAGGTGAATTTTGTTGTTTCATGGTGATTCCCCTCTCATCTTTTCCATCATATCAATTTTCTCGGTGCCTTTGAAAAGATACGTTCCTTTGGATGGTGTGCTTACCACAAATTAACATTGTTTAAATATCAATATATGGGTAATATTATAATATACGAACACACGTTCTTTATAGAGAGGAGGGATTTAATTGATAACCGAAACGATGCAGCTTGCACGGAATGACGTCTTATGCATTGATATGAGATCTTTTTATGCCAGTGTAGAATGTGTAAAACTTGGATTGGATCCAATGACAGATATGCTCGCAGTCGTCGGTGACAAAAACCGCTCTGGCAGTATCATTCTGGCAGCCTCTCCCGCCCTCAAACAAAAGCATGGGGTCAAAAATGTCAGCAGGTTTTTCGAGCTTCCGGATGATCCGGATATTTACATAGTGGAAGCGAAAATGGGAGATTATTTGAAAGTCTCGCTTGAAATCACCAAGCTGGTCAATCAGTATGTACCGAAAGAAGCCATCCACCAATATTCAGTGGATGAGTTGTGGGTGACTGTCAACGGTTTGGAAAAATTATATGGCAACCGTTGGAACGTGGCCCGGATGATCAAAAAGGAATTGTATGAAACCATGGGGCTGACCTGTTCGATCGGAATAGGAGACAACAAATTTTTAGCGAAAGTGGTCATGGATCTGTATGCTAAAAAAGCAGGGATTGCCGAATGCACTTATGAAGATGTCCCTGAAAAGCTTTGGCCTGTTCCGGTGGAAGATATTTGGGGAATCGGCTCCAGAATGATGCGGAATCTCAACCGAATGGGCATCGTTACGTTGGGGCAACTGGCAAACTTTCCTGCAGAACGATTGAAAAAGCGATTCGGAATCATGGGTGAACAATTATACTGGCATGCATGGGGAGTGGACTTAAGCCCAGTTATCAGCAATTTCCAAAAACAGGAGCAGAAAGGGTTCGGCCATGGTATCACCCTTTTACGCGATTATCACGGCGATGAGGTATTTGCCTCTATCCTCGACCTTTGTGAGGAAGTCTGCCGCAGAGCAAGAACAGCCCGAAAAAGCGGCAGAACTATTCACCTAGGAATTGGTTATTCTCAAGAAACGGGGGGCGGATTTAACCGGTCAAGGTCTATCGATCTTCCCACCAATACGACGATGGAAATCTACAATGTGTGCATGCAGCTTTTCAACGAGTTCTATGACCGCGAAAGCAAAGTCCGGCGTGTGTTCGTCACCCTTGACAATCTGTACGAGGATGAGGAAACACAACTCGACCTGTTTGAAGACAGGACCAAACAAAAAGATCTCGGCTATGTGATGGACAAAATCAGGGACAAATACGGATCAGCTTCTCTGTTAAGAGCCACAAGTTTTACAGAAATCGGAATAACACTCGAGCGCAGCCAAAAAATCGGCGGCCATAAAGCATAGTTCATCGCCGCCCTTATGTCAGAGCAATTCCTTCAGTTTTTGCCTGACTATTTTATTGGAAGCGTTCCTTGGCAAGGCATCGATAAAGTAAACTCGCTTTGGAACTTTATATTTTGCAAGTCGTTTCGAGCAAAAGTCCAGAATACCGGCCTCACTCAGAGATGCATCTGTCTTCACAACAAAAGCGGCCGGGACTTGTCCCCATTGACTGTCTTCCATCCCAATCACACCGGCTTCCCTAATACCTTCCATCCCCCCGAGGACTGCTTCAATTTCTGCAGGGTATATGTTTTCTCCCCCAGAAATGATGAGATCGGTGCGGCGATCCTTCACGTATAAAAAACCATCTTCATCGACATAACCTAAATCGCCGGTACCGAGCCATCCATCCAAGAATGTTTTTTCATTGGCTGACGGATTGTTGTAGTAACCTTTCGTTACCATGGGCCCTTTCACAAAAATCTCTCCAACCATATAGGGTATGGATATACGGTTTTCTTTTACTATTTTCATTTGTGCGGGTACGAGAGCTTTCCCGGCCGATCCAAGTTTTTCTAAAGCATATTTCGGGCTCAGCGTGACAATTTGCGAGCTTGTTTCTGTCATACCATAAGTTTGAAAAATGGGAATTCCATGTTGTTTTGCTTTCCCCAGCAAGGTTGCAGAGGCAGGCCCTCCCCCGAGCAGCATGCACCGAAACTGATCAGGATAATTGTCGCTGCCCAGCTTTTCGATGAGCCGCTCGAGCATCACTGAAACGACAGATACTATCGTCACATTTTCTGCCATGATCGCATGATGAACCTTATCTACCTCAAATTTCTCGAGCAAATAAACAGGCATCCCGTAAACGACGCTTTTAACGAGTACTGACAAGCCGCCTACATGGAATAACGGAAGAGCTGACAGCCACTTATCCTGATCACTCAATCCCAGATTCAAGGCAGAGGAAACGGCGCTCCACCAATGGTTTCCAAAGGTATGCTCCACCCCTTTCGGGAAACCGGTCGTACCCGAAGTATAAATGATTGTGAACAATTCACCCAATTCCAATTCGTGCTTCAAATTGACTTCAACGGCCTCTTGTCGATCAATCGCTTTAAATCCATAAGCGAATACAGGAGCCTCCATCGCCTCTACGGAATCATTTGCCAGCCCGTCCAGCGATTCTCTGTATAGCAAACAGGAAACATTCGCGTCTTCCAATTGATAAGCAATCTCTGAAGGCGACAACCTGGTATTTATCATGACCGCAACCGCTCCAAGATAGGATAAGGCATGGACAGCGACAACCATTTCGATACAGTTAGTGGACAAAATTGCTACATGATCCCTGGCTGTAACTCCGTGCGCGGCCAGTTTCATGGCATAGTTACGGGATTGTTTTTTTAGTTGTAAAAAAGTCCATTTTTCTTCCGGTGTTTCGATAGCAATCCCATCCGGAGAGAGATCTGCTTGTTTGTCTAACCAATGTGGAATAACTTCTGACATAATTACTCGGATCCTTTCTGAAAACATTTAATAAAAACTGCGGAGTATTCTCTATACCATGGAGAAAAATGCATTGACAGGATGAACCCAGAAGGCTTTCTTCTATCCATGCTATAGAAAACGCCTGGATAACTTGTATCCAGGCGTAACTGACACGAAATCAAGGGAAACGAGGGAACTGTTTGAAGTCAGGTTTCCGCTTCTCCTTGAAGGCATCTCTTCCTTCTTTGGCCTCATCAGTAGTGTAATACAACAGCGTAGCATCTCCGCCCATTTGCTGAAGTCCTGCTAGACCATCTGTATCGGCATTGAATGAAGCTTTCAAGAACCGAAGAGCTGTTGGGGATTTTTCAAGCATCTCTTCACACCATTGTACTGTTTCGGCTTCCAGCTGCTCCAATGGAACCACAGTATTTACCAAGCCCATTTCTTCCGCTTCTTTTGCACTATACTGGCGGCACAAGTACCAAATTTCTCTCGCTTTCTTATGACCGACGATTCTGGCAAGCAGACCAGCACCATAACCGGCATCAAAGCTTCCAACCTTAGGTCCTGTTTGTCCAAAAACAGCATTATCTGCAGCGATCGTCAAATCACAAACGACATGTAAGACATGGCCGCCTCCGATAGCATATCCAGAAACCATCGCCACAACCGGCTTAGGAATCACGCGGATAAGACGCTGTAGATCCAGAACATTCAGCCTTGGAATCTCATCGTCCCCTACATATCCTCCATGCCCGCGTACCTTTTGGTCTCCGCCTGAACAGAAGGCATCGTCTCCTGCGCCTGCAAGGACAATAACGCCGATATCCGAGTTGTCCCGTGCACGCATAAATGCATCAATCAATTCATTAACTGTTTGAGGACGGAAGGCGTTTCGTACTTCCGGACGGTTAATGGTGATTTTTGCAATCCCATTATAAGTTTCATAAAGAATATCATCATATTCTCTTTCAGACACCCAATCAAATGCCATAATTATTCCTCCATTTCCTTATAAAAAACTATTTGCTTACTGCTTAATCGACAAGTTTCTGCAAGAAACCATTTACTATTGTAACAAATTTTGCCGGTTGTTCCACATGAATTGCATGACCCGTATCCGGTATTGTTTTCAAAATGCTGTTTGGGATTAGTTGGTTCATCCGTTTGCCAATGGCAGCAAACTTCTCATCCAATTCACCAGCCAAAATGAGTACTGGAAAAGAAATGCTATGTAAGGTATCCCACCAGGAGGGCTGAGCCCCGGTTCCCATTCCCCGCAGTGAATTGGCCAGGCCTGTTTCGGTTTGTCCGAGCCTCTCCCGGCGGATTCGCTCTCTGACTATAGCAGGGAGTTTCTTTTGTGAGTCGAACAAAGGAATGTTTTCCCAATAATCAACGAAAGCTTCCAAACCGTCTTCTTCCAGTCGGTCGGCCAATACCTCGTCCCTGTACTTCCTGTCCAGCCGTTCAACGTTGTCTGCAAGTCCCGGGGAAGAACTCTCGAGGACTATGGAAGAAACCCTGTCAGGGTAGAAGCTCGCAAAAGACAAGGCTGTCCGTCCGCCAAGGGAATAACCAATCAAATGAACACGTGGAACATTCCACAAATCCAGCAAAGTACACAAGTGTTCACAAAACAATTCCATTCCAACTATACCGTTCGTCCTGGTCAAGCCATGCCCGGGAAGGTCAATCACCAGGACCCGGAAGTTTGGTTCCAACTTCTCTATCACAGCGTCCCATGTTCCGGATGTGCCCGTAAACCCGTGAAGCAATAACACAGCAGGGCCTCTGCCGGTATCCTTTATCCAATAGCTATGTTCGCCAACAGACGTGTACACTACAACCTTCCTTCCAAAAACCGAAGCAAATGTTCTTCGACAGTTGCCCATTTAGCTCGATGCCAGTTAACGTTTTCGGTACGATCTGTATTTATCTCAATAACAGAAAGCCCTGTATGCTGGTAACTTTCGGTCAAAGCCTGACTGAATCCATTCCAAGAGTCAGGGTTTGCATACGTCCCTTGATACATCTTCACGATATGTCGGAAATCGATATCAAGAGGTGTTCCGAAGACCGCTTCGAAATGATCCGGATGACTGGCTTGCGGCAAAAAGGAGAAAATCCCTCCACCGTTGTTATTGATCATGACGACCGTAAGATCTATGTTGTACTGTTTGCCAAGCAGCAAGCCATTGAAGTCATGAAAGAACGACAAGTCACCTACAAGCAGGGTCACCTTCTCTCCATGTGCGGCAGCCCCGAGAGCACTGGATGTAATACCGTCGATTCCGTTTGCTCCTCTGTTCCCCAAAATATTGATTTGTTTCGGGGAATTCATAAAGAAAGTGTCTAAATCACGTATTGGCATACTGTTTCCGACATAAATCGTGCTGTTATCCGGTATCGACTCGGCAAGCCACTTAACTGCATGGCCTTCTGTAAGATGATCCGACTCTTTGTCGACAAGCAGTTGGTTTTTGGCTGTCTCGTTCATCGACTTCCACAAATCAAGCCACTGCTTGTCAAAAGCCGGCGGCTGCGAGGAAGCCAATTGCCTGCAGACACCGACAGGATCAGCATTAATAAAACGTGCAGGTGTGCCGGCAGGCTCCCTGTACCCTTCATGTTCCTCCACAACAAAATGCTCTATTTCCGGATGTTCCTTTACAAACAGAAGATAAGGTTTAGAAACAGGCATCGCTCCGAAACGGAGGATGAATTGGGGATTCAGCAGGTCTCTGACCTTCTTACTTTTTAATACCGCATCATAGCTTTCCATGATGTTTTGCTTGTCATGCAGGCCGGCACGAAGTTGTGACAACGGATCGGCCAATACCGGCACTCCCCATTTGCTCGACAATTCTGCTAGCACATCTGCCAACTCAGGGCTTGTTTGAGGTCCGCATACAATCAATCCCTTTTCGTATTGGGAAATAACCCGGTTCAGTTCTTCGACTTGAAACGCTGAAAGGCCTCGTGCCCCTTCGTAACTTTCATGAAACGCTCCTCTGTCACCAGTTTTCCACAAATCAGGTAAAGTGAAGTCAGGAACAAGCGGCTCCCTGAATGGAAAATTGAGGTGAACCGGGCCGGCATTACCTTGTTTGGCAACATTTACTGCTCTGGCAGCTTTACTTCTCACATAGTCGAGCATAACAGGGGCACCTTCTGGAAGTGCCATTTCGTGAAACCATTTTACATAATTGCCGTAAAGGTTGATTTGCTCGATGGCCTGAGGGGCTCCCACATCCCGCAGTTCATGGGGACGGTCTGCAGTTAATACCAGTAAAGGAACTCTACTGTAATGGGCCTCGACGATAGCCGGGAAGTAATTGGCAGCCGCAGTACCAGAAGTACAAACGAGGACAACTGGCTTTCGCTGCTGTTTAGCCATGCCCAAGGCAAAGAATGCAGCTGACCGTTCATCCATGTTAACCCAATGTTTGATATTTTTGTTCTCCGCAAAAGTCATTGCCAGAGGAGTCGAACGGGAACCCGGCGATATGACCACGTCTTCGATTCCGTTGTTGACTAATTCGTCTACAAAGTTCGTTGTATATCTTGTTAATGTTTCTGTGTGATCCATGATTGGCCCCCTAGCACGGACAGCATTGGTGTAAATTTTATATTGGTTTCCTCATATTCTTCCTCGGGGAGGGAATCTTTCACAACCCCGCACCCTGCAAATAACGAAGCTTCACTTTCCTGAATAAGAGCCGACCTGATCGCAACTGCAAACTCGCCGTTCTGGTAAGGATCCATCCACCCGACCGGAGCTCCGTACCAACCTCTGTCAAGCTGCTCATCTTCTCGGATAAATTTCATGGACTGCATTCGTGGTTTACCGCCGAGTGCAGGAGTCGGGTGAAGACGTTTCACCACGTCCAAGATAGAAAACTTGCTATCCAATTCGGCTTCAACCGGCGTATAAAGATGCTGCAAATTCTTCAATGGGTAAAGAACAGGCTCATCGGGAACTTTCACATTCCGACAGCAAGCTTCTACAGCCTCACGTATCATTTCTACGACAAAACGATGTTCATGAAGATTTTTTTGATCATGTAGAAGCGTATATCCAATTTCCCTGTCTTCTCCCTCTGTATCACCACGTGGAGCTGTTCCGGCTAGACAGGTGGATAACAACCGGCGTTCTTCTACTTTCACCAACCTCTCAGGAGATGCCCCAAGAAAGCAGTCTTTGCCATTTTCAAAAGCGAAAACATAACTGTTCGTTTGTGCTTCGACCAACTTGTCCAAGACAGCAGAAAGCTTCACTGAATCTTGAAAATAAACACGAAGCTCCCTCGCCAGTACAATCTTTTCGATGTCTGAATTTTTAATTTTGTCTGTAGTCTGGCCGACAAGTTGTTTCCAAATGTCCGGATCAATCTCTTTCACCCGTTCAATTTCAGGTCCTTCGTGTTCAACTGCTGCCCGACTGAAAAGCATTTGTTTCGTTTTCTCCACCTGGAAAGCCAATTGTCCGGAATGATCATGGTCACAAACAAGAATGTTGATAGTAAAGAAACATTCTCCGTTTATGACAGACAGCAAATAAGCAGGCACCCGAAACTGGCTGCCTTGAAAATCTTTCCATAATGAAGTTTTCGGTTTATCTGGATCAAAGGAAAAACCTCCGAAAGCAATCGGCCCAGTGCCCGGCAGACGCCTTGAATTGGCAATGATTGCGTTAGAAAGTATGTCTGTCCATTGTTCTTCTATTTGTGTGAATCGATTGCTGTCAGCTTCCAGAGCATAGGCCTCTCCAGCACCAGCTAGCCAAAAATCTTCATCCGCGCTTTTCCAGAAAACACGGCCGCCCTCCACCTGTCCGGCATTCTCGAAGAATAAAATGGGATCAATTTGATCTATGGGTTCCGTGACACTCAATAATTGAGGTCTGCGTGTTGTCTTAGCAGTTGCTATGGCTTCTTCAAAAGCTGAATCCAGCTTATCTATTTCTGTTTGAATCATGTTTGCTTCCCTCCAGTATCAATAAGGAGAAGTATCTCTTTTACTACATGGAAAAAAACCGCCTATTTTAAAATTTTGTGCGGTACTCCTTTCGTTCCATAAACGCATTTATTTAAATTATAACTCATTGTATATAAAAGCAAGTAATCTTTGCTCAGTTCTTCTTGGAAGTAGTAAGTTCTCCATATCTATTTTATTCTCTTTTTCGCCGTTTCTCAACAATTGGTACTAATTCCTAATAAATTATCTCACCTGACAATTGACACCAATTCCGTGTTTCCATAAACTTAATATGATGTACCAACTTTTCCAGGCATTAAATTAAGGAGAGAAAGAAAAATGCAGTCCCTTGATAAAAAAGCAATCAGCAGCGCCCTTAATGAAAAAGCAGGGTTTCAAATATGGTGGAGATTATTGCGGCCCCATACACTGACAGCATCTTTTGTTCCCGTTTTTGTAGGTACGATGGTTGCTGCTTTAGACGATTCTATCAATTTGTTTTTATTCCTTGCCATGCTTATTGCGTCGATGCTGATCCAAGCTGCAACGAATATGTTCAATGAGTATTATGATTATGTTAGAGGGCTTGACACAGAACAATCGGTGGGGATTGGCGGAACCATCGTTCGCGATGGAGTTTCACCAAAAACCGTGCTTACCCTTGCATTGAGTTTCTTTGGAGCAGCAATACTCCTTGGAGTTTACATCTGTATATCTTCCAGTTGGTGGATTGCAGGTGTCGGAATTGTATCGATGCTTTGCGGATATCTCTATACCGGTGGACCCTACCCAATTGCATATACCCCTTTCGGCGAACTTGTAGCAGGTTTCTTTATGGGAACAGTCATCATCGCCATCAGTTATTATATCCAAACGATGACACTTACTGGTGATGTATTATTGATTTCGATCCCGGTAGCAATATTGATCGGGACCATTATGTTATCCAATAACATAAGAGACTTGGAAGGCGACAAGGAAAATGGGCGAAAAACAATTGCCATCCTTATCGGCCGGCAGAATGCGATTAAGTTTCTAGGGTCTTTGTTCATTGCCAGCTATGTTTTTATGGCTATTTTCGTCTTGACTGGTATTTTGCCAGTATGGTCGTTAATTACATTGATTGGAATCAAGAAAGCCAGAATAGCGGTTAATGGGTTTAAAGGAAAATCAACAAACCTGGAAATGATGCCAGCTATGAAAGCAACCGCGCAGACCAATACTATTTTTGGAATTATGTTAGGCTTATCTTTGCTAGTGCACTATTTCATACCATTATCTTTATAACACAAAAGACAAGGCGGCCCCTTGTCTTTTTTTAAATTCACTTAATAGAACGCTCTATTGCACAATATCTATAAACTGCGACATAACTAACTTCACTTAACGGAACTTCCTTCCATCCTTTTTG
>NZ_LT732535.1:4113570-4207821 GCF_900156915.1 Sediminibacillus massiliensis | reverse complement strand
ACTTCCTTCCATCCTTTTTGGATTGAGTGGTAGTCCAGCGCTGCGGAAAAATACTCGCTTTCCGTGGGGAACGCTTCAGCCTCCTCGGGAAAAGCGCCCTGCGGGGTCTTCAGACTGTTCCTTTCCCACTGGAGTCTCGCATTTTTCCTCCGCTTCATTCGTTTTTCTGATCAAGTGAGAAGTTGTTCCAAAGTATGTCTAACATGAAGTATTCCTAACATCAAAATTCAGAAAATCCCTAAAAGCGAAGGCAGAACACGCAGACTTCTCGAAAATACAAACCGATTTTCTTCGTGCGATGTACTGCTGACGAAGCCTTCCTTATCCTTTGGGAACAGCAAAGGTCTTCGATGGGGCGAGTAACCGCAGTCCCAAAAGGTCTTCGATGGGGCGAGTAACCGCAGTCCCAAAAGGTCTTCGATGGGGCGAGTAATCGCAGTCCCACGAGTCTGAACACCCCTAGTGATGGGTCTTCGTCTTCCATTTAAGCTTCGTAGTGAATTCCTCAATCCAAGGGAGCAAGGAAGCTTATTCAAAGTAGTCCCCTGGCTGAGGCCGTGCCAGCGGAAAGCGAAGTGTTCTGCCGCAGCGAGTACATAAGCTTAACTAAAATCAGAACAAGAATAAGCTTCAAAAAATAGAATTGTCACTATGTCGCAGTTTGCCTCAACTGTCCACTTTAAAGGTCATGGGTTCTTGAAATTTAACAAAGTATGAAAAGAGTTTTTTATATAACAATCAAATTATCGACATCATGCAGATGTTTTAACCCCTATGCAAGGGGAAATAAAAGAAAAGGAAGATGAGGAATGAATCTAAAAAACACATTGATGGATGCACTGGGAATGGAAGTACTCATTTCCGAAAAAGACAAAGTGGAAATCAAAATGCCTGTTGATGAAAGGACGCACCAACCGATGGGATTTCTACATGGCGGTGCGAGCGTTGCTCTGGCCGAGTCAGCCGCAAGCCTTGGCGCTTATCTAAACGTTGACCCGAAAACAAAGCAAATATTTGGAATCGAAATAAATGCCAACCACCTAAAAAGCAAGCGCTCAGGCTGGGTGAAAGGCGTTGCAATTCCGCTCCACCGCGGCAGAAATACCATGGTATGGGAAATCAAAATTTTCGATGAAGAAAATCAATTAATTTCTATTTCCAGATGCACGATAGGAGTAGTAGAAAAGAAGACTCCTGAATAAGAAAGGAGAATAGCAATGTTAGATGATAAAAAGTTGGACCATTATAAAAACTTGTTATTGGAAATGAAAGAAGAAGCAAAGGAAGAGTTAGGAGCGAAAGACGAAAGTTACAAATTGAATCAGGAATTTCCGGCTGATTCCATTGGTGAAGTCACCAATTTCGACAACCATCCAGCAGACTTAGGTACCGAGATGTTCGAAAGGGAAAAAGCAGCCACCATCGAAGAACAGGCCAGACAACGGATTTCCGAAATCGACCGGGCCTTGGATAAGATTGAAAACGGAACATATGGTGTCAGTGAAAAATCAGGCAAACCAATACCTGAAGAGCGACTCGAAGTACAGCCTACCGCTCGTTATTTGGTAGAGGAAGTCGATGGACAACAGTAAGGCTGAAGAGGAAGCTTCCCTTCGTTTCGTGAAGCAGGACATTCCTACCCGTTAAACAATGAAAAAGCACCTGCATCTGCAGGTGCTTTTATCATGAGACCGATATTCTTTTCCGCTCCATCCAAGGTTTTAATTTCAGGAATAATGGCACAAACAGCAAGGCGATCACGACACCTTTTATTATGTTGAAAGGCAAGATGCCGGCTGCAATGGTCACCCATTTTACTTGAGCGCTCATCGTTTCCCATCCCATAAACCAACTATATGCTGGAAGCAGTAAATAGTAATTCAACAGACCCATACCGACTGACATGATGACCGTCCCGGCTACAAGGCCTGACACGAGACTCTTGACTCCTTTGAATTTATGATATAAATAAGCTGCAGGAACCACAAACAGTACACCCGCAAGAAAATTGGAAAATACTCCGATTGGATCCCCGGCACCTGTATAAATCAAGTAAAGCAGATTCTTGATAGCTTCAACTGCAATCCCTGCCACCGGTGTGAAAATCAACGCTGCAATCAGGGCAGGCACCTCACTGAAGTCTATTTTTAAATACTGTGGAAGCATCGGCAGTGGAAAATTCAAAAACATCAGCACCATGGAAATCGTGCCCATTAACGCCAAAATAATAAGTCTTAACAAATTAGATGATTTCTTGTCTGTTTGTTTCAATCTAATTCCTCCCTCATCTTTATCTCTATCGATACCTACCTGGTGATGAAGGACTAGCGGATAACTCCTTTCCAACCAAAAAGCCCTAAAGCATGAAATACTTTAGGGCATAGTTAAAATAGGAAATTAAAGGTATATAAATATACCTTTCCGCTATTATCTTCTCCCATCCAGACTTTAACTGTCGGTTCTGGATTCTCACCAGATCAGCCATTTGACTAATATCAAACAGGTCACGGACTTAGAGCGTCTCCACCCCTTACCGTCGGTCGGGAATTACACCCTGCCCCGAAGATAGAATCGATATTCATTTATAAAATAATTATACTATGTCGCTTACAATTTGCAAGCATATTGCAATCTTGTTCAATCCTCCAAAGGATTAAGGCTTTCTGTACCTGTCATGTCTTCAATCATCTTGACCAATAAATCGATTTCTTCATCTATATCTTTAATGCTTACCGTTTCGACAGGAGAGTGCATGTACCTTAATGGCAGCGAAACCAAAGAAACCGGCACCCCTTTTCCCGTCAACCTCATTTTATCTGCGTCTGTTCCTGTAGCCCTCTGGGTCAATTCGTATTGGACTTTCATGTTAAGCGAACGTGCCGCTTTTTCCAATAGTTGATTAATTTTAATGTTTATTGGAGCGCCTTTCGCAAGTACCGGACCTTTCTCAAGCTTTACATCCCCATGTTTGTTTTTGTTGACTCCGGGATAATCTGTAGCAAATGTTACATCGCATGCAATCGCCATCGTCGGCTCAATTCCAGCTGCTGCGAAATAGGCTCCACCCATGTTCGTCTCTTCATTTACAGTGCTTGCAGCATATACGCCAACATTTAAATTTTTCCCGGATAATCTTCTCAATACTTCGGCGACAATAAATGCTCCTGTCCGGTTATCAAGACCGCGCCCGGAAATGTAACGATCCATCAATACTTCCGGTTCACGTTTATAAACGGCCAGATCGCCTATTTGGACATATTTTTCCATTTCTTCTTTAGACTTTGCACCACAATCAATGAACAAGTCTTCAAGGTCGAAGTCACCCTTGATTCCGCCATGATGCTGTGCATTCACTCCAATTACCCCGGTGATTTCTCCTGCAAAGCCGAGAACCGTGACCTTCATGCCGATTGCTGCTTTTGGATTGATACCGCCCATCTTGTCAAAGTGTAAATAGCCTTCTTCATCGATACGATTGATGACCAATGCTATTTCATCGCAATGGCCCGCAAGCAAAATTTTGAAGTCAGCCTCCGGATTCAATACACCAATTGCATTGCCGGCATGATCTGTTATTATCTCATCTGCGTATTCTCTTACATCTTTCATCCATTGCCTTTGTATATTCATCTCCATGCTGGAAGGAGATGGGGTCTTTAATAAGTTCATTAAGAATTGCAATCTTGTTGATTCCATATGTATTTCCTCCTTTATATCATAGGTTAATCATACCAAATTATTGGGAAAATACTAAATGCTGTGAAAAAATCCGTCCATACTTTACACTGTAATTATTTACGAAGGAGTTGTTATAAATGACACTAAATGAGTGGTATGCCAAAGGGATGGGCCCCGATGAATATATTGAATCCATGAAGCAACATAAGGAAAACCTGTTGTTCATCTACGATAATTTCGAGGGTCCTGAAGAACGTGATACTTATGACAAGATAAGCAAAAAAAATCTCCGTGCGATTGTATTAACGGAAGACTGGTGCGGCGATGCGATGATGAATGTGCCGATTTTGTTCCATATTGCTGAAAAAGGAAACATTCCTGTCAGACTGCTCCCGCGTGATGCCAATTTGGAATTGATGGACCAGTATTTAACAAATGGGAAATCCCGCTCTATTCCAATCTTTATTTTTATCGACGAAAATGGAAAAGAGGTTGCCAAGTGGGGACCACGCGCCCCTGAAGTGCAAAGATTTATTGAGGAGTCTTTGGAAAACTTGCCGGACAAACAAACAGAAGATTTTGAAGAAAAAAGGAAAGAATTATTTACATTTGTTACGAAATCTTTCCGGGATAACAAAGATTTTTGGGACGAGACATACCAAAGCATCTTAGAAAGCCTTAAATAAACTCCCATTTCCTGAATTTACACCGATTAACTTTTTTCTAAAAAGTCCATAATAAGGAAAAAGGTAAAGGTGAATAGAGTCGTATGCAAACTTTTCTTCAAGTATATTTCCGCATGCATATATTTTTCCGGTTGCTGTTGTCTGTCCTGTTATTGATGATGATGTTTGGTACCATCATCCACTTTATGGAACCTGACCATTTCCCTACAGTATTTGACGGGGTTTGGTGGGCATTTGTAACTGGATCAACAGTCGGTTATGGAGATTATGTTCCATTGAGCACAGGCGGGAGAGTTGTGGCAATCCTCCTTATACTTGCCGGCGGCGGGCTTGTGACCTTCTACATGGCTACTGTCTCAGCAGGAACACTCAAGCATGAACGCGATTTATCAAACGGACTTGTAAAGTACAAGGGACGGGATCATATCATCTTTGTGGGATGGAACGAACGCACCAGGCAGCTGCTCGATATGATGTTGGAACGAGATTTAAGAGAAAATGTCGTCTTGATCGATCACACGCTGAAGAACCTGCCATATCAAAAATATCAAGTCCATTTTATACGCGGAAACGCAACGGAAGACAAGACATTGGAGAAGGCAAATGTGAAAGATGCAAAGTTTGCTGTGATTACGGCTGATCCTTCCAGAAACGAATTGCAGGCAGACCAATGGAACATTCTGACTGCCATAGCCATGAAAGGTAACAATCCGGATATTTTTTTGATAACGGAAATACTTACCAAAGAACAAATCAGCAATGCCAGAAGGGCTGGGGCAGATTCTGTCATTCGTTCCAATGATTTTATGAGCACCTTGTTTTTTCATGAAATCTTCCGGGAAGCACCAGTCAAACCATTTGATCTGTTACTCCAAGTATTGGCTAACCAGCAATTCAATCAATTCGGTCTTCCGGAAAAACTGGATGGCAAAACTTTTTTGGAATGCGCCGATTATTATGCTGTTTCAGAACAACTATTGATCGGTATTATGAGGAAAGGAGAATTGATGGTCAATCCTCCTTTCCATACACCACTGAAAACCGGCGATACACTCATTGTTTTTTCATCCTTGTATTAACAGTTCTTCTACTTGTTCAATAAGCTGTTTGCCTTGCTCTACAAACTGATCAGGCACCTCGGCATCGGCATCTACTGGAGCCTGAAACTGATCAACAGCTCCTCTTAAAGCGCCATTTACAGCATCCTCATCGATCCCTGACTGGTACAAATGATTCAAAATAAAAGGTTTTCCGATTCTCACAACCACACCTGGGGAATCGAGCATGCCTTTAACAGGTTTAAAAGGAATTCTGACAAATTGATATCCATCCTGATTGGACATTTTATAATCAAAAGAACCCTGGTCATAATCCCAGTTGCCGCCTATCACAAAACCCAAAGGTTTTAATTTTTCCTCTAATTCACGCAAAGCATAATCGCTGTTTTCTATTGATGAAGAAACCGGAATCATCCTAACACCTCCTATGTTATTAAGCATTCCCTTAAAGATTGTTTTCATGAAAGGGATAATTAAAAACCCGCCCGGTCTCTAAAGCGAGAATACCGGGCGGGTTATCTATAATTATTTAAGCCTTTTTTCGAGTTCTTCTTTTTCCGCTTCAAAGCCAGGCTTGCCAAGCAGTGCAAACATGTTTTTCTTGTATGCTTCTACTCCAGGCTGGTCAAACGGATTTACACCAAGTAAATAGCCGCTGATTGCACAAGCTTTTTCAAAGAAATACACCACATAACCGAATGTATATGCGTCCAATTTAGGTAAATGAACAATTAAGTTAGGAACTTGTCCATCTGTATGGGCAAGCATCGTTCCCTGATAAGCCTTCTCGTTTACTTCATCCACTGTTTTGCCGGCAAGATAGTTCAATCCATCTAAGTCCTGCTTATCCTCTTCGATGGTAATATTTGACTTAGGTTCTTCAACATGAAGTACCGTTTCAAATAGATCACGGCGTCCCTCTTGCACATATTGTCCTAAAGAGTGCAGGTCGGTCGAAAAGTTGGCAGAAGATGGATAAATGCCTTTGAAATCTTTTCCTTCACTCTCCCCGAATAATTGCTTCCACCATTCAGAAAAGTATTGGAGGGAAGGTTCGTAATTGATCAACATCTCGATGGTTTTGCCTTTATTATAAAGAACGTTACGCACGGCAGCATATTGATATGCAGGGTTATCAGCAATATTATCTGTGCTGAGCTCCTCTTGCGCCTTTCTGGCACCTTCCATCATTGACTCAATATTAATTCCGCTGGCTGCAATTGGCAGAAGCCCGACGGCGGTAAGGACTGAATATCGGCCCCCTACATCGTCAGGAATGACAAAACTCTCATATCCTTCTTCTTGTGCAAGTGTCTTAAGAGCACCTTTTGCTTTATCAGTAGTAGCATATATTCGCTTCCTTGCTTCCTCGACTCCATATTTTTCCTCCAGGAATTTACGGAAAATGCGGAATGCTATCGCAGGCTCAGTAGTTGTCCCACTCTTTGAAATAACATTGACGGAAACATCTTTTCCTTCAAGCAGATCAAATAGATCATTCATATATGGGGCGCTGATACTGTTACCTACAAAGAGTACCTGAGGGGCTTTTCTTTGTTCTTTAGACAATTGGTTATAGAAAGAATGGTTGAGCATCTCCAGAGCAGCCCTTGCTCCAAGATAAGAGCCTCCAATCCCTATGACAAGAAGGACATCTGAGTCAGACTGGATTTTCGCAGCTGCTTTCTGGATTCTGCTGAATTCTTCTTTGTCATAGTTTTCCGGTAAATCGAGCCATCCAAGGAAATCATTTCCCGCTCCGGTTTGATTATGTAGGGCATCGTGGGCCAATTTAACAGGTTCTGCCAGATAATCGAGTTCATGCTTGCCAAAGAAAGGTAAAGCGCGATCGTAATCAAAACGTATATGAGTCATATTAATACCTCCAATTATAATAAGTTAGTGACTAAATTAAATGTATCTAATTCAGTCGCTTAAATCAAGCAAGGTCCCGTTCACCTTATCACAATTTTTTTGGTCTGTCTTTCATGACAATATTTACCAGGTTGGACAAAGGCATCGTGGATTAAAAAACCGGAAGTGGGGTATTGCTAATAATGTAAAATAAAAAAGGAGGTTTGTTTATGAGTACATTACAGCGAATTGCTTTATTACTTGTCATAATCGGTGCTGTAAACTGGGGGCTTGTCGGATTGTTCCAGTTTGATTTAGTTGCTGCAATCTTTGGCGGCGGCGAGCAAAGTGGCGCATTCGCAAGGATTATATATACGCTAGTAGGGATCAGCGGATTAATCTGCCTGTCCATGCTATTCAGAAACGCTGAACAAACATCTGAAAGCAGAGAACCTAAACCAGAAAGATAATAATCGGAAGATGCAAAAAGCTGCCTTGAAATCAAGGCAGCTTTTGTAAGGCAATTAGTTTTTATACGTGTTCTCACGTTCTTCCGATTGCTCAATCCACTCTTCCAGTTTGTCTTTCAACGTGTTAAAACCGGATGATTGATTATCTTGCTGTTGCTGTTGTTGGGTGTTTTGTTTAGGTGCTCTTTTTGTTTCTTGTTTTTTCGGCGCTTCTTCTGTTGCACGAATGGAAAGAGAATATTTATTCTTTTCTTCATCGATATTCAGAATCTTAACCTTTACTTCCTCCCCAACAGATAAGTGGTCGTTTATATCTTTCACAAACCCGTGTGTTACTTCAGAGATATGCACTAAGCCTTGCACTTCGTCGTCTAAAGCGACAAAAGCACCATAAGGCTGGATGCCTGTTACTTTTCCTTCTAAAACTTGTCCTGTTTCAAACTTGTCTGCCATGCTGAACAACTCCTGATATATATTTCATTCCTTTATACGCAATTATTTATTTTACCACACATTTTTCCATTCGGCAAAAAAAGCATAAAAATCTATTTTGTTTCAAAAAAAAATTATTTTTTTGCTTAAACATGTTTATCTTTGAGGTTTTATGGAAATACATATAACTGTAAGACTTTCTCGTATTCCCCCTGTTGAAGGCAAAGCATCGATGCTTTGTCTTTTTTTTGCTTTTTTTTGAGACCGGTCCTAATTTCACTGTGGACCGTCCCTAAAGGATAAAATGGGCAAATCAAGAAATAATAAGCTTAAAACCTGTCAGATCGGGAGTTCACTCTAAGGGTTATTGGGCGGTGTACGGGAATGAGAGTTACCAATAAAAAGCAATGGCTGCATTACCACGACAGCAAAATATGTTATCAACTACATAAAGCCCCTTCCAGCGGGGATAAACCATATATTATTTTTGTTCACGGTTTTTTGTCCACACAATACAGTTTTCGAAAGTTAATCCCCCATCTAGTCCCTGCCTTTCATGTTGTAACGCTGGATTTACCTCCTTTCGGGGACAGCGAACGGTGCGTCGAATTCAAATATTCTTATTCAAACATGGCAAAACTCCTCCTCCACTTTATGAATACTTTTTCTATCCAAAAAGCTTACGTTTCCGGCCATTCGATGGGTGGACAAATCGCCCTGACATTTGCCCACCTTTACCCGGAACGAGTTGAAAAACTATTTTTAATGGCACCATCCAGCTACATGAAGAAGGCGGATTTCCTTACAGGCCTTTCCAGTTCGCTCCCTTTTTTTCCTTCACTCTTGAAACGAGTATTCCGCCAAAACGGCGTGTACGGTATATTGCAAAAATGTATTTACAATGAGCAAATCATCAACAAAAGAATGCTGGCCATTTACAGTAAACCTTTTTTGGATGATGACATTTATAAATGCCTGACTAAGATGGTAAGGGACAGGGAAGGCGATTTGAAGGAACCCGATTTGCAGACTATTTCTAAAAAAACAGTTGTATTCTGGGGAAAAGAAGATCAAATATTGCCGCATACCATCGGATATCAACTGCTAAAAGATCTTCCCTCAGCGGAATTATGCCTTTTCTCCCATACAGGACATTTCCTGCCTGAAGAGAGGCCGCTGCCCATTGCACAATATATCCTGCATATTAAAGATAATTGAAATAAAGAACTTTATCATGGGTTCCTATCCCCTCCCCCAAAAATAAACGATCTGATTTAGTCGAGACTTCAGCACGCTATCTATTTTGTTTCCGTTTAATTCAGGGTGATAAAACATACTGTTTCCCTTCTTTTGATTCTTTTACTATAATGTTTATACAAATATAAGCCCGCTCTGCACTCTCAGCGGTATTTTAACTATCAATCATTTTTTCTGTCAATATATATGAGAGGGAAAAACTGTACCAGGATAGACACTCAAAACTTTTACAGCATAAAGGAGGAGCAGTAAATGGAAAACACTTTTGAAGAAACCATTCAGCGGACAGGTACACGTTCTGTCAAGTGGGATTTACTTTCATCTATTTACGGTTCAAACGATGTGCTTCCAATGTGGGTTGCAGATATGGACCTTGCCGTACCTGAGCCAGTGAAAGAAGCTCTTGTCGAGAGGGCACAGCACGGGATTTTCGGTTATACTTTCACTGATCAGTTAATAAATAAGTCTGTCACCGAGTGGCTTAAAAAAAGGCACCAGTGGGACATTAAACAATCATGGATTTTATACAGCCCAGGTGTCATCTCCAGCCTGCATATGGCTGTACAGGCTTTGACTGAACCCGGAGACCGGATTATGATTCAAACACCTGTCTATCCGCCTTTTTATGATCTTGTCAATCTTCATGACAGAAAGCTCGTCAAAAACCCCTTACGGTTGCAAGACGACAGGTACACGATGGACTTTGACCATTTCGAATCGGAATTACAAAAAGGGGTAAAAGCATTTATCTTATGTAATCCTCATAATCCTGTCGGAAGAGTATGGACAAAGGATGAACTTGAAAAGGTTGCTGAATTGTGTTTGAAGCATGATGCATTGATCTTTTCCGATGAAATCCATGCAGATCTCATTTACCCGGGACACAAGCATATCCCGATTGCATCCCTTTCTGAGGAGATCAATCAACAGACCATTACATGCATGTCCCCGACAAAGTCATTCAACCTGGCTGGACTGCAAGTTTCCTACCTTGTTACACCTGATAACAAGAAAAGAGATGCTATTAACCATCAGTTCAAAAAACAAGGTGTGCATATTTTAAACACAATGGGGATTACTGCTGTCGAAGCAGCTTATAACGAAGGCGAGCAGTGGCTGGACAATTTAATACAGCTTCTTGATAAGAACAAGAAACTTGTAGAGAGTTCGTTCAAAGACATTCCGGAAATACAAGTCATACCGGCTGAGGGTACTTATTTAATATGGCTAGATTGCCGCAGCATGCAAATGGAACACGGGGCATTGAAAAAATTCATGCAGGAGCAAGCAAAAGTTGGTCTGAATGATGGTGTTTCATTCGGTGAAGAAGGTTCGGGATTCATGCGGATGAATATCGCATGCCCTACCGTTACGGTGAAAGAAGGAATCGACCGGATACTTCTTGCTGTCAAAAAAAGACAGTGAAAGCATAAAGAGAACCTTTGCCAAATGGCAAAGGTTTCATCTGCTTATTAGTGTTTTTTATCCTGGTAGGAATCGGTTGTTTCCGGAAAGTATGATTGATATTTCTCATCCATTTTTGCTGCTTCCTTTTTAGAATGCTTGTGAACAAAGTACATGGTTATAACAGCACCAATGAAGAAAATAACCAGTGAAATGACAGCTGGTATGTATTCGGTTTTATCTTCAGGGAAATAAAGAAACTCCATCATAGAGAATCACGCCTTTCTTCCAAAATATTATAGCAAATTTGTTTCCCATTTGCACACAAACCCAGCAGTTGATAAAAATAATGAGGAGGTTATGGAATTGGACGATGCAAAAGCAGGAGAGTTAGTTAAAGCCCATTATAAGTCGGGGACTTATATCGGCGAAGTCGTCGAAGATCGTGGTGATAAATACTTAGTAAAAGTGCTTGCAGTAGCGAAACATCCTCTGCAAGGGGACCTACACAACTATGGGCAAACAGAAAATGTCTTTTTTCATCAAAGAAAGGCATTGAGCTACCAGGAAAAAATGAATGTTTCAAAGCCGGCTGTCCATCCCTATCAGGAGACCCAAGCACCTGATTATAAAGAATCATTAAGAGAATCACTCGAAAGCTTAAAACAAAAACTCGAAAAAGAAGAATCCTCTTTCAACGAGAAAGCGAAACAGAACATCAGTGATTTAGAAAAACAATATTTTGGCTGATCCACTGTCGAAAAAGCACCCTCAATGGAGGCGTGCTTTTTTCATATTTAAGAACCAGGCACTTTTAGATTTTTCTTTTTCGCTTTAGATTTTCCATATACCAGATTTGCTATTTTAGGGGCAAATTCGAATAGCATCATTCCAAGAAAAGCCGCGATAACAACATAAATACCTGCCATTACCTTTATGGTTCCTGTTGCCACGCTTGCTATGACTACAGAAAACTCTCCCCTTGCACACAAGGAAAGCCCTGCCCGCAGTGAAGTCTTTTTGGAAAGTCCATACCAACGTCCCCCTATTACTCCGACTAAAACCTTGGCAATGACAGACCAAAGAACCAGCGATAACAACAAGAAGGGCATCGGTATCCCTTCCCCTAATTCTATCGATGTGCCAAAATAAACAAAAAAAGCTGGAAGGGTCAAATCGCGGATCGGTACGACGGTTTGTTCCACACGGTCTATGTTTCTGATCTCTGCCAGCATCATCCCGGCAAGGAATGCTCCCAACACTTCTGATAACCCCATAAATAATGCCAATCCACCATATGCAAGAGCGATGCCGATCAATAAGAGAATTTTAAAATCTTCATCATCAATCTTGTCCAAAAATGTATCAAATTTTTTGAACACTACTTTTCCCAAAAGAATCGCAATGGCAGCAAGACCAATAATTTTGGCAACGAGGATAAACAAATCATTGGTCGCAAAGTCGCTACCGCTGCCTATTCCAATCAAGACGGCGACGGCAATCGGTGCAACCAGGTCTTCAAATATAAGGATAGCAAGGATATACTCTGTTTCCGTATTGGCCATCCTGCTTTTGTCATCAAGCAGCTTGGCTGTAATAGAAGAACTGGTCGCATAGCACACACCACCGACAAGGAAAGCTGTGAACAAATCCATACCGAATCCCAGGGCAATCAACATGGCAGCCCCAAGACTTAATACGACGTCGAGCAAGCCCGATGGCCACACTTTTTTTGCTATGCCTCCTAACCGGGAAACGCTGAATTCCAAACCAAGCAGGAAAAAAAGAAGTACGATACCTATTTCACTTGCAAAGTGGAGAATCTCATTATGGCTAAGATGATTGGCAAGGATGATACCGAATAAGATATAGAGAATGACACTGGGGAATTTGATTTTGATACTTAGATAGCCTAGATAAAATATGCCAAGAAGAATAAGTCCTGCACCTAAAAGGATCGGCAAGTCGACCTGCAACTTCTATCAAACCTCCCCATTACAAAGGGCTGCCAAGGATTCGATCTGGTCTTTTTTCCCGACACACATCAGCAAATTACCTGGCTCCAGTATTGTATCAATATCCGGGATGGCTATTGTTTCATCACCTTGAACGATACCAATTATAGTCGCGCCTGTCAGGTTTCTGACACCTGAATCTTCTATCGTCTTGTTCGCAAGTGGTGAAGCCTCCTTTAACTTAATATAATCAATCACAATTTGTCTCTGGAATATCTTTAACTTTTCAGCATCTACAGGTTGATAAGTGGCACCGAGCAACTGTGCGCCAAGTTCCCTCGTTTCGTCAGGTGTAAGGTCCATGGCGAAGTCGGCCTCATCATTGTCGGCCTCATCGAAAAAATATAGCTCTCTTTTTCCGGTATGATGGACGATTACCACCAGCATACTGTCTTCAGCTGTCCTGAGCGATATTTTCTGGCCGATACCTGGGAGTTGGGAGATTGAAATATTCATTTTAAAATAACACCTCATAACGATATGATAATAAACGTCTATTTTTTCAGCTTTTCTTTTAGCGGATGAAAAAAAGCTAGAGGATTGATTGCTCTAGCTTTTCCTTTAAAGAAAGCATTATGCTGTCTTTACGTTATATTATTCACCAAGATGTTCTTTGATCACATCTCCGACGCCTTGAATCGCCTGTTCTTCGTCGCTTCCATCTGCAGTGACCGTAATTTCCGCTCCCTTAGGTACACCAAGAGACATAACACCCATAATAGACTTCAAATTAACGGTTTTGCCATTGTAGTGCATTTCGATCTCTGACTCGAACTGGCCGGCTTTATTAACAAGAAGAGTTGCAGGTCTAGCGTGTACTCCTGTGTCATCAGTGATTGTAAATTTTTGTTCTTTCATTTATTATCCATCCTTTCGCTTTATAACAAATTATACTTTTCTCTTTTCCTCAATAAACGGTTTTCAAACCAATTTTGTGAAAAGATGAGCTATGAACATTATATAGGAAAATCTTTCAATATGGAACAAGAATATCTTGATTATTGATTATTTATCTTAATTATTATGTGCGGAATGTAATTGCCTATTCCATTTATAAGTTGAGATTATAAAACGGTTATGTTACTTTTACTTTGTGTTGCAGGCTGTTTAAATTTGGAATGAAGCAAAATGGAAATTCAGCCAAGACTAATTACGTAAAAAGTTCGTAATAATTGAAGGAGGTACTATAATGAGTACGCATATAGGAGCAAATAAAGGTGATATTGCTGATAAAATCCTGCTTCCGGGTGACCCGCTGAGGGCAAAGTATATTGCCGAAAACTTCCTGGAAGATATCCACTGTTATAATGAGGTCCGCGGCATGTATGGTTATACCGGTACATATAAAGGAGAGAGGATTTCTGTCCAGGGAACTGGCATGGGCGTGCCATCGATTTCTATTTATGTGAATGAGCTCATCCAAAGCTATGATGTGCAAAAATTGATCAGGGTAGGCACATGCGGAGCTTTACAAAAAGACGTAAAGGTTCGGGATGTTATCCTGGCATCCACTTCCACCACCGATTCCCAGATGAACCGACTAATATTTAATGGAATCGATTTTGCGCCGACAGCGGAGTTTGATCTCTTGAGAAAAGCATACGAATCCGGATTGGAAAAAGGTTTAAGCCTGCGGGTCGGCAGCGTGTTTACAAGTGACAGCTTCTATCGGGATAACGCCATGGAATTATTCAAGAAGCTTGCGGAATATAATGTCCTGGCAGTAGAGATGGAAACCACTGCACTTTACACACTAGCTGCAAAGTTTGACCGTCAGGCCTTATCCGTACTGACCGTATCGGATCATATCCTGACCGGAGAGGAAACCACTGCTGACGAAAGACAAACGACTTTCAACGACATGATTGAAGTAGCTTTGGAAGCCGCAATTAAATAATAACCAGTCAGGCGGCATTTTTTCAATGCCGCTTTCCTTCACTTTAAATGTTAACCAAATAAAAATATGGTTGACAATGTTGTCTGCCTCTTTTATTCTTTTTAATAAAGGAGGCTGGTTAGACATGAAGCAAATAAGCGCTGTAGAAATTTCAGCCGGAGCTGTTTTTGTAGGTCTCATGGCAATCGGAGCCAATATAGCAGTTTGGTTTCCATTTCTGGCCATACCAATAGGAGGCGTTTCCGTGCCCCTTTCCCTGCAGACGTTTTTCGCTGTCATGGCAGGCTTGATGCTCGGGAAAAGACTCGGAGTCTTGTCGATGATCACTTATTTATTGGTAGGCATAGCTGGAGTTCCTGTATTCGCCAATATGAAAGCCGGACCATTTATCTTTTTCGATTATACCGGAGGATTCTTATTATCATTTATCGCAGTAGCATTTATTACAGGTCTGATGGCGGATAAGATAAACAATCACAAAACCGGTCGATACATAGGGGCGGCTTTGGTTGGAGTTGCAGCCAATTACTTAATCGGCGTCAGCTATATGTACATAGCCATGAATACTTGGCTGGGTCTTGATATTGCCTATCAGACTGCATGGCTTGGCATGATCCCTTTTCTTATAAAAGACATTGGCGCCGCTTTTATTGCTGCTGTTTTAATTGTAAGAATAACTTCGAGGATTCCTTCCCATACTCTTGCCGCCAATAGATGAATGAGCGTAAAAAACTTTGCTTTCCAAACTCTCTTGTTTGGAAAGCTCTTTTTTTGGACAGCACCTTCTCTTTTTCTGTTCTATCTTTTTACCCATATGTTATAATCTATCTTAATTCCAGAAGTGATGTTATATGGTATTATAAAACACCATTACCATAGTCTTAAGGTCACGGATTAAAATTCATACATATTACGTTCGGAGAAAGGATGTTGCAAGTTAATGGAATTGTTCTTTTTTAACTTTCCCCTATTGGCCGCACTAATCGGTATCGTTTTTGCTCAAATAGTAAAAATCCCTATCCAATTCATTGCAACTCGGGAATTCAAGCCAGGGCTTGCCTTTAGTACAGGCGGAATGCCAAGCAGCCATTCGGCGGCAGTCGCAGCCGTATCAACAGGGATCGGGTTACAAGAAGGGTTTTCCACAGGAATTTTCGCTGTTTCCACTGTCTTCAGCATCATCATCATGTTCGATGCTTCAGGAGTGAGAAGACAGGCTGGAGAGCAGGCAATTCTGTTGAACACCCTTGTGAAAGACTTCAGTCATTTCGTTGAAGAAGCGAAAGTATGGGGGAAAAAGCAAGATTACCAAAAACAAGAAGAGCTGAAAGAACTACTTGGACACCAGCCGATCGAAGTGTTTTTTGGCGGGTTATCCGGTGTGCTAATCGCCCTTGTTCTATTTCCATTAGTATAAAATCGAAAGCAGTTAGAAAAACACCTCTTCACTGGTCCATTACGGCTATGGACGAACAAAGAGGTGTTTTTATTAACTCTTCCTGATTTCTTCCCTAAACACTTGCAATGCTTCTGTTTCGTTCAATTCAGCCAGTGCCTCTTCCGAGATTTGGCCATTCCCTCGTTCTACAATATAAACCTTCAATTCTTTTTTTCCCCATTCATTGAACACGTCTTCTACTGTTTGAAAATACAAGTCAATTTTATTGCCAGTGATAGCCGAACCCTTATCAGCTACAACCCCATAGCCGTACCCTGGGATAAACAATATAGTCCCTAATGGATAGACTTCCAGATCTGCGGCAATTGTAGAATATAAATCTCGTTTCACCTTTACACCTGAAAAAGTGACGCCATACTGGGGGTGCTCAGGCGATTTACCAGTAGACTCGACCCCAGCCGTATAGCCTGTTGCCACCACTGTAGCTGTCGGGTACTGCTCGAAGTCAATTGCTTCTTCCAGGGATGCGGGGCCTTTCACTTCTGAACTTGAAATGTAAGTGGTAGCTGCCTTTTGATGATTTAATGATTTCTTTTCCAAGCCAATTTTTCTTTTTGATTGTTCGCTGTAAGATTGCTGACTGGCAGAACTTCCACTATAGAACTTCTCCATAAAACCGGCCTTGAATTCCTGAGCTGAAACGTTAGTCAATGCCCCTGCAGTCGCATAGACTGCTGCCAAAAACAAAAGAGTCATTACAGTTCTTTTCAATATTTTTATATTTTTCATGGATAACACCTCTCTGGGTGTCATCCTTTCCTAAACTACAGACAATTATACATTCAGACGATTTGCCAAAACGATTAAAACATCCGATACCCGTTTTTCCTCAACAATCTAATCACTATCCCGGATACAATTGTTCCGATAAATCCACTTGTTAATATTGCTATATCGGCAGCTGTCAGATTGATAAATCTCTCCCCTACTTTAGCAAAGGACTCGCCTGGCGATGTAAAATACTCGGCGAACGGAAAATCATCCACGATCAACAAGACAATGATCGGATAAATAAAGGACATTACCCAAGTTTGCCGTAAAAGCATATTTAAAATAAAGGCAATACCGAAAAACAAAACAAAAAATAGTACGACAGAAACCACCAATTGTATGATGGATTGTTCCATCCAGATTCCCCCTCAAATGCTGTGTCATCTCTCTTTCTTTTAACAGCATCAATTTTATAGTTAAACTGCGTAACGCGCAAGCACTCAATGTCCAATAAAAAAGCAAAGACAGAAATCACTGTCTTTGCTTCTCTATCTTACTTGGAAAAAATATTGAATTTACCTTTTTTCAAGAGCAGACCGACTCCACCCAATTTTAGGAGGTACCTGTTATCGATGATTTTCTTCATAACAGATGCCGACCATCCGAACAATTTCTTGTCGCCAAGAATAACGCCGATTGCATCATCATGACCCAAAGAAGCCACTGTTCCCTGGTTGTTGAAATGGAATGTCTCCAATTCGGTACCGCCCTTTATAAGGACACTAAGATTATGTGCCGCAACATCGGCTTCCTGGATGGCGATTTGAGCTGTCGGCGGGTATGGTCTTCCTGTCTCTTCATTCATAATCAACGCACAGTCACCAACAACAAATACATCCTGATGGGAAGGTGCACGCAAGTCCGGCTGCACTTCCACCTTGCCGCGATTAACTTCCAATCCAGACTCCTCAACGATGGAATTAGCTCGAACCCCTGCAGCCCAAACAGTAGTATTTGTTGGAATTTCTTCTCGTTTCTCATCTTTTTCGATGACAATGCCGTCCGGCTTACATTCTTTCAGCATCGCACCTACTTTGAATTCAACACCCTTAGCTTCCAACGCATTCATCGCATACTCAACCAACTGAGGATCGAATCCAGGGAGTACCGTTGGTGCTGCTTCCACGACAATAATACGGACTTTGCTGCGGTCTATGTCATATTCCTTGCACAATTCTGGTACACGATTGGCGATTTCACCAGCAAATTCGATACCAGTGAACCCTCCACCGCCAATTACAATATTCAAGCGCTCTTGTTTATTTTCCGCTTCATTGTTGTATTTGGCAAAGTTGTAATCGATGTGTTCCCTGATCAATCTGGAAGAATTGATACTGCTTATTGTAAAAGCATTCTCTATCAATCCCGGAATTCCAAAGGTTGCCGCTTCAAAGCCAAGGGCCACAACAAGATAGTCATAGTCCAATTCCCCGTTTTCCAATACGACTTTTTTATCGTCCGGTTTAATACTCAAAACCGTATCTTGCACAAAGTTCACTTTGCTGAAATCCACTACGTCTTTAATAGGCAGACGTGTACGATCATGATGCAGTGTGCCGGCAGCATTCTCATGCAGCCAAGTAGTCTGATAATGATAATCGTGCTTGTTAACCAATGTGATGTTGGCATCATTAACTCCGAGTTTTTTTTGCAGTTTAACAGTTGTCATGATACCGCCGTAACCAGCACCAAGAATTACAATATTGGGTTTATTCATCCTTATCACTTCCATATACTAAAATTTACTAACATAATTATTATCTAATGGCGCAAAACTATTACGTGATTTATTTCACGTACACAAACAAGAAATTGAGCTCCAATAACATATCGGAGCTTCCGGCATACATATTGAGGTAGTTTAACTGGTTATCTGTCGAATTCCTATGTATTTTGTCACATTTTCGTAATAAAATTTACCTAAAAACAATCTTAGCTCCTTTTTTAATAATTTTCAAGGCTTTCATTCATTTTTCCAATATTTAAAATCTTGTCTATACAATCTATTCATTACTAGTCTATATATGAATTATGTTAAGATAGACATTGTTTATCTGTATCAGAAGTATAGGAGGAATCATTCATGTCCAATGAGGTATATGATGTAACAATAATCGGTGCCGGACCTGTCGGATTGTTCACGGCCTTTTATGGCGGCATGCGACAGGCAAGCGTAAAAATAATAGAAAGTCTTCCACACATAGGCGGGCAATTATCCGCCCTTTATCCGGAGAAATATATTTACGACGTAGCAGGTTTTCCTAAAGTACGTGCACAGGAACTTGTCGACAATCTCAAAGAACAAGCCGATATGTTCGACCCGGAAGTCGTGCTGGGCCAATCGGTCGATACGATTGAAAGGTTGGAAGATGGTTCTTTCAAGATGATCACAAACACCAATGATATTCATTATACTAAAACAATCATCATCACTGCCGGAAACGGCGCTTTCCAGCCACGCCGTTTGACCATCGAAGGGATAGAAGCATTCGAAGGGATCAACCTGGATTACTATGTAGAAGACATGCAGAAATACAAAGACAAGAAAGTGCTGCTTTGCGGTGGTGGGGATTCTGCTGTTGACTGGGCTCTAATGTTGGAATCAATAGCGAAGGAAGTCACCCTTGTCCACCGAAGAGAAAATTTCCGCGCTCATGAACACAGTGTCGAGCAATTGATGAACTCGACTGTCAATATTAAAACTCCTTTCGTACCTGTCGAGATGGTAGGGGAAGATAAAATCGAGCAAGTTAAATTGAAAGAAGTAAAAGGGGACAAAGAAGAAATCATTGATGTAGACTCTGTCTTGGTCAACTACGGTTTCATCTCTTCACTCGGCCCTATCAAGAAATGGGATTTGGAGATCGAAAAAAACAGTATCGTCGTCAATTCCAAAATGGAGACGAATATTCCTGGGATTTATGCCGCAGGTGATATTTGCACCTATCCAGGTAAGGTTAACTTGATTGCATCAGGATTCGGCGAAGGACCTACCGCAGTGAACAATGCCAAAAATTACATCGACCCTGATGCCAGAGTACAACCTAAACACTCAACAAGCATGTTTTAATTAACTGATTCCCAGACTGGTGGGGCAGCTATTACTTTGCCCCATCAAAACCTTTACTGTTACGTAACCGATAAACTGCAGACTAACATTTTTTAGAATGACTTCCTTCCATCCTTTTCGGATTGAGTGGTGTTCGCAGTTTCTCTACTATAGAGCTTAAGAATATAAACAGGTTGTCTAAAAGTATCTTTCCCCAGCTGGGAAAGGTGCTTTTTTTATTGTTTCGCATCTTTGCATAACAGGTATACCACAAAGTAGACAGAGGAAGAATTTTTAAATAGTATCTTCCGCTGCGGGAATGCTAAAAAGGAATGGAAAGTCAACGGAGGTGTTGATATGGAGAATGAATTCGAAGACAGATTGATTCCAGCAACATCAGTCGGAAGCGGAATCGGTAAACCAATAACGACTGATATATATTGTTTACCCATACAAGTAGTGAACTTGTTCTTTGTCGGGGAACCTGGCCAAAAATGGGTATTGGTAGATGCAGGAATGCCTCGTTCGGCAGACGAAATAATCGAAGAAGCGGAAAAACGTTTCGGAAAAGACGCGAAACCAGAAGCGATTATCTTGACCCATGGGCACTTTGACCATGTCGGTGCCATTGTGGAGTTGTTAGAAAAATGGAAAGTTCCTGTTTATGCTCACGAACTTGAACTTCCATATTTGACCGGAGAAGCCTCTTATCCCGAACCCGATCCTTCTGTAGACGGCGGGTTGGTAGCAAAAATGTCTCCAATGTTCCCAAATCATGGAATTAACATAGCCGAGTATGTCCAAGCCCTACCATCTGACCACAGTGTACCTGGTATGGAAGGCTGGGAATGGGTCCACACTCCTGGTCATACGGAAGGTCATGTATCGTTGTTCAGGGAAAGGGACCGGTCCCTGATTGCCGGTGACGCATTCGTGACCGTCCACCAGGAATCGTTATATAAAGTAATGACGCAAAAACAGGAAATCAGTGGTCCTCCAAAATATTTGACGACAGACTGGAAAGCTGCCAAAGAGTCTGTAATCAAATTAAATGAACTTGGCCCCCTAATAGCAGCCACCGGACATGGAATCCCGATGACCGGAGACTTTTTGGCTGAAGAACTGCAAAAACTGACGGACCACTTTGACGACATAGCTATACCTGAACATGGTCGTTATGTCGATTAATATATGCATAAAGAACCCCCCGGCCTATAAAAGGCCGGGGGATTCTTTATCATTAGCAATTAGGATCCGGTGTGCCGGCGTTTGTCGCTGTCTTAAACGAGCTTCCACAGCCACAGGATACGATAGCGTTAGGATTGTCGATAGTGAATTAGGCGGTGTGTTTTCCCGTCCGTTTTACGCTAGGTTAAAGCGGTAATGCCAACGTTTCTAGCTATTTTAGGACGATTGTTATCGTTCAATACGATTGTTTTTATCAGACTTCCGTAGCGATGTATCACGTTGTGACCATTTTACCCTAATTTGGTTTTTATTACAAGTTGATTCTCACCCATGACAGTGTAATCCACATTCTTCGTTAAGTTAGAATCATTCGTCTTTAAAGTAGTCGTAATCTATCGCTTTAACCACAAAAGTATGATTAACGTCCACTCCAACATCATAAGATATCATTAAATTAGCTAACTCTAAACCATCTATTAAGATAATCTTCTTAGCTTCGAGACTTTCAACATATGTTCTAGCATTGTCCGTAAATTTAGATGTTGTGATGAAAACACCTTTCCTTGCTTTTCCATCTAAGGCTCCCGAAAAACCTTGTACTGCATTTCTTCCTATTGATTGGTTTTCTGCATATCTCTTTGCTTGAACGTAAATGTTGTCTAAGCCTAATTTATCTTCTTTAATTATCCCATCTATACCCTCATCATTAGAACGCTGCGTAACTCGCCCATCGCCGTATCCCATTACCGTTAATAGTTCAACTACAATATCTTCAAATTTCATCCAGTGTACATTCCTCAACTGTTTCAGCAAACTATCCGCTAATTCTTCTTTTAAATCATTTAGCTTTTCCTTAACAATTGTTAGAGGATCCACTACTTTTTCTAACTCTTCTATTTCTTCTTTAATTTCATTATTGCTTTCGTTTAGTAAATCTAGGCCGTCAGATGTTATACGATAGGTTAATTTATTAATTTCCTCTATGTAATTTCCTTTTTTCAAACTATACCTAACACTTCTCACTCTAGTAAGAAGAATGCTATCTGGTGTATGCTCATATCTCATTATACGTTGCTCTTCGCTGAGCTTAAAGTAATTGACTAATTTGTCAGTTATCTCACTCGCGGAATAGGCTTTTCCATCTTTGATCATTTCCAAATATGGAATCATCATCTCACCCATAGAAGGGATTGTTGATTTAATTTTCTCATCATACTCAATACGTACTTCGTCCACTTTGTATTTATTTATGATCCTTACTATATCATTACCTGTAGAAGGAAATTCTTCATTCTTCAAGATATCTTTTATTACCGGACTGGTTAAGCCTTCTTCATTCAGTTTCTTAAGAGTTTTTAAATTTCTCAATGACTCATTAGTGTACATAACTCGATTTTGAAATTGTTTAGTCGGAAAATATTCTTTGAAATTTTTTACCCAGCGCCTACCATTAGCCTCAGACCATCCAACTATCCGAGACATCTCAATCTTAGAGTACAACTTTTCATTGTTCATCAAAACTCACCTCATAGTTAAACTAAAACAAGGCCTTAAAGCCTCCTTCTAATATTGCTTTACATAGCTCGTAAGTATTATATAGTAGAAAGTCGGTACAATTGGACGAACACTCAACGAATTTAGACGGACAACTAACTACGCACGGAACCGAAACTAATTTCGCTGTCAACCTTCTCTATGCATCGATTTAAAACGATTCAACCTTTTCAAGTCGCTCTCTAAACTTTTCTAATTTTGGATTTACGTCCTTACGAGGAGACGATGATTCTTTCTCTTCATAAACGTCTATCGCTTGCTTTAGAACCCGGATTTCTTCGTCGTACTGTTTCCTTCTACGATAGATAACCGCTAGCCGATTATATGGGAAGCTCCCTTCAAATCGCTCCTCAACGTTCTTTTCGTAAAACTCTATCGCATTGTCGACATAGCCCTCTTTTTCGAGTTTTTGCCCTTGTAAGTTTCGGTCTACGTCCTTTGCGGGTATCTTCATTTCTTTATACGGTTTCTCCTCGACTTTTTGCGTTTTCTTCCGATTAGACTCGGCTTTACTTAAGGGGTTGCTTTCTTTCTCTCCGAACAATTTCTTTAGAAACTTTACCACGGCATAACCTCCCTATATTTTTGAATATTTGCATAAGTCAATCCTACCACATCTATACCAGGATTTGGGTTTAGTCCGAAACTAATTTGCTCTGAATCGCCCTCTCCCCGTCTATCTCTCTTCGCCCTCTTCGACGACAAAAAAAGAAGCACCCGTTAAAGGCGCTCCTACTCGTCCTCCACCGGAAACTCGATGTGACAGCTTATTCCGGCCCCACTCCGCAAAGCCGTTGTTTCCCGAATCCTTCCGCCTTCCTGTTCGACTGCTGCTTGTAGTTCGGTAAACTCTTCCGTAGAGTACACCGTCTTTGTAACGATATTAATCCGCTTCATCTAATCGCTCCCCTCGTATGTTAAAGTCTCGATTCTTACTTCTGTGTTTGACCTACTATTCTATTTGCTTTATACGCTTTGTCAGCCACTTTCACCCGTGTGTACTCGATGTTAGCGGTGTACGGCAACTGTTCGGCCGCCTTTGCTCCAAGTAAATCCATGTTTCTAACGTCCGAAACCTCGTTGATTATCGCCCTTTGATGCTTTGAATCGTCAATCTTGTCAAGTACCTTCCCGATGCATCCTTGTAAAGCCGTTTTCTGCTCGTCGGATAACTTTGAGATGTCCCTTTTGGCTTGTGTGATAAACTCCGACTTGGCGCTGTCTCCGACTGCCGTTTGTGCGGATAGAGCCAACCTGTTCGACAACTGTTCCGCCACTTGCTTGTCCGATTCTCGTACGGATATGCTCGCTTGTGCTGCCTTGGTATGCGCTTCTTCGATTGCTTGCTCTCTATATTTTCGATACTCGGCTTCTAAGGCCTCGCTTTCTTTTCTATACTGTTTATTTAGTTGCTTCAATTCGTACTCTTTGACCTCTTTAGTTTGGAGGGGGTGGTCTTTTTGCTTAATCTTCGTTTCTTCTCGCTTGAATTTGCTGTGTAATTGCTTCGCCTGTTCTCTAAAGTCATCGTATTTCCCTCGGCTCGTCTCAACCGCCAATCCTTCCGTTTTTAATTGTTCCGCTTCCTTCACGGGTAATTTGACTACTTTGTGCTGTTCATACTCTCCATACGGCTTGAATAAAAATACTGTTTGTTCCATTGTAAAATCTCTCCCTTTGTTTGGTGTTTTTGTCTTGGTTATTCAATCATTCATTCAACTTGTTACTTAAACGGATTCCAGACTTGCTTTCGTTGGCTCGGATCACCGTAGTTTTTCGCTTGTCCGCCTAATAAGTCTGCTGCCAATTCCTCGATTTCTGCTTGCATGGCTTTCCGGTCGTCCGTGTCCATTACGTACTTTGACAGACGCTTGACTTGCTTCTCGTTGAACCCTGCTTTGTGCATTTCGACTTGTTTCGCTGTATTAATATAGCGTTGCTTATAATCCGGGGCTTGGGTTTCCGCTGCTTCCCGTTGCCTTAACTCTTCCTCGTACTCTTTTAACCCCTCTTCCACTAGACGTTCGATTTCTTGCTCCGCTTCCTCTGCCGTATATACCTTCTCTTCACTCATTCATTCTCATTCCTTTCTTGTTTTTGTTGTTGTTCTCTCCCGATTTTCCTTTTCTCCCGGTCCATTCGCTTTTTGACGATTGATTCAACTTCTGCCTTTGTGTACAGTCTCTCACCATTCATTTAATCGCTCTCCTTTATGGTTTGTTTCTATCTACTTCGCTTATTAACGGTAACTATCGTCGGTAATGTTACGTTTGTACTCTCATGGTCAATGATATAATCGTTCTCTTCGGCAAACTTCACGGCATGTTCCCTGGCGCCGTAATACGAGTACAACTCGCTCTTCTCTGTGAAATACCTTAGTCTAAACAACGATTTTCCGGTAACTTGTTCGATAATAAACACTTTCACTTTCCGCTGTTTTCGATTAACCCGATCAACTACGATTCGAATCGTAACCAATCCGTCTTTATCTTCGCCGATTTCTTCGACCCTTCCTCGACTTCCTCTTCCTAGCCACATACTCTTTTGCCTCCTTTGTTTGCTTCGAGTAATGGATAACTCCCAGGTGAGGCGGTTTCCATTCCTTTTCACCGGGAACTAAATCGAACATTTCATCCGAAATAGCGAACTTCTTCACCCAACTCGGCAGCTTATCGTTTGGTTTCGCCCTCTGTTTGTTCAGACTCCCATTTCCTTGTCGTTGTAATCCTTTATTCGTGTGTCTTCCCAAAGTTTAATCCTCCCTGTATTCCTTTCTTGAATTGGTCTCCACTAAGTGCGTTAATCCGTGTGCTTCCAATGCTTCCCACGATTGCTCCCACAAGTTATAAACCGTTATATCTGACGATTTTTCGTATGTTTCACGATTCTCATATTGCCCTCTAGGCGGTTTCGGCTCGATTCGAACGTTTACTAACATTTACGCTTCTCCTCCCTGCACTCAATCCCTTTAGACCCTCATATGGCTTGTTTTCGTTGAAATCAAAGTGTTATACCCGTGTTTATAAACCCTTCTTTTGTTCGATAGGGTTATTGGTCTCAAATTAATTCTCCAATTTAAAAAGCCTCTTATAATCGGGGTTTGAAAAGTCTTACTTGATTCTTGTCCACATAACCCGTTGCTGTAATGACCCGGCCATTCTCGTCCGTTTCGGTGTCTATAATGGTTGCATAGTCGAGTAACTTCCGAATATGAGGCGGGTATGTGGAATGCACTCGCCAATTTCCGTCCATCACATCGAATAGGTAAAGCGTCTCCTGTTCTTGCTTCGGGTAATAACTCATTCAGACGCCCCCTTCCGCTTGTGCCTTTGCCTCTTCCGCTTGCTTTTGAAAGTATGTTTTTACCGACTCTGTAAGCATTTCAAATGCCTCGTAGAATGTTTGATTACTCCTGGAAGCCACTCGATCAATTAACCTTTTGTTCGCCCAAGAGTCACAGCTTTGAATCATAAACAAAACGGCAGGTAAATCGCTTTTCCCGCTATTACAGGATTTGCACGAACATATCACGTTATCGAACGTGTTTGATCCCCCATATCGCATTGGCGTTATATGGTCGAGGCTTCGCTCACTAATCGGAATATCTTGAAGACAATAAGCACATTCGCCACTTGATAGCGCTAATGCAACCTGTGGCAACGTTAAATCGTCTTTAATTGACTCGCCCGTTTCGGCTTCTACTTTCCTCCTGGCTTTTCTTGCGTCCTGTAAGGCTTGCGCCGCCTTCCCTCGAAGACCCCCGTGGTATTCCCTCTTCTGTTCTTTCTCGCAGTCTTGGCAATGGCTTCGCTTCTCTCCGTAAAACTGTTCGATTGGCTTTTCTTGGTGGCATCGGCTGCACTTCTTGACCTCGATTGTCTTAGCCATATTTAACACGCCCCAACTGTCGTCTCTCTTGCTCGTCTAATCTTTGTTCAATCCGTTCTGTGCGCTCGTTTACCGTGTCCAGCTTTTCGTCCATCACTTCTAACTTCCTTAAGATATGTTCGTAGATTGATTGTTCGATCATTCTCCCATCCCGTCCCTTTTATTGATTTTGTTTGTTTAGTCCTAACTCATTGTGCAGCTTACGTTGAGTAGCCCGAATTTCTTTTGCTACGTACGTTTCTTCATTAGCCTCTAATTGCGCTAATGCAAGCAAGTAAATAGCCATCGTCAAATTAGACTTGTCTGCGTCCATCCCATCACCCCCATTATGTCTGACTGTTTTTCAGGACTTGCGCTTTACTTTTCGATTTGTTATGATAATAATGGATTAATTTATGATCGTCACTCGGATTTAATCGAAAATATATAAGCCTCCATTGTAAGGTTCTGCATAGACATTGCCCTGATCGATCAACGTTTTTAATCGCTTTTCCTTGTGACTCTCCGGCTCTCTGCCTATCCAGTTAACCTTGTAGCTTCCGATTAGGACGTTTATCTTCTCGGCAAGGGCAAGTTCGATGACCTGCCTTCTCGACGCAACGTACCTTTTAGAATCCGACAATCACAACTCGCCCTCTAGCGACCGAATCTCTTCATTCATAGGAAATTCTCGGAGGATTCTCACCTTTGTACGTGGCGTAATCTCCTTTACTCCGTTTTCGATGCGAGAAACAAGCTGCTGGCTAACGCTGACTCGCTCCGCAAATTCTTCTTGGCTTAATTTATGATACAATCGAATGACTCGAACTGTTTTACCTGTCATACACTTTCACCCCTTCTTATTTATTTTTGTTCGCTAATACTACTTGAACTTTAAAAAAAATATTACCCTTCCCACTAATGTAAAAATTGTCGCCAGTTTAAAATCCATAGTCCCGTTCGCTTGTCCGACGCTTCCGGTTCCCAACGCCATATTTCTGATTCTTCGTGTGAATATAGTCAAGAACCTCTGTCTTCATAGGTTTTTCAAAACGCTCTCCTTCATCAAACATCGACTCTTCGTTGATCCAATAAGGGTATTCAAGCCAATAAACGTAATCATCCTTTTTCTTGCGCTTCTTAGACGTCGGGTTAAGCAACTCTCTCCGCTCACGTTGTTTTCGTTTTTGCAACGTCTTAACCTTTCGCTTACATTCTTCACAGCAAGTTCTTTTATTGTTACGAAGGCTATCGTCTCTCCAAAAATAACGACAATAGTCACATCGTTTTACTTGTTTGTCGTCTGTATCGTGAAGTTCTCCGTTCAATAGCTGCGTGATTACTTGTATAGATTCCGGACTCTTGCTTAAATCTCCGACAATCTGACTAGCATATTCAATAGCCCCGGCTCCAGGCTCGCCGTACTCGATTACCCCGTCTGGATTATTCCCTTCTTCTATTTCTAATTGATCCTCAATTGACACGTATGTTTCCATTTCTCCTCAATTCCTTTCGCTGTTTTATGGTTGTTTTCGTTAGTGAACTTAATCTCCGTTTGTATTTTATAACGAACAAAACGGATATAAGGGTGTTCTCTTCGTCCCGTCTTTGTTTACATAGTTACTTTTCGCATATATTTGTTAGAGGTTCTTTCCGATAGGAAAGGTTCTCGGGAACAATGAGTGAACGTTAGTGAACGAATAAGTTCCCTTGTTCTTTAGCCTCACTAATTACTTGTTGCTATTTTACACGTTGGTATCTTACCGTTTGCTATCTTTACTCTTCCGTCTAAGGAATAATCCATTGTACCGTTATAGGGAAATTAAGTTGTTACGCTGACGGAACATCGAGCTATTTACTGATTATTTCACTATAATCCGGAATGATTTTCTCACCGTTTTCATTCACGAGGAAGCCATCATCTGTGATTCGTGGACAAAACGAAGGTTTGTACCAAAGGAACCGATGCGTCCCCTCGTAGTGCACTCGAACATCACTTAAGATCCCGTTGACCTTTAAGATATCCGTTAACTCCTTGTGTCTTTTCCGGTCAATCCCCGTCATCTTCGCTAACATTTCTTGTGTTGGAAATGCGTAACCGAAGCGCTCGTTCTCCGTGCCGTCCTTCCGAAAGCGATTTCCGTCAATGTAAGATAACAAAGCGAAATAAAACGGTATGATATCTCCAATCTTCGTTTTCGGTTTCTCTTTTCGAATTTCAGCAATGATTCTCGGAAATACTTTTCGGATTAACTCACGATTAAACATTTCGTATCCCTCCTGGTCTAATAGTTGTCCTTTATCGTTGGGTTGCGGTTTTCTAATTGTTAGCTGTTCCATAGTAGACTCTCCTTTTATATTTATAAATTTATACCTCGGCGGTCTGATAACGCTGTTAAAGCCTCGTCAAACTCTGATGTTAACTCGAATATAAACGCTGCCCTCCCCTTCACTCTCGTTGATGGTTTAACCTCGATGATTGGAAACCCTTGTCCGAAGCAACTTATTCGCTATATGTAGCGATAAGATTACTTTCCGTTCTTTCATTTTAGTTTGGTGCATCGTTTTCACTCCCCTTTCCGTTCCATCTCTCTTCGTGGTAATCATCGTAGTCTATCGCTCGTTGCCGCTCCGACTTTAAACGATCCATCCGATGCCCACCTCTTTTGCCTTTCACTTAGTAATAGACCAAAAGAATCCGTTTGTGGGACATAGATTCGCAAATTTTCACCTTACACTATGTAATAACAAACTAATCGGCATTTATGGGACATGTTTTTGGAAATAATATCAATCACCCCTCACTTAGTAATATGACAAAACCATCCATTCATGGGACATTCGCAAATTCTTGTTAACTTATTGAATTAGGTGCCTTTTCGTTAACAATCTGCAAATTAAGTACCATTTCGGAGGCATTTTTTGCGTTAACATTGGGACACCGCAGGGATTCCTAGTTTCGCCATATAAAACGAAAACCCCGACGACTGCACCAACAGCCCGGGGCTTCCCTCTTCCGACTTTCTCTCGATTTTCTCTCGATTATCTCTCGACTCTCTTTCTTCCGCTTCCTTTACGTTTGCCACCCGTCGTTTCGCTTCATGCGTTCACCAACGTCCCATACACGAAGCACAACGTCAGTAAAAACAACGCTAGGTAAAATATGTCAATTGCGTTTACAATCCGTCTTATTCGCTCTATAATTGAATGCATAGAAAGGATTCGCACCCCTTTCTCACAAATTCTACCCGAACCTGCGCTAACAGGCGGGCTATTTTCGAAGGCTCCGCTTACAAGTGCGCTAACACTTAACAGCGGGGCTTTTCTCGTTCCTTCATTTGTTCCGCTTGCTCCGCTTCCTCTAAGTCGAAAATCAAATTGAGTGCCAACGCTTCTGTTTTGCCGACTCTTCCGGCCTTCCGTTGTTCCTCTACGTATGTACGTAACGATTCGAGTAGGTTTTCGCTTGCCTTCATATGCCTCCGCTCCTTTCCGCTTTTCCGCTAATCCAATTTCAGTTTCGGATTCCTTAGTTGATCCGCTATCTGCTCGGCTTCTTCCGCTAATTCAATCGAACCTTCCCGTCTGTACTCCGCAGCCCCTTTGCCAACCGCTTCGACCAACGCTGCTGTTTCCTGGAAAGTCGATGAAATGCGTATGTTAGAACCATCGTTTGTAACGTTCATTTACTCACCATCTTCCGCCTTTTACTTTTTGATTACGAATTTCGTAACCGGCACTTATACTATAATTACTATTTTCGTAATTTGGTTTAATATAGTAATAAAGGCGGTGATTAGATGGCTTTACGAACTCAGATAAAACTAGAAGAATTATTACGTAAACACGGTATCACCCAGACGCAACTAGCCGACTCTATAGGAGTGCGTCGGGCAACTATAAACGATTTATATCATAATCGCAGCAAGCAGATTCCCCGGAGTGTCATCGACAAGATTGCGAATGAATTGAATATCAAGGACATCAACGAATTAATCACTTTAATTGACGAGTAACCCTCGCTAGACCCTCGACCTTTCAAAATTTTATAGCAAATTTTCGTAGACCCGGCAGCCGGTTACACGGCGACATGCCCCCCGGGGGTCTTATCTCATCCGAAGCACAAAAAGAGCCGACGTTTATTCCGCCGACTCATTCCGCTTTCTCTTTAGCTTTTCGCTTGTTCAGTTCCTTATATAACAACGCCTTGCTTATTCCTGTTTCCTCGGTTATCTGCGGGACAGTTAGTTCCTTTGCGTCATATAATTCGAGTGCCTTCCGTATCTTTGCCGGGTCTGCCTTCGGCCGTCCACCTCTTCGTCCTCTTGCCCGTGCTGCTTCGAGTCCTGCCGTTGTTCTTTCTCGAATCATATCCCTTTCTAACTCGGCCATTACTCCGATCATTCCGAACATAGCCTTACCCATCGGTGTCCTCGTATCCAGTTGCTCCGTAAGACTAACTAACTCTATCTCGCCTTCTTTTAACTGATCCGCTATATCGATTAATTGCTTTGTACTTCTCGCTAACCTATCGAGTTTATAAACGATAAGTGTATCGCCAGGTCTTAGGACGTCTAGCGTACGTTGTAATTCGACTCTATCCCATTTCCCACCGGATTCCTTTTCCGAATAGATTCGCTCCGCTCCGGCTTTCCGTAAAGCATCTTCCTGTAATAGCAACGACTGGTTTTCCGTACTTACCCGCGCATACCCAATTTTCATCGAGTAACCCCTCCGTTCATTCATTGTAATATTATCGTACATAAAATGAATGGAGAAGTCAACGATAATTTATAGACGAGTTTATAAACGTGTAAACGGGTTTATGAACGGCAAGGAATGATATCGGATTTACCGTACATTTAACTTTCGTTTTATAAACTGGTGAAACCCGCTGATCCTGGCTATCGCCCGGTTTTCTGACGTCCATATAACGCTGTTTATCGCCTGCCTACCGACTATACCCCCTATTACCCTTCCGAAGATATAGGACATATCAGGACGGCTCTATGTCGCTTTTATGCGGTGTTTGCAGGGTTATTGCGTCACAAGATACTCGGTATGCTTCCGCCTGGTACTCACCTACTAACCGCCTGACCCCCCTTGTGTTTTTGGAAGGCTGCTCGTCGTGGACGTGGTTGCTGATATATATACGTTGGTCAAAGATACCTAACGAAGTATTTAATTGTGTAACTTCGGGAACCTACCGATTGAACTCTGCGTTATTAATTCCGAGTTAATTAATCGGGTTTCTTCTTATATACCGATTCTCCACTTTACTTTCGAGTTTATAACTAGGTTTTATTAGTTACACAAACGGGGATTCACTTGTATTCTCCCGGAGGAATATTCGATGGAATTGCAAATGCTTTGTTTCCGCAATATCAACGTTTTGACTAGGTTTACTTCGGGTCTAATAAATCTTTCCGATAGCTTTGTGTTTCTTCAAATGTCAACTATATGTTTACAATACGAACATTAAATTGTTATACTGATTTAAAAAGAGAGGTCGCCTTGCGGCAACAAGACGCCTCGAAATAATAGCTTTTGCTTTTCGTAAAAACGGTTCTGACTTCACTTCTTGTCGGAGTCGTTTTTTCTGTCTAAGGCTTTCATAGTTATTTCAACGAGTCTGAACGAAAACATCATGAAGGAAAGAAACGCCATAAATATTGCAATCATTACTCCAAACAATGAAATAATTATTGGTGTAATAACTTCCCACTCCACCTCTACACCTCCTCTCTTAGAGGATAACAGACAATTATTTTCCGTTTATATGTATTCTTCATATCAACCTCCTAACTATATGTCTGTATATAAATCAATTTACCACAGCCTTTCCCCTTAAAACAATATATGGTGCTTGTTTTTTTATTAGCGCACTATATATGGAGAAATGGAACAAAAATTTTAGATATGTCAACAATGATATTCTACAAGATTTGAAGAAATTAAGAGAAAAGACGTGATAAATAGGAATTTGGCATTATAGATAAGTATTATTGGGATTTTAAGCCGTATATTTAGCTGTTTAACCAATTGTAGGCCAATAAATTTTCCCCCGCCTCAAACGCTTCTCTCCGCTTAATCACACGGCACACCTCCGTCCAACTCGCATACAAATACCCGTCCAGGTTGCCGACTATTCCTCTCTTTGCTTTTCGAATAGCATTAAGAAACACGTCGGTAAAGTCTTCCGCATGATCCTCTAGCGTTATGTATTTATCCACCGAAGCCTTTGCCCGCAGTAGAATACCGTACGTCTTGTATAACCCGTTTGCATCGAAAAAAGGCGCTAGTTTGTCGTATATTGCCTTGGGTATAGATTGTCGAAGTGCCTCGGGGTTGTCCGCGCTTCTCTCTTGCTCCGGCTCTTTATTCTTCCGTCTCTGCTTGCCGTAGTTATAGTTATGATTTAATAAGGATGGTTCTTTTTTGGATTCCTCGTTTAAAGACTTGTCCTCGTTGCCTTCCGGCTGCTCCGTTGAAGTGACGCCTTGAATTGACATCGAGGGCAAAATCTGGATTACATTAACGCTTCTTCTCCATTTCTTAACCGTTGCAATACGTTCAATCATTCCGGCTTCTTCTAGTCGATTAACAGCACGAATCACCGTTCTTTTCGATACTCCGATGCAATCCGCAATGGTTTGATACTTCGCAAATGAAACGCCTAATACACGTAAACTAGACCGCCCAAAGAAACGCAATACCTCGATTGTGCTTTCCGGCGCTTCTATACTACGTAAATGATTGATGTATGAATAAATGGTCGAGTCCATCTCGGCTTTGGTTGAAAACGTTTGGTACTCGTGTAAAACCTCGAATGATAATTTTAAATACATCGTTTATCCTCCCGATAGAGGACGGACACCAACTAAAAAAAGAACATATGTTCGGTATAAGACGTAAACTAACCGAATTTAGACGCTTGTCCTTTTTTAAGATTTTCGATATACTAACCTTAAGTGTAGGTGGGTTGTACATCGTATTGTCTTATCGAGTTGGCGCTCGATGGGTGCTTGGTGTGCGCCCTCTTTTTTTGTTTTATTTTCTATTTAATGAACTAATTGGCGAATAGTGGTCATGACTTCTCCTCATCTCGCTTGTATCCATCTGTATATATCTCCTCATTGTGCGGATATCCGCCCATCCGCCTATCTTCTGTAAGGTGAACGGATCACAACCGTTGAGTATCATATTCTTCGCCCAGGTATGTCGGTAGACGTGCGCTGTTACCTTCTTACCGGACACTCCTGCCTTTTTCGCATAGTATTTCAGTCGTTTGTTGTAATGATTGGCTCCGAGTGGCTCGCCGTAACTCGATAGGAAGATTCTGTCCGTCTTGAAGTGAGCATGATTCTCGGTGATTAGTTGTAGTAACAGTTTCGCTACATGTGTTGAAATCGGCACCAATCGATTATGGCGGTTTTTACTTTCCGATGACTTTACAGTAATGAATCGAGTCTTGATATCAACGTCGCCCGCCCGCAAGGAAAGCAGTTCTTGTATCCGAAGACCGGAGTCTAACAGAACGTTAATACCTACATAGTCACGGAAACCTACGAAGTCACGCTTATTCGGCTGTGCAAGGATTTCCTTTACCTCCTCATCGGTTAGCGCATTGGTTAAATCGCTCTCGTCCTGGCGAAGTAGCTTAATGTTTTCCATCGGGTTGTAATCGAGTAAGCCTTCTCGATCGATAAAGTTGAATATGGCTCGGAGTGTGCGGAGATTAATATTGATTGTCGTATCCGCAAGCCCTATTGTTTGTCTCTCCGGATTGATGTACTTATGGCCGGAATACTTCTGCTTGTCGTATTTCATGTAGTTTATATAGTTCCGGAACACTTCCGGGGTTAAGTCGTTTATATACTCGATCTCATAGTTATCGTTTAGCCACTTCGTAAAGTAGCCCCACATTTTCACGTAATCTCTAATCGTTCGCTCCCGTGCACCCTCTGTTCTCTTGCCGGAGACAACAATGTCTATTGCTTGCTGTAACGTTAGCTTTGGATATTCCTTTTTAGGATTCGCCAATCCCGTAACTCTCTTCCGTTTTTTTAAAGGCACAAAAAAAGACCTCCTCAACGATGGTATTCATCGCTAAGAAAGTCTGTAGGTAACAGCCCTAAATCCGTGTATTACAGGCTGTTTTTATTCGATTGAACGATAGTTTTTCGCCGATTTCACGCTGTAATCCGCAACCTTTCGACCGTTTCCGAGTGGGCTATCGGTAATGTCCCGTTAGCAATTAGGATCCGGTGTGCCGGCGTTTGTCGCTGTCTTAAACGAGCTTCCGCAGCCACAGGATACGATAGCGTTAGGATTGTCGATAGTGAATCCTCCGCCCATCATATTTTGCTTGAAGTCGATGGTAGTACCTTCTATGATAGGAATATCCTGCTTCGTAATGACTAGCGGAATTCCGTTTGCATCCTCTGTGATATCCAGTTCTTGGTTAACTTCGTGATCGAATCCCATGGAATAAGAAAGCCCGCTGCAACCGCCGCCTTTCACTCCGAAGCGAAGGCGTACAGTTTCTGTGTCTTCTTCTTTCATCATCTCTTTGATTTGAAGACTTGCATTATCCGTAATATTCAAGACCATTTTAGTCCCTCCTCAATTCCATCTAAACACCATTAGTGTACTTATAGTATACTAACGAATGGTAATTCCATCAACTTTTTCGCTTCCAATAAAAGGTTCCTGATATTGTTGTTTCAGCTTTACCCTGCATCCAAACCTTGTTGTCTGATGCCCAGGTAATCGTTAAGTCTCCTCCGCTTAAATGAACGACTACTTCTTCATCCCTTTGTATAAAACCGTTCAAAATACCGGCAACCACGGCTGCACAAGCGCCTGTTCCGCATGCTTGTGTAATACCCGAACCTCTTTCCCAGACCCGGAAGTGCATTTCGGTATCCGACAAAATCTCGACGAACTCTACATTCACCCCTTCAGGAAAACGGGCATCATTTGTTATCAATGGCCCTAGTTCCTGCAATGGCGCTTCTTCGATAGAATCGACGAAAAAGACAGCATGCGGGTTACCCATAGAAACAGCCGTCACTTCCAGCGGATGATGGCTTACTTCGAAGGTTTCACCGACAACCTGTGAAGATGCTTCACCAACCATCGGGATCTCTTCCCTGCTCAATAATGGACTTCCCATATCGACGATAACCTCATGGACAATACCATCTTTCTCCTGGACTTCCGCTGAGACGTTACCAGCTTTCGTTTCAATTTGGAAGTTTTTGTTCTTAACTAGACCGTGCTCATATGCATATTTGGCGACACAGCGTAGTCCATTACCGCAGTTCCGACCTTCGGAGCCATCCTTGTTGAAAATCCGCATACCGACTTCAGCCTGTTCGCTTGGATGGATCAGAATCAAACCGTCAGATCCGATACCTGTATTCATATCGGATACATCTATTGCTAAATTTGCTAAAAGTTCTTCTTCCACTTCATAATCAAATACATTCAAAAAGATATAACTGTTTCCCAGACCATGCATTTTTGTAAAAGGAATTTCCATGCTTATCAACCCGCCTTATAATAACCTGTAATTTATATAATAAAAATTAACGCCATAGCTGTATATTGATCAACAGCCATGGCGTCAACTATTATTAAAATAGGGGATTCTCCTCAAGGTATTGATAAATATTGTCTACCAATTCCTCAGGGCTATCTGCCGTGACAGGTTCCCCATTAACAATGGCAAATAGACTCTGAGCGCATATTCCGCAAAAACTTGTACAACCATATTCTATAACATCAAGATCTGGATCTTTTTCCAGTTCTTGCATAGCTTTTTGTGAGCCGCTTGCTAAGTTGTTAACGCAAAATTCAATTATCGGATTCATCATAATCACCTCAGTATGAAAGTAAAGATGAATCCCCCACTAAGAAGTTATCCTACCATACAAAAGCAGAACAAAGCAATTAATAATTTACCGCTAGACTATTCGGCTTCGGTTATCCCTTGTTTCTCCAATGCCTGATAAATAGTCTTGAGCCTTGGGTTTCCCTCGCCCACCACTTCTCCATTCACGAGGATTAATGGGTAAAAGAATTCATCGTCCACTATCCTGCGCGCCAACTCCTGATCATTTGGATCTTCGGGCGGATTGAATATATCCACATATTTATAGGTAATACCTTCTCTGCCGTATTTTCTGGAAATGGCAGCTTGCAGCCATTCAAAAGTATCCTTCGACCCTGGAGCCCCTACACAGCTTGCACAGATTTGTTCAGCTCCATAAACGGTAAGAAAAACGTTGTTTTGATTCATCCCGACTCCCCCATTTCTAATATCCAACTACTTTCATTTTACAAAATCAGGTGAAAAATATAAAATAAAAGTAGCTGTAAAAGCATCTTGAGAAAGCGTAACTGAATATCTGCATGAGGTTATATCGCAGAATTAAACAAAAGGACACAATACCCGATAGATTTTTAGAACCAAACATTTTATAATAGGTATGTATTCAAGAAAGGAGAAGATGGATGATGGAGGAACAAGTACAAGAAGTTTTGAATAAACTACGTCCATTTTTATTACGTGATGGCGGTGACGTGGAGTTAGTTGACGTGGATGAAGGCATTGTTCGTCTTCGATTGATGGGAGCATGCGGAAACTGCCCAAGTTCAACAATCACACTAAAAGCAGGTATTGAACGAGCATTGATGGCGGAAGTTCCAGGTGTAACCGAAATCGAACAAGTATTTTAATAAATCATTGTTAAATAAAATAAAACAGGCCGGCCATATTATTATGTGGCCGGCCCTTTTTATTCTATGGCATTACATTTAACTTTTGACTTACTGCCCCTTCATTTTCCACTTTGAGCGGAAGCCATTCCATTTGCGGGTAATCCTGCTGCCACTCTTCCAACTTGTCATACAATCGGTCGGGATTGACCATTGCAATCATTGTCGGACCTGCCCCACTCAGGAAGAGTCCATGAACTTTTCCTTCCAAGTATGCTGCTAATTCATCATAATGAGGGATTAAAGATTTTCTATAAGGCTGGTGGAAAAGGTCTTTCTTCATCATTTCCCCCAATAAATCCCAGTTTTGGCTGCAGATTGCAGCTACACTGACATTAGCGATGCTGCTGGCATGGACACTTTTCTTATATTCCATCTGTTCCGGCAATACGGCTCTAGCTTCTGTAGTCTTTAATTCAAAAGACGGGACAATCGCTACAAAAGTCACTCCCTCGACAGGCAGCTTCAACCAGTTCAACTCTGTGTCGTAATGGCCGATTACACACCCACCCATCAGGGAAGGCGCTACATTGTCCGGATGTCCCTCGATTGCAGTAGCAATCTCCAATTTCTGTTCCTTATCGAGGTTCAGCTGAAGAATCTCATTGGCTAGTTCTATGCCGGCAATAATCGCCGTTGCACTGCTGCCGAGCCCCCTTGCCAGGGGAATATTGCTAGTCATTTCCACTTGGCATGGAGGCATTTCGCTATAACCAAACTGTTCTGCCACTTGGGATGCTATTTCATATACCAAGTTGTTTTTTCCAGTTGGAATTCCTTCCAGACTCTTGGACAATGGCACAAATTCCCACTGATCTGAAGCAGTGACTGTCAATTCTAAATATAGATTCAGGGCAAGGCCGATTGAATCAAACCCTGCACCTAAATTAGAGGTGCTTGCAGGAACTTTTATAGCCCAACTCATACCAAAACACTGCCCACTATTTCTTTAGTGATAATTTCTTCGTCGTTTGGTAATACACGCGGTTTGATTTTACTGTAATCGATAGCCGTATTCGGGTCTTTCAAACCATTGCCTGTCAAAACAGTGACTACTGTCGAGCCCTTTTCAACCTTGTTCTGTTTCAAGGCCTTGAATAGTCCTGCGACTGATGCACAAGATGCAGGTTCAGCGAAGATCCCTTCATTGGCTGCAAGCCACTGATAAGCTTCGATCATTTCTTCGTCTGTAATTTCATCGATCACCCCGCCAGATTCTTCCCTGGCATTGACCGCTCCCTGCCAACTAGCCGGATTACCAATCCGTATCGCTGTCCCAACGGTTTCCGGATTTTCAATGACACGATCACGGACGATGGCAGCAGCTCCGCTTGCTTCATATCCCATCATCTTGGGAAGTCCGGAATTATGTCTTTCATCGTATTCTTTGAATCCTTTCCAGTAAGCAGTTATATTACCAGCGTTTCCTACCGGAATAAATAAGTATTCGGGCGCTTTTGCCAAGCTTTCGCACACTTCGAATGCAGCAGTTTTCTGTCCCTCGATCCGAAATGGATTTACAGAGTTGACTAACGTGACATTTTCCTTTTCGCTTAATTTTCTGACTATTTTAAGCGCATCATCGAAATTTCCTTCAATAGAGAAAATCTCAGCTCCGTACATTACTGCCTGGGCAAGCTTTCCTTGAGCAATTTTTCCTTCCGGGATTACCACGATACATTTGAGACCCGCTCTGGCTGCGAACGCCGCAGCAGAAGCTGAAGTGTTACCCGTTGAAGCACAAATAACTGCTTTCGCCCCTTCTTCTACCGCTTTGGCAATAGCCATCACCATTCCCCTGTCCTTGAATGAACCGGTAGGATTTGCTCCTTCTACTTTTGCATATACATCAATCGATGCCTGTTCTGACAATTTATTTAATTTAATAAGCGGTGTATTGCCCTCATGGAGTGTTACTTTCGGTGTATTCTCATTAACTGGTAAAAATTCTCCGTAGTGATCAAGTAGTCCCTGCCAAGTCATTTCTATTCCTCCCCATCCACTCTATAATAGCTGATCAGCTTTTGGACTACTTCCAAATCGTCCAGTTTCTTTAAGCTGTTCAATAATTGCTGTTTACTGATTTTATGCGTTACCATCACTATTTCCGCAGATCCTTCCTTGCTTGCTGGCAGCTGCAGGATTTTAGCAAAGCTGACATTTTCACTTGTGAAGATGTTGGTCAATGACTGAAAAGTACCTGCCTGGTCATCTGCTTCCAGCCTTACATAATACCTCGTGTACTTTTCGTCGTCTGCTTTAAGCCTCGTTTCATATTGTGGAGATACATAAGAGCTCCCGCTAATACCAAGCCGGATGTTCCTGGCCGCTTCCATCAAGTCAGATACAACAGCAGTCGCTGTAGGCATGCTTCCCGCCCCTGGTCCATAAAACATGGTCTCTCCGACTGCTTCCCCGTACACATATACAGCATTGTATTCGTTTTTCACCAATGCCAATGGATGATCCTGCGGCAGCAGTGTTGGCTCGACACTTACCTCCACTTTGCCTTCCGAGATAGCTGCAATGCCGATTAGTTTGACAGTATAACCGAGTCTTCCGGCAAAAGTGATATCTTCCTGACTAACTGCTGTAATTCCTTTTACATCCACATCCGACAAATTGATGTTCATCTGAAATGCAAGATTGGCAAGCAGCGCCATCTTCCTTGCTGCATCTAGTCCTTCGATGTCGGAAGTTGGGTCTGCTTCCGCATAGCCCAGTTCCTGTGCTTCTTGTAACACTGCTTGGAAATCAGAATGTTCATCGGTCATTTTCGTCAATATGTAATTAGTGGTTCCATTGACGATTCCCATCATCTTCTGGATCCTGTCGGAGGCCAGACCATCAGTCAGCGATCTGATGATCGGAATGCCGCCTGCAACACTTGCTTCATAAAATATATCGCATTGATTTGCTTGTGCTAATTGTAACAGTTTTTGGCCATGAACGGCCATTAAATCTTTATTTGCTGTTATGATATGTTTCCCATGCTCAAGCGCCTTTTCCAATAATAGATAAGTATCTTCGATTCCACCCATCACTTCAATGATGATGTCGATATCTTCATCGGCATACAAGTCTTCTGGATAAGAAGTCAAAAGCCGTCTGTCAAAGTGGATTTCCCTTGGTTTATCGATATTATGTACAAGCACACGCTTTACTGCCAACTCGCACCCAAGTTTATGTTTTATCTCTTCTTTATTGTTTTCCAGTATTTTAATAACACCCGTACCAACTGTTCCGAGTCCACACAATCCAATATTAATTTGTTCCTTCATAATTACCGGCCTCCCTGTTCCCTCAAAAAATACACATGTTTATCTATAGAGGACATTATACGCTTGAGAAGGATGATTATCAAGACAGAATTTGCACTTTTTCGTCAATTTGGTCTTTCGGTACTGTCACAGGGAAACCGGATTATTTTCCGATTGGATTTCTACCAATCCAGGATAGGAATACCTGAACGTTCAAAATCCAATCCAACATCTGAAAAAAAATGTTTCAGCCTTTCTTCAAAAAGTATTTGATTTCGAAGCAGCTGCTTGTATTCCTTATAGACTTCCTCTGTATTCTGCCTGGTCAACGCTGTCTCAATAAAATCAAACAAGTGAACGGGAAGTAACAGCCTTGCATATACTAATCTCCAGCCAAATAGGGATAATGATTTGACTGATTGATACTCGGTGAAAAAGGTGCGGAGCCGGTCTGAATGGGTTCCATTTCCATCTAGGAGCATCCCCCGTATATATTCAGCAATATCTCTGGCAGGATGATCATATACAAAACTTCTTGGCCAGATTATTTTAGAGAATATTCCATTTCGACAGCGTTGAAAGGTGATTGTTGCCTGGTCACTTTCATCAAAACGCGTGTCTTCTTCGCTTTCTTGTAAGTACTGCAGGGCATTCTCTGTACAGCCGCTTATATAAGGAAATGTATCAATGAACAACCGCTGAAAATTGTTTACAGGCCTTTCATAATATTGCTGTTGATAAATTTGTTCAAAAGTAGTTAATTTATTCAGCCATAATGTTTTCCATTTGCCGTATGCAGACATCGTTGCCGGTTCATATGGATATCCTCCAGCTAATTGATGAAACACAGCCAGCTCATATGCGAAACTTGAACGTGTAGACTCTTCTGGCAGACGGCAAAAATGTACCACGTATCCAGTGTTTTCTGCCTTTGTTACGAGCTCCCCTTTCCTATTGACCATGGGCGTAGCGATGGACATATATCCGTGTTCGGCCAAGAATCGACAGACAGTCATTTGTTCATAATAAGATTCGCCACTCGCTTCTTCTGGTATAATAAATAAAAATGAATCACCATAATGATAACCTTCCATTCCATTAACCATTGTTTTTTTTCCGTCAAAGTCCGGAATATATTGAGACAATATTTCATTCATCGTACATCCCCCTTTGCATGCTTATGTTTGATTGTATGTGAAAATCGGGAAAAATCGAACACAGATCATTGATTTATCATTCACTGCGTTGGGTATTATAGTAAGAGAAATATAAATAAGTTAGGTGTGAATTTCTATGGATAAGAATACAAGTAAATCAGCATTGGAGATTAAAGCCAGGACCTGGCTGCAGGACAGGGGTGTGACACTGGACCATATCGCAGAGCTAGTCCACTATTTACAAAGCAAATACCATGATGATCTATCAATGGAAGAATGCAAAGAACATGTGGATCGCGTTCTAAGCAAGCGGGAGATACAAAATGCTATTCTAACCGGCATTCAATTAGATGTACTCGCAGAACAAAAGAAACTGGAAGAACCTCTTCAGCAAACAATCGAAACAGACGAAAGTCTATATGGGGTCGATGAGGTCATTGCCTTTTCGATTGTCAATGTCTATGGCTCGATTGGATTCACCAACTATGGTTATATAGATAAACAAAAGCCCGGCATTTTGAAAAAACTTAATGATAAATCAAGCGGGGAATGTCATACATTTCTTGACGATATCGTAGGAGCGATAGCTGCTGCGGCGTCCAGCCGACTTGCCCATAGTGCAGCAAACGATAAGGATATAGATTAATTAAAAAGAAGGTCGTCGATATACCATGACGGCCTTCTTTTTAATGAGCCTATATGAACTCCATCCATTCTTTTAATGTCGGAAATTGATAAGTCGGTTGAACATCAAACCCTGAAAGCTGCTCTTTGGTCGTCAATCCTGTAAATACCATAAGCGTATCAACGCCGGCATTAATGCCTGCCATGATATCGGTATGATAGTTATCACCGACCATCAAGATTTCCTGTTTGGAAAGACCTAGTACCTCCATTGCCTGATCCATGATGATTTTCTCGGGTTTGCCGGCAATTAGAGCTTGTTTTCCTGTACTCACTGTCACAACGGAAGTCAATGAACCGTTTCCTGGAAGCAACCCACGTTCGGTAGGAATGGCTATATCACCATTGGTGGAAATCAATTCAGCTCCACTACGAATATTAAGACATGCTTTTGCCAACTTTTCATAGGTTATCCCGCGGTCGATGCCCATAACGACATAATCACTATCTTCTTCCACAAGCTTCAAGCCGATTTTCTCAAGTGCTGAAAACAATCCGTCTTCCCCAATAGCATACACGCTCGCATCCGGTTTTTGTTCTTTTATATAGGTTGCGGTCGCCATGCTGGATGTAAATACATTTTCGGGCTGAGCAGGTATTCCCATCGAACGAAGCTTCTCTGCGATTTGCTCCTGTCTCATCGAAGAGTTATTGGTTAAAAACAAATGCGGTATCTTCTTTTTTATAAGCTTATTGATAAAATCCGGTGCGTCTTCGATACAATCTGTTCCACGGTACATTGTTCCGTCTAAATCTATTAAATAGCCTTTATAATGCTTCATTCAAAAACATCCTTTACTACGTGAATCATAATGTCATTTCAGGACGGCCTTACGTTTACCAATCAAAAAGCTGCAGCAATTAGAATCCACTGTCATAAAACTGCACATGGAAACATAGCTTCCATCTATAAGGCTTTCAAACAATTCCGCTTCCAGTGTGCAAATATCCTTATGATTGCTGGCAATGCTTCTTATCGGGCAATGGTATTGTTCCAACAGAAAGGACCCATCCTCGTTCTCCCTTAATTCTGTCATGTAGCCTTGTTTGTCCTGGTATTCTGCTAACTTGTGAACTGTTTCCTTAAATTGCCGCCATTCCCTAAAACTTCTTCATATGCATTTTTGTCATGATTTGCTACTTTCCTGAATAACTCCCGGAGTACCTTCTCACCTTGAAGTGCCTCCATTACATTCAGAAAGTCTAAACAGAATTTTTCATAGGCGGAAGGAAAGTGCTGGTTGCCTTTTTCTGTTAAGTGGTAATATGGACGACCGATCGACTGCTTAACTTCATGAATTGAAATAAGTCTTTCCCTCTCCAATGTATGCACATGCCTGCGCAAAGCAATCTCAGAAAGGGAAAAGCCTTGATGTAAATCCGAAAAACTCAGCGGCTGTTCTTTCTTTACTTTTCCATAATTTTATCTTTTACAGATGGTTTACCAGCCATTTACCTCACCACATTCTTTATATTATTAAAAAGGCTGTTTATTAAAGGTAACCAAAAACAAAACTTCCTCCCATCCTCTTCGGATTGAGTGGCAGTCCTAACAAGGAGTATTCCTAACCGTAACCAAGCTTTATTGGTTTGAAAAGGCGTTGGCGACTCCGCTTTCCCCATCCAAATAATCATTTATCCTCGTACTGAACATTTCCAACGAATATTGGTTTCTTTTCATTACATCAACAATCACCTGGTGGTCCAAATTCAAATAATCCTTCACAAGCATTTTCCTCAGTTGGATTACTTCTTTATAAGCATCAGACTCACCGGCAGGGAGTACTTCTTCGTCCACCAGTATATCGATGATATCCGTAAAACTGCCGGGGTCGCGCATAATAAATCCATCTATTATCATGTTACCGACATCAAGCAACGATTCAATCCACATATGTGAAATACGTTCCAAGCTCAGCTTTTCTAGAAATGATTCAAATGAATGCTGATCAAATTCCCGCAACAGCCCATCCATATACAGCAAATGTTGTTCAATTTTATTCCTGTCTACAAAATACAATGTGAATCCTCCTATATGTGCTTTGTTCCTTTTATTTCTATTTTAGCACACTACAGTTCCGACCCGATATTTACTTTTTTGATTGTAATTTGCTAAGATAGGAATCATACAATGGAAACGCTGTTACAATTTTTAAATTCGTTTTTAAAGTTGGGAAAGGAAGGGATACATAATGTCAGATGATCGACTAATCATAAACGACGAATCAGAAACTGTTCAAACCCGTTTTATCAGCTTTAAAGGTGACAATCACCGTTATGATTTGGCTATCGTATCATCGGAAAGATTCAATGACAAAAAAATGATACTGGATTTAAACGGACGGAGATTCGAGGTACTAAACGAACAAGAAATAAAAGAAGAGGGCATATTGGAGCATGCTTTCAACTTATCGGAAATAAAAGCAGCAGAACTGCGTAAATTCCTGTTGAAAATCTTTTAAGAACTCCACAGTGAATAACAGGACCTTTTTAAGCCCACAGTAAACGGGAGGAGGTCTGTTTTCATGTCAGAACAGGACAAGAAAAAATACTCTGATTTCTCCAATGTTGTGGATAGAAACAATTTTCTTACAGCCGAGGAGTTACCTGAAGGTCCTTATGGATCTCCGGTTAACAAGAATGAGGTCGTAAGCAATAAAAGCACTCCTTGGGATAAAGGCCAGCGCTTCCACAGTGCATTTAATTATCCGGACAAAGATTCTCACGACGATTTACCACGGCAAATGGAAGGCGCCCATCCACTTCATGACCATGAAGGAGATGTAGAACCACAAGAAGAGAAATAAACTTGGAAAGCAGCGAAACTCTTTGGTCCTTACCAAATTGGTTTCGCTGCTTCTTATTTGTCTATCCGCTTTAACACAAAATATGCACACCCGAAATTGCAATATTCATAAATGTAATCGTCAAGTGTACTGATTTTTGTATCGAAGGCAGCTTTGGAGTTTTGATCATCGTAAAAACCCTTCATACGAAGCTGCTCATATCCCCAGTCTCCTACAATGAAATCATATTTGCTTAATATATCACTGAACCGGGCCTCAAAAGCTTCCTGTTGAAAGCCATCTTTGACGTTTTCGATGACTTCATACTGTTTTCCCTGGATTTCGATCATGTTACTCACTCCTTAGATTGGTTATAGTGTATCACATTTTCCCGCCTCAAGGCATACCTATTCCCATCCCGGGGAAGATTTTCTAGCATGAAACATCCGAAAAATCCCACACTAAAACCGGGGAACAACATGCATTAAGGAGGTCGACTAAATGAAAAAGCGTATTTTCCTTCCATCCATCATGGCTTTGACTCTCATGGCATCTGGATGTGGCAGCAAAGGACATAATTTAGGTGGACAAAATGCAGATGAATTTGGGGAAGAACGCACGGGGCCTCAAACCACTGAAACAGAGAACGATATGACGAACAGGCTGGGGTATGTGAGATACAAACAGGATGAAATGAATATGGATCAAGAAAATCAGCAAATGGTGACGATCGATCGAAAAAAAATGGCCGATACGATTACACGAATGTTATTGCGCCATGGAGATTTTGAAGAAGCTGCAACACTTGTAACAGATGAAGAGGTATTGATTTCCTATTCAAAACCGGAGGATATGGACCGTGAAAAAGCGGCTTCGATTGCAAAGAAAACCGCAATGTCTGTGATGCCCGGATACTTTCATATATACGTCTCAGATGATCCCACTTCTTTCCGGCAAATCCAAAGCTTAAAAAACAGCACAACCACTGATAGAGAATATGACAACACTCTGGAAAGCATTATCTCCGATATGAAAAATTCTCCCCAAGGCGATGACTGGAAAGGTGCAGACGGCGAAAATATGAATATAAATCACCAAACTGACTAAGAGGGAGATGCCAGGATTATTCCTTAAAAAGGGAATTTCCTTGGCACCCCCTTCCCAATACATCGAAGTATTGTATATCTTACCAATTATCTTTCTTTTGTAGTAGTAAACAATAAGGTCATCCATTCCCGTTCAGGAGGTGATGAATATGCTAAAAAGATTGAGTCAGACCATTATCTTGGTTTTAACGCTTTCTGTGGTTTTACCAGGTAAAGGGGAAGCCGGTGATATCGATCCAGCAAAGGAAAAAATGGCATTGTACAAGAAGACCGAAGCACTGACTCACATACCTTGGTATTACTTGGCGGCAATCGACAAATATGAAGCAAACACGCAAAAAGAGACAGCCTCAGAAGGTGTAATCTCCATAACTTTTCCCGAAACTGACTGGTATGGTATTGGTAACCCCGGACGGGTATCCGATGCTTTCTCCATCGATATTTTTAACGGCTCTGGCCGTGATGGAAACGGAGACGGCCTAGCTCAATATACAAATGATGAAGATATCCTTTACTCAATGGCTCACTGGATTGAAACATATGGCACAACCAAACAAGATATCAAAATTGCTCTGTGGAATTATTATCAAAGGGAACTAACCGTACAAACAATCATGAATATTGCCAAGATATATGAAAAATTCGGTGAGATTAATTTAACTGATAATGATTTTCCACTGCCATTGCAGGCCAACTATAGTTATCGAAATACATGGGGAGATGCCAGAGGATTTGGCGGGAGAAGAATTCATGAAGGAACCGACATTTTTGCGAATTATGGTGTGCCTGTTAAAGCCACCACATATGGAGTAGTAGAAATGAAAGGATGGAACCGTTTCGGCGGTTGGCGGATTGGTATCCGTGATACTCAAAACAATTATCACTATTACGCCCACCTCAATGGTTTCAAGGAAGGCATAGCAGTAGGCGACGTAGTGAAACCTGGAGACGTCGTTGGATCTGTTGGAGCAACCGGCTATGGTCCGCCGGGTACATCAGGCAAATTCCCGCCACATTTACATTATGGAATGTATAAAGACAATGGTTACAGTGAGTGGTCTTTCGATCCTTATCCATATTTGAGGAAATGGGAAAGGGATGCAAGAAACAAGAAAAACGGTTAAAACCCCTTGCCATCATAATGATGGCAAGGGGTTTATTTTAAGAATTGGATTTCGCGACTTTCCTGGCATATGCAATACTGGTTATCAATCCACCCCAGATAACAACAATACCGATGATTGCCATTGTAATGGCTCCTCCTGACATTATTGAGCCACCTCCTTGTCTTCCGACTCAGTGCTGCTAGCCTCTGCTGCATTTGCCGGCCATTTTTTAAGCGTCATCAATGCTCCGGCAAACATAGCACCTATCGCAACTACCCATCCATAATTGAACAGAAACTCGATTGGATATCCACCATACGCTTCTGTCAATTCTGTTTTAAGATTTTGCAGCATCATAAATCCAAGTACTGCTGGTGTAATAATTCCCAAGCACAGCCTCCACCAGGTGCCCAATCGGATATCCGAAATGGAATTGGCGTGGTTTTGGAAGTCTTTCAGGGACTTTGCAAACCATGCTATGGCAACAACTTCAAACAAACCTGCCAAAGCAACACCATAGTTATTAATAAAATGGTCGACAGTATCAAGCAAGTTCAATCCATCTTGTGTTGCGAAGGCAAGGGACAATAATGCAGCCAAGCCGCCGCCCAATGCAACTGCCTTTCCTCTAGAGATATTGAATTTCTCCTGTACACCTGCAATATATGTTTCCGATATGGAAATCAAAGAAGACAGACCTGCTAACACAAGTGAACCAAAAAACAAAAATCCAAAGAATCCGGAGCCAGGCATTTGACTGATGATTTCTGGAAACACCATGAAAGCCAGCCCTACTCCACCTGCAACCACATCAGCAACCGACTGTCCGGATTGGGCAGCCATGAAACCTAGTGCAGCAAATACCCCGATACCTGCCAATAACTCGAAAGAAGAGTTCGCGAACCCTGTTATGAATGCATTGTTCGTGATATCCGATTTTTTCGGCAAGTAAGAAGAGTAAGTGATCATAATGGCAAATGCTATCGACAAACTAAAGAAAATTTGTCCGTATGCCGCGACCCAGACCTGCCCATCGGTAATACTGGACCAGTCCGGCTTGAAGAATGCATCCAAACCTTGTAGTGCACCATCCAGAGTGACAGCACGGATAACGATGATCAAAAAGATAACTGCCAGTGTCGGGATGAATATTTTATTGGCGACTTCTATTCCTTTTCTGACTCCCCTGCCGAGGAAAAATAAAGTGACAGCCCATACTGCAATTAATGGGATCAACACACTAGGCACAAGCGCGCCGAAAGTGCCCGGATCACCTAACTGCAAGTAATCCCCTACAAAAAATCCGGTTGGATCGTCTCCCCACTGTTGTCCGAATGAAAAATAAGCATACATGATTGCCCAAGCAATAATTACCGGATAATAAGTAGAAATAACAAAAGAAACAGCTACTTGCCACCAGCCGATCCATTCCATTCCTTTGCTGATTTTGCCGTAAGACCTCGGTGCTGATCCCCGGAACTTATGGCCGATTGTGTATTCCAGAATTAGCAATGGAATACCTGCTGTCAGCAGTGCGAATAGATAAGGTAAAAAGAAAGCACCGCCTCCGTTTTCATATGCAGTTGCCGGAAAACGCCAGATGTTTCCAAGCCCAATTGCAGATCCCATTGCTGCCAGCAGGAAACCTAATCTTGTTCCCCATTGTGAGCGATTTTCCATGTTTGTACCTCCCCTGTTAAGTTATTGAAACAAGTTCCCTACAGTCTATGTTGCGATATCTCAAGGAATGTTCCAATTTTCAATGTTTTCTGATATTTATGTTTGTATTATAGCTTTCAAGTGTGTCGATGTCAAAGGAAGATTTTGATTGTTGTAAGAAAATCTACCCATACAAAAAACCTTCATCCTGTTTGATGAAGGTTTTTCATAGTCTATTTGGCCGTCTTATGAGAAGAACGATGGATAACCACTGCTGTTCCGATAATGACCAAAATCATTATGGCAAATCCAAGCAATGCCTGGCCAGTGATACCTAAAACAAGATAACCTATCCCCGCTGCAGCAGCGCTTATAAAGGCGTAAGGAAGTTGAGTCAGTACGTGATCAATATGATTGGACCCGGCTCCTGTTGAAGAAAGGATGGATGTATCCGAAATAGGTGAACAATGGTCTCCGAAAACAGATCCTGCCAATACAGCCGCAAGAGCAGGTAAGACAAGACTTACATCAGTCAAGGCGGCGATTTCAGCTGCTATCGGCAGCATGATCCCAAAAGTTCCCCAAGACGTTCCTGTCGCCAACGCCATAAACCCGGCAACAAGGAAAACAATAAATGGCAAGAACGCAGGATTTAATGACGAATCAGCTATCGTGCCTGCAAGATATTCGCCTGTACCGAGACTGTCGATAACAGAACCGATCATCCATGCAAGCACCAATATATACAAGGCCGGCAGCATAGCTTTCATTCCTTCAAGAAAAACCTTACCAGAAGGCGACTTTTCACCTGATTGGTTAAGATAAAGGACAAAAGCAGCCACGACAGCAATCAATCCTCCAGTGAACAGGGAGATATTGACATTTGTATTTGCAAAAATATCGAGTATTCCTGGTGTGCCGTCTGTATTTTGAATACCTGTAACCACCATGGCTCCAATCGTTCCGACAATCAAAGCCAGGATCGGTGTGATCAGATAAGAGATCTTCCCATTTTGATTCGCTTCGAACACGTCGTTCAAGTCCCCGGGTACGTCACCACGTTCCGGATCAACGAGCTGGCCTGTATCCACAGCTCTGACTTCGTGTCGTTTCATGGCTCCGATATCCAACTTAAGAGTGGCAACAAGAAAAACCATCAATATGGCCGCAAAAGCATATAAGTTGAAAGGGATCATCCGAACAAATGCTTCCAATGGGGCATAATCTGTTATCTCGTTTGCTGCTAAAATACTCCCTAAAGTTCCGATGATATAGGCACCCCAACTTGATATCGGAGAAATGACGGTAATCGGAGCAGATGTAGAGTCAATGAAATAAGCCAATTTTGCTCGCGAGATTTTGTACCGATCCGTTAAGGGACGTGCAACTTGGCCTACCGCAAGACTGTTGAAGTAATCGTCTATAAAAATGATAATTCCAAGGACTGCCGGCATTAACTGCGCGCCTTTTCTAGTTTTTATTTTGTTGATGGCCCACTCTCCGAATGCTTTGCTCCCGCCAGAAGCTGTCATAAACGCTGTTGTCATTCCCAGTAATATCAAAAAGCCGAACAAATACAAATTGCCGAGATTCAAACTTCCTTCCGACACAAATATATTTTTGAAAACTCCCCAGATTTCTTTGAGAGTCCCGGTTAATTGAAAGTTGTGAAGCATAAGTGCCCCGACAACCACGCCCGCTCCAAGCGATAACAATACTCTTCTGGTCGCAATTACCAGAACTAGCATCAACACTGCGGGAATTAAAGAATAAATAGTTCCTTCCATGATGTAACCTCCGTAATTAAAATTGGAATGAATGATGTCTTGATGTATTGAAGGATGAAATCAGAAGGCTGTTCAAGTATTTGCTTCCTTTCTTAAATGGACAATAATGGATGGAGCAGCATGCTGCAGAAATTCCGTTCTGTCAATATAAAAAGGCAGCGATAGAAAATAACTATCACTGCCTTTCGATTAGCAACTTTTTGTTATCCTCCATTTCGATCAGTAGCCCTTCATGTGTTCTCATGACATGACAGTATATCCCCTATTTGGAAAATATACCAGTATGGAGAGAGTTGACGCTCTCTTCCAACTTCGGCAAAGTGTCCTTTCATCAACAGTCATCGTTGTCATCCTCCTGTTGACTACTTATTCACTCCGCGCCTCTACCTCACCGATCTGATAAGGTCTCGCTATTCAATTCCTCTGATATTGTATCAGCAAGAAAGCCTCATTGCAAGGGGTCTATCGGAATGGAAAAAGGTGTATCCGAAGCTCCGCCATTATTGTAAAATTCAGGCACCTCTCCAGGTAAATAGCGATCATCGATTTTAATATCCTGTGTAATCGTCGTTGGCCTTGTTTGAAAAGGGACTACTATTCTAAGATTAACCTCAAGGTGGACAAATAATTCAAAAAATACATTGTTGATGCCTAATTCCTTGTGCTTCATAATAGGTTCGGACTGCACATCTCCAATCACTTCAATTTGAACGGGTATTTTCGGACCCAAATTTGCAAGCAACGGGATTCCAAAAGCCTGACCTACCGGTATTTCAATAAGCGTGGGATTGTTTCTGACCGAATCGATAGATGAATTAGTTTCCGGTTCCAGTTCGACATCAAGCGTGCTGCCCGGTTCCGGTATCTCCCCATTTTCCAACTGACGCAGGAAATTCTGGACACGGAAAGTGGTATTCCTCACCACACGATTGGTAACCACAGAATTCCAGCCTACGGAAACCACCTTCCCCTCATTGTCTGTCTCTTCTTGGATTAATTGCTCGTAGTGCAGATCTTCCGCGATTTTTTTACTTACCGCTTCATTGATTGCAAGCCTTGTGAACTGTCTTGTCCTAGTTTCGGCAATATCCATAAGAGTTGGCTCAATGCCTTTATTTATCACCCAAATACTCAAGAAGGTGGATATGATAAAAAATACCAAGGTAAATACAAAAACGTGTCCAAGAGACGGCGGTTTTCTATACTTCATTTTGGAAGGCCTTCTCAAAATTAAATCCCCCCTCTAAAAGAACCTATGCTCTTTAGACGGGGGATAGAATCCTTGCTATTATTTAATTTTTTCCTTCCCAAGCGCTGTACGGCATGAAGAAACGACCACATCCAATTGCTTTGATAAATCCAATTCATACGGAGGAATTTCAACACCATGTTCTTCAAGCACCCGGATCACTGGCCTCTCGCACAGATTGTTATTCTGCCTGGCTACTACCCCTGTCCTGCCATCGCTCAATTCGACAGTCAACCCATTTGGATAGACAGCTATTGTTCGTCTGAACGCCTCGACCAATTCTTTATCAAATAAAGTTCCAGCTCCTGCGTACAGGATTTCCAGACCTTCATGCGGAAGCATAGCATCGCGGTAAACTCTGTCGCTCGTCACCGCATCAAATACATCTGCAATCCCCAATAATCTGGCATGAGGATGGATCTCCTTATCTTTCAATCCTCTCGGATATCCCGATCCATCGATTCGTTCATGGTGCTGAAATGCACAATGGGCTGCCAGCAACGGAACATTTGGTGTATTCCTTAGAAACTCAAATCCTGATTCGGTATGCCCTTTGATTATTTCAAATTCCTCCTCGGTCAATCTGCTCTGCTTCTGCAGGATGTTCTGAGGGATGAACATTTTCCCTACATCATGCAGCATCGCGCCAAGCCCTAGTTCTTCAAGCTTTGATCTGTTTAGTCCAAGCTCTGTACCTAAAGCCAAGGAATAAATGGTCACATTCAAAGAATGATTAAACACATAATTATCATTTACAAATACATCAGACAAAATCGAGACGACTTCATCCTGGTTTTGGATTTGCCGGAGAATTTCCTGGACAATATTGTTCATACGACTGCTATTGTCAAACAAAAAAGAATTAGAATGAAAACTTTCTTTGTTAAAGTCGGAGAAAGTACTTTTAATCATTTGATATGCTTCAATCCTCACTTCTTCCGAGACAGGAGGGTTCACCTCTATGTCATCTGTAAAAGCATCTTTGATATAAACATATGTAATATTATACTGGATAAGACGATTAAGCATCCGTCTTGTCAACTCAATATTTTTCTGAATCAATATTTTGCCCTTCTCATTATAAACCGCTTTCGCCAATTTTGTTCCAGGGTCGATTGATTTAGTGTGTACGAGTCTCATAACTTTCTCCTAACCATTCCAAATGCAGAATTATGTATCATTCGACAAAAATAAATCCTCTATACAAAGTATAGAGGATTTATTTGCTAATTAACAACTATTTTGTCATCCTTTGTCATTCAGCAATCTTTAATAAGGCATCTTTCCCTGACATTCCTTCTGACCATCCTGCTGCCCTAGCTGCGTCTGTGATTTTATCCAGAGGTGCTTCCATCAGCTGCTCAATTGTTTTAACACCGACCGCTCTTGCCGCGATGATTTTTCGGTCCGCAAGGCGCTCATTCAAAAGATCAACATCCAAGGCTCCGCACATTATATACCCTTTGTCATTTGAAATAATAAGCAAGTTGGTTTTTGGAAGTTCCACGCTTGTTGCAGTAAACGGAATACTATCAATATAAATCGGCTTAACGGAAATCAAACTCGACACACTCCTTTCACTTATTAATATATGGCAAGTGAAAAGGTGTGTGCGTTGTCTGCAGCTACTCAAAACTTGTATTTCAATGTGTGTGTAAGCAGATCCCTGATAAATTCCGGCATGTAAAATTTCTTATATTCCGATCTCGCAACTTCTGGAAGCAGTCTCCCTAATGTGAAGGTGTCGACAGTCGCAACATAGTATTCTTTATCTGGTTCAATTTGTTTTCCGTCCATTGTAACTTCCGAAACCCGTTCATGCCCATCAGGACCTTTGGTTGTTTTCACTTCCATCCCGGAAAAAACCATCCTCCCGATGACTTCCCCGCGAAAGCCGAACCCTTTTAACTTCAATTCCATAAATTGTTTCGATAGTGCGACCCTGACAACCTCTATCAATTCACTTCCAGTCAATTTGACTACACATGGATTCATGGGATGAGGGCAGATTCGATGGATATCGCCATATGTGACATTTCCTTTATCAAACCTGTCTAACAACACGCCTGCATTCAGCATTGCACAGTCTGCATCCGTCCATTCTCTCAAAGTATCCACAAACTTTGTCATGATCGGAGTCTCTTTGAACCATCCAAATTCCAAGTTGGTATTTAAATGGGTGACAGGTTTGTCGAGTACCTCATTTGCTTGTTGGTTAAAATTGGCCAGAAGTTCTTCGGTGCCCGGATGACTAGGAAAGTTTTCCACACTTGTCGCATACGCTTCTTTTTTTGTTAATTCTTTCCGATTCTGGTCCCAAGTCAAGATGACCTCACCGATATACTTTCCATGTTTACCGGCAGCTGTCAGCAATGTTCCCGATACCTCTTCACCATCCCGAAATAGATGGTGGGTATGCCCGCCGATGATTACATCAATGTCGTTATACCTTTTAGCAATTTCTTCATCATCGTGGATTCCCAAATGGGATAGCAGCACCACGATGTCATTTTCGGCTGCCAATTTTGGAATGTACCTATCAAGTACTTCCAAAGGAGGAGAAATATTCCACCCAACTAAATTATAAATGGCGTTAAACGGCGCTGTTAAGCCGATCACCCCAATCTTAGTGCCTTTATCGGAAATAAGTTGAGTGGTATGCTGCAACCATAAGGGATCAGGTTCTTTCATACTCTCCAAGTTTGCACATAGAAGCTGGAATTCAGCATGATCATATAAATGGTAAAGTTGATCATAATCCAACGTAATCCCCTCATTGTTACCTATTGTAGCCACGTTGAACCCCGAACGGTTAAGCAATTCCACGTTCGCTTTTCCCTTCAAAGCCTCCGATATGGGATGAGAAAGATCGACATGATCCCCAATATCAACCAGCCAATATGATTGACCGTTTTTCTTCCGAATCGCTTTCTCTGCCTCAAAGTGACCGATGATAGCCGGCCAATTTTCGAAATGGCTATGCAGATCATTTGTATAATAAAAGAATAATTTCTCTTCCATAAAAATTCTCCTTATCCAATCCCTTGCCAAATTAAACGAATACCAATAATGATTAGCAGGATCCTCAAAATCCATTCAACGGTCTGCCCTTTTAATAGTTGATTGACCTTAGCTCCTGCTGTTCCACCTATCCAAGCACCAGGAATAAACAACCAAACATATTGCCATGGGATATGGCCTAGTGCAATATGGGTGGTTGAACTAATTAGACTCAGAAATAAAATCATGAACATCGAGGTAGCTGTGGCTATATGGGGTGGAAATCCAAACAACAGGATCATTGCCGGAACCATTAGCGAGCCCCCTCCTATGCCAAACATACCAGATAACACCCCTACCAGCATTGCCAGAAAAAAAGCCCCAAGAAACGGATAAGAATAACGGTAGCGAGTACCGTCCATGTCCATTGTCCGTATGATGCCCCACTTTTTTCTTAATTGTGCCGGTTCTGTGGGTTTCTTTTTAATAAAAAACATGGACGATAAAATAAGCATTAATAATCCAAAATATAGCGAAAATGTATCATCTTCCGCAAATTGATTAAGCCAGGAGCCAAGTATGCCCCCAGGAATGCTGCCAGCCAGGAAAATGATTCCGCTACGGTAATCTACCCTGCCCTTTCGCATGTAAGAGATACTTGAAGACAGCCCGGTGAAAACCATCACTAATAAAGAAATGCCCACAATGTTATGGGGGTTTGCCCAGTGGAAGCTCTCAAGCAGCTGACTCAACACCAACATGATCGGAACAAGAATCACCCCGCCACCGAGCCCTGCTATACTTCCGACGAAAGCAGATAAAAAACCTATGAGGAGACTCAATATATATACCACAGTACTATCCCTTCTATTCAATATAATGATAATGCCGATAAAAAATGAAACATCAATAAGATATCCAAGTTAGACAAGTGATGGATTAATATGTATGTAAAAAGCGATTCTTTCTAATAATTAGCTGTGTTGGACAATAACCATGAACTACGACATAACTTCAGTATGGCTTCCTCCCATTCTTTTCGGATTGAGTGGTAAGCCGACGCTGCAGAAAAATACTCACTTTCCGTGGGGAACGCTTCAGCCAGGGCACTCCCTGAGTAGGCTCCTTTGCACCCTTTCACCGAGGAAGCTTACTACGAAGCGATACTAGAAGACGCAGGTGCATCACTGCGGGGTCTTCAGACTGTTCCTTACCCACTGGAGTCTCGCATTTTTCCTCCGCTTCATTCGTTTTTCTGATCAAGTGAGAAGTTGATCTAAAGTATGTCTAACATGAGGTATTCCTAACATCAAAATTCAGAAAAACCCTAACAGCGAAGGCAGAAGACGCAGACTCCTCGAAAATACAAATCGATTTTCTTCGTGCGATGTATTGCTGACGAAGCCTTCCTTATCCTGTGGTACCAGGGAATGTTCTTCGATGGGGCGAGAATCGCAGTCCCGCGTGTCCGAAGACCCCGAGTGACGGGTCTGCGTCTTCTAGTTCAGCTTCGTGGCAATTTCCTCGACCCATGGTTTTCGGTGGGACGAGTAATCGCAGTCCCAAAGGGAGCAAGGAAGCTTATTCAAGTATTCCCCTGGCTGAGGCGGTGCCCGCGGGAAGCGAAGTGTCAATTATAAACACTTTTATATTCAGACATTTTTGCGTAGTTGGGTAATTACAGCCCGTAAACATATTAGAAAGAATACAAAAAGAAAAAGAGTCCTTTTCAGGACTCTTTCTATTATTACATTAAATTAGGCAATTATCCAATGGAACCTTCCATTTCGAACTTGATCAAGCGATTCATTTCAACTGCATATTCCATTGGCAGTTCTTTTGTGAATGGCTCGATGAAGCCCATGACGATCATTTCTGTTGCTTCTTCTTCAGAAATTCCACGACTCATTAAATAGAAAAGTTGTTCTTCTGAAACTTTTGATACTTTTGCTTCATGCTCCAATGAAATATTTTCGTTCAATATTTCATTGTAAGGAATGGTATCAGATGTTGATTGATTATCCATAATCAAAGTATCGCATTCAATATTTGCACGTGCACCTTCCGCTTTACGTCCGAATTGAACAATACCACGGTAGGTTACTTTACCACCATGTTTGGAAATCGATTTCGATACAATAGTGGAAGAAGTATTAGGTGCCAAGTGGTGCATTTTAGCACCTGCATCTTGATGCTGGCCTTTTCCTGCCAATGCGATGGACAAAGTCATACCGCGGGCACCTTCACCCTTCAAGATAACAGCCGGGTACTTCATGGTCAGTTTTGAACCTAGGTTACCATCAATCCATTCCATTGTGGCATTCGCTTCACAAGTGGCACGTTTTGTCACCAGGTTGTAAACGTTGTTTGCCCAGTTTTGGATGGTAGTATAACGGCAGTAAGCATCCTTCTTAACATATATTTCTACGACCGCACTATGAAGAGAGTTGGTTGTATAGACAGGAGCTGTACAACCTTCAACATAATGAACAGATGCGCCTTCATCTACAATGATCAACGTTCTCTCGAATTGTCCCATGTTTTCAGAGTTAATCCGGAAGTACGCTTGTAAAGGTGTTTCAGTTTTTACGCCTTTTGGTACGTAAATAAATGATCCACCAGACCAAACAGCTGAGTTCAATGCTGCAAATTTATTATCAGAAGGAGGAATTACTTTACCAAAGTATTCTTTAAACAGGTCTTCATTTTCTTTTAATGCAGTATCCGTATCTTTAAAAACAATACCGAGGTTTTCCAAATCTTCCTGCAAGCTGTGGTAAACCACTTCTGATTCATACTGAGCGGACACACCGGCAAGGTATTTTTGTTCCGCTTCAGGAATACCCAATTTATCGAATGTTCTTTTGATTTCTTCGGGAACTTCATCCCAAGAGCGCTCAGATTTCTCTGAAGGCTTAACATAATAAGTGATTTCATCAAAATTCAGCTCGGATAAATCCCCACCCCATTGAGGCATCGGTTTCTTATAAAACTGTTCAAGGGATTTCAATCGGAAGTCGAGCATCCATTGTGGTTCATCTTTTTGTCTTGATATTTCTTCAACGACTTTTTTTGTTAATCCTCTTTCCGTACGGAAAATAGAAATATCTTTTTCATGAAAACCATACTTGTAATCTTCAATTTCAGGCGCTTTTTTCGCCATGCTGAAAACCTCCTTGTAGGTAATTTACCGAAAGCATTTATTGTTCTTCTTTTCCTACTCCTTGTTCCATTGCCTTCCAAGCAAGTGTGGCACATTTAATCCTGGCAGGAAATTTGGAAACACCTTGTAATGCTTCTATATCACCTAAATCGATATCTTCGTTATCTATCTCTTCGCCAAGCATCATATCAGAGAAAATCTTTGACATTTTCAATGCTTCGTCTACTTTTTTACCTTTAATCGCCTGAGTCATCATGGAGGCGGAGGAAAGACTGATGGAACAGCCTTCACCTTCGAACTTAGCGTCTTCTACCACGCCATCCTCCACTTGCAGGTGTACTTGGATTCTGTCTCCGCATGTCGGGTTGTTCATATCGATCGTTAAACTTTCATTCGACAAGGATCCCCGATTACGCGGGTTTTTATAGTGATCCATAATTACTTGCCTGTACAACGTATCGAGGTTATCAAAAGACATCTCCAAAATACTCCTTTGTTTTCTTTAGTCCCTCCACAAGACGATCAACGTCTTCCGGAGTGTTGTATAAATAAAAACTGGCCCGGGCTGTTGCAGTTACATCAAGCCAGCGCATTAACGGCTGCGCACAATGGTGTCCTGCTCTAACAGCAATTCCTTCCGCATCCAGCACAGTCGCCGTATCATGCGGATGGACATCGTCAAGATTGAATGTAATCAATCCGGCACGCCGTTCAGGACCATAAACAGAGATTCCATCTATAGTGCGAATCTGTTCCATCGCATAATCAATCAATTTTTCTTCATGGGCAAGGATATTGTCCATTCCGACCTCCTGGAGAAAATCAATGGCCGCTCCTAAACCGATCGCACCGGCTATGATTGGCGTTCCACCTTCAAATTTCCAAGGAAGCTCTTTCCATGTGGAGTCATACAAATGAACAAAATCAATCATTTCCCCGCCGAATTCCACTGGTTCCATATCCTCCAGTAATTCTTTCTTTCCATAAAGGACGCCTATCCCGGTAGGACCGCACATTTTATGCCCGGAGAAGGCATAGAAGTCACAATCCAAATCCTGAACATCTACTTTCATATGCGGAATTCCTTGTGCACCGTCTACCAACATAACTGCACCGTTGGCATGGGCGATTTCTGCAATCTCTTTGATAGGATTGATTGTTCCCAATACATTCGAAACGTGCATGGTTGCTACAATCTTCGTATTTTCCGTAACAGTTTCTTTTACGTCCTTCAAATCAATTGTACCATCCGGTTGCAATGGCAAATACTTCAATTCTGCACCTGTGGCTTTAGCCACCTGCTGCCAAGGGATTATATTGCTATGATGTTCCATAGGAGTAATGACGATTTCATCACCCTGGGATAGATTGGCGCGCCCATAGCTATGGGCTACTGTATTGATGGATGTGGTTGTTCCCCTGGTGAAAATTACTTCCTTTGTAGAAGCTGCATTAATAAACCTTCTCACTTTTTCCCTGGCGCCTTCGTATTTATCTGTCGCCCTGGTGCCCAGTGTATGGACACCCCGGTGAACATTGGAATTGTCTTGTTTATAGTATGCATCAATTGCTTCAATTACGGAAAGGGGCTTTTGGGATGTTGCCGATGAATCAAGATAAACCAATGGATGTCCATTGACCTCTTGATCCAAAATCGGAAACTGTTCCCTGATTGTTTTTACATCCATTAATATACTTTCCTTTCAATCACTTCTGTCAATTGAGACTTAACTGTTTCAATTGGCAGCTGATTCACCACTGGGGCAAGGAAACCATGGATAATAAGACGCTCCGCTTCTTTTCGGGAAATTCCGCGGCTCATGAGATAATAAAGCTGCATTGGATCAACACGTCCGACTGAAGCTGCATGTCCTGCAGTTACGTCATCTTCATCAATCAGAAGAATCGGGTTTGCATCTCCGCGAGCATCTTTGCTAAGCATCAAAACACGCGATTCTTGTTCAGCGTTGGATTTTGTCGCTCCATGTTCGATTTTACCAATACCATTAAAGACAGATGTTGCACTATCCTTCATCACACCGTGCTGAAGGATATAACCTTCTGATTGCTGTCCAAAATGGACAATCTTTGCAGTGAAGTTTTGGGATTGGCTTCCACGGCCGACAGTAACAGTTTTAGCATTGGAAACAGAATTGTCCCCAACAAGGTGGGTGATGTTTTCCGAAACAGTGTTACCATCGTTCATTTGTCCCAATGCCCAGTCAATATTGGCATCACGATATGCCACACCGCGCCGGTTGATATATGCAGTGGTACCACTCGCGAAATTATCGACAGCTCCGAAAGAAATCTTTGCATTGTCATTCGCAATAACTTCGGTAACGATGTTTGCTACAGTCTCTTCTTCCTCGTTATGGGAAATATAATTTTCCACATAAGTTACAGAACTGTTTTGCTCTGCAACTACGATAACATGATTGAAAGAAGAAGCCTTCGGATCTTCCTGCCAGAAAATGGATTGAAGCGGTTCTTCCACTACAACGTTTTTCGGTACGTACACGAACACACCGCCATTCATCAACGCTGTATGAAGAGCTGTCAAACGATTCTCATCAATTTGCACGGCATCTTTCATATAATAACGTTGAAGCAAGTCACTATGTTCTTGCATTGCCGTGAAGATATCGGTCAAGATTACACCTTGTTCCTCCAACTTAGACGACAGTGATTTATAAGCTACTGTCTGATTCCGTTGAATGACAATATTCTGATCTTTATTTTCTAAATCGACAAACACTTGGATTTCTTCAGGAAGATCCTCCAATGAATGAATTTCTTCCCCTTTAGCCGTGTGTTGGAATGTATTGAAATTCCAGCGTCTAATACTTGTTTTGTCCGGTTTGGGCATTGGCAGCGTATCAGCTTGCTCCAATGCTTGAAGGCGTAATGACTTCATCCATTCCGGTTCATTGTGCTCTGTCGAGAACTGGCTAATGTATTCTTTATCATATGGCAGCTTTGTTTCTACAGTCATGGTACCCCTCCTTACTGTTACGCTTTTTGCCCTACAGTTTCGTCTTCAATGCCTAACTCTTCTTTGATCCACTCATAACCTTCAGCTTCCAGACGCTGTGCCAGTTCAGGCCCTCCGGACTTCACGACACGACCTTGCATCATCACATGAACTTTATCAGGAGTGATATAGTTCAACAGACGCTGATAGTGAGTGATGATCAAGCATCCGAAGTTTTCATCACGGAGCTTGTTGATTCCTTTGGATACTACTTTCAAAGCATCGATATCAAGACCGGAGTCAATTTCATCCAGGATGGCGATTTCCGGTTTAATCATCATTAATTGAAGAATTTCATTGCGTTTTTTCTCACCGCCAGAGAATCCTTCATTCAAATAACGCTGTGCCATGTTTTTATCCATTTCCAAGTAATCCATCGCTTCGTCCATTTCTTTAATAAATTTCATTAACGAAATTTCGTCGCCTTCTTCACGTCTAGCATTGATGGAAGAACGAAGGAAATCGGAGTTTGTAACCCCGCTGATTTCACTTGGGTATTGCATCGCAAGGAAAAGCCCTGCCTGCGCTCGCTCATCTACTTCCATTTCAAGTACATCTTCTCCATCCAACAAGACACTGCCTTGTGTGATTTCGTATTTAGGATGCCCCATAATAGCTGATGCAAGTGTAGATTTACCGGTTCCGTTCGGTCCCATTACAGCGTGAAATTCGCCGCCCTTTATTGTTAAATTAACACCTTTAAGTATTTCCTGGTCTTCAATTGATACATGAAGATCCTTAATTTCCAAAGTTGAACCTGCCATACTGATATACCTCCAATTACCGTATTTATAAAATGTTAGAGATGAAATAACATCCATTCTCAATTTATTCTCATTATAATCTTATAACATTTCGAATCTATAATCAACATATACACTAATGGTTATAGTTTTCACCATTAATTCAAAAATATTGTAACAAATCAGGCGGAAAATAACACTTAATAACGGTTGAATACAGGAAATCTCCGTATATGTCCAAGATTACCTATGTCTACTGTAACACAAAACCCTTGCCGCTAAAATGGCGGCAAGGGTTTTGTGGATTATATTTGTTCAAAGTTATCTGTGGATTTTTCTTTCTACTTCATTGACGACTTGGCGACTTTTCTCATAGCTCTTTTCTCTCTCTTTTTCGACCTCTAGTCGTTTATCGAGCTTTCTTCCGTATTCAGCGTACCCAATTCCATGGTTCTGCTGCATCGCCTTTTCCATTTCGCTAGTGTAATTCATGTCTAAACCACTGTCCGTGATAATGAATCCTTCCTTTCTGTTTGTTTACAATGAAAATTGTACATGATTACAATTCCCTTAACAAACCGGCTGTAAACATACATAGAAGCAGGAAAAAACTTGAACCCTTTTGAAACATATATAGGTGTATTTTATAAACAATTTCACCATATACCTTCCATTTACTAGCGATTGAAGAAATATTACCTTATTCGCCCTCTGTGGCAGCCGGTACAATCGCGCCATCGTATTGTTCTTCAATAAATGTTTGGATCTCCTCGGACTGCAGAACTTCAACAAGCTTGTTCAGTGCTTCGTTGTCCTGGTCCTCTGTACGGGCAACGACCAGGTTCACATATGGCGATTCTTTTCCTTCGACGAAAACGGCATCTTCTGTAGGAGTAAGACCCGCTTCAATTGCATAGTTTGTATTGATTGCAACCAGAGCATCCTCCTCTGTTTCATACATCTCAGGTAAAACAGCCGCATCTACATCAGGAGAGAACGTCAAATTCTTCGGGTTTTCTACAATATCTTCAACAGTAGCAGTCACTTTGTCTACATCTTCAGCAAGAGTGATCAATCCTTCTTCTTCAAACATGGACAAAATACGGCCATGGTCTGGGATGGAACGACTGATGATCACTTCGGTACCATCGGGAATGTCGTCTATACTGTTGATTGATTTGGAATACACACCCATAGGTTCGATATGCACACCGCCAAGATTGACAAAATCGTAATCAAACTCTTCACGCTGATCATTCAAATATGGTTCATGTTGAAAATAGTTGGCATCAATTCTTCCATTTGACAGGTCTTCGTTCGGCAAAATATAGTCCTGATACTCTTCGATTTGCAAAGAAATCCCTTCTTCTTCGAGCATTGGCTTTGCTTCCTCAAGGATTTCAGCATGCGGAGTACTAGATGCGCCTACTACTATTTCTGTGCTTTCTTCTGAATCACCAGACTCGTTGTTTTCTCCGGTATTATCTTGTGCGGAATCTTCCTCAGATGTACCGCATGCTGCCAATACAACAATAAACAAAGCAGCGAATAGTAAAGTTAATAATTTCTTCATCTCTTGACTCTCCTTTAAATTTTATCTTTTATCTAATTTACTGGCGATGAAATCGCCGATAAATTGAAAAATAAATACAATAATAACGATTAGGACCGTACAAGCAAACACGACATCAAATTGACGGCGCTGGAAGCCATAGAAATAAGCAAAATCGCCAAGTCCACCGGCACCGATAACCCCAGCAACGGCCGTATAGCCAATTAAGGCAATCGCCGTTACAGTAATGCCGGAAACAAGCGCTGGCATCGATTCTGGTATCAATACTTTGAATATAATTGTACTTGTCTTGGCTCCCATCGACTTGGCAGCTTCGATTACTCCTTTGTCCACTTCCCTAAGACCGATTTCAACCAGTCTTGCATAGAAAGGTGCAGAGCCTATAATCAATGCAGGAAGTGCCGCTTTAGGCCCCCGGATCGTTCCCATTAAAAAATCGGTGAACGGGAATAATAGCAAAATCAAAATGATAAACGGAACTGCTCGGAGTACATTGACAACCGTCGCCACGACAATGTTGACTAGATAACTCTCCCAAAGACTTCCCTTTGAGGTAAGGTACAGCATCAAGCCAAGTAAGATACCGAATACGAGTGTACCGGCAACTGATATCAACGTCATGTAAAATGTTTCGCCAGTTGCTACCCATAAATCCTCGACTCTTACATTAGGAAATAATTCACTTAGCATTTACATCCACCTCCACTTCTACAGAAGTAGATGTTATATAATCAATCGCCTTCTTGATTTCGGCTTCGGCACCATCCATTAAGATAAACAATGTTCCATAAGCACCTTTTTGCGTCTGCGTCACTTTCCCGTGCAGGATGTTCACTTCAATATTGAATTTTTTTGACACTTGACTGATCAAGGCCTGGTTGGTCGTTTCCCCAACGAAATGAAGCCTGATGATTCTGCCGGCGTCATAAGTCTTCAACATTGTTTCCAGAGACTCGTCCTGGTCCTGGTCTCCCATTACCTGTTCGACAAAACGTTTGGTCACTTGTTCTTTCGGATGAAGGAATACCTCAAGGACCTCGCCCTGTTCTACTACTTTTCCTTGTTCCATGACAGCGACACGATGGCAGATTTTCCTGATCACATGCATTTCATGTGTAATCAAAATGATTGTAAGACCAAGTTTTTCATTGATATCAACCAACAAATCAAGGATCGAATCCGTGGTTTCAGGATCCAATGCAGAAGTGGCCTCGTCACAAAGCAGTACTTTCGGATCGTTGGCCAATGCTCTGGCAATTCCGACTCTCTGTTTCTGACCACCACTTAATTGAGACGGATAGGCATCTTCTCTACCGGCAAGACCGACCAGCCGGATGAGCTCGTCAACCTTTTCCAGTCTTTCTGCCTTCGGGACACCTGCTATTTCCAACGGAAAGGCAATGTTTTCTCTCACGGTCCTGGACCATAATAAATTGAAGTGCTGAAAAATCATCCCGATTTCCTGTCTGGAAAGTCTGAGCTGCTTTTTATTTAAGGCAGTGATTTCCTGATCATCGATAATGATCGTACCGCCGGATGGGTCTTCCAATCTATTGAGTAAACGGATGAAGGTACTTTTTCCCGCACCGCTGTACCCGATCACTCCGAATATTTCTCCCTTTGGTATTTCCAGATTCAAATTATCGACAGCTGTAATGTTCGATGACTTGGAAGGAAATACTTTTGACAAGTTCTTTATCGAAATCAACTTTCTTCCTCCTTGGGTATGAGGCAATGCCCACTCATATTTCTCTGTACGATACAAGAGCAGACTGCTTCTTTCCCTTTATACTTCATTAAAAAACGCCTTTCCATTCATGAGAACAGAAAGACGCAGCAATACGCTTCATGTTCTCTCATCTGCCAAAGCTCTTTGCTTCGCAGGAATTGGCACCTTTTTAAACACATGGTTTAACGGTTGCCGGGCTTCACAGGGCCAGTCCCTCCACCTCTCTTGATAAGAGATCCGCATATGAAATTACAATCGGTTTTTAACGCTAAATAGGATTGTAGCATGGGCCTGTTAAGGTGTCAATTAGTAAATCCTGCAAACATTTAAAATAGAATATGATGATTCTTTTTGAAAAACTTAATGGATCCGTGACTTGTATGGTAATATGGACACTAAAATCACCTGAAAGGAAAATGCCCCATGAAAGCACCTCTATTTGAATTGCCCTTTATAGACAGTAATGAATTATATCAGTTGGAAGAGGATAAAGGAAAGATCGTTGTCATCACTTTCTGGGTATCCTGGTGTCCTGATTGTGCTGTCGATCTGCCGAAAAAAGAACAGCTCTACCAAACGATGGATAGAGAAAAAGTCAAAATGATGACAATTAATGTAACTGGAAGAGAACGAGAAGAGAAAGCAGGGTTATCATACAAGGAAAAATTTCTAAAACAACCAACTCTCGCAGATGAGAATCGAAAGGTATATGAACGATACAATTGTGAAGGGGTTCCCTCCACCGTCATTATTGATCAGGATGGAGAACTAAGAGGACAGTTTGGAGAGAAAGCAAACTTCCTGGAAATCGTCAAAACCATCGGCGGCTTACTTGATTGACAGTCTGCAATCATGCCAAAAAGAGCAGTGTTTCAAAAAACAAACAATCCCGGTAACTTCCATTCCAACTGGCAAGTGTATTTGGAAATGAAGTGAGCCTTCCCTGGCCCTCAAACAGTTGGACTAATATGCCTTCGCTTACTTCAATAGATAAATCGGATTTCTCTACGAACCACTCTTTTGTAACAGTGATTACACCGGATTTAAAGATAATCCAGTACTCAAGGTCATTTCGGAGTTTCAACTGTACACAAAAGTTTTTATCATGATATAAAAATAGCAAATCACCATTTGCGCTCAATCGTTTCTGCCATTGATGGATGACGGCTTCGCCCATGTAAATCCCCCCTGTGAAATAATTCTACAAAGGGGGGATTTATCCTTTAATTAGTGGATCAATTCGTCAATAATGCAAGTCTCCATCAGCTGGTTAAAGAAATATATTCATCTCATTTTTCTCGAGAAAGATAGGGAGTAATTCTTTCGATGATATTTGGAATCGAGCGGAACGCATATATTTTTTCTTTCACAACCCCAGATTGCAGGATGATGAGACACGGAACACTTTCCACTCTTTGATTTTGCATGAACTCAGGAAATAAAGAAGCATTCATTTCATAAAAATTTATATCACTATCCATCTTTTCGATTGTAGCCAGCATCTTACTTGCCAGCTGACATGTTCCACAAAAAGGAGTCTGGACAAAAAGAAAACCAGTCCCCACGGAAGCTAGCGGATCTATATCAATTCGTTTCATAAAACCCTTCCTTTAAATGCCTTAAAATTGCCGCGATTACTCGTCCAACTAAAGATACCCCGCACTGACTCAATAACCATATACTGCGACATAACTACAGAGTGGCTTCCTTCCATCCTTTTCGGATTGAGTGATGAGCCGTCGCTGCGGAAAAATACTCCCTTTCCGGGGGCAGCACCTCAGCCTCCTCTTGAGCAAAAAGCGCGCTCACTGCGGGGTCTTCGGAAGCTGCTCTTCCCCCAGGACTTTGAAAAGACATCCATGCATTTACACCGCACGCAGAAAATCGAACTTTATTTTCAAGGAGTGTCGCATTTCCCCTCCGCTTTGGGTCGTTTTTCTGTTCAGGTGAGAAGTGATCCTATAATATCTTTAACATGGATTATTCGTAGCCGAGATTCAGAGAACTCCAACCAGCGGAGGTAGAATACGTAGACTCCTGCAGGAATAGCACGCGTCCGAAGATCCCGCAAGAAGCGCTTTTTGCTTCTGAGGAAGCTGAGGCCGTGCCCGCGGAAAGCGAAGTGTTCTGCCGCAGCGAGTCCATGCACTCAACAATCATCAGAACAACTAGAAATAAAATTGCAACTATGCGTTAGTTTCCCTCAACTCTACACAACATGTAACTTTTCTCTACTGGACAAAGTACTCAATTTAAAAAGGGTCGCTGTTAGGCAACCCTTTTTACGGAAGATCGTTATTCATTTGTTTGCTTGACGATTTCTATTGTTCTTAGTTTGTTGTCCTCCACTTCTTTTATCTCAAAATGAAGGTCTTCATATACATACGTATCTCCGACTTTGGGGAAGTATCCGAATTCACGTAATAAGAATCCTGACAAAATGTCCTCCTCTTCCGGTATGTCTGTTCGGAACACTTCATTCAGGCGGTGGAGAGAGATTTTACCATTACAAACGATCCGCGACTCGGAAAACTCCTCTATCAGTGCCTCTTCGTCCACGTCTGTTTCATCTTTAATTTCCTGGCCGATCATCGCTTCGATAATATCCTCATTCGTCAAGATGCCATTTGTTCCACCATATTCGTCCAGTACAATCGCCATATGTTTTCTTTCCTTTAACATTTGCTTGAATACTTTTTCGATTGAGTGAAACTCAAATACATATAATGGATTGTTATCCGTAAACTGCTGTAAGATTTGGGTTTGATCTAAGGACCAGGAAAGCAGCTGCTTGGCATGGAAGACCGCTATTATGTTGTCCATATTTTCTTCATAAATCGGATACCTGGTATGGTTACTGTTTAATACAATATCAAGCGCTTGTCCATAAGTGGCAGTCGACGGGATACCTATAATTTCCATTCTTGGGGTTTTCAGGGCGTCCCTTACATCCAACCGATGAANCTCACTGCGGGGTCTTCGGAAGCTGCTCTTCCCCCAGGACTTTGAAAAGACATCCATGCATTTACACCGCACGCAGAAAATCGAACTTTATTTTCAAGGAGTGTCGCATTTTTCCTCCGCTTTGGGTCGTTTTTCTGTTCAGGTGAGAAGTGATCCTATAATATCTTTAACATGGATTATTCGTAGCCGAGATTCAGAGAACTCCAACCAGCGGAGGTAGAATACGTAGACTCCTGCAGGAATAGCACGCGTCCGAAGATCCCGCAAGAAGCGCTTTTTGCTTCTGAGGAAGCTGAGGCCGTGCCCGCGGAAAGCGAAGTGTTCTGCCGCAGCGAGATCATACCACTCCGTTATCAACAGAACTACAGGAACAACATGAGAATAGAATTGTCACTATGTCGCAGTTTCCCTCAACTAAGAAAAACGCCCAAAATAAAGGATATGAAAAAATCCATGTGGGTGACATGGATTATAAATACATTGGGTTGACGGTAATTCTTCTGCTTAGTAGGGCAATGGCAAGTTCTGATTCTGGAGTCGCCGCCACTTCACGGAATGTTTTGTCAACAAAAATATGCTCTGCATGTGGAAGTTCTATCGACAATTGCTTTCTCAATTTCTGTCCGGCATTATCTTCATCCACCAGAATATACACCTCTTTGTTGTCGAGGTCATATTCAATCAACAGCTCTTCCAGGCGCTCAACGCCTAATGTTCCATTTGTGCAAATTATTTGCACCTGTTCATCAATAATTTTTTCAATCTGGATTTTATCTGTCCGACCTTCAACAATAATAACTTTCTCAGCATCTGTCATTCAGATCACCTGCTTTTATCATCTTCTTATGTAGTATATTCAAAAAAATAATTTTCGAATCTAACAATAATCCCCTGTCACATGAATGGGTAACAAGGGATTTCAATTGTTCTCTTTCTTCATTGTATTTATTTCCTCCTGAATCATGCAATCAGGATTTCTACAGAATGGCCGGACAAAGATGATCTGCTTATTCTTCTTCGATCATTGCCTGATATTGCTCGGCGGTCATCAATTCATCTACTTGAGATAAGTCATCTGTTTCTACAACAATCATCCAGGCTTTCTCGTATGGTGATTCATTAACAAACTCTGGGCTGTCATCAAGGTCTTCATTAACTTCTACTACTTTACCGTTGATTGGAGCATAAAGTTCGGAAACAGTCTTGACAGATTCCACACTACCGAACGGCTCATCAGCTTCGATTTCGTCTCCTTCTTCAGGAAGTTCCACAAATACGATATCTCCAAGTTCTGATTGAGCATGATCGGTGATGCCAATTCTAATTTTGTCTCCTTCTACTTTAACCCATTCGTGCTCTTCTGAATAACGCAAATCATTTGGTAAACTCATAATAAACACCCTCCGTATCAATCTTAATAAGGTCGTTGTTCAAAATAAAACAAGAAAAAACGGCTTATGTATAATTGTAAATATCACCTGTTTTTACTTGAGTTAAAACTTGAAACAACACTTTCTACTATAAAAGCTGCACAAACTAATTTCCAATGGTTTGCTTGTTATGCCTGCTTCCACTTGCTTTCAAATTCTTCTTCTTTAAAACCAACCGATACCTTTTCACCATTGGTGACAATTGGCCGTTTGATCAACATTCCATCTGAGGAAAGCCACTCCAATGCTTCGTCTTCCTCCGCATCCTTCAGTTTGTCTTTCAAACCGAGTTCACGATATTTTTTTCCACTGGTGTTGAAAAATTTTTTGATTGGCAATCCGCTAGCTTCTATCAATTCACCCAATTCTTCTTTTGAAGGAGTATTATCAACCAGATTAACTTGGTTGTATTCAACTTGATTGGCATCAAGCCATTTTTTCGCTTTTTTGCACGTTCCGCAATTAGGATACCAGTAAAAAGTCACACTCAACATAGATCCCTCCCTCTCTATTATCCCTATATTACCATAATTCATTTAAGGTCAGAAGAAAGATTGTGTCCTATTCCTTTTAAGTTGCACCAATTTCCTTTTATGCATCAACAAAATGCCAAAAACCCCGCCACTGTAGTAAGGCAAGGTTTTTTGGCATTATCTTCTTCAGACGATATATTTCTCTTCTTTTATAATAGTTTGAGCAATTTCCCGTTTAAGTGCGATGACATTTGCCGGGTCATGCCGGGTCAATTTCCTCATAGCAGACAGCATCATCCTTAGTGTGTCACCAGACTCGCTTGCGATCAATGTCTCTTTTGCGTGGCTCTCTATCCGGTTAAATGCTTCTTGGACATATACTTGCGTGTAAAGTAATTTTTGTCTGTTTCTGTCAGCACCATCTTTATTAACTGCTTTTTCCGTACGCAAGATAGCCGATTCCATGTTATAGACCTCGGATACAATATCCGCGATATTCGCCAGTAATTCCTGTTCCTGTTCCAATTTCGGACCATATTTTTGAGCAGCCAAACCCGCTGCAAGCAGGCCTATTTTTTTAGCATTTTTCAGCAGATATTTCTCCTGATCGAGAGGAGCTGTCCCTACTTCTTCCGGCATAAGCATCATCAATTCTTCCTGCAATGCCTGAGCCTTTTGCATGATCGGCAGTTCGCCTTTGACAGCTTTCTTCATTAAGGAACCCGGGATCAATAGACGGTTAATTTCATTTGTCCCTTCAAATATTCGCTGTATCCGTGAATCCCTGTACATTCTCTCTACTTCGTATTCTTGCATGAAACCATATCCTCCATGAATTTGTACGGCTTCATCTGCCACATAATCCATTAATTCAGTTCCGAACACTTTGTTCAGTGAACATTCGATTTGATATTCGGCTATCGCCTTTGCTACCGCGGCTCCATCCTTAAGTTCTTCTTCGGATAAGTTGCTCATCCTTTGTTCAAACAGACCAACAGTTCGATAAACGGCACTTTCATTTGCATATGTGTTTGCCGACATGGTTCCTAACTTTTCTTGTATAAGAGAAAATTTGGATATAGGAGTCTGAAACTGTTTTCTGGCATTGGCGTACTTTGCTGAAAGTTCAATTCCTATTTTTGCACCACCGACACCACCGATTGCCAGTTTGTATCGTCCTACATTCAAGATGTTAAAGGCGATAATATGGCCGCGTCCAATTTCACCAAGGACATTTTCGACCGGCACTTCGGCATCTTCAAGGATAACCGTACGGGTCGATGAACTCTTAATCCCCATTTTCTTTTCTTCCGGTCCAGTGGATACACCCGGATAATCCCTTTCCACGATAAAAGCAGTAAATTTATCGCCGTCAACTTTTGCATATACGATGAACACATCCGCAAAAGCCGAATTGGTAATCCATTGTTTTTCTCCATTCAGCAAATAATGGGTTCCAGCCCCGTTCAGTTTCGCAGTCGTTTTTGCACCTAAAGCATCCGAGCCTGAACCCGGTTCAGTCAGGGCGTATGCTGCCAATTTCTCCCCAGATGCCAATGCAGGCAAATATTTTTGTTTTTGTTCTTCATTCCCGAAGAACACAATAGGAAGAGAACCGATTCCTACATGAGCACCATGGGTGACAGAGAACCCACCTGCCTTTGTGAATTTTTCGGTAATCAAAGATGAGCTGATCTTATCTAGCCCCAGACCGCCATATTCTTCCGGTACATCCACACCAAGTAATCCCAACTCTCCAGCTTGCTTCAACAACTGGACCGAGTGCTCAAATTCATGATTCTCCAATTTTTCGAGTTTGGGAAGCACCTCCCCATTGACGAAATCTTCTGTTGTCTTAGCAATCATTACATGCTCATCAGTGAAATCCTCCGGTGTGATGATATCTTCAGGCCCTATATCTTCTATGATAAATGCTCCGCCTTTAAACACTTTTTCTTTCGTATCACCCATTTTTTTAGCCCTCTCCTTCATCCATCATTATATTAGTTCAAAAACCCCGGCAGCTCCCATACCGCCGCCAATACACATCGTGACGACTCCAAATTGTTCCTGTCTTCTCTTCATTTCGTGGATTAGACTTAGTGTCAGCTTAGTTCCCGTACATCCAAGCGGGTGACCCAGCGCAATAGCCCCTCCGTTCACATTCACTTTTTCTTCATCCAAATCTAGAGCACGGATAACACGGATAGCTTGAGATGCAAAGGCTTCATTCAATTCAAACAAACCTATATCTGACAACTCCAAGCCCGCTAACTGCAATGCTTTCGGAATGGCTTTGACAGGGCCGACTCCCATGATTTCCGGCTCCACTCCGGCAAGTGCAAAGGACCGGAACTTGACTATAGGAGTTAATCCGTCTGACTCCGCTTTCTCTTTATCCATTACGAGAACGGCTGCTGCCCCGTCACTCATTTGGGAAGAGTTCCCTGCCGTAACGGAACCATTCAATGCAAAGGCGGGTTTTAGTTTGGCAAGCACTTCCCTTGTCGTTCCTGGTCTGACCCCTTCATCCTGGCTGAATAGAAATGTTTTTTCCTCCAGTTTATTATCGGAACCTACCGACCGCTGAGTGACAGGAACAGGAACGATTTCATCACCGAACTTATTATCCGCCAAGGCTTTGGCTGCTTTTTCATGACTTCGGACCGCAAATGCATCCTGATCTTCCCTTGATACTTCGAACCTTCTGGCTACTTCCTCGGCGGTGTGTCCCATGGACATATAGTAACCGGGTGCATTCCGTACTAACTCGAGATTGGGCTTGATGACATGTCCTCCCATCGGAATCAGACTCATAGACTCTGCGCCGCCTGCAAGAATAGTATTACTGTGTCCTATCATGATTCGCTCTGCTGCATAAGCAATACTTTGAAGGCCTGAGGAACAGTAACGGTTAATGGTAACACCAGGAACCTCTAACGGCAGACCTGCAAGTCCCGCTATATTACGAGCCATATTCATTCCCTGTTCTGCTTCGGGCATGGCGCACCCAATAATGACATCGTCTATGTTTCCATCATAGTTATCAGCGCGTTTCAACGTTTCCTTGATTGTAAGCGATGCTAAATCATCTGGTCGCAATGCTGCAAGAGATCCCTTATTGGCTTTCCCGACAGGTGTTCTTGCACCAGCCACAATTACGGCTTCCTTCACGTTTTTTCCCCCTTTTGCAAATTTAGTTCATTATGTTAATTGCGGAGCGGCTTGCCTTTCAGCAGCATATGCTGCATCCGTTCTTGGGTTTTCCTCTCCCCAATCAAACTGAGAAAGGCCTCGCGTTCTAAATCGAGTAAATATTGTTCGTCAACGATAGCCCCTTCTTTCACAGGACCTCCGGACAGGACGAATGCCAGCTTTTCAGCAATTTTGACATCATGATCTGAAGCATAGCCCCCGTACCTCAACGTTTTCGCACCAAGCATCATTGCTGCCAAACCGGGTTCTCCGACTACCGGAACCCCAGTCCGCTTTGGTGCCGTGTAACCACTTTGGCTCAAAGCTAGAACTTTCTGCTTAGCGTCGTATAGCAAATGATCCTGGTTGACACTAATTGCATCACGGTGATTAAGATATCCGTTCTCCATTCCTTCCGCAGCAGAGGTGGATACTTTCGCCATAGCAATCCGCTCAAAAACTTTCGTCGCTACTTTCTGCAAGTCGAATTCTATTCCCTCAGGAAGATCACGGATCTGTTTAAGATATAATTCTTTGCTTCCGCCTCCACCTGGAATTAAACCAACCCCGAATTCTACTAACCCCATATATGTTTCCTGTGCCGCTTGGATCGAACTGGACGGAAGGCATACCTCAGCCCCGCCGCCGAGCGTCATCCCGAACGGAGCCGCAACAACCGGTTTTTCGGAGTACTTGATTTTCATCATGGCGTTTTGAAAATGCCTTACAACTAAATCTATCTCGAAAAAGTTATGATCTTGTGCTTCCATAAGCATCATTCCAAGATTCGCGCCAACGCAAAAATTTTTGCCCTGGTTGCCGATTACCAAGCCATGATAGCCTCGTTCCGCTTCCTCCACTGCATGGTTGATCATCTGGATAATATCAAGACCGATGGCGTTGCTCTTGGAATGGAATTCAAGTCCCAAGACACCGTCTCCTAAATCGAGCAGACTGGCCCCAGCATTCTTCTTAATAACTCCTTTGGTATCCTTTAACCTCTTTAAGTGGATTTCTTTAGGATTGAATGATTGTTCTGCATAATCTCCATCATGATAAAAAGAGACGTTGCCATTGTCATGTTTATAGAAGGACTGAACTCCTTTTTCCAGCATCCCGGCAACCCAGTCAGGGATTTTTTCCCCGTCTCTCTTCATCCTTTGTACAGATTCCTCTATCCCTATTGCATCCCAGATTTCAAAAGGGCCCAACTCCCAGCCGAACCCCCACTTCATTGCCTTGTCTACAGCAGATATATCATCCGCTATCTCTCCAAGCAATTCTGCTGAATAGAGCAAGACAGGTTTTGTGATTCCCCACAGAAAATCAGCAGCAGGATCTCCTCCGCTTTTTAAAAGCGCTTTCATTTTATTGCTGACGCCCTTCTCTTGTTTCGCTAATTCGGTTGCTTTCGTCTTCAGTTTTTTCCGTTTTTCATATTCCAAAGTAGAAGGGTTCAGTTCATAGATTGCACTACCGCCTTCCTCTTTCTTTTTTAAATAGAATCCTTGTTGGCGTTTTGCACCCAGCCATCCCTTTTTCAACATTTGATTCATAAAGTCCGGGACAGCAAATACTTCTTTTTCCTTGCCTTCAACCTGGTTGTGTACATTTTCAGCCACATGAACAAACGTATCAAGCCCGACAACATCTAATGTACGGAAAGTTGCGCTTTTCGGGCGGCCGATCAGCGGTCCTGTAACCGAGTCCACTTCTCCTATACTCAAACCACATTTAAGCATTTCCCGTACAGTCACCAACAGGCCATAAGTACCGATTCGGTTGGCGATGAAGTTTGGGGTATCTTTTGCCTCAACGACCCCCTTACCCAGTACGTCCTCCCCAAATTTTTTGATAAAGTCGACTACTGTTTGATTCGTCCATTTTGTAGGAATCACTTCCAACAGCTTCAAATAACGTGGCGGGTTGAAAAAATGCGTTCCCAAAAAGTGTTTTTTAAAATCTGGTGAACAGTCCTCGGCCATTTTTTCAATTGATATTCCGGAAGTATTGGAACTAACGATAGCCCCTTGTTTTCGGTGTTGATCTATCTGCTCGAAAACTTTCTTTTTCACATCGAGATTTTCGATTACAACCTCTATGATCCAATCTGCTTCACCCACCCTATGCATATCATCTTCCATATTGCCTACTTCGATCAGATCCAAATTCTTTTTTGTAGTCAGTGGTGATGGTTTTTGCTTCAACAATGATTGCTTGCCAGCAGCCGAAAGCTTATTCCTTACTTCTTTATCCTCCAAAGTCCGGCCAGCTTGCTGCTCTTCTTCTGTCAGTGCCCGAGGTACAATATCAAGCATCAAAGTCGGGATACCAACGTTCGCCAAATGGGCAGCAATCCCGGATCCCATAACACCGGAGCCTAGTACTACAGCCCGCTTGATTCTATGTTCCATCAATTATTTCCCCCCACTTCTTATTTGAATGAATACTCATTCATTAAACGGTTAAAAAAAGGAAGATAGTTCCCTATCTGCATCTAATTCAACTATAAAGTATTTTCAGACATTTCGCAATCCTTTTTAGCATGTTTCCTGATGATTAAATACAAGCCTCATAGATGAGAATCAGCATTCCATGAGACTTGTGTTTGATAACGCTTACTTCCCGATTACACCTTTAAGTACGAACGCAACATTTGCCGGGCGCTCAGCAAGCCGTCTCATAAAATATCCATACCAGTCATTCCCATAAGGAACATACACTCTCATTTTGTACCCTTCTTCAACAAGCTCTTCCTGACGTTCGGTCCGGATTCCGAAAAGCATCTGGAATTCAAATTGGGAACGGGGTATATTGTATTCTTTTTCTATTTGCTTCGTATATTCGATCATAGCGTCATCATGAGTCGCCACAGCAGTATAGTTACCATTCAACATGTGCATCTTAATGATTTTTTTGTAATTGTTGTCCACGTCTTTCTTATCTGGAAATGCTACTTTAGGAGATTCCTTATATGCCCCTTTAACAAGCCGGAGATTGGGTTTGAATTGGTTGAGATCCTCGATGTCCTCTACGGTCCGATAGAGATAGGATTGAAGGACTGTACCTATATTTTCATAATCCTTTTTCAATTGCTTGAATATATTGATGGTCTTTCCGCATCTTTGATAATCTTCCATATCGATGGTCACAAACACGCCGTGTTCCTCCCCGGCATCCAAAATCCTTCTCATGTTCTCCATTACGAGTTCTTCCGAAATATCCAGACCCATCGATGTCATTTTCAAGGATAACTGGGCATCAAGTTTATCCCGGGCTATTTTTTCGATCATTTCTATACACTCTTCAGCGGCATTGCGTGCTTCCTCTTCACTGTCAATGAATTCACCAAGGTGATCCACTGTAACAAGCATGCCTTTTTGATTGAGCTGACTTATCACTTCTGCTGCATTTTCTACAGTCTCACCTGCTACAAATCTTCCGGCACCAAAACGAAGACCATATTTTTTTGCCAATTTTGTGAAAAGTTTGTTTTTGGATAGAAATAAAAAAAAGTTGCGCAGAATTTGTTCCATTGTCAGTCCTCCTAAGTAATGATTAATTAGTACATTTCCTTGGACAACTTGTCCTGTGTTTTCCACTGGGTAAAAATGGTTGACTTCTACACTATTATTTCGATGAGTCAATTCTATCATTTTAAATTATTTTGAGATATATTTTCCTACTGAACATACGGTATTTTTTCAATTTTTCAACTTTTCACAAACAGATATGGGCGGCATATCTGTTTAGCAGTTGGGCAACGTAATCCTAAATTGTTATAAAGGAGGAAGAATGCATGCAAATGCAAAATCAAACAACTAGTTCACAGCCGATGCAGCAGCCGCCCAATATGGTCAGTACAAAAGATTTGCTTTATTTAACAGATATTCTTTCCTGGAACTTGAACGCTTGCAAAAAAGCGCACTTCTTCGCTGAACAATGCAGTTCTCCCGATATTAAAAATGCCTTGGAGCAAGCCTGTCAAATGCACGAAAGACATTACAGCCAAATATTGCAGCATTTGAACAAACAACCAAATACATTAAATTGATGGAAAGGAGAAAATAATGGATTCCCAAAAACAACAAAACCAAAAAGTACAGAATCCAGAAACACAAGTCCCCAAAACACCTCAAATGAACGAAAGGGATTTTGTGAATGATGTGTTGTCAACGGAAAAATACATGACCGCCTCGTATAGTGTTGCTCTGAATGAAGCGAGCAACCAGGCTTTTTATCAAGATTTGGCAGCTATATTCAAAGAAACGCAAGATTGCCAGCGCAACTTATATAACCTCATGTTTCAAAAAGGCTGGTATTCTTTGGAATCAGCTGATTTGCAAAAAGTACAACAGTCTTACCAGCAATTTTCGGGTTATACAAACCAGCTTCCACCGCATTAGACTAGCAAAGCCCTGCTGTTTGGCACAGCAGGGCTTTTATCACGCTACGACGTCATATCCTTGATCTTCGATTGCTTCCGTCATGTTTTCTTTTGTAACTTGGGCGTCATCATAGGCAACATCCACTCGCCCAGAATTCAAGTGTACTTCTACCCCTTTTACACCTTCCAAGTCTTCCAACGCGCCCTTGACCGCTTTTTCACAATGTCCACATGTCATACCTTTTACATGTAACGTAATTTCCACGCTTAGTCACCTCTCTATTTAAATCTTGAGTAGTATTTATAACACCCTGCATTCATGGGATGAAAACCCAGTTGCTATTGGTATACCCGCATGACCGTAAGCTAATGCCCAAAGTGGCTTATGATAAATATTTTTTCATAGCATGGCTGACTTCCCACATCCTCACAAAGTAGAATCAACCTTTATGGCGGCAAAAAAGCAAAGGGTAAAAGAACATCAGCTGTACAGTAGAGGCAAATTGCGACATAGTGAAAATTCTATCTAGTGAGCTTTCTTTTGTTCTGATTTTAGATGAGTGCTTGACTCGCTACGGCATAACACTTCGCTTTCCGCGGGCACGGCCTCAGCCTCCTCATCAGCAAAGTACGCTTTTTGCGGGGTCTTCGGACGCGTGGGACTGCGATTACTCGCCCCATCGAAGACCTTTTGCTGTTCCTGCAGGAGTCTTCGTGTTCTGTCTACGCTGGTAAGAGTTTTCTGAATCTTGTCTGGAAATATGCCATGTTAGACATATTTTAGACCACTTCTCAATTGAACAGAAAATCTATATGAGTTTGGTGTAAATGCATGGATGTCTTTTCAAAGTCCATGGTGTCCCGAAAGCAGGGAGTGCTGTTCCCCCAAGAATACCATGTTCTGCCTCTCACTCCGTAGGAAGAACCTTGTTAGAAATATTTGAGGACACTCTCACCTGATCAGAATAACTACTAAGCGGAGGAAAAATGCGAGACTCCTGTGGGAAAGGAACAGTCTGAAGACCCCGCAGTTGGCGCTTTTTGCCAACGAGGAGGCTGAAGCGTTCCCCGCGGAAAGCGAGTATTTTTCCGCAGCGGCAGCTTAGCACTAAGTCCGAAAAGGATGATAGGAAGTAACACTAAAGTTAGTTCGCAGTTTATATTGATTAAGCATGACCCAGTATTTTCTGAAAACAGAAAAGATTTAAAACGTAATCATTATTATTTACAAATCAAAACGATTACGATAAGATTGTAATTGATTTTTGCAGAAAAGAGGAAATTACATGAAAGGAATTTTATATGGATTTTTGCTCTTCGGTGTCCTTTTCTTTTTAGCCGGATGCAGCGAAAATGCCGGACAGCCTAATGATGATGACAGCAATTATACAATTAAAACAACCATATATCCAATTCAATATATAGTGGAAAGACTCGGCGGAAACGCCATAAATGCTCAAACAATATATCCGCCCGGCAGTGATGCCCATTCTTATGAACCAACGTCAAAAGAAATAACCGAAATCGCGAACAGCGATACGTTCATTTACCTTGGCGAGGAGCTGGAAACATTTGCATCCACCACAGCAGATGCACTAAAATCTGAAAATGTTCAATTGATCGAATTGGCCGGTCACGAAGAATTGTTTGACCAGTCAACAGACAATAAATCTGGCCATGATCATTCTCATGCCAACCATTCTCATTCGGATCATGATCCACATATTTGGCTTGACCCTATGCGAATGCTTACAATGGCTGAAATAATCAGCGGGGAATTGACCAACCTTGCTCCTGAACTCGAACAATCAATAGAAACCAACCTTTCCGAGTTAAAAGATGATTTGCAGGCACTCGATAAGGAGTTTAAAACAAAAGTGGCATCGAAGCAACACAAAGAGATACTTGTCTCCCATGCCGCATATGGATATTGGGAGCAACGCTATGGTATAGAGCAAATTGCCATAAACGGAATCAGCAACAGCAGCGAACCTTCTCAGCAGGACTTGATCAGGATAATCGATCAGGCCAGAGAACTGAATATGGAATATATCATTTTTGAACAAAATGTATCCAACAATGTTTCCAAGGAAATTCAAAAGGAGCTCAATGCAACTCCTTTAACGATTCATAACTTGGCAGTGTTGACGGAAACCAACATAGAAGAAGGCCATGACTATTTATCGCTAATGGAAGAAAATATCGAGGTGCTGGATAAAGCAACCCACTGACCCATGTAAAGGAGGAAATCTATTGACAAAGCCAGTAGTTAGAATGAAGAATGTCCAATTCACTTATGATAACAAAAAAGCATTGGAAGATATCGATTTCGAAATTCCGGAAGGGGCTTTTATGGGACTGGTAGGCCCTAATGGCGGCGGCAAGACTACTCTGCTCAAGCTACTGCTTGGATTGTTGAAACCCCAGAACGGTGCAATCGAATTATTCGGAACACCTATTAACAAATTTAAAAACTGGAATAAAATCGGATTTGTGTCCCAGAAGGCCAATACTTTCAATAGAGGGTTTCCCGCTACCGTGCACGAAGTTGTATCCATGGGCTTGACTGCCAAAGTCGGTTATCTAAAATTTTTCAATAAACAGCATAGACAAAAAATAGAGCAAGCCGTTGAACAAGTCGGTATGAGGGATTATTTGCATGAAAATATCGGAGATTTGTCGGGTGGACAGCAGCAAAGGATATTTATTGCAAGGGCCCTGGTTAGCGATCCCAAGTTATTGATTTTGGATGAACCGACAGTCGGCGTTGATGCGGAGCACGTCCAAAAATTTTACGAATTGCTTCACAAACTTAATGATCAAAAAGATATCACCCTTTTGTTGGTGACCCATGACACAGGTACGATGACACATCATGCCACAGATATTGTATGCTTGAACCGGACATTGCATTTTCACGGAAATGCCGAAGAATTCACTACACTTTCGGAAGGTGACCTTTCCAGTTTTTACGGTCATAAACTGAATGTCGTTTCCCACAACCATTAAGGAGGCCAGACAATGCTTGCAAATTTTTTTCAATATGAATTTCTACAAAACACTTTTTATACCGGCCTTCTCATTGGATTGATCGCACCGCTGCTCGGATCTTTCATAGTAGTCCGCAGATTATCACTTATAGCAGATGCCCTGTCCCATGTCACATTGGCAGGAATTGCATTCGGACTGTTACTGGAAAAAAAATTCGCAATGGGAGTCATTACTCCGTTCTATACAGGAATGGGGTTCTCGGTAATTGCTTCGGTGTTCGTCGAGCAATTAAGACGAGTCTACAAGGCATATCAGGAACTGGCAATACCGATTATTTTATCTGGCGGTGTCGGTCTTAGTGTCATTTTCATTTCGCTAGCCAATGGCTTTAATACCGATCTGTTCAATTATTTATTCGGATCCGTTTCAGCAGTAAGCCGACAGGATTTATGGACCATTATCGGAATAACGATCATTGTCCTGACGGTTCTTATTCTGTTTTATAAAGAATTGTTCATGCTTTCTTTTGATGAAGAGCATGCAGTCGTATCCGGAATTCATGCCAAAAGAATTCATTTCTTGTTTATTTTATTGACCGCTTTGGTTATTGCAGCTTCTATCCGGATTGTCGGAGTCCTGCTTGTATCGGCTTTGATGACACTGCCGGTGGCTGCAGCGATCCGCCTTGCTAAAGGATTCAAACAAACGATCATATTATCGGTGCTGTTCGGTGAGATAGCAGTTATCACCGGACTGGTATCCGGATACTATTTTGAAATTCCCCCGGGAGGCACCATCGTTATGACATCAATCGCGATCTTGCTTCTATCCATGCTAGCCAAGCGCTTTAATATGGAAATTTCGTTAAAGAGGGTGAAACAATGAATAAAGAAGAAGCTTTAGATTTATTGAAGAAAAAAGGGTATAAATATACTGGTAAACGAAAGGATATCATTTCTTTTTTTGCTATGGAAAACGGTTATCGCACAGCCAAGGATCTTCTTAAATTCATGGAACCGGCATATGGCAATATAAGCTTTGATACCATTTATCGAAACTTGCATTTGTTTCATGATTTAGGCATCCTGGAATCAACCGAATTAAACGGGGAGAAACATTTCCGAATCAGCTGTGTCGGCCACCATCATCACCATTTTATTTGTAATGAATGCGGGGATACGAAAGAAATTGAAACATGCCCGATGGATAAATTGGAGTCGGAACTGAAAAACTTCGCCATTGAGGGCCATAAGTTTGAAATCTATGGAAGATGCCCGCAATGCCAGTCGTCCTAAAAGGAGGAGAGAGCTTTGAAAGCTTTCTCCTCCTTTTTTCTTTAATGTTTTAATGTATTGTCTATTTGCTTTTTGTTCGTTGTAAACCCGTGAAAAATTTGCTGCTTCTTTTTCCCGATAAGTTTCTCTTGCTCAATTGTAACTGCCGGGATGATATTCTTTCCTGTGGCACTTACAAGTTGTCTTTTCTTCTCGCCATTTTCGGTTATATCGACTTCCAAATACGGCACCTCATCCCTTGCAAGAAAATCTTTCAGCGCTTGGCTTTCCGGACAGTCAGGCTTCGTAAAGATCGTAACGACTTGTTTCACTTCCACCTCTCCTTTTTTAATAGGATTAGAAGGCAAAATCAGTATAGCGATTTTGTTAGTTGGTCAATTCCCAATCCAAACAGGGGTTAAAACATAAAAAAAAGGCCATCATCGAAAATGATGGCTTTGAAGTATTATGCAACAATCTTCTCTATGACTTTGGATTCTTCGTGCTCAAGCATGTTTTTGCCTTCTACTTTATAAATGTCTTTGTTCATATATTCTTCCATATCTTTAGCTTCTTCTTTTTCCCCTACCAGATAAATCCTGTTCCAGGAGTTACCCTTTGCCAATTTGTCCAGTTTAGGTGCAATACTCTTATACCATCTTTTCTGATTCTCATTCAGACGGGCACTGAAATTGTCCTGACCAAGATTTTTACCGCCTTTTCCCATCGAAACAGGTGTTTTTTGAGGTGTGGTGATTTCTTTCCAGTCTTCGGTATCCAGGTCAAGTTCATAATGCTTGGTTTCTAATATTTCTCCCATTTCTGCTTCGATTACCTTCACTTGATTCTGTTGCACCAGGATGATACCTAATTTCGGGAATTGCGTTTCCAACTCTTTAAGTTGGTCTGTTTGAGGGGAGGCTTCCCAAAAAAATTGGTTTTCAACCCTCATTTGAATCCTTTCCGCAAACCAGACGGAATTGTCTGCTGAAGCAAACAGAACGATTCCCTTCCTTAAAGCCTGTTCATTATCTCTCACGAAGTTTTCCACTTTATCTTTAACTTTTAAGAAGTTGTCAAATTCCTCTTTATCTTTACTCTCTTGCAGATAGCTTTCAAAGTTTTTCAATCCGTTTTTCAGGTGTATTTTCCATTCTCCGCCTTGCTGTTCCGGGTCAGATGGATCGGTATTCAAATACATGGAAAACACACGATTCGGTTTTTCCAATTCGATATTGTCCAACTCTTTCAGCTGTCTGTCTATCATGGAATATCCTCCTTTGAAAGGTAATAACTCTATATAAGAAATGTAACCTCATAAGAATTAATTAAAACGTAAAAGTGTTATAAGAACGCGGAAAATGATAAACTAAAAACCTAACTTCATGGAAAGAGACGATAATAAATGATCAAAAAAGTAAAAATGCAAATCATGCAATTCAGTTTTATCGGCCTGCTTAATGCAGGAGTAGACATCGGTTCCTTAAATTTGTTCTTGTTAATATGGCCAACGGACAAGCCGATGACTTTGCTTATGTATAATACAATTTCCTACGTGCTTGCGATTATTAATTCATACTTTTGGAATACAAAATATACATTCCGACAGCATGCCAATTTGGACTTCAAAGAAATTGGACTGTTCCTCCTTCAGGCTGTTGCAGCATTGATTGTCAATAATGCCGTTTTTATTGGTCTTTATGAATTATTGCTTTATATTGATATTGTTCCATTACCTAATTTCATCCTTCACAATATTTCCAAGGGTGTTGCCATGTTTCTCTCTTTTTCCACTAGCTTTTTCTTACTGAAATTTATTGTTTTTAAGCGTACAAAAAAGCACAGCGAGGGCTGAGACGGGAAGTGCTCATACCTCCCTCTCAGCTTGCAGTCAATCCTGCCTTCCTTCATGAATAGAAAAAAAGTCTGAAAGAGCCCTCACTGGCATCCTTCAGACTAGGAGCGGGAAAAAGCACAAAAGCTTATATCCACTATTTAACTATCATAACCGGGCATTCCACCCGTTTTGCGACCTTATGGCTGACACTTCCAAGCACCATTTCTTGTAATGAATTAAGGCCTCTGCTTCCAATCACACATACATCAAAATGATTCTCGTTCGCATATTTCACGATGCTTGGCCCTGGTTCACCATGCAGGATTTTTGTATTATATCGCACGTTTGCATGCTTGATCTTTTGTTCTGTAAACAAAAGCTTTTCTTTACGTTTTTTATCGATGTCTACCGAATTCCAATTATGAAGGACATCAGATTTAGACTTAGATCCATCCACTACATATACAATGTCGATAATGGCATTAGGATTTGCGCCCGCTAACGAAAGCGCTTTTTCAGCGGCTCTGATTGAGTGCTCAGAACCATCGGAAGCTAGCAATATTTTAGTAAACATACATTATCCTCCAGCTCGTATTCTTCTGTTCATTATAACAAAAAGAATAAAGCTAAATAAAATATAGTTCTGCATTTTTAAGGAGAATTACAATTCTCAGATAAATTGCTTTTTTAGCTAAACAGTTGAGAGAAATTGCGACATAGTGAAAATACACCTTAGAGAAACTTTCTGTAATCCTTTACGGGTTAAGTGCTAACCCGGCGCTACGGTAAAATACTCGCTTTCCACGGGGAACGCTTCAGCCTCCTTGAAAATACAAATCGATTTTCTGCGTGCGATGTTTCGCTGTCGAAGCCTTACTTGTCCTCGCTGGTNCTTCAATCCCTGTTTCCAGCTGGCGCATCATCAGCATAGGATCCATCATTGGAAAATATATAAACAGGATGACCAATGGCGCCGCGATCAGCGGAATCATCATTGGAAAATTCAATAACAATAAGACGATCATAACCGTCATCAATGTGGCTAGCATTTTCAGTTCCTTTCTTCTGCGTATTTTAGTAAATATTAAACATGTGTCTGATCTGTCACACTAGAATCATCGTTATAGTCTTTAAGATCTGTACCTAAGTAAACCTCTTTTTCCCGAATGTTAATCCACACATTTCGAAGATACTGGATACCGCCCATAAAGAGCCCGATCGGTATGAATATGGAGATGTAGTAGGACGGCAATTGAAGAGCGGTAGTTACCCTTCCGCTTTCATAGATTGATATAACATGTAAGGAAGAATAATAGGTAAGTACGAAAAGGATAATGGCTGTCACGGCAGGTATAAATATCGCCAGTGCTTTACGTACTTTAAAAGGAGCCAAATCATAGAAAGCCGACATACTGATATGCCGTCCTTTCCGGGCCGCATAGGAGATTCCCATAAAGGTAGCTAAAACGATGGCAAATTTACTGATCTCATTGGAGAACGACCAGCTGGAACCGGTGATAGCCCGGCTTAGTACATTGCCGACAACCATGACTGCAATCAGGAGCACAGCATAGCTAAGGATAATTTCTTCCAACTTTAATATAAATTTGTCAATTGCTCTAAAGAATTTCAACGCTTGTCTTCCTCCTCTATTTTTAGGAGAGTTTTTTTAATGTTTACGGTAAGACTTTTCCTAAGTCTGCTTTCGTTATGTATATCTACTTTCCTATTTCCGAGCTGACTGTTGCTTTTACACTCAACTTTTTTCCTATATGCATCTGGAAAAACCAAGGAATTATTGGGTTTCTACTTCCAGATACCTTTCATGTTACAGAAATGTTTCAAGGGTCTCAAATTGTATTTTCACTTATTTTTCATAATTATCCGATAAATATATGCCTGAGTTGACTATGTGCTGCTCTCCTTTAAATATAAAGCTATATACTCCAAATAGTTGCCGTATGCTCCACCTGCCGTTTTTGGAAAAAGAGTGGTTAGTAATAAATACCCACTCCCCTCGCCGCCTAAACCTCTCTTTTATTCTTTCGATCAGACACATTCCGGACTGCTTTAAATGATTTATAGGAATTTATACAGTTGAGGGAAACTGCGACATAGTGACCATTCACCTTAGAGAGACTTTCTGTAATCCTTTACAGGTTAAGTGCCAACCCGGCGCTGCGGTAAAATACTCGCTTTCCACGGGGAACGCTTCAGCCTCCTTGAAAATACAAATCGATTTTCTGCGTGCGATGTTTCGCTGTCGAAGCCTTACTTGTCCTCGCTGGCAAAAAAGCGCCAACTGCGGGGTCTTCAGACTGTTCCTTTCCCGTAGGAGTCTCGCATTTTACCGCAGCTTGTATCGGCATTCTGTAATAGTAAGAGGAAATAACAGTTGAGAAGTTATAGAGATTTTTCTACCCAAAATGCAGAAACTTACAAACAGCGGAGGCTGAACACTTCGCTTTCCACGGGCACGGCTACGGTTACTCGCCCCATCGAAAACCTTTTGGGACTGCGATTACTCGTGCCATCTAAGATCTTTGCTGTTCCCGCGGGATAAGGAAGGCTACGATAGCATCGCTTCGCACGAAGAAAAATGGTTTGTATTTTTCGAGGAGTCTTCGCTGCCTTGGCTGTAAGGGGCTTTCTCATTTTTGGTTGGAAATACCGCATTTACACATAACTTAGGATTACTTATCACTTGATCAGTTAACTATCCAAAGCGGAGGAAAAATGCGACACTCCTTGAAAATAAAGTTCGATTTTCTGCGTGCGGTGTAAATGCATGGATGTCTTTTCAAAGTCCTGGGGGAAGAGCAGCTTCCGAAGAACCCGCAGTGGGCGCTTTTTTGCTCAAGAGGAGGCTGAGGTGCTGCCCCCGGAAAGGGAGTATTTTTCCGCAGCGTCGGCTTAGCTAAGTCCGAAAAGGATGAAAGGAAGTCTCACTGAAGTTATATCGCAATATATGGTTTTTACGTAATAAACATGTATATTGGGAAGACAGTAAAAAAGCTGGATTCATCATTTTATGATAAATCCAGCTTTTTATTAGTGATTAGCGATTTTTGCTCCCGGTTTGTCGTACACTGCACGTTTTTCAACCAATGTGGAACTTTCTTTGTTAAGACCAATTACTTTTACATCCACTCCATTATCCTGATATTTCAGGACAATTTTGTCTATGGCACCTACTGCCGAGTCATCCCACAAGTGGGCTCCGCTAAGATCAAGCTCAACAGCATCAAGTTCTTCTTTAAAATCAAAGCTTGAAACAAAATCGGTCACAGAAGCGAAGAACAATTGTCCTTGCACTCTGAAAATTTTCTTCTTGCTTCCTTCCACCATCATACTTGTTACATGGACTTTGGAAATCTTTGCAGCAAAGAAAATGGCACTTAAAATTACACCTGCCAAAACACCCTTGGATAAATCATGAGTGTACACAACAGTACCTACAGTGACTACCATGACGATTGCATCAGTTTTTGGCATTAAATGAATTGTTTTAAGGGAGGTCCAATCAAACGTTCCGATGGAAACCATGATCATGACACCGACCAATGCGGCCATCGGAATCTGAACCAGCAAATCATTGAAGACCAGGATTAATACCATCAAGAATACACCTGCAGTCAACGTTGATAGTCTTCCTCTACCACCTGACTTCACATTGATAACAGATTGTCCAATCATTGCACAACCAGCCATCCCGCCAAAGAAGCCTGCAACAATATTTGCAATCCCCTGGCCTTTAGCTTCCTTATTCTTGTTGCTTTCCGTATCTGTCATATCATCGACAATTTGAGCAGTTAATAACGACTCAAGCAAACCGACTACAGCCAAAGCAAGTGAATAAGGGAAAATGATCATCAATGTTTCAAAATTCAATGGAATTTCCGGCAGTAAGAACACCGGCAATGCCTGGGTCAATTCACCCATATCGCCAACAGTCCTGACTCCGCTTCCTGTATAAATCGCCACAATAGTTATTACTACGATAGCTACCAATGGTGCAGGGACCACTTTTGTAAAACGAGGTAAAATATAGATAATTGCTAAAGCACCCGCAACCATCGCATACATTTGCCATGACTCACCGACAAAGTGCTGTAATTGGGAAGTGAAAATCAAGATAGCCAAAGCATTGACGAACCCGATCATGACAGAACGTGGTACAAATTTCATGAATCTCGCCAGCTTGAAAACACCCATGACTATTTGTATAATACCAGTTAAAATCGTTGCAGCTAGCAAGTATTGCAACCCATGATCAGCAACAAGTGTTACCATTACAAGTGCCATTGCACCGGTAGCAGCAGAAATCATTCCAGGTCTGCCTCCGACAAAAGCAATTACAACCGCAATACAAAATGAGGCGTACAATCCGACCATCGGATCAACCCCTGCAATTATAGAAAAAGCAATAGCTTCAGGAATCAAAGCAAGTGCGACGACCAAACCTGCCAAAATATCTCCTCTGACATTGCCAAACCAATCTTCTTTTATTGTAGATAAGTTCAAATCTACACCTCTTCCTAATTATTTTATTTTTTATGGCTTTCAACTCTCATGAAAGCCGGACCGTTGTAAACAAGCTGTATAGTAACACATATGCCCGCGAAATCAAAATCCAATGTAAGCGTACGTCATTCCTGATTTTCTTTTATTCCCTTCAATTTACGTCTTTTTTCTTTATCTTTCTCATTTCGAGTCTTACGATGTCTTTTTAGAAGTGATTATTTACCTTTATGTTCCTTAATAATTTTCTCATCTTGTAAAACAATAAATGTAAATAAGCCCTTGATGAAACGAGGGCAAGAAAGGAGAAAAAGTATGGATCATATAAAAGCTCTGGCGATTAAATTTGTAGCCGTTGCCGTTGTTCTTTATTCCATCTTGGGTATCTTTTATACAGCTACCTTAGGCGAAATCTTCATGATAAGCTTACTTGTAACAGGAGTTGCCTATGTGGTGGGGGATTTATTCATTCTGCCCCGTTTTGGAAACTTGACAGCAACCATAGCGGATTTCGGGCTGTCATTTGTTGCTGTATGGTTTCTAAGCGCAATGCTAATCGAGGGAGACTTCGCCTTTTTAAGTGCAGCTTTATTTTCCGCGTTGTTTATCACCGCTATAGAATCGCTTTTCCACATGTACATGCAAAGACATGTGTTGGATGAGCAGCAGGACAACAAGGAAGAAAAAAACCGGATGACCACACAGCAGCTGCAGACAGAATTTGCGGAAGAAGATGAAGAGCAGGGAATTATCAAATTGTCTGACGAAGTAAGAAAGAACGAAGAAAGTGACAAGGCAGGAGAATAACTCCTGCCTTTGAAGTATCCAGGTATGTCTGTATAAGTTCAATAACCTTTTTTGTAATCCACTAAATTAATGTCAGGGTTGCTTTGTTCAAGATATTTTTTCAAATTCGGTACAAAAATATCTTCGATAAGCCGCTGATCGTAGAATTGATTGGAACCGGCAGTATGAGGAGTAATAATGACATTTTCCATTTCCCATAGTGGGCTTGATTCCGGCAGTGGTTCCTGTTCAAATACATCCAAACCGGCTCCGGCAATCTGATTTTCCTGAAGGGCCTTAATCATAGCCTGCTCATCAACGATTTCTCCGCGCCCAATGTTAATGAAAAAGCTGGTATCCTTCATAGCTTGGAATTGCTCCCGACCAAACAATGCTTTCGTATCCTTCGTAAGCGGTAAAGTGACAACGATATAATCACATTCAGGAAGAATGTCTGCGAGTTTTTCAATTTTTACAATTTCATCTGCATACTCATCTGGTTTATCCGAGTTTCTTACACCGATAACTTTCATGCCAAAAGCCTTCGAAATTTTGGCCGTTTCTTTTCCGATTGCTCCCATACCGAGAATACCGACAGTCTTTTCGTGAAGTTCCAAATTCATATGGGCATGATGCCATTTCTTATCGATTTGGTTGCGGACATATGAATGAATCTTTCTCGTTAATGCCAACATCAAGCCAAAAATCGTTTCGGAAATCGGATAGGCATGGACACCATTTGCACTCGTAAGCAGAATATCTTTTTCTGCAAGCCTTTCCAATGGAAAGTTGTCGACCCCTGCACTCCAGCTTTGAATCCATTTCAATTTCGATTCACCGGTTAAACAAAATGGTTCCATATTCTTATTCCAACCCGCAATAATTTCCGCCTCTTGTAATTGGTCCTTCCAATTGTCCGAGTCTTTTCCGGAAAAGATTTCCCATTCATCCGGAAGTAGGTCAGCGACTTCTCGATATAATTCCTCACTAAGTTCTTGTCCAATGACGAGTTTTCTCTTCATTACCACACCTCTTTTTTGAAATCTTCTCTTTTATCATACCAGTAAATGGTCTCTTGCCAAATTTAATCGCATTAAAACGCTCACTTTTTTTAGTAGTCAGTTATTATGTTTTTTCCATACCTAAAAGAGTCCCGATCATATAACTTCCAGGACTCTATTCGGCATATAATAGGAAATTTACTTAATTAACAATTTGTCGCTTCCTGAGCCAATAACAGGCCCACTGTACAGTTTTCTTCCCAAATCCTATCGAAATTTTCCAACGGAACAGGTCTTGGTCCTACATAAGGAGATATTTCCGGAGTAAATGCCGGTCTTTGGAAATGATCCAGAAACCAATCAGTATAACCACCACCGCTTGGATTGTCGCCAGGATCCACCAATTTATAACCAGTTTTTTCGCGAAGTTTCTCCGCTAAAAATTTTGCATAAACCAGTAGCTTTCCACTTGCTTTATATTTCCAATAAAGTTCCTCCCCCGAGGAATGATAAGCTGCGGCAATAATGAAATCGTGTTCGTTTGTAAATTGATATACTGCCTTTGTCTCCGGCTCACTTAGTGGTGCCGGGCCTTTGTAACACTGAGGGCTTGGGCTTCCGACATCATCCTGGATATTATCCCAATCGGCCGGATATTGGCGGTTCAAGTCAATGCCGCGAATGTTTGCTTTCCATGAAGAGAAATCCATATTTCCATTATTCATCTTCAAAACCTCTTCTGTATGGACCACTGCATTCGGCCCTTTCTGTACCAACGTAACACCATCAGGGTTGACCATCGGTACAAGCCAGATCGAGGTATCAGTAAGAATTCGTTGTACATTATATCCCTCAAAAGGTTGACGAGCGGAAAAATGTTCACAATAAGTTTCAAGCATTTTCATCAATAAGGCCGTCGTCAGCCATTCTCTCGCATGGTGCGCTCCATTGAGAAATATTTCCTTCTTTCCCTTACCGATCTTGACAGCATGGATTGCTCTACCCTCCACAGATCTGCCGATTATATGTGAAGTAACCATGTCCGGATAAACCGCCTTTAAAGTATCTATGTCCAATTCCATTTGTTCGAAAGTGTACAGCTGTTTTGGATTAACGATTGTTGTCATGACACTCTCTCCTTGTTCATGGTCATTACTATAATCTATGAATCATTGGGTGATTGTGTTTTTATTTCACCGGACTATTAAAAGTGGTAAGATACCAAAATAGACAACATGGCGTTTACTGCAAATTTGGAGGTGTGTGAATTGGTCTATATTCTGGTGGGGGTCGCCGGTTCTCTTGGTGCAATTTTAAGATATTTAGTGGGAGTACTCATGGCCGGCCAAGACACTGTATTCCCCTTTTCCACTCTTACTGTCAATCTTCTAGGTAGTTTTGTGCTGGCATGGCTGACTGTTGGTTTGTTCAAAAAAATCACTCGGTTGTCTGCCCAGATAAAGACCGCGATTGGCACTGGCTTTGTCGGTTCTTTCACTACTTTTTCTACTTTAAGTGTGGAAACAGTGATGTTATGGCAACAAGAAAGAATGGCTCTGGCCGTTTTATATATCCTTGCCAGCCTTCTGGGAGGATTGGTGTTGAGTAAAGCAGGTTTTCTGGTTGGTGAAAGGATGAATGCCAGATGAACTTTTTATCGTTTTTATTTGTAGGTATTGGTGGGTTTGCAGGCGCGATATCCCGTTTTGCAGTAAGTAGGCTAGTCAACCGGTACCGATCTTCCCAATTGCCCGTTGCCACTTTGATTGTTAATTTGGCCGGCTCATTTCTTTTAGGTATTGTTACCGGTGCAGGTTTTGATGGATACTCAGCTTTATTGGTCGGGACAGGTTTCATGGGCTCGTTTACTACATTTTCCACTTTCAAACTTGAAGGCATTCAGCTTCACCTTGGGAAAAGAAAAAAAGAGTTTATTTTATATAACCTGCTAAGTTATGGGGGAGGAATCTTGTTAGCTTTTCTTGGTTGGTGGTTTGGAACCAAGTTATAAGTTTGTAAAACACAGCGCCCGAATTAATTCCGGGCGCTTGTTTGGTTATTCTATTTCTTTTATCGCCCTTCCGGCTAGCATTTGAATGACCATATCATCCATAGGCGGATTATGAAGTCCAGCACGGACATCACGGTAATATTGCTCGAATCGATACTTTTTGGATAAACCGCGTCCTCCGGCAATCCGCATCGCCAAATCGACGACTTCGTTGGCAGCATTGGTGGCAGCAGTTTTTACCGCTGCAAGTTCAAGAGCAAGATGATCACGGCTGGAAGGTTTCTCATCCCACTTGGATGCCACGGAATAAAGGAAATGATGGGCCTGCATTAACTTCAAATCCATATCTCCAATTTTTTGTTTGATATGTGGTACTTCTGATATAGGTGTATCCAGGCTGTTCGGCTGGTAACTCTTCGCAAATGAAACAGCGTCCCGTCTGGCAGCTGACGCTATGCCTAAGTAGCAGGCCGGGATATGGAGCAGCCATCCTTTTGGCCCTGACTTCTTTCCCTTATTTAGTTCTACTAAGAGATCCTCAGACAACCTAACATTCTCCAATACCAAATCATCGCTTCCGGTTCCCCGCATACCAAGCGTGTCCCAAGTATGATCCACCCGGATGCCCGGGGTGTTACAATCAATCAAAAAAGAACCGACTGCATCCTTATCCTGCACATAGGCTGTAACAATGTAATAGTCAAGGACAGAGGCCATCGTCGTAAAAGTCTTGCGGCCGTTTAGAATATATTCATTCCCTTCCCTGACAGCGGTCGTTTCTGGAATACCTCCCCGGGTCGGACTTCCTGTAGCAGGTTCTGAGGCGGCCCTGTTGACAACCTTTTTGTTTTCTCCGATATCTTTAGCAAAAGCTTCGAATGTCTCCTGCTCCCATAGTTCTTGTTCGCTCAATTCCATCACAATACCCATATGCCAGCCGATTGATAGAGCCGCAGAACCATCCCCTTCTGCCAGCTTTTCCTGTAATAGTAAAAACTCATAAAGAGAAAGCTCTTCCCCGCCGAACTTTCGGGGTAACGGCAAAGTAACATAATCTTCCTTCTTCAAATCGGACAAATTGGCCTCCGAGAAAGACGCCGTTTGTTCTGTTTCTTTTGTTCTGCCAGCAAATCGATCTGCTAATTTTTGTGCTTTTTCAAGCAATCTTCGCTGGCGGTCATTATTAATGAATGGTTTTAATAGATCTGACATGGTTTTCACTCCAATTCAGTTCATACTAGGGATTATGTAATACATTTTTCGTCATCTTCCTGTATCTATTGTACAAATGAGGAGTCGATATCTCAATTTTAACGCGCTGAACAGCTCTTCCTCATTTTTAAACCTTTACCAGTTTATCAGATTGCTATAGTATAAAAAGATGCTCTAAAAAATAAGCTGAATCCTACATAGGTGTTCTTAATATTCATTAGGCTGATTGCTTCGTACGAATTTTAATTTCTGGTACATAATATCCACAAACTGCGAACTAACATTCTTTAGCATGACTTCCTTCCATCCTGAATAAGTCGGGTGCTAATCAACCTCTGCGGCAGAACACTTCGCTGATCGAAGTTCTTTGAACTTTGGTGGGAAGAACCCATGTTAGACATATATTAGGACCTCTTCTCACTTGACCAGAAATCTATCCAAAGCGAAGGAAAAATGCGACACTCCTTGAAAATAAAGTTCGATTTTCTGCGTGCGGTGTAAATGCATGGATGTCTTTTCAAAGTCCTGGGGGAAGAGCAGCTTCCGAAGACCCCGCAGTGAGTGCATTTTGCTCACGAGGACAATGGTTTTCGGTGGGCCGAGTAATCGCAGGCCCAAGTAAGGCTTCGACAGCTAATCATCGCACGCAGAAAATGGCTTTGTATTTTCAAGGAGGCTGAGGTGCTGCCCCCGGAAAGGGAGTGTTTTT
>NZ_LT732535.1:3625239-4112482 GCF_900156915.1 Sediminibacillus massiliensis | reverse complement strand
AGGAAAAATGCGACACTCCTTGAAAATAAAGTTCGATTTTCTGCGTGCGGTGTAAATGCATGGATGTCTTTTCAAAGTCCTGGGGGAAGAGCAGCTTCCGAAGACCCCGCAGTGAGTGCATTTTGCTCACGAGGACAATGGTTTTCGGTGGGCCGAGTAATCGCAGGCCCAAGTAAGGCTTCGACAGCTAATCATCGCACGCAGAAAATGGCTTTGTATTTTCAAGGAGGCTGAGGTGCTGCCCCCGGAAAGGGAGTGTTTTTCCGTAGCGTTGGTCTACCACTCCATTCGAAAAGGATGGAAGGAAGCCACACAAATTTATAATTTTCACTATGTCGCAGTTTCTCTCAACTATGAGGTTTAATATAAGAAAAAAGACTTCTACATAGGGTAAAAGGAAGTGGTAAGAATGAAATTGATGAAAGAGGAATTTCCTTTTTATATTGCGGGTATTCTTATCTTCACGTTAGGGATCATGCTGGCTATTGAATCGAGACTAGGGACCTCCCCTTTTGACGCTTTGCTGGTCGGCTTATATCGCACTTTCGGTCTGACAATAGGTTCTTGGGAGATTGTGGTGGGGCTGACGATGGTTATTGGCAATGCTCTGGCACAGAAGAAACAACCGGAGTATCTTGCAATCGTCACCTCCCTTTTGACCGGTGCCAGCATCGACATGTGGATATTCTCCATTGGTGGTGTAATTGAGGCTGAAACCCTCCTGGAGCAATCCATTTTTTACTTGATCGGGCTGATTCTTACCGGAATCGGGGTGGCAACCTATTTACAGTCTCGAATTGCCCCTAATCCAATGGACCGATCGATGCTCTTGATCACCGAGTTCACCGGATGGAGTGTCACTTATTCACGGGCAATCATCAGCATTATCCTCGTTATTTTAGCGTTTATCTTTTCCGGTCCAATTGGTATCGGAACATTGATTAACGCTTTATTCAGCGGCATATTAATAAGTTTTTTTCTTCCTTATGTAAAAAAAGCAAAAGAGAAAACCAAAGAAAAAAGGCATGTATTAAAATCTTCTGCAAAATAAGCGGCCCCCCATTTAAGTAGGGCCGCTCTACTTTTTTTCTATCTGTTAACCTTGGTTTTGTTTGCTTCTTTCAAATTCTTCTTTCACTGTTCCCAAAAGGGTGTCATTGGAGATTAATTTCAATCCAGTCAAAGCTAATGTCTTCGCCCCTGTAATCAAAGCTTTATCTGCTGTTTCCGAAATTGCTGCTTCCCGGAATTCCGGTGTATGGCTGACAATGTCACCCGGTCCGATTTTAATATAACCGTGCGTGGTCGGAATCACCTGACTGACATTACCGGCATCGGTTGAACCTACGCCATCTTTTGGATGCCAGATAACATCTTCTCCTAAGTCATCGAACTCCTGACCTAAGGCTTCATCGAGCATCGGGTTAATGTTGAACTCACGAACTTCATTTTGAATCCGTTCAATGTCAACCGAACAGCCTGTAGCCATGGCGGCTCCTTCTGCAATATTTCGGACTCTCTCTGACGTTTCCTTTACTTTTTCCCATGAATTTGCACGGATAAGGAAGCTGGCAGAAGTATAATCAGGAATGGCATTAGGCACTTTCCCTCCATCGGTTATCACCCCATGGATTTTCACATCTGGAGTTAATTGCTGACGCATAAGTCCAATTCCGCTAAAGAATTGAATCATCGCGTCCAGTGCATTTATTCCTTGTTCCGGTGCCCCGGAAGCATGTGATGCCTTTCCATGAAAATGAAACTCCAGAGGATCGATTGCCAAGGTTTGCTTCGTCAGCCGTGTTTTGTTTTCCGGGTGGAGCATCAGCGCAACATCCGTGTCATCGAAAAGACCTTCTCTTACAAAGCTTCCCTTAGCACTCCCATTTGGTCCTCCTTCTTCAGCAGGGGTTCCGAACACCTTTACAGTGCCCCCTACCTCGTCGATCACTTCAGCCAAAGCTATACCTGCTGCGACACTCGTTGTGCCAATAATATTATGGCCGCAAGCGTGTCCCAAACCGGGCAGAGCATCGTATTCTGCTAAATACCCAATTGTAGGCCCCGGCCGGGATGAGGTCTTCTCGGCAACGAATCCTGTCTCATGCCCTGCAACATTCCTTTTCACCTGGAACCCTGCATCCTCAAGCATATTGGACAACTTTTCCGATGCAAAATATTCCTCATTTCCGATTTCGGGATTTTCGTGAATTACGTGGCTTGTATCAAGATATTTTTCCTTTTGACGATCGATATTGTCTTTAATTTTGTCTCGATAAGCTTCAATCTCTGTAATCATCGACATCCTCCTATTATTTATGATTGTTGCTATTTCGGAAGAGTTTTCATCTTCCTTATCTCTATTAGTTACATTCCTCATATACATTTATTGAAACCAGTGAAAACAAACAAAGAAAAAGGTCCTCTCCTATTAAAGGAAAGGACCTTTTTCTTTGTTTGTCAGATGCCGAGTAAAACGGATAACCGTTCTCTATCAAAACCCATTACAACTTCCTGATCATCACCATCTTTGACCACTGTAACCGGGGTAGCGCTCGCTCCGAGATTTACAACCTCTTCCATGTACTCGGAGTTTTTTCTGACATCCCTGTCTTCAAATGATACATTATTATCCCGCAGCCACTCTTTCTCGGCATGGCATGGACCACATGTTTCTTGTGTGTAAATGACAACTTCTTTTGCCATATATATTCCTCCTCTCTGTTACTTTCAGTTTTACTATACCCAACCAAAAACAGCAATAAATCCAACTTGGCAACATTCTAAGAAAATCCGTTTCTGGATTTATGGTTAATGCTTCACTAGTAAGAACTACGTGTGGTTATGTTTGTGTAAAAACGCTTTCGGAGGGCGTAGTTGAAGTTCCAATAAATTTCGTAAAACCACTTGTTAGAAACTGTTGTTTTTCTTCAACTTGTCAACAAGGTATAATACAGACAGATAAATATATCAGAGGTGCATAATATGATTGTTGTCATAGATAATTATGATTCTTTTACATATAACTTAGTCCAGTATTTCAAACAAATGACGCCCGCTGTCCGTGTGTTTTCCAATGACCAGGCATCATTACATGATATAGAAACACTTGAGCCAGATTTAATTGTACTTTCCCCAGGACCGGGAACACCTGATGACTCGGGGATATGCATGGATGTGGTCGATTATTTTCATGAGTCCATTCCGATTCTTGGCGTTTGTCTTGGTCATCAAGTAATTGTGACTTATTTTGGCGGAAAGGTAATCAAAGGGAAGAAGCCGATGCATGGTAAAGTGACGAACATTTCCCATAAGAGAACAGGCGTTTATAGCGGAATCCAATCTCCCGCCCAAGTCACCCGATATCATTCTTTGATTGCTGATGAAACCAGTTTTCCGAAAGATTTAGAAGTTACCGCGCGCTCTGAAGACGATGTGATCATGGGAATCAGGCACCAGTCACATCCTGTCAATGGTATCCAGTTTCACCCTGAATCCATTCTGACGCTTGACGGTTATCACATGCTTGAAAACTGCTACAACCTTGCCCGGGAATGGAAAGAACTGCGTAGAGGAGGCGACATGCACTATGAACCCTTATCTACTGTATGAGTTTACCGACGGAAAAAAGAATAACCAGCCACTCCTGTTTACCAATCCAATCAATATTTTACAGGCCGATCAGCTGGATGAAATACCTGTTATTTTCGAAAAAGTAGAAAACGCCTTGAAAGCAGGTTATCATGTTGCGGGTTATATATCTTATGAAGCCGCCCCTGCCTTCGATCAGCATCTGTCCGTCCAATCCGCTCACAAACTCCCATTACTATGGTTAGGGGTGTTCGAAGCTCCCCAGCAGACGAAGACAGAAAACGAAGATGGAAATTTCTCTTTATCTGAGTGGAAAATGGATGGCAGCATCCAGCAATATAAAAACGGGATACAACAGATAAGACAGGCAATCGAAGATGGAAATACCTATCAAGTGAACTATACAGCCAGGTTATGCGCCGATTTCGAGGGAGACGACCAAGCGTTTTATCGTCAACTGACGAGAAATCAACAATCCAATTACAGTGCTTATTTGAACATAGGTAAATACAGGATTCTATCCGCTTCTCCTGAACTGTTTTTCCGAGTCAAACAAAACAACATCCAAACAAAGCCGATGAAGGGCACGGCGGCCAGGGGAAGAACAACTGCAGAAGACAATGTACAGAAGGAATACTTACGCCATTCAATCAAGGAACAATCCGAGAACTTAATGATAGTAGACCTGCTGCGGAACGATATCGGGAGGATAGCAAAGCCCGGAACAGTGACTGTTCCAAAATTATTCGAGTTAGAAACATATCCTACTGTCCATCAAATGACTTCGACTGTCGAGGCAGAACTGGAAGATTCCATAAGCGTCTTTGATTGGTTCCGCGCACTATTCCCCTGCGGTTCGATTACAGGAGCGCCAAAACGTAGTACCATGGATTATATTTCGGAATTGGAAGATTCGCCACGAGAAGTTTACTGCGGGGCAATCGGCTACATCACCCCAGAACGGGAAGCAGTCTTCAATGTTCCGATCAGGACGGTTGTGATCGATACGGAAGAAAGGGTTGCAACGTACGGGGTCGGAGGAGGAGTTACCTGGGATTCGACAGCCGAAGGGGAATATCAGGAACTGCTTACCAAGGCTCGGCTCCTTACCGAACGGAGGCCGGCATTCAAACTGCTCGAATCACTTAAATTGGAAGATGGAATTTATCCGCTGCTTTCCCTCCATCTGGAAAGACTTGCAGATTCAGCCGATTACTTTGGTTTCAGGCTGGAATTCGTCAAAATAGAAAAAAAGCTGGAGAAATATGCACAAGCAAATCCTACTGGCAACTATAAAGTCCGTTTGCTATCTGCTGATGATGGAAGCATTGTATTAGAAGGGAAAGAAGTGAAACACCTTTCCGGACCTGTCCGTTGTGCGATTGCCAGGAAACCTGTCGATCAACATGATCCTTTCTTATTTCATAAAACAACCCATCGGGAGAACTATGAAAAGCATCTTTCAGGATTGACCCCTGATATTTTCTCTGTACTACTTTGGAACGAGAAATATGAACTCACCGAATTCACTATTGGAAACATTGTAGTCGAAATGCAAGGCAGACTTTACACCCCGCCTCTATCTTCTGGATTGCTGGCTGGTACATTCCGTCGCCAACTGTTGGAGAAAAACGAAATAAAAGAGAAAATCCTTTATCTCCATGAAATACCTCAATTTGACCATGTTTGGCTGATTAATGGGGTACGAGGATGGGTCGAGGTGAATTTGGAACAGCCACGAACTTCCATTACCGGTACAGGATAATGGATTATCACTGGATTCTTTGATAAAATCGCCGTTAAGAAGGCTTTAAGGAGGATAATTAAATTGAAGATTGTTTCCATTGAACCTACTCCAAGCCCTCATTCGATGAAAATCAATTTAGATGAAGAATTACCTGCAGGGCAAAACCATAATTATAAAGCAGACGATGATATGGCAAACACCCCTGAATACATTCAGCGTCTTTTCAAGATCGAGGGTGTAAAAGGACTCTACCGTGTCGCGGACTTTATCGCTTTAGAGCGTAATCCACGCGTTGCATGGGAAGAAATACTTCCGGAAGCCCGTAAAGCTTTCGGGGAAGAAAACACCGACGACATCAGTCAGCCATCTAAAGATAATGGAAATGCTGCCGATCCGTTTGGAGAGGTGAAGGTTTTTATACAAAAATTCAGAGGCATTCCTATGCAAGTGAAGTTGGATGACGGTAATCAGGAACAGAGATTCGGTTTGCCGCAGCCATTTATCGATGCGGCGATGGAGGCTTCTCCCGCTTCACCGAATATGGTGATGGAACGAAAGTGGGTCGAGCAGAAGCCCCGCTATGGAAAGATGGAAGAAATCGGTTCTGAAGTGGTCGAGGAATTGACAGCAAGCTATGACCAAGAGAGGCTTAATCAGCTTGTCCAGCTGGCTTTTAAGGAAGAAAATGAGCCAGAAGGGTTTTCCGGCGAAAAATTATCGCTCGATATACTCGATAATCCAGATTGGAAAGTCCGTTATGCGGCGTTGGATCGGATGCCGGAACCCACTGCAGAAGACCTTCCATTTCTTGATAAGGCGTTAAATGATGAAAAAGCATCGATCAGACGTCTTGCAACGGCCTATCTTGGAATGATTGAAGAACCGGAAGTCCTACCATTTTTATACAAAGCGCTCAAAGACAATGCTGTAACAGTCAGAAGAACTGCTGGTGATTGCTTGTCTGATTTAGGTTTTAAAGAAGCTATTCCTGAAATGGCAGCTTCTTTGAAAGACTCCAATCGGTTGGTGAGATGGCGTGCAGCCATGTTTTTGTATGAAGTCGGCGATGAATCAGCTGTACCAGCCCTTCAGGAAGCGGCTGACGATTCTGAATTCGAAGTAAGACTGCAGGTCAACATGGCTCTCGAACGAATTCAGGGCGGACAGGAAGCGAAAGGATCGGTATGGCATCAAATGACACAGGCTGCCAAGAAATAAAATTTACAGGAGGAATTATTTATGCATCCATATGAACAATACATGAAAGAGATTTCCATGCCTATGAGAAAGGAATTGACAGAAGCGGGCTTTAAAGAGCTTACAACTGCCGAGGAAGTAGATCAGTTCGTCAATGATATGGAGGGCACTTCTTTAGTGGTTGTAAATTCAGTCTGTGGTTGTGCTGCAGGATTAGCCCGTCCGGCGGTAAGAGAATCTTTGGAGAGCGACAACCGGCCGGAAAACCTTGTCACTGTTTTCGCAGGTCAAGATCGGGAAGCGACTGCACGGATGAGGGAATACTTCGAAGGGATTGAACCTTCTTCCCCTTCCATTGCCTTGATGAAGGAAGGTAAAGTACTTCATTTTATTCCTCGGGAAGAAATAGAAGGACATGAAATCGAAGATATCGTCACCAATTTAGACAACGCTTATAAGCAGTACAGTTAACAAAAAGAAGAACGGAGCGATTCCGTTCTTCTTTTTATTATACTTTTTCTACTAAATAAGCTGTTTTCTCTCTAAAATATTTCTCCCCGTTTTCAGATGAATGTTCAAAAAATCCGTCAAATTGTTCTGTGACCTTATACTCTCGATGTGGATCGGTAAACAGTTGCGAACCATTATTGGAAATTACCACTACGTCGGTTGTTGACACAAAGCTGTCCAACTCTTGTGCCGAATAATTTTGTCCAACTTTCAGGTCATTCAATCTAAGATCTGCCATCATCATCCACCTTTCCTTTTTTAACTCGTTTTCCTCGATAGGAAGGTGGATAAACATTTTCCCCATAACAGAATCAACTGTCACTATTGCTTCCGAGTAAGCTGCTGTTCCGCCATTCTTACCATTTCACGGACCATATTGCCGCCTATTTTGCCACCAACCTTGCCGGCATCCTTTGCTTTTATATCTCCATTATATGTTCCATCCAAGGGAATACCTTGTTCTTCAGCCGACTCAAATTTCGCTTCTTCGGCATTGTTTACATTCATTACTTTTGCTTTTAATTGATCCAGTCCTTGGCGGGCCTCTGGTACAAGGATTTTATTTCTGTTGGACATTAGTAATTACCTCTGTCTATTTTTTCGCCTTTGCTGCTTGCCAGCTTACCATTTTCATCTACATCGTCAATACGTCCATCGATTGTCCCTTCGGTGTAATCATCGGAAACTTGTTCATGTGTCACCGCCAGGCCATGTGAAACTTGATCGTCCTTCGAATAGTCAAATGGGTCATACATTTTTTCTGCAACTTTTTCTGCATCACGAATGTCTGCTTTTTTCTTATTCATGTTCTTCCCTCCTTCCTATTAGGATTTCTTATTCAAAAAAAATTATGAACCAACTTACTAATTAACCTTTAAAATAGCTGCCAATTCCTGCTGTAGCTGCTGCGCTTCCTCCGGTGCCAGCAGGACCGGGATTTGATCATTGACTGTTATCGTACAGGATCCATTATTGGCATTCTGATTCATCAAGTAATGGTATAGATTCTGTAATTGCTTTTGAGAAATGATTGACTGTGTCTGAATATTTTTCACCCGTTTAAGATAAAAAGTCTCTTCATCTTCTGAGAATTCGCCGCTGAATAAAGCGCCATTATAACTGTCCACTTTGAGTTGAACCTCCGTATACTTGGTTTGTGGTAGTATGAACCATTTTTAGAAAGTTCATTCCGTGAAGATATCTGCACAAAAAAAAGACTTTCCAATAATGGAAGTCTTTTATGAGACCAAAAAGCTTGAAGGAAATCTCTTCTGGAAGTACCTCAGCAATTGTGCTTTATTTTCTTGAAAGACCTTGCAAACTTGATGGCCAATCGGAACCGGATAAATTTTCGAACCACAAATATGACAAATCTCTTTTTCGTTGAACTGGTGCCTGATATTCAAAGGAAATGGAGATTGTTTACCACCGACCAGAAAATCAAATCGCTGATTTTCCACCATAAATCGTATATGAAACCCATTATATTCAGCGGCATCCTGGACCACTACTTGATCAAATCGAATATTCTCAATGCTTATGTCTCTCACTGTTCCTCTCCTTAAGAACCTCAGTATTTCTTTTAGTGTAACACAAATTGTCGAAAACGCCTTCGTGAGAGGCATGAAATAAAAAAACTTCCTGAGTTGCAGATTATTTTTTATGAACTCAGATTAAGTAAGTTTCATGTTCTATTTTCCTCCTTGTCTATGCCATTATCCTCTTATTCACAGTATCCTATCTATTTTTAGTTTCCAGTACCTTAGTACCTTTCCGCAATTGAAAAAACAGCCAGTTTGCACCCCTGGCGGTGTAAACTGGCTGCTTCCAATGACTACTAATTTCGTGTTTTCCCTGGTTCTTTTTGTTCCTCTTCCGGCTGCATATCTTTTTGCAGGTTCTCCGAATCCTGTCCCATGCCTTTTAAAAATGTCATCAAAATAGTCAGTGACCTGTTTATTTCAGGATCCTTCATGGCACGGAATAAATCGAGAATCCCTGTCTTGCTGTCTTTATCTTCTTCTTCTGCTACTCGCTCGATGCCGGCTCCAAATCTGAGCAGCAACGGTTCAAGCTGCTTCACATCGATCAATCCGGCCGTGCCTAGTAGGAGTAACAGGTTTTTGATCGTATTTGTCGCCTCAGGCTTGTCTGCTGATTGGACCAATGTGTTCAACACCTTGTCCCCTTGGCCGAATAAGCCGCTCAGCAGGTTCAGTACGCCTTTTTCATGCATATTATGAATTATGTTCATGGATTCCATGATGGCGTCTTTGTTATTCAGCAAAGTATCTTCCAATTCCCGAAGCTCCTGCTCCCGGATTTCTTCCTCAGACAGCTCAATCCTCTTTATCTGTTTAATTGGTTCAGCCATTTCGGGTCCGCTCCTTTTTCACCAAGTCTCCCGGGAATACATAATCCTTTCGTTTCCATTTCCTTTCGACCTCGACTCCTTTTTGAGGCTGCGGATTACCATTTCGGTGATTGATTTTTGGTAATGGACTAATCCCTTCTTCTTGGAGAATCTCCATTTTCACACTAACTTCTTTGTATGCGGGTGTATCTGTATCCTTGTCCGCATGGCTGCTTGTTAAGAAATTGATAGCTGCTTCCCCGGAATCGTTTAATGGCAGATACAATTCTTTCCCCTTCACTCGATCTGTAACAACGCATTTTACTTTGACGTTTCCATATGGAGACGACAGACGGACAAGTGTACCATCTTTCAATCCCCGTTCGGAAGCCAGTTCTGGTGAAACTTCCAGAAAGGCACTAGGGGTTTTTTCAGTTATTCCAGCCGACTTATAAGTCAGGTTCCCTTCATGGAAATGTTCCAATAAGCGGCCGTTGTTAATATGAAGGTCATACTCATCTTCGAAATTGACTGGTTCTGTCCAGTCCACCGGGACAAGCTTCGCTTTACCATCCGGGAACGGGAAGCCGTCCTCATATAGTACAGGAGTATCGGTCCCGTCCTCTGCCACGGGCCATAGCAGGCTGTTATAACCCTCAAGCCGGTCATAATGCACGCCTGCAAACAGTGGTGCAAGATTTGCGGCTTCTTCCATAATATCGCTTGGATGCTGATAATCCCATCCTGCATCAAGTTTGTTGGCAAGATTGGTTAGAATTTCCCAATCAGGCTTGGAATCTCCCATCGGCTCAAACACCTGATAAAGCCGTTGTATTCTTCTTTCGGTATTGGTGAATGTTCCTTCTTTTTCCAGACTAGGACTAGCAGGAAGCACGACATCCGCATATTCTGCTGTCTTCGATAGAAAGATATCCTGTACGACAAAAAAGTCAAGCTTCTTAAAAGCATCTCTTACATAGTTTATGTTTGAATCGACAAGACCCATTTCTTCCCCTTTGAGATACATAGCCTTCAAATTGCCATCGTGAATCGCATCTACCATCTCATGGTTGTTTAACCCAATTTTTTCAGGGATTTTTACTCCCCAGCCTTTTTCATATTTGTCACGGACAGATTTATCGTCAATGCTCTCATAGGAAGGTAATTTGTTCGGCATACATCCAAAGTCACCTGCACCTTGAACGTTGTTATGTCCACGAAGCGGGTATGCTCCTGTATTAGGACGACCATAATTACCGGTGACTAAAAGTAGGTTGGAGATAGCAGTGCTTGTATCGGCACCACCTAAGTGTTGGGTTACACCCATTGCCCAAAGTGCCACCATGCTGTCCGCTTCATGGATCATTTCTGCAATTTGGATTAATTCCTGCTTTGGAATGCCGGAAGCCTGTTCAGCATATTCCAAAGTGTATGGAGCAAGGTTATCAATGAATTCATCCAGACCATTCACCTTTTCTTTTAGAAACGCTTCGTCAGCCCAGCCTTGGTCAATGATGTATTTCGTTACGGCAGAGAGCCACACGATGTCAGATCCAGGTTTTGGTTGGACGAACAGGTCAGATCGTTCGGCCATTTCATGGCTTCTCAAATCTGCCACGATCAGCTTCTGACCATGCAATTTATGGGATCTTTTTACTCTTGTTGCCAGGACTGGATGTGATTCGGCAGTGTTGGATCCAATTGTAAGTACTAATTCGGCATTTTCTATATCTTTGATTGTACCCGAGTCGCCGCCATGGCCGACAGTACGGAACAATCCTTGTGTTGCAGGTGTCTGACAATACCTGGAGCAATTATCCACATTATTTGTGCCGATAACTGCACGGGCAAATTTTTGCATCAAATAATTTTCTTCATTGGTACATTTCGAGGAACTAATGAAACTCATAGCATCCGGTCCATGTTCGTCTTTTATCTCCGTGAACTTATCCGCAATCAAAGACAATGCTTCATCCCATTCTGCTTCTCTGAATGCGTCACCTTCTCTGATCAGCGGTTTCGTTAATCTTTCTTCACTATTTACGAAATCCCAGCCGAACTTACCTTTTATACAAGTAGAGATACTGTTTGCCGGTGCTTCCACTTGCGGATCGACTTTCAGAATGTCACGGCCTTTTGTCCAAATGTCAAAGCTGCATCCTACACCGCAATACGTACAAACGGTTTTGGTTTTCTTAATCCGCTCATCTCTCATATCCGACTCCATATCAGAAATGGTCAAAATCGAACCATACCCCGTTTCAACGTTTTTGGTAATTTCGATCATCGGACGCAAAGTATCGTTATCGATTCCTGTTAAATAACCAGCCTCACCGACCATCCCTTTTTCCATAATTGCATTACACGGACAAACTGTCGCACAATGCCCGCACGAAACACAGGATGATTCATTGATGGGAACGTCGTTGTCCCAGATAACCCTTGGTCGCTGCCGCTCCCAATCTATTGTTAATGTTTCCGTTACTTGAACATCCTGACAAGCCTCTACACAACGACCGCAGAGGATGCACTGATCAGGATCATAACGGTAAAACGGATTGGAGTTATCCACCATATATGGCTTCTTGTCAAAAGGGATGCTTTGATGATTGATTTGCATTTCTTTTACTGTGTTATGTATCTCGCAATCCCCATTGTTGTAGTCACAAACTGTACAATACAATTCATGATTGTACAAGATCTTATCCATTCCCTTTACCTGGGCTTCCTTTACTTCCATGGACACCGTATCAATTTGGTCTCCGTCGTTCAGCTCTGTGGAGCATGCGCGTTTGAACTCTCCGTTTACTTTGATAAGACAAGTATCACACGTTTCGATTGGCCCCAGGCTTGGATGATAACAAACGGCCGGGATATCAATCGAGGAATCGGACAGCATTTGCAGGACAGTCTGGTTTCCCGAAACGTCCATATCCACTCCGTTTATCTTTACTTGTAAATCCTTTTCCAAAGAAATCCTCCCCTTTCTTTTATATCTAATGTTAATAATTTTCCTTTACCCTATTGAAAAAAAGACTAAACGGGCAAGCGAAAAAGAAATAGGAGGATAGAAATCGGTTTAAAGATTGAACGAGAGGGTATAGATAAATACAAAAAAAGGACCCGTATCACAGGCCCTTTTAAGAAATTCTAATTCGTATTTAGTTTAAAACTCTGACCACGCGGCCGTTAAATTTACTTTTCCAATAGCCGCTAGTCATATCAGCAATAGCTACCCCTGTGGAGCTCTGTGAACCAATAAACTTGCCACCGCCGACATAAATGCCGACATGTCCGTCAGTTTTATAGGTGTTGAAAAACACTAGATCTCCAGGCCTCATGCTGCTTGTTGACACTTGAGTTCCGGCGTGTTTTAGTGAATCAGTACTTGCAGGAACACTTACACCGCCTTGGGAAAACGCCCAGCTTACAAATCCAGAACAGTCAAATCGTCCATTTGCAATATCGGAGGCATTTCGTCCACCGCCGAATACATAAACAGAATTGCCAATGTACTTATAACCCGCTGTAATAATAGTCTTTGCACTTCCACTGGATGCAACGTTCGATGATTGGCTGCTTGGTGTGCTCTTGCTTGAAGATTTACTCTTATTTGAAGAGCTGCTGCTTACTGTGTTAGATTCATCTGAAGAATCACGTGATGTTTCCTCTGATAATGTTTCCAGCTGCTGCTCATCGCTTTGACTTTGACGCTCCTGCTCCATTTTCTCTAAGTTATCTTCAATTTCTCTTTGTTGAGCGGCAAGGCTTTCGTCTTCTTGTACCAAATTGGCTTTTTCATTTTTAGCGTCTTGTTCTTTTTGTTTTAATTCATCTTTCAACTGTTCATTTTGCTCTTTTTGTTCCAGGATTTGCTCTTGCATACCTTCTAGCTCTGTCTTCATATCAGTTAAGTCTTCGAGCTTGCTGTTTAACTCAGATTTCTTTTCTTCTAATTTTTCTTTATCATCCTGATGTTGTTGAAGAAGATCTGTATCAGAGTCCATTACTTTTGTAACTACATATACTCTATCAAGGAAATCAGTGAAACTCTTAGAGCCAAGGATAACTTCCATGTAACTTACAGTACCACCGTTCTCCTGCAACGTTTTAGCACGTTCTTTCAAAATCTCGAACCTTTTTTCCATTGTTGCTTCCAAGTCCGCGATTTCCTGCTCCATACTATCAATCTCGGACTCTGTTGCCTTTATGTCTTGTTTCGTGTTCTCAATTTTTGCTTCATTGTCTTTGATCGCCTGGTCGACACGCTCGATTTGCTCATTCAATTCTGCAAGCTCAGCATGTGCCTTTTTTAATTGTTCATCCGCTTGGGATATGCCCGATTGGATTTCTGAGCGGCGATCCTCGATTTTATTCTGCTCATTATGTAAGTCTTCCGATGTCTCCGCAAATGCTGTAGTGCTTCCGATCAAACTCCCCATTCCTACAACCAGTGAAGCCCCTAATACCATTATCTTCCTTTTCAACATCTCCTATTCCCCCTAATCATTCGACAACAATCTACTTTTCTATGTAATTAACATTATGTATATCACCGTTCGACAATCTAGTAAAAAATATCTATCTCTTTTTCCCGATTGTCCTATCTTATTTTTCACAATTAGTAGTATATCACTAAAAAATGACAACAAGATTATGTGAATATTACAATTGTATTTCAAAGGGCTTATTTACTTGCGGCTTTTTGATCGATTTATGTAAAATTATCCATCTTGATCTGATTAACTTCTTTCCCATGTGGGAACATTAAAGGAACGAAGTAAGCACTTTTCGATTATTTTTACAAGAAAGCGAGGAATTGTGACATGAAAGCGATTGTTATTGAGAACTACGGATCTGCAGAGGAACTTGTCGAGAAAGAAGTACCAATGCCAGAACTAAATGATAAACAGGTTTTAGTGGAATTGCATGCAACTTCAATAAATCCGATAGACTGGAAGCTGAGGGAAGGATATTTAAAAGAAATGCTTCCATTTGAATTTCCGATTATCTTGGGATGGGATGCAGCTGGTATCGTTAAAGATGTAGGTGCAGACGTTTCTGACTTTCAAATAGGAGACCGTGTTTTTGCAAGGCCGGCAACTACTGCCAAAGGCACATATGCTGAATATACAGCCGTCGACGAAGACCTGCTGGCCCACATCCCTGAAAATATTACATTCGAAGAAGCTGCCGCTGTGCCATTAGCAGGATTGACCGCATGGCAATGCCTTGTCGACTTTGCAGAGATTAAAGAAGGAGACAAAGTGCTGGTCCAGGCGGGTTCCGGCGGTGTAGGAAGCTTCGCCATTCAAATAGCCAAGAGCTTCGGTGCTTATGTTGCTTCGACGGCAAGCGGGAAAAATGAAGACTTTCTGAATCAGATTGGCGTGGACCACTTTATCAATTATAAAGAAGAGAATTTTGAAGAAGTATTGGAAGATTACGATATCGTCCTGGATACAATGGGCGGTGAAATTATGGAAAGAAGCTTTCAAGTCCTTAAAAAAGGAGGAAAGTTGGTTTCTATTATCGATCAACCTGACGAACAGAAGGCACAAGAAAAAGGCATAAAGGCTGGTTCTTTCTGGCTTAATCCAAACGGCCGGCAATTGGCCGAACTTGCTGACTTATTAAATCGAGGCCAAGTGATTTCAACAGTAGGACACACTTATCCGTTCAGTGCAGAAGGGCTTAGGGAAGCACATCAACTAAGTGAGACACATCATGCACGCGGAAAAATTGTTATTAAAATAAAGTGATCAAGCGAAGCATGCATCATAGGATGAATAGCTAAAAAAAGGGATTTGTCTACTGCAAGAGACAAATCCCTTTTCTTCTGATTATTACAACAATCTTTTCAAGCTGTTTTTCAAAGGAGGCATATCTACTTCATAATCTTTAAAAAACCTCTTCATCATATATTTTGAATAACTGACTGCTTGTCCAATCGGTATTTTTCCTGGCAAAGGGGGTTGCTCCTCTAAAACAACATCAATGATGACAGGGACTGTTTGTCCGGATGCTTCCCGGAAAACACGTTCCAAATCTTCTCCTGAGGTGACTCTGTATCCCTTACCACCAGCTGCGTCGGCAAACTTCCCATAATCCATATCCTGCAGTTCGGTTACATAATCCAGATTCCCTTGTTCCTGCTGCTCATATTTGATCATCCCCAACCTTTGATTGTTGAAGACAACAAACATGATCGGCAATTCATACTTTACGGCAGTCAAGAAATCTTGCATCACCATGGAAAAACCGCCATCCCCGCATATCGCAACAACCTGTCGTTCCGGATATGCAAGCTTTCCTGCAATTGCCCCCGGAAGGCCGCATCCCATTGTCGCCATCCAGCTTGAAACGATCATTTTTTGCTGGGTTAAACGCAAATGACGAGCGGCCCATACTGTTACATTCCCTACATCTACAGATATTATTGCATCCTTTTCCATTACCTTTTGTATATTCGGAATTACCTGCTGGGGCTTTATCGGTGTAGTTGGTTCTTCGTCTCTTTCAATATGGTTCCACCAATTTTTCATATTTTCCTGGCAAGCTTTCAGAAATTCCCTATCTTCCTTTTCATCCATTCCGTTTGCCAGAGCCTTTAGCGTATGTTTGGCATCACCAACAAGACCAAGAGTGACTGGGTATCTTTTTCCAATTTGAGAAGGATTGTTGTCAATTTGCACTGCCTTGGTATCATCTGGAAGAAAATCTCTGTACGGAAAGGAAGTACCGATCATAATCAGTAAATCTGTCTCTTCCATTGCTTCATAAGCTGGCTTAGTTCCAATCTGACCAAGCTGCCCCAGGTTGTATGGGTGTTGATCTGGCAGCGTGCCTTTTGCAGGCAGAGCAAATATAATCGGAGCTGCCAACTTTTCTGCAAACTGCTCCAGTTCTTCTTTGGCATGTCTGGTACCAGTTCCAGCCAAAATAACTGGTCGTTTTGCTTCTCTCAAATATTGATGGGTTTTCTTCAAATGCTCTTCGGATGGCGTGAGAACTGGTTCATAAGTATCTGTAGCGCCTAAATTCGTCCCGTCTATTTTTACTGTGGGGACATCGTCCGGTATTACCAGGACAGATACTCCTTTATTGGCATATGCTTCTCTGATCGCTTGCTGAACTAGACCGGGAAAAGATTCGGGGGAATCGACCCTTTTATTGAAAACTGCCACATCGTCGAACATTTTTTCCAAATTGACTTCTTGAAAGGAATCTTTCCCTATACTGTCTCTTGGAACTTGGCCGGCAAGTACCAGTACCGGGACACTATCCGCCTTGGCATCATACAATCCGTTAAGTAAGTGAATGGCTCCCGGGCCGCCAATAGACAAACAGGTGCCTATATTTCCTGTAAGCTTGGCATATGCGGAGGCTGCAAGAGCACCTACCTCTTCGTGTCGGACTTGGATAAAATCTATGTCTTCTTTTTCTTCCCGGAGGCTTTCTACTATATTGTTGATAGAATCTCCTGGTATTCCGAATACCTTATTGATCCCATAGCTCTTCATAACTTTTACTGCTTCATTTCCTGCTTTAACTGCCATGACTACTCCCCTTTTTTCCTTACTAGTACCACCCGCAGCCCATCACGAAACTAATGGCAGCATTACAAAATAAGCGATCCAAAAAATATTCACTAAATCACAATAACCATAAACCGCGACATAACTTTTATGGGACTTCCTACCATCCTTTTCGGATTAAGTGGTAGGCCGGCGCTGCGGAAAAATACTCCCTTTCCGGGGGCAGCACCTCAGCCTCCTTGAAAATACAAAGCCATTTTCTGCGTGCGATGATTAGCTGTCGAAGCCTTACTTGTCCTCGTGAGCAAACTGCACTCACTGCGGGGTCTTCGGAAGCTGCTCTTCCCCCAGGACTTTGAAAAGACATCCATGCATTTACACCGCACGCAGAAAATCGAACTTTATTTTCAAGGAGTGTCGCATTTTTCCTCCGCTTTGGGTCGTTTTTCTGTTCAGGTGAGAAGTGATCCTATAATATCTTTAACATGGATTATTCGTAGCCGAGATTCAGAGAACTCCAACCAGCGGAGGTAGAATACGTAGACTCCTGCAGGAATAGCACGCGTCCGAAGATCCCGCAAGAAGCGCTTTTTGCTTCTGAGGAAGCTGAGGCCGTGCCCGCGGAAAGCGAAGTGTTCTGCCGCAGCGAGTCCATGCACTCAACAATCATCAGAACAACTAGAAATAAAATTGCAACTATGCGTTAGTTTCCCTCAACTCTACACAACATGTAACTTTTCTCTACTGGACAAAGTACTCAATTTAAAAAGGGTCGCTGTTAGGCAACCCTTTTTACGGAAGATCGTTATTCATTTGTTTGCTTGACGATTTCTATTGTTCTTAGTTTGTTGTCCTCCACTTCTTTTATCTCAAAATGAAGGTCTTCATATACATACGTATCTCCGACTTTGGGGAAGTATCCGAATTCACGTAATAAGAATCCTGACAAAATGTCCTCCTCTTCCGGTATGTCTGTTCGGAACACTTCATTCAGGCGGTGGAGAGAGATTTTACCATTACAAACGATCCGCGACTCGGAAAACTCCTCTATCAGTGCCTCTTCGTCCACGTCTGTTTCATCTTTAATTTCCTGGCCGATCATCGCTTCGATAATATCCTCATTCGTCAAGATGCCATTTGTTCCACCATATTCGTCCAGTACAATCGCCATATGTTTTCTTTCCTTTAACATTTGCTTGAATACTTTTTCGATTGAGTGAAACTCAAATACATATAATGGATTGTTATCCGTAAACTGCTGTAAGATTTGGGTTTGATCTAAGGACCAGGAAAGCAGCTGCTTGGCATGGAAGACCGCTATTATGTTGTCCATATTTTCTTCATAAATCGGATACCTGGTATGGTTACTGTTTAATACAATATCAAGCGCTTGTCCATAAGTGGCAGTCGACGGGATACCTATAATTTCCATTCTTGGGGTTTTCAGGGCGTCCCTTACATCCAACCGATGAAAATCGATGACACCTTTGATTCGATGCTTTTCATCACTTGCAAAGGTTCCTTCGGCTGTGGCAATGTCGACCATCGTNCTCACTGCGGGGTCTTCGGAAGCTGCTCTTCCCCCAGGACTTTGAAAAGACATCCATGCATTTACACCGCACGCAGAAAATCGAACTTTATTTTCAAGGAGTGTCGCATTTTTCCTCCGCTTTGGGTCGTTTTTCTGTTCAGGTGAGAAGTGATCCTATAATATCTTTAACATGGATTATTCGTAGCCGAGATTCAGAGAACTCCAACCAGCGGAGGTAGAATACGTAGACTCCTGCAGGAATAGCACGCGTCCGAAGATCCCGCAAGAAGCGCTTTTTGCTTCTGAGGAAGCTGAGGCCGTGCCCGAGGAAAGCGAAGTGTTCTGCCGCAGCGAGTCCATGCACTCAACAATCATCAGAACAACTAGAAATAAAATTGCAACTATGCGTTAGTTTCCCTCAACTCTACACAACATGTAACTTTTCTCTACTGGACAAAGTACTCAATTTAAAAAGGGTCGCTGTTAGGCAACCCTTTTTACGGAAGATCGTTATTCATTTGTTTGCTTGACGATTTCTATTGTTCTTAGTTTGTTGTCCTCCACTTCTTTTATCTCAAAATGAAGGTCTTCATATACATACGTATCTCCGACTTTGGGGAAGTATCCGAATTCACGTAATAAGAATCCTGACAAAATGTCCTCCTCTTCCGGTATGTCTGTTCGGAACACTTCATTCAGGCGGTGGAGAGAGATTTTACCATTACAAACGATCCGCGACTCGGAAAACTCCTCTATCAGTGCCTCTTCGTCCACGTCTGTTTCATCTTTAATTTCCTGGCCGATCATCGCTTCGATAATATCCTCATTCGTCAAGATGCCATTTGTTCCACCATATTCGTCCAGTACAATCGCCATATGTTTTCTTTCCTTTAACATTTGCTTGAATACTTTTTCGATTGAGTGAAACTCAAATACATATAATGGATTGTTATCCGTAAACTGCTGTAAGATTTGGGTTTGATCTAAGGACCAGGAAAGCAGCTGCTTGGCATGGAAGACCGCTATTATGTTGTCCATATTTTCTTCATAAATCGGATACCTGGTATGGTTACTGTTTAATACAATATCAAGCGCTTGTCCATAAGTGGCAGTCGACGGGATACCTATAATTTCCATTCTTGGGGTTTTCAGGGCGTCCCTTACATCCAACCGATGAAAATCGATGACACCTTTGATTCGATGCTTTTCATCACTTGCAAAGGTTCCTTCGGCTGTGGCAATGTCGACCATCGTCCTTAACTCTTCTTTTGATATGGAAACCCCATCAGGATCTTGCTTGGAGATCATTCGAATAACCATCCTTGTGAATTTCGATAACAAAAAGGTCAGCGGCTTGACAATCCATAGCAAAACCCTGATCACGGGAAATACAAGATAGGAAACTTTTTCGGAAAAAGTGGCTGCAACTGATTTTGGCAGAACTTCCGCGAAGATAATCAGCACCACTGTAAGTATTCCTGTCGCCAGGCCGACATTGAAGCCATAATCCAACGCAACTATTGTGACCAACGTCGGCAGCATGATGTTTGATATGTTGTTCCCGATCAAAATAGCTGTAATCAATTCATCTGGTTTAGAAATCAAATTCAATAAAAGCTGAGATCTTTTATCTCCGTTCTCCGCCTTAGTCTTTACCTTCATTTTATTAACAGCGGTCAGTGCTGTTTCACTTCCCGATAAAAAGAAAGACATTAACAAAAAGAAAATGATAGCAATAAACAATGTCGAAAGCCTCCAATTCTGTCGTATGCTTATGTTATGTGTTTTATCGTTTTTTATTTCATATCTATAGTAGTATTAGGTGGAGCATTAACAGGAAAAAATGCATTCATCGTTATTATAATGATTTATCCTGTAAGCAGATAGTATAAACTTTCCAACACCAAAAAGCGGAGTTGCACTCCGCCGCAACCTATATAAATAGCAAAAGACTAAGGGCCATCACACCCATCCCGCCTATTAACCCATAAATGGAAATGTGTGCTTCATCATATTTTTGAGATGCCGGCAGCAGCTCATCCAAAGAAATAAACACCATGATTCCCGCTACTGCTGCAAAAATCATTCCGAACATAACATCATTCAAGAACGGCATTAACACTAAGTAAGCCACGATTGCCCCGACCGGTTCGGACAATCCGGATAAAAATGAAAGTTTGAAAGCTTTCTTCTTGTCGCCTGTTGCAAAATAAACGGGAACAGACACAGCTATCCCTTCAGGTATATTATGAATGGCAATTGCCACAGCAATCGCTATTCCCAGCGCCGGGTCCTGAAGTGCTGAAGTGAAAGTAGCAATTCCTTCCGGAAAGTTATGGATCGCTATTGCCAATGCAGTAAAGGTTCCCATCTTGAGCAAGCTAGGATCACTGATTGCTGTTTCCTTTTCATTCATGTCTTCCACTTTTTTCACTTCATGTGGATTACCCTGCTTTGGTATAAATTTATCAATCATCGCTATTAAAAACATTCCACCGAAAAAACCAATTACTGTCAGCCAGTTTCCCCATTCGACTCCTAATGAACCGACAAGAGCATCTTTAGCCTTCCAAAAAATCTCGATCATGGAGACATAAATCATGACACCGGCGGAGAAACCTAACGCGAGTGACAAGAATTTCGTATTGGTAGTCGAAGTGAAGAATGCCAGAACACTGCCGATTCCAGTTGCTAAACCAGCCATCAGAGTCAATCCGAAAGCTAATAATAAGTTTTCCATCACACATCTTCTCCTCTTTGTTCATATCCTTCATACAACCCATTTATTGATTTTCATTATATGCACTTCTCTTAAAATGTTTCCTAAGGGAAACTTTTTGCGCAAAAAAATATTACTTTTATCAAATGAGCGAAAGTTTCTCTTAGGAAACATTTTATGCTAAAGCAAAATTTCAGTCAACTTTTAAAATACTGCTTTTTAATATGCTGACTGAAATATTCCTCCTGTGGTGGTAAATTCGCTATAGCCTAAATGTTATCTTCTTCTTTTCCTTTTCGGTTTTGCATGTAAGTAACTCGAATAATATAACTGGTTATAGTTGAAATGTTTGTTGCGGATTCCATTGTCATTCGGTTGATCTTGCTCACTTGTTTCTTCAGAGTCTTCTATTTCTTTCTCCGGACTCTTCTGCTCTTGTTTTCTGTTTTTTAATGCTGACAAGGAAAAGTTTGTCGGTTTCTCTGCAGCTTTTTTCCTGGTGGATGGTTGTTTAGGGGTGGCTTCTCCTAGGAGTTTTGCCTTACTGTTTTTTTTTATTTCTTCGGGTGTTTCTTCTAAATTAGTTTTTTTTTCGTTATTGGCAGAGTCTTCATCTTCAACAGATTCAGATTCTGATCCTTCAAACATTTCCGTTTGTTGTATTAACGTCTCGTTGTCAGATGTATTTCTGCCATTTTTCTGTTTTATCTTCTGCCCCAGGCTTATGCTCTTTATATGTTTAGCTGGAATTCTCACTATTTCATTATGGTGGATCAATATAATGTGGTCATTTGCGTTTTCTACTAAAACACCTTCCATATTCCCTGCTTCTCCATGATTGATCGTCACCCATCTGTACTTGCAACTGCCAATAAGTGTATAAAAATCAGGCTGATCAAGATATGGGGGTATTTCCATGTTTCTTTCTATAGGAAAGCTTTCACCAGAGCCAAAGGGTTCACATATGCTTTTCATATGGTCCAAATTGTAATAGATAATTCCGTCCTTTTCCGTTAACATCACTAAATAATCAGATTCCACAGACAATAATCTTCCGTAACGGGATTCAGGTCTTCCTTGGTTTATCCGTACTGGCTGATATTTCAGATTTTCCAGTAATTCGAGGATATTATTGGCATCTCGAAAAGAGGCTGTCTCTTCCGCCTCAAGGACAGGCAAATCTGCATGGGAATCCTCAATGACACTTTTCATATGTTTTAATGGATAGTAGATGAAGCCATTATCTGTTGTAGACAAAATCAAATAGTCTTGCTGCACATCTAGAAGTTTTCCTTGTTGGAATTCCGGCCCGCCTTTAAAAACTTCAATATTTCTACCTTTCATATAAGATAAAAATAGGAGATGTTGGTTGTCGTCCATTTCAAATCCCTCCTAAGTCATACGTACTTTAAGTGTGGTTATAATGAAAGCATATGACCTTATATGGTACATGTTGATAATGAAGGAACCCAAATATCCAAATATCAGCAGGAGCCTGTTTCAAACATAGATTCTTCGGTTCCCCATTTATTTGACTAGGAGTAAATCATGCATGCATGGACGGCAAGAATAGACACGCCATCGAGGCGCCATTTACCGATAACACCGCAAAAATAAAAGGAGCATCACTACAAGTAATGCTCCTCAACATAATTAAGCCACTATTCAACCGAAGAATAAATCCAGGATATTGGATGACTTTGACGCATTCTTATTGTAAAACTCCGAATATCCGCAATTCTTACAGAAAACAACGACAAACTGATTGTTTTGAACATCGAACATTTTAGACAAACCTGTACCTGTCATTGCTACTTCCTTCTTGTCTGCTTCTTTGCTTCCACATTTTATACAACCTTGTTCAGTCATATAACTGCACCCCTTTTCCAATTAATCGATTTATATCCTATACGATATTTCCGAGGAAATAGTTTCATTCTTGCGTTCTCTTTAGTTTATTGATTCTTTTGGTGAGTTCTGTGAACCTTTGATCAAGTTCTTTATAATGCTTGTCAGCAGGAGTCATAAAACTAAGCTTTCCCAGTACTTCCTGCCTTTCCGTTTCCAACTGTAATCGCAGCTCTTCATCATTATTCCTTTTCTTAGAAGCGTCAATCCGTTCCTTTTCAACAGTATTGTCCGTAATGATCAACTTTGTGCTAGTCGTTTTTTCAAGAAAGTATCGATCATGCGATACAACGATCAGCGTACCGGGGTACTTAGATAATGTGTCTTCCAACTGTTCACGGGAAGGTAAATCGAGATGGTTCGTCGGTTCATCCAATACGAGTGCATCTTTTTCTTCCAATATATATTTCATCAGCTTGCACTTGACCCGCTCCCCCATACTCATTTCACTAATGGGTTCAGACCATTGGGAGGCCATAAACCCGAGATGTTTCATCAATGTTTGCACTTTCCCTCTTGCCTCGAAAGTCTCTCTGTGGAATAACTGGGCCGGAGTTTGATTAAGCGGTAAATCAAATACTTCCTGGGTTAGATAACCGATGTTAGCTGAAGGAGAAATCCATATTTTCCCCTCTGCCGGCTCATCGCCTAATAATATTTTTAACAATGTTGTCTTGCCACTGCCGTTCGGTCCTGTGATAGAAACCTTTTCTCCATGTTTGACGGTAAAATTAACATTCTTTAAAAGTATCCGTCCTTGAAAAGACTTTATCAAGTTGTTGACTTCTATAAACCTTTTTCCGACTTTATTGTTGGCCTTAAAGGTGAAGGTTACTTGGTAGTCAGGCTCCACTGGTTGTGCCTTTGTTTTTTCCAGCTCTTTTTCCAGGCGTTTTTGTTTTGATTTGACTTGAGTGTCCATCCGTTTCGCTTTTTTGCGGTAATATTCTTTATATCCATCTTGTTTGGTCGATTGGGCATGAGCCTTGTTCGACCAGGAAGTAAGTTCTTTCATTTGATTCTCTATCTGTTCGATTCGTTTCTGTTGTTTTTCATATTCCCGCTGCTGGGTAATTCTTCTCTGTTTACGCACTTCCATATAGCTGGAATAGTTCCCCCTGTGTTCTATGAGCTGCTTTCCTTCGATCGACCAAATCTTGTTGGCAATTCCGTCTAAAAAGTGACGGTCATGGGAAACCATGATGATGGTGCCCCTATAATTCCTGATTTGCTTTTGCAGCAGTTCTAAACCCTGTTGATCAAGATGATTGGTCGGTTCATCCAGCAACAGCAAATCTGCCTGTTTGGAAAAACCGTTAGCAAGACGTGCTTTTAGCTTTTCACCACCACTCAAGCTGGAAAATTCGACTTTAGGGACATGCCACTTTTCCATTAGCTTTTCTTCCAAAACGGTCGTCGCCCCAAACGAATATGATTCGGTTTCTTGTTCCACCATTTCCACTTTTACATCTTTCTGCAACCATAGCAATCGACCGTCCGTCGGATTTTGTTCATTGTTAATGAGCTGGAGCAAGGTTGATTTACCCGCACCATTTTTGCCAATAATACCAATAATGTCTCGTTCTTCGACACTCCCATTTACTTTTTCGAATAGTACATGGTCCTTTATTTCGTATTGAAGATTCACCAATTTCAATAATTCGGTCATATAATCATTCCCTTTCCTCAAAGGGAGGATCCTGCCGCGAACGCAGCATAGTATTGACAAAATGTAAAAATTCGAATTGTCCGTTCTTAGTCAATAAAAAAATCCTCCCAAGTATTTTTGGAAGGATTAGTCATACCAATAGAATAAAAAATAAGCCGCAATTTGACAGCTGGATAACTTGTTTAGAAAAATGGGCAGACTAATCCTATTTCGTTCGTTTTGAAATATACGATTTCAAACTTTGAAAATAAGATTAGTTCAACATCGTCCACCCATCATCCTCTCTCCGTTTATTTAAGAAAAGTATAGCATACAATTAATAAAAAGAGCAAAGTGATCTAGCTTTTTCTCGTTTATAACACTTCAGCGGTGAGTTTCCCCTTGAAGCCTTCGGAGTAAAGAGACAATAAGGTTCACTTTCCAAGTAACAGCCTGTTGCAGCATATGCCCGTGATCTAAATCCGCCTCATAGGCGTAATCAGGGAGCCTCCCCGTTTTTACATGGAAATTCCCTGATTGTGTCATCATAGCTATAAAAAAAAGGACCTGGAAACAGGACCTTTATCTTTCGCAAAAATATAATGGGTCTGCCCATAAAGGCAGACCCGGTTATTACTTATGATATTTGGTGTTATCAAAAGAAATGTTCTATGTATTGTTAAACCCATTATAACAAACATATGAATGAAGTAAACCTGTTTTTTGGAATTTTTTATGTTATTTTGAAAAGTTATTTTTCTGTTCTTTATTCTTCTTATTTTCAAACAAACTATTCATCTACTTTAATATAAATTCCTGAAATATGATATTATTTTGGAAAACCTGGAAAAGGGGCTTGAACATGAATTTTGACTTGCATGAAGCAATGGAAATTTTGGAACGTACACCCCGGACGTTGGAATATTTTCTGTCAGGCATCTCGGTGAATTGGCTGAATTGTAATGAAGGTGGGGATACTTGGAACTCCTTTGAAGTAATCAATCATCTAATTGAGGCAGAGAAACAAAACTGGCTTCCAAGGCTTGAATTTATTCTCAAGAAAGGTGAAGGACAAGCCTTTCCGCCTTTTGACCGTTTTGCCCATTTAAAAGACACCGACACACAATCTAGCATCGAGGAAAAGCTGCATGCTTTTAAAACGATAAGAGCCGAAAACCTTGTCAAACTACAATCGCTGATCAATTCTGATAAGAACACTTTAGAGAAGACAGGATTCCATCCAGCATTTGGCACAGTGAAAGTTCGTGAGTTGATTTCAACATGGGCGGTCCACGATTTAACGCATATCTCCCAGATCACCAGGATTTTCGCAGAAAGATACAGACAAGATGTTGGACCATGGAAAGAATATTTGGGCATATTAAAATGACAGGTTGTAATATCCTGACATAAAAACACCCCTGAAAGTTAGATATTCCACTCTAACTCTCAGGGGTTGGTACAAAAGATTTCTTTTTAATTAGTTTGTTACATTTCGCCTGTCTTATCTTTTTTTCTCGTGAATGGCCACCAGTTGCCTTCGCCCAATGTTACAACGATCGACGGGACAAGCAATGGCAGAATGACCAGACCGTATAGTAACAGACCGATGATGACGACAGATGCCACCTGCACTAATGTGAGTACGCCCGAGGGCATCATTGCCCCGAATGTTCCTGCCAGAATGATTGCAGCAGTGATAATGACTGTCCCCATTTTCGTCATGGCAGTCACCATCCCCTTGTCGATACCGGCTTTCACTTCTTCACTGAACCGATCAAGCAAGAAGATGGAGTAATCTATCCCCAATGCAACCAATATGACGAAACTAAAGAACGGAACGGCCCAACTGATACCGCTGTAATCCATTAAATTCACGAAAATCATTTCTGCTATGGAAATCGCGGTATAGTAGGTCAGCAACAGAGATGCAATCATATAGACCGGCATGATCATCGAACGGAAAAGTATGGTCAAAACGATAAACAAACCAACCATCATGATTACCATGGTTCTGGAAAGATCCGTTGTCGATAGTTCTTCCAAGTCTGCATTTGAGCTTGACACACCACCATAGGCAATTTCAGCATTTTCAAACGGCGTATCAATAATCTCGTTGTCCACAGCTTCCTTTATCTGTCTGACTGTATCAATTGCCTCTTCAGAGTAAGGATTAACTTCAAGTACGACATCCATGGTGATCCCTTCCCCATCGGCAAAAGAATAATTGTCAATGGATTGTCCAAAGTCTTCGTTCTCTAATGTTTCCTCTGGCAAGTAAATCCCGGTATCCCTGACTGTGGGACTTTCACTCATGTTATTTAATGTATCAGCAGCACTCGCCAATCCGTCAGATATTTCGGTAAGTCCGTTATTTGCACTTTCCACTCCTTCAGCAAGCTGATTAAGTGAGGATGTCAATTCGCCAACTTGTTCTTGTTGGCCAGCAAGCTGTGCATTTGCTTGTTCAAGTCCAGCTTGGACCTCACCTAATTGACCACTGATTGCCTGTAGCTGAGGCACCGCCTGTTGAACGTTACCGGTCTGCGAAAGCTGGGCAGTAGTACCCTGCAGTTGCTGGTTAATTTGGTCCAGTCCATTGGTCGCTTCTGATAAAGATCCGCCAGAACCGCTGCCGGCACCAGCCTGATCGGCAATTTGACTGAGTCCGTTCTGTACCTCGGTCAAACCACTCTGAACCTCTTTCATACCGTCCACTGCGTCATTTATACCATTAGATACTTCTCCGAGCTGGGAATCGATATATAAATCTTCTATTCTATCACCAGTAGGCTGGGTAATTGTCATAACAGAATCTACATTATCTACTTTTTCAATTGCCTTACTGATATTTTCTAAATACGGTATCGTCTCGGTGGTTGTCAACTCTTCATCCTCTTTTATAACCACCTTGACTGGAAAGGCTTTTCCTTCCCCAACTGCTTCACTGATTGCGTTTAATCCCTTGATCGATTTATAGTCACTGCTAATTTCCTCGGTGTTATCAAAGGAAACCTGTCCGTCATAAGTAAGCACGAATGGGACAGTGACAATTGCTGCGATAACAAGAAACAATACCGGCCGGGCAACAGAATTTCTGCCAAGGAAGTGCCAGAGCTTGTTGTTGCTGTGGGAAGCCACTTTTTTAGACGGCCAGAACAATTTCTCTCCCAGAGTGACCATGAAAAGTGGAAGCAGAGTAAACAAAATAAGAATCAGGATCCCCACCCCGACTGCTACACCGACCGCTGATTGGAATACAGCAAATTTTGCAAAGCCGATCGCTGCAAATCCGATCAACACGGCAATACCACTTATAAATAATGTTCTTCCCGCTGTGCGGTAAGCTGTTACAGTTGCTTCTACCTTATCATGCCCATTGGCGAGCTCTTCCCGAAATCTTGTTAAAAGAAGGATACAATAGTCCGTACCTATCCCAAACAAAATCGCAACCAAAAATGTCTGCGTAAAGGTCGAAATAGGGAAATCGACGTTTTCCACCAAAATCGCCAACAGCGATTGACTGATCAAATAGGTGAAACCTACTGTAATAAGCGGCACAAACGGAGTTATCAGTGAGCGGAACACTAGCAACAACAATCCTAAAATCAGCCCGATTGTTATAATTTCGGTTTTCTTCAAACCTTCTTTAGAACTATGGGCAAAGTCCTGATTGATGAGTGAAGAACCTGTAATATAAGCAGTAATATCGTCAGGAACAACCTCATAGATTTGGTCGGCAGTTTCCTCTATCTCTTCATCCGAACCCGAAACCGTTACTGGGATAAGGATCGTCTTCTCATCTTCGGACATAAGCTGTTCCCTTATATCCTCATCTTCAACAAATGGAGTTGTTACATCCTGAACTCCGTTAAATTCTTCGATCTCTCCGATCATATCTTCCAATTGTGTTTCCAAATCTTCATTCAATGTTTCGTCCAGGGTCACTACAACGCTGATCGTATTATCATCCAGGCCGGCATCCTCGAGGATTTGATTGGCCTGTGAGGAAGAAACATCAGATGGAAGCTGTGTTTGTCCTTTTTCATTTGCCAGCTCAGTCAAATTTGGAGCTGTCAAAGATAACGTAACTGTCAATGCCAATATTAAAACGGCAATCAACCATCTAAACTTAATGATAAATCTCATTCTCCGCTATCCCCTTTTTCGTTTAGCTTTTCTTTTACTATCAGAAGAATATCCATAAAGTTGTCTATTTTTTCTTCCTCGACATCATTCAGTAAATTTTCAATGATGTGATAGACAGCTTCGTCTATTTCCTTTATCACTTTTTCCCCTTCCGCTGAAAGTTTGACCAGCTTGGACCGTTTGTCTGCGGTCGCGGGGGGATTTTCCCATTCGACCAAACCTTTTTTCATCAGTTTCGTCAATCGGTTGGAAATCGCACTTTTATGAACGCCTTGCAATACGGCAAGGTTCCCTGGTGAGCTTGCGCCTTTTTTCTTTAGTATGTTCAGTAAATCTGTTTGCTCATTGGATAGATTCTGAAGGGAATCGAGGCTTACCTCTTTTCTGACAAGCTCCGTACCCGCTAGTAAAACGTCTCCGAACAGACTTACTGCTTGATGTAATTTCTTATCTCCCACTGCGCCACCTCTTTTCAAAAAAATAAGGTTTATATCTCTAAACTATTTTGCACGCTATTTAGTTTAGAGTACTAAACCATACTTTGTCAAACTTTACGTTGTACAAAGAGCTTGTAATAGAGCCTTATCAAAGAACTTATTACCTTTGCACAGTAAACATAAACTGCGACATAACTTCAGTTCACTTTCCCCATCCTGATTAAGTCGAGTGCTATACAACCGCTGCGGCAGAACACTTCGCTTTCCGCGGGCACGGCCTCAGCCTCCTCATCAGCAAAGTACGCTTCTTGCGGGGTCTTCGGACTCGTGGGACTGCGGTTACTCGCCCCATCGAAGACCTTTCGCTGTTCCTGCAGGAGTCTGCGTGTTCTGCCTTCGCTGTTTGGTATTTCTGCATTTTGGGTAGAAAAATATCTTTTAACACTTAAACTAGTATTTCTTCTTGCTTAAACAGAATGCCAATCCAAGCGGAGGAAAAATGCGAGACTCCTGTGGGAAAGGAACAGTCTGAAGATCCCGCAGGGGCGCTTTTTGCACCGAGGAAGCTGAAGCGTTCCCCACGGAAAGCGAGTATTTTTCCGCAGCGTCGGGTTAACACTCAATTAACATCAGAAGAAGAGAAATCTTCACAAAATAGAATTTTCGCTATGTCGCAGTTTGCCTCAATTGTGTATAAAAATACCTAAAATGATTCTGCGCGTATGATTCTATATGTACTAGTTGAGGTAATAAATCTTTGATAGTAGTTCGCTTTTTGTAGATAAATAAAAACTGTTTTTTATCAAACTAGGACATTTAAAACAGCCCGGTTAAGGAGGGATGCCTTTCCGGTGCGTGAAATATTAAGTCATACTCCTTCCATTTCCCGGAAAGCTTTGTTCACATCTGGAATGAATATCGGAAAAGATATCCTGGGCACCAGTGCCAACACCTTATTTTTCGCTTTCTTCGGCAGCTATCTAGGATTGCTTATCTGGTTCAAAGATTTAGAGTATTCACTCGGTGAAATCGTAAACTCGAAAGTTTTCAATGCTGAAATGATTACCATTCTTTGTGCAGATTTGGAGTTGCACTGGCAATTCCGATTACTGCTTGGATAACCGCTTCTTTCTTCCTAAAAACGAAAGAGAAAAATGAAGAGTAAAAGAGCGCTGGTCATCACGACCAGCGCTCTTATTTACCTGTTTTATACAGGACCCCAATTTATCAATACCCCAACACTGAGCATGATTACTGCTATTACTGTCCAGATTCCCAGCAAAGGAAGCATCCACCTTGCCCATTTAATCCATGGTACTCCGGCAACCGCCAGACTCGCCATTAATGGTCCTGATGTCGGAAAAATACTATTGGTGAAACCATCCCCGAACTGATAAGCCTGAACAGCAACCTGCCTGGTGATGCCGATCATATCTGCCAACGGAGACAGAATCGGCATGGCCATCATCGCCTGTCCACTTCCCGATGGGACAAGGAAATTCATGATTCCGTTGGCAACAAACATCCCCAAAGCTGCCAGGACAGGAGAAAGCCCTTCCAGAGGTACGGAAATGGCATGTACAAAAGTATCCAGTATTTCCGCGTTTTCCATGACAATTAATACCGCTCGTGCCACACCGACAATCAATGCACCGTATACCAGTTTTTGACAACCTTCCAAAAACGTCACGGCAATTTCGTTATAATTCATACCGGCAATGATTCCACAAACAATTCCTAAAATGATGAAAAAGGCCGCCATATGATTGATTGTCCATTTAAATTGTATTGTTGCAAAAATGAAGAATAATAGCCCGATTCCCACAAAACTTACAATCCATTTATGTCTGGCAGTAAAAGGCGCCTGCAGCTTATCTTGTTGAGAACTATCCTGATCCAACACCCCGACAAGACTTTTGGAAGGATCGTTCATAATTCTTTTTGCATAGCGCCATGTGTAAAGAATGGTGATTCCAACTATTACAACAAAAGCAATGATCCTGTATAACATACCGGAAAATAATGGAATGTCCGCAATCGATTGGGCGATTCCCACGGTATATGGATTGACGAAGCCAACATTGAAACCGGCAAATGTGGCTCCGAAGGTGATCGATACAGCCACAATCGCATCGAGTTTCAGCCCCCTCGCAATGATCAAGCCGATGGCAACAAACGGGATGATCGCGTTGGCTACTGCTCCGACAGCACCACCAATAGCAAATAATAAGGAAACAATTGCAATTAACCAGAATTCTTTTCCACGGGTTTTGTCGACAGCCCGGATAATCCCGCCTTTAATGGCTCCTGAACGTTCGACTACCTCGAATGCTCCACCCGCAAATAATACTAAAAAGATGATGCCTGCTGATTGGATCATTCCTTCCTGAAGTGCCAGAAAGATATCCATAAATCCTGCGGCACTGCCATCCACTTCACTAAATGTACCCGGAATTACCCGTTCTACATCGTCAACCACTTCCCTCTCGAATGAACCTGCCGGGACAAAATAAGTCGCAACGGCAGCGGCCAGTAGTACGAGAAAAAGGATTACGTAAGTATCTGGCATTTCCCACTTTCTTTTTGGATGTTTTTCTGGGACTTCAGATGTTTCTTTCAACTGTGATTCCATGTGTGTCAATTCCCCCTGGTTGATAAATTCTTTAGTCCCTGGTTGAAAGGAATAAAGTTATTGTCTAGTATAAGAGTAATTGCAAATTATTGCAAAATTCTATTTTTTACGACAAAAGTGGAGGGGAAAATGATTAACAACTTATTTGAAGAATTGAAACAACTAGAAGAAGAATTGATCACCATCCGACGGGACTTGCATATGCACCCGGAATTATCCAATGAGGAGAAACGTACTCCTGCATTTATCGCTGATCACCTCAAAAGTCTTGGCTTGGAAGTGAGAACCAATTTCGGCGGAAATGGGGTTGTCGGTTATCTTCGAGGGGAACAACCCGGAAAAACGATAGCATTGCGTGCAGATTTCGATGCATTGCCAATACAGGATGAAAAAAATGTCCCATATAAATCGACAGTTCCAGGAGTCGCCCATGCGTGTGGACACGATGTACACACAGCAGCATTGCTCGGAGTAGCCCGCGTGTTAAGCAGCAGGAAATCAACCCTTGCCGGAACGGTCGTTTTCATTCATCAATTTGCAGAAGAAGTTGCCCCAGGGGGAGCAAAAAGAATGATAGCCGACGGTTGTCTGGAAGGAGTTGACGCGGTATACGGCGCGCATGTCTGGTCGGAAAACCAAATCGGGGAAGTGCTGTTTAACGAAGGATATACGATGGCTGCAGCAGATACTTTCGAAATCACCATATCAGGCAGAGGCGGCCATGGCGCCATGCCGCACCTGGCGATTGATCCGGTGGTGGCTGCCAGTCAGCTGGTAATGAGCCTCCAGCAAATCGTCAGCCGCAATGTTGATCCTCTGAAAGCGGCAGTAGTCACAGTTGGTTCTTTACATAGCGGTCATGCCCTGAATGTCATACCCGACAGCGCCTCGGTAGGAGGAACAGTCAGGACGTATGACCCGGCAATCCGGGAGCTGGCAGAGAAAAAAATACGGGATGCCGTGAAAGCAGTTGAAATACATACCGGCGTCAAAGGGAGTATTGATTACGTATATGGGCACACCTCGTTGTATAACCATGCAGAGCCGACTCGACAGCTCAAACAATTAGCAGAGCAATATTTACCTGAAGTGTATGTCAAAAAGATGAATGCTTTCATGGGGGCCGAGGATTTTGCCTATTACCTCGAAGAAGTTCCAGGAACCTTTTTCTTCGTAGGAGGAAGAAATGAAGAATTGGATGCTGTTTATCCACACCATCATCCAAAGTTCGATGTGGATGAGAAAGCTATAAGCACGATAGGAAGGCTGTTTTTTCTTTCACTTTTAAATCATGGCGTGGTCTCGGCTGAATAAAAGAAGTAAAGTAAAGCGTGCTGGAAAACAACTTTCCTGGCACGCTTCTATAATTCCGTACTTCATTTATATAGGATTAAAATTATTACGTCTCTCATTACATCTGTCCCTATACCTCGATCGCCACTCCGTTAACCCTCTTATACCCTCGCACTTTCGCCAACTCATCAACAAGCTTCAAAGCCGCTTTGTCCTTCGCCTTTGCTTCAATCATGATGTCAGCTGATTCCCCATAGGCTTTTAATGCATGGATAAAATCGATCGCGAAATCCTTTTCTACATAATCCGCATGGGCCCTGTATAACTTTTCTGATTTAGGAGAAGACAAGTGGAACTTAGGCGGCTTGCCAGTGCCCTCCCATGTGGCAAAAATCCTGGGCAGCAACTTTTCATAAGCTCCCTCACCCGGATTAGCCCAGTGATGATGATAATCGAAAACAAAGGGAATCCCGTGCTTTTCACATACTTGCAAGGTTTCCTCTGCTGTGTAAGTTTTATCGTCGTTTTCAAGGGTTGTTTGCCGGAGAATATCTTTGCCGAGTTGAACAAAATTCCGGTCAAAGCGCTCGATTGCCTCCCGTTTATTACCATAGGCTCCTCCGACATGAATATTCATCGTTGCTTCCTTATGTAATCCCATCGCTTTCAGCATTTCATAATGATAGGTCATATCACCAATCGCGTTGGAAGTCACATGATCTTGAGGACTTGTGAATAATGTGAATTGATTAGGGTGAAAACTGACCCGTAATTCATTTTTTTGCACCATAGCACCGATTTCTTCAAAAAGATGCCGGAAAGGCGTAACAAAATCCCATCTGACTTCTGGATGGGTTGCTAGAGGCACAAGTGAAGAAGACATCCTGTAAATGTCAATCCCATGGGCAATATTGTAGTGTAGGGTCCGCATCGTATTGGTTAAGTTTTGCTCTGTAAGATGATATAGTTTTTCCTTCCTGCTGTTTTTGTCCAGCTTTTTCCAATTGGTGAACGTAAGTGTCCTGGAAGGCGATGCTTCCCATAAAGATAGTGCAGTTGAGACATAACCGAATCTGAGTATCATTATTTCACTCCAAGTTAACATTGTGGATGGTGATAGTATCTGTAACTTAATGGAAGCCATGCGAGGAATTGAGAGCAAAAAACTAAAGTACCGACATAGACCCTCATAATGGTTACAAACTATTTCCATAACACCTTCTACCCGTTTAGGCTTAATAGCAACCGTTCACTTGCAAGACACTTCTTCGTCGCTTGCAAATGCATTTAATCTATGTAGGAAATGGCATTATGAGTATTATAGTTAATGTATAATGAGAATATGAATTCATTGGATAAGAAGTTATTTTCATTCAAATAAGCTGCTTAGAGCACGTTCAACGAACGAGGCAGTAGAGTTAAAAAAGCGAAATTTTTTTAAAGGGGTAAAATATGAGAAAAATAACATTATCGAATGGAAATACAATTGAAGTCGAGTGCTTAAGTTGTGCTTTGACGGAGTGGATTGATTGATTCAGATGGAGGGGCAATATTTGAAACAGATCTTCATAATCAGCCATTTTTGATTAATATCGCCACCTAAAGTTCTAAAACCCAAGTTCTTGTAAAATGCTTTTGATCGATCAATATCCTTTACATTTAAACTTACAGAAAAAGCTCCCAGTTTCATCATGTCTCCTCCTAAAAAATAGATTAAATAAAACTTCTATTTTTTGTCGGTAATACCCTCCCCTGTTAATACAATATGTAATGTATTGCAATATTTTTATATGATTCGTAGATTCTTGTTGTAATTTGTTCCCTTTGACTAGAACCAAAGACAATTACTATGGATAATTGGAAATGATAAATTAACTAATACTGACAGTAAACAAAAAAGGAGCTTTCTATGATTAACAAAATTGGAAAAATAACTGTTTATGTAAATGATCAAGAACAAGCTAAAGACTTCTGGTTAAACAAAGTTGGATTTGTCTTAAAATTTGAACAAGCTATGGGAACAAACATATCATGGATTGAGGTTGGGCCGAGTGAAGACGAATACACCACTCTGGTTCTTTACTCGAAGTCAGCAATGGAAAAACAGAACCCTTCAGCTGTTGCTCCCCCTTCTATTCTCTTCAGCACAACTGATATAGAATCTGCTTCGAGAAAATGCAGCAAAATGGAGTGGAAGTAGATAAAATGCAAAGAATGCCATATGGCACAATGTTTTTATTTAAGGACCAAGACGGAAACAACTATCTATTGCGTGAAGATAAATAGTAATGTTCATCATAAAGAATTTTGCTAGTAAGAGCATGGTATGTTGAGAAGAGAATCCATGCCTATTTCCACATGCATTTCATTTATATTTGGTATCCTTTGTGGATACTTCCTTTAGTACCCCTCCATTAACTTTCAACTCTAGAACAAAAATTTACTTAAAACGCTTGCCTTATAGTTAACTCTAGGATTTAGAATAAAATCGTTAAGTTTGAAAGGAGGAAAATAAATGACAATTAAAAACAAAGTAATTGTAATTACAGGCGCAAGTTCAGGGATCGGAGAAGCTACAGCAAAACTGTTAGCTGATAAAGGAGCAAAAATTGTACTTGGCGCAAGACGTGAAGAGCGTTTAAAAGAATTAGCTACTGAAATCAAATCAAGTGGAGGCCAGGCGGTTTATCGCGCTACAGACGTTGTTAATCCTGATGATAGTCAGCAACTTGTCCAACTGGCTAAAGATACTTTCGGCGGTGTAGATGCAATCTTCTTGAATGCCGGGATTATGCCAAATTCACCACTTTCAGCATTGAAAACTGAAGAGTGGAACAGTATGGTTGATGTTAATATTAAAGGTGTATTGAATGGTATCGCTGCAGTATTGCCAACATTTACTTCACAAAAGCATGGACATATTATCACCACTTCTTCAGTAGCTGGACTTAAAGCTTACCCTGGTGGCGCTGTTTATGGTGCAACAAAGTGGGCGGTGCGTGATTTAATGGAAGTATTACGCATGGAATCTGCCCAAGAGGGCACCAACATTCGCACCGCGACTATTTATCCAGCAGCCATCAATACAGAATTGTTGGATACGATAACTGATGAAGATACTGCAGAAGGTATGACTGCTATGTACAAACAATTTGGGATTACGCCTGACCGAATTGCCAATGTTGTTGCGTTTGCCCTTGAACAGCCGGAAGATACGAATGTTAATGAATTTACAATTGGTCCAACAAATCAACCTTGGTAATATTTTCGCAATAACTCAGGCTGTCGGTAAGATATCGACAGCCTCTAAAATAATAAATAATGGACAAAATATAACTACATCATACCCGTCAGATACCAACAGTATTAAAGATACATTTCCTTAGTGGAGACTTTTGACGTTCAACAAAAACCATGATAAAATCCTCTCACAATAAGAGCTGACTCGAGGTCTATTTAATCGGAAAGGGAGATAAATGATGAAGACTTATTCTATCAGCGAAATAGCAAAAGAATTAAATCTTACCGTATATACCCTGCGCTACTATGACAAGGAGGGTCTCATGCCCTTTGTAGAACGGACAGATAACGGAACACGATTGTTTAAAGAATCCGATATAGACGCCTTAAAAATAATTGAATGTTTAAAATCCACCGGTATGCCTATTAAGGAAATTAAGAATTTCATTGATTGGTGTTCTGAAGGTGATTCTACGCTGGAACAAAGATATCACATGTTTATCGAACGAAAGCAAACTGTTGAAGCACAAATGGAAGAATTGAAAAAAACAATGGAGCTCATCGAGCACAAATGCTGGTATTACAAGACTGCTTTACATGCCGGCACGGAAGATGTTCATAAACAAGACAAGATAGAGATTATTAATTAATCTTCATTGGATGGGTAATATAGGTCTGCCACTAAATATGAGTATTACTCCACAATCCGGTCGTAAAAAATTAGCCCTGTTTAAAGGAAAGAACCTGATTGTGGAATAAAACTACAATAAAACTTAAACCAAGCAAGATACTTTGCACTAGTTGCTGAGCATCTTCAAATGCCCCTTACACCCCCTCTTTATTTCTTACATGCAAAATAGTCTTAGAGAACATAAGCAACAGTGAAGATGATGAAAGACTATATAAGTAGGACACAAACTGCCAGCCTTTTTCCTCACCAAAAAGTGACACCAGCATATGTTCATCCTCCAACATCGAGACATAAAGTGTACCACCATACCCGACTGCTCCGTTACTGGTTATCCAACTCATCAACAAGAAAAACACTGTGCATGCAATAATACCCCAAACAGGAAATTTTTTAGATGGAAATACTTTTTCCCCATAAAATGAAACTAGATAAACGATACACCAGAAAAAAAGAAGAAAAACAATCCAAAATACTCCGACTGATATTTTCAGACCGGGTATAAGTGTAATTATGGATGTAATGACCATTGTAATGGAAAGATAGCGATTATAAAGCCGCCTGTCATGTCTGTTGAAAAATGTAACATACAGCGCGAAAACAAGCAGTAATATCATCATAATTCCCACTGCGATCGTATGAGGCCGGGATTCATGCGGAGCCATTATACTGACAATACCAAAAAAAAGAGGAAAAAAATAAATGTGAAATGGATGGGGTCTTGTAAGTTCGTTAAATGCTGCTTTCTGTTGCTTCATTGTTTTGGCCATTCCCTCAACACCTTTTTCGTTATATATTATACACATATCATATGACTTGGTTTTGGTTTCGTATATAGGAAGATATGTTTCTAGACAACCGCAATCTATGTAAATTTACCAACTCCTGATTATGGAATTTCACTTATTGAAATCCTCTTTAAAAGATTGTTACTGTTATACGTAAGACATGCAAACCAGGTTTCATTTTCAAAAATGGCACATAGAACGTCAAATGCTTAGGAAGAATAAAGGCGGAGCTTATCCAACAATGTCTTTACAAAAGAAAGGAAGGGTAATGATAATGGAAGAAATCAAAGTAGGTGAAACTTTCACCATAAGTGATGAAACAAATGAGGATCAAACTGTTGAAGTTTTGGCAAAGGTCACCTTAGAAGGTACTGACTATGTGGCAGTCGGCTTTGCAGAAGATTTACAGAATGAAAACGAAGAAGATATAGATATCTTTTTCTTAAAGATAGACAATGAAGGTGATTTATCTGCGATTGACTCTGATGAGGAATTTGAAAAAGTATCAGAAGCGTTTGATGCAATAATAGAAGAAGACTAAAAAATTGATCCCCTGTTCCACAAAGCCAACAGGGGATTTTTTTCTGAGGGAGAGCAATATTCCTTTTATTTGTAAAAAGGATGTGTGGCGGATTCCAGCATGATTAATTATCGTTATACCCAATTTTTTTAAAAAAATCTGGCACATCGCCTTTTAACTGAAAAAAATCCCCATTATGAAACAACTTCAAATTTCAAGGTATTTCGTTTTACTGTTATATATTTACCTGTTGATTTATTCATTACTTGAGACACTTCCTTGGTATGTGTTATCTCAAGCCAATCATTTTGTATATCCACCAATAATTTTACTTCCACATCATTTTCTCCATATTTTAAACCACTATAATATAATTTCGTCATCGACAACTTTCCTTTCTAATTAGTCAAAACAATATTTCGGTTTTTTTCAACAACAGACTTACCGCATTGACAATAGATATCACACTGCTAATTACATTGCTATTTATAGGGTTAAATTAGAAGGTAAATGTTGACATGTCAATAAAATTCAAGTGCTAAAACAGATGCAATCAACACTTTATTTGCTATGTTATATCTTGTTTTCTCCACAAAAGCTGAACTGCTTATCTTTGTTGGAGAATTCAAAGTTTCTTCAAACAAACCTTCAAAAGACATTAAAAAACCACCAATTATGTATTGGTGGAGACGGTGGGAGTCGAACCCACGTCCAGAGATATCGGCACTCAGGCATCTACGAGCGTAGTTGGTATATTATCATTCGCTTCCTCTTCAGCCTACCAACAGGCTTCCGAGGAGCTAGTCTGATTAATCTCTTCTGCCATCCTCAGACGGTGGATGGACAGCGTAGCCCGCTTCATTTGAGACCCTTCATCTGCCACACGGGCGATGGCAGGAAGGATCCTTTAGGCTGCTTACGCAGCTGCTAAAGAGTAGTTGTTTTCTTTGCCAGTTATATTTAGGCGAATAACGTTTTACGAGTCGTAACCTCGACCCGCAGCCTGAGCTCGACCTATCCCTGTCGAATCCGTAACGTCCCCATGAAAAGTATCTCAGGGTCCAACGGAATTTATGATAGAATCAAGCACTATATTCTATAAAATTGTTGGGGTCTGTTGACCAGACAATTAACATTATAGCACATTTCATCGTTTTTTCAACCCTAGCCGCGGAATTTATCCTTAATGGCGCGGTCAATATCACGTTTGGCCTGCTTTTGTTTCAGGTCTTCACGCTTATCATATTTCTTTTTACCCCTGCCCAGTCCGATTAAAACTTTGGCAACACCATTCTTAATATAAATTTTCAGGGGTACAAGCGAATAACCTTGCTGCTGTGTCTCACCGATCAGCTTGTCTATCTCCTTGCGGTGGAGCAACAGCTTTCTTGTACGGGTCGGGTCGTGATTGAAACGATTGCCCTGCTCATACGGAGAAATATGCAAGTTGATCAAATAGGCTTCTCCCCTGTCAATCCGGGCGAAACTGTCTTTTAAATTCACTCTGCCCGCTCTTAATGATTTGATTTCCGTACCTTGCAGGACGATCCCTGCTTCATATGTTTCTTCTATGATGAAGTCATGGCTAGCTTTTCTGTTTTGTGCGATTGCATTGTTCTGACCTTTTGGCATAACGCTTTCCTCCTAATAATCCGTAAAGTTTATTTTATCAAAAACACCCAAGGATTCCAATTATCACGTGAATACCCCTTTTTAATATCCGTGCAAATTTCCCCGTTCTGTGAGAAAATATGAGCTGGAAATATATACAAGAAGGAGATAGTACGATGGAACAGGGGTTACTGCAAATAAGAAAACTCACAACCGATGACTGGGAAACTGTAAAACAGATGGAAACCAATATCGAAGATGATTATGTCTTGCATATATTCCCTCATTTAGTGGAATCAAGCAGCCAGGATGTATTTGGCATGTTTCATGAAAACAACCTGCTTGCGATTGCCGGCTATACGATTTTTCCAGGGGGATACGCAATGCTTGGACGCCTCCGCAGCAATAAAAAGTTCCTGTCCAAAGGTTTTGCGACAGATTTATTAGCCTACATTATTGAAGAGTTGAAAAAAAACCCTGATATAACTTGGGTTGGCGCCAACACAAACGTCGGCAACAAACCGGCCAGAAGGGTTTTGGAAAAACTGACACTGTCCCCCGTAACAACTCTTCATTCCATCCATGTCAAAAACAGACAGTTGGTTGGTGGCACATCAGGTGATTTGTGGCAGCCTGTCGAAAATACTGCAAAAAAGAGAGAACTGCTTGATTCAGTTACTCATAATGCTATAAACGTCTTTCCATATGAATGCTATTACCCGCTGCCATTCAAGCAAACACTTGTAACAGATGAATATCTGGAAGAATCGGCATTCTATCTAAGTCCTGACAAGCAGCGGTTTATGACAATCAGAAATGATCAAAAGCGCGATTGGTATGCACAGGTGAAATATTTCTGGGATGATCATTTTGAACAACCGGGCTTTTGGGAAACGGCCTTCCACTATGCTGATCGTCATCCGCTTCATCCAGCCGTGTGGATCGATTTCTCAGAAGAAGGGTTTAAGAAAATTCCCGATAAACAGGCTTTTGAACTTTCAGATCCATGGATCCTTTATGGAGATTGGATTGAACAAAAGTAATTCGGGGAAAATGATAATAGCTGCCAGCTTTCATTACTTTCGTAAGATAATAACACATCAAAGGTAGGGAGATGATCTTATGAGCAGTAATAACAAGCAATTCACCTTGAATTCCTTATATATTCCGCTGATTATCGCCATACCGGCGAATATCTTTTTCCTAATCAGGCTTCACTTCGGGCTGTTATACAGCTGGGGATGGGTTACTTTTGCAGTATTCACTCTGTTCTTGTTCATTACAGGCGGACTTTCTGTCAAAAAGCGTGAGCGCAAAGCGCAAATGTTAGGGTGGATTTATTTAATAGCTGCGGTAGTATTCCTTGTACTGGCCATTGTTATAGCCTAAAAAAAGTAGGTGCAGAAAATTCTGCGCCTACTTTTTCTTTTTCTTCTTTTTCGCTTTTGGATTGCTTTTCTTGCCAGGACCTTTGGAACCTTTTCCATTGGCTTTGCCATTTGCTTTGCCTTTACCTGGTTTGGCAGCCTTATGCTCTCGTTTGGCTGTAATGACTTTCGGGCGGTCTGGCGCAACTCTTTGCTTTCTCGGTTTCATCCCGACTATTTCAAAATCGACAACACGTTCATCGAGGTTGACGTTCACAACGCGCACCGTAATTTCGTCCCCAATGCGGAATATGTTACCGGTTCGTTCCCCGATCATGGCATATTGCCGCTCTTCAAAATGGTAGTAGTCATCGGTTAGATAACTGACATGGACAAGTCCTTCAATTGTATTCGGAAGTTCGACGAACAAGCCGAAGCCTGTGACAGAGCTGATGACACCATCGAATTCTTCTCCGATTTTATCTTGCATATATTCTGCTTTCTTCAAATCATCCGTTTCCCGCTCCGCATCTACTGCAGCACGCTCCATTTCGGAAGAATGCCTTGCTACTTCAGGCATCTTTTCTTTCCAATGGCTCCTTGTTTTGTCATCCAACTGTCCATTGATCAAATAAGTGCGGATCAATCGGTGTACGATCAAGTCAGGATACCTGCGGATCGGGGATGTAAAGTGTGTATAGAAATCAGTCGCCAATCCAAAGTGCCCGATGCTCTGCGGGTCATACTTAGCCTGCTGCATCGAACGTAACATCAATTTGGAAATAATCATCTCTTCCTGGGTTCCCTGGACTTCATCCAATACGCTCTGCAAGGCTTGTGGATGAATTTCATTAGAGGTTCCCTTCACCACATATCCCAAGTTGGCGATAAACTCGAAAAAGTGTTGGAGTTTATCCGGATTCGGGTCTTGGTGAATCCGGTGTATAAACGGAACGTCCATCCAATGGAAATGCTCGGCTACCGTTTCGTTGGCTGCCAGCATGAATTCTTCGATAAGTCGTTCTGCAACGGACCGTTCACGCAAGACTACATCGGCAGCTTTCCCTTCATTGTCAACCAATACTTGCGCTTCTTTGAAATCAAAATCGATCGCACCCCTGCCCATCCTTTTTCCGCGCAGAATTTGGGCAAGCTTTTCCATATCCTTGAACATAGGAACAAGCTCCTGGTAACGTTCCTTCAAATCCTGGTCTTCGTCAACCAGAATTTTGTTTACATCGTGATAGGTCATCCGTTCATTCGTTTTAATAACTGCCTGAAAAATCTCATGATTGACGACCGCGCCATTTCTATCGATTTCCATTTCACAGCCAAGTGTCAGACGGTCTACTTGTGGGTTCAAGGAACATATACCGTTTGAGAGTCTGTGAGGAATCATCGGGATTACCCTGTCGACAAGATAGACACTTGTTGCCCGTTCCATCGCTTCTTGATCGATAGGGGAATTTTCTTCGACATAATAACTGACATCAGCAATATAGACACCCAATTTATAATTTCCGTTGTCTAATTGCTTAACCGTGACGGCATCATCCAAATCTTTCGCATCTGCGCCGTCTATCGTGACAATCACTTCATCACGCAAATCGCGGCGGTTGGCAATCTCTTCTTCCCGGATGGTTTCCGGTGTATTCTCCGCCTGTTGAAGAACCTCATCAGGAAAGTCGACTTTAATGCCATGTTTATGGATGATGGAGATAATGTCGATTCCCGGATCATTCTTATGTCCGAGGATTTGAACGACTTCCCCTTCTGCACTCATTCTTCCTTCAGGGAATTTTGTGATTTTCACAATCACTTTATGGCCGTCTACCGCGCCTTTTGAAGCACTTTTCGGCACAAATATATCATTCGGAATCCGTTTATCGTCTGCAACGACAAAACCAAAATTGCCATTATCATCGTAAGTACCAACAAGTTCGGTCGTAGCCCTTTCCAAAATTCTGATGACGACGCCTTCCGGACGTTTGCCTTGTTCGTCTCTTCCTTCGATGCGGACTAAGACTCTATCATTGTTCATTGCTGATTGCAGATCTGAATGATTGATATACACATCGTCCTGATTTTCTTCATCGGGAATCAGAAACGCGAAACCCTTTGCGTGCATCTGAATCTTTCCGCGGATCAAGTTCATGCGCTCTGGTGGACCGTACCGGTTTTTCCTCGTCCGGACCAATTCACCGGCCTCTTCCAATTCATTCAGATTCTTCATAAGAATTTTAAACGAATCCGCATCCTGTAAATCAAGGATTTCCTCGATTTCCTGTACGGACAATGGCTTGGATGCATTGTCTTTGAAATAATCTATAATCTGTTGTTTCATTTCGGTTTCCAAATGCTCACCTTCCTTCATTATAATTTTGTCATTTTAATGTATAATCCTATTATGGCTTACGACCATGAAAGAGATTCTAAAAATTGATAAATGTCCTCATGGAGCTGGTCCTTCTCTTTGTCCAACGTTATGACATGGCCGGAATCCTCATACCATTTGATGTCCTTTTGATCTGATTCCACATTGTCATATATATAGGTGGCGCTGTCCGTGTTAATCATTCCGTCGTTTCTCGCCTGCACCACAAAAGCAGGTGCATATATATGATCAATATGGTCTTTAACTTCTGTAATTAAACCTCCAAGTCGCTGAAACATTTCAGCGGAGTTGTCCAAAAGGGCCTGTACTTCTGCTTCGATCGTCTCTTCATCTTTCTTTTCAAGTTGTTTGAATTCCTTTGAAAATGACTTAAAACCTTTCGTCAATTGGGTTTCATTGTCAAAGAACATCGGCGCGCACATCGGGATGATTGCTTTGATCGGCTGGGAATAGGCAAGCTTCAATCCGAGCACACCGCCTAAGGACAACCCTGCGACAGCAATTTCGTCATGCCCCAGTTCCTTCAGGTGCTGAACGGCAGCCTGCACATCCTCCCACCATTGATCTGGATTGGCTTTGATCAGTTCTTCCGGGGGCTGTCCATGTCCTCTGTAAATAGGCGCATGACATGTATAGCCTTTTTTCTGAAGGAATCTTCCGAGCATACGGACATCCGCTGAATGTCCTGTAAACCCATGTAGTAACAATACCGCACGGTCTCCTCCTTCAAACGTAAATGGTTCCGGCAATTTTATTTTCATGGTAGCTACATCTCCTCTTTCGATTAGGTGTTCATTCTATTTTTATCGTAACAAAGAAAGCACCTTTGTTACATATGATTAGATTTGATATTATGTATTCCCAATTTAGCTTTGTTTAAAATAAATAACCCCCTACCATGCTGCTGGTAAGGGATTATTAAAAGGGAATTAACCCTCTAACACGAATCCGACTATGAAGGTAAGAATGAAAAGAAGTACCGAAGCAACAATCGTCGCACGATGCAGTACCAAATCCATCCCGCGGGCCTTTTGTTTTCCAAACAGCTGCTCCGCTCCTCCGGAAATGGCACCGGAAAGTCCTGCACTTTTCCCTGATTGTAATAGTACTAAAACAATTAGTGCTATGGCATCAATAACTAATAATGTAACCGCAAGTCCATACATGCTGCGTACACCTCCTGATCGTGGAACTTTCCGTAAACGGGTGTAACAATTCCCACGGAAGATTATTGTTTAGCGTTGCGGCAATGCTGACCGGCCTGATAAACGATGGAAGCCGAATACACCGTCCTTGAAAACGCACAAATACATATTAGTAATGTAGCATATTTGTCCATATTTTAGCAAGTAAATGTTAGACGTTCCCTCCGTTAACTATTATAGTGAAAGTGACTGACAGAAAGCGTATTGAATGAATGGATAGATTAAAAGGAGTGAAGGAATTGGACAAGACTCACTTTTGGCTTGAAATGCCTGACAATCAGGAAGTTTTTATAAGAGAATGGAAGCCTGCTTCGGATGATATCCTTGCAGTTGTCCAGATTTCACATGGGATGGTCGAACATTCTGACAGATATGATGCTTTTGCATCCTTTCTCGCTGACAAGGGAATAGCTGTTTATGCCAATGATCATCGCGGACACGGGCTGACCGGGAAGAAACAAGGAACTATGGGGTTGTTTGCTCCACAGAGTGGGTTTGAAACTGCTGCAGAAGATTTACATCAGATCACCAAATACATAAAGGAACAACATACTGAAACTCCGATATTTTTATTGGGACACAGCATGGGATCGTTCCTTGCCAGAAGATATATCCAAAATCACAGCTCCTTCCTCGACGGAATCATCCTTTCCGGAACAGGAAGCCATCCTGGTCCGGTAACCATTCCAGCAAAATGGATCGCCCTTAGAGAGGCAGCAAGAAAAGGAATAAGCGAACCCTCGCCGTTGTTGAACAAACTGACATTCGGTTCCTTTAACAAACATACCGGCAGCAAGGAAACCGGTTTTGAGTGGCTTACAAGAGATAAGGAACAAATCCGCACATATGTAGACGATCCAATGACAGGGTTCACCCCCACGGCCAGTTTTTTTTATGATTTATTTTCCGGGTTCGATTTGATTGATAGGAGCGAGTATATCGACAATATTTCAAAATCGCTGCCTTTCCTATTCATTACAGGTACCAAGGATCCAGTCGGAAAAGAAACAAAAGGTGTTTTCAAAGTGATGGACCGGTATTACAAGCACGGCCTGACTAACATCATCGCCCGCTTTTACGAAGAAGGCCGCCATGAAATGCTGAATGAGACAAATAAAGAGGAAGTATATGAAGACATTCACCAGTGGATTAAACACACCCTCCATAAAAACTCTCCCAACAACGAGTAAAACTCGTTGTTTTTTTATTGCCTGTTTTGAAATTACAGTTGAGGGAAATTGTGAAATAGTGAAAACTGCCTCTCGTTCTGATTAAAATGAGTGGTATGACTTCGCTGCCGCAGAACACTTCGCTTTCCATGGGCACGGCCTCAGCCTCCTCATCAGCAAAAAGCGCTTCTTGCGGGGTTTTCGGACACGTGGGACTGCGATTACTCGCCCCATCGAAGACCTTTCGCTGTTCCCACAGGAGTCTGCGTGTTCTGCCTTCGCTGGTAGGAATTCTCTGAATTTTGATCGCGCATATTCCATTGTGGACATTTTGTGGGACCACTCTCGATTAACAAGAAAACCAATCTTAAGCGAAGGAAAAATGCGACACTACTTGAAAATAAATTCCAATTTTCTGCGTGAGATGTCAATGTATGGATGTCTTTTTCAAAATTCTCGTGGGTCCGTCAGGGAGTGCTGTTCCTGCAAGCAGTCACCGTGTTCTGCCTCTCGTTACGTAATGGTTTTTCTCCATTTTTGTTAGGGAGAACCCTGTTAGACACTTTTTAGGGCCACTTCTTATCTAATCAGAAAAAAATACCCAGCTGCGGAAAAATGCGAGACTCCTTGAAAATAAAGTTCGATTTTCTGCGTGCGGTGTAAATTCCCGGATGTCTTTTCAAAGTCCTGTGGGAAAGGAACAGTCTGAAGATCCCGCAGTGATGCGTCTGCGTCTTCTAGTATCGCTTCGTAGTAAGCTTCCTCGACGCATGGTTTTCGGTGGGACGAGTAATCGCAGTCCCAAGGGAGCAAAGGAGCCTACTCAAGTAGTACCCTAGCTGAAGCGTTCCCCACGGAAAGGGAGTATTTTTCCGCAGCGCTGGACTACCACTCAATCCGAAAAGGATGGTAGGAAGTGACATAAAAGTTATGTCGCAGTTTATATATTGCGTAAACAAGATCCTCTTACTTAACCAAATATATCGGAAACCAAAAATCCAGACGGCAGCCCTCCCCCAAAAATGTGTCAGTTTTTAAACAGGTCATGACCGTTTCTGAACGTTTTTGAAAGTTTATGATTGAAAACTGAAAGGGTTTCCGATATGATTTATATGTTTGGGTGAGACAAGGAGGTTGATTTCTTGCTGACACAAGAGCGCCATCAACTGATTTTACAACAGTTGGCTCAATACGGAACGGTTAAAATCAAAGAACTTATTTTGTTGACTGATGCCTCGGAATCTACCATTCGAAGAGACTTAAGCGAACTCGAAAACGCTGGGCAGCTGACAAGGATTCATGGCGGAGCCTCCACCATCAACACGATCAGTCATGAACTCAGTTTCCCGGAAAAATCGACCAAAAATCAAGTCGAAAAGATGGCTATCGCAAAAGCAGCAGCCTCGATGGTGGAAGATGAAGAATACATCTACCTTGATGCCGGAAGTACTACATACGAAATGATCCCTTATTTACAAAACAAAAAGATCGTTGTAGTGACAAACGGAATCACGCATATCGACGCGTTGAGCAATTATGAAATTACTACGTATCTAACAGGCGGTTATGTAAAACATAATACCAAGGCGTTAGTCGGACAAGGTGCAACAACCAGCATGGAAAGTTATCGGTTTGATAAATGCTTCCTCGGTGTCAATGGCGTTGATTTCAATTATGGATTCACCACGCCCGATCCAGAGGAATCTTTTATAAAGAAGACAGCCCTTCGTTACTCACAGAAAAGTTTTGCCCTGGCTGATTTCACAAAACTGAACAAAGTTTCCTTTTCCAAAATTGCTGACCTGGAAGATATGACACTCATTACAAATGAGACTGAGGATAACCGTTTATTACCTTATAAAAATTTATCTAATATAAAGGTTGTGTAACGAATGATTTATACTTGCACGTTGAATCCTTCCGTGGATTACGTCATCCATGTGGAGGATTTTCAGGCCGGCGGATTAAACCGCGGCACGAAAAGTTTCTATTATCCCGGAGGAAAAGGCATCAATGTTTCCAGAGTTCTCAACCGCTTGGAAATAACAAATACTGCTTTGGGCTTCTTGGGAGGGTTTACTGGAGACTACATCCAAAAAGAATTGGACAGTGAATCTATCAATCATCAATTTATCCAAGTTGACGGTACAACAAGAGTCAACATGAAGATGAAGTCTAATGAAGAAACGGAAATAAACGGACCAGGCCCCGCTATCTCTAAACAACAGCAGGAGCAGCTGCTCGAAAAAATCGGCGAACTGAAACAAGGTGACTTTTTAGTAGCGGCGGGCAGTGTACCCTCCACTATTTCCAGTGACTTTTATGTGAAAGCTGCTGAAATCTGCCAGCAAAATGGTGTTGAACTGGTTGCGGACACTTCCAGCGATGCTTTGAGAGAAATTGTCGGGAAAGAAGTATTCCTTGTAAAGCCAAATCACCATGAGCTAGGAGAGTTGTTTGATACAACAGTAGATTCCTTTGAAGATGCGGTTCATTACGCCAAGAAATTAAACGAGCAAGGTGCTAAACATGTCATCGTCTCAATGGGCGGAAACGGAGCTGTCTATGTCAGCAATGGCAAAGGCTTTCAAGCGAATGTCCCAGACGGTGTAGTGAAAAACACGGTCGGATCAGGTGATTCCATGGTGGCTGGTTTTCTCTCTGCCTACGTTAAAACCGGGGAACCGGAAGAAGCATTTCGTTACGCCGTTGCTTCGGGAAGCGCTACAGCTTTCAGCGATGATTTATGTCAAAAACAAGATGTCGATTCCCTTCTTGCAAATATTACAGTCAATCCATTAGATATAGGGAGGTATTAATTTGAACATTACAGACTTACTAAAGAAAGATACGATCATCCTTGATTTGCAGTCCACCTCCAAGTCTGAAGTGATCGATGAATTGGTTACAAAACTCGATGAGGCTGGTCGCCTTAATGACAAACAAGGTTATAAGCAAGCCATTTTGGATCGTGAATCTCAGAGTACTACCGGGATTGGGGAAGGGATTGCAATCCCCCACGCCAAAACGGCAGCCGTAAAAACACCTGCAATCGTTTTTGGGCGCTCTAAACAAGGCGTAGATTATGAAGCACTTGATGGGGCTCCTTCCCATTTATTCTTCATGATCGCTGCGTCGGAAGGTGCCAATCAGACTCACTTAGAGACATTGTCACGGCTTTCTACTTTTTTGATGGATAATAACTTTCGCCAAAAACTGGAAGCAGCAAACAGTGAAGAGGAAGTAATCGATATTATCAATGCCAAAGAGCAGGAAGAAAAAGAGGATGAACAAGAAGAACAATCCGACGGCTCAACAAGCATTCTGGCTGTTACTGGATGTCCAACCGGCATTGCCCATACGTACATGGCAGCAGATAAATTGAAAGAAACAGCAAAAGAAATGGGCGTTACCATCAAAGTAGAAACAAATGGCTCTGGCGGAGTCAAAAACCGCCTAACTAAAGAGGAAATCGAAGCAGCAGATGCGATCATCGTTGCAGCCGATACCAAAATCGAAACAGACCGTTTCCGCGGCAAACCGGTGATTCAGGTACCTGTCGGCAAAGCGATCCATAATCCGAAAGAGCTTCTGAATAAAGCAGTTAACAAAGATGCGCCTATTTTCGAGGGAGACAACCGATCCTCTTCAGACGACGAGTCCGGAGACAGCAAAGGCAGATCAGGCATTTACAAACACTTGATGAACGGTGTTTCCAACATGCTCCCATTCGTCGTGGGCGGTGGTATTCTCATCGCTATTTCATTCTTGTGGGGAATAAATTCAGCCGATCCAAACAGCGATGATTACAACCGGTTTGCGGAGATGCTGAATACCATTGGCGGCGGCAATGCTTTCTTCCTGATGGTGCCCGTTCTTGCCGGTTTCATTGCCTCCAGTATTGCTGAACGTCCTGGTTTTGCTCCGGGTATGATTGGTGGTTTAATAGCGATTACTTCAGGAGTCGAAGGTGCTGACGGCGGTTCAGGTTTTCTTGGCGGTTTGATTGCCGGTTTTCTTGCAGGTTACATTACGCTTGGTGTGAAAAAAGCATTGGAAGTGCTCCCTGCCGTTTTCGACGGGTTGAAAACCGTGTTGTTATACCCTGTATTTGCCATTGGTATTACTGGATTGATCATGTTGTTGGTCAATCCGCCGTTGACTACTATTTACACAGGCTTATCCAACTGGCTCGAAAGCTTGGGAGGGTCAAACCTCATCCTGCTTGGACTGCTGCTTGGCGGTATGATGGCCATCGACATGGGCGGTCCTATCAACAAAGCCGCTTATACATTTGGAATAGCTATGCTTGATGCAGGAAACTTTAACTTTATCGCCGCTATCATGGCTGGTGGAATGGTTCCACCGCTTGCGGTTGCTGTCGCGACGACTTTCTTCAAAAACAAGTTCACAAAACAAGAACGGGAAGCAGGTAAGTCTGCTTATGCGCTTGGCGCCTTTTTCATTACCGAGGGAGTAATTCCATTCGCGGCTGCAGATCCTGCCCGCGTGATTCCGTCTGTTGCAATCGGCTCTGCAATTGCAGGAGCCCTGACCATGTTGTTTGATATTGGACTAAGAGCCCCGCATGGTGGTATTGTAGTAGCTGGGCTTGTAGAAGGAAATCCGCTTCTTTACTTACTTGCGGTACTAATTGGAACAATAGTCAGTGCAATTCTGTTAGGATTCTTGAAAAAAGACCTTGAAACAGAGTAAAATATTATGTGGTGCATGCCCGTTTAACAAAAAATAAGGATTATTCAATAGGAGGATTTTATTATGGTAGAACAAACAATGACAATCACAGACGATACAGGAGTACACGCACGTCCGGCAACTGTATTGGTGAATAAAGCTGGTAACTTTGAGTCCGATGTGAAAGTAGAATACAACGGAAAATCTGTAAACTTGAAATCCATCATGGGTGTTATGTCTCTTGGAATCCCGAAAGATGCAGAAATCAAAATTACTGCAGAAGGTTCTGACGAAGAAGAAGCACTTAAAACAATCGTAGATACAGTCAAAAACGAAGGACTAGGAGAATAAAGCAAATGAGCAGTATAAATGGTATTGCAGCTTCCAGCGGTATCGCCATCGCCAAAGCATACAAACTGGAAGTCCCTGAGCTTACTTTCGATAAAGAAAAAGTCGATAATCCGGAAGCAGAAATCAAACGCTTGGACGATGCTCTGGAAATTTCGAAACAAGAGTTGGAGAAAATCAAAGAGAACGCCAGAAAATCACTTGGTGATGAGCATGCGGAGATTTTCTCCGCTCATTTGCTCGTTTTAAGCGATCCGGAAATGATCAACCCAATCAAGGACAAAATCAAATCCGAAAATGTCAACGCTGAATCTGCATTAGATGAAACAGCCAACATGTTCATCGATATGTTCAAAGCCATGGATAACGAATATATGAGAGAGCGCGCCGCAGATATCCAGGATGTCACAAAACGCGTCATGGCTCACTTACTTAATGTAACGTTCCCTGACCCTGCTTTGATCGATGAAGAAGTGGTCATTGTTGCAGAAGACTTAACACCGTCTGATACAGCACAACTTAACAAAAACTTTGTTAAAGGCTTTACGACCAACATCGGTGGCCGTACTTCCCACTCTGCCATCATGGCCAGATCCCTGGAAATACCCGCTGTAGTCGGTACGAAGAACATTACTTCAGAAGCTGACAAAGACGTTTTGGTGATTGTGGACGGTATCGACGGACAAGTCATCATCGACCCGAGTGAAGAGGAAATCAACACTTACAAACAAAAACAAGCAGAATTTGAAAAGCAAAAACAAGAATGGGCCAAATTGAAAGACGAGCCTACTACAACTTCTGACGGTGTTCATGTGGAATTAGTAGCGAATATCGGTACTCCTGAAGATGTTGAAGGTGTCATCAATAACGGCGGTGAAGGTGTCGGTCTTTACCGCACAGAATTCTTGTACATGGGCAAATCCGAGCTCCCTACTGAAGAGGAACAGTACGAAGCATATAAATCGGTCCTTGAACAAATGGGAGACAAACCGGTTGTCGTAAGAACACTGGACATCGGTGGAGACAAAGAGCTTTCTTATTTGGATTTACCAAAAGAACTAAACCCGTTCTTAGGTTTTCGTGCTATCCGTCTCTGCCTTGAAAGAGACGATATCTTCCGCGTACAGTTGCGCGCACTGTTACGTGCAAGCACTGCCGGAAATCTTAAAATCATGTTCCCGATGATTGCCACTCTTGACGAATTCCGTCAGGCGAAAGCAATTCTTCTAGAAGAGAAAGAAAACTTGATCAGCGAAGGCAAAGAAGTATCCGATGATATTGAAATTGGTATCATGGTCGAGATTCCTTCTACCGCAACAATTGCACGCCAATTCGCTAAAGAAGTAGACTTCTTTAGCATCGGTACAAACGATTTGATCCAGTACACAATGGCTGCAGACCGTATGAACGAACGTGTTTCATACTTGTACCAACCGTATAATCCGGCGATCTTGAATCTTGTCAATAACGTGATTGAAGCAGCACACGCTGAAGGCAAATGGGCCGGCATGTGCGGGGAAATGGCCGGCGATTCTATCGCTATTCCGATTCTTTTGGGTCTTGGACTGGACGAGTTCAGCATGAGCGCAACTTCCATCCTGCCAGCTCGTACACAGATTAGAGACCTATCCAAAGAAGAAATGGCATCATACAAAGATCAGCTTCTTTCCATGAATACCGCTGAAGAAGTTGAGCAATTCATTAAAGAAAAAACAAATCAATAAACAACAAAACTCCTGGAGCGTTTAATGCTTCAGGAGTTTTTCAATTCTATTCCTCTAAATCCCCTGTCCCCGAATCCATCCCCCTACTCAACGTCTCTTTCCACTTATTTAAGAGGAGGATATCTTGCTGGACTTATACATCAACCATAGAAAGTATGGTGCACCGATCAAGGCTACAAGAACGCCTGAAGGAATTTCTTTAGGCACAAGCAATGTCCTGCTTAATATATCAGCCAAAACGAGCAAAATGGCGCCAATCAAAGCAGAAGAAGGCAGCAAAAGCTTATGTCCGGGCCCAAGAAACATCCTGGCAGCATGCGGTGCAATCAACCCAATAAAACTTATCGTCCCCACTGCCGCAACACTTGCAGCAGCGACCATCGACGCAATCAATGCCATATAGAACCGGGTAAGCGTTACTTTCAATCCCAATCCCTTTGCTGTTTCATCTCCAAGAGCAAGTACATTCAAGTTCTTGGCCTGTATATATAAGATCGGCAAAAACAGAACCATCGGCCAGACCAAATACGTAAATAGCGAATTCCAGCTTTTCGCATACGTGCTTCCCGATAACCAGGTGAGAGCGGAAGCCACTGCCATATCTGCTTGGACAACCATGATTTGAATGATTGCTGATCCGAATGCGGACACCCCGATACCGAGCAATGCAAGTAAAGAAGGCTGAAAATTGGCCCGATAGGATAAAAGCATGACAACTAAAAAAGCAGCAATCGCACCGCTGAAAGCACCTAACGGAATGAATAGTGCAGGCAGACTGGAAAAAATGATCAACAATGCACCTACCCCTGCCCCAGATGTAATCCCGATCACCGAGGGGTCTGCCAACGGATTTCTTAATACTCCCTGAAAAACAAACCCACTTATTGCAAGCAATGCACCGCTAAATGCAGCAACAAGCAGCCTTGGCAGCCTGAGGTTGACGATCATATCCTGGAGGAACGAATTCCCGTCTCCAAAAACAGCCGCAAAGCTTTTTCCAATTTCGATGCCATAATTTCCTGTCGATGCACCGAGCACGAGCAATAAGGCTAGACATGAAATTAACAAAGGTAGAAAGTACTTTACCGAAAAAGGCAGCTTCAGGCTGCCGGCAAGTACTGCTGTATTTTTGGCCCCATATTGTCTGTTCTGTTTTTGCAAGACCAGCCAGACAAGCCATGGCGCCCCAATCAGTGCTGTAATCGCACCGACAGGAAGCTCGGAGAACGAAGGATCGATTATTCTGGCGAGGACATCTGCGCCGAGAAGGACATTTGCTCCCCAAATGAAAGATGCGATGAATAATGGGAGGTGCCGGCGAAAACCGATCAATTTAATCAGATGAGGTGCAATCAAACCGACAAATCCGATAGGCCCCACCACACTTACTGTTACGGCAGTCAAAAAAACGGCAATTATCACCGTAAAGAAACGCAGCCTATTGACATTCTGTCCTAGTGAAGATGCCACGTCCTCCCCCAGCCGGAATATGTCCAGCTGTCTGGCAAGCAGCATGACGGCAATGATACCAATTATAGTGAACGGCAGAGCAAACTGAACTCCACTCCAATTGTTCTGGACAAGGGTTCCTGAACCCCATAGAAACAATCCCGCTGTTTCATTTTCATAAAATATTTGCAAGATGGATGTAAAAGAGGAAAACATAATGGTTACAACCATTCCTGCCAGCACCATCCGGACTGGATCAGCAGAAGCTCCACCCGAAAGTCCATAAACCAAAAGTGCTGTGAGTACACCGCCGGCAAATGCCGCAAGCAAACCATTTCCCTGCAAAGAGGCAGGAAGAAACACAGCACTGCAAACCACAGCAAAGTAGGTCCCCGAATGGATGCCGAGAGTGCTGGCAGATGCCAGCGAATTTTTCGTAATGGTTTGCAGAATGGCACCGGAGACAGCCAGCGCACCACCTGCCAATATCCCGATTATCGCGCGTGGCAGCCTTAAATAACGAACGGTATGATGTTCCAGTATATCCCGCGGCGAAACAATAGCCTCGAAGACTACCTTTGCTGGCAGGTTAACGCTGCCCTGATTAATATGTATAAAGAGCAAAACAACTAAAAGGACGGTTCCAACCCCGAAGGTCAGAACCGCTTTCAGCCATATATGTTTGTCTGAATCATTCATTTTATCACTTCTCTTGTAATAACGCTTGTTTGATTTGTTCGGCAAATACTTCTGCTGACAATGGACCGCCAAATGTCCAAGTATCACCCGGAAGCTGGTAGGTTCTTCCTTCCTCGACAAATCCTAAGTTTTCCCAGGCTGGATTTCCCGCCAACTGGTTGCTGAAGATGTTGTCCTCTTCTTGAACGATATAGAAGAAATGGGCATCCTGGAAATTCTGAAGTGTTTCTACACTTGTTTCATCAAAGCCGTACACCTGGAATCCATCTGACTCATAAGCATTTTCCAGCCCGATATTTTCCATGATTTGGACCGCCATAGCATTATCCTTGAATAAACGGATGACAGGAGTATTTTCAGAACTGTAAGCTTGGGACAAAACAAAGGAATTGTTTTCAATCGACGCATCACTTATTTCCTGTTCCACTTCTGCATACGTTTCATCAAGACCGCTCAAGACTTGTTCTGCCTTCTCTTCTTTCCCGAAAAGCTTGGCCAGTTCATTGAAAGTTGTCGTCATTTCCTCATATTGATCGCCTTCTCCTTCAGCTGGATAAGGATTAAAAGCCAGTGTCGGGGCGATTTCTTTCAGACTGTCCATAATTGCTTCATGGCGGTAGCCCGCAGTGATGATTACATCGGGATTCAATTCAGCAATTGCTTCCAGGTTGGGCTCCTGGCGGGTACCAACATCTTTCACTTCTTCTGATAATTCCGGCTCAATATTGACCCAACTATGATAGCCTTCAATATCTGCCATTCCTACTGGCTGGATATCCAAAGCCAGCAAGTCTTCTCCATACACCCATTCCAGAACAACTACCCTTTCCGGTGTTTCTTCAAATGTTTGTTCCCCATAGGCATCTTTTACAGTGATAGATTGTGTATCACTTTCCTGGTTCTCACTGCCTTCAGTGTTATCTTCACCTGATTCACTCCCCGAATCACCGCAGGCAGCCAGGATTATAACCAAACTAAGACTGAATAATAACATGAGTTTCTTCATTGCTGTAAACCTCCTATTTTCACTTATATCAATGGCACAGCTAAGGGTATTGTTCTCTGCTTCTATGTACATTTCCTCCCTTGCCCTTACCGGAAATGATAATGAGAATCTTTATCATTTACATGTGTTATCCTACCTGAACTCCTGCTTTTTGTCAATTTCATTTTAAAACTATTTCGTCAATTATCACAGGCTATTAAGATTAGCAGTCTATAAGAAACTGAGTAAGCGTCTATCTGTTTAACATCTTGACATCCTCCACTATTATGTAATACTATATACCAGTAGTAAGTGTTGCAAAATACCGTAATGTTGAAAAATAGTAAAATACAAATGAGGGATAAAATGTGGAAACTAACAGAGAAATGCTGAAAGGAGTGCTTGAGGGCTGTGTTCTTGAGATTATCAGCCGGGGAGAAACTTACGGCTATGAAATCACTCAACAGCTGCGGGAACTTGGCTTCACTGATGTAGTGGAAGGGACAGTTTATACGATTACCATGCGGCTCGAGAAACACAATTTGGTGGATATTGAGAAGAAGCGATCCACTGTCGGGCCACCGAGAAAATTTTACACACTTAACGAAGCAGGTAGAAAACAACTTGAAATTTTCTGGAAAAAATGGGATTTCCTCTCAAGCAAATTGAACGAACTTAAAACAAAAGAAATTAAAAGGAGACGATAAAATGAGTTTTATGGAAAAAATCATCGGCAGTATATCTGATAAACGGGAATGGAAAGCGATGGAGGCTCGTGCGAAGGAACTTCCAACTGAATACTTCCACGCATACAAAGCTATTCAAAAATACATGTGGACCGCAGGCGGCCCCACCGACTGGAAGGATATCAGCCGTATCTTCAACGGCATTCTCGACCTTTTTGAGGAAGGCGCAGCGGAAGGCAGGAAAGTCACCGACCTTACAGGCGAGGATGTAGCCGCTTTTTGTGACGAACTTGTGAAGGATTCGAAGACATGGAAGGATAAATATCGTGCCAAATTGAACGAAATGATACGGGATAAACATTAAAGTCCTGGTTCCAAAACGAGCAAACTTAAATGAATATTCGTCTTACCTAGAAACGAAAAAATAATAATTAATGACGACTGAATGGTTGGTTTAAAACGTCAGTGCCTTCCCTTTTCAGTTATTCTTTTTATTCAGTAGTAAGTAATACAGAATATCGATATCACGAAGTAGTTATTGGCCAATAGCGCTCTAAGGTGCCGAACCGGTTTTTCCTTTAATGGAGGCGAGCCCTGATTACACCATTTTCTATAAAAAGGGAAAATATCAATCACGCATACAGGTACAAGAAGTTACGTTCAAATCACTTTTTATACCACAAAAAGGCGCCTCCTGATGGGGGCGCCTTTAAAATAATCATAACCTTATTTATTTAAGTTATAGAAAGAAGTAAGACCGCCGTAAACGCCAGTGCCTACTAATTCATCTTCAATGCGGAGAAGCTGGTTGTACTTAGCTACACGGTCAGTACGGGATGGAGCACCTGTTTTGATTTGCCCTGCATTTGTTGCAACAGCAATATCAGCAATAGTTGCATCCTCTGTTTCACCAGAACGGTGAGAAATAACAGCTGTATATCCAGCGCGTTTAGCCATTTCGATCGCTTCGAATGTTTCTGTAAGTGTACCGATTTGGTTCACTTTGACAAGGATGGAGTTACCGACACCTTGTTCAATACCTTGCTTCAAACGTTTTGTGTTTGTAACGAACAAGTCATCGCCGACAAGCTGTACTCTACCGCCTAAGCGTTCAGTAAGCTGTTTGTGGCCTTCCCAGTCGTTTTCATCAAGACCATCTTCGATAGAGATGATTGGGTATTTGTTGCACATTTCTTCAAACCAGTCAACCATTTCAGCTGAAGTACGCACAACGCCTTCGCCTTTAAGGTTGTATTTTCCATCTTCATAGAATTCGGAAGATGCTACGTCCATCGCAAGCTTAACTTCTTCATCAGGCTTGTAGCCGGCTTTTTCGATTGCTTCGATGATTGTTTGAAGGGCTTCTTCATTGGACTTCAAGTTTGGAGCGAAGCCACCCTCGTCACCGACACCAGTGTTGTAACCTTTTGATTTAAGCACACCTTTAAGGGCATGGAAAATTTCAGCTCCCATACGAAGTGCTTCACGGAAAGTAGGAGCGCCTACAGGCATGATCATGAATTCTTGAATATCCACGTTGTTGTCAGCGTGCTCTCCACCGTTAAGGATGTTCATCATTGGAGTTGGCAATGTTTTGGCATTGAATCCACCAAGGTATTTGTACAATGGTACACCAAGGTAATCTGCAGCAGCGTGGGCAACAGCCATGGAAACACCAAGAATAGCGTTAGCTCCCAATTTACCTTTGTTTTCTGTTCCATCTAATTCTAAAAGCAATTCATCGATGATAACTTGACGTGTTACATCAAGACCTAGAAGTTCTGGAGCAATGATTTCGTTCACGTTCTCAACTGCTTTTAGAACACCTTTTCCTAGATAGCGTTCTTTGTCACCGTCACGAAGTTCTACTGCTTCGTGTTCCCCAGTGGAAGCTCCACTTGGTACTAATGCAGAACCGAATGCTCCTGCTTCTGTAAACACTTCAACCTCTACTGTAGGGTTGCCGCGGGAATCAAGTACCTCACGAGCATAAACGTCTGTAATATATGGCATGAAAATTCTCTCCTTTATACCTGTTTTTATTTTTTAATTAAAGATCTTCCAGTCATTTCTTTCGGTTGCTCCAACTCAAGAAGTTCAAGCAATGTCGGTGATAAATCACCAAGGATACCGCCATCTCTCAATTCGATGCCTTCTTTGGTGACTATTACCGGAACCGGGTTGGTCGTATGGGCGGTCATTGGTTTGCCTTCCTCTGTCAACACTTCGTCAGAGTTGCCATGGTCCGCTGTAATAATGGCATGGCCGCCTTTTTCGATAATCTTATCGACTACTTTTCCAAGGCATTCATCAACGGCTTCGATTGCTTTGATTGTAGGTTCCAACATTCCGGAATGACCAACCATATCCGGATTGGCAAAGTTCAGGATGATTGCATTCTGATTGCCTTCATCCAACTCTTTCAATAAGGCATCCGTCACTTCGTATGCGCTCATCTCCGGTTTCAAATCATATGTGGCTACTTTCGGAGAATCGATCAGGATCCTCTTTTCACCAGGGAATTCTTTCTCACGGCCGCCGCTCATGAAGAACGTGACATGTGGATACTTTTCCGTTTCCGCAATACGGAGCTGGTTCAATCCGTTTTGAGAGAGTACCTCTCCCACTGTGTTGTCCAAGTTCACCGGCTCATATGCAACAAAACCGTCGACTGTTTCGCTGAACTGAGTTAACCCGACAAAATACAGGTTCTTCGGAACTTTATCCCCGCGCTCGAAATCACGGAAATCTTCATTTGCAAACGTACGGGAAATTTGAATGGCGCGATCAGGACGGAAGTTATAAAAGATGACAGCATCTTCGTCATCAATCGTCCCTTTAGCATTTCCATTCCCATCGACAATTACTGACGGGAGGACGAATTCGTCATAAATTTCATTTTCGTAGGAATCTTTGACGACTTCAAATGGACTCTTATATTTCGGTCCTTCTCCATATACCATCGCATCGTATGATTTTTTGACGCGATCCCAGCGCTTGTCTCTGTCCATGGAATAGTAACGGCCTGAGATCGTCGCGAACTCACCCACACCGTATTCTTCCATGATTTCTTCTGTTTGTCTGATATACTTTTCGGCAGATCTTTGGCCAACATCCCTGCCATCCAGAATACCGTGGACATAAACCTGTTCCAACCCTTTTGTGGAAGCAAGTTTCAATAAAGCAAAAAGATGTTCAATATGGCTGTGCACACCGCCATCTGACAACAAACCGAATACGTGCAATGCTTTATTGTTCTCTTTTGCATGGTTGACAGCATTTAGTAATGCTTTGTTTTCGAAAAAGTCGCCCTCGCGGATCGACATGTTCACTCTTGTCAAGCTTTGATACACAATCCGTCCGGCACCGATATTCAAGTGCCCAACCTCGGAGTTGCCCATCTGGCCTTCCGGAAGACCGACGGCTTCGCCTGAGGCAGTCAACTGTGAATGCGGATATTTATTGAAATAACGGTCAAAGTTCGGTGTATTCGCTTGTTTAACGGCATTTCCGAATTCCTCTTCCCGGTTGGCATAGCCATCCAGGATGATAAGAGCTGCTAACTTGTCTTGACTCATTTTGCACCAGCCTCCGCCAGTTTCAAGAAAGAGTCTGCTTCCAAGCTTGCTCCGCCTACCAATGCGCCATCAATGTCTGATTGAGCTAACAGCTCATCCACATTGGCCGGTTTTACACTTCCGCCGTATTGAATGCGGACAGCTTCGCCTGCATCTGTAGAAACAGTTTCTTTAACAACATTCCGAATGTGCGTACATACTTCATTCGCTTGCTCTGAAGTCGCTGTTTTGCCTGTTCCGATTGCCCAGATTGGCTCATAAGCAATGATAGTAGCTTTTACTTGATCATCACTTAAGCCTTCCAATGCTTTCTTCACTTGGTCTTCAACATGGCTCATTGTTTCATTGTTTTCGCGCTGTTCCAACGTCTCACCAACACACACGATAGGTGTAAGGTCATGGTTGAAAGCCGCGTGGACTTTTTTGTTGACCGTTTCGTCTGTCTCAGCGAACAATTCTCTTCGTTCAGAATGACCGAGAACGACATAAGTAACGCCTAAATCTTTCAGCATTACCGGGCTGACTTCACCAGTGAACGCCCCGTTCTCTTCAAAATGCATATTTTGTGCAGCAACTTTCAAATCAGTACCTTGTGCTTTTTCCACCAAAGCATGAAGGAATGGGTATGGTGCACAAACAACAGATTCTACTTGTTCACTGCTTGGTACGTTATTTTTTGTATCCTCTACAAATTGTGTAGCTTCTGAGAGGACTTTGTTCATTTTCCAGTTACCTGCAATTACTTTTTTACGCATGTTCTCACCTCTCCTTTATTTGTCGCTTAATGCATCGACGCCTGGAAGTACTTTTCCTTCCATGAATTCAAGTGATGCACCGCCGCCAGTGGATACGTGGTCCATTTGATCAGCATAACCGAACTTTTCGACAGCCGCTGCGGAGTCGCCGCCACCTATTACGGAATAACCATTCGTGTTAGCCATCGCTTCAGCTACCGCCTTAGTACCATTTGCAAAAGTATCCAACTCGAATACTCCCATTGGTCCGTTCCAGATGATCAACTTGGAATCAGCGATGATCTGGCTGTATTTCTCGCGGGTCTTCGGTCCGATATCCATACCTTCCCAATCAGAAGGGATGTTTTCGATATCAACCTCTTGCGTATTGGCATCATTGGAAAAATCATCACCGACAATGATATCTTCAGGCATGATCATATTGACGCCATTGTCTTTCGCTTTTTGCATGAATTCTTTGGCAAGATCGATTTTATCTTCTTCCAATAGAGATTGGCCGATTTCGAATCCTCTTGCCTTGATGAATGTATAAGCAAGTCCGCCGCCGATGATCAGGTTGTCTACTTTATCAAGAAGATGATCGATTACACCGATTTTATCTTTGACCTTTGCGCCGCCGATGATTGCGGTAAATGGACGCTCTGGATCAGATAATGCTTTGCCAAGGACATCTAATTCTTTTTGCATCAAGAATCCGGCTGCAGAAGGCAAGTGCTCGGCAATTCCGGCTGTTGAAGCATGGGCACGGTGAGCTGCTCCGAATGCATCATTGACATAGACATCAGCCATGTTGGCAAATTCTTTCGCCAATTCAGGATCATTTTTCTCTTCACCAGGGTTGAAACGCACGTTTTCAATAAGCAATACATCCCCGTCTGTTAATTGAGACAATGCTTCGTTAACTTCTTCCCCGTATACTTGATCTGTTTTGATGACTGTTTGGCCAAGCAAATCGCTTAAACGTTTTGCTACAGCATCTAGACGCAACTCTTCGACCACTTCACCTTTCGGACGTCCCAAATGGCTCGCAAGAATGACTCGTCCTCCTTGCTCGACAAGGTGCTTGATAGTCGGAAGTGCCGCTTTGATCCTAGTGTCGTCAGTGACTTCGCCGTCACTCATCGGCACGTTAAAGTCGACTCTGCAAAAGACCTTTTTCCCTTTCACATCGATGTCTTTAATCGTTTTTTTGTTCATTTGTGTCAGCCTCCTTACCTGTAATAAAGTTCCTTCATTAGTTTTCCCGTATGTATGGCACCTGTAACAGGAAAATACAGATTAAAGTGAAAAGAGGAAGGAGGACAATTCCCCCTCCCTGCTTATCAGATTACCATATTCATTTAACAGCCTGGTTCGGGCCTATTTCTATTAAAGTCCTTGGTTTTTAAGGAATACAGCCAAGTCTACACAACGAGTAGAGTAGCCCATTTCATTGTCATACCAAGTGATTACTTTCACCATGTTGTCTTCAAGCACCATAGTAGAAAGACCATCTACGATTGAAGAATGAGTGTTTCCTACGATATCTGTAGAAACCAATGGAAGCTCGCTGTATTGAAGTACACCTTTCAAGTCGCCTTCAGCAGCTTCTTTAAGAGCGCCATTAACTTCTTCAGCTGTTACGTTTTTGTCCAATTCTACTACCAAGTCAACGATAGATCCGTCTGGAGTTGGGACACGCATAGCCATACCATTCAATTTGCCTTCCAATTCAGGCAATACTAGGGAAACTGCTTTTGCAGCACCAGTAGTTGTAGGAATGATATTTTGAGCAGCCGCACGCGCACGACGGTAGTCTTTATGCGGTAAGTCAAGAATTTGCTGGTCGTTAGTGTAAGAGTGAACAGTAGTCATAAGACCGCGCTTGATACCGAATTTTTCGTTTAATACTTTAGCAGCTGGTGCTAGAGAGTTTGTTGTACAAGATGCGTTGGAAATGACATGGTGGCTTCCAGCATCATACTTATCTTCGTTAACACCCATTACCAATGTTAAGTCTTCGTTTTTAGCCGGTGCAGAGATAACTACTTTTTTCGCACCTGCATCCAAATGTTTCGCAGCATCGTCACGGTTTGTGAAACGTCCAGTAGACTCGATTACTACTTCTACGCCAAGATCTCCCCAACCAAGATTAGCAGGGTCGCGTTCAGACAATACTTGGATTTCTTTACCTGCAACAACAAGGTTTTCACCGTTTACAGATACTTCTTCTTCCAAGATTCCATGAACAGAGTCATATTTCAACAAGTGGGCAAGCATATTCGCATCAGTTAAATCGTTAACTGCTACTACCTCAACTTCATCATTTTTCAATGCTTGACGGAATACATTACGGCCGATACGTCCAAAACCATTAATACCAACTTTTACTGTCATCTAGAATTCCTCCTTGATTTTCATTTATATATAAAGGGATTGATTATTCCCTTATTAACTGTTTTGCTGCCCCTTCATCAGTTATCAGGACATTGCTTTTTCCTTGCTGGAAATAAGAAGTGATTGCTTGTGCCTTTGACTGGCCGCCTGCCACTGCGATGACACAATCGGTATTAGACAAATCTTCCAGTTGAAGCCCCACGGTTCTGACTTTGTGGATAACCTCCCCTGTTCTATTGAAATAATAACCAAATGCTTCACTGACAGCTTTTCCCTTGTTGATTTTCTCAATCACCTTTTGGGAAGCCTTTCTTCTTTTTGCCATCGTCAATGCTTCGCCTATGCCATGAATGACCACATTTGCTTCTTTGATCAAATGCATGATTTCTTTGACAGAAGGCTCGCCAATGATTGACTGATAGGATTCCTCGCTGAGCGGGTCCGGCACATACAGCAACCGGTATTCTCCGTTTGCTTTCCTGGCCATCTCTGCACAAATGGTATTGGCCTGATTCTCCACACGCTCTCCAAGTCCGCCCCGTGCCGGGACAAACATGCAATTCTTTGCGTTCTCTATCGGAGACATCATATCCGCTACCGCCGTCATCGACGTTCCACCGGTGACAGCAATTGTTTGTCCATCTTTCAGGATCGTACGCAAATACCCTATCACAGCTTTACCCATCTCTTGTTTTACCCAGTCAAGCTCGTCACTATTACCTGGAACAACTACAACATGGTCTAAATTTAATTTATCCTTTAAGGTTTGTTCTAAAACACTAAACCCGGAAACTTCCTTCATAAATTCTCCCAGCTGATGCAATACACTTTTCCCTTCCGGAGTCACATGCATACCTTTCGAAGTAATCCCCAGCATGCCATGTTGATTCAGAAAGTCTATTTCACTCCTGACCACCCTTTCAGCCATTTCGAGATTATCGGCAAGGCTTCTCCGGCCAATCGGTTCCATTAATTGGATAAAATGAAGGATTTTATACCTTCTCTGCATCACATCCAATAGATCCGGGAATAATTTTTTTTGTAGATCTATGAGCGCTCTCATACAATTACTCCTTTTTGCCATGCTTTGACAAGCCAAAATCTCGGCCAATTTCCAGGGTGATGTAAAATATGTATAGCAGGAAAGAGAAGGAAAGATTATCCTGGGTAAAAAATGTCCCAGGTAGACGTATTGTGTCCCAGTTATTCCAAAAAAATTCCTCTAACACAAGTAATTGTATCAGAAGCATTTCTTTCCCACAACTATTTCCTCTTACTTTTTATCTTTTCCTCCACCAGGCTGAGATTAATCTGACCATAGTCGACATCCTGGCCTTCCACAGCGACTACCGGAATCATCAACTGATATTCCTCCAGGAGCTGATCGTCTTGATAGATATCGACTTCTTCCAGCTCAAAGTCCTCTTCCATCCTCAATGCCTGCAACAACTCTTTAGCCTCGTCGCATAAAGGACAGTTTTCTTTAGTATATAAAGTGACAAGCACCATTGTGATAAAACCTCCCAACTTCTCTAAGGAAAGTACATCTTATTTTCCCATACTTTTGAGGTATGCAAAAGAAATAAGATCAGAATTGCCGATTTCCACAAAAAAAGAAAAGCCGCCGGCATTGGCCGGCAGCCTATCAAATGGAGACGAGGGCTGGTGTTGCACTTTGAGTTGGAAGACCTGCCAGCCGATATGCTTTTGTTTCAGGATATGTTTCCTTTAACACTTCTATCTGTTCCTCTGTAGCCGACAGTTGATAGCCGTACCACCCATCGATGTCTCCTTCGAATTTCCAATTGCTTGATACGTTTTTTCCTGCAAGGGAAGACTGCTGCGACAGGACAAACCATTGCTCTGCTCTTTGCTTGTCTCGAGACTTGAACTCTACTGCATCGTTCTGAATATTATCTTCCTTGTGCTGATAAATTTGTATTAAATCTTCTAAAATAGCACTGGCAGTTGGGTATGCCCCAGCTCCAGGACCTTGCAGTTTCACTTCCCCGACCAGATCTCCGTTTAAGTTGACAGCATTATCCACCCCGTCAACGGAATATAAAGGGTGGGAATCCGTGAGTGCCACTGGTTCAACCGAAGTCCATGCGCCCCCATCCGATGTCTCCAATAAAGCAAGATGCTTTATTTTCAATCCTGCCTGGTCCGCGGCAAGTATTTCTTTCAAACCTGTTTCTCTAATCCCCTTGACAGCGACTTGGTTCCAAGCAGGCTGTTTTTTAAAAAGCAAATCACTCAATACCATCAGTTTATAAAATGCATCGTAACCGTCCACGTCATTGGCGGGATCTGCTTCTGCATACCCCAGTTCCTGGGCCGCTTTGAGCGACTGCTCAAAACCGGTTTGGTTAGTCAATATGTCTGTCAGGATATAATTAGATGTACCATTCAGAATCGCTTCGATTTTTGTCATCGTGTTGACCTGAAGCAGCTGAGTAAGGGTGCCGATCAGCGGTATCCCTCCACCGACGCTTGCTTCGCACTTTAGCGATACATTGTGTCTTCTTGCTGCATCTCTAAGTTCATTACCTTTATGGGCAAGCATTTCTTTATTTGCAGTAATTACATGCAAACCCTTTTCTATCGCCTCGGTCAGGCATGTATAACCCGGTTCAACTCCGACAATAGCTTCGATAATCACATCCAGATCGGGAATATTCAAAATTTGCTGGTAATCAGACGTTATAACCACTTGATCAGCTACGTCACGCCGCTTTTGCTCATCTTTGACTAAAATGCCGGCCACCTCTATATTCCTACCTGTCAATTGTTTCAGTTTCTGTTGATGGGATTGAATGATTTCATATACACTGCTGCCCACTGTGCCGAAACCGAGCAGCGCTACTCTGATTGGTCTCATGTTTCCCCTCCCGACTCTTGTTGTCTCGTTTTTTCCTTCCATATGTAAGACCAGCCACAACGGACTGCTGATTGAGTCTGTAGCGGCCGGCCTTGTCTTCAAACAAGTCGTATATTAAACACCTTCTTACAGGTGTCGCTGATAATTGTTCGCTATTCAAAAATTTATGGTGATTTAGATTTCACAAGCGTATGTGGAAATCGTCCCGCGCAATCTTTGCGCCTCTTTATACGTGCATCGGTTATGGACAACTTGCAGCCCTGCTTCTCTCGCAATAGCAGCTGCTTCCTCTGAAACAACCCCTTCTTGGAGCCAGAAAATTTTCGGTCTTACTTCGGCTGCTTCTCTGGCAATCCCGATTGCCGCTTCCGGACTTCTGAATACCTGGACGATATCGATTTGTTCCGGGATACTCTTTAGATCAGGATAGGCTTTTTCACCGAGTATTTCCGTTTCTCTTGGGTTCACAGGAATTATTTTATAACCAAGGCGCTGCATTTTTCTTGCCAACCTATGGCTCGGTCTTGCTTCTTTCCCGCTTAATCCGACAATCGCCAGTGTTTTTTGTCTCGTTGTTTCCCGGCCATCTTGTTCTATTTTTTCATTTGGAGACTGAAGTGCCCAGCGGATAACCCCTTCGTCGTTAATAACAATCTCGTTGTCGTGTTCGTTGCCTTCTCCTGTCGCTTTGGCCAAGGCAGTATTCAGGTCATTGATGAGATCCCTGACAGATTCAATACCTACGGAAAGACGTACAAGTTCCTCTTTCACACCAGTTGCCGCCAATTCCTCGACTGAAAGCTGTTGGTGGGTGGTGGACGCAGGGTGAATAATCAATGATTTGGCATCCCCTACATTTGCCAGATGGGACCATAACGCCACATTGTTGATCAGTGTACGTCCTGCTTCTTTCCCGCCTTTAATACCGAAATTCACGATCGAACCATAACCGTTGTTCAAGACCTTGCCCCCCAAGTCGTGGGAAGGGTGGTTTTCAAGCCCAGGATAGGAAACCCATTCTACTGCCGGGTGATCTTGAAGGTATTCAGCTAGCTTCAAGGCATTTTCGTTATGTCTTTCCACACGCAAATGCAAGGTTTCAAGCCCTTGCAGCAGCATAAATGCATTAAACGGGCTTAAACTGGCTCCAAAGTCCCGAAGCAATTGGACGCGGACTTTCGTGCTGAAAGCCAATGTTCCGAAATCTATCGCATAACGGATGCCGTTATAACTTGGATCAGGCTCAGTGAATTGCGGGTATTTTTCCGAATTCCAGTTAAAACGCCCGCCATCGACAATCACCCCTCCAATCGACGTGCCGTGTCCACCGATCCACTTCGTTGCAGAATGAACAACGATATCCGCCCCTAGAGTAATCGGTTTGCACAAGTGAGGCGTCGCAAATGTGTTATCAATAATCAATGGCACACCCGCTTCATGCGCTATGCCGGCCACAGCTTCGACGTCCAGAACGTGCAGGCTCGGGTTACCGATGATTTCTCCGTAAACAGCTTTTGTTTTATCTGTAATCGCCGCTCTGAAATTCTCCGGTTCTGTCGGATCGACGAATTTCACTGTAATTCCATAGCGTGGCAAGGTCGTCGAGAACAAATTATATGTACCACCGTATAAATTGGTAGCAGCGACAATTTCGTCACCAGCTCCAGCAAGATTCAAGATTGACAGAGTGATAGCGGCCATACCGGATGATGTAGCAACCGCAGCTACCCCCTCTTCCAGAAGTGCCAGCCTTTTTTCGAACACATCTACAGTCGGGTTGCCGAGACGCGAATATATATTGCCTGGTTCATCCAAAGCGAATAAACGCTCGGCATGTTCCGTATCGTGAAAAACATAAGAAGTGGTCTGATAAATGGGTACCGCTCTGGAACCAGTAGTCGGATCAGGTGATTGACCACCATGAAGTGATAGCGTCTCTAAGTCGTAAGTATTGGTATTGTTAGTCATTTCTATATTCCTCCTTGGCATTTGCACAATTTAACTAAGGGAACCGGCACCCAATAAAAAAACCCTCTTCCTAAGAAGAGGGTTTTTATTAAAAATTCCTCCTCTTATCTGCCAGGATTTCTCCTGCAGGAATTAGCACCTTTTTGAGCGATCCTGCTCAATGGTTGCCGGGCATCTTAGGGCCAGTCCCTCCGCCTCTCTGGATAAGAGATTTGTTATTCAATTCGTGATTCGATAATTAATACTTTACTAATTTACACCCTATTTGTCAAAACATTTTTTATTTTCCAATAGAAGTGACACTGTCTTGGACGATATGCGCCCATTTTTCAAACTCGACCAAAAATCCATCATGACCGAAGCTCGTATCTATTTGATGATAACTCGCTTGTTTTCCTTCCTTCTGCAATTCCGTAACAAAATCATTCAAAGAAGAAGGCGGGAAAAGCAAGTCCCCGCTATAGCCGATTGCCGTAACAGGTGCTTTGATCAACCGGGCCGCTTCCTTCCAGCCATTTCTTTCCCGGCCGATGTCATGTGTATCCATCGCTTTCAATAGATAGAGGTAACTGTTCGCATCGAATCTTTTCGTCAACTTTTTCCCTTGATAATCCAGGTATGATTCCACTTCATAAGCAATTTCATCATGGAAACTGCCAGCGGGCGCCCGTTGTTTTCTGGAAAAGCGTTCATTGAACAAATCACCTGAACGGTAGGTGATCATGCCGACCATCCTGGCCAGACTGAGTCCGTTCTCCGGAATGGAATCACTTGAATAGTGGCCATTGTTCCAATTAGGGTCCCGCAGAATTGCAAGCCGGGCAATGTTGTTGAAAGCAATTGCGTAATCCGTCAAGTAAGGTGTCACCGCAATAGGTACAAGGCGGTCCATTCGATCCGGATACATGACTCCCCACTCCAATACTTGCATCCCACCAAGGGATCCACCGATAACCGTATCTAAATGATCGATACCGAATTTCTCCAGTGCCTGGTACTGGGCTTTCACCATATCCCTTACAGTAATGAACGGAAATTTGGACTGGTATTCCTCTCCAGTTGAAGGATTGGTGCTTTTTGGTCCTGTCGAGCCATTGCACCCTCCCAATACATTGAAAGAAATAACTTGGTATTTAGTTGTATCGATATATCCTCCTGATGCGATTAACCCTGACCAATAACCGGGATTTTCTTCGTTTCCGACAGCAATCTGGCTGCCAGTCAATGCATGGCAGACGAGAATCGCCGGTGCATCGGCAGATCCAACTCGTTCATAGGAAAGTCTAACATCCGGAAGGACAGTACCGGACTCCAAGGTCAAATCCCCGATTTCCACTTCACCGGTCTCTCTGTAAGCTGCAATCTCTGTTTTCATCTGACAGATCACCATCTTTCTAGCTTGTTGAAAAAATCCAATAAAAAAACCTCTCCAGAAGATAGAGAGGCAATTTGTATGCTCTTCGTCTTATCTTCCAAGCTTGCGCTTAGCAGGAATTGGCACCTTTTCAAGTAAACTTGATGGTTGCCGGGTTTCATCGGGCCAGTCCCTCCACCTCTCTAGATAAGGATATATTCAATTCATTAAATTGCGAATTTTGTTAACAAGAAGTCTAGCATGTAAACCTTCCCCTGTCAACTGGAAAAATATTGAGCTTTCTGACAAAAATAACCCCGGAATAGTTTGAATGTCATAAATACTGGGAAACCATAACTAGTCCCTGATAGTTCTACGGGCCCGTATAGAACAGGGATATTTTGATTCGAAAAGATTATAGACTCCAATTAAAAAATCTCAAAGAAAAGGTGGTTTTCTTAGATGTTTTTTCATAAAAAGGAACTTCAATTCCATGCGAAGCCAGACAAACCAGATCCAATGTTCGCTAAACATCTTCAAGAAATTCTAGGTGGACAGTTCGGTGAAATTTCTGTATCCATGCAATACTTATTCCAAGGCTGGAATACCCGAGGTAATGAAAAATACAAAGATTTAATCATGGACACCGGTACCGAGGAGATCGGACACGTGGAAATGATTGCCACCATGATTGCAAGACTGTTGGATAACGCTCCAATCAATGAACAAGAAAAAGCGGCAGAGGACCCTGTCATCGGTTCTATTCTCGGTGGAATGAATCCGCATCATGCGATTGTATCCGGATTGGGAGCTACACCTGAGAACAGTGCAGGAGTCCCATGGAGTGCAGGTTACATCGTAGCCAGCGGAAACTTGATGGCAGACATGCGCGCTAATTTGAATGCGGAATCCCAAGGACGTCTGCAAGTAGCAAGATTGTATGAAATGACAGACGACCGTGGCGTCAAAGACATGCTTTCCTTCCTACTGGCCAGGGATACCATGCACCAAAACCAGTGGATGGCAGCTCTTAAGGAACTGGAAGAAAAAGAAGGCGGAAATATTGTACCGACGACTGTACCAGATGAATGGGAAGCATTGGATTTCTCTCATAAACTATATAACTTCTCTGAAGGGGAAGACAGTTCCCGCGGCATCTGGGCTTCTGGCAATGCACCCGACGGCCATGACTTCCAATATGAAAGTACACCAGAAGGCTTTGGAGGAAAGCAAGAACTAAAACCGGCACCAACATATGTCCATGCCACACCTCCACTAGACAAGTAAATTTCCGAAAAAAGGTCCGGGCTGCCCCACAGCCCGGACCTTTTTTTGTTTTCAATTAAATATTGGACTTCGGAAATTAGGGAATGCTGTTCCACAAGAGTCTTAGGGTTCTGACATCGCCGGTAAAAGTTTTCTCTATTTTTTGTAGGGAGCACCTTGATCGACACATTGCAGGATCACTTCTCACCTATTCAGAAAACTATACCGAGCTTCGGAAAAATGCGAGACTCCTTGAAAATAAAGGTCAATTTTCTGCGTGCGGTGTATATTCAAGGAGGTCTTTTAAAAAGTCCTGTGGGAAAGGAACAGTCTGAAGACCCCGCAGTGATGCGCCTGCGTTATCTAGTATCGCTTCGTAGTAAGATTCCTCGGCGCATGGTTTTCGGTGGGACGAGTAATCGCAGTCCCAAGGGAGCAAAGGAGCCTACTCAAGTAGTACCCTGGCTGAAGCGTTCACCACGGAAAGCGAGTATTTTTCCGCAGCGCTGGATTACCACTCAATACAAAAAAGATGGGAGGAAGTCCCGTTAAATGAAGTTAGTTATGTCACAGTTTATATATAATGTGCAACAGCAAAGTTTAACAGGAAGAGCATTCCTGTTAAAAATACAGTATTATTTTTGACACATAATTGAAAGTTTTCCAACCATAAGAACGGGGAAGAGAGAAAATTGTACTTTAGTATACTGGAGGATGTTTATGGAAGAACTAAGGCTGTTAGAACAAAAGATAGAAAAGATTAGGCAAGAGATGTATGAGGCCTACGAAAAAGATCCAGACAACCAAGAGGTCCTCCATATCTCACAGGCACTTGACAAAGCGATCAATGACTTAAATACGATAAAAGTAAATTTAAAAAACACATGACTCATTCAAAATGTAAATCGAACAAAATTACCCCTTGCATTCCAACTGAGAAGAGGTTATAATAATCATTGCGTTTCAAGTTGCGCTCGTAGCTCAGTTGGATAGAGCGGTGGTTTCCGGTACCACGTCTGTCGGGGGTTCGAATCCCTCCGAGCGCGTTACTTCAAAACCTCCTGTATCTCGAATTACTCGATACAGGAGGTTTTTTTGTATCCCTCTTTTTGATATTCTGTTATTTTAATAGCAGGAAATTACACAGAAAAACAATCTATCTTGCTTTTAGCAGCCATCCTCTTTCTTCCGGTTTTGAGGATTTGCAATTCTTTTAGAAAATAGGAAAGAAAAGAAGGATTTATTCTATCAGATGTCAAAGAACACAGAGAAGGATAAACTTTTCACTTAACCGTAAGTACTAATGACGAACTAAAACATCCAAGGGTTTAATTATCAGGAAACAGGGAACGATGGAATTAGAATAAAAGGGTAATAAAGATAGTACATAATCAAATGGTTTGACCTTTATTGACCTTTTAGATAAGATAAAATTAGCCCTTGATGAAAGGGCATAAGAACCAACAAAGGAGGAAGTTTCCAATGAATTTAATACCAACAGTCATTGAACAGACTAACCGTGGAGAACGTGCATACGATATTTATTCCCGTCTATTGAAAGATCGCATCATTATGCTGGGGAGCGCCATTGATGATAATGTATCAAACACTATTGTCGCGCAGCTGTTATTCCTTGCTGCAGAAGATCCAGACAAAGATATTTCCTTATACATCAATTCACCGGGCGGATCGATTACAGCCGGTATGGCGATCTATGACACAATGCAGTTCATCAAGCCTAACGTTTCCACCATCTGTATAGGTATGGCAGCATCCATGGGAGCATTCTTGCTTGCTTCTGGGGAGCCGGGCAAACGTTATGCACTGCCGAATAGTGAAGTAATGATCCACCAACCTCTTGGTGGAACTCAAGGACAGGCTGCAGATATCGAAATTCATGCAAAACGAATCTTGGAAATGCGCAGCAAGTTGAACAAAATCCTTTCTGAGCGTACCGGCCAGCCACTTGAAGTTATCGAACGCGACACTGACCGCGATAACTTTATGGAAGCTGCCAAAGCGAAAGAATATGGTTTGATCGACAAAGTAATGGAGAAAAAGCCTGAATAATAACGATTAAAAAGGAAGCAGTTTTCGACTGCTTCCTTTTTTTTAATCAATATGGATTACCCGGGTTCCTGCGAACATATCATGTATGCCCTTCTTCTCGTCGGTGAAACCCACCACCGCATAAAGGAATACCATAAAAAATAGCACCCTATGTATGAACCTTCCCACTACCTCACGGAAAAACAAATCACTCCATTTCAGGGCTTTATGATCACTTCTGACAACTTTTAAGCCAAACAGCATTTTCCCTAATGTCTGATGGAAACGTTTGGTCATCAGCAGGAAGTAAACATAGAAGACAATAGAACCAAGTATGCCATTCAAAGTCCAGAATCCAATATCGATTATGTCTCCGCCGTTGACAAATTTCAGTGGAGTTAAGAGAATGCCGTTAATACTGAAAACGATGATCACATCTGTAAGATACGCCCAGAATCTCATCCAAAACCCAGCATAACGATGATCTTTTCTCACTGTGGAGTGTGCAGATGTGTCGATATCCGATTCGGAATTAATAACCTCTCGGGAGACTTGCTCATTCATTTCCTTGTCGTCTGTCATATCAGCACCTCCTTATCGAGTATATAAGTACATAGCCCGTGGACTATCAGATTCACGGATTAAATTAGCAAGACCAAACAACTCATGTTGCTCCATCCCTAAGAAGTTTTTGGCTGTGACACCTAAAAACTGATTGAATTGGAAATTGGAACGATACTGAATGACGCTTGCATTCTCGATATCCTGGTCTTCTTCCATCATGGCAATCGTATCGTCGAGTGTTCCCAGTTCATCCACCAGTCCATTTTCCTGAGCTTGTGCACCTGTATAAATCCGGCCATCGCCGAGTTCTCTTACTCTGCTTTCGTCCATACCGCGACCATCCACGATTACTTGGACAAAGTCTGCGTACATATCATCGACGATGGTTTGTAAAATTTCCTGCTCTTCTGCAGTCATTTCTCTTGAGCCGGACATGATATCTTTGAATTCGCCACTTTTTATCGTATTGAAATCTACTCCGTATTGATCAGCAAGCTCGGCATAGTTGATGCTTTCCATGATTACACCGATCGATCCGGTGATCGTAGCTGGATTCGCCACGATTTTATCTGCTGGCGCCGAAACATAATAACCGCCGGAAGCTGCAGTATTGCCCATTGATACATAGATTGGTTTGTCTGTTTCTTCTTTTACTTCGACGATTTTATCGTGTATTTCAGCACTTTCCACTACACCCCCGCCGGGAGAATTGACATTTAGGACGATACCTTTGATGCTATTATCTTCTCCGGCTTCTTCAATCATTTTCAAGAACCTCTGATGGTCGTAGCCTGAAGTATTCATCCAAGAATTGGTGCCTGTATCCTGAATTACCCCTTCCAGGCTCAATACGGCAATTCGCTGGGTCGGTGAACCTTCTTCTATGACCGTTTCATCAAATAACTCTTCACTTCCGCTGAACACGTCTTCAAAGTTAGTTGTTGCCACACTTGTAACTAATTGAAAGCCAATTGAAACTACCAGTAAAACGGCCGCAATCGCCAAGGCAATCCAACGTCGTCCATTCATACTTGTTCCCCTTTCTTTCTATCTGAGTTTGTATTTACCTAAAAAATGTTACATGATTGGGGATGAATTTTCCATACTTTCGGTAAAATTTTGGAAATGTTATTCAAGACACAAAAAAAAGCCTTCTTATCAGGAAGGCTTCATTCATGTCTTTCCGTATTCTTTACAGCCTAAGCACGTGCGGGTGTTACAAAGTCTGTCAGTTCCTTTATTGCTGCTTCTTCATCTCTCCCATCGACAATGATATTTATTTCTTCTCCTGTGGCGATCGCAAGGCTCATCAGTCCCATAATGCTCTTGGCATTGACGCGTCTGCCCTCTTTTTCTATAAATACGTCTGAATCAAATTGGTTGGCTTTTTGCACGAATTGTGCAGCAGGACGGGCCTGAAGTCCCGAAATCAATTCAATTGTCATTGACTTTTCTTTCATATTCCATCCACCTCTCACGCCCTCAAAAAGAAAGCGCTATCATTAAATGTTAAAAAAATACTCTCTTATTTTCAAGAGAGCTTAAACCTAAATCACTCGCTAAATGGTTCTGATTAGCAGTATTATAGCACACACTAATCGATAAAGAAACCTTTATTTTCCAACTGGGGTTCCCTGTCTTAATTTCTCTGCGAATTCGTCAATTTTACGCAGGCGGTGATTGATTCCAGACTTACTGATTTTTCCTGTGGAAACCAGTTCTCCAAGTTCCTTCAACGAAACTTCCTGATGCTGGACTCTCAACGCCGCTACCTCCTGTAACTTGTCCGGGAGAGCTTGCAAGCCTACTGTTTTATCTATAAATTTTATATTTTCCACTTGTCGGAAAGCCGCACCGATAGTTTTATTCAGATTGGCTGTTTCACAATTGACCAGACGGTTGACCGAGTTTCTCATATCTCTTACGATCCGGATATCCTCGAATTTAAACAATGCCTGGTGTGCTCCTATATTGGTCAGGAACTCCGTGATTTTCTCTGCTTCTTTTATATAAGTGATGTACCCTTTTTTTCTTTCAAGCTTTCTTGCACGCAGTTCAAATGTATTCATCAATTCACACAAAGCATCGTTATGCTCCTTGTGGAAATTGTAGATTTCCAAATGATAGGAAGACGTCTCCGGATTGTTTACAGAACCTCCAGCTAAAAATGCACCACGGAGATATGCCCTCCTGCAGCACGTTTTTGCCGTAAACTTTTCGGAAATATGATGATTAAAAGTAAACGGTCCGGTCAGAATGTCCAAATCAGTAAGAAACATCCTGGCCCCTTCTTTCATCCTCACAATATAGACATTGTTCTTTTTCAGTTTCATCTTCTTCCGGACAAGCAATTCTACCGGGTACGAGTATAGAGACTTCGTCAATGTATAAATTCTTCTGGCGATTGCCGCATTTTCGGTCTGTACATCCAAAATGTACTGCTGGCTTGATAAGGAGACGGCTCCGTTCATCCGTATCAACGCTGCCAGTTCTGCCTGTGCACAGCAATTTTCATGCGTGACTTTTGTTAATTCTTTTTTTATTTCTGACGCAAATGACAACTTTCTCACCCCCCTGACAACATCACTTTCATTAAATAAGCGAATAAAGCAATTTGGCTACTTTTGCAGTATCATGACGGAGCATTTTTTTCGAATGGTCGATGATATCTCCTTCGATAATTTCCAGCCCCATGTCACTCAGACGTTCAATATCATAAATCACCGGAGCGGCATTTTCTTCTGCATACAACTCGCGCACATCGCCTTCAATCGGACGATTATGTACAATTATCGAGTGAATGCATCCCTCTCCGATATGATCGGTAATTGCTTGAACATGATCGGCAGCAGTGTATTGGGATGTTTCTCCATATTGAGTCATCACATTACACACATATACGACCTTTCCTTTGGTCTTCCGGAGGGCATCGCCTATTTGAGGAACAATCATATTAGGAAGTGTACTCGTATAGAGACTTCCAGGTGCCACAATTACTAAATCTGCTTCCTCTATGGCTGTTACAGCTTCCGGAAGAGGCATTACTGGTTCCGGACTTAAAAACACCCGCTTTATCTGTTTATTCGCAAGCGGTATGTTGGATTCTCCTGAAATGATCTCTCCATCTTCCATCTCGGCGTGCAAGTACATGTTCTGGTTTGCAATCGGATAAATTCTGCCCTTAACATTCAAAACCCGGGAAATTTCTTTAATTCCGTTATAAAAATCGCCTGTAACAGAGGTCATTGCCGCCAGAAGCAGATTACCCATAGCATGTCCCGACAAACCATTTCCATTAGCGAAACGGTGTTGGAAAAGATCCAAAAGCATTGGCTCCGCATCGGACAAAGCTGCAATTACGTTTCTTATATCACCAGGGGCGGGAATGGACATTTCGGTTCTGAGACGGCCGGAACTGCCACCGTCATCAGCCACTGTCACAATCGCCGACAGATCGATAGGATAATCCTTCAATCCTCTCAACAATACCGGCATGCCTGTTCCGCCTCCGACTACCACTACATGTGGCTTTTTATCTTGAGTCATGAATTAATGTCCCTTTCTTTTATCAATATCACGATGGCTGACATGTGTAATATATTCAGCGGAAAATTTCTTAGCGAGATGTTCTGACAGTGCTACCGAACGGTGCTGACCTCCCGTACAGCCAATAGCCACAACAAGCTGGCTTTTTCCTTCTTTCTTGTACTGCGGAAGCATGAACTCCAGTAAATCGGTGATTTTCTCCAAGAACTTCTGCGTGTCAGACCATTTGAACACGTAGGAAGAGACCTCAGTGTTCAAACCTGTCAGCGGGCGCATATGCTCCACATAATGTGGATTTGGAAGGAACCTTACATCGAATACAAGATCGGCATCAATCGGGAGTCCGTATTTAAAGCCGAATGAAACCATATGCACCGAGAAGACTTCCTGTTCATGTTCTGCATAATTTTCCACTATTTGTTCGCGAAGCTCTTTAGGCTTCAGATTGCTCGTATCAATAATATTCTGCGCCCGTCCTCTTAATTCATCGAGGATGCGGCGCTCTTGTTCGATACCTTCGAGTGGAAGGCCTTCCGGGGCAAGCGGGTGTGTTCGCCTTGTCTCTTTATATCTGGAAACAAGTGCCTGATCTTTCGCATCCAGGAACAAAATATGGTCTTGCAGCCAGTCGTCCTCTTTTGCCAAGGCATCTAAAGCGTCGAATAAAGTATCGAAGAACTCTCTTCCCCGTAAATCCATCACGACCGCTACTTTTTGAATGTTGTTCGAAGAATCCTTCATAAGTTCCAAAAACTTCGGAAGCAGGGTTGGAGGAAGATTATCCACACAATAGTATCCCAAATCTTCAAAGCTTTGGACCGCGACAGTTTTACCGGCACCTGACATCCCTGTTATTATTACTAGTTTTGTTTCCTGGTTTTTGTTGGCCACAATATATCTCCCCTTTTAATCTCAACCATGTAAATGAAACGAACCACTACCTGACGTTTCATCTCTTTTCGAACGGTCCATTACGGGCTCGGCGGATCGAGTTCAAGGTCAATCAATTCATATTCCGGTGAATAATTAAACCTTCCGTACACAATGTCCTCACTGTTCAAAATATGACGGAGAATATGACGGTCCCCTTCAGCCATTTGTTTGTGCGGCAAGTCTTCCATAGCCACCCATTCCAATATTCCCTCAGGACTTTCCGCCAGAAGTGTGCCATTATAATCTTCGCAGAAAAAAGTGAACATCATCCATTCAAGCGTTACGTTTCCATCCTCTTGGACAAGAAAGGTAAATGCTCCTCTCATGTCGGGATTTATCAAATGCAGTCCGGTTTCTTCCCAAAATTCCCTCATTGCGGACTCTTTGATGGATTCACCTTGTTCCATCTTGCCTCCAGGCATAGCGTACCATCCCCGTCTTGGTTTTTTCAGCAGTAATATATGATTATTTTTCTTTAATATGCAGTTGGTCACTCTTCGCAAAAAATCACCTCTTTCCGGGAAAAGATCAATCATCAATCTACCCGCGGGCATCTCTTCCCATTATACACCGTATGAAACATATCCCACAATATACCCCTGAAAGGGAAACCATGGAAAGTGAAAGCATTGGCCTGTTTTTGCCCAAAAAAAGACACAGGGGACAACAACATCCACCTGTGCAAAAAATTCTATTATTAAAAGGGGGTCAATTAGTTATTTATATTATACCCCGCAAATGTTTCGTGCGTGTTACAACAGGGTTAAATTGTATTTACGTTCGAGTAGTCCTAATTATTTAACTGCTTTTAATTCTTCCACCAAGTTCTCGATATAAGCTTGGGCAGATTGGGCAGCGATACTTCCATCCCCTGTCGCTGTAACGATTTGGCGTAATTCTTTTTCACGGATATCTCCGGCTGCAAAAACGCCTGGAACGTTCGTTTCCATTTTTTCGTTCGTCGGGATATATCCTTGTTCATTGGTGATTCCCAATGATTTGAACGGATCGCTTAACGGTACCATTCCGATATAAATGAACACACCATCGATATCTTTATCGTATTCTTCGTCCGTCAGTTGGTTATGAAGGGTTACGCTGCCGACTTTTCCATCCTTGCCATTAATCGTCTTGACTGTTGTATCCCAGATAAAGTCGATTTTTTCATTGTCAAAAGCACGCTGTTGCAAGATTTTTTGTGCTCTCAAAGTGTCACGACGATGCACGATTGTCACTTTGCTGGCAAAACGGGTCAAGTAAACCCCTTCCTCTACGGCAGAGTCTCCACCGCCGACCACGAAGAGTTCCTTTCCTTTAAAGAAGGCACCGTCACATACTGCACAGTAAGATACTCCGCGGCCGCCTAGTTCTTCTTCTCCCGGTATTCCCAGTTTTTTGTATTGGGCACCTGTGGTGATAATTAAAGCTCGTGTTTTGAATTCTTTATTTCCGGCAATGACAGTCTTATATTCTTTGCCATCGATGACTTCTTTGATATCACCATATGCATATTCGGCCCCGAATTTTTTCGCATGGTCGAACATTTTGGTGGATAGGTCCGGTCCGAGTATATGATCGTAACCAGGGTAATTTTCTACATCTTCGGTATTAGCCATTTGCCCGCCGGGAATTCCCCGTTCAAGCATCAATGTATCCAAGTCAGCCCGGGAAGTGTACACAGCAGCAGTCATTCCTGCCGGCCCCGCCCCGGCTATAATAACATCATAAATTCTTTCTTCGGCCATTTGATCAGCCCCTTTTCTACAGCTCGTTAAGTTTAGTTAGGTTATCATCAACATTATCATATGATTTACCATGAAGGTCTAATATTCTGCTCAACAACATTGACGAAGTCTGAGAGTCCTTTTATATCTATAGTATGATTTTAATTGCCGAAGTGTATCCAAGGCCCTTCAAAATCGCTCATGTGGGGATGACGTTTACACCCTTCTTCCCACAAGGACAACGCTTTGTCGGGGTTGCCTGTATGGTAGGCAGCAATGCTGTACCATCTGAAGTATGTTGTGTGGCCTTTCAGCTGGGATTTTGACAGCATAGCAAAACGGGCTGCTGCTTCTTCATAGCGGCCTGTTTTCGCTAATGTACTGGCAATTTTCAGCTTTTGCTGTTCATGGATGGGATAAACGTTCGTGAGTGCATCAAGATGCTTTTGGCTTTTCTCCAGGTTTCCCAAGTAATGATGAAAAACTGCCAAATTAGTATGTCCGTAAAGCGATTGAGGACTTTTTTTCAACCACTGCTTTTCCAGCCTGATTGCTTCTGTTTGGCTGTCGGAGAAAAACAATGCCATACTGTATTCGTGCTTTGCCGGCATATGCTCCGGGAACAACGACATCAATTCCTCTAAAATCGGCAAAGCTTCCTCCCATTCTTCCCGCTCGAGATGATAAAAGGCCGTTTCCTGTAAAATCAACAATTCATCTTCTTCTTCAAACGTCCAATCCTCGTCATCATCTTCTATATCTATAAAGCCCAGTAAATCGATAGCTTCATCGTGGAAATCTCCATCCGGAGCTTTTTCCAGGTATGACTCTGTATATTTTTTGGCATCCTGCAGTAAACCTAAGTGCGCATAATTGTTGGCTATCAGGTAATAACAATCAATATAATCGTCGCCATGGTCAGCAAGCACCTCTGTAAGGATTTGATTTGCCAGATGATAAGCACCTATTTCCGTATAAACAATCGAAATCTGGCATTTAAACAAAGCCTCATCCGGTGAAGTTTCAACTGCTTTTTTCAACCATTTGATTGCGATATCAAATTTTCTTTTTTGAAAAGCTTCTACACCCTTCGTAAAATAAAAATCGCCCTCAGGGATAAAAGGGATGACTTTATCCATTTTTGGCTGTACATTTACACCTTGCGAAGTAGTCATGAGTCTCCCCCTATGTTCCTAAATTAATAAAGATAAGTTCGGGCAGTAAGCTTCCAACGAAAATAACTTTCACTCTACAAGCTTAGTAACCTGTGTATATCGTTTGAAGTATATCACATTTCTTAGAGGTATTATATAGGGGACAGTGGAAAAGTTGTATCAAGGCGCAAATTAAATGACCAAAAAAAAGAACCCGCTGTCACCAGCAAGGTCAGGCAGTTACAGGGTTACGGGCACCGACTATTAATTCAAAATATCGATTTGGCAATGGATCTGATTCCACTTTTTCTGGGCCGAATGCCTTTTCCACATATATCTCGGCAATGGCCTGTTTTCTCTCCTGACCGTCCTCCGCCTTCTCCAAAGCAATGACACTTTCGAATATAACCGCCATCTTTTCTGCGATTCTCTTACTGTAATAGGTTTGCAAATGCTTATCCAACTGTTTGATGTCGCCAATGAAAACAGCTAACTCTTCCAATTTAGATTGTAGCAGCTGCCGACAATAGCTGCTCGGGTCACCAGCTAGATTTTCCAATCTTCTATTCATTTCATCGAGAAACAACTTGTCCGCTTGATAATTATGGATGAGCCTGAGAACTTCCAGGCCAAGAATATTGGCAGTCCCTTCCCAAACCGTTAGCACTTGCGCGTCTCTTAAAAGCCTTGGTGTGACAAAATCTTCTATATACCCATTGCCGCCATGCAGCTCGATGGCCTGGTGCGAGAAAGCGATGGCTTGTTCTGCAGTTTCTTTTTTCATGATTGCTATGAAGAGGCGCAACAGAATTTTCTCCTGTTGACTTGCCTTGCTGTCGACAGCCATTACTTTGTCGAATAACTCGATAACGGAAAACAATGCATTGGTTTCCGTTTCTTGTTTGACAGCCAAGCTGGTCAAAGTCTCCCGAACCATCGGATACTCGTTTAGCCTTTTCCCGAACGCCTTGCGGGCATTTGCATAATCTCTTGCTTCAAGAAATGCTCTACGCATGATACCGAGCGAAGCTGCAGCATTGCAAACTCGAGAGAGATTCAATGCTTCCATCATGTAATAGAAGCCCCTGTCCGCTTCACCCACCAAATAAGCTGTCGTACCTTCGAACTCCACTTCTGCCGACGGGACCGCTCTCACACCAAGCTTATCTTTCAAACGCCTGATCCTGAGCCGTTTATTGCTGCGGTTTTCTTCCCATGGGACCAAGAACAAACTGAGACCTCTCGTTCCATCAGGTGCACCATCCTGACGTGCCAGTACCATGGCTACACCGCATGCACCTGCATTACTGGCAAAATACTTCTCTCCATGAAGAATGTAATGGTCGCCCTCCTTTACTGCCTTCACTTGATTTGCACCAACATCTGAACCGCCTTGCCGCTCTGTCAAAAAAGTGGCGCCTTCGTATAGTTCCCTGTCCCCCGTCGCCAGTACGTGCGGAAGATATCGGTCTTTAAGCTCCTTATCTGCGTAATGGTCTATCAAATATGCCGTCGCCATGGTCAACGTCACTGGGCAGTAAAAGCCGGGTTCTGCGTGAGACAGCAAATACCCTTGCGCAAATGAATATAGATAGCCGCCTTTATGTCCAAGTGTTGGAATCGATTTATGAATATAGCCGACGATCCCTGTTTTGTAAACATCGGCTATCGTCTGTTTGTATCCCTCGTTCAACCAAACCTCCGATACCTCTTCCCCCATCCGATCGTAGCGGATTAAACGGGGAGCTCCTTCTCTGTCGGTTTGGACAGCCCGTTCATCGACCGGTCCGGCACATAGTTTGCCAAATTCCTTCAATTCTTGATCAGCCCACTTATAAAACTCCTCAGACATCATGCTTTCCAGGATTTCCTGTAAATTAGGGTCTTGTTCATAAAAATTCGACATGATCCAAGCCTCCTCAAGCTTGAGTTGTTTGCCGCAAATGATTTTTCAGTAGTTTACCTGTAGCATTTCTCGGTAATGAGTCCACTTTTTCGAAAATACGGGGCAGCTTATACTCGGCCACTTTTCCCTGCAGAAAATCGCGGCATTCTTCATCCAGATTTTCGATATCCTGATTAAGGACAATGAAGGCTTTTACCGTCTCACCCCAATCGGGATTAGGAACCCCGACCACAGCAACTTCACTTATCGAAGGGTGCATCGCCAATTCATCTTCTATTTCCTTCGGATAAATATTGACCCCGCCGGATATAATCATGTCCTTTTTGCGATCGACTACCCAGTAATAACCGTCCTCATCCTGCCTGGCCATATCGCCTGTGTGGACCCATCCGCCCTTTAATACTTCGGCTGTTTTCTCCTCGTCCTTGTAATAACGTTTCATATTTCCTTCCCCTCTCAGGACGATTTCGCCGACAGTTCCAACCGGAACCTCAATACCTTTGTCATCGACAAGTTTTAATTCACAATTCAATGCCGCCCTTTTGCCGACACTGCCCGCTTTCTCCCGATGTTCTTCGAATCCAAGCAAGGTACCCGACGGACCCGCCTCTGTCAGTCCATATACACACATGAGTCTGTCCGTACCGAAAGATTGTTGGATATACTCTACTTCCTGTTTTCCAAGCGGTGCCCCGCCATAAACCCAATATTCCATCGAACGTAAGTCATATTCCCGTATCTTTGGGTGCTTAGCAGCAGCAAGATAAGCGACAGGTGCCCCAAAGAAATGGGTGGTCCTCTCTCTTTCCACCGTTTCCAAAAACAGTTCTGGGTTGAATGTTGGCACTACTACATGCGTTGCTCCCACATATGTGCCCGCCACCATAAATAAATGGAGGGGTGCTGAATGGCTGAGTGGCATCATATGAAGAATCCTGCTCTGCGTATTCATTGTCATTTCAATGCACATCATCGTGGCCACCGTCAAAATATTCCGGTAGGTGAACACGACACCTTTTGGATCTCCGGTCGTGCCCGAAGTATATAAGAGTGCGGCCTCGTCATCGTCTGTAAGCGGGCAGGAGATTTCGGCAGTGGAACCTTCCATCAGCAATTGTTCAAAGGAATGCCATTTTCCCGATTGTCTTCCTGTTTTTATGAACAATACTCCTGCTCTTTCCGGCATGTCTTTGACCTGGTCAAAGAGGAGCTCATGGGTGATGAAAATTTTAGCGTCGCTGTGGTCCAGTATGTAAGAGATCTCTTGTTGAACAAGTTTGGCATTTATCGGTACGATTATTGCACCGGTTCTTTGCACAGCGAAATAGCAGAACAGAAACTCTTTGGTGTTCGGCATATGCAGGACGACTTTATCGCCTTTCTCTAACCCAATCTCGATCAGGCTTGATGCAAGTTGATTAACCTTGTCATCCCACTCTTTATAGGTTACGCGTTCATACGGAGTGACAATCCCTTCTTTGTCCGGGTATTTCCTTGACTGGTGTGCAAGCAAGTTAGGAATATTCATTCCATTTCACTCTCCTTTTAGGATTAGGTCTATTTGAAACTATTGCACAAGAACCATAAACTGTGACATAACTAACTTCACTTAACTGGACTTTCTTCCATCCTTTTTGGATTGAGTTGTAGTCCAGCACTGCGGAAAAATTCTCGCTTTCCGTGGGGAACGCTTCAGCTTCCTCGGGAAAAGCGCCCTGCGGGGTCTTCAGACTGTTCCTTTCCCACAGGATTTTGAAAAGGCCTCGATGAATTTACACCGCACGCAGAAAATCGAACTTTATTTTCAAGGAGTCTCGCATTTTTCCTCCGCTTGGTATAGTTTTCTGATTAAGTGAGAAGTGATCCTGCAATGTGTCTATCAAGGTTCTCCCTACAAAAATGGAGAAAACTTTTACCGGCTAGGTCAGAACCCTGAGACTCTTGTGGAACAGCATTCCCTAATTTCCGAAATCCAATATTTTAAAAGGCATCCATCAATTTATACGGCAAGCAAAAAAATTGAACTACATATTCTAGGAGCGTAAATAATTACCCTTGCCTAAAATAGATTTTTGATTAATTGAGATGAAACCTATAATTTCGTTAAAATCGGTATTCCTAACATCAAAATTCAGAAAATCCCTAACAGCGAAGGCAGAACACGCAGACTCCTGTGGGAACAGCGAAAGGTCTTCGATGGGGCGAGTAAACGCAGTCCCACGAGTCCGAAGACCCCGCAAGAAGCGTTCTTGCACTGCCCCCCTATTGTTGGACACATCATCTGACAATAGGAGGTACCTAAATGAAAAAGTTTTCCGTGTTGGAAAAACATTTTGCTGTACAGCGATATCTAAACGAAAGGATTAGTTACCGGGACCTAGCGAAAGAATTGGGGATTGATGACTCTTCCTTACGTTATTGGGTCAAATTATACGAATACCATGGAGATACTGCTTTTCTATTTCCCTATACAAACTACACGCCTGCCTTTAAACTGAAAGTAATTCAGTTTATCGAAGAGAAAAATTATTCAATTCGAGAGGCATCGGCGCTCTTCCATATTCCGGACTCTTCCATGGTCCGGAGGTGGAAGAAAAAGTGGGAGACTGGCGGATTCGATGCCCTTAAACCAACCGGAAAGGGGAATTCCCGTATGACTTCCCAAAAGAAAAATTCCAAGAATGACCAACCAGATAAGCACTCTGTAGAGGAAATGCAGAAAGAACTGGAATATTTGCGTATGGAGAATGCCTATTTAAAAAAGTTGAGAGCCTTAGTTCAAAACAAGGAAAAATCACCAAACAAGACAAAGCGAAAGTAGTCTATGAACTAAGGGGCGAATTCTCGGTGAAAGAACTTTTAAAGCTGGCAGATATCCCTCGCAGTACGTATTATTACTGGGTGAGCACATTTGACTGCCCTGACAAAGATGCCGAATTAAAAACGTTGATTCAGTCCATTTATCATGAACATAAAGGGCGTTATGGCTATCGCCGTATTCAAGATGAGTTAGAAAATAAAGGACATAAGGTGAACCACAAAAAAGTGCAGCGATTAATGAAAGAGTTAGGTTTGAAAAGCATCGTCCGCATGAAGAAGTACCGATCATACAAAGGCAAAGTTGGCAAAACCGCTCCAAATATCCTGGAACGGAACTTCCAAGCAGACAAACCAAATGAGAAATGGGTTACCGATATTACAGAATTTAAATTACTAGGAGAGAAACTTTACCTATCTCCCGTTCTGGATTTATTCAATGGCGAAATTATCACCTACACCATTGGTTCACGTCCAACTTACTCCCTAGTCTCAGAGATGTTAGAAAAATCTTTTGAACGCTTGAAGGATAGGGATGAACTATTGATCCACTCGGATCAAGGCTGGCATTACCAAATGAAACAGTACCGGGATGCTTTAAAGGAACGAGGCATCACACAGAGTATGTCACGAAAAGGAAACTGTTATGACAACGCCGTTATCGAGAATTTCTTTGGCATTATGAAATCTGAATTTCTTTACTTAAATGAATTCGAAAGCATCGAGCAATTTAAAAAGGAACTGGAAGAATACATGGATTACTATAATCAAAAACGGATAAAGACCAAATTAAAAGGCAAGAGTCCGATCGAATATCGAACTCTATACCAACAAGCCGNTGTTGATCGGCACCTGCCAATCCGTCAAAAATAAAAAATTCATCTTTCTTCTGTAAATGCTGTACAACTTTTTTATAGAGTAAATCAAAATTCCCTTTACTGAAGGGTTTATTGACAGACCCCCAGTTGATTTGGCTGGAATGTGGTTCCTCATCTACGATGAATTTGTCGTTAGGGGAGCGTCCGGTGTATTTACCTGTCGACACACATACGGCTCCAGTGGAGGTTAGAATTCCCTCGTTTCTCTTTAATATCTTATGTTCTAGTGCCTCCGCAGATAAGTTCTCTTGTCGATTGCTCATACTTAAAAGCTTCTTTTGGAAATTCTTCTCCTCTATTTTGCCCATTCTTCCACATCCTTTACAATGTTAGAGTTTGTGCCGAAGACATGATGGCTGAATGTGTGATTAGTATAACACAAATAACCAATTGCAACATACTTGTCTATCGATTAATTCATAGTTACAACTTACTATTTATATATGTGAAAAAGAGTGTTTGTTTCGGGGGTATATACGGGAACAACCTTATAGAATGAAAATGATAAATATGCCTTTTCCAGAAGGAAGATGTTTCGCAAAACCATAAACTGCGACATAACTAGCTTCACCAAACGTGACTTCCTACCATCCTTTTCTGATTGAGTAGTAGTCCAGCGCTGCGGAAAAACACTCGCTTTCCGTGGGGAACGCTTCAGCCTCCTCGGGAAAATGCACTGCACCCCTATTGTTGGACACATCATCTGACAATAGGAGGTACCTAAATGAGAAAGTTTTCCGTGTTGGAAAAACATTTTGCTGTGCAGCGTTATCTAAACGAAAGGATTAGCTACCGGGACCTAGCGAAAGAATTGGGGATTGATAACTCTTCCTTACGTTATTGGGTCAAATTATACGAATACCATGGAGATACTGCTTTTCTATTTCCCTATACAAACTACACGCCTGCCTTTAAACTGAAAGTAATTCAGTTTATCGAAGAGAAAAATTATTCAATTCGAGAGGCATCGGCGCTCTTCCATATTCCGGACTCTTCCATGGTCCGGAGGTGGAAGAAAAAGTGGGAGACTGGCGGATTCGATGCCCTTAAACCAACCGGAAAGGGGAATTCCCGTATGACTTCCCAAAAGAAAAATTCCAAGAATGACCAATCAGATAAGCACTCTGTAGAGGAAATGCAGAAAGAACTGGAATATTTGCGTATGGAGAATGCCTATTTAAAAAAGTTGAGAGCCTTAGTTCAAAACAAGGAAAAATCACCAAACAAGACAAAGCGAAAGTAGTCTATGAACTAAGGGGCGAATTCTCGGTGAAAGAACTTTTAAAGCTGGCAGATATCCCTCGCAGTACGTATTATTACTGGGTGAGCACATTTGACTGCCCTGACAAAGATGCCGAATTAAAAACGTTGATTCAGTCCATTTATCATGAACATAAAGGGCGTTATGGCTATCGCCGTATTCAAGATGAGTTAGAAAATAAAGGACATAAGGTGAACCACAAAAAAGTGCAGCGATTAATGAAAGAGTTAGGTTTGAAAAGCATCGTCCGCATGAAGAAGTACCGATCATACAAAGGCAAAGTTGGCAAAACCGCTCCAAATATCCTGGAACGGAACTTCCAAGCAGACAAACCAAATGAGAAATGGGTTACCGATATTACAGAATTTAAATTACTAGGAGAGAAACTTTACCTATCTCCCGTTCTGGATTTATTCAATGGCGAAATTATCACCTACACCATTGGTTCACGTCCAACTTACTCCCTAGTCTCAGAGATGTTAGAAAAATCTTTTGAACGCTTGAAGGATAGGGATGAACTATTGATCCACTCGGATCAAGGCTGGCATTACCAAATGAAACAGTACCGGGATGCTTTAAAGGAANCGACTGATAATTCTGGCTCCTGTGCTGCTGCATCTTCCATCAACTGTTTTAATTCTGCATTGTCCTTCAGCCCGATCAGCACTGCTCCCATAGCTGTGAACAATAAAAACATGAGTGATCCTATCACTGTCAACACAATTTCTACGGTTCTTTTCATTCATTCCATCTCCCTTCCTAAACAATTCTTTCTCGTCAAAGGCTCAAAAAAACAGGCCTCTTTCTTCTTTTCCCTGTAACTTTCATCCGCTACCTGCTTTCGGTGAACTCCCATTCTTACTTTACGTGATAAATATGTAAAAGTTTCATCGCCAAATCATTTCTTTAACAAAACCCATTTAAATACAGTGTCCTTCGGTTTACAGTTGAGACAAACTACGAACTAGTGACAATTCTATTCTTTGAAGCTTATTCTTGTTCTGATTTTAGTTAATCTTATGTACTCGCTACGGCAGAACACTTCGCTTTCCGCGGGCACGGCCTCAGCCTCCTCATCAGCAAAAAGGTGCACTGCACCCCTATTGTTGGACACATCATCTGACAATAGGAGGTACCTAAATGAGAAAGTTTTCCGTGTTGGAAAAACATTTTGCTGTGCAGCGTTATCTAAACGAAAGGATTAGTTACCGGGACCTAGCGAAAGAATTGGGGATTGATAACTCTTCCTTACGTTATTGGGTCAAATTATACGAATACCATGGAGATACTGCTTTTCTATTTCCCTATACAAACTACACGCCTGCCTTTAAACTGAAAGTAATTCAGTTTATCGAAGAGAAAAATTATTCAATTCGAGAGGCATCGGCGCTCTTCCATATTCCGGACTCTTCCATGGTCCGGAGGTGGAAGAAAAAGTGGGAGACTGGCGGATTCGATGCCCTTAAACCAACCGGAAAGGGGAATTCCCGTATGACTTCCCAAAAGAAAAATTCCAAGAATGACCAACCAGATAAGCACTCTGTAGAGGAAATGCAGAAAGAACTGGAATATTTGCGTATGGAGAATGCCTATTTAAAAAAGTTGAGAGCCTTAGTTCAAAACAAGGAAAAATCACCAAACAAGACAAAGCGAAAGTAGTCTATGAACTAAGGGGCGAATTCTCGGTGAAAGAACTTTTAAAGCTGGCAGATATCCCTCGCAGTACGTATTATTACTGGGTGAGCACATTTGACTGCCCTGACAAAGATGCCGAATTAAAAACGTTGATTCAGTCCATTTATCATGAACATAAAGGGCGTTATGGCTATCGCCGTATTCAAGATGAGTTAGAAAATAAAGGACATAAGGTGAACCACAAAAAAGTGCAGCGATTAATGAAAGAGTTAGGTTTGAAAAGCATCGTCCGCATGAAGAAGTACCGATCATACAAAGGCAAAGTTGGCAAAACCGCTCCAAATATCCTGGAACGGAACTTCCAAGCAGACAAACCAAATGAGAAATGGGTTACCGATATTACAGAATTTAAATTACTAGGAGAGAAACTTTACCTATCTCCCGTTCTGGATTTATTCAATGGCGAAATTATCACCTACACCATTGGTTCACGTCCAACTTACTCCCTAGTCTCAGAGATGTTAGAAAAATCTTTTGAACGCTTGAAGGATAGGGATGAACTATTGATCCACTCGGATCAAGGCTGGCATTACCAAATGAAACAGTACCGGGATGCTTTAAAGGAGCGAGGCATCACACAGAGTATGTCACGAAAAGGAAACTGTTATGACAACGCCGTTATCGAGAATTTCTTTGGCATTATGAAATCTGAATTTCTTTACTTAAATGAATTCGAAAGCATCGAGCAATTTAAAAAGGAACTGGAAGAATACATGGATTACTATAATCAAAAACGGATAAAAACCAAATTAAAAGGCAAGAGTCCGATCGAATATCGAACTCTATACCAACAAGCCGCTTAACCAAAATCTGTCCAACTTTTCGGGGTCACTTCATCTTTGCTGATGAGGAGGCTGAGGCCGTGCCCGCGGAAAGCGAAGTGTTCTGCCGCAGCGAGTACATAAGCTTAACAAAATCAGAACAAGAATAAGCTTCAAAAAATAGAATTGTCACTATGTCGCAGTTTCCCTCAACTGTAATGCTGCTTGTTTAACAAAATTCTAGATGAAATCTGAGATTTGAAATTGAAATCCTCCTGCTCGGTATTTTTTACAGAGTCGAATGCTTTTGGGCCACAACCTCCTCTGTTTATAGGTAGTTGTTTCTTCAGTAAACACGCATACATATCTTATTCTGCACTTTTCTGAATTCTCCTTTGCATTTCTATATCTGGATATTCAGCTATGTTAAGATTAATTGGAAAGTGAATGGTCCTTTAATAAGGTAATGAAAAGAGGAGGCGTAAGGCATGAATATCGTAATCTTGGGCGCCGGTGCGCTGGGTGCTTATTTTGGTGCCCGATGGGAGGAAGCCGGACAAAATGTCACGTTCCTAGTCCGGGAAAAACGCGCCCGGAAAATGGAAGAATCCGGATTGTACATACATAACGAACAGGGTGACTATTCGATAGATAATCCGAAAATCGCACAGAAAGTGGAGGAAATCGAGAATCCTGATCTGGTGTTGTTGTCTGTGAAAGGATATCATCTCGAAGGGACATTGGAATCATTGGAAGAACTGGTTGCCAAAGGGGCCAAAGTGCTGCCAATTTTGAATGGGGTCGAGCACATTTCGACGTTACAAACAAGATTGGGGAAAGAAAACGTCCTTGGAGGACTTTCCTTTATCATCGCTACTTTGGATGATAATGGCGGTGTTCTCCATTCAAGCAAATTCCATGATTTGGTGTTTGGACCATTGGATTCTTCACAAAGAGAATTATGTGAACAATTGCTTTCCGTTTCCGAAAGGGCGAATTTCCAGGCAAACCTTTCTCTTCAGATAAATGAAGCGATGTGGAACAAGTATATGTTCATCAATGCTTTCTCCGGAATAACTGCCGCTGCGAATCTTCCAATCGGGGAAATCAGAAAACACCAAGAAACTTTTAGAATAGCAGAGTTGGTATTAAAGGAAATGAAAGATCTGGCGAATAAGCACGGAATCGAGCTGACAGACGACCATATCAACCATGCCGTGGAAAATTTGAAGAGTTTGGGAGACGAAGCCACCTCTTCCATGCATCAAGACAGGAGAAAACGCCTGACATTGGAAGTGGAACATCTGCATGGCGGTGCTTTGAGGCTTGCCGATGCGGTTGGCATGACTCTTCCATATACAGAGACTATTTATGCATTGATCAAACCTTATGAGAATCAATGACACGCCACCGTTATGGTGACGAGTTCGGTTTTGGAGTACAAACACAAAAACTGGCATATTAAAAGGAGTTTGGAAACCAAACTCCTTTTGTTACGAATTAAATGACCTTTTATTCAAGTAAAGCCCCCTTTAGTTTAAGGGTAAGAATTCATAATCTTACTATTAATTACCATTCTTTTCACCTTTATTTTTTTCTATTTTCATTGCTATAAAAAAGTAAATACCAATGCATAGTGGAATAACAATTCCCGAAATTGATAATTTTAGTTCCTCTTTTAAGTTAGTGAGGTTCATAATAAACTCTGGTAAAAATAAAATTAATGGAAGAATAATAGAAACCCAAGTTTTACTCCAGATTGATATTCCTATAAATACTACTATCGCAACAATAATAGCAATAATATTACCAGTATCACTAAATTCTACAGTAGGAGTTTCATAGTATCTATCCAAATAAATTAATCCAAAAAACAAACTAATAGGGCTGAAGCCAAGAATTGCAAATAATAGATATTCCTTTGTTTTAGATAACTCCTTACTTGCGACATACTTAAAAATAACTAACGTGAGTGATAAAAACAATAATAGGATAAATAAATTCCCACCCAATTCCAACAATGAGTACTCTATTCCGCCACGGATGGCATTTCCTAATAAATCATAAGCAAAAAGACCAACAATAAGAATTGGAATGTATTTTAGCCAACTTTTTAAATCAAATGACATTTCACCCGCAATTTGTTCCATATATTCTTTAGGAGTTCCACCAATAATATCTTCTACACCTTTGCCCTTTGCTTCTGCTACAGATAAGTGGTCTTTCAATTCTCCGATAATCCCCTCAATTTCCTCTTCATTTTTTCCGCTTGAGAACAAGTACAATCTCAAATTTTCCAAAAATTCTTTGCTTTGTTTTGATATGTGCATTATATTAACCTTCCTTCCCCAATAAAAGTTCTACACTCTTCGAAATCTCAAACCATCTTTCTTTAAATACTTCTAATTCTTCTATTCCTTTTTCCGTCAATGAATAATATTTTCGTTTCGGACCACCTGAAGGAAGTGCTTTTTGACTGGTTACAACTAACCCTTCTTTTTTCATACGAAGTAATAGAGGGTAGATACTTCCTTCGCTTACCATTGTAAATCCGTAGGAATAGAGTCTCTCCATCATTTCATATCCATAGGTTTCCCCTTTGGCAATAATTGACAGAAGGCATCCTTCTAATATCCCTTTTAATATTTGACTTGAAGACACTAAATTCACTCCTTTTAAGGAACTTTAACTAACTTGTTATGCAATATAGTTGTACAAAAAAAGGAAGCACAACAACTAGCTTGTTATGCAATATAGTTTATATATTATCAAATACCATAATATAGTCAATAGGTTTTTGCCAACTTTGTTAAACTCTTCTGACTCTTTATTTGAACAATTTTCCACCTTGATTTCTATATCAAAAATAACAAAAAGCCCAATTTAGCTATAGAGATGGGCTGCCTGTTAGAGTGTTATTACGAACTACCAAACCGAAGCTGTAACCGTTATGGGTCAGCTTTTTTTTACACTGCCGGATGTACCGCCTCATGAAGAAGCTGGTCTATTTCTTTTATGAAAGTCTCTCTCTGTTCCTCAGTCCAATGCAGGACCTTTTCCATATAACCAGTCACAGCCTGTTTGTTCTGGCGCACGGTTTCGATTTGGAAAAAGAGTGCTCCAGTCCGCCTTACGAAGAAGTCTACCGGTTTATAGACCATCTCGTGATGTAAGGCATAATACAATTGGGAAAATAAATACGGATCCAACCCCGCTTCTGCTGCTTCGTTTTGCAGATCGGCATATGCATCGAACAGTTTATTTACATTGGAGCCATATGTCCTGACCAGATAATCTGCTTCTTCCGGTGTCATTCCAAGAGCTGTCCCCTCTTCTATCTTTTGCTTTCGATAAGTAGCAAACCCTTTTGCTCCACCGACTTCTCCGCCTGATACCGGTAGATGTTTGGTTTCCGATTCAGAATACAGGATACCTTGTTCCTGTTTAAAATCTTCCACAATCATATCTACCACGTTTTCCGCCATTTTTCGATATCCAGTCAACTTTCCGCCAGCCATTGAAATCAAACCGGATTTAGAAATGAAAATTTCATCTTTACGGGAAATCTCTCCCGGTTTTTTCCCCTCTTCAGCGATCAATGGACGCAAACCGGCCCAGCTGGACTCGACATCTTCGGCGCCGACTGATATTTCCGGAAACATATAATGAATCGCATTAAGCAGGTAGTCCCGATCTTCGACTGTCATCGTCGGATGGGCGATTTCTCCCTCATAAGCGGTATCTGTTGTCCCTACATATGTTTTGCCTTCCCTCGGTATGGCGAATATCATCCGGTCATCCGGTGCATCGAAATAAACAGCCTGGGTCAACGGGAATTTTTCCTGGTCGAAAACCAGGTGTACACCTTTGGTCAACAGAAGTCTTTTCCCTTTGTTGGAGCCATCCTTTTCGCGAAGCGTATCGACCCATGGCCCGGCGGCATTGATGATCTTTTTAGCATAAATCTGGTGTGTCTTTCCCGTTTTCTCTTCTTTCACGACTACACCGGCCAATTTGCCTTTCTCATCATAAATAAAGTCTGTTACTTTTGTGTAATTTACTGCTCTTGCACCATATTCCACCGCTTTTTTCAATACCTCGAGTGTGAGCCTGGCATCATCTGTCTTGTATTCGACATAAAAACCTGCACCCTTCAACCCTTTTCTTTTAACAAGCGGCTCTCTTTGCAAAGCTTCAGCAGCAGAGAACATCGACCTTCTCTCACTTTTCTTCACACCTGCCAAAAAGTCATATACTCTCAGCCCCAGGCTGGTGGTAAAAGGTCCGAACGTGCCTCCTTCATGGAACGGAAGCATCATCCATTCTGGCGTGGTGACATGGGGCCCATTTTCATAGACAATCGCCCGTTCCTTCCCTACTTCTGCTACCATTTTCACTTCAAATTGTTTTAAGTAGCGAAGACCGCCATGGACGAGTTTGGTGGAACGGCTTGAAGTACCCGCTGCAAAATCCTGCATCTCTACCAGTCCCGTTTTAATTCCCCTGCTGGCTGCATCAAGAGCGATGCCAGATCCGGTGATTCCGCCTCCTATAACCAATAAGTCAAGCGATGTATGCGTCAGTTCTTCGAATATCTCTTCCCTGTTAAGATTTGAAAATGCAACCATCTTCCGACACCTCTTCGTTTTCAGCTTTTTATAGAATCCTTTTATTCTTTACCCTAAAAACGGAAACTTCATGTAAGGAACGGGATTGAATCTACAATCATAATCTTACGGTGCAGCCTGAAACCGGCTGCCCTCTATCTATTATTTAAATGTCCTTGTCGCTTCGACCGCTTTCTTCCATCCATCGTAGTGTTTTTCTTTTGCCTGTTCATCCATTTTTGGTTCGAATTTTCGTTCAAGCTTCCAGTGGGTTTTCAGCTCCTCTTTGCTCTCCCAATAACCTACTGCAAGTCCAGCAAGGTAAGCGGCCCCAAGGGCTGTTGTTTCGTTCACTTCCGGTCGTTCGACTGCGACACCCAGGATGTCGCTTTGGAACTGCATAAGCAAGTTATTTTTTACTGCTCCGCCATCCACTCGCAGCGATTTTAAATCTATTCCGGAATCTGCAATCATCGCATCGACGACGTCTTTTGTCTGAAATGCCAGTGAATCAAGCGTCGCCCTGATGATATGCTCTTTCGTCGTCCCTCTGGTCAGGCCGAACATCGCTCCACGTGCGTCGCTGTCCCAATATGGGGTACCAAGACCGACGAATGCGGGTACCATATAAACCCCTTCGGCATCTTTGACTCTATCAGCCAAATACTCACTTTGAGAGGAGTCTTCGATAATTTTCAACCCGTCCCGCAGCCATTGAATGGCCGACCCAGCGACGAAAATGCTTCCCTCGAGTGCATATTCGACTTTCCCGTCTATTCCCCAAGCCAAAGTCGTCAATAGACCATGTTTCGATTCAACCGCTTTTTCACCGGTATTCATCACCACAAAACATCCAGTACCATACGTATTCTTAGCCATTCCTTCCTGGAAGCAAGCCTGTCCGAACAGAGCGGCATGCTGATCTCCTGCTGCCCCAGCAATCGGGATTTCATGACCAAAGAAGTGATAATCCACTGTTTTCGCATATTCTGCCGATGAATCACGTACCTCAGGCAGCATGCTTTTCGGAACGTCTAATATCGATAACAGGTCATCATCCCATTTTAATTCATGAATGTTGAACATCAGGGTCCTGGAGGCATTGGAATAGTCGGTGACATGGGCTTTACCGCCTGATAACTTATAAATGAGCCATGTATCAATGGTGCCGAATAAAAGCTCCCCGTTATCCGCTTTCTCCCTTGCTCCGTCTACATGGTCAAGGATCCATTTCACTTTTGTCCCTGAGAAATACGGATCGATCAACAGGCCGGTTTTGCTGCGGAATGTCTCGGCATGGCCTTCTTTTTCCAGTTGGCTGCAAATGTCGGCTGTCTGCCTGGACTGCCAAACGATTGCTTTGTATATCGGTTTTCCGGTATTTTTATCCCAAACAACGGTTGTTTCCCGTTGATTGGTGATTCCGATTGCGGCGATTTGATTTGGTTCTATGTCTGACTTTCTCAATACTTCTGCAATGCAGGAGATGACAGATGTCCAAATTTCATTGGCATCATGCTCGACCCAGCCCGATTTCTGGAAAAATTGTTCAAATTCCCTTTGAGCCGTCTCGACTATCTCCCCTTTATGATTGAAAATGATTGCCCTTGAACTGGTGGTACCTTGATCGATGGCCATAATGTATTTTTCCACTTAACTTTCCTCCTAGTCCATAAAGTGATGAAAATGGCAGCGTTAACAAATTATCCTATTTAAAGTGTAAAAAAAGAAAGCCCCCTAAACAAGTCAGAGGGCTTCGTATGTTAATAAAGGTTTTATGAATCACCGCTTTGGCGCATTATCTATATACTGCGACATAACTTTTATGTCACTTCCTACCATCCTTTTCGGATTGAGTGGCAGGCCAGCGCTGCGGAAAAATACTCGCTTTCCGTGGGGAACGCTTCAGCCTCCTCGCTGGCAAAAAGCGCCACCTGCGGGGTCTTCAGACTGTTCCTTTCCCACTGGAGTCTCGCATTTTTTCTCCGCTTAAGATAGATATCTGATAAAGTGATAAGTGATCCTAAAGTATGTCTAACTTGAGATATTCCTAATCAAAATTCAGAAAGCCCCTAACAGCGAAGGCAGAACACGAAGACCCCGCAAGAAGCGTACTTTGCTGATGAGGAGGCTGAGGCCGTGCCCATGGAAAGCGTGTTCTGACGCAGCGAAGTCATACCACTCATTTTAATCAGAACGAGAGGAAGTCTCCCTAGAATGAACTTACTATGTCGCAGTTCCTCTCAAAGTGAATCTTTAAAGATCATTGGAAAAACGGATCTTGTTGGTTTCGTTTGTCCATTTCTTCTTTGGTGTAGATTACCTTCATCGGGTTTCCGCCGGCAAATACTCCTGGCGGGACGTCTTGGTGTACGAGGGTGCCGGCAGAAACGATGGCACCGTCTCCGATCGTCACTCCCGGAAGGATTGTCGTGTTGGCACCGATCATCACATCATCCCCGATCGCCACCCTGCCCAGCCGGTATTCTTTGATTAAATACTCATGGGCGAGGATGGTCGTGTTATAGCCGATAACCGTATTTTTACCGACAGCTATCTTTTCGGGAAACATGATATCAAGCATCACCATCAGGGCGAAGGCCGTCTTATCTCCGACCTCCATCCGCAAAAAGGTACGATAAAGCCAGTTTTTCACCGATAACCATGGTGTGTACCGGGCAATTTGGATTACGGCAAAGTTTTTGACGACCTTCCAAAATGGAACCGTCTTATATATATGCCAAAGCGAATTTGCTTCTTCGACCTGATACCGCTCCGTTTTACGCATTGCTTTACACCTTCAGGATGGTCAACAAGTCACTCATTTGTTCCAGCATATAATCAGGCTTATATGCTTCAAGCGTTTCACGCCCTTTTACAGTCCAGGCGACGCCGGCAGTATGTGTTCCAGCGTTCTGTCCAGCTTCAATATCATGGTAGTTGTCACCGACCATCAAAGATTCAGAGGCTTTTCCGCCTATCTGCTGCAAGGCTTTGATGATTGGTTCAGGGTGAGGTTTTGCATTGGTGACATCCTCAAGTCCGATGACCACTTCAAACAAACTTTCCAGCCCTGTCAATTCCAGTCCCATCAAGGCCGTACCTTTTATTTTCGTCGTGACAATGCCTAGCTTGTAACCAGCCTCTTTTAGTTGTGTTAAGGTGTCGACGACTGTCGGATAGGCCGCCACGTAGGCATTATGATTTTTCAAATTATGTTCACGGTAAGTTTCCATCATCACGTCGGCCCGTTCAGGGTCAATTTTCACAAAGCTTTCCCGAAGGGGCGGGCCGATAAAATCAAGGATTTCTTCCCTTGTGTAGTCCCTGTCCGCATGCTCTTTCAGTGTGTGTATGAAAGAAGCGATGATCAGCTCGTTTGTGTCGATCAATGTTCCGTCAAGATCAAAAAGAATGGTTTGTATGTTCATGTAAAGGCTCCTTTCGTTTCCGTGCATCCGCCCTGTTCCAGACAAAGGCTATTGCAGCCGTCAAAAGTATGGCGGTGACCAGCCGAATGACTAGTAAAGGCCATACTGGTATACCAAGCGGAATGAAGACCAGCGTATCCTCGACGACTGCGTGGCAGGATACAAGAAAAATCAATGCCAGATACATATCTTTTTTGGACACTCCGTCTTCTTCTACTGCTTGAATCATCAGACCTGCCCCATAAGCAAGCCCCAAAACAAGACCAGCCACCAAGGTCATCGATGCATTTTTTTCCATTCCGAGAAATTTGGTGAATGGAGACAGCCAATCTGAAACCTTATCCATCCAGCCCAGTTCCCGGAAGAATTGCATGAAAATCATCAACGGCAGCACGATCAAGGCAAGCTGGACTACTCCCATCAAGGCAGTCTGCAACCCTTGTATGATTATTTCCGTCCAGGCATCCGGTACTTGATCTGCTTTATTGATCAAGCCGTATTCGGCCATTTCGCTTCCGCCCTTCCACAGCCAATTGATCAGTGCGGCTGAAAGGAGTGCCAACGAAACCCGTACCCCAATGACGACCCACCAGCTGACCCCTACTTTGGAAGCAACGGTGGATTCGATCAACAAATTATGTGAAAAAGACATCATGATCGCCATGATGAAAACTTCCTTTACGGAGAAATCGAAGGAAACAATCGCCCCGATACCGGCATAGAGGTTCAAGAGATTGCCAAGCACTAGCGGCACAGCAGCTTCTCCGGAAAGCCCTATCCATTTCATCATTGGTGTCAACAAATCCATCAACCATGGAAGAACCGGTGTATAACGAAGGATGGTGACAATTAACGTGACAGGAAAGATGACTTTCCCTAGTTTCCAAGTTAGCTCCAATCCAGCTTTAAAGCCCCGTTGTATCGTTCCCAGCATGTGTCTCACCTCTTTCTTCAGGCTTTTTTGCCGTTATATCGTCTATTTGCCATGCCTGTTTTCCGGCGGTAGATAATCAAAACAACCGCAAGCACTACAAGCAATATGGAGATGACCTGGGCAGTCCTCAAGTTTCCGATGATGTATAAACTGTCTGTGCGCATGCCCTCGATAAAGTAACGTCCGACAGAATACCAAATAACGTAACTTAAGAAAACTTCCCCGCGTTTCGGATTGAACCTGCGCAACACTAGCAAAAAGATTAAACCGAGAATATTCCAAACCGATTCATACAAAAAAGTCGGGTGATACAATACTCCGCCGATGCACATTTGGTTGTTTATGAAATCCGGGAGATATTGAATGAAATTATTATAGGCAGTTTCAGATACAGGACCGCCGTGTGCTTCCTGGTTCATGAAATTGCCCCAGCGGCCGATGGCCTGACCCAGGATGATGCTTGGAGCAGCAATATCGGCAATCTGCCAAAATGAGACTTTTTTGACTCTCGTAAAAATGACAGCCGTAATAACCGATCCAATCAAAGCCCCATGGATGGCGATTCCGCCTTCCCAAATTGCGAAGACATCCCACCAAGGACCGCCGACATAACGGTCCCATTCAAACAACACATAATAAATTCTGGCACTGATGATGGCCACCGGAATGGCAAACACGACCAGGTCGACAAATAAATCCTTATTAAGCCCGAGACGGTCCGCTTCTCTTGTGGCAAGCCATAATCCCAGGAATGCGCCTGTGGCGATAATGACGCCATACCAATAAACAGAAAGTGGCCCCAATTCGAAAAAGACCCGGTCAAGGGCTGGTGCACTACAAGTCACAATTCTCTCCCCCTAGTCGATATCCTCGGTTTTTTCCTGATTGATCATGTTTGTCAGCCGCTCGGAGAACTCTTCCGCTGCGTTGACACCCATCCGTTTAAGGCGGAAGTTCATAGCCGCAACCTCGATAATGACCGATAAGTTACGTCCCGGTCGAACAGGGATTACTGCTTTGGGCAGCTCAACGTCCATGATTTTCATTGTTTCTTCTTCCAATCCCAGGCGGTCATACTGTTTCTTTTGGTCCCACAATTCCAAATGGATGATCATCGCTATTTTTTTATGACTTCTGACGGCTCCTGCTCCGAACAGTGTCATAACATTGATGATTCCCAGACCTCGAATTTCAAGCAAGTGCTCAATTAACGGCGGCGAGTTACCAATCAAGCTGTCATAATCTTCCTGACGGATTTCCACGCTGTCGTCGGCCACGAGCCGGTGGCCGCGTTTAACCAATTCCAGGGCGGTCTCACTTTTACCCACACCGCTCTGGCCGGTAATCAAGACGCCGATCCCGTATATATCGACGAGAACACCGTGAATGGCCGTGAATGGAGCAAATTTCGATTCCAAAAAATTGGTCAGTCTGCTTGTCACCCTTGTAGTCTTGTGAGGTGAACGCAATAATGGTACCCCGGAAGAGTCAGCAGCATCTATAAGAATCTCCGGAATGTCCATACCGCGGGTGATGACAATACCTGGTGTGATATCTGTGCACAAATTGGCGACCCGATTGCGTTGCTCGTCTGGCTGCAATTCATTGAAGAAAGACATTTCTGTTTTCCCGAGTACTTGCAGCCTGCTCTTCGGATAATATTTAAAGTATCCGGCCATTTCCAACCCCGGCCGGGAAATATCACTCATGTAAATTTCCCTATGTACTCCATCTTTCCCAGCAACAAGTTCCAAATTAAATTGTTCCAGCAAATCCTGTGTGCGAACTTTCGCCATAAGTATCCCTCCATCTTGCTGCAAAGCGTTGTATTATCTAACTTTAAGTTCAATTCTCAATCACTGTAACCTATTGTAGCATTTTTTTTATGAAGGGGCATTACAATCCTCCCAACCTGAAAAAAATCGGCGCAAGCCAAGGGCTCAGCACCGACATTCTCTATCTCGTCTTATTCATGTCTACAGTATCTCTAATCAGCCTGTTCAATAATAGATTCAGCAAGGAAAGCACAATCGCCGCAATAATCGCCACACCGAAACCATCAATCACAAAGTTGCTGCCTAGCAGTCCCTGGGTTATCATCAATGTCACCGCATTGATGACGAACAGGAATAATCCCAGTGATAGCACGGTTATTGGCAGCGTCAGCAAAATCAGGACCGGTTTCACGATAACATTCAATATCGATAGAATAATACTGGCAAGAATCGCCGTCCCGAAACCTTCCAATTGAAAGGAATCAAACAACTGTGCGACGACTATCAAAGCAACAGCATTCAAGAAAATGGAAAGCAGCCAACGTGTCAGCATCTACTTTAACCTCTCTTTCGGCATGATGATTGCCGCCAGGATATAAATGATCAGCAACGGAAATACGCCAGTAAAAACCAGTCCGATCACAAAGACCAAGCGTAACAATGTTGCATCGACATGAATATATTCGGCAATCCCGCCTATGACCCCGGCAAGTTGGCGATTTTCACGCGGACGTACCAATTTCCTCAAAGTCTATCCCTCCTGTGAGGGCAGCACCCAAATCGAACCTGTTTTTGTTTCGGCTTCTACGTGCATTTCTCCGGTTTGTTCCGTATTTGCTTCGAAGTGCATAGATTTGTTGATCATTTCCTTTTTTTCCTCGATAATCCGGTAGTTATGCAAGTCGCAGTGGATACCGCCGATTTTTGTTTCCAACTGACCATCGATCCGGACACTGTCAGGCAACCTCAATCTGATGCTGCCGGTCGCCGTTTTCAAAAAACCGACTGTCGCCGTCTTCGCGTCATCCCAGTCACAATGGATACTGCCGTTGACAACCTGGGCGTCAGTTTTACTGAACCGTCCCTGCAGCCGGACAGATCCATTTATCGTCTCGGCATCGACATGGTCCCATTTTCCTTTCCGGATTTTCACAGAACCATTAACCGTCTCTGCTTCGATCATATCACCCTGGCTTTCTTTGATATCGATCGTACCATTTGTAGTTTTCCCTCTAAAGTGGGTTACATGTAAGTTTTCCGCGCGGATTCCACCATTAAACAATTTGGCGGAAACTTTTTGGTAGAGCTGGGATGGTATTTTGATCTTCACGTCTGTTTTCACTTGCTGTGATGGGATATAAAATTGGAGGATTCCCTCCATTATGCGAAATTCGGCCTCACGCAGAAATTTCTCCCGGGCTTTTTCCCGATCGGCTACCTGATAGACTTTGGCTTCACATTCAATCCTGATATCCGACTCGTTCCACGGAATGATATCGACTTCTCCGTTTGCGATGTCGATGTCCAGTTTGGACAGTTCTGCCGATTGGTGGTGAAAAATATGCGAAACAGGATAATGAGTACCGAAATTGAAATCAAGATCTACATTCTTTATTTTATTAAATGCCTGTTCCACATAGCTGAAAAAGTTGTTTCTCTTTTTAGAGGTAGTCGGACCCTTGCCTTCCTGCTCGTTGTTCCAATTGACATTGGTCGATACCATCCCCGCTTGCTGCTGTGCTTTATCAGCCTGGTCCATTGATTCCAGTAGTTCTTCTGCTTCTTCTGAGGTGACAATTCCGTCTTCCAGCATCTTCAGGATTTTTCTGCGTTCTTCATTCATCCATATCACCTTCCTGCCCTATAGTTCATTTATATGCAAATGCCTATCTAAAACAAACCCGCTGCGATAAGAAAAAAGAACATTGCTGTACTTTTTTCATCTGCAGCGGGAGTATGCCACTTAATCAAATTTCCATGTATAAAAACTTTCGGTGCCGAGCCGTTCCATTGCAATAGCTTCTAAATCTGTTTCGGCTTCTGGATCGTCCTTCATTTTACCCAGTACTCCCTGTGCCTGGGAACGGTGGGCCATGATTGTTTGCATTTTTTGTTTAAAGACAGGCCGCACATTATTTACTACGTCCGGCTCGCCTAAAAGTTCCAAATGATTGTTACTGATTGCCTGCGCCCATACTTTCGGACGCTTGGATTCATCGATACGTTTTACCGCTTCGATTGCAGCTGCTCCCATTGCATTGTGGTCTGGATGAACGGCATGTTCGGGATAATGGGTAATCACGAGGGAAGGTTCGATCTCTTCCAGAATTCCTTTCAGGTGTTCGGCAACTTCATCACGTTCTTCAAATTCCAATGTTTTGTCACGGTAACCGAGCATGCGAAGTTCTACATCCATCACTTCACAGGCGTCGATCAATTCCTGTTTTCTGAATTCGGACAGTGTTTCCCTGTTGGCAAAAGCAGGGTTCCCCATGTTCCTTCCCATTTCACCCAGGGTACCGCAAAGATAAGTAACCGGGACACCCTGTTGTCTGAATTGTGTAATGGTGCCCGATGCGCCAAATGCTTCATCATCTGGATGCGGATATATGACAACTACGTGTTTTTCCATTCGATCAACTCTCCTTATCTAGTATTTAAACGGTTTTTCGCCAATCTGCAGGGCTACCATCAACCGGCCTTCCCGGTCATGGCCGGCCATCAAGAGACGGTTGTTTTCGTCGACTTCCCAATCGGACAATCCTTCTCCATAAACCCAGCCCATATCCAGCTTCAATCCGACGCGATATGTACCATTGACGCCGACGATTTTGCCGTGCAGGTAGTTGACCTTCGCATTCCGGATGAATGCACCGACGTTGTATGCATTTTTATCAAAGTGGCTGGCATAAGCTCCGTTTGTTGTTTCCAAATGAACGTACACTTCTTTATTTGCTAAACGATCCAGTTCTTTCTGGACCTTTTCCATATTAATTGGTTCCATATACCTGATCCCTTCTTTCAGAGTATGAACTAATTCAACCATACCCAAAATCACAAAAAGCGTCAAAGCATTGCAACTAAGCGGCACAAGATTAGGCTGTTTTTATAGAGTGTTGTATTAAACAAGATTCATAAACTACGACATAACTAACTTCACTTAACGGGACTTCCTTCCATCCTTTTTGGATTGAGTGGTAGTCCAGCGCTGCGGAAAAATACTCGCTTTCCGTGGGGAACGCTTCAGCCTCCTCGGGAAAAGCGCCCTGCGGGGTCTTCAGACTGTTCCTTTCCCACTGGAGTCTCGCATTTTTCCTCCGCTTCATTCGTTTTTCTGATCAAGTGAGAAGTTGTTCCAAAGTATGTCTAACATGAGGTATTCCTAACATCAAAATTCAGAAAATCCCTAAAAGCGAAGGCAGAACAGCATAAGCTTCAAAAAATAGAATTGTCACTATGTCGCAGTTTCCCTCTACTTTGAACCTTAAAAGTAAGTAAAAAGCGGGACGAGTACACCCTGATAAGTATGCAAAAATGCCCCTCTATTGGAGAGAGGGGCTGGTTATTTGTTAATTATTTTGTGCGACTTTTTCCTGTTTGGTTATTCTGTCTTCCATTCTTTTTCTGTCCCGTTCCAAAATAGGCTTCAAGTACTTGCCTGTATAGGATTGTGGATGGTCGGCTATTTCTTCCGGGGTGCCTGTTGCGATAATCTGGCCGCCTTTGTCTCCGCCTTCCGGGCCGAGGTCGATGATGTTGTCGGCAGCTTTGATGACATCGAGGTTATGCTCGATGATCAATACTGTATCGCCATTGTTGACGAGACGCTGCAATACTTCAAGCAGACGGGAGATATCGTCCACATGCAGCCCTGTTGTCGGTTCATCCAGTATATACAACGATTTACCGTTGGAACGGCGATGGAGTTCACTTGCCAGTTTGACACGCTGTGCTTCTCCGCCTGATAAAGTAGTTGCCGGTTGTCCGAGCCTGATATAGCCAAGCCCGACATCGAAAATCGTTTGGAGCTTGCGCTGGATTTTCGGGATGTTGGCAAAGAAATCAAGAGATTCTTCAATCGTCATATCCAACACATCGGCAATGTTTTTGCCTTTGTACTTCACTTCCAATGTTTCCCTGTTGTACCTTTTGCCGTGGCACACTTCGCAAGGGACATAAACGTCGGGCAAAAAGTGCATTTCGATTTTGATGATTCCGTCGCCGCGGCATGCTTCACAGCGTCCGCCTTTCACATTGAAACTGAAGCGGCCTTTTTTATAGCCGCGGATTTTCGCTTCGTTGGTCTGGGCGAATACATCCCGGATATCATCGAATACCCCGGTNATAAACTGCGACATAACTAACTTCACTTAACGGAACTTCCTTCCATCCTTTTTGGATTGAGTGGTAGTCCAGCGCTGCGGAAAAATACTCGCTTTCCGTGGGGAACGCTTCAGCCTCCTCGGGAAAAGCGCCCTGCGGGGTCTTCAGACTGTTCCTTTCCCACTGGAGTCTCGCATTTTTCCTCCGCTTCATTCGTTTTTCTGATCAAGTGAGAAGTTGTTCCAAAGTATGTCTAACATGAGGTATTCCTAACATCAAAATTCAGAAAATCCCTAAAAGCGAAGGCAGAACAGCATAAGCTTCAAAAAATAGAATTGTCACTATGTCGCAGTTTCCCTCTACTTTGAACCTTAAAAGTAAGTAAAAAGCGGGACGAGTACACCCTGATAAGTATGCAAAAATGCCCCTCTATTGGAGAGAGGGGCTGGTTATTTGTTAATTATTTTGTGCGACTTTTTCCTGTTTGGTTATTCTGTCTTCCATTCTTTTTCTGTCCCGTTCCAAAATAGGCTTCAAGTACTTGCCTGTATAGGATTGTGGATGGTCGGCTATTTCTTCCGGGGTGCCTGTTGCGATAATCTGGCCGCCTTTGTCTCCGCCTTCCGGGCCGAGGTCGATGATGTTGTCGGCAGCTTTGATGACATCGAGGTTATGCTCGATGATCAATACTGTATCGCCATTGTTGACGAGACGCTGCAATACTTCAAGCAGACGGGAGATATCGTCCACATGCAGCCCTGTTGTCGGTTCATCCAGTATATACAACGATTTACCGTTGGAACGGCGATGGAGTTCACTTGCCAGTTTGACACGCTGTGCTTCTCCGCCTGATAAAGTAGTTGCCGGTTGTCCGAGCCTGATATAGCCAAGCCCGACATCGAAAATCGTTTGGAGCTTGCGCTGGATTTTCGGGATGTTGGCAAAGAAATCAAGAGATTCTTCAATCGTCATATCCAACACATCGGCAATGTTTTTGCCTTTGTACTTCACTTCCAATGTTTCCCTGTTGTACCTTTTGCCGTGGCACACTTCGCAAGGGACATAAACGTCGGGCAAAAAGTGCATTTCGATTTTGATGATTCCGTCGCCGCGGCATGCTTCACAGCGTCCGCCTTTCACATTGAAACTGAAGCGGCCTTTTTTATAGCCGCGGATTTTCGCTTCGTTGGTCTGGGCGAATACATCCCGGATATCATCGAATACCCCGGTATATGTCGCCGGATTGGACCTAGGCGTACGACCGATCGGGGACTGGTCAATATCGATGACTTTTTCCAGGTTGTCTATCCCTTTGATTTGCTTGTGCTTGCCGGGCTTTTGTTTGCCGCGGTGCAGTTGCATGGCCAAAGATTTGTGCAAAATTTCGTTGATCAACGTACTTTTACCGGAACCGGAAACACCGGTCACGGCTGTAAACAATCCAAGCGGAATCTTGGCGTTCACTTTTTTCAAGTTGTTTTCTTCCGCCCCGATGACTTCAATCGCCCGTTTATCCGGCTTTCTCCGTTCCGTTGGCAGCGGGATGAATTTCTTTCCTGATAGATATTGGCCTGTCAGGGAATTTTTATCCTTCATCACTTGTTTCGGTGTCCCGCTTGAGACGATTTGACCGCCGTGCTCGCCGGCGCCGGGACCGATGTCAATCAGCCAGTCCGCGGCCAGCATGGTGTCCTCATCATGTTCGACGACAATGAGCGTATTGCCGAGATTCCGCATGCGCTGCAATGTACCGATCAAGCGGTCATTGTCCCGCTGGTGGAGGCCGATCGACGGCTCATCAAGTACATACAGTACACCGGTAAGTGCAGAACCGATTTGAGTTGCCAGTCTGATCCGTTGTGCTTCCCCGCCAGACAATGTTCCGGCCGCACGTGATAAGGTCAGATAATCAAGTCCGACATTGTTCAGGAATGTCAACCTGTCGCAAATCTCCTTCAAAATCATCCGGGCGATTTGTTCTTCTTTCTCGGACAACTGCAAGTCATCAAAGAAAGCATATGCCTCGTTCACTGCCATCTCGGTCACATTTCCGACATGAAGCCCATTCACAAGTACCGCCAGTGCTTCCTCTTTCAAACGATATCCTTTACACTTTGGACAAGGCTTCTGGGTCATGAACTTCTCCATTTGTTCACGGATGAAGTCGGAGCTTGTTTCTTTGTATCTCCGTTCGATGTTGGCAAGAACGCCCTCAAAGATAATATTATTTTCTCGTACCCTGCCGAAATCATTTTCATATCGGAAGTGAATTCTTTCTTTGCCGCTCCCGTGAAGTATTTTGTCCATTTGTTGTTTCGGAATCTGACTGACAGGAACTTCCATATCGATGCCAAAGTGGTTGCAGACACTCTCAAGCAGCTTCGGATAGTACTGAGAGCTGGTCGGTTCCCATGCAACGATCGCTCCTTCTTTCAACGATCTGTCCCAGTCCGGGATGACAAGATCCACATCTACTTCCAGCTGTGTTCCAAGCCCGTCACAACGTTGACAAGCTCCAAAAGGACTGTTGAAAGAGAACAACCGAGGTTCTAATTCCCCGATCGAAAAACCGCAGACAGGGCAGGCATGATGTTCACTGAATAAAAGCTCTTCTTCGCCGATCACATCAACGATGACATTTCCTTCTCCTAGTCGCAATGCTGTTTCAAGAGAATCGGAAATCCTGCCTGTAACCCCTTCTTTAACGACAACACGGTCTACAACGACTTCGATGGAATGTTTCTTGTTTTTTTCCAACTTGATTTCATCGGAGACCTCATACATTTCCCCGTCCACCCTGATCCGGATATATCCTTCTCTTTTCAGGTTTTCGAGAACTTTGACATGCTCGCCTTTACGTCCGGAAACTACCGGGGCAAGAATTTGCATTTTGGTTCGTTCCGGGTATTCCATTATTCTGTCGACCATCTGCTGGATTGTCTGAGAGGTGATTTCGATACCGTGTTTCGGACAAGTCGGATGTCCGACACGGGCAAACAAAAGCCGCAGATAATCATAGATTTCTGTTACTGTACCAACTGTGGATCTCGGGTTCCGGCTGGTGGTTTTTTGATCGATCGATATTGCCGGGGACAAACCTTCGATAGCATCCACATCCGGTTTATCCATTTGACCGAGAAATTGTCTGGCGTATGCAGATAACGACTCGACATAACGCCGCTGGCCCTCAGCATAAATGGTATCGAAGGCCAGTGACGACTTACCTGAACCCGACAACCCTGTCAGGACAACCAGCTGGTCTTTGGGTATGTCGACATCTACATTTTTCAAATTATGGGCACGCGCCCCTTTAACCGTTATCGATTTTTTTGCCATTCCAAGGTCATCCTTCCGCTTTTAGTTCCAATACCAAGTCGCGAAGTTCGGCAGCTTTTTCGAAATTCAGATCGCGTGCTGCCTGCTTCATTTCTTTTTCCATATCTTCGATTACTTTCTCGCGTTCTTTCTTGCTCATCTTGGAGAGTTTAGGTGTTTCTGCTTCATATGCTTCGGTCTCTTCAGCCGCCACAGTGGCCCTGATCACATCGCGGACTTCCTTCTTGATCGTTGTCGGCGTGATACCGTGTTCTTCGTTATAGGCCTGTTGTTTTTCCCTACGTCGATAAGTCTCTTCTATCGCTTTTTGCATGGAGTCCGTTATTTTATCTGCATACATGATGACACGGCCGTTTTCGTTACGGGCCGCCCTTCCCATCGTCTGGATCAGTGACCGCTCAGAGCGGAGGAATCCTTCTTTGTCGGCATCAAGGATGGTTACAAGCGATACCTCCGGAATATCCAGTCCTTCCCTAAGCAGGTTAATACCGACTAATACATCGTATTTACCCACTCTCAGGTCCCTGATAATCTCGATTCTTTCGAGGGTTTTTATTTCAGAGTGAAGATAAGCCACTTTTATGCCGATTTCTTTCAGGTAATCCGTAAGGTCTTCCGACATCTTTTTCGTCAATGTTGTAACGAGGACACGTTCATTCCGCTCAATCCGTTTGTTGATTTCACCAATCAAATCATCGATTTGTCCTTCGATCGGACGGACTTCCACTTCCGGATCAAGCAGCCCTGTCGGCCGAATGATTTGCTCGGTCATCTGCGGAGTATGCTCCAATTCATAAGGGCCCGGCGTCGCAGACACATAGACGTTCTGGCTTGTCTTTTTTTCAAACTCCTGAAATGTCAAAGGCCTGTTGTCCATCGCTGAAGGCAGGCGGAAGCCATGGTCGACCAAAACCTGTTTCCTTGCCTGGTCACCGTTATACATTCCGCGGATTTGCGGCAACGTGACGTGGGACTCGTCGATGACGATCAAGAAGTCATCCGGAAAATAATCCAGCAGCGTGTACGGGGTCGAACCAGGTTCACGGAAGGTCAGATGCCGGGAGTAATTCTCAATCCCAGAACAAAAGCCCATCTCGTTCATCATTTCCAGGTCATAATTGGTTCGTTGTTCAATACGCTGTGCTTCTAATAATTTATTTTGTTCGCGAAGTTCTTTCAGCCGGTCAGCAAGTTCAGCCTCGATGTTTTTGATGGCCCGCTTCAAGTTCTCTTCACGGGTCACAAAGTGGGATGCCGGGAAAATGGCGATATGTTCCCGGTCACCGAGGATTTCGCCTGTCAGGGCATCCACTTCCCTGATCCGGTCGATTTCGTCTCCGAAAAATTCGATTCTCACGCAATGCTCTTCCCTGGAGGCCGGGATGATCTCTACCGAATCACCGCGCACCCGGAACGTACCGCGTTGAAAATCGATATCATTTCGGGCATATTGGATGTCGACCATCTTGCGCAGTAGCTGGTCCCTGTCCATTTCCATGCCTGTTCTCAATGATAATACCTGACTACGGTATTCTTCAGGAGATCCCAAACCGTAAATACAGGACACACTTGCTACAATCAGCACATCATTCCGTTCGAACAGCGATGATGTCGCTGAGTGGCGAAGTTTATCTATTTCATCGTTGATGCTTGCATCCTTTTCGATGAAGGTGTCGGTGGAAGGCACATATGCTTCCGGTTGATAATAATCGTAATAACTGACGAAATACTCTACAGCATTGTTCGGAAAAAATTCTTTGAATTCACTATATAACTGGCCGGCAAGTGTCTTGTTATGGGCGATCACCAGTGTCGGCCTGTTGATTTCTTTGATGACATTGGACATCGTGAAGGTCTTTCCAGTCCCGGTGGCACCAAGCAATGTTTGATGCCTTTTTCCGTTATGAATACCTTCGACGAGTTGTTCTATCGCTCTTGGTTGATCTCCCTGCGGTTGATACTTAGACACAAGGTCGAATTTGTTTTCCACGATCCAACCAACCTCCGTTCTTTTTCTTCCATTTTAGCACAATCTATTACTATGATAACACAAATACGAACAAACATTCGATATAAATGTATCTGTTATTCTACATTATGGCGTATAGCCGCCATCCCTAACCATAACACGTCCGTTCAACCGATTTAAGAAATATGTTCATCGTCAACAATCGGTCACAAACCGGCCTGTTCCATCCATTGTCGTCTCTCATTTTCTTCTTTATAATCAAAGTAGTCCACCTTACATAATGAAGAGAGAGGAAGTTATTATAAATGAAAAAAGGTTTATTTACATTATTATTGCTCGCATTTGCAACAGCCTGCGGTCAATCGGAAAACCAGGACTCCAATACCGGAGAAGAGGCTGTACCTGCACCGATTGAAGTAGAATTAGAGGCTCCCGGGTCACTGGATGTAGATGAAAACGCAGAGTTCCGGGCAACAGTAACTCAGGACGGCGAGAGCGTAGACGATGCAAGTGAAGTAGAGTTTGAATTTTGGGCGGAAGGCAGTAAAGACGACAGTGAGATGATCGAAGCGACTCATGAAGGTGAGGGAGTTTATATAGTAGAAAATTCTTTCGAGGAAGCCGCCACTTATATGGTTCAATCCCATGTGACTGCACATGAAATGCATGTTATGCCGAAACAGGAAGTCATTGTAGGAGAACAAGAAACTGAAGAAGAGCATGAAGAAGAGGCAGAGTCTGAAGAAGAACACCACCATCATGATGACGGAGTGACGGTTGACTTAGTAAGTGACGATTCATGGACTATGGAAGAAGAAAAAGAAATGACGGTGGCTATAAATCAGGATGGAACCCCGCTTGCGGATGCAAACGTCACCCTTGAAGTAAACAACGACCAGTTGGAAAACCCGCTCTGGATCAATTTAACAGAACAAGAGGATGGCCAATACGCCGGTCCGGCTGCATTCCCTGAAGCCGGAACATACACCATCACCGTCCATGTGAAAAAGGATGACCTCCATACACATAAAGACGTAGATTTAGAGGTTGCCGAATAAATTGGTTTTGGACACTAGTTTTCAATCACCGCTGATAGAAAACCCGCTATGACAACAGAATAGGAATTCCCTCTAGTAATTGAACGTGATGGTAAATGTTCATCATAAAATTTATTGACTCAGAAAAACGATCAGAGTCTTTCTCTCTGATCGTTTTTTAATACCCGAATCTTATCCACTCAATTCCAACAGCCATTTACGCAGCTTTTCTTTCGGGTAGTAAATTTTGTTATTAATCATGATGTGTGGTATATCCGGATGTTCGTCGATTAGAGACTTTGCATCTTCTTTTGATATACCCATGAAGTTGTGTACTTCCTTTTCATTAATCAGTTCGTGATCTTTCTCATCGTCTAAGTAATCCATAAGGCTTTTATTGTTCGGATTATTAAAATTTTTCAATCCGTCTCCTATACAATAACCTGCGATTGCAATTCCTATAGCTAACCAAAAAAAGTCATATTCCAAATCACTTTCCCCCTAACTGCACCCCGTGATTCTTACGATCTGAAGATACCAATAGTTATCTGATCCCGAAGCCAACCGTTAGACAAACAGTTGAAGTTTTCATTTTTCCGACACCGGAACATACTTTGTAAAATAAGCCCCTAAAATCAACAAAAAAACCGTAAGCGACCAACTCAACAAACCCAGGAAGTCGAACCAGTAAGCAAAAAGGTTCGTGACAGCAATCAAGTAGAGACAAATAGAACTTAATGCGCTTTTCACACCTGTAATGCCAGCCTTTTTCCTTTTGCGAACGACAACTGTTATGGAGAATATCAAAGAGATTACCAGGATAATCGATAGTATGAACTGTAAGATAACTCACTCTCCCCTTTCATAAGTCCTTGCCATGTTCTTCTCCTTGTAATACGGATGAATGGCTAAAAAGTTCCATCATTTGATCCACGATAAAATGTGCGGTCTATAATTCCCATTAATAAACAAGCCCGTCAACTTTTTCTTTTGACGGGCTTCACTCTTTGATTAATAACTTTGATCGTATTGGTTCACTTCGAACAAGTCGATCAATTGGATATCAGGATTTTTGTCTTTGAACCAGCGCAGGGCAAAATCGTTTTTGAACAGGCAAAGGAATTCCCCTTCCCTGTCTTTAACGAGCATGCTCCGTTCGTCGAACAGCTTCTGATCGACCTGGTCGGCTTTCAACCAACGCGGAATCCGTTCACCGATCGATTCCAGCATGACTTCTACGTTGTATTCATTCTTCATCCGGTATTCAAACACTTCGTACTGAAGTTCCCCAACCGCTCCAAGAATATAAGCTTCATTGCTCTGCCCTCTGAACAGCTGAATCGCACCTTCCTGTACAAGCTGTTCGATTCCTTTTTTAAACTGCTTTGCTTTCATGACGTTTTTGGCCGTCACCTTCTTGAACAGTTCGGGTGGGAATTGGGGCAATTCATCGTATTCGAATTTGTCCTTGCCTTCAATCAGCGTGTCGCCAATACGGTAGGCGTTCGGATCGTAAATCCCGATAATATCCCCGGCAAATGCTTCCTCGACCGTATCCCTGGAAGATGCGACGAACTGCTGTGACTGCGATAGTTTGATCGGCTTATCGGTTCTGGCCAGTTTTACGCTCATTCCGCGCTGAAACTTACCAGAGCACACCCGCAGGAAGGCGACCCTGTCACGGTGGGCAGGATTCATGTTTGCCTGGATTTTGAAAACAAAACCGGAAAAGTCAGGGTTATCCGGACTGATTAAGCCTTCTGTCGATTTTCTCGGAGTCGGAGCAGGCGCCATCGATATGAACGTATCGAAAAACGTCTGGACACCGAACGGGGCAAGTGCGCTCCCAAAGAATACTGGCGTCTGTTCACCGCTCAAGACGGAATCAAGGGAAAATTGGTCGCCGGCTTCATCCAGTAAAGCAAGCTCGTCTTCCGTATCTTTATATGCTCCTTGTTCCACTAAATCCTTGTGTTCCGGGTTATCCAATTCAGCATACGGGATATAGGTTTCTTCTTCGTTTCCATTGAACTTCACGAATTGTTCTCCGTGTCTGTCGAAAATTCCCAGGAACCGTTTCCCCATGCCGACCGGCCAATTCATCGGGTATGTCTCGATATCAAGCACTTCTTCAATTTCTTCCAATAGCGCAAGCGGTTCTTTGCCTTCACGGTCCAGTTTGTTGATGAAAGTGAAAATCGGGATCCCTCTCATCCGGCATACTTTGAAAAGCTTGATCGTCTGGGCCTCAATACCTTTCGTGGCATCGATAATCATGACCACACTGTCGACAGCAGTCAATGTCCGGTATGTGTCCTCACTGAAGTCTTCGTGACCCGGTGTATCCAGAATGTTGACTTGATGCCCTTTATAAGGAAAATTCATGACACTTGATGTAACAGAAATACCACGCTGCTTTTCGATCTCCATCCAGTCGGAAGTGGCAAATTTACCTGATTTCTTCCCTTTGACGGTACCTGCCGAACGAATCAAGTTACCGAACAACAACAGTTTTTCCGTCAATGTCGTTTTACCGGCATCCGGGTGGGAAATGATCGCAAACGTTTTTCGTTTATTTACTTCTTCATGATAAGACATTATTAAAATCCCCTTCGATAATTAAATTTTTTGAATGATAGTAGTATAAAGGGATTTATTGTTTACATTGGATGATTCTCCTTTTCGATAAAACGGTATGGAACGGGATTTTCGCTAAGTTGTTTTTGGTCCTTCCCACTCTTTTTCACAAGCTGGAATATTACCGGGACAATAGCGTATGCAACTTGAGTGGCGTTTGATATAGTATAAATACGAACAAAGAGGTTCCATAGTTCCTCTACTATAATAGCTAGCATGGGGATAATTATCAACCATGAATCCATAGGAAAGGTGTGCAAAAAATGACCAAAGGAATCATCAGTTTGGGAGAAGCGTTGATCGATTTCATCCCGCTCGATCCGGACAATACCCAGTTCCAGAAGAGCCCTGGCGGCGCACCGGCCAATGTCGCTGTCGGGCTGGCAAGACTAGGTGCGAAAGCTTCGTTCGTCGGCAAAGTTGGAGACGATGTATTGGGGACTTTTTTGAAACGCACTCTAGAAGACTACGGTGTTGATACGGAAAATATGTATTTGACAAAAGAAATCCGGACAGGTGTTGTTTTCGTCACTCTTGCAGAAGGCGGTGAAAGAAGCTTCGATTTCTACATCGACCCGAGTGCCGACCGGTATCTTCATGAAGCAGAAGTTTCAGAGGAACTGTTCAAAGAACATAATGTGTTTCATTTTGGATCTATTTCGATGATTGACGAACCGGCAGAGTCCGCGACCAAAAAAGCTGTCCGGCTCGCCAAAGAAAACGGGCTGATCATTTCTTATGATCCCAATTTAAGACCGATGCTGTGGAAAAGCCTGGATGAAGCCCGCACCAAAATCACCTCGATGCTAGGAGAAGCGGACCTTGTCAAACTATCAGAAGAAGAATTGGAGTTTCTCACCGGTGAAACAGACATTCATAAAGGGGTCGAAAAGTTAAAAGAATACCAGATTCCCCTCTTGTTCGTGACATTGGGCCATGAAGGCAGTTACGTTTTCCATAAAGGACAAGCTGTCCATGTTCCCGCCAGACAGGTGAAGGCAGTAGACACAACCGGGGCCGGTGATGCCTTTGTATCCGGGTTGCTGTACCAATTGAGTGAACGGGAGAAAGATGTCACAGACTACACACTTGATGAGCTAAAAGAAATCACCGTATTTGCCAGTGTTTCCGGTGCATTGGCCGCTTCCACAAAAGGAGCCATGTCTGCACTGCCTACGATCGAAGAAGTGAAAAAATATTTACGATGACAAAGCATCGGGTCCAAACGACCCGATGCTTTTGTTTATATGCCCCTTCCGCAGCGCCGGTTTAGCACTCAATCCGAAAAGGATGGAGAGAACGTCACTTATAGCTCCAAACATCCAAAAAACTTCCTCATCATCCAGCCGCTATCTGGTATAATAGAGGGATGACTAAGATTTTCAACAGGGGATGAGATCGATTTGCGAACATTTTTTCTAGACAAGCAGGATATCGTGAGAATCACCGGTGAACGGTTCTATAAAAGAGGCTACGACTATTACAAAAAAGGACGGGTCCATGGCCTAACCTACAATCCGTCTATAAATACCTGGCGCGGAACAGTACGCGGGACAGAGACATACAGTGTCAGACTGTTCTTCTTTGATAACGACGATCTAGAAGGAAGCTGCGACTGCCCGGCTTATGCCACCCACTATACGTGCAAGCACATTGCTGCAGTGCTGCTGGCCGTCAGCCAGGAGTCGTGGAACAAAATCGGGAGCGAAACCGAATCCAGAGAACCATTAACCAACCATAACTTTGACCTGTCTTCAAGGATGATCAAAGCTTTTTCGCGGGAGGAAGCAAGCCAAAAGCAGCTGATCCGTATGGAATATTTCTTGAAAGGTGGAGTCAATACCTATAACTCCAAGTTCTTTCTCGAAATAGAAGTGAAATTGGGACCGGCAACATCCAAAAGAACATACGTAATCAAAAACATCAGGGAGCTTTTATCCTATATCAGGCAGGAAAAAGCCTATGAAGTGACCCCGTCCTTCACATTGCAGCCGGGAAGCCATATCTTCACTCCCGAAGATAAAGAAGTGATCGATATATTGATCGATGCCCATCAAAACGAGTTTTTGTATGAAACTTCTTTTGGCAATCCTTCGTTGGACAAACGGACGATCATGCTGCCGCCGAAAACGGCTGATCAGATTTTGCCTAAATTATCGGAGCTGGAAAGTTACCATCACATAAAGAATGACAAACCACAGCCTTTTCATGTGGAAACGGAAGGTCCGGACTTGTCATTTGATTTAGAGACGCAGGAATCAGACTCGGAAACATTTCAAATAAATTTATCTGAATTAGGCAAGTACAGTTACTTTGACAGCTACGGATACTTGTTTGCGGAAGATACGTTTTATTTCTTAAACTCCGGCCAACAAGCAGTGATGAACCAGATCTATCCCCTGCTCCCTTACCGGACGGAACAAAAACAGCAGATCAGGAAAAAGGAAATGGAATCTTTTATCACCCATGTCGTCCCGAATTTGGAAAAACTCGGGAAAGTGAATTATTCTAAATCAACCCGGGATCATGTCACGATTACTCCTTTGAAGCCGAAGATATATTTAGATGAAGTCAATGACTCCCTCCAATTAAAATTGGAGTTCCACTATGGAAATGATGTGTTTTACCCTTATCAAAAAGACGGGCTTGCGACAAGAGTCGTCAAACGGGAAGCACATAAAGAGCTCAAATTGATCGGCATGGTGGAAAAAGCGGAATTCGTCTTTCTGAACCAGATGTATCAATTGTTCAAAAATGAGGCGATTTACCGGTTTCTGCACGAAACACTTCCAGAACTGGAAAAAGTGGCTGAATTATATGTATCCGGCCGGGTCAAAGCAATGATTTCCGAAAAGCAGACGTCGCTGACCAGCGCTATTCAGGTCAACGAAGCGAGCGGAATGCTGGATATCACTTTCGATATTGCCGGCATCTCTCCTCGTGATATAGACCAATTGCTGCAGGCGTTGATCGAGAAGAAAAAGTATTTCCGAATACCGGAGGGTGCCCTTGTATCCCTGGAGGGCGAGGAATTTGAATCTTTCCGCCAACTCAGCGAAAAGCTTCATCTCCAGAAATCTGAGGTCGCGGATGGAAATCTTCATGTACCGATGGCGCGCAGCTTGCAAGTTGAAGATGCCCTCCAAGTGAATGACAACACCTTCAGTGAGTCGTTCCAGCATTTGCTCGATCAACTGAAGAATCCAGGCAATTTGGATTTTCCGCTGCCGGAAGGATTGAATGCCGAACTCCGCGACTATCAACTAGTCGGATACCAATGGTTCAAAACTTTGGGACATTATTATTTAGGCGGAATATTGGCTGATGACATGGGACTTGGTAAAACGATCCAGACAATCGCGTACCTTCTGTCTGAAAAGGAAAACAACCCGAATGGGCAGAACCTTGTCGTGGCTCCTGCTTCCCTTTTATACAACTGGAAAAAGGAATTCGAAAAGTTTGCTCCTTCCCTTGGAGTGGCGGTTATAGCCGGTAATAAACAACAGCGAAAGCAGCAAATCCAAACAAACAGTGATGCCGATGTACTGATAACCTCTTATCCACTTTTGAGGAAGGATGCCGAGGAGTATCAAACATGTTCGTTCGAAAACATGATTCTTGATGAAGCACAAGCAATCAAGAACCATCTTACCCTAACGGCAAAAGCAGCGCGGGCAGTGCCATCCAAGAAACGGTTCGCCCTCAGCGGAACCCCGATCGAGAATTCGCTCGAAGAATTGTGGGCGATTTTCTATACGATTTCACCGGGATTGTTCCACAACAAAAAGTCGTTTTTAACCCTTAAGCATGACTATATCGCCAAGATTACCAGACCGTTTATTTTGAGAAGGATCAAAAAAGACGTCCTTGACGAGCTTCCGGATAAAATAGAGTCCGTGCAATACTCCGATTTGACCAAGGAACAAAAAGAAGTTTATTTGGCTTATCTTGGAAAAATGCAGCAACAAGTCGCAGAAACGATTGAAGAAAAAGGATTCGACCGGGGTAAATTGGAAATATTGGCAGGATTGACGAGACTCCGGCAAATCTGCTGCCATCCAGCTTTGTTCCTCGAAAATTACAGGGGCAAATCCGGAAAACTCGAACAGCTGCTGCAGCTCGCCGATGAGTTAAAAGCAAACGGAAAAAGAGCGCTTATCTTTTCCCAGTTTTCCAGTATGCTTGGCATTTTGAACAACAAACTTCAAGAGGAAGGCTTTGATACCTTTTACCTGGACGGCTCGACGCCTTCTCTTGAACGGATGGAAATGTCCGAGCGGTTCAATAATGGAGAAAAAGGCATATTCTTGATTTCCCTAAAAGCCGGTGGAACCGGTCTTAACCTTACCGGAGCCGACACGGTCATTTTATACGACCTGTGGTGGAATCCTGCGATAGAAGAACAAGCGGCAGGCCGTGCCCACCGGATCGGGCAGAAGAACGTTGTCCAGGTCGTTCGGCTGATCACGGAAGGTACGATCGAAGAGAAGATTTTCGAGCTGCAGCAAAAGAAACGCGAGCTCGTCGATCAAATCATCCAGCCTGGAGAAACGATGCTGTCCAAACTGTCGGAACAGGAAATCCGGGAACTTCTGGAAATGAAAGTATGACCTGTGAGGATTGCCGTACATTGCGGTGGTCCTCTTTTTTGTGCAAAACTTGCAACAGTACTTGTTTATGGAGCGTATTTTATTGAATATTATGATAGTATTTAATCAAATAATAGCTCTTTCAAGGAAGGTATGATGGTGGGGAAATCTATCGAAATAGATGGCCAAAAAGTATATGTAGAGATGGTGGGCGACGGAGAAGCGATTGTGTTTCTTCATGGCGGCCCGGGAAGTGAGCACGGCTTTTTTCTTCCATATGTCCTGCCACTGTCCAAGAAATACAAATTGATTCTATACGATCAGAGAGGCTGCGGAAAGTCAGAACCAAGAACGGATAACGATTACTCGATGGAAGATGAAGTAAATACGCTGGAATCATTAAGATCTGAACTGAAACTGGAAAAGATGAACTTGTTCGGCGAGTCTTGGGGAAGCATTCTGGCATTGCTTTATGCCACTACTTATCCCGAGAAGGTTCATAAACTATTTCTGACTGCTGCCATCGGGGTGTCGGCTGAAGGTTATCGGACATTTGAAAAACAACTAATGAAAAGAATGTCCATTAAGGACAAGTTCGAGCTTTTCAAAGTAAGCAGAAAGATTCAAAAAGGGCGTGCTTCGGGTGAGGAACTATTAAAAATTCTCGATCCTTATTACGTTTATTCTAAGACTACCCTTCATAAGAAAAAGAATACAAGGATGAATCATACGGTCAACCAAATTATCGGCCAGGACATCAAAGACAACTATGATATCACCAGTCAAGTTCATAAGTTGGCAGAAATCCCTGTAAAAGTAGTTCAAGGAAGCCATGACATTATGCCGCCAAATAAAGTGGATGATTTGTTAATCAAATATATCCCGCATGCTGAATTGCACACAATAAAAAATTGCGGCCATTGGACGGTGGTGGAACAAACATCGGAAACCATTTCTATTGCAGATTCGTTTTTTGAGACTACGTGATAATGCGATTTATCATGCAAATGTGGAGACATAGCCGCATACCAACAATTAAATAGTTATTTAGTTGGTTGACGGAACTTGGATACGGAAAGCTGGCAAACTATCGTAAGGAAGCCTCTGCTCTAAAAGGCTGTCGAGTTGCAACTGAATTCGACAGCTTCTTTTTTCTATAAACATCCAGTAAAACTAGGTTATTGTACAGCCGTCCTCTCACCCTCCTTAATAAACTAATAAGAATACTTTTTATACGGAGGAGGATGTCAATGGCCTTTCCAGATAACGCGCAATATACACCAATCCTTATCGGCGGTTCACCACTGTTTGACCTGACTGGAGATGAAAGCCCGGTCTCAACGGATATCGTTGGAAACTCCTCATTTCCAGCCGCCTTCTTCGCTTATGATGGGATAAATGTGTATTTTCGGTTGAGATTGAACGGAGATCCCCGAAATCCTCAACTTACCGGATTTCGTAATTTCAGTTGGGGTGTGCTGCTTAATACACAAGGAGTACCGGGCACTTATGATTGGTTATTCAATGTCGATGGACTGAATAACCGTATCAGTTTAATTCGCAACACAAATAAACAAGTCAATTCCTGGAATGATCCAGCCGAAGGCACCGGTGGCGGGAACCCGAACTTCGTCCAGTCTATCACTAATTTTGATTTTGCCAGGGTCACGCCAGCTAATTCCAATTTTGGAGGAGATCCCGATTTCTTCCTGGACTGGTTCTTGCCTGCCAGTACTTTTTTCTCCTTTTTAGGAATCAATGCTACTTCCCAATTGCAGGCTGTTTTCTTTACCTCTGCAAATGCAAATAACTATAACAAGGATTCTTTGAGGACAAATGAAGGGTTTTCATTTTCAAACTCGCTGAGCAATCCCGTCTCTCCTGAGGAGGTCGATGTGCGAGCGGAATTATCCGTTACGAAAGCTTTGACTTCTGGCCCTTCAAGCGTCTTGACAGGTCAGCAGGCGATATGGGCTGGAAGAATCACAATCACAAACCCTGGGTTGTCCCAGGCTAATACTGTCTTTTTAGAAGACGTACTTTCCCTTGACATCATTACTTCTTTTACGGTAAATAGTGTTACCCAAGGGCTGACTGCATACAACAGCAGCTCGAGGACCTTGTCATGGAATGTCGGCAACCTTCCAAGTGGAGGAAGTGCAACTTTGACATTTACCATAAACGGGCTGTTTACCAATAATGGAACAAGAACATTAGATAGTATTCAGGGAACTGGCTTTGATAGTTTCACAGGGACGGCGATAACATCCAATTCAGCAGCCATCACTATATCTGTTCAATCTGCCGCTTCGATAAACGGGACCATATTCGACCAGTCATCAGGCTTAGTGTTGGCTAATACCACAGTTCGGCTTCTGCAAGGAATGACTGTCATCTCTTCTACCATGACTAATGCAAATGGGCTTTATACCTTTGCGAATGTGAGTCCTGGAAATTATACAGTAGAAGCATCCCGAACCAACTATGCCACCAACACTGCAAGCGTGACTGCTACGAGCGGTACCTCAACCACTGCCAATATTTCTCTAGCCCCTCTGCCTGGATCGATTTCAGGTAACGTTTCGAACGGAGGGCCAATCAGTAATGCAACAGTTAACCTGACCAGCCAGGAAGGAGTTATACTTGCAAGTACTACGACTAATGCGGCAGGAAATTATACGTTTGCCAGTGTGACACCCGGTTTTTATCAAGTCGGGGTGATAGCTGCAGGTTTTCAATCTCAAGTAAGATCTGTTCGAGTAGAACCCAACCAAGCCACTGTCGAAAATTTTGTCTTGCAAGGGAGCCCCGGAGCAATCACAGGTGAAATAAGAGACGCCATGACAAATGCCGTCATATCTAATGCTACGGTGGAATTATTGACCCCGGCCGGCGTCTTCCTCACTTCAACTACTTCAAATGCCGGCGGAGAATACACTTTCAATAATCTTTCTGCAGGAAGCTATCTTGTCAGGGCTTCCGCAGTGAATTATGCAGCTTCACTCGTTTCCTCCACTGTCATTACAGGGTCTAGTACAACGACCAATATATTCTTGCAGCAACAACAAGGTTCGATTACAGGTACGGTGAGCGATGATGACAACCAAAGTCCGATTTCTGATGCAGTCATACAGGTAATAAATGCCCAAAATATTGTTGTCGCCACAGCCACTACCGACGCAAGTGGTGAATATACTGTCGAACAACTTTATCCTGGTTCCTACTCCCTGGTTTTCACAGCTAATGGTTACTCCAATCAAACCCTCGGTGCAATTGTTGCATCCAACAGTACCACGGTGGTCAATGCGAATTTGTCCCGACTTGCCGGTGCCTTGACTGGAAATGTCCAAAGCAGTGGAGGAGATCCAATCAGCGGGGCCCAGGTATCCGTTTATCAAAACAACATTCTTGTTATAACAGCTTTAACCGATAACAACGGAGATTATCTGATTACCGGTCTGGCGCCGGGAACTTACACCGCGGTAATAAGCGCTGCCGGTCATTCAACGCACACTGCCGCTGCTGTCATTACCAATGGGGAAACTACCACCGTCAATGCAAGTTTGAATGAAAACCCGGGTACATTGACAGGGGTTGTATCCGACACGGATGACAATCCGGTCGCAGGCGCGGCTGTCACCGTCCGGTTAAGTACCGGAACCGGCATTATCATCGCCACTACAGTAACGACCACAGATGGAAGCTATACTGTCGAGGGTCTTGCCCCCGGGAACTATACGGTTGTAGTCACAGCACCAAACCTGCAAACGACCACCAAAGGTACGACTATAATATCCGATAGTACTTCTACGGTTTCCTTCACATTGGAACCAGATCCGGGCTCCCTCGCCGGTCAGGTCACCAATGCACAAACAGGCGATCCGATTACTGGCGCCAATGTCCAGGTTCGGATTCTCGATACAAGCGGAGCTGTGATGGCTGTTATTCTTACAGACAACAATGGCCAATATGAAGTCAATCAATTAGCCCCTAGCATTTATACGGTAATTGTATCTGCTGCAAATTTTCAAACAAATATTGCATCCTTCCAGGTTAATTCTAACGATACAACAACTGGAAATGTGGCATTAGAGCCGACCCCCGGACAAATCTCAGGATTTGTTACTGATCAAGGAGGAAACCCCATAGCAGGAGCCCTGGTCAATGTGACGAACAATATCGGCGCACTTATTACAACTGCACTGACTGATAGTAACGGGATGTTTACCGTCGTCGGGCTGGCACCAGGTCAATATACGCTGAATGTGTTTGCGCCGAATTTCCAAAATGGGGTAATAGGAGCTCTTGTCCTGGCAGGGCAAACGACACCAGTGGAAATCGCGCTTGTGCCCAATCCCGGTGCTATCGCGGGAAGTGTGACACCGATCGTGCCAAACACAACGATTCAGCTTCGTGATGCCAATGGACTGCTTGTCGATTCTGCTACAGCTAATGACGATGGAAGTTTTTCTTTCAACCATTTAGCTCCCGGTATTTACATTGTGTCAGCTTCTAGCCCGAACTACTCGACAGCCCAAGCTGGTGTTACTGTAGAGGCTGACCAAACATCGACTGTATCATTGACAATGGTCGCAAACCCTGCCTCTGTGACAGGCATTGTCAGAGACGATCAAGGAAATCCGGTTGTAAATGCCACTGTTGAAATCTTTGATTTGAACGGCACGCTGATTGCCATTGGTTTCACCGATGCCGGAGGAAATTACACAGTCGGAAACCTACCGAGCGGTTCCTTTACCATCGTAGCCAACGCACAGGGATATGGGCAGGTTATTGCCGGTATCAGTTTAGAAGCAGGCCAGGAGTTAACAGGCATCAATTTCTCTTTAGTTCCTAATCCTGGGGCTATTAACGGACAAATCACAAACAGGAATACCGGTGATCCGCTGGAAAGCGTGACAGTAACCATAATTGACAGCAATTCCCAGCTTCCTGTTGCCGTAACAACGACCACCTTGTTCGGTAATTATACGATAGACAGTTTAGCACCAGGATCCTATATCGTTACCGCATCGAAGGCGGACTTCGGGACAGAACAGACTGGGGCTATCGTGACGAGTGGAACTACGATGACGGCTGACTTGTCCCTGGCACCGAATCCCGGCCGGATTACGGGTATTGTAATCGATTCAAACGGCAATCCGATTACAGACGCCCGAATACAAGTGACAGTTTATAGTGAAGGGAATATTCTGGTTATAAGCCTGCTGGCAAACACAGATGGCACTTATACGGTTCCTTTCTTGGCACCTGGAACGTATTTTGTTACTGTCAGTGCGCCTAATTACAGTTCCTCGACGGTTACAGCTTTTGTAGAATCAAACCAGACAACCGAATTAACAAGTGTGCTGACACCGAACCCTGTCACTCTAACCGTTTCTGTCACCAATTCCTCCAATGGCACAGCAATTGAAGGGGCTGCGGTTACCGTCAGATCACAAAACAATATTCCCATCATATCAGGGATTACTGATCAAAACGGAAATGTCAGCTTTTCAACCCTGCCGTCAGGTGTATTGAATGTCTCGGCGGATGCTGTAGACTTCGGAACAGAAACGGCAACAATCATCAGCAGCCCGGGCGATATATTATCAATTCAATTAGCCTTAACTCCGAACCCTGGTAATATACAAGGGTTCATCACCAATATTGAAAATGGAAACCCAATAGCAAATGCGGCAATCCAGCTGTATAACATTGCAAATGTATTGGTTCAAACTGCCGTTTCTGATGAGTTTGGTGCCTATACCTTTGCCGGGGTTACTCCTGGAGTTTATACAGTTGTGGCGAACAGCAGCGGCTTTGGACCGGAGACAGCCGGAGCTATTGTGGAAGCTAATCAAATCAGCACAGTAAGTTTTGCTTTATTTCCGAATCCGGGAATTGTCCAAGGATTTGTAAGGGATCCACAAAATAATGCTCCAATTCCGGGTGCAACAGTGGTCGTCAGAGAGTTCTCCGGAACTGGCCCCATTGTCTTTACAATCCTTACCGATCAAAACGGCTTTTTCCAAACAACCACTTTGGCCCCAAGAACGTATGTATTAATAGCAAGTGCCGAGGATTACGGGGCAGGCAGTGTATCTGTCAATGTTGCGAGCGACACGGTGACAGATACAGAAATATACCTTTTGAGGGATCCAGGTGTTCTTCAGGGAACTGTACGAGACACCGACACCTCCACTCCTTTGCCGGGCACGTTAGTCAGAGTAATAAACAATCAAGGCATTGTTGTGGGAAGTGTGCAAACAGATGTAAACGGTTTTTACTTGATTGATCGTCTTGAAGAAGGAGTCTACTCTGTTACGGCCATTAACACAGATTACCAGACGGCAATCCGCACGGCAGAAATAGCAGCAAATGAAACAACCAATCTCGACTTTGCCCTGCAAGGGAACCCTGCTGTATTAAGTGGAACAGTCACTGACTCGGAAACGGGGATACCGTTGACAGGAGTAGTCATCGAAGTCCGCTTAAGCGGGACAGATACGCTCGTCCGAAGAACGTTGACAGACGAGAACGGGAACTACTTGATTGAAGGGCTTCCCCAAGGAACCTTCGATGTAACAGCACAACTAAGAGATTATGCTATAAGTGTCAACACTACATTTCTGTCGCCGAATGAAATGGAAGTTTTAAATATCACTTTATCTCCATTCCCTGCCGCCATTCAAGGAACAGTAACTAGTTCGGAAACAGGCAGCCCGATCAGCGGCGCGCTTGTATCGGTTGTTTTTGCTAATACAGATATCGTTGTTGAAAGTATTGTGACAGGATTCGATGGAACCTATACGATAGGCAATTTACCGACAGGCAATTTTGATATTGTCTTTTCGGCCTCTGGTTTTGGAAATGTGGTTGTGCCAGTCATATTGTCGCCAAATGAAACAGAAACGGTCAACGCTTCTCTCCCTCCGAATCCGGCCGGCATAAATGGACGCGTGACCGATGGCGAAACCGGGGCAGCAATTGAAGGAGCACTTATAAGGGTATTCGATTTGTTTGGAACTTTTATTACAAGCAGCTTAACTGATGCAAATGGAGACTATATCATTTCTAACTTGGCTTCTGGAACATATTCGGTCATCGCCACCGCTGACGGGTATGGTAACCAGATAGGGGTCATTACCTTAGATTCTGGAGAAGTAGAAACGCTAGATTTCGAACTATTTCAGCAGAGCGCATCCCTCAGCGGTACGGTGCGGGACGCTGCGAATGGCATGCCTCTCCAATCGGTATTGGTGCAGGTATTCCGGATTGGAACTGAAATACCGGTTGCTTCGGTATTTACAAATGAAAGCGGGGAGTATGTAATCACTGGATTAGAGCCTCGGGAATACCGGGTTCTATTCTCTAAAGAAAATTATGCCAGTGAAGTTTTCCGAATTTTTCTGGAGGATGGCGAAAGCAGAATTCTGGATGTTGACCTGCAAAGAAACCCGGCATTAATCCGAGGGCAAGTTACGGATGCAGTAACCGGAGAACCTGTAGTAAGAGCAAATGTTACTGTTGTAATCACAAACAGCGGCATCATTGTTGCTTCAGCTGAAACGGATCAGAATGGAAACTATCTTCTCCCTAACCTGCCGCCCGGCAGCTATGATGTCATTTTTTCCAGAGAGGGATACGTTACCCAAACAACATCAGTTTCCCTTGCCCCGAACGAATCGGTTGTTTTAAATGTAAGACTGGAGCCGAATCCAGGTACTGTCTCTGGAAATGTATCTGCCGCGGATTCGCTTGCTCCGATAGAAAATGCTCTAATTCAGGTCTTTACGGAGGACGGAACTTTCCTGGCAGAAACGCTGACCGACTTAAATGGAAATTACACAGTCACCGGTCTCCCTGCAGGTAATTTAGTGGTCATTGCCAGGGCAATAGGATACCAGGCTGAATTCCGCAATGTTTACCTTGATCGGGGAGAAAACGTAACAGTCGACTTTCTGTTACTTCCAAATCCAGCAACCGTCAGTGGTTTTGTCACAGACTTGTGTACTGGAGAAGCATTAGTCCAAGTACTGGTTCAAATTTTTCCGGAAGAAGAAGACTTTCCAATCCGGTCAACCTTAACCGATGTCGATGGGTTCTACATTCTCACCGGCCTGCCGTCCGGCGATTTCCGAGTACGGTTTTCGTTATCCGGTTATCCTGTCGAAGAGTATGAAATAGAGCTTGAAGATGGTGAGGATGCCAGCCTGAACGCAATGTTAGGAGAATTGCGCCTGACTTGCCCGAGGAATGTCACTGTTTTCAATGACCCAGGCAGTAACGGAGCGATTGTCCATTTTCCACCGCCTGTAGTGTTTGGCTGCGACGATATTACAGCCGAATGCAGCCCGGCCTCCGGCTCCTTCTTCCCAACAGGCAGAACCCGGGTCAGTTGCAGCGCGACAGATGCAGCAGGCAACACTGTTTCATGCTCGTTCAATGTAAGAGTAATCGTAGACCCTTGCAGATTTTTCAGCTGATTTGATGAAAGACGAAATATGCAGAATTACCATAAACTGCGACATAACTAGCTTCACTTAACGGGGACTTTCTTCCATCCTTTTCTGATTGAGTGGTAGTCCAGCGCAGCGGAAAAATACTCGCTTTCCGTGGGGAACGCTTCAGCCTCCTCGGGAAAAGCACCCTGCGGGGTCTTCAGACTGTTCCTTTCCCACTGGAGTCTCGCATTTTTCCTCCGCTTCATTAGTTTTTCTGATCTATTGAGAAGTTGTTCTAAAGTACAGGAGGTATTCCTAACATCAAAATTCAAAAAATCCCTAACAGCGAAGTGTTCTGCCACAGGGAGTATATAAGCTTAACTAAAATCAGAACAAGAATAAGCTTCAAAAAATAGAATTGTCACTATGTCGCAGTTTCCCTCTATTGCAAATAGATAAAATATCTCGGAGTAATTGTAAAACAATACAGTTGGCTAAGATAATCTTAATTAAAACAATGAAAGGAGGCTGCAGTGTGTGGGTTTTGCTGGGATTCAACAAAACGAACTCATTTGTATAAAAGTTCCCATTGTATATGACTGGATTGTTAGTCAAAGCCGTCTTCCAAGTCAAATTTTCAGAGGAACTGCAGGACTGGAAAGACTCAACTTCACTTGTGAAGGAATAGCCGGTCAATTTCAAGAAGACCAATTGAGTGTGGAATGTATTCTGACAAATGCCGAGGGTAACCCGATTGACCCGTTAATGGAAGGATCCATCTCCTGTACAGAATCTCCCCGAGGGCGTGAAAATGTCGAAGCAGTGTTGCCCGATGGCCAAATTGCTAACCTGCAAAAAGTAAGGCTAACGAATAGAGGATATTTCGTAATTAGATTGGAAAACACAAATGGAGACATTTGTGTTTCTTCCCCGCAACGATTCACCCTATGCGAGGAATTTCTGCTCTGTGCCCCATCAGGTACCACCTTGAAATGTGAAATAATAGATTTCGACTGCAATTCCTGTTTCAATTGCGTTCTTGATGAAGAGGGCAACCCTTCCTTTCAAGAGGCAGTGATAGATTTGACTATATGTAAAAGCATCCAACTAGAGAGTCTTGTCACGATAGAAGTGGATGCCTCTGTTTGCAGGCAACGACAACAAATTGAGACGGAATGCCCTAGTAAAGATATTCCAAGCTCCTGTTTTCCGATATTCCCTGTTGGAGAATAAAACAGCTATTTAGAAACTAGGATGGCTGGTAAACAGAGTCATGCAGGCACTTAGAACAGATTGATGGAAAAATAGGCGTAATACTAAATTTTATATTCAATGACAAAGACCGCCCTTTACAGGCGGTCTTCTGCTTTCTAGCCAAGTTCTTCTTTTTTGGTCCTGCGGTATTGTTCTTTCGCAAACACAATTCCAAGTTCGTGTGGTTCACCCTGGTACATCGCTCTTTGCAAGAACCTGATTTCCCTTTGATCATCCCTTACTTCCAATTTACAATAAGCACTTTTTTGCTGTAGTGCTTCATAGAATTCCTGTTCATTGGATACGGCAAATCCATTGACCTTTTCGATCTTTTCGCCGACTTGGAGCCCAAGCCTTGCAGCAGGTGTTCCGGGAATAATGCTCAGGATTTGCACACCATTTGTAGTAGAATAGAAATAAGATTGTCTTTGTTTGTCTTTTGTCCGGAAACGGTAAGAAATATACTCTCTTCCCACCACAGCCACTGCCATAGCTGCCAAGGATAAAATGGATACCCAATAACTCGAGGCTGCGAGCGCCAGGGTAATGACAGCCAGACCCAAAACAGCAGATCCAAGTTTCTTTGCACCGATGGCCGGCTTCACCCCTTTGACTGCATGGTCAAATCCTGTGATAAACGGCAATAGTACCAGACCGTAACTGTTGCTGCCGATGTCAAAAAACGGCCACCAATCAGCAAATGGTTCGATCGTACCCGCTGGCACCAGGCAGAAAAAAGGAACGACAGCGAACTTCTTCAACCGATGTCTCCCGACCAGCTTCCCTCTGTTTCCCTTGATTAACTCCGGAAAGGTTTCCGAACTCTTAACACGCAGAAACAACAAGGACTCGATCAACAGAAAAGCAGACAACAGCAACGTCAAACCCGTAAAGTTAACGTTCTGTAACTGATCGGACCAGAGAAAGGAGATGTTCTCGGTTAGAGCCGGCACCAACAGTAGAACCGCATAAGCCAGACCGAAAGTGTAAGCAGGGGAAAGCAAGGTGAACCTCCCCGCCAGCGTCATCAAAATCATACTTAACGATACCAATAGCAGTACAGGGTAACTAAACACCACCCCACCTGCTACTGCAGCCAGAGAAATCAGCAATCCGCCGGTAAGTGAAACGGCCCATGTCGACTTTAGCTCGGAAAACACATCAAATACTTTGCTTCCGAATTGGCTGCGTTCTTTTTTTATCCTGCGGACAGAAGCCATCAAGGCAAGAATGAAAATCCAATAAAACAACGGATTCAAAAATAGTTTTCCTATGCCTTTCGCCGATTCTATCAACCAAACGTCCATCCAGACACCCTCCCCCTATTCCAACGTCCATATATATGGTAGTTTCTCTATCATTTACCATTATAGTTTACCTCTCATTATAGCATAGGCAAGCTTTGTTAAATAGATTCCCGTCACAATCCTCATAAAAAAACCCGCCTTTACGGCGGGTTTCATTCTGTTTTATTCAAATAGAGAATCAATTGCAGCTTGTTCCTGCTTATCGTTCTTACCGCTTCTAATCTTTTCGACGATGTCGGCTTGCAATTTTTCGGCTGTTTGTTCGTCTATTTTGCCTGTTACACCTAGATCATTGTCCCGTTGATAACTTTCTACGGCGGATTGTGTCTGTTCATCAAATTGACCTTCTTGATTACCCGGTTCGTATCCCAATCCAGTCAGCATCAACTGGGCGTTTTTCACTTTATCGTTATCTTGATGCAATTCCAATGGCTCCTCCAATTGGATCGGATTCGTATAGAAATAATCAGGCTGTTTCACCTCTATCGTCGGTGCCACACCTTTTTCATGGATCCAGTTGCCATCAGGAGTCAGCCATTTAAACAAGGTCATTTTGATTGTGCTGCCGTCGCCCATCGGAATGGCCTGCTGGACAGTACCTTTTCCGAAACTTTGCGTACCGACGATATCGGCATTGCCTGCCTCTTTCATAGCACCGGCCAGAATTTCAGAGGCAGAAGCACTTCCCTCATCGATCAGGATGCTGATCGGATAATCTTTTGTTTCCTCGATTTCCGAGAAGTAACGGGACTTTTCCCCGTTTCGGTCTTCTACTTGCACATATGGTTTATCTTTTGGAATAAAGTTTTTCAGAATATCTTCCACAGCTGTGAACAAACCGCCCGGGTTCCCGCGGACATCGATAACAAGGCCTTCCATGCCATCGTTCTCCAGTTTGTCCAGCTCTTCATTGAAACGGTCTGCTGTGCCTTCTGCGAAGGAAGTAATTTCAATCAACCCTACCTTTTTGTCATTGACCGTCTTCATTTCGGAGTAGACTGTTTCCAGCGGAATGTCATCCCTGACCAATTCAACAGTCAACGGGTCTGTCACACCGGGCCGGCTGACTTGCAAGGTCACTTTCGATCCCTGTTCACCCCTGATTTTGGACACTGCTTCATACAAATCAAGACCTTCTACACTTTCATCGTCCACTTTCAAAATCTGATCATTCGGTTTAAGTCCTGCTGCTTCAGCAGGAGAGTCTTTGATCGGGGCTATGATGGTCACCTTGCCGTCAACCATGCTTACTTCCGCTCCGATCCCTTCGAAAGAAGATTCGATCGAATGATTGAATTCCTCGACGGTCTCCTTGTCCATATAAACGCTGTATGGATCCTCCAACGTTTCCAACATGCCCTGGATCGCACCCTCGATTAGCTGGTTCTCGTCAACTTCTTGCAAATAACTTTCCTGGATCAAATTATAAGCTTTCGTCACCTTCGCCATTTCTTCAGTACCCTGCATGTTTTCCAAGAACTGTTTCTGTTCTTCCTCGCTCATGCCGGCAAACGAATCTGTCGGCTGTTCCCCTGTCTGCTGCTCACTTGCGGTGTTTCCATTGTCTTCCGGCTTGGCCAACTGTATCCCTGCATATGCTCCAACCGCACCAAGCAATAAAGCAGCAACCAACAATACCGCTATATAGCTTTTTTTCAAGTTCATGGTCTTCACCTCAAAATAGATTTAATTCTTCCTGGTGACTTGTCTCCCTATGTATGGACAAAAAGGCATCACACCCTGATGTGCGATGCCTTTCTCTGTTTAGTTTATGCCATACATGTTTTCTTCATGATAACACTTTATCGGATATATGGATACGGGTCTACAGAATTTGATCTGCTTCCATTCCAGGAGCCGATGTGAAGTTCGAAGTGAAGATGTTGTCCGGTGGAACCTCCCGTATTACCCATGATGCCGATTTGCTGGCCTTGCTTTACCGTTTGGCCTGGTGATACATTAAATGATCTTAGATGGGCATATACGGTAGTGTACAACTGTCCATCAATATAGTGTGTAAGGTACACTGCGTTTCCATACGATGAAGAATAAGATGCATTCAGCACCACACCGGATGCAGAAGCATAGATTGGGATTGTCCCAGCCTGTGCAATGTCGATTCCCGTGTGCGGACGGATATCTCCAGTGATTGGATGTCTGCGGTTCGGATTGAAGCTCGAAGTCACATTCCTGGTTCCTGCCGGCCAGATAAAGTTTCGGCCGCTGTTCGAACTTGCAGACGCCTGGCTTGAACTACTGCTGCTATTACTGCTGCTGGCACTACTGTTATTACTGCTGCTACTGCTGGCGCTAGCCTTTTTCTTGGCAGCCTCTTGTTCTTTCCGTTTTCTTTCTGCTTCCTCACGTGCTTTCTCTTCCGCAAGCTGTTCAAGCCTTTGTTGCTCTTGCTGTGCTTGTTCCATCGCTTTTTGGATGGTTGCTTCCTGCTTGCTCAAGATTGCCTGTTCTTCGCTTAGAGACATTTTATATTCTTCCAGCTCTTCTTTCTCGCTTTCCAAATTCTCCATCATCTGTTCTTTTTCATTCATTTTCTGGTCAAGACTGGCTTTCAGGGATTCTAATTCTTGTTTTTGCTGTTCAAGTGCTTGTTTTTTCGATTCCAATTCTGCCTGTTTTTCTTCCAGCTGTTTCTTTTTCTCTTCTACTTGTTTCTGCTTTTCTTCAAGTTCTTGTTTTTCGGCTTGGTGTGTTTCCATGATGTCTTTATCCTGGTCCATGATTTTATTGACTGCAGTGGCACGGTTAATAAAATCGCCGAAATTCTGTGCTCCCATCAACACTTCAAGATAACTGATATCCCCGCCGTTTTCCTGCAATGCAACCAGACGGTTTTTCAACAGTTCTTCTCTTTTTGCGATACGCTCTTTCAATTCTTCGATATCTTTCTTCAATTGAGTGATTTCTGCTTCCGTTTTTTCAATTTCAGAAGTTGTCTGCTCAATTTCCTGGCTTGTCGTGCTTATTTGGGTTTCTTTTGCTGCAATTTTTTCCTGTGTATCGGATAACTCGGCATCGATTTGTTCCATTTCACCGGAAACTTTATCCTGATTTTCCAAATTCTCGTCGATCTTTTCCTCGGTGTTTTCTTTGTCGCTGCTTATGTTTCCTTGTTTTTCTTTAACGCTGCTTTTTTTGTCTTCTAATTCATTGAGTTCTTTTTTGACGTCATCGATATCATCTGCTTTAACATAATTCGTACTTGGTGCAATCAGTCCAATGGTTAGTGCTGAGATTAGTGTAAAGTTAAGTAACTTTTTCATCTGCATCTTCCCTTTTCCCCCTGTTGAATCTCTCATTCTAGTAAACGAATTTATTTAAACTTTCAAGAATTTCCTTACGCTCATCACGCTTCCCCAGACGCCGATCACCGCTCCAATTGCCAATACGAGCAGTGCCAGCTGCCATGCGAACGGATTGAACGGCAGGAGTTCAATGAAGTCAAATTGAATCAATCCACTGACATTCCGGTCAAGATAGTAGTAACCTGAGATAATCACCGCGATCGGCAGAATGCTTCCCAACACACCCAGCAACAGTCCTTCAATGAAGAACGGCCAGCGGATGAATCCGTTTGTAGCACCGACGAGCTTCATAATCCCTATTTCTTTGCTTCTTGCCATAATCGTAATTTTAATAGTGTTCGAGATTAGAAAGATTGCTGTGAACACAAGGGCCGCAATCAGAACCAATCCGATGTTCCGGGCATAATCGTTGAAACGGAACAAGTTTTTGACTACTTCTTCGCCATAGTTAACTTCTTTAATATTATCGATTGACTTTACCTGGCTCGCCACCTCAAACGTGTCGAGCGGATTTTCTGTTTTTATGATATAGGCGTCGTTCAATGGGTTGTCCTGCTCAAACAATTCCCAGGAGTTACCTTCTTCTCCCATACTTTGAATTAGGGAGTTTAACTCCTCCTCTTTTGAGGAATACTCAACTGAGGAAACTTCCGGGATTTGTTCGATTTCATGTTGGATGCTCTCTACTTGTCCCTGTTCGGCAGTTACTTCCACGAGCGCCTTTATTTCTACATCTTTTTCGACATTGCCTGCCACCTGGTTCAAATTGAGCATAAGCGCCAGGAATGCACCGACTAAAATCAATGTCGTTGTAACGGCTCCGATGGATGCAATCGTCATCCAGCCGTTTCGCCAAATATTTTTTCCACCTTCACGGAAGTGCCTTTTCATAGTGCTAAATTTCATAGCCGTATTCACCTCGATGTTCGTCTCGTACCACTATGCCGCCTTCGATGGCGATTACACGCTTTTTGATCGTATTAACTATCTCTTTGCTGTGGGTGGCCATGATTATGGTCGTACCAGCTGCATTAATATCTTCCAGGATTTTCATGATTTCCCAGGATGTATCGGGATCAAGGTTTCCTGTCGGCTCGTCCGCTATGACTACTTTCGGATGATTGACAATCGCCCGCGCAATGGCCACACGTTGTTGTTCCCCTCCGGAAAGTTCGTCCGGAATAAACCGGGCTTTATTTTTCAACCCGACGGATTCCAACACTTCCATTACTCGTTTGCGGATCACCTTAGGCGATTCCTCTATTACTTCCAATGCGAATGCTACATTTTCGTAAACGGTCAATTTGGGGAGTAATTTGAAGTCTTGATAAACGACTCCGATATGTCTTCTTAAATGGGGAACCTTCTTCCATTTCATCTTTTGTAGAGGGGTGTCATTTACGACTACCGTACCTTTAGAAGGTCTTTCTTCTCTGAAAATCATCTTTATAAACGTGGACTTTCCTGCGCCGCTGGGACCCACGACATACACAAACTCACCCTGTTTGATGCTCACATCGATTCCGTTCAATGCTGTGACACCATTCGGGTAAGTTTTGTAAACTCCCTTCATGTCTATCATATATATATCACCTTTATCTTTAATTTCTGTTTCTGAATCAACCTATGTAATAGATTGCAATGCGCTGAATTTTTTGTCGAATCAGCAAGTCTTTTATATTATAACATCTCTTTTTGGTTTTTTTAGCTATAAAATTATTACATTTATATTTCAAGCAAGCAGGAAACTTTACAAGAAACGACTTTTCCTGTAATTTTTTGCAAAAAATCCCGTTTTAGACAACTTCCATCAGGGTATATGAAATAATTTAGAGAAAACTGTCAACAAAAATAAAAAGGAACGAATGACTTGCATAAAAAAATCCCTTCACCGTTTTGAGCGGTTTAGGGACTTTTCCTTTATTTTTTTTCGGCCAGCCATGAAGCAATCATTTCTGCATCTTCTCCAGTTGCTTGTCCTCCTGGCATGGAGCCTTTACCGTTTTGGATGATTTCCAAAATCTCTTCTCTTGAATACTCAGAGCCGACTGCCTGCAAAGATGGTCCGACCTGGCCGCTTAAATCAGCGCCATGGCAGCTTTGACAGCTTTGCTGGTATGCTTCTTCTGCGGCAGCCGTATCGACAGTTCCGCCACCGCCTTCATCGCCTGCATTTTCATTTTCGTCAGCCGGCGCCTCGTTTTCTGCTGGTTCTTCTGTCGCTGTGTCATTGTTTTCATTGTCGGCGTTTTCTTCGTCATTTCCGCCACAAGCACTAAGTACCAAAACGGTTCCAAAAATAGCTGTCATCAATAATTTTTTCATTAAAGGTCCTCCTCGAAATGTAGTCAGACCTTAGTATATACTATTAATGAGATTTAAAACCTTCACCGAGCACTTCCGTGGCATTCATTGCGACTACGAAAGCATTCGGGTCGATTCTGCGCACGATTTGTGTCAGCTTCGTAAATTCGTTTTGGGCGACAACGCACATAATGATCCGGCGTTCTTTATCCGTATAGCCGCCGGTAGCGTTCAGGACAGTCACACCGCGGTCAACATCCTCCAACAAAGCTTTCCGTACTTCTTCGACATGGTCGGAAACAATCAGCACGTTTTTGGATGTGTTCAACCCGACCTGGACAAAGTCGATCGTCCTGCTTGTGACGAACAATCCAATCAATGCATACAGCCCTTCTTCGACGGAAAAAACGAATGTCGCCGTCAGGACAATCATTCCGTCGAACAAAGCCACACAAACACCTAGCGGGAGATGGGTGAACTTATGAAGGATTTGGGCCGCAAGATCAATGCCTCCTGTCGATGCCTTGCCGCGAAAAACGATCCCGAGACCGAGACCGACACCCATCCCGCCGAAAATCGCTCCCAATAATGGATTGGGCGTTGCTGCCGGAAGCTCTTTCGTCAAGAAAACGAAAAAAGGCAGAAGAATCGTCCCGACAAGTGACTTTATCCCGAAATTTTTGCCAAGAATCAGCACTCCGGCAATAAACAAAGGAACGTTCAGCAAGCCTTGCACGAGGGAAGGTTCCCATCCGAATAGCGACTTCGTTATCGTACTGATGCCAGCCACCCCTCCGGATGCGACATCATGGGGCAGTAAGAACACGTTAAAAGCCATTGCGACAAAAAACGAACCAATCGCCACCAGAGAATATTCGATAATGTTCAACAACCAAGACGGCATAGGTTCCCGTCTGTATCTCGCTATCATAAAAACACTCCGTTCAAGTAATATATCCTTCTCCGAATGGCCGCCGCTCTTTTTCTTGAATGGGCGGATGCTTCATTCTGAAAAATCTATCTTCGTACAACCTTATGGAGTATATCATGTGAAATGTACTGGAACAAGCTAATCAGCTATGGTAGTGTTCTACCACTCTAACGCGCTAAATCACGAACAAAAGCTCTCGGCTCTTTTAGGTTTGACATTGTCCGAGATGGGAATCAAAACAATATAGTAATGTTAAAAGAATTTAACCGCACTAATAATCATCGATAAAAAAACAAAGGAGGTACACCATGGCAGCAATCACCCAGATCGGGCTCACGGTCCCTGACATTGACAAAGCTGTCGACTGGTATAGTAAAGTGCTCGACTTTAAAGTGATCGTCGCACCTTACGATACAATCGAAAAAAAGCAGCTGACAGACTTATCGCGTGATTTATATGGAGCACCATTCAGAAGAGCCAGGCTCGCCCAGTTGAACGATCCCAACAAGATCGGAATTGAGTTGTTTGAGTTTGAACAAACGCCATCGCCGGCAGATGCAAACTCCAGACCCGGTTTATTCCATCTTTGCGTCACATCACAGGACCAACAGGCACTTGCCGACAAAATTGTCCGGAATGGAGGAAAGCGCAGGAACATATCGGGACTGCACTCCCTCATTTACTGTGAAGACCCATTCGGCAACGTCATTGAAGTATATCCGGAGCAAACGAACTCCGCCATTTTTGAACAAAGCCAATAAAACAACAACCGGACTGCTAATCCTGCGGTCCGGTTGTTTTTGTGTTTGATTACTATAGATAAAAGGGAACAAACCATAATACCGATTGATACAAAGGAGGTTGACCGATGGATTATGATGCGATTGTGATAGGCGCAGGTCATAATGGACTGGCTTCGGCAATCATGCTTGCCGACAAAGGCTGGAAGGTGCTCGTGCTCGAAAAAGGAACCGAACCAGGAGGAGCAGCCAAGACCGGACAAGTGACCATTCCAGGCTTTCAACACGATTTATTCTCGATGAACATCAAATTATTTTTGAATTCCCGTTTCTATAAAAAGCATCAAGATGAAATGCACGAATACGGTTTTGAACCTGTGATAAGCGATAAACCATATGCCTGCGTTTTCCCGGATGGAACCGGCATTGCCGCTCATCAAAACCGGAAGAAAATGTTCAAAAGCATCGCCCGCCATTCTGCCAATGATACATATGCCTGGAACGACCTTGACCATCTTTACGATCAAGTCGCTCCACATTTGTTATCCTTGATGCAGACAGAAATCCCATCGATTCAATCAGGAAAAGTACTGATGAAGGCTTTTAAAGAGTTAAAACTGAAACGTTCCCTTGAAGTCGGAAGCCAGCTGTTAAAATCGCCGAGACAATTTGTCGATTCTTGGTTCGAAAACGATAAAGTCAAAGCATTGTTTTTTCCATGGGGTTACCAAATGGATTTCGGACCGGATATTTCGGCTGGTGCGGCTTTCCCTTTAATAGAAGCAATCGACAGCTTCCGTCATGGGACTCCTTTTTCCAAAGGCGGGGTGAACAAAATCATCAAAGCCATGGTCAAAATGCTGGAAGCAAGAGGCGGGCACCTTCAGACGAATCAACAAGTAGACGAAGTAATCATCGAAGGGAAAACGGCTAAAGGAGTCCGTCTCGCCAATGGGGAAACCATTTATGCCAAGAAAGCGGTGATCGGGAATGTCACTCCGACCCAGCTTGTGAATCAGTTGATTGATAAACACAAACTCCCAGACAGCTATTTCGAGAAAGCCAACGACTTTCATTACGGGCCGGGAACCATGATGATCCACTTAGCACTTGACGAGCCGTTGGAATGGAAAGCAGGAGAAGAATTTTCCGAATCCGCCTATGTCCATATCGGCCCATATACAGAGGATCTGGCCAGAACACACGTCCAGGCGATGAACGGAATCCTGCCAGACAGTCCTTTTTTGATGGTTGGACAGCCTGACACTATCGATCAGACAAGATCACCCGAAGGAAAAGCGACCATCTGGCTGATGGTGCGTGTGCTTCCCGCCCATCCCAAAGGAGATGCACTAGGCAAAATTAACTCTTCCAGCTGGGATGAAATGAAGGAGCAATATGCTGACCGGATCATCGACAAGCTCGCAGAATACACAACCGGTACTAAGGAGAAGATTTTGGCAAGGACAGTCTTTTCCCCCGAGGACTTACAAACAGAAAATCCCAACCTGGTCGGCGGCGATTTAATGGCAGGAAGCATGCAGATGTTTCAAAACTTTGTCTTCCGGCCAGTCGCCGGATATTCACGCTACCATACACCTGTAAAGAACTTGTACATGATCGGCGCTTCCACATGGCCTGGCGGCGGGTTGAACGCTGCATCCGGCTATTTGCTTGGGGAGAAACTTGGGTGAAAGACAGGTGTACGGCATTTTTCTTGGAAAAAGTGCTGATTTGGAAGAAAGGGAACTGAACGGTCTGGAGCATAATATGTGCAACTAGAGCACCATGATAAAAAAGAGGTTACCTGGCAAAGCCTGGTAACCTCTTTTCTTATTAATCCATCCTGGAACGAAGATAAGAATTGATGAACGGATCCAAGTCACCGTCCATGACCCCCTGGGTATTTCCGATTTCATGGTTTGTACGATGGTCCTTCACCATGGAATATGGGTGGAATACATATGAACGGATCTGGCTTCCCCAGCCGATTTCTTTCTGTTCTCCACGGATTTCATTCAGTTCTTGCTGTTGCTTTTCGATTTCCAGCTGATACAACTTCGCTTTCAGCATTTTCATCGCCTGTTCCCTGTTTTTTATCTGAGAACGTTCCGACTGGCAAGTCACGACCGTATTTGTCGGTGTATGGGTGATCCGCACTGCAGAGTCGGTAGTGTTGACGTGCTGACCACCGGCACCGCTTGAACGGTACGTATCGATTTTCAAGTCTTCGGTGTTGACATCAATATCGATATTGTCATCAAGCTCAGGCATCACTTCGCAGGAAACAAAGGAAGTATGACGTCGACCGGATGAATCGAACGGTGAAATCCTTACAAGACGGTGGACGCCTTTTTCCGCTTTCAAATAGCCATAAGCATTGTGGCCTTTGATCAGCAATGTCACGCTTTTCACTCCGGCTTCATCTCCCGGAAGGTAATCCATTGTCTCGACCTTGAAGTTCTTCCGTTCAGCCCAGCGCGTGTACATGCGCAGCAGCATGCTTGCCCAGTCTTGGGATTCCGTGCCGCCTGCCCCTGGGTGAAGTTCAAGGATGGCGTTGTTTTTGTCATATGGTTCACTCAACAAGATGTACAACTCGAAGTTGTCCAAATCGACCCTCAGCTGCTGCACTTCAGACTCGAGCTCTTCCCTCAAATCCTCATCCGCTTCCTCTTTGACAAGCTCATAGGAAACGTCGAGATTCTCCAATGTTTCTTCATGTTTATCAAAATTGTGGACCAGTTCCTTCAATCCGTTCACTTCATTGATAACCGTCTGTGCGGCTTGCTGGTCATCCCAGAATTCCGGAGCGGTCATTTCTTCTTCCAGTTCTGCAATTCGGGCTCTCTTTTGATCTAAGTCAAAGAGACCCCCTGAAGTCCGCTATTACCTTAGCCATTTTATCTAACTCTTGCCGTATTTCTACTAATTCCATATGGTCACCTCATTAAATAATAAGTACTGCTTCTATCATAAAGGAAAACACTCCCGGAACGGAAGTGTCTTCCTGTTTCATTTACCGTCCATGACAGTTTTTGTATTTTTTGCCGCTTCCGCATGGGCAAGGATCGTTCCTGCCGATGTCCTCGCCTTTCACGAATGGCTGCTTTGTTTTCTTCTTCTGTTCGTTGTCTCCGCCGGAAACAGCTTGCGTATTTTTAACGACTTCCTCACGCTGCAGGTTTTCGCGGATTTGCGCCTTCATCACATACCGGGAAACTTCTTCCTCGATGACAGAGATCATTTGCTCGAACATCGAGAAGCCTTCCATTTGGTACTCGCGGAGCGGATCGTTCTGTCCGTATGCCCTTAAGTGGATACCTTGACGAAGCTGATCCATCTGATCGATATGGTCCATCCATTTCGTATCGACCGTACGGAGCAGAATGACCTTTTCAAATTCGCGCATTTGTTCAGGAGTCAACTCTTCTTCTTTGCGGTCGTATTTCTCACGGACTTTTGTCATGATCAACTCGGTCATTTCTTCCGGATCATTGCCGCGCAGATCGTCGACAGTAATGGTTTCCGGATCAAGCAAGTTGCCTTCAAGGTAGTCGACCAGCGACTGCAAATCCCAGTTTTCATCGAGTTCATCCTGAGTATGGGTCTGAACGACTCTTTCCACTGTCGACACTATCATCTGGTCGATGATTTCACGAAGGTTGTCCGAGTCGATTACGTCAAAACGCTGTTTATAGATGATTTCACGCTGCTGGCGCAAAACATCATCATAGGAAAGGATTTGTTTCCGTGCATCGAAGTTGTTCCCTTCGACACGTTTCTGGGCAGATTCAACCGCACGGGAAACCATCTTGCTTTCAATCGGCTGGCTGTCGTCCATGCCGAAGCGTTCCATCATCGCCCGCATGTTGTCGGACCCGAAGCGGCGCATCAGTTCGTCTTCCATAGACAAATAGAACTGAGTGACACCAGGGTCTCCTTGACGTCCGGAACGTCCACGGAGCTGGTTATCGATACGACGTGATTCATGGCGTTCCGTACCGATTACCGCCAAGCCGCCAAGTTCCTTGACGCCCTCGCCGAGTTTGATATCCGTACCACGTCCGGCCATGTTGGTCGCAATGGTAACGGCACCGCGCTGGCCGGCGTTTTCGATGATTTCCGCTTCCCTGTAATGGTTTTTCGCATTCAGGACATTGTGCGGCACACCGGCTTTTTTCAACAGTTTGGAAATCAATTCGGATGTCTCGACAGCGACCGTACCGACAAGCACCGGCTGGCCGGCGTTGTGGCGTTCCTTGATTTCTTCCACTACTGCATGGAATTTCCCTTCCATTGATTGATAAATCAAATCCGCTTTGTCATCACGCACGATCGGTTTGTTCGTCGGAATGACAACAACATCCATGTTGTAAATGTTGCGGAATTCTTCTTCTTCTGTCTTCGCTGTACCAGTCATACCGGCCAGTTTTTCGTACATCCGGAAGAAATTCTGGAACGTGATCGAAGCGAGGGTCATGCTTTCATTCTGGATCTGCAAACCTTCTTTAGCCTCGATGGCCTGGTGAAGTCCGTCACTGTAACGGCGGCCTTTCATCAAACGTCCAGTGAACTGGTCGACGATGACCACTTCGCCTTCTTCCACCACATAATCGGTATCACGATGCATGGAAGCATGTGCTTTCAGCGCCTGGTTGATGTGGTGTGTCAGTGTGACATTATTCAAATCGAACAGGTTTTCAATACCGAAGAACTTTTCAGCTTTGTTGATCCCTTCTTCAGTCAATTGGACGCCTTTCGTTTTTTCGTCGTATGTGTAATCATCTTCATTATTCAACGTACGTACAAAAGAATTGGCCCCATGATAAAGGTTGGCCGATTTTTGCGCAGATCCTGAGATAATCAATGGTGTTCTAGCTTCATCGATCAAAATCGAATCGACCTCATCAATGATCGCAAAGTGAAGCGGACGCTGCACCATTTGCTCTTTGTACAGCACCATATTGTCACGCAGGTAATCGAATCCAAATTCGTTGTTCGTACCATAAGTAATGTCTGCCTGATATGCTGCGCGCTTTTCTTCTTTACTCAAGCCGTTGCCGTTCATTCCGACAGTCATTCCGAGGAACTGGTATAGCTCGCCCATTTCCCGTGAGTCACGTTCGGCCAGGTAATCATTGACCGTGATAATATGAACGCCTTTTCCAGTCAATGCGTTCAGGTAAGCCGGCATGGTAGAGGCAAGTGTTTTACCTTCCCCAGTTTTCATCTCGGAGATGTTCCCACCATGAAGGGCGACCGCACCTAAAAGCTGGACATTGTATGGACGCATGCCCAGTACACGCTTTGCTCCTTCACGGACGACAGCGTATGCTTCCGGCATCAAATCGTCCAGAGATTCACCGTCCTGATAACGTTTTTTGAATTCTTCAGTTTTATTTCGCAATTCTTCATCGGATAATTTCTCTATTTCAGGTTCCAGCGCTTCTATTTCATCTGCCACTTTCTGCAGTTGATTCAATTGACGTTGGTTACCATCACCAAAAACTTTCTTCAGTAATCCACGCATGTAAAACGCTCCTCTTTATTTATGAAACCCTGCCTGCTCCGGCAGGTTTCTATTTGCTAGGAATCTTCCTATTTAAAGTGTTTGAAAACATAGTATAGTCCAACCATAATAATAACACTAGCACCACTTGATGACAAGAACACTGAACACGTCCACAGGCAGCAGGCGAACGAAAGAAGCAGCCCGGGGATGGACTGCTTTTTCGTCAGCAATGAGGATTAAAGTTCTGGAGGTTAAAGAGGATAACGGGGATTTAAAACGAGGTTAATGAAGATGAAGTAAATAATCCTTGGCAAACGCCGTCTGCTTCGTATCAAGCTCGGTCAATTTGCGGTTGGTCACAGCAATGATCGCCATCAGCTGTGTGATCGTCTGTTCATGCTGCTTTAGTCTGAGGTGGATGTTGTCGCATGTCGGACAATGTTTCGCTGCCTTTTTCAAAAAGCATCCCTCCTTGCTAGTAACTCATTTATATCACAACGCAAATTTCGAGGCGAACTGCCTATATGCGATAATATGCGCTATTTTTTGCGCCGTTTTCCTGTTTTGTCCCCGGATTTCCGAGAAATACCTGCCTGTCTCTTTCCTTTCCCATAAAATTATCAATCCGGAAAACAAAAAAGACGGCCCGGTTACTGCAACCGGTCCGCCCTTTACAAAAAGTTTACTTTATATTTATATCCACTTCATCTTGTTCATTTATACTGAAATCAGCTTGGTTCAATCAACCCGTACCGTCCATCGCGGCGACGGTAAACAACATTGGTGTCACCACTGATTGCGTTCGTAAACACATAGAAGGAATGGCCTAACATATCCATTTGCAGGACAGCTTCTTCGGAATCCATCGGCTTCAAGTCAAAAGACTTGGTACGGACAATTTCCAAACCTTCGTCATCTTCTTCCTCCTGCAGCTGTGCTTCCAAAGCATCCTGTTCCATACCGGCAAACACATGTTTCGGAGAGCCATTTTGACGGGATTTGCGGTTCACCTTCGTTTTATATTTTCGGATTTGTCGTTCCAATTTATCGACTACAAGGTCGATGGCAGCGTATAGATCATCATGCCGCTCCTCGGCACGGAGTAACAGATTCGGCATCGGAATCGTCACCTCAATTACCTGCTCATCGTTATAGACACCTAAATTAACATATACATCAGAGGTAAGCGGCGTTTCAAAGTACCGCTCTAGCTTGCTCACTTTTTTCTCCACATAACTGCTTATGGGTTGAGTCACCTCAAGATTTTCTCCACGAATGTTAAATTTCATAGTTAGTGTCCTCCTTTCATCCTTATGTATTTATTATTCCACAGTACCCCGTCTAATTCCTTCTTAAACAGGGCGAATTTTCAACTATTTTGTGTCTAAATCTGACGAAATGTCGGAATCTGTGTGTGTCGGGGATTAAAGGAGAATTTTGTCTGTGGCCGCTCCAGTTTTGATTATGGTGAGCATGTTGGCCTGGGGGACGCTCAAAATTTGGATCATGATAATCTTGTTAACCTTGAAGGCGCTCCTGTCCGGGGCTGCATGTTCCACGGATGCGCGCTCCACTCAGGCGGGCCCGCGCTCAGCTTCCTTCCGTACCTGCTAACTGGATCACCAGCCACCCGTTCTAGAGCGCCTCGATCTGAAACTAGAGCGGCATCCGACGCCGGCCACCGGCCCCAATCACAGCCCCCTACCCAACGAAAAAAACCACCCGATCGGGTGGTTTTTCCATTAATGCACTATATACGGTGTCAGGAATTTATCCATCTGGCTTTTCCAGCTTTCAAACTGTGGAAGTACCCGCGCTTTGATAAGCAGGCGTTTTTCGTCATTAGTTTGGAAATCAAACCACTCTGCAAAGGACTGGATAATATCCTTGCAGTCCTCTATTAACTCGCCCAGCCTGGTTTTGTTTTCTTCAAAGATTTCGGCCATTTGCTGGTGGCAGTTGTTTAATTGATCGAACGCTGACAGCAAATCTTCGAATACCCGGACAACCTGGGGAGGTGCTTCCTCTTTCAAGTTATGCTCGAGATACGCCAGGCCTTCTTCCATGACATTCAAGAGTTCAACATATTCTTTCAGCATATGACGCTGAGAATCTTTCAGGTTGGTCATCCTATCACCTATTTCTTTTGATCTAGAAATGCCCCATCGAAATTGGCGACATTTTGGTATGGATTCGTATATTTCACGTTCGATGTTTTTTGCTTTTTGACGGCTTTCATTTCCGATTTCAACTCAGCAAACAATGTTTGAAGCTTCTTTTCGATGCCCTGGTCGAGTGGCAAAAGGGCCCGTCCCAGTTTCTGCTCTTCTTCTGAGTACGGAGGTTTGACTTGTGCAAGCAGTTGTTCACGCTCATCGAGCAGGGAAGTGATCTCTGCAATGGCTTCCTCCCGCTGTGTCGACGGGCCGATTTTTTGCAATAGATTGTGAAGGGCATCTGTCGCTTTATACAATGGAACCAATCTGTTCATTACACATTCGCACCTTGGGAATATTGCTGCTGGCGGGTCACTTTGATTACTTCTTTCCACGTATCGCGGAATTCTGTGACAAGTCCTGCCACCTCATCCAGTATTTCCGTGTCGTTCTGGATGTTCGCTTCGATCAGACGGCGGTTTATGTAATCATACATCGGCATGATTTCTTTGGTGATGGCCGCATCCTGATCCAATGTCACCATCAGTTCATGGATGATATTTTGTGCCTTTTGGATGTTCGTGTTTTTCATTTCGATGTTCTTTTCTTCTATTCCGCGTTTTCCATGTTTGATAAATTTCAAGCAGCCATTATACAGCATGAGTGTCAATTCCCCTGGTGATGCTGTTGTTACAGAATTGCTTTGGTAGGCTTGATATTGCTGTTTTATAGACATAGGTTTACAAAACATCTCCCTTATATTGCTTAAATATCCTTATTGTTTATATCGGCCGGAAAGTGGAATCTGTTAAGCCTTCTTTGAAAACTTTTTTGCCTCCCCTCCCCCACGCCTGTCATCTCCGGCTTTAAAGAGTATATGATTCTACATTTGTGTCCATAGTATAAAAGAAAAGAAACCCATATGGTATAGGAGGCGCAAAATGGCAGACGAAAAAGAACGCTCAACCATGTCCCGGCGCCGGTTCATCAAAAACTCAAGCTATGCAGCTGGGGGTGCAATCGGCGGAGGCTTTCTAGGTACGATCCTTGGCAGGAACCTGTTCGGCGGCAACAATACCGAAAAACAAGGACAGCAACAGCATGCCAACAACGACGAATCGACGAATTTCAACCAGGCATTGATGCACTTTACTAGACAGAAAGATTTTCAAATCATCAGTGCCGCAACAGAACGGATTTTTCCGGAAGACGACAACGGGCCTGGCGCCATCAAACTCGGTGTCCCGTTTTTCATCGACCACCAGTTGGCCGGTTCCTACGGGCATAACGAAAGAGAATATATGATGGGGCCGTTTTATCCTGGTTCCGACTTTCAGGGATACCAGACGAGGCTGAAAAGACATGAAGTATTCGATGTCGGCATCCAGGCGATCGAACGGGAAAGCCAGAACGAATTCGGTGAATCTTACATTGATCTGGAAGGCGAACAGCAGGATAAAATCCTGCAAAGATTCCAGGATGGTGACGTGAAATTGAAAGGGGTCACCTCGACTACTTTCTTTGAATTGCTTCGTTCGGCCACGATAGAAGGAGCCTATTCCGATCCGCTGTACGGAGGGAACGGGAACATGGAAGGCTGGCTGATGAAAGAATATCCTGGCAACTATATGAGTTATATCAATGAAATCGAAAAAAAAGAATTTATCGAAAAAGAACCACAAGCTTTAAGAGCACACATTTCCCAATAAAGAAATGGAGGACGAACAGTGGCTAAAAGACTGGATAAGGTAGAAGTAGTTACCGTCGGAGTCGGTTGGACAGGCGGTATAATCGCAGCGGAACTTGCCAAACAAGGAGTGAAAGTCGTCGGACTTGAACGGGGCAAATCGAGGTCCACGGACGATTTCCAGCATGTGCACGATGAATACCGGTATGCCATCCGCTATGAATTGATGCAGGATTTGTCCAGGGAAACAATCACCTTCCGGAATCACCGGGAAGAACGCGCCCTGCCAATGCGGCAGCTGGGCTCTTTCCTTTTAGGGGAAGGACTTGGCGGTGCAGGCGTCCACTGGAACGGCCAGACATGGAGATTCCTTCCATATGATCTTCAAATCAAAACAATGACCGATGAAAAGTATGGAAAAAACAAACTCGGTGAAGACTATACCCTCCAGGACTGGGGGATCACCTACGAAGAGCTGGAACCGTATTTCTACCAATTCGAACTAACCGCCGGAATAAGCGGTGAAGGCAACAAGAACAGCGCTCCAAGAGAAAATGACTACCCGACACCGCCGATGAAGGAAACACCGATCACGAAGCGGTTCAAGGACGCGGCTGAAAAATTGAAGTTGAGCCCGTTCCATATGCCGTCAGCAAACCTTTCCGAAACTTACGAAAACCCTGATGGCCAAACGATCAACCAGTGCCAGTATTGCGGTTTTTGCGAACGGTTCGGTTGTGAATACGGCGCCAAAACTTCCCCGAATATCACGGTCATTCCGACTGCCGAGAACACGGGGAATTTCGAACTGAGGACACATGCCAATGTGACCGAAGTGATTTATGAAGGCGGGAAAGCGACCGGTGTGAAATATATCGACTTGCAGACAGGCGAAGAATTCATCCAGCCGGCCGACATCGTGGTCTTGACGAGTTATGTCATGAACAATGTCCGGTTGTTGTTGAATTCCGGAATCGGCCGCCCGTATGATCCGGAAAGCAGAACAGGCGTAATCGGCAAGAACTACTGCTATCAAATTTTGCCTGGTGCGACAGGTTTCTTTGAAGACGAAAAATTCAACACCTATATGGGAGCAGGTTCGCTCGGAGCTGCAGTCGATGACTACAATGGCGATAACTTCGACCATTCCGACCTCAATTTCATCCATGGCGGCACCATTGCGATCACGCAAACAGGACAGCGCCCGATCAACAACAATACCGTACCGAACGATACACCGAACTGGGGAAAAGAGTTCAAGTCCCAGTCGATCAAATACTATCACCGGAATCTGTCTATCGGCGTCCAGGGAGCTTCCATCCCACACCGCAACAATTACTTAAGCCTTGATCCGGACTATAAAGACGTATTCGGCAGACCGCTGCTCCGGTTAACTTATGACTTTACCGAGCAAGATCGAAATCTGCACAAATATTTGTCAGAGAAGTGCGTAGAAATCATGAAAGAGATGGGTGCAAGCAAGGTAGAGCCAAGAGAAATCAGCGACCATTACAGCATCGTGCCATACCAGACCACCCATAATACCGGCGGCGCAATCATGGGGGCAGACCCGGAGACTTCGGCAGTGAACAATTATTCGCAGATGTGGGATGTCGATAACCTGTTCGTGGTCGGCGCTTCGGCATTCGCCCATAACGGCGGTTACAATCCGACAGGTACAGTCGGCGCATTGGCATACCGGGCTGCAGAAGGGATCATGAAGTACAGAGAAGGAAGCGGGCAATTGGTGAAGGCAAAAAACAACAGTGAACATGTTTAGAAGAATCCGCTTATCTGATGCGTAAAAAGGAGCTAATATGATGGGAATAACCAATATAGGCATTCCAGGGTTGATTATTATTCTGGTGGTGACACTGATCATTTTCGGACCGAAAAAACTTCCGGAAATCGGTGCCGCCTTCGGACAAACACTTTCCGAGTTCAAGAAGTCTGCAAGCAATTTGATGAACGATGATGGAGAGGAACAGAAGAAATACATTGAATCCGCGGAAACAGACAAAAAAGATAATCCATCTTAACCTGGCGGGGGGAATCGATGATGCGCGAAGCACATATGGATAAAAATGCTTTGGAAGCAGAGCAGACGCTCGTTGAACACCTTACCGACTTACGGAAAGCTGTCATCAGCTCTGTCGTCTTCTTTCTGGCTTGTTTTATAATCATACTGGTTTCAATCGACCATGTCATTCCATTGTTGACCGATGAAAGCAAACTGGTCATGCTGGGACCGCTGGATGTCGTCCGATTTTATACAGGGATAGCCGGAAGCCTCAGTCTCGGGCTTTCGGCCCCGTTTATCGGCTACCAAGGCTGGAAGTTTGTCAGACCGGCATTGACTAACCAGGAAAGCAGGACAGCCCTGTCTTTCATACCGGGAATCTTTTTCAGTTTCCTGGCTGGTATTTCCTTCGGTTTTTTTATCATTTTCCCTACTGTCTATGGCTTTCTAATGAGGATCGGGTCGAATAATTTCGATATGATGATCACCGCCAAAGAATACTTCTCGTTTATGCTGATGACATCGATCCCACTTGGCTTTCTATTCGAAGTACCATTGTTTCTCATGTTCCTGACGGCTATCGGCATCATCACACCGGCCAAACTGGGAGAAATCCGGAAGTATGGTTACCTGCTGATGGCGATCGTTTCGGCGCTGATCACGCCACCGGACCTGCTTTCCCAGATGATTGTGTTAGGACCGCTGATCGGGTTATACGAGTTAGGTGTACTCTTATCAAAAGTCGTCTATAAACGAAAAGAAACGGCAGAGGAACAGGTCGATCCCACCTAATTGAATTTCACATAGCAAAAAGGAGCACCATCCCCACATGGTGCTCCTTTTTTTATCCGCCGAATTGGTTCATTAAATACATCGACTGCTGATTCATCCGCTGGATCGCTTTTTCCATTTCCGTGAACTGACGCCAGTAACGGTTTTCCGTTTGCACCAGTTTGTCCTGGAACCGGTCGATCCGGGTGTCGATATCCTTCAACTGTTTACCCAGCGTGTACTGCTCAAGTGTCTGCGTTCCCTTGCCGGCCCGTTCCTGAATCCGGTCCATCGTCCCTGCCATCGAATCTTCGAGGCGGTTGATGATCCCTCTTCCACTGCCTTCCACGTCGTTCGAAAACAGCTTGTAGACAGATTGAGGATCTTCCCGTAAAGCAGTCCGCAAATCTTCCTCATCGACAATCAGCTTGCCCCCGTCCATGTAGTTGGGAGATGTTTCAATGCCGATATTCGACAGATGGCTGAAACTGCTTTCGTTATCAATCTGGCCGTACCAGCTTTGCCGCATACTCACCAGCCCGGATGACAGCATGTTGTCCCCTCTGAGCAGGCCGCTTTTTGCCCTTTCTTCCCACTGTTCGATTTGTTTATCGGACATTTCTTCTTTTTGGGCATCTGTCAGCGGTTTGTAATCGCGATACCTCGGTTCGCTTACACTTTCATTGACTTTCTCAAGCAATTCGTTGTATTTATCAACAAAACCGACGATTTTTTCGAGAGCGGCGTCGACGTCATTGTTGACAGTCACTTTGGCAGGGCCGTCTGTCGTGTCCGTGAAGTTGAACGTAACGCCGTCCAGTGTATAGGAGTTTTTCGTCGTTTCCACTTCATAGCCGTTGTTGTAAATGAACCTGGCATTGGAACCGCCTGTTTCCGCTCGCTGCCATTCAGTCGTGCCGTCTTCCAAGGTGACTTGTTTGCCATTTTTAATCTGCAGGATATCGGTCAGGAAACTGGAATTTGTCTGGCCGTTGAAGCCAATCTCGGCGCCGAGAAATTCGTCGGACTGGTTGAAATTCCCTGTCTCCGTACGTTCCAAAATCACTTTATCTGCTTCATTATCATAAAAGGCCCGGACAGCCCCGTCAGATGCTGTCGAGATTTTTTTGAAAATATCGTTCATGGAATCGTCACCGGTAAACTTCACCTGGTGATCCTGCCTGTTTCCATTCTTGTCATACGTGAAGAAATCGAAGGAAAGCTCCGTGTCAGCCCCCGTGTCGATCGATCCATTGGCAAAAACCTGTTCATTCAGTTTTCCATCAAGGTTGATCGGTTCATCCCCGCCGGAAATCGCCGACTGGCTGAAGTTGACCGCTGAAGTCGCCAATTGATCGACTTGGATATTGTAAGTACCATTCGTGGAAGCAGCCGTTGCGGAAGCAGTCACCGCCCCTGATTGTGTCGTCGATGTCGACTTGGAGCTGTACGTCTTCTGCAATTTCATATCGAGCACTTGCTGATCCAAGTCATAGAACAATTTGTTGACATCGCGATAAGCGTCACGCTGCCAGGTCATCCATGTTTTATCTTGTTCAAGCTTGTCGAGCGGCATCCGTTCCGCCCGCATCAGGTCATTGACCATTGATTCGGTATCCATCCCGGATGCCAGCCCGCTGATTCTGTTTGTATTAATACTGTCTACCATTTTCTCACCAGCCTCTATATCTTCTCATCCACGATGAAACCCATCATTTCAGCCATCGACGCATACATGTCCAGCAGCTTTTTGGGTGGAATTTCCTTGATGACTTCATTTGATTCCGTATCAATGATCGTGGCATAATATTTTTCCAATTTCTCATGATATTCGAATTTAAGTGATGATCGGCTCGGTCCGATGAATTCGTTCAACGCCTCGACCATATCTTTCACTCTTTGTTTATCCGACTCTCTGTCTTCATTTAATCCATCTTCGCGATTGCTAGTATCATTGGATTCGATTTGTTTGATTTCAGTAATGGATCTGTCTTCTGCAGATGTAGGATACTCGATGTGTTCAGCCTTTTGCAGTAGTTGGGATCCAGATATGATTCTCCCAACATTCATTACAAAAGCCAACTCCTTTATATGTATTTTCTTTTTATATCGGCTCTGTCTGGCGGGATTTTAAGTTTTTTCTTAAAAAAATATGAAAAAGAGACCGGCGGACCGGCCTCTCTTGTCAAGCATGGATCGGCATGTTCATTTGTGCCAGCAATTCTTCCATCGAAGCAATCGCATCTTCTATGTTATCCACTTTGATGTAACGGGTTTTTTCATCTGCATATTGTTTCCGGGTATGATCATAGCGCGGATCATAATAATATTCCAGCAAAAGCCTGACAGCGGTCGCATAGTCTTCCGAATGGAGTGCTGTTTCGATTTCTTTTGCTATCGGGGTATGGATCCGTTTTTTAATATGGTCAAATGCATTCAAATTTTCCTGATGGTGTTTCCATGGCTCATAATCTTCGAGAATGATTTTGACCCGCTCTTCCACCGGCATATCGATAAAAATCTGGATGCCGTTCGATTTTTTCTCGGACAAAAAATCGGGAAGGGCCACTTTGCCGATCCGTTTGCTTTCTGCTTCGAACAAAATATAGGGAGCGGATTGATAGTGAATCAACTGCTCGAGAAGCAGGGAATCAAATTTTTTCTGGTTGTTCGGCGTCAGGCCGATTTGTCCGAACACAGATCCCCTGTGCTGGGCCATGCCTTCCAAATCGATGACCGGATACCCTTTTTTCCTCAATTCGTGTAAAATGATGGTTTTGCCCGATCCGGTATAACCGTTCAAAGCAATCGACTCTGGCTGTATATGATAACTGTTCAATGTGTCGACCACCCAGCTGCGGTATGTTCTGATTCCGCCAACCAGACGGGATACAGACATCCCCATCAAATCGACCACGGTGGCAGCCGTTTTACTGCGCATACCCCCGCGCCAGCAGAACACGGCTTTCGGACCTTCGACTTCTTTGAACTTTTCGATAAACTGCGGAAGCTTCGCCGACATGATTTCGAGCCCGCGTTTTTTGGCAGCTTCGGTACTTTCCTGTTTGTAAATCGTGCCTACCTCCGCCCTTTCCTCGTCATTGAAAACAGGAATGTTGATACTCCCGGGGATGGTCCAATCACGAAACTCGGACGGCGACCTGACATCGATCAGCTTGATTTGTTGTTTCTGATGTAAGGCTAATACTTCATCTAGATGGATATCTTGAAACATTTTTTTACATCTCCAACTTTTTTAAAATTGCCGATAAAATCTATCAGCTTAATATTACTATTTTATCACTGTCATGCCGGGTAGTAAATCGGCAGAAAGATTGATAAAATTCTCGTATAAGATACAAGACTGTAACAAAAAACTTAGCGAATTGAAACATTGCAATGCAGGATTTTTTGTTACCATATAAGGATAGTAAAAGAATAATGGCGTACTATGCGATTTTTTAGCATGTGACTTCCTTCGTTGTTAGAAGGACGTTGTCGTAATCTGAATTCACGCTTTTAAATAAGCACTGCGGGGGATCTAGATGACAGTAGAAAAGCAACTGATCAACAAAACCTATTACGAAACATTGATGGAAGAGAATACAAACGCCCAGCCAATCCAGGTCTTGGGCGAGCTGTACAGCGAAGAACAGAAACAGGAAATGCCCGAATTATCGTCAATCCGGTTTGCACAGGGAGAAATCTATTTCCAAAACAAAGACTATGAAGCGGCGATTTTCAAATGGGAAAATGTTTCCGATGAATTGAAGCCGTGGGCTACCAAAAATATCGCCGATGCCCATCTTGAAATCGACTTACTCGCCATCGCCGAGGATTACTATAAGGAAGTCGAAACCGACTCGGATGTATTGAAAACGGAAGTGCTTCTGCAGCTGTTCTCCTTGTACATACAACGCGACAAGCTGGAGCTTGCGGTAGAATCGATCAAAAAAGCGGTCGATCTCAATCCGGATTACCCGGATGTGACCGATATGGCGAGATCCTTTTTCGAAAAACAGCACGACTGGGACAATGCCGTGGCACTCGCTATCAACGAAGCGATCCGGACCGAGTCGCTGTCATGGTTCAAGGTGGTCGAGTCCTATGTCGAAGCAGGCCATACGACTGGCAAACAGCCGAATTACTTCAAGCAGGCTTTGGTTCGTTTATTCAGTCTGAACCAGGCCCGTTTCGAAAGCCTCTCGGCGGCACTTTGGAACAGTTATAAACACACCGACATGTATTTCACATGGCTTGAGGAGTACAACAAGCTGTTTCTCGTCTTGAAACCGGAAGACTCTTATGTGTGGCGGGACCTTCCCCTTTTATATGAAGAAACGTATTTGGAATTGACGAACCGGGAAATGCTGATCGAGGATTTCTCTTATTTGATTCCGAATCATCTGACCAATTGGCTGAAGGTGTCAGCTACTTCCGACCCGCTCGTTTCATCAGCAGCAGTTCTGGCTTGGAACGAGCTGTTCCCATCTGCCATCGACGAAGAAGTCGTTAGCAAGGCCGAAAATCTGCTCAAAAAATCGGGCCGCAATCACAATGGTGTGGAAGATGGAAGCAAGTTGTTAACATCGCTCCTGAACTGGGCGGAATATGAAGGCTTTTCATTCGGGGAACAATTCCAGGCAATGGTCCGGGAATTGCTCGATGTCCAAGCCTACAACTTGATGGTGGCAGGACCGGAAACTGCCGGAAAAACGACATTTCTCAATACTCTATTAAATGAGCGGCTCGTCGAGGACAGCACTTCTGCGACGATTCTTTTCAAAGACGCAGAAGAAGCGGAAATCCAAGTTGTATCAAACAATCAACAAAGCAGTGTTTCCGACTCCGAGGCTTACCGGCAGGCTGTCCGGATCAGGGACAACTTCATCAAGTGCAGAAGACCTGTTTCGTTCTTGCAGGATCATAAGCTCGGTTTGATTCACAGCCCGCTTCCGGTTGCAGGACGACACGCACATCTAGCGGATGGACTGCTGTTCGTGATGAACGCCGATTCCCATCTCACCTTCGAAGAGCTGGACAAAGCGGTCAAAATCAAAGAACAGGCACCAGACCTGCCAATCCATTTCCTGTTATGCCAAATGGACTGGGCAGCCGATTATCAGCAAGAAGCGGAAATGTTCAAAACGACAACCGAACGAATTTATTCCTATTTCCCTAATGCCAATGTGTTTTCTTTCCGCGTCAATGACCGGAAAAACCGCCTGGCTGAAGCGTCCGAAATGATCTGGACGATTATCGGAGACGAAAACCAGGAAAAGATACGCGCAATCAACCTCCTATATTTCGTCAACAAAGCGATCCAGACACTGCGCGACCGCCGTACAGAAATGGAAGATTCCTATGTCGAGAACATCAAATGGAACGATGAAATTGTCGTAAAACTGAAAGGCGCCCAACACCAGTTAAGCGACATGGAGGAAGAAAAAGCCCGCGTCGTCAAAAAATCCTACAAAGCGATTACAGACGACTTGCGGAAAGAACTGAACAAAAAAATACCGGAACTGTTGAAGAACTGTTCCAAATTGGTCAACGAAAAAAGTGATTTCAACAAAATCCATATCGAGTTGAATGAAGAAATGAACAAGCGCATCGCCGATTACCTGGAAGACACGGCCCTGCCGAACTTCCGCACAGCCATCCAAGGATGGATCGTCAGCTGCGAAGGCCAGTTCAACGACAGCCAGGCATACCTGCATGACATCAGCGAAAGCTTCAATCAGCTATATGGCGAAGAAAAAATCACCCTGGACTGCGACTTCAAAGTACTGAACGACTGGCGCCGGGATGTCGACCGGATGACAAGAGGAAGCGCACAACCCGAAAAAGTCAACATCATCACCAATTCGGATCCGACCCAGTTCCTATGGAAAAGTGCCGGCAGACTGTTCGGCGCGTTCTCGCAAAACGACATGATTCATAGTAAGTACAAGCAGTTCATCGAAAACAAAGACTACAGCGCCGTAACCCAATCCATTACGGATCAGTTCATGCAGCAGTTTGAGTTGTTTGAAAAGTATCTGGAACGCGACATCAGCATGTTTTTCAAAAATCCTAATGAAGAGCTGGAGAGAACGTTGGAAGAGGCACTGGAGGACATCGAAAAGAATAGAAACGCCCTGAATGAAATGAGGGAACATCCTGAGACACAGCTTGATCCGCTGAAGTTGTTTGAGTTGAGGCATCGTCAGTATGAGTGGATGGAGAAGTTTGAGGAACGGATTCATGAGTATCAGTAGGGTGAAGGATAAAAGAAGAAGGCTGCCGGTGGGGCAGCCTTTTTCGGGTTTGAGTTTTTTATAGAAATGTTATGTTCCGTTAAACTGCCTGATTGCAAAAAAATTATCTATAATTTTTTAGATTCATATCCTGAAGGGGGGAATGATAGTTTTTTTAAACTTAAGAAAAATATCTTTTTAATAAAAAGATATGTTCGCCCTTTTGCTTTAACTTCTACTGAATAACCTTTCTTACATGATATAGTGAATACTCTTGATTTTACAAATTGTAATAATGAGTATATTCATAATACTTTAATTTTTCCAAACAACAAGATTCAAATGACTCTCTGGATCCACATGGGCAATCTTCTTCTTTAGGTGTTTGACAATTTCTTCTGAAAGCATTCATACAAACCTCATCATTATATGAGCGCCTCTGTTCTTCCTTTTCTACTATTCTCAATGTTTCTGGGTGGTGAGCTACCGCCCCACTAAATTCTAAACTGTTTTCAATAACTGCAAAGAATTCCTCTTCAAATGTCACTTCATCATAACCATATTCTCGTAAACTAGAGTAAATTATATCTATATTAACATTTCCAAAATAAGCTATGTCTTTATAAGGAATTTTCACACTTGAAGATAGTCTTTCAAGGAAATATAATAAAACCTTTTTTCTGATTTCCTCTGGTAATGTATTAACACCTGTAATAGAAGTCATTGACTTCCAATCTACAAAATCAGTAGAATTGTATTCTGCCACCAAAGGGTCTAAAACATCTAAATAATGTCTAACTTGAAATAACGAAAGGTATTCTAATGGAATTTGTCTTCCTATTGGATTTGGAAAATATATTGAATCAACCATTGGGTTAGAATAATCAAAAGCATCATAAACTCCTTCTTGTCCATAATTGACTATTTCACCATACTGAAGCATTCTGAAAAATTGATGTAAATGTCTTATGACGATTACACCATCAACATTTTCAAAGCGAGAATCTTTATAAAAAGAGTTTTCAGTTAACAAGCCGGAATAAGGGTTAGCCAGAGCACTTAGAGGTTCATTAATATAGTCGTCCCAAAAAATACAGAGAAGGCGTAAATCACCTTTAAATTCTTCTTTTTGTTTGTATTGCTCAAATTTTTTGTCAGCACTAACTAAATAATCCTTCACTTTTAATGCTCGAGAATTAACTGTTTTTCCACTTTGAATAAGTATATCTAGGTCTTCATCATCAAACCTACTCGTAATTTGTAAACCAGTTTGCCGTTCGATATTAAATTTAAATAAACTTGCAGTTTTAACCTCTATAGCAAAATATATGTCTTTTACTCGGCCTCTGTACTCGGGATTTTTACCACCTTTTTTTGCCGTAGGGTCCAATGTAATAGTATTGGGTGGCGTTGCAACAGTAACTAACCTTTTTAAAATAGTAATTTCAGCAAAAGTCTGTATAACTTGCTCAAAGTTATCCTTGTTAAAACTAGCTATTCTTTCTATAGTAGTTTTTGCATAACTCTTGTCTGGAAGAGCCTGTTCTATTTTATCTAATGCGTTTACTAGATTTATTATAAAAGGATGTAGATTTCCGTTTGTGATAAACGGATGTACATGTACCGAATATTGCAGAATATGTTTATTTAAATTAGCTTTAACTGAGTAGTCAGGTATGTTAGATTTTAAGTAATTGATTATTTCGTTTTTATTCATTTAAATCCCCCTAATGGCAGTTTCATCTAAAGTTTTAGACCTAGCTTTTCGTCAACCTTTTATGAGCTTCTCCGACTATAAAATAGACACCGATTTTGTCCTAGCGGTTGTATGTAAATTTAATTACTTATTAAAACTTTTTATATTAATAACATACTCTTCGTATATTACAATATTTTACCATATCATATTTAACATAATTATCCAATTGATCTTCCACTCAAACTGAAAAATACTCTTTCTCACAAGTCATTGAAGTAAAAGCTTATACTAGACAATATGTTATAAAGACTGATACAAATATACGTGTTACTCCATAATCTGCCCTATAAATAATAAAACAGTTATAAAACACCCCTGATTACCTCACCGACATTCTCAGCCCCTCCTAATCAGCACGAGCTCGTTTGCTTCCGTTCTTATAACCATAATCGTCTCATGCTCGCAATTAGGTGTTGCGTTCGGAAAAATCAAGAGATTATTTTATTGATCATGGAGGATTGGGTAAAATTTTCTAAGCTAAGTTCGTCTAAAAATTTTTACCACGCGCCTTTCCTTTTCTCTTTTATATCCTCTTTCTTCTTCATCTCTTTTAAGTACGGTAAACCTTTCCACTTCCAACCGGTCCACAATCTCTAATACAGGTGCAGATTGGTACACCACTTGGTCTACAAATTGGTCAAGTAAATTAAATACATTTGGTATAAATAGGATTTTTCACAGCGCCCACAAAAAAAGAGGCTGTAACATACTCACACAGCCTCCTCTTTCACTATCATTCTCTCAACTCACCCAAGATTATTACCACTCACCCCATCAGGATCACTCCGATAATAACCCCCACCTTCTTCTTTCGTTCGATCTATATCCGTATTTCCATCACCATCGCGATAGTAACCATCCACATAAGTGCCGTCCGCCCTTGTGTACCCATCTACATAATGGGGATCAACAGAATGGATATTCCCTACATCCAATTTCAGCTCCGGGCACTTGTAACTGTGTGCATGCTTCAACGGATCGCCTGCATTGAAAATGTCCTGTCTGGAGAAAGAGTTGATATCCAGATGCGGAACTTCCTGATAGTTGTCTTGAAAACTATGATTCTGGTTTAAGTCGGAGTCGAACACATCTCCTGCATCAATCGGCTGATTGTTATAAAGTTCGCTCATTATCATTTTAGTTATGTGCGGTTGAAGAAGAATCAATTTATTAAGGTGGTGACAGGCACTCAATCCTCAAGATGATAAACTATTTAATATTTTCTTTATGATAATGTTCTGCGTGGTAATTTAAGCAGGAAAAAACAAGGAAGGAGAATAGAACCTTCTACCTCTCTAACAGCGAAAAATTCAAAAATCAATTAAAGAAATTAAGGTTTTACTATAATTAGTTCATTTGGATTAAGTCCCTTTTTCACGTATAATCCTGGTGTATTTTCTTCTGGAATACCTTCGAGCATTAGAGCAGCTTTTCCTTGTTCGAAAGCCCTCTTCACCGAAAGTCCAAAGCCAATGGCAGCATAAAAATGAGCAGCAAAGACCCTGGCGGCTTCATCACCTATTGTGGTCGTCATCCCAATAGCTGCGTCCACATGTTGTACCATCGCCTGTGCTTGTCCATATGAAAAACAGGTGTTAAAAAAGACCAATTTAATTTCATCCGATGTACTCATCATTGTTTGGACTATTGCCTCCTTGGAGACAAGTTTAGCATTCCCTTGATTGTCTTGGAAAACAATTTCATCATCCTCCGATCCATGCCCACTAAAGTGAATGATTGTGGGATTTTCCTCATTAATAGTTTGTATTACGTCCAAAGCTCTAGTAGCCCATCTAGTTTCAAATGATACAGAATCTCTATTTTCTGATTTTCTAATCATCCCTTGAATGTCTCTAGCCTCTTCGTCCAATCTTAATTTTGGTGCATCTAAAGGATTAGAAGCCATAAATAGGACAGTAATTTTATCTGGTAACTTTTTTAATTCTTCCAATGTCCTATTTGTTTCTTGGTGTATTTTACCATGCTTATCCAGCATACTACTAACCTCCTTCATGCGTTTTTCGTTATTAGCTAGTCTCTTCTTTTCTGCAGCATTTCTTTTCTTTTGCTCACGTTCAACCTCTCGATCTAGCTTTTTTTCTTCAGAGATTATGTCACCTTCAATTTTTGCTATCTTTTTATCAAACTCAGCAATCTTTTTATCAATACCAGCTAGTTTTTTCTCTTCACGTTCAATTTCTTTATATTTAGAAGTCATGCTAACAGCCGACTTTGTTCTACTGATAGTTGCTTGGGCTGAAAGTATTTTTTTCTTATGTGACGGTATTTTTCCTACCTCGGCAGCTTTAGAAGTCCTAAGTTTGCTTAACTCTCCCTTTTTCCTTTTAATTGTTCCTCTATACGTTTCAATGAACGACAAATTGTCCGACCTCCTAAGCTCAATTTCATCACTTATATTATACGAACACCCTTCGGAAACAAACGTTCTTATAATTGCCAATAAAAAGACAGTTCCATTATTCTGTTATTGGAACTGCCTTTTGCTGTCTATTCTTAGGTTGTCTTTTGACTAGTTATATCCCAGCCCTTTTAATTGAATTGAAACACTAGGGTCTTTTGGGTTTACTTTTGCTTGACTGCTTATTTCCATTACTTTCACTGAACTTATCTTTTGTCACCTTACTGGTTCCAAGGCCCGGAATTTTTGAAGTAGATTCATTGAAAACATGCGGTTTCCTATCGTTAGACAATTTTTATGACCTCCTCTACTATAAAGTGAATAGCAAAAAGTATAAATCCCCACAAAACAAGAGTTAATCCTATGCTGTAAATCTCCATTTTCCGCTCTACTAACTTCTTATTTAAATCAATTGCATCCTTGTATGTTGCAGCGATCTGCAACTTTACCCAACTTGCATCTTCTCGACTAAGGTCATCCTCTACAATCGCCTCTAACGAAACCTGATCGTATTTTCCAGTTCCAATTGCTTTCAATAATTGAATTATACTAAGTGAAAGTAATATAAAAATTAAAAATTTGAACAAGAAGGTATAAATTAGATAAGCATCTTCTTCAGTAGTAGGCTCAAATGAACTCAGATAAGTTAGGTAAATACCAAACAAAATACCTACAAATGCAATTGCAATATTTGTTTTATTTTCTGCTTGTTTGAAACGCTCAGATTCTTCGTTGTAAATGGTTTTTGCAGTATCTAAAATCGTTTCACAAGAACTCTCATTTCTACTGTTTTTTTCAGGCTCGCTCATTGCTTTTCTCCAATCTATACTAATAGATTAATTATATTACCTATCATGAAAATCTTCAATATTTTCTGAAAGTTTTTAACTTTTTATGTCTATCACCATTAAATTTAGTTAACTCTAGAATAACACTTTCATTCTTATTTTGTATTTTTGATACTTATTGTTTTTTCGCTTGATGGTATAGGTAGTTAGTTTCTAGCCGTTTAGTAGTTTTATTTAATAATCTCTATTACTGAAATGGCGGAAATCGTCAACCAAATGAACCATTTTTTGCTTCACAGGCTTTTTCGTTGCCTTGCTTGTATCAAGATATGATATTGAAAGTGAATACTCAATCTTTAATCCCCAAAACAGTTGCTGATCGGTACCACACTTAGTCTATGAATACCCATCTGGTATTCATTTTAGTCTACAGATTGATCATTTATATATAATGCATCCAATAAAAACAGATTTCTTAAAGCATTTTAGGCTCACTTAATACCCAAAGATAACTTGAATCTGATTCGCTCGCCCACAAAAAAAGAGGCTGTAACAAATTCACACAGCCTCCTCTCTCACTATCATTCTCTCTACTCACCCAAGATTATTACCACTCACCCCATCAGGATCACTCCGATAATAACCCCCGCCCTCTTCTTTCGTACGATTAACATCCGTATTTCCATCCCCATCGCGATAATATCCATCCACATAGGTTCCATCCGCCCTTGTGTACCCATCTACATAATGGGGATCAACAGAATGGATATTCCCTACATCCATTTTCAGCTCCGGACACTTGTAATTGTGCGCATGTTTCAGCGGGTCGTCCGCATTGAAAATATCCTGTCTGGAGAAAGAGTTGATATCCAAATGCGGCACTTCCTGATAGTTGTCTTGAAAACTATGATCCTGGTTTAAGTCGGAGTCGAACACATCTCCGACATCAATCGGCTGGTCGGTATAAAATTCGCTCATATTATCCTCTCCTTATACTGGTTGGATTTCCTTGCTTTGCATCCATTTCTCTTGAAATTGCACCAATCTGTCTAAACGCTCCGCTTGGTCGCGCTCGGATTGCTGCTTTGCCTTTATCTTCTGATCAATGGAAGTTTCATAGTGGGAGACCATCCGGTTGAATTCTTCGGACGAACCTTGTTGAATCTTTCTGATCGTTTCCTGCACGTAGGCATTCATATGTTGGCGGAAATCGATAAAGATCATGGAAACATGATTGTCTGTTTCCTCGATAATAGTTGGTTTTACCTTTTCCCACTTTCGTTCCTTCAGTTTGTTGCTCAACCATGGTTGTCCGACAAAAGCGACGATTGGGAACAACACCCCGGCTCCCAGGGCCAACGCCAATGCACTTGCTCCCCCTAAGAGGGCACCTGAAGTAATCGCAGTGTTGGAAGAATCAGGTGAATCCATATCGATTGCCGCTGAAAAAGTTACGGAATCTTTCACTGTTTGCAGTTCGGAGTTCTGTTGAAAAGTGGCTGTCAGCCCTTTTGAAATTTCCACTTCCAGCATTCGAAACAACGTATAGATTGACTGGCTGTGGTGATCTACCCATTTTGTCAGTTCATTTTTGATTTTTCTCGACAGGTCTCTTTCCACAAACGTTTTGATATTGTCCCCTGTATGATAGTCAATCGCTTCAGCTAATTCGGTTTTGAGTTGTTGTTCAAAGTGATCCATTGACTTGATAATCATGAAGTTTATTTCAGCTGTCCGTTCGTCAATATAATCATGCAGTTGGTTATTCCAATCCTCTTTGCCTTCGGTTAACTGCTGTAATTGGCGTTTTTCTGCTTGGAGCTTGTCCACTGTCTGGCTGGCAAAAGTTTTCTCTTGTTCTATTTCACGATTCATTTCGTTCTTCAACAATTGGAAACGATACTGATATCTGTCGACCTTTTCCTGTTGCTTTGTTCCGTTTAGAATCAGTTCCTCGACAGACTGTCTTATCTGCTCCATGCCTGACAACTCATAGGTTTCCTCATCATTTTGGAGTGTTCCTTCCAACGCTTCCAAGGCCGACAATGGCAGGATGTTGTGTTGTTTACGACCGGTGACTTTGGACAGTCTTCTATTGGCAAATTCAAGCACTTCATCTATCGCATCTTCATCGTCAAGAAGGTCGATAAAGTTGGCAATGAACAAAATATTTTCGATGCCGTTGTGCAGGAGATAATCCTCGAGAAATTCCATTTCACTTTTTCGAAAAGGAGCCGTGATATCTACCAAAAACAAAATGCCGTCAGCACGGGGGATGAATTGGTGGGTCACGGCGACACGGTGCGTGTTCAAATCATTCACTCCGGGAGTGTCGACCAGCACGACCCGGTTACCCAGCATCCTCGAGGGGTGGGGTACTTTAATATATTTGACCGTATCAGGGTCAAATTCTGCCTGGGCTGTGAATTTCTCCAAAGACTTGCTTACCAATGGAAGATATTCTTTTTCTCCGTCCGCTTTCACGACTTCCATTTGCCTGTTTGTCCCCTGATAAAGCATATGGATGGCAGCCGTTGTCGGGGTGACATTAACCGGAAGCAGCTCTTCTTCCAACAAGGCATTCAAAAAGGTGGACTTTCCGTTTTTGAACTCCCCTACGGTGACCAAAGTAAAATAATCCGCTTCTATATCCTGTTTCAATTCTTCCAGCTTCTCCAGTTGGGGACTGGCAGGTGCAATTTCCCCCCATTCTGCCAGGGCTGCCTGGATATCTTTATACAATGAGACCTTTGTCGCTTCACTCATCCGAACACTTCCTTTTCATTCCGAATGTTCATCCTCTCGACCAGCTGCTGGAGCTCTTGCTGGATCTGTTGCAATGAGCGTTCTTGCTCCCTGATTTCAGCCAGCCTGTTTTCCACTTCGCTTTTTTCCATTTGCGCATTTTTAGTCAATAAAGCGAGTTGTTGTGCTTTTTCCCGGACCATTTGCTCTACCGTCTTCCGGTAGTTGGATTCGATCCCTTTTACGACAGCTTGCCACTCTTTTTTGAACGCGCTTGCTTTATTTTTTCGATTGGATTCCAATTGGTTGGACAACTGGCTTCTCAACTTTCTGCGCTTTTCGTTTTCCGATATTCCAAACAAACTTTTAAAAAAGGAAGTAATACCTGATGCGACCGTGTTCACCATATAGCCGACACCGATGACCGCTTTACCGAGAAGGCTCGTACTCTTGCTCCAGGCAACATCCAATTCTGCATATATATCATCAAAAATGTCATAATCAGGTTGTGCCGGCATGGAGTTGATCGTCACTCGGGTGTCATCGCCCGTTTCAATTAATTGATTAAATTGAGTATCGATCTGTAGCCATTGCTGGTTGGTGTTTTTACTTCCGCTTTCGATTACTTCTTTGGCCGTGTTTTGCATTTTTTCTACTTTCTGTTCATGCAATCGACGTTCCAACGGAGCCATCGCTTCCTCTACCTCCCCGGTAATGGTCGTCTCGTCGATGAAAGTATGCCGATCAAATTCATGCATTCCTGCTTGTTTGATTTTCACTAGCTCGTCCTTATACCACCGCATCAATTCTTTTTCTTTGATTTTCAGCTTGCCGCTTATATCACTCAACGATTTTTCGCTGTTTTCTTTAAACGACTTCAGTTGCGTCTGTATTTGGGTGATTTTAGCTTCGAGACCGACCTTCTCCAATTCCAATGACCTTCTAGCAATGTTAATTTCTTGTTCGATCGTGTCGTCGATAAGGCGCAATGTCTTATGGACCGGTCGTTTCATTTTCACTTGTGCCCGTTCATACTGCAGGAAGTCGGCCAAGGATTGCTCGAATTCCGGTACTCCCGTTTCTTCTATCGGCACCGACTTTCTCACCCGGAGCTTTTCGCCGTTAAGAAGCCTTCTGGCAGTCAGACCCTGCTTGGCCGATACGAGAAAGATTTTTGGTTCATCGATGATCCCCTGCAGATTTTCCCTTATGTATTCGATTACTTCCCTTTCATCCTGTTCCGTACGGATGGCATCTTTGAAATTGGCCACGAGAAATACCTTTTGAATATCATTTTTCAAGAGGCGGTCTTTGAGCATGGTCATTTCCGAAGCAGATAATGGAGACTTTGCCGTCAACAACAAAATGGCCACATCCGAACGTGGGATAATTTCGGATGCAAGCCGGTCACGTGTCGCGTTCCCATCGTTCAAACCAGGCGTGTCGATGATCCGGACACCATCCTTGCAAAAGTCAATCGGGTAACGCACTTCAGCATAGGCGATGCTTTCTATATAGTTAACGGCCTCGTCATACTCTTTCTGCCCCTGCTTATCTTCCTCCATCACTTCCAACGGAGCCACGATCTGCTGGAATTCTTCCAGACTGATGACTTTTTCCGGGGTGTTCTCATCCTCGAATCGCAAAACAACTTCTTCTTTCTCTCCATATGTAATATGGTTCAGCACGGTAGTTGTCACCAATGGGGACGAAGGCAGGATTTTCTTCCCGAGCAACGCATTGATAAACATCGACTTACCACGCCCGAATTCACCCACGACTGTGATGTTGAATTGGTCGTTTTGCAGTTCTTCCCGATAGCTGGCGACTTTGTCCGCTTTCGCTGGGACTCCAATGTCACGGAATACAGCCATCAGCCGCTTGGTTTGTGATTGAAAGTCTTGCAATGATTCTACATAGTGTTCTAAAGAAAAACTCATACTTCTCCTCCTTCATCTGACACTGGCTGCTCTTCTTCCGGCAGCTGTTCCTGCGTTTCCTCCTCAGGTGGAGCATCCTCTATTTCCATCTGTTCTTCTTCTGTAGGAACGGGCGAGTTTTCATTCTCTGCCGGTGCTTCCGGAAGTATTTCCTCCTCACTTAACACGTCTTCCCTTGTTTTATCTAGGATGGTGAGATTGCCATACCGATCAACGGCCAGCCTGTATTGCATTTGCTTATCGAATATGTGGGTCACCCCGTCCATCGAAAAGATTTTCTCCTGTAAATCTATGTCTGCAAGATAGTTCCTGGCATCCTCTTCCTGGATCGAATAAACGGACATTTGGACGATTTCGAGTTGATCGCCCGCTATCGCTGCACCTTCTATGTACTGCTCCATCTCCTCCCAAGCAGAACCGGAAGGATGAAAATACTCTTGCAAAGCATTGGCAGAACCGCTGTAGACCGCGTACTCTTTCTCGCTTATAAAGTTCTGCATAAAACGTCTCACTTGATCCTCTGAAGCCAACTCTACCGTCCGGAGCTGTTCCAATGTTTTTTCCGTATTGTCTGTATCGATTTGGATGATGGATAACGAATCAGCATCTGTCCTGATTGTATAGGTCTTCTCTTTTTGATAATGAAGCAAGTCGCCTTTTTCGTCTTCATATGTAAATGTCTCGTCGGTTTCCACGTGGAATGTGCCCTCTAGCACTTCGGAAGTGGAAGTTATTTCGATTGCCTGATTGCTGAAATGATAGACTTCCGGAAGCCCTTTTTCCACATAATCTTGAAGTGCTGTATAGGCTTGGCTCCCATATTCCAAATATGGGGAGACATAGTCAAAGTCTTTGCCGTTCAAAGCAGTAAAATAGTCATCACGGTAACTTTCCATAAAGGCTGAAACTTCCTCAAACGGAACAAAAACAGGTTCCGCTTCCTCTTCTTCTACTGGCTCGGCCCCGGATTCTACTTCCTCTATTTCTTCCACCGGGGTTGTTTCTTCCTCTTCCGGAGCATCTGAATAAGTAGAGAGTTCTTCCGTGTCAGCCTGTGCATCCTCTTTTTCAAAAGAAGAAAACAGACCTGCCAAAACGTTTGTCTGCCATAAGAAAATAAACACTGCCGCAACAATTCCGGATGAAAATACCCGTTTCCTGTTCCTGTTCAGCCTCCAAAGCTGGGTCCGTGTGTCAAAAAGCTTTTCCATCGTCGGCTCCTCTACATGCAAGGAAAGGAGTGCTTGTTCATCCAACTCCAAATTGCCGGGAACAGTGTCCGGGAAAACATCCTCCCCTACACTTGCAACAGCCTCTGCAAACAAATGAAATGCTTGTTTGTTTTCTTCCGTGAACCTTTTTGTCCAGCCGATGGAAACAATCTTGTCATACTCCGCATATGCCGCCTGGTATTCTTCTTCGGAGACAATATCCGGATCATCGATTGTAAAAGAGGGGTTCAGTATCATCAGTAGTTGTTGAATATCCTCGGTAAAACGATGCATATCTTCGACTGTTTCCTCTGATAAAGAAGGATATTTTTTCTGAAAGCCTGACAGGTACTCTGTCAATTCGGTTGTTAACAGCTGGTAGTTATCGACTAGGAGATTGGCAATCTGTTCATGGAACGAAGAAAAGCTTTCCTCGAAAGACAGCATCTGGTTGTATAAATCCTTTTTCTGTTGGTTGATTCGTTCATATTCCTCGTGCAGCTGAATGGATTTTTCCCTTAAATCTCCATCTTTTGCTTCGAATTTCTTTATCCGGCGAATCCCTGTCAATTTGCGGTTGATCAGATTGCTCCATTCCACTTTTAAGGCAAGCCGCTCCTGCTTAACGTTTGTTTTCTTTGCTTGCCAAGCCTCGATGTTCTTCTCCCAGTCATTAATCTTACCGATCAATTCTGTGATCTGCTGTTCGGTGTGATGAAATTCCTGTATTTCCTCTTCCGGAAGGTGGGGGTAAATGGAACTGCATTCTCTTAACTGGGCAAGTAATTCTTCCAAATCACTTAAAGAGTTTATTGGAGTTCCCCCAACTTTTTCCCAATCTCTTAAGAAATTCTCTACTTCATGAACAGCAGCCCGCTTTTCTTCGTATTGAAGATGAAAAGTGTCGGCCTCTTCCTGGCAAAATTGATCAACAAACCGGGCATATTCTTCAAACGGCAAGTACTTCTCCCGCTCCGCGATCGAAACATGGAGTGCCTGCAGCAGCTCTTTCAATTGATGGTACTGCTTTTTATATTTATAGGATGGATCGTCCTTTATTTCGTCTAAAAGGTTGTCGATGGCCTCCCAATTACTAAGCTCCAAATCTTCCTCATGGCCATTCAGTTTCGCCTCAAGTGCATTCGAAGCTGTAATGCCAATAATCTTGTCCTCGAAGGCATTATTGGTCAATACCTGGGCCCGCTGATTGATCCGTTGCAGGTTAATTTGCAGATCCTCTTCTTCCTCTTCATCGACTGCCTCCATCAATCCATCGACATGATTGATAATCGAAAAGACGGGGACATGGCGCTGCTTCAATTTATGGACAAATTCCCTGTCGACCACATTCATCGGACTTTCATAAAACAAAAGCCAAAAGGCAAGGTCGATGTTATCGAAGTAACCTTCCGAAATATCGTTGTGCTCCTGTTTAGCATTCACACCAGGAGAATCGACCATATGTATATATTTCAAAACCTCAATCGGCAGACGGATTTCGATCAAGTCGACATACGGCTTCAACGCCGTACCGCCGCCTTGGCGGTCGGAAGTGAGAGAAGACAGCCATTCCATCGGCAGCTTGGCTTCCCGTCCATCCTTATAATGGGCGATCAGTTCCTTCTCTTCTCCATAAGTCAGCTTCGTGATAATCGCTGTTTCGGCCCGCTTCGAGGAATTTAATATTTCTTCGCCAATAAACGTATTGAGAAAAGTAGACTTTCCCGCCCCAAACACCCCCGCAATCATCAACTGCAAAGGCTCATCAAATTTATCGCTTTGTTCCTTGATTTGTTTATATAAGAATGGGTTGTAATTTGTATTTTTCACCCATATTCCTAATTGTTCTAAAGTATTTCGCACATTATCTTTCCAAATGACAAGCCCTCCCTCGTGACTATTCTCCTATTATATCGGTCAGAATGTTAAGTTTATTTAGTAAAATAGGGATAAGTACAGTAAAAAAACCTACTCTTTTTATAGAGCAGGTTTCTGTTAAGACATTTAGTTTTTTATCCTTTTATATCAATCGAAGCACCTAAATGTGGTTGTGCAGCTTGCTGCATGGCTTTCACACTTGAGTGTTGCATCATATCAATCATTCCTTGACTCTTGTGTTCTGCCTGGTCCATTACCTTGTTCATAAGAGACAAGTTTGCATCCTGGCGAACACTCGATTGACTTAGTGCCATAGATAATGCGGCGATATCCATTCATCATTCCCCCTTTTTTCTATGTAATGAAAAACTACAATTGAGTCAGGTAGAATACACAAATGCAGTTGCCGTTTATATCGGCTTGAAAAGAGTGGAAATGAAGGTTAACTTAATAATTGCAAAACACTTTCCGTTCTTTGGTTTGCCTGAGCCAGCATTGCTTGGGATGTCTGAGTGAGAATAGAAGTCTTTGCCTGCCTCATAATTTCTTTTGCCACGTCCACATCCCTAATACGCGATTCTGCAGATGTTAAGTTTTCCTTAGAAACTGCAATGTTTTCACTTGTGTATTCCAATCGATTTTGAATAGAACCGAACCGTGTCCTTTCTGAGGTTACTTTATGAAGGGCATCGTCAATTGTCGTAATCGCATTTTCCGCATCTTCCCTTGTTAAAACAGAAATGTCCTCAATCCCTAATGAGAACGTACTGACATCGTGGACATCGACCTTTAGGTTATCGCTTTGATTAGCACCGATTTGTAGTTGTATAGAATTTCTTTCCGGCGAATGGAAGCTAAATAGTAAGTCATCCCTTATATTACTTGCGCCTGAATTGTCCACAATTTCAGCAGCTCCAAAATAATCTTGAGCTGATCCACCAGGAACTCGATTGATGGTAAAGCTGTTGCTCCAGTTTCCTGAGTATGTTATATCCCCATCGGTACTATTGTTTACTAAAAAATATCCATCTCCCATGGTGTTTTCCAGCTTGATTTGGTTATCAGCAGGTTTAGACAAAACCCATTCCTCAGCAATAGCCTGCGTTGAATCATTGCCTATTTCACCGTTCTTAAGTTTGGTGAAATTTTCCATAATATTATCAGCTGTTTCTTCTGGTGAAGCCCCAATTAAAGTGGAAACTTCTACTCTTGTCCCGCCAAAGGAGTTACTACTAGTTAAAACTTCCACACTATTAGATTGAACCGATAATAATGGAATATCATTAAACTTTGTATTTTTCGCAATGTTATCAATAGAGCTTTTTATCTGCTCTATTTCCTCTTGTATGTATTTTCTATCTTCTGTTGTCAGCGTATCATTTGCAGCCTGAATAACCAGTTCTCTCATTCTCTGAATTGGAGGATTTGTAATTTGAGCCAAGCCGGCTTCAGCTGTTTGTATTAATGAAATTCCATCCTGTACATTGCGTGAAGCCTGATCCATCCCCCTTATCTGTGCTCTCATCTTCTCAGAAATCGCTAGACCTGCAGCATCATCGGCCGCTTTATTTATTCTTAATCCGGAAGATAATTTTTCCACACTTTGCGATGCTTTTTTAGAATTTTTATTCAAGTTATGTAGATTGTTAAGCGCTGGTATATTATGATTTATAATCATCTTCACACCTACTAAATTTGTTTTTCTCTTCTTTTATCGGATGAAAAATATAAATGTAAAGTTGTACTGTAAGGTGTGTTCCTTTCGGTGAATTTGCTTTTCCGCAATGTTTTAGATAATAGCATATTATTTCTACACTCTAGTATTCTTCCTAACTTTTCCGATAAGATTTGAGTTTTTTGGGGTAGAGACAGACATTAATACCATTCGTTACATATTACAGTCCTGTCATTAATAACGGTTTAAGAATAGTTGTGAAGGTAGCTAAGGAATGCAAATTGCATTGTTTGTTGAGTAAATTTCACTTCTGAGATATAATTTAATATACGAACATACATTCTTATCAAAGAGGTGGACTATGGATAATAGAGAGGTCATTTCTTATATTCGGAAACACTTTCCTAACACCGCTACAAATAAAGTGGCAAAACATTTAAACATAAGTACTTATCAAGTGAGAACAATAGCAAAAAAGCATAACATAAGAAAGTCTTCATCATACTTAAAAAGCCTAAAAACGGAACTTGTAAACAAACGAAGAAACTGGTACTTGAGCAATATACCTGACTTTAATCCTTCTTATTTTCAAGAACAGATTCTTCTTGGTAGTTTACTTGGCGACGGCTATATTAGCAAAGGTGCAAAACGAAGTAAAAATTTTTATTATCAAGAACATTTCGGAAATCGGCAATTAGAATATCGACAATGGAAACTGTCGCAACTCGAAGATTTAGGTTTTTCCTTAAACGGCACTTTTCTTAATTCAATAAGCCATCCCTACTTCACTGATTTGTATCCTCTACTTTATGAAAACGATGAAAAAATTCTATCTCTCAAATTACTAACCAAGTGTACACATCCCATCTTTTTAACTACCCTGGATGATGGCAGTTTAGTATTATCCTATAAATATAATTAATCTAAACATACTGTATATTGCCATCCAAGTATCATTTTATATACTTTAAACTTTTCTTCAGAAGAGAATCATTTACTTGCCTTCCATTTAAACAATACCTTCAAAACAAACTTTGTCGTTTCTGGTCATCCGGATGGAAAAGGATCGCTCCTTAAAATCAATAAAGAAAAAGAAGTTATAGACTTCTTAAACTGTTTGGACCCATCTGTAGCTTGCATAAATGCAATGAAATATAAATTGAGTTTAACCGAATAATTAGATAGCCAAATCGATAGGATCAAGCATAGATTCGGACATGATGTAACTGTTAAGTTAAGTTCTTCCAATCGAAATAAACCATACACTCAAGAAGAAATCAGTTTGATTGTTGAACTGAAAAGACAGAGGTTGAAGAACCAGGTAATTGCTGAACGTTTAGGAAGAAGTTATTGGTCAATTGTCTACAAGGTGAAAGAGTTAAAGAAGAAAAATTTACTATAAAACAAAAGAGACCCCGATTCAGGGATCTCTTTAATTTGAATATTATCGAAGTAACTGAAGTACTCCTTGTGGTTGTTGATTGGCTTGCTTTGCCGCTATGTCTTTCGATCATAGAATAGACTATATCTTCATCCATGTGTTTCATGGAGCTGGGCACTTCGAATGTTTATACATCCTACGAGATTCATAATCATAGTTTCCCTAAGACCGTATTCTCTAGTCGTTGAACCTTCTCCAGCGTTTCCGCACAGGAGCTTGGCTGCTGATTATCCATATATCTCTATCATTTTCTGACCTTCACGCTTGCCGTTTCCAGCTACGTTGTGGTTGAGAGAGCTTTGGGAAGTTCCAGCAATTCACCCAGTAATACTCTTACCCATTGCTGGATAAGACGCCCTTTCAATCATTACCGTAGAAGTTGTAGTACTCCCTGCGGTAATTGTTGAGATTGAGCCAACATTGCTTGAGATGCTTGTGCAAGAATAGAATTCTTAGTTTGGTTCATCATTTCTTTCGCCATCGTGCGAACATTTACTTTCATAAATGACTAGACTATATCTTCACCCTTATGTATTAATAAGGGGTCGGGCACTTCGGATTCACAATACGATGATATATTGCTTCACCTATGGATTTCATCATCATAGCTTTTGCTTTAGATGGTTTATCCTAGTCGTTGAACCTTCTCCAGCGTTTCCGCACAGAAGCTTGGCTGCTGATTGCCCAATCTTTTCTTTTTTTGAACCATCACGCTTGTTGTTCCCAACTACGTTGTGGTAAGAAAAGCTATCAGGGGTTTCCAGCAATTCACCCGATAATTATCGCTAACCGTTACCAGCTAGGACGACTGTGCTTAATACTGCTTAAGCAGCTAAAGCATAATCTACGTCACGAATACGAGATTCAGCAGCAGTTAAGTTTTCAGATGATGTGCTTAAGTTGTTGATAGTGTGGTCTAAACGGTTTTGAGTTGCACCTAATTTAGAACGTTCTGCTGAAACTGCATCAATAGCACTTTGAATTTTTGTTACAGCATCTGCAGCACTAGTATGTGATGTTACATCAAGAGCCATTTCCTTAATAGTATTATTTGTACCATCTGTAACACCAAATTTAGCATCATTACCTGCTCTTGTAATCCCTAAATTTTCTGCTCTCATATCAGAGATATCTAGGGTTAAGCTTTGGTTTTCATTTGCACCGATTTGGAATTGAAGGGATGTACCTGCATCAGTACCACCTGCTAAAGCACCAGATGCACTTCCAGTAGCTGTAGAAGTAGCTGTTCCACCTACAGTTACAGTAACACCTGCAAAGTCTCCACCTTCAGAAGTAAGAGCTGTTTCGATTGCATCTTTAATATCAGATGCAGCTGAGAAAGTACCGTTAGTATCAGTATCATCGAAGTCTCCATTAATTACAATCTTTTTGTTAGTTGTATCAATAGAAGCAGTTTCCGCAGTATCATCATCAACAGTTCCTAATTCCAACGTATAGCCATTTAACGCAGATGTTGCTGAAAAATCAAAAGTTAATCCTCCAACAGCTTCTTGATCTGGTGCAGTCCCAGTACTGCTAGAGTCTTTTGAACCGTTTAATAGTTTTTGTGTATTGAATTCAGTAGTATTTCCAATACGGTTTATTTCAGAAGTTAATTGGTTAACTTCTTTTTGAATTTCCTCACGATCAGAAGTTGTATTTGTATCATTTGAAGCTTGAACTGCTAGTTCACGCATACGTTGGAGTATATCTGTTGTTTCACTTAAAGCCCCTTCAGCTGTTTGAATCATTGAATTAGCATCTTGAGCATTCGAAGAAGCTTGATCTAGTCCACGAATTTGTCCACGCATTTTTTCAGAAATGGCAAGACCTGCTGCATCATCTTTTGCACTGTTAATACGAAGACCTGAAGAAAGTTTTTCCATTGAAGCTTGTTGACCATTATTTGCCGCACCCAACTGACGATACGTATTCAACGCCGCAATATTGTGATTAATTCTCATTATAAAATTCCTCCTTGATAATAAGTCCCACATCCTTGTGGTCTTTACCTATGTATGGAAGTCGGCCGCCTTCCGTAACATGGTTACATAGATATTATCGGAGGAATCTGTCGAATGTTTAATCTTTTTTGATATTATTTTTTAAAATATTTAACAGGTCTGCCGAACCTTGAGCGGCGCCTTGGTTTTCCTGCTGGATATCCACATAAATCTCTTTTCGGTATATGTCTACATGTTTCGGTGCTTCGATGCCAAGCTTAATTTGTTCCCCATCAATCGAAAGGATTTTGATTTCAATGTCTTCGCCAATTTTAATAGCTTCATTTATCTTTCTAGTCAGGACAAGCATTATTTCTCCCCCTTTACTGGGGTCTGCGCCATAATCGGAGTGCGGATGGAGTAATTGCTGTCATTCAAGATATATTGCTTCGCTAATTGCTTCGTCTGATTCATGATAATAGGTGCCTGCAAGTTCATCGTCGACTGTTCAAACGGATCTTTGATCGACAAAATCACATAAACAGCTACTTCTTTGTCAGAGATGATCCGCAAAGTATCCAGTATATTCTTATCCAAATCAAATGCATATTCTTCCCTAAACAAATAAGGGTTGGCAACAATAAAAGCTGCCTGGGAAGAAGTTGTCGATTGCAGTACCTGAAAAGCAGGGTTATCTTCAATGTCCAGCAGAGTAAATTTCTTCTCATCCGGAAATCCCGGCAACCCTTGTGGAAAGTCTACTATATTGTCTTCGTTAATCTTTATCTCGCCGAAAAACTTCGAATTTATTTTCATGATGAATCATCCTTTAAATAGATATTTCAAAATTTATGCCATGGTGCTTTAAGTTCTCAAAGTCAATTTGTAGATCCTCACGCTGTACCAAATTCACATCTACACTGCCGGGCTGGTAATTGACTGTCGGCTTTTGGGGTGTCGCTTCAATAACCGGTCTCCGGGCTTTAATGTCGACATTCACTTCCGATGGCTGATAATCAATTTTGACAGCACCATGTGATGGAATCCAGCCGATATTGAATTCCATCGGTGCATCGAATCCATTTTCGTTCGCTTGTCTTGCAATCGGATTGCCGCTATTCTCTATTTTCATCAATTCGTCACCCTGCCTGGCCACACGGGCAATCCCTTCCAACCAGTCCTGTCGTGCCAAGTCGGCCGCATGCTCTGTCAGCCGGAAGACGCTTCGCATGTTCATATCCTCCCATGCCTGGGTCTGGTCGATGCTCAACTTTGACGGAGTGCGCTGAATATTCATTTCAGCCCTTGGCTGCCGGATCGACTGTTCTGCTTTGGGCTGTTCCATCGTCAATTGGGCAGCAGTCATTTCCAAACCGATTTTAGCCGGACGAGACTGCAGCCGTATTTGCGGAAATTCCATACCCATCCCTCTCTCCAATAGTAAAAAGCCTTGTCACCCCGCTCGGAGGACAAGTGCTCTCATCTTTATGTTTGGTTCTTTTTATATTGATGTAATTTAAGTCCTCAGAGTTTCACAGGAAGATATAGTGCTTAAAGAGGACTTCGATAGCGTTACTCACGCATGTCTTAAATAAGTTTTGTTATGTTACCAAAGTCGGAGTCCGATTAAAATAATTGGAAACTACAACTTTATAGCACAATATTTAAACGTACTTCCTCACCCTAGTACAGAAAACTACCCTAAACTGCGGAAAAATGCGAGACTCCAGGGGGAATGGAACAGTCTGAAGATCCCGCAGGGGTGCTCTTCCCCGAGGAAGCTGAAGCGTTCCCCACGGAAAGCGAGTATTTTTCCGCAGCGCTGGACTAGCACTCATCTCCAAAAGAAGTTTTAAGACATTACCTTAAAAAGTCCAACAACGTCGGCTGGATAATCTGCGCACCAGCACTAAGCGCAGCACGATGCACACTTTCCTGTGTTTTCAAGTTCATGATCACCTTTTCCATATCGGCATCTTCATTATCCGACATCGTCTGCGTAGCAATCACTTCCTGTTCAGCCAAGCGGTTTTCAATCAAATCCAACCTGTTCATCCTTGCCCCCAAGTCGGCACGTTCACCAACAACGTTATCGATATGCCCATCCAAATCTGCAATCGCAGATCTGATACCGTCCTCAGGTCCTTCCGTCAAAGCAGTAGAGAAAGCGGCGATATCATCAAATAAATCATTACCGAACACCGCTCCAGCGTCGATGTTTGCTTTCAAGTTCGTCCCTTTCGAAACCTCAATAACGACTTCATCCCCTAAATCACCATTCACCACACCGCCCTCTGAAATAGGCGGTATGTCTGTTTTCGTACCGTTAAAAATATACTTGTTATTGACCTTCGTATTGCCGATATCGATCAAGTGTTCCCGCAGCTGATCGACTTCTTTGGCAATATTTTCGCGTTGGCCTTCTTCATATGTATCATTGCTGGCCTGGACCGCCAACTCTCTCAGGCGCTGTAATGCTTGTGTCGCTTTGTCCAATGCCGAGTCCGAGTTGTCCATCCAGTTATGCACTTCGCTCGTGTTGCGTTGGAACTGTTCGATTTCCGTCACCTGTGACCGGTAATTCATGCCCTTCATCGCCACGACCGGGTCGTCGGAAGGACGGTTGATCTTTTTTCCGGTCGACAGCTGGTCCATGTATTTTCCCATGCTGTTGTAACTGTTGCTGAGGTTGCGCAGCATGTTATTGAATAGCATACTTTGTGTTACGCGCATATTTTTTTACCTACCTTCCTACCAAGCCCATGTTATTAATGATTCGGTCGAGCATTTCATCGACAGCGGTCATGTTTCTGGCCGCTGCGTTATACGCATGCTGGAACTTGATCATGTTGGTCATTTCCTCATCAAGCGATACGGCACTGACCGACATTCTGTTTTCTTCGACTTGCTGTCTCAATGTACCGGCATTGTTGACCATGCGATCTGCTTCCTGGGTCACGACAGCCATGTCCCCGATCGCCGATTCATAAAATGATTGAATCGATGTGTTGTTGCCGAGACCGACATCTTTCTTGCGCATCACTTCGGCTAAATCCAAGGCGTTTTCGCCGTTTCCTTTGTCACCGGAATCACCGGCGCTTGCCGCGATTTTATCGGCATTATCTTTGATATCCTGATGGACATCCATCGTTGCCGCCGCACTCTCACCGTCTGTGACAGTGAAGAAAGTGCCTCCCGCATTGCCTTCAAGGTCAATTCCCGCTTGGTGGGCCGCATTGAATTCTGCCACAAACGTGCCGGCCATTGTATCCAAATCGGCAAGCATGCTCGAAAATTCACCGACAACCTCACCATCTGCTTGTACATACCCATTGGATTCCATCAATGCTTTCAGCTTTCCATTGGAAGAAAAGTTTTCAGGGCCGACGGAAGTACCGCCTGTTGGTGGATTGTCCTGGCTGATTTTGCCTGTCTGGTCGGCAGGGTTATAAAAAACGATATTATCGACGTTCTGCTTGTCATCGTAACTTACAAATACTTCGTTGACTGTTCCTTCCAGGCCGTCTACAAGCTTCGTTCCTGTGGGCCTTCCTTCGCTGTCTGCCAGTTCGATTGTCGCCAGGCCGGTTGCCATCCCGTTCGGCTGTCCACCGCTTTTGTCATAAGAGACATTGATGTTGACGATACCCGATAACTTGTCGATCAAGCGGTCGCGCTCATCGTATAAATCATTCGGCAAATAGCCATGCGGTTCGATACCGGCTATTTGCTTATTGACGTTGTTGATTTGGTTGATCAAGGAATTGGCTTCCGTTTCGGTGACTCCCATTTCGCTTTGAAGGTCGCTGCGAACAGAATTCAAGGAGTTGGACAGATAGTTGAATGTTTCTGCAACTGCCAGCCCTCTCTGCCTTACTACAGAACGGGCTCCGGAGTCTTCCGGGTTCACCGATAAGTCCTGCAGTGCCTGCCAGAAGCGGTCCATAGTTTTGGACAGTCCTTCTTCTGAAGGCTCGTTCATGATGCTTTCCATCTGCTTCATCGCTTCGGCTTTTGATTCATAATAGCCCAGCTTGGCGTTTTCGCCGCGATACTGCATGTCCAAGAATTGGTCGCGGACCCGTTCGATCGAGCCTGCCTCGACACCGCTTCCCACCTGTCCGGGGATTTCCGGGCGGTTCCGGGATGCCGGCGGATATGGAGACGTCTGTTCAAAGTTGACGCGCTGCCTCGTGAATCCTTCCGTGTTGGCATTGGCGATATTATGTCCGGTTGTATATAAAGCGGATTGCTGGGTGGTCAGCGCCCGGCGCGCTACCTCTAATCCGTGAAAAGTTGAACTCAAAATAAGTACTCCTCTCGCTGCCCTTTAGGCCTTTGAATCAAACAGGGACCGCTTGTTTGACTGTTGTCCGGTCCCAGTGCCGTAGTTCATGTTCTTGATGGAAGGATCGAGCATGTCGATCGAGAATTCGAGAAACTGCAGCGACTGTTCTGTCAGTTCCTGGTTCAGCTGTTCCTGTTTTTTCAACTCGATCAATACATCTGTCAAGTGGTGGAACTGTTTCTCCAGGTCTGTCTTGTCAAGATGATCATCAAGCTTCTCGATCATGGCCGAGACGGTCGCTTCTCCCGGTTTCATGTTGTTTAAGGCGGCCCATTCACCGACAAGTTCCTGCCGTTTGGTCTCGAGCTGGTTGATTGCTTGAACATGTTTTCGTTCCTGTACCAGCAGTTTTTGCAGCTTGTCGGTATCGCCTTCCTTCAGGCAGTTCGTTTTATCCTTTGATATCGATAACAAGCTTTCGTGGAGCTTGGCGATATTTTTCAATGATTCGACTATCGGTTTAACGGACATGTTTCGTCCTCCCTCTTATGCTTGATTGTTCCAAAAATCAATCATCTTCTTCGCTGTCTGTTTGGCGTCGACATTGTATTCACCGGATTGCACCTTTTGTTTCAACTCTTCGATCCGCTGTTGTCTGGCCGGATCGGTTTTCGTGCTCTCCTGCAGCTCTTTTGCCTTGTTCGATATTTGGACTTTGTCTTCTTTGTTGGTTGCTTCTTTCTGTATATCCGCCTGCTTCTGCAGCTGTTTTTGATATGGATTGAAATTGGAATGGTTCGGACCCTGTATTTTCAAGATCGCTCACCCCTTTCATTGGTAAAGCTTATCGTTCATGCTCTTATTCCTATTATCGGCTCAAGCGGCCGATTGTTTAATACTTTTTCACTGATTTTTCCCTGTCGTGTAATAAGTAGTTCTTTCTTCCCGTACGTTCCGGTCAGCGATTTGATCTATTTTCTCTTGGTCGGCCAGCGCCTCGTTCAGTTCATTCATACAGCTCTTACATAGTTCTCCGTCCTGGATTCCTGTTCCGCATTTTTTGCACGGATAAGTCAGGTTCGGAAATTGCGATGTCCGGAGCCGTTTTTCCCGGACAAATTTATGGATCAATGCCTCCTCGACACCAGTCGCTTCGACGATTTGATAAATCGTTGCCTGCCTGTTGATCCGTTTCTTCAAAAAATCGTAAACCGTGTTGTAATCCTGTTCTTCTTTTCTGTGGCAGTCACGGCATACTTTGCTGATACTCGCTACGAACAAGGCATTGCACCGTTCGCAATTTGCTAACTCTCCCATTTGTTTCACTCTCTCGCATTTTTTCGTTCATTATAGCATAAGATCTCCTGCGGAAAAGCCTTGTTTTTCCAGAGGAAGCCGAAAAACAGGTAAAAAGTATCACCGGTCATCCCCTCGCCAATGTTAGTGCATATACTTCCGGACATCCGCTCTCCTTCAGGACTCTGGCCGCATGGCGGAGGGTGACCCCGGTTGTATATATGTCATCGATAAGAATCACCGGACGATCGACGGCTTGTTCCAGCTTGAACGGATTTTCCGAGCCCAATCTTTCCCGCCTTGTTTTCTTCGACTGTTTTTCCCCATTTGTTCTCGACAGCAATTGATGAACCGGTTTCTCCAACAAAGATGCGAGCGCTTCTGCCTGGTTGAATCCGCGCTCATGCAGCCGTTGCTCACTGAGTGGAACCGGGACAATCCATGCCTCTTTTCGAAGCTGTTTGGGAAAGGCGCTTTTGTACTTTTCCTTGAAAGCACATGCAAAGCATTCCTTTAACACATAGTCGCCTCTGTATTTCCATTTGGCGAGCATTTCCTGCATCCGCTCATTGTAAGCAAACACCGATTGGTTGAACGCCAGCAAATCCCTCCACTCCCCATCCTTTTCCCAGTAGAGACAATCCGGACATATTTTGTCCCTTGATTCCCGTCCACATTTCCTGCATAGTTCGCCCTTCAGGAAGTGCAGTTCCTTCTCACATATTTTGCAAAGGGGTTTGAGGGGATCAGGATATAACAGGTTGACCCAGCTGACTTCCAGGATGATTTCCGTGTCGCACCATAAGCAATACATTTTTACACCCCCGCCCGTTTGTTCATTTTTTTGATGGATTGGACCGATCCGATCATGGCAGCTGTTTTGCCGTCATGATAAAAAATCACTTCACCTGTCGGGTCATCCGGACTCCGGCCGGCCCTGCCGGCTATTTGGACGAGTGCGGCTTCATCGAACACTGGATGGCCGGCATCGAATATGACGACATCCACTGAAGGGAAGGTCACTCCCCGTTCCAGGATGGTCGTCGTGATCAACACGGACAGCTTTTTGTCGCGGAATGATTGCACCTTGTCAGCCCTGTCCGGATCGGCCGCATGGACGGCGGTTATCTCACCAAAATATGCGCTGAGTGTTTTTTCCATCTTGGCAGCCAGTTCGATGGTCGAAGTGAAAATAAGCAGTTGCCTGTCCGGATTTTCCCGTTTCTCGAGCCAGTCGAAAAAGGCTTTGGGCGGTTGATTTTGTTGGAGCGATTTTTTCAAAGAAAAACACATGTGGAGCTTTGGAACTGGAAGGGGATGGCCGTGAAAACGGACCGGGACGAAGACATGAGGGAGTTTGCCTGCGTCGACAAGCCTGCGGTGATTTTTTCGCGGAGTGGCGGTCAGGTAGATACGGGCTGCATCTTCTTTGGCCGCCCTGTCAGCCGCGAATGGCAGCGAAGCATCGATATGAAACGGGAAGGCGTCGATTTCATCGATGATCACGACGTCGAAAGCCCTCCCGAACCGCAACAGCTGGTGGGTGGTCGCCAAAATCAGCTGTCCGTCGCCTGCCTTGTCTTCACTGCCGCCGTACAGGCCGTTTATCGCAATTTCCGGAAAGGCGGCCCGGAATCTCGGTAACAGCTCACGGACCACATCCGCCCTCGGGGTGGCGAGGCATACCCTTTTTCCCGCTTCCAGCGATTGTCCGATGCCATAAAAAAGCATTTCTGTTTTGCCGGCCCCGCAGACAGCCCAGGTAAGCAGTTCGGCATCGCCCTTGTTCATTGTTTCGGCAATCTTATCGGCAGCTTTCTGTTGATAAAGGGTCAACTCGCCGGACCATTTGCACGCATTCTGTACACTCGGCCAGACAGGCGCCGGGCCGCTCCAGCCATACAAAGACTGACAGGCCAGGACCCGACCCATCGAGATGCATTTCCGGCAGTAGGGATGCTCCTTGCCGCACCTGGCGCATGGCATTTTGCCAAACTGACTTCTTTTTTTGTTGCCACAGCGCCGGCAGCGATATTGGCCCAGTATCTTCTCAAATGGTGGAATTTCGGTAAACAGGTGTCGGGAAAGGCAGTTTTCGAATTCTTCGTTTTCCAGGGGGATTTCTTCTCTTAGCAGGATTTTGCCTGCAAAGCGGTTGGTTAATGAGGAAGAAATGTTGGTTGGGGAATGGGAATCCTGACGGGGTATCCAGTCAAAATCCGGGGCGAGAAAACTTATCATAATCCTCTCCTTTGTTTGGAAGATGCCCCGCTAGAGGCACCTCCGGAATCATAATCATTACTTAAAATACCAGCCAAGCCCGATTGCACCTTCACCGAGGTGGGTGCCGATGACAGGGCCGAAATAACTGACAGACACTTCGACATTGTCAAAGCGCGCTTCCAAGTCTTGTTTCATTTCTTCTGCTTCCTGTTCACGGTTGGCCTGGATCAGGACGGCCCTGATTGGCTTCCCTGTATTGGCGTCTTCGGCAAACAGGCTGTCGATCCGTTTCAACGCTTTTTTCCTTGTCCGGATTTTTTCAAACGGCACGATTTTCTTGTCGACAAAATGGAGCAGCGGCTTCACTTGCAGCATACTGCCGATAAGAGCCTGCGCCCCGTTCAAGCGGCCGCCCCTGTGCAGGTTGCTCAGATCATCGACCATGAAATAAGCGGTTGCCGTTTGTTTCATTTCCTCAAGCCGGGCCATGATGTCGTCGATAGACTTATTGTTTGCAGCCATATCGGCAGCCTCCAACGCATAAAAGCCTTGGACCATACAGCTTATTTCCGAATCAAAAGCGTAAACATCGATGCCTTCGACCATACCGCCGGCCGAAACGACGGCCTGGTAGGTACCGCTGATGCCGCTGGATAAATGGACGGAGACGACGGCGTCATAATCTTTTGCGAGTTCTTCCAGCTTTTCGGTAATCAGCCCGATCGATGGCTGGGAGGTTTTCGGCAGCTCATCCGCTTTTTTGACCATTGGGTAAAAGTCGGCCGCGGTCAAATCGACTTCTTCCTTGTACGTTTCCTTTTCGAACACGACGCTTAGCGGGATCATATGTATATTTTTTTCGTCACGGACATGTTTGGGAATATATGCCGTGCTATCGGTCATGACAGCGATTTTCATGAGTATCTTACCTTTCATCAACAAATGGTGTGACCCATTTGCTGTTAATTCTGCTTACGTCTGCCTTTATTTTACATGATTCCCCGGAAAAGGGAAACGACAAAAAAGCAAAATAAAACCCGGTGTCTTAAAAACACCGGGCCTGCCGCTTATTATAATACTTCCACCCAGCCATTGCGGATCGCCAGTACAACGGCTTGCGTGCGATCGTTGACATTCATCTTTTGCAAGATATTGCTGACATGGTTCTTGACTGTTTTTTCACTAATGTATAAAGCCTCTGCTACTCCACGGTTGCTTTTTCCGTCTGCCAAAAGCTGCAGGACTTCGCATTCCCGTCTGGTAAGGAGGTGTAGAGGTTTTCGGTATTCTATGGATTTCTCTGCTGGTCTGTTTGCATTTTCTTCTGCAAGTCTGCGATATTCCTGGACTAGATTATGGGTGACTTTCGGGTGGAGATAGGAACCGCCTTCACTCACGACTTTGATCGCTTCAATCAAAGCGTCGGAATCCATCTCCTTCAACAGATAGCCCTGGGCCCCTGTTTTCAATGCATGGGTGACATAATTTTCATCATCATGAATCGACAAGATGATGACGTTCACCTCTGGATGGTGCTTGATCAATTCCGCTGTGGCCTGAACACCGTTCAAATTCGGCATGTTGATGTCCATCAATACGACATCCGGATGGAATTCCTCTACTAATTGGACGGCATTCGACCCATCGTCCCCTTCGGCCACCACATTGAAAGAAGGTTCAAATTCTAGTATCCTTTTGACGCCTTCCCGGAATAACTTATGGTCGTCGACTAATAATATATTGGTTGTCATCTCTGCTCCTCCTATACCCATAATTCCATATGCTGTAAATAGTGCTCTATCTTTTACCCTGACACCAGTAATAGAAAACCAGTATTTTTCTCTAATTATACATGAATTATACTAGATTTGGTGAAAATCACCTGCATAATTAGTCAGTTTTACGTAAAATGATACTTTCTATTTACTCCTGGTTCAGCGGCACTTTTATTAGGACAGAAGTCCCCTTATCGATTTTCGAATTGATTTCAATTTCGCCGTCGAGCATCTCGACACGCTCTTTCATGCCAATGATGCCGAAGGACTTGTCCCGTCTTTGGTTCATGTTGAAGCCTTTGCCATTGTCCTTGATCACGATGACCACGGTACAGTCTTTGATGTCCATCTTGACCTGGATCAACGAGGCTTCCGCATGTTTGACGGCATTTTGCACGGATTCCTGGACAAGCCGGAACAAGGCTACTTCGTACTTCGAGTCGAGCCGCTGTTCTTCCCCGATCGATTTGAATTCTATTTTGATTTTATTGTAATCTTCCACGGTCGCCAAATACTTCTTCATAGTCGGCACCAAGCCTAAATCGTCCAATGCCATAGGCCTTAAGTCGTAAATGATCCTCCTGACTTCCGACAGAGACGAATGGACCATTTTCTTGACGCTTTTCATTTCCTGGACGGCTTCTTCGACGCTCCGTTCCCGGAAGGTGCGGTCGACAAGTTCAGAACGAAGCAGGATGTTGGCAAGCATTTGCGCCGGTCCGTCGTGCATTTCCCTGGACAGCCTTCTGCGCTCTTCTTCCTGCGCTTCGATGATCTGCAGCCCGAATTCCTGTTTTTGCTGGGCATCCTGCAGGACTTCGGAAACATGCTTGAAATCATCGTTCAGGTAATTGAGGACAACCGAAATCCTGCTGACGAGTCCTTCCGCCCGCTTGACGGTCTGTTCCAGGTTTTTGAGCCTCCGTTCGATTTCATCGCGTTTTTCCCGGAGGTTCTTTTCTTTCTCTCGTTTCATCTTCAACTCTGTCTGCATCGAATGGGTTTGATCATAGACCTCGCGGATTTCCTTTTCGGAAAAGTTGTCGAAATGCTTACTCACCTCAGAGAGCCGGATTCTGGAAAACCGGACTTTCTGCTCGAGATCGTCGCCCTCTTCAATGACCTGGATCACCTTACGCTTGGTTTCCTCCAGTTCATTTTGGAGTTGTTCGTATTCCTGCCGCGATTCTTCTCCTATAAAATACACTTCATCTTTGCTGTTTTCGACGGTTTCAATCATCTCGGTAATAATATGATCCAAGGTTATCTCATCCGCTTTCTTTGTCATACATTTCACCATTCTTCATATAAATCCTTTCGGGGTAAAATGCCTGCTTTTGGGGGCAGTTAAGAATTTTTTTCCTGCTTTCATTTTACCTTCATCTATATAATCTCTCAATTGTTTGCCGGCTTCTGGCTTACTCTTATATAATGATGTTTTAGGAGGTATAATGCAAGATGTTAAATAGCTATTTTACCGTAAAACCTGAGGGCAGTGACGAAATCGTCATCCAGAAATCGCGCTTCATCGGTTATGTCCGCAGAGTGGAAACCGAAGAAGAGGCACAGGAATTCATCAAAGAAATCAAGAAAAAGCATCATGATGCCACCCATAATTGCTCCGCCTATATGATCGGAGAGACAGATAATATTCAGAAAGCGAATGATGACGGGGAGCCGAGCGGTACGGCTGGTGTCCCGATTCTTGAAGTGTTGAAAAAACGGCAGTTGAAAGACACCGCCGTTGTCGTGACCCGTTATTTCGGAGGCATCAAGCTGGGTGCGGGCGGTTTGATCAGAGCCTATTCCAGTACCACCTCCCAGGCAATCGATACAACCGGGATGGTCAACCGCAAACTAATGAAAAAAATGACCGTCAAAGCCGATTATCCGTTGTTAGGGAAACTGGAAAACCAGTTAAGGAACTCCGAATATATTCTAGAGAATATCGATTATCTGGAACGCGTCGAATTCCATGTCTTTGTAGAAAATGAGAAAGAACAGGCATTCACCGAATGGATGGTCGACTTGACCAGTGATCAGGCAGAAATCGATTCGGCAGGGACCGCATATCTGGAAATCGACGTGTGACGAAAACCGCCAACTTATTTCCCAGGAAATCATTTTTCGACAATTCGCCCAAAAACAAGGCAGGCAAATCAGCCAACCCGGCTGACGCCTGCCTTATTTTTTCATTAAAGAACGTGCTGCACGATCTGCGATGATTTTAACGTTCGGATGTGTTTGTAAGATCGATGCAGGAAAATCTTCGGTAACCGGACCATTCAACAGCCTGTCGAGGGCTTCTGCTTTTCTTTCCCCGGACACGAGCAGGATGATTTCCCTGCTGGCCATGATTGTTTCGATCCCCATCGTGATCGCTTGTTCCGGCACTTCTTCCAGGCTGTCGAAAAACCGTGCATTCGCTTTTCTCGTGGATTGGGCCAATTCAACGACATGTGTCCTGGTTTGGAGAGATGTCCCCGGTTCGTTGAAACCGATATGGCCGTTCAATCCGATTCCGAGCATCTGCAAGTCGATACCTTGTTTTTCCTTGATCAATTGCTCATATTGCCCGCATTCTTGTTCCAAATCCTTTTTCATGCCGTTCGGAACCCTGGTGTTTTCTCCCGGAATGTCGATATGGCTAAACAGTTTCTCATTCATATAATAACGATAGCTGTTCGGGTCGTCGCCATCCAATCCGACATATTCATCAAGATTGAATGTGGACGTATTGGCAAAGGAAACATTCCCCTGTTTCCGTTTCTCGATAAGCTGTTTATATACCCCTTCTGGAGTCGACCCTGTCGCCAGTCCCAGTACAGGGTTGTCGAGTAGCTGTACCTTTTCGATGATAAACTGACTAGCGACACGGCTCATTTCCTGGTAATCTTCGACTTCGATCATTTCCATGTTCTATTCCTCCTTAAAAGCAATTTCTCCCCGGCAGATGGTATAGTGAATGTTCAATTCATCGTCCACCAGGAGAATGTCGGCATCCTTACCGGCTGTGATGCTGCCTTTACGATCATACAGCTGGATTTGTTTGGCCGGATTGACGGAAGCCATTTCGATGACATCGCGGATCGTCGCTTCGGTCATTTCGAGCATGTTCCGGGCGCCTTGGCACATTTTCAAAATGCTTCCGGCCAATGTACCATCATGAAGGGTGGCTCTGTCTTCGTTCACGGTCGCTTGCTGCCCGCCAAGATCATAGGTTCCCGGCTTCAGGCATTTTGCCCTGAGTGCATCGGTGATCAGCATCAACCGGCCGCTTCCGATATTACGGTAGATTAAGTCAATCATCTCTGGAGACACATGGATTCCGTCTGCAATCAATTCCGCTTTCAGATCATCCAGTGTGAATGCAGCCCCGACGACGCCGATGTCGCGGTGGTGCAGGCCTGTCATCGCATTGCAAATATGGGTGACCTGGCTGACACCGTACCCGACTGCCTGCTTCATGTCCTCTATCCCTGCTTCCGTGTGACCGGCAGATACGTTGACCCCATGCTCTGCCAAATAGCGGATCAAAGCTCCGTCTTTATCTTTTTCCGGTGCCATGGTCACCGTTCTGATGTTGTTGCCGGATATACGCTGCCACTTGGTGAACTGCTCCACTTCCGGTTCGAGGATGTGCTGTTTCGGCTGTGCCCCGGCTTTCTTTTCCTCGATGAACGGACCTTCGAGATGAACGCCGACGATTTCTGCATATCCCGGTTTGTTTTCATATTCGGCAACATTCTCCAATGCTTTATGGATGTTGTTGGCGGACTGGGTGATCGTCGTTGCCAAAAAACTTGTCGTCCCTTCTTTTGGCAAAACTTCGGCCATTGTATCGAGCGCTTCTTCCGTGGCGTCCATGACGTCCGCCCCATTGGCCCCATGGATATGGCCGTCGATAAATCCGGGTATCGCGTTAAGTCCCTTGCCGTCAATGACAGGCAAACCAGTTGCTTCCGCTTCTTCCCACTCTTCCTGTCTAAAAGCTTTTTCTATTTTTTCCCCTTTTATCAGTAAGCATCCATTCGGGATGATTTCGTTTTCCGTGAAAATATTGACATTGGTAATCAGCAGTGTTTTTTCTGCAGCCATGGACTGCACCCCTTCCTTCTAAATCAAAACGATTCGTTTACGAGCTTTTTCCCAAACTAAAGGTAACACAATCATATATAGTTGTCTATACATTAGTATCAGCCTATACATGTGCTCCGTACATTGTTATAATTTTTATATTACTTTGCGACACGATGCACAAGATAATACCTGTAATCTGAAAGGAGATTGTCATGATCGATAAAAACTCCCCTTTGCCCATCTATTATCAACTGGAAGAAGAAATCAAACAGCTTATAAAGTCGGAACAATTAAAACCCGGCGAATTGCTCCCATCCGAAAGGGAATATGCGGAAAAGTACAATATAAGCAGGATGACTGTCAGGCAGGCCATCAACAACCTCGCTTCGGACGGGCTGTTGATCCGCCAAAAGGGCAAAGGCACGTTCATCGCCGAGAAAAAATTCGAACAAACGCTGCAAGGGCTGACAAGCTTCAGCGAAGACATGAAAGCGCGCGGATTGACTCCGTCCAGCAAATTGGTCCGGTTTGATGTCATCCAGGCAGATCAGAAACTGGCAGAGAAATTGCAGCTTGCCGAAGGGGACGACTTGTTTATCATCCACCGGATCCGGCTTGCCAACGAGTCCCCGGTCGCCGTGGAGACCATCTACACGCCCAAAAGCATTGTCGGTGACATGACAGAAGCGGATTTCACTCCGTCGTTCTATCACTATATGGAAAAAAAGCTCGGGTACAGCATCAAGCAGGCACATCAGGAAATGGAAGCATCCCTTGCCAACGATTTTGAACGAGAACATCTGCGAATAAACGAAGGCGACCCGGTATTGTTGATGGAACGGCTTACCTTTTTAAGCAACGACATTCCGTTTGAGTACGTAAAATCCGCTTATCGCGCCGACAGATACAAATTCAAACTGCAAATGCCGAGATAATCACAAGGAGAGCTCAAGGGCGCTCCTTTTTATTTGCGCGAATTTCCCCTTTCCCGCCTGAATCGTTCTTATATCGTCTTAATTTCCCCGTTTTTCGGAATAATCGCCCCGTTTGGAACGGTATTTTCCCCGAAATGCGTGCTAATCGCCCCAAAAACGCTGATATTCTCCCCAACCCCACCCAACCCACCTCCAACGCTTAAAACAACTGCACAACAAAAGGCTGCCGGGTTTTCCCCGACAGCCCTTACGCCTATTGTATCTCGATAATATTCGCTTTCTTTGCTTCGATCGTGCCGCTCTTCGTCAGTCTCACCGACTGGCCTTCCTCCAAGTTGGTAAACACTACCGGAGTCACGGTTGATGCAGCATTAGTTTTTACATAATCAAGGTCGACGGTGATCATTTTCTCCCCTTTGGACACTTTCTGCCCTTCTTTGACATGGACTTCGAACCCTTCTCCATTGAGCCGGACAGTGTCCAGTCCGATATGGACAAGCAGTTCATGACCGGTCGCCGTTTTGATTCCGACCGCATGCTTGGTAGGGAAGACACTTAAAATCTCTCCGTCTACCGGTGACACAAAATGACCGTCGGCAGGTTCGATCGCAAACCCATCGCCCATCATTTTTTCGGAAAACATCTGATCAGGCACCTCGGTGATGTCCAGCAGTTTTCCGTTGACCGGTGCAGCAACATCCTCTGCTTTCAACGGTTGAAGAACGCTGTCTTCTTCAGTTTGCGGTGCTGTCTGTTGTGCTTGGCCTGGTGCTGCCATATCGTTTTTCTCCATCCGTTTGCGCATGGCATCTGCAAGGAAGTCGACCGTCGTACCAACGATCACTTGCAGGTTGGTTTTGTTTATTTTCATCACACCGTTGGCACCTTGTCTTTTCAGCGCTTTCTCGTCTACTTCGTTCATATCGTTCATTTGCAGGCGAAGCCTTGTGGCACAATGGTCCAATGTCTTGATGTTTTCCGGTCCGCCAAGGGCTTTCAGGTAATGATACGCTTTGGCATCATAGTCTCTAGCCCCTTTGCCGCCCGATGGACGGCCAATTTGGTCGTTTTCTTCCACTTGTTGTTCGTCTTCGTCTTCACGGCCTGGTGTTTTCAAATCCAATTTGACGATCAATAGATAGAAAATCACGAAATAGATTCCCGCGAATACAAGCCCCTGCACAAATAGAAGAATCGGGCGTTCGGCGATACCGAAATTCAACAAGTAGTCGATAAGTCCTGCCGAGAACCCGAAACCGTGCCGGATGTCGAGCCACAACGCTACCATCATCGACAACCCTGTCAACAGTGCATGGACAAAATACAATAACGGGGACAAGAACATGAAAGAATATTCAATCGGTTCTGTAATTCCTGTCAGAAAGGCGGTAAGCCCGATACTGAACAGCATCCCGCCGACTGCGGCTTTACGGTGTTTCTTGGCAGCCGCATACATCGCGAGACATGCAGCCGGAAGCCCGAACATCATGATCGGGAAGAAACCGGCGAGGAACGTACCTGCTGACGGATCTTCTGCAAGGAACCGGTTGATTTCCCCGCGTACCGCTTCCTCAGCGCCAGGTGGCGTAAAGGTACCGAAATCGAACCAGACGAGCGTGTTGATGACATGGTGCAAACCGATCGGGATTAACAATCGATTCAAGAAACCGTAGACACCGACACCCATTGCACCGGCGCCCAGAATCCATTCACCCAAGGCATTGATTCCTGCTTGGACAGGCGGCCATACAATACCGAAAATGCCGGATAATATCACCATGACAACTGCGGTGATGATCGGGACGAACCTTTTTCCTCCGAAAAAGGCCAGCCATTCCGGCAATTGAATATTGGAGAACCGGTTATAAAGCAACCCTGCGACAATACCGGATATAATCCCGCCGAATACACCCATGTCGAGGTCCTCTCCAAACGTCTCAATTCCTCCGGTCAAAACGAGAAACGCAACAGCTCCGGATAACGCTGCCGCCCCACTTCCATCTTTAGAAAAACCCATCGCAACACCGATGGCAAAAATTAGTGCTAAATTTCCTAAGATTCCATCCCCTGCAGCGCTGACAAATTCGATGCCGAACATGTCATCGGCACCAAGCCTGACAAGCAGGGCCGCAGCAGGAAGCATGGCAATCGGGAACATCAATGATTTACCAATTCTCTGTAAAAACGCTAACATATAGAAACCCCTTTCTATCCAACATTCTGAAAACGCTAACTAGTATAACACGCCCATATATAGTTGTCTATACCATTAGTCTGTAACCTTTATTCCTTTTCCACTTATGTACTAAGTTCCGGCAAAACCCTTGTGCTTATACATAGAAAAAGGAAAGACGCTGTTCCATTATTCAACGCCTTTCCTTTTTATTCAACCATTTTTTTCTATCACTCGGGATCGGTCAACTTATGGTAACTCAATTCACGGATTAAATGATCAACGAATTCCTGCGTATCGCTTATTTGAAACTTTTCGGTTTTATCAATCAATTTACTTAAAACATCTTTATATATATCTTGTTCTTTCATCCTATCACCTCGATTAAAGTAGATATCTCCCCTGTAGTCTATTTATATGAAAAATCGACATGCTCAGTTCCAATGCTAAAACTATACCACGACCGCTTGGCCAAGGATATATAAATTTTCAAAAATTTAGTCATCGACACAGATATTTCACTTTCTCGATTGCTTCCATTTCACTGAGCACAAAATGAAACCGGCCCCGATCAATGCACCGCAAGTGTCCAGAACCACATCTCCTGCGTACGGTGTGCGGTTTGGGGTCAGTCCCTGGTGCCATTCATCGAATGCAGCGTAAGCGATCGTCAATCCCAGAGCGATGATCAATTTCCTGCCAGTTTTCAATGGATACGTCTTTGTAATCGCAACATAGAAAAAAATCATCAATAACAAAAAGACGGTTACATGTGCACCTTTTCTTATGAAGAATTCTATAAAACCATATACCCCCAACTGGTCAATACTAACCACGGAATTATGGTAGGTAAAGGAAATTTGGTCCAGATAAGGGATTAGAAAAGACAAATCGAAATAGTCTGCAAGGAACGGCCTCATATCCTGTTCTTGATATGGCTGGGATGATGAATAGAAAATGATTGCCATCCACCCAAGCGGTAACAACCAATATAGATAATTTTTCATAAGACTAACCACCCGAAAATAAGATAAGGAGATTATACCAAAAATTTATTCGGTAATCCTTCTTTTTTTGAGGCCGTACCCTCGGTCTTATGGTAAACTTTTATAGGATAAAAACGGAGGTGGGCATAGTGGATATGATGGTTTTTGAGGCGATTCATGACATGGCCGGGAAGAGCGGCTTCCTTGACCAGACGATGATCCTGTTATCAAGTTGGGGATTTGTGTTATTCCTGGTGTTGATGGTGGTGATGCCGTTGGTTCCTCGAATCAGAAAGATTGCTCTCTTTAATCTAGGAGGCCTGGCAGTTGCCCTGCTTTTGAACAGAATTCTAAAAATCTTGATTGATCGGCCGAGACCGTTCATGGAAAATGAGGTAGACATTCTTGTACCAAAACAGCCTTCCCCGTCCTTTCCCAGCGACCAGGCCTTGATTGCCGGTGTTTTTGCCGGTGCTGTCTGGTTCCTGAACCTGAAAAGATGGATGCGTATCACAGCAGTCGCGATCGCCATCCTTGTCGTGATATCAAGAGTGTTTGTCGGCCACCATTATCCAGCAGATGTCGCTGCCGGATTTTTATTGGGGGCAGGAATCAGCATGGTCATCAACACACTGATCCCTCACCGAAAACAGGCCGGACAGAAGGAAATGAAAAGAATTCCCTCTTAAATGTCTGGATGTTTTTAATGAATGACGTGCAAAAAATGGGAGCGGGAGGGGTTTTCCCCGTTAATCTCGTCAGCTGCTGGAAACGAGGGTAACCGCCGTAACCCCGCTTCAAGTTCTCTCTCCTGGCGTAACAACCCTTGTTACAACTTCAGCCTGTCACTATATCTTTCCAAAAGTCGCTGGTTGTGTTCATCTGTTCCATCGAGATTACCGCTTTTGAAGACAGGCGGTTCGACGCCCTTTTCGATCAGGACATCGATCGCTTCTGAGAGGATGCCATGAATGATGGCTGCACCTATCACCGTGGAGCCTGGTCCGAAGTTTATCCCCGACTTTTGATGGCTTAACAAAGCATCCCCTGGTGGTACATGGTTGTCTATGGCCAGGTCGACAACTTCGTATAAACGTTTTCCACTATGATGCCTGGAAGGCTGACTCATGGAATACCCCTTTGATGTCAACCCGATCACAAAGGCCCCCATCTCGCTTGCAATCAAGGCAGCGTCGATCGGCACGGGGTTCCGGCCTGATGTCGATACGACTATTACAGTATCTTCTGGACGGATATCCTGCTTTCTCATGAACGTTCCGGCATATCCGTTTTTCCTTTCGAGATCGGATGACTTTACTGCCCCTTCATGCAGCATCAGCGGCGGATGAAGGATTGGGTGGACCGGTACAAGCCCGCCGGCCCTGTAATAAACCTCTTCGGCCAGAAGATGGGAATGCCCGCAGCCAAATAAATGGATGATCGCGTTGTTTTCCAGCGTTTCCGCTATTTTACCGGCAGCCTGTGACATCTTCTCCGCTTCTTCTGCTTCGACTTTGTCCATCAGGCGCTGCAATTCCGTAAAGTATTTTTTCCGCATGGTTCCGTCCTCCCCGACATGTAATCACCAACAAAAAACCGAAGGGCTGTCAGCTCTTCGGCTTTGATCAAATGGCGGCTATTTGTCTTGATTCTTGCGCCATCTGTTGAATTCCAAGTATTCCTTGAATTGTTCTTTCGTGACTCCAGAATCCATGGCCTCTTGAACGAGATTCAGCCAATCTTCGTCTAGTTGTTTTTCCAACTCTATCTCTTCTTCTTTGCGTAGAAGCTCGTTCACAGAAATACCCAGAACCTTGCTGATTTTCTCCATGAACTGGATGGAAGGATTGGACTGTAGATTCCGCTCGATTGAACTTAGGTATGATTTTGCGACTCCAGCTTGATCTGCTAATTCGGATAAAGACATTTTCTTTTCTTTGCGTAATTGTTTTATTTTTTCCCCGATCAAGGCCATTCACCTCTTTCAAAGGAGATTATAACACAAGAGGCTGAATGGTTCTATATAAAGCACAAAGATCCTAAAAAAAATTTAGTCTTGTTCTTGTTTTGTATTTTCTCTCAAAAATAATTTGACCTCTTCCACTGTCAGACCGATTTCCTTTGCTTCTCCCAACATCTCCAGCCAATCTTTGTCCAAAAGTTCGGTATGTATTGTTTTCAACATTTCAATACCCTCCAAAGTTTCCATCAGGCAGCACAGCCATCATAGTCTGAAAGACTTTAGACCTGGTACTTTGCGTCCTTATTTTTCAATAAGTTTGCCTTTATTAACTGAAGAAGCAACTATTTGATAAGCTAAATATACTATAAAACCCCATTCTTTTGTACCGTTTATTTTGTCTAATTTCTTCTAGTTTTGTTGGATTCTAAAAATTCAGAATAAATAAGTCTTTTTTCCTGTTTCCCCCTTCCATTCTCTATGTAAACCGGCAGAAACCCATAGAATTTTTATTCTTTATATCGAATACATTAATTACCCGCGATTATATTGTCGATTGCTGGGCCTTTTCCTGCCATGACTTCTGAACTAAGTCGAAACACATAGAAAAAATGGCATTTCACCTCTTTAAGGCCACTTCTTTCAAGCCACGGTTAGACGGGCACATGTAAATGGGATATAATTACCATAGAACGCTTGGATATTCTGTAAAAGAGGAGATATTTCATTGGCTTCCAGAGTTGAAAAAAATCAAAAAAAACGTAAATTTCGTTGGTTGTATTGGGTTGGCGGCATTTTGCTGATTTTGTTGATTTCCGCTCTTGGCTATGGCTTTTATCTATACCAAGAAGTAAATGAAACAGCCGAGGAAATCCACGAGCCGCTGGAAAGAGATCAGGCAAATCCTGAACGGAAAGAACAAATCGAGAATACATTGGAATATGAAAAAACATTGAACATTCTCTTGCTGGGTGTCGATGAACGGGCAGATGACAGCGGCAGATCCGATACGATGATCGTACTGTCGGCAAACCCTCAAACAGATTCGATGTTGATGTTGAGCATTCCCCGAGACACATACACGAACATCCCCGGAGTCGGAATGGACAAGATCAACCATGCCTATGCTTTTGGAGGGACAGATTTAGCCTTGGAGACGGTGGAAAACACTTTCGATATCCCGATCCATTTCTATGCCAAAGTGAATATGGAAGGTTTTGAAGACGGAATCGATGCCATCAATGGCGTAACGGTCACGAACGACTTCGCTTTTAAACAAGATGGAGAAACCTTTCCTGAAGGCGAACTTCAGTTAAATGGAGAAGAGGCATTGAAATATGTGCGGATGAGAAAAGAAGATCCGCAAGGCGACTTGGGCCGGAATGAACGGCAGCGCCAGGTAATCGAAGCAGCCATGGACAAGGCAGCTAATTTCTCCAATATCTCCAAAATAGGCAATATACTCGAAATTATCGGGGACAACGTCCGGACCGATATGAAAATGAGCAACATCCGGACGATTTATTCCGGTTACCAGGATACACGCAAAGACATCGAAACTCTCGAAATAGAGGGTACCGGGCAGACGCTTGAGGACGGTATCTGGTATTACATGGTCCCGGACGAAGAGTTTAACCGACTGCAAACCAAGTTCAAAGAACACATGGATGCGTCCTAGGGGGCGTCCCATCTAGAAAGCCATTCTTTCAGGAATGGCTTTTTTTGTTTGAAAGATTATATCCAAGCAATTCATTTTCATGGAAAGAAACGGTGCATCTGTGTATAAATTTTAGATGAGAACCTTTAAAATAGAAGCATATCCGAAATAGATATTAGATTTGGGGGGCTTGGAAAGTGAAGAAAGTGTTTCATTTATGTATTCCGCTTTTACTGGTTTCCATCCTTTCAGCCTGTTCCGGGGAAGAAACGACACCCGAAGAGCGTCTGGAAGAGTATGTCAACCATTGGAACAACCAGGAATTTGAAGAAATGTACGATATGTTATCTACCGAAGCTGCAGAGGCATATCCAACAGAACAATTCGTGGACCGTTACCAGAAATTATATGGAGACTTGGACGTCGAGAATTTGAACGTGAACTTCGAAGTCCCGGAAGAAGGGGAAGAAGCGGAGCCAAAGGAAGACGGAACTGTTTCTTATCCAATCACTGTAGAGATGGACACGATGGGCGGTCCGATTTCTTTCGATTATGATGCAACAATGGTCCAACAGGAAAGCGATGAGGAAACAAATTGGTTCGTCGATTGGGATCCAGGCTACATATTTCCTGAACTGAAAGACGGAGGTGAAGTGAGACCCGTCTTCGACTCGCCACAACGGGGGCAAATTTTTGACCGCAACCACAATGGGCTGGCCGTAAATGAAGTCATTTATGAAATAGGTGTCATTCCGGGGGAATTTGGTGAAAACGAAGAGGAAACCAAAGAAAAGCTTGCCGATTTACTGGCAATGGAAGTGGACACCATTGATCAAATGCTCAGCGCTGACTGGGTGGAACCAGATTTGTTTGTTCCATTGAAAAAAGTACCGACCACGAACGAAGAAAAACTGGAAAAACTTTTCGAGTTGGATCCCGTCCGCAAGCAAGATACGACAGGGAGGATGTATCCATACGGGGAAGCAACTTCCCATCTTGTCGGTTATATCGGCGATGTAACGGCCGAGGAACTGGAAAATATGGAAGACGGGAATTATTCTTCGGGTGACCAAATCGGCAAACGCGGTTTGGAATTGCTTTATGAAGACAGACTTCGAGGCAAAGCCGGTACCAAAATCGTTGTGACTTACCCAGAACAAGATAAAGAAGACGTGGTTCTAACGGAAACTCCAGTAGAAAACGGGGAAGATATCATCGTCACCATCGATGCCGAGTTACAAAAAACCATTTATGATTCCTATGGAGACGATACAGGTTCAGCAGCCGCCATCCACCCGAAAACCGGAGAAACGTTGGCGCTTGTCAGCAGTCCCGGTTTCGATCCGAACGAAATGGCTTATGGAATAAGCTCGACACGACGGGAGGAGCTGCAAAGCAACCCGAAACAACCGCTCCAAAATCGTTACAGTGCCACTTATGCACCAGGTTCTACCATCAAGCCGATCACAGCGGCGATTGGATTGGAAGCAGATGCCTTTGATCCGAATGAAGGAATCACAATCGAAGGAGAAACCTGGCAAAAAGACAGTTCCTGGGGCAATTACCGGGTCAAAAGGGTATCTGAATCGACAGGTCCGGTGGATTTGACAGATGCGTTAGTCCGGTCGGATAACATTTATTTTGCTCAGAAAGGTCTGGAAATGGGCAAAGACACGTTAGTGAACGGTCTGCAACAGTTCGGTTTTGGCGAAGAGTTTCCTTTTGCCTATCCGATCGAACAATCGACCATCAGTAATTCCGGGGAAATCGACAGCGAAGCACAGCTTGCAGATACCAGCTTCGGCCAGGGACAAATGGAAATGAGTTCCATTCACCTTGCTGTAGCTTATACACCATTCTTCAACGAGGGCGACATCATTAAACCGATTCTGGAAGAGGAAGAAGAAAAGAGCCAGGTGTGGAAAGAGGATGTTATTTCCACAGATAACATCCAATCCATCAAAGATGCCTTCCGGAAAGTGGTGACAGCACCAACCGGAACAGCCCCAGAAGCCGATATCGAAGCAGTCGACTTAGCAGGAAAGACAGGCACTGCCGAATTAAAGCAAAGCCTGGATGACGAAGACGCAGAAGAAAATGGTTGGTTCGTTGTTTATCCGGATGATGAAGAATTATTGCTGTCGATGATGGTGGAAAACGTGAAAGAAGAAGGCGGAAGCCATTACGTAGTGGAAAAAGCAGCAAACATTTTTAAAGAAATCAGATAAAAACAGCTGCCGGGGAGCTCTCGGCGGCTTTTTTTTCGTCCTATGCGCTCTTGTTTTAGGGTAGTTCGATCCAGTTGAGAATCATCCCGCACCACAACTTAGGAGAATCGGTGATCTAGTTGTTGTGTCTGACGCTCCAGTTGCCCCGATCCAACCAATTCTAAGCAAAACAAACAAAAGAAGCCGCCCATGCAGGCAGCTTCCGGGTTATATCAACATAATTAAGGGGAAATTATGATGACTGTTTATTTACTTATAAAGCACAGGCTCACCAGTATCGATCGATGTAAAGACGGCATCCATTATCCTCGTATGGCTAAGCATCTTTTCCTTATCATATGATAAAGGTTGATTAGTGAGGACAGCTTCGGCAAAATGTTCGACCTGGAGTTTGTATTGATCTCCCTCTATCGCCACTTCTTCCGTTTCACCATTCGACCTTTTAATCCGGAGCAGGCCTTCCCCGTTTTCATTCAGATCCGGGCGGTATGCATTTTGCACTTCGATACTGCCGGTTGTGCCGATCACTTCGTAATAATTCTGCGGCGCGGCTTGGAAGCTGCAATCGAATATGCCTTTTACACCGCCAGAAAATGCAAGGACACCGGCGACATTGGTATCGACACCCGACTGATCATGAAGCTTCCCGCTCGCATACACGGATTCCGGTTCTTCCTCTAGAATATGCCGGATGGAATGAAGGCAATAGCAGCCCACGTCATACATGGCGCCCCCACCCAAATCCTTGATCATGCGGATGTTCGAGCTGTCGTCCAGGACAAAAGAAAAACTGGAGCGGATCAACGAGATATCCCCGATTTCTTTATTTTGGACCAATTCCTTTACCCGTTGGTGCTGTGGATGGAATTGATACATAAAGGCTTCCATGAACCTGACACCGTTTTCCTCACAGGCTGCCAACATTTCATCCAGCTCTTCGCCATTCAGTGCAGCAGGCTTTTCACAAAGGATGTGTTTCTTTTGCCTGGCCGCTTCCAATACCCATTGTTTATGCAGGCTGTTCGGAAGCGGGATGTAGACAGCATCGATATCCGGGTCTTCCAGAAGAGCCTGGTAGCTGTCATAAAATTTCGGGATGTCGAGTTCATCTGCTACTTGTTTCGACTCTTGGCTCCTGCTGGCCATCGCCGTTACTTCTCCATTTTTTGATCGTTTAATCGCAGGAATGACCTGCTGCCGGCCGATATCGGCCGTGCTTAGTATTCCCCATCTCAATTTGTCCAAAGTATCCCGCCTTTACGTAAAATTTGATTAACCTTTTACAGACCCAGCAAGCAATCCCCGGACGAAGTATTTGCCTAATAAAATATATACAAGCAGTGTCGGCAATGCCGCTAACAGCGCACCTGCCATCTGGACGTTCCATTGGACGATCTGGCTTCCTGACAAGTTTTGCAAAGCTACCATGATCGGCTGGCTGTCAGAGTTGGTGATGGTCACCGCGAACAAGAATTCATTCCAAATGTTGGTGAACTGCCAAATCGCCACCACAACAAAGCCAGTGATCGACAGCGGGATGATGATATGCCGGAATATCCCGAGGAAGCTTGCTCCGTCGATTTTGGCGGCCTCCAGCATCGTGTCAGGTATGTTCGCATAAAAATTCCGGAACATCAGTGTTGTGATTGGCAGCCCGTAGACAACATGGGTCAGAATCAAACCTGCAATCGAATTGTACAACTCTATGTTTCTCAGAAACTGGATCAATGGAATCAAGATACTTTGATAGGGAATGAACATCCCGAATAAAATGACCGTGAAAATCACTTCTGAACCCTTGAACTTCCATTTAGAGAGCACATATCCATTCATCGCGCCCAGCAATGCCGACAACAAGGTTGCCGGTACAACCAAATAGACACTATTCATGAAGTTTGGAGCCAATTCCGAAAATGCATGGGTATAACTGCTGAAATCGATCGAGGACGGAAGCGCCCACATGTTGGCGAGCGATACTTCATCGAGCGGTTTCAGGCTTGTTACCAATATAACATAGACAGGTGTCAAGAAGACGACCGCCATCACGATCAAAATCAAATACTTGAACGGTTTCCACAAATTGAATGTCGCCATTAATGATCACTCCTTCTGTTGGTCAACAAATATGGAACGATAAAGACCGCCACAAGAAGCAGCATGATGATGGCAATCGCAGCACCGTTTGCATAATAATTACCGCGGAAGGTCGTTTCAAACATGTACACCCCAGGTACATCTGTCACAAAGTTGGCGCCAGAACCGGTCATTGCATAAATAAGATCAAATATTTTCAATGAAATATGGGCCATGATGATGACCACGCTGACCGTGATCGGCATCAACATCGGTAATACCACTTTTTGGTAGACTTGAAACTCGGAAGCGCCGTCCATCCTTGCCGCTTCTCTTAGTTCGTCAGGAATTCCGCGCAATCCCGCCAAGTACATGGCAAGCGAAAAACCTGTCATCTGCCAGACCGCCGCGATGACTACCGCAATGATGGCCACCGGCAGCCCGAATTCAATGCTCCCCCATTCGAACCCTGCCAGAATATTTGTATCTGTGTACCATTTCGGCTGGATACCGAATACGGAAAGAAATTGATTATAGCCTGTCGAAGGGTTGAGAAGCCATTGCCAGACGACACCTGTCACAACAAAGGACAAAGCCATCGGAAACAAGAAGATGTTTCGGAACAAGGATTCGCCCTTCAGTTTTTGATCGATCAAAATCGACAAACCAAGCCCTAACAGAATAACGAGACCGATGAATAATATTGTAAAAAAGACCGTGTTCCTGACATCCGCCTGAAAGCGGTAGTCACTGAACAAATAAGCATAGTTTTTCAATCCTGCAAAAGAAAAATCCGGAACAAGGGTATTCCAGTTACTCACCGACACCCACCCCGTCCAGCCGATAAATCCATATACAAAGACAAGGACCAGAATGAATGATGGTGCCAAAAAGGCCAACGCGACCAGCTGGTCTTTCGATAGTTTCTTTTTCTGCCTTTTTTGAGGCGAATGTTGCGGTTTTTCCGCCTGTTTATTATTTGATGAGTACTCCTCCGTACTCTTATTCACAGCATGTTCTGCCATCACGATCTCCTCCTCTCACCATCAGGTATGTCCTTTCAGGAAAACGGCTGACCCTGCCCCGAGTCAGCCGTTCTACTTTGAAAGCCATCCTAACTTACAATTCAGCTGCTGCGTTTTTCAATGTGTTGATGAAGTTTTCGACGTCAAGCTGTGTCACGAAAATATTGACTGCCTGGTTCGCTTTCGTCACAAACCCTTCCGCTGCAGCAGAACCGTGTGCAAGACTTGGAGTCAAGTTGAAATTGTTGAAATCATCCATCGCATCTTGGCCATACTCGTCATATTTGGAAGTATCGGCATCGACACGGGCTGGAATCGAACCTTTCAACGGGTTGAATGCATCCTGTCCTTCCTTTGAACCCAACACGCTCAAGAAAGACTTCACATCTTCTGGATTTTCCACCCCTTTAGGCAATCCGAATGTATCGGTGATGACCATGAAGTCCCCATCCGTTTCAGGATATGGGAAATATCCGAAGTCGACATTTGTTTCCAAATTCAAGTCATTGGAGAAATAACCTTTGGCCCAGTCACCCATGTTGATCATGGCTGCTTCCCCGTCTCCTACCAATTGGGCGGCATCCTGCCAGTTACGGGAAGCATGGTCTTCATTTACATAACCAAGCACTGTTTTGAATTTTTCTGCTGCTTCGACGACTCTCTCATCGTCAAAAGCTACCTCGCCTTCCCAAAGCGCCCGGTAATCCTCCGGTCCCAGCTCGCCAAGAAGGATATTTTCAAAAATCTGGGTGGCTGTCCATGCTTCCTTATCACCCAGCGCCAATGGAGTGACTCCTGCAGACTTCAATGTATCAGCCACTTCGATGAACTCATCGTAAGTGGTCGGAACTTCCAAACCATGTTCTTCAAAAATCGCTTTGTTGTAAAAAACAACGTTTCCTCTATGGATGTTGACCGGGACAGAATAAATATTGCCATCCTTGCTCACCAGATCGATCAAATCCTGCGGGAATTTATCCATCAAACCTTCTTCTTCATAAAAATCGTTCAATGGCTCCATTTTATCTGCAGCCACCCAGCCATCATTCAGCTCGGCTCCGCCGTGAACCTGAAAAGTGGATGGTGGATCATCCCCCTGCATCCGGGTTGCCAGTACTGCTTTTGCGTTGGTACCGGCACCACCTGCCACTGCGGCGTTTTCCACCGTAATGTCAGGATGTTCCTGTTCAAATAAATCGATCAGTGCAAGCAGGCCGTCCTCTTCCCCTGCACCTGTCCACCAACTGAAGATTTCGACAGTACCGCCGTCTCCACCTGATTCTGCAGCTTCTTCCGAATCACCGGAGCCTGCGGATGCATCCGACTCTTCCGCTCCGTCGCTTCCGGAGGAGGAATCAGAACTGCAGGCCGCAAAAACGATCGCCATAATCATTAATAATAAAATGCCAAGTAGTTTCTTCATGATAAAGCCCCCTTCTTTTGTCTTGTAAAACGCTTTAGATAACGCTTACATGTTGATTATAGAAGACCCGTACTTAAAATAGAGAAGTGATTTTCTGTACTTTTTTATGATTTTCTTCACTATTTTAAGATTTGCTTTTGATATTGTTTCGGGGACATTAGATAATACTTTTTGAAAACCCTGCTGAAGTAATTCGGGTCCTTATAGCCGATCATAAAAGAAATTTCTTTCAAGCTGTACTGATTGGATTCCAGGAATTCTTTGGCCTTTCGCAGCCGGATATTGGTCAGATAATCGATAAACGTTTCCCCTGTAGCTTCCTTAAAAAGGTTGGAAAAATAATTCGGGCTTAAATCCGTATGTAATGCCACATCTTCCAGGCTGATCGACTCGTGGAAATGATCGGAAATATATTTTCTGGCCCGCTCCATCTTGTGGTGGGACTGGTGAAAATACTGCACCTGCTGGCAGACATGTCTAAGCAAACCCGCCCAATCTTGTCGTGTTTGAATAGAAGAGAGGGATTCCTCCGGTGGGACTATTCCTTTTTCATGCAATTCTTGTTTCAATCGATAGTAGCATTCCACCAACACTTCCCTATTGGAATCGACCTCCAATAATTTGTAGAGGTAATGCAAGGCATTCTTTTCATTTCCTTGTGCAGTCTCTTCGACAATTTTTCTTATCAGCGCACTATTCTGTCCCGACCCATCCTGAGGTGGAAAACCATAGCTGCTGCCACCCGTTTCAGCGAGCTGGTTGACCGCCGAATTGGCCTGGAAAAAGGATTCTGGCAAGTCTTTCAGTTTCCTGCATGGATGGCCCGCTCCCACGAATGAGTCTTTCCCAAATTTCAACTGCAATTTGCGTGCCAGCTTCAATACGGCTGCTTTATTTTGCTGAATGTCCGAAAAACCTGCAATGACGATTTGTCCGTCAACCGATTGCAAAATGTATTGATCGGAAGACCATTCCCTCAATGATTCCGCTATCGAGGATAGGTTTCCTCCCCATCCGACCGCCACGAGGAAATAGGCAGACTGCATATTCGGAAAAAGGGATTGAAGCAACTCGAGCGTGTCGCTGCCTGTGTCGTATTGCATGATTTTTGCCAGCAAAAGCTCTCTTGCCAGTTGATCGGACTGGCTCTCCTGCCTGCGCCGTTCTTCTTGTTCGGCAATTTCCTTTTTAACCCGCAAGACCGCCCGGATTGTCTCCTCCTTTTTACTAGGTTTGAGGATATATTCGCGGACACCCATCCGCATCGCTTGTTTGGCATATTCGAACGAGTCATAGGCCGAAACGAGAATGAATTTGATATCCTGATTATCTGCACGTATTTTCTCGATTGCTTCCAAACCATTTATTCCCGGCATTTTGATATCCATCAAAATGACATCCGGTCCCAGTTCAGCCGCCATTTCAATTGCTTTCCGCCCGTTGACCGCCTCCCCGACGACCGCCAAATCCTGAAAGTTGTCTTCCAAAAACTTTCGCATTGCTTTCCGCTCCAACAGTTCATCTTCTGCTATCAGCACTTTCATGTTCCAACCTCCTCCAAATCTTGGTCCATCCTGTTGAAGTCTCTCGGCAGCATAAGTTTGATTGTCGTCCCTTCTCCGGGTTGGGAATCAATCCGGATGATATTTTCCCGTCTGTAAAAAAGCTGCAGTCTTCGAATCACATTGGTAAGACCTAATCCTGTGGAATGGCCGATATGATCTTCCTGCTCTGTATGAGGAAATGATAAAACCTTGCTCACTTTTTCCCTTGTCATTCCTGCACCGTTATCCCGAACCTCGACGATGATCGAAGAAGTCTCCTCATATATGAATAACTGGATAGTCCCGCCATCCTCCTGTTCTTCGACACCATGGATAAAGGCATTTTCAACCAAAGGCTGGAGTGTCAATCTTGGGACAGGAAAATCGAGGCAGTATTCATCTACATCGATCTTGAAGTCGATTCTTTCCGAGAACCGTGTTTTTTGGATGCTTAAGTAATCCTCGACAACAGCAACTTCTTCTTTCAATCGTACGAACTTCTCGATATCTCCGAGACTGTACCGGAGAAGCGCTGCAGTGGAGTCGATCAAATTGGAAGTGGAGCGGGCATCTTCTAAATAAGCCATTTTCGATATGGTATTCAATGTGTTAAACAGAAAGTGGGGATTCACTTGATTTTGCAAATGTTTCAGTTCCAATTCCTTCATCAGCCTGTCCTGTTCCGACTGATCCTTAATCTCTTTGATCAATTCATGGATACTTGCTCTCATATGATCGAAGGAACTGCCTAAGAGCTTCAATTCATCGTTTGAATCAATCTCGACAGGCTTGCCGCTGAAATCCCCTTTTGAAACCTGCCTGGCAGCATTGGTCAACTGCTGTATCGGTTTATTGATCCCCTGGGCAAACCAAATCGCGAAAAATACTGCCAGCATGATCGTTGTCGTAAATACAAAAATAATGAACAGCCGGAACGACTCGTTTCTGTCCTGCAAATCGGCATAAAGTGTCTGATATTCTGTAAGCTCCAAATCGATCAAGTGGAGAGTCGTTTCCTGAATGTAACTTGCGGTGCTTTGTGTTTCCTTCAAATGGGCTGTGTATCGTTCAATATCGTCTTTCAGAACAAAACCAATCGTAATCTCACTTTCATACAGGACATTATCGATCAAGTTAAGGTAATTCCTTGCTTGTGTTTGTTCCTTGTGATCAAGTCCCGCCAGGAAATGTTCCTCCTGTTCCTTGAATGATCTGCGGGTTTCATAATACGCCTCTAAATTTTCATCTGTCTGATCCATGACATACGCTTTTGTATCTTCAAATAACTGATTGGAGATGCTGGAGATTGAATTTAATACGAGGAACCGGTCGAAACTGGCATCATATTTTTCGGTCAGCGTCCTGGAACTTACATAAATCGAGATGGATACAATATTGAACAAAACGACAAATACGAAGAAGTAGACGATCAATTTACTGCGGATCGATTTCATGACTGATCACCCTTCGTGATGACTTCCCCGTTTTTTATATCTTGATTGCGAATGATACTCGTTTCCGTATTTTGCAAGGTAGGTATGACCTTTTCTTGCTGGAGATCAATCATGTAGCGGACGGATAGTCTCCCCATCTCCATCGGAAACTGTGTAATGGTCGCGTCGATTTTTCCCTGTTCAATCAACTCTACTGTCTGCGGGAGAATATCAAACCCGACAATATATGGATGTTCAGGTAAATGGATTTCTTCAATGCCCTGGACGATGCCAACTCCGTCCAAAGCACTCGTGCCGAACAGTGCGTTAATATCCGGATGGTCCTTCAGCAGGGAATAAGCTGCCTGTGCAGCCCCTATTTCCGTAATGTTCGATTCTTCTATATCAACGAGCCGTACCCGATCCGCCATTTGCAATGCATCTTTGAAACCGGCAATTCTTTCCTGTTGATTCAACGCATCGAGCGATCCAGTAACAATACCGACATTGACCACACCTGAAGTATCGTTGAGCAAGGCCTTGCCTGCCAGAAAGCCGGCTTGATAATTGTCAGTCCCCACATAAACTTGGCGGTCGCTGTCCGGAACATCTGTATCCACTGTGATGACGTCAATACCTCTCTCAACGGCCTTATGAACGAGTTCTTTAAATGCCTCACCCGGAATTCCCTGGGTAATTATTCCGTCCACTTTTGATGAAATCATCCGATCGATCGTATGCAGTTTTTCTTCTTTATCACTTTTCCTCGGACCGACATATTCCAAATAGACGTTATGTTTCCCGGCTTCTTCCTTGGCTCCGTTTTCTATCAATCTCCAGTACTCATTTCCTACTTCTTCCGTTATCAGGGCGAAGTGGTAATCGTAGATTTGCTGGGAGGATGCTGTCTGGTTTTCCATATAAAAGGTCTCTTTCCCGTAATAAAGCATAAGAAATAAACTGACTAGAAAAATTACAGCACCCAGAGTGTACATGGTTTTTTTCGGTAAATTGTTCATCGTCTCCCCCCTCGCATTTTATGTAAACGCTTTATTTAGATTATATTATAAAAGTCCTCTGTTAATCTAACGGACGTCCGATAAATAGTACGGACCATCAAAAAAGCAAGCCTCCCCATTGAAGGAGGCTTGCTTCTATTTAGTCGGCAGAAATCAAATCCGCGACAAGAATATATCGCTCAGGTGCATCGCCGGCAAATTCAAACGGATAACAAGTAGTTACGGTCAGGGTGGCTTCCGGCTTCGGTACAATTACCGTCCGGTCATCCTTGTCGACAATCCTGACTTTACGGACTTTATAAGTGAACTCGCCTTTTGCCGTACGGGTTATTAAAAGGTCCCCCTTGCCCACTTCCCCGAGATTACGGAAGACAGTATCGCGGTGTCCTGACAACACCGAATTGTCCGCTTCACCCGGTAGAACACTGTCGGCATAATGGCCAACGCCGCTTTCCAATTCCTCTTCATCTGTTCCGTGATAGATTGGCAGCTTTGCGTCCAGTTTCGGAATGATCAAATCGCCCATATAATCACCCTGCTCGGGAACCTCTGGATAAACTTGTTCACTTTCCGACTGTTCTTCCGGCTTCTCCTCAGAGACAGTTTCCTGTTTTACCGGCATAGCCTGCTTATGGCTGATCGCCTGTTGTTTTTCCACTGCAGTTACTTGTCCCGTTTTATAAATCAGGTAACCTTTCCCGAATTTATAGACGTTCGTGGTCATGAAAAAAAGTCCTGCAACCACCAAAAGGCATGATAAACCAAGGATAATCAGCCTCCCTTTTTTCCTGTTCATTCAGCGGATCCGCCCCATTTTCTTGAGCGGCGGAACAGGAAAAGTCCCAATCCTGTCAAAGCAAGACCGAACATGGCATGTTGCGCATAATCGCCAGCCGTTTTCGGGAGCTGACCGCCTTTTACCGTTTGTCCAGAAGTGCTTTTTTCTACTTTCTTTACAGCTTCCGGTTCTGGTTTTGTTGTCACGATTTCTTCAGCTTGTTTGATATCTTCGCCTGTTTCTTTGATTAGATCGGATCCGAACATTTCTGCCGTCAACAAAATATCAGCAAGGAAAGCTCCCTGTTTGTCATATAATTCGATAAGTAAATCGAAGCCATTTGTACTTGTCATCGTCATCATCGTTTGCAAGGACAAAGCTTGTTTATCCCCGTCTTTCACAAGATAGAATTTTGCCTCCATCTGAAACAAATCGAGAAAGTCCTGGTATATATCCAAAAGTTCTGCGATTTCTTCAGCAGACAACTCATCCGCTGTTTCAAAATCTTCGAATGCAAGCATCCTGTCGCTTAATTCCAACAGTTTGTCGGAGAAAGCAGGATCTTCGTAATCGAGAGTTTCCAAATGCGCAGCCAATCTTTCTACCTCTTTCTCTGTAAGGCCGAATTCTTCGAAAAGGAGGAAAAGCTCCGAAAAGTAATCTTCTTCATACAAGTAGTAGTCGACTGCCCATTCAAGGTCTTCTATGTACTCATAATTTTCGATAGAGTCGCCATACTCCTGTAAAAATCCTTCCAGTTCTTCCTTGGAATCAAATTCAAACCAGTCCAGCAATTCCTGAAGGTTCTGTTCATCAATCAGAGTCCCTTCCCAGCCATTCAAATAAAAATCAACATACAGGTCCAGTTCTTCCGAGAAGATGATCCAGCTGCCTTCCAGCACATCCTGGCCTTCCTCGATATCGCCATACTCGACAAGCAGGGAATTCAATTCTTCCCTAGTCAAAACGTATTTGTCGAGTACTGGCTGGACCGACTCTTCCGTAAGCGGCGTACCCAGTTCATCGACTGACTCGAAATCATCCAAATACCAATCTTTCTCCTCCAGGTAATCGATGTATGCTTGTTTTTCCCAACCGGTTTCCTGCAGGAATTGATTGAATTCTTCGTCCTCTGTCTCGATCGCAAACACAGAAGCAGGCACAACCCCCATACAAATTACGACAGCCAATAACATTGCCACTACACGCTTCATCCATCTTCCTCCATCACTCGCATTCTATTAAATCTAGAATAGTATATTCGATTAAATAGCTTTTGGATAGAGGCTTTTTATGTCGTTTTTTGTATTTTTCAAAAATTACAGATAACTACAGAGCTTTCACTAAACCGCCGTCGACGACAAGGGATTGGCCGGTGATGTACGTATTGGCACCTGAGCCAAAGAACACGATTGTTTTAGCGAACTCTGCAGGATCGCCTGAACGGCCCGCCGGTATTTCCTGCTCAGTAAGGGACTTGATTTGGTCGACAGAAACCCCTTGTTCTTCGGCCTTCTTTCTATTTAATTCCATAATCCTGTCGGTTTCGATCCGGCCCGGGCCAATGGTGTTGATCATGATATTGTCGGGTGCAAGCTCTTGGGAGAGGCTTTTGGACAGTCCCGCGATGCCGGGACGGAGTGTATTCGACAATAACAGGTTGTTCAGGCTTTGTTTTATGGAAGAGGAAGCGATATTGACGATATGCCCTTTTTTCTGCTTTTTCATATAGGGAAGCACTGCTCTTATCGAGCGTATGAAGCTTAACAGATTCAATTCGAAGGCGTGCTGCCATGCCTCGTCATCGAAGTCTTCGAAGGTACCTGCGGGAGGTCCGCCGGCATTGTTGATCAATACGTCGACTGTTCCATTCCAGTCGACTGCTTTCTGTACCATGTTCTGGATGTCTTCGGCTTTCTTCACATCGCATACGATGTACTCGACCTGGTTGTTTCCGGTTTCTTTCTTGATTTCTTCGGCTGTTTTAGCAAGTTCTTCTTCACTTCTGCTGGATATCAACACACGTGCACCTTCTCTGGCAAACTCCATAGCACTCGCCTTCCCAAGCCCTTTGCTTGCGGCCATGACAATAACTGACTTTCCTTTTAGTTTTAAATCCATGATTTATCTCTCCTTTAATAGATTTTATATTTTTCAGTTGAGGCAAATTGCGACATCGTGAAAATTACTTTTTGTGACGTTTTCTCTCATTCTGATGTTTATAGAGTGTTGGTACTCGCTGCGGCTGAACACTTCGCTTTCCGCGGGCACGGCCTCAGCCTCCTCATCAGCAAAGAACGCTTCTTGCGGGGTCTTCGGACTCGCGCTATTCCTGCAGGAGTCTGCGTGTTCTGCCTTCGCTGGTTGCGATTTTCTGAATTTTGCTCGGGATTTACCCCGTGTTTGACATATTATAGGGTCACTCACTTGATCAGAAAATCTATATGAGCGGTGGAAAAATTGTGATGCTCCTTGAAAATAAAGTTCGATGTTCTGAGTGCGTTGTAAACTTTCAAAAGCAGGGTTCCGAATTCAAGGATTAATGTTTACGCAAGAGTCACCGTGTTCTGCCTCTCACCACTCAATGGTTTTTATCCATTTATGTTAGGGAAAACCATGTTAGATACATTTCAGGATTACTTCTCACCTAATCAGAAAATTACACCAAGCTGCGGAAAAATGCGAGACTCCTGTGGGAAAGGAACAGTCTGAAGACCCCGCAGGGCGCTTTTCCCGAGGAGGCTGAAGCGTTCCCCACGGAAAGCGAGTATTTTTCCGCAGCGCTGGACTACCACTCAATCAGAAAAGGATGGTAGGAAGCCATACTGAAGTTATGTCGTAGTATATGGTTATCACGCTACAGCAACTAGAAGCAGCTTTTGTCTATTATACCGCTTTCTTTTTTGCAAGCTAAGCAATTTGAATATTGGGAGATGGGGGTACTTGCAAATAAAAAACCCGATAGATTTTTTCTATCGGGCTTTCTTTTCAGTATCAAGCAAGAAAGACGGCGCCATATCCCAAGGCTCCGAGAATGACGAAGGCTGGATGTACTTTCAGCTTTTCCATAAGCACATAGCTAGCCGCAATCAAAAACAACGTTTGACCAATCCCTGCCCCTTCATAAGAAGTGCTGAAAAAGTTGAAAGCCATCACGCCCAGAAGGACGGCGATTGTCGGCCGGATCAAAGCTGTCATTTTTTTGACACGTGGAGAATCTTTGAACTTATTCAACAAGCTCAATAAAACGACCATCAATATCAATGATGGGGCTACGGTCGCAAACACCCCGATAACCGAACCAAGAACCCCTCCCTGTTGATACCCGATATATCCTGCCATTTTCGTCGCAATCGGGCCTGGAAGCGCATTGGCCATCGCCAGCATTTCACTGAAATCATTGACAGACATCCATTCGTATCGATCCACCACTTCATTTTCGACTAACGGAATGGAAGCAGGTCCGCCACCATATCCGACTATTCCCGGAATAAAAAATGCTAAAAATATTTCCCAATAAATCATACCGACTGCCCTTTCTGTCTGGATTTATCTGTTGGTGCCTCGTCTTTCTTAGACGGTTCTACAAGGGCATATATCAGGAGTGCCGCAATCAGGATTCCTGGGTGCAGTCCCGCAATCTCAATCAAAATCAGAGAACCGACTGCCAAAATCCCTGTAAGCGCCCAGCCTAGTCCACCTTTTGCCTTAATTATAAAGTTATAGGTTAAGACTGCCAGCATCACGCCAACTACCGGCACGACTGCATTCGTCATCCCTTGAACGATTGGATTCCCGCTCATCGATGCCAGGAATGTAAGCAAAATAATCAAAAATACAATCGTCGGAACGATAGTAGCAAGGACTGCATTGATCATTCCCATTATTCCGGATACCCGGTAACCGATATACCCGGCCATTTTGGTGGCAATCGGTCCGGGCAGTGAGTTTCCAAGTGCCAATACGTTCGCAAACTCTTCATCAGACATCCACTTGTACTTTTCGACTACCTCTTTCTGGACAAGCGGTATGGAAGACGGTCCACCGCCATAGCCTAGAATGCCGACGCGGAAAAAAGCTAAAAATAAGTGCCATTGTGTCATAAGGTGTACCTCCGAACATCTACCAATTAATAAGAAGCGATCGAGCCATCTGTCCGTGACTCTGTTCCACCGTAGAGGGTTCCCGTATCATTGTCCCTCCAGATGATTTGTCCTCTCCCGAACGCGCCTTGTTCCAATTCTACTTGGATTTGATGGCCTTTCCTAACAAGGTGCTCAGCGATATGGTTCGGAAAATGCGGTTCAACGACAAATTTCTTGCCTTCCATCCACTGCCAACGCGGCGCATCGAGTGCTGCCTGCGGATTCAAATGAAAATCGACCGTGTTCATGACGACCTGCAAATGTCCCTGTGGCTGCATATATCCACCCATCACTCCGAAAGGACCAACTGGCTGGTTGTCTTTTGTCAAAAAGCCCGGAATGATCGTATGGTATGATCTTTTTCCTCCTTCAAGTGCGTTTGCATCAGAAGGATTCAACGAGAAATCGTAACCCCTGTTCTGAAGGGAAATTCCTGTTCCTGGGACAACCAGTCCTGAACCAAATCCCATATAATTGCTTTGGATAAAGGATACCATATTCCCCTCGGCATCAGCAGTGGCTAAATAAACTGTGCCGCCTTTTGGAGGTGTGCCCGGCTCTGGAGTCAGTGCTTCATCCGCAATTTCGGCTCTTCTCTGTTCAGCGAACTGCTCAGACAACAAGTCCTTCACCGTATGCTCCATATGATTTCGTTCCGTAATGTATTCTTTCCCGTCGGTAAAAGCAAGCTTCATCGCTTCCAGCTGTTTATGGTATGTATCGACAGAGTCCTTCTCTTTAAACGAGTACCCTTTCAGGATATTCAAGCCCATTAATGCGATCAATCCCTGGCCATTCGGCGGAATCTCCCAAACATCATATCCCCTGTAGTTGACAGAAATAGGGTCTACCCATTCCGGTTTGTAATCAGCCAAATCTTCAGCTGTTAAGAATCCATCATATTGATTAGAAAAATCGGCAATCTTTTCAGCCAACTCGCCACGATAAAACGACTCGGCTTTGGTTTCAGCAATCGAACGAAGTGTATTTGCATGTCCCGGGGATTTCCAGACTTCCCCCACTTCCGGAGCTTTGCCATTTGGCGCAAACGTCTCGAACCAATGTTTGAACTCATCACTAGTCAATACTTCTTTATATTTTTTGTAGGCCATTTTCCAAAACTTGCCCAGAACCGGAGAAATTGGGTATCCATTTTCCGCATAATCAATGGCAGGCTTCAAGACGTCAGTCAAAGGTAATTTCCCGAAACGCTCGGACAATTCAGCCCATGCTCCGGGAGCTCCTGGAACTGTAACAGGCATCCATCCAAATTTCGGTATTTCCTCATATCCGCGTTCTTTCATTTGTTCTATCGATATGTTTTTCGGTGCAGGACCGCTGCTGTTCAGACCGTGCAGTTTTCCCTTGGTCCAAACCAAAGCAAATGCATCACCGCCGATCCCATTTGATGTCGGTTCAACGACTGTCAGGGCTGCAGCGGTGGCAATGGCAGCATCGATAGCATTCCCGCCCTGCTTCAAAATATCAAGTCCTGCTTGTGCAGCCAGTGGCTGGGACGTTGCCACCATTCCCCTATTGGCAACTGTGGTTGTACGGCGGGATGGGTATGGATAATTTAAATGATCAAATGATTTCATTAAAACCGCTCCTCTCTTTTTCAAAGAAAATTGGCTTCCCATCATACATTCGGAAGCCATTTATTATGTAAGAATATGCCCCCGCCGCTGGCAGGAGCCTCAGCTGTCTTACTCTTACCAGAAGCTGACCGGGCACTTCAAAGTTGATTCAGCCTGTTTTATTAATTCACGATTGAGAGAAACCTCTAAATAGTAAAATTCATTCTAGGGACGCTTCCTCTTGTTCTGATGATTATGAAGGGGATATACTCGCTGCGTCAGAACACTTCGCTGTTCAAGGTTGGCTGAATTTAGGTATTAGCAACATCCATGTTAGAGAAATTTCTGCGATTTCTCCTCACTTAATCAAAAATTTATCATAGGCAGCGAAAAATTGCTTGCATTCCTTGAAAAACAAAGGAAAAACCATGTTAAACACATTTCAGGACCACTTCTCACCAAATCAGAAAAATTATAATTANTTTATGGTATGTATCGACAGAGTCCTTCTCTTTAAACGAGTACCCTTTCAGGATATTCAAGCCCATTAATGCGATCAATCCCTGGCCATTCGGCGGAATCTCCCAAACATCATATCCCCTGTAGTTGACAGAAATAGGGTCTACCCATTCCGGTTTGTAATCAGCCAAATCTTCAGCTGTTAAGAATCCATCATATTGATTAGAAAAATCGGCAATCTTTTCAGCCAACTCGCCACGATAAAACGACTCGGCTTTGGTTTCAGCAATCGAACGAAGTGTATTTGCATGTCCCGGGGATTTCCAGACTTCCCCCACTTCCGGAGCTTTGCCATTTGGCGCAAACGTCTCGAACCAATGTTTGAACTCATCACTAGTCAATACTTCTTTATATTTTTTGTAGGCCATTTTCCAAAACTTGCCCAGAACCGGAGAAATTGGGTATCCATTTTCCGCATAATCAATGGCAGGCTTCAAGACGTCAGTCAAAGGTAATTTCCCGAAACGCTCGGACAATTCAGCCCATGCTCCGGGAGCTCCTGGAACTGTAACAGGCATCCATCCAAATTTCGGTATTTCCTCATATCCGCGTTCTTTCATTTGTTCTATCGATATGTTTTTCGGTGCAGGACCGCTGCTGTTCAGACCGTGCAGTTTTCCCTTGGTCCAAACCAAAGCAAATGCATCACCGCCGATCCCATTTGATGTCGGTTCAACGACTGTCAGGGCTGCAGCGGTGGCAATGGCAGCATCGATAGCATTCCCGCCCTGCTTCAAAATATCAAGTCCTGCTTGTGCAGCCAGTGGCTGGGACGTTGCCACCATTCCCCTATTGGCAACTGTGGTTGTACGGCGGGATGGGTATGGATAATTTAAATGATCAAATGATTTCATTAAAACCGCTCCTCTCTTTTTCAAAGAAAATTGGCTTCCCATCATACATTCGGAAGCCATTTATTATGTAAGAATATGCCCCCGCCGCTGGCAGGAGCCTCAGCTGTCTTACTCTTACCAGAAGCTGACCGGGCACTTCAAAGTTGATTCAGCCTGTTTTATTAATTCACGATTGAGAGAAACCTCTAAATAGTAAAATTCATTCTAGGGACGCTTCCTCTTGTTCTGATGATTATGAAGGGGATATACTCGCTGCGTCAGAACACTTCGCTGTTCAAGGTTGGCTGAATTTAGGTATTAGCAACATCCATGTTAGAGAAATTTCTGCGATTTCTCCTCACTTAATCAAAAATTTATCATAGGCAGCGAAAAATTGCTTGCATTCCTTGAAAAACAAAGGAAAAACCATGTTAAACACATTTCAGGACCACTTCTCACCAAATCAGAAAAATTATAATTAAGCTGCGGAAAAATGCGAGACTCCTACGGGAAAGGAACAGTCTGAAGACCCCGCAGCTGGTGCATTTTCCAGCGAGGAGGCTGAAGCGTTCCCCGTGGAAAGCGAGTATTTTTCCGCAGCGGCGGTTTACCACTCAATCCGAAAAGGATGGAAGGAATTCATGCTAAAGAATGTTAGTTCGCAGTTTATGGATTATATGCCCTTCAACAATCTTTCATTAAAATGTTTTTCTTTATTATACCTCATGACACGCGACAAAATGACCTTTTTCTACTTCGCGCCATTCTGGGCGTTCTTCTGCGCATTGGGCGGTAGCCAATGGGCAGCGGGTGTGGAACGGACAGCCTTTTGGGTAGTCTGCCGGGTTAGGCAAGTCTCCTTCCAGACGGATCCGGTCTTTTTTCCTTCCCGGAATAGGTCTCGGGATAGCCGACAGAAGTGCGCGTGTATAAGGATGGAGCGGGTTCCGATAAAGCTGATCAGAACTAGCCAACTCCGCTGTGGCACCTAAATACATGACAAGCACCCGGTCGCACACATGGCGGACAACCCCTAAGTCATGGGAAATGAACAAGTATGTCAACTGGTGTGACTCCTGAAGCTTCTTGAGAAGCTTAATGATTTGCGCCTGGACCGAAACATCCAATGCAGACACTGCCTCGTCACATACGATAAAAGATGGATTCAAGGCAATCGCCCTGGCAATGCCAATCCGCTGCCTTTGACCACCACTGAATTCGTGCGGATATCGCTCGTAAAATTCTTCTTTCAAACCGACTTCCTTCAACAGTTCCCTCACGCGCTGCTGGCGTTCTTTTTTGGGTAAGTCGGTGTGGATGATGAAGGCTTCCTCCAGTGCATCGCCGATCCTCTGTCTTGGATTAAGGGAAGCATATGGATCTTGGAAAATCATCTGCATCTCTTTTTTGAATTTTTTCAGTTTGTTGTCTGGCAGACCGCCAATGTTTTCGCCGCGGTATTTGATCGTGCCGTCGGTAAGTTTTTCCAACCCAAGAACAGTTCGCCCAAACGTGGACTTTCCACAGCCGGATTCGCCCACCACCCCGAGTGTTTCGCCTTCATACACATCGATGCTGACATTTTCCACGGCCTGGACATTACCTGTGGTTCTTTTCAATATACCGCTTTTAATAGGAAAGTATTTTTTTACATTTTTCACTTCAAGAAGGGGTTGCTGTTTTGTCATGTGCGTTAACCTCCTGGAGCCAGCATTTCGATTCGTGCGTTTCAAGGACTTTGAAGGATGGCGGCGATTCTTCCCTGCAGCGATCTGTCGCGAATGGACATCTCGCATGGAACCTGCATCCTTCTATTTTCTCATCAAGGTTCGGGAGTGATCCTGGTATCGATTCAAGCGAATGTTCTGCATCATCCACATTCGGGACAGAAGCCAGCAACCCTTTTGTATATGGGTGCTGCGGATTGTTGAAAATTTCTTCTACATCCCCTATTTCGACTACTTCACCTGCATACATGACCATTACCCTGTCAGCTATTTCGGCAACGACTCCCATGTCATGGGTCACGAAAACGACACCCATATCCATTTCTCTCTTCAAATCGTCGATTAAATCCAAGATTTGCGCTTGTATGGTAACATCAAGGGCCGTAGTTGGTTCATCTGCAATCAATAAGGATGGATTACAAGCAAGTCCCATCGCAATCATCACCCGCTGCCTCATACCGCCGCTAAGTTCATGCGGAAACTGGTTGAGGCGCTTAGCCGGATCAGGAATACCTACTTGGTTGAGCAATTCGACCGCCCTTGTGTTTGCCTGACGCTTGGATAGTCCTTTGTGAAGCATCAAGGGTTCACGTAACTGGTAACCGATCGTGAAGACAGGATTTAGAGCGGTCATCGGTTCCTGGAAAATCATCGACATTTTGTTACCGCGCAGGCGCCTGATTTGTTCTTCTGATTTTGTTGTCAGTTCTTCTTCCTGAAAGGTAATCGAACCTTCTGCGATTTCTCCATTCGATGGCAATAACCCCATGACAGATAAGGAGGTTATACTTTTTCCACAGCCGGATTCTCCAACAATGCAAAGCGTTTCCCCTTTATCAACTGAAAAAGATATCCCACGGACAGCGGAAAGTTTTCCTTTCGCTGTCCGGAATTGGGTTACCAGATTATCGACTTGCAGTAGTTTTTCCATCATTCACCCTACTCTCTAGTAACGTTAAGCAGTCTCCATTCACCAGTCGGATCAAGCTCCAGACCTTTCACATCTTTCTTATAAGCAGCAGAGACGACGCCGTGGTTCATCGGTATGTTGACAGCATCTTCCACCGCTATCAAGTTAGCTTCCTGGATTTTCTGCTTGCGGACTTCTTGATCTACAATGGTGCGTGACTCATCTACTAACTTATCAAACTCTTCATTGTTGTATCTCATTCTGTTAGAAGACCCGATATTATCCGAATGAAGGTTCGGATAAAGCATCTCACTTCCGTCGGCAGTACTGTTGCTCCATCCCATGAAAGTCATTTCGAAGTTTCCTTCCAAAGTAGTGTCAAGGAAAGTTCCCCATTCCATTGATTCGATCTCGGCATCTAGCCCTACTTCAGTCAATTGGGATTGGACAATTTCAGCCATTTTCATATAGCTTCCTGTATTTGCTGCAAGCAATGTAACCTTCTGTCCTTCAAATCCGTTTTCTGCGATGATTTCCTTCGCCTTTTCTACATCATACTCATATCCAGCCTCTGCAGCTGCTTCATCATATCCGAAAACTTGCGGGCCTATGATACTGTCATTTTTAACCCCTAACCCTTTAAGCTGGTCTACATATGCTTGTCTATTAACCGCATGTGCGACAGCTTTACGGAACTCAAGATTATTGAATGGTTCTTTTTCCATATTGAAACCTAAGTAATAAACCGGTGTACCTGGTTTAGTTTCTACTGTCACATCATTCATGGACTCTACTCTGGATAGATGCTCTGCAGGCACTTGGTCGATAAATTGTACTTCGCCTGTTTCCAGCATGGAGACAGCTGTAGAGTATTCAGGTACGACTTTCATCGTTACAGTTTCTAATTCAGGTGCGCCGTTCCAATAGTCTTCATTCTTGGTCAATGTGACATGGTCGCCTTCTACCCATTCTTCAAATTTGAATGGTCCCGTACCGACTGGTTCACTGTTGATATCCCCTTCTTGGTCGGCAGTCGGGCTCACGATGGAAGCATTTGTATGGGACAATGCCGCAAGCAATGGACCGTATGGTTCTTTTGTTTTGATTACAACTGTGTATTCATCTTTCACTTCGATCGATTCGACAGGTGCGAGTAGAGAAGCACGAGGAGCAGCTCTGTCTTCATCCAGGAATTGTTCAAATGTGTATTTTACAGCTTCGGCATTGAAATCTGTGCCGTCTTGGAATTTGATATCTTCTTTCAATTTGATTTCCCAAGTGTTTTCATCAGGTGTTTCATAAGACTCAGCCAACAATGGCTCGATTTCCATTGTTTCCGGATTGCGGACGAACAATGTTTCATATATCTGGGCAATCATGTTAGACGATACGGAATCATTCGTATCAATCGGCGATAATCCAACTACATCGGAAGTTGTTGCATAGGTGATTTCCTGAGGAACATCTTCTCCTCCTGTAGCACCACTGCTCGTATTGCTGCCACTGCAACCTGCAAGTGCCAGTATCAAAACCATCAACGAAATAAATAACGTTCTCTTTTTCAACACGGTTATTCCCCCATTTAAAATTAGTTATTAAAATCCATATTCGGATCTAACGCATCCCTCAAACCATCTCCTACTACGTTAAACGCAAACACTACCAGCATAATGGCAATGCCCGGCACAATGGTCATATGTGGTGAAGACCACATAAAGTCCTGACCGGCGGCAATCATGGCACCCCATTCAGCGGTCGGCGGCTGTGCACCAAGACCCAAGAAACTAAGGGCTGATGTGGATAGAATCGAAGTCGCCATCCTCATGGTTGCGAACACGATAATCGGAGCTGTACAGTTCGGCAAAATATGTTTCAAAATTATCCTTGTATTACTAGCCCCCAGCGATTTCATCGCCAGTACATACTCTTGTTTCTTAACAGTCAACACACTGCCGCGCACAATTCTGGCACAACCCGGGATCGACCAGATACTGATGGCAATCACTACATTCACCAAGCTAGTACCAAGCATGGCAATAATAAGCATAGCCAGGAGGATTCCCGGAAAAGCAAACAACAGGTCGACAATCCGCATGATTATTCCATCCAACCTCCGGTAATAACCAGCGAGTAATCCTAATGTCACCCCGCCAGCTAAACCGATGACGACAGACGTGATACCGACTATTAAGGAAACCCTTGCTCCATAAACCAATCTTGACCACATGTCCCTGCCATAGTTATCTGTTCCAAGCCAGTGGCCATCTGCCCCGATCCCAAGTTCGGCATTGGACAAATTTTGTTCGACCGGCGTATATTGCACGATCCAGGGTGCCAGGATTGCCATCAGCACTTGCAGGAAGATAACGATCAATCCGAAAACAGCAAGTTTGTTTTTCAGCAATTTCCGAATGGTATTCACTATTTCGCTGCTCCGTTTTTTCTCTTTTGGTTGAGCACTTTTCAATGCTGCTTCTGAAGCCATCTATTACACACCTTCTTTCTAATCGTAGCTGATCCGAGGATCTATCAAAGCATAGATAATGTCGACGATCAAATTAACAAGGACAAACAACGCTGCAACTAACAGTACGGTAGCCTGCACAACCGGAAAGTCTCTAGAAGCAATGGCGTCGATCATCAATCTGCCAACACCGTTTATGGCAAACACCTGTTCTGTGATGATTGTGCCACCAAGCAGTGCGCCGAAGTTGACGCCGATTACGGTAATAACAGGAATCATGGCGTTTCTTAAAGCATGAATCCAAATGACGTTCCGTTGTTTGACGCCTTTTGCCTTTGCAGTCCGGACATAATCAGCCCGAATTACTTCCAGCATCGTCGATCTGCTCATTCTGGCAATCATGGCGGCAGAACCTGTTCCAAGCGTAATTGCCGGCAGTATCAGTTGTTTCATTCCTTCTATTGTATAGAAGGGAGCATTCAACCCGCCGACAGGCAGCCATTGCAATGTCACCGAAAACAGGAGAATCAGCATGGTACCAAGCCAAAAGTTTGGAATGGAAATCCCGGCTAAAGCGAAGGTTGTGCTGGAAACATCAAACCAGGAATTTTGCTTCACCGCTGAAATAATACCGGCAGTGACGCCAATAAGTACTGCAACAATCATGCTGGCAATCGCCAGGTTCAATGTATTCGGAAACCTTGTAATGATAGCTTCTGACACAGACTGACTTGTTTGAAATGAGTAACCAAGATCACCTTGCAATAGACCACCCATGTAATCCAAGTACTGAACGAGTACCGGCTTGTCCAGACCCAAGTCTTTCCTGATTGCCTCTAAATCGGAAGCATTTGCAGTCGGTCCTCCGATAATCGAAGCCGGATCCCCAGGTGCAATATGCATGCTCATGAAGACCAAAAACGAGATACCGATCAAAAGTATGATCATTTGAAAAAAACGACGAACGATTAAACCGATCATGTAACACGCCCTCCTCCCCGAAGTGAAAATTAAAGTAAGTAATTAATGAAAAACGACATCTAAACTAATGTTTAACATCTGTTTTCACTCCGTCTGTTAACAAAAAATAATAATTTGGTTAACAAACGATTAAGTTATAGTTTTTGATTATATACGAATGTTTTGAAAAAATAAATAACTAAATGACAAAAAAGTGTAAAAATATTTATTTTTCATCATTTTCAGACAACTTATTGTGTTTTAAAATTGTTTCTAGTAAAATGCGTTTAAAGAGCGTGATTGGCTGGGAGGGAAACAATGGAAAAGGTTTTGGATGAAACGGATAAAAAGATTCTTGAACTGCTGATTGAAGATGGCAGGATTTCCTATACAGATATTGGCAAACAATTGAATTTGTCTCGCGTCTCCGTTCGCGCGAGAGTAAACCAGTTGATCGAAGACGGGATCATCGAAAAATTTTCCTGTGTGGTGAACAGTGAAAAGGTCGGAAAAAAGGTGTCTGCTTTTTTCGATGTCGATTGTGAGCCATGTGACCTTGTCGAAGTGGCAGAGAACCTGGCAAACAACCCGTACGTAGCAAGTTGTTATCAAATGACAGGTCCAAGCACTTTACATATGCATGTACTCGTCGATGACTTCACCCAGCTGGAATCATTTGTGAACAACGAGTTATACGCATTAAAAGGAATCACCCGTGTAGACAGTCAAATCCTTCTACGCCGCTTCAAGAGCAGAACAGGCTTAAAGCTATAAACAGCACAAAAACCCGAAATCGCAGTGACCCTACTGCCATTCCGGGTTTTTGTTTCTTTTTAAATGTATGGTTGAGGCAAACTGCGACATATTGAAAATTCCTTCTAGGGAGACTTCCTCTCGTTCTGATTAAAATGAGTGGTATGACTTCGCTGCGGCAGAACACTTCGCTGGTAGGAGCTCTCTGAATTTTGGTCAGGAATACCCCACTTTTGACTTATTATAGGACCACTCTTACTTGATCAGAAAATCTATCTTAAGCGAAGGAAAAATGCGATATTCCTTAAAGATAAATTGCAATTTTCTGCGAGTGGTGTAAATACATGGATGTCTCTTCAAAATCCTCGGGGTTCCGAAACCGGGGAGTGATGTTCCCGCAAGAGTCATCGTGTTCTGCCTCTCGCTATGTAAAGGTTTTTCTCCATTTTTGTCAGGGAGAACCATATTAGATGCATTTCAGGATCACTTCTCACCTAATCAGAAAACTATACCAAGCTGCGGAAAAATGCGAGACTCCAGTGGGAAAAGAACAGTCTGAAGATCCCGCAGGGGCGCTTTTTGCACCGAGGAGGCTGAAGCGTTCCCCACGGAAAGCGAGTATTTTTCCGCAGCGTCGGCTTAGCACTGAATCCGAAAAGGATGAAAGGAAGCCACACTGAAGTTATGTCGCAGTTTATGGTTTCTGTGTCACGGCAAACATTTTACAAAAACAAATTATCCTAAGAAAAAACAGGCGCCGTTGGGCTCCTGTTTTCTTTTTACATTTTATTCAGTATTTCGGTATATTTCACAAAAGCTTCTTTATCTTTTTCTCCCAGCGCTCTATCAATAAGTCTTTTCACATTTTCTCTTTCCAAGGCTTCAATAATAGGACCTGCTTCATCCGGTTGAATAGGAGTTTTTAATAAGTAAGGATGTACAATCGTATCAAGCTGAGTCAAAAAATCCTTCAGCTTCATTAAATCAGACAGCGGCAGACGATTATATTCCTTTCCTTTCTGAAAGACGAATATATCATTCTCGTTTTCCACCTTGCGCGTTTGCCTGTTGACCCGGATTTCTCTGGCTTCCAACGGGACAAACTGATATACCTTGTCATCAAGCAGCAAAGAAAAATATTGATAAGCCAAAACCACCCGTACACAGTCACGCTCTTCTTTAATATAATACGGTTTAAATCTTTTAACAGAAAGCATCCCGACACCCCCTTATGGTTATGGAACTACAGTAATTACCAAGTTGGATTTGCTATATTATATGACGGCCATCAAAAAAAGTGATGCACTTTGATTGTCTCGCCCAGTTGTTAATATTAATCATAACATACATATGATAACGCTTACATTATTATTATTACTTCTTCCCTACTCCCATTTCTCCTGCATCTTTTTCTCGAATAGTAGAGTGTATGATATAATTTTTATAAAAAGCATTAAAGGTGCGTTATTCATGAAAAAGTTCCATTTCTTTGGGGGACGGATCTTCAAAACTGGTGTGGCCGTCTTCCTGACATCATTGATTTGTCAGTGGCTTGACTGGCCGGCTGTTTTCGCGGTCATTACAGCCATCGTCACAATTGAACCAACAGCAGCTGATTCGATTAAAAAAGGCATGATCAGGCTTCCTGCTACGGCAATCGGTTCCGCTTATGCTGTCTTTTTCATTTATTTATTCGGAAATTCTCCGATTACATACACAGCAGCTGCCGTGTTTACGATCATCACCTGTTTCAAACTTAAATTGCATTCAGGTTTGTTGGTTGCTACGTTGACATCGGTCGCCATGATCGAGGTTATTCACAGCAACTTCCTTGTTTCCTTTTTCATCAGGCTGGGAACCACATCCATCGGGTTGTTAGTATCAACGGCGGTCAACATGTTTGTGTATCCACCCAACTATTCCAAAAACATCCTGATTAATATCCACTCTCTCTCAAGAACGACGGGGATAGAGTTGGAAAATATTCTGAAGACAATACTTGGAGAGAAGAACATAGAAGAGCAATTGATCCGCAATACCTTTTCCCAACTTAAAAGAAGACTGGATAAAACGGAAATGCTGCTCCGTTTTCAAAAAGAGGAATCAAAATATCATCGCTTTGATGAAGAAGCCAGGAAAGTTTACCGAACGGAGCAGGAAAAACTGTCTGCGTTGCGGATGATTCATTATCACCTTGGCAATCTAATGAACACACCGCTATATGATGTAGTATGGAGCAGACAGGAGAAAGAAAAAATCCTGGTTACGGTCGATAAGCTGGCAGATGCCTTGAAAAACCCACAGAACTTTGAGCCAAAAACACACAATGAACAAATACAGAAATTAATGCAGCAGTTCTGGGAAAGCAAAAAAACGGCAGCAGCTGCCACCGATCAGCCGAATCCAACATTTTTTACGGCTGAGATCATTATCTTATATGAATTGCTTTCCATCTACCATCTGGTGGAAAAGCTACTTAAAGAAGATAAGTCAGAATCAGCTGCAAAGAAAAAATTGCAAAAAGCCAGATCGTGAAAACTCTTTCATGTTCTGGCTTTTCTGTATAATTCCTGGCTTCAGGAGGCAAAACAAAAAGCGTTCTCCTTAGCGTATGCAACAAACATACGTTAAAATAGGAAAAAGATTGTATCGGTAACTAAGTAGGTTTTCGATAAAAGAGGGTGAACTAATGAGCATAAATTTTTTCCCATTGAGTGAGACATCCATACTAATTGACTTTGGAAAGGAAATATCGATTGAAAGAAATACCCGGATCCATCAAATGGCCGGTATGATATCCGAGCGCCCCTTTCCAGGTTTTATTGAAACAGTGCCAGCTTATACCACGCTGGCAGTTTACTTCGACCCACTGGCTATTGATGCGGACAATCCATTTCAAACAGTGTGCAACCATGTCGAGAGTTTATGGGAACAATCAGACTTTAACAACCGTTCAACAAGAAAGATAGAACTTCCCGTCTGTTACGAAGGGGAGTTCGCTCCTGACCTGACAGAGGTTGCCGATAGGAACGACTTATCGGTACAAGAGGTCATCAACAAGCATGCGGAAACGGAATATTACGTGTACTTTCTCGGATTCGCACCAGGATTCCCTTTTTTGGGCGGAATGGATTCCGCCATTGCCACGCCCAGAAAATCATCGCCGCGTCGTAATGTATCAGCGGGATCAGTCGGAATCGCCGGACAGCAAACAGGCGTTTATCCCGCAGACTCACCCGGTGGCTGGCAAATTATCGGCAGAACACCAACAGCTTTATTTCGCCCGGACGCCAAACAGCCTGCTTTGCTTCAGCCAGGGGACAGGGTCAAATTTTATCCAATCACGAAAAAACAGTTTGATGCTTGGGAGGAAGAATAAATGTCACTCAGAATCATAGAAGAAGGACTGCAGACATCCATACAGGATTCAGGAAGGCCAGGCTCCCAATCATCAGGCATTTCGGTAAGCGGCGCTATGGACTCAAAGGCCATGAAGTTAGCCAACATTGCTGTCGGCAACCATGCACATGAGGCTGTATTGGAAATGAGTTATATGGGGCCAAGTATCACTTTCGAAACGGATATGGTCATAGCACTGACAGGGGCAGACATGTCCGCAAAAATTAACGATAAGCCTCTGTCATTGGGAATGCCGCTTGCCGTCAAAACCGGCGACACGCTGCAACTTCGGACGGTACGGACAGGAATGCACTGCTACCTTGCCGTTAAGGGAGGCTTTAATATTCCGGAAATACTGGGTTCGAAAAGTGCATCTATCAAAGATGACCTTGGTGGTGAGTTTAGCAGGAGGCTGAAGACAGGTGATTCCATTCCGATCAATACCCCTTTAAAAAGCACTCCTTTCAGTTGGAGGTTAAGTCCACAGCTGTTTAGCTATATCCAAGAAGAGCCTGTTGTCAGGTTTATTGAGGGGCGGCAGTATCATTGGTTTACCGAGGAAGCCAGACAAATGTTCATGACAGAAAGCTACAAGACAACCACTCAATCAAACCGCATGGGTTACCGGCTTGAAGGTAAGCGAATTAATAAAAACAAGGAAGAAGATTTAGTGACAGAAGCTGCCACTTTTGGCACGATTCAAATACCTCCTGATGGGAACCCCATCATCTTGATGGCCGAAAGCCAGTCGACAGGCGGCTACCCTAAAATAGGTCAAGTTATCCAAGCCGACCTGCCTGTTTTAAGCCAAGTAAAACCGGGCAAATCCGTCACTTTTAAAAAAGTAAGCCTTGATGAGGCGATCAACGAATTGCGGAAAGAAAGAAGTGAAATATTAGCTGTTCAAACAAGCGCAAACATGAAATGGAGGGAACTGGCATCATGTACACAGCCAACTTAAACTGCGATATGGGAGAAGGTTACGGCAGATATGAACTTGGTAATGATAAGGAAATGATGTATTACATTTCTTCGGCCAACATTGCTTGTGGGTTTCATGCAGGGGATCCGGGTACAATGAGTGAGACAGTGCAGCTGGCAATAGAAAAACAAGTTAAGATCGGAGCACATCCCGGACTTCCTGATCTTCATGGTTTCGGGCGCCGTTTCATGCAGATTACCCCTGAAGAAGCTTATCAACTGGTTGTTTATCAAACTGGTGCACTATCAGGTTTTCTTAAAGCATATAATGGCAAACTTTCGCATGTGAAACCACATGGAGCGCTTTACAATATGGCTGCCAAAGATGCGGAAATTTCAAAAGCCATCGTCCAGGCAGTGAAGGATATCGACGATACAGTTACCTTATTCGGGCTTGCCAACAGTGAATTGACCAAAGCTGCGGAAGAACAGGGACTTCCGGTCGCTCATGAAGTCTTTGTCGACAGAACTTATCAGGATGATGGGACATTAACACCGAGAAGCCAGCCGAACGCCTTGCAACCTAATGAAGAGGCTGCAATCAATCAAGTAATAGAAATGATTACATCCAATTCTGTTACAACACTGTCAGGCAGACAAATCCCCATCAAAGCGGATACAATCTGCATACACGGAGACAGTCCGTTTGCACTACCCTTTGTGAAGCAACTGCAAGCGAGGTTTGAAAAAGAGGGTATTACCCTCGAATAACAGGTACCATTAGAAAAGGCATGTCCCGATCGGGACATGCCTTTTATGATAAAATCCAAGTTTTTAATAATGTAGGATATATGGGGGGAGGTCATCTCTACTTAATTACTTGGATTTTATAACAACATTATACTCTTACTTCGATTTCACTTTCTTCTCTTAACTCATCAAGCAGTTGAGTCAATTTTTCATTTTGTTTTTGCTGCTCCAGGCTTTGTCTGATTTGTGACTCTACCTCTTCGAATTTAGGCAGTTCGTCGTTCTGACTAGCCAATTGATCATAGTATTCTTGTACTTCATCATCAGTAACTTCCGTTTCCGGAAGTTCTTCATCAAGGTATTGCTGTATTTTCAACTCATCGGAAATATCTGCTTTTAATGATTCTTCGGTATAGTCATTGGTTTCCAGTGCTTCGTTGAACTGTTCATCAGATTCATATTGAGATTTAAACTCATCGAAATTCTCGGCAATTTCATCTTCGGATACTTCGATTCCTTTTTCCTCAATATCCTGCATAATAAGTTCCTGATTTACCAATGAATCAACTGTCTGCTGTTTGACCTGCTCCTTGTCAACTTGTTGTCCAGATTGCTGGGCTGCCTGCTGCATGGATGCAAGTGTCTGGTTGAAGGCAACATTATACCTTTGGCCTTCTATTTCTTCTCCATTTACAATTGCCACAACTTCATCATCACCGACGTTGGATTCTATTTGTTCTTGTTCCTGCCCCTCCTGTTCTTCTTGTTCCTGGGCAGTTTCTTCTGTGTTTTCATTGTTCTCTGCGCTCTCATTGTCATCTTCGCCACTACATGCTACCAACAAGACATTTATAAATAGAACTGCAAGTAACAATTGCAATTTTTTCATACAGAGATTACCTCATTTCTTTGAAGATTCTACCCTATTTAAACATGCCCTGATTAAGGATGCAAACAATAAGATAATGGCCAGATTGTCCAAAAGCTATATATACGGGGGTTACCGCTTTTTTTACATTTAAATTACATTTGAAAAAGATATTTTGAAGTAAACGGATTAAGGTCAGCGGGTCCACCTAATAAGCATTAGAACAAAAAAGAACCGCCTGTTTCTAAAAACAGACGGTTCTTTTTTTATAGTGTTTGTCTTTCCTCATCTGTGAATACCCGCGATCTTGTCAAAAATCGTTTACCCTCAGGTCCTTCCAGTGAAAACATGCCTCCCCTGCCATCGACGACATCGATGATCAATTGCGTGTGTTTCCAATATTCATACTGATCTTTTGACATATAGAACGGGGTGCCATCAATTTCTCCGAGCTTCACATCCGAATTTCCCACACGGAATTCATCCCTCGGAAAACACATAGGAGAGCTGCCATCACAGCAGCCGCCCGATTGGTGAAACAACAAAGGTCCGTGCCTTTTTTTCAAACGGCCAATCAGCTCTAAAGCAGTTTCTGTTGCGGTCACTTTATCGACCATTCTCCCACCCTTTCCGGAAAGTATATTCCTGTCCGGTAACATTTTGCTGTTAAAATAAACCGGCTGGATCAGTGCTGTAACTTACCAGCAGATTTTTTGTTTGCTGGTAATGATCAAGCATCATGCGATGGTTTTCGCGTCCGATTCCAGATTTTTTGTAACCACCGAATGCTGCATGTGCCGGATACTGATGGTAGCAATTCGTCCATACACGTCCGGCTTCGATTTCCCGGCCGAACCGGTATGCTGTATTGATATTGCGTGACCAGACACCTGCACCAAGACCGTAAAGCGTATCATTGGCAACAGACAATGCCTCTTCGTCATCTTTGAATGTTGTCACAGAAAGGACCGGGCCGAATATCTCCTCCTGGAACACTCTCATATTGTTGCTGCCTTTAAAAATAGTAGGTTCCACATAATATCCATTGGAAAGGTCCCCTTCAAGGGCATTCCTGTTACCGCCGACAAGCACTTCCGCTCCTTCTTGTTTTCCGATATCTAAGTATGAAGTGATTTTTTCCATCTGTTCCAAAGAAGCTTGAGCTCCCATCATTGTATCCGTATCAAGCGGATGACCGATCTTGATTTCCTTAACTCTGTTGACTGCTCTTTCTATGAATTGATCATAAATAGATTCATGGATCAGTGCCCGCGAAGGACAAGTACATACCTCTCCTTGGTTAAGAGCAAACATAGTAAAACCTTCTATTGCTTTATCAAGAAATGAATCGTCCGCATCCATGACATCTTTAAAGAATATATTCGGAGACTTACCGCCGAGTTCCAATGTGACAGGGATGATGTTTTCTGAAGCATATTGCATGATCAGGCGTCCTGTCGTTGTTTCACCTGTAAAGGCGATTTTGGCAATCCGGCTGTTGGAAGCAAGCGGCTTACCTGCTTCGACTCCAAATCCGTTTACTATATTGACCACACCAGGAGGCAGTAAATCATGAATGAGCTCCATCAATACATGGATAGAAGCCGGTGTCTGCTCAGCAGGCTTAAGCACAACCGCATTTCCTGCAGCAAGTGCTGGAGCCAGTTTCCATGTTGCCATCAGAATCGGGAAATTCCACGGGATAATCTGACCTACCACTCCAAGCGGCTCATGGAAGTGATAAGCAACTGTGTCATCATCCAACTGGCTTAGACTGCCTTCCTGTGCCCGGATTACTCCAGCAAAATATCGAAAATGGTCAACTGCAAGCGGAATATCTGCAGCCAATGTCTCCCTGACAGCCTTTCCGTTATCCCATGTCTCAGCAACAGCCAGCTTTTCAAGATTCTCTTCCATCCGGTCGGCTATTTTATTAAGGATAACCGCTCTTTCAGCAGGAGATGTTTTCCCCCAGGCTGTTTTTGCTTCATGAGCAGCATCCAATGCCCGCTCCACGTCATCGGCGTTAGACCTTGCTATTTGACAAAACACTTCACCGGTAACCGGGCTCACATTGTCGAAATACTCCCCACTAACCGGTTCTCTCCATTCACCACCAATAAAGTTACCGTACCTTTCCTTAAACTCCACTACAGATCCTGGTTGATTTGGCGCTTCATACTTCATTAGATATCCTCCTTTTTAAAATGCAATCGCTTACATTATAAGGATGAAAATCATGGAGTGGTTAATCTACTGTAGATTATAACAACAAATTATTTAAAAACACAAATAATTTGTATTTTTTGCCAAAAAATAACCACCCTTTATCAGAGTGGTTATTCCTTCCGTTCTATGATAATTAATTTCCGTTAATCTGTGGTAAAGTTTTCGTTCCTTTTTCCATCTTTGACTGGCATAAAGGACAAGTAGGAGTTTCTTCAAAAGTGAAATCTTCTCTCATCCAACCTGCACAGTCATCGCTTGTACAGGACCAAACGTTCGTTTCTACTTCCGGGGTTGGTTCTTTCTTGTTGTTATAATAAGCCATTTACATTCCCCTTTCTTGTTCCTAATACTATTATACCCTTTTTTTAGGAAAATTAGTATAGTCACAAAGGATTAATGTATGGTTGAACATGTTTCTACATCCAGAATTAATTTATGTAGAGCCCTCATTCCTATTCGACTTATCATAAGTTTTAGTACACACATACCTCTTCATCTTAAACTTTTGCCTGGAACCATGTTTTCATCAACTATCGCCCAATTTCATTAAAAGGGCTGTTATGTTGTTGACTTTCTGCCTGGGTCTCCTTATGTTTCTTCTATGCTCTTTGCTTCCTCTCTTGTATTTACGATTCTGTTAAATAGTAAATACAGGAGATAAGAGGTAAGACTCCCTAATACGACGATCAGGAAGGGGAATAAATAAACAAGGAACAAAGATACGGCAATGATTACAACGAATATTGATGTGTAAACAATATTGGCTATTGAAAAAAGAAAAGAATTCTTGATTAAATCCTTGATAGATAGTTCATATGTTACCAGCAAGAATAACAGATATATACTTATAAATATAAAAGCGGTCGAGAGTAATACTAGTAAGACAAATAATGGCCTACTACCGGCAAACTCCGCTTGTAGCAAAATGCCAAAATCAAACCACAGTACGAGGGCAATTCCCCAAAGCATTAAGCCGATAAGGAACGATTTTCTGAAGTCTTCTTTAAAGCAGTCAAGGAACTGTCGTAACACACCCCCCTCCACCTTTTCTATAACCCAATTCCGCGATACTCCCATCATCGCTTTAGAAGCAGGGAAAAAAGTGATAACAGGAAGGCAAAATAATAACCATATGACATTCAGGATAATAAAATTCACAAAGTTTTCCATTATTTTAAATACAATATTGTCAGAACCTCTCATTCCATCACCATCCTGAATTTATAGCCTTATGTATAAGGGCTAAGCATGTTTTAGAAGAATCTTCATACTATAACGTTTTGCGGCTTCTCGCTAAAAAGAACAGAAAGTAAATTATCAGCAGCTAAATCTGCCATTTTCATTCTTGTTTTTATGCTTGCGCTGCCTATATGGGGAAGTGTCACGATGTTATCCAATTTTAATAATGGATTCTCTAAATCTATTGGCTCTTTTTCAAAAGTATCAATTCCTGCTGCCCATATCTGTTTGTTTTTTAAAGCCTCGTAAAGATCCGTCTCATTGACGATACCCCCGCGCGCCGTATTGATTAATATGGCAGTTTCTTTCATGAGCGCCAGTTCTTTGGCGGTAATCAGATTTTCTGTTTCAGGGGTATAAGGAGCAAGGATGCAAACAAAATCTGATTGCCGAAGCAAATCTTCCATGGCCACATAAGTGGTCCCAAGCTCTTCTTCTACTTTAGGTTTCCTACTTCTATTATTATATAATACTTCCATATCAAACCCGCGCGCCCGTCTGGCAACCGCTTCACCGATCCGCCCCATACCGATAATGCCCAAGGTCGCCCCAAAGATATCCTGACCAGTCAGTTGCATTGGTGACCACGTCTTCCAATCTCCGTTTTTCAAATAGTCCGAGGCTTCCACTATTCTTCTGGCTGTTGCCATAAGCAGAGCGAACGTCAAGTCAGCGGTGGTTTCTGTTAAAACTCCGGGAGTATTGGTAACAGTTATCCCTTTTTCTGCAGCAGCATCTATATCAATGTTGTTGTAACCTACAGCCATATTGCTGACTACTTTTAAAGAAGTAGCTTTATCGAGTAAATCCTTATCAACCGACTCTGTTAACAAACAATACAAGCCGTCAATATCGGCTACTTCCTTTTCCAGTACCTCTCTCGGAACAGGAGCTTCGCTTTCCTCCCACATCCGGACCTGGCACTCTTGTTCCAGTTTATTCACAATCTCGTCTGGAATTTTTCTTGTTATGTAAATTTTCGGTTTCACCATAATCCCTCCTCTGTCTGGCAATTGATCCGCGTCACTTGTAATGTTTAATAATTTGCATAATCGCTTCTGTTCTCTCCGTTATCCACGCCGGTGCTTCACGCAGAGCAGTTTCAAGCGAACAAGGTCCCGGTACTATCGATAAAGCACACAAAAGGCCCATGTCATTTGATTTGTCCGTTCCTATATCCACAGTCCCGCATAAAGCAATAATTGGGACATCTTGTTTAACTGCCGGAGCGCAAACACCTTTTATGACTTTCCCTGACAACGTTTGTCCATCCAGCTTACCTTCCCCTGTAATTAATAAATCAGCATCCTTCAATCTTTCCTCGAAACCTGTTTGCTCCATTACCACATTAATCCCGGATTTTATCTCGGCACCTAAAAAGGCAAGCAGAGCTGCACCCATTCCACCTGCTGCTCCTCCGCCTTGCATTTCTTTTACATTGATTCCAGTTTTCTTCTCTACAATTTCAGCAAAATTGTTCAGTGCCATATCCAGTTTGTCGATCATTTCCGGAGTGGCCCCTTTTTGCGGTCCAAAAATTGCCGAAGCTCCATTAGGCCCGCACAATCTATTCGTCACATCGCTTGCTATAGTGAAATGCGATTCTTTAACTCTAGTGTCTAGCCCGCTGCCATCATAAGTCTTCAAATCAAGCAGTCCTCTTCCACCTTTACTAATATGCTTTCCATTCTCATCGTAAAAATTAATGCCAAGGGCTTGCAGCATGCCAACTCCCCCATCATTGGTGGCGCTTCCACCCAAGCCGATAATAAATTTACGATAGCCCGCATGCAAAGCATGCTTAATCAACTCTCCGGTTCCGTAGCTTGTTGTCACCATAGGATTGCGTTTATTCTCCGGTACAAGCGGAAGACCTGAAGCTTGAGCCATTTCGATTACTACTGTCATACCGTCGCCCATTACCCCGTAGGCAGCTTGTACTTTATCTCCCAACGGACCCGTTACATTAACAGGGTAAGTGCTTCCATTAGAAGCAAAGACAAGGTTTTCCATGGTACCCTCCCCGCCATCTGCCAAAGGTATTTGGTCAACAATGGCATCAGAGAATACTCGTTTAATCCCCGTTTCCACTGCTAAACAAATATCTTTGGCACTAACAGAACCTTTAAATGAATCGGGAGCTACTACAACTTTCATCTTAAACCGTCCCCTTTTCTAGTCAAATGGAAAAAAGGAGGAAGACCGACACAACTTTATGCCCTACTGCATAATTGCCAGACTGCATCCTCCCCTCTCCATCTATCATACATCTATTTGCTAGTACTGAAAATATACAGACTTTAACTCAGTAAAAAATTCAACATTCGATTTGCCGATTGAAAAGGCACCTGCTCCAGACTGCTTCACACCGCCAAACGGCATATGGGCAGCACTGGCAGTTCCGTGATTGACGTGGACCATTCCAGTTTCGACTCTATCAGCGAATTGATAGGCTGTTGTTAAATCATTGGTAAAAATAGAGGCAGCCAACCCATACTCCACATTGTTGGCAACGCGTAATGCCTCTTCCTTATCCTCTACTTCCAAAACTACCAATACAGGTCCGAATATTTCTTCCTTAGCCACCCGCATTTCAGGTGTAACTTGATCCAGCAGTGCCGGAACGATGTATGCACCTTGTCCATAAGCACCTTCTGAAAGAGTCTCTCCCCCGTAGACGACTCTGGCACCTTCTGCTGAAGCAATCTCGAGGTATTCTCTTACTGAATCAAGATGCTGTTCATTGATTAGCGGGCCTACCGTAACCCCTTCTTCCCATGCCGGACCCACTTTTGCATTTTTCATTTCTTTGACTAGCGCTTCGGTCAATTCAGCTTTGTTTTCTTTCGTAACAATCACACGGCTGATCGATGTACAGCGTTGTCCGCTACACGCAAATGCAGCAGATACAATTTGTTTAGCAACATTTTCAGCATCTTTATAATCCAATACGACTGCCGGGTTCTTGCCCCCCAATTCCAGCTGGGTTTTAGCAAGACGTCCTGCAGCAATTTCATTGATATTTTTCCCTAATGAAGAAGATCCCGTAAAGCTGATCCCTTTGACAAGCGGATGTTTCACAAGAGGGTTTCCAACTCTTGACCCACTGCCGACTACAAGATTGACTACTCCGTTCGGAACACCTGCTTTCGCAAGTAGTTCCATTAAAACGACAGAGGTCCAAGGCGTGACTGAAGCCGGTTTATAAACAACTGTGCAGCCGTAAGCAAGAGCTGGCGCAATCTTCCTTACAGGGGTGACTACCGGAAAGTTCCACGGAGCAATAGCAGCGACAACTCCAAGTGGTTTACGGATGGTGGAACTCCATACATTACTTCTTTCCCCCGGAAGTGTGTTCCCTTCAATGCGGAAAGCCTCGCCTGCACCGAAACGGGCTTCCTTCGCTGCCCGCATGACTTCACCTTTCGCTTCTGTCAGTGCTTTTCCTTGTTCAGCGGATAGAATATAAGCAAGCTCTGTTGCATTTTCTTCCAATAAGTCTGCGAAGCGATACAAAACAGCCCCTCTGTCCGGCCCAGGAACCTGTGACCAGCCTTGGAAAGCTTCAGCTGCGGCCTCTACTGCTTCATTCACATCTTCCTCGTTAGAGTCTTGAAAAAATCCAAGGACTTGGTCACGCTGAGCAGAATTGCAGATGGAAAAAGTATTACCGCTTGTACTTTCTTTCCATTCTCCGTTAATGTAATTACCATGAACTTTTACTTCCTGTTGACTCAGCCATTCCTGCATATCGGTTAGAGTTGTTGAAGGCATAAAATCCACTCCCTTAATGTATTAAGCTAAAACTTCTTTTTTTACACCCGTCGTCATTAATGACCGGCAAATATTTTTCAGATCCTCTTGTGTAGGCTTGACCGGATTCACAGGCACGTTTCCTGAAAGTAACGCTTCCTCGGTAATTAAATCCAAGTGCTGTTCTTCCACACCATAATCAGTCAATGTTTGTGTAATTCCTACATCCGTTTTCAACTGGCGGACCGCTTTCACAGCACGCTCAGCTGCTTCCCGATCGGTAAGCTGTTCCACTTTCTCCCCGAAGATTCTTGCAATTTCTATAAATTTATCGGTATTTCCAATTAAATTGAATTCCATGACTTCAGGAAGCAGCATTGCATTTACTACACCATGAGGGATTTTGAAATGTGCTCCCAACGGAATTGCCAGCGCATGCGCCAATCCAAGTCTTGTAGAGTTAAATGCCATTGCAGCCAATGTACTTGCCATGAGCATATCTGAACGGGCATCCGTGTTTTCTCCCTGGATAACCGCCAGACGAAGGCTTTTCGCCACCAATTTCATGGATTGAACTGATAGACCTTCAGAAATTGGTTGTGTTGCTTTATTTACGTAAGACTCAAGAGCGTGAGTTAAAGCATCCATTCCAGTAGCAGCTGTGATGTGCGGTGGCAGAGATAAAGTCAAATCAGGATCGCATAATGCCAAAGCAGGACAGTTATACATGCTGCCGACACTTAGTTTTGCTTCTGCTTTTTTATCCGACAGGACTGAAAACCGAGTGATTTCACTACCTGTTCCGGCTGTCGTCGGCACGGCAATCACAGGAGCAGCTGGAGCAGGAACTTTATCGATCCCTATGTAATCACGGATGTTACCTCCATTAGTCAGTAACAACCCAATCGATTTGGCAGTATCTAGGGCACTGCCTCCACCCACGCCGACTACAATGTCACAGCCTTCAGTCTTCGCAAGAGCAACACCGTTGTCTACCGATTCAATAGTAGCTTCTGTCCCTACATCCGTAAATGTAACGAACGGAATGCCTGCTTCTTGAAGAGGATCTTCCAATTGTTGGACAATGCCAGCTTGATAGACACCCGGATCCCCAACGATAAGAACTTTTGATCCGCCCAGTTCTCTGACAAATTCATTTAACCTCTTTGCATAACCACGGCCAAATTCAATTACAGTCGGTATTTGATAACGGAAATTAGATAATGTCAACATTTGATAATAAATCTCCTTTCATTAATCAGGAACTTTTACTTTTAGAGCTGCTTTCGTAAAATCCAAATCGTAACGCTTTCCTATTTCGATGAACTCTTCCACCAATTTTTCCGGAAGTTCGATGCCGCTCTTCTTTCGTTCCAACACGCACTTTTGTTCGAGCTCACCAGGTATAAAAATTTCCTCCACATTCGGTGCTTTTGGTTCCGACTTAATTTCCTTAATATAGGTATCCATCCGCTTTTTAAAAGACTCAAGCGGGATGAATTGATTGATATCAACCGCCACGAAAAAATGGCCGACGTTTTGCGGATCTTCCCAGTTCTCATACATATTGTTTACATACTTTCCAAACCCCGCGCCCGTAAGAACTCCCGACAAGATGTCAATGAACATCGATATACCGTAACCTTTTGGTCCTCCAAGCGGTAAAACAGCTCCCTCAAGTGCTGCCTCTGCATCTGTCGTATCATTCCCATCCTTGTCGACAGCCCATCCGATCGGGATATCCTCTCCTTTTTGTGCTGCAACGATGATTTTGCCACGTGCCACCACACTCGTGGCCATATCAAGAATGAATGGTGCTTCTTCTCCGGACGGGATCCCGACCGCAAGAGGGTTCGTGCCGATAAATGGCCTTACTCCACCTGTTGGCGGCATTGTTTGGGAAGCATTCGACATGACCAGAAGCAGCATATCTTTTTCAATTGCTTTCAGGGCATAATAGGCGCCAGTGCCAAAATGATTGGAACCTTTCACTCCGACAATTGCAGCTCCCCGTTCTTTCGCCTTGTCCAAAGCCTTCTCCAGTGCCTGCATCCCCACTACGGATCCAAAATGATTGTTCCCATTAATTAATGCGGTGGCATCGCTTTCATTTTCGATGGTTACATCTGCATGCGGATTGATCATTCCTTTTTCAACTCGTTTTAAATAAATGGAAGTCCTTACTACCCCATGAGAGTCGACACCTCTCAGATTTGCCTGCACAAGAGAATCCGAGACAATCTCCGCATTTTTCTCCGATAGACCTGCTTTTGTAAATACATTTGCACAGAAACGCTGCAATTTTATCCAGTCATACCTTGTTGGCAACGTCACTAAAATCACAGCCTTTCCCTCTTAATGTTTCATCAATCCAGTTTCTGTCAATGGTATTATTCTTGATGGCTTCCATCATCCTGGTTTCCTTCACCTGCTGCGCTTTCACTTTTTCCAAGAGTTCCTCTGCCTCATCTAACGGAACGACTGCAAGTCCGTCTTCATCACCAAGCACCAGATCACCTGGATTAACAAGCATGCCGCCAACAGAAACCGGCACATTTATCTCGCCTGGTCCATCCTTATATGGACCGCGGTGTGTGATGCCGCGTGCGTACACCGGAAAGTCACCTTCAGAAAATGCAGCAGTATCCCGGATAGCTCCGTCGATAATAAATCCGGAAATGCCTTGTCTGCGGGCCAGGAGAAGCATTATCTCTCCTACTATTGCATTCGTTACATCTCCCCCTGCATCTACAACAAGGACTTCGCCTGGTTGGGCCATGTCAATTGCTTTATGCACGAGTAAGTTGTCGCCAGGTCTTGTCTTCACCGTTAGAGCAGTTCCTAGTAATTTCCCTTGTTTATGATAAGGCCGAAGATGGCTCGAAACGGCATGCATCCTGTTTAAATTGTCACTTATATGGGGAGTGACAACTTCTCTATATTGTTCAACAATTTGCTTTTCAACCCTTTTTTCAACTGGTAATATGCGAAAACCAATATTGTTCATCCAGAAATTCCTCCTCTTTTTGTCGCCATATATTTTCAAAATCGAATTAGCAACCAGGAAGTTTATGATAGGATTCAAAGAAGAAGAATTTACCCTTTCACACTTCCAGCTGTAATACCTTCAATGATATATTTTTGGAAAAAGATAAATACAACAAACAGCGGGATAAGCGACAATGTAGACATCGCAAACAATGCACCCCATGAGCTCTGACCCATTGAGTCAACAAACATTCTCAATGCAATCGCTACGGTATAAAGTTTGATATCGCTTAAGTACAATAACTGACTGAAGAAGTCGTTCCAAGTCCAGATAAAGGTAAAAATCATGGTTGTAACCAAAGCGGGAACTGACAATGGAATGATCAACTGCCAATACATTCTGATTTGGCCACATCCATCTATCTTTGCCGCCTCTTCTAATTCACGGGGGATGGATCGCATGAACTGAACCATCAAGAAAATGAAAAAGCCTTCAGTTGCCAGAAATTTAGGTAATGTCAATGGTAAATAGGTGTTTATCCAGTCTAAATAGTTAAAAATAATATACTGTGGAATAACAGTTACATGAAAAGGAAGCATCAATGTTGCGAGCATCAGAGCAAATAATGTCTTTTTAAAAGCAAAGTCAAGACGAGCAAACGCATAGGCTGCCATTGAACAAGCTATGACGTTGCCGGCGATTGCCAATGCTACAATAATTGCCGAATTCAAGAAGAATCTGCTAAACGTTGTACCAGATAGACCAAGCCATCCTTGCATATAGTTTTCAAACGTAATGTTACTTGGGAAAAAGGCAGAACCCTGGAAGATTTCGGTATTCTCTTTAAACGAAGCTGCAACCATCCATAAAAGCGGATAGAGCATTATCAATCCCAATGCAATGATACAGATATGAATGAGAATGGTTATTGATTTTCTTCGCTTTCTCAACCCGACCTTTTTCGGCCTTTCTATCTTCGACCGGGCTGTTTTCCCAGGCTTCTTGATATGGTCTTTATTGTCTGGCTCTTGATTTCTTACAGGGCTTACGGCATGATCTCTAATTTTTTCCGGTTCCATACGATCACCTCTATTCTTGATAGTGCACCCATTTTCTCGCCGAAAGAAAAATGAGAGCTGTGATAACGGCAATTGTCAATAACAACAGCCAGGCCATAGCAGATGCATATCCCATCTGAAACTGGGTAAACGCTTTCTGATACAGATATAAAGTGTAAAAAAGGGTCGAATCGAGGGGACCCCCAGTTCCTCCACTAACGATATAAGCAGGAGTAAACGCCTGAAAAGCAGAGATTACTTGCATGATGACATTGAACAAAACAATCGGTGTTAACAACGGAATGGTAATTTTAAAGAACTGCTTGGCTTTTCCGGCACCATCGATCATCGAAGCTTCATATAACTCTGTAGGGATTTGTTTGAGTCCTGCCAGGAATATAACCATCGGAGCACCAAATTGCCATACTGCCAATATAATCAATGTATAAAGAGCAGTGTCTGGCTGGGAAATCCAATTTGTCCCTTCTATTCCAAATTGCGCCAAAGCCCTGTTAACCAATCCTTCTCCGCCAAACAATTGGCGCCAGAGTAATGCAACTGCCACGCTTCCTCCAAACAGGGAAGGAACATAATAAATCGCCCGGTAAAACCGTAATCCTTTTAAACCACGGTTTAGTGCAGCTGCGACTCCCAGTGCAAACATAAGCTGGAGCGGAACACTTAAGAATACGTAGGTAAGTGTAACTTTTACACTGCTGATCCATTTATCATCCTCAAACATTTCTGTGTAATTACCCAACCCGACCCACGTCGGACTCGTAAACATATCATAACTAGTAAAGGAGAAGTATAGAGAAGCTCCCATTGGAATGGCCGTTAATCCTAATAGACCAATCAGCCAAGGCGTCAGGAAAAGATAAGCAACAGCATTTTTTTGCCAAGCCTTTTTCAAGGTGTGCATGGTTCCCTCCAATCCCAGCTAAATAGAAGACTGATAGGCTTCCATTTAGCTGTATTGATTAATTTCATTATCTGTTTAAAATATTTAATTCGTTACTCGGCAAATCCAATAACGCTTTCGGCTGTCTCCATAAAGTCTGTCACGGCTTCTTCTACTGTCTTTTCACCAAATCCGATTGCGGCTGCATTATCTGCAAATGCTTGTTCCACTTCACTTATACCGAGCGGCGCATACGCTGCAGGTTCAGCATATTCTACTGTTTCTTGAATGTAATCGACAGCACGCTGTTGTGCAGGTTCAAGTAAAGGCTTTACGAACTCTGCCATTTCAGAAGAACCTGGAGATCCTTGTTCTACTTTAAACAATTCCAGCGATTTCTCTGTGTTCACAAAGAAATCTATGAATTTGGCAGCAGCTTCTGGATGCTCAGACTCTTTTGTTATAGATAAATAAGCACCCTCAATATACTCACCATTTTCCCCGCCTTCAACTTGAGGCATTCTCAGCATTTGCAACTCACCATTTTCAAATTGCTCTTGATAAAGGTGCAATTGATTAGCTGGGATTTGATAGAAAGCAGACCTTCCGATCGTGAAGAGTTTTTGTTCTAATGCTGCGGATTCAAACTCGGTAGTAGTTGCAGAATCAGCAACTGCCCCCGCTTGTCTCAAGTCATCCCACATAGTCCACCATTTTGAAAGTGTTTCTTCGCTAAAGCCTAATTTTCCGTCCTCGGTAAATAGATCTTCACCTTGCTGACGTACATAATAGCGGAAATTCGGCTGTAATTGGCCGCCTCCCATGTCAGCTGTAGCAAAATCACCTTCAGGCATAGCTTTGTCTACTTCCAGCATCTTCGCTTGAAATTCTTCCCAAGTCCAGTCAAAGTTAGGGGCTTCTACACCAAGTTCCTCCAACTGAACAGGATTATAAACCCAACCCGGCATTGTGACACCTTTCGCTACCATGATCAGCTCATCGTCGACTTTACCACTATCCACAGTAGATTCAGCAAAGCTTTCAAGATTTATGGTTCCATCGTCTACCAACGATTGCAGGTTTAGCAAAGCTCCTCGTCGGGCATAGTCAGAAACATAAAATTGGTGCATACTCACAATGTCTGGAGCATTTCCGCCAGCAGTTTGAGTGGCTAAGCGATCCCAGTAATCCGTCCAGCCCCCGAACTCTCTGTCAACCGTTATATTTGGATTCTCCTCTTCAAACCTATCAATGATTTCATTGTAGATTTCATTTCGGGAAGTATCTCCCCACCAGGAGAAACGAAGTTTGATTTCTTCCTCGCCATCGGCTCCTTGGGCACTGCCGCCTGAATCAGACGAACTTTCTGAACTACATCCCCCAATGATTAAAATGGATAATATTGAAAGTGTCATCAAGAACATAAATTTTGAAAATTTCATGTAATTCCCCTCTTCCCCACTTTAGGTTTGTAATTTAATCTGAAAGGGTTTTCATTTTCGGATAGTTTTATTATTGCTGAACCTCTTTTGCTGATTTCAATTCAAGCGCTGTTAATTTGTCCACCCGTCTGCGAAACTGCTCTTCCTCGCTGAATTTTGCGTTGATAAAGGATTCTATCAGGTTTTCCGCCAGCCATGGCCCAATTATTTGGGCGCCTATGCACATAATGTTCACATTGTCATGTTCGACACATTGATGAGCAGAATGAATATCATGGCACACAGCCGCTCTAATTCCCGGGATTTTGTTAGCTGCTATTGCTGCTCCGACACCTGTTCCACAAATGATAATGCCCCGGGTATTTTCTTTGCTGCGTACAGAGTTGCAAACAGCCGATGTTATATCAGGGAAGTCAACCGGGTCTTTAGAAAAACAGCCAAAATCTGTGCTTTCACAACCGAGTTTATCAAGAAAGGGCTTGAGGGCCTCTTTCATTTCAAAACCACAATGATCGCTTCCTAAAGCAATTTTCATAAACTAGGCCCCCAACTTATTTGATATTCTAGCTAAGTACCTTTTGACTAATAGCGGAGAAATCCAACTCTCCGGCATCTTCTTCATATTTTTTATATAAATCGAGCGCTAATTGAGCAAGTGGCATGTCCAGATCTTGTCCTTCATCCACAGCAATCTGAACATCCTTCTTCATTAAATTGAGTTTAAATCCTGGTTCGAAATTTCTCTCGGATAGGGTATCAATCTTGTTAAGCAGCATCCAGGAAGCTCCTGAACTGTTTCCGATAACATCCTTAACCGCAGACTTATCAATATCAAGTTTCTCTGCCAAAGCAACCGCTTCAGCAGAAGCGATCATATGGATACCGGCAAGCATCTGATTGATAGCCTTAATAGCTTTCCCGGCTCCAACATCTCCGACTAAGTAGATGTTTTTTGCCATTGCATCCAAGACGGGTCTGACTTCTTCCAGGACTTCTGTTTTTCCACCTGTCATCACTGTCAAAGTTCCTTGTTCAGCTCCAGCCGTACCACCACTTACAGGTCCATCAAGTACCCTGATGCCTTGCTTTTGATAGGTTTCATTGACTTTTTTCATCATTGCAGCAGAACCGGAGGTCATTTCTATCAAAATAGCATCTTCAGGAAGACTATTTAAAACTTCATCTGAAAGTAGGACGCTTTCCATTTCTCTATCCGTTGGCAGAATACTGATTAAAACTTCTGAATTCGCTGCCACATCTGCTAAAGATATTTGTTCGTTAGCTCCGAGGCTTTTCAGTTGTTCTATTGGCTCACGGTTTCTATGGGCTGAGACATGAAGATCATAACCTGCTTTCACAAGATTTTTTGCCATCGGCAATCCCATTGCTCCCAATCCGATAAAACCTATACTTTTAATCGCCATCCATTACTCTCCTTCGTCTAAATAGTATTTATGCTGTTATTAAAGTACCGTTTCGTCTAGTTCCCATCCTAGCTTTTCATAAAGTTTCCTTCTGCCGGCTTTATCACCGCTAAGTTCCTGATGAGCATACTTTGCAACATCTCTAGCAAGCTTTCTCGGGACCGCTATTACCCCGTCTCCATCAGCAACGATTACGTCTCCCGGATAAACAGCCACGCCCCCAATTGCAACCGGAATGTCTTTTTCATGGTAGCGGATTCTTGCCTGATCCATTCCCTGAGAAACAAATTGGGACCATACCTGAATACCCTGGTGGATTACTTCGTCTGTATCTCTAATACCGCCGCCGTTGGTTAAGTATCCTCTTGCACCTTTCGACTTAAAGTCCAATGTGTTGTTGGAACCCAAAAGCCCTACGTCAAGCCCGCAAACGTCCAACACGATGAAGTCGCCATCCACTATGTCTTTGCCCCAAGGATCTGTACAAACTTCGCTGTAATACCACTTGGCCCAAGCCGTATATTCTTCACCAGTAACTCTTGGTACCGGACCTTCATACGGCAGGTATCTGGCAGTACGTGCAATGCCTACAACAGGCTTGCCGCGAAAAAGCGGTTTGATGCTTTTATCAACTGTTCCATAGTGATGCATGCCAACCCAATCCATTCCATCGCGTACATCGGTAACCCGAAGCCCTTCAAAAAGTGCCAATATTTCTTTCCTGTCATCTCTTACTTCTGTTTCGTTATTGTTAGCCATGTTTAAATCTCCCCTTAGTTTTTATAATTTTAATTCTGATTTTCACCATAAATGAATTACAAATTAACCTTTACTAGAAGAAGTGACTCACCTCCTTAAAGTTGAAAAAGAAAAAAATTTCCTCTCAGATGCGATAATTCGACAAAATAGTGAAACCGTTTACTTTTTAACTGTTGGGAAACGTTTTTGGAAACCGTTAACCTAATATAAAATTAACTTTTATAATGGCATTTGTCAACAGTTTTTTTAGAAAATTAAAAATAATAAAAAATTTTTTCTCGAATCGGTTTAGTAAATTATTCAAATAGAAAACTCCGTAATAACGGTTTCTTTGGCATATATGTAGGCAGCAGGATCAACATTTCCTGTTGAATCCTGCTGCCTTTAATAAAATCAGATTATATACAGAACCTATTTAACAGTGTGATCCAATTCCCACCCTAATTTAATATAAATACTCTTTCTGCCTTTTTTGTCAGCTTCTAATTCCTGATGTGCATATTTGGCAACGTCAAAAGCATATTTGTGAGGAACAACAATGGCTCCATCTCCATCAGCCACTACTATGTCCCCTGGAGACACTACCACTCCCCCTATATTGACGGGTACATCGTTTGCTTCAAAACGGATTCGTCCTTGGTTCATTTTTTGGGAAATCATTTTAGACCAGAATGGGACTTGATTTAAGATCAATTCATCTGTGTCTCTTACTCCGCCGTTTGTAATAAACCCTCTCGCGCCTTTACTGAACATTTCCAAGGAATTGTTGGAGCCCTGTATTCCTACATCGACGCCACTTTGGTCGATGACTACAAAATCCCCTTCCTCGATTTTCTTGTTGCCGGGGTTGTAACTAATATTCTGATAATACCAAGCAACCCATTCTGTGTACTCTTCTGGTGACATTTTGGGTACAGGTTCATCGTATGGCACATATCTGGATGTCTTGGCAATACCGACTGCTTTAGTCCTGAACAATGGTCTTATCTCCTGGGAGACTGATCCGTAATGATGCAGCATGTTCCAGTCCATTCCATCTCGCACATCCGCAACTCGAAGATCTTTATATAAACCTAGAATCTCTGTCCTTTCCTCTTTAGACCATACCAAATCGATCACCATCCATTTAATTTTTATTTTTCCAGTAAGAACACGGTATCGTTCCGTACAAACTCTATTGATTTTTCAAGACATTCTCTGCTTCTTCCATGAATCTATCAACGCCTTCTTCAATCGACACTTCTCCAAATGCAATACTGTCAGCAGCTGCCAGAAAAGCACTTTCTACCTCTGCCATACCTTTTGGCGGATATGTTGCTTTCTCGGCAATTTCCAAGGTTTCTGACAAATAATCCAAAGTTCTTTGCTGGGCTGGGTTAAGCAAAGGCTTCACTACTTCGACCATCTCGGTAGAGCCCGGTGAACCTTGTTCTAATTTGAACACTTTCATAGATTCTTCGGCATTTACAAAATAATCGATGAACATTGCAGCTTCTTTCGGATGTTCCGATTCTTCGGTAATACTAAAATAGGCACCTTCAATAAACTCACCAGTTTGGCCACCTTCTAAAGTCGGCTGGCGAACCATCCGGACTTCTCCGTTATCGAATTGCTCCTGATAGAGGTGAATTTGATTAGCAGGAATACCGGTGATGCCCACCCTGCCAGTTACAATCAGGCTTTGCTCAAGCGGGGCTTCAAAAAACTCAACAGACGTTGCAGCATCCGGAATAGCACCGTTTTGTCTAAGCGTATCCCACATAGAAAACCAGTCAATAGCATCCTGACGTTCAAACCCTAATTGGCCATCTTCCGTAAATAATGTGTTCCCACGCTGGCGCACAAAGTATTTGAATGTAGGTGAAAAGTTTCTGCTTTGGTCAGAAGCTCCCCAGAAACCTTCTTCATTCTTTGCTTCAGTCAATTCTTGCGCTTTGGCCATAAACTCCTCCCAAGTCCAATCCATATCAGGGTAATCGACCCCTAATTCATCAAAAGTAGCTGTGTTGAAGGCTTGTCCGGACATGGTTACTCCTTGAGCGATCATGACTGTTTCTCCCGCTAATTGACCACTTTCCACAACAGAATCCGGAAAATTATCGACATTTATCGTTCCATCTTCTATAAATTGACTTAAATCAGTCAAAGCACCTCTGCGGGCATAATCTGAAACGTATTCCTGATGCATACCAACTACATCCGGGGCGTTACCGCCTGCGATTTGTGTCGTCAATCTGTCCCAGTAATCAGCCCATCCACCAAATTCTCTTTCGATAGTGATGTTAGGATGTTTTTCCTCAAACTGATCCGCTATCTGATTGTAGATTTCATGTCTTTTGCTATCTCCCCACCAAGTAAACCGAATGGTGACGTCTTCTTCACTGTTCGCTTCCGTTTCTTTTCCTTCAGCATCTGTACTCTTGCCGCCTTCAGAAGAAGTCTCTGAATCACTGCACCCTGCAAGAAATAGGAAAGAAAAAACGAAAAGTACCATTGGTACAATTAGCTTGAATTTATTCATCACAGATTCCCCTTTGCCGAATAATTTAGGAAATAAGCTCTCATCTAATAAATTTAAAGCTTATATTTCAACAACTAACTGCATAAGTATATTGGAATTATTATTCTTATCTTCTTTACTCGACACTGATGTTTATCTGTGTTTTATCCTTTTGAGATTTCTGGCAATTGTGGGTATCTAGAATGTTTGATTTGCTCAAAAGACACTGGGTAGTTGGGGAGTCAAAGAAGAAAAATGGTACACGGATCTAGGTTAAATGAATCGTTTGTTCTTTTGAGCGGCTCCTGTTATACTTAACAATATTCGCTTTTCAGTGTCGTCAGCACTGAGGTGCGAGTGGTGATCAGTCGTTGCTTCTTCCCAGAATCCTACGGCTGATCATTTTTGTTAAGAAAATACTGTCTGTTAATTGGTTGTCACCTCCTAATCAATTAATGAGTACATACCGCTTTCCTCTACTTCTATCACCTCCTTAAAGGTGTGGTCAGTCAGGAGTAACTACTCCAAGATTTCGCTTGCTGTTTCCATGAAATTGTCTGCTGCTTCTTCTACTGTTAAGTCACCAAATGCGATTGCACTAGCATTATCACCAAAAGCTTCTTCTACCTGGTTGATCCCTAAGGGAGCATATGGAGCGGGACGAGCATAATCGACGGAAAGCGGCAATTTCGCTGGCACTCACCTCCTTTAGTGTAAAATTAGAAACTGCGGGAATTATTTGATTTGAAATTCTTCTTGTTGGAGTATCAAATATCATTAAAATGGACGCATTTTCCTGTGGTCTGTTTAGCCGAGGTGTCCATGAAGCAATATCGGAAGAATATATTGGTCTCTTAACCTACCAGTATTGTAAGCGCTTTATTTTCATCCTAAAAAAATAATCCCCCCTTATACTTTTGATTTAATATTTCCACAAGACTCTCGAACGATTAATTGTGGTTCCAAGATTATTGTCTGCCCTGTTTGAAAAGATGGATCTTCAATGGAATTAATTAAATTACGTGCAGCCAACCTTCCCATTTCATATCCCGGCTGCCAGATGGTAGTCAAAGGTGGAGTCAGATGCCTAGCCCAGACTGTTTCATCATAACTTACAATGCCAATGTCAACGGGTATTTCTAATCCCATCTCTTTTATAGCTTCAATTACTTCCATGGTAAGCATGTTATTCGTTGAGAATATTGCATCGATCTCTGGATTTTCTTTCAAAAACTGTATTGTTTCTTTTTTAACATTTCCCTTTTGTTGATCTACTTCCAATACCAAAAAGTCTTCTGGCATGAAGTTGTTGGCAAGTAGGGCTTTTTGATAACCTTCCTTCCTTTCCCTCCATGGACTCACAAATCTATTATCATAGAGAACAACCGCAACTTTTTCCCTTCCGTTTTTAAGGAGATGGTCTACAGCTGTCTTAGCTCCCTTGACATTGTCCATTACAACATTCAAAGCTGACAGATCTCCCACACGCCTGTTAATAAATACTAATGGAAGCTTCGAATCAGCCAGTTTCTGATAAATGTGATTGTTCTGCGCAGTAGGGTGCAATACAATTCCATCTACCTGTCTCATCTGGAATTCCTTTATAAACTGCTCCTCAACGGTAGGATCTTCGTTCGAATTACAAATCATTAAGTTATAACCAAGTTCCCGACATGTATCTTCCACACCTTCAAGAACGGTTGTCCAGAAAGGGTTCTTGAGGTTTGACAATACCATGCCTATTATATTTGTCTTCATAGATTTCAAGCTTTTGGCTAAAGCGTTTGGACTGTAATCCAATTCTTTTGCCGCATTTAAAATCCTTTGTTTTGTTGCTTCTGTAGTATGAGAAAAATTACCATTTAAGACACGAGATACCGTAGTTTTCGATACACCCGCCTTTGATGCTACATCAGCAATCGTCACCTTCATTGCCATCACCATTTTCTTTATAAACTTATTTCTTTTATTGGCAACCGTTTTAGGAAACCGATAACCTAATAAAAAGATACCTTTTATTCTAATATCTGTCAACATATATTTAAAATTCTCTGAATTATACTATTATTTACTTAAGACCGCATACAAAAAAATAATCAGCTATAGTGCTGATTATTTTTGAGCAATGCATAATGTGTGACACCTGAGATTAATCACGCTTTTACTTCCTGAACTTTACCAGATTCTCATTCAAGCTTTTTGTGTCTTTATATACATCTTGATATAACGCAAACAATTCCTTATAGGTCTCGGTGTTTTCTTTATTAGGTACATATTCTTTATCTTCTTTAAGGAAGCTGTCTGCACATTCTTTTAGAGAGTTAAACCAGCCCGAGCCATAAGCAGCTAACATGGCTGCTCCCATACCAGGCCCTTGTTCGCTTGCTAGTCTAACAATCTTGGCGTCGAATATATCCGCCTGCATCTGCAGCCAGGTTTCGTTTTGTGCTCCTCCGCCGATAGAGACGATCGTATCAATCGTTTTTCCATTTTTTCTAAAAATGTCGATTGATTCATTCAGGGAGAATGTGATCCCTTCCAGTACAGATCTAACAAAATCGATTCGTTTATGAGAACTGTCCATGCCGACAAAGCTTGCTCTTATCGCTGCATCTGCATGTGGAGTTCTTTCTCCAGCTAGGTAAGGAGTGAACAACAATCCGTTTGCGCCTGCAGGAACCTTCTCTACGCCTTCGAGCAGTTCGTCGAAACTTTCATCCTTGGCAAAGACGTCTTTAAACCAACTCAGGCTGTATCCAGCTGCTAGTGTCACACCCATCGTGTAATAGACATTCTCCGCACCATGGTTAAAATAATGGACCTTCCCTTGAAAGTCTTTGTCGTCGCTTTCTTCATAGGAGAGAACAACACCTGAAGTCCCAATACTGCAAAGCGTCTTACCTTCCTCCAGGATGCCTGAACCTATCGCACCGCACGCGTTGTCTGCTCCGCCGGCAAATACTCCGGTAGATTCAGAGAGGCCTGTTTTTTCCACCACTTCTGCTGTCAGTGTTCCTACTTTATCATGCGATTCGACTAAAGGAACACATAAGGAAACATCTATGCCGACCCGGTCACAGATTTCCTGGCTCCATTGTTTTTTCCCGATATCCAGTAATAAAGTACCGGCAGCATCAGAATATTCCATTTGCAATTGGCCTGTCAGTTTGTAGCGAAGATAATCCTTAGGCAGAACAAAGCTTTCCGCTTTTTCGAAAACCTCTGGTTCATACTGTTTCACCCATAATATTTTCGGCAGGGTAAATCCTTCCAATGCAGGGTTCTTCGTTATTTGCAGTAACGTTTCTTCTCCTACATTTTCATAAATCTGCTTGCACTGTTCAGTAGTACGGGTATCATTCCAAAGAATGGCATTCCGTAATGGAACGTTATTTTCATCAAGTAGAACAAGACCATGCATTTGACCGGAAAAGCTAATTCCTTCGATGTCTGTAATGTCACCTTGAAAATTCCGGACTAGATCAGACAGTCCTTCTACTGTCTGATCTACCCATACTTGAGGATCCTGTTCACTGTAGCCTGTTTTCTCCTGTATTAAAGGATACGATTTAGAAACTTCCTGGGTAATCTCCCCGTTCTGATTGACGAGCAGAATTTTGACCGCACTTGTCCCTAAATCAACCCCAACAACATACTTCATAAGGACCACCTCTCAACAACATTTTCCGGAAAAATTATTTACCAGCGTATGCGTTCAACAAATATTGGTTGATTGTCGCTTTAATTTTTTCCGTACGACCGGATTTGTTTTTGATTTCAGTCAGGTTCAAGGCATGGTCTTCTAACTTATGGAAGTCTGTTCTGCCTTCCACGATATCCAATCCAATACCTTCTGTGTAAGTCTGATAACGATCTTCGACAACGTTATCCAACACTTTGTCATCGACAAGCTTCTGAGCTACTTTGAACCCGATTGCAAAGCTGTCCATACCAGCAATATGTGCATGGAATAAGTCTTCCGGATCGAAGGAGCCTCTTCTTACTTTCGCGTCGAAGTTCAATCCACCACGGCCCAAGCCGCCGTTTTTGATGATTTCATACATTGCAAGAGTAGTAGAGTACAAGTCTGTCGGGAATTCATCTGTATCCCAGCCTAACAGTGTATCACCCTGGTTGGCATCGACAGATCCCAGCATACCGTTGATCCGGGCATAACGGAGCTCATGCTCGAATGTATGACCTGCAAGAGTTGCATGGTTTGCTTCAATGTTAAATTTGAAGTGATCTTGTAATCCGTATTTTTGAAGGAATGCATAACCGCTGGCAACATCGAAGTCATATTGATGTGTTGTCGGTTCTTTCGGCTTTGGCTCGATCAAGAACTGTGCATCGAAACCGATTTCTTTTGCATAGTCGACAGCCATGTGATAGAAACGGCCCAAGTTGTCCAACTCAAGTTTTAAATCTGTGTTCAACAATGTTTCATAACCTTCACGGCCGCCCCAGAACACATAGTTTTCTGCTCCTAGTTCTTTACCGATCTCCAAACCTTTTTTCACTTTGGCTGCAGAATAAGCAAAGATATCTGCATTGCTCGAAGAAGCAGCACCATGGGTGAAGCGCGGGTTTGTGAAGTTATTCGCTGTATTCCAAAGCAGCTTTGTTTTGCTGTCTTTCATGTAATCTTTGATCATGCTGACGATTGTATCCAGGTTTTGGTAAGTTTCTCTCAAATTGCTTCCCTCTGGAGCGATATCCACATCATGGAAGCAGAAGTAAGGAACACCCAATTTTTCAAAGAATTCAAAAGCCGCTTCCACTCTGGCTTTCGCTAAATCCATTCCAGTGTATTTATCCCATGGACGGATCATCGTACCTGCACCAAACGGATCAGAGCCATCGGCGACGAAAGTGTGCCAGTATGCTACACCAAAACGAAGATATTCCTCCATTGTTTTACCGCCGATTTTCTCTTCTGGATTATAAAATTTAAATGCAAATGGATTCGTTGAAGCAGGTCCTTCAAATTTAATCTGGTTAACGTTTTCAAAATAAGCCATTGTAAAACCTCCCTGAATTGAATAAATATTTAAATTAGGCTTGAGCATGCCACTTGTAAAATGAATAAAAAGGTTGCCGCCCCCTTTTACAGGAAGCTGCACTATGTATGGATGCCCTCCTAAATTGTAACTGCTTACATTTTGTATTATATCAGTAGCAGAAGAGTTTGTCTATCAATTAAACAAAGTTTATAATAAACTAGTAAAATATTTATAAGAGTAAGGAATAATGCGATTTTTGATGACTTTTTACAATAGTGTACTGCTGTCCCGCTATTTGTTTTATAATAAGAAGATATTGGAGGTTCCTCTAATAACGCAGAGTCATCATCTGTCACATTTTATTCTTTTTTAACACTGGCCGACAGACAATCAACCTAGACCTAAAAGGAGGACTCCTTATGAACGCTACGAGTAGTTTTTTATACAGGAGCATGGAATGGATTACTAGATTCGCCTACGCAAACTTGCTATGGTTCCTTTTCACCCTGATGGGGGGTGTATTGCTGGGTATCTTCCCGGCAACTACCGCTTTATTTGCTTTAAACCGGGAATGGCTGAAAGGCAATGGTGACCTTCCTGTGTTCCGGACATTTTGGACATATTACAAGAAAGATTTCCTGAAAAGCAATCTTCTCGGCTTATTCCTTGGAGCCGCCATTTTGCTCATTGTGATAGATTTCTTGTTCATGCACGTGAATACCAATGATCTGTGGAAAATTGCTTACCTACCATTATTTGGTTTCATGGCACTGTTTGTATTATTTTTCTTTTATGTGTTTCCCGCGTTTGTCCATTTTGATTTAAAAGTGGGCCAAATAATGAAAAATGCTTTCTTGATTATGCTCATTAATCCAATCCACAGTTTTTTGATGGCTGTCTGCCTTGTTTCCATTTTTCTTATCATGAGGGCAATTCCTGCATTGGCGTTTATTTTCGGCGCCAGTGTTTATGCATTCATCACCATGTGGATCAGCTACCATGCTTTTAACAGAACGAGAAATAAGAATAAGCAGGCATAAAAAGCATTCCGACAGTTGAAAAGGTTTCCTTTTCAAGGTGCAGATTGACAAAATGACGTGTGAATTGGCACACGTCATTTTTGTGGTTATATATGAAGGTTTTATCCGTTTTTCAGACTGAATTGGAATCCAAATAATTATTCCTTACTTTTTTGTTTTAAAAGTAAAGGTGCCATATTTAGTAAAATCGAAACAATTGTCAAAAACCATAATGCCCTTTCCATACCAGGAACTACATCCGATAAAGCTGCCCAATCTTCCACTTTTACCCACCGAGATACAAGACTGTATTCAGCACAAAGTGTTAATGCTGTAAATGATAATCCCATCGCCATAGCAAGCTTATAATCCTTTCCAGCTTTATATAAATAAAGATTTATAAGAGTTGCTGCTATAGCAATTACGCCCAATATTACCCACATAACCATGCCCCCTTTCTTATTGAGCAAATCTGCCCATTCGTTTAAAAATTCCCCATCACAAACTCTATATTTAATTTAACATAGGCATTCAAAAAAATGGCAACTTTTAACAAATGTCGTCTTCTCACCTATCTACCCATCTCATGGATGCCAACAATACAAAAAAGCCTTACCATTAAATATGGCAAGGCCTTGACCAATAACTGGTTTTATTCGGATTCTTCCAGCCAAAGGATGCTTGTAACACCCCTCGGATAATATTTACTGCCGATGATCTCGCCTGATAAGATCTGATCACTCCAGCTCCAGACGGACAATTTTGGATGGGTAAGCCATTTCACATGTGCAGCATCGGCTTCTGTTCCGCCTTCATCCTGATAATTCAATATATGGCGTGAGATGAACTGACTTAGATAGATTTTGCTTAACCAGGAATTATTGCTTGTCGAAGACAGTTTCCAGCCTCCATCCTCAAACCGGCAGCTTCCATCCTTCAAGACAGAATCAAGGTGGTTTTTCAACACTTTTATATAACTGCCGAAACGCCCCTCCGGATCCAAAGCTTCCTGATTGTTTGTATAATAAGGGAATACAAGTCCTTCTATTGCAGGAATGATTTTGGAATCGTTGTTTTCACCGATGACAGCCGGAACATAGCCATCTGGAGTAACATTATCGACGATGGTCTGTGCGCATTTTTCAGCCTGGCTGCCAGCTTGTGCTGCCAATTCCTTTTGCCCTTTGTCATGAAAAATCTTTTCAAAAGCTACATAGGAAGCCCAGATTTTGCCGGCAAGATAAATATTGTTTCGGGCCTGACCTAACGAAACATCAAGACTGTCGTAAGTCGTTATCTCAGCTCCCCCCATTACTCTCGAGGAATCAAGTCCCATCAAACCGTTGCGCTTGTCGGGATCAGGATGGTCACGATTTATCATGCTGTGAAAACAACTTTCAAAAACATCAAGATTATTATCCAGCCATTGTTGATCTTTTGTCTGTTCTACATAAACGGCCGCTGTTAACACCCAATTCACCAGCTGTTCATGTGTCATATGGGAAAAGCATCCATCGATTCCGTACAATTCGTAAGAGGAATAATGTGGACGGCTGATTGTGTTCGCTACTCCCATATCATGTGTGAAGCTTATTCCTCCAGGATACAGCTTCTCTTCTCCCGGAAAACGGACTTCATCTGTATAACTAAACCGTTCAATGAACATATCAAGTTCGTTTTTGACCGTCCACGGGTTCATCTTCAGTTCAAAGAACAACTGATCAACGGTCAAATCAAAGGTGTTCATCATCCGATATTCACCTTCATTCACTACCCAGAACGGTTTGTCCTCACGGAGCAATAACTGCGTACTTCCATAGTAACTCCTGATTGAATGGGCAAGCATGAATTTCTGATCTTCAGATAAGTGGGTTGCATTATCGACCATATCGTTCGCTTTCAACGCCCTATCTTTGATTTGGTCGAAGTTTTCCAACGCAAACTCTGCTACTTCTTCTATGTTTTGGAAATACTTCGTGTAATAATAGGAGCTATCCATACCGGCAGTCACGAGTCCGCCTCTGTAAAAACAAACAGCAAACTGATAGGTGACTTTTTCACCGGCAGGAACGTCGGCAATTAGCGTTCCGACAGGGCCGAGCCCAAATGCCCAGTTCTCTTCGAATGGAGTAGTGAGTATGTTTTCGACACTGAAATGCAAAGCCGATTTGACCGTGTCACGAGATGCTGCGAGAGCAGTAAACCTGCCTTGTCCTATCCCGGCTAATTCTTCTGTCGTGGCATCAAGCCTTCTCATGGAACTGTATGGGTCACTACCTTCATAACCAAAGAAAGCACGGCGTTTTTTCGTACCTTTGGTATTATCAACCGTCAATTCTGCTAGTACTGCCGGAAGCAGTGTTCGTTTCAATTCATCTTCGGAAGCAGTCTCCGGATTTTCTACCGGTTGGACTTGTGAATAGATGGTGAAGGTAATATCGCCGGCTTTCCAAGTATCACTGCCAAGTCGGAAATCACGTTCCACTTCTTCTTTAGGAAAAGCATGAATGATTTCCGGCTTATCAGGATCCGGGTCAGGGTTTTCGATATCATAACGCTTACTTTCATCTTCACTGGAACCGAAGAATGGCAGTGCCTCATAATGCCCTTCTTTTTCCAATGACTCTAATCCGATAAAGACATTTTTACGCGGGGATCTGCCCAATTCCACATCCAACCCGCCGCCATTGCCAGGAAAACCTAACGTGAAGCTCGAAAATGCTCCAATGGGGGAATGGTGGGCATTGAAAAATTTATTATCCAAATCTGTTCTTCCTTTCCGCCATATTATAGTAAATAAAATTTACCCTTTAACAGCACTTGCAGAGATACCTTCCACAATTTTGTTACTGAAAAAGAAAAATGCTACAAGGACAGGTAGAACACTGATTACCAATGTTGCTCCGATTGCGCCCCAGTCCGTCATATATTGGCCGACAAAGTTTTGGATACCAACAGTCAATGTCTTGTACTTATCTGAACTGATGAACGTATTGACGAATACAAATTCATTCCAGTTATAAATCATATTGATAATAACCGTGGTAGACATCACCGGAATGGTCATCGGCATGATGATACGGAAAAACAAGCGATGGATAGAACAACCGTCGATAATGGCTGCCTCTTCAATTTCCCTTGGCAATGTATAATAAAATCCGAGCAAAATCATCATCGTGATCGGCAGGTTATAAGCAGTATAGGTGATGATGATCGACAATGGATTATCAATCAAGTTTACACTTAAAAACATGCTGTAAAGCGGGATCAAAGAAGAATGAATCGGAATCATCAAGCCAACCATGAATAAGCCTAATGCCAATTTATTTAATTTCCAGTTCATTCTTGTAATCGCGAATGTCGCCATACTCGCCAAGATAACCGTTAACAAAATGGCAGCTACTGTGTACCAAACACTATTTAAAAAGTAAACACCGATGTTTCCTTCCCATACTTTTACATAGTTTTCCCATTTAAGCTCTTCTGGCAGGGAAAGCGGTGGCGAGGCAAAGATTTCCCTGCTGTCTTTCAGCGAGAATAAAACCAGCCAGGCAAGCGGGAATATTTGAAAGACCGCAACAAGTGCCAGACATATATAAAGAATGGTATAACCTAATTTACCCATAGCGATTGCCTCCCTTAATACTGTAATTCATCTTTATCTGCAGTAAGTTTTCTGATCAAAACAGTGACAATCAACGTGATAATCAACAACAAGAAACCGATGGCACTTCCATATCCAAAGTCATAGCTGGCAAACGCGAGCTTGTACATGTATGAAGCCATAACTTCACTGGCACCACTCGGCCCCCCGCCGGTCATAACATAAATCAAATCGAAGTATTTCAATGAACCGACAATAGCCAGGACAATCGTCACTTTCACCACACCCATGATCAGTGGAAGTTTGATTTTATAAGCTATTTCAAAAGCCGATGCTCCGTCAATTTTTGCTGCTTCAATTAGAGAATCTGGAATGTTTTTCAATGCTGCATAATAAATCAAAATGTAAAAACCGGCATACTGCCATAAAATCGGAATGAATATGGCATACAACACGACCGAAGGGTCCCCTAACCATGCCGGAGGATTATCAATGCCGAACCAGCCTAGTAAACTATTTAAAATACCGTTCGCTGGATTATAGATTTTAATCCAAAGCTGGGCAATCGCTACAGAAGATAGCAACATTGGTACCAAATAAATCTTGCGAAGCAAATCTGCCCCTTTAATTTTGGAAGCCAGAATCAGCGAAATGGCTAAATAGATGACAAGACTAAGCGTTGAGAAGACAGCCAGCAAGAATGAATGGCCGGCACTTTCCCAGAATTTCGCATCTTGAATTGCTGCAATGTAGTTTTCCAGTCCGATGAACGTCATATCCCCGATTCCATCCCAGTCCATCAAGCCGTAATATCCCGTCAGGATCAATGGAATATAGATCAACACACCAATCAACAATAAAGCCGGCAGGGTATATAACGCTATCATCAATTTGTTTGACATAACTTTGTTCATAAGCTTCAACCCCAAATCCTTTATGTATTGGAAAAGGACACACCGAGAGATATGTCCTTTTCACTTAAGGCATTTATTTTCCAGTTTATTCCTCTTCAGCTAATGCTTCTTCTTGTAATTCAGTGAATTCTTCCGGTGTAATTTCTCCGCCAAACAAGGATTGAATAGCATCCAAGTGAACTTGGGCAACTTCCGGACTCATTTGTACGTCGGCAAATAGAGTGATATTGCTCGCTTGATTCAACTCATCCAAAACATCGATATACATTTGCGGAAGCTCAACTGCTTCTGTATCGACTTTTGTCGCCGGAATTACACCTGCATCCGTAACTGCCTGTTCGCCCCAATTCTCTACGAAATACGCTGCAAAGTCTTTCGCTTCTTCTTTCACATCAGAATTTTCGGCTACGAATAGTCCCACACCAGGTCCACCAACCCAGCTATTCAAATCGCCTTGTCCTTCAACAGTAGGGAAACCGAAGAAACCGACATTATCTCTGAACTCTTGTGGTACTTCTTCATTCGTTGTGTAGTTCGGCAAGTCCCAAGAACCGATTAAGTACATTGCTGCCTGGCCATTCATAAACAAGCTTTTTGCTTCTTGATCAGATAGCGCATTGTATCCATCTGCGAAAGCGTTCAAATCGACAAGTTCCTGTACCTTTGAAGCCGCTTCCACAAGAGCCGGATCTTCAAAAGAACCAGAGCGGTCAATGGCTTTTGTCAGTGTTTCTGCTCCGCCAATTCGATCAGCAAGGTACATATACCACAAAGAGCCTGTCCATCTATCTCTGTTACCGAGTGCTATTGGAGCAACACCGTTATCTTGCAATGTTGTTACGACATTTTGAAACTCTTCATATGTTTTCGGTACTTCTAATCCATTCTCTTCAAATATCGCTTTGTTGTAGAAAATAGGTGCGATATTCAATTCAAGCGGAAGGCCGTAAGTATTGTCATCGATAGCATATGCTTCCGTCGTACCTGATACAAACTGATCTTGTAAACCATCTTCTAAAACATCATTTAAAGGCGCGAACATTTCACCATCAACATACGGCTCCAAGAAACCGGCAGCCCATGTCATTCCCACATCTGGAAGTTCTCCTGAAGTCGACAGGACTTTCAATTTCTCTTTATATTGTTCATTTCCTAAAATCTCTAACTCTACATTTACATCAGGGTTGTCTGCTTCATAGTCCTCAACTATTTTGTTAACGATTTCATAATGGTCTTTAGAACTTCCTTCTGGCCATAAATGCATGAACTCTACAGTTTTCTTATCACTATCTCCGCTAGCTCCTTCTCCACCACCTGAACAACCTGCAAGAACCAGCAGTACTGTAGCTAATACAGCTGCAAAAGATGCAATCGCTTTCTTTCTGAACATTAACCTTACCCCCTATATTTTTGTAAACGCTTTATCAATTTACAAATATAGAATAGCAGATAAAAACTTGTTTGTCTACTGGATAAACTAAGTTTATAATAGAATTATAGAAAGAAAGCTAGGAGAATAGTTGTAATCCCCCTCGAAATATAGGAAAAGATAGGGAAAAAGAAGGACCTGTCAATGATGCCGAAAAGTCTTAGCCCTTTTTTCAAGACAATTAATTAATTTTTTGTATAAAAATTGTAAAAGGTACAGTAGCGGAATCAGAATAATTATGCTAACCTTTAATCATCCAATAGATTTTGTGAACAGCTTTTGACCAAAAAAGGAAATTTGAATGACTCATTAATTGAGCTGCTATCCTATCCTCGCCACCTATTGAACTTAACCTATACTCCACCATCCAACACCACCAAATTCCCACTCGGACATAAAATTGATTTTGCAGTTTTCGCTAATGACAGCGCATTCAAAAACAATCGCCAAAACTGAACGCAACGCACATGGTATTTAAGAAGGAGGATCATGATGGAAATAAGTGCAAACAAGACATGGAACCAATTTGTAGTTAAAAAGGGAAACAAATCATTAGTTTTAGACATGATAAAAGAGTATGCTCCTCTTTCACGTGCCGATATTGCTCAACGAACTGGTTTAAATAAAGGTACTGTATCCTCCCTCGTCAATGAGCTGCTTGAGGAACAGTTAATCAGTGAGTCCGGCCCCGGAGAGTCCAGCGGGGGCAGAAGGCCTGTCATGCTCCTATTCAATCATATAGCCGGCTATTCAATCGGTATCGACCTCGGTGTCAATTACATATTGGGAGTTCTTACCGATCTTCAGGGAAACATCCAGCACGAGAAAAAGATTTACTATAAACGCATATCCTATCAGGAAAGTCTGACCCAGTTGTTTGAAATGATCAATCATTTAATATCTGTTGCCCCTCCAAGTCCCTATGGAATAATCGGAATTGCTGTGGGGGTTCCCGGTACAGTAAGCAACAGCGGCGAAGTGCTGCTTGCCCCGAACCTCGGATGGAAAAATGTTCATTTGAAAACAATTCTCGAACGGAAATTCCGGCTTCCGATCACAATCGAAAATGAAGCGAATGCAGGTGGTTATGGGGAAAAGAAATTTGGTGCAGGGAAAGATTACAATAATCTTGTGTATGTAAGTGCAGGCATCGGTATTGGTGTCGGTCTTATTCTGAACGAAAAGTTATACAAAGGCCGAAATGGCTTTTCCGGTGAACTGGGACATATGACCATCCAGGCAGAAGGACGTGAATGTCGTTGCGGCAACAGGGGATGCTGGGAATTATATGCATCTGAACAAGCCTTGCTGCTGGAAGCAGATAAGGCAGGAATCCAACCTTCAAAAGCAGATGGCTGGACATTGGAAGATTTAATTGAAGAGGCCGAGAACGGCAATGAGGAAATTATTCGGCTCTTTGAAAAAACCGGCGATTATTTAGGAATAGGACTCAATAATATAATCAATATTTTTAATCCCGAACAAATTATCATCGGAAACAGAATGGCTCTATCAGAGGAGTGGCTCATGAAGACACTGGAACAGCGAATGGTCAGTCACACATTATGGTTCCAGCATAAAGATTTGCATATAGATTTCGCAGAGTTATCCACCTATTCCACTGCTTTGGGGGTATCAGCCCTTTCGGTGGAACGTTTTCTCAGTGTCGATGTCAGCAAGAAAATCCTGAATAATTGATAACACACATTAAGAGGCTTATCCAGATATCCGGATAAGCCTCTTTTTATTAGTTCCTCACTGTTTCCCATTTCCTTGAATTAGAAGATCGTTCCACTGCTTCCAATATAGCTTGATTCTTAACACCGTCTTCAAAATTTGGCGCAGGCTGTACATTGCCGGTTATTCCGTGTAAGAATTCATGGATTAAATGGATAAATGTATGCTCATATCCGATAATATGTCCCGGCGGCCAATAAGCCCCTGCATAAGGGTGCTCCTCCTCTGTACAACTGATTGTCCTGAACCCTTGCAATCCGGCTTCGTCTTCCGCAAAGTAGACATCAAGCGTGTTCATATTCTCCATATCCCAGCGAAGGGATCCTTTTTCCCCATTTATTTCAAATTTATTCTTGTTGCGGTTCCCACCGGCAAACCTTGTCGCTTCAAACGTTCCAAGTGTACCGCTCTCAAACTTGGCTATGAAAGCAACAGCATCATCCACTGTCACTTCGCCATACTCACTGTTGTCCGCCTGGCCCTTCAACCCTCCTGCCATTTCACCTGCAGGACGCTCCTTAATAAAGGTTTCCATCGTACCAACTACTTCAGTAATCTCCCCAACCAAAAAGCGGGCTAAATCGATACTGTGTGCACCGATATCGCCAAGTGCACCAGACCCTGATACTTCTTTTTTCAGACGCCACACCAACGGGAATTCGGGGTCCATGATAAAGTCCTGCAAATAATTCGCACGAAAATGATAGATGTGCCCCAATTTGCCATCCTCAATAAGTTTCTTTGCGAATTGGACAGCCGGCGCGAACCGGTAGTTATGACAAATCATGTGTTTGACATTATTTTCTTTGACTGCCTGAAGCATTTCCCTGGCTTCTTCAAGGGTCAAAGCAAGAGGTTTTTCCGTTATGATATGCTTTCCGGCTTTGGCTGCAGCTATCGCAATTTCCGCATGGGTATGGTTTGGCGTAACAATATCGACGACATCGATATCCTCACGTTCGATCAATTTCCGCCAATCTGTTTCGTAAGATTCCCAACCCATTTGTTCGGCGGCATCCTTCACCGCTTCTTCTTTTCTACCTGAAACTGCTCTAAGGACCGGTTTAATCTCCGTGCCAAAAAAGAATGGCAAATCCCTGTATGCATGGCTGTGTGCTTTCCCCATAAACTGATAACCGATCATCCCGATTCGTATTTCCCGTTTGGCTACGCCCACCACATTTCACCAACCTTTTCTTTGATCAATGCACCTTTCAATAGTGAAACAGCTTTAGTAAATCCTTCCTCGACGGACATCAGGCTGTCTTCGTGTTCAATGCTTACCGCTCCTTCATATCCTGCCAGCTGCAAAGCGCTGATGATGTTCTTCCAAGTCTCTTCCCCATGGCCGTAACCGATTGTCCGGAAAATCCAGGAACGGTTCAATTCATCGCCGTACGGCTTTGTATCCAATACCCCATTAGTAGCCGTGTTGAGCTGGTCAATGGCGGTATCTTTTGCGTGGAAATGATAAAGGGCATCATGTTTGGCAATCTCCCGGATGCTTGCCACAGGATCCATGTTCTGCCAGAATAAGTGACTAGGATCAAAGTTCACTCCGATATTGTCCCCGCATTCTTCCCTGAGACGGATGGCTGTTTCATTATTGTAAACAACAAATCCAGGGTGCGGCTCAATTGCCACTCTTACTCCATGCTCCCTCAAAAACCTGCTCTGTTCTTTCCAATAAGGAATGACCCTTTCTTTCCACTGCCAGTCTACTACTTCCGAGTGGTCTTCCGGCCATGGGCATGTAACCCAAACCGGAAAGCGGGAATGCTCCGATTCACCCGGGCAACCGGAAAAGGTCACGACGGTGTCGACTCCGATTTTTTCTGCAAGTTTGACAGTATCCAGGAATTGCTGATGATGAAGATCTGCTATTTCCGGGTTAGGATGAAGCGGATTTCCATGACAGCTCAAGGCGCTGATCGTCAGGTTTCTGGAATCGACAGCCTGCTTGAATTGATGTAATTTATTCTCATCATTAAGGAGTACAGCAGGGTCACAATGCGAGTTGCCGGGATATCCTCCTGTCCCGATTTCGACGCTATCCAGACCCGATTCCACAATAGTATCCAACGCCTCTTCTAATGGTTTGTCACCAAACAAAACTGCAAATACACCCAACTTCATATCTTTCACTCCTTTAATTTTATATAACGATCAAACCTATATCAGCTTGGCAGATCGCAAAATCTATTTCTCTTGTAAAGTATCCAAAGCAGCCGCTTTTTCCGATAGAAGGAGTTCATCGAAGTTCTCTGCTGATATACCAACCGGAAACGCCGGCGGCTTACTGCAACTATTTTTCAGGTAATAGTGCCTGTCTTGTTCTGAAGCAATATGGAATCCATGCATCACTTCCAAGACGTGGTACGCAAGCTCGGCATTTGCTCTCGGCTTTCTTTCTCCCAAGATGGCATGTGCCATATCCGCGACGCCAAGGCCCCGGCTGTTCTCCGTGAAACGATGTGTCAGCGGAATTTCCTTCCATTCCGTGTGTTCTTTCCGCCGTACATAGACAGGACCACAAAAATGGTTCGGATCCGGCACAACCAAACTTCCCTCCGTTCCGTATATTTCTATGTACGGAAGCTGATGATGCCAGGTATCGAAGCTGGTAATGATCGAGGCAACCGCACCGTTTTCAAAGTCCAATACCCCATTTATTTGTGTCGGAGTGTTGACCTGGATTTTTTCACCGAATTTCGGCTCACTTGTGATGGTCCGTTCCGGATAGGTTATTTTCGCTGAACCAGTCACCCTTTTTACCGGTCCCAATAAGGAAACCAATGCCGTTACATAATAAGGACCCATATCGAACATCGGCCCGCCGCCTTCTTGATAATAGAAGCCAGGATCCGGATGCCATCTTTCATGACCGGGAATCATCATGAAAGCTGTAGCTGAAACCGGTTCTCCAATCCAGCCATCATCGATCAGCTTACGGCAGGTTTGAATGCCGCCTCCGAGAAATGTATCTGGCGCATTTCCCGCAATCAATCCTTTTTCTTCTGCCAGTTCGACAATCCTCCTGCCATCTTCCAATGATACTGCAAGAGGTTTTTCGCCATAGACATGTTTCCCAGCTTCCAATGCCGCAACAGCAATCTCTGCATGGACCGCCGGAATGGTAAGATTGATTACGAGATCAATCTCCGGATCAGCGATTAGTTCTTCTGTAGAGCACGCTTTCGGAATGTTATATTCCTCCGCTCTTTGTTGCGCCCTGTTTAAATCAAGATCGGCACAAGCTACAATATCCACCACCCGGAACTTTCTGATGTTTTTAAAATAGATGCTGCTGATATTTCCACAACCGATTAGACCTACGTTTAGTTTGTTCATCGTCTTTCCTCCACTCTACTCTGGCAAGATTATCTTGAAGCCCATTTGAAACCATTTCTCATCAAGGTCATCACTTCCGGCATGCGGACGATTTCCGCCACATGGCCGAGCGAACAATAGTACACTTTTCCTTCTCCCCATTTTTTTGTCCAGACAACAGGCATGTCCACTTCCCCGTTCACCTTATATGGACCCTCTGCCACCGGGAACCTTGTGGTAGCGTGCACTTTAACTGCAGGATCGACATGCATGTAATATTGTTCTGAAACAACTGTAAAATCCTTCATTCCTTCTGTTAGCGGGTGGTCAGGGTCTTTGATATTCACCTGATAAGTCACCCCGTCATTTCCCGGATGCGCTACCCATTGTCCTCCGACCATGAATTGATAATCTGTTTCCATCCGGAACGAGTCCCCGAGTCCTCCATGCAAACCGGCAAGCCCAGTACCTGATTCTACAGCCTGCATCAAAGGTTGGAGCTGTTCTTTGGCAATTTGTCCCTGTGTCCAGTTGGGTACGATGAGGTCATAAGAGGTTAAATCATCTTCTTCCAACGTTGCAAGGGTGTCGGTCACCTTCACATCAAATTCTTCTTCTTTCAAAATCCCTGCCAATATTTCAGCAACCTCAGCAGGTTCATGTCCTTCCCATCCACCTTGGAATATTAATGCTTTTTTCATCTTTTCATCTCTCCTGTCAAAGTAGTAAGTGAAATCAGGTTGTTATGCCCGTTTCATCTTCATGAACACCTTTGGGTCTTTCTATGTTTAAAAAGTGTTCAATGATTGATTAACCGGGATAGAAAAAAGCACACCAAATCGCTAAGTAAGTGATACTTATTTCTTTGGTGTGCTTGAATCATGTTGAATGATTAATTGTTTAGTTCTCTATAAGTGAAATAGTTAAAATCCGCCGGTAGTTTCCTTCCGCTTAAATCCTGCACGCACATCCCCACAAATGTGCCGGTAAATCGAAGCGAATTCAATTCCGCAGCGTCATCCGATAAGTGGCTGATGTCGATTTGTGTTCCTATTTTTATCCATTCCTCTGCATCGAGAGAATAATAGAATTGCAGCAATTCATTGTGAATCTCAGCTTTCAAATAATAATAAGAAGATACAGGCAATGGAATGTCTTTCTCCAAAAGCTCATCATACTGGCCGTATTTTGTTTGGATGATTCCCAGACATGTACCATAGTCTTCATGGTTGGTTATGCGAAGATACACATAATCATCGGTGTCATAATATACAATCAAGCCAGCCATTTGTTGAAAATCTTCAGGCTGATAATCGATCGCTGTTTCCATTTCCACATGAAAACTTTCCAATCTTCTCGCCACAAGACTTTGATGGTGTAAGGAGTTCATCGATTCGCCGCCTTTCAGACGAAGATGCCCCTTTCTTTCCTGCAAGGAAACCCAATCCTCGGTAAACGGCCTTCTCAATGAATTCCAGTATTTTTTCCATTCCTTATCCTCAAAATCATCATGATTGTTCTCTTCTTCAAACGGGACACTCTCTAAGTCCGGTGCAGGAACGGTCCACTGTGGATCTGGGCCCCCTTCTACACGCAGCCAGTTGTCTTCCGTCCAGTAACATTTTTGCAGTGCTGTCTCCCGTCCCAATATGCATTTATCATCTTTCACGGGACGTGCACATAAATGGGCGATATACCATTCTCCATTCTGTGTTTCTACTAGACTTCCATGGCCAGCTTTTTGAAGCAGATTTTTATTCGCTTTATCGGAGGTCAAAATCGGATTATCGGGGTCGACGGTATATGGACCTTGAAGGGACTCAGAACGGGCGACCGTTATTGCGTGGTCATAGCTTGTCCCTCCTTCAGCCGTCATTAAATAGTAATAACCGTCTTTCTTATATACGTGCGGTGCTTCCGTGGCACCCAGTTCTGATCCCCGGAAGATATTTTTGATCGGACCGACAAGCTTCTGTTCTTCCACTGAATATTCCTGAAGGGCAATACCTGCAAAGGAATTGGTTCCTTTCCGATGGTCCCAAATCATGTTTAACAGCCATTTAGACCCATCCTCTTCATGGAAAAGGGAAGGGTCAAATCCGCTGCTATTGAGATAAACCGGTTCAGACCATGGGCCGGTAATGTTTTCAGCGGTAACTAAGTAATTGTGTGTATCTTTAAATGCTCCCCTTCTGCTTTTCACATCTGTGTAAATCAAGTAAAACAAACCATCGGAATAACTCAGGCATGGAGCCCAGACTCCACCGGAATTTATGTTACCGATCATGTCCAACTGGGAAGGCCTCGTTAACGGGTATGTCAATAAACGCCAATTGACCATATCCTTTGAATGGTAGATTTGGACACCTGGGAACCATTCAAAAGTAGATACAGCTATGTAATAGTCATCGTCCACTCGCAGAATGGAGGGGTCTGGATGATAACCGGGCAAAACCGGATTGACAATGTTGTTCAAGCAACTCATCCTTTCCTTATTTAGTATTACACATTTTTGATAACGCTTCCATGATTACGCAAAAAAATATTTGAAGAGCCCTCACTTAGTTTAAGTGATATACAAACTTATTATTATAGTAACTGAAAAGTTAGAAGGGAGCAAGAGACTTTTCGCAAAATTAGAAAAATGTAAACACTTGTCCGAAAAAGTAAATTCAAACATACAAGACCGCAAAAATACTGCCCCAGCCTACCTGTTTGGGCTGGGGCAGTATTTTTGTCATTACCTACGGAAAAAATTCTTCTATCCACTTTTATTAAAAACTTGGACCAATCCTCCAGATACCGAAATCATGTTGTTTTAGGATTTCGGCTTTTGTCAGCTTACCTGAACAAGTAGCGATTATCTCATCAAATAACCTTTCTCCTACATCATCGAGTGATTCGATACCTTCGATGATGGTGCCTGCATTAAAATCTATATTTTCATTCATTTTGTTGTAAAGGAGTGAATTTGTACTGATCTTAATTACTGGAGCTATAGGCGACCCTGTAGGTGTACCTCTACCGGTGGTAAACAAAACAATCTGGGCTCCACCTGCCGTCATACCTGTCAACTGTTCAATATCATGACCTGGAGTATCCATCCATACAAGCCCTTTACGCGTTGGTTTCTCTGCATATGCCAGCACTTCTTGAAGCGTGCTAGTACCCGCTTTATTTGCCGCGCCGAGTGATTTTTCTTCAAGGGAACTAATACCTCCCTTTATATTTCCCGGGCTGGGGTTACCAGTGCGGATATCTATTCCCAGATTCAACGCTCTATCTTCCATGTTTTTAATGATTTCATAAACGTTTTTGGAAACCTGAGGACTTACTGCCCTTTTGGCAAGTAAATGTTCCGCTCCTATTAGTTCAGTTGTTTCGGCAAGTATCGAGGTTCCCCCATTATCTACAATTAAATCACTGACTTTTCCTACTGCCGGATTGGCTGATAAACCAGAACAAGCATCAGATCCCCCGCATTCAGTCCCAACAATCAGTTCACTTAAGTCACATGGTTCTCTCAATTGAGCAGATGCCTCTTGGACAAGCTTAGCTGCTACTTTTGCCCCTTTACTGATTGCATCAAGGGTACCACCTTCATCCTGAATGGAAACCAACTCAACCGGCTTACCTGTTTGAGCCAGTTCACCTGCCACACTTCGCGCCTGGTGGGTTTCGCATCCAAGCCCAAGGACGACTACTCCATACACATTAGGATTGGCACCTAAACCGTAATAGGTCCTAAACGTCTGTTCATAATCATCCCCTACTTGTGTACACCCGTGCTGATGAATAAACGACACTGTTCCATGGACTAGTTCAGTAATTTGTTTGGCTGCTTGAGCAGCACACGTAATTGTGGGCAGAATAAGTACATGATTGCGGGTTCCCACACTTCCATCCGGACGACGATATCCCATAAATGTAGTTCTGTTATTGTTTGGCAAGTTTATCCCCCCGTCCTCTAATTCCTTCTAAATTGTGGATATGGACATGCTGGCCAACTTCAATATCTTCTGTTGCTGTACCAATAATTTCCCCATATTTGAAAATTTCGTGACCTTTGTCGATTTTCCTGACTGCAAATTTATGACCGAATTTAATAGAGTCTTTTAGTTCCACTTCTAAGGGGCCATTATTTGTAATTACAGGGACAACGGCTCCCGCGGGTATATCTTCTAAACAAACTGCAACACTATCAGAATCATTAAGGAAGACGAACTTATATTTTTTCCGATCCATTCCTTCACCCCATATTGATTACTCTAGCCTGCCATAGTAAGCATTTTTGATTATCGTTTCAATATCTTTTGGAGTCGTTAACCTTGGGTTTATAAGGACGTTTCCACTTCTCATAGAATCCTCTACCAGTTTTGGGAGAGCATCTAACTCAACGCCCAACTCTTTTATATTATCCGGAATATCTAGTTCGTTATTAAATTGAATAACTGCTGTTACCGCTTTGCGAGCCGCCTCCATCCTCGAAAGACCTTGTATATTATCTCCAAGTGCATTCGCGATGTCGGCAAATTTCTCTGGACAAGCAGGTAAGTTGTAATTCATTACGAAAGGAAGAAGAGTGGCATTAGCAATACCATGGGGAATGTCATATACCCCTCCCAATGTATGAGAAATTGCATGTACATTTCCCAGTCTTGACTGAGAAAAAGCCGCTCCTGCTAGCATTGAGGCAGTCAGCATACTTTCCCGGCTGTCCAAATCGCTTCCAACAAAATATGCTTTGGAAATATTGGCAGATATCATAGAAATTGCTTTAATGGCAAGAGCCTCACTTACTGGATTCGTAGTTTTAGATGTATAAGATTCGATAGCGTGAGTGAGGGCGTCCATCCCGGTTGCCGCCGTTATACTTTGGGGCAGTCCTACTGTTAACTCTGGATCCAACAGTGCCAGCCTAGGGAATAGATAAGGGCTGATGACTGCTGCTTTAAAATGGGTTTCTTTATTAGTTACAATAGTCGATGCAGTAACTTCACTGCCTGTGCCAGCCGTTGTCGGGATAACCGTAAGAGGCAGTGATTGATTAGGTATCTTGTTAACGCCTTCATAATCAAGGATATTACCTTCGTTGGTAGCCATGACTGCCACGCCTTTTGCTGTGTCTATACTGCTTCCTCCACCAACAGCCAGCACATGATCCGCGCCTTGGCCTTTTAATTTGGCAGCAGCAACCATCATGCTTTCCGATGTAGGATTAGCTATAACATCATCGAAAATCTCATAAACTATCTCCGAAGCATTCAATGCATCTTCTATACCATCCAAAATGCCAGCATTTCTTATACCTTTATCAGTAACAAGGAATACTTGCTTCGCATGTAAACTTTTCAATATTTTTCCGGTGTCTTTAGATATACTTATTCCAGATTCTATCCTAGTCGGAATATTAAACTTATAGTCCAAACTTCACACCCCCAACATCCAAATCATAAATTGGTCAACCTTTATTTATAAAATAAAAGAAGGGTTTGAAAACATTTACCCTTCCTGCTTCTCAATAACATCCATTAGCCTTTGTGTTGCATCTTCGAGATGTTCATCCATAGCAATTACAGCCTCGCGCGGATCTTTCTTTGCTACGGCCTGATATACTTTAAGGTGATCTTGATAAGAAAAATCAGTTTCACCAGCTGACTCGACCACCAACTTAATCCACGTTCGCAAAAGAGAATGAATACTGGACAATACACCGATAAAGACGGTATTCCTCGACATCTTGGCGAGCTTGGTATGAAAAGCTATATCTTTCTCGATGAAATCCTCGATTGTAGAGACTCTCAGTTCTTCCAGGATCACTCCCAATTCCTCTATTTCCTTGGCTTCAGCACGCTCTGCCGCTAATCTGACAATTGATAATTCAATCTCTTTTCTTGCTTCAACAATATCAGCAGCCTGCTTCTCACCTAACAACAGACCCCATTCGATTGATTCCAATAGAAGACCAGAGTCGGCTTTTTTCAGATAAGTTCCATCCCCTTGTCTTACTTCGAGTATTCCCAATACCGTTAGAACTTTAATGGCCTCACGAATCGCTGATCGTCCTACGTTCAACGCCTCCTGCAATTGTCTTTCAGTAGGGAGTTTTTCCCCGGGTTGAATACTTCCCGAAAAAATGAAATCCAACAACCTTCTGGTTAACTCAACAACTATAGGGTTTTTTTGAATTGGTTCAAATTCAAATTTATTTTTCAGCATTATTTATCCTTCCTTCGAAAGCGTTTATTCCATTTTAAAAAAGGTCTACCTATTGATGATTTTAATCGGAAATAAAGGGGAGGTCAATTTATGGCATTATTTGGTTTTATATCTATATACCCCTATAATTGAACGATATGTTGGAATATTGCTTTAGATGCTGGAAAAGGAAGAAAGGACCACTTCTGCTATTATTTAATAGGAAGCAGTCCTTTTGAAGTTGCCAAAAAACTATGCTTTTGCAGCCCCAAGCCTGTTGAGTGTATTATCCGGCTCCATCCCTAATGCCTCATAATGACTTGTTCGAGTGTTTTGATCCCTTTCCAAAATGGCAAAAGCAAATTTCAACACTTCTTCTGCCTTATCTTGCGGGATAACCAATACTCCGTCGTCATCAGCCACTACATAATCACCAGGTGTTACAGTAACACCTGCGCAATTCACGGGAACTTGCACCCCATCACCCTTCATTCTTCCGGAAACATGATGGAAAGTCCGTTTTGTACTAAAAGCATTAACTTGTTGTAAATTACATTCGTATGAATCTCGGCAGCCCCCATCCACTACGGCTCCTACCATCCCACGAATCTTGAAATTCATCATATTCTCCGACCCTAACACACCACCAGGATATCCTCCCATGTCTATCACCAAAACATGGTCTTTAACATCTGAACTTTTGAGTTCTTTCATAAAGGAATAGGCATCTGAACAGAACTTCCCATTCTGGTCAAAATACTCCTCTACTGTGCTGCACGGTTCAAAGGATTCTTCAGCCGGCACCAAACGCACCGTCCATGCATAACCCGCAAACGATATACCAGGCCTTATCGGACGCATTTCTGTAGACATAGACCCTTTATTAACTAGACCAAGGGCATCCATACCATCTGAAAGATCCGCCACCCTGCATTTACGAATATTCTCTAGAACTTCCTGTCTTGACATTGCCATTTTACATTCCTCCAATTAATTTATTTGAATGGTTTTTAAACACATTAAGTATTAAGCATTTTATTTCTCGGTTAAATAAACAACTCCATGTTCATTTTTAACTCTGTGGATATTAAGGTCTTTGATCTCTGCCATGATGACCTCAGCCAGGAAGAGCACTTCAGACCCTTCTTCCAAATGTCCGACATAATCCCCTTCTTTATCCTGGGCAACTATATGCATATGCGGTTCCCCATCAATCACATTACCTGACAGAGACCCCAGTTCAATCGGACCGTTACCTTGAATAGTAAGAAATTTATCTTCAGAGGTAGGTCCCATACTGGTCGGAAGATGGTAGACCAGTTTTTGCAGCGAGCCTACTGCACCAAACAGTACGGCATTTTTAATATTTTCTTCTGCGAGTTTTTCCCTGATACTTTCAAGTAATTTGTCACCCTTAGATAGATTGATAACAATGGCTCTGCCCAATCCTTCACCGAAAAAAACGTTTTCTGCCACTTTAATTCCTCCTAGTAAAGATTTTTAAAGAGTCCAACCACCATCGACAACAACTGTTTGACCAGTAACAAAGTCTCCTCCTTCGATGATAGCCCAAACCATATCGGCCACATCTTCAGGTGAAGCAACCCTTTCAAGAAGTGTGCCTTCCCGATATTGGTCAACATGCGCTGTCTGCCCTTCCACCCAACGCGTCTCTACCACCCCCGGAGCCACAGAATTAACTCTTACATTCGGAGCTAAAACTCTGGCAAGAGATTTAGTAACACTTATTCCAGCCGCTTTTGAAGCGGCATAAGCGACGGAACTGCCATTGCCATTAATTCCTGCAATGGAAGTAATATTGACAATACAGCCATTATTTTTTTTCAATTCATTTGCACAGGTCCGGCTCGCATAAAACATTCCTTTGACATTCACATTGAACGCCCTATCCCAATGTTCGTCCATTAGACCATCTAAATCGTTGAGTGAAACAAAATCTGTTGTACCGGCATTATTGATCAGGACATCGATTCCGCCGAAAAATGTCGAGACTGCCTTGCACATTTCTTCGACTTGTTCCTTATCAGAAACATCGGCTTGGTGTATCATACCTTTGGCACCAGCCTCCACAACTTTTGAAAGAGTTACTTCCGCCTCATCTCTGGAACGCGAATAATTAACAACGATATTTGCTCCTTCTTTTGCCAGTTTAATAGCGATAGCTCTGCCAATACCTGTCCCTGCGCCTGTAATAAGGACTGTTTTACCGAGTATTCGCATTTAGTCACCCCCTTTAACTTCGATATCGCGCCCCTACTTAATGCCGGTTGTAGAAATTCCATCTATTAGCAATCTCTGAAACGCTATGAAAAATATAAAAATGGGAATCAGAGATAAAATGGACATTGCAAACATTGCTCCCCACAATGACTCACCCATTGTATCCAGAAAGCCTCTTAAGGCCAGTGTTACTGTCCAAAGCTTTGGGCTGCTCAAATAAATAAACTGGCTAAAGAAGTCATTCCAGGTCCAAATAAATGTGAAAATAGCTGTAGTAACAAGTGCAGGAACCATCAATGGAAAAATGATCCTCGAAAAAATTTGGACGCTGCCACAACCATCTACCCGTGCAGCATTATCCAGCTCGGAAGGAATCCCCCTAATGAACTGAACCATCAGGAAAATAAAGAAAGCATCTGTCGCCAAAAACTTCGGCACTATCAAAGGGAGAAAAGTGTCTACCCAATTTAAGTTATTAAAGATAATGTATTGAGGAATAAGCACCACATGATATGGCAGCATAATAGATCCCAACATTATCGCAAACATCGTTTTCTTCCATGTAAAGTCAAGCCTTGCAAAAGCGTAGGCCGCCATAGAACAAGCAATGATATTTCCTAGAATGCTTAATCCAACTACGATAAACGAGTTCATGTAAAAGGTAGAGAAAGTAAAGCCTGAAATCCCGTTCCACCCTTGTATATAGTTGGATAGTGTCGTTTCAACTGGTATTAAACCTATTTCTCTAAAAATAATGTCATTAGGTTTGAACGAACTGCTCAGCATCCAAAGTAACGGATAGAGCATGACGAAAGCACCTGCCGCCAACAATATAAATTTGACGATTCCTCCAGTTGGCACATTTCTTTTTCTCTTGCCGGCAGACGACTTAACTTGCCTAAGTTTCGGTTTGGTTTTTAACCGGCTGTTTTCTACTGTTTCGGTGTCAACTCTTTCAGGAGCCGGATTGGCCATTTTACTCACCTCCTAATCTGCATAATAAACCCATTTTTTAGCTGACATGAATAACAATCCCGTAAACGTTGCAATGATAATTAATAACAGCCATGCCATGGCAGAGGCATATCCCATCTGAAATTCTGTAAACGCTTTAATATAAAGGTAAAGCGTATAGAACAAAGTAGAATCCAAAGTCCCCCCTGTCCCGCCTCCAATAATGTATGCAGGAGTGAAGGCTTGGAAAGCTCCGATAAACTGCATGACCATATTGAAGAAGATTATAGGCGTCAGCAACGGGAGTGTGATTTTTATTAACTTATAGAAAGGACCTGCTCCATCTATAGAAGCTGCCTCATAAAGTTCTGCAGGAATTTGTTTTAAACCGGCCAAAAAGATTACCATCGGGGAACCAAACTGCCAAACAAGCAATACAATCAAGGTGTATAAGGAAGTAGAAGGATCGGCAATCCAACTATTGGGCTCAATTCCAAACAGACCGATAAATCTATTGAAAGCTCCATCCATCCCGAACAATTGGCGCCACAACACTGCAATTGCCACACTTGGTCCTAAGAGCGACGGAACATAATAGATCGCCCTGAATGTCGATAACCCCTTGACCCCCCTGTTAAGAAGCGATGCCAGTGAAAAGGCTATAAGCAGCTGCAAAGGAACCCCGATAAACACATAAATAAATGTAACTTTCAGTGATTGAATAAATCTCGCATCATTCGTCAGCATCTCTTGGAAGTTAGCTAAGCCTACCCAACTGGGCGCTTGGAACATGTTATATTCCGTGAAGGATAGATAAAGAGAAGCAATCATTGGGATAATTCCAAGTGTGATTATTCCAATGATCCAGGGGAACAAAAACAAGAGAGCTATTCTGTTTTTCTTCCAAAGCTGCATGAGCATGGAGTTCACCACCTTATAGATGAGAGTTTTTGAAAGGGAGGAGAAATGCTTATTCCTCCTCCATACTGGTTACTGTGCTAAAATTTGTTCTGCTTCCTTGAAGAAGGCATCGACAGCTTCATCGACAGTTAATTGTCCAAATGCCACTGCCTCTGCATTTCTGCTATAAGCGGTAAACACTTGAACCGCTCCTTCCGGCCGAATAGTGGTTGGCGGAATGTCTTCTACAACTTTTTCCATATGTTCTACTGCAAGCACATCTTTTTCATGTAGCGATGATTGTAGGTTATCCCGGACAGGTTGAGTTCCCGGAATACCATTTTCCGCACTATAAATCTCTGTAGCCTCCAAATCGTTCACAAAGAAATTCAACAATTTAGCTGCCTCATCTTTTACTTTAGAATTCTTGCTCATCACAATTGCGGGTACTTGCAATTGTTCTCCACCTTTGAATTCTCCATCTTCCATGATTGGATAACGAGTGATCTTGATTTCATCTCCTTGCAATAGACCATCGAACAATTTGGTTTGATTAGTAGGTCTGTCCATAAACACCGATTTACCTTGTGCAAACAGAGTACTTTCTTCTGGAACGCCTGCCTGTTCAGCACTAACCTTAGCAGGAGGAATGGCACCCATGTCTCGCATTTCATTCCAATATTCCCAGTAAGATTTCAAATCTTCCTTACTAAAACCAAGCTCTGAACCATCCTCCGACAAGAATGCTCCGCCTTTTTGTCTAACCCACATTTCGATTCCGTGTTCCCCAATCATCGTCGGATCAGTGGTCACGTACTCACCTTCGGGTAACTTCTCAACCAATTGTCCAGCGTAATCCTTAAAATCCTGATAACTTATCTCGAATGGTGGCGGCTCCATCCCTACCTCTTCTAGTTTTGTAACATTGGTAAGCATTGCCTGAATCGTGACACCTTTAGCTAGAGCTAAGAGCTGGTCATTATAAGTACCTGCTTCAAGTACTGATTGATCCCATCCCTCCAAAGAGATAATCCCGCTATCCACATAGGAATCAAGTGGCTCGATTGTATCTTTGGTAAAATACTCATTTCCATAAAGGAGAAGATGTAATCCAAAAAGGTCTGGGGCATTTCCACCTGCAGCCTGAGTAGATAACTTCGTCCAGTAATCATTCCAGGTAGAAGGTTCCCTGATAATAGAAACATTTGGATTCTGCTCTTCATATAAATCTAAAATTTCATTATATTTTTTGTCCCGCTCTGTGTTCCCCCACCATGCAAATCGAATTTCAACTTTTCCATCAGAGGCTTCACCATCATTGTCTGTTCCTTCTTCTCCGTTGGCAGATTCCTGGTCACCACTACAAGCAGCCAAAAAGAGTGCAAAACAAAAAACTGAAAAAAGCAGATAAAAGTTTCTGGTATTCTTTTGCAATTTGCCACATCCCCTTTTTCTTAAAATTAACTTAATTAGCAGTCGAAATTAGATAACTGTTTTAGCAATGCCACCTCCCATTTTTATAAAGCGCTTACAAAAAAGACCTGAAAATTGAAGCGGAGCCGTATGATTCATCAATTGGTCAACCTTTAAGGGCGTGTTATGCCTCTCCGAAAGAATTTGTTAACAATCTTCTATGAAATATGGCACTTAGAAACCCAATCATCATGAAATTGATTAATTGGTTGACCTTTAAATGTATATTAATATCACGGTTATGTGTTTGTCAATGTTTTTTTTGAAAATTCTATTAATATATAAATCGGCCTTTTCTTCTTTAAATTCTTAGTATAGAATTACCAATATAAATTTTGGGGAGGGATAAATATGAATTTAAGTAGTTTCTCTGGCAGCGTTTATATGATTACCCGTTGGATTACAAGGATTGCTTACTTGAATTTCCTTTGGATACTATTTTCCATGATGGGCTTGCTTGTGTTTGGTGTATTCCCTGCAACTATCGCATTGTTTGCGCTCTGCCGAAAGTGGATCAACGGAGAGGATGAACTACCTGTCTTCCGCTGTTTTTATCAAGTATTCAGGCATGAATTTATTAAAAGTAATCTGTTAGGATTGATGTTGGTTACCATCGGGGGCATCATTTACCTTGACTATCTATTCCTCACACAAGTTGCGGATGGTTTTGCTAAGTGGATTTTATTACCGCTCATCCCACTCGCCATCGTTTTCCTGCTTTTGTTATTTTTTATTTTTCCTGTGTACGTCCACTACGAAGCTACTTTATTGCACCACTTGAAGAATGCTATGTACATTACAATTCTTCACCCTTTCACTTTGCTTCTGATGGTACTCGTGTCGGCTGTTACTTATATCGTCTACAGCGCAATACCTGCTTTAATCCCCTTTTTTGGTCTTAGTATTGTTGCATGGACTCTCATGTTTTTTGCTGAAAAGTGTTTTACCAAGCTGGATGCTAAGAGAAAACAAAAATTGACTGCGATTTAAATCTTACCTTGAAATGTTTTACATTATAAAACCAACTTTTACATTATTGACAAAATTTTCTTAAAAATCTATAATAGCACTAAACTATGAAAGCGCTTTATACAAGGAGGATTTCCGTGAGTTATTCGCTAGATGATTTATTACATTCACCGGCCCCAGAAATGTACGATATCCGGACAAAGGCCCCAGGACCTCAAGGCAGACTGCCACTTACAGATCAAATGCTCCGCCAGTCTCCCAGCGGCGATTTATTCGGTTTGTCACAAAATGTCGGAATGGGATGGCAGCCAAATAAGCTGAACGGAAAAGAAATACTGTTATTAAGTACCCAAGGAGGTTTGAAAGAAAGCAACGGAGACCCGATTGCCTTGGGCTATCATACAGGACATTGGGAAGTAGACCTGTTGATGAAAGAAGCAGCAAAGGAAATCACCAAAGCGAATGGCATTCCGTTTGCCGGTTTTGTAAGTGACCCATGTGATGGACGTTCCCAAGGAACTGACGGAATGTTCGATTCATTCCCATACCGAAACGATGCGGCGATGGTTTACAGGAGACTCATCCGGTCACTTCCGACAAGGAAAGCTGTTATAGGTATTGCTACTTGCGATAAGGGACTGCCGGCGATGATTATTGCGCTCGCCTCTATGCACGAGCTGCCTACAATCATTGTTCCGGGTGGTGTCACACTCCCTCCATTCTTTGGAGAGGATGCCGGCAAAGTACAAACAATTGGCGCACGCTATTCCAATAACGAATTGACGCTTAAAGAAGCATCAGAACTTGGCTGCCGTGCCTGTGCAACTTCAGGAGGCGGTTGTCAATTCCTCGGTACTGCTGCGACTGCCCAAGTGGTCAGCGAGGCGATGGGATTGTCGGTTCCACACGCGGCGTTAGCCCCTTCCGGCCAGGAAATATGGAAAGAAATGGCCAGACAATCTGCAAGAGCAGTTATCGAGATGGAGAAACAACAATTAAAAACAAAAGATATTATCTCCGATGCATCTATACGAAACGCCATGGTAGTACATGCGGCTTTTGGCGGCTCAACCAATCTATTATTACATATACCGGCTATTGCCCATGCAGCAGGCTGCACGATTCCGACAGTTGAAGACTGGATTAAGGTAAATCGGGAAACACCACGGCTGGTAAGTGTTCTTCCAAATGGACCGGATTATCATCCTACGATTAGAGCTTACCTTGCCGGCGGCGTACCGGAAGTAATGCTTCATTTAAGAGATTTAGGCTTACTTGAGCTTGATGCCATGACAGTCACAGGTAAAACGCTCGGAGAAAACCTTGACTGGTGGGAACAATCGGAACGAAGACAGAGAATGAAAGAACGTTTGATAGAAGCAGACGATATTCAACCAGAAGATGTCATCATGTCCCCTAAACAGGCGAAGGAACGGGGGTTGAGCTCTACTATCACCTTCCCTGTGGGCAACATAGCACCCGAGGGGGCCGTCATCAAATCGACCTCCATCGATCCTGAAGTAATTGACGAAAACGGGATCTATTATCATAAAAATCCAGCAAAGGTATTCACCAGCGAACGAAAAGCTATCGCCGCCATCAAAAACGGCGAAATAGAAAAAGGAGACATCATGGTTGTCACCGGATGTGGTCCACTTGGTACTGGTATGGAAGAAACATATCAACTTACCTCGGCTCTCAAACACTTGTCTTATGGAAAGTATGTCACCCTTTTAACCGACGCCCGTTTCTCCGGCGTGTCCACCGGTGCTTGTATCGGCCACATCGGTCCGGAAGGTTTGGCTGGCGGACCAATCGGTAAACTGAAAGATGGCGATGTGATCGAAGTCGAAATCGATACAAGAAATTTAACCGGACATATACACTTTATGGGAACTGCTGATTCCCCGCTTTCTTCACAAGAAGCTGCAGAAGTATTGAACAAACGCCAGCAAAATGAAGATATCAGGCCATCAGAAGGACTCCCTGACGACACACGGCTTTGGGCTGCTTTGCAAAAGGTAAGCGGTGGTACATGGCGTGGCAGCGTATATGATGTTGACCGGATCATCGAAGTTTTGAATGCTGGCGAGAAGGCTCTTGCTGACAAAGATTCTGTTAAAAGTTAATTTCAATCATCAAAAAACTGCTCCCTTATCTAATTGAGATAAGGGAGCAGTTTTTTATACTCCTGAATAAGCAAGAAAACCTCCATCTACCGGTACCGTAATGCCCGTGACAAAGCCTGACATCGTATCGTCCGCAAGCCAGATCAATGTGCCAAGCAAATCTTCCGGATCCCCGAAACGTTTCATAGGTGTTTGTGACATGATTTTATGGGACCTTTCCGTTAGAGAGCCATCATCATTGGTAAGCAGACTCCTGTTTTGTTCTGTCAAAAAGAACCCTGGTGCTATGGAGTTTACCCTGATACCTACATCAGCCATATGGACAGCCAGCCACTGAGTAAAGTTGTTGATGCCTGCTTTGGCTGCACTGTAGGCAGGAACCTTTGTCATCGGTGACGGCGCGCTCATAGATGACATGTTTATCACAGTAGCGCCTTTACGATTGACCATTCTTTTGGCAAATACTTGGGTCGGTATGATGGTTCCGATTAAATTCAGGTTGAATACATATTGAAAACCTTCTGATGTGAGGTCGAAAAATGTCAGCAAATCATTGTTTTCCAAGTCTTCCGGCTGAAAAGTTTCATTGGTGGTAGTTCCTTCGGGATGGTTGCCGCCAGCTCCGTTAATCAAAATGTCGCATACACCGAGTTTCTCTGAAATGAAAGCTTCAGCTCTTTCCACACTTTTGGCATCCAGCACATCGCATGAAATAGCCAGTGCTTCTCCCCCTGCTTCTTTAATATCCTGTTCTACCTTTCTACCATTTTCGACTTGGCGGTTCAAAATGGCTACTTTGACACCCTGTCTGCCGAGTTCTCTTGCCATCGCCCCACAAAGAACTCCGCTTCCTCCAGTAATTACCGCGACTTTTCCGGCTAGATTTTGATTGATATGTAACATAATAAACGACTCCTCTCTTTTGTCTGTTGTCTATAGAAGTGGTTATTACAGATGGCGCCGCCCTTCCTTAGGATGGACGACTCTTCAATGTGGATTTATGATTTTCCGCTTTCTTCCATGGTCTCTACAGCTAAATATCGATCAATATTATGGAAGGAAATATTTTTCACCATTTGTCCAAGCTGATTGAAATCGGCCGGATATTCCCCATTCTCCACCCAGCGGCCAATAAGATTGCATAATATCCTCCGGAAATATTCGTGTCTTGTATAGGAGAGTAAGCTTCTGGAATCGGTCAGCATGCCGACAAAACGGGAAAGCACGCCTACGTTGGCAAGTGTCTTTAGTTGATCTTCCATACCATCTCTTTGGTCATTGAACCACCAGGCGGTTCCGAACTGAATTTTACCCGGTGTACTGCCCTGGAAATTGCCGGCCATCGTGGCAATCATATAGTTATCCCTTGGATTCAAGTTATAGAAAATTGTTTTAGGGAGGCTGTCCTCTTTCTCCAATTCATTCAGCAACCCTGACAGATCTTCAGCATAAGTAAAGTCGGCAATAGAATCATAGCCTGTATTCGGTCCGACTTTCTCGATCATCTTTTTATTGGTATTGCGAAGACCGCCGATATGGAACTGCATCGCCCAACCTTTGGCGGCATAGAGTTTTCCGAGAAAAACCAGGACAGATGTGCGGAACTGTTCTATTTCCCTTGCATCCAATCTTTCTCTGTTCAACGCTTTTTTGAAAATGTACCCACACCTTTCCTGCGGCACTCTTTCAAAAAACGGTGAATCCAACCCGTGGTCAGACAAGCGGCAGCCCACTTCATGAAAATAGTCCACTCTCGATTCGAGGGCCTTCAAGAAATCCTGATAGTTTTGAATAGGGATTGAGGAAGTATGTTCAAGTTTATCCACCCATTCTGTAAATGAATCAAGTTGAATGTTCAAGGCACCATCGGGACGGAAAGTAGGCAGCACTTGTACATCAAAACTGTCATCCTCTTTGATTTGCTTATGATATTGTAAAGAATCTACCGGATCGTCCGTCGTGCATATAGCTCTTACGTCAAATTGCTTTATTATTTCCCTTGCACTGAAGTTCCCTGTCTGGATCGTCTGGTTGCATTTCTCCCAAATTTCTTCGGCCGTTTCGGGAGTAAGTATTTGATCGATGCCGAACACCCGTTGTAATTCAAGGTGTGTCCAATGATATAGCGGATTGCCAATTAACTCCGGTATCGTTTCCGCCCATTTCATGAACTTTTCTTTGTCGCTTTTGTCACCGGTTATATAAGCCTCATCCACACCATTTGCCCTTAACGCTCTCCACTTGTAATGATCGTCGCCCAGCCATAACTGGGTGATCGTCGAAAACCTTGCATCCTCGGCTACTTCCTTGGCAGTCAAATGGCAATGATAATCAAAAATAGGCATATCTTTGGCATAGTCATGGTAAAGCCTTTTCGCTGTCTCTGTTTCCAATAAAAAGTCCTCTTCTAAAAAAGGTTTCATCCTGTCCCCCCACTTCCTTTGTTTGAGATGTCTTAGGGTGTCCGCTTGATTTCCGGATTGGTGAAAATATCGTACTCATCCCTGCTTGTGGTTGAAAATTCCGACACAATCGCACCATCTTCCCCCGCCTGAAACCAATGCAAGGTGTCAGGGGGGATAGTGAATTGATCACCAGGATTCAACTCGATTTCATTGAATACGGTATAGTAATCATTGCTTTCTTCAGGAATGGTGGCATTGATTTCCCTTGCATGGGCTCCGCCTTCTACATATAACCATACTTTTCCTGTCCGACAGCGGAAAGTTTCCGTCTTTCCCTTGCGCCCATCTATAGGAGGATGCCGGTGTTCCGGACAGGTTTGATTGGGAAATAAGACAAGTTCTTTGGCACAGTACTGCTCGTTATTGACATAAACGACCAATTGCAGCCCTTCCATATCCAACCGTCCCAAACCGAAATCGGCAATCTCGATATTGGCTTCTTCCTCTTCCGTGAGTGCGATGCTGGCGTTTCGCAACATTCTTAATGCTCTGGTACTTGCTTGTTGATGCTGTTCTGTCTCCGTCATTTCTAAACCCGCCTCCTGTTTGTGGTTACCAATCGATTATCTGGGTACTGGCGATTCGATGTGAACAGCCTTTTCCTGCGCTTCGATACACAGTTCAGCAGCCCGGAATGCATGTTCCTGGGTCATGGCATTTTCGGTTCCATTCAAACAATCAAGGATAAACTCGCCAAAGAAAGGGAAGCCCACCTTACCAGACAATTCGTAGTGTTTTTCCCCTTCCTGGTTTACGAGGTACAAATGGTTGGAGGAAGCATCTCGGCCGATATCGATATATTTACGCGCTTCGATATATCCTTCTGTTCCTAAAATGAATACTCGTCCATCCCCCCATGTACCAAGACCATCAGGAGTCAGCCAGTCGACACGGAAATAAAAAGTGGCTCCATTATCGGCCACAAGAGTGGCGTCACCGAAATCTTGAAACTGCGGGTGATCTTTGAACGTATAATTGGCCGTTTTACTATGCAGTACTTCGGCATCTTTTGCCCCTGTATAATGTAGGAATTGCTCGATTTGGTGGCTGCCGATATCACACAAAATACCGCCGAATTTCTCCGGGTCAAAGAACCAATCCGGCCTGCTGGCGGCATTGGCCCTGTGCGGCCCTGTCCCGATAACTTGAACTACTTTTCCAATCGCTCCTTCTTCAATCAGCTGGCTGGCAAATACGGCACTTTCTACATGTAGTCTCTCGCTATAATAAATGCCCCATTTCAGCCCTGTTTCTTCTGTTTTCCTTCTGGCTTCCAAGACTTGTTCCTGCTTTGTAAATGCCGGTTTGTCTGTGAAATAGTGCTTTCCATGGTCAAGTACTTTCAATCCCAACGGACTTCTGTCAGCAGGAATATTGGCGCTGGCAACTAAGTGAATCTCCGGGTTCTCCAGTATTTCTTCTTCCGATGATGCGACCGAAACATCCGGGAATTTTTCTACAAATCCTTTTACTTTGTTTGGATCGGGGTCATACACGGCCACCAGTTCCCCGCCTGCTTCTGTTAGTCCGTTACACATTCCATAGATGTGTCCGTGATCGAGTCCGATTGCCGCAAACAAGAATTCTCCTTTATCTACTACCCTGTTCACTTTTCCTTTCGGTGCATAATTCATTCCATCATTTTTATTCATGTTATAGAACTCTCCTTTTTATCGAATTGGCCATGATAACTCCTTACTTGTCCTCATGTCGTTATTGTGTTGTCACTGAAATTCTCAATCGTCTTTGTTTTTTCATAAAAATGCGGAGCGTTTTTTAATATACCGTCCCTTGTATAAAACGGACTGTCTGTTTTCAGTGGCAAAGCTACAGGCTTTTTGAGAGTGGCCGACTGGTAAATAGCCGTGATCAATTCAAGTGTGCGGCGCCCTTGGCGGCCGTCCACAAGGACTTGCTTGTTCTCCTCAATTGCTGTCAGCACATCTAAAATCTGTCCGGGATGTCCTTCGAATTCAAGGTCAGGCTGTTCGTCGTACACTTTCTGTATTTTGTCTTCCAAATCTTTGTCCTCTTCCGGGAATCCGTTTCCTCTCGATTTAGAAGCTTTCAACTTCCAAGGAGATGAAACACGGGCATTTTTTCCTTGGAAAATCAATTGCTGTTCTTCCCCGTGATGGACGACAGAGCTGGTTATTTGGGCAAGGGCACCATCATCATAGCGGCCGATAGCAATCGATATATCTTCTACTTCTGCATTGTCATGGGCCGTGTTGCTTGTCACTGCCGTAATTTCTGACGGCATCCCATTCATCCATTGAAAGATATCGATATGATGGACCGCATGGTTCAAGGTGCATCCGCCGCCTTCTTTTTCCCAAGTACCTCGCCACCACAAGTCATAATAGCTGTGTCCGCGCCACCAAAAAGAATCAACTTGGGTATGAAGGATAGGACCCATCAGTTTGGTATCGAGTACGTTTTTCAACTTCATCATAGGAGTCCTGAAGCGATTCTGCGCAATGACGGACAGGATTTTGCCGCTTCTTTCCGCAGCTTCATTCATTGCATCGCATTCTTCCAATGAAGATGCCATTGGTTTCTCGACAATGACGTGTTTGCCTGCATCAAGGAAGTCGACTGCTATTTGAGAATGAGTATATGGAGGGGTACAGACAGAAACTAGATCTATATCAGGTCTTTCCAGTAGCTCTTTGTAGTCTTTGACAAACTCCGCCCCCAGGTTATAATGCTCCAATGCCTTCTTTGCTTTTTCAGGATATAAATCACAAACGGCTATGACTTTGCACTTTTCAGAGAAATGTTTATACGCCTCGATATGAGATGGAGCAATGGCCCCTGTACCTATGATTGCTACGTTAATCATTGAATGGCACTCCTTTATTTTTTTAGAATGTATAGAAAACAAACACAATAAAGCCAGCACTAGATTTTCACTCTAGTCAGGCAGCGAATAGGTCCTATGCTGCCGAAGCTGACTTCATGCTGTTCGCTATTCTTTTAGTTTTGAAGGGTCGACAATACCCCAGAACGCAGGTTTCGGCAGATGCTCTTGATCAAACAACAACGGCAAATCAATCCGTTTGATAGGGAAGTTTGTTTTCCATGTATGGTCATCCGCAATGCCCCATGTGATCACTTGGCTGATTTTGCCTTTTTTCGATTTAAACAGGTCGAAAATTTCTTGATAGCGCTTACCTTGCTTGGCCAATAAATCCTGTGGAACGGTCTCATACGTGTCTTTGTCATTTTCATAAATACTGATGTCCATTTCGGTGACTTTGTTATCAAGCCCGAGATTTGCAAATAAATCGATTGTTTCAGAAATAGTAGATACAGAGGGCCATTCCAGGTTGATATGCATTTGGTGGCCTACTCCATCAATCGGGACACCCTTAGATTGCAAGTCTTTTACAAGTTCATAAAGAAATTCCCTTTTTTTCGGGTCATTTGTATTGTAGTCGTTGATGAACAGCTTCGCCTCAGGTCCGAGCACTTCCCGTGCCGTCCGAAAAGCTGTTTCTATGTAATCCGTCCCTGTTATGTTGAACCACGTACTTCTCCTTAGGCCATCAGGCTGATCGGGATCGATCACCTCATTGACGACATCCCAGGATTCTATCGCATTTTTGTAGCGATTGCCTACCACCCGGATATATTCCTTCAGCCTATCCAAAAGCAACTGTTTGTGTTCCGGATTTTCCTTTAGTGGATTGCCTTCTTCATCCTGGAAAAACCAATCCGCAGTCTGATTGTGCCAGACGAGTGTATGAAACCGGACCTTCAGATGGTTTTTCCCAGCAAAAGCAATGATGCTGTCCGCATCATCCCAGAAGTATTCATTTCTCTTTGGAGCAATCAACCCTGGCTTCATGACGTTTTCCGCTACAATACTACTAAAATGTTTCTTTAGCAGCTCGGCATGCTTTCCCGTGGTTTGGTAAGGCTCTATGGCAGCACCGATAGAGAAAGAATTCTTCCAAACCTCCTTTAATGAAGGAACTTCCCCTCGGCTGCTATCTTGAATGACCGTGTCCTGTCTCATTTCACATCCACCCACCTTTCGCTATATTAATCTTCCATTCGTAAATCAATAGGAAGGAATTAAAGAATCATCCAATCCAGGGTATGTAGGTGTTCCCCGTAGTACAAAATGGGAAACGACAGCTTTTAATAAATCGTTCCACTTATTATATTCTTTAGGCGGCATCACATTTCCTTCCCATGTGAAGATAGTTTCATGGCTTTATGCCAACAGTCACGGCATAAAGCCGATCTCCACAAACGGCCTGATACCCAATTCAAGGAAAGAATCGAACATCTGATCAATATTAGGTAAGGATCACTTATCCGTTCTTATGGTATCTTTCTATCGACTATATAAAACTATTTATTCTTTTTCAGACCCTAGTACAATACCCTTAACAAAGTAACGCTGTAAGAAAGGATAGACTATTAACATTGGTAAAGCTGCAATGAAAATCTGTGCAGATTGCACAGTACGCTGGGATAAATCTCTAAGCATTTCAGCGTCTACATCCATATTGGTGAAATCTTGTTGAACAATAACTGTCTGCAAGAAAGTAGACAGCGGATAATTCCGAGAATCTGTCATATAGATCAAACCGTCGAACCAGGAATTCCAGTGAAAGACCATGGTGAATAAAGAAATTGTTGCTATAGCAGGTACGGATATCGGCAAATAGATTTTCAAGAATATTTGAAAATGGTTTGCGCCATCGATAAAAGCTGCTTCTTCCAAAGATTTCGGAACTGAAGTCCTAAAAAAGTTTAGAAGTAAAATCAAGTTAAAAGCATTGATTGCCGTCGGCAGAACAAGCGCCCACATTGTGTCTGACAGCCCCAGCTGGGTGACAACAATATAGGTAGGGACCAGGCCACCGTTAAAAAGCATCGTGAACACGAAAAACCATGTATAGATTTTTCTTCCTTTAAACTCTTCATCTGTTTTGGATAAAGGATATGCAGCACAAAGCATTAATCCCATGGAAATTAATGTACCCAAGAAGACACGGTTAAATGAAATCATTAACGATCGTAGAAAGTTTTCATTTCCAATAGTCTTTGCATAGGCATCAAGTGTAAAATCTACCGGCCAGAGTTTGACAATATTCGCAGTGGCGGCAGCACTACCACTGAGCGAAACCGCAAGAATATGAATAAGCGGGAATAAACAGGCAATCGCCGCAAGTGTTAAGAATGTATAGTTGAATATGGTAAACGTCCGGTATCCCTTTGTGTTATAATTCATGACCCCTAACCTCCTTAAAAGATTCTATAATTGGCATACTTATAAGCTAACCGGTATCCGACAACAACCAGAACGAAACTTATAAGAGATTTAAACAATCCCACTGCAGTACCGTAACTGAAGTCACCACTTACCAGACCGACCCGATAAACGTACGTATCGATGATGTCGCCAGTTCTATATACCAATGGATTATACAAGTTGAAGATTTGGTCAAAACCTGCATTCAAAATGTTTCCTAAAGAAAGAGTCGCTACCACAATGATGATTGGCAACATAGATGGAATTGTGATATACAATGTTTGCTTCCAGCGGTTTGCTCCATCCATTGTAGCGGCTTCATACAATGTTGGATTTACTGCAGTAACTGCCGCCAGGAACACAATCGTGTTAAATCCAGTTTCCTTCCATATATCACTTAAAATGACAGTAGGCCGGAACCACGTATTATCTCCAAGGAAAAAGATTGGATCTATCCCGATCAGCCCTAACATTTGATTGATAATCCCTCCGTCCGGAGAAAGAAGATCCATCAAAATACCACCTAGTATAACCCAGGAGAGAAAATGCGGGAGATAAATGATTGTTTGTACAGTCCGCTTAAACTTCATTTTGACTACTTCATTAAGTAATAAAGCAAATACAAGAGGGACCAGTACCTGGAAGATAATTTTCAACACAGATATAATCAGGGTATTCCATATAACTTGTCTGGCATCGTCATATTGAAACATTGTTTTAAAATGTTCAAAACCGACAAATGGAGAATTAAAAAAACCGAGCCATGGCTTGTAATCCTGAAAAGCCATGATCAGGCCGCCCATGGGGGCATATTGAAAAATTAGTGCAACAATCACAGCCGGGATTACTAAAACATGCAGTTGCCAAGTGTTTTTAAAATCCCATTTTTGTTTTTTCTTTTCCACTTTTCTTTTTACTTTTTCCTTCTTTTCCAGTTTTGGTGCTTGTTGTAGTTGTGGTTCTTCTGCATACTCGCTTTCTTTTTTCAAGGGCTGTGCCATCTAATCCCCTCCTGTTCCTTTGCCTGTTATAGAGATAAAGATACATGGGCTATTACGCAAAGTATCTTTGTGAATAGCCCGTATCTTTTCGTTATTTCTGAACAGAGTCATACCATTCGTTTACTTCTTTGGTAATTTCCTCTCCACCATTCTTTTTCCACTGTTCAACAAAGTCATCAAAGGCATCGACTGGTTTATTGCCATAAATGATATCGGCGAATGTTTCCTGCTCAAGCTTTTCAAGATGCTCTGATTGCGCTTGCATGGTTTTAGTAGGTGCTCCAGAGAATTCATTCTCGATCCTGATATCATTCTGTTGATTGACGATCGCGCCGGCTTTCTTATAAATATCCGTACCGTCGGCTAGTCTATGCTCATAAGGAGTTTCCGGTTCTCTTCCTGTCTCATGGAAATCTTCCAACAAGTCATAAAGCATGAAAGGAACTGTTGGTACGTCTGTCGGCAAGAAGTATTTGCCAGGATTGATATATTCTTCTCCGGTAACTTCTTGGATCTTCTCTTGGTCATACACAGGTTCTCCATCTACCATTACATAGTCATAGCCTTCAAACATACCATTCTCAAAGTACTCATCATCACCGAAAGTATAGCTGTAAATTGCATTCCAGTATTCGAAGAATTTATCCATATGTTCGAAGTCTTTGCTGAACAAGAATTGGCCAGTGATGTACTGCTCACCACGTCGTCCCGCTTTTCCATCTTCACTTGTCGGAAGTGGGTACGCTCCTGCTTCTGCCCCTTCATTGTTTTTGATGGCGTCCCCTACAGGCCAGCCTTCAGCCCATGGCGGTGCGGAAATCATACCGGACTTACCGGCAACGAAACTTTCAATCGCGTCTTGTTCATCGAGAATTCCCACTTCTTTATCCAGATATCCTTTTTCATACCATTCATTAAGCTTGGCCAGTCCTTCTTTAATGGAAGGTTGGATGGAACCATACACCAATTCTCCGTTCTCATCTTTACTCCATGACATAGGGAGATAGTCACCATAAGCTCCAAACAGGAAGCTTCCGTCAGCAAGCCATGTCGCCAATCCATTTTTAGAGGCCAATGTTAATCCAATTGTATCGTCTTTTCCATTGCCGTCTGGATCTTCATTTACGAACGAATCCATGACTTGTTCCATTTCCGGAATGGTTTGTGGTGCTTCCAAACCTAAATTGTTAAGCCAGTCATCACGCAACCAAAGTAAGGAGTCGGATCCGTTTCCGCCGGATAGTCTAGGAAGACCATACCGAACCCCATCTTTTGTGGCGGAATAAAACGCTTCAGGGAATTGTTCATAAACTTCTTTTAATTCAGGTGAGGCATATTCTTCGATTGCCTCATCGATCGGCATTACTAATCCTGACTCAATTAAATCGGCAATCAATTGACCATCTGTCACTTCAAAAACATCAGGTAGTTCTTTGCCGGCAGACATTGCCAGACGAATTTGAGTGTTGTATTGCTCATCGTTCGGAACTGTCCACATTGTTTCAAAATCGATACTCAACTCTTCCTCAGCCCACTGTGTTACTACGTTATCATTGACATCTTCACCGTTTTTGAATTTTGTATCATCGGCCAAAGTACGGACAGTAGTAATTTTGGTCAATCCGGAATCGGAAGTTGCCTCCGCATCCTTGTCTTCACTCGACGATTTTTCCATACATCCTGCCAACAGTGACAATGACAATGCAGCAGATGCAGCAGTAATTAATAGTTTCTTCGGCATAATATGCCCTCCTCTATAATAATCAAAATAGTTTTATATAAGAGCTTTACAGGATAAGCAAACGCTTTCAAAAAAAGTAATTATATTTTAGACAAACCCTTCTTCCCGTAGTTGTATCGAGCAGCCTCACGTTAAAAGAAACGCTTACACAAAACATCTAAAAAAAGCTTTTGTTGCTATTAGTTATTTAAAATAATCAGGGTATTGCTTTTTTAAAAGACTTTTCTCAATGACAGCAAGCCTTAAATGCTCTTGTATGATGAACTGGGCTTGTTCAAGATTTTTGTTCGTAATTAAGCTGAAAATCTCTTTGTGTTGGCTAATAATGATATCCCAGTTTAAAACAGACGAAAGTCTAAGAAGTCTTAATCGATTAAAATGTGCATTCATTTGCTGGATCATCTTCCAAGTCTTTAATTTGTCGGTTCCTTCGAATAACAACCGATGAAATTCATCGTCAAGTTCTAATAACTTTTGCTGATTGCTTGATTTGTCACATTTTTCCTGCATTGCTACATTAGCCTCTAAATGAATTAAAGAATCAATGGACATCTTTTCACATGCAAGGCCGACAATCCCGACCTCAAGGCTTTCTCTGACGAACCTTGCCTCTTCAACTTGCGCCAGATCTATCAAAGATACAATTGTACCACTCTGTGGATACACTTGAATGAGATCTTCTTGGGACAATTGGAGAAATGCTTCTCTAATCGGTGTCCTGCTAACTTCCAGTACTTCAGATATTTGTTTTTCGGAGATCTTAGTGCCAGGTTTCAACTCAAGATTGATAATTTTCCTTTTTATCACATTATATATATAGTCTCTGGTGGAACCGCTATAGTTGGTTTTTTCCAACGGTAAAATTTCCATTCATTCCCCCCTTGCTTTTTTTAAAATGGTAATGATACTAATATGGTACTTTTTGCAAAAAACTACTGTTTGTGACTTTGATGGTGCTACTGGTGGATATAGATATTGCTTTAAGTGCAGAGATGTGTAGTCAATGTGGGATTCATACTATGTAATATTACTATTTTAATATAACTAGTATGTTAGTTGATAAATTTATTATAGCCTCTCTCCTATCGTAAAACAATACCTTTCTTGTTAATATACTAATTTTTTGGAAACTTTTTCATTTGCAAATAGATTTCGAGCAATTCTGTCATCTATGATAGAATAATGATAAATATTGGAGGTGATTGTCATCATAAAACCAAAAGGATTACTAGGATTAATATATACTGTTATGGAATGGATCACTAGAATTGCCTATGTTAATCTTCTCTGGACATTTTTCAGTTTAGCCGGCCTGATTGTTTTCGGGATTGGTCCTGCTACAACAGCTATGTATGCGATTACAAGGAAATGGGTTACAGGTCGCAGCGATATTAAAATCCTGCCGTTATTCTGGAAAAGTTATCGCTCTGAGTTTCTTCGCTCCAACGCTTTATTCTGGTTACTAATGGGAGCTGGATATATTCTCTATATTGACTACCAATACTTAGCAAACTTTGAAGGGGCGCTTTATATTATCCTGTTAATTGTTTTCATTAATATAACGCTTCTCTATATTTTGGTCGTTTTATATATTTTCCCAGTATTTGTCCATTTCCAGCATCGTATAATAGACTATTTTAAGCATGCATTCTTAGTAGGCGTCGCCAATCCTTTGAGTACGCTTTCCATGCTCATCTGCCTGTTAGTGCTTGCCCTTCTCATGGAGCGGGTTCCAGGGCTGATTCCATTCTTCCCAGCTGGCCTCCTGAGCTTATTGTTAATGTGGTTCAGCTACAGAGCATTCAGTAAAATGGAGAGATAGATCATTTATTCATATCCTCCCGGCTGATAAAGTTCGCCATCTTCAACCGGGGGTGATACTAGCTGGCTAACGCTTATACGTAAGCTTTCCGCTCAAGCTCCAGGCTAGCTGTTTTTTCTGTCTGGCTTGCTTTCAACGAGTCCCAGATCCCCCATAAGTACATAATACCAAGCCCTCTGTCATAAAGTCCGTATCCAGGTCTGCATTCTTCATCCCAGATATGACGTCCATGATCAGGTCTTGCATAGCCGGTAAACCCAATATCGTACAATGCTTTGACTACTTGGTATATATCAACTGAGCCATCTTGTGTCCGATGGGAAGTTTCGATAAAATCTCCATTTCCAGATATTCGCAGATTACGAATATGAACAAACGGAATCCGTTCTCCAAATTCCTTTATCATCGCCGGAATATTATTCTCAGGGTTGGCACCTAGTGAGCCGCTGCAAAGAGTGATTCCATTATAAGGGCTATCTACGAGTTTTAGAAATCTGCTTAGATTCTTTTGTGAAGTTATTATTCTCGGGAGACCAAAAACCGGCCAAGGTGGATCATCTGGATGTATCGCCATTTTAATATCATTCACCTCAGCAACCGGAATAATTTGTTCCAGGAAGTATTGAAGATTATTCCAAAGATCCTCCGTCGAGATAAGGCTGTATGCTTCAAATAATTTCTTCAAAGAACTAAGCCGCTCAGCTTCCCATCCAGGCATGGTATATTTGGAATTATGGGCGATTTTTTGCACAAGTTCCATCGGGTCCATATTTTCCACCATTGCTTTTTCATAAAAAAGGGCCGTCGATCCATCTTCATGTTCCTTGAATAAATTTGTCCGTGTCCAGTCAAACACGGGCATGAAATTATAACAGATAACTTTAACTCCAATCGATGCAAGATTTTCTATTGTCTTTTTATAGTTTTCAATATACTTGTCCCTAGTAGGTAAACCAAGTTTAATATCTTCATGGACATTTACGCTTTCTACGACTTCTATTTGGAAATCTTGCAGTTCTGCTTGTTGTTTTACTTCTTGGATGCGATCGAGCGGCCAGACCTTACCGGCAGGAATGTCGTGCAGCGCCCAGACCACCCCTTCAACTCCTGGAATTTGCTTAATATGCTTTAAACTGATACTGTCATTACCTTCTCCAAACCATCTAAATACCATTCTCATCTTCTTATTCCTCCATTTGACAGTCGTCTCAACGCTCGCTGACAGACCTTCGAAGATAAAGTTACGGCTATCTAATTTAACAGACAGCCATTTCCATATATTTAATAAATTGTTCGATTGTGTTCATCCGAGATGCCGGATTTACGGTAAAAATACGTGTTTACTTTATCGCGCCATTCCCTGGCATTGGTTAACTGTAAATCAAACCGATTCCGAATATTATTATAGCGGTATTCATCTATTTTCCCTTCTATTGATTCCCACCTTTCAATGAGTTCTCTAACTTGATCCACACCCTTAAAATGAGTGTCGTAAATATGCTGAATGACTGTTTTCCCTGATTTCAGCTGATGGGTGTATGGTACATGGTGAAAAAACAGCAATAATTCATCAGGGCATGTTTCCAAATTGTTATAAGTTTCAAAGTTCGGCGAGAAGTACTGGGCTGTATATGCCGTTCCTGATTCAACTGTCCGGTCTACTCCTATTCCATCCCTGTCTGAGAAATGATATGTCCCCCATGCCGAGTATTCATAACCGTCCACGTTTGGTCCATAATGATGACCTGGATTTATCATCCAGCCTACTCCAAGCGGGGCGTTGTAGTTTTCATAGACAGGCCAGGAATCCATCAACATTCGATACACTACTTCATGGACTTCTGGATCATTTCCAAAAGTCTGTAAAATCCACTCATTCGTAATTTCCTGTGATGATAAATCCGGATTCCATGTCAGCCGCCCATAACCATAAAGGTTTGCTTGCGCCAGCGTATTACCTGTCCAATTTATATCATCTCCAATATTGGAAACAGCTGCTATTCCACTATATTTATACTTATATAAAGAGCCATCGACAATTCTTTTGACAGTCGATCCTTCCCCTTTGCAATATGTATCAAAGTCAAGGATCTCTTTCCATTGCGGCACTAGATAACACAAATCTTTTTGCTGTCCTGTATATTCCTGGGCAACTTGAAACTCCAGAACTTGGTTGGTATTCGGCATAGCTCCAAACAAAGGGGACACTGGTTCTCTCACTTGAAAATCCATCGGTCCGTTTTTCACTTGCAATATGACATTGTCTTTAAACTTTCCATCTAACGGTTTAAAGTTGTCATATGCTGCTTTGGCCCTGTCCGTCGAACGGTCACGCCAATCCTGACGACAATTGTAAACGAAACAACGCCAGACAACGACCCCGTTGAATGGTTCCAAAGCTTCTGCCAATACATTGGCACCGTCAGCATGGTCTCTATTATAAGAGAAAGGACCTGGACGGTTTTCTGAATCCGCTTTCACTACAAAGCCGCCAAAATCAGGAACAATGCGATAAATTTCTTCTACTTTTGTTTTCCAAAAGTGCTTTACTTCAGCATCTAGCGGGTCTGCTGTACCCAAGCCGCCTAACTGAATTGGACTTGCATAGTTGATGCTTAAGAAAGTCTGGATACCATACGCTCTGAATATATCTGCGACTTTAGATACTTCCGGCAAATACTTCTCTGTAATGAGATTTGTTTCCACATCCCAGACATTTACATTATTAATGGAAATAGCATTGATTCCTGTTGATGATAGCAACCGGGCGTAATCTTTGATTCTTTGTAGATCTCCGGTAAACTCTCCGTTTTGATAGAAAATGGATTGACCAGAATAGCCTCGCTCAATGGTTCCGTCAATATTATCCCATTGGTTCACCATTCTCAATTGATTTTTTGGTGCCTCTATTATGTTCAGGTTATTGATTTGTCCACCTGTCTGGATTATTCTCAATAAGTGATAAACAGCGTACAATGCCCCTTTATCCGTTTTACCTGCGGCTAGTAGGGTTTTCCTCTGCCCCTTAGTCACTGATTTAAGTATATATCCTTCTTCGTTTATGTTCTCGATTTCCTCGTTATCAATGTTAAAGTACTCAACATCCAGTTCATTCAGAGCACCTAACACGATGCTTGCGTCTAAAGAATCAGAGTAGGTTATTTCCGAATCAAACATGGAATAAACAGCAGTTTGCAATTCCTCGACTGCTGAATCGATAATTACAGAACTTCCCGCCACATGGATACTGGAAAGCCATGGCAAAAATGATTCAATCAAACGGTGGTCTGTAATTTTTTCATATTGAAGCCAACAATTATATCCTTTAGCTTCTGTTAATTTATTGGTTGTTGTGTTAACAGGACTTATACTCATCCATCCATTCCCCCTTCGTGATATCTACCACACTCAATGACAGCGTTTTCAAACAAATGAATAAACATAGCAGGAAAATATTGCTCCCTGCCACACCTCGTTGGATATATTATTTAAAATAACCCGGATAGCGTTTCTTAAGCTCTTCTTTTTCGAGGTTCACCAGTTTTAAATGCTTGGTTATTGCTTCTTCTGCTTTTTCGACATCCCTATTGGAAATATGTTCAAAAATGGCTTCATGGTGGGAAACCACAACATCCCAGTCCGGATTCGATGCAAGCCTGAGTATTCTTAATCGGTCAAAGTGACTATTCATCTGTCTAATCATGTTCCATGTCCGAACTTTGTTGCAGCATTCGAACAACAAACGATGAAACTCTTCATCCAGTTCGAATAGTCGATGATAGGAACCTTTTTCCAGACACAGTTTTTGCATAGTCATATTTGTTTCCAATTGGAACAACTGCTCTTCGTCCAAAGTTGAACAGGCCTCGATAACAATTGCTCTTTCAATTTGCTCTCGAACAAAGCGGCCTTCTTCCACTAACTGCAAGTCTACTTGAGAAATTATAGTACCGCTTTGTGGGAATACCCCAAGCAACTCTTCTTGAGCTAACTTTAAAAATGCTTCCCGTACAGGTGTACGGCTGACTTTTAACTTATCGGCAACTTCTTTTTCGGAAATCTTGGTACCTGGTTCCAATTCCCAATTAACGATTTGCCGTTTTAGAGTCTGATAAACAAAGTCTCTTGTAGAACCATTGATTCGTTTAGTTGTGGATATATCATTCACCTCGCCACTCCCTCTACAGATCCGCATGCTGGATTTAACACTTTAATCACACTAGTATGGTAGTTATAAATCTATTATATAGTTGTTTGGTAATAATTTCAATCCTGCTTAGCTATTTATTTATTAATGGACACTACTTAATTACAACCAATTACTTAAATATGCAATAACTTCTCTTCTCATACCAGGTGTTTCTCTGTGACCACCTGGATATATTTTTAATATCCAGGATTCCTTTGCTCCTTTATGGTTGTACACAGAAGTTAAATGCTGATCAATTTTGTGAAGGCCGTCAATAGGTACTAGTTTATCTTCTTTTCCGGCAAGGCATAAGTGCCTACGAGGAGCAATTAACTCATTAATTTCGGATGTTGTAAAATGTTTCATTAGGTTTGGTACAAAAAAGTAGATTCCATGTTCATCTAAAGCCCTGTTCGCTACTAAAGCTTGGAAGTCAACCATCCCACAAATATCTATACAAATTTTCACTCTGGTATCCAAGGCTGCTATCCACCAGGCCATTACACTGCCCATCGACATTCCCAATGTTCCAATTCTATTAGAATCAACTTCCTTCCTTGTAGTTATATAATTAATTGTTCTTAATGTATCAAAGACCATTTTCCCCCACAATACTTGACCATTCCACAACATTTCTTTGAAAAGTTCACTTTCAGTCCGGCCGCTTCTCTCTCCAAACCCCCAAGCATCAATACAAATCACAGCATAACCAAGGTTTGTCAGTTCTTCCGCATAGGAAGGCATCTGTAGATAGCTGTTGCCCTGGATTAATTCGTCTTTACCCAAATGATAATTACCTCCATGGGAGTGATTGAACACAATTACAGGAAAGGGACCTTGTTTCCCCACAGGATAGGCGAAATAAGCCGGAACCCTCTCCTCCCCATTCAAATCTAATAAAAGAGTTTCCAAAATATAGTCAGAACGGTTTTCTTCATTAATTTTATTAGCATTAATAGGCATAGAAATATCCGGTAAATCCCCCAGCAGGTTAAATAATTCACTTCGGCGTTTTGTTATATCCATATAGTCTCCATCCCTTTCAATTCTATCGGCTTACCCGCGCAAATTTTTATAAAACTTTATCGCATTTCCTCCAAACAGTTTCTCTTTATCTGCTTCAGACAAATTATTCGGAAGGGAATCTACTAATACTTGGTATACATCTTGATAACTTCCGGCCATATTGCAAACCGGCCAGTCGCTGCCATACATAATAGACTCATAACCAAAGACATTAATTACATGATGGATATATGGCTCAATATCGGACTGTTCCCAGTTCTCATCGGCTTCTGTAATAAAGCCTGATAGCTTGCACATTGTGTTAGAATAGGAGGCGATTTCTGCTATTTGTTCTCTCCATGGGTCAAATATTTCCTCTTTTATATAAGGCTTTGCGGCATGATTGACCACACCCCTCAAGGTCGGAAATCTTTTCAACAGTTTCAGAACCAGTGGCAGGAGCCTTGGTACTAGTAATAAATCAATTGGAAAGTCCTCTTGAACGAGTGTCTCAATATTCTTCAGAACTCTGGGACTGTCCATTTCCAGCTCTCGTTCTACACTTTCAAGAATTGGCCGAAAGCCGACAAGCCCTTTCCTGTCTTTCAACCGTTGAAAATCCTGATCAAACTCCGGTGAATCTAAATCAATCCAGCCGACTACTCCCTTTATGAAGGAATTCCTCCAATAAAGATCAAGCATATATTCGGTCTCTGCATAAGTTGACGCAGCCTGAATCAGAACAGTTCCATCAATATGATGGCGGTAAAGTTCAGGAAGCAGGTCGCCGGGCAGGTAATCTCTATATAACGGCACCATATCCTTTGTTATCCAACCATAATCGCCTCTTTCAATCTGCCAAAAGTGTTGATGTGCATCGATTCGCATTAAATCACCCCACCCTATCTATAGTTTTGAATTCGTTTACAATCAATTCTATTATATATCATAGAAAAAGGGCTGTCCCGGAGAAGGACAAACCCCATTTACATTTCCTAAATCTCTTTCAATCAATGGTCACCCCTTTACTGAACCTGCTGCAAGCCCTTTGACAATCTTTTCCTGAGCGATGAAATATACGAGTAACAATGGAAGGCTTCCCAAAGTCAGTGCTGCCATGATGCCCGGCACATTTACTGAGTATTCACCGTAGAACTCGCGCAGACCCAGCGGCAATGTGGCATTTCCGGGAGAATTAGTCAAAACGAGTGCAAAAATGAATTCATTCCAAATGTGTATGAAATTGTAAATGGCGACAGTTGCAGTAGCAGGCGTCAATAATGGAAACAAGATTTTCCAAAATAATCGGTAATGTCCACAGCCATCAATCTTTGCTGATTCTTCCAGCTCTTTTGGAATGTCTTGTAGAAACTGGGTGTAGATAATGACGGATACCGGCAAAGCAAATGCCACATAAGGTCCGATCAATCCCCACAAACTATCATAAAGACCTAGATTGATTGTCAATAAATAGATTGGAATCAATGTAGTATGAATCGGAATCATCATACCTATCGTAAACAATAGGAAAAGCGGTTTACTCAAACGGAATTTCAACCTGGATAGCGGATAACTGGCCATCGCCGATAACACAATGACAAGCACGACAGAGACAACGGATACAAACAAACTGTTAAATAAATACTGGAAAAAATCCGTTTCAAATAATAGCCGGTAATTGTTAAATGAAAAGCTTTCAGGAAGAGACCATGGGGAACTCATGAACTCCAGCTGGGTTTTAAAAGATGAATTGACCATGATAAAAAACGGTACACCCGTAAACAGCAGGATGATAATAGCCAGGACATAAACTGGAATGGTTTTAATACTCTTCAGCCACATATTCATTGAGCTCCCTTCCGTTTGTTTTCAAGTAAAAGAATTATCAATGTTATGATGAAAGCAATAATGAACATCGTAAAAGAGATACTGCTTCCGTAACCCATGTTAAAGTTGGTAAATGTCTGTTCATACATATAGGTGGCCATCAACTCGGTGGAATTGTTCGGCCCGCCCATTGTCATAACATATATCAAGTCGAAGTATTTCAACGAGCCAATGATGGACAAAATCGCCGATGTGACTAAAATCGGGATCAACAACGGGAAGGTTATCTTGGCAAATCTCTGCCAGGCACTGGCCCCGTCAATTTCTGCTGCTTCATACAAATCTTCCGGAATCCCAACAATCGTTGCCCTGAACAAAATCATATAAAAAGGCGCAAACTGCCAGCAAACTGTTGCAATCACTGCCCAAATCGCGGTGCTTTCATTTCCAAGCCAGCCACGCTGCCATGATTCCAAACCAATCGAACGCAGGAAGGCATTAACAAGGCCGAAGTTCCCATCATAAATAAAAATGAAAAGAATACCAATCGCTACAGTCGACATTAAAAATGGCATAAAATACACGGAACGGAATAATCTGATACCCTTAATAGGGCTGAACAATAGCAAAGCCATAACCAAACCGAGGGGAAGCTGGGTAAGCAAAGATGCAGCCACCAGCAAGGAATTGTTCCCTAATGACTGCCAAAACACCCCGTCAGATAAAAGGTTGATATAATTTTTCAATCCTGCAAATGCAAAATTATTATCAATACCGGACCAATCAAAGAGACTATAGTAAAAGGTCATTCCTATTGAATAGACAACATACACAAGATAGACAATCAATGCAGGGGCAATGAACCCGATAATCGCCAATACGTCGCTTCTTTTTTTCTTTGGTTTTTTCGGCACTATCTTCAACCTGGGTTTATCGCCTGGTTCTTGTTGGCCTGAGCCGGCATTTCGTCGGGCTTGTCCAGCTGTCTGTTCTACATTATTTTGCAAATTTCCCACCTCGCTTAATTGACAACCGCATAGAAATGCTTCCATGCGGTTGTTTAATGTTTTGTCATTATTTACTGCGATTATTCTTCTATTACTTCCTCTGCCTTTTCCTCAACCTTGCTGACAGCTTCTTCCGGTGTCATGGAAAGCCCGAAGATTGCCTGGGTTGTATCCAAATGCACTTCCGCAACTTCTGTCGGCAGTGTCTGGTCATAATAAGTCTGCATAAATTCTGCATTCACCAGTACATCATTGATTTTCTGTACATATTCATCTTCATATTCCACACCTTTAATTGCGGAAATAGCACCATCTTCATTCGCATAATGATCTGCAGTTTCCTGACTGGCGAGCTCCTGGACAAGCTCTGCAGCAAGGTCTGGATTTTCACTTGATTCAGAAACAGAGAACACAGGACTCACTCCACCGACAATATGATTTTGTGCCCCCTGACCTCCTTCAATAGCCGGGAATAGGAAGAAGCCCAGTTTGTCTTCAAATTCCGGCATATCGGTTCTGGTCGTTCCCAGCATCCAGCTTCCTTGGATAATCATTCCTGCTTTTTCTGCATACATTAATTGTCTTGATTGACCGGTATCAAAATTCATACCGTTAAAGCCATCAGGGAACGCTCCCATTTCGACAAGTTCTTGAATTTTTTGGCCTGCTTCTACGTACGCTTCATCATCAAATCCTCTACCTTCACGGCTAAAGGCCTCACTAAAAAGATCCGGTCCTCCGATTCTTTCAGCCAAGTACATCATATAGAAAGACCCGGGCCATTTTGACTGATTCGCCAATGCAAACGGTGTAATCCCTTCCGACTTTAATGTCTCCACAATTCCCAAAAGGTCTTCGTATGTTTCCGGCTCTTCAAGTCCATATTCTTCAAACATTTCTGTGTTATACCAGACTGGGACAACATCCATCGCTATCGGTGCGCCATAAACTTTTTCCTCAAAAGTTGCCGGCGAAATTGCGGATGGCAAATAAATGCTTGTGTCGATTTTGTCGGTCAAGTCAAGAACCTGGCCTGCGTCCACAAAGCGTTCCAGCCATCCACCTCCCCATGAATGAAAGACATCTGGTGGGTTACCGCCGCCCATGGCGACACTAAGCTTTGTCTTATAGGGGTCATTCTCCTGACGGATCAATTCTACCTCGACTCCCGAGTGGGATTCTTCAAATCGTTCAACTGCCTGTACTAAAGCCTGTTCGGCTTCCCCTTGTTCGATATGCCAAACGGTCAAGGTTTTGCCATCTCCGTCTCCCTCGCTTCCGTCATCACCATTTGATGAAGCCGGATTCACATCGGTGTTCCCCGGATTGCATCCTGCTGCAACCAATAACAAAGATAATAGCATTATAAAGAATAAATGACGTTTCAATTTAAAAACCTCCTTGTTTATGAATGCGTTTTCATTAAAACGAAACGTAATAGTTCAATCCCTCCTTTCTTGGCTTTTTACAGTATAGATAAACCGCGACATAACTAGCTTCCCTATATGTGACTTCCTTCCATCCTTTTCGGATTGAGTGGTGGTCCAGCGCTGCGGAAAAACACTCGCTTTCCGTGGGGAACGCTTCAGCCTCCTCGGGAAAAGCGCCCTGCGGGGTCTTCAGACTGTTCCTTTCCCACTGGAGTCTCGCATTTTTCCTCCGCTTCATTAGTTTTTCTGATCAAGTGGGAAGTGGTCCTAATTTTGTTTAACATGGGATATTCCCTAACCAAAATTCAGAAAAAATCTAAAAGCGAAGGCAGAACACGCAGACTCCTGTGGGAAAAGCACGAGTCTGAAGACCCCGCAAGAAGCGTTCTTTGCTGATGAGGAGGCTGAGGCCGTGCCCACGGAAAGCGAAGTGTTCTGCTGCAGCGAGTGCATGTGCTTAACAATCATCAGAATCACAGGAAATAAAAATGCAATATATCGCAGTTTGCCTCAACTCGGGAGTTAATCAGCAAGTGCTTTTAGGTAGGGCGTGTGTTTTGACCCCTAAATAGAATGATAAAGTCATTTCTAACATGGTTGATTATCTTACTATTTCAATAATAGATAAGTCGCAGTTGTAGTTATACTTGGAGTAATAAAGATGGGTTCTTTCTTGGTGTGTAGTAAGTATGTGGATTGAATGAACAAATTCATGGTGATGTGGTATTTTTTCGTGATTAGGGGGATGCAGCGTAATTCGTGAAACCGCTGCATGTCCCCCCGCAAATTTAACCTAACCTTTTATAAAGACAGTTTTGATCGTTGTAAAGAATTCCTTGGCGGCTTCACCTTGTTCCCGTGAATGGGAGCTTGAAGCTTTCATTCCGCCGAATGGAGCTTGTAATTCAACGCCGGCTGTCTCTGAATTGATCCGGACCAGGCCAGCTTCTATATCATCGATAAAGGACAATATATGATCAATATTTTTCGTGAAAATAGAGGCACTTAAGCCGAATTCAACATCGTTGGCCAACTCGATCGCTTCCTCCATTGTATCGACTTTCATCAAAGCGAGAACAGGGCCGAATATCTCTTCCTGGGCTATGACCATGTCTGTAGTCACATTGTCAAAGATTGTCGGCTCCAAATAATAACCTTCACTTTCCATATTCTCAGGCTGCTTGCCGCCAGCAATCAATTCGGCACCTTCTTCTAATCCTTTCTGAATATAACTCCTTACCGTATTGTACTGGCCTTCACTTGCACAAGGTCCCATCCAGGAACCTTCCTCAAGGCCGTTGCCGACTTTCAAGCCATTCACTTTTTCTATTAATTTTTCTTTAAATTCCTCGTATATATTGCTTTGGACGATGACCCTGCTGCTACAGGTGCATTTTTGTCCGGTAGACTTCAGACCACCACTAATAGCTGCATCGACCGCCAAGTCCAAATCACAGTCTTCTGCTACTATGATTGGGTTTTTCCCACCCATTTCCAACTGGTATTTTCCGCCTCTTGCCGCTACCGTTTTTCCGATATTGCTGCCAGTCTTATTGGAGCCTGTAAAAGTAACCGCATTGACAGCCGGATGTTCTGCCAAGCCTTGGCCGATTACCGATCCTTTACCAGTTACAAAGTTCACTACACCTCTTGGAAAGCCTGCTTCGTGGAAGCATTCCAGCACTTGGGCAGCTGTAACTGCCGCTTCGCTGGCAGGCTTAAGTACAACACTGTTACCATAAATCAAAGCGGGTGCGATTTTCCATATCGGGATCGCTACCGGAAAATTCCAAGGAGTGATCGCCCCTACAACACCTAGCGGGATCCGCTTGCTGAACATTAATGCCGAACTGTCTGTAGACGGGATGACATCCCCTACTTTTCTCATGCCCTCTCCGGCATAATAACGAAGTATGGCAACACCACGGCTTGTCTCCCCTTTAGCTTCGGGAAGGGTTTTCCCCATTTCCCTTGTCATCGTTTCAGCTATTCTGTCTACATTTTTTTCTAAGATGTCCGCCACTTTAAATAAGTAATTGCCTCGTTCTGCTCCAGATAGTTTCTTCCAACTTTTCTGCGCATGCTTGGCAGCTTCGACTGCTTTATCAAGATCTTGTCTAGTAGAATCTTGAACATTTCCAACTACTTCTTGAATATTGGCCGGATTGGAACTCGAAATTACTTCATTTGATTCTGATGCCTGCCATTCTCCGTTAATGTAATTTAAAAAGGTTTTTGTATCTGCTGCTGTTGTCATTTAATCTCCTCCTATTTAAAGTTATAAAGTAAGGGCTTACAATCCAAGGATTGGCTTTGCCTTTGTAGCCTGTTTCTTAACTGGATTACGCAATACACCGATGCCAGGCACCTCCATTTCAATTTCATCACCTGAATGGAGTGTGAAGTCATTGTCAGGGACAATACATGTGCCAGTCAACAGCACAGTACCGTCAAAAATCTCGTTATCTCTTATAAGGAAAGAAACTAGTTCCTCATACTTTCTTTTTAACTGGGAGGTGCTTGCAGTATCTTCAAACAACTTCTCTCCATTTCGGAAAATCCGGCAGGTAATCTCGAAATCGTATGGATTATCGACCGTTTCGGCTAAACGGATTGCCGGCCCTATGGAACAGGAATTTTTCCAAATTTTTGCCTGTGGTAGATAAAGGGGATTTTCTCCTTCAATATCTCTGCTGCTCATGTCATTTCCAATGGTGTAACCTACTATTTTCCCATGCTTGTTGATCACCAGTCCCAATTCAGGCTCCGGAATCTGCCACTTTGAATCAGTTCGCAAGTAAACAGGCTGATTCGGTCCAATCGTGCGTCTTTCTGTAGATTTCAGAAAGATCTCCGGCCTTTCTGCTTCATAAACCTTATCATAATAAGAATCCGCCACTATTTCTTTACTCTCATATGCTTCATAATTCCTGGCATCCTTGCTTTTCAAGTAAGTCACCCCGCTTGCCCATACTTCATAGGCATTAACCGGAAGTTCCAAATCTAATTCCTCCATTGTTACTTCCAGCGGGAGCGTATCCTGTATAGCCTCTTCCACAATTGCCAAACACCCTTTACCTACCTCATCTGCTTTTCTTATAACGTCTACAAAACTATCAAACGGCAAGGGATAGATAGCATCATTATTAGTCACGGCAGCCAACTGGCTACTGTCACTTTCCCTATTAAAAGAAATAATCAGCATCGAAAGACCTCCTGTTTTATAATATAAAACCCTGTTTTCATATATAGGCAAAAAAAGAGTCAAAGCGCTATACCATTTAATATGGCATGGATTGAGACATGGAGGGGCAGCTGACCTTTCAACTTCTCTATGTAGCAATATCTGCGTTCCCATTCAGCATAATAAACGGACGGTGTGATTAAGTATTAAGCCTAATGTTGACATAATTTCTTTTTGACCGTCCGGATATCGATGCTGTTCATGAAAAAAGTGATTTTTCTAGAACCCATTACTCCAGTCCATATTTGCCTGTTTCAGACCTATGGATATCCATGATGCTTCAACTATTGAGCGTATGTCTATTTCGTGCTGATTTCGATAAATTTTCAAGTTCCTTAATAGTCTGCTATCTGCAATGTCTGTCCAGCGATTGAATCAATTGCCTATCGGAAACACCAGCATGAAAACAAGTTGTAACCAAAAAATGAAAGCCCATTCATTTAATAACAATGTATCGTTATATCAGTTGAAAGTCAAGGTCGAATTTTCTGAAAAATAAAGTTTCCTGTCACTTTTTATTCTTTTAAACAGGCATCTCATTAGGGTATACGACCACTTTTATACTAGACTTTTTGTCAACTCGTGCTGTTTCCATCGCCTCTTTCGCATCTTCAAGTTTGTACCGGTGTGTAATTAACTTATCCATATCAATAACACCGGAAGAGATGAAGTTAATGCCATCCGGATATGTATTGGCATACCGGAAGATACCGACAATATCCAGTTCATTGTCTGCAATCGCGGGGACATTCAAGCCAATCTCATCTTGTGGAGGAAGGCCGATTATCGCTAACTTCCCGCCTCTTCTAACAGCACTGAGAGCTGATTGCAATGCTTTTGGATTACCAGCTGTTTCAAACGCAACGTCTACGCCTTCTCCATTCGTAATCTCTTTTATTTCAGCCAAAACGTCTGTTTCCAGCACATTGATAGTATGTGTCGCACCTAACTCAGCTGCAGCCGCCAGCCTGTTTTTTTCCAAGTCAGTGACAATAATGTTTGTAGCACCATACGCTTTTGCTGCTCCTATCGCCGTTAAACCGACTGGTCCCATTCCCATAATCGCTACGGTAGATCCAGGTTTGAGGTCAGCTCTTTTTGCTGCATGCAAGCCGACAGAAAACGGTTCATTCAAAGCGGCCGCTTCATAGGAAACACTGTCGGGAATATGGAAGAGGAAATCTTCGCGATGTTTGATATACTGGACAAAAGCCCCATCTACTGGAGGTGTGGCCAGAAATTCGACTTGAGGGCAGAGATTGTATCTTCCCTCTTTACAATAGCTGCAAGTCCCACAGGTTACACCAGGTTCAATCGCAACCCGGTCTCCCTTTTGAAACTTAGTAACATTTTTACCGGTTTTAACAACCAATCCGGCGCATTCATGTCCAAGGATTAGGGGGCTTTCAACAACATAACGGCCAATTCTGCCATGTTCATAATAGTGTATATCCGAACCACAAATACCAATTGCCATAACTTTAACAAGTACTTCGTTTTCCGCAGGTTCTGGGACAGATAATTGCTTCAGTTCGATATCCATCGGCTCATTCAAAACAGCCGCTTTCATTGTTTCAGGTATGATTTGATTTTTGCCGACTGCGTTCCCCTTGGTCTCTTTCGTCATTACTACAACCCCTTCATAAATTGATCGAGTTCATGATTGAATTTGTTCGTTTCTTCCAAAAATAAACAATGACTGCTTTCTTCAAACGGGACCAATTTGGATCCCGGTATCTTCTTCTGAATATATTCGCCTGCTGCTACAGGAAAGAATTTGTCATCCCTGCCAAAGCAAATCAATGCCGGTACGTTGACATTGGAAAGTGTGCCCCGATAGTCAACGGCAGTTTGATTGAATACAATCGTGCTGGCAATAGAAGCGGGAAGTTTCATCATTTCTTCCAGGATCCATTCATATTCTTTTGGGGACGGTTTATCTTTAAACATTCCATAAATGAAATCACTATTGAACATTCGTTGGTCTTCTTGAATTTCCTGCATAACTACTTTGATCGTATCGAAGTTAAATGCGCCGAACTCCCAACCGTCCCAAAGATAATCTGAAGGCGATTGATCCACAATCACTACCCCATTGATATTATCCGTGCCAAACTGATTGATGAAGTCCCACGCCACAAAGGCTCCCATCGACCATCCGACAAGTACAACATCCTTCAACTCCAACTTTTCTATGAGCAGTTTTAAATCTCTGGCATAGTTGGCAACCGTATGGCCGTGGTTTACTTTGCTTGAATCCCCATGACCTCGTAAATCAAACGTAATGGTCCGATAGTTTTCTTTAAAATATGCAAATTGATGATAAAAGAATTTGCTGCTCATCATCACACCATGGATAAAAATGACCGGCTTCCCTTCGCCTTCGTCCTGGTAATAAAGCTTTGTTTCTGAATCAACATCAATGTAAGCCATCCACCTATCCCCTTTGCCCCAATAAATATGAACACCTTTATATTACTATACTTTTTGAAATGTGAAAATAATCAGTCTTTTGTTTGAGTGGCATTTAACTTGAATTAGCGATACAATAATATTCCAACTTGAATACATATATGGAAAATGTGTCAATTTTGATTTTTCACCGAGAGATTTGGGGAGATGACTAATATGAATCATGAGAAATATTTAAAACAAACCATTCAGTTAGCTGTCGAAAATGCACGCAATGATGGCGGGCCATTTGGAGCGCTGGTTGTAGATAAACAAGGAATCGTAGTTGGGACCGGACAAAATAAAGTTACATCTTCCAACGACCCGACAGCCCACGCCGAGATCCAGGCAATCAGGGAGGCATGTAATAAACTGGAGACTTTCCAATTGTCCGATTGCATTCTGTACACGAGTTGTGAACCTTGCCCCATGTGCCTCGGGGCGATTTATTGGGCAAGAGTCGAAAAGGTCTACTATGCTGCTGATCAAAAGTTGGCAGCTGCAGGAGGATTTGATGACCAGTTTATTTATGAAGAAATAAACAAAACCTACGAGCAACGAAAAATTCCATTTTATACAATCGATTTGTCAGAAAAGAATGCCCCATTTGAAGAATGGCTCAAACAGGATAACAAAGTAGAATACTAAACAAGGCCCTCCTTCTAGAGGGGGCCTTGTTTTATTTCCAATAACTCCATAAAATGGTCCACTTATTGTCATCCTTAGCAGCATATACATCCTGTACAATTTTAAAATTACCGTACTTTCCCTTATAGACCTGAGTAACCGTGACCTTAAAGACTTCTTCGAGAGGTTCTGACTCTTTTGCCATTCTCCAATTCTTCAACTTATCTACATCATCAATTGAATAAGCAAATGTTTCTACACCAAAATGATTCATAAAAACATGCGCGCGATCTTGAATATAATGACCCTTATCAAACTTTTCCTTCATTAAAGAATGGAACAAACCGTATGACTCAGCGAACATCCCTTCTTGTTCATAGCGATTAAAATCATCGACAACACGTCTTGCCTGATTGCCCGGCGAGAAAATAAAATAGACGAGGAAGATAATGACAAACGTTGCAATCCCAATTGAACCAAGCACGAATATCAGGGAATTATTTCTTTTCCGCACCTTCAACCGTCTCCTCTGAAAACCTATATAGACAGGTTATTCAAACAGGCGGTCAAATATTATTTTTCGTACAATTCTATTGGCAGACCGTCTGGATCTGGAAAAAAGGTGAATCTCTTAGACGTGTGGGGATCTTGTTTTACCGGCTCGGTATTCACCCCTCTTTCTTGGAGGTAGTCCTTCGCTTCATCTATATTGTTTACTTCAAATGCTAAGTGGCGAAGGCCTCTTGCTTCTGGATAACTGGGACGTTCAGGTGCAGCAGGGAAAGAAAAAAGTTCTAACAGATACTCTCCATTCAAAGCCAGATCAAGCTTGAATGATTCCTTTTCTTCCCGGTAGACTTCCTGAATGATTGAAAAGCCAAGAATGTCCACATAAAATTTTTTTGATTTTTCATAATCAGAACATATAACAGCTATATGGTGAACACGGTTGAATAACATCGATATTTCTCCTTCTAGGTTATTGGAATTGACACTATTAATATAACTTATACTTGGTCGCCTAAAAAGGAGGAAAAGAGATACTTCCATTTCTATCCAGATCAAAACCTTCCTATAGCAGACAATGCTTATCCCTGTTTCTGTTCGTCATATTGTTCTATAATTTCTAATTAAGAAGATATAGGGAATTTTTTCAAAAAAAGATTATGATGAGGTGAAAAGATGAAATACAGAGAACTAGGGAAAACAAATTTAGATGTTTCTGTCGTCGGTGTCGGTACTTGGCAATTTGGAGGAGAATGGGGAAAAGACTTCACCCAAAGAGAAGTCGACGAAATTCTCGACACGGCCGGCGAGGAAGGAATCAACTTGATTGATACCGCTGAATGCTATGGCGACCATCTTTCCGAGGCCTTCATCGGAGATTTCTTAAGCCGAAGAAATCGAGAAGATTGGATTGTAGCCACAAAGTTCGGTCATCACTTTCACTCGAATTTTGAAAGAACCAGACACTGGAGTGCTGATGAAGTGCTTAAACAGCTGGACTCCTCATTAAAAACCTTAAACACAGATTATATCGATGTTTATCAAGCCCATTCATGCAGTGACGAAGAATTTAATAATGATGATTTGTGGACCATGCTGGACAAGCAGGTTCAGGCCGGAAAAATCAGGCACCTTGGTATTTCCCTTAAAACAAATGATGAAGCATATCAAACATCGAAAGCTTCTGAAGTCAATGCAGAGGTAATTCAAGTGGTGTATAACCGGCTGGACCAGAAGCCAGAGGAAGAAATCTTCCCTTCCTGCCAGCAACAAAACCTTGGCGTTTTTTCAAGAGTCCCACTTGCAAGCGGATATCTAAGTGGTAAATACAAACCAGGTGCCACATTCGATAAAACCGATGTCCGATCCCGACATGATAAAGAAGAGACACTTCGAACCCTGAAGAAAATAGAGGAAATACAACAAACAGAAGTGCCAGAGGGAGTAGATATGGCTACCTGGGCACTTGCCTGGTGTTTAAAACAACCTGCCGTTACAAGCGTGATTCCAGGATGTAAGACACAAGAACAAGTCAGGGCAAATGCTCAAGCAGCGACTTTAGATGTTGTTTAAGCTGCCCACCGGGTAAAGAATATGACCCACTTTTCAAATGGAACCTGACAAAATCAGGTTCCATTTTACTATTACGAATATTACAGGAAGATTAAAGCACCAAACGCATAAATCCCCAATATTCTCCATTAACCCCAATGTTTTCAAGGCTTTTCCCATATTTTGCCTAGCTTGGTAAGTTAACAGACAGATTAAAGTAGTTTACAAAACTATTACATCCCTTCCCAACTGGAAAATCCGTGCTATACTGGGTTCAGTTCTCATCGAGAGACAAAATAATCCAAAAAACAACGTAACTCAGCTTTGTGACTTTATATAAAAATATTTCTTTACTCAACCAGTGGGGAATATCAACTTAAAAAATTTAGGAGTGAACGAATTGAGAAAGTCTAACAAAACGTTATTGTCGGTAGCAGCATCTGTGGTTATTGCATCAGCTTTTACAACAAGTGTGGAAGCTTCCTCCTACAAGGTAAAAAGCGGAGATACTTTATGGAGCATTTCTCAAAAATACAATACTAGTGTACAAAACTTACAATCTATTAATAATATATCTGGTACTATCATCTATCCAAACCAAGTAATTGAAACTGGAAGCGGCGAAAGCAGCAACAGCTCTAGTTCCAATGTTTCTTCTTCCAACACTAGCACATACAAAGTGAAATCTGGTGATACTCTGTGGGCTATCGGAAAAAAATACGGAACTTCTGTTAACACTCTAAAAAGCTTGAATGGTTTGTCTTCTGATTTGATTCGTGTTGGACAAACATTGAAGGTAAGCGGGTCTTCCAATCAAACTGCTTCTACAACTGCAAGCACACAATCCAGCTCTAAAAACGAGCAAGTAAAAAGTGCAACAGTAAGCAACTCTGGAAACACAGGATCAGCTATAGTAAATGAAGCGAAAAAGCATATCGGTACTCCGTATGTATGGGGCGGTTCCCAACCTGGTGGATTTGATTGCAGTGGATTTATTCATTATGTAAGTAAGCAAGCCGGAAACAGCTTTGGTCGTACTTCTGCGGCAAGCTTGTACAATCAATCTACTAAAGTCAGCAATCCACAGCCTGGAGACTTAGTATTCTTCAAAGGCACTTATAAAGCCGGAATTTCTCATGTAGGTTTCTACGCAGGTAACAACCAATTTGTTCATGCAGCTTCAAGTGGTGTTCAAATTACAAGCCTTGACAGCAACTACTGGAGCAGCCACTTTGCTGGTTACGGCCGCATGTAATAAAAAACGTTCACACAAACAGATCGGATTTATCCGGTCTGTTTTTTGTTTTATTTATTATACATATACCCCGACCGCAAAATAGAAAACCCCTATTTGCATTTTTTTTGAAAACTTTTTAAAGTTTTTTAGATTGTCACACGTCCCCTCTTTTTCGCAATATAGATAAACTGCTACACAACTTCAGTGTGACTTCCTACCATCCTTTTCCGATTGAATGCTAAACCGGCGCTGCGGAAAAATACTCGCTTTCCGTGGGGAACGCTTCAGCGTCCCCGGGAAAAGCGCCCTGCGGGGTCTTCAGACTGTTCCTTTCCCCCTGGAGTCTCGCTTTTTTCCGCAGCTTGGTATAATTTTTCTGATTAGGTGATAAGGGATCCTGGTATATGTCTAACAAGGTTCTCCCTAACAAAAATGGGAGGAAGAATACGGTGACCTTTGTGGAATAGCACTCCCTGCTTCCTCAAAATCCAAGACTTAAAAGACCTCCATACATTTACACCGTGAGCAGAAAATCGGACTTTATTTCAAGGAGTGCCGCATTTTTCCGCAAATATATATCTGATCATGTGATAAGTGATTTTAGAAGTATGTCTAACATGTGGTATTCCTTAACAAAACTTTCAGGAAGCACCTGACAGCGAAGTGTTCTGCAGCAGCGAGTACATGCGCTTAACAATCATCAGAATAACAGGAAATAAAATGTCACTATGTCGCAGTTTACCTCAAAAATAATATTTCTTATTTAATTGTGGAACGTAATTACCATTTAAACCTAAAATGCTTTCTTTAACCTCTCCTCCAGTAACGTTTTTCTGTTGTCTCGATAAAATATAGTAACTATATTTTGACGTTTTACGAATAATTCCCCAATTGTTGCAAACACCTAAATAAAACTGGATTGTGAGGTGAGACGATGGGTCTCTTTAGTGCGATCTCTGAATGGAAAGAAGCGAAATACCGTAAGCGAGTAAAAGAAATGGAAGAAGCGGGAAAATGTCCTGATTGCCGTGGGAGAGGATATAACACCCTTGTGAACGATTTTATTCCGGCAACCTATCATTGTACAGGTTGTGATGGCAGCGGAAGATTTGAAGACTGGAACAAAGCATGAGCCTATAAAAAACCGGCACACGTATGGTGAGCCGGCGAAATTATCTTATTTTCTTTTTTTGATCAAATAGTAAATAATATATATAGCTATTGCAATTGCTGCATAGATCATAAAAAATACAAGAAAACCCCAGAGCCCGATAAGTGCATCAGCAAGTTCCATGTTCCCTCTGTTCGTCACGGCCTGTTGCAGTTCTATCGCAAACACAAACACGACCATCACAGTGAATGTATAAATAAAAGCAAACAACGAAATACTCCACTTTATTTTCTCCACTATTTTAAAAGCAATATACACAAAGAAAAAGGTAATCATACCGATAATACCAATAATCCAAAAGTGCAATTGTTTATCGGTCATGTTAATGCCAAACGTATCCATTAGAATATCATGTGCATAATTCATGATATCAGCTATTAGAAATATGACTTCTCTCATTTTCTCCTCCTGATTTCTACCTGAAAACCCTGATAAATTTACTAAAATATAAATCTATATTTATTTTATCATCATGCTTCGATAATACAATGTTGCAAATACCATTTGAATTGACACATTTACTTCCATTTAAAGGGTTCCAGAACCAATTGATGCATGGTAAAATCTACTAAGCTAACTAAAAAGGAGTAAAATACAGCTTATGAAAATGATTACATCCTCCCTGCTATTCTTATCCATCTTTTCGGTATTTCTATTAATTCTACCAGGGGCTACATTTGCAAAGTCTGAAGATATAGTGGAAATTATCGCCATCTATAAGGACGAAGAAGGAAAACAACAGCTATTGGACAGAAGTATCCAAGTAGAGAATCAGTTTAGTAGCCTTGCTGCAGTTGCCAGCACGATATCCAAGGAAGATTTTGATTTCCTGAAAAACAGCCCGCATATATCATCCATTGAATTAAATTCTCCTATTCAAATTGCCGACAGCAACAATATGGTAGAGACTAATCTTGAGCAAGAGAACATAACAGAGGAAACTCAATGGAACATCAATCAAATCGGCGCCCCATTCGCTTGGGAAGAAGGCTTTACTGGAAAAGGAATAAATATCGGCGTGATTGATTCAGGTATTTCCCCACATAGCGATTTAAATATTGCCGGAGGAGTAGCGACCGTAGACTATACAACCGACTGGAATGATGACAACGGCCATGGTACTCATATCGCCGGTATAATTGGCGCTAAAAGAAACAACCGTGGTTTGGCCGGTGTATCACCTGATGCAAATCTATTTGCCATCAAAGCTCTTGATAATTTCGGGGAAGGTAGATTAACCGATTTATTAGAGGCTATAGACTGGTCAATCGAACACCGAATGGACATTATCAATTTATCATTAGGAACCTCTGTTAACAGTCCAAGTTTAGAACAACTTCTGACAAAAGCTAAAAATATGGGCATATTTATAGTAAGTGCTGCTGGCAATAATGGAACGGATGGATTAATTGAATATCCTGCTAATTATGAAAGTGTAATGGCCGTCTCCGCCACTGATGAATTTCTAAAGATAGCTCCCTTCTCTTCCACCGGGTCTGCCATCGAATTCTCTGCACCTGGAGTGAATATCGTTAGTACTTATCCTGATAATACATATGCAACTAGCAATGGCACTTCGCAAGCTACACCACATGTAACAGGAATGTTGGCAATATTAATGCAAAAATACGGGTCAATTACAAATCAAGAATTAGAAACGGAACTCAGTCACTATATAGAGGATCTGGGTCCTGCTGGAAGAGATAATAGTTATGGTTTTGGAATGCTTCATTATTATATGCCTGATACGACAGCACCTAAAGAAGTTAGAGAATTGATGGTCGAATCTGTAACGGAAAATTCCATTACCATCAAATGGATCAATCCAGAAGACAAAGATTTAGAAAGTGTCGAAATTAACATAAATGACAAGCATCTCATCACTATAGATGCATCAAAATCGGCTTCCTATACGGTAAATAATCTAGAAGAAGATAAAGAATACTATTTTCATTTACAAACAAAGGATAATGCCGGAAATTTATCAGCGGGAAGAAGCATCACTGCAAGGACAGCCTCGATTGTTGCTGATTCCTCTCAATCTATAGAGAACGAACAGCAAAATCCAGACAAACAAGCTGAGGAAAAGATGGACAATACAGATGAAAAGAACGAAAAAACCGAAACGCCAGTAAAAAGAAAAGAACCGGAAGCATCCCCTGAAAGCAGTAATATACCAGAAGATAAAAAGGAAGTAACTCCTAAAGAACACGAAAAAGAAGTAGAAAATAAAAATAGTAATGAAGCTCAAAACAACAGGGAAAAGGACGTACAAGAAGGGGAAGAAGAGGAAAAGATTTTTAAGACACTTAACAACTCCACCAACGTTCATCCGCATCCTGAAAACATAGGTGGTTTAGAGCCAATTAAAAGCACTGGTAATTCTCTAACCTTTTTAAAAGAAATTTTGCCATATAGAGAAATCAGCGGGGAGAATAGAATGATCGCTCCCAAAGCAAACCAGATAGAAAGTAAAGCCAAACTAAATGAGCAGACGTTTATTCAGAAATCATTCAGTAAGTTAAACAATCTTTTTGAACTATGGAAGATTGCAATCGACGGTCTTATTAAATTTTTTGTTTTCTAAGATATAATATGGATCCGCATTATTAAGCAGTCAAGCCTATCGAAACTTGACTGCTTATCTCTTTTACTGTGCAGCATTTGCGTTTACTATTCGCTCTGCCAATCCAGAAAAATCTTCACTGTTGAAATCATAGTCATCCAACTGATTCCGAGAGATAAATATAGCCAGCGTTTCATAGTTGTTATTAGATGCAACTAATTCAAAATAAGAAGAACGCCTGTGCGCTTCCTCTTTCTCATCCAAGTTAGTATAGTCCTTTATATCATTTACGGTGAGTAAACCTTTTGGAAAAATGAGGTCGATTCTCAACCTTTTTTCTCCAGCATGTATTTTGCCGAACCGCTTAGATCTCTCTCTGTACTTTATCTTATTAGGGCTTTCTATGAAGTACGTATGTTTTTCTCTATTTATGAGTTTCACTTCGCATTTTTTTGTTTCTTCCAATAGAGTAATTAGTTCATTTACTTTTTTGTACATGGATAATTTCCTTTCTTCATTGTATATTTAAAGAGGTTACAGTTATTATCTTTTGGTATATCTGCGAACTAACTTTATTTCTTCCATCCTCTTCAGAATGTGTGTTAGTTCAGCGTTTCGGAAAAATACTCACTCCCGCAGGGAATGTCTCAACATTTCCTTACTTCGTTGCCTCTTAATAAACTGCAATGCGGCCTTTTATGTAAGTCTGCCCATTCACTGAATTCTGATAACAATTCCCTTTCTATAAAGCAATCAAACAAGAACGGAATTGGTTATTTATCTCCTATCAAGTTCTAAATCAGTCTTGTCGTAGATAACTATCAATAATAAGAAGAGGGTGGTTGCGTGAAACAGGATAGATCATTTGGAAAGGGTTGTCTCTGGGGTACGATTATTTCTCTGGGGATATGGTTTATTATTTTTTGGTTGATCCGGGCAGCGCTATAAAAATCCCTTACACATGGTGTAAGGGATTTTTATGTATTGTATTATTCTGTTTTTTCTTTCACTGTATCCTGTTCGGGAGTTGGACTGGATTCAGGTTCCGGCCCTGGCTGAGGAGCAGTATCTGTGTCTGATTCCGGCTCTGATTCAGGCTCTGGTTCAGGCTCTGGGTCCGGTTTCGGGTCCGGTTTGGATTCCGGCTTTGGTTTTGGCTTTTGTTCCTGTTGTGAATCTGTTTCCTGTCCTGGGCGTGGCTCTGGATCCGGCTCAGGCTCAGGGCTGGAGTCAACAGCCGGCTTCTCCTGCTCTGTTTTCCCCCCGGAATCTTCCTCAGCTTCTGACCCCTTGTTACTATTGCCTGATTTGTTCTCTTTTTCATTGGATGAAGCGACAGTACTTTCATTACCTTCATCGGTACTCGTTCGGGAATAATCACGATATGTTTGGGTGGAACTATTGTTTGAACGGTCTCTCTCTGTCGCAACAGCCTCTACTTGATCTTCATCCTCTACAACAGTTTCGATCACGGCTTCCTCAGTAGAAGTAGTGATGATTTCTCCATTTATCTCAAGGGATGTGCCCAGCTTGGTCTCTTCCAAACTTCCTTCCTCTTCCCCCAATGCTTTTTCCTTTACTACAAGCAGTTCACGATCAGTCATTTCCTTTAACACATGTTTTTTCGAAAATTTCACGGAAGCAACCGCTGATTGTGTATTGAATACAGTTTTTCCTTCCATAAAACTTTTGCCAATGAAAAAGCCCCCGGCTCCTAATGAGATTACAAGCATGATCGTTGATATAATGGCAGCCGCTTCTTTACTAACTTGCACGGTAACACTCCTTCCCTGGAAAATCTCTTTCAAAATTTGTCACCATCAGATTTACAAAAGAAGAAGAGCCTGTGAATGGGTATCTTATGATGGAATCACAGGCTCTCTAAGTTTGAAATTAAGATTTAACTTTTTTAATCATGTTGTGCACTTTTTCCACTTCGTCCTCGGAAACGACTAGGTAATAAATGTCCTGTCCACTGGAATTTGTGATATAAGTTCCTTGGCCTTGCATTTGATAACTAACGAAGTTCTTCCTCGTATTGTTATAATTTTTCAGAAGGTTCTGCATATCACTGAAATCCATGTTTGTTTTCATGTTGTTGCCCAGGACATCGATCATATCATCTACTTTGTTAACAGAAGCAATGCTCGCCCCTTTATCGACGATCGCTTGAATCACCTGGCGCTGACGTTTCGTCCTGCCAAAGTCGCCATCCGGGTCTTGATACCTCATCCGGACGTATCCCATTGTCTGGGGCCCGTTAAGTTCTAATTCCCCTTTAGCATAGTGAAAGCCTTTTTCGTAATAGCCTTTATCTACCCAGTCAAGCTCATTGGTTAGCGTGATTCCTCCGACTGCGTCTACCATGTCGGATAGTCCTTCCATATTCATGGTCACATAATAATCCAACTCTATATCCAAAAGGTTTTCCACCGTATTGATCGACATGTCTGTGCCCCCAAAGGCATAAGCATGGTTGATTTTATCATCAAAGCCTTTACCAACAATCTCGGTACGCGTGTCACGTGGAATACTCACCAGCTGCATGCCGTCATTTTTCGGGTCTAGTGATAAAACCATCAATGCATCAGACCTGCCAGCATCATCAGCCCTCTGGTCAACACCGAGAAGGAGAATGTTCAATGGGTCCTGGTCCTTAACTTTCTTTTTACCTACTGTCGTATCGATTGCCTGTACAGGCTCATGTATCTTTTTTTCGACTGTTTGTTTTGCATTATGATAGATTGAATATCCGTAGGCACCTACTCCCAATACCAATACTAAAACAATTGCTAAAGATATTTTCCACCATTTTCCAGACTTCCGCTTTTTCGTTGACATTCTGCTTTCTGCCAATCCCAACACCTCGTTTTCCCCTGTTTCTATAAACTCGTCTATTAAGTTATTATACTATAACATTGTAAATTTTTGTCTGAAATATTACAATGCTTTTTCTGAAAATGATTGGTATGAAACGATATTTCCCAGGAAATAGATAAGAATTGTCGAAGAGAGGGAGAATTTGACGGTGAAGTCTGTTTAAATACATTCCTGAATGTATAAAATTTAAAGCCGGTACTTTCTAATGAAAATACCGGCTTTTTGCTTATTTCTGCCCTCGGAGAATATTCCCCGCCAATGCATACAATACGATAGTACTTGCTAAATGGGAAGAAAAGTCATTTGGATCCTGTCTCGGATAAATCTCAACTAGATCCATTCCTCTAACACCGAGTTTGCAAAACTCGTGCACAAGTTCGACCAGCTCATAGGAAGTAAGGCCATTTCCATCAACGGGCCCTCCTGGGTTGAAAGCGAAATCCAAGACATCACTGCATATACTCAGATATACCGCTTCCGTCCCCTCGCTTGCTATGTCGTATGCTTTTTTCGCCATGCCTGCCAGGCTGTCGCACTGCCTGATTTCCCTTGAAGTAATAGTCGTCGCTCCTACTTCGCTTGCATATTTTCCGGTTTCTGGTTTGTTTCTGGGGCCATGAATTCCCATATGGACAATGCTTTCGCTCCGGATATTCCCATCTTCATACATCCGCGCGAATGGTGTACTTCTCGCATATAGATCTCCTTCATGGTCCGGCATGTTATCATAATGAGCGTCCAGATGGATAATTCCCACTTTGCCGTCCAGTTGTTTTCCTAACGCTTTTACAATTGGATAGGTAATACCGTGATCTCCACCAAAGGCAACTGGAAAAGTATTGGTTTTCCAAACATTGCTTGAGAAGTTTTCAATCCTGTTCATGGTTTCTTCTGAATCTGCAGGCACCACATCCACATCTCCGAGATCACCCAACGTATAGTGACTCAACACATCAATATGGTTCAGTTCTGGCAAGTAACCGGAGTATCTGGCCGAACTAAGCCTGATCACCTTAGGCCCCATCTCGGCTCCTGTGTAATCACCCCATGTAACCGCCCCTTCCCATGGGACTCCATATATAAGCACATCTTTATCTTTTATACTCTCGTCTTTAAAAGAGACCTTGCTCCCTCCCAGAAAGCACGGGGTGTTTCCGTATATCTTTTCCTCGCCCATTCGTTTCTCACTCCTTTTGAATAATTAATATCTATTTAACCTTTATTACTTTGTCATACTCTTCTTTTATTTCCTCTGAAGGACCGCTGCCAATTAAACTTACCAGGATAATTGCGATACTGGAAAACACAAATCCAGGAACCATTTCATATAAATCCGAACCTGTATTTCCCCAAAGGAAAATTGTCAGACCCCCGACTATGATTCCTGTCAGGATACCATTTCGAGATGTCCTTCTCCAAAAAAGCGAGAACAATATGGCAGGCCCGAATGTAGCCCCGAACCCGGCCCAGGCATAAGAGACAAGATCCAGAACAGAGTTGTTTTCATTCCAAGCCAGCATTAAAGCAATAACAGCAATCAATAGAACCGCAAGACGACCTACCCAAACAAGCTCTTTCTCAGTCGCTTCTTTCCTCAAATATTTCCTATAGAAATCTTCGGATAGTGCACTGGAGGAAACAAGCAGCTGAGAATCAACTGTGCTCATGATAGCTGCCAAAACAGCAGCTAACAGAAATCCGGCAATCCACGGATTATACACCACTTGCACAAGCTGTATGAACACTTGTTCAGGGTCATCCAATGGCTGGTCAAACGTCACAATTCCGAGCATACCAACAATCAATGCACCATAAAGCGGAATGACAAGTCCCATGCTGACGCTGATCAATCTTGCTTTGCGGACTTCTTTGTGGGATCGTATTGCCATAAATCTGGCAAGGATATGGGGTTGTCCGAAGTAACCAAGCCCCCACGCAAGTGCGGAAATGATTCCTACAATTCCGATTGAGCCGGCAGCTTCCCAGAAAACTCCATCCCCTGCACTATAAGAGGTAGCCTGGAATGCATCTAGCAAACTTGTATTAATAGAACCCAGTTGATTGAATAATTCCCCAAATCCACCAACCTGGATAATTCCTATTAACGAAGTGAACAAAAGGGCTAAAAACATCAAGAAACCTTGAATGAAATCAGTGTAGCTAACAGCAAGGAACCCACCCAAAAATGTATATGCCACAATAATGACAGCACCTACTATTAGTGCGAGGTGATAATCGATTTCAAATGTTCCCTGAAAAAGTTTTGCACCGGCGACAAGACCGGATGCCGTATAAAACAGGAAGAATGCCAAAATAAATAATGCCGAGATAACTCTTAACAAATTAGTTCTGTCCCGGTACCTATTTTCAAAAAACTCCGGTAACGTAATCGAATCTTTGGAGAATTCGGTATAGATACGAAGCCTTTTGGCTACATACTGCCAGTTAATCATGGCACCGATGGCAAGGCCGACAGCGATCCATAAACTCCATTGTCCGAATCCTGCTGCGTACGCGGCCCCGGGCAACCCGATCAATAACCAGCCACTAAAGTCGCTTGCAGCCGCGGAAAATGCTGTGACCCAGCTATTCAAGCGCCTCCCGCCAAGTACATAATCGGACAATGTGTTTGTCATTCTATATGTAATAATGCCGATGGTGATCATGACTGCCAAATAAACAATAAAGGTGATTAAAGTTGCATTCATTGCTCTTCATCCTTCCTCTCTGTAAAAAAAGTAATTACAGCCCATACAATCAACAGGGGCATCGGTACAACGAACCAGAACATCGTCCAACCTGTTAATGCATATTCCTCCATGCAGTGCCCTCCTTTATTTCGAAGATTTTCAAGCCTAGTTACCGCTTACCCTTTCTTACATGGAACATTAGAAATAATAATAAGCATTAAATTCCGAATGTTCTGTATATTGAAAATATATTATTATGATGCATTATGTCAAACATGTTGAGCAGAAATACCTATCCAATACTTTACAGGGAAAAGAAAATTGTGTTTCTACCAACCTTGTTTTTATACTATAATTGGGAGGTTATTATTTAAAAGCGAAGGAGGAAAAATCGTGAAAATTAAATTCAACTTAATTACACAAATATTCATTGCATTTATCGTAGCTATCGCACTTGGAATTATATTCGGCGATTCCATTAGTATATTGGCACCACTAGGAGATTTGTTCCTGCGCTTGATTAAATTCATCATCACTCCGCTGATCCTTTCCACATTAGTGGTTGGTGTTGCAAGTTCCGGGGATCCCAAACAATTAGGCAGGATGGGTTTGAAGACAGTCTTCTACTACCTGCTTACGACAGCGGTCGCAATCATCATCGGTCTATCCGTCGCTTTCCTCATTTCTCCCGGGGAGGGTGTGGATGTTTCGGTTAATGAAAGTGAGCAAGCTGCTGCAGCCGATACCGAGTCACAAAGTGTTGTCGAAACCTTCTTGAATATCATACCGGAAAATCCATTTGATGCATTGGCCAGTGGAAACATCCTGCAAATTATATTTTTTGCTATCTTCATTGGTTTGGCGATTACATTTGTCGGAAAAAAAGCACAGCCTGTCTATGAATTTTTCGACGGATTTGCAGAGATTATGTACAAGATAACGGCAATCATCATGTACACAGCGCCGATTGGTATAATCGGACTTGTTGCGCCTGTAATCGGGGAATATGGATTGTCCGTCCTGCTGCCACTTATAAAGGTAATCCTTGCTGTGGTTATCGCCTGTCTAGTACATGCCGGGATTGTTTATTCTTCTGCAGTGAAAATATACGGAAAAATTAATCCAATCAAATTTTTCAAAGGGATTTCACCTGCAGCTTTAGTGGCTTTCAGTACTGCCAGCAGTGCAGGAACACTCCCTGTCACTCTTAAGAACACTCAAGAAAACCTTGGTGTCTCGACGAAAGTGAGCAGCTTCGTCTTGCCTTTGGGTGCAACGATCAATATGGATGGAACAGCTATTTATCAGGGGGTTGCAGTGGTATTTATCGCTCAATTCTACGGCCTCGACTTATCTTTCCTTCAATTATTGACAGTCGTTTTGACAACTGTCCTTGCCTCCATTGGTACGGCTGGCGTTCCAGGGGCCGGTCTAATCATGCTTACCATGGTATTAAGCTCTGTCAACATGCCTTTGGAAGGTATTGCTTTAATCGCTGGTGTCGATAGAATACTGGATATGTTCAGAACCACTCTCAACGTGGTGGGAGATGCATCGGCGACAGTAGTGGTCGGTGGGTCTGAAAAAGAATTGAAGAAATAATGATAAAAAAATTCCTGTTTTTTACGGGAATTTTTTTATGTCCTGTAATTCAAATCAACTTTCAAATAAAGGAATCCTGCTATTATTAGCGAAACTGATAAATAAATCAATAAAGTGAAGGAGTGAATAACGTGAAAGAAAATCTAATAAGAGTAGGAACGACCTATTTACCTGTGGAAAATCCCGGAAAAGCTTCTACATGGTATGTTGATAATTTGAATGCCGAACTAAACTACCTTGATGATGACAAAGCAATAATTAATTTAGCTAATCAAAGCTTTTTTCTTGTGAAATCCAAACATGGCCAAAAAGCCAACTTTATTGATAGTCAAGGCAAAGAACACTTTTCAGTGACTTTTGAAGTAGATGGACTTGAGGCTTTGGAAACTTTACATAAGAAATTCACAGAAAAGGGTATGGACACCGGAGATATTGAAGATAGAGGACATACAGGGAGAAATTTTGTTTTCTCTGATATTGACGGCAACATGTTTGATGTCTGGAGTCAATTAAGCCCCTCCTTCAAGCAAGAGCAAAGATAATGGAGGATAATCGTTTATTAGAAGCATCCGTGGAACAAGATAGAGAATTACCTTACACCCTTGAAACAGACTGGGGAAGCTGGATTGCAGATAAAATCTTGCAGCCACTATGTTACGTGGCAAAATAATAAATAATCGCCTGAATTATTATTCAGGCGACTTTGATGTCATCCAAAATATAAGCAGTAATTTTTGCTTAATACATGCTCTGGGATTTAGTCTCATTCTGCTTAGCCTTCGTGACCACTTTAAAAATTTCTTCAGCTGGTAAGGGCCTGCTCAGCAAGTAACCCTGGCCAATATCACATTCGTTTTCAATCAAAAACGTCAACTGTTCTTCTCTTTCAATCCCCTCAGCAACCACATCAGCGTTAATGTTCTTCCCAATGTCAATCATTGTTTTCATTAAGCGGTAGCCTTTATAAGAACCCATCATGTCTTGTATGAAGGACTGATCGATTTTCAACGTATCGATGTTCAGGTCCTTTACAAGATTCAACGACGAGTAGCCAGTGCCAAAATCGTCAACAGCTATCAGAATGCCCATTTCTTTTAGTTCATGGAATATCTTTTCAGATTCTTCAATATCGAACATCATGCTTTCGGTTATTTCTATTTCCAAAAATTCTGGTTCAAGCCCTGATTCATCCAATGTCTTCTTTACCAGATCGACAAAACCTTTGTCCATGAACTGTCTGGCCGATACATTTACTGCAATCGGAAATTTGGCGCATCCTTGTTCCTGCCATGATTTATTTTGCTGAACCGCTTCTGCAAGGACCCAATTGCCAATCGGAACAATCAATCCGGTTTCTTCCGCAACAGGTATGAACTCTCCTGGCGATATATAACCGTCTTCATTTTTCCATCTTAGCAATGCTTCGACTCCTACGACTCTCCCACTTGATAACTCTATCTGCGGCTGGTAGTGGAGAAAAAACTCTTGTCGGTCGATTGCCTTCCTAAGTCCCTTTTCAAGGGTCACTTTTCTAAGATTTTGATTATGTAATACCTCTGAATAAAATTGATAATTGTTTTTCCCTTTTTCCTTCGCAAGATACATGGCCAGGTCTGCTTGCTTCACTAGCTCCTCTGCACTGATAAACGTATGTTTATACATAGAGATACCTATACTCGGAGTGACAAAAATTTCATTGTTTCCAACGATGACTGGTTGGATGAAACCTCTTAACAGGCGTTCACTCACGACTTTTACACCCTGTTCTTCTATATCTTGAAGCAGGATGATAAATTCATCCCCGCCCTGCCTTGCCAAAATATCCTTCGAATCCAGCAAGTATCTCATCCTATCGGCAGCCTGTTTTAGAAATAAGTCCCCAACATGATGCCCCAATGTATCGTTGGTTCTCTTGAAATTATCAAAATCGATGAACATGATCGCGAACGAAGAGTTATTGTTCTTCGCCTTCAGTATGGCATTTTCCAAGTAATCCATAAACATGTACCTGTTGGGCAACTGAGTGAGCGTATCATGGTAGGCTAAATAATTGAGCCTTTCTTCCACTTGCTTATATTCATGGATGTCGACTGTAACTCCCTCAATTTGAACCACTTCTCCCCTGGCATTAAAGACAGGAGTTGAACTTGCGCTGACCCAACGGATCGCGCCATCTGAATGGACAATACGGTATTCGTGTTTAATTGCTTCCCCTTTATATACTTTTCCCATATCCATAAGAACGTAGGCTAGATCTTCCTGATGGACTTTATCCCTCCAAGCACGATAATCTACCATAAGTTCTTCCAGGGATAAATCATATACCTTTTCCACGTTTTTGGAACAGAAGATAATCTTCTCCCGTTTCACGTCTAATGCCCACACGAAAGAATCGATTGTATCAAGGAGGTTTTGCAGTTGAAAATTTCTTTGGCGCAAAGCTTCTTCTGTTTGTTTTCTCTCGGAAATATCTTGTAGAACACCCGTTGTTTTGGTGGCCTCTCCCAATCTGTTGAAAACCGGTGCTGATTTACTTTCTATCCAAATCATTTCACCATCCGGCCGGATGATCCGATACTCGAGTTTAGTCGGGAGACCTTCCCGCTGCATTTGCTCCGCTTCTTGTATTTTCTCTTGATCGAATGGGTGGACGTATTCCTTCCATAAAACAGGATTATTGTGTAACTCTCTTTGTCCATGACCGAGCATCTGAGCATTGCCCTCCGAAACTGTCATGCTCGCTTCCGTTCGATCATAACTCCAGATTGCCAATTGCATATTATTGAAAATATCGTTGATATCTTTCGTTTTTCTTCTCAAGCGATGCGCCAGTGCGCCTATCCCCATGGAAATGACAAACATGATCATCACCCTGAGCAAGTAGTTCGATAGGTTAAAAGATTCTCGTTGATACAGTTCAACAAATTCTGAGCCTGTGTATAAGAATACGATAAGGAAAAAAGCGAACGATCCTCCAGAGAATCCGGCATAATATGAAAAAATAACGACTGTGACTAGATTGAGCAACCAGGCAGTATCGTATTGATCTACATAGAAATCAAAAAGAACGGTCAATAATAATAAACCGGAACAGATTAACCAAATATATAAAGGCACTTCTCTCAGATCTCGTTTCATAGTCTTCCTTTCTACACTGTTATTGTGACATTGATTGCTCTTTTGAAACACAAAAAGGCAGTCCATCCCGGAACTGCCTAGTATGTAATACCTATCCTTGGCAACCCGGCCGCCATATCTAATTGATAGATTAAGGCCCGTGGCTTTGCGTCGCCCCCTTTCGGAATGGCTTTGCTATTAACGTGAACAGTTTGATATAAAATTTAAGTCTATTTTACTATATAAATCCATAATTTGCTATTGCGGAAGTCCCGATATTTATCATCAACCAAACGACATGTAAAACTTCCCTGATCAAGGATGTGATTTTTCTGGTAAAAATTCTATGGCATAGTTGAGAGGAATTGCGAACTAGTGAAAAATTTACTTAAGGCGAGACTTCCACATGTTCTTTTCAAGCTGAGTGCGAACCCGGCGCTGCGGAGGCTGAGGCCGTGCCCTAGGAAAGCGAAGTATGCTGCCGAAGCGGTGGTTTAGCATTTGCCTTAATCAGGACGAGAGGAAGTCACACTGCAGTTAGTTCGCAGTTTATGGATATTGCATATAAACATCAAACTTATTTAGAGGAATCTCTTTGCTTCGATGGCTTTGTCTATCTGAGCGTTGATGGGTGGTTTGGTCGTGAAGTTGCAGTTAATGCAAAAAAAAAGCCACATGGCGGACATACCTTGGGGGAGGTCAAATGTCTATTGCCATGTGGCTTTCGAGTGCAAATATTATATTTGCTTTTCCTCTCTTTAATTTATAACAATAATTTAAGTATTTGTCATAGGTCTTAAGATGGAAATGGCCTAATGTTCTTGTCTGACCCTCCATCAAGGCGCGAAAGGAAAGTAAAAAAAACCGATAAAGAAAAGGAGTAAATAGCCAAAAACTAGATAAACGAGATTGCAAAAAACCGCTACAGACCCAACAATCCATTTTTTCGATGGACTTTTCCCTTTCATTAAATTAAAAAACCTGTAATCTATCAAAATTAATAAAGAAACACAGAATGCTATAAAGAAAGGAAGCACCCATTCTCCCAAGATCACGAGATCCTCTCTGTCCGATCCATAGCTATTCGCCTGGAAAAATCCTATGTTGTATTTAATCACCAATGTACCGATGAAAAACACTACAGCTAGCGATACACTCGTAATTCCAAACCATTTTTTTTCTTTTGTGGATGCACCGATCAATAAACAGAATACAAGTAGCAGATATATTGCGAACATAAAGTACTCCATCATTATTCCCCCTTCCCCAAGCCTACATTTTTCACATTTTTTCCATCCATATCCATAGAATATAGGTGGAAATCTGACTCCTGTTGCGCGAATTGCTTATCGACCATAAAGTAAACCTTGTTGTTTTTTTGGTCGATAACAGGGTTGTCGGTATACTCCTTCAAAAACGTCAGCTGTTCTTCTTCTTTATTTTCCATATCATAATAATATAGTTCATACTCGAATGTTCCGCCTTCTTCCGGGTTGCTTATGGACTGATAAATCATTCCATCTTCCTCTGGTAAAAGAGCGAAATCAAAGACATCTTTCTCGGCACTTGTTACAGCTTTCATTTGTTCTGGCTCCTCTAGAGGAATCTCGAATATCCGTTGGTGTGAGGCAAAGATATCTTCGGCCGATTCGGCTTCCAAGTCATCATCCATTCTTACGAAAACAGAATCTGTTGTAGAAGAAACTTCCAGGGAATGCATGGCATATTTAGATAGATTAGTATGCTTTTTCGTTTCGTCAGTAGATATTCGATAACTGTGTATATCGTAGTCATGAGGGTTTGCACTCGCTATAGGGGAATAATTTTCGAAGGTCCCCGCTTGTAAGTAAAAGATTTCATCCGCATTTCCCGGGTCGAATTCTATGTCAGTTATGATGGCCTTTTCGCTGACTGCCTCAAATGTTGCCTTCTGCTGCAAGTCCAGCAAATAAATCGAAGTAGCTGTGCTTTCTTTTACATCTTTCGCTCCCTCTATGTATGCAAGCGACTCCCCATCTGGGGAAAAATCTATATCAAGGATGGTCTTTTGATTATCAAGTTCCAGGATCTTCTGCTCTTCTCCCTTGCCGCTCTTACGAAGATAAATCGTCGGGGAACCCCCATCAAAAATTACGTAGGCAATGCTTCCATCTTCAGCCACATCAAAAACATTCGTTATACCTTGTTGTTTTTCGTTTTCCGATTTATTAAAAACGATTCCGACTCCTGCCAAAATTAATGTAATGACAATGATTGTCGGAAAAATAATGAACATGTACTTTTTTTTCATAGAACCACTCCTGTTACATCTTGATCATCATAACTGCCACCCACACAAATACGGTGATGGAAAAGATCAACGGTATCAACGCCAGAAAATAAGCAAATGCCCGTTTTTTCGAAAGAAGTTTCATCTGGGAAATATAAAGAACGACCCAAAGTCCAAATGGAACAGTCAAAATAAGCATAGCTGGATGAAATTCGGAAAAGAAAGCCAGAATCCCCCAGACAAAAAACAAAGAAACCCCCACGACAATGAAGCCGGCAGTAATATTCAAAGCATGGAGACGCTTGGCTGTTTTGGACAGAGGCTGTTGAATCGAGTTATAGTCGAAAATCGTCGTTCTGTATACTAAAGCGATGGAGAGAATCAAAATAATAGCTGCATAACATGTCAAAAATACATTGATCGGATTGCTTATTCCTGTCGCAAGCAAAAAACCGAACAAATAAAGCGTGATATGAATAATTAATAAACTATTCATCCAACGCCTTCTATTCAAAAATGCTATCGGCTTAAGACAGAAAAACAAAAGGACAGAGCTTTGTGCGACTGATAACAGCAACCAGACAATATATGCATCTGCTTCCAAAAATAATTGTGCCGAATAAATGATGAATGAATAAATAATCGAAGCAATCGATAGGGATAAAAGCATTTCTTTACGATAGGGAAACATAGCCTGCTGAATTTGGGCGCCGACTGTCTCCTCTTCACCAAATTGTTCCATTGCACATTGTTGAGCTTTTGTTTCTTCCATTCCCTCTTGAATAAGCTGTTCTTTTGTTAGTTCCAAGTGGATAAGCAGCTCTTCGTAAAGGTCCTCTTTCTCCTCTTGATTGCCTTCTGTCTGGAGCACAATCTTTTTAACAAAACGGTCGAAAGAAGTAGTCATGTCAGTCCCTCCGAGCTTTTCCGGACTAGTGACTCAATTAACTTCCAATTGGCTCGTTTTTGCTCCAGTTCCCTTCTGCCATCTTCGGTTATCCGGTAATACTTCCTCCTGCCTTGTTCGGTTTCACTCCAATAAGAGTCCAACCATTTCTTTCTTTCCAAGCGCTTTAATGCAGAATACAATGTACCTTCGCTCATTTGATAAACGTCTTCACTGTACTGTTTCAGAATACGAGTCATTTCATATCCGTATAAGTCCCTTTGTGAAACAAGGGACAGCAATAGGAGATCGATGCTTCCTTTCATCATTTCCTTATCCATGTTTTCACCTCGAATTGTTGGTTACTATCATTGTATTACGATGTACCTCGTGTTACAAGGGTAATAAGGAATAAAACAAGCCTACCAATCGATTGATTCAAATGCTGCCAGTTAGCCTGAGGTTTTTTATTTTCTAATGATATAACCGCACTAAATAAAAGATAAGCGGTTTTACCTAGGATAAATTAACGATAACTTAACCATCTTTTCCAGGAAACGGGACTAATTCGGTATAGACAACTATAATTATATTCCTTTACCATTAAATCAAGTTCTGTACTCATTACCTACTCAGAACAAAAGGAGGTTTTCAAACAGTAGTAGAAAAGTACTTTAAAAGGAGGAACTTATGAAAAAAGCATTCTTACCTTTACTATCCGTTGCCCTTGTTTCCAGTCTGATCAATCCTGCCTATACACTTGCCAGCCCGCAGACCTCTAAGAAAAATACACCCACTCAAGAACAACGAAGTCACAAGCTATCTAATCCGAAAGCCCACCCTGTTTTTTCCTGGGATTCTCCAGGAAAAATATCGCCAATACTCCACCCTGGCTCCGCACGTGGAGCAGGAATGATGGACGGTCCCCTTCTCGCCATCGATGGCTCCATGAATTCATTTATCGACAATGGAACAATGCCCGGAGCCGTCACATTAGTCGCCAGGCGTGGACATATCGTGCAAAACAAAGCATACGGCCATGCTGTACGCTACCTCAATAGTTCAACGGAAATGGACAATCCGATTAAAATGTCACAAGATACTATTTTTGATCTCGCTTCTATTAGTAAGATTTTCACCACGACAGCCGCTATGAAACTCTTTGAACAAGGCTACTTCCACCTTGATGACCCTGTTTCTGAATACATTCCTGAATTTGCTCATAATGGAAAAGAAAAGGTTACAATAAGACAACTGATGACCCATACTTCTGGTTTTACTGCATGGGTACCCCTTTACACACAAGGTGAAAACCGGGCAGATCGCCTGGATTATGTCTTTCAATACGGTTTGGATTCCGAACCCGGTGAAAAATATACTTATAGTGACTTAAACATGATCACTCTCGGTGCCCTGGTTGAACGATTATCCGGGCAGCGTCTTGATGAATTCGTGAAAGAAAATATCACCTCTCCACTCAAAATGACCGATACTATGTACAATCCGCCTGCATCTCTGAAACACCGTATAGCTGCAACCGAATATCAAGCTGTTCCGGACAGAGGGCTCGTCTGGGGAGAAGTGCATGATGAAAATGCCTGGTCGCTTGATGGGGTGGCAGGGCATGCCGGAGTATTTTCAACAGCAGATGATCTAGCTAAATTCGCCCATATATTCCTGAATAAAGGACGTTATGCCGGCAAACAAATTCTTGAACCGGAAACTATCGAATTACTTTCGGAAAACCAGATTCCCCAATTTCCTGCTAATAGCCACGGGCTTGGTTGGGAATTAGGTCAAGGCTGGTATATGGACGCCCTTTCGGAAGGCTCGTCCCTGGGCCATACAGGTTATACCGGTACATCCATAACCATAAATAAAAACAATGGCACAATCGCCATACTGCTTACAAACCGTGTACATCCTACAAGAAATACTGTTTCGACCAATCCGGCTCGCCAACAGTTTGCCAGACACGTTGCCGATGCCATTCCTGTCTCCATGCCTGACAAAGACGGCGCCTGGTTCTCCGGCTACGGCAGTAACATAAATCATAATTTGGTTTTTAAAACAGAACCAGGTTCTTCTACATTGACATTTGATACTTGGTACCGAACAGAAGCCAATTATGATTATGGGTATGTGGAAGTTTCCATGGACGGAGAGAAATGGACCCAGCTCTCTGAAATCAATGGGAGCAGTATTGACTGGCAGCGCCAGGAGGTTAGATTACCTGAAGGTTCCAAATACGTCCGCTTCCGCTATGATACAGATGGAAGTGTAAACGGCCGAGGCTGGTATGTAGACAATGTCCAGCTTATATCAGAATCTGACCGCCAGTTGGAGCCGATTCCGACAATTGACGGATGGGTGGAAAGAAACTATTAAATAAGAATGAACTTAGGAGGATGAACATGAAGAAAGCCGCTAAGCCCTTGTCTTTCCTCTTCCTTGTCGCTTTGTTGATTGTTTCCCAGTTAACAAGTCATACAAGTGTACAGGCAGCCGAACAAGGGAAAAAAAGTTTGATTATCTATCAAAATGTCCCGCAAGCTGAACCATCAATAGAGAATGGAAAAATCACACTTCAAGCGCTTTATGTTTATGACGATGGCCGTTTTGAATTAGCTGACAGTGATGGTTTGTCCTGGAAATCGACAAATAAAAATATTGCATCTATCACTGATGATGGTACAGCCACCTTTACCGGCAAGAATGGGAGAACTTTCATCGAAGTTTCAGACGGTGATTTCAAAGACCGCATCACCCTTAATCATAAACCGGAGAAATCCACTGACAAAAAAGGGAAACCAGATTTCATCCCTTCTGTGATGAAATCTTCCGGTGAGAAATATGATATCCTATCACACGCAATGGAAAACATGACTATCAAGGAAAAAGTCGGACAAATGCTAATGCCGGATTTCCGTACCTGGGATGGTCAAAATGTTACAGAAATGCTGCCGGAGATTGACGAATTAGTAAAAGAATATGCCCTTGGCGGTGTCATCCTTTTTAGGGAGAATGTTGTAACAACTGAGCAAACAGCACAGCTTGTTGCGGATTATCAGGCTGCTGCTGAGAAATATGGATTACTATTGACCATAGACCAGGAAGGTGGAATTGTCACCAGACTTCAATCCGGGACCGATATGCCTGGTAACATGGCCTTAGGTGCTACTCGTTCAGCCGAAATCACGAAGGATGTCGGACAAGCAATCGGTGAAGAGCTGGCTGCATTGGGAATCAACATGAATCTCTCTCCTGTCATGGATGTCAACAACAATCCTGACAATCCAGTTATTGGAGTTCGATCTTTCGGTGAAGACCCGCAACTTGTGGCTGATTTGGGAATCGCCTATACCAAGGGACTGCAAAGTACTGGCGTAGCGGCGACTGCCAAGCACTTTCCGGGCCATGGTGATACGGCCGTTGATTCCCATCTTGGCTTGCCTGAAGTCCCTCATGACATAGAAAGGCTGAAAGAAGTGGAACTTTACCCGTTTCAAAAAGCGATGGAGGCAGGAATTGATGCTGTCATGACTGCCCATGTCACCTTTCCGAACATAGACGACACAAAAGTGACTTCCAAAAAGGATGGAACGGAAATCGCCCTTCCTGCCACCCTCTCCGAAAAAGTGCTGACAGGCCTTATGAGAGAAGAAATGGGTTATGAAGGAGTAATCATTACAGACGCTCTGAACATGAACGCAATAGCCGATCATTTTGGTCCTGTTGATGCGGCAATAAGAGCTGTCAAAGCTGGATCTGATATTGTCTTGATGCCGGTTGGGCTGGAAGAAGTGGCGCATGGCTTATACGAAGCCGTAGATACTGGGGAGATTACAATTGATAACATCGAAGACTCTGTTGAGCGCATTTTGACCTTAAAGATAAAACGAGGAATTATCAAAGATAGCAACCCGCAGCCAATAGAGGATAAAATCGTCAGAGCCCATGAAATTGTCGGATCAGAAGCACATAAACAAGTGGAAAAAACAGCATCGGAAAAAGCCGTCACTATGGTGAAAAACGATGCATCCCTTCCTTTATCAGCGAACAACGGAGATAAACTTGTAGTTGTCGGAAACACCTATGCAGAGAGCTTATATAACTCAGTCGAAGCAAAACACAGCAATACTGAATTAATTACTGCCTCCGGCCCATTGTCCAGTTCACAACTTGAATCACTACAGGGAGCCAAAGCTATCATTGTTGGCACTTACACGTACAACGTATCCGGAAGGTCTTCAAACAGTTCGCAAATGCAAATGGTTAATCAAATCGTCGAACATGCTGATGTTCCTGTGATCGGGGTTGGCATAAGAAATCCATACGACCTTATGGCCTATCCGGATATCGATGCTTATTTTGCACAGTACGGCTTTCGCTCATCAAGCTTTGATGCCACAGCAGGTGCTATCTTTGGAGAAATCAATCCAACCGGAAAACTACCTGTTTCAATCCCTGATACAAACGGAACAACGCTGTACGAATTCGGCCATGGCTTGAGCTACTAAAACAAAAGGGGGTTTCCCCCTTTTGAATGAAAAGGATGGTAGGAAGTCACGTTTAGTGAAGCTAGTTATGTAGCAGTTTTATGGTGGGGAGAGGTATCACAACCCAGCGATCTTTAAGGATTACCCTTAAAATAAAAAGGAGGAATTTTGATGAAAAAATGGATTGTTTCTCTGTTATCACTCATCCTGGTGCTATCCTCTCTGACTGTTGTGTTCGCTGAAAATGGCAATAATGGTAACGGGAATGCCTACGGAAAACAAAAGGGTAAAGGGAACCCACACAAATTCCAACTTGGCGTGGAAGTGCTTTTAAAAGAACAAAAAGACTTAATAGAGGGGAAAAAAGTAGGATTAATAACGAACCCGACTGGAGTCGATCAAGAACTAAACAGTATTGTCGATTTGCTTCATAACGATCCTAATGTTGATTTAACTTCTCTTTACGGACCAGAACATGGCGTGCGAGGAAGCGCACAAGCAGGGGAATATGTGGAATTTTACACAGATGAACAAACCGGCCTCCCAGTATACAGCCTTTACGGCCAGACAAGGAAACCAACACCAGAAATGCTGGAAAATATCGACGTACTTTTATTTGACATCCAGGATGTCGGAACACGTTTCTACACGTACATTTATACAATGGCTTATGCAATGGAAGCTGCTGCAGAAAATGACATCCCATTCATTGTTTTGGACAGGCCCAATCCGATTAGCGGCGACAGTGTGGAAGGACCTGTTCTCGAACCTGCTTATCAATCCTTTGTCGGTAATTATCCTATCCCACTCCGTCATGGAATGACTGTAGGAGAACTAGCCAAACTCTTTAATAATGAATTTGACATTGGCGCTGACTTAACAGTTGTAGAAATGAATGGATGGGACAGGGACATGTATTATGATGAAACACCACTTGAATTTGTTCTTCCTTCTCCTAATATGCCGACACTCGATACCGCATTGGTCTACCCTGGAGCAGCATTGATTGAAGGAACGAATATATCCGAAGGAAGAGGCACAACAAAACCATTTCAATTAATTGGCGCTCCCTTCATAAACAGCACAGAGCTTGCTGCTGCGTTAAATAGTATAGATTTACCTGGGGTTACATTCAGAGCGGCATCCTTTACCCCATCATTCTCCAAACATGCCGGTAGCCTGTCTAATGGAGTGGAACTACACGTAACGGACAAAGACAGCTTTAAGCCGGTTGAAACGGGGTTGTATCTCGTCAAAACGATTCACGATATGTATCCGGAAGACTTTGAATTCCGGGCCGAGAATAGCGCAGGAATTTCCTTCTTCGACAATTTGATCGGCAACGGGTGGATTCGGGAAGCAATTGAAGACGGCCAGTCTGTTGAGGAAATGATCGCTCGATGGCAGGATGGCTTAGAAGAATTCAAACAAACCAGAAAGAGCTACTTGCTTTATTAAATTAGAAATATAAAATAACTACAAAAAAGGCTTGGGGAAAAATCCCAAGCCTTTTTATAGTCGAACCCGATATACTTATTTCTCCTTCAAAAACTCCATCGCTGTGCGTATCTCCTTAAAATACTGATCCGCTTTATCATATTCGTCTGTGACAACACTGACAAACAAAATATCTATCATATGCAGCTGGGCCAGCCTGGAGGAAGTAGCTCCACTCCTAAATGGAGCAGGAACTTCACGGGAGGCAGAGATAAACAAATTGATATCTGAGCTCTCGGCTACAGGAGAGCTTCCGTATCTGGTAAGACTGATTGTTGTAGCACCTTTCTGTCTGGCAAGCTTCATGGTTTTCACTGTTTCTGTCGTCTCGCCTGAGAAAGAAATACCGAACACAACGTCATCTTCTTTCACATTTGCAATATACATGACAGCATTATGAACATCGGTGAACGCCGATACAGCTTTATTCAATCGCAAAAACTTCTGCTGGGCGTCCTGGGCGATGATACCTGATGCACCCACTCCGAAAAAATGGACTTTCTCTGCTTTTTTCAATGCAGTTACAGCCCTGTCCAATGTTTCATAATTTAAAAATTCTGTTGTTTCTTTTATTGCCTGTAAACTATTATTGGTTACTTTCTCAACGATAAGTTCCTGTGTTTCCCCTGGCTGAATATCCCTGTATTCCATGTCTGGATCCTTCTGCAAATCACCTGTTATTCTTATTTTCAATTCCTGGAACCCTTTTAATCCTAACGATTTGCATAATCTGATAACCGCAGCGCTGCTGGTTGAACTCAGCTCTCCCAGTTCAGATGCCGTGCAATGGATTGCTTCATGCGGCTGTTCCAAAATAAAAGAGGCGATTTTCCGTTCTGAAGGTGGAAGTTTTTCGATTATCTCATGCAGCATAATTAGTCCACCCGACAGAGATGTTTTTGTATTGTTCTTAATCCTCACTTGTCTCATCCCTCAGCTTTATAAATTTTATTAGCCTTTTATCGCACCCTCTGTCATTCCTTTGGCTATCCTTCTTTGGAAAATGGCGTAAAGGATGATGACCGGAATTATTGCAATGGTTAAACTGGCAAACAGTGTGCCCCAAGCATTTGTGTACTCTGCTTCATTACTAATAAAGTCAATGGCCAATGCCAATGTATAATTTTCTTCGCTTTGCAGGAAGATCAATGCCATAAAATATTCATTCCAAAATTGAATTGCGTTCATAATAGTAACCGTAATAACGCCTGTCATCGATAACGGAGCAATAATCCTCCACAACACACCGTATGGTGACATTCCATCAATGGCTGCAGCTTCCTCCAACGATTTGGGAATGGTACCCATAAAGCTTGTTAAAACAAAGATACTGAATGGCAGCTGACTTACCGCATAAACAATCGCCAGACCAAAGATATTGTCGAGCAATTTAAGCTGCATCAGCAGGAAAAACAATGGAATCCAGCCTAATACCATCGGAATCATCATAGCAGATATATAAATCGTAAACAAAAGTCTGTTACCTTTAAATACCATCCGTTCCAGGGCGTATGAAGTGGGGATGGCGAGAACAAGTGTCAAAACAGCACCTACGACCGTAACAATTAAACTATTGAATACACTGATATCGATATTGTAATCATTCCATGCCTGGGAAAAGTTTTGGAAATTAAACACCTTTGGCAGTCCCCAGGGATTTGCATATATTTCTGCATTCGATTTGAATGCACCGATGAACATCCAAATAATCGGATACAATACTGCAATGGTCCATAACACCAACGGGATGCGCACCATTATCTGACTGAATATACTACCGCCCATACGTTTCACTTGATTCCCTCCTTTTCGTTCCTACAATCAGTTGCCACCTTAGTATTCTACTTTTTCCCTTCTCATGAAAAACTGCATAACCAATACAGTAATCAAGGAAAGAATTAAAATCATAACACCGATCGTGGCACCATAGCCGAAATTATATTGTTGAAATGCCTGTTGATATAGATAGGAACCCATCACATGAGTCGAGTTGTTAGGACCCCCTGCCGTCATTATTTGGACAATGATGAAAGAGCCGTTCAAAGTGGTGATGACTATGTACAAAATGGAAATCTTGATTTGCGGCCAAATCAACGGAAGTGTCACTTTCCAAAATTGCTGCCATTCGGTAGCCCCGTCAATTTCAGCGGCCTCATAATAACTTTTCGAAACGTTGGCGATACCTCCCATAAGCATCAGCATGAACAGTCCGATTCCCGCCCAGACAGAAGGTAGGACCAAACTCGGCAATGCCCAATCCTCACTTCCCAGCCATGGTCTGGTCCAGCTTTCTAGGCCGATCAATTCAAGACCGGAGTTGATCAATCCCAGGCTCGGATTGTAAATGAATGTCCATAAGATACCGATGACAACCACCGACATAATATTCGGGAAGAAAAAAACGATACGGTAAAAAGGTGCCTCCTTGATCCGCAATTGGGTCAGGGCAACTGCAAAGAAAACCGCCAAAATCATAATGCCGATGATTTTGGTCACGACAAGAAAATAATCATGGTATATGGTGCGCGGAATGATCGAATCATTAAATAACTTCACATAGTTATCAAAACCGACAAATTCCGCAACAGAAGAAGACCCGGACCAGGCAAACAAAGAATAATATAATCCATTAAATAACGGATATAGGGTAAATACAGCAAACAAGATAAAAGTTGGCAGCAAACAAAAGGCCAGGAATAAATATTTTTGCTTTTTTGACTGTACCATTCAATCATCCTTTCCGACTCAAATAAGAGAATCCTGCTGATCAAATAAATGGCGGGATGTTTTTCCCATGATAAAAAGAAAATGCTCAAAGACAGATATAATCGTTGCCCTGTTGACATTGACAGTCAATCACCGAGAGTTAGGTTTAGATGACCATTCCAAGAGTCCTTAAACTGGCGGTCACTGGTAAAATCCACTATATAAAAAGGAATGCAAAGACGGATACTTTGCCTTTACATTCCTTTCACTGATTAGAAAATCACTATTGGTTACGGTATTCCTCTGCCGCCGCTTCTGCTTCTTCCACAAATTCTTCTGCACTAATATTACCCAGCATCAAGGACACTAAAGAGTTACTGATCGGTGTTTCCAAATCTGAACTCATCGGGTGAGGTTTCTGATAGATTTGCACCTGTTCTGGGTCGTTGATCATTTCATTGGCTTCTGCCAAATAATCGGGTACCTCTTCATTGCCTGTTAAATCAACACCTTCTATGTTCATGATTGCCCCTGTATGTTCAGAGAACAATGTGGCGTATTCTTTTGAAAAGACAAATTCAACAAACGCCTTAGCAGCTTCTGGGTTTTCAGCTTGTTCAGCAATTGCCAAAGGACGTAAATCCGGAACAATTGCATATGGTTCACCTGCATCCTGCATTGGTGAAGGGATAAAACCATAGTCGAAATCTTCCGGCGTATCATTTGCCATTTCATTTGGAAGCCAGAATCCGACTGGAATAAAGGCATTATCATGGAGTAGGAAGTTCATTTGAGATTGTGTATGATTCAATGCACCGAAACCGGAATCGATAAACCCTTCTTGCTGCATTTGCTCAACCTTCTTCATTACTTCCAACACAGGCTCGCTGGTCCATGCGCCTTCCGCTCCGGTGATGACATCAGCAAGCAATTCATCTCCGCCTGCTGCTCCAAATGCCGGGTACAATACTCCTCTCAAGAAGTAATATGGATATTGTCCGGTCGTCACGAACGGAGCGATGTCTGTCTGCTCTTGGATTGCTCCCATTGAACTCATGAAGCTGTCAAAATCTGTTGGGACCTCCCAGCCATTTTCTTCGAACCATGCTTCATCATACCAGGTTCCCCATGTATCAAAAACCAATGGAAGGGAATAAATGTCACCATCGAACTTACCGGGATCTACAATGAAACTATCCATGAGCGGGGTGCCATCTTCAAGTTCTACACCTTCTGCCCACTCAGTCAAGTTCATTAACTGGCCATCTTCTACCATTTGCGTTTCACTTGATCCAGCACCATCAATATATACAACATCTGGTGGATCATCCGAAACCCATCTTGACCTCATTTCTTCGTTGATATTTGGTCCAGCATGTTCGGTAACTGTTACATCAGGATATTGTTCCTTGAAATCACCGATTACTTCTTTCCACCAGGAATCCCCGTATCCACCCACGAAATACTGGATTTCCAATTCTCCAGAAATCTCTCCATCATCGCTTCCACTTTCTGCACTGTCGGAAGAACCTTCATCGGTTGATTCCTCCTCCTGACCACCGGCTTCTTCATCTCCTCCGCCAGCCCCAGGTGCACAGCCCACAATTAGTACAAGTGTGAAGAAAACCGCCCATAGGAACCAAACAGGACCATTAAACAACTTTTTCAAACCATCTGCCCCCTTTGAATAGTTGAATTTATATGAAACACACCGACGGCTTTACACCGCCATGTAATTCCATCAATCAATAAACACCTGCTATCCTTCTTTTCGGCTGGCAAGATCAATTGCCTGCCGGACATAACCATTGCCCTCTCTAATGGCTTCCTTAGCCCTGTCCAGGGAAACACCTGTCTCAGCCATTACAATCGCCGGTTTGACTTCCCCATTGGCATCCTTCAACGCCTTTTCCGCCTCTTGATAGGATGCTGATGTGATTTCCATAATGATGCGCTTAGCCCTTTCCAACAATTTATAATTGCTTGCATGAACATCGACCATCAGGTTCTCATATACTTTGCCGAGTTTAACCATTGCTGCTGTGCTGATCATATTCAATACCATCTTATGAGCAGTTCCGGCTTTCATGCGAGTGGAACCTGTCAACACCTCTGGGCCGACTACTACTTCGATTTGACAATCGGCATGCCTGCTGATGACTGCATTTTCATTACAAGCTAATGCCACTGTAAAGGCGCCGGTCTCTCTCGCGTATTTCAAGGCACCTATAGGATAAGGAGTTCTGCCACTGGCTGTGATACCAATTACGACATCGCGGCCCGTCAGCTTCTTGGCTTCCAGATCCTTTCTCCCTTGATCCTCATCATCTTCCGAATTCTCTACAGCATTATAAAACGCTTCATCTCCACCAGCCATTATGGTTTGAATCATTTCCGGGGAACTCATAAATGTCGGCGGGCACTCCGAAGCATCCAATACTCCCAACCTGCCGCTGGTACCGGCTCCCACATAAAACAGCCTTCCGCCCTTTACAAATGCTTCGTAGACCTGATCAATGGCTAATGATATTTGCGGGAGTACTTTTTCGACTGCAAAAGCCACCTTTTTGTCTTCCGCGTTAATTGTTTCCAGTATTTCGATGGTGGACATTTTATCCAATCGCTTGCTGTTTTTATTTCTTTTCTCGGTAGTAAGGCCTGATAGTTCCAATGACATTTCATCACCTTGCTTCCTAATTTTATAAAATTAAGTAATACTTTAATCTTGTGTTATTTTGCTGACAAAGTTAACTCCCTGGCAATCATGGCTGCTCCATATGCCGGAATTTGATAGGAGGATTGGTAGGTACCTAGATTTTTGGATAAAATAGTTTCGGTAAAGCGGGTTCTTATGAGGTCAGAATACTTAAATATGGAACCTGCCGTGGTGACAGGCGTATTAGTATTAAAATGGGGACTGCTTTTAAAAAGACTTTCGACATGAAGGATCAGCTCATTCGCTGCTTGTAGTAGTATCTCGATTGCGGCTTCATCTCCAAGCCGGGAAGCTTCAATAACCAGTTTGGCAAACCTGGCGATATCTTTTTTGGAGCGGGGAGTGCTGTAAAAATAATTAACAAGGTCTGTCGTTTCCCTCAGTTTCAACTCTTCAAGGATCATGTTTGTAAGTATTGTTTGAGGGCCTCTGCTGTCGTGTGCCCGAGTGACTTTGTTCAAGGCATGTAGTCCAATTTGATAACCACTTCCTTCATCACCGAGCAAGTGGCCCCAGCCTCCGGTCCTGTACAATCTCCCGGATTCCGTTTGTCCAATTGCATTTGATCCTGTTCCAGATATGACGAGAATCCCATGGGTCTTCCCTGGTGGCAACGCTCCCCGCAATGCTATGTATGTATCGGAGCAAATTTCCAAGACGCAATTTTCTGATAATTTTAGATTAAAAAAAATTTGTCTGATCTCCCTGTCCGCCTTCCTTGCATCATTTCGGCGGCCGACACCTGCCAGGCCACAGCAAACTCCTTTTATCTCAGCAGGATTGATCGACAATTCGTGTATTCCTTCTTCCATCATCTTCTGGATTCTATCGCGCATTGTTTCAAACCCAACCGCATGGGGATTGGTTCCCTCGCCTGTTACCAATAGGGTCTGCTGTCCCCCTTCCTTCATGAACAGACAGGTCGACTTCGTGCCTCCTCCATCGATACCAATCAGATATGACATATTTGTCCTCCAGTTATTATTTGCTTTCATTATAGAATTATTGAATTATTTTGTCAATAAAACTTTATTTTTTTGTAATATTATTTCACATTTAAAAAAGGATATAGCTAAGGCCGCGTATATGTCGTTATCCATCTCGTGCCCCTTTATCTCCAGATAAAATTGTTTATGATGAAATAACCTGTATAAATGGCCTGGCTGAAAAACACCATCCCCCATACAACTGCTGGAATTTTTGTCAGTCTGGATAAACTGGAAGCATCTCCAGCCTCCCCAGGATGTTTCGCACTGATTTTGAGGACATAAGCTGAACTGATAATCGATTCTATAAGAATAATGGAGGATACCAGAAAACTGATATGCCATAACAAGGAAAACATTTGCTTGTAGACCATGAAGCCAAGAATCATGACAAAAGTTATCGACCATAACAAACCAACCAAATTTCTAATCCATAAAAAAGCTGAAAGGAAGGTTAAACATAAGACAAACAAAATCACAGCAGCCTGGTAGCCTATGTGCAGCCAATAAAACAACAACAATGCAGCTGCAGACGAACCTGTATAACCAGCATATCCAGTGAGCACCCTGCCAAACCAGGAGGGAGAACTGACTTCGGCAAGACCCGAATTATCAGCATTCAAGGTAATCGAGTGCCCTTTTCCACCTGTCACCTTAGCTGCAATAATGTGGGATACCTCATGGATTACCGTGTTCAACATCTTCATATATGGGCCGATCACCGGCATATTGATCAGAATCAATGCCGCCAGAAAATAAAAGATAGCTTCCATATAAGACACTCCTTTAGGTATCAATATGATGTATGTTTTTCCCAAAGTACATACCTTTCCGGTTAATAGGGAAAGCTACAAACATCAGCTGGATAAGCCAGTCATAATCACCCACACAGACAGCATAATGTGGAATATAATAGTACAAACAAGCATCTGGTTGCTCCCTGAGTTAAAAGCTTCTAATTAATGGAACCACAATTGTCTTTACGTTTAAAGGAGATGGAGAAATTATGAAGAAGAAAGAAGGCTTTCCTTCTATACAGGGAAAAAAATTCATGAACCTGTCTAGAAACAATATGTCCTTCAACGAGGTATTTAATCATATCGTCCAATTTATGGAACAGGACCCAAAGGCAAGCTACCGCTTAATGGTCGGGACTGATTCCCAAGTGCATCAAATGTACACTATTTTTGTAACTGGAGTTGTCATCCAGCGGAAAGGAAAAGGCGCGTGGGGATGTATACTGCCTATTAAAGTCAACCGCAAATACTTAAACCTGCATGAAAAAATCTCCATGGAGACAACATTGACAGAACAGGTCGCTTTCCTGTTTGACGAAGATCACAAAAATAAATTAATTGATATAGTTCTCCCGTACTTATACAAGGGTAGTTCTTTGACAATGGAAGGTCATATCGATGTCGGTCTGGAGAAAAAGTCGTTATCCAGATTTTTAGCCGGCGAAATGATGGCCCGTATAAAATCTCTAGGACTCGAGCCAGTCGTAAAACCAGAAGCATTTGTGGCCTCTGCTTATGCCAACAGGTACACGAAGTCGTCTCAGAAACATTTGCTCAATGCCTGAATGCTCCAGCAAAAGTCCGGGGAACAAGAGGTTCCCCGGACTTTTGCTGGAGCATTTTTTTGTTATATCGTTTGGCCTTCAGAAACAAACATCACATCCTTGCTTTTTCCTGACTGATGTTTTTTTTCCTGTTTTTCGAGGACTTGAAGCATGTCTTCGAAAACAACACCTTTTCCATCAAGAATATCCTTTTTCAAACGGTTTTTGAGGATTTTTCTGGTCGATGTGTCAAACTCTTTCACAAGCTCTTCCCACATCTCCATATAAGACATGCCTGGAACGATGGAAATGCCATACAATCTGCACGTTTTCAGGACTTGGTCATGGAGTTCTTGAAACACGTCCTTGTTCATCATTTACCTCCCCGGCAATACATAGTTTAGCAATCCCATTCTTGTTGAAACACAGCTTCTCCGGCTCTATTAGGTTTGGAATCTGTTACTTTATTACTATCATTATATACAAAACTATCTTTTATATACCCCATAATTAATAGACTGCATATGTATATTTAAAGCCACCCAGGTTAACCTCTCAGGTGGCTTTGGAGAAACTATTCCATGGAGATGTGGCCCCGGCTTTCTTTCACGATTTTATCTGCCTCTGGATAATCTTCCTCGGCTACATCAAATTGGAGAACCTGAGGACTATGGCCTCCGTTTTTATTCGGTTCGATTATTTTTTTTATGATGTCTTCAATCCTGTTGTGATTCTCGGGAATTCTTTCAACTGAAACGTTCTCCACCTTTAAAGTCGACACACTTGTCTTGGCATCCTCTGCATCGTTTTCATTTTGAAAATATGCCTGTATCCGTTTCATTTTCACACATCCCTTCATCTTATTTCATAGAACAAACTTTTTATCTTATTGCTCTATTAATACTATTGCCTTTTTAATAGAATTGGAAACCACCTTTATTCACTTGAAAGATATCCAAGCCTGTAAAGTCTTATACGAGCGAAAAGCAGCAGGTGTACCTGCTGCTTTTCTGCCTTATTCCGGAATATATTCCAGATCCTTATTTAGCGGAGCATTGATAATATGCTTGGACACGTATGCCCTCAATCCGTCATCACCATATTCACGACCAATACCGGATTGTTTTACTCCTCCGAAAGCGTAGCGGACATCAAGACCCTGGACAGCAGCCGTGTTGATCATTGTTGTTCCTGCTTCAATTTGTCTGGCTACTTTGATGGCATGTTCTTCTTCGCCCCAAACAGAACTTGTCAATCCGAAAATACTATCGTTCGCAAGTTCGATCGCTTCTTTCTCATCTTCGTAAGGGATGATTGGAACCGTAGGACCGAATTGCTCTTCTTCAACGATTCGGTCTTGCTGGTTTGCGCCTAACACTACCGTAGGCTGTAAATAATATCCTTGATCGAACAAGTCCTCATGAAGGATTCGGCCGACTTTCCGTACTTCGGCTCCGTTTTTTTGTGCATCTTCCACCAGTTCCTCTACATATTCTTTCTGTGCTTTATTATTAATAGGACCTGTTGTCACTTCCCTGTCCAATGGATCGCCAATCCGAATCCATTTGTTGGCCGCCTCTATATATTTCTCCACAAAGCTATCATGCATGGAACGCGGCACATAAATTCTTTTTGCAATCATGCAAATTTCCCCGGCTGTGAGGAAATTAGAAATAACCAACCGCCGCATGGCTGCCTCATCATTAACATCGAAATCCGGCAAGATGATTGCTGGATCGTTGCCCCCTAATTCAAGGGTGATTTTCTTGATAGTATCCGCTGCCGACTTCATGATTTTTTTACCTGTTTCCGTTCCCCCTGTAAAGGCAATCTTCTGTATCTTTGGGTTGGATGTTAGTTCGATTCCCACTTCTGCTTCGCCGTTGACTAAATTTACCACCCCTGCCGGAAACTCTTCCGCAATGATTTTAATGGCTTTACTAACAGCAAGGGGCGCCAGTGGACTAGGTTTGATAACGATCGGGTTGCCCGCAAGTATGGCCGGCGCAATTTTAATGGTGGACAGCGATATGGGATAATTCCAAGGCGAAATAGCAGAAACCACCCCTAAAGGATCATATTGTGTAATAGTTCTGCCGTTTTCGTCCTCATTCACCTCATCTTTCAACACATCTACAGCTCTATCAGCTGCGCGTTCCATCCATGCCAGGGAAACAGCAATTTCTCCTTCAGCATCATAAATAGGCTTACCATGTTCACGGGCGAGCAACTCGGCAATTTCGGGTGTTGCCTCTTTCAATTTCTGTACTGCCCGCTTCATCCGGTTAATTCGTTCCTCTACAGGTGTTGCCGACCAACCCTCAAACGCTGCATCTGCAGCATCAATAGCACGTACTGTATCTTCTCTTGTATTCAAAGGAGCGTAACCGACAATCTCATCAGGCTTGGACGGATTTTCACGAGTAATCTTTTCCTCTGTTTGAAAATCTTCTCCATTTATATAAGCATCTACAACAATTTCTTTTGCACTCATCTTACCCCTCCTTTTTAACTTCAGTTTTGTATTCCCGAATCTGCGCTGGTATTAAACAAAACCATAATGCAAACATTGCTCTTCCTATGTATCTAGGCTTATGGCATGATAAGAATATAAGGAAGGTCATATAGAGGAGGAACCTGATATGGAAACATTGAAACGCGCAGAAGGAATTATCTTTCATTTCGACAAAAATAATAAGCCGGTCAAAAGAGTTAAAGCAGGTACTACTATTGAAATTGAAACATTTGATTGTTTTGAAAATCAAATAGGTTCTGAAGATACCGAAATTGCTGGAATTGACTGGAACAGAGTAAATCCGGCGACCGGACCTGTATTCATTGAAGGAGCCGAGCCAGGGGATATTCTGAAGGTACGGATAGAGAAGCTGGAGATTGGAAATCAAGGAGTTATGGTAGTGGGCCCAGATTTAGGGGTGATGGGGCATCGAATTGAACAAATGGAGGCAAAAATCATTCCGATTCGCGATGGGAAAGCTCTTTTTAACGAGTACGAACTCCCGTTAAACCCGATGATTGGCGTAATCGGCGTGGCGCCCGTTGGAGAAGCTGTCAATTGTGGAACTCCAGGATCACATGGCGGGAATATGGATAATAAAATGGTGACGGAAGGAGCTACCCTTTATTTTCCTGTGTACACTCAAGGTGCTTTATTTGGTCTTGGTGATTTCCATGCCGCAATGGGCGACGGGGAAGTGAGTGTATCCGGAATCGAAATTGAGGGGAGAGCGACTGTAACATTAGATGTTCTGAAGCAGAAAAAACTGCAGCACCCAATGCTGGAAAATGAAGAAGTGGTGACCCAAATTGTTTCTGCACCCACCCTTGATGAAGCAGTCCGGACAGCTACAGAAGAAATGGTTGACCGCATTGTGGAGAACTCTAATTTAACTGTCAGCGAAGCGACCATGTTGATGAGTGCAGCAGGTCAGGCAGAAATCTGTCAGGTGGTCGATCCGTTGATTACAGCTAGATTCGTTGTTCGGAAAAGTTTACTGAACCAGCTTGGTGCAACTTTAATCGGTTGACATTGACTTTCATATACACAATCATCTGCCAACAAAAAAGTGCTGCCAGAGATAGGCAACACTTTTTTATAGGATGGGGAGATTTTCCAACAAAACAAAGTGACATGAATTTTTATAACATACATTTAAGTAAGATAGGTAGTCATTAATAAAGAAGAACCTACTTATTTATTTCTTGTTCTGCAACCAATTCTCCATCCACCTCTTCGCCGGTAAAGTCTCCAAAAATTTTCCTTACACGTTCCGCGGCTTTTCTTTTCATACTTTCGTCAATATGGGAAATGACCTTATAAATGGCCGAAATGATAACTGCAGCATCATCCGCGAATCCGACAACCGGAATAAAATCCGGAATTACATCCACTGGTAAAATCAAATACCCAAGCGCTCCGGCAATAGTCAATTTAGCGGAGCGCGGTGTATCAGGAGATTGGAAGGCATAGTAAAGCAGCAAAGCATAGTAGACCGTCTTAGTCCCTATCCGCTTTCCATAGTTAGCGATTTTCTGTAAGAATTTTTGATTAGTGAAGTATTTTTCCTTCCCTTGGGCTGCTTCATCAGGATCAAGCCTGGTTAGTTTTTCCTCATAATGATTATCTGCCATCTGCCTTTTTCCTTTCTTATTTGTATAGTAAAAGCAGCAGGCCACCCTGCTGCTCCTGTAATTCCCTATTTTTGATTACTTATTCTTCATCGTCAACGATTTGGTATACTCCATTTTCATCGTGAACTTCCCTGCCTGTTATCGGTGGGTTGAATACGCAAACCATGCGCATATCCGTTTTGGCACGGAGCAAGTGTTCATCGTTTTTGTCAAGCGCATATAGTTCGTCTTTTTTAATCGGCCAGATTTTGTTATCGGAAAGGGTTTCCACTTCTCCTTCTCCTTCTATACAATAAACCGATTCCAAATGATTTTGATACCAGATATGAGTTTCTGTACCTGCTTTGATTACTGTATCATGTACAGAGTACCCCATCCCGTCTTTTTTCAGGATAAGACGTCTGCTAACCCAGTTACCTCCGTCTACATCCATGTCTGTCCCAATGACATCTTCCAACTTTACTACTTTCATGTTTGTGCACTCCTCACTATAATAATAGATTGGTATACAACCCCATTATAAAGGGAATGAATTCAAATTTCACGTGATTAAAGCGCTACCCTACCACTTCATAACGGCCTGAGGCCAGTCATAGCAAGAACTTTGACAAATTTCGATAAATTTAAAAAATTTATTTCACAGCTGCTTTTCGCTTAATTTGTTTCTATATTATTATTTTACATTTGAGAGAAATTGCGACATAGTGAAAATTCATTCTAGGGAGACTTCCTCTCGTTCTGATTATAAATGATTGGTATGGCCCCGCTGCGGTAGAACACTTCGCTTTCCATGGGCACGGCCTCAGCTTCCTCATCAGCAAAGTACGCTTCTTGCGGGGTCTTCGGACACGTGGGACTGCGATTACTCGCCCCATCTAAGACCTTTCGCTGTTCCCACAGGAGTCTGCGTGTTCAGCCTCTCGCTACGTAAAGTTTTCTCCATTCTTGTTAGGGAGATCCATGTTAGACACATCTCAGGATCGCTTCGCACCAAATCAAAAAACTATACCAAGCTGCGGAAAAATGCGAGACTCCTTGAAAATAAGAATTGATTTTCTGCGTGCGGTGTAAATTCACGGTGGTCTTTTCAAAGTCCTGTGGGAAAGGAACAGTCTGAAGATCCCGCAGGGGCGGGCTTTGCACCGAGGAAGCTGAAGCGTTCCCAACGGAAAGCTAGTGTTTTTCCGCAGCGTCGGCTTAGCACTCAATCCGAAGAGAATGGAAGGAAGCCACACTGAGGTTATGTCGTAGTTTATGGTTATTATGAAATATCCACTGATGAAATGGAGAAATTTATACTAAGTTTAGTTCCATAAATCAGAGTTCTTCCTGGATTCTTTTGTCTATTGTTGTTTTTACTTGTTCTGCTGTTTTCTCCGGTGCTTTTGGCAGTGTAATTGTGTGGTTATCTGTGTAGATATGAATATCTGCCAATTCCTGATCAAGCACTATTTCACAAGAGGTAATATTTTTATAAGATAGTTTCTTATCCTCTTCGTCGCCGGATTTTATCATGTTATAAAAACACACCTTTTTATCGGTAACGAATAATAGTTTCGTCGGCTTGTCATATGGTGAAGCAACTTCCAGAAGTTCCTCGCCTTCCTCTAGATTGTTGTCGGAGAACGTCTTTATATACCGCTTCATGATACCTTTTCTGCCGAATCCTGCTTGCTCGATTGACTTCTTTATACTATCAAACATTTCTTCCCGCCTTTCATCTATGTTGACTTATTAATATTATTGTTTGAACCCCTATTATATTAGTGTATCAATATTGTAAACCTTTTCCCATATAAATGTGTCAATATTTGTCGTATCAAAAATTTTATCATTTTTGATTTACATGGTATGGTATAAGAAGAACTTTTCACGCCAGTTCAGAAAGCTTGGTGTGATGACACCACCTATGGTACATACTACAAATATTGACTATTTTATATAAAAAGTGAGGTTTAGAAATCATGCAAGTGGAAAATCCAAAATCAATACTCGTAATCTTTGGAGCAACTGGTGATTTGGCTAATCGAAAGCTGTTCCCATCGATTTACAGGCTTTATAAGAACGGAAAACTATCTGAAGACTTCGCTGTTGTCGGAGTAGCAAGGCGGCCGTTGACAAATGAAAATTTCCGCGACAATGTAAAACGTTCTATACCGGAAAAATGGCAGGATAATGAAGCTATCGACTTGGAGACCTTCGCTTCCCATTTCTATTACCACCCATTTGATGTTACTGACTTGGCTTCCTATCAGAAACTGAACGACCTGCTTGGAACACTTGACGAAAAACATCATACAGAGGAAAACAGAATCTTTTACTTAGCAATGGCTCCGAACTTCTTCGGGACAATTGCCAAGAACTTGAAAAGTGAAGGGTTGACCGACACTAAAGGCTGGTCCAGGTTGGTCATTGAAAAACCGTTTGGAAGTGACTACGAGTCAGCAAAGCAATTAAATGAGGAAATTCGTCATGCTTTCACGGAAGATCAGATTTATCGTATCGACCATTACTTAGGAAAAGAAATGGTACAGAACATCGAAGTCATCCGGTTTGCCAACGCCATTTTCGAGCCGCTTTGGAACAACCAGTACATAGCCAACATTCAAATCACTTCCAGTGAAACCCTGGGGGTAGAGGATCGAGGACGTTATTATGAAAAATCTGGCGCCCTTCGTGATATGGTTCAAAACCATATGCTCCAAATGCTTGCACTTCTGGCAATGGAACCTCCAATCAAGTTGTCTCCTGATGAGATTAGAAGTGAAAAGGTAAAGGCGCTTCGTGCGATGAGGACAATGACTGTAGATAATGTAGATGATTATTTTGTCCGCGGTCAGTACGGGCCTGGACTTTCACAAGGTCAGGAAGTTGAAGGTTACAGAGAAGGAAATTCAGTAGATCCTGAATCCAATACAGAAACATTTGTGGCAGGCAAACTATTGATCGACAACTTCCGATGGGCAGGGGTTCCATTCTATATTCGCACCGGAAAAAGAATGTCCATTAAAGCAACGGAAATAGTCGTTCAGTTTAAAGATCTGCCGATGAATTTATATTTCAACAAAGGTAAAGACATTCAACCAAACCTGCTTGTCATCCATATCCATCCGGATGAAGGAGTAACGCTTCATCTGAATGCAGAAAAAGCCGGGAAGGGCACTACTTCCACTCCGATCAAATTGAATTACTATACTTCCAATGAAGATAAGATCAATACTCCAGAAGCATATGAAGTATTACTTTATGATTGCATGCTCGGGGATTCTACGAACTTCACTCATTGGGACGAGGTCGCATTGTCCTGGAAATTTGTCGATACGATTTCCGAGGCTTGGGAAAAAAATAAGGCCAAGAACTTTCCAAACTATGAGTCAGGTTCCATGGGACCGAAAGAAGCAAGTGCACTACTGGATAAAGACGGCTTCCATTGGTGGGAAATATAAAAAGATTAACAAATACCTCATTCTGCCCTATTTCGCAGAGTGGGGTATTTGTTTTTAATCATAAGAAAACTCTCCCCCTTGTAACGAGAGGAGAGTTTTTCATTAATCAAGCCATTCTGTATGGAAGATTCCTTCTTTGTCCAGACGTTGATACGTGTGGGCGCCGAAGTAATCACGTTGTGCTTGAAGCAGATTTGCCGGAAGTTTTTCTGAACGATAGCTGTCATAGTATGCGAGTGCACTGGAGAATGCAGGCACCGGAATACCACTCTTAATCGCCACAGCCAATACTTCACGAAGAGAAGACTGGTAATTTTCCACAATCTCCTTGAAGTATTCGTCCAACAATAAATTGGCGAGATTTGGATCACGGTCATATGCTTCTTTGATTTTCTGAAGGAAATGGGCACGGATAATGCAGCCACCACGGAAAATCATGGCAATATCGCCATAACGCAGATTCCAGTCATATTCCTTAGAAGCAGCGCGCATTTGTGCGAATCCTTGAGCATATGAACAAATTTTGCTCATGTATAATGCTTTGCGAATTGCTTCGATAAGTTCTTTTTTGTCACCGTCGAAAGCAGCACCTTGTTCAGGGCCTGTCAACACCTTGCTGGCCTTAACACGCTCTTCTTTCATTGCTGAGATGAATCTTGCAAACACACTCTCTGTAATAATCGGAAGCGGAACGCCAAGATCGAGAGCACTTTGGCTTGTCCATTTACCAGTACCTTTTTGACCAGCTGTATCAAGAATGACATCAACCAGCGGTTTGCCTGTCTCGTCATCTTTTTTAGTGAAGATATCCGCCGTGATTTCAATCAAGTAGCTATCGAGTTCACCTTTGTTCCATTCTGCAAATACTTCATGCAATTCCTCTGCTTCGAGGCCCAGTACATTTTTCAAAATGAAATAGGCTTCGGAAATCAACTGCATATCGCCATACTCGATACCATTATGCACCATCTTCACATAGTGGCCGGCACCATCCGGGCCAATATAGGTTGAACAAGGTTCTCCGTCTACTTTTGCAGATATAGAATCCAGAATCGGCTGAACAAGATCATATGCTTCTTTTTGGCCGCCAGGCATAATCGAAGGACCATTCAATGCACCTTCCTCTCCACCGGAAACACCTGTCCCTATAAAGTGAAGGCCTGACTCTGCAAGTTCTTTATTTCTTCTGATCGTATCTTGATAGAATGTATTACCTCCATCAATCAAGATATCCCCTTCATCCAGATGTGGTTTTAATGATTCAATAGTGGCATCCGTGGCTGTTCCGGCTTTTACCATCAGCAAAATCTTTCTTGGCTTTTCCAATGAAGCAACGAACTCTTCGATTGTTTTCGCACCGACAAAGTTTTTACCTTTTGCCTCATTTGCCAGGAAATCTTCTGTTTTTTCATAAGAACGGTTGAAGACTGAAACGGAATTTCCTCTGCTTTCAAGATTGAGCGCAAGGTTTTTTCCCATTACAGCTAAACCAATTACACCGATTTGTTGTGCCATGTGAAAAATCTACCCTTTCTCCAAGTGATTTAATGTTAGCTTCCCCTGTTTTGACGATAAAAAAATGCTTTTATGTAAAGTGCCCGCATTTTTATATTAAAAAGCATATATTAACATTCTGCTCAAGACAAAATGCATGGAATACGAGGAGCCGGTCTTGCTTTTCTTAGTATATCATTTTTTGTCTCTTCTCTGTAGTATGCCGAATTATGGTTTTTTCCAACACCTATCAATCACTGTTCTTGTTGATATATTCTTGTTCTTCCTCCGGACTTAAGACGCCTGTAGCTCTTCCTATTGTTCCACCTTGCAGCTCCCAAATAGCATTGTGGTCCTCATCCACACTGGAAAAATTCCCGTTCTCCCACTTTTCCAGTATTCTCTTGTATAACTTTTCGTGCTCCAATTCAACTTCTTCCAATCCATCTAGTAGCCACTGGATCCGCTGTGGATGAATTTCATAGAACCCCCACTTTTCCTTGGCTTCGATTTTCTGATGGGACATTCCGTGTATGTATTCCTGATAATCACCATCTGTCAATTCCTGATTGTTTTCATCATGGCCGAATGGATTCAGCCCCTCTTCTTCATATTGCTGTAAATCTTCCTCAGCAATCTGTCCTGCTGCCTCCCTTTGTTCCTCCACACCTTGTTCGCCATCTTCTGCCTGTTCCTCTGTCCGGGTATTGTTATTTTGTGCTGTGTCTCCGTTTGCATTCCATGAATAGGTTCCCCAACCTATGACAATAAGTAGTATAATTGCTGAAATCGCGACAAGCCATTTATACACCCTTTCTCCCCCCCATAATAGTTCTTTTGAATTATTGTACACGGTATTGGCAAAACTGTACAAATTATTCCAATTAAGCAGGAACAAAGTTGTCTTTTATTTATTTTGTCGCTTACAAAGCTCCGTCTTGAAAACTCCTGTACAGGGAAAAACCGCTTCAGGAAAGTTTCTTTCTGATAAGTATCGAATTGCCTCCACCTTTGCAAAAAAAATGATGCTGCGTTCCTGATTGAACCCAGCACCATCACCTGGTAATTAGATCTTTTGCTCGGAAGTTCTTGGCAACGCTGCATCAATCAATAGGAATACTGCTGTAATTATATGCATAATCATCCCTACAAACGGTATCCAGGCGATACAAGAAGTAACGATGCCGATTATGCTTCCCCTTGATTTTTTACCTTCGTTCCTTGCCAGCAGCAATGTGATGATATGCAGTGCCAGCATGATGAGCAACGGCATCCAGCTCCACCCGAGGACAATTAAACCACCCAAGAATGGGATGCCCAATACTGCTTCAAATGCACCAGTAATCCATTTCATTGTTCTAGAGATAGACATATCTTCCAGTTCACCCACTTTTCCCAAAATATGATTCATTAATTATTTCTTTCCCTCATATGTATATCAGCATAACAACAAATGGACAAATAAAACGAACTTTTATCAGGCTTTTCACCTAATAATTCTAATAAAACTAATTTTTTGACATTTCATACCCGGTTGTTAAAATTGGAATGTGTTACCAATCTAATAAGAAGAAGGGGAGCATCATGAAGGAAACGTGGTATTTTGTCGATTCGGGGCATTGCACGCCTTCTTTTAACATGGCGATGGATGAAGCACTTTTGAATTGGCACAGCGAAGGAAAAATCCCGCCGGTCTTGCGATTTTATGGTTGGAAACCTGCCGGGATTTCTGTAGGTTATTTTCAAAAAGTAAATGGCAAAATTGACGTGGATGGAGCAAAAAATTATGGCATCGATCTCGTCCGTCGGCAGACAGGTGGACGGGCCGTTCTGCATGATCAAGAACTTACATATAGTGTGCTCGTATCTGAAAACCATGAATCAATGCCCAGCTCCGTAAAGGAAGCTTATCTTGTATTATCAAAAGGACTTCTGGAAGGATTTCGCGAATTGAACATCAATGCAGAATTTGCCATTCCTGAAGGAAAATTAAAAACGACCAATTCGGCAGTATGCTTCGAAGAGCCTTCCTGGTATGAACTTATTGTCGAAGGAAAAAAAGCGGCCGGCAGTGCCCAAACAAGAAAGAAAGGGGTCATCCTGCAACACGGATCGATTCCGATAGAAGTAGACAAGGTGAAACTATTTGATTTATTCCTTTACCCAAATGAACGGGTCAAAGAACGGGCAAGGCGTGCTTTTGATGATAAAGCAGTTGCAATCAATGAAGTCTCTAAGACGAATATAAGCTTTGAACAAGTAAAGACTGCTTTTAAGACAGGTTTCGAACGAGGGCTGGATATCGAGTTTGAACCTTTCGAGTTATCCAGTGGGCAATTAGCCGAAGTCCATGAATTAGAGAAAAAGTATAAAAGTGAAGAATGGAATTATTCAAGGTAGAAAGGGAGTGCATGTAATTGACCAAAAACCAGGAACATGTAAGAAAACCCGAGTGGTTGAAGGTAAAGTTGAACACAAACAAATCCTACAACAAATTAAAACGATTAATGAGGGAAAAAAACCTGCACACCGTTTGTGAAGAAGCCAAATGCCCGAACATTCATGAATGCTGGAGCGAAAGGGCTACTGCAACATTTATGATATTAGGGGATACATGTACAAGAGGCTGCCGCTTCTGTGCTGTGAAAACAGGACTTCCGAATGAACTTGACTGGGGTGAACCGGAACGTGTTGCAGAATCAGTGGAAATTATGGGCCTCAAACATGCAGTTGTCACTGCAGTGGCGAGAGACGATTTAAAAGACGGCGGTGCGGCCGTTTTTGCTGAAACAGTACGTGCCATCCGTCGAAGAGTACCTGGGTGCACAGTTGAGATCCTCCCTTCTGATATGAAAGGGGACTACGACAGCTTACATACCTTGATGGACAGTGAACCTGATATCTTCAATCACAATATTGAAACAGTCCGCCGCTTGACTAAACGAGTCAGAGCAATTGCAATGTACGACCGTTCCTTGGAATTGTTGAAACGTGTAAAGGAAATCGCTCCGAATACTCCGACTAAATCAAGCATTATGGTCGGACTGGGGGAAACAAAAGAAGAAATCATCGAAGCGATGGATGATTTGTTGGCACATAATGTGGACATCATGGCAATCGGCCAATACTTACAACCGACGAAAAAGCACTTGAATGTTGAACGTTATTATCATCCGGATGAGTTTGAAGAGTTGAAGCGGATTGCGCTTGAAAAAGGGTTCAAGCATTGTGAAGCCGGTCCTATGGTCCGCTCTTCCTACCATGCGGACGAACAGGTCAATGAAACATCTGCACAACGTCGTATCAAGTACATGAAAGGATACGAATCGCAGGGAGAACAACTAGAAGACGTCAAATTTTAAGAGAACAAAGTCCCCTTCAAGCAGAAGGGGACTTTTGGTTTATCTTGACTGCTATATAACTACTTGTGCACAAAATAGATAAACTGCGAACCATCTTTCTTTAGTAAGACTTCCTCCATCCTGAATAAGTCGGGTGCTATACAACCGCTGCGGCAGAACACTTCGCTTTCCGCGGGCACGGCCTCAGCCAGGGGACTACTTTGAATAAGCTTCCCTGCTCCCTTGGGTCGAGGAATTTGCTACGAAGCTTAACGGGAAGACGCAGACCCATCACTCGGGGTCTTCGGACACGTGGGACTGCGATTACTCGCCCCATCGAAGACCTTTCGCTGTTCCCACAGGAGTCTGCGTGTTCTGCCTCCGCTGTTAGAGATGTTCTGAATTCAGGTTGGAAATACCTCATGTTAGACATATATCAGTATTTCTTCCTCCTTAATCAGAAATCTGTCTTAAGCGGAGGAAAAATGCGACACTCCTTGAAAATAAAGTTCCATTTTCTGCGTGCGGTGTAATTCGTGGATGTCTCTACAAAGTCCTGGGGGAAGAGCAGCTTCCAAAGCCCCCGCATTGACCGCTTTTTGCTCAAGAGGACAAAGATTTTCGGTGGGCCGAGTAATCGCAGGCCCAAGTAAGGCTTCGACAGCGAATCATCGCACGCAGAAAATCGCTTTGTATTTTCAAGGAGGCTGAGGTGCTGCCCCCCGGAAAGGGAGTGTTTTTCCGCAGCGCCGGGTTAGCATTCAACTAAAATCAGGATAGCAAGAAGCAACACCAAAGTAGAATTTTCACTATGTCGTAATTTCCCTCTAATGCAAATTCTGGTGTACGCTTATTTTAAAAGAAATCTGCCAAGAATGTCTGCTTATTCGGGATAGCTTTTTCGAGAGCTTCTACTTGTTTCATGTCCCCTTCAATAAGGCCGGCTCGGTATAGATCTATCGGGCGTTTGTATCCAAGCAGCATTACCGTGAGCTGTTGGATCGTACAATATACTTTTTCAATGGAGCTATCGCTTCTTTTTACTGTATTTCGGCCTGTATCTATCACATATGTCCCGCTGTTTTCTTCCATGAATGTATCCTCTACTTCAATAGCCACTGTTTCTTTAGATTCTCCACGATATGGATATGCCTGTAAAAATGCCGGGACATCTAAGATTCGCGCCATAAAGTAAGGTTCAATTTCCTGAAGAAAACGGGGTTCTGCTATGAATAACGGCATAAGATCATTTTCCGGAACTGTATATTTTATCTTTGTTGCCATCGAATCATGGTTTGCCGTAAATTGCATCAGTACTTTCCAGGCATTCAATGAGTTAAAGACTAATTCTTCAATAATAAACACATCATCTTTCACCATATATAATAGATAGCCTTCTGCCTGCTGTTTGTCATTGTAAGCAACCGCAATCTGGTAGTTGTCTTTTAGTACTCGCTGTTTCCACCATTTCTCGTCCCGTACAAGCATTCCATTAAAATGCTTGGCGTACTCTGTATATATTTTTTGTAAAAGCGGGATATCTGCATCTGAACGTTCTACATACCCATCACCATTCCAAGGTCTTTTCAGCTTATCCATAGGGATTGTATACTTTTTGTTCACAAAAGTCAGTTCCCATCCGAATTTGCGGTAAAACGGAAAGGCGAATGGATGTAGAAAAGATAATGTTTGCCCTTCCTGTTTCATATACTTAAGAGCATGTTCAAGCAAATCTCTGACATGTCCTTTGCGGCGATACTCGGGCCAGGTTGCAACAGCTCCGATGCCGCCCATTTCGAATGGTTGGCCATCAATATAACATTCCAGCGTATGAAGGTGCAGTTTAGCTGCAAGTTGATTATCTTCCATGCATCCCCATATTACATGATTTTTTGCCTCTTCTTTCTTTTTACTGAGTTCTTCCTCTGTCAATTTGTACTGGAAAGCGAATTCGGACAAAGCGAAAATTTCATCGAAATCCGCTTCAGAAAGTCTTTTTATCTTCTCCATCGATCTACCCCTCTCATCTGTCTTATTTCCATTGTAATAGTTCTTTATTATTGTTCAATAAATAATAGTAGTTGCTTATTTTTTCAATATTCGGCCAACTCCTGTATAATATATTTCGAGTGCCGAAGAAAGGAGCTATCTTCATGGACGGAAACACAAGAGCAGCACATTATACCGAAAAGGAAAAAATCTGGACGAAAGACTTTATTCTCATTTGTATGGCTAATTTCTTTATATTCTTAGGTTTTCAAATGACATTACCCACCATTCCGCTATTTGTACAGGAACTGGGAGGAACAGACGAGCTGATCGGTTGGATAACAGGAATATTCACCTTCTCTGCCCTTGCTTTGAGACCTTACGCAGGGCATGCACTGGAATCAAAAGGAAGACAGTTTGTGTATATGCTCGGGCTATCCTTGTTTGTCCTTTCTGTAGGTTCTTATGCTATTATCACCAGTATTTTATTTTTATTTATTATGAGGATTGTTCAAGGAGTAGGTTGGGGCTTTTCCACGACTGCCACCGGTACAATTGCCACTGACATTATCCCGCAAAAACGCCGGGGCGAAGGAATGGGCTATTTCGGATTATCCGGAAACCTGGCCCTTGCTTTCGGGCCTGCTCTCGGTCTTGCGCTGACCAGCTATATCTCATTCACCCTGCTTTTCTTGATTTGTGCAATCCTTGGATTGGTCGCCCTTTTACTGTCGACAAGAATCAGTTACAAGAAAGTAGAGCAGGACGACAATTCGAAACCTGCCAAGTTTGACATTTTCGAAAAAACGGCTATACAGCCAGCCATTCTACTATTTTTCATCACGACCACATTCGGCGGGATAGCTTCCTTCCTTCCGCTTTACACTGAGCAGGAAGGCATTGCAGGTATCGAAGTCTATTTTCTGGTATTCGCCATATTTTTGATGATTTCCAGAACATTCGCTGGAAGATTGTATGATAAAAAAGGCCATATTGTAGTCTTTTTGCCAGGGACAGCACTGATCCTAACCGCGATGCTGTTGCTGACATGGCTGCCAAATTCGTTCATTCTTTTCCTGGCTGCCGGACTATACGGTTTAGGTTTTGGAAGTGTACAACCGGCACTGCAGGCTTGGGCTGTCGATAAAGCTTCCTCCCGACGCAAAGGGATGGCAAACGCTACATTTTTCTCCTTCTTCGACTTGGGTGTCGGCATCGGGGCCGTTTCCTTCGGTCAAATTGCGTCTGCATTCGGCTACAGTTTCATTTATTTAACCGCAGCCTGCTCTGTGCTAGTCTCAATGATTATTTACACTGGATTACTAGTTAGAACAAGCAGACAAGAATCATAGAGCAGAAGAAAATCAGGCTCCAATTAGAGCCTGATTTTTCTGCCAGTTTTGCAACTCGTTGCTTATTGCTTCTCTGTATTCTTTTATTCTTTCACTGATCCGGACGTTAAGCCGGACACAATTCTTTTCTGGAATACCAACACAAGGATGACAATCGGGATGGTCACTAGAACAGTAGCCGCTGTAATGTCCCCCCACGGGATAGTGTACTGGCTTGTGTACATGGAGATACCTACTGGAACAGTCCTCCATTTATCATCACTGTTGATTGTCAGTGCGAACAAATACTCATTCCACGCAGCGATAAAAACGAGAATGCCTGTAGTAAATACCCCGGGAGCTGCGAGCGGAAAAATGATTTTGCGAAAGGTCTGAAACGGGCTAGCCCCATCCAGTTTGGCTGATTCCTCCAATTCATAAGGTATTTTCTTGAAAAACGTAGAAAGAATCCATATTGCCAGTGGTAAGCTGATGGTAATGTAGGGAATGATCAAACCAATATAGCTGTTTCTCAGTCCCAAATTGGCCATGAAATTATACATTGGCGAAATGATAGCAATTTGCGGAAACATCGCTGCTGCCAGGACCACTCCCAAAAACAATCCTTTTCCTTTAATAGGCAGCCGGGTAACAGCATAAGAGGCAAACGATGCAAAGGAAATCGCTATTAAAGTTGTCAGGCCTGAAACGATGATACTGTTGGCCATATATCGAAGCAGCGGCCTTGCTGTCAATGCCGTTTCATAGGAAGCCAAAGTCGGGTTACTTGTGAACCAGGCAAAAGAAGAGAATATTTCTGCCGGCGGCTTGATCGATGTCAAAAATACCCAGATAAACGGAAACATTGTCAGGAACACAAATAGAGACATAAAGACATAAAACCAGATACCTGCTCGTTTTCTCACACTTTTCCCCTCCTTCTATTTTGTCCGTCCTTCAAATAGGTCAGAGCCGATCAGTTTAACGTAAAGGACACTTATCAATGCAACAGCCAGGAAAACGAGCACGGAAAGAACCGATCCTTCTCCAAAGTTTTGCTGGGCAAACAGCGTTTTATAAGCATAAATCGAGATACTTTCCGTTCCATTTGCCGGCCCTCCACCCGTCAATACATAGATAAGGTCAAAGACCCGGAAAGCATCCAATGTCCTGAATAGTAAAGCGACTAGAATCGCAGATTTCAAGAGTGGGAGTGTGATTTTGAAAAATTGCTGAATTTTACCAGCCCCATCCACTTCCGAAGCTTCATAAAGGGAACCTGGTATCGTCTGTAAACCAGCAAGAATTAACAAGGCCATATAGGGCGTTGTCTTCCATATATCAGCAAAGATGACAGAGAACATGGCCCCGTCAGATGTACTCAACAGCCATGAATCATCAGGAATAATATGAAAAATATTTGCGAAATAGTGTGCTACAATACCCGACTGACCATCATATAGAAATCCCCACATCATGGCTGAAACCGCCGTCGGAATTGCCCAGGGAATAAGTACCGAAGCCCGAAAGAGGCCCCTTGCTTTGAAAGCTCTATTGATGGCAAGAGCGACACACAATCCGATTATTAATTCAAAGAACACAGAAACAACTGTAAATACTGTGGTATTCCACATTGCTCCCCACATGCGGGGATCTTGTAGATATTTACCATAATTTTTCAATCCGATAAAATTGGACTTTAGGATACTCTCTTTTGTGGAACCTATTAATTCCGACGCTTGCGACAATGCCTCCGCCTGATTGTCCGATGTTTCGCTCAGCTGTTGTAACTCCTCTTCGTAACCAGCCAGCGTGTCGCGGTATTCATTGGCAAAGTCGTTATCCACTTGTAAGTATTTTAGATCCGGGTCATTTACAGGCTCGTAATTATTTAGCATTTCATTTATCGTATCTACCTTTTCGGCAACTTCCGGATCGCTGACAAGTTCTTCATGATAATCATTGATTCCCGTTCTAATCTGCTCAATCGTATCCTGTATCTCCCCGTTACTTGTATTGTTTTCCAGGCTCTCCAGTTGATTGGGGATATAATACTGGTCATTCACATATCTTTCCATGTCGATATGTGCATTCAACATTTTTTGTGACCGTGCCGGATCATTTAACCTGTAATCAAATAAACTGTTCCAAAATGACTGGGTCACAGGCCACAATATGACTAAAATGACTAAGATCAGTGAAGGCAGGATCATCAAGTAACCCAGTTGTTTTTCTGATAATTGCCGTCTCCTTTTCATTGTCATGCCCCTTTACTTAAATTAAGTGAACCCCCGTCTTTCGATACTGCGGGATAATAGAAAAGGGCAAGAAAAGTGAAATACACCATTCTTACCCTTATTCCTTTTCACTTTACTAATATCCAGATTTATTCATTCATAGCTTCTGTTATTTTAGTTTCCATATTGGAAGCAGCTTCTTCAGCAGTCTGGTCTCCTGTCAATGCTTTAGAAAGCTCGATTTGCATGATATCGGAAATCTCTGGATAAATTGGAGTGACCGGTCTTGGGACAGCATTCTCCAAAACTTCTACAAAATCTGGATTATCGAACAATGCACCTGCTTCCTGTACTTCTGGATCATCGTAAAGGGCAGGGATTGTCGGAGGAGAGCCTCCTTCAATAGCGGTTATTTTCTGACCTTCCTCCCCAGTCATAAATTTAACAAACTCCCATGCTTCCTGGGGATGCTCGGAATGTCGGTTTATCATCGCCATCCAGCCGCCCAATGTGGAAGCACTGCCCGCATCTCCTTCAGGCAGAGTTGTCACTTCTACATTATCTACGACGCTGGATCTCTCTTCATCATTCGCAGATGCCTGCATATATGGCCAGTTTCGTGCAAACACGGCATTACCTTCAATGAACGCCGTTTCCGTCTCCACTTCCTGGAAATTCAAAATGTTATCCGGAACGAAGTCTGAACCGACTATTTCTTGCATTTTTTCAATTGCTTTTATCGTTTCCGGACTGTTGACAACCACTTCATTGTTCTCATTTATTACCTGTCCACCGTATGATTGAATAAATTCAACCGCATTACATACCAGCCCTTCGTATTGGGCCGCCTGCATTAAGTATCCGGAAGATGTACCTTCTTCCCCTTGGTACTGGCCTGCCTGCTCAATCAATTCATCCCATGTAGCCGGCGGCTCTTCTACAATATCTGATCGATAATACAACATTCCTGCATCAGAGAATTTCGGCATGGCCCATTGCTTCCCATTGAAATTCCCGGCGGCAACAGTTCCGGGGAAATATTGCTCCATATCGATTCCGTCCTGTTCGATGAACCGGTCCAACTCCAAGGCATAATTGGCCTGGGCAAATTCGGCCGGCCAGATCACATCTGCATCAAATACATCGATTTCAGCACTTCCGCCACTGAATTCCGTAACATACTGATCATGCTGCTGCCCGGTGTCTGAAGGCATTTCTCTATATTCCACATTGATATTCGGGTGCTGCTCTTCGAATGCGGCTACCAGTTTTTCGTTTGCTCCTGTTGTATCGACACCACGTGCATAAACAATTGTCACTTGTTCATCTGATTCTTCTGTTCCTTCCCCACCTGAATCTCCTGAAGTATCTTCTGTAGTGTCTTGAGGTTCTTCTGTTCCGCCATCGCCGGACGACTGTTCAGAATTGTTACATGCAGCTAAAAAGAGAGCCAAAATCATAAGTAGAAAAAAACTAACACTCTTTTTGTAAAGCTTCAATACAACTACCCCCTACATCCAAATTTTAAAATACTTCCCGTTAAGTAAAGCGCTTACATTAAAGTTAAAGAAAACGTTTACTTACTGTCATTATATTAGATAGAAAACTATTAATCAACCGATTTAAGCAGCGGTCCATTATGAAGCTGCTCATAAAAAGAAACATCAAATAAGGGGATTATTGCCCCCATTCATATTTAATCATTGTCTTAAAAAAGCGCCTTCTGAATTAATTACTTGTCCCGTGATCCACCCAGCCTCTTCACTGGCTAAAAAACCAACCAAGTTTGCAGCATCTTCCGGTTGTCCTATTCGCCCCATCAAGAATTTAGGCTGAAGCGATTCTTTTATTCCTCCTGTCATCCAACCCGTATCAGTAGGTCCGGGATTAACGGCATTTACTGTTATTCCGAGCGGAGCTACCTCTGCCGACAAGGATAAAGTAAAAGCAGAAATGGCCCCCTTAGTAGCTCCATAGGCCAATTCCCCGATCATCGGTCCTTGTCCCTGACCTGATGTCATATTGATAATCCGGCCGTTTTTTGCTTCTGCTTTTTCAAACCGTCGAGCAAATTCTACTGACAGCATCAAAGTTGCCCGCATATTTACAGCATAATGCTGATCGATAATCTGACTGTCTAACGCCATATAACCGTCATTTACCGAATAGGCGGCATTATTGACCAAAACAGATGGTGTATCAAAATCTGCTTGTGCAGCATTCAGTACATACTCATGTGCTTCTGATTTCGATAGGTCTATTTCCAAGTGAGAACAATCGACACCTTTCTCTATTATTTCTTTTTGAAATGAAACGCCCCATTCAGGTTCAGATTCCCAATGGGTGAAAAAAATGTTCATTCCTTTTTCCGCCAGTGTCCTGCAAACGGCAGCCCCTATCCCGTTTGCATGGCTTACCCCGGTGATGACAGCTGTTTTTCTACTAGTCATAAAATCCGCCTCCTTTTTACCTAAACTAATATTTCTCTTAATCAATAAAAATTCCTGCAAATTTTGTTTGTTTAAGTACGTCTGATTTTGTCGCAATAATCATCCAAAGACAAATCCCTAGTCTCATTTTCTTATAATGCTATTTAATAAAACAATTAACACAAAATCCATAAACTGCAACATAACTTGGTGTGGCTTCCTACCATCCTTTTCTGATTGAGTGGTAGTCCAGCGCAGCAGAAAAACACTCGCTTTCCGTGGAGAACGCTTCAGGCTCCTCGGGAAAAACGCCCTGCGGGGTCTTCAGACTGTTCCTTTCCCACTGGAGTCTCGCATTTTTCCGCAGCTTGGTATATTTCTTTGATTAGGTGAGAAGTGATTCTGGGTCGACGACCCCGCAAGAAGCGTCCTTTGCTGATGAGGAGGCTGAGGCCGTGCCCGCGGAAAGCGAAGTGTTCTGCCGCAGCGATTACCAACACTCAATAAACATCAGAATGAGAGAAAACGTCACAAAAAGTAATTTTCACTAGTTCGCAGTTTGCCTCAACAGTGAACTTACATCATATGTGTATGATTAGGGGTGGGGAACAGCAAGCCATGACAAAGTATTTTATAAACCCTATCAAAAAGTGCTACCATAAAAGAAAACAGAAAAGGGGAGTTTGGATGCGAATTGCTTTTTTATCTGATATCCATGGAAATGCGGATGCCTTAGAGGCTGTATTGGAGGATATAAATAAAAAACAAGCTGACAAGATTTACGTTCTGGGAGACATCGCCTATCGCGGGCCTGAACCAAAACGTTCAATTGCACAGATTCAAAGCTTAAATACTACAGTCATCAAAGGCAATGCCGATGAATGGGTCGTCCGGGGCGTACAACGAGGGGAAGTTCCCGACCAGGCACTGGCTTTGATGCAGAAAGAACAAGCATGGACAGTTTCCCAATTGGAAGAGAAAGATATTGATTATCTATCCGGACTTCCAGATCAAGCTACCTTTACAGAATCAGGAGTAACATTCCATCTATTTCATGCGACACCAGACAGCTTGTTTGATGTTGTATTGCCCGATGCTGACGAGGAAAAAATCGCAACAACCTTCATGCAGAAAGAAACGGCAGATGTTTACCTTTACGGTCACATTCACAAAGCTTATATCCGGTATTTAAATGGCAGAACAGTAATTAATACAGGCAGTGTGGGTTTGCCATTTGACGGAACTTCCAAAGCCTCTTATGCTATGGTTGATGTCGAAAATGGAAGTATCAGCACTTCCATTGAACGTGTAAAATATGATATTGAAAGTCCTATCGAAAAATATAAAGAACGGCAGTATCCAAACACGGAAATGATGGAAAACATCATCCGCAATGCCCGGGTTTAATATAATAACCAGCCGCCACATAAGGCCGGCTGGTTCATTTTGTAACTAGCTGATTTTTTCTTTCCCGTCTTCTTCTTTATCTTGATTGGATTCTAGTATCAAAAGCATCTCTTTCAGTTTACGATTATTGTTCAGATTAACTTGTTCTGTTAAGCGTTCAATCCAAATTTTTCTGGAAAAGGAGTCCATTTCAGCTGCTAATCTTCTCCACATGTCTATTAACGTCATTCCAGGTGCCATGTGGATGTTATGACAGAAACAAGTTTTAAGTATTAAATAGAATATTTCTTTTTCCGAAACGCGGACCTTCATGAAACACCCTCCTATGCAATCGGTCGTGTGTTGTCATCCTTATTATGGTCGCGCTTACATCTTTATATACATACCGACACAGGCAAGGGGAAAACTTGTCTATAGTATTCTTTTTTGAGATAATAATGTGTAATTAAAATGACCTCAGATACATAAGGAGGAGCGGTCCATGTCCACAGGAAGTCCAGATTCTAAACTAAAGGTTTTTTCGTTAAGTTCCAATCGTCCGCTTGCTGAAGAAATCGCTGCGAATATGGGAATTGATCTAGGAAAGAGTTCTGTCGCTAAATTCAGTGACGGAGAAATTCAAATTAATATTGAAGAAAGTGTGCGAGGATGTGATGTTTTTGTCATCCAATCTACTAGCGAACCTGTCAATCAGCACATCATGGAATTGCTTATCATGATAGATGCTTTAAAACGAGCATCGGCTCATTCTGTAAATGTCGTAATCCCTTATTACGGATATGCACGCCAGGATCGCAAAGCTCGTTCAAGAGAACCAATCACAGCCAAACTCATTGCGGATTTGATAGAGACTGCTGGAGCGACAAGAGTAATGTCCATTGATATCCATGCCCCGCAGGTTCAAGGTTTTTTCAACATACCAGTAGACCTGCTGGTAGGAATCCCGCTGCTTTCCGAATACTTCAATAAAAAAAATCTGGATGAAATAGTCGTCGTTTCTCCGGACCATGGCAGTGTGAAACGAGCCCGCCAGTTTGCCGACCGGGTCAAAGCACCGATTGCCATTATCGATAGACGCGGACCTCGTGAAGGAGCTACCGCAGTAACCAACATTGTCGGAGATATCGAAGGCAAAACGGCTATCCTTATCGATGATATCGTTGATACAGGAACACGGATTACTACCGGTACAAAAGCACTGCTTGATAAAGGTGCCAAGGATGTTTATGCCTGCAGCACTCATCCCGTCCTTTCCGGCTATGCAATCGACAGGATTGCGGATTCACCAGTGAAGGAATTGATTGTAACCAACAGTATCCTTCTCTCGGAAGAAAAGAAAATCGACAAACTGACCCAGTTATCAATCGCGCCACTGATCAGTGAAGCGATTAAGCGCGTCTTTCAAGATGAACCGGTCAGCCCTTTGTTTAACAGCTGATCTCATTTATAAAAGGATCGTCTTTCGAAAAAGACGATCCTTTTATATTTACGGACAATTCATCTCGGCGCTAATTCAGCCGCTGAGTAAATCGCTGCTATCAGACTATCAGGCTTTGCTATATTTTTTCCGGCAATATCAAAAGCTGTTCCGTGATCGACCGATGTCCTGATAATCCCTCCTTTCAAGCCCGCGGTTATATTGACTCCTTCTTCTATTCCAAGAACTTTGATGGGAACGTGCCCTTGGTCGTGGTAGCAAGCAACCACAATATCAAAATCACCTCTCATGGCACGGTAAAACAGTGTATCTGCAGGATATGGGCCGCTTATGTCAATCCCTTCGGCTTTTGCTTTTTCCACTCCAGGAATCAACTTCTCTTCTTCTTCCCCATTTCCAAACAGTCCGTTCTCCCCTGCATGAGGATTTATTCCGCATAATGCTATTCTGGGTTGATTGGTTCCGGCTTTTCTGAGTGTTTCATGCGCTATTTTTACAACTTGATAAACCCTCTCAGGGTTTATTAAATCAATTGCCTCCGTTAACCCTACATGGGTGGTCAAATGGATGACCTTCAATTGAGGGGATGTCAGAAGCATGGAAAATTCTTCGGTGTCTGTTAATTCGGCCAGAATTTCTGTATGGCCCGGATAGAGATGACCCGCTTGATGAAGTGCCTCTTTATTTAAAGGGGCTGTACAAATGGCTTGTATCTCTTTGTCTTTGGCCAGTTCCACAGCTTTCACAAGATATTGGAAAGCTGCATCTCCTGCTGTAGAAGACAATTCCCCAAACGGCAAATCTTCGGGAATCAGTTCTAAATCGAAACAATCCACAACGCCTCTTTGAAACTGAGCATCTTTCGCCTTATTTATCTTGCGGAAGTCCACCTTTGTTTCCGTTATCTCTGCCGCTGTCCTCAATCTTTCGATATCACCAATGACCAATGGACGACACTCCTGATACAGACTGTCATCCTGTAATGCTTTGACGATAATTTCCGGTCCGATACCTGCCGCATCTCCCATTGTGATTCCAATTACTGGTCTCATATTTTCCCTCCCAGCTCTTTAACAGATTTTATCATAGCATTGTCAGTGCCAAAGCTCCCTGCTTTGGTTATAACATACAAATCTCTTTTTTGATTGCAACCATAATGCAGCTTTCCTAATGGAATTCCAGATTCCACTTCATTCAACAGTTCAAATTCCCGGGTATCGAGTTGATCGAAAACATGACTGGCAGTGTCTCCCCCAGTCAGGAAGACTCGCTTTATCCCGTGTTCCTTTATTATAGAGGCCGCTAACTCGCCCAAAAAAATGGATATTAGATTACTAGTTTCCAGTTTACTATAACCGTTTTTATTACCAATTTTTCGTGTCGATTCAAGGTCGTCAGTCGAATATATGGCTGGATGGTGGCCTTTTTCCAGGATATCCCCGGCTTTCTTTTTTAATAGTGTAAGCTCTTTGTTGCGCAGTTCAGGGGATTGAACTAACTTTTGTGTGTCTACTTGCAGCCCGCTGACATGGGGTTTCCTGAGAACATTCGCCAACTGGACCCTCCCCCTCGCACTAATACTTCCAACAACCAATAACACCGGTCTACACGAATCTGAAAGCGGAATCATTTCTAAGGTCTGCTTGCCAGCTTTCCTATTTTGGATATGTTGGCATAATCCGGCAGACCCAACCCATAATATTTGATACTCTGTCTGTTTGATTATTTTAACAATCTCAGCAAGATCATTGTCTTCTTTAGAGTCAAAAACAATATAACGAATCCCTGTTTCTTTAAATACTTCCAGACTCTTTTTGATAGAATCATGACCGTACCTGATTTTTTCACAAGTTATCAAGCCAACTTGTCTGTTTGACTGTTCTTCGATTATCTGTGGAATATACGAAGTGCCAACCGGAGTCTTAGGGTCTCTGGCAGCTTCGGTTTCGTGCAGTAAATGGTTATGGACGTACAGATTACCGTTTATTACTTGTCTGCCTGTGGCAGGGAATCCAGGAGCGATGATGGCAAATTCAGGCTGAAAAGTATCAAAAACGGCGTTGATTTCTTGCCCGATATTTCCCCTCATCGTCGAATCAACCTTTTTATAGACCAGACTCGAGACGTTTTGTTGAATGAACGCTGATACTTCTCTCACCTTTTTGTATGCATCTTCAGGGGCAGCGGACCTGCTAGCGGTATCGAATATCAGAACGTCTTTGTTATCAATTGATTGCTTGTTCTGCGTGAACAGCACAGAACTCCTCAACCCTCGTTTTGCCAGTTGGACACCGCTATCACTGGCCCCTGTTAAGTCATCCGCTATTACGCTAATCTTCATTCAATCCTCACCTTTCCACTGATAATGTGATTGGAGTACAGTCTAATAAGAAGGAATTCAAAAAAAGTAACCGGTCAGACCGGTTACTTCCCTTCTATCTAATTTTGTTTGTGTACCGCTTGTCTGTTTTTATAATAGAGCGAACCGGTCGCTTCTTCCTTTTCCACCCATTCGACAATCCGTCTTGCGAATTGCATCGCAATAATCCGGTCCGCAGCCTGAGGATCTGGTCCCAGACAAAGCGCTTCATCCACTTTATGCCATTTCCAATCCACTTTCAGACCTGGCAAGACTTCCTCATGCAAGTTGTCCGCTTCGAATGTCTCATCAAATATCAAGAAGGAATGGGTTTGTCCCATAGAAAACTCTTCTTCCAATGATGACTCCAAGCTCTGTTTCTTTTCTTCCCCATAACCTCGCGGCAGTGCGTGGCCTCTTACCGCCACAGCAAGCTCGTTGAGCATTTCCTCGGGTGCGTGTCCTGGAAGTTGAATACCGAACAACCTCGGATCAGGGTATTTCAACGAATCAATGGTATCTCTTATTTTGAAAATACTTTCCATTATGTAATTCAAAGCTGTGTCATAACCGAGCGAGAGATCCGTTTCTTCCAGATTATTGTAAATAGAAAAAGGTACAAACAGGAAAGAAGTCCGTTGAAACCGGGCTTTCACTTGTTTCAATGACTCGACGGCCTGTCCTGTTCCAAAAACTATCACAGCATCATAATCTGCCATTAACTGATAATCATCAGGATCTTCTGATATGTATGAAACCTGAAGAAGACTTGGATAGTGAAATGGAAAGTTCTCCAACAATTCCTTGTCTAGTTCCTTTTCTAATGACTGCTGTCTTACCGGATCAATGGTAATACCTGATAGTGAATGTTTTACCGATAGATCACTAATTAACTTGTGGAGCAATTGATTCAGACCAGCTGGGGCCATTTCAAAATTAATTATTCCTAGCTTCATATGTGTGAACCTCGCTTCAAGATGATTTCTTCCTTCATTATACAATATTTTCAGTTTATTGAAAGGATAGCTTACATCAGCTATGAAATAAAAAGAAAGCAGTTTCCCTGTGGAAACTGCTTTCTGCTGATAATCAGACCAATCCTACGAGCCACGGTATCAGCAATTTCCCCCAGAGGATGGTGATACACGCTGCAAATATCATGGCCAGCGTTGAAAATGTTGCTTCTTGTTCCCCATATTCCATTGCCTTGTTGGTGCCAACTCCGTGTGCGCTTGTTCCAAGGGCAAGTCCTTTCGCTATCGGTGATTTGATCGATAATCCTTTGATCACAGACGGCCCGATTATTCCTCCGATAATTCCTGTTATAATAACAAAAACTGTGGTCAATGTCGGTAGACCGCCAATGTCTTTGGAAACTTCTATGGCAATCGGAGTGGTAATGGATCTTGGAAGCACACTTACTAGAAAGTTGGGAGTTAAGTGAAACAAAAGGGATAAGGCAAATGAGGAGACAATCGCCACCAACGTTCCAGTTGTTATGCTGATCAAAATAGTTCCAATATACTTTTTCAAAATGGGCAAATGCTTGTAAATCGGAATCGCAAAAGCAATTGTTGCCGGACCCAGCATATGGGTCAAGAACTGTGAACCGTCCAAATACTGGTTGGCAGGCACGTGAACCAAGCTGATGAGCAGGATGATAAGCATCGGTGTTAACAACAATGGATGAAACAAGGGAAATGGTAATTTAATATAACCTAATTTGGCTAATCGGTATAGTATATAAGTGATTACCGTAAAAAGAAGTGCGCTCAATGAACCTCACTTCCATTCTTCTTTGAAAACTTATCAGCAATATATGCCGTGGAACCCATCACGATAAATGTGCTGATGCCGATCAATAACAGCATCTCGATTCCCTGCCAGCTTAAAATTTCGTCGTAGTTGACAATCCCGACTGCGGAAGGAACAAAGAAAAGCAGCAGCTCGGCCAATAACCAATTTCCGCCTTGCTCCACCCATTCCAATTTGACGATGCCCAAACGCAAGGAAAGAAAAAGAAATACCAACCCTATCATAGAAGCTGGTATCGGAATCGATATCAGGGCCTTTACTCCGGCGCCCAATAGTAAAAATATATGAATAAACAATATTTGTAGTAAAATGGTCAATACTTTCATCGAAAAACTCCTTCCCATACAGGAAACAGCAAAGCTTCTTGAGGTTTATCAGATTTCTGTATGAACTCATTTTACTAGCCTCAACACCATTCGTAAAATACATATTTATTATAACTTCCATAACTTTTAGTTATGTTTGGTGGATGAATTGGATAAACTCTCTTCCAGCAAAAGATAGATACCGGCCCTTTTTGGTGATAATAGCTAGATTCCAGGGTGTTTTCGGTTTTAGATCGATTATTCTCACTTGATCATTTTGAACTTTGCTGCATATGGACTCAGGCAAAATCGTAATGCCTAGATTTGCTGCCACCATTTCGGACATAAAATCCCATTGAGAGCTTTTAAATAATATCTTCGGTTCGAAGCCTTCTCTTATGAAATTTTTCCACATAATATCATGGAGAGCAAAATCCTCATGATAAAAGATGAATTCTTCATGTCTCAATTGTTTGTAATGGACAGACTTTTCATTGGCAAGGGGATGTTCATGATGGACGATTACCTTCATTTCTTCCTCGACTATCGGATATATATCAAACAGTTCTGTATTAACTGGCAGGACGGCAACCCCTAAATCGAGCTCGCCTTCTTCCACACTTGTCACCACTTTGGCCCCGCCGTATTCGGTAATGGTCATCGAGACATTCGGATATTGTTTGTGAAATTGAGAGATAACATAAGGAAAGTACAAGCTGCCTATAATCGGGGGCAGCCCTATATCAATTGATCCTCTTTTTAGTTCTGTCATGTCATTCAGTGCCGTCGACATTTCGTCCAGCTGGGCGAACACTTTTTGGGCATGTTCCATTACGATTTTTCCTGCATCTGTCAACTCACTTGTCTTATGAGAACGGATGATCAATGTCATTCCTAATTCTTCTTCCAGACTTTTTATCATTTTACTGAGAGCAGGCTGCGAAATGTGCAGGGCCTCAGCTGCTTTGGTAATACTCCTAAGCTTACCTACCTTTAAAAAATATTGTAATTGCCGTAATTCCAAGTTAACACCTCCGAGACTAGTATAACCCAGAGACAGTTAAATGAAAGAATCCCCAACAAACAAGTTTCTAAAAAAGTTGGTTTATTGAAAGGGTTTTCAAAACCAAAAGAAGAATAACTTAACAAGGTTTTAAAATTGGTCAACATGTGAATACAACCATAAAGGCGAAAAGTCTGGCTTCTACTAAAGGAGGTCTTCCCATTGTTTAAAGAGAATGATTTCATTACAGGACTTCGATGGGCCGTGCTTCTCAGTTTTCCGTTATGGGTATCGATTTTTGGATGGATAAATATTTTCAGGAATATATGGAGTGCCTGATAAAGGCACTTATTTTTATGAAATTACTCTTCCTTAGCCAACATCATATTTTCTATCAGAACTTCCCGAACACCAAAAACACGCTTCCCTTTCCAATAGAAGCGTGTTTTTCCCGTTATAAAGGTATTATACTTTTTCAAAGAAAAAGGATTGAATCGGTTTAAGGCCGTATTGTTGGGGATTGTTAATACGTTCTGTCGTTCCTAAAAATAAGATACCGCCTTTTCTCAAGGAATCACTGAACTTGCGGAAGACCTTTTCCTTCGCTTCTTCCGTAAAATAAATCAGGACATTCCGGCAGACAATTAAATCAAAATCGGTTCCATAAGTACCTTCCAACAAGTCATGTTTCTTGAAAGAAACCATCTGCTTATATTTTGAATCGATTTGATACGAACTTCCGCTATTGATAAAGTACCTGTCTACTTCTTCTTTCCTCAATTCTTTTAAAGACTTCTCGGAATAAAGACCGAGCTTTGCCTGTTCCAGAACCATCGAATCAATATCTGTAGCCATTAAAGAAACAGCGATACTTTTTTTGTAAGGATGTAACAGGGTCGCAAGAGAATAGGGCTCCTCACCTGTCGAGCAGGCGGCACTCCATATTTTGATGTTTTTTTGATTCTCCGTCATCGATGGCAGAATATCTTTAGCCAAAATATCCCACTGCCTCCTGTTCCGGTAAAATTCCGATACATTAATCGTCATATGAGAAAGGAACTTGTCCATCAGTGCCTTGTCTTTTTCCATCTGCTCATAGAAAGATTTCAAAGAGGAAAATCCATTTTTGACGCTTAGTGATGTAAGCCTCCGTTTCATTTGCTTTTCCTTGTATTGAGACAAATCTATCCTTGTTTTCTTTTTCACCTTGTCTATAAAAAACTGATAATCATTATCCATGTCTATCTTCTCCGCTTCTGACAAATGAATTTTTCCTAACACAGCTATGCAGCATTCCCTTTCACGTACTCAATGAATTGTTTATCTGCCAACGGCTGACTGAATAAAAAACCTTGGACATGATGACAATATTTTTCTTTAAGATAGGCATATTGCTCATCTGTTTCGATTCCTTCTGCGATGACGGTAAGTTTCATTTTTTCAGCTATATCGAACACTGCATTCAAGATGACGTCTTCCACCTCTTTTTCCAATAAATGCTCGACAAAAGAGCGATCGACTTTCAATGTATCGATTGGCAGGCTTTTTAACAGATTCAGAGAAGAATAGCCAGTTCCGAAATCGTCCATTGCTATCCGGACACCGATTTTTCGCAACTGCTTCAACAGCTTGATCACTTTACGACTGTTTTCCATTACGGTTGATTCAGTGATTTCAAGTTCTAAATACTCCGGCTTCACTCCGGTTTCTGCCAATACATCCTTGACTATTTCAATAATGCGACGATCTTTCAACTGAACTGGTGATAAATTAACAGCTATCTTTATTGGAGTAACTCCGGTCCTTTCCAGTTCTTTCTGGTGCCTGCATGCATTTCTCAGGACCCATTCACCCAGCGTGTGAATCAAACCTGTTTCTTCTGCAATCGGAATGAATTTGGCAGGTGATATTAACCCTAGTTCCGGATGCTCCCAGCGCAACAAAGCCTCCATGCCGGATATGCTTCCGTTTTCCGTGCTCACGATAGGCTGATATTGAACAAACAGTTGATCTTTTTCCAATGCCTGGTATAAATCCATTTCCAGCCTCAGTTTGGACTCCAGTTCTGTTTCCATGTCGGAAGTGTAAAAACGAAAGGTGTTCTTCCCTTGTTCCTTAGCCTTATACATAGCGATATCTGCATGTTTGACTAATGAATCTGCATCCGTGTCGTCATTCGGAAAGATACTTATTCCAATACTTGCAGTACTGATAAATTTATAATCCTCCATCTCGTACGGATCGGATAATTCAGTCAGGATATCTTTGGAGAGCAGCGCGACTTCCTTTCGATTGTTCAATCTCGGGATAAGCACAGTGAATTCATCTCCCCCCAGCCGGTAAACCGTATTGGAATCTGGAAGCAATCCTGTAAGACGTTCACCCGCCATCCTCAACAGTTTGTCCCCTGCATCATGGCCAAAACTGTCATTAATATATTTAAACCGGTCCAAATCAAGGAATATCAACGCAAACGAATATTCCTCTTCTTTGGCAGCTTGTACTTCTTGTTCCAACCGTTCCAAGAACAACTTGCGGTTCGGCAGCATGGTAAGGTCGTCATGGTATGCCTGGTGTCTGATTACTTCTTCCTGGTATTTTCTGTCAGTAATATCTGTCGTCACTGTCAACACCAGCGGCTCATCATCCCCGTTCTTGATCGGTACCTTCTCAATATGATACCAGCGCTTCTTCCCGCTCTTGTCGATAAAATAATCTTCCATTTCTTTCTCTTTACCTGTCGAGATGACTTCGCGGTTTATCTCCAAGTATTTCAGGACATCCGGATCATTGGGGTTAAGCTCTTCTTCCTTCTTGCCAATGACCTCCTCCGGGTCGAGGTGGAACATCTGGGCGAACTCTTTGTTAACGATTGTATATTGTCCCGACCAATTCATCGCATAAATCCCATTAGGATTGTTATTAATAATCCGCTTTAAAAAATTCCTGTTTTGTTTAAGTTCTTTAGTCTTCTGTTGAATATCCTCTTTATGCAACCTTAATTCTTTTACCATCAGATTGAACTTGTTGATAATCGACCCAATCTCAGTGCGATCATCAGTCCCCTCAATAAATTCTGGATATCTGCCCTTTCCCATTTTATCCAATGCTGCAGACAAGCTGGAGAATGGCTTTAGACTCCGATGCATTTGATAGGTGATGATCAAAAACAATCCAATAGATAATACCAAAAAGATAGGAAATAGCACATGCTGGAATTCCATAGATGCAATAAATGTGGATGTGACCGGAACGAGTGTAATGATCCGCCAGTCTAAGCCGCTGACATGCTGAAAAGAGGTATAAAAAGACTCACCCTGGTCATTCGTGATTTCTTCATATCCACTTTGCCCTTGCAATGCCCATTTTGTCATAGTTTGAGCAGATGTGTCCCAGCCGATTTTTTCTTCATCCGGATGAAACAATATATTCCCCTTGTCATCTATCACATAAGCATAACTTCCTTCGCCGATTTCCAGTCCTCTGAATATAGACTGAAACATATTATTGCTTTTAAGGTGAATGGAAAGGTTGACGATTCTATCTATGGTCTCGTTTTCCAAGATCGGCACAGACATGACGATGATTTCCCGATCGCCGGTTTTGATAATATTGCTGAAGTGAATGGCCTTGGTGGCTATCGTTTTCTGTACATAATCTCTTCCAAGCAGATTGCCGGCATCTCTTAATTTCTCCGGATAGTAACCAACCACGTCGCCTGAATCATTAAGAACTGTCCCACCATCTATATAGGGAGAATATTGAACAATATTGCGCAGATAATCATTTAACGCTTCTTCACTGGCTTCTTGCTGAATAGATGAACCCAATTCTTTTAACTCCAGCAAAAGACTAGTTATTTGATGTTCCATTCTGGAGGTAACATTTTCTGAAAGGGTCCGATAGTGCTTTTCTGAGTAATTAGAAAGGACGAGCTGGGAACAAATGGTCAAAAGCAAAAAAAGAATACCGACAATAGCAACGTTTATTCGAATGATCAGCCAAAACGTTTTTGACTTCCAAAAGGATAAATTATTCATCATATCCTCCTACAGTAATGGCCTTGCAGGACCCGATGCAATTGCCGTAAAATAAATTTCTCCCGTAATGGTGACAACTTTCATCACTGCATCTCCGCCGACCAATTTCCCTGCAATACAAGCGGTCTCCAAAAAACGTCCGATTCTATATAATATAACTATTGATTGTTTTCCCATCATTCCATCATTCCTTTTACTACTGATGCGTTTCCGTTCTCCACATTCACTCATCCAATCTTTTAAAACGGGATAACCAGTTTGTCTACCGGTTATCCCTTCTATCCGTTTCACCCTGTAAAAAATTAGAGCTTAAACTCAGATACTAAATCATTCAATTCTTCTGCAAGCTGCGCAAGTTCTCCAGAGCTGCCGGCGATTTCTTCCATGGAACTGCTCGATTGCTGAGCTGAAGCACTTGTTTGCTCGACTCCCGCTGCTGCTTCTTCCGATACAGAAGCAATCTCCTCAATCGAAGCACTCATTTGCTGGCTATCCGATGCCATGGTAGAAAGGCTTGCCGTTACAGACTTGATTTTATCGACCATATTTTGAACTGCTGCATTGATTTCTGCGAAAGTCTCGCCAGTGGTTTCAATTTGGCTGGTACCTTTCTCGACTTCCTTGTAGCCGCCTTGCAACGATTCCGTAACCATACTGGACTCTGTCTGGATGTTGGTGACAATACCGGTAATGTCTGTTACCGAATCCCCTACTTGTTCCGCCAATTTCCTGACTTCATCAGCCACAACAGCGAATCCTTTTCCATGCTCACCTGCTCTTGCAGCCTCAATCGCAGCATTTAGTGCCAACAGGTTGGTCTGGTCGGCAATATCTTTTATGACGGATACTAACTTGGAAATTTTCTGTGACTGTTCATCCAATCCTTTTACTTTTAGGACAGCATCCTGAACGATTCGATCGATTGTTTCCATCTGGCTTACAGACTGTTCCATCAGTTTAGCACCATCTTCTGTCTTACCAAGAACTTCTGATGAAGAGTGGAAGATTTCTTCGCCATTGCCGTTTGCTTCCTGCATTTTTGCTGTGAAAGATTCCATTACAGACGACAACTCTCCGGCATTCGTTGCCTGTGATTCGGTGCCTGATGCTAGTTCCTGCATAGTGGATGCAATTTGTTCTGAACCTGTTCGTACTTCACTGGCCGATTGAGTCAACTCTTCACTTTGGCTGCTGACCGTTTCAGAAACAGTGTTGATTTGCAGCAATAGTTGACGCATAAAGTCATTCATCAAGTTAGTGGATGCCACAAGCTGACCTATTTCATCCTTTGAATTGGACTCAAGAGGCGGCTGGCTCAGGTCTCCCTCACTGATCGCATACATCCTGTCTTTGACTGCAATGATCGGGTTGGAAATCTTCCGAGCAGTAACCAATGCGATCACAACACCCAGAACAATGACAAGCAGAGCTACTCCAATTCCTATGAATAAGACAGTGCTTCCTATTTGAAGAATATCTTTCCCTTCTGCCTGGATATTGGCTTCCCTCAGTTCTGAGAACTCTTCGAAACCATCTATGATTTCACGCGATAATGGTTGCACAACGATCTCTAAGTTTTCCATGGCTATTTCCTCATTACCACGGTCATATTCTCCAAATACGTCTTCTACAACAATTTCTCTCCATTGATTGCTTTTTTCGATAAGTTCTTTGACTTTTTCCGAATCGGTCTCTCCCAGCACAAACTCATGATACTCTGCGCTTTCTTCCATATAACTGTCGAAACGTTCTTTGTATTCTTCGTCTCCATATAGCATGTAACCACGGACCAAAGAAACTCCCCGGGCCATGTTGAAAGCAATATTTTCATCGGCTATGAGCATTGGCAATTGCTCATCGACAATCTCGCTACTTCCGGAATTGATCCGATCCACTGCAAAGAAATTAAAAGCGCCTAACAATAGCACCATGAAAACGATCAATCCAAATCCAAACAGGATTCTCGTTTTCAGGGTTTTAAAATTGAACAATGATGATATCTTCTTCATCGTAATACCCCCTGATGTTTGGTTGTCTATAAAACTTTGTTTAGTGATTCTTCTATTCTTTCAGCAGAAAACGGCTTAACGATAAAGTCTTTTGCACCTGCCTGAATTGCTTCCACGACCATATCCTGTTGTCCCATCGCAGAACACATGATGACTTTAGCCGTGTTATCAATTTTTTTGATTTCTTTTAAAGCTTCGACACCGTTCATCTCTGGCATCGTGATATCCATCGTGACCAAATCGGGCTGAAGTTCCTGGTATTTTTCCACAGAAACCTGGCCATTCTCTGCTTCGCCAACAACCTCGTGACCTAAATTAGTTAAAATGTCTTTAAGCTGCATGCGCATGAACAAAGCGTCATCTGTCACCAATACTTTCGCCATCTTTATTCCTCCTACATTTATAATGGGGTTATTCCCTTCCCCTGTTATTACTACTAGCACCAACCGAATGCCGGCCTCCGTTCTCCCCATATTCGGAAGAAGGAACCGGGCAGCACTGTGGTCAGTCTTCGATAACCTCTTGCACTTCATTTATTTCTTCGAGGGTAAGTACTCGTTCCATATCAAGCAAAATCAATAATTTATCCTCTAGTTTTGCTACACCTCGGAGAAAATCGTCGGTTACTCCGCCGATAATTCTAGGCGGCGGATCTATGATCGATGAATCAATATCCACTACATCTGTCGCCGAATCGACGATAAGCCCGACTTGTATGGTGTCGATATTGATGATTAATATCCTGGTTTCATCCGTATATTCTGTTTCTCCGATTTGAAGTCGCTCTTTCAAATCGATGATAGGGGTTATGTCACCTCGAAGGTTGATTACCCCTTTTATGAATGCGGCAGTTCTTGGTACTTCCGTTACATTTTGCAGTCGTTCGATGGAACGTACTTGTTGAATGTCAACGCCATATTTTTCATCCTTTAATTCGAATACGATAACTTTTGACACTTCTTCCATGTTAATCGTCCCCCGTTCACATGATTAGTTCATTTGGATCTATAATTAAAGAAACACGACCATCCCCTAAAATGGTAGCACCGGAAATGGCAAATACATTCGGCAGAAAATCACCCAGTGATTTTAAAACGACTTCTTTCTGGCCAATAAAGGAGTCAACCACAAGTGCTGTCATCTTTTCGCCTTTCCTGACAATTACAACCGAAACATTGGATTGTTCTTCCTCTGTCTGTACTGCCGGCATTTTAAAGATTTCTTCCAGTGAAAGAATCGGTATGACTTTTCCTCTGAAATCCATCACAGGTTGGTTTTTCATATACATGATTTGAGACTTTTTCAACAGAACTGTTTCTTCAATCGAAGATAGTGGAATCGCATATGTTTCATTCGCTACTTTGACAAGCAGCGTCGAAAGGATTGATAATGTCAGCGGTAGTTGGATCGTAAACTTACTGCCTTGCTTAGGAGCAGATTCTACATTGATATGACCGCCAAGTGATTCAATTTTGTTTCTCACCACATCTAAACCAACACCACGACCGGAAATATCCGAAACCTGATCGGCAGTGCTGAAGCCAGGAGCGAAAATCAAATCATAGACTTCCTCGTTAGTCAATTTCTCTGAGCGCTCCTCTGTGATCAACCCGTTGCTGATCGCTTTTTCTACCACTTTCTCCCGATTGATTCCGCCGCCATCATCCCGGATTTCGATGAATACATGATTTCCACTGTGAAAAGCATTAAGCACCAGTGTTCCTGATTCTGATTTCCCGCGTTCTTTCCGCTTGGCAGGAGATTCAACTCCATGATCGATAGAATTTCGAATCAAATGAACTAACGGGTCGCCTATCTCATCGACAACAGTCCGATCTAACTCCGTGTCGGCGCCATAGACTTCCAGGTTTATCTCTTTGCCTAAGTCTTTGGCAAGACTGCGGACCATGCGTGGAAAACGGTTGAAAACCTGTTCTACCGGAACCATTCTCATCGTAAGGAGCATACTTTGCATATCCTGGGTGACCCGTGACATGTGTTCTACTGTTTCTATCAAATCATGGTTGCCAACTTGCTTGGATAAATCCTCCAACCGGCCTCGGTCAATGACCATTTCTTCGAACAAATTCATCAAATAATCAATCCGGTCAATGTTGACCCTGATTGTTTTGGAAGTACCTTGCTTGGCCTGTGGACTTTTTCCTTGTTCAGCCTTCTCCAGGTTTTCCTCCGGCTTATTCGCTTGGTTCTCTTCAGCCGTATCCAGCTTGTCAGGCAGAACACCTGCCTCCACACTTTCCACCTCAGAGACTTTGTTTATTCTGGCTTGTACTGTGTCTATGGTTTCTTTAGTCAACAAGAGTACTGTAAATTCCTGTTCAAATTTCTCTTCTTCCAGTTCCTCAACAGCCGGAACAGAAATTAACACTTCGCCCATCTCTTCCAACCCTTCAAAAACCATAAAAACGCGTGCTGCTTTTAACATACAATCTTCATTAAGACGGACTTTCACCTGCAAAGCCTCAAATCCTTGCTCTTTTGCCTGAAGAATAACGGTCGACTGATATTCATCAAGCTTCATTTCTACAGCTGCTGTTTCTACAGGTATCTCTCCTGCTTCACTTCCAGGAGAAGTCCCCTTTTCAATATGTACTAGCTGATTGACAAGATGGGAAACGTCCTTCTTCCCCATACCGCCTTCTGCAATATCACTGACCATTTCCTCTAGTGATTCTGTCGCTTCAAAGGTTACATCTATCACTTCTGTCGTCACTTCCAACTGGCTGTTCCTTATCAAATCCAGAACATTTTCCATTTGATGTGTCAAAGAAGCAATATCCTCAAACCCCATCGTCGCAGCCATCCCTTTCAGGGTGTGTGCAGACCTGAAAATTTCAGCAACCAATCCCAGCTCTCCGGGTTGTTTTTCCAACTTTAACAAATTGTCATTTACCGCTTGCAAATGATCCCGGCTTTCGTCCAGGAATATATCCGTGTATTCATTTGTATCCATCGAAATCCTCCTATGAATCTAGCAATAAATAAATATTCATCGATCCTGCTTCTTGGAACGTAACTGGCAGGCACAGGGCTTTTCCATAACCCGACAATGTTGTATTTCCTTCTAATATGGTCGGGGACGTAATATCCGTTTTAACACCTTCCGAGTTGATATTAGTGGATAGACCTCCGGCAATCATATTACCCAGCTCACCACTGAAAGAACTTAACATCTCCCCTTCCAACGGCATTCCGAACATCGAGTTGCCAATAAAGCCAAAAACGGACGGATCCCCTGCCAGAACCATCTTTCCTTTGATATCGCCTGTGATACCGATCAGAACTCCGAACTCCAATCTGAGCACCTGACCTGACAACTCTGGTTTATTAAGTGATAACTCCAGTGGAACCACATTTTTAATAGAATTAACTGTACCATTTAGTAAATTGGTGATACTCTGACTGTTTTTCTCTGAAACTTGCAACAATATTATCACTTCTCCCTTTTTTAAAATACGCCACAGATGAAAGACTGGCAGCTTGTTTCTTATAACGTAAACTCGATTTAAAAAGGGTAAAAAAACAGCTATCCACTAAGAAGAAGGGATAGCCAATAAGTTTAAGTTACCTCATAAACCTAGTTTGGTAGTCAGGCGATCATCATCCTGCTAATAGAACAGAACTTTAGACCCGTAACTTTGCGTCCTAACCTTTCGGATAGTTTGCCTTTTCATCCAATTTTATGTAATTCTGCAACCAAATAAGACTTTATACCTATTATTATAACTAATTTTATCGTAAAAAATACCTATTAACAACTAGATTCTACATAATTCTACAAATTTACACATAATTAGCAAATATATGTAAATCTAATTATTTTTATCATCAACTTCGATTTCATAGTTGGGAAGGATGAGTACCTCTACCCTTCTATTTTTGGCCCTGTTCTCTACACTATCATTTGGAGCGATCGGTTGATGTTCACCAAACCCTTTGGCGCTGAAACGTTGGGCCTCCAGTTTTTCGTTATCTAATAACAACCTCATAAAATTCACCGCCCGCATAACACTCAAATCCCAGTTGGAAGCAAATTCCCTGTTATGGATAGGGACATTATCGGTATGTCCGCTAACAACAATCTGGTGAGGTGGATCGGTATAAAGAAATTCAGATATTTCCTTTGCGATTTCCTTTCCGTCCCCTTTTACCGCAGCACTTCCAGGATCAAAAAAAACGTCGTCTTTAATTGACACCAAGAGACCTTCATCTGTCAGCTTTGTGCCAAGTTTTTCCGGAAGATCATTTCCTTCAATGTACTGATCGATATCCTGCTTAAGCTGATCAAGTTGGTGGAGTTCTTCCTCACTCTTATCCTCTGTTTCAGTTTCAGTATTACTTTCCTCTTCAGCTGTTTTCTTTTCTGCAACCTCGACAATGCTGTTACTGTGTTCGAGAACTCCCTCTCCATTACCCAGTTCATTATTGAATACTGTGGCCAGTTCCTGGTACTTTTCTGAATCCACTTCACTCATTGCAAATAAAACAATAAATAAAGCAAGAAGAAGCGTTAATATATCGGCATAAGGAATCAACCAGGATTCGTCTACATGTTCTTCATCCTCGCTTTTTCTTCTTTTACGCATCATCTTCCCCCGCTTGCTGCTTGTTCTCATTTAATTTTACTTGTTCAGAAGGGGACAAATAGGAACTCAGCTTGTCTTTGACAATCATAGGTGATTCACCGTTGGTAACTGACAGAATTCCTTCGATCATAATTTGTTTCACTTGAACTTCATTCTTGGATTTCTCTTTCAGTTTATTGGCAAATGGATGCCATAACACATATCCTGAGAATATCCCAAACATGGTTGCAATAAAAGCAGCCGAAATGGAAGCACCCAATGCATCGGTATCTTCCATGTGGCCCAAAGCGGCGACTAATCCGATCACAGCTCCCAAAACCCCTAATGTAGGTGCATATGTCCCTGCCTGTGTAAATACTCTTGCCCCTTTTTGATGCCTTTGTTCCATCGCTTCAATTTTCTCCTGCAGAACATCTCTGATGTAATCAGAGTCCTGGCCATCTATCGACAGTTCTATCCCGGATTTCAAAAAAGTATCCTCAATGTCATCCAAATGCGCTTCAAGTGACAGGATACCTTCTTTTCGCACGACATCAGCCCATTCAGTAAAACGTTCAATCACTTCATGGGTTTGATCGGTTTCCTCCTCTTTAAACAAAATCCGGAACAAAGCCGGAATTTTCTTTATTGTTTTCATCGGAAAGGCAATCAAGACAGCTGCAGCGGTTCCCAGAAATATGATCAAAATGGCTGCAGGGTTTATGAGGGCTGCTATGCTCACCCCTTTCATGACCATACCGACGCCAATTGCCACGAACCCTAGCAAAAGTCCAATTATTGTTGATTTATCCATTCACTAACACCTCAATTTCTAGTTGCTTTCAAACACAAATCTGTCGACGAATTTACCGCTTTTCTATAAAAGAATTGGTGGATGTTCCTTTTGAATTCGTTCTCCTATGTTTTTTATATCGGTAGAAAAATGAAAAATTATAGCCTATTTTGTAAAATTTATGTTTATTTTGACAGAAATGAGGGTAAGATTTTAAATTTACGGCCCTTTGGCATACTCTGCTGAAGGTCCAAGAAACCGCCAAAGGCCAGTGAATTTTTATGCTCTATAGTTGAGGGAAACTGCGAACTAGTGACAATTCATTTTTATGTGGCTTCTTCTTTTTCTAATTTTAGTTGAATGCTAACCCGGTGCTGCANCCTCGACAATGCTGTTACTGTGTTCGAGAACTCCCTCTCCATTACCCAGTTCATTATTGAATACTGTGGCCAGTTCCTGGTACTTTTCTGAATCCACTTCACTCATTGCAAATAAAACAATAAATAAAGCAAGAAGAAGCGTTAATATATCGGCATAAGGAATCAACCAGGATTCGTCTACATGTTCTTCATCCTCGCTTTTTCTTCTTTTACGCATCATCTTCCCCCGCTTGCTGCTTGTTCTCATTTAATTTTACTTGTTCAGAAGGGGACAAATAGGAACTCAGCTTGTCTTTGACAATCATAGGTGATTCACCGTTGGTAACTGACAGAATTCCTTCGATCATAATTTGTTTCACTTGAACTTCATTCTTGGATTTCTCTTTCAGTTTATTGGCAAATGGATGCCATAACACATATCCTGAGAATATCCCAAACATGGTTGCAATAAAAGCAGCCGAAATGGAAGCACCCAATGCATCGGTATCTTCCATGTGGCCCAAAGCGGCGACTAATCCGATCACAGCTCCCAAAACCCCTAATGTAGGTGCATATGTCCCTGCCTGTGTAAATACTCTTGCCCCTTTTTGATGCCTTTGTTCCATCGCTTCAATTTTCTCCTGCAGAACATCTCTGATGTAATCAGAGTCCTGGCCATCTATCGACAGTTCTATCCCGGATTTCAAAAAAGTATCCTCAATGTCATCCAAATGCGCTTCAAGTGACAGGATACCTTCTTTTCGCACGACATCAGCCCATTCAGTAAAACGTTCAATCACTTCATGGGTTTGATCGGTTTCCTCCTCTTTAAACAAAATCCGGAACAAAGCCGGAATTTTCTTTATTGTTTTCATCGGAAAGGCAATCAAGACAGCTGCAGCGGTTCCCAGAAATATGATCAAAATGGCTGCAGGGTTTATGAGGGCTGCTATGCTCACCCCTTTCATGACCATACCGACGCCAATTGCCACGAACCCTAGCAAAAGTCCAATTATTGTTGATTTATCCATTCACTAACACCTCAATTTCTAGTTGCTTTCAAACACAAATCTGTCGACGAATTTACCGCTTTTCTATAAAAGAATTGGTGGATGTTCCTTTTGAATTCGTTCTCCTATGTTTTTTATATCGGTAGAAAAATGAAAAATTATAGCCTATTTTGTAAAATTTATGTTTATTTTGACAGAAATGAGGGTAAGATTTTAAATTTACGGCCCTTTGGCATACTCTGCTGAAGGTCCAAGAAACCGCCAAAGGCCAGTGAATTTTTATGCTCTATAGTTGAGGGAAACTGCGAACTAGTGACAATTCATTTTTATGTGGCTTCTTCTTTTTCTAATTTTAGTTGAATGCTAACCCGGTGCTGCAGAAAAATACTCCCTTTCCGGGGGCAGCACCTCAGCCTCCTCTTGAGCAAAAAGCGCTCACTGCGGGGTCTTCGGAAGCTGCTCTTCCCCCAGGACTTTGAAAAGACATCCATGCATTTACACCGCACGCAGAAAATCGAACTTTATTTTCAAGGAGTGTCGCATTTTTCCTCCGCTTTGGATAGAATTCTGATTAAGTGAGAATTGGCCATAAAATATGTCTAAAATGGAATATTCCCAGTCAAATTTCAAAGAACTTCTACCAATGTAGGCAGAACACGCAGACTCCTGCAGGAATAGCGAAAGGTCTTCGATGGGACGAGTAATCGCAGTCCTACGAGTCCGAAGACCCCGCAAGAAGCGTTCTTTGCTGATGAGGAGGCTGAGGCCGTGCCCGCGGAAAGCGAAGTGTTCTGCCGTAGCGGTTGTATAGCACTCGACTTATTCAGGATGGGAGAAAACCATATGCCAGTTATGTCGTAGTTTATCTATAATGTGCAAAGGTTGTGGAATTTCATGTCAGTAAGGAGATGGGGATTTGTGGGAATAAAAAAAAGCTATACCAGTAGGTTTGGTATAGCCAAGTGATTCTCATGGATGGCAGTCAGGCGATCCTGGCTCTGGAGGCTTCCAGGCGTTAGACCCTTGACTTTGCGTCCTATTCTTTCAAATAGTTTGCCTTTTCATACATGTATAATTTCTATTTTCAACGTTTTGTAGATTTTGTAATCGAACAATATAATACTATCGGATTAAATCGTAATTGACAACAGTTTTTTTCAAATACCTGTTAAGTATAAAGTTTAATAGATGGCGGAGAAGGTGGGATTCGAACCCACGCGGCGGTAACCCGCCCTAATGCATTTCGAGTGCATCCCCTTCAGCCGGACTTGGGTACTTCTCCCAAAGCAAATCTATTGATTACCCATTAAGTATGGTAGTACATTTCGCAAAAATTTTCAACATACAAAAAACGGGCAGTAACTTGCACCGCCCGTCAACTTTACAATTTTCCCCGAAAGAGGTTTATCCCTGATATCACACTTCGAGAACTGCCACTGTAATTCCGGCTTTTACAGTAAAACTGCTATCCACTGTTCACCCTAAGTACCGGTGATAGAGAGATTTTGCTTCAGCTATATCTTTTGTTCCATGGATCAGCACTCTCCCGTCCCGGAAGACAACCAGTCTATGCGGTTCATGTTTATAAGATAAAAGATAAGGATTAAGCGAAACTTCCCCACCCTGACTGGAAAGTAGTCCTGCTAACTGTTCCAGATCCCTGTCCATCCGCTTCGGGGGACGGATTTGCACGGTGTCTCTTCCACAAAGGACAGCAGACTTCGTTTGATTCATATAACTAAGATTAGGATAAGTGCGTTCGGTACCGCATGATAAGCAGTTATCCTTTTTCAATTTATCTACTTTAATTACCGCCTGCTGGTTTTTCCAAAGATCAAAAGAGACAAGCTTGGTACGGACTGCATCCATATCTTCCACAAGAATCTTCAAAGCTTCGGAGACCTGATAAGCGACAACCATCTGTACTGCCGGACTGATGATTCCCACAGTGTCACAAGTCAATCCTCCGATTGGTACTGTTTTTAACAAACATTGCAAGCAAGGCGTCTTGCCAGGAATGATGGTATAACTTATTCCATAACTTCCGACACACGCTCCATAAATCCAGGGAACTTCATGTTTTTGTGAAATATCGTTAATAATCATCCTGATATCGAAATTATCCGTTGCATCCAGGATAAGATCCACATTGGAAACGAGGGCTTCCATCTCTTCTATCCCTACATCCATTACAAGAGATTCTATCTCTACTTCTGAATTGATTTGTTGCAGCCTTTGTTTTGCGGCCACCGCTTTGGGAAGTCTTTCATCTGCGTCTTGCTCGCTGTACAGTTGCTGGCGCTGCAGGTTGCTCCATTCTACATAATCACGGTCGACAATCGTCAGCCTGCCGACTCCAGCCCTGCACAACCCTTCCGCACTTCCGGTGCCGAGTGCTCCGGCTCCTACAATCAAGACATGCTTTTTGCTTATTTTCTCCTGCCCCACGACACCAACCGGGCTAAAAAGCTGTTGTCGTGAATAACGATCGTTCACCCGATACTCATTCCTTCCGTCGGACTACTCGCTGTCGCGTAGCGTTTTTTTGGAATACGGCCAGCTTTATATCCGAGTCTCCCTGACATAATAGCAAGCTTCATTGCTTCGGCCATCTTGACTGGGTCTTTCGCTGCAGAGACAGCAGTGTTAAGTAAAACACCATCTGCGCCCATTTCCATTGCTATCGTAGCATCAGAAGGGGTACCAATTCCAGCATCAACAATTACCGGCACCTCAGATTGTTCGATGATAAAACTCAGATTCAACGGATTGACAATTCCCTGGCCAGAACCAATCGGGGAGGCACCCGGCATGATCGCATGGCATCCCAGTTCTTCCAGCCGCTTTGCAAGCAAAACGTCATCCGATGTGTATGGTAGAACAATAAAGCCTTCTTTCAACAGCTCTTCAGAGGCTTTCAATGTTTCCACAGGGTCCGGGAGCAATGTTTTTTGGTCGCCGATCACTTCTACTTTGACCATATCGCAGAGGCCGGAAGCTTTGGCCAGTTTGGCCGTTCGAACTGCTTCTTCTGCCGTTTTCGCACCAGCCGTATTTGGCAGCAGTGTATATTTTTCCACATCAAGTTTTTCTAAAAAGTTAGGCTGGCTTTCCTCGAAAATGTTCATTCTTCGAACAGAAAACGTCAAAATCTCCGTTTCTGAAACATCTACTGCCTGCTTCTGTGTTTCAAAATCCGGGTACTTGCCGGTCCCCAGCAAAAGTCTCGATGAAAATTCATATGGTCCTATATTCAACATATCAACCGCCTCCTACAAAATGTACTAATTCCATTTTATCTCCACCCGAAATATGGTTTTCCCGATGGGTTTCTTTTTCCAATATCGTTCCATTCAACTCCACGATGACCACCTTCTGATCGACGTTATAATGCTCCAAGAGTTGACTGACATTTTCAATCGCGTCCGGCACTGTAACTTTGTCTCCGTTAATAATTAATTCCATGTCTGCCTCCATTCTTTAAACTAATGTCGGATTCCTTCTGTTCAACCGAAACGGTCCGAGGTTTATATTTAAGTCCTTTCGCTCTATCAAATCAGCCATCACAATCCCGGTTATCGGGGAAAGTAAAATCCCGTTTCGATAATGTCCGGCTGCCACGAAAAGACCTTTGCAGTTCGGATGCTCCCCGAGATATGGAAGCCCATCCTCTGTTTGCGGCCGGATTCCTGTCCAGGCCATCTCCCACTCAGCCTTCTTAATCGCCGGAAGCAGCTTCTCGGCTTTTTCCATCAATGAAGAGATTCCCCCGACAGTTATTTGTTGGTTAAACGTGCGGGGATGTACGGTGGCACCAACGACCAGCCGTCCTCCTTTTTTAGGTACGAGGTAACACCCATGCGAAAAGATGGTGGCAGTAAGTAGAGGGCGCGGAGAGATAACCGAAAAACATTCTCCTTTAACCGGATAGGTTTCAATGGACAGCTTTGCCTGTTCCAGCAGTTTGCCGCTCCAAGCTCCCGCCGCAACCACTACATTTTCACTCAAATACTTCCCTTCACTAGTCACCACTCCATCAACAGATTCTCTACCTAATAAAAACGATTGGACATCGGCAAACTCTTTCACTTCGACTCCATGGGCAACGGCTGCTTTCCAAAGACCTTCTGTAAGTTGGGGAGCGGAAACCTGTCCGTCTTTTTCTAAATACATGGCACCTAATACAGACTCAGAAAGCATGGGTTCCAAAACCCGCAGATTTTCTCCAGTAAGCCATTCGACATCTGCACCTGCCTTCTTTTGAAAATCCATAACTCGTGTGTATTCCTCCACCTCTTCCTCGGACCTTGCTACCTTGTACATTCCTTTGTTGACCAGTTCGATATCGATTCCAGTATCTTCCTTTATCTCATCTGCAAGTGGAAGAAACAGCTCCCTGCTCTTTCTCGCAAGCTGGAAGAGCGGGCCATCTTCTTCCAATTCTGCCTGTGCCCCCAGCATACCGGCTGCAGCTCTGGATGCCTTACTACCGATCCGGTCCTTTTCCAAAACCAGCACCTTCTGTCCCCTTTTCGCCAACCGGTAAGCAATGGAACAACCGATCACACCACCGCCGACAATAATTGTGTCATACCGCATACGTGCCCTCCTTTTATACAACTTTATTCAAATACTGCCCATAGCTCTGTACAGCTGCGACCGGGTCGGCTGCTTCAAGCACACCAGACATAACTGCCACCCCCTCCACGCCTGTTTCAAGGGTCTCCTTCATGTTTTCCGGTTTAACACCACCTATGGCTATAACAGGTGTTTCAACTGCCGATACTGCTCTTTCAAGCTGGCACAGCCCCTTTGGCGGTAAACCCGGCTTACTGCCGGTTGAAAACACATGTCCGAACAGCAAATAATCTACCCCTTGTCCCTGCGCAAAAAGTGCCTCATCCACCGAATGGACGGAAGCCCCGGCACAAAGGGACGGAAACCGCCGCTTCATCACTGCTGCCGGAAGGGATTGGTGTCCGAGGTGAACCCCGCTTACCTTCGTTGCCAGTGCTATATCAGCTCTGTCATTTATAATTATCTTGGATGAAGGCACTCCCTGATCCGTCAATCGGTTGACTATGTAATAGATTTCTCTTGAAGTTCTCTCCTTTTCCCGAACATGGATTGCATCAATATACGGATGAATGGCACCAAGTATCCGGGACAATTCACCGGCTGATTGTCTTCCCGTTGTAACGATGTGCAGTTTTTTGTCCATAAAAACATCCCCTCTTTTATTGACTGCCATAGCGGACATCACCGACAGGTAAATATGGAAAATTAGCAGTCATTGCATATGACAAGAGAATCAACACTAGAAAATAACAAACAAACCATATATCGTACTTGGAAAAGCCGATTTGATAGTAGAAGGTCCGCTTTTCCCCCGCTGTGAAACGTTTTGCTTCCATTGCGACTGCAATCCTGTGAGCTCTGCGAATACTCTGGGCGAGCAACGGTATTGCATAGGCTTTAAGCTTTTTATAAAAACCGGCCAAACCTTTTTCATTCTCTATCCCTCTGATTTTCAATGCGTATCGAAGTGTCTGCAGCTCACCGATTATAATGGGAACCAACCGGACTGCTGCCATAAAACTGTAAGCATATTTTGGTCTTAGCTTCAATTGCTGCATCAGCGAATAAAACAAGTAAACCGGTCTTGTTGTCAAAGCGAAAATAACGCCAAGCACAGCGAATACGAGCCCCCTGAAGCCTAAATGAATCCCTCTGAAAAAACTTTCCTCGCTAATATGGACAAGCCCCCATTGAAGCCACGTTGTTTCCCCTTTTCCGAAGAACACCATCGAAGTCGACGAAGTGATAAAAATAAGGAGAAACGGAATCCCGATCAATACCAACCGTTTCCCTGGGTGGCCTGTGAAAAACAAATATAAAAGGATTGTCCCCATGAAAAAGTTGATCAAATAGTTGATGTCATGGATGAATAAAATACCAACGAACAACAGGACAACAAGGAAAAATTTCAAGCTTGGATTGATTTTGTGAAGCCAAGTCTCTTGGTAACTAAGATTTAATTGCATTGTATCCTCCCCGATCAAACGGATCCCGCTGCTCGTCCATGGAAAAACTCAACAGTAGAAACATCTTTTGCCAACATTCCATTTTCAATTTCCCACACCCTTGTCGCAAAGTTTTTGACAATGTTCCGGTCATGGGTGACCATCATGATAGTCGTTCCTCTTCGCTGTAGTTCCTCTAATTGCTCCAGGATGGTAAACGTGTTTGCTGCATCCTGCCCGAAAGTGGGTTCATCCAACAGGAGGACCGGCTGCTCCTTAACTACTGCGGAAGCCACGCTAAGCCTGCGTTTCTGTCCCATGGAAAGCTGGTATGGATGATTGTCCCGCTCTGCAGTTAAACGATAACGATCAAGCAGTTCACCTACTTTATGGTCGATTGCTTCTCGGGACCAGTTTTCTCTTTCTAAGCTGTAAGCTACTTCACCCGCAGCTGAATTTGTCACGAACTGCAATTCGGGATTTTGGAATACAAATGAGATGTACTTTGCTATATCGGAAGTTTTCTTGTATTCCTTCTCAAATAAATAATAGTATCCCTTTGTTTTAACTAGTTTCATCAGGGCATGCAGCAGGGTGCTTTTTCCCGCTCCATTTTCTCCAATGATGGTAATCCACTCTCCCGGGAATACATCGGCCTTCTGTATCTTGATTGTTTCGGTACCACCTCTGTAACCGGTGAATCCCGATAAAGATATGAGAGGCTTTGCTTCTGCTAAAGAGGTTATAACGTTTTTCGGCTTGGTTTCCAGGTAGTCCTCCCAAACGGACGGATACCAAATACCTTGCTCCCTCAAGACTTGCTTATTGGCTTCAAACACACTGTTCGCAGAACCGTCTGCCCGGATTTCACCTTTTTCGTCCAAGAGTATTACCCTGTCAACGAATTCAATGATCTGGTCTATTTTGTGCTCCACAATAATACATGTCTTGTCATTCGCAATACCTTTTATGGTCTCCCAGACTTCTTTCGTGCCGGCAGGATCAAGCATAGCTGTCGGTTCGTCCAGAAAAAGGGTATCTGCCTCAAGTGCCAGTACAGAAGCTATTGCGAGCCGTTGTTTCATACCTCCGGATAATGTTTGGATACTTGTATGAAGATTGTCAAAACTCAAACCTACTTGCTCTAAATAATGTGACATGTAATTTCGCATTTCCGATGAAGGAACCCGGAGATTTTCCAGTACGAATGCCAGCTCTTCATCGACATAGGGCATGCAAAACTGACTATCCGGATCCTGGAACAAGTAGCCCCATGACAGCGGAATTTTAAGACCGTCTGCTTTCATCGGAACTTCGACAGAAGCAGGTATCAACCCAGTCATCACTTGCAACAATGTCGATTTTCCCGAGCCTGATGGTCCGATGATCAGCACTTTTTCTCCCTGTTCTATTGATAAGGTGAAATCTTTCATCAAAAGGGAATCTGTCCCCGGGTATTTCAGTCGCAAATTTTCTACTCCAGCTACAACGGTCATAGCATCACCTTGTTTCTAGTCCAAAGCATGGTAATCTTCCTTTGAAAGCGGACGTACCAGGTTGGTTACACCGGTCTTTTCCAAGGCTGTGACAATCAAATGAGCAAATAATCCAGCGATTAGAATCGCTCCCAGAATCCTTGCTCCAACCATCAAACCCAAATTCCAAAGTGCCAAGTCACCGATATAACCGTAATAATAATCAATACCGATAGAAGCTACAGCCGAGGCTACAGCTGCAAAGGATACAACCAAAACAGTAAACCGTTTATAGCCGAATGCTGCAAAAATCAACTCGGCAGCCAAGCCTTGCCCCAAACCAAAAATCAGTGTTGCTACACCCCACTCTCCCCCAAAAATAAACTCACCGTGGGCGGCAGCGACTTCTGCCAGTATGGCAACGCCCGGCTTCCGGATAATCAAGAAAGCCACAGTTGCAGCGATGAACCACATCCCATAAATCAATTGTTCGATATGTAGACCAAAGGTAGAAACCACACCGTATAAAGGCCCCCACAGTTTGTAGATCAGTCCAAAAATCAGGGCAATGATAATGGTTACCAAAATATCCGACAACTTCAGTCCTTTTTGCATAACTTTTCCTCCTTTTTATTTGAATGAGAAGGAACCACTATGGCAACAAAAAAACCACTTTCTTTACCGACGTAAAGAAAGTGGTTGTATTGGAAAAGGAAATATACTTACACATATTCCGCTACGCCACTTCCCTCCGCTGGTATAAACCAGATCAGGTTCCAAGGGTCTTAAAGTTATACTTTAATCTCAGCCTTTTAAAGGCACCCCTAGTGGTTCGAATTTTCATTCAATTTTCATAAACATCATAACACGATGAATGTATTTGTCAAATGCCATTTCAGAGAAGTTCGTGCAGATTACCCATTTCCTAGCGAACTCTGGTCGACGTTGAATTCAATCAGATTATGGTCTGGATCCATACAGAATATTTGGGCGAATCCACTTATGCTGTCAGGTTTCTCCAACACATCCACATTCTGCTTTTTGAGAAAGTTCAGTGTCTGATGATAATCTTTGACACGAATCGCAAAGTGACCGTCTTTCGTTTCCATTTCACCCTTTTCCCTGATTGTTTCAGAACCAGGGTAGGAGATTAAATGTAGCTGCTGGCTTCCAATTTGATACCAGGCACCAGGAAAGTCGAAACCTGGTCGGTCTATTTCTTTTAACCCGAGAATATTTCCATAAAAATCCTTAGCTCTATCAATATCTGTTACCGCCAGGCTGACATGATGAAGACTTTCGAATCCAATCAAACGAACCCCTCCTCTTTTAAGCCTTAAGTTACTTATTCACACTGAATTTGTACCTGGTTTTTGTTTGGTATTGCTCTCCTTGTTTCAGCACAATCGATGGGAAATCATCGTGGTGGACTGCATCAGGTAGTCCTTGTGTTTCCAGACATATACCTAAATGCTTTTTCGCTGTTATTCCGCCAATCTGAAACTCTCCGGTTAACTGGTTGCCCGAATATACGACAACTGATGGTGCATCTGTTTCGATTGCCAATTCTCTTGCGCTTTCGGGATCTGTTAAGACAATTTCCCTGTTATGGTTTTCTTTCAGCAGGAAGGGATGGTCATAACCATTCCCAACCTGGATATTTTGAGGGTGTGATGATGTTGTGCCGTCTTCGATTTTTCTTCCTTCCCGGAAGTCGAACGGAGTACCTTCTACATCCAACATTTCCCCTGTCGGCAGTGACTCTCTATCTAATTCGAGGAACCGGTCACTTTTCATCTGTAACTGATGATTGAGTATATCGTCTTTCAAATTTCCGGTTAAGTTAAAATAAGTATGGTTGGTAAGATTGACAATGGTATCCTGATCAGAACTGGCCGAATAGGAAATAGTCAGTTCGTTTTCATTGTTCAATAGATATTCAACTGTAACATCAAGATTTCCAGGGTAGCCTTGGTCACCGTTAGGACTCCGGTAGGAAAAAGACAAACCTATTTCTCCGTTACCGCTTCTATCGATCTCTTCAGCACTCCAAATGACTGTGTCAAAACCTTTACCGCCATGTAGATGGTTTCTCCCCTCATTTTGGGGCAATTGATAACTTACACCGTTAAGTTCAAACTTTCCTTCTTTAATTCGCCCTGCGACTCTTCCGATTATTGCGCCAAAGAAAGGGGAGTATTTCAGATAGTCATCCAAGTTATCGAAACCTAAGACGACGTTCTCCCGGTTTCCATCCGTATCACCGGCCATGATTCTACTTATGATACATCCATAATCTAAACAAGCTATTTCAAACCCATTCTCATTCCTTAAAATGTATTCATGAACAACTTCGCCATTTAATTCCCCAAATTCCTTCCGGGTTATCTCCATGTTTGCGACCCCATTTCTTGTAAGAATTACTTCTGCAGACTATCATTCTTTCCGTTATGTAGGAACTCAGAAAGCGGCATTTTGTGATTATTAACCGCTTTCATCCTTGTATTATATCAACCAATTTTTTATTAATCCAGTAAACTAACATTCTCCCCTTCGGTTATTCCAAAAGTGCGTTACCCCATGGGAAAACTACCTGTCTTCGACAACGATATAGGTTGCTTTGATCGGGCCGTGGACCCCTACCACCAAATTCATCTCAATATCGGCACTATTACTTGGACCAGTTATAAAATTCACACAAGAGGCCACTTGTTCCCCACTTTCGATTCTTTGATGTATTTCTCGAGTAGCCTGGGACATACGCGGCACCATGGTGCTTTTCGGTATGATAGCAATGTATGTTGCAGGAAGCAAACTCACAGATCTTCCCTTCCCTTTGTCACTGAAAAGGACGACCGTTCCAGACTCAGCCAGCGTGACATCGCTGAAAGTTATTCCTACATCTGCCTGTTCCGCCAAATGAATACTCTCTGAACCATTAGCGGCGTCCCATTTGTGGACGTCAATATGATGTGCGTCCTTCCAATTTTCAAAAGGGCTATTTAGCCCAAAACTTTCAAAACGAGGATCATCCCATGTAATTACTGATTTACCATTAAAGTCTTGAATGACTTTTAATAAGGTATCACTCAAATCAGTCTGGTTGGTGCGGACCAAATCCGTATGAATCAACGTACATTGTCTTTCCAGTACATCCACGAGCTGGTCTTCCGTATGATCAGCAAGCACCTTCCATTGCACTTGCTGATTCCATCTAGGCCGTACGACATCAGCGACTTTCCGTTCACGACCAAGATTGTCGGCTATATTGTTCAAAAATGCTTCCCTGTTTTTAATGTTTCCTTTCGCCATGTCTCTGGTCCCCTTTCTCCCTTTTCCTGAACCAATCTCTGAACCGTTCTTTTTGCGGGACAGGCAGATCACGAATATCCGTCCATGGTTTCAAAGGACCCGGCCCTTTCGGAATCGCTCCGTCTTTTACAAATGGAGTAACGAGAACCGGCGCCATTTTAGTCGCCATATTAAAAAGGGCAGATGATCCTGCCAATTTATTAAATCCCTGCATAGCAAGCCTTTCCGCAAGATCTGCCTTCTTCTCTTCCTGGACGATATGTCGCCGGTGTTCGATCAAATGCTCATGGAGCGGTATTTTGACAGGGCAAACGTCCGTGCATGCTCCGCATAAGGACGAAGCATAAGGGAGTTCTTTATAATCATCATACCCTCCAAGCAGCGGGGTCAGCACTGCACCGATCGGTCCCGGATAAATGGAACCATAAGCATGACCTCCGACATGGCGGTAGACAGGACATACATTGATACAAGCCGCACATCGAATGCAGTGGAGTGCTTCTTGAAATTCAGTGCCTAGGATTTTGGAACGGCCATTGTCCACGATAACTAAATGAAATTCTTCCGGACCATCTGCTTCTTCTATATCTTTCGGTCCAGTCAGAGCCGTGACATAACTGGTCAGCTTCTGTCCGACAGCCGCTCTCGTCAACAGGCTTACAAGAACATCCAGCTCCTCCCATGTCGGGACAATCCGCTCCATGCCCATGACGGTTATTTGCGTTTTTGGCAAGGTCGAAACCATGCGTGCATTCCCTTCGTTGGTAACCAGTGCGAACGAACCCGATTCAGCTATTGCGAAGTTGCAGCCGGTGATCCCGACATCAGCTGCCAAAAACTCTTTCCGTAATTGCTCTCTGGCAAACAGTGTCAATTCTTCCGGTTTCTCGGTATTGGTGTAGCCTAACTTTTCTTTGAACACATCCCTGATCTGCTCTTTATTTTTGTGCAATGCCGGAGCCACGATGTGGGAAGGCGGATCATGATCATCAATTTGCAAAATGTATTCGCCCAAATCTGTTTCTACCACTTCACAACCTTTTTCCTCCAAAATATCGTTCAGGGCAATTTCTTCGGTAACCATGGATTTGGACTTTGCTATTTTCCGGGCCTGCTTCTTTTCGATTACTTCGCTGACATAGTTGTTCGCATCTTCTGCCGTTTCGGCAAAGTAGACATGCCCGCCTCTTTCTGCAACTTTATCGCTCAATTGCTGCAAGTAGTAATCAAGATTTTCCACGGTGTGGTTTCGTATTTCCTGTCCAAGGCTGCGCCAGTCTTCCCAGTCTCCCAGCTCTTCGGCAGCGACAGAACGGTTTGTCTGCAGTCTTCCTTGCGCAGATCTGACCGCACCTCTCATAAAGCCGTCTCCAAGACCTTTTTCCACCCGGTTTGTAAATTTCTTATCCCCGATATGCATCGGCATCAGCGCTCACCCCTGCTGTTTAAGATTTCCGCTATGTGCATCACTTTTATCGGCTTCTTCTGGCGGTTTAGCCTGCCTCCAATATTCATGAGACACCCACCATCAGCACCGATAAGCACTTCTGCATCGGTTTCTTCAACATGCTCCACTTTTTCATCGACCATCTGCTCTGAAATGGCAGGCATCTTCACGGAAAATGTCCCTCCGAAACCGCAGCAGTCATGTCTATTAGGCAAATCTATCATCTCGAGGCCATCTACCTTGCTTAATAGTTTCAAAGGGGCCTCTGTCACACCTAACAGCCGTGTCATGTGGCAGGATGTGTGGTAGGTCGCTTTCGCGTGAAACTCAGAACCTGTATCTTCTATTTTCAATACATCTGTGATGAATTGAGTCAATTCGTATGTTTTTTCTTTTAGTTCCCTTGCTTTCTCCTGCCATTCCGGTTCATCCTTCAATAAAGATTCATATTCATGGAACATATAGGCGCAGGAACCGGATGGACTTACGACATATTCGGAATGGGCGAAGGTTTTGATCATATTTTTCGCAGCTGCTTTTGTCTTGTCATGATAGCCACTATTGTAAGCAGGCTGGCCGCAGCAGGTTTGTGTTTCCGGAAAATCAACCTCGCACCCGAAACGTTCCAGCAGTTCTACTGCCGCTTTCCCCGCATTTACATAAAACACATCCCCGAGACATGTGATAAATAAGGATACTTTCATTTTCTCCCCTCCCGCTCTTCATGTTAACGCATTCAAAAAGTCTTATCAGATTTGCTCTTCCAACTACCTTCACCTGGTTACACAGCCGCCATTACCAATACGGGCAGGCGGCCGCTTTCCATTCTTTTTATACTTTAATCGTTTTTAAAGACCTGTCAGCTAACTGTTGGACGATTGCAGGATCAACCTTACCATCTGTAATAATGTGGTCAATCGCTTCCAAGCCATCGAGCCATGAAAATGCCCGCACACCAAATTTGCTGTGATCAATCATAATGAAAACAGAATCCGCATTATCCATCATCTTTTTCTTGATTCGGGCTTGCTGTTCATCCGACTCACTGATGCCTTTTTCGAGATGAAGTCCTTTACAGGAGATAAATGCTTTATTGACATGGTAAGTTTCCAAAGATGATTCAGCTAGGGGGCCGACGTATGATAACGATTTGGAGAGTAATGTGCCTCCGGTGGAAATGACTGTCACTTCTTTTCTGCTGCTGAGTTCCATGGCCACTTTAATAGAATTTGTAAGCACGGTAATTGGAATATCCGGCAGAGCCTTAGCCATATACCATGCAGTCGTGCTGGCATCCAGCATGATTTTATCTCCTTCGATGACATGTTTTACCGCCTCGAGTGCAATCTCTTTCTTCTCTTTGACATTCGTTATCTCCCTTTCAGAAAAAGAAAGTTCGTTCGACTCGTCCGGAGTTAAACTTACGGCGCCTCCATGGCTTCTTGACAGCTTCTGCTCTGCCTCCAGTTTCTCCAAGTCTCTTCGGATGGTTTCCTCTGTGACCGAAAAAATACGGCTGAGCTCCGATACCCTGATACTTTTTCGTTCATTTACAAGCTCTACTATTTTTTGTTGTCTCTCTGCAACAAGCACACACTTTCCCTACCTTCATTGCCCTCTCTATTAAGACGGTTGATTTAATCCTTGATTTAATCCTTGATTTAATCCTTGATTTAATCCTCATTTTAGTCAGGAATTTACCATTTCGCAACAGGAGTGATGTTTCCCCTCCCGCATGGATTGTAAAATGAAGTTAACTCGCCGGGGACAGCCCAACGAGTTAACCAACCTTTATTACCTTGTGAAGGCAGCAGCGACACCGCCGTCTACTGTCACCATGCATCCAGTTGTCTTAGCCGATTTGGAAGACGCAAGGAAAGCAATCGATTCCGCAATGTCCTCCGGCAGAATATTCACATTCAATATAGTACGTTTGCGGTAGTGTTCTTCTAAGTCGTCTGTTCCGATTCCATAGGAAGATGCTCTTTCTTCTTTCCATTCAGAATCCCAGATTTTCGAACCACGGATAACCGCATCAGGCAGGACGGAATTAACCCGGATGCCATACTGGCCGCCATCTGCAGCCACAGTGCGTGCAAGATGGACTTCTGCAGCTTTGGCCGTGCTGTAGGCTGCAGCATTTTTACCTGCATAAATGGAATTTTTCGAGCCCACGAATACCATGTTTCCGCCGATTGCCTGGTCTTTCATCAGCTTGAACGCTTCTCTGGCAACGAGGAAATAGCCGGTAACCAGGACATTCATGTTAAGATTCCACTTATCCATCGTTGTTTCTTCAAAAGGGCTTGAACTGGCCAATCCAGCGTTATTGACGATGATGTCCAGTCCACCATACGTTAAGACAGAATCTTGAATTGCAGCAGATACTTCTTCTTCCTTGGTAACGTCCATTTTCACTGCTGTGGCACGATTTGAACCGAAACGATCATTGATCTGTCCTGCAAGTTCTTCTGCTCCCTCCAGATTGATGTCCGCTACTACGACATGTGCACCTTGAGAGACAAGTCGGTAACAAGTGGCGCTCCCGATTCCTCCGGCTCCGCCAGTTACAAATGCCACTTGACGGGAAAATTCCGCTTCTGGCGGTGCAAGGCTGAGTTTATAAAGCTCAAGCGGCCAGTATTCAATCGCAAATGACTCTTCTTCATTAAGAGATACGAAATTTCCAAGAATAGTAGATCCTCTCATCACAGAAACCGCACGATGATAAAGGGACTCGCTGACATTGGCTGCGGTCCAGTTCTTTCCGGTATTGATCATACCGAGCCCTGGAATCAATACAACACGAGGGGCTGTCTCTACCATTTGGTCGCCTTCAGATTTATTTCTTTCAAAATATGCTTCATATTCTTCCTGGAAAGACGCAATACCGGCTTTCACACTTTCTATCAAACCGTCAACATCCTTGCTGTTCGGATCCCATTCAATGAACAAAGGCGCACGTTTGGTATGCACAAGATGATCCGGACATGCGGCGCCGACTTGTGACAAGTCTCTTGCGTTTTCACTGTTTACAAAGTTCAAAACATCCTCACTATCGTCGTATGTAACCAGCATCTTTTTATTTCCGCTTACTTGGCCGCGAACAACGGGAAGTACTTTCGCAAAGATTTCTTTTCTTTCTTCAGCTGTCAAAGACTCGTATTTCTGTCCACCGAACAGTGTTTGTGCATTTGCTTTTGCTTCGATGTAGTCTTCCGCTTCCTGGATGACAGAGATTGTTTTGTCATAGCTTTCTTTTGAAGTTTCACCCCATGTCACCAACCCGTGTTTTTCCATGATTACCAATTCAGCGTTAGGATTGTTTTGAACTCCTTCAGCAATCATTTTAGATAACTTGAAACCTGGACGGATATACGGCACCCAGACGAAACGGTCACCATATATTTCTTCCGCGACAGATTTTCCATTGTCAGCACAGGCAATGCTTATTATTGCATCAGGATGTGTATGATCTACGTGTTTAAATGGTAAAAACGCATGTAGTAATGTTTCAATTGAAGATCGAGGATGCTTGGCATCGATCATACAGTGAGCTAAATAGCTGACCATATCCTCATCTGACATGTCGTCTTTTTCCAACAAGGGACGGATATCCTCCATTTTCAAACCAGTGAAGTTTTTCGCGCCCATTGACGCAAGGTCTGAACCGCTTCCCTTTACCCACATAACTTCTATTTCATTTCCCCTAAAGTCTGTTTCTATGGATTTTGTGGAAGTATTCCCGCCACCCCAGTTGGCAACAGAACGGTCTGATCCCAATAAATTGGAGCGATACACCAACTCCTCTAAACCGCTTTCATTGTTCGCTTTACTTTCATCCCATCGATTTTGTACCAAAGTTTTTTCCTCCTCTATTCTGCTTGCTTATTCTTCTGTTTCAAGCTTAACATATATTTGTTTATTTTTGAATATAAAATATATTTTTTGTTTGTTTTTGAATTTAAATAAAACAAAAAGCTCCCATCATTTAAGAGAGAGCTTTTTGTTTTAAATGAAAAAATCTGTCTGGCGGTCTTACATCAAATGCTTTCGCCAACTCGATCAGCTCCCCATCAGTGATGGTCTGTTGGATCCCGCCTTTGTGGGAGCATACCAGCATATAAATTTGCGCTGCTTTCTCTGCTGTCTCAATCAGACCAAATGCGTCATCGATGGAAGAACCTGCACCCAAAATGCCATGGTGTGGCCAAACGACCAGCTTATGTTCCTCCATTTTAGCTGCTGTTTGTTTTCCTATCAAATCAGTCCCTGGAACCATCCACGGCAGGATGGCCACTCCCTCCGGAAAGACTACCACACACTCTGTACACATTTTCCATAATGTTTTGGTAAAGCTGACCTCATCCAGAGCGTGAGTAAAGGTCATCGCAATAAGGTTTGTTGCATGGGTGTGCATGATGACCCGATGTTTGCTATCGGCATTCAAGCGGGCAATATGGCTCATGAAATGAGAAGCCAGCTCGCTTGTCGGCCTTCCGTCGCCGGCTAATCCCCATAATAGTTCTACGCTCTTTCCCTCTTCACTCACTCTTATAATACCTAAACAGTCTTCCGGATATTTACGAACATTTTTGAAATACTTTCCGGATCCAGTAACAATAAAGTATCTATTCGAAAGTTCTTGAACAGGAAATTCCAGCCCAATAGTACGAATGACGCGATCGGGATCCAAGTAAGCCAGGACTTCTTCTTCTTCCAATAATAAACTAATATTACCGCCATTGCGTTCATCCCATCCAAACCGCCACATATCATACGTTGCATCCATCATTTCCTGAACAAACGGAGCATTCAAAACTGAATGATCTCTTACCATATCCTGAAGTATCTTCATCTTATTCAACCCTCTCCCGGCTCCGGAAAGCACATTTGTAGAATTACTTTTTCCAAAAAGCCGAATGGTTTATCTTTATGTTTTGATTATACCACATAAATAATTAAAAACAACATAAACACAGATTATTATTTTTGTTTATTTTTGTTTTTAGTATAAAATTAAGATTTCGCATCATCTTGAATAGAATGCAGCAGTCCTCCCGATGCCTGCAATAAAAAAACGGACCAGCTTCTGCTGATCCGCAAATATATTATCTCTTCAATAAAACGTCTTTCTCATACTGTTTGATCTCTTCCAACCATGTTTCTTTCGCAGGCACTCCCATTTTTTCGCAATAATAATCCCAAATTGCACCGAATGGGTATGTCTTAAATTCTTCCATTAATGCCAAGCGGTCGGTGAAGTTCCCCTCTTCCTGCAACTGTTTTAAATGTTCGTTCGGTTGAAGCATCGCATATAACAACGCTTTAATCATGTTGCGTGTTCCGATGGTCCATGCAGCAACCCGGTTAATACTTGCATCAAAGAAATCTAACCCAATTCTAACTTTATCAAGGGCGCCATTCCGGACAATTTCCAAACCGATTTCTTTTAACTCATCGTCGAATATGACAACATGATCGCTATCCCAGCGTACAGGCCTCGATACATGGAGCGCCAGTTGATCGCTATACAAAAGCATTGCCGAAATTTTATTGGAGACAACTTCTGTTGGATGGTAGTGTCCTGTGTCAAGCAAGCATAATTTGTCATTCTTCAACGCGTATCCTAAGTAAAACTCATGGGAACCGACTACATATGCCTCAGAACCGATGCCGAACAGTTTGCTTTCTACAGCATCGACATTATATTTTTCATCTATTTCTACAGCAAATATCTCATCGAGTGATTCTTTCAGACGTTGTCTCGGAGTTAAACGATCACTAGGAATATCCTTGTAACCATCCGGTATCCAAATGTTTGTCAAAGCTGATGTTCCGAGTTCTTTGCCGAAATACTCCGCAATTTTCCGACTGGCAATGCAATGCCTTATCCAGTAATCACGAATGTCTTTGTCCGGATGGGCCAATGTCAAACCATCGGCCGCTTTTGGGTGAGAGAAAAGGGTCGGGTTGAAATCAAGACCCAGCCCATTCTCCTTCGCCCAGTTCACCCAGTTTTCAAAATGCTTTGGCTCCAGTTGATCTCTCTCAACTGCTTCTCCTTCTGTTTCCCCATAGATAGCATGAAGGTTTACCCGATGTTTTCCCGGTATAAGGGAAAGGGCCTTTTCTAAATCACCACGCAGTTGTTCAGGTGTTGTCGCTTTTCCTGGATAGTCTCCTGTTACGTCGATACCGCCTGATAATTCCTGCTGATCAGCCTCAAATCCGCCGATGTCATCTCCTTGCCAGCAATGAATAGAGATAGGGACGTTTTTCAATTGCTCCAAAACCTCGTCCACATTCACTCCCCATTTTTCATAATCTTGTTTGGCAGTTTCATAACGGTCTTTTATACTCATTTTACTTTTTCCTCCTTGTCAGCGGTATATATTTTCAAATCAAAAGATTGACTTACAATGTTTCTAGCCCTATGAATGTCATCAATTTTGCCTACCGAAATCAATTGAGAAATAAGATTTCCAATTGCTGTTGCCTCCACTGGCCCTGCAAATACTTTTTTATTGGTCTTGTCTGCAATCAACTGATTGAGCATCTCATTTTTGCAGCCGCCGCCAATGACATTGATTTTCGTGAATTGTTTTTCATAGATTTCTTCTATTTGGTTGATAGCATTTTGATAACTGTCTCCTAAACTATCGAAAACACACTTTGCGACTTCTCCCGGAGTTTCCGGAATCGGCTGATCAGTCTCTTGGCAGTAAAGTTGGATTGCTTCGATCATATTTTCCGGGTTCAAAAACCTGCCATCATCCACATTTACCTTGGACTTGAAATCTGAAGCTTTGTCCGCCAATTCAACAAGTTCGGGAAAACTGTATTGGTTATCGTAATTCCTCTTCACTTCCTGAATCATCCAGAGGCCCATAATGTTTTTCAGGAAACGATACCGATAATCGATTCCCCCTTCATTTGTGAAGTTATAATCAAGCGCTTTTGTCACACAGATAGGGAATCTGTTTTCAACACCGATTAACGACCAGGTCCCCGAACTAATATAAATAGTGTCGTCTACTTCGGGCACGGCTGCTACAGCAGAACCGGTATCATGTGTTGCAGGAAGCAACACCTTCATATCAAATCCGAATTCCTCTGCCAAATCTTGTTTAAGGGTGCCCAGCTCTGTGTTTGGCGGTTTTATTTCCAGAAACATATCTTTATTGATACCAAGCTGATCGAGGAGGTCTTTGTCCCATTTTTTGGTGAAAGCATTCACCAATTGTGTCGAAGTAGCATTCGTATATTCATTTACTTTTTCACCAGTCAGCAAATAATTGAAATAATCCGGCAGCATGAGGAAAGATTTTGCTTTTTCCAGTAATTCCGGATTATTCTTTTTAATAGAGTATAGTTGATAGATTGTATTGAATTTCTGGAACTGGATACCGGTTTCCAGATAGAGGCGTTCTTTACTGATAATGTTAAATACCTCTTCCATCATTCCATCGGTTCTTGGGTCCCGGTATGCAACAGCATTTGTGAGGAGTTGGTCATTTTCATCTAGTAATACAAAGTCTACAGCCCAAGTATCGATTCCGATGCTTTCCGGATCCAGCCCTTTTTCCCCGCACTTATGGATACCCATTTTTATTTCTTGAAACAAGGCATCGATATCCCAACAAAAGTGACCGTCTTTCTTGACCATTTTGTTCTCAAAACGGTGTACCTCCTCCAGCTTTAATAAGCCATCCTGCAAATATCCTGCAATCAACCTTCCGCTGGAAGCGCCAATATCTACAGCCAAACTGCATGTGCCCAATAACCCCACCCCTTCACTGAAAGCGTTTTAATAATTATATAATAAAGGAAAATAACAACGAGATAAATAACGCCATTCACCTTTTTATTGTCCTTATTTGCAAGGCCACTACTGCGAATTTACTTCCTTGCTGCCTTACGCCGAGGAACACGACTTCGAAGCTTCACTAGAAGACGCAGGCGCAACGCCCCTTTGAACCCAAACCCTCGTCCCACCGAAAACAAATTACGCCGACCCACTTTAGATGCATTGCTCAAATCCGGGTTCGCACACTATTTCTGTAAGTAAATTCAGCTTTTACGCAAAATCCATAAACTGCGACATTACTTAGTGTGGCTTCCTATCATCCTTTTCAGATTGAGTGGTGAGCCGTCGCTGCGGAAAAATACTCCCTTTCCGAGGGCAGCACCTCAGCCTCCTCTTGAGCAAAAAGCGCCCACTGCGAGGTCTTCGGAAGCTGCTCTTCCCCCAGGACTTTGAAATGACATCCATGCATTTACACCGCACGCAGAAAATCGAACTTTATTTTCAAGGAGTGTCGCATTTCTCCTCCGCTTTGGATAGATATCTGATCAAGTGATAACTAATCCTAAGTTATGTGGGGTAGAAAAATCTCTATAACTTCTCAACTGTTATCTCCTCTTACTATTACAGAATGCCGATACAAGCTGCGGTAAAATGCGAGACTCCTGCGGGAAAGGAACAGTCTGAAGACCCCACAGCTGATGGTTTTCCAGCGAGGAGGCTGAAGCGTTCCCCGCGGAAAGCGAGTATTTTACCGTAGCGCCGGGTTAGCACTCAACCTGTAAAGGATTAGAGAAAGTCTCTCTAAGGTGAATTTTCACTATGTCGCAGTTCCACTCAACTGTAAAAGTGGATGGTGGATGTAAGACCAGTTGGAATATATACTTTTTCATAAAAAAAAAGCCACCCGTATTGGGTGACTTTTATGCATTCATTCTATTTCACTTCAAATCCTTTGTTCAGTACCGCTGGCTCCTTGGCTGTTTTTTCATTATCCAGCAAGGCACCGCCATATCTTTCTGACTCAATTTGCTGCAATGTTTTACCTTGGGTATTCGGCGCAAGGGCAAGGCCGATTACAAGGTGGATTACCAGGAAGGCAATCATGACTATCCCCGCTACAGTGAAGCCAAGAGTATCCATCACAATCGGCAAGGCGAAAGACCAAACAGCTATACCCGAACGGACTATAAAGTACATGAGACCTTGAGCACTGGCGCGATAACGGGTCGGGAACAATTCACTTGTCCACAATGCATAAAATGCCTGGGCACCAATACCTGCTGCTGCCCCCCAAAGAACTACAAAGGTGATCAATGTCGGCCATGTCATTGGCATGAACGTCAAGACGATCCATGCTACAACCCCCATTACTGCACCGATTCCGAAGAGCGACCTTCTACTGACTTTATCCCCTAGTTTCATAAATAGGAAGTATGTTGTCACAACGGTAAGGAACCATAAGAAAGCTTGCAGCATGTTGGCCTGAGCCGTGCTAAGTCCACCTACATTTTCGTATATGTAAGGCATAAAATAACCCATTGCCCCGGCCGTCAAGTTCCAGAACAAGTATATCCCCAGCAACAAGATTAAAGCTTGACGGTTTGCTTTTAACGTGAATAATTCTTTTATTATATTGGGTTTGATTTTTCCTTCCGCGGCATCCTGCTTATCTTGTTGCTGCTGTTCTTCCCAAATTTTGGATTCATCAAGCCCTCTTCTGATATACCATGCAACAAAAGCAATAACCAACAGGTGGAAAAAGATCAACCTAGATCCGAACAGGCCAAGCGGTGCAACAAGAACAGCGAGCATGAAGGTGATTGCTGGACCGATAGACCAGGCTAGTTGCGCTGTTCCCACATGGGCCGCACGTTTGTGTTTTGGAGATTCTTCTGCAATGTATGTCCAGGATACAGGTACGCCGGCCCCGACGGCAAGACCTGTAATGATTGTACCAATCAAAAGCATCGGAAAGTTGACAGATGTGGCAATTAAGGCAACACCAATCATATAAACCAACAAATCATAGCTGAAGATAAATTTCCTTCCAAACTTATCCGTTAACGGACCGCCAATTAAGGCACCGATTGCTGCACCTAATGCATTAGCACTTAACGCACTCAATAAACCCACACCCATGCTGTCAATGTTCAAGTATGCCTGCCAAAGAGTCAGACTGCTTGCAGCTGCGATAATCGATCCGGCTTCGATATAATTGGCCATTGCTACCGCGACAGTTGCCTTCCAACCGGTTACGTTTTTGGCGGCAAATCTTCTTTTACCCATTCCCCTCATCCTTTCTTCTACATTGGTTTTGGTTTCTAATCCATATGAAAAACTTCTGTTAAAGTTTTTGTAACTGGACTGTTGTCTGAATGCGTTTCCATTACAGGACGCATATATTCCCACCACTTCTGGTTAACTTCTGTGGCTGCGACTTTCTCCCAAGTTTCTTCATCTTCAATCTCTACATATCCAAATAATTTACTTGATTCCTTATCTAAGAAGATTGAATAATTACTTGCCCCGTACTGGTGCAACGTCTCCACCATTTCCGGCCATATTTCCTTGTGTCTTTTTTCATACTCTTTGTGTTTATCTGGATATACAGACATGACAAACGCTTTCCTTATCACTCAAGTCCCTCCTTATCAGGCTTGTTTTCACAGTTAGATAACGCTTTCTTAATAATAAGAAAAGCGGTTTAGCGACTTGCTCTATATTGATAATGTTAAGACATTCGGAAAAAGGTTAGTAGGAGACAAACATAAGATAGGGGGGATATTATTAAGGGAATGAAAGGGATTACAAAAATAGCGGTGCCTATCCAGCACCGCCATTCGTTATATATGCTGGTGGCTTTCCCTGTACTGAGAGGGAGACTGTCCCTGCCATTGTTTAAACAAGCGACTGAAATACTTTGTGTCTTGATAGCCCAACTGACTCGCAATATCATATACTTTGTGATCTGTTGATACAAGAAGCTCTCTCGCTTTTCTCAGCCTGCATTTTGTTACATAATCCAGCACCGTTTCTCCTGTCTGTGCTTTAAAAAAGTTACTGAAGTAGGTCGGACTCATGTACACATGATCAGCGATTTTTTTGATCGTAATATTGTCGCCCAGGTGGTTGTTGATCCATTGTTTGGCACGCTGAACAGGGTCTGAATCAAGCTGCTTGAAATTGGCGATCCCCTTCTTCACTTTTAAAACCCAAAGTTTTATCCCATCTTTGAGCTGTGAAAAGTTGCCTGCATGTCTGGTAAGCTGAAGCGCTTCAGTTAGAAGTTTAGGTCCTTCCGTAAATCCTTCGAACTCCATCCAGCGGTCAATGATCCGGATATATAAGAAACTGACCATCTCTTCTATCAATGCCGGAGAATCAGCTATTTCGAGTTCATGAAAGAGCTCATTCAAAACCTGTTTCGTTTTCTCATCACTCTCTGTTTCCATAGTGGAAAGAATCTTCTGGACATATTTATAAATTCTGGGATGGATACTTTTAGTTTGAGAAACAGGGTAGTTATTTTCCTTGTCAGCGTAAAATACGTGATTGCCGCCTTGGATAATACGATGTTGTAAAACGGACATCAATCGATCTCTTATTTCTGGTATTCGCTCCACCTTATCGAATTCGGGACCAACTGCCAGTGACGCTGTGAACGGTGTTTTACGCTGAATCGTATCTTTTAATGCGGAAGCAAACACCTCCAGACCATTACCTGTGGTGATATAGTCATTGTTCTGCTTATATAAAAGCAGCCAGAAGTTTAATTTTCCGGTTCTCCACCACCAGATCTTCTCATAATTATCCACCAGCATACCTTCATACAACTGTCTGCTGTAGGTTTCCATCTTACGTTGCCAGTGTCCCCATTCCTCTGTCGGGAAATCGTTTGTCATCGTCAAAAATTGATCTATCCCTATACAAATCAATGAATAGTAGCCGTCCGGGAAATGAGCATCCCAGTCTATTGCGGGTACATCGACTTCCATGCTCCAAGTCGCTTCACTCAACAGTTGGATCTGCCTGGTATAAATCAACTGTTCAGATTTATCCTTGAGTTGTTTCTTCTCTGCCTTTTTCGATAAAATTTTCTCCTTTACCTCTTCCAGTTGTCCCCGAAACTGAACTCTGTCGACCGGTTTTAAAATATAATTAAGAGAACCTGCACGCATCGCCGTCTGCAAATAGGAGAAATCGTCATATCCGCTGATGATAATCGAAGAAAAATCGTGTGATTTCTTTAGTTGACTGATCAGGGTCAGTCCGTCCATTTCAGGCATTCGTACATCTGTAACCAGAAGGTCAAACGGCATGTCCTCTTCAGTAATTGCTCGCAGTGCTTCTTTGCCATCTGAAAAAGAACCAATTATCTCCCACTCTTCTCCGCATGCCCGGACCTGTCGTTCGATTGCCCTCCGAATCCGATTTTCATCATCGACGATAATCGTTTTAATCCTTGTCATGCTTATCTCCACGCTCCTCCAAAAAAGTAAGTTTTCTCGCTTGGTCTTTATTTATCTCCGGAATTCGGATAGTCACTTCTGTGCCTTCTCCTTCTTTACTGAAAATGCTGAGGCCATAACCGCTTCCAAACATCATCTCCAATCTGGAATGAACATTTATCAGCCCAAACCCGGAGTCACGCTTCATCATAGGATCTGCTTGTAGTTTCTTTTTAACTTTGTTTAACTCTTCTTGTTTCATTCCGGGACCATTATCCCTGACGGTAAATATTACCTGCTGTTCACCTGATTCGATTATTTGTCTGGTGACATCCACCGAAACGGAAAGGGCCTGCCGTCGCTCCATTCCATACTTGACTGCATTTTCTACCACAGGCTGCAAAATGAATTTAGGCGTAAACAGAGACTGATGTTCGACTTCATTGGTGATCTCGAAGCTAATTCTGTCTTCAAACCGGAACTGTTGCAGGGTCAGGAAGTTTTGGACGTGACGAACTTCTTCTGAAATCATCACCAATTTATCTTTATTACTTAAGGAAAAACGAAGCATTCTGCCAAGAATAGCGATCATATCTACGACTACTTCTTTATCCTCTTCCTCGATTGCTGCTCCGATCGTCTCCAGCGTATTGTACATAAAATGAGGGTTTATTTGAGATTGCAATGCGTATAACTCAGCGTTTTTCTGCCGGAGCTCGACTTGATAATTCTTCCTGATCAATTCTCGTATTTCATCAATCATCGATTGAAAACTATCGGCCAGCTCACCTACTTCATCCTTGGTTTGAATGGGGATATCCACTTCCAATTCTCCTTTCTCCACCTTTTTCATCAACCTGCTTAACAAATTGATTGGTTTGGTTACAGATCCTGCCAGGTAAATGGATATCAATGTAGTCATGAAAACAAGTATGACAAAGATAGCAAGTGTCCAATTCTTTACTACATCTGTCCTTTCCGTTAAAAACTTTAGTGGAATGCTATGGACAGTAACCCAGCCATGCTGCTCGGACTGATTGGTGCTGATCAGAGTCTCTTCCCCATTTACAACTGTCCTGAAGCTGCCATTTAAAATAGGGTATTCCTGAATTTCTTCAAAGCTGGTGCCAATCTTCTCATGGGTAGTGTGATAGATGATTTGGCCGCTTTCATCCATGACCCACATGGATGCATTCTCTTGCTCATCCAGGGTCTTGAGAATATTTTCGATAAAGGTCACCCTTACGGCTAAAATCAACGTCCCTAAACTGTCCCTGTTATCAAGGTCCTGAAGCTCTTTGACGAGTAGCAGATAAGGTGGATTTCCTTCAAACTGTAAGTCTATCTGATCAGGCAAAAACACTTCCATACTGTCGCCGAATTCATGCGCCTCTCCGTATGGAAGGGTCTGGTTGTTCAACTCGAAGCCTTCATAAGGGACCTTTGCGCTGACATATGCCCTGTTCTTCGAAAGCAGGAAAGCTCCCAAGATCGATGTATCATGTTGACCTAAATAAGTATTAGATAAAAAGTTCTCAACCGTAAACCGGTCCTCCAAAAGTTCGGATTGCTCTTTATATGGATTGGATCTTAATACACCGATTACGTCACTTGCGTTGTATATCAAGTTCGGAAGACTCTCGAGGTCGTTGATTTCGCTTTCTATATTTTGATTTGCCTGATTAAGAAGCCGGGGGATATATTCGCCGACCTCTTCCTGGATCGATTTAGTATTTTGATAATAGATAAACAATCCAATCAACGCCATGGGAATAACTGTCAGCATCATATAAGTAATAACCAGTTTCGTTCTTAACCGCAGATTCTTGAATTTCATCCAACCGCGTTTATCAGAAATCATACTCATCGATATTCTCCCTAGTAAAATCGATCGGCCTTCCCATAATGACTGTATCTCCTTCCACACGAATCACACCGATATTGGGAAAATACTGATTATCAGCCGGTTGATTACCTTCCAGCACACTCTTCGCAATACTTACAGTCAAGTACCCGAGCCGCTTAGGGCTCCAAAGTGTGACAATTTCGGTCTGGCCATCTTGAATAAAAGCACGCATAAGATTGGGGGTAGATAGTCCCACCACCTCGATGTCATCCTGCTTATCAGCATCCAGAACAGCTTGTACAGCAGCCGGCGGTCCCACAGATGACGCACCGATGATTCCATCGAGATCTTCCCTTTCATTTAATAATTCGGTGGCAGCATCATACGCTTTAGTCGGACTGTCATCTGTTTCCCTAATATCGACTAATTCCATGGCTGGATAATACTCGGCATGTTGCACTTTCATCCAGTGAATCCATTCATTTGTATTGGCAGCTTGCTTTGAATCTGTCAATATAGCAAATTCCCCTTTTTCCTCCAGCCTTGATGCAAGCGTATCCATAACATGCCTGCCAAGTACCTCGGGATCAACCATATTTATATATAGTGATCGATATACTGGAGATGTATCGGAATCCCATGTCATTACTTTTATACCTTGATTCATTGCCTCTGTTAACACAGAACCCAATTTATCAGGATCATTTGCTGATACGGCAATGGCGTCTACGTCCTTTTCTATGAAACTTTCGATAATTTCACTTTGGTGCCTCCAATCAGCTATCAACGGCCCTTTATATAGGACATTGACCCCTAAATCACTTCCAGCTTCCAGTGCCCCTTCTTCTGCAGCATTGAAATAAGGGATTCCACTCACTTTAGGTATCACGGCGATAGTATAGCTATTGGCTTGGTCCGGCTGCCGGCTCTCCGCCTCTCCTGTTTCTGCATTATAAATCACTTCATATTCAGAACGTGAACAACCTATTAAACTCAATAACAAGAAAGCGCAAACAAAAATTCGATTTCTCAACTTCATCCCCCCGAGAAAAGGCATTCCACTCTATTACTTGGTAAACTGCTCTCTGTATTTCTTCGGTGTCAGTCCATATTTATCTTTAAAAATCCGGTAAAAATAACTGACATTGTCATATCCGACCTGTTCTACAACCGTACCGATCGGAATCAGCGTGTTTTTCAACAATTCCCGAGCTTCCCGCAGGCGCTTTTCCTGTAATAAATCTTTGAACGTCTGGTTGGTCACTTTTTTGATGTTCTTACTGAGCCTGTAATGAGGCTGGTTCAACCTTTCAGCCAGTTCATATAAAGAGGCATCCTTGAAGTTTTCCTCAATATAATTCAACGACTCCACAATCAATTGATGATCGATCAGGTTATCATTCCGCTTGGCTATTTTATCCGAATGCTTGATCAACTCAATCATCAGCAGACCCATATACAGCTTGATCGTAGACTCTGATAACAAGGAAGGCGCCATGATTTCACGGATGATTTTATGGATAAGTTCCTGGATCGACTTGACATCCGCAACCGCAAAATACAAGTATTGCCCACTCTGCGAATGGTTGAACAAGCTGCTTATCAAAAAATCACCGATGTTTTTGTCCATGTTATCAGCAGTCAAATACGAAAAAATATAATCAAAAAATTGTGGCTGGATAATGAAGTTAATAACAATGTCCTCTTGTTGACAGGCTTCTATTTCATGCTCAATGTACTGATTCAGCAGCAACAACTCCCCTTGTTTCAGAGTGATGTTATCGCTTCCAACCTTTTGCGAAAGAAATCCGTTGTACACATAATTGATTTCAATGTAATCATGTTTATGCTTTGGAAAGTCTACGAATCTCGTATGCTTTCTTATATTAATCAGTTTCTCTTTGTCTAGAAACTTTTCGCTTTCAATAATGAAGTCTGCTTTATCGGTATAGATATCTTTTTTTACCTGATAATTTCTTTCCAGAATGGACTTTTCTTCTTCGGTTTCACATAGTAATTGATCAAATAAGTCCTCAGTCATGGATTACTCCCCCCATCATACCAGCAGAATCTTTCTTTTTTATTATATCATGGACATATTTCGACATGGTCTGTTGGAGAAAAATTCCTAAAAAAAGAACCTTCCCTAACAGAAGGTCCTAAACACTCCAAATAATTTCACTACTTGGTGCTCAACTTTTGAAGTTCATTAATATATGAAGCAATTGTCGGTTTTTCCGGCATAAGATCGACTTGGAAACCTTTTGATTCCAAAGTCTTTCTCGTCTTTTCACCTAAACAGGAAGTCCATTTGTCCTCCAGGAACTTTTCTGGATTCACTGTAGAATTTTCCAGTCCCTTGATTAATGTATCGACAGAAGCGCTGCTTGGAAAAAGTACGGTATCAAAAATGGTAGTATCCAAAGTCTGTAAAAAGATGGACGAATAATCTTCATCCATTTGCTTGTAGTTTGTAATAAACACATCGTAATCTTCGGAAATGCTTTTCTCACCTTTGACTACTTCTTTTACAACAAGTAGTCCTCTAACTGGTAACTCCTCTAAGCTGGAAATTGTCGCTTTGATTCCTTTATCCTCAAGAAGTTTTAGAGATTTTTCAGACTGGACGTGTATATTTGCCTGGATGCTGCGAATATCAAGTTCGCTTTGAACCAAAACTCGAAAGAAGCAGGCGGTGCTTTCCGGAGAGGAAAAGAAAACCGAGTCATAAGAGGAAAGCTTATGTAGCAGATCGGAATCGATAGAAGCCGGTGTACTTTTCCACTTTGGATAGGAAATCACCTCAGCCCCGTGCTCGATCAGCTTTTCTGCCAACTTGCTTTCTCCATTGGCGGTCCTGGCCAACAGGATTTGCCTTCCAAACAAAGGTTTCCTCTCAAACCAGTTGATTTTGCTCCGTAAATCAACTATGTCCCCTACCAAAATAATTGCTGGATTTTTAAACTCTTCGGCGGCTGCTCTTTCTGCAATTGTTGACAACGTACCTTGCAGACTTTTCTGCCGGGTATAGGTTCCCCATTGAATTAAGATAACCGGTGTATCAGGGGATTTTCCCTGATCGATTAAATTCTTGCAAATATGGGGCAAATTGGCTATCCCCATGTAAAAAGCAATCGTATCTATCCCTTTCAAACTCTCCCAATCCACAGCCGGTTGATCGCGCCCATTGTTGCCATGAGCGGACACCATCGCAAATGAATTGCCGAATTCCCTATGGGTTACAGGAATGCCAGCATAAGCAGGAGCTGCAATACCAGAAGTGATACCCGGAACAATTTCATAGTCAATACCAGCTGTTTGCAATTTTTCCGCTTCCTCACCGACACGCCCAAACACCCCGGGATCTCCACCTTTCAACCGGACAACAACCTTTCCCTCACAAGCTTTGGCCACAAGTAGGTCATTCAATTGCTCCTGCTTCATTACAGGATGTTTCGGCAGCTTGCCTCCATAAATAATTTCACAATCTTGGCGGGCATACTCCAGAAGTTTCGGATTTACCAGCCTGTCATAAACGATAACATCCGCTTTTTCGATCGCTTCTCTGCCCTTTACTGTTATCAATTTTGCATCGCCCGGACCGCCGCCAACCAAATAAACTATGCCTGTTTGCATTATGTGCCACCTTCCTACCTGTCCGAATAATCATATGATTTATCTTGGCCTTTTGCTTGTACTTTAACATTAAAGTAGAAAGTTTTCATTTCAAATCTCTCTGCCGTATTAAATTAAACCATGCAGCAATCGCCGCATGGTTTAATTCGCCTTAATCAAATCGGTCGGGGTACATCCTGTTCTCTTTTTAAAAATCTGGCTGAAATACTGCGGGTTGTTGCCGAAACCGAGCCTCTCAGCAAGTTCGAAAACTTTGACATCAACTTCCTGCTCAATTATTTCGACTGCTTTATCGATTCTTCTATTTGTGACATAACTGGAGAACTTTGTACCAACTTCTTTTTTAAACAATTTACCGAGATAATCGGTATTCATGTATAAAGCCTCTTTTGCGACCCATTGCAGAGACAAATCGGGATTTTCTAAGTTTTCATGAATGACGTCGATCATCCTGGCAACAACCGCTGAGTATTTTAATTGTTGTGCAGCTGCTTCCAAAGAATTGCCTTTGACTAAAGCTTCTTCTAAAACCGTATGAAAAGAAGATAAAGTCTCCAATCCTTCCAGTTTGCGAATTTCTTTGACATGCTCTTCTCCAATCGAAGGGGAATTCACTTTGGCAATCATTATATATAACTGAATCAAATAAGACTTGGCAAGTGCAGGTTTTAATTGAAGCTTTCTGATTTTCTCGATGGTTTTCTTCAGTTCCTGCCGCGCTTCCGATTGATGGCCTGCTCTCAATTGAAGAATAATGCGCTCCATATCATATTCATACAGCTCACTGTCATTACTTCCCAGATAAGCAAGCTCCCCTGCTGAAATGACACTTCCCTTTCCCTTATAGAAGCGGGCCACCAGGCTGTCTGTCATATTCAAAAAATGGAAGTGCAGCTGCTTCACGTCCACCTTTCCACTAATAACAGCAGTCAACATAGATTGATAGCGTTCTCCAAACGTATCTTGGACCGTATTTATCAAAGCAATCAAGTCATGGTATGTAATATCTTTTACACTTACTAGAATAATCAAGTCTGCACCTAAAATAGTCGACGCCAACACGGTTTTACTGCCTAGTCTGTCGGCCGTCAGATCTTTTGCTAATTCTAGATTCGCCATTTGTTCCTTATTTTCCAGACGGAACAACAACAACCGCAAGGAGCTATTAGCAAAAGAATCACCTGAGATTCTTTCAAAGAAGTATTCCCGTTTCTCCTCTGGAAGAGTGCTGTTTGTCAGCACTTCTTTGAACAACATTTCCTTTTCCCCATCGACCGCCATGCTTGCCCTTGTCTCAATATCTTTCAAATAAAGACTTTCTTCCTGTTGACTGTCAAGGTCATCTACGAGCTCTTTCAGCGCTTCGGTTATGACTTCTTCATTGCAAGGTTTCAATAAGTAGTGTTTCACTCCGTAACGCATTGCCTTTTGAGCGTATTCGAACTCGTTGTAGCCAGACAAAAAAATCCATTTAATCTCCGGAAATTCCTCACTGCTTTTCTCGATCAGCTCCATACCGTCCAGCCCGGGCATGGTTATGTCACTGATAACTATATCGGGCTGATTTTCTTTGATGAAATCCAGTGCTTCAATGCCATTTCTGGCTTTTCCCGACAAAGCGGTGCCTTGTGACTCCCAATCTACTATGGAGGAGATTCCTTCTAAAATCATTCGTTCGTCATCTACCAGCAGCACTTTGTACATAATCCGTACCTCCCTCATTCGGAATAACTATATCCACCTTCGTACCTCTATTTTTCTCGCTTTGTACCTCTACTCCATACGGCGGGCCAAATAATATCTTCAGGCGTTCATCAATGTTCTTCAGTCCGATGCCTGTTCCTTGTGATTCATAATGTCCGCTGGCAATCTTTTCTACTAATTCCCCTTCCATGCCGGGACCATTATCTTCGACGGAAATAACAACATACTGACCAACCGTTTTGGCTTCGATTGTAATTGTGCAAGTACCGACCATTTGTTGTAGTCCATAACGGATAGCGTTCTCTACCAAAGGCTGGAGACTGAATCTCGGCACCCTGCATAACAAAAGGCTGTCAGGGACAGTTTCACGAAACGCCAGCCTCTCTTCAAATCTGTATGATTGGATTGTAATGTAATGATTAATAATCTTCAGCTCTTCTTTAAGGGTGATTAAGGAATTGTTCGTATCAAGCGAGGACCGGAGGATATAACCGAGCGACTCAGCCATCTTGGAAATTTCTTTGTTACCACCCATTTTTGCAGCCCAGTTGATGGATTCCAGCGTATTATACAGGAAGTGAGGATTGATTTGGGCCTGGAGCGTTTTATATTCTGAATCCTTGATCACAATCTGTTTTTTGTAGTTTTCTTCTATCAGATAATTGATCTGATTCATCATTTTATGGAAGTTTTCGTGCATATGACCTGCTTCATCGTTGGAAAGTCTCAAGTCATTCTCTTCACTATAATATTGGTTGATTTCGCCTGTTTGAACTCGCTTCATTTTCCTGTTGAGACTTTCAATCGGACCTGTCACTCCGCCAATAAATTGCATACCAGCAATCATCAAAAGGATAAACAATAACGCATAGGTTGTGAGCACGGCTTTTCTTACAGAAGAGACAGCCTCAAATAAGTTGCTGTACGGAGAAACAATCATATAAGTCCAATTGGAGTAAGCAGCCGGGGTAAATGTAGCGAAAAAGCTGTCCCCTTTATAATCAAGCAGATTATAGCCGTCCCGACCTTCAATATTGTCGACCATATACTGATCAACTGCTGTTGTCTCTTGTGGATAAATGATTTCCTTGTCGGAATTGAAGACAAGTAATTTCGCACCTTTGTCGTTCAGACTGCTGGAAAAGGAAGATATAATTTCGTCCATGTTGAACCGGACCGCAATCATTCCCAACCTTTCAAAGGTAAGATTCAGGTAAGATCTTATCTCCCTTGCCGCTATAAACGAATCATCTGTCTCACCGGGGAAAAACCATTCCACCCCGCCTTGGGCCTCATTTGTTTGCTGCTTTAACATCGCCAGACGTTTATCTTCTATTGTAATGACCCGATTCCCTGCGCCATAGTCTTTATCATGCACATCATAAAGTTGAAGAGAGTCGACATATTTGTTCAATGCCCCTATTTCTAGTAATCTACTTCTTAATTCATCACTGATGATATAAGATTCGTAGTCATTTTCGCTTTTTTTCATGCTGTATAAGTAGGACTGGATGTACTGATCTGTAGAAACTTGATAGGATAGCCTTTCCATTTTTTCCAACTCATTTTCAATGGATGTGGAAGAGACTCTGAGGGATTGGGCTGACTGTTGATGAATTTCTTCATTATATACATGAAAAGCGTATTGCAAGATAGACAGGCCGCCGATACTGAATAGCAATAGGATCAGTGAAATCAACAAAAACATTTTATATTTGATACGAAGATTCGAATAAAACATTTTCATCTTCTTCAAGTTAACCCCTCCAAGGGTGCATTCCTATACCTTTTCAGGAAATCAATTATGTAATGAATAAATTTGAACATCCGCTTTGAAAGCGTTTTATTATGTTGATTATAGTCTTTAGCTGTTTCCTAGTCAAACATCCTTCCTGGTCAACGGAACAGGCAGAACCCCCCTCTTGCCTCAGAGGGGGGGTTCTGCCTGTATGAATTGAGTGTTAGTTGAAGGTAGACTCGTCGATATAGCTTCCAGTTTCCCGCAGGACATTCAGCGCTTTCTCATAGTCTTCTTCTTCTACTTCGAAATGAATCAGATGGGTCAAGGACTTGGGGTCTGCTTCTTTTTTCTTGTTATCCATTTGAGTGGGTGCGACCGGTGGGACGCCTGTCGTGGTGCTCGCTGCCATATCTCCTGAACCCATAAAAGGTACGAGCAGCTTTGTATCTGTTCCGTCCGGTATCTCTTCGATTAGTATTTGATTGGTGTTCAAAGTATTCAGTTTAGCACGCGCAGACTCTGCATCATTTTCGCTTTTGTAATACGCTTCCACATGTTCTGCCATTGCTTCTCAACCTTTCCTTGTTCGTTTACTTATATGTTCCCCCATTCGGAAAAAACAAACAACTTACAGCTTACTTTTTTCCTCCTGCAATACGGTTTGCAATGCTTCCCTCATGCCATTTCTTAGGATGGAATGAAGATGAATCGAGGTTCTTTTCTTTATACCGTTTAAATCAGCAAGATTTCTTCCCCAAATTTCTTTATCCGATAATATGTCTGCGACTAACTGTTCGCTCGCTTCAGCAGTTCCGTCATGATGTTTCCAAGCCTCTTCAAGCCGTTCCATTGTCTGTTCTCTGTCTCTGATTGGATAATGTTTCCCCATACGCTCACCAGCCCCTGTACCGTTTTCTACGTGGACTGGCTGAAAATAGGAAAGGAGCGATGCAAGGGAAAAAGTCATGAACATCGGTGCCCCGTTTCCTTTTTCCTGCCAATCAAGCATAAATGGCAGTACACGGGATTTAAATTTCGAAATTCCATTCAATCCGATATCTGTCAGTTTATGGGCAATAAAAGGGTTGCGAAAGCGATCCATGACTGTTTCTGCAAATTCGTTTTTTTCTGACTCAGGAAATGATAGCAGTGGATTTATTTCCTCATAAATCGCCTTCCGCACGAATTGGCTCAGCTGTTCGTCTTCCATCAATTCACGAACCGTGTCGACACCGGCCAAATAGCCTGTGGAGAAGATCATGGTATGCGGTGCATTCAAGAGACTGACTTTCAGTTTCCTGTAAGTTGCTGGATCAGCCCACTCTACATTTAGACCAGCCTCTTTAAATGGAAGCAGTTCCTTCTTGTCAGTTCCCGGATCGATGACAAACAAATGATATAATTCCCCCACAACAAGCAGTTTATCTTCATATCCCAAGATTTGCTCGTAATCTTTACTCTTATCCGCTGGATAGCCTGGGACGATCCGATCGACCAATGTATTGCAGAATCGATTGGCTTCATCGACCCACTCCTTGAATTCTTCCGGGAGCTTCCAGTCATCGGCTTTTCTAAGGACGAGCTCTTTCAATAAGTCACCGTTATCCTCAACAAGCTCACAAGGGATGATTGTCAGGCCCTTTTTCAAGTCGCCGGCGAAATGCTGAAAACGTTCGTATAAAAATGCTGCCAGTTTTCCTGGAAAAGAAACAGGAGAAACATCACGCTCGTATTCTTCCTTTTCATAAACCAATCCAGCTTCTGTTGTATTGGAAAATACAAATTCCACATCCTGCGCTGTCGCCAGTTCGAGGACCTGTTCCCAGTTTTCATATGGATTGATTCCCCTGCTTATCGAAGAAATCAGCTCATATTTTTCCACTTGTTCTCCTTGGTCAATTCCTTGTTGGATCAAAGTATAAAGTCCGTCCTGTTCATTTAACTTCGGAACTACCTTTCCATGGGGGGTCGGCTGAATCGCAACTACCCGGCCCTGAAAGATGCCCCGCTTATTCATTTCATGGATCATCCAGTCAACAAATCCACGTAAAAAGTTTCCCTCACCAAATTGGACGACTCGTTCAGGGTAAGCTCCCTGATCATAATAGACGACCTTATCGGGAGAAGTTTCGGTTTGCGAAAAAAGTTGCTTGTTTAATGTTTTCATGACATCCTCCCTCCTTTCTGATTAAAGAATGACTCCGTCCTTGAAAATAGCGATTTCTTTAAAGCCGAATTCTTCATTCTTTGTTTCTATTTCACCAGACGCCAGTTTCAATACGTAATCAAAAAGTTCATCTGTCAGTACCTGTTTGTCCTTTCCAGTAACCAGTTCCCCTGCATTGAAGTCAATCCAGTTTTTCTTTTTCTCGTATAACGCTGTATTCGTGGATATTTTCACGGTCGGAACCGGTCCGCCAAACGGTGTTCCCCTGCCTGTAGTGAACAAGACGATATGGGCACCGGAAGCTGCTAATGATGTTACGGAGACTAAATCGTTTCCTGGTCCCTGTAGTAAATTCAGCCCTTGTTCTGTTACCACACCGCCATATGGAAGGACATCGACCACTTCTGCAAATCCGCCTTTCTGCACACAGCCGAGTGATTTTTCTTCGAGCGTGGATATGCCGCCGTCTTTGTTTCCGGGAGAAGGATTTTCATACACTACTTGATCGTGCTTGATAAAATAGTTTTTGAAATCATTGATAAGCTGTTCAATTTTTGTAAAAACTTGAACATCCTTGGCACGCTCCATCAATAGTTGTTCTGCCCCGAACATTTCAGGTACCTCTGTCAGAATAGTCGTTCCTCCACTCGCAATGACTTTGTCAGAAAAAGAACCGACGAGTGGATTCGCCGTTATTCCAGATAAACCGTCAGATCCGCCGCATTTCAAACCGACCTTCAATTTAGACACCGGAACAGGCTGTCGTGTAAAAGTAGTTGCGTAATCAATCAAATCACCAATCAGATCCACACCGGCTTCCAGTTCATCGCTCACCTCCTGTGAGGCCAGGAATTTGATTCTGTCGTCATCGTAATCACCCAATACTTGTTTAAAAGACTTGATATGGTTATTTTCACAACCGAGCCCCAATACAAGCACTCCTCCGGCATTCGGGTGGTTAGCGAGATTGCGGAGAACCTTCTGGGTATTGGCCAGATCGTCGCCAAGCTGTGAACAACCGAATGGGTGTGGATAATGGTGGATACCGTCAATTTCAGCACCAGCATATGTTTTTTCTGCTAACTTCACAATCTGCTCAGCAACTTTGTTTATGCATCCCACTGTATTGATTACCCATATTTCGTTACGGATTCCAACTTCCCCATTTTTCCTGACGTATCCTTGGAAGGTTCTTTGTCGATCTTCAACAGGCAGCGCTTCTTTCTTGGGCTTATAATCGTAAGTCATTGTTCCTTCCAGTTTCGTCCTGACATTATGCGTATGAACCCATTCGCCGACATTAATCTTTCTTCTCGCTTTTCCGATCGGATGTCCGTATTTGACTACGTCTTCTCCATCTTCGATTGTCCGCAAAGCGACCTTGTGCCCTGATGGTATATCCGCTTCCAAAGTGAACTCTACCTCTTCGTGGGAGAGCACCTCCCCTTTTTGGAAGTCTTTCAGTACAACCAATACGTTATCTTTTTGATTGATTTGCATAACATTTCTCGTCTTCAGCATAATACGTCTCTCCCTTTAAACAAATTCCCCTTCGGCAAGACAGCGCTTTCAATTAGTTGCAAAAATAACAACGTTGTTATTTAATATACTATACTATAACTCTAAGCAAAGCAATTATATATCTCGTACTATTTTCACAGAATTGGACGTTTGTCCATGGCCGGGACAGTCGTCCTATTTTATGATACATTTAAAAGAAAAATCAGTGGTGATTGAGATGAATGTAACAATTAAAGATATTGCCGCAGCAGCGGGTGTAAGTTATTCTACCGTTTCCAAAGCACTGAACGACAGCCCGCTTGTTAAGCCGGACACTAAAAATAAAATAGTAAAACTAGCAAAAGAATTAGGTTACAGGCCAAATTTCGCCGCCCAGCGCCTTGTTTCCAAACAGACAAAAACAATCGGTCTTGTCTGGCCATCGATCGACCGTGTTGCTTTATCCATGCTGGTGTCAAAGATCAATGAAAAAATCTCCCATACTACGTACTCTATCTTACTATCAATCAATGATGTTAAGTCTGCGTTGGAAATGTTCCAACGGTTTCAAGTAGACGGGCTTATCGTGTTTGAGGAAGACGATGCATCTTCACAGGAAATTGGAGGCACTCATCTTCCGGTGGTTTCCTACGGCACATCGACTGAATCTTATCCAGTCATAACTCCCGGCTATAAAGAATCCATGGAGCTTGCTGTTAACTACTTGAACAAAATGGGACATAGACAGATTGCTTTAATTGGAGATTTCACTCATGACAACAGGCAAATGCAAAAACGCGAGGGATTCAGAGCAGCAATGGAGAAAGCTGGATTAAAAGTCACCCCTGATCAACTTATCCATACAAACGGCCTCCATTGGTATGATGGATACAGTGCTGCTGTACAGCTGCTTGACTTCCCGGAACGGCCCACTGCATTGATTGGTAGCAGTTATGAAATCAGCAGCGGTGTCGTCAGGGCTGTCCGCGAGAAAAATTTATCTATTCCAAAAGATCTTTCTGTCATAAGCTATGATCATATTCCACAAATGGCCAATCTGGAAGTGCCGTTGACCAGTGTCGGGATTCCTATCGATACGCTTGCAAAAGCGATCGTTGACACTGTGATTGTTCTGATAGAAAAAGGTGAAACAGATACAGTCGAATTTCAACCAGCACCGGAGATTATGGAAAGAGCCTCATGTTCTTATCCCCGGTACTCTATTCCCGAATAATAGTTACATTGCTTTTCAATGATCCAGGAGGAGTTCTTATGACAAGGATTATATTGTATTCCATGCTTATTATTAGTTATTACACGAGCTTGTTCCTGGATTCCAGAGAACTAACTTATTTCAGCGGAATATTAGCTGTTATCGCCCTCTGTTATTCTTTTCCGAAAGCACAGAAAATCTATAAAGTAATGGGGATCTTTTTCAGTTTGACCGGCTTGTTCTTATACATCGGCCAAGGGAAGAGTATCCTGAAACTGCCGGAGTTCACCACCTCCACTGTGACACTCTTATCTGTCATGTTCGTGCTTCCGTTTATCAGCAGCGCAGTGATTGTCGGCAGATATGATCGCAATGTAAACAAGCTCCTTAAAGAAAAAGCTGCCAACCTCGGCCAGTTGTACACCAGAACCTCTGTCGTCAGTTTCTTGTTGGGGTCTTTTTTGAACATCGCCACCTTGCCTCTGGTGCAATCGGTAGCCGCCAAGAATCTTCGAGACAAATCGAAAGACTTGAAAGATAAATTTATCAGCCAATCTTTATTAAGAGGGTATGCGTTCAGTCTTTCTTGCAGTCCTATTGAACTTTTAATCGTGTTAAGTGTCGACATCACAAGTACCAGTTACATATCGATATTGCCATTGCTCCTATTGTTCGTGGGTGTCATGTTTGGGATAAATCTCCTTTTTGCCAGGAATTATCAAACTTTCGAGTTAGACACAGCAGCCGAAACAAATCAATCCCCACTCACAAAACGAGTGGTCTCCAAAATTGTTGCGCTGATTGTCTACCTGATTTTGTTCATCTCTGTCATAGTCACCGTCAATCACTTTGCAGATTTGGGATTTCTGGAAATCGTAACGATCGTCATTGTCCCGTATTCCTTTTTATGGGCATTATCGATCAGAAGAATCAAATCTTTCCTGCTATACAGCGTACCTCGCTGGAAAGCAAACACCATTTCACTGAGTAATTTTATGGCATTGTTCTTGTCGGTAGGATTCTTCCTTAGCGTCATAAACGATTCCTTCTTAATCGAGTATATCCACTATCCGTTTGAAGTCCTGACTTCGAGTCCTTTTCTTTTGTTTGTTTTTATCCAGATCCTTTTCCTGGGGCTTGCTATGGTTGGATTCCATCCACTCGTGACGATCAGCATTCTCGGCGGGGTGCTTACCCCTTTTCTTGGGACCATCAATCCGATTAGCATCGCACTTGTGTTAATTACCTCTGGGTTGTCGACTGTAATGGCCGGCCCCTTTAATATTTCTGTATCGTTAACCGGCAGTCTGCTGGCCAGAAACCCATATCGCATCTCTTACTGGAACCTTTTATTTGCCTTTATATTCAGCAGTGCCGGAACTCTGTTAGCGACGATTGTACAAGTCATTCGGTTATAGTTTTACATTCAGTTTATAAAAGTGGATGGCATTTCCGCTATATAGTGCGGTTTTTTCTACGGAAGTGAGCCTGTCCGCAATCAATTCTTCCACTAGATCGATAACTTCCTGATGAGTCGCAGAACGCAGACAGACCGGCCAATCACTTCCGAACATCACACGCTCTTTTCCAAACACTTCGATCACAACATCTGCAAACGGCTGGATTTCTGGAGCAGACCATGGGGCGTCAGTAACTTCCGGTACCATGCCGGAAAGTTTGCACCTCATATTAGGATATGAGGCGATTATTTTCATTTCAGCTGCCCATGGTTCCAGCAATCCTTCTTTTATCGGCGGCTTTGCGAGGTGGTCAATCACTGCGCGTAAATGCGGAACTTCCTGCAACAGTTGGATTACGAATTTCAGGTGCCGAGGATTTGCCTGCAGATCCAAGGGAAATTGTTTATCTGCTAAAAGCTTCATATTACGGATAACCTTTTCCCCCACAATCCATTCTGAGGGCAGGTCCTGAATCATCGGACGAACCCCTACAAATTTGGGATGCTGACGAAAATACTCCAGTCGTTCCGCAAAATTTTCCGCTGCCATATCAAGCCAGCCGACAACCCCTGCAATCGTATCTTCTTTTTCAGTCAGATTGAGGAGGAACTCGTTGTCCTGCTCGGAAGGAGAAGCTTGTACAGCAATCGTCTTTTCAATCCCTGCTGACTCTAACAATGGTTTTAATTGTTTGGGCAGATATTCTATACTCCTGCTTCCTTTTACCGGTTCTTTACTTTTCTCCGCAGTCCAATAATGCTGATGGGAATCTACTTTCATTCTCTCTACCATCCCTTCTAACTACTTCAGATTTATAGAATTTCATTAGTCAATATTATTATGACATGATAGCGCTTTCCGATTAAATTATAAACTCTTCTTTTTTTATATAGGTCCATCACCCTTTTTACGACACCCAGCCTAATACTATATAATTAGTAATTCGACAAGAAGATAACTGGAATAATTAGTGCATTTTAACCCTTTTCCCGAATATAATTGACAGTTGTCAAAAATCCTTATATTATGAAAACGATTACAATAACAACGTTGTTATTGTAGTAATTCAGCCTCATCAAGACATCACTCTTCTTTTTTCCTTCATCAGGAACAACATTCTTTTTTGAATAAGAACACAAGAAACATTCTCCGTTGTAATTTTATATGCCAATTGTTGAAAAAGCAGTAGAATCAGCTTCTCTGTTTTTTTCATAAAAAATTGTAAAAGGATGGTGATCTTTTTGATAAAACCCTCGATCGCTAAAAAAGGTACAATCGCATTTTTAGCTTTGTCTTTGGTTTTTTCAGGTATGGGAACGACGGCTTATGCTAAAGGCAAAGAACAGGGTAGTCAACACGACATTCAACTTGAATACTTGGACAGAGGATTGATTGCCGCCCCTACCTCTGATGGGAACTTTCTAAGCTGGCGGCTGCTTGCCAGTGAAGTAACTGGTTATTCAGAAACGGGTATGACCGGGGTCGACTTTCATGTCTACAGAGATGGTGAAAAAATCGCGACTGTATCAGACAGCACAAATTATTTGGATACGTTTGGAACTGCCAATTCTACATATCATGTCGGTGTAGTGAAAGACGGTAAGGAAGTTGACCAAAGTTATACCGTGAGTGCCTGGAAGGACGACCATTATGATATTCCCTTGCAAAAACCGGAAGATGGCGTCACACCAGCCGGAGAGTCCTATTCTTACACAGCCAATGATATGAGTGTCGGGGATGTGGATGGCGACGGTGAATATGAATATATCGTCCAATGGGAGCCTACGAATTCCAAAGACGTCTCACAGGTCGGTTATACAGGAAATACGTATATTGATACTTACGAACTTGATGGCACCCTTTTGCATCGAATCGATTTAGGTGTCAATATACGGGCAGGAGCGCATTACACTCAATTTCAAGTCTATGATTTTGATGGTGACGGCAAAGCAGAAATAATGTTCAAAACAGCACCGGGCACGAAAACAATTAAGTATGATGAGAAAGGAAATGTCGTTACAGAAGAGTACATCACCATGCCTAAACAGGACATCAAGGCTGGATACAGTAATGAAGATGACTACCGTATGAGCAGTAAGGATTATTATAACCACCTTGTCGAAATGTTTATGAATTGGCATGAGCATGAAGAGGTTGTTAATGGTGACTGGCCATCTACATTAGAAGAAAGTTTCGGTATCGAACCCCGCTATGACTATCCATTGTCGAGAGAGGATGCCCAAAGCCTCGCTGACTATTTTATCGATGAATACGCTCCAAGTAGAAGCAGCCGAAACGACTTGCGCAATTTTGAAGGATTTATTTTAGAAGGTCCCGAATATCTATCCATCTTTAACGGCGAAACTGGAGAAGAATTGGACACAATTCCCTTTGACCCGGCTCGTCATGATGATGGTTTAATGTGGGGGGATTATGCCATGTCGCGTATCGAACCTGGCAATCGTGTTGATCGTTTTCTTGCCGGTGTTGCATACCTTGACGGTAAAAATCCTTATGCAGTCTTCTCTCGCGGGTATTATACAAGAGCTGTGATTTCGACATACAGCTGGGACGGCGAAAATCTAAAGGAGTATTGGAAAGCGGACAGCGGTTGGACACCGATGGATAATCCTTTCAATGACGGACCTCATGGAACACCAGGGGACAATGAGGAATATGCATCGTTGACGACCCAAGGCGCCCACTCTTTGGCCTCAGCCGATGTGGACGGCGACGGAAAACATGAGATCGTTTACGGTTCCTCCACACTTGACCATGACGGTTCCCTGCTTTATAGTTCTGCTGATGTTATGCCAGAAGAAAGTGCTGCTCCTGGAACAACAGCCGGTCTGGGACACGGGGATGCCATGCATGTTACCGATATCGATCCAAACAGACCTGGTCAGGAAATTTTCATGGTCCATGAAGGCGGCGCTTGGGCACCATATGGCTATGCTCTTCGCGATGCAGCTACAGGAGAAGTCATTTATGGAGATTATACTGGAAGAGATACTGGCCGCGGTATGGTAGGAGACATTGATCCCGACCATGATGGCCTGGAAACATGGGCTACGGGTTTATTTACAGCAGACGGCGAAAAAATCAGTAACGCCCGTCCCGGAACAAATATGAATATAAAGTGGGCAGCCGATATGACTACGCAAATCATCGACGGTTCTGGGAATAATACCCCTGTCATAAACGATTGGCAGGATGGCCGAGTATTAACCGCCGAAGGAACAAGAACAAATAACGGTACCAAAGGTAATCCAAGCCTTGTCGCAGATATCTTCGGTGACTGGAGGGAGGAATTGCTGCTTAGAACTGCCGATAATTCAGCTATCAGAATCTATCTCAGTACCGAGGTCACTGATCGGAAACTTTACACTTTAATGCACGATACCCAGTATCGGACCGGGATAGCCTGGCAGAATACAGCCTATAACCAGCCTGCATACACCAGCTTCTATCTTGGCTCTGATATTGACTGGTCGAATGTGCCGATTCCTGATGTTTCTATGCCAGCCCTTTTACCTGTCCTGCAGGAGAAAGTGAAAGCGTATAATGCAAGTGGTGATTTGACAGGTCCACTGGCCAAACAGTTATCAAACACGATAAAGCAGGCTGTCCATCATGCCAACAAAGAATCCAAAAAACAAACGGATAAGTTCCTGAACAAATTCTTTTCACAACTAAATAAAAACGATAAAAACTCCCATATAAGTACAGAAGCAAAGCAAGATTTGACATACCATGTGGAAATGGTGGCGAATCCATAGAAAAATTGAATATTATTGAGGAGGGTTCCTGCTGGCTTAACGGGCGTTAAACATGATGTTTGGACTTGGCCGGAAGAATGCCGGTTATCGCGAGCAGGAACCCGGCCCCTTACTAAGCATGGAACTGTTGTGGAAAACGGACAGTTCTTTTCTTTTAACTCTTTTCGCACACTTTTTGTGGCACGTACTCTCTTTATAGATGGTTTTGTTGGAACTAATAATAGCGGTCCCAGGTGTTTTCAATTGGACAACTATTGTCCTAACAATCAATTAAAAAGAATCTTTCTATGAAAAAAACACTTTTCTCTGTTTGTATATCTTGAATGTTTCTGAATCTTCCCATAACATAAGAATATATAACATCTATCAAAAGATTGTCATAGCTTCACTACTAGAATCAAAATACCAAAATACAGAGGAGTATAATCATGAAGGAAAAAGTATCCATTGTTTTAATAGGCATTAACGGGTATGGAAAAGTCTACCTCAATGAATTGCTCGCCGGAAATGAAAACGCGTACATAAAAGGAGTTATAGAAATAGCTCCGGAGAAGTCTTCCCATTACGATCAACTAAAAGAATTGGACATTCCCATTTATAAAGATTTAGAGGGCTTTTACCAAGATTACAAAGCAGACTTGGCCATTATTTCGACTCCTATCCATCTGCATAAACAACAAGCAATCTATTCAATGCTGCACGGCAGTCATGTGCTATGCGAAAAACCAGCTACAGGCAACCCAAAAGATGTTCAGGAAATGATGGATGTCCGAGATAAAACCGGAAAATTCCTTGCTGTCGGTTTCAACTGGTCGTTCACTTCCTCTGTACAGGAATTGAAACAGGATATCATAAAAGGGGTGTTCGGCGAACCCAATCGGTTCAAAACGCTTGTATTATGGCCGCGCAATCAGGATTATTATCAGAGATCCGGATGGGCGGGGAAGAGATTCAGCCCGGATGGGGAGATGATTTTCGACAGTGTAGCCAACAATGCCACAGCCCACTTTTTGCATCATCTTTTTTATCTACTCGGAGAAACGGCAGACAAAAGTGCCGGTATCAGCGAAGTCACCGCTGAATTATACCGGATAAATGATATTGAAACATTTGATACTTGCGCTGTTCGCGCGCTCACTGACTCAGGCACAGAAATATTATATTATTCCTCCCATGCAGTCCGGGAGGAAGTTCTGCCGAGATTTGAGCTGGAATTCGATCAAGCAGTCCTCTCTTATCAATCGGGAGGAAATGACGGTGAGGCTGTTGTGGCCCGCTTCAAAGACGGAACAACTAAAAAGTACGGCGATTTGCAACATAATTCACTTGCTAAGCTTAAGGTCTGCATTGAAGCAGCGGCCAGTAACAGCACCGATATATTATGTGGTATAGAAGCGGCATCTACCCACGTTCACTGCATTGGTGCCATGCATCAGTCTGTCCCGGATGCTGTTGCTTTCCCGCAAGAACTTGTCCATTATGAGGAAAAGGAAAAGCTTTATTGGATCGAGGGGCTTAGCGAAAACTTACTAGATTGCTATGACAAAGCAATTTTGCCAAGTGAAAATGACATCGATTGGAGCCGCATAGGAAAAACAATCAAATTATAGAGGACCGCTCCAATGGTCCCACAAACGGAGAAACAAAAAAAACAGACTTCCTGATGAAGTCTGTTTTTTTTGCTGTGATGAATTACTCCTTATTTCCCCATCGGATAGGCCATTGTCGACAATAGAGCTAATTCTGCCTGGGTAGAATCCAGCCGGCTGTACTGAATGATTACGGGCAAGTCGCTTTCTATCTCGACAGCATATGGCACGCCATGGGGGATTTTTTGACCACCGCTTTCCAGGCTGCTTGTCCGGACATGATTGGTGCGCCTGGCTTGAACTGATACCTGGATGTTCTCGATAGGGTCCCTATCTTCAAAATAAACAGTCATAAGCAAATTTACATCTTCTTGGTTACAATTCAATACACAAATGGATTCGTGGCTTGTTAAATCACCTGAACTATCCGGCGGTATGTAACCGTCCGGTATAAACCACTGGACGTGCCCCTTTTCTTTCGCCAATTCAACCACCCTTTCTGTTATTAAAAGCGAAGGATTTTCACATCCAGCGCACCTGCTCGTACGGTATTCTCTATTTGTTCATCAGCTAGTAAGTCCGTATAGACGACACCTTTGTTCAACTTTAATTCCACTTCGTGATCATTATGGTTAACAATAATTAAGTGTTTGTGCTGATCTGTATCCCGCTGTAACACCTCGACATCAGGCGGTGCGTCCAATGGCGAATCAATTTGTTTCTCCTTCAACAATCCGCCAAGTAGATTTTCTAAGAAAGCTGCTTCCGGGTTTGTACCGATATATACCGATTTTCCCGAACCATATCTGTAACAAGTCGCCGCAGGCTTTCCTTTGTACCACTCGTTTTCATAGTAGGCAATCGCTGCCGCTCCTTCCAGCTCGATGATATCTGCCCATGTGGAGTTTTTTACTTTCCGGCCATTGTAGACAATCGTGTTTGCATGTTCGTCGGCATATGGTACAAACTCTTCCACACGCAATCCGAGCACCTTCCTTAACGGTGCTGGATATCCTCCTAAATGAATACGATCGTTTTCATCAGCGATGCCGCTAAAGAACGATATTACCAGGGTGCCGCCATTATCAGTAAACTGTTCGAAGTTTTCTGCATCTCCCGGTTTGATCATGTAAAGCATCGGAGCTATCACCATCTCGTATGGAGACAAGTCATCCTGTGCCCGGACAAAATCGACTGCGATGTTACGATCATAAAAAACTTTATAATAGCGTTTTATTTGTTCCATGTAATCGAGCTTGTTATGTGGTTTTCCCTCCATTTCAACGGCCCACCAGTTTTCCCAGTCAAACACAATCGCCACTTTTGCAGGCGTCCTTGCCCCGACAAGAGAATCAAGTTTTTTCAGCTCTGACCCGAGTTGTTTCACTTCACGGTACGCTCTGCTTTCTTCGCTGTTCGAGTGGGGAATCATGGCACCATGGAATTTTTCTGCACCAGCTCTTGCCTGTCTCCACTGGAAAAACATGATGCCGTCTCCCCCATGGCCAATGGTCGAATAGCTCCACAAGCGCATAATGCCTGGTTTTTTCGTCAGATTGATATCACGCCAATTCACATGCGATGTAACCTGCTCCATCAAGATAAACGGCTGTCCCTGTTTCAAGCTCCTCATCAAATCATGTTGTAGGGCAAATGAATACGGGATTCCATCTCTTGGGTCCGGGTATGCATCCCAAGTCACGACATCCAGCTCTCTTGCCCAATCGAAGTAATCGAGAGGCTTGAATTCATACATGAAGTTGGTAAACACAGGAACGTCCGGTGTTACTTCTCTCAAAATCTCTTTTTCTATTTTGTAAAGATTGAAAAGCGAGTCATTCATGAACCGTTTATAATCAAGCATTTGACCCGGATTATAGAATGTCGCCAGATTGACAGGAAGATCGATTTCTTCCCAATCATTATAGCGCTGGCTCCAAAAGTTCGTTCCCCAGCGGTCGTTCAAATTTCCGATTGTTTCGTATCTGTCTTTCAGCCAGTCTCTGAAGGCAGCTTTGGAATAACTGCTGTAACACTCCGCTACGTGACAGGCGTACTCATTATTAATATGCCACATTTTTAGTGCCGGATGGTCGCGATATCTCTCGGCCAGCTTCCGTACCAATTTTTTTACTGCTTTTTGATATGTAGGGCTGTTCGGGGAATAGTGCTGTCTGGAACCGAACCGATAGGGCTGACCGTTCGGATCGATAGCTGCGACATCCTCGTACTTGGCCGAAAGCCAGGCAGGAGTGGACGCAGTCGCCGTTGCTAGACACACGCCTATCCCATGATCATGTAGAATGTCCAGAACTTTGTCCAGCCAAGAAAAGTCGAAGACGCCTTCTTCTCTCTCGAGGACCCCCCAACTGAAAATAGCTACCGAGACCAGGTTAACACCGGCTTTCTGCATTTTTTCAGCATCATCTATCCACACTTCTTCCGACCACTGTTCCGGATTATAGTCCCCGCCAAAGGCAATAAAAGGGACAGCTTCAGTAACTTGCTTCATTGGAAACATCTCCTTTACACATTTCTTATCAACGGGGAACGAAAAGATGACAAAAGCTGCCTTCTCGTTCCCCTGAACTGGAAAACTATAATTCTGTTAAATGTTCTTCACGAGCATCTATGCCGAAATAATGCGCCGCATTATAAAAACTCACATCTTCCACAATACTTCCCAGCAGGTCGTAATCCTCCGGAAGCTCCCCTTGCTCGACCCAAGAACCGAGCATGTTACATAAGATTCGTCGGAAATACTCATGGCGCGTGAACGAGAGAAAACTTCTTGAGTCTGTCAACATACCGACAAAGCTGCTCAACATCCCGATGTTTCCGAGATCCGTCATTTGGCGGATCATCCCATCTTTTTGATCGTTGTACCACCAACCTGAGCCAAGCTGCAATTTGCCTTTCACACCGGCCGATTGGAAGTTACCGATTGCAGAAGCGATGATTTTGTTGTGAACAGGATTCAGACTGTAAATAATCATTTTCGGCAGTTCATCGTTTTTATCAAGCGCATTCATAAACCGGTTCAAAGGTTTTGCCAATTCGAATTCATGAATCGAGTCAAAACCAGTATCCGGTCCGAGCCTTTCGAACATCCGCTCATTATTGTTCCGTAATGCTCCGACATGTATTTGCATCACCCAATTGAGCGAGGCATACAACCTGCCCAAATATAAAAGTGTAAATGTCTTATATTTCCTTTCTTCTTCCGGTGTAATGGAACCATTCCGAATTGCCTTCTCGAAAATCTCCGAAGCTTCTTCCTTTGTACATTCTTCAAATGGAATTACCTCGATACCATGATCGGAAATTCTGCATCCTTGTTCGTGAAAATAGACAGCCCTTTGATTCAATGCTTCCAAAAGCTGATCATAGCTATCAATTTTAAATCCAGAAGCAGTTCCGAGTCTCCTTATATAGTCAGTAAATTCCGCCCTTGTAAGCTCCAGTGCTTTATCAGGGCGAAATGCAGGAAGCACTTTCGTCTCCATTTCTTTGTCTTCTTTGATCATTTTGTGGTAACGAAGGTCATCTGCCGGATCATCGGTCGTACAAATAACTTTTACATTGGACTGTTTAAGGATACCGCGGACAGATAATTCCTCCTTCTGAAGCTGGCTGTTCACTTCCTTCCAGATTTCTTCACTCGTGTTCTCATTCAGTAATGTATCGATTCCGAAATATCGCTTCAGCTCTAAATGTGTCCAATGGTACAGGGGGTTACCGACAGTATGCGGGACTGTTTTTGCCCAAGCCTCGAATTTGCTCTTATCATCTGCTTCACCGGTAATGTACTCTTCGTCGATTCCTAAAGTCCGCATCATTCTCCATTTATAGTGATCTCCATGCAGCCAGACTTCCGATATGTTGTCGTAGCGTTTATTTTCTGCGATTTCTTTCGGACTCAGGTGGCAGTGAAAATCAAAAATAGGCTGTTGTTCCGCATACTCCTTGTAAAGCTTTTTTGCTACTTCATTAGTCAACATAAAGTCTTCGTTAATAAAAGGTTTTGCCATTTGATGCTCCTCCTTTGATTTTCGAGTTTTACCCTAGCCTTTCAAAAGCGATTCTGTTCCATCAATGTAAATCTCTGTACCGGAAATATGGCTGGAAAGATCGGACGCAAGGAAATAAACCAAGTCGGCCACCTGCCCAGGTTTGGCTGATTTCTTTTCCAATGGCTTATCACCTTTTGGAAAATTAATCGGTATCTGAATGTTTTCCAGGTCTGGAGAACGTTCAATCGATTTGCCGAACTCCGTTTCGACACCTCCTGGACAAATTGCATTAACTCGGATGTTATAGGTTGAAAGTTCCAGTGCCGCCATTTTCATAAATCCGACCAATGCCGCTTTGGAAGTGGAATATGCAGTGAACCCTGCTTGGGAGAAAACCCTGTTGCCACTGACAGAACTCGTGATGATAACACTGCCTCCTTGCTCTTTCATAAAGGGGATGGCGTATTTAACCGTCAGAAAGGCTCCTCTCAAATTGATATTGATCACCTTGTCCCAATTGTCTACTTCCATCGTCTCTATAGGTGATCTAACGCCGACAATACCCGCATTGGCAAAGACAATATCTATCCGGCCCCATGCTTCCACGGTTTCTAATATAGCTCGCTCGACTTGTTCAGGCTTCGATACATCACATACAGTGGTCCTGACGATGCCATTTTGTTCTTCTAACTCTGCTTTGGTTTGATTCAGTTTTTCCTGATTGGTATCAAGCAGACAAACTCTAGCCCCGTCTAAAGCAAGTCGGGAACCCACTGCTTTTCCCATTCCAGAAGCGCCACCGGTAATGATAGCCGTCTTTCCAATTAACAAGAAGCATCCCCCTCCCCCACTCTTATATTGAATGAAGAGCATTACTTAATTTTGATAAGATCGTTCACTTTGACAGCGTTTCCAGTTTTTAGCGAGTGGTTACCGGCTATTCCAGTCATGATAGACATTGCTCCATCGACATGCGATGCTGCCCGATTGAATTCATCTTCCACAGGTACACCGAACAAATCATTGAGAAGAACAGGATCACCGCCTCCATGTCCGCCTTCCCCTCCTTCTACTTCCACTTGGTAGGGCTCATCGAACATCGGGCTTACTTTAATCGACATTTCTTCAAGCTGTCCTTCTTCACTCTTTTTTCCACCAGAGTTTACATATGACTTTTCGACAATTCTTACGTCAATCCTGCCTTTTGTTCCATTAAATGAAATTAAAAATCCTTCCCAAGGCAAATAAGCATTCAATGAATAAGTAAGAATCGCTTTATTGTTGTAGGTGACGACCACCCCAAGCGTGTCTTCAATATTGATTCCATCCCCGAATACACTTTGATCCCTCTGGTAACCATCATCTTTTTCTGCATCAAGGTACATGGCTTTGAGGTGAGGATTATCTTCCAGATGGATGGCAAATGGATCTTGCTTAGCTTTTTCACTTCCATGTGCTCGTTGGTAAAATTCGGTTTCGCCTCTTGCTTCCGCATTTTCCCTTCCATAGAAGTGAAGTCCTCCGGTGGCATATACCGTATCAGGAGTAGTACCCAGCCAGAAATTGACGAGGTCAAAGTGATGGGTGGATTTATGTACAAGCAATCCCCCGCTGTTCCGCTTATCCCTGTGCCATCTCCTGAAGTAATCGGCACCATGCTGTGTATCCAGCGCCCACTCGAAGTGGACAGAATTCACCTTGCCAATAACGTCATTTTTGATCAATTCGCGTATTTTTGTATTGTGTGGAGCATACCGGTAGTTGAAAGTGACACGCACTTCTCCGCCGGTACGGTCGATGGCATCAATGATCTGCTGGCATTTTTCTTCATCGATGGTCATCGGTTTTTCCGTGATGACATTACACCCAAGTTCCAATGCCCGTATGATGTATGTATGATGGGTGCGGTCAATGGAGGTCACAATCACAGTGTCAGGCTTTTCAGAAGCAATCATTTGGTCGAACTGGCTTGCAAGATAAGTAGGCACTGCCGGGTGCTTGTATTTCTCTTCCAGTAATTTATTGGCATAGTTCATCCTTGTCTGGTTAATATCACAAAAAGCAATAAGCTCGCAAGTATCCCGGTATTTCTCCGCCATTGCTCCGTAAAAAAATTCTGCTCTTCCGCCAGTTCCAACTAACACGTATTTTTTCATTGTCGAAAACTCCCGTTCATAGTTTTGTATTTCATTACAAGCCGAAAAGTCCAGCTGAACGCTGAACAAACAGGGCTTCCCGCCAACCTGAAATCAGTCCTGGAGGGATCGCTATTATTTAACTGCTTTGTTGTACGGACACTCGCTGTTTTGCCTGCATTTTTTCAAAGGCCCGCTGGGCAGGCATCATAATGATGAGGGCCAGGATGCTGAAACTGAAAAACAAGGCAAGACCTTGGAAATACCAAAGGATATACCCCACCCCGGCCCCTCCGATTACCATGATAACTGTTTGCATCGGGTTAAGCAGCATCATGAAAAAGGCACTCTTTATTACTTCCCATGACTTCATTTCATAGTGGACAAATATCGGAAAGACATATAGCCCTGTCAAAACGAAAATGCCCGTTATAACTACATAAGGAATGGTGAGATAAAGAGTGAATTCATTGGAAGCCGAAGTTAAAAAAACGAAATCGAGATATAGTATATAGCCGGCAGCGCTAAGCAAGTATCCTAATTTGTTGCTTTTAATAAATTCTTTTTTGTATGTCCGCCAGAATGTCTTAAAGACAGCAATATCTGTTTCTCCCTTCAGCCACTTATGAATGACCGTAAACATCGCGGATGTAGACGGGAATATCCCGAAGATTCCAAGCCCTGGTATTAAGAAAATCAGCCAAAGGACATTTAAAAATGCCATTTTTGTAATCCAGTCCAAAGCTTTATTTACTGCTGTCATATGCCCATCCTCCTGTGATTTGAAATAATTGAAATGGTAATAAGTGTCCGAGGGAGTTTTGTCGTTTTTTCAAAAATCGCTGTCTTTTAACTATTCAACGAGGAGCCATGTTATCCCTTCAAACCGCTCGTGCTGATCCCCTCGACTACATAACGCTGGAAAATGAAGAAAATAACAAATACCGGTACTAGTGTAACAATGGACATAGCGAACATCGCACCCCAGTTTGAAACCGTCTCATTACTCAGGAACATGTTCAATGCCATCGAAACTGTGTACTTTTCCGGACTGTTTAAATAAAGGACGGGACCAAGTAAGTTATCCCAAGTCCAATAGAAGGTAAAGATTGCCGTTGTTGCGAGCGCCGGCACGATCAATGGCACGATGACCCGGTAGAAAATCTGAAAGGTATTCGCTCCATCAATTCTGGCTGCTTCGTCAAGTTCCCTGGGAATCGTCCTGATGAACTGCACGAGCAGGAAAATAAAGAAAGGGTGACCGAAAAATGCCGGTACGACTAATGGTTTTAAAGAGTTCAACCAGCCAAGCTCCGAAAATATAATGTATTGTGGTATCATGACCACTTCATACGGCAGCATCAAGGTAACCAGCATGATTGCAAACCAGAAACCTTTCCCGACAAAGTTCAATCTGGCAAAACCGAAGGCAATCAGTGAGCAGGAAATCAAATGCCCGGCCAGCATCCATAGAACAAAGATAACGGTATTCTTAATAAACACGCCGAAACTGTATCCCCCAAATCCTGTCCAGCCCTGGGCATAGTTTAGTGCCGTAAAAGGATTGGGTATCAAAGAGCCTGCGGTAACGAAGATATCTTCACTTTCTTTAAAAGAACTTACCAAAAGCCAAATCACCGGATAAAGCAGCAGTATCGCAAAACCCCCGACCAATATGTGATAGACGAACCATCGTGGTTTAGGCATTGTCATGATTTACCTCCCCTCCGATTCATAGTGAACCCAGTATTTAGATGACCAGAAAATAAGTCCAGTCAAGATTGCGACAATGATCAGCATGATCCAAGCCATTGCCGATGCATATCCCATATTGAAATACTCGAAACCTTGTTTGAATAAGTACAAGGAATATAAGAGCGTTCCATCAAGCGGACCACCAGTTCCTTTTGAAATGATGAATGCCGGGACAAATGTCATAAATGCTGCAATTGTCTGCATGATAATATTGAAAAGCAATACAGGACTAAGCATCGGTATCGTAATTTTATAGAACTTTTGAAAGAAACTTGCGCCATCGACACTTGCCGCTTCATAATAACTTTGCGGAATGGACTTAAGGCCTGCCAGAAAGATCAACATGGAAGAACCAAATTGCCAGATAGATAAGAAAATCAGCATCCATAAGGCAGCTGTCGGATCACCGAACCACCGGATACCATCCAATCCCAACGCTTGGAGTGCCAGGTTTACGATCCCATCATCACCGAAGATATTACGCCACATAATCGCAACGGCAACACTTCCGCCAATCAGAGAAGGCAGATAATACATCGTTCTGTATAAGCCGACTGCCCTGGATCCGGCGTTCAAAAGCATCGCTACCAGCAAAGCAAATGCCAAACGAAGCGGCACACCACCCAAGACATATATAAAGGTAACTTTCAAGGATTGAAGATAACGAGGATCGTCTGTGAACATTTTTGTATAGTTATCAAAACCAATCCATTGTGGAGCATTGAACAAATCATAACTTGTAAAGGAAAAATAAAGTGAGGCAATCATCGGAATAATCGTAAAAGATAGAAATCCAATAATAAACGGGCCGATGAAGAAGTATCCCCACATGTTGTCTTGTATTCGAGAATTCATGTACTCAACCCCTTTCCAAAGGTTATGTAGAGAAATAAAGGAGGATAGCTGGTCATGAAAACCAGCTATACCTTCCTTCCTTCCTTTACTTATTGACCCAGCATGCTTTCCGCCTGGTTCCTGAAGTTTTCTGCTGCTTCTTCAGGGGACACCTGACCATAACTGATCTGCTCAGCCAATTGATCAAGCAGTTCAATTACTTCACCCGCACCAGCTGGATCTGGAGCACCCATAGGTGAGCTGTTTTGTTCTGCCCATTCTACATATTCGAAGACCTGTTGCTGTGCATCTGAAATCTCTGACATCAATGCTTCTTTCACTTCGGACGAGCCTGGTACGCCGCGGTCACCAAGAATCAATTTGTTTGCCTCTACATCATTTACAAAGAAGTTAAGAAAATCTGCTGCTGCTTCTTTATGCTCAGAGTTTTGAGCAATAGAGAAGAACATACTCGGCTTTAAGAAAAGCCCTTCGGACGCGTTCGGTCCAGGCATTGGTGCGATTTCCAAGTCAGCGTCTGCAACTTGTTGCAAGCCGACAAATTGGTTGGACCATTGCCAAATCCCAACTGCTTCCCCTTTAACCACCGGATCATCCTCAATTCCTGTAAGCTGTGCGAGTACATCAGGTGTAGGTGTAGCCCCTTTATCTACTTGATCTGCCATCATCGAGAAGAAGTCGACAAACAACTGATCGTCATCATATCCTAAGCCACTGCCATCTTCCGCATATAAGCGGGCTCCCTGAGTACGTAGATAATAGTTGAAAAATACGTCTGCTTTGAAACCGGTGTCAAAATAAATCCCCTGTTCAACTGCTTGATCTGAAAGGGCTTGATAATCTTCCCAAGTCCAATCCTCCAAAGCGGAGCTTTCAGAGCCGATTTCTTCCAACTTTGCAGGATTATAATGAAAACCTAATGCATTCACCCCTAGATTAAGCCCGTAAATGCCGTCATTCACTTGACCGCCATTTACATAATCCTCTGTCATGTTGCTCGTATCTATCTGATTGCCAAGGTATTCGTTTAGATCAGCAAGTTGGTTGCTTTGTGCATATTGCGCTAAGTACGATAAGTCCATTTGAATGATATCCGGCAATTCGTTTGCTGCTGCCTGCGGAGACAGTTTTTGCCAATAATCATCCCAGTTTGCGTATTCTGCTTCAATTTTCACATTCGGATTTTGCTCTTCATACATTTTGATAACTTCAGTAGTATAATCATTTCGAGGCTGGTCCCCCCACCAAGCCATTCTCAAGGTGATTTCTCCGTCTCCAGAATTCCCGGATTCGCCTGAACCGTCTCCGGATTCCCCTGAGGTCTGATCATTGTCGCTACATGCTGCGAGCCACAAAATCATAAGCATTCCCAAAAGCATAAGCACTGATTTTTTCATTACTACATCCCCCTTGTCTGCTTTATCCGCAATCACTTGTAAGCGATTACATTACTATCTTAACAAATGACTTACTATTTCGAATATATAAAAAACAGTCATAAATGTTCAAAAAAAAGAGGAGAATCCGTCAATCGTTGATTCTCACTTTTACACATCAAAAGTGACTCATATATTTTCCAGCACAATCGATCGAAATAGCTCTTCCGCAAACAAATGATGCATATTCCGTGTCGGATGGTTAATGTGATTGGATAAAAGACTGGTGATATCTGTACCCTTCCCGGCTAGTGTCTTCCACATCCTGTAACAATCGCATACCGGAAAACTAAACCGTTCACAAGTCTTTCTGGCCTTATCCACATATAAATCCAATATACCCGAGTTCTGGACGTCCATAGTTTCTTGGGCCATTTCTCTAAAATCCACATCAGTTATCGAAGGGTGGATATATGTATTCATCATATTCGGAGTCATAAAGACTACAGGGATGGCAGAGGCCCTCAGTTCTTCAAAAATATTGGTTAATGACCACTCATAGTCCTTGAGGCCTTGTTTTCCTTTCATACAATCATTTAATCCGAAACAAACTACCACAAGGTCTGGCGAATACTGTAGAACATCCCTTTTCAGCCTTCCATAACCATCTCCGGCACTGTTCCCCGAGATACCTGCATTTATCACAGTAATAGGAGCGGAAGGATAAATTTCTGCGAGCCGCTGTTTCAACAGTTGATGGTAGGCTGCCTCCTGCTCAAAAACCGTATCGATCTTTCCATTTCTATCCTTTACCAACTCAAAACACCCCTGGGTCACACTATCTCCCAAAAAAGCAATCGTCACAGGCGGCCCACTGTTCAAGTCTTTTGATTTTTTTGCTGCTATTTCTATTAATCCCACTTTTGTCACCTTCCCTTGGTTACAATTTAACCGAGAACCTGTCTCGGGCAGAAACTGTGGCCGCATGGGTGATTTGTTGTGTTTTTACAGCATCCTGGTAAGGACTTAATATGCCATTATCCTTCCCGTGCCGTACTGCATCCAAAAATATCTCACTTTCTTTCAGATATGGATTATCATGAAAACGATAAATGGTGTCACGGCCTGCTTCAATGCATTTCAACTGCTTTGGCGACCACTCCAAAATGCCTTTTTCGGTATAAAAAACCATACGGACGTCTCCTGTTCCAGCAGGAAGTATACATGTATTCGAAAAGTTGGCAACGGCGCCGTTTTTCAACTTCATGTTTACTGAACCGACATCCGGAACAGTGACATTTTCATATACATTTTTCAAATGGCCCTCACCAAAGAATGCATGGATTTCATCGATCTCACCGCAAAGAAACCGGAGCAGGTCTACAAGATGTGTTGTCTGTTCTACAAATTGTCCCCCGGACTGGTTGTTATCCCTCCACCATTTTACTTCTGGCATGCTCCCGCTCCAGTTAGCTGTAACCATGCCTATTTTGCTGCCACGCAAGAGATCTTTCATTTTCTCGACAGACTCCAGATACCGAAAATGGTAACCCACAGATGTGATCAATGAGCGCTCTTCGACCAATTCACAAATATGATTTGGAAGTTCATCATCAACGCCAAGCGGCTTTTCGACGAAAAAGGGAATTCCTCTTTGAATAAGTTCTTCTTCGATTACTCCGTGGACCATTGGCGGGACACAAATATATACAGCATCCAGACTTTCTGCCTCTAGCATGGACTTTAACGCGCCATATCCTTTTGCACCAAAACCGGCTGCCATTTCTTCCGCTTTTCTTGTCGAACGTCCACAAATAGCTGATATCTCGACATCTTTCATCTTTTCAAGCAGACCAGCGTGAAGTCTGCTAAACCCTCCTGTACCCACTAATCCTATTTTCATGCAAACATCCCCCTTATCCTTGATGGTTATCTTTTTCTGCATTCTTTGACACAATCCTTCTATAAAGAAGGGAAATAAGACATTTGAATCCGGCTTTCGGTAAAACTTTTTCTTATTATCTTTTCTAAACAATTGAACTATTCAGTCGATAATTGATTATAGGACTATTTCATCATACCACCACGAGGAGGCAGACAATTTAATGCCAAAGAAACAGACGAAAAGAACACGTAACTTTTTCACAAAGACACTCCAAAGACAAATCCTTATCCCATTCATAACTTTGATATTGGTTGCAGGAGCAGTTATCGGAACAATCAGCTATACTTTCAGCGTGTCTTTAACAACCAAGGAACTGACTGAAAATGTTGAAAGCCAGACAAAGCTGTTAAATGAATCTTTTGAAACATTCCTGCAAAGTCAAGAACAAACCATTAGTTACTATGCTGAGCAAGAGCAATTCACCAATTTTGAAAACCAGCGGGACGAAATGATGAATTCTCTAGAAGACGCTTCTTCCACCGAGGAAGCTATTCAGACCACCTACTTAGGAACAGAAGAAAGCGGAGAAATGCTGACATCTCCTGAATTGGATCTTCCGGAAGATTTTGACCCCCGTACAAGGCCATGGTATAAGACCGCCTTGGAAAATACCGGAGAAGTAATCTGGACGGAACCTTATATCGATGCCGACTCCGGCGAACTCACTGTTAGTGCGGCCAAGACAGTCACGAGCAATGGTACTGCTGTAGGTGTATTAGGATTTGATATTAACATGCAGGCTGTTATGGATATGGTCAAAACCGCCAAAGTAGGTGAAACAGGCTATGCAGCTGTGATGGACCAAACAGGTAAATTCATTTTGCACCCAGACTCTGCGTACATAGGCAAGGATTTCTCAAGCGAGGACTTTTACGAGCAAATCATCGCTCAAAAGGAGGATTCCGGTACAGTCGATTATGAATTGGAAGGTCAAGAAAAAGCATTAGGATATTCGATCAATGACAGAATGAACTGGATCATTATCGGAACAGTAAATAAAGAGGAATTCGCGAAAAAAGCCCAGCCTATTCTGATTCCGATTGCCATTAGTCTTATCATCGTTCTTCTTCTGTCCGCACTGATCACTTTGTTGATAACCAAACGGATTACCAAACCGATCAGTACTTTGAAAGAAAAAATGAAACAAGTGGAAGAAGGCGACTTATCCATAAATCTTGAAAATAAAAACCAAGATGAAATCGGTCAGCTTGCCCGGTCCGTTGAACAGATGAAAGAAAGTCTCCGATCTCTCATTCATAATGTATCCGAAGCTTCCCAGTCCTTATCTGGGCAAAGTGCTTATTTAACACAGGCTGCCACGGAGGTTAGAGAAGGCAGTGAACAAATCGCTTCAACCATGCAAGAATTATCTGCCGGTGCTGAATCGCAGGCTACAAGTTCTACTACACTATCTGAGATGATGACGAACTTTGTCCAAAAAATTGACCAAGCACATCAGAGCGGTGAACAGATATCCGAAACTTCTGCCAAGGTACTTAACATGACGAATGAGGGAAGCGGCTTGATGACAGATTCTGTAATGCAAATGAAGAATATAGAATTAATTGTCAAAGAAGCCGTTTCAAAGGTTCAAGGTTTGGATGCTCAATCAAAGGAAATCTCTAAACTTATCCAGGTAATCAACGAAATTGCCGAACAAACCAACTTATTATCATTGAACGCTGCGATAGAAGCAGCCAGGGCTGGCGAGCATGGAAAAGGTTTCGCTGTAGTCGCTGATGAAGTCCGCAAGCTGGCAGAACAGGTATCCAGTTCAGTTGGTGATATAACCGAAATCGTGAGCAACATTCAATCGGAATCAAGTTCTGTCGCCAAATCTTTAGAAGCTGGTTACCAGGAAGTCGACAAAGGTTCGCAAAAAATCGGGAAAACCGGTGAGACATTTGGGCATATTGACGACTCTGTTAAAGATATGGTTAAACAGATTAATGAAATAACGGACCATCTACAAGAAGTAAGCAGTAATAGCCAGCAGATGAATGAATCCATTCAAGAGATAGCTGCTGTATCAGAGGAATCAGCTGCAGGGGTGGAAGAAGTGGCAGCATCAACCCAGCAATCCAGTACATCTATGGAAGAAGTATCAAATAGCGCAATCGACCTGGAAAAGCTATCATCAGAATTAAATGAACAAGTTGGTAAGTTTAAAATCTAGGCTGTTTTCCAGATGACTATGGAATTGCGATTATTCACCCCGTGAAAACTCATGGAATCGGAAAAAATATAAACTGCGACATAACTTTTATGTCAATTCCTCCTTTTCGGATGGAGTGGTAAGCCGACGCTGCGGAAAAATACTCGCTTTCCGTGGGGAACGCTTCAGCCTTCTCGCTGGCAAAAAGCGCCAACTGCGGGGTCTTCAGACTATTCCTTTCCCACTGGAGTCTCGCATTTTTCCGCAGCTCGGTATATTTTTCTGATTAGGTGAGAAGTGACCCTGAAATGTATCTAACATGGTCTCCCTAACAAGAATGGAGAAAAACCTTATGTAGCAAGAGGCAGAACAAGTTGACTCTTGCGATTACAGTACTTCCTGGTTCTGGAATCCCAGAATGTTGAAAGGATATCCATTCATTTACACCGCAGAAAATTGACCTTTACTTTTCAAGGAGTGTCGCATTTTTCCTTCGCTTTGGATAACATCTAATCAAGTGGGAAAAGGTCCTAGATTTGTTTAACATGGAATATTCCCTAGCCAAAATTCAGAAAAAATCTAAAAGCGAAGGCAGAACACGCAGACTCCTGCAGGACAGCGAAAGGTCTTCGATGGGGCGAGTAATCGCAGTCCCACGAGTCCGAAGACCCCTAGTGATGGGTCTGCGTCTTCCAGTCAAGCTTCGTAGTGAATTCCTCGACCCACGGTTTTCGGTGGGACGAGTAATCGCAGTCCCAAAGGGAGCAAGGAAGCTTATTCAAGTAGTCCCCTGGCTGAGGCCGTGCCCGCGGAAAGCGAAGTGTTCTGCCGCAGCGAGGCCATGCGCTCAACGATCTTCAGAACAACAAGAAATAGAATTGTCACTATGTCGCAGTTTGCCTCAAATGTATTACTTTGAAAAGTACCAAATTTAAGAAAGAAAGGATTGCCGGGTGGCAGTCCTTTCTTTCTTTTTTACACGTGTTTGGAAAATCGTTCTTTTATCTCTCTGAGCACTTCATCCCCGGGACGGTCCCAGATTGCCTGGTTGATGATTTCCACCTCAATCGGTCCGTGATAGCCGGCCTGTTCCACAGCCTGGCGCATCCGGTTGATTTCAATTACTCCATCTCCCATCATCCCACGGCCTTTGAATATATCCGGCACAGGGACAATCCAGTCTGATACATGGAAACCAACAATCCTGCCGGCTGCCCGCTCAATTTGCTGGTATAATTCCGGATCCCACCATACATGGAAAACATCAACCACAACACCAACTTGTTCAGGACTGTATTTCTCTGCAATTGTATTGGCCTGTCCTAAAGTGTTAATGACAGATCTGTCTGCTGCGTACATGGGATGAAGCGGTTCGATGCCGAGCTTTACACCATGTGACTGGGCGAACGGGACAAGTTTTTCGATTCCTTCTTCCACATAGTTGCGGGCTGTATCAATGTCGCGGTCCGGTGACGGCCCACAGACCAGCACCAGCGTATCCGTACCCAACTCAGCTGCTTCCTCAACAGCACGCCGGTTATCGTCCAGCCGCTCTTCCCGTTCTTTGGCTGTAGGGGCCGGAAACATACCGCCCCGACAGATGCTTGAAACGTTTAAACCTGCATCCTTGACGATACGCTTGCTCTCCTGCAAGCCGATTTCGGCGATTTTATGCCTCCAAATCGAAATCCAGGGAATCTCCGCACGGACGCAGCCATCCACCGCTTCTTTTAAACTCCATTTTTCGGTTGTTATTTGGTTTAAACTCAATCTTTCCATTAAGTCAGCCATAACTTATACCCCCTGTTGAATGCCTGCCTGAGCAAGGACAAGCTTCATCCGTTCTGCTGCCAATTCCGGTTTTTCCAATAACCCTGCCTGGTCGGCCATCACGAACAGATCAGCAAGATGTGTGATAGAACGAGCACTTTCGGTTCCGCCAATCATTCTGAAATGTGATTGGTGGCCATTCAAGTACGCCATGAATACGACCCCTGTTTTATAAGAAAAAGTAGGTTTTTGGAAGATATGCCTTGATAATGGAACAGTTTTATCAAGGATAGAATCATACGTCGAAATATCCCCTTCATCTAAAGCATGAAGAGCTGCCGCAGCAGCCGGTGCAATGGCGTCAAAAATTCCCAGCAGCGCATGACTGTAACCTTGTTCATCCCCTTTAATCAATTCCGGATAATTAAAATCATCTCCCGTGTACATACGGACGCTGTCCGGAAGCAGGCGGCGCATCTTGATTTCTTTGCCTGCATCCAGCAGGGATATTTTGATGCCATCCACTTTGTCCTCATTGTCACGGATGATGCCGAGGCAGACTTCCATTGCGGCATCTATATCTGTATGCCCCCAATAACCTTCCAAGGCCGGGTCGAACATATCACCCAGCCAGTGTAAAATGACCGGCTCGGATACATTGCTTAAAATTTTGTTATATACCCTGGCATAGTCTTCAGGTCCTTTCGCACAAGCTGCCAGTGCACGACTGGCCATCAGGATGACCTGACTGCCTTCCCCTTCGACAAAAGAACATTGTTCTTCGTATGCCGCCTCGACATCCTCCAGGGTAACCTCTGGGCCCGGAGCCAGGTGGTCCGTTCCAACACCACTCGCTATCCTACCGCCGACAGCTTTTGCTTCCTTGACAGAGCGACTGATCAATTCTTTAGCACGGTCCCAGTTCAATCCCATTCCGCGCTGGGCAGTGTCCATTGCTTCTGCCACTGACAGCCCCAACGACCAAAGATGGTGTCTGTATGCCATCGTCGTATCCCAGTCAATCTGTCCATCTGTCAACGGATCTGTATCAGCCAAAGGATCTGCGACAACATGGGCAGCAGAGAATGCTGTCCTATTTTGAAATGTTTTTCCTTTCGGTATATCAAACGGCGCTGCATCTCTTGGTTGATACGTATAGAGCTTCCGTCCTTCTCCTGGCAATATTAATTTACCAACCATTTGTTCACCCTCCTATACATTCAATTCCGGTACATCGACCCAGCGTCTTTCTTTCCATGACTTCAAGCCAAGATCGGATAATTGTGTTCCTTTAGCCCCTTCTAACAGATCCCATGTAAATGGTTCATCCGCGAACACATGTTTCAAGAACAGTTCCCATTGTACCTTGAACCCATTATCAAATACTTGGTTATCAGGTACCTCTTCCCATTGGGATAAGAAATCATGTGGATTTGGAATATCCGGATTCCAAACAGGCTTCGGCGTGTTGACACGGTGTTGCGTCTTACAATCGCGCAATCCAGCTACAGCACTTCCTTCTGTTCCATCCACTTGTATGGTCAACAAGTCATCACGGTTTACCCTTACTGCCCAGGAAGAGTTTGCCTGTACGATAATTCCTCCGTCCAATTCAAAAGTACCGTATGCGGCATCATCGGCGGTACATGTGTATTTCTCTCCGTTCTCATCGATGCGTTCCTCTATATGGGTAGCACCCAGACAAGACACCGCACGAACAGGGCCAAACAAGTTATCGATCACGTAACGCCAATGTGCAAACATATCGACGATAATTCCGCCGCCATCTTCTGCCCGGTAATTCCAGGATGGACGTTGGCCTTCCTGCCAGTCGCCTTCAAACACCCAGTACCCGAACTCCATGCGAACCGACAGAATTTTACCGAAGAAGCCTGCATCTATTAATCTTTGCAATTTCAAAAGACCCGGCAGGAAGAGTTTATCCTGTACGACCCCATTCTTCACACCGGCTTCTCTTGCAAGCCTGGCAAGTTCCAATGATTCTTCCACACTAGTTGCGGTAGGTTTTTCACAATAGATATGTTTTCCGGCTTCAATAGCCTGACGGATACCTTCTGCTCTTCTAACCGTTGTTTGTGAATCGAAGTAGATTTCGTTATAGTCGTCAGCCAAGGCTTCGTCCAGATTCGTACTCCAGCGCTCTACCCCGTACTTTTCCACAAGGCCTTTCAATTTGGCTTCATTTCTCCCAACTAGAATCGGATCAGGCATTAAGGAATCGCCATTACCCAACGCCACTCCTCCTTGCTCTCTTATTGCCACAATAGAACGAATCAAATGCTGATTGGTTCCCATTCTTCCCGTTACACCGTTCATAATAATTCCTAGTTTGTGCTGTGCCATTCATGTATCCCCTTTCAACGATTTATACTCTTATCATAAGGCCATAAAAAAAATCCGTCTTATTAATCTAAGAACGGATTTCTTAATATCGGAAATGAATTGCTTCAGATGATTTTTTTGTAAGCTGTTCGGTACTTGTTTGGTGACACTTCCGTCGAATTTTTAAAAGTCCTGTAAAAAGTCGACAAAGATTCAAACCCGACTTCGAAGCAGATGGAAGCAATATCCTTATTGGTTTCAGTCAACAACTGCTTTGCCAAACCTATCCTTACTTCTGTTAAATACTGAATAGGGGTTACTTGATACCTTTCTTTGAAAATGGTATTCAAATGTCTCGTGCTCATTCCAAGTTTTGAAGACAGATCTTCTGCACGGATATTTTCGAAATAATGGGTATCAATATAACTGCGTAGTCTCTCGGCCCGCAAGACATTTGCATCAAAAGATTCCGGCTGCTGCTTGGACCTAGCTAGTTTCAACAACAGCTCAGATAAAAAGATTTTCATTGCAACAATATTGATAGAGTCCCCATGTGACTGCTCATACAACATTTTCCTCAGCAGCTGCCTTATATTACTGCCATCAAAAGGATTCAGCTTCACCAGATGGGTTTCGGAGAAGAATGCCTGAAGCAGATCTTTTTCCAGAGAAGAACCTAATATGTGACGGTCGAAAGCAAGTACCAATACGGTGAGTTTAGAATCGGAAATGATTGAATGGGAAGAAAAAGGTACAATGATACCCACATTATCTTGTGTGAAGGAATGGCTTTCTCCGTTGAGAACGATTTTTCCTTCCCCCTCCAGAGCATATAACACCTGATGCACCTGGTGATGATGTTCGTTGACCGAATCCCCTGTTGTATGGTTACTTTCATACAAGCGAATTCCTTCTGCGTTCAATTCCAAGTGTCTACTACTCATAACCATAACCCCTCCAACACAGACATGATATCTATTATAGTATCATAGATCATATGGAGATGGAGTCATAGGAAGAACACTTGTTATCGCTTTTAAACGGGAATTGCAATCTCTTCTGTCTTCAACTGATTGAACAAATAAAGACCGGTACATCTGTCTCTTATTTGGTAAGCTTCATTAAGGCTTTCCTGTAAAAGATGTGTGGAAATACCGAGCTCATCAGGGGTTCCCGGCCCACCCGATCTCGCCAGCAAATCCCTGATTTTTTCCGGATTAGGAAGAGAAGCAATCAATCCGCTTACTTCTTCCCAATTCTCCCTCAGTTTGTCTATTTTGATATCTTCTTTTACATATTGACTTGCCCTGTTCTTATACAACCCTGTAATGATTGCTGTGCTCACCCCGACCTTGGCCCCATGAAGCAGTTGTCTGGCGTTTTCTTTCAACAGTGCCATTTCCCAATAATGGGAAAGGTGGTGTTCACCACCGGAAGCAGGTCTTGAATGGTCGAGCAACAACATCACTAAACCAGATTCAATCAGTGCCTGGATAAGGACTTTAATTCCCTTTTCCCCGCCTTCCCCGATAACATCCACATTTGCCACACAAGCCTCCAATGACTGCCTGGTAATGGCAGCAGCTCGCTCGCTGTAAGGCTCATCGGCGATTAATTGCGATATTTTCCAATCAGTCAGCGATGTATATTTACCGAGAATGTCCCCGAATCCGGAGGCAGTCAATTCCCTCGGCGCTCCCATCAAGACATCGAGATCCGCAAAAACAGCAACTGGAGCAGCAGTTTGAATTGTTTTCTTTTCACCCCTGAAAATCAATGGCGCACCTTTGGATGTAAATCCGTCAACCGAAGCGGCTGTCGGAACGGAAATAAAAGGAATATTCATCTTGAAACTGACGAAGCGCACGATATCATGAATGGTACCGGATCCAACCGCCAGCAATACATCGGTCTTCTTCGATGTCCCTGCAAAGAGTTGTACAATCGACTGTTCATCAGCAATTACCTGTCCATTGCTGTCCGGCTCCAATTCGACCATCGTCGCTCCTCCCAAATCTGCTTTCAACTTATTGCCAGCAGCTGCTTTGGTATTTTTATCGACGACAATCACTATATTTTTGAATCCCCGGGAACCCAAGTAACCTGAGATCGAGTTGAGGGCCCCTCTTTCTATCGTTACTTCGGGTAAAGATTCCGGTTCATCCCCTATCTCCTGTGCCAATTTATTTATTTCTTTCATTGTATCCATAAGATCCCTCCATTTCTGTCAATCTCCCAGAACCAAAAGCGTCTACAGCTGTACGCTAAAGCTAATTCAAGCTTAAAACAACGACAGACATTGGTGGCAGCTCAACATCCAGTTTGTTTTCTTCATTCTTAAAGCTTTTGAAATCGATCGGCTTAATGTTCTCAGGTTGCTCAAACGTGTTATGTTCATTCATTTTGTCAGCAGTTAAAACACGGCCCGAAACATGGCTGAACTGTTCACCTCGAACATCGAGACTTAGCTTTGTCTTACTTGCTTTTTCCAAGTTACATAGACTGATATTTATTGTGCCATCTTGTGCTTTCGAAGCAGAGACACTTATTCCCGGGAAAGCTTGTCCATTCTGTTGAACCGTTTCTGCTTCCACATCCAAGGCAAGCCTTTCTGCATTTTGATGGACCTTATACATTTCAAATACATGATATGTCGGCGTAAGGATCATTTTTTCCTGATCGGTTAAAATCATTGCCTGCAATACATTGACTGTTTGTGCAATGTTGGCCATTTGCACACGATCACTATGATTATTGAAAATGTTCAAGGAAACACCGGCCACCAAAGCATCCCGGATCGTATTTTGCTGATATAAGAAGCCTGGATTAGTTCCCGGCTCCACATCAAACCATGTACCCCATTCGTCAATAATCATGCCCACTCTTTTATCCGGATCGTACTTATCCATAACTGTTGCATGTTTCGTAATGAGCTCATCAATATAAAATGCTCTTTGCATGGTGGTGTCCCATTCACCCTCCGCAAAGTCCGTTGCAGACCCTTTGTTATTCCAATTTTTTCCTGGAATGGTATAATAATGGAGACTTAAACCATCCATATGGGGGCCGGCTTCCCGCATCAGCACTTCTGTCCAATTATAGTCATCATCATGGGCGCCGCCTGCTATCTTATACAATTTATTGTCTCCGTAATTTCTTACATAGGTCTGATAAAGCTTATAGAAATTAGCATAAAACTCCGGAGACATGTTTCCACCGCAACCCCAGTTTTCATTGCCGACTCCGAAATATTTTACCTTCCATGGTTCATCTCTACCATTTTCAGCCCTCCAATTCGCCATCGGCGACTCGCCATCAAATGTCAAATACTCCATCCACTCAGACATTTCCTGCACTGTCCCGCTGCCGACATTGCCGCAGATGTAAGGCTCAGCGCCCAGCATTTCACAAAGCATCATGAATTCATGGGTGCCAAAATGATTGTTTTCCGTCACTCCGCCCCAATGCGTATTCACCATCCGCTTTCTATTCTCCCGTGGACCTATTCCGTCTTTCCAGTGATATTCATCCGCAAAACATCCGCCGGGCCAGCGCAATACTGGTATGTCAATCGCTTTTAATGCTTCTAAAACATCGTTCCTGACTCCATTCGTATTTGGAATCGAAGACTCTTCCCCTACCCATATTCCTTCATATATCCCTCTGCCAAGATGTTCGGCAAAATGTCCGTAAATATTTTTATTAATTGTCCCTTGTTTGACGTCTGTATTAACAATCACCTTGTTCAATTTATTCCACCTCATTTAAAAATATTATGTAACATTATGACTACCAAATCTAATAACCTCTCTACTGTTAAAACCTGCATCCAAACTATTTAAAATGGGAACAAGGCGCACATTTACTGTGCCCCTTCCTGTTCCTCTATCAAAGATACTTTACTGTCGATTTTGCTAAACACCTGCAGTGCAAACCACATACTGCAAATAGCTGCTATACTTATTGAGAAGAATGGAATCATGCCTGGATAACCTAAGGATAGATAAGTAATCGAAAACAGGACCACACCCATGCCAAGTGTATAGTGGATTTTAGAAAGTCCGATAATTACCGCATTCCTGATATGATGGAAACACTTTGCTTTATAATGAACCAACAACGGAAAACTCCACATAACAATCAAAAAGTAGATGAACAGCACTGGATAGAAAGCAAAAGGAATAATGAACGGTATCTCCCCTTGATTACCAGTGAGAATCTGGAAATTCACATAAAGGATGATACCTGCGATGGTAATGATCCAACCAACGACGTTTGCGGAAAGAAAGTCTTTTTTATAAATACCGATAAACGACTTCCATATGGAAAAATCCTTATCCCCTCTTAACCATTTTCTCGAAACACCCAATGCAGCAGCAGTAGCGGGGAACACTCCTGCTATCAACAGACCTGCCAAGGAAGTCCCAATCCATAACAGATTGACAGCTACCAGTCTGGTAATCCATTGGAGAAGAGAATCAAGAGTCGTCACTATTCCTTTTCCATTCATGCCTTATCACACCTTCTCAATGAAATGACTTTCTAAAAGATTAATAGAGCTGGAATTGCTGCCCAACTAAAAACTTCTTGTGAACAATATATATAAACTACGAACTAACCCAGACATAACTTCCTCCCATCCTGATCCGATGAATGCTAGTCCGTCGCTGCAGAAAAATACTCGCTTTCCGCGGGGAACGCTTCAGCCTCCTCGCGAGCAAAAAGCGCTCACTGTGGGGTCTTCAGACTGTTCCTTTCCCGCAGGAGTCTCGCATTTTCCGCAGCTTGGTATAAGTTTTCTGATTAGGTGAGAAGTGATCCTGAAAGGTGTCTAACATGTGTACTACTAACAAATTGAGCAACTAGGTCACTTCACAGCACACACCCTGTAGTTTTTTCAGAACTGCCCTTTTGCAAAAATTTTAAAAGACACCCATGAATTTACATCCAAAACAGAAAGTGAACACTATATTCAAGGATTGCAAACAATTTCCGCTGCTTACGATTGATTTTTAGTTAATTGAGATAAAATCCGAAAATCCTAGAATATGTCTAACATAGGTATCTTTACATCGAAATTCAGAAAACTCCTAACAGCGAAGGCAGAACACGCAGACTCCTATGGGAACAGCGCGAGTCCGAAGACCCCGCAAGAAGCGTTCTTTGCTGATGAGGAGGCTGAGGCCGTGCCCATGGAAAGCGAAGTGTTCTGCCACAGCGAGGATATCCTCTTCACTATCATCAGAATGTAAGGAAGTCTCACTGAAGTGAAATTTCACTAGTTCGCATCTTCCCTCTACTGTAATGATTTGCATGACGTTATGAAGTTTGTCACCCTTTTACCCCGCCGACTGTGAGACCTTCCACAAAGTAACGTTGGAAGAAGACAAATAAAACAAGTATAGGCAGGATAGTCATTACGGATCCGGCAATCAAGAGGTCGTAATTGTTCCCGTAAGGAGTCAGCAATGTCGCAAGTCCCAGTGGGAGTGTAAACATATCATTGGAGCGGAGAACAATTAGCGGCCAAAGGAAATTATTCCAGCTGCCAAGCCCCTGAAGTATTGCCATTGCTGCAAATGATGGCAGCATGAGCGGCATCATGATTCGGAAGAAGATGCCATACTCCGTTGAACCATCGATTCGGGCCGAATCCATTAGTTCTCTCGGAAGACCAAGAGCATACTGCCGAAAGAAAAAGACAGCGATCGGTGCAACAATCATCGGTAGAATAACGGCAGTATATGAGTTGATCAATTGAAAATTAATCATCATCTGGTACAAAGGCAACATCATGATTTCAAAAGGAATCATTAAAATAAATAATACGAGCACAAAGAAGAAATTCCTGCCTCTGAAATCATAAACTGCCAAAGCATAACCAACCATGGAGGAGAAAAACAAAGACAAAACAATTGCGAGCAGGGAAATAATCAGACTGTTCCCATACCATTGCCAGTAAGACCCTCCATCAGAAAAGATATATAAATAGTTATCAAGGGTCAGCGTACTCGGATCAAAAGTAAGACTTATCCCGTCCCGCATAAGAGTCGATGATGGACGGAAAGATGAGATAAACAAGCTGATGATCGGGAATAGCGCTATAAAAGAAATCACGAAAAAGATGCCATTTACGACCCACTTAAGAAGTTTGTTTTCGTTCTTTTTCATTATTCATCCCCCCGTTTAAAGGCACCAGTAAGAATCAATTGTATGAAACTGATGACGAATATAATCAACATCAATACAACGCCAACCGCTGCCCCGAATCCCATATCATTTTGTTGGATTCCTTGCTGGTATAAATATCCGACTATGGTCAATCCAATATTTCCCGGTGACCCCGCTTCCCAAAAGACAAAGCTTTCCTCGAACATTCGGAATCCGTTGATAATCGAGATGGTTGTGACAAAAATAGTAATCGGTTTTAAAAATGGCAATGTCACAAAGCGAAACTTTTGAATAGCAGTGGCTCCATCGATATCTGCAGCTTCATAAAGTTCTTTAGGGACATTTTGCAGTGCTGCCAGGAAATACAAAATGTTAACCCCCATCCAACGCCAGGAAGTGAGCAACACCAACAGAAACATCGCCGACCATCTTTCATATCTCCATTCCAGCGGACTGATTCCAAACCAACCTAGAAATTGGTTGGCAGCTGCGGTTTCGGTCTCTCCAAACATCAGCCTGAAAACCATACCGGAGACAATAACAGATGCCAATGCCGGTACAAATAAGGAAGCCCTGAAAAATGTTTTATATTTTACTAGTTTTGAGTTTAGAAAAACAGATAACAGTATGGGCAGGGCAACCAGGATTACTACTGTCAAAATCACATAAACGGTCGTATTGGTGACCGCTTTATAGAATGTTGGATTCGTTATCCGCTGATAGTTTTCAAGTCCAATAAAGGTAACTTGTCCGGGCAGGATGCTTTGAAAACTCATAATGATTGCCTGGACTGCCGGATATAGTGTTAAAACCAAGAAGGAAATTACAAACGGCGTGATGAAAACATATGGTGCGACTTTTTTTGAATTTAGAAACTTCAAGATTTTGTTTGGTTCTTTCGGCTCTCGGTTTTTCCCCGGCTGTTGTCCTTGCGGTTCTCCAACAGGATCTACATGTTTCTTTGCATTAGCAGAAGTAGCTGTCATAGAAAACTCCCCTTATAATGGCGTTTTATTCATTTGCAAGACCTCCAACAGACAACCAAACCTCTAGGATGATGTTTTTTCTAATCGAATGACATTCCATGATGTTTTCGGCAATCTTATATCCAGAATTCCATTCTCCAGCGTTGTCTCGCCTCTTTGATGCGGCATGACAGCTTCATGATCCGGAGTATTCACCGCTTTCAAATCTTCATTTTCCAATACAACATGTTCTACAAGCTGATAACCTTCAAAACTCCTCACATCACTGGAAACTTGAATGGCTTCCTCCAAATGCTTATTGACCATGAATAGGTTCACTTCTTCTTTCTCCTCGTTATACACAGCGGCACTGTCAATATAAGGGACGTCCGTAAATTCTTTACTATCATATTTCGGAGATGAAAGAATCGGCTTTAGTGAGATGCCCCGACCATAAACGGAAGTGTGCATATAAGGATAGAAAATGGTCTGTTTCCAGGAGCGTCCGTTATTTTCCGTCATAATAGGAGCAATGACATTGACAAGCTGCGCCATGCAAGCAATTTTCACTCTGTCTGCATGTTGTAAAAAAGTGATCAGCATGCTTCCAACTAAAAGGGCATCCTCGAAGTTATATTGATCTTCCAATTGAGGCGGTGCTATCGTCCATGGTTCAATTTTTTTGTCCGCATCATTGGAATGGTACCAGACATTCCATTCATCAAAACTTAAGTTTATCGTCTTTTTGCTTCGGTGTTTGGCTTTAATATAATCACAAATCGATGTGACTGTTTTGATAAAATGGTCCATATCCATGTTTTTCGCCAAATAATTAGCAGGGTCGTTTTCGTGGTTTCCATAATATTGATGAAGGGAAACAAAGTCTACTTGTTCATAGGTGTGGTCTAGTATCGTCGCCTCCCATTCAGCGAATGTAGGCATTTTTGTATTCGAACTTCCGCATGCCACCAGTTCGATGGATGGATCAACCAGCCGCATCGCTTTCGCCGTTTCCGATGCCAGTCTTCCATATTCATCTGCTGTTTTATGGCCTACTTGCCATGGACCATCCATTTCATTGCCAAGACACCAAGTCTTAATGTTATGTGGAGAGTCATAACCGTGTGACTTCCGTAAGTCGCTCCAGTAAGTACCACCAGGATGATTGGTGTATTCTAGAAGGTTTCTTGCTGCATCTATCCCTCTCGTTCCAAGATTTACTGCCATCATCACTTCAGCTCCGGCCTTTTTTGCCCAATCTGCGAACTCATTGGTTCCGACTTCATTTGTTTCAATGGTACGCCATGCAAGTTCAAGTCTGCGCGGGCGATCTTCTTTCGGACCAACGCCATCCTCCCAGTTATAAGCAGATACCATGTTCCCACCTGGATATCTGACTATCGGCACTTGTAACTCTTTAACCAGTTCAAGAACATCCCTGCGGAACCCTTGCTCATCTGCTTCTGGATGATCTGGTTCGTATATTCCCCCATAGACTGCTCGTCCAAGGTGCTCGATGAATGAACCATAAATCCGTTCATCTATTTTCGCAATTTGGTAATTTTTGTCCAGAATCATTTTTGCTTTCAATTGATCTGCCATCAAAATCACTCCTCTTTTATTGAATATAGGAATCTATCAACTTGAAAGGTAATACTTTAGAAGCTTCTCATGTATACAGTCGGCCAACCTAGTAACGCAAGTAAGCCTTCTATGTATTGTGCAAGGCACAGTAACTGTACCTTGCACGTTATTTTTATTGATTCTCTACAGCTTCCTGGGCTGCATTCAAAGCTTCTTCCGGTGTCTGGGACTCCTGCCTCAACACACTGTCCAATACGTTCGTATTGATTTCCTGCGCAATAGCCGGTGTTTTTTCCGTTATGTGTAACTCATTGATTTCCTCTCTTACAGAAAGCAGTGTTTCAAAAATTTCATCACTAAAATAGTCGAAGTATTCATTGTCTTCCTGAAGAGCCGGATCTTCCCAGACAGTCCACATTGGTGGATCAAACCCTAACACTTTCCACAAATCAATGTTTCCTTCTTCCGAAAGTTTGGCATAAGCCAAGAATTCCCTTGCAAGGTCCGGATGTTCAGTTTGATTGGTAACAACTGTTCCCGTACCGCCCATTCCCGCAGAACGGTTACCGCCTTCTTCCCATGCAGGCAACGGACGAATGGCCATCTTACCTGATAAATCAGGCATATAATCGAGGAAACGTCCCATATACCACATTGGCATTACAAGTGAAGCAGCCCCGCCTTCATTCATATAAGAATAAAATTCTTCTGCATGAGGCTCCCCACCTGGAGTCAATTCAGCAATCTCATGCTTAGATACCAAATCATGCTGGAACTGTAAGGTGTCAATGTTCGCTTGATTGTTAATCGTAAGTTCTCCTTCTGCATTTGTGAAATCAGATCCTCGTTGGGACACCAATGACCAATAAGGAAGGTAGTCACCGGTCGGAACAGTCGTCATCATTGCATCTGTATTCTCCACGACTTTTTTTCCTGCTTCAACATAGTCGTCCCAAGTTTCAATTGAATCGATATCCACACCCGCTTCTTCCATTATTTCAGTGTTATAGTACATCATAGTAGCCCCTACGTGTGTCGGCATTCCATAATATTGGCCATCTTTACTGTAAATTTCGAATCGAGCCTTGACGAAATCATCAATAACCGGTTCAACGTATTCATTCATCGGCAGTAATTGCGGTTCACCAGCCAAGTAATTCGGGAAGCGGCTGATCTCCACATCGACGATATCAGGAGCGCCTTCTCCAGATTGAAGGGCTAAAAGCAAGTTATTGTGCATTTGATCGTATGGATATGTTTCTGCTTTTAACTTTATTGCTTTATCAGGATTCTCTTCATTCCATCTGTCAACTGCATTTGCATAGAAGTCATTGTGAAGTTCTGTAAATGTCCAAAAGGTTAATTCCGTAGCATCTTCCACATCGTCACCCATCGTCTGGGTCTCTTCCGCGTCACCACTCGTTTCGCTTCCTTCACCACTGCACGCCATAAGCAAAATAGCAATTAATCCGAACATCAAAGCAAGCAAAAACTTATTGTTTTTCATTAGGTCCTACCCCCTGCCCCTTTTTTAAAAGCGCTTACAAAGTTTGTTTGGCGAATAAATTTTCTTTCTGCCGACTACCACCTCCCCGTGTTAGTTAACATAAGAACAACCAAAAGATAACGCTTACAAAAATGAAAGTGATACCTACAACTTTCTTTTCACTGCTCATGATGCGGATAATTGTACGTATAAGTAATCTTGAATAAAGTATATAAGAGTAGGTGGACAATTTCAATCATTTTTTCAAAAATAGTTATATAATTTTCCAAATATTTAATCAATTATATTGTTTTTTATATATTATATTTTAAGTGAAATCGCTCTATGACGCTATAAATAGCTTTTTATCCCTTCTGGCGGTCCACCTATAAATACAAAACCCAATCAACGAACCACGTACGTATAAGTGTACTATTTCACATATCTTTTTGATGGAGTTATTTATCATTTATATAACAAAAAGCCCTGTCATATATGACAGGGCTTCCCTTCCTCTACTTTTTTCAACTACATGTAACTTTCCTGTTTTAGCTTTTCATCCAAAGAATTAGTTGAACTTCGCACAATAAGTTCCGGTTCAAAAATAAAGGAGCCATCGAATGCCTTGGTTTGACTGTTTTTACTCTTGATCATATTCAAAATCATTTCCCCGGCCTTTTTTCCCAATTCTGTTTTTGGATGTGATATGGTCGTCAGTTTCACTTCCGATACTTCAGCAAGAAAGGAATCGTCGAAGCCTACAATGGACATCTCATCAGGTACTTTTATTTTTCGTTCTCTTAATACATCCAACAACTTTAAAGCCAGCTCGTCATTATAGCACACCATTGCTGTAGCTTTTTCATCACTATCCAATACCTCCTGAAGAAACTGGGTGGGGCGTTCTACTTTTTCATCAGTACTGTAAGTTAGGATATAATCTGGATTTACTGGCAGCTTGTTTGCTCTGTGTGCTTTCAAGTAGCCTTTCATCCTTCTTGTTCCTTGCAAATCATCTGTTTTAAACAAACCTATGATACTTTTATGTCCTTGTTTGATCAGGTGTTCTGTCTGCAAATATCCACCCTGTTCGTCATCCAAAGTTACACTTACCGGCTCCAGCTCGTCATAAAACGAATTAATCATGATATAAGGAATATTAAGTCGTTCCAAGTGTAAATAATAGCCTAAATTAGGGTTGGCATAGCCGCTTTTCGTCGGTTCAATAATTACTCCGTCGAATTGCTGCTCAATAATTCTTTCCAGGATAGTCCGTTCACTTTCGTGGTTGTTATTCGTACTGAATAAACTGACCTGATAATTTTGTTCACTTAAGTAAGATTCCGCTCCGCGAATGATGGATGGAAAAATATAATCCGATATATAAGTCGTAACAATCGCAATATTTTTCTGTTCGCTTTTACCCTGTTGTTGATCAGGTTGTCTGTCTGCGCAGAAAGTACCTGCTCCTTGTTCCCTGTACAGCCATCCCTGATTCACTAAATCCCCTATTGCCAGACGTACGGTATGCCTGCTCACCCCGAACTGTTTCATCAACTCACTTTCCGAGCTGATTTTCTGGTTAGGCAAAAACGTACCATCCATTATTTTCGATTTAATCGCTTGTTTGACCATATTATGCTTTGTCTGCATGTAAACACCTCTGAGTTACTTCCCTAAATTTCATTCGTATAAGTAGTTAACACATATTATACCATCTTGCATTCACGAGAAGCCATACTAGAGGACTTGCAGACGATCTGCATGTCGTCCAATAGCCATTATCTCCAAATGACTTCGTTCCATTTCAATTCCTTTTTGAATTCTCTCAACTTAGTATCATTATTGATGATCAGACATTCAATTTTTGCCATTTCCGCAAAGTCCAACAACTGATCTGTTGTCACTTCAAATGAAAGAACTGTATGGTGAGCTCCACCGGCATAAATCCATGCTTCTGTTGCTTCACTTAAAGACGGCTGCGGTTTCCACAATACTTTAGCAACAGGAAGGTTAGGTGTGTCGATTTCGGGTTGTTCGGCATCTACTTCGTTCACTACAAGCCGGAAACGACCGCCCAACTCAACGAGTGAAGCATTGACCGCTTTTCCGCCTTTACCGTCAAAGACTAGTCTGGCGGGATCTGCCTTGTTGCCCATTGTAAGCGGGTTGACCACGATTTTCGGTTTAGTAGCGGAAACTGTCGGACATATTTCAAGCATATGGGAGCCCAAAATCATTTCATTGCCAGGCTCTAAATGGTACGTATAGTCTTCCATAAAAGAAGTTCCTTTGTTGTTAGCAATAATCTTCATGAATCGCAATAATGCTGCTGTCCGCCAGTCGCCTTCTCCAGCAAACCCGTAACCATCCGCCATCAGACGCTGCGCTGCTAAGCCTGGCAGCTGCGGCATTCCGTGCAAGTCTTCAAAATTGGTAGTGAAGGCCGTATAATTTCCTTTTTGCAAAAACTGTTTCAACCCTAGTTCGATTCTTGCCTGCTCTTTGATTGAAGTGACAGTAGCTTCATCCTCTTCAAATGTGTACAAGTCTTTGTATTCTTGATACAGGTCTTCAACCTGCTGATCGGACACTGTTTCCATTTCTTCTACCAAGTCACCGATACCATAGTAATCGACCGTCCAGCCAAATTTGATTTGTGCTTCGACTTTATCTCCATCTGTTACTGCTACATTCCGCATGTTATCACCAAATCTGGCCACACGGATGTTTCTTCCTTCCGACACGGCAACTGCAGTATTCATCCAATCTGAGCATTTTTGTAAAACTGTTTCATCTTCCCAATAACCCACTACAACTTTTCTCGGAATGTTCATACGTGTTCCAATAAACCCATATTCCCTGTCTCCATGGGCAGACTGGTTGAGATTCATGAAATCCATGTCGATATCTTCCCATGGAATATCTCGATTGTACTGCGTGTGTAAGTGCAGTAATGGTTTCTGAAGGCTGTTCAGCCCGCTGATCCATATCTTCGCCGGAGAAAATGTATGCATCCATGTAATCAAGCCGGCACAATTTTCATCCGCATTGGCTTCAAGGCTCAATTTATGGATCTCATCGGCTGTAGTAAGCACGGATTTGAATACAATTTTGAAAGGAAGTTTCCCTTTCTCGTTCAATTTGCTGACCATCTCCACTGAATGGTCTTCAACTTCCCGTAACGCCTCGTTTCCATACAGATGCTGACTTCCTGTTACAAACCAAAATTCATAATTTTTCAATTCCAACATCATGATTCCTCCTTATTTGTTCAATTGCACTGTTTCGTTTGCTCTCGTTCCTGCTTTAATGTTTTTCAAAGTCTTCATGACATCGTTTTGTCCTCTTCCGAAATAGTCATGAAGTTTGTTATATTCCTGGTATAGGTTTTCATATACCTCTACATTTTCCGGAATTGGCTCAATGACATCCTCACGTACCCGGCCCATTATTCCGGCAGCTTCCATGATTGAATCAAAACCACCATTGTCACTTCCAGCGGCGACCGCACCGAACATAGCGGCACCTAACGCCGGTGTTTGTTTGGAATCTGCTATTTTAATTTTCCGGTTGGTGACATCAGCATAAATTTGCATAAGCAGCTGGTTTTTTTGCGGTAAGCCGCCACATGCGTACAACTCGTCGACCGGTACACCGTTTTGATGGAATGCATCTACTATTTTTCTTGTACCGAATGCTGTGGCTTCCAACAACGCACGATAGATTTCTTCTGGTTTTGTCTGCAGAGTGGCTCCGACTAGCAAACCGCTAAGCTCTGTATCTACTAAAACGGAACGGTTACCGTTCCACCAATCGAGTGCAAGCAGTCCTGTTTCGCCTGGTTTGTATGATGACGCTTTATTTTCAAGCCATTGATGAACGTTAATTCCTTCTTTTTCCGCAGCCTCCGTTACATAAGCAGGTACCGCCTTGTCTACAAACCACGCAAATATATCACCGACAGCAGACTGACCTGCTTCATATCCGTAGTAGTCGGGAATTATCCCATCTTCGACGACCCCGCACATACCTTCCACATACCTCTCCTCTGTTCCAAGCACCATATGACAAATGGAAGTTCCCATAGCCATAACCAATTTGCCCGGTGTAACTACACCCATCGCAGGAACAGCAGCATGTGCATCGACATTTCCGACGGCTACAGCAGTGCCTGGCTTCAATCCGGTGATTTCAGCCATTTCATTGGAGAGACCGCCAGCTTTTGTTCCGAGCGGCACAACATCTCCGCGAAGTTTGGTTTCGACCAGATTCTCAAGACGCGGATCCAGTTCCCGGAAGAAATCCTTGCTCGGATAGGTGTCCTGCTTATGCCAAATCGCTTTGTATCCGGCCGTACAGCTGTTCCGTTTTAGGGAGCCAGTCATTTGAGAAATGACCCAGTCGGTTGCCTCGACGAATTGATCTGTCCTTTCATACGTATCGGAATCTTCATTTAAAATTTGCCAAATTTTAGCGATCATCCACTCTGAAGATATTTTGCCGCCATATCTTGGCAAGAACTGCTCACCACGTTGCTCGGCAATTTCATTCAGCTTTGTTGCTTCCTCTTGGGCAGCATGATGTTTCCACAACTTGACCCAGCTGTGAGGATTGTCTGCAAGCTCGGGGGTGAAGCATAGTGGATCACCCTTCTCATCTATTGGGAGCATGGTACAAGCTGTAAAATCAATCCCAAGACCGATGACATCTTCCGCACTAATCTTAGATTGTTCCATCACAGCAGGTACAGACTTTCTCAACACCTCTATATAGTCATCCGGATGCTGCAAAGCCCACTCCAGGCCAAGTTTCACACCGGAAGGCAGTTGTTCCGTCATTACTCCATGTGGATATGGTGTTACGTGATCCGCAATTTCTTTCCCATCCTGTAAGGAGACAAGTACAGCTCTGCCTGACTCCGAACCAAAATCAATTCCGATTGCATATTTTTCCGTCACTTGTATTTCCCCCTTGTTTATTTTTGTCCGTAATAGGCATTGACACCATGTTTACGGAGATAATGCTTATCTAAGAGTGCTTGTTCCATATCCGGTGTCTCCGGATTTAACTGGAATGTATGATAGGCCATTTTCGCGACCTCTTCGAGAACAACTGCATTATGGACAGCATCTTTCGGATTCTTCCCCCAATTGAATGGTGCGTGGCTGTGCACCAGCACACCAGGAACTTGGTTGGGACTAATTGTTTCAAAAGTTTCTACTATTACATTGCCTGTTTCCAATTCATAATCCTGCTGAATCTCTTGATCTGTCATTTTGCGTGTGCAAGGGATTGTCCCATAATAATAATCGCCATGCGTGGTGCCCAGCGCCGGTATGCTTTGACCAGCTTGCGCCCATGTAGTAGCCCAGGAAGAATGAGTATGCACAACACCGCCGATTCCTGGAAATTTCTTGTAAAGTACAAGATGTGTCGGCGTGTCAGATGATGGTCTGAGATTTCCTTCTACAACGTTTCCATCTAAATCTACAACAACCATGTCCTTTTCCGTTAAATCTTCATAAGCTACGCCACTCGGTTTGATCACCATTAATTGACTCTCTCCATCGTAACCGCTTACATTACCCCAAGTAAAAGTGACTAACCCATGCTCTGGCAGTGCCTGGTTTGCTTCCAGTACTTCTTTCTTCAGGTTCTCCAGCATTATCGCTTTCTCCCCTTCCATCATTATCTTGTACGTATAAGTTAACCTTGAATTCATCTTAATACAAAATATTCGTACGTGCAAGATAAAAAGGCAATTATTTTCGAATCCCTTAATAATGCTTGTGTTTAGGGTTGAAAAATAGACCAGGAGCTCTGTACCGAGACTAGCCTTACGGAAGAAAAATGACATTTCACTTGTATGGTGCACTATCTCTCCTTTATCTTTAAAGAACCAGGTGAAGAGATACAGAACTTGGAATGTCAAAAATTACTTATTCAATCTTCTTAATGGAAATTTCCTTGCCTTCTTTGATTGAATTCAGTGCGCCTCCTATCATCGCGAAGCTTTTTAAGTTATCCCCGATATGAGTTACCGGCTTTCTATTTTGCCTAATGGACTGAACCATCTCAAAGATGGAATAAGCTCTATCCTCGTAAGGCAGCTCAGCTAGTTTCAATTCTCTTATCGTGCCATCTGCCAAGGTAATTTTAGGAATATCATCTGTCAATTCTACCATTCCCTTACTACCCACTAATTTCAATTCTCCATTCCACGAAGTTTCTTTGCCCCGGGTTACCCAGCTTCCGAAATAATTTATTAATGTATCGCCGTCAAAATCAATGGTAGCACTTACAACAGGATTTCCCCCAAACCAACTCCAAGAGGGTCTCATACTTTTTGCATAAATTGACTTCGCCTCTTTACCTAAAATATGTCTCATCAAATCGAAGTGATGGATACTCATATCTTCTATCAATATTTCATTATACTGGTCACGCCAGCCGCCGAATTTTGTTGCTCTTCTAAAATTCCACTCACCATATTCAATTGTTCCAATGCTCCCTTCCCGCACGCACTTTCTCAATGCTTCTATCTCGGGTCTCCATCTGTAATTCTGGCTGATCATAATAAATTTCGAATATTTTTTTGATTGTTCGTATAGCTCAAAAGCATCATCTACTTCTTTAGTAATTGGTTTTTCCATGAAAACAAACAGTCCTGCCTCCAGAGCGTCGATTGCAAGGGACTTGTGTGTCTGCGGAGGTGTAATAATTATTGCAGCATCTGCATTTTTCTCTTGCAGCGCCTGTTTATGATCTTGATAGAAGGATATTGACTGGTTGTTGAGGAGGCTTTTAGCAGTTTCTAAGTTTTGTTTAAAAATATCCACTACTGCCACTATTTCGATTTGCTGATAATCTCTTAATATTTCGAGCCATGATTGACCGAAACCTCCGACCCCAATTTGAATTACTTTAATTTTTTCCATTCTCTTATCACTCCTTGAATAAAAGCAAAGTTCGATTTTTCTTAGCAAACTTCAATTTAAAGTAGACGGGATGAAACGTTAAAACAGCAGCAAACGAGTTCCTGTCATAACCCGCCTGCTGCCGTATTGATTGATTATCCTCTTGCCCGTGAAACTGCTGCTACATATTTTTCAGCAAGTGCTCTTAGTTCTTCCCACTTTTCTTCCTGAATGAGTTGTTTATTAACAAGCGACCCTCCAATACCTGCCGCCACTGCTCCTGCCTTGATGAATGATTCGACATTCTCCAGGTTAACTCCACCTGTAGGCATCTTAGGTACTTGGCTGAGTGGTCCGTTTACATCTTTGATAAATTGTGGACCAACCACACTGGCCGGGAAGATTTTTACCATATCTGCCCCCCACAAATAGGCCTGATAGGCTTCTGTTGGAGTAAAAACTCCCGGGATCGCCAGCTTCCCTTGTTTTTTTGTGTACTCTATTGTTTCTTTGTCTAAAATCGGAGCAAAGATGAAATCAGCTCCTGCATTAATCGCTTCTGCAGCCTGCTCTTTGTTCAATACTGTTCCTGCACCAATAGCAGCCTTCGTGCCGTGAATTTCTTTCAACTCGTGTATAAGATCTGCAGGGTTGTCCGAATCCATCGTTATTTCGATGCCAGATACTCCTCCATCAATGAATGCCTGCACGAGTGGTTTTACTTTATTTGGCTCTATTTTCCGGATAACTGCCGTGATACCGGAAGACAATAGTTTATCTAATACTGGACTTTGGTTCATCTTTTTTCCTCCTCTATCTAACTACATCTTGTGTTGTCGATTTAAACGCATCGATTTGGGCCTTTGTCGGCAATCCTTCAATGTCACCGCCTACCGTCACGATCATTGCTCCAATCAAGGCCCCTCGCTCAACTGCTTCTTTCAAAGACGCCCCTTCCAAAAGGCCACTTAATACGCCTGCAGCAAATCCATCACCTGCTCCAATAGGATCAATTACTTGGTCGACCTTATGGCTTTCTACAAATCCTTGGACTTCTTTATCTGCATAATAGGTTCCTTCTGTACCGTTTTTGATGATTGTTTGATTAATTCCATTCTGTCTGCATAATTGGAACAGTTCTTCTGGATCCTTTGTCCCGAATATATACTCTGCTTCATCCAGTCCGGGCATGAATAAATCCGCCTGGCTGGCGAGCCATATCAACTCTTGTTTATGGTCCGGAAAATCCTTCAATATTTTATGCCGTAAGTTCGGATCAAAAGATACAAAGACGCCATTTTCCTTGGCAAAGCGAACAATTGCCCTAGTCATATCTTGACAACTCTCACTTAAGAAAGGCGTGATACCGCTAACATGAATGATCCGGGCATTTTTCAGATAATCCCAATCAATCTGGTCTTTCGATAACCGGCTGGCCGCCGAACCTTTTCGGTAATAATAGACTTGATTTGATCCGTCTCTTATTCTTTCTTTTATATAAAGACCAGTTGGCGCATCCGGGGTTTTGACTACTCTCGATGTATCAACACCTTCCGCTCTTATCGAATTAATGATGTAATCACCTATTTCATCGTCGCCGACTTGGCTGATCCACCCTGCTGAATGACCAAGTCTGCTGACTCCAATAGCGACATTGGATTCGGCTCCCCCAAACCGTTTATGAAACTGATTAACATAGCGGAATGGCCCGTTGGTCACTGGGTCAAAAATAACCATTGTCTCCCCAAACGTAATTAAATCAATTTGCTTCATGTTTCATTCTCCCCTTCTTAAATCTCGCACTTGTTTACACACCTGAGTATGCGAGGAATCCCCCGTCAACTGGGACGGTAATGCCCGTGACAAAACCGGACATATCGTTATCAACAAGCCAGACCAGCGTCCCAAGCAAGTCTTCCGGCGAACCAAAACGTTTCATGGGAGTTTGGCTGATAATTTTATGCGAGCGCTCTGTCAGCGATCCATCTTCTTCTATAAGCAGCTTCCGATTTTGTTCTGTCAGGAAAAACCCCGGTGCAATTGAGTTAACCCGGATACCTGCATCTGCAAAATGAACGGACATCCATTTGGTAAAGTTGTCGATACCAGCTTTTGCCGCACTGTAAGCAGGCACTTTCGTCATAGGAGATGGAGAACTCATGGAAGATACATTGATAATAGTCGTCCCCTCTTTTTCTACCATTCGTTTAGAAAAAACCTGAGTGGGGATAAAGGAGCCTATTAAATTCAAGTTAAAAACAAACTGAAAACCTCGAGTCGTCATATCAAAGAACGTTTTCAATTCTTTGTTTTCCATGTCTTCTGGTTTAAATGTCTCTCTATCTGTTGTACCTTCAGGGTGATTTCCACCTGCTCCATTTATAAGGATGTCGCATACTCCCAATCTTGCTACAACCAACTCTTCAGCCCTGCGGACACTCTCCATGTCTAATACATCACAAGGGAAGTTCAAAGCCTCTCCGCCCGCTTCTCTTATTTCGCAGGCTATTTTCCGCCCTGCCTGTTTATTGCGGTTTAAAATGGCAACTTTGACGCCGTGCCTTGCAAGTTCTTTAGCCATCGCACTGCAAAGCACTCCACTGCCACCCGTTATAACCGCCACTTTACCTTTTAAATTTTGATGAATAGCCAACATTAGCTGTTCACCTTCTTCGCTCTTTCCAAAGAGTCCCAAATCCCCCACAGATACATCACACCTAATCCGCGGTCGTATAGTCCGTAACCCGGGCGGCATTCTTCCCCCCAGATATGCCTGCCATGATCAGGTCTGGCATAACCCGTAAATCCTGTCTCGTGGTAGGCTTTTACCACCTCATAGATATCAACGGAGCCGTCTTGTGTACGGTGGGAAGTTTCGATGAAATCCCCATTATCGTAAGTTTTGACATTGCGGATATGGGCGAAATGAATCCTGTCAGCAAATTCACGAACCATGGCAGCCACATCATTGTCCGGGTTTGCACCAAAAGAGCCGCTGCAAAGCGTAAGGCCATTATATGGATCATCTACCAGATTGAGAAAACGCTTTACATTTTCTTGATTGGTAATAATGCGTGGCAGGCCAAATACTGACCAAGGTGGATCATCCGGATGGATAGCCATCTTAATATCGTGCTGCTTGGCTATCGGAATGACCTTTTCAAGGAAATATTGGAGATTGTTCCAAAGGTCTTCGTCGGTAACTTCTTTGTACTGTTCAAACAAATCAGCTAAATGTGCAAGTCTTTCCGGTTCCCAGCCAGGCATAGTGTAAGCGGAATTCTCGGATATGCTGTTGACTAGTTCCATCGGATCGATGTCTTTGATTTGAGCATTATTGAAAAATAACGCAGTGGATCCGTCTTCCATTTCTTTGAAGAGCTCCGTTCGCGTCCAGTCAAATATTGGCATGAAATTATAGCAGATGACTTTAACCCCGACTCTTGCCAGCTTTTCGATTGTATGAATATAATTCTCGATATATTGATCTCTCGTCGGCAGGCCGAGTTTGATATCTTCGTGTACATTCACGCTTTCTACCACGTCAATGTTCAAGCCATATTGGTCAGCTTGTTCTTTCACTTCCTGGATCTTATCCATCGGCCATTCGTCACCGGCCGGTACATCATGCAGTGCCCAGACAACGCCTTCCACCCCTGGAATTTGTTTGATATGTTTCAATGGCACCCGGTCATTACCTTCCCCAAACCACCGCATTGTCATCTTCATTTGATTTCCCCCTTTGCCTGTTTCATTTAATAGAGAAGTCCGTCTAAGCTGCTTTATTTATCTATCATTTTAAGCTGGTTATGAGCTACTCACTCTCCCAGAAACACTAGATTGTTTCTCATAAACCAAAGACTGCGACATAACTTTTATGTGACTTCCTACCATCCTTTCGGTCTAAGTGGTAGTCCAGCGCTACGGAAAAATACTCGCTTTGGATAGAACTTCTGATCAAGTGGGAAGTGGTCCTAAATTTTTTTAACATGGATATTCACTAACCAAAATTCAGAAAAAATTTAAAAGCGAAGGCAGAAAACGCAGACTCCTCGAAAATGAAAAACGATTTTCTTCGTGCGATGTCTTGCTGTCGAAGCTTTCCTTATCCTATGGGATCAGCGAAAGGGCTTCGATGGGACGAGTAATCGCAGTCCCAAAAGGTCTTCGATGGGGCGAGTAATCGCAGTCCCAAAGGGAACAAGGAAGCGTATTCAAGCAGTCCCCTGGCTGAGGCCGTGTCCATGGAAAGCGAAGTGTTCTGCCGCAGCGGGGCCATACCAGTTATTTATAATCAGAACGAGAGGAAGTCTCCCTAGAAATGAAATGAATTTTCACTATGTCGCAATTTGCCTCAATCACGAATTCCACAAAACATAGCATGAAATATAGCTATTATTTAAGAAATGCATTTCCTATGATTTATGAGTAAGTCTTCCAGCATTCGTTTTGGGTGATTTTTCAAGAACTGACACTGGCTTTTTCTGCTGATTTTCTGACAATCAAGGATGGTGTAAAACGGTACATATTGCTTTCTGCCGATTTTTTCCCGTCAAACCTCTCCAATAATAAGCTGGCAGCCTTTTTTCCCATTTCAAAAGACGGTTGAGCGATTGTTGTCAGAGAGGGATTGTTTAATTCCGCGAATGCAACTTCGTCGATTGTGACCAATCCCACTTCGGAGCCTATTTTGACACCATTTTGACTGGCATACTTCAAGAACTCCATCAGGGCCAAGTCGTTCCCGGTTATGACTGCATCGGGCGGATGTTCCAGCTCAAACAGCTCGGCAGCGCCTTTCTGTAGATACTCAGGCTCCATACTTTTAATATACTCTTCCCTGATCGGCTGGCTGAATCTTTCAAGCGCTTGCTTATACCCGCTGACACGTTCGATTCTCGGGATGACATGGGGTTCCAAAGAAGTCGTCATGACGGCAATATCATGATAGCCGTTTATCAGTAAGTGTTCGACGGCCAGCTGTAATGCTTGTTCATTGTCGAGCATTACAGTGTCCACAGATAAACCGCTTACATATCGATCCAAAAAAACAATCGGAAAATCGATGTCTATGAGGCTTTTATAAAGTTCGATATTGGCACTGGTCGGGAAGACGATCAGCCCATCGACCTGCCTTGCCAGCAATGTTTCGATATACTTCTGTTCTTTTGCCGGATTATCATCCGCATTACAGATAATCGTGGAAAAACCATTGTCATTAAGGGTATCTTCTATTGCTCTGATTACCTGAGTAGAAAACGAATGAAGAATGTTAGCGACAATGACTCCGATGGTGGCGGTGCTCTTCAGCTTTAGGCTTCTAGCCACACTGTTGGGTTGATAGTTCAATTCACGGACCGCCTTCTCGATCCTTTCCCGGGTTTCTTCCCTCATATAATCAAATCGCCGATTTAAAAATTGTGAGACCGTACTTTTCGATACATTAGCATGCTTTGCAACATCGCTTATGGTCGGCTTTTTAATCGACATTTTCTATTCATTCCCTTGTTACCAAAAAAGCGGTTTATTAAATCGATTTACTAAATCGAATTACTCAAAATTATAACATAATGAAAGCGTTATTAATATAGAAAACTATTATTTCTGTATAGGATGATAGGCGCATCTACAGGCACATGTTTCAAACTCTTGTTAACAGGTAATAGAAAAATACTACTTATCGAAAGGTGTGGGATTTTGAAAGCTTTAACCAATCAAGGAAAAGGGAAAGTCGAGGTCAAAAAAGTAGCAGATCCAACAATCAAAAAGAGCGATGATATGATCGTAAGAATCACCTCTACCGCTATTTGCGGATCAGATCTTCACTTATACCATAGCAGTATTCCACTCGGCGATGATTATATCATCGGCCATGAACCGATGGGGATTGTGGAAGAGGTCGGACCGGACGTCCAAACTCTGAAAAAAGGGGATCGCGTGGTCATTCCTTTTAACATAGGGTGCGGCCAGTGCCACTTCTGTCAGAATAATATGGAAAGCCAATGCGACAATTCCAATCCACATCGGGACACTGGAGCTTATTTCGGATTCTCCGAAATGTTTGGTAACTATCCAGGTGGACAAGCAGAATACCTACGTGTCCCTTATGCTGACTTTACTTCTTTTAAAGTGCCTGAAAGCAGTGAACTGGATGATGAAAGCATTTTATTTTTATCCGACATTGCTCCTACAGCGTACTGGAGCGTAGAAAACAGTGGCATGAAGGAAGGAGATACGGTTATCGTCCTGGGTGCGGGTCCTGTAGGTCTGCTCGTTCAAAAGTTTGCCTGGATGAAAGGAGCGAACAGGGTCATTGCAGTCGACCATGTACCCTACCGATTGAAACACGCCAAGGCAACGAACAATGTGGAAATTTTCAATTTCGAGGAATACAAAAACATCGGCAACCACCTGCATGAAATCACGGAAGGCGGAGCTGAAGTTGTCATCGATTGTGTCGGCATGGACGGCCACGTAACAATGAAAGACCATGTCAAAACACTTGCAGGGCAAATCGGTACAATTGACCCGATCATCACAGCGGCCCATTCAGTGAAAAAGTTCGGTACAATCCAACTTACAGGGGTCTATGGAGCTCCGGCTACAGCTTACCCGATGAACTCCATTTTCTCAAGAAACATTACGGTAAAAGCCGGTCAAGCACCGGTGATCCACTACATGCCAGAATTATACGGTATGGTAGAACAAGGAAAGTTTGATCCAACCGATATCATTACCCACAAGATGAGCTTGGAAGAAGCTCCTGAGGCCTACGATATTTTTGATAAAAAAGAGGATGACTGTATTAAAGTAGTTTTGAAACCATAGGAAAAGCTCCCGTTTCCGACGGGAGCTTTCTTATGGTTTTGGCCGCCATTCTTCCAGCCTTTTCTGGATCAGTTCTCTGGTCGGCATACCTTCTTGTGCCCCAAGCGTTTCAACTGCAATCGATGCAGCTGTATTGGCATGCAAAATCGCACTTTCTACTTCCATACCAGAAGCCAGACAGAACGCAAACACTCCGTTAAAAGTGTCACCAGCACCAGTCGTATCTACAACTTTCGCCGGGAAGGCCGGTATGATTTTCTCTTTATATCTCGTCCCCTTGGGTCCGATTGTCGTAATAACTTTTTCTTTAATTATTTCGGAGCTCCCTTCGAAAAGTTTCAGACCTTCTTCTTCATTGGGAGTGATATACCGGCATTGCTTCCATATTGAATCAGGCAGTTTTTCTGCCGGGGCAGGATTGATGACAAATGGAATATCATTCGCAGCGCAAAACTGTCCACACCAAATGACTGTCTCTACCGGAATTTCCAGCTGCATGAGCACCAAGTCGCTGTTTAACAACACATCCTTCCACTTTTCCACGTAAAGGGGAGTGACTTTTTGGTTAGCCCCGGAAACGACCATAATTCGATTATCGTTATCTTGGAGCAATACATTAGCGACCCCGGTACTGCTCGATTGATCCTTTTCCACAGCTTTTGTACATATTTGCTCCTGCTTCAGATGGGTCAGCAGCTCCTGTCCAAGCGCATCATACCCAACCTTACCGATCATCGTAACCTCCGCACCTGTCCTGGCTGCAGCAACTGCCTGGTTGGCCCCTTTTCCACCAGGTTTCATGGTGAACATTTCGCCGAACATCGTCTCCCCTTGCTCAGGTATTCTGGCCACCCTGGTTATTAAATCCATGTTGATGCTGCCCACTACTGTAATTTTTGGAGCTCCCACTAAAATCACCGCCTTCAGCTTATTCCAAACTATTACAATTGTACGTTAAACAGAGCTTGGTTGACGAGTATGAAATAGTATCTTTTTAAAATATCCATCCTATTTTATTTTCTTTATTTCCCTTAAAATCGGCATTTCTTGCAGGTCCTTATCCGTTACTAGATTCCACTTTATTCCGTCGGGCTTTTCATAATGTCTACTGGTTTGAAGTAATTCCGCTTCGGTTGCAATCCAGTCCACCGTTAAGTCAAACGGGTCTTTTGGTATATCTTCATCTGTCAGTTGCACACTGTGAATGGAACCTACTATAGGAATATCCGGATTTCCGAGTTCCCTTATAATGGCATACTCCCTATCTGCATATCCTTCCCCTTTGCCAATCCTTCTGCCATCTCTGTGGAGAGCAACCGATCCGACGACAAATAGATCAATAGTCGGAAGTTCATGAAGAGGGATTTCTTTACCATATGCTTTCATATGAGTGATACTGGCCGCCCTTCTTGTTTCCCCTTCCGGAACCCATTCCGGCTTAATCATGATGAAACCTGCTTTTAGCCTTGGGGTGGGGATGAGCAATATTTTTCCATCTTTTAAAACTTGAGCTCTGATCGGGAGCTGGGGAGCATCAGGGTTCACTTTGATCACTTTCGCTAGCTCGTATTCAGGAATAGTCGTCACTAACTGTGCCGCGCTCTCTGCTCCTTTGAAGTTCGGAATCCGGTTTTGCAAAGGAAATGGGAATCTTCCAAGCTTTTCATCTGTTAACTGTTTCCATTTCTCGTCACGCATTTCTTGTTTCGTTACCAATACCAACACCTGCCAGTAAAATTATTGATACCGTTATTGTACTAAAATAATTGAATCCAAACGAAAGATGCACTTTCAACTTTAGCCTAAAAGAAAGAATCGTCCCTTCAAGGGTACAAAATACTATAATACCAATCAGGATAATGGTATATTACCAAGTAAAGAAAACAGAGGAGGAATCTACTTGGAAAACATGCCATTGATAGTTGATACAGATTGGCTGGAAAAACACCTGGATGATCCTGATTTGAGGCTGCTCGATGCAACGGTAATCATGAAACAGGGTGAGACTGGAGTGGAAATCGAATCTGGAAAAGGTGTTTATGATGAAGAACATATACCCGGCGCTGTGTTCGCCGATTTGATGCATGATTTTTCAGATCAGAATGCAAACTTGCCGTTCATGGCGGCACCGCATGAGTTGTTTGCTCAGAAGATCAGCGAACTGGGGGTAAGTGATGAGAGTTATGTAGTCGTCTATGACCGGGGAGCTGTTGTAGGGGCTCCCTTCACTGCTTCAGACTGGGCGTCCAGATTGTGGTGGCAGCTCCGATTGGAAGGTTTCGACAACGTAGCTGTGCTTGCCGGCGGACTCCCGAAATGGAAACAGGAAGGTCGTCCACTAACAAACAAACCAGGTTCTTATCCGAAAGGTTCCTTCACCAGTGAACGCCGTCCAGAATTACTGGCAACAAAAGAAGACATCAAAGCAGCAATGAACAGCACATCGACCGTTATGGTCAACTGCCTGTCACCTGCTGAATTCCAGGGAAAATCGGATGTATACCCCCGTAAAGGACATATTCCAGGCAGTAAAAACGTCTACTTTGGCGACGTGACTGACACGGAAACCAAAGGCCTTCCAGATAAACAAAGATTGCAAGAAATCTTTGAGCCAAGCGGTGTCCTTGATAAGAATAAGCGAGCAATCACCTATTGCGGAGGCGGAATTGCAGCTACATGGAATGCCTTGGCATTGGCCATGTTGGGAAGATACGATGTCGCAGTGTATGATGGTTCCATGAACGAATGGGCTTCAGATGAAAGCCTGCCGATGGAAACAGGAGAATAGAGAAAAAGCAGCGGGGCTTCCTGCTGCTTTTTTTATGTTTTGAAAACTATTCTGTAAGCCATGCAATTCATATTTTCTTTATAATTTGGCCAACATATACAGAAACAATATAAGGAAAGGAGTGATGAATTTGCTTATTGTAACAATATTGATTATGACCATACTCCTATTGATCAGTCTGATTTATTTATATCTTATCCAAACCACCGGTAAACCAAGCGGACCAAAGAGCCCTTCCCATCCACAAAAGCGGGTGATCATGATTATAGTTGATTCTTTGATGGATGAAGCTCTGCAGTCCTTAATGAAAGAAGGAAAAGCGCCTGCATTTGAGTTTCTAATGAACAGCGGCAGCTATTATCCCAAAATGGTCACAGGGTACCCGACCATGTCTGTGGCCCTTGACAGTACTTTGTTGACAGGTACATACCCCGATCAACACAAAATCCCCGCCCTCGTTTGGTATGATGAAAAAAACAAACAGTTTATCAGTTACGGGAGTGCCCAAAAAGAAATAAGAAAGTTAGGGCCGAAGCAAGTTTTGACCAACAGCTTGTTCAAGTTAAATCACCAACATTTGAGTAAAAATGTAAAAACTATCCATGAGGAACTAAAGGATCCGAGCGGATCGATCAATGCTTTGGTATACCGAGGTCCGCATACCCACACATTACAGGTACCACGTGTGTTGAATATGTTGAATTATCTACAAAAAGGCGACAAGGTGAAAGCCCCAACTTATTTTTCCTATGGCTTATTATCAAAAGAAAATCCTGCAAATAACCAAATCCACATATGGCAAGCTTTCGGTTTTAACGACAAATTCGCAACCAATGAACTAACCTATCTAATCAAGAAAAATGGTGTCCCTGCATACACACTTGTCTATTTTTCTGACAATGATAAAAAAGTGCACAAGAAAGGGGCACACGAGACAAAAGGGATAGAAGCTGCTGATAAACAATTGCAGAAAATACTCAATACCTATGATTCTTGGGATGACGCATTGAAAGAAAATGTGTGGATCGTAATGGGTGACAGCGGACAAAGCAACATCGGAACGGATAAGAACCGGTCTTTGATCGATTTAAGAAAGCTGATGAATGATTACAGGATTCATAAAATCAATAGTCCCATAAAAATGGATGATCAGATAGTTCTTGGATTGAATGAAAGAATGTGTTTCATCTATTTGCTGGACGACCAGTTAGAACTGGAACATATCGCTGAAGAGCTGAAAAAGGATGATCGGATTAATTTTGCGGCATGGAAAAGCAATGATTCGGTAAACGTTGTATCAGGGGATGAGCCGGGTATCCTATCCTTCAAGCCAAATGGGGAATTCGAGGATATATACAAAAAATCATGGAGTTTGGATGGAAATCTGGGCATTCTGGATTTAAAGACGACAGAAGCTGGCATGATAAGTTTCGGAGACTATCCCGACGGCCTCTCCCGCTTATATAGTGCCTTCTTTTCTCACACAGGAAGGTATGTTGTTGTTGATGCCAAGCCTGGATTTGAATTTGTCGGCGAAGGATCTCCAACCCATTTAGGCGGAGCCAGCCATGGTTCCCTGCATCGGGAAGACTCTTACTTTCCCATGATCGTAACCGGTACCTCAACTAAACCCAAAACAGAACGAATGGTTGATTTAAAAGAATGGATATTAAGGATAATACGCAAGGATGCTGATAAGTAATGGATCATTCAGCGAACATCAAAGTGATGACATACAATATCCACCATGGAAAGGGAACAGACGGCACAGTAAGTCTTGGCAGAGTAGCAGAAGTCCTCGCGGAAAGCAATGCAGACATTATTGGACTGATTGAAGTTGACAAGCATTTTTCAAAACGCAGCCATTACATCGACCAACTGGCATTCCTTGCAAAAGAATTAAATTTTCATTATGTTTTCAGCCCTTCCATTACAAGGAAGCCAACGCATAATTATGGTATTCGGCAATATGGCAACGGATTACTATCCCGCTATCCAATTTGCAACAGCAATCACTACGTATTGGACTGTATCCCTTATTTAGTCGAAGGAAGATCTATTCTAGAGGCTTCCATAGACATCAATCAAAAATTCGTAAATATTTATGTTACCCACTTAAGCTTGTATCCTTTTCTTCACAAGAAACAAAGAGAATATCTTTTAAATAAAGCGGTAAATCCCGCTGTAATTTTGGGTGATTGGAACATGCGAGCTAACTCAAGACGGTGGAAGAAGATGACGCAGCATTTCCAGGATGCGTGGAAAACAAAAAGCACGAAACCAGGTCACACCTATCCTTCTTCCAATCCAAGATTCCGGTTTGATTATATCTTTGCTAGTGAATGTGTAAAAATTAATGAGGCGGAAGTCTTTGATTACAACCCTGCAGCTTCTGACCATTTACCTGTGTTGGCAGACTTGGAGATTTAGAATCAATATCCGTTGCAATAGTGTATAATGACTCACCCTTCATTAATTCATGACAAATAGACAACTTGCCGCTACATAAAAAAAGCCATCCTTTGTATGTGGATGGGTTTATAGATTTCATTTATTTATTTTAATTTGCTTTAAAGATATTTCCGGAAACATATGCATGTCCCGCCGGAATTCAACTAACTCTGGATGAATTTCTTCCAATCTTGCAAATAATGTCTGTAACATAGAAACCTCCTCGAAAATTGTTATTATCCACCATAATACACAGAATTTACTGAAAATTGAATAGGTAGAGGGAAAGTATCTTATCAACCATGTCGGAAGTAATGTACTTACTTTATATTCACGGCTGACTAATAGTTCCAACATCCTAAACATCATTTCCGTATTGGCTTTTGGTGTGTTAGAAGAATCATTTTCCCCTTCTGGTATTGACCACTATACAAGCGGGTGAGATACTCATCCTGACAGGAAATCTTTTCCTGAACAAAATTAAAGGAGTGGTGTAATGAAAAGAATTATACGTTTGCTAAGCTGTATGACGATGTTGATGCTCGCACTAGCAGGTCCAACTTCTTCACTGGCAAAGACAGATGATTTTCAAATGAACTACCCTCCCAACATGAAACCAAATCATGGCATGGTCCAACGAATTATTGCCAAAATGAGTCCAAAGGAAAAAATCGGACAACTTGTTATGCCTTCCACACACGACAACAATCAACAACTTCCTAATGAACAGACCAAGAAACTACTTCAAGAATATAAAGCAGGATCGGTAATTATTTATGGTGACAGAGATTCTGAAAAGACTGCACAATATAATAATCAGCTGCAAGAATGGGCGAACGAAACGAGATTAAGAATCCCATTATTTACTTCTGCCGATTTGGAATACGGTGCAGTACAGCATGTTACAGATGCGACCACTTTTCCTAGACAAATGGGAATTGCCGCCACCGGTGACCTTGAGGCTGCTAAAAAAGTTGCAGCGATTACCGCAGAAGAAGCACGTGCTATGGGATTTAATTGGAATTACTCCCCGGTTGCAGATGTTAACACCAATCCATTAAACCCAGTAATCGGAGTCCGTTCATTCGGTGCAGATGTCGACTTAGTTTCCGACATGACAGTCGCACAAGTAGACGGATATCAAGAGAATGGAGTTATTGCGACAGCCAAACACTTTCCGGGTCACGGAGATACAAGCGTGGATTCTCATTACGGCTTAGCTTCAGTCACTTATGACCGGGAAACTTTGGAGAATATTCACCTTCCCCCTTTTGAAGCAGCAATTGAAGCAGGTGTTGACTCCATCATGACAGCACATGTAATTATCGAAGCAATTGATCCGGAACTGCCAGCAACACTATCAGAAAAAGTACTGACTGGATTATTAAGGGAAGAGTTAGGTTTTGATGGACTCATCGTGACCGATGCGATGTCTATGGATGCGATTGACGAAGAATGGGGAAGCGGTCAAGCAGCCGTAATGACAATCAAGGCTGGTGCTGATATTGTCATGGCTACAGGTACTTATGAAGAACAAATTGAAACATTCGAGGCATTGCTTGATGCCTATCAAACAGGAGAAATATCCAAAAAACGTATTGATGACTCACTTGAAAGAATTTTAACAAAAAAAATAGAGTACAACTTGTTTAAGGATAGATTTGTAGATATCAACCATGCCGTTGAAACAACCAATGATCCGGAACATAAACAGTTTGCCAATGACATCGCCCAGCAATCCATTACACTGGTTAAAAATGACGGTGTATTGCCTTTTGACAAAGCCGACCAAGCTACTACCCTTGTCGTTGGCCCGCAAATTTACGGAGAGACTTATTATATGGAGCACATTGCTGAAGCGGTGGATCAACAAGCCACTGGAAAAGTAGAGTCTATCATTACTTCCACAAACCCGTCTGAACAGGAAATAGCCAACGTCCTGCAAGCAGCAAATAACGTCGACCGAATCATTGCTGCTACATTCTCGGCAAGTGAACTTCCCGCAGGCCAAAGCAGGCTTGTAAGTGAGCTGACCGAAACCGGAAAGCCAACCGTGGCTTTTTCTCTGGGACTTCCTTATGATATTCAAGGATATCCAGAAGTCAGCGCCTACCTGGCATCCTATGCGGTAGAACGCTGGGGTTCTCCTGTCCCTACATCTTGGAATGCAGCTGTAGATGTTATCTTTGGTGAACAACCTGGAGGTTCACTGCCAGTATCCATTAATGATGCTTATAACATTGGAACAGGATTAAAATACTGATATGTAAAAACAAACCCCGGGCAACAGTCCTGGGTTTGTTTTTGAGTATAATAGTTTAATTCTTTATTTAGACAGAAGAGAAAAGACTAATTTCCATCCAAAGGTTCTATATTACACATTCTTTGGTAACCTGTTGCTTGTCACCCTTTTTAAGTACACCGATAAATTCTCAAGAATTCCGTTTTATAGAATTTTTCATCTCGATAATAACTTAATCTATCCTTTTCGATAATTCCGCTTCTCCTACTTCACTTTTACTTTTCCCACGAAAAATACTTCTTTTTTTTGTAAAACGTCATTTTTCTCTACAGGAAGTTCAAATCTATTTGACCTATGATGACTCTACCGCGGAATAAACAGTAAAGGCGTCTTTACCGAATGGAGTAAATTGTGTCGGATATATCAATGAAAAGTTTTGGAGAAATACTGGGAGAATATGAAAATATGATTCATTATTTGATTTACAAACTCGGAATCCGTGACCCGGAAAAAGAGTTTTATCAAGAAGGAACGGTAGCTTTGTGGAAAGCTGTTGAGGCTTATGAAAAAAAACGAGGTAAATTTTCGAGTTATGCTTACTTCCGGATAGAAAAAGCTTTACTTAGTCTGATTAGAAAAAATAACCGGAACATGGAAAACGAAGCTGCTTATTTGAATAGTTGTTCAATGGATACTACACCATTGACATCAACTTTGGACATCGACTTTGATCCTTATCTTTTGGAATCTATCAAACAAGCTCTTACAGACAACCAAATGAAATGGTTCTCCTTGTTTGTGCTGGAGGACATGCCGATAAAGGTGATCGCCGAAAAGGAAGACGTGACGGTCAATACGGTTAAGAGCTGGGCAAGGCATGCAAAGCCACGAATTCGGGAAATTTTAAGAATATATTGAGCGCATTGCAACAGTTAAAAGGCAGACGGGAGTCATTCACTCTCGTCTGCCATCAAATAGATGGTCCTCGTCAAAATAATATAAGCTGCATCAATTATTTAGTGTGACAAGAAACGTTTTTATCTCATACGGTTTAATATCAAAGTGAAATGCGTCTCCCTTCCTTTCATCAGCAGGACGGCGTTCCATCAAATCGCATTCCTGCCAGGAAACGATTTCGAAGTCACTTGTAATTTCAACTTTACCTCTTGCACCAGAGAATTCATGGACACGGATAACGACCTGATTAGAATCTTCAGCTTTCTTGACAGCGTCAATCATGACATGGTCTGCTTGCACTTCAAATAAAGAAAGACTTTCTAAATTGCCTTTTTGGTATGACAGCGGGTTATTTAGTGACCAGGCTTCCTGCACCGTTCCAGCCTCCCGCCAGTCTCCTTTATGCGGCAGCAGAGAATATGTGAAGGAATGTTCGCCTTGATCCTGCTCGACATCAGGATTTGTCGAGCATTTTAACAATGTCAGCCTCATAATATTATCTTTAATGTCATGGCCATACTTGCAATCATTTAACAAACTTACTCCATACCCTGTTTCAGATAAATCGACCCATTGATGACCTACCGATTCGAACCTCGCATAATCCCAGCTTGTGTTCCAATGTGTCGGACGTTTCACATTTCCATATTGAATATCGTAAGTAGCCTCCGTCGACCTCACCTCAACTGGAAAGGCTACTTTTAATAACTGCTCTCTTTCATGCCAATCGATATACGTGTCAAAATCGATCCGTGGATTTTCTGTATATACAATCATCCGCTGCTTGATGACCGACTCAGCGTGTTTCCATTCAAATTGAACTACTGCACGGACAGGCCCTTCTTCTACCACTTCACTGCGGACCAACTGGCGGATTTCTTTCATTTTCTGCTGGTAATAAAGATCGATATCCCAGGCATCGAACCGCATCGGCTTGTCCTCAAAAATTTGAAATACATTTCCCTTCTCACCTGAAGCTAATACCTGCCGCTTCTGTTTTTTGTCAAAAATGTTTGTTAACTGGCCATTCTCATCCCAGTCAATATGATAATACGGGGTATCAATACCTTTTTCTTTCCTTGTAAAAGCCGTATTGCGTTGTTCCTCTCCCTCTTCCCAATGTATGGATGTACCACCTAAAGAAGGGGCGTTTTCTACTTTTATGAGCCATTTGCCATCAGCTGTTTGCTGCGACTTAAGATTATTGCCATTTTCATCTTTCCAAATACAATTCGGGTCACCATAAGGAATAGTAACGACATCGTTTCTTTTAACAGAAGCAGAATTGAATATGGTTACTGTATTGTTTTGCTTTTGTGTTAGAGCTTGGACAGCATTGCGCCAGTCGACTTGTGCAGATTTTTCCGCCTCTTCATATTCCAATTTACTATCTTCGTACACTTCCCGGATAGAAGAACCTGGGATGATGTCATGGAATTGATTTCTTAAGACAGTTTTCCAACTTTCTCTCAATGTTTGCTCCGGGTAAATCGACCAATCCTTATGAACAAGGCAATTCAGTGCATTAACCCATTCTGTTTCTCTTAAAAGCAATTCCATTTTCCTGTTCATTTTTTTATTGTACGCCTGGCTTGTATAAGTACCACGGTGATACTCCAAGTAGAGTTCTCCATCCCAAGTATGGACGTATTGGTCTGTTTGATTGATTGTTTCATGAAGGCGGCGGAAATATTCATCCGCCCGTCCGGTTTTAACATCTGGAAGACCAGGCATTTTGTCTAACCGCCTCCTCATTTCCAGCATTTCCCGGTTCACCCCGCCACCACCGTCTCCATAACCATAGGACAGAATTAATTCCTGGTTCACATCCTTATCACGGTATGCCTCCCAGATTCCTTTGACCGTCCTTGGGGTGATCTTGCCATTGTAAGAGTAGAACCACCTGTCATCCTCCGGGGTTGTAATAAAATGGGTGAGGATTTCCGTCCCATCAATTCCACGCCATTTAAATGTATCATGCGGCATTTTGTTATACTGGCTCCAGCTAATCTTCGTCGTCATAAATGTTTTAATACCCGACTTGACCAGAATCTGTGGTAGTGCCCAGCTATAGCCGAAAACATCCGGAAGCCACAAATATTCACATTCCTTGCCAAAATGTTCTCGGAAAAACCGAGTGCCAAACAAGAGCTGGCGAACGAGGGATTCCCCAGAAGTCAGGTTGCAATCAGCCTCCAGCCACATCCCACCCTCGGTCTCCCAGCGGCCTTCCTTGACTCTTTCTTCAATCTGTTTATAGATTTCCGGGTAATCATTTTTGATATAATCATATAATTGCGGTTGCGTTTGTAAAAAAACATACTCCGGATATTGCTCCATAAGCCTGAGCACAGTAGAAAAGGACCTGGCTGCTTTTTCCCGCGTATGTTTCAACCTCCATAACCATGCGACATCAATATGAGTATGGCCAATAGCATTGACGGTGACAGGAAAATTTCGAGGGATTTTTTCCATTTCCTCCTTAAGCAAGGCCTGTGCCTCATATGCGGATTCGTAAAAAGTATCACTTCCGGGCCTTGACCAATCCAGACAAAGAAAAGATTTATCTAATACTTTTAACAGGGTTCTGCGCTCCGGTTGGTTCTCGTCAAGGTATTTCACCGTTTCCACTGCCGCTGTCGCTGTGTAAAACAAGTCATCTATCCGTTCGTCAAGGCAGCCTATAAAAGCTGTTTTCAACTGATGTTCTTGAAGAGTCGGTGTTCCGCCACCCTCCAAACCAGACCAAAGCCGAAAACAGAGTTCCACTTCGCTGCCAGCAAGATTATTATCAAAAAATACTTCTTGGTGGTTGCTATCCACCCCTTGGTAAGGAGTGTCATTTATATAAAGAAGCGACTCAAATCCCGAATTATTTCCTCCACCGGTTTTTCCGAAATCAAACACACCGACGATCTTTTCTTGTTTCCATTCAATCGGAATGGAAACGGTTGTCTTCAACCATAAATAATTGTCACGACCTTCCCATCGATCTCTAAGATGCATCTCTTGCCAGCCTCTCCCTGCTGGTGGACGTTCGCCAACTGCACCTGCTTCGTCTGACAAGGATAAAAAAGACTCAACCGGCCTTTTATCAACATAGCGATAAGCTTCCAATTCTTGTATTCGCCTTTCCAACTTCTCAATTGTCCAAAACATCATAAACACTCCCCTTTAGAAATGATTTCGCCTTATTCCAATTTGATTCAAATCGACAAGTATGGTCTCCCCGATGGAAATTCTAAACACCTTATACTTGCTATATTAATATATTTTTAGAATATTTCGAATTATAAGCATGAAAAATGCCAACAAATATCGCCCTTCCTTGGAAAACTATCCTTTTGAATTTTCAGTAAAAAGATTTAGCCGTATAATATGAGTAACAGAAATATTCATGTGCAGGTGATCATATGGACTTAGAAGAATGATTTCCTGTTCATGATTTTTTCAAGGGTAACCAAGGTCGCTACCCTCCTCTAAAATTGTAAGCGGTTTATTTTATTTGAATAGATCAATAGGATATGATGAATAGGATCGATAAAATAATCTACTTACCAGGAGGGAGAGTGATAGAATGATTCCGCAACAGACAACATATCGTAATCTATTAAAAGAGTACGGATATGCCGTATCGGATATAAACGATAAGTTGGAAGATACTTGGCACAGGTTGTTTTCTCCAGAATATCCGGAAACACAGATTTACTATGAACCAAGCAATGATGAAGCTTACATGCTGGATACCGGGAATCTTGATGTACGGACAGAAGGCATGTCCTATGGAATGATGATGGCAGTCCAAATGGACAAAAAGGATGTCTTCGACAGACTGTGGAAGTGGACAAGGAAAAATATGTATATGAATGAAGGAGAAAATGCTGGTTATTTTGCCTGGTCATGTAATCCTGATGGATCAAAACGTGCTAATGGACCTGCACCAGATGGAGAAGAGTATTTTGCGCTTGCTTTATTTTTTGCCTCCCATCGCTGGGGAGACGATCATGCCCCTTTCAACTATGGAGAACAAGCCAGACAACTGCTTCATGACTGCTTACATAAAGGAGAGAAAAGCAACGGGTACCCTATGTGGAATCCGGACAATAAGCTGATAAAATTCGTTCCGAACGTGGAATTCAGTGATCCATCCTATCACCTTCCCCACTTTTACGAATTGTTTGCTTTATGGGCCAATCCTGAAGATAGACAGTTTTGGAAAGAAGCTGCCGTTGCCAGCAGGGAATATATAAAGTTATCCACCCACCCGGAAACTGGCCTTGCACCGGAATATGCGTACTATGACGGAACACCGAACGACGAGAAAGGATATGGCCATTTTTTCAGTGATTCGTACCGTGTCGCCTCCAACATCGGCCTCGATTATGAATGGTTTAGAGATCAAGACTGTCCTGTCGAAGTAGCTGAAAAGATTCAAGCTTTCTTCGCCGACAAAGACCCGGATGATTACCGAAGATACACAATCGCCGGAGAACCATTCGAAGAAAAGTCTCTTCATCCGGTCGGCCTTATCGCTTCGAATGCCATGGCTTCTCTCGCTACGTCTGGACCGAACGCCAGAAAATGTGTCGAACTGTTTTGGAAAACACCTGTCAGGACAGGTGAAAGACGTTATTATGACAATTGCCTGTATTTTTTTAGCCTGCTGGCTTTGAGCGGAAATTATAAGATCTGGATGCCGGGACAAGTTTAAGAGCATCCATGGACAAAGAATGGAGGAAATGACAATGATCAAAGGTATTGGACATATTGCATTGAAAGTAGAGGACATGGAGCGATCCTTGCATTTTTACTGTGATGTTCTTCAATTCACGAAAGCTTTTGAGATTCATGATGACCAGGATAACCCTTGGATTGTCTATGTTAAAGCGGGCCCAGGCCAGTTTATAGAATTATTTTATGGTGGTAAAAACAAGCCGGAAACTACCGAAAATCAAATAGGCGTCGACCACCTTTGCCTGGAAGTCACAAGTATCGAAGAAATCGCCAGTCATCTTAAAAACAATGACATCAAGCTTGATGTAGAGCCAAAGAAAGCAAAAGATTCCAACTACCAGTGCTGGGCAAAAGATCCGGACGGAAACCGGATTGAATTTATGCAGATTATGCAAGACTCCCCGCAATCGCAATGGTATGAATAATTAGATGACAAGGAGAGGAAATTAGTGAAAAAAGTAGTAGTAACAGGCGGAAATGGCCTTGTAGGCCGGACAGTAATAAAAGAATTTATCGAACAAGGGTATGACGTATTAAATTGTGACTTGGCGGTGCCTGAGAATGGGTTGTGCCATACGATGGTCGCCGATTTGAAAAATCTTGGAGAAGTATACGGGGTATTGGAAGGCGCAGATGCAGTTGTGCACTTAGCAGCTATCCCCCGAGCCTATGACTTTCCAAACGAAGTGACCTTTCAAAACAATGTCATGTCCACTTACAATATTCTGGAAGCTGCAGCCGGATTGGGCATCCAAAAGGTTGTCCTCGCTTCAAGTGAATCTTCTTACGGGATTTGTTTTGCCAAAAGTCCTTTGGAACCGCAATACGTCCCAATCGATGAAGAGCACCCGCAACTCCCTGAAGACAGCTACGGTTTATCCAAGATTGTCAATGAGAAGACGGCAGAATCTTTCAACAGGAGAACAGGCATGCAGGTAGTATCCTTCCGGCTTGGCAATGTTATCGCTCCGGAAATGTACGAAAAATTCCCATCCTTCATCCATGACCCATTTCAGCGGGATGTGATTTTGTGGAGTTACATCGATACAAGAGACATTGCTTCCGCCTGCATGAAAGCTATTGAAAAAGACGGACTTGGTGCGGTGGCTGTGAACCTGGCAGCTGATGAAACAAGTATGGATATAGAAAGCAGGGAATTGATGGCCAAACGTTTTCCAAATGTGGAAATTCGCGGATCTGTCGAAGGATACCAAACTTTACTGAACAACCGCAAAGCGAAAGAATTGCTTGATTGGAACCCTGTCCATAGATGGAGGGACTATGTAAGTTACTGACATGAAAAGGGTGGCCACGCGTGTTTAAGCTGACTCAAGACTGGAAATAATAGTACCATCAAAGCTTAAAGGAGGCTTCCACATTGGCTGGTTTTATCTTAGGTCTATTTGCAGGAAGCATGACAACCTTATTTATCATGAGCCTAATGGTCGTGGCCAAACGCGCGGACGAGTCAATTAAATATAGAAACTAGTAAAAAAAAGGTAGAAACGAAGCAAGTTTCTACCTTTTTTTATTTGGTAAGGACGGTGATTACAAGTCCCATTTCTTTAGTTCAGTAAGTTTGACTGGTTCATCTGCAAAGAAGAAAACTCCTGTCGCCTGCTCATCGGGGTAAATTCTGGCACTCATTACCTTTTCACCCCGGTTGATAAATACTTCAACAGAAGATTTGTCGACGAAAATTTGCAGATCAAGGTTTTTATGCATCGTAACTTCTGTTTCTCTTGTGCCTCCAGCTCCTGTCCCCGATTTGTTCCTGTCCAGGGTAACCTTTCCAGATTGTTTATCAAACTGTAGCACTGTTTCCTGGCCGGTTTCTTTATTAACACGGAGTTTGATACCAAAACTTGATGCATTCCGAATATCTATCCTTGTTATAAGCTCGAAACAGTCACCATGCACACCATCAAGCCATGTTTCCTCCGCCACCGTTACATGTTGGTGCTCAACAAGGGTTTTACGGAGCTGCTGCAATTCCGGAACCGGTGTCGTATATAATCGACCATTGCTGCTGGTGACAAGTCTGGGAATTGTCATCGCTCCGGCATAGCCGGATGTTTGTGTCGGCATTACGCTTTCCCACATATCCATCCAGGCAACCATAATACGGCGTCCTTTGTCATCAATCATAGTTTGCGGAGCGTAAAAATCAAATCCATGATCAAGCATATGAAAGTCCCCATATTGCAGTTCACCAGTTTGATAGTTTAATTCACCGATTAGATAACCGGATTGATGTAGATTATGATATTTGTTCCCTTCCGGCTTCATTCCCTGCGGAGACATGACCAGAACATCCTTACCATCCAGTTCAAACAGATCCGGGCATTCCCACATGAATCCGAAGTTCCCTTCACCCTTTGCCATGACAGAAACAAATTCCCAATCCAGCAAACTCTTCGATCGATATAATAATGCCTGGCCTGTATTATTGTTTGTTTTCGAGCCAAGTACCATATAATAGAAGTCTTCATGCTTCCAAACCTTTGGATCCCGAAAATGGTATTTGTTAATATCACCTTCAGGTATTTTCTCGATGACTGGATTTCCCGCCAGCTTTTTAAAATGGATGCCGTCCTCGCTGACAGCAATGGCCTGAACTTGCTTTAAATCCTCATCTTCTTTTCCGTCGATCCAAACGTTTCCGGTGTAAATCAAGTAAAGCTTGCCGTCTTTTTCGATGGCACTGCCAGAAAAACAACCGTCTTTATCATAATCTTCACTCGGAGCCATAGCGATAGGCAAGTACTCCCAATTGACCATGTCTTTACTTTTTACATGTCCCCAGTGCATCGGGCCCCATTCAGGCCCGAAAGGATGGTGCTGATAGAATAAGTGGTATTCACCTTTATAGAAACAAAATCCATTCGGGTCGTTCATCCAACCTGCAGGTGGCACTACATGATACCGAAGCCGCCACTGATGTTCTTTTACGCTATCCTTTAATCGGGATACCGCCTCCTCTGCGTCCTTGATTCGGTCCTGGAATATTTCCATCTTCCCGTCCCCCCTGCCTTTATTCCGTTGATGTCTGAATTATTTCAATTTATATACTCTTGCTTCGTATGGTTTAAACGTAGTTTCATTCCATTCCTCTTCTGGATCAGTAACATAGTTAGCCATAGCCAGCTCGATACTTTTGCCTTGTAAATCCTCCGGAACTTCGAATTCGAAGGCGGCTTCTGTATTAAACAAATTGGTAACGACGAGGAACAATTCCTCTCCAAGCGTGCGTGTATAGGCATAAATGCTGTCATGATCCTCTAAAACCAATTCATAATCGCCATAAATAAGTGCATCTTCTTCTCTTCTCAAATCGATTAGATTTTTGTAATAGTGATAGATGGAATTCGGATCTTTTTTTGCCTGCTCCACATTGATTTCTTTATAGTTCGGGTTTGTCTTCAACCAAGGCGTGCCTGTAGTGAACCCTGCATTTTCCTCTGCATTCCACTGCATTGGTGTACGCGAATTATCCCGTCCGGTTTTCCAAATGACTTCCATGATCTCCTGATGAGATTTTCCCTCTTCAATCTCATTACAGTATAAATTTTTGATTGCGACATCATTGTAATCTTCAATGGAGTCAAACTGTACATTGGTCATTCCGATTTCTTGTCCCTGATAGATAAAAGGTGTACCCTGCATCAGAAAATACATCGTTGCCAAGCATTTTGCCGACTTATCTCTTAGTTCTTCATCGTCTGCCCAGACGGATACAGAACGGGGCAAATCGTGGTTTTCGAGAAACAATGCGTTCCATCCGGCACCGTTAAGACCTGTCTGCCATTTTGTAAGTGTTTTTTTCAGGGCATGAATATCAATGCCTCCTGCAGCACTTTTCCCCCACAATTTGAGGTGTTCGAATTGAAAAATCATATTGAATTTTCCGTTTTCTTCTCCTACCCAGTCATCGGCTTCTTCGACTGTCACCCCATTAGCTTCACCGACAGTCATGATGTCATAATGGTCAAATGTTTCCTGTCTCAATTCTTCCAATAATTCCTGAATTCCTTCCTGATTCATATGACCGTCAAGGGATGGGACGTATTTCTTCTTTTCAGGATTAGGCAGGTTCGGAAACCCATCTACTTTTTTGATGTGGGAAATTGCATCAATTCGGAAACCATCGATTCCCTTATCGAGCCACCAGTTAATCATCTTGTATAACTCTTTCCGCACGTCCGGATTTTCCCAATTTAAATCAGGCTGCTTCCTGGAAAAAACATGCATGAAATATTCTTCTGTCTTGTTGTCGTATTCCCATGCCGAGCCGCCAAAAATGGATTCCCAGTTATTCGGCTCTTTTCCGTCTTTGCCGGGATGCCAAATATAATAGTCTCTGTATGGATTGTCTTTGGATGATCGTGATTCGATAAACCAAGGATGCTCATCCGAGGTGTGGTTAATAACCAAATCCATTATCAATCTCATGCCACGTTTATGGACTTCCTCCAATAATTGATCAAAATCCTCCATTGTTCCAAATTCCGGATCAATTCCTCTGTAGTCACTTATATCGTATCCGTTATCATCGTTTGGTGATTTGTATATGGGGCAAATCCAAATGACATCGATCCCCAATTCCTTTATATAATCCAATTTGGAAATCACGCCCTGGATATCACCGATTCCATCACCATTCGAATCTTTGAAACTACGAGGGTAAATTTGATATGCTACCGCTTCTTTCCACCATTTTTTGTTCATGTGCGTACCTCCTCCATCAGCCTTCTTTACTCATTTATTGTTCTTGATTATATATTACCTGAATAGTCCGTTCATTTCCTTTATGCTGCAGCTATTTGACGGCCCCTTCGGAAACCCCGTCAATGATTTGCTTCTGGGCGAAGAAGTAACCGATGATGACCGGGATGATCGCAATCGTCAATCCTGCCAGCGCCAAATGCCACTGTTTGGTATATTGACCGAAGAAATAGAACATCTTCAACGGAATCGTCGCATTCGCTTCTTCCAATACCAACGATGGAAGCAGGTAATCATTCCAGATCCAGATAACGTTCAAGATCGCCACTGTCACAGAAATGGGTTTCAATAACGGAAAAATAATGTACCAGAACGTCTGGAATTTGTTCGCTCCGTCAATGATCGCTGCTTCATCCAAACTTTTGGAGATACCTGTCATTGCCCCGTGATAAAGGAAGATCGACAAACTGCATCCGAAACCAAGATACATGAAGATCAGGCCGGCACGGTTCAGCATTTCCACCTGCCCGAACAAGGAGACCAAGGGAATCATCACCGATTGAAACGGAATCAACATCGCGGAAACGAATACAAGCAGCAGGGCACCGCTCAACTTACTCTTGTTCCTCGCCAAAGCATACCCTGCCATGGAGGAACAAAGGATGATAATAGCCACACTGGCACCTGTGACCAACAGCGAGTTGAACAGGGACGACATAAAGTTCAAATCAATGAACGCATTGACGAAGTTCTCTGACGTCAAGGCTGTCGGAAGCCCGAGTACCCCTTCAAAGATCTCGCGTTTCGTTTTGAAAGCATTGACAAGCATTAAATAAAACGGGGACAGCCACAACAAGGCGATCAACAGGCCGACGATTTCAATAATGATCAAGTTGCGTTTTGTTTTGTCCAGCTTCAAGCCTTTCGATTTGCTTTGGGCTGCAATCCGGCCGCCGCTCAGTTCGGTGCTTTTCATTACATTTCGACCTCCCGTTTTTTATTGTAATACACTTGCGTAATGGCGATTGCCGCCACAATCACGAAGAAAATGATCCCTTTCGCCTGGGCATATGCCATGTTGTTTTCGTTGAACGCCGTTTTGACGATTTCCATCGCCACCATCTGGGTCGAGTTAAACGGACCACCATTTGTCAGCGACAGGTTCTGGTCATAAATCTTAAAAGACGTAGACAACGTCAAGAACATACTGATCGTGAACGCAGGTGCGACTAGCGGGAACGTAATATGGCGCAGGCGCTGCCAGCTGTTCGCTCCATCGATTTCCGCTGCTTCAATCAGTTCTTTCGGGATGTTCTGCAAGTATGCAATGTAAATGATCATGATATAACCGGCCATTTGCCAGCATGTTAGAATCACAAGTCCCCAGAACCCAGTGTTCTTCGTGGACAACCAGCCGCTCAACGCCTCGATGCCGAGGGCTGTTCCGATGTCATCGAAAACACTGATGAAAATGAACTGCCAGATGAAACCTAATATCAAA
>NZ_LT732535.1:3623347-3625018 GCF_900156915.1 Sediminibacillus massiliensis | reverse complement strand
GAAATGGGTTTCAATAACGGAAAAATAATGTACCAGAACGTCTGGAATTTGTTCGCTCCGTCAATGATCGCTGCTTCATCCAAACTTTTGGAGATACCTGTCATTGCCCCGTGATAAAGGAAGATCGACAAACTGCATCCGAAACCAAGATACATGAAGATCAGGCCGGCACGGTTCAGCATTTCCACCTGCCCGAACAAGGAGACCAAGGGAATCATCACCGATTGAAACGGAATCAACATCGCGGAAACGAATACAAGCAGCAGGGCACCGCTCAACTTACTCTTGTTCCTCGCCAAAGCATACCCTGCCATGGAGGAACAAAGGATGATAATAGCCACACTGGCACCTGTGACCAACAGCGAGTTGAACAGGGACGACATAAAGTTCAAATCAATGAACGCATTGACGAAGTTCTCTGACGTCAAGGCTGTCGGAAGCCCGAGTACCCCTTCAAAGATCTCGCGTTTCGTTTTGAAAGCATTGACAAGCATTAAATAAAACGGGGACAGCCACAACAAGGCGATCAACAGGCCGACGATTTCAATAATGATCAAGTTGCGTTTTGTTTTGTCCAGCTTCAAGCCTTTCGATTTGCTTTGGGCTGCAATCCGGCCGCCGCTCAGTTCGGTGCTTTTCATTACATTTCGACCTCCCGTTTTTTATTGTAATACACTTGCGTAATGGCGATTGCCGCCACAATCACGAAGAAAATGATCCCTTTCGCCTGTGCATATGCCATGTTGTTTTCGTTGAACGCCGTTTTGACGATTTCCATCGCCACCATCTGGGTCGAGTTAAACGGACCACCATTTGTCAGCGACAGATTCTGGTCATAAATCTTAAAAGACGTAGACAACGTCAAGAACATACTGATCGTGAACGCAGGTGCGACTAGCGGGAACGTAATATGGCGCAGGCGCTGCCAGCTGTTCGCTCCATCGATTTCCGCTGCTTCAATCAGTTCTTTCGGGATGTTCTGCAAGTATGCAATGTAAATGATCATGATATAACCGGCCATTTGCCAGCATGTTAGAATCACAAGTCCCCAGAACCCANCAAGTTGCGTTTTGTTTTGTCCAGCTTCAAGCCTTTCGATTTGCTTTGGGCTGCAATCCGGCCGCCGCTCAGTTCGGTGCTTTTCATTACATTTCGACCTCCCGTTTTTTATTGTAATACACTTGCGTGATGGCGATTGCCGCCACAATCACGAAGAAAATGATCCCTTTCGCCTGGGCATATGCCATGTTGTTTTCGTTGAACGCCGTTTTGACGATTTCCATCGCCACCATCTGGGTCGAGTTAAACGGACCGCCATTTGTCAGCGACAGATTCTGGTCATAAATCTTAAAAGACGTAGACAACGTCAAGAACATACTGATCGTGAACGCAGGTGCGACTAGCGGGAACGTAATATGGCGCAGGCGCTGCCAGCTGTTCGCTCCATCGATTTCCGCTGCTTCAATCAGTTCTTTCGGGATGTTCTGCAAGTATGCAATGTAAATGATCATGATATAACCGGCCATTTGCCAGCATGTTAGAATCACAAGTCCCCAGAACCCAGTGTTCTTCGTGGACAACCAGCCGCTCAACGCCTCGATGCCGAGGGCTGTTCCGATGTCATCGAAAACACTGATGAAAATGAACTGCCAGATGAAACCTAATATCAAA
>NZ_LT732535.1:3610522-3621417 GCF_900156915.1 Sediminibacillus massiliensis | reverse complement strand
CCGCCGATCAAGTTCGGCATAAAGAAAATCGTTCTCAAGAAGTTACTGGATTTAAGCTTTCTGGTGACGAGCAGCGCAAGTCCCAAGCCCATAAAGTTGAGCAAAATCACGGCAACAACTGAAAACTGAATCGTAAACCACATCGCCGCCCGAAATTCTTCGTCCTTAAACAAATCAATGTAATTTTTGAACCCTAAAAACTCTGTAGCTGTTAATCCATTCCAGTTGGTGAACGAGTAGACGAGTCCGTACACAAACGGAATGACCACGACCAAACTAAGCCCTAAGAGTACTGGGGTTAGGAACAACCAAAACGAATAATTCCGATTTGTCATAAAGAATCCCTCCAAACTTGGATAGTCTATTACTTTTAAAAGAAGAAGCTAACAAAACTGTAAAAACGCTGTTTTGTTAGCTCTATTTAATTGAAAGATTATTTTCTTGCTTCTTCCCACTTCTCCGTTGATTTTGCTTCTACTTCCTCCCAAGTCATTTCATCACTCAAGTATTGCTGCATGTTTGCTCCAAGGATGTCTCCCCAGGCATTGCTTGGATAACCAAGGAATACCCAACCAATTGTGTTTCCTTGTGATGCGTATCTGTAAATATCCTGGGATAATGGGTCTGCTATTTTAGAAGTATCATAGCCTTCATAAGCAGGAATAAATTTAAAATCATTTAGAACTGCCTCTTTTCCAGCTTCAGAAGTATACATCCAATCAAGGAAGTCTTTCGATGCCTGGATTGTTTCTTTATCGCTATTGCTGTTTACTGCCCAGTAATTCGGAATCCCTACAGGGAGGCTGCCTTCAAATCCTTCGATCGGCATTGGCAATATGCCAATATTGTTTTCAGCAAATTCCGGGTCCATTTCATGGATCGAATTGTATACCCAGTTCCCTTGTTGAATCATCGCGACATTTTGTAAGGAGAAGTGTTCTTCCACTTGTTGAGAGTAGTCCAGGCTCAATGATGGCTGAATCGAATAATCATTCTGGAGATCAACCATTCGTTTCATTTCTTCTCCTCTTTCAAATTCAACTGTCTCAGCGTTATATGCTTCAAGTACATCATGGTTGAACTCTGGTGCTAAGTACACATTTGCTAAGTGGTTGCCCAACACCCACTTTTCACTTGCTGCAAGAGCAAATACCGCCTCAATACCTAATTCTTCCTTCTTGCTATCAAGCGTTTCAACCGCTTTCACAAAATCTTGATAAGAGTGAAGGTCGTCCGGGTTAATACCAGCTTGTTTAAAAATAGCTTTATTGTAAACAAATCCGTATCCTTCCTGGTTAAATGGAATACCATGGATTTCCTCTCCTTCAGAAACAGGATCGAGTGTACCATCCAATGCCGCCTCAGCTGCTGCCATATCTGACAAATCTGCTAAGCTGTCTTTGAATTGTTCTGCTTCAGATGGTCCTGCGATACTGAAAATTTCAGGCTCTTCACCGGTAGAGAATTGTGTTTTCAAGGAACTAATATAGTCAGTGCCCCCGCCGACACTCGTAATTTTAATATCGATATCAGGGTTTTCTTCTTCATATTTCTCTGCCAGATTTTCAAACTGTTCTTTAAACTCAACCTTGCCCTGGAAAATTTCGATAGTTGTCTTGTCGCCAGAACTTGAGCCAACTCCGTCAGAAGATCCGCATCCGGCTAATAGAATACTAGACATAAACACGGCTGTTGCCGCTTTTCCAAAGAATTGTTTATTCTTCATGAAAATTACTCCCCTTTTATGAAAATCCTTTTGTATTCGCTTTCAAATAGAGTATATAATTATGCAATTAATATGTCAAACGTTTTCATAAACAAATTTGCCACAACCCTTTCTGATTTATCGGGTCTTTTCTATTACAAACAAGGTTGTTTTTTCGTACACGACATGCCTGTTTTATGAAAACCTTATCTCATGATTTCGGCACAACACACTTGTTTTGCCGGCTCCCAATATATTGGCTACTCTCTTGCCATTTATTATTTCAAGGCTATCTGCTAAAAGAGACTGTAAAATAGATATGCTGCATAAAATCGGTCTGACTTCCTCCCATCCTTATCAGACTATGAGGTAGTCCAGTTGAGGAAGAACACTCACTTCTCGCGAGGAAGGCGGAAACTCTCCCAAAATACAAAACGATTCCCTTTTTCTATCGACGCCTTATCCGGGTCTGATGAACCGGAAACATTTGAAGTATGCAACTGGACTCTTTTCAACAACACTCTATTCCATAGATTGGCACACTCCACTCTTAGTTGAAGCAAAAGCCCCTGGACTTACATCTCCTTCCACTATTTCATTTTTTGCACACGTTTACGAAACAGAACAAGTAGTGTTAATATGTACATGTCAAACGTTTTCACAAAAATTAATTTAAATACAGAAACAATTTTTGTTTAGTTGGGAAGATGTTCATAAACAGCAGGAAGTCATGGAAAATACTCCTCTGAAAACGTTATTCACATTTTCACACTGTAGTTGGTAGAAGATAAAGAAATCGTTTACAGTAAATGTTAGAATAACCGTAAACAAGAATCCGGAGAAGATAGAGACAGCAAAGGGGAATAGCCATGGTAAGCATAAAAGATGTCGCAAAGCTTGCGGGGGTTTCGGTCACGACGGTGTCCAGAGTCATGAACAACAGAGGGTATATCGGCAATAAAACACGGCAAAAAGTGGAGCGGGCAATGAAGGAATTAGATTACCATCCTAATCAGATTGCCAGAGCGCTGCTAAGCAACCAATCTTATATTCTTGGTGTAATAGTTCCAGACTTGGGCCATCCTCTATTTTCCGAATTGATTAATTGGATCGAGCATTATGCAGGTGAAAGAAATTACAAACTGCTCGTTTGCAACTCCTTACAAGAGGCAGAAAAAGAGATAAATTATATAAGCATGCTAAGACAAAACCGGGTAGACGGCATCATCATGTGCAGCCATACATTGGAAGTGGAAGCATACAACAACACCAATATGCCGATTGTATCGTTTGATCGCATTTTGTCTTCGTCGATTCCATATGTAGCAAGTGACAATTACCGGGGCGGAGAGATTGCCACCAACCACTTAATAGCAAAAGGGTGCCAAAAAATACTCCATATCTCCGGACCTTTGAACGTGGAATTGCTCGCAAATCGAAGAAGTGACGCTTTTCAGTTGACTTGTATTAAATCAGGGGTTGATTGGAAAATTGTGGAGGGTGCCCATGTGAAAGCAACCTTCGAAGATAATTGGGCATTTATCGAAAAGGAGATTGCTCCATATTTGAATGATTACGATGGGATATTCTGCAGTAATGATATCATGGCATACACACTTTACGTATATGCCGGAGCAAAAGGATTTCAGGTACCCGACCAGTTGAAGATTGTCGGCTATGATTATCACAGTTTCACCAGAATGTTGAAAAATCCAGCTCTTACTACAGTAAAGCAGCCGCTCGACCGAATTGGAAAAGCATTGTGCGCCTCACTGATCGAACAAATTGAAAACGGTGGTTCCAACACAGCCGACCATACCGTCTACGACGTAGAACTAATTCAGGGACAAACAACCTAATGACGGAAAAAAGAACAAAGCTCTCAAACCGGTCTTTGTTCTTTTCTATGCTATTTCTGCTTGTCCGCACCCTGAGTCAGCTTTAAATATAATCGGTAAAAAGCTGAAAAGGAGATGAACGCAATCAGGGAACCTGTGAAAAATGGAATCAAAAACATTGGACCGTTGATACTTACGTATAGAATCATTCCACTACCAATGGCGATAGTTAAAAATAAAAGCGGGCTTCCAAGCGTGATCAAAAGGGAGTTTTTTAAAATCATCCGAACTTTCATGTGATAATGGGCCATGACGGAAAAAAAGTTAATCGTATAGACAAACAAAATAACTCCCATGATGAAAAATGCGAACATGAATATGATATTAACATTGCTGAGGTAATTGTAATCAACTGCCCAAACAATCCACAATACAGTTAGCAGTAATCCACCCAGCATACTGTTTTTATAGTTGTCTTTATAATATTTCCAAAAAGAACGAATCAGCGAACTTCCTTCCCTATGTAAAATCCAATCCCTGGCTGAGGAAAACATTGCTGCTGTAGAGGGAAAAAATAAAAACGGGGCAAGTACGGAAAAAACAATTAGAGCAAACACCCCACTCCCTGGTTGTTCAGCATACAATGCATTCAAACCGATCAATACAATAGGGAAATTAAAGAAGAGCCAAAGTATATTAGTTACTGCAAATCTCATAATCCATTCACTTACTGCATACAGCCCTCCCATTAGACCTCTCATAAAAATTGCCTCCTTGAAATCCTGTTGTCACAGTATATACTCGCACAAAGTCCCAAATCGGACAAGTAAGCATAAGAACCCCCTTTAAATACCAAAGGGGGTCATTATACTAGGCCCACCACATATCCGCAGGGGCTTCTTCGATGTTCACACTCTTTAAATTTTTTACAGCTTTACGGAATCCTTCCTCAATCGACATAATCGGGTCTTCATGTTCAATGCTTACTACATAATCGTAACCATAAGTCCTCAAGGCACTAATCATACGCGACCAATCCTGGAGACTGTGACCATATCCGACAGACCGAAAACTCCATGCTCTCGTCTTTACTTCGGAATAGTCTTGCATGTCTGTCAGTCCGTACATGTTGACATTGTCCTGGTCGATATAAGTGTCTTTAGCATGGAAGTGGTGAATGGCATCTTCCCTGCCAAGAATCTTGATAGCGGCAACAGGATCAATTCCCTGCCACCATAAATGACTGGGATCAAGATTTGCACCGATTGCATCGCTCGTAGCCTCTCTCAATTTAAGCATGGTGTAAGGAGTGTGTACGAGAAATCCTGCGTGCAGTTCAAGGCCAATTTTCACTCCATGCTCTTCTGCAAGCTTACCCTGTTCCTTCCAGTAAGGAATCAACTTTTGATCCCACTGCCATCTTAGTAAATCAGAATAGTCTGTCGGCCATGGGGTAACAGGCCAGTTGGGATAAGCCGCATTATCGCTGTCACCAGGAGTGCCGGAAAAGGCATTGACCACCGGCACATCCAGTAGTGACGCGAGCTTGACAGTTTTCACGAATGTTTGATGCGACTCTTCCGCAAACTGTTTGTCTGGTGAAAGCGGATTTCCGTGACAACTAAAGGCGCTGATTGCCAAACCGCGCGAATCAAATTCTTGTTTATATTGTTTCCGCTTTTCTTTACTTTCCAATAATTCTTCCAAATTACAGTGCGCATTCCCAGGATATCCGCCCGTTCCTATTTCTACAGCATCCAGACCGGATGCTTTTACGTGATCCAGCATTTCGTCCAAGGACTTCTCGGAAAATAATACCGTAAATACTCCTAGTTTCACTTGTGCTTCCTCCCCTAGTTCGGTAAAAGAGTTCTCTCCTCCGAATCGCTGCTCTTATAAATCATTTCCATAATTTTTGTTACTTTCATAGCCTCTCGAGGCTTCACCGTCAACTCCGCTTGACCCATGCAGGCATCAATAAAATTCTCCGCCTGATGCAGGCCGGGTTCGTCTCCAACAACAGGAGGGGCTTCTGTATTCATGAACAACTCCTTGCTTGTCTGGTAATGTTCAAATGGAAAAACACTTATTCCCCCATCGACACCGGAAATACTGAGGTGTTCGGAGTCTTCTTTTATATTAGCTGCCCATGAGCATTCAAATAACAGTGACACACCGTTTTTAAACGTAATATAACTTGTTACATGGTCGTCCACATCGAAAGACTCGTGATCAATCGGGCCCCATTCGTTAATCTGACCCGGTGTTTTACTCAAGCGGTTATAAGTTCTGCCAAGGACTTGGACAGGTTCTGGATCACCTAACAACCACAGAGCTAAATCGAGCAAGTGACAGCCGTAATCGATAAGGCTGCCGCCTCCCTGTAATTCTTTGTTGGTAAACACTCCCCATCCCGGTACTTTCCTTCGTCTCAATGCTTGAACCCGCACAACTAACGGATCACCCACTGCCCCGGTCAAGATTGCCTTTTTGGCAGCCTGGGCTTGTTTCATATGACGATAATGATAGGCGATGGATAACACTTTATTTGTTTTTTCCGAGGCTGCGATCATCTTCTCACACTCTTCAACTGTGATGGCCATTGGTTTTTCACATAGCACGTGGACTCCCGCTTCCAGTGCTTCCACAGTGATTTCTGCATGAAATTTGTTCGGTGTACAAATCGTCACTGCATCAACGTCTTGAAACATGTTTCGATAATCTTGATAAACCTTCGGGATACCAAACTTATCTGCTGCTTCTTGAGCACGAGTGATATTGATATCGCTGACAGCAGTTATCGCCACCCGATCCTTTAGTTCCATAAATACTGGTATATGTCTTCCTTGTGCAATTCCTCCAACACCGATAATTCCCATTCTTAAATTGCTCATGCTTCCAAGACCGCCTTTTGGACTTTTTTAATTTGTTTAGTCTCATGGGAATCCAATACAGCTAGAATGACCTCCAAAGACTTCTTGCCTTCCTCGCCATTAATCAAGGGTTCTTTATCGAGTATAATACTTTCAATAAAGTGATCGATAACAAAGGAATTCGTCTGTCCACCTTCCGCGTTTGATTGGATTTGCCCCAACTCATATTTCACGATTTCCCCGTTTGTGTACTGGACAATCAAGGCATGTTGCGGATCATCTTCCAGCCTGATTGTCGCTTTTTCACCAAACAAGATGGTGGAATTATCTTCCTGGGAATTGTACGCCCAGCTGGAGGCAAGCGTACCAATAACACCACTATTTGTCTTTAAAATACACACTGCATTATCATCTACATCGGCGTTTTCTTTGGCACTGGTTTCAATGAAACCAGCCACTTCCATAAATTCCTCCCCAAGCAGAAAACGAAGTAAATCCGCTTTGTGGACGCCAAGGTCACCCATTGCTCCAATAAAGGCTTGCTCCTTATTAAAGAACCAGCTGTCAGCCCCGTCGGCACTCCAGTCTTCCGGGCCCCCGTGTCCAAATGTAGTGCGGAAGCTGAAAATCTTTCCGATTTCACCTGCTTCGACCAAAGCTCTTGCCTTAGCATGGGAGGGAACGAAACGCTGATTGTGGGCGATCATCAGCTTCTTGTTATTTAGTCGGGCAGCTTCTATCATAGCTTCCGCCTCTTCTGCAGTGGTGGCCATTGGTTTTTCACATAATACATGACAGCCTGCATTCAATGCCGCAATACTCATAGGCGCATGAAGGTAATTAGGTGTGCAAATACTCACAGCATCTATCTTTTCCACTTCCAGCAACTGTAGATAATTTATGTAGGCAGAAGCGTTATATTTTTCCGCCGTCTTATTCGCTCTTTCTTCGACGATATCACAAACAGCTGTTATCTCTACTACCGGGTTGTTCTCGTATTCTACTAAATGTCTGTTTTTTGCAATACTCCCACAGCCGATTACTGCTACTCGTAGTTTTTTCATCTCATATTCCCCCTCTATTTATAATCTGATTTATTTTTCTCTTATTTGTTCTAGTGGCTGTGCGTTTCCATAGACCGGTACCGGGGTGTCGGATGAGTTTGCCCACTGAACAGCATTCTTGATCACACGTTGTATTTTTTCATTATGATAGGTAGCATATGTTTCGTGCCCCGGCCGGAAGTAAAATATCTTTCCTCTGCCTCTTTTGTAAGTGGAGCCGCTTCGGAATACTTCTCCGCCTTCAAACCAGCTGACAAAAAGTAATTCATCCGGTACCGGTATATCAAAATGTTCTCCATACATTTCTTCTTTTTCGAGCTCGATGAATTCTCCAATGCCATCTGTGATCGGATGTGTCGGATCTACCACCCATAACCGTTCTTTTTCATCCGCCTCCCGCCATTTCAAATCACATGTAGTCCCCATCAACTTTTTGAAGATCTTGGAGAAATGACCTGAATGCAATACAATCAGTCCCATTCCTTCCAGCACACGTTTCTGTACCTTTTCCACGATTTCATCGTCTACTTCGTCATGCGCCTGATGTCCCCACCAAATCAGTACGTCTGTTTCTTTCAAGACGTCATCAGGTAAACCATGATCCGGCTCGTCTAAAGTAGCCGTTCTCACCTCAAAATTGTCTTCTTTCAAAAAGTCCGCTATCGCTCCATGAATCCCTTTCGGATATATATCGGCAACAACCTGATTTGTCTGCTCGTGTCTATTCTCGTTCCATACAACCACCTTCATGGTCTTATCCCCCTTGTATCCTAAAGTTATTATGTATAAATGCAAACACCAGGAAACCGTTTGCATTACAATTAAAAATTTTTTACCTTATTTCAGTTAATGGTTCGATTACTTCCTTGCACGGTGCGCATGATTCTCTTATTTCTAAAACCGTCGGGATAATGACACTCTTTTTGAACATTCCCGGGTCATTGATCAGTTCGATAAGCGAGCGCGCCGACTCATGTCCCAATTGATAAGTTTGCGTATCGACTGAAGTAAGAGCTGGACTCGATAAAGTGGAAACAATGGTGTTGTTGAAACCTACCACACTAACCTCATCCGGCACCTTAATGTCCATTTCCTGCAAGACGAGTAAAACAATCATCGCATTTATGTCATCGGTTACGATCAGTCCAGTAGGAGGTTCAGGAAGTGCCATTAATTTCTCGACAACCTGTTTCCCCTTTTCCCGGTCAAAATGAAAGGACTTTAAATAGTAGTCTTCATCGGGTTTCAAATCATGTTCCTGCATTGCGGCAAGGTATCCATTTAACCGGTCCTTCGCAAACTGGAACTCTGATTCTTGACCAATATACGCAATTCGTTTGTGCCCTAAGCCTATCAAGTATTCGGTAACCTCTTGAGCAGCCTGAATGTTATCATTGTCTACCGACATTATTGTGCTGGATCCTGTCATTGGTTTACCCACAACCACAAAAGGAATGCCGTTTTCTTTTAGATATGGGACGACTTTGTCGTCTTTTTTTGAATATAGAACGATGAGCCCATCCACTCTCTTTCCCTGCACCATCTTGACCACATCTTCAAAAATAGCTTCCTCTGATTCTCCTGTTGTAAGATTGATGCTGTAATCCAATTGGCGGCAGCTACTGCTTATACCTCTGATCACCTCTGGTACAAACGGGTTATGCAAGGACTGACTTGCGGAATTTTTCATTACGATTCCTATTGTTTTCGTTGACCGCTGCACGAGTACACGCGCATTATAGTTGAGATGGTACCCCATCTCTTCCATCACTTTCCGGACTTTTCGCTTTGTCCGTTCACTTATTTTCGGACTATCTGAAATCACGCGGGAAACCGTTGATGGAGCTACATTTGCGCGCTTGGCAACGTCCTTTATTGTCACAGACACCATCTTCACCCCTTATTCAACAATTGGTGTAAACGGATTCACAACCCATTTACACCAATTCTATTACAATAATATGGAAAATTCTATAGTATGTTGGAAATATTTCGCAGGTTGGTTGGCTTACTTTACAGCCCCTTCGGAAACCCCGTCAATAATTTGCTTCTGGGCGAAGAAGTAACCGATGATGACCGGGATGATCGCAATCGTCAATCCTGCCAGCGCCAAATGCCACTGTTTGGTGTATTGACCGAAGAAATAGAACATCTTCAACGGAATCGTCGCATTCGCTTCTTCCAATACCAACGATGGAAGCAGGTAATCATTCCAGATCCAGATAACGTTCAAGATCGCCACTGTCACGGAAATGGGTTTCAATAACGGAAAAATAATGTACCAGAACGTCTGGAATTTGTTCGCTCCGTCAATGATCGCTGCTTCATCCAAACTTTTGGAGATACCGGTCATTGCCCCGTGATAAAGGAAGATCGACAAACTGCATCCGAAACCAAGATACATGAAGATCAGGCCGGCACGGTTCAGCATTTCCACCTGCCCGAACAAGGAGACCAAGGGAATCATCACCGATTGAAACGGAATCAACATCGCGGAAACGAATACAAGCAGCAGGGCACCGCTCAACTTACTCTTGTTCCTCGCCAAAGCATACCCTGCCATGGAGGAACAAAGGATGATAATAGCCACACTGGCACCTGTGACCAACAGCGAGTTGAACAGGGACGACATAAAGTTCAAATCAATGAACGCATTGACGAAGTTCTCTGACGTCAAGGCTGTCGGAAGCCCGAGTACCCCTTCAAAGATCTCGCGTTTCGTTTTGAAAGCATTGACAAGCATTAAATAAAACGGGGACAGCCACAACAAGGCGATCAACAGGCCGACGATTTCAATAATGATCAAGTTGCGTTTTGTTTTGTCCAGCTTCAAGCCTTTCGATTTGCTTTGGGCTGCAATCCGGCCGCCGCTCAGTTCGGTGCTTTTCATTACATTTCGACCTCCCGTTTTTTATTGTAATACACTTGCGTAATGGCGATTGCCGCCACAATCACGAAGAAAATGATCCCTTTCGCCTGTGCATATGCCATGTTGTTTTCGTTGAACGCCGTTTTGACGATTTCCATCGCCACCATCTGGGTCGAGTTAAACGGACCACCATTTGTCAGCGACAGGTTCTGGTCATAAATCTTAAAAGACGTAGACAACGTCAAGAACATACTGATCGTGAACGCAGGTGCGACTAGCGGGAACGTAATATGGCGCAGGCGCTGCCAGCTGTTCGCTCCATCGATTTCCGCTGCTTCAATCAGTTCTTTTGGGATGTTCTGCAAGTATGCAATGTAAATGATCATGATATAACCGGCCATTTGCCAGCATGTTAGAATCACAAGTCCCCAGAACCCAGTGTTCTTCGTGGACAACCAGCCGCTCAACGCCTCGATGCCGAGGGCTGTTCCGATGTCATCGAAAACACTGATGAAAATGAACTGCCAGATGAAACCTAATATCAAA
>NZ_LT732535.1:3608358-3610161 GCF_900156915.1 Sediminibacillus massiliensis | reverse complement strand
GAAATGGGTTTCAATAACGGAAAAATAATGTACCAGAACGTCTGGAATTTGTTCGCTCCGTCAATGATCGCTGCTTCATCCAAACTTTTGGAGATACCTGTCATTGCCCCGTGATAAAGGAAGATCGACAAACTGCATCCGAAACCAAGATACATGAAGATCAGGCCGGCACGGTTCAGCATTTCCACCTGCCCGAACAAGGAGACCAAGGGAATCATCACCGATTGAAACGGAATCAACATCGCGGAAACGAATACAAGCAGCAGGGCACCGCTCAACTTACTCTTGTTCCTCGCCAAAGCATACCCCGCCATGGAGGAACAAAGGATGATAACAGCCACACTGGCACCTGTGACCAACAGCGAGTTGAACAGGGACGACATAAAGTTCAAATCAATGAACGCATTGACGAAGTTCTCTGACGTCAAGGCTGTCGGAAGCCCGAGTACCCCTTCAAAGATCTCGCGTTTCGTTTTGAAAGCATTGACAAGCATTAAATAAAACGGGGACAGCCACAACAAGGCGATCAACAGGCCGACGATTTCAATAATGATCAAGTTGCGTTTTGTTTTGTCCAGCTTCAAGCCTTTCGATTTGCTTTGGGCTGCAATCCGGCCGCCGCTCAGTTCGGTGCTTTTCATTACATTTCGACCTCCCGTTTTTTATTGTAATACACTTGCGTAATGGCGATTGCCGCCACAATCACGAAGAAAATGATCCCTTTCGCCTGTGCATATGCCATGTTGTTTTCGTTGAACGCCGTTTTGACGATTTCCATCGCCACCATCTGGGTCGAGTTAAACGGACCACCATTTGTCAGCGACAGGTTCTGGTCATAAATCTTAAAAGACGTAGACAACGTCAAGAACATACTGATCGTGAACGCAGGTGCGACTAGCGGGAACGTAATATGGCGCAGGCGCTGCCAGCTGTTCGCTCCATCGATTTCCGCTGCTTCAATCAGTTCTTTTGGGATGTTCTGCAAGTATGCAATGTAAATGATCATGATATAACCGGCCATTTGCCAGCATGTTAGAATCACAAGTCCCCAGAACCCGGTGTTCTTCGTGGACAACCAGCCGCTCAACGCCTCGATGCCGAGGGCTGTTCCGATGTCATCGAAAACACTGATGAAAATGAACTGCCAGATGAAACCTAATATCAAACCGCCGATCAAGTTCGGCATAAAGAAAATCGTTCTCAAGAAGTTACTGGATTTAAGCTTTCTGGTGACGAGCAGCGCAAGTCCCAAGCCCATAAAGTTGAGCAAAATCACGGCAACAACTGAAAACTGAATCGTAAACCACATCGCCGCCCGAAATTCTTCGTCCTTAAACAAATCAATGTAATTTTTGAACCCTAAAAACTCTGTAGCTGTTAATCCATTCCAGTTGGTGAACGAGTAGACGAGTCCGTACACAAACGGAATGACCACGACCAAACTAAGCCCTAAGAGTACTGGGGTTAGGAACAACCAAAACGAATAATTCCGATTTGTCATAAAGAATCCCTCCAAACTTGGATAGTCTATTACTTTTAAAAGAAGAAGCTAACAAAACTGTAAAAACGCTGTTTTGTTAGCTCTATTTAATTGAAAGATTATTTTCTTGCTTCTTCCCACTTCTCCGTTGATTTTGCTTCTACTTCCTCCCAAGTCATTTCATCACTCAAGTATTGCTGCATGTTTGCTCCAAGGATGTCTCCCCAGGCATTGCTTGGATAACCAAGGAATACCCAACCAATTGTGTTTCCTTGTGATGCGTATCTGTAAATATCCTGGGATAATGGGTCTGCTATTTTAGA
>NZ_LT732535.1:3578937-3608019 GCF_900156915.1 Sediminibacillus massiliensis | reverse complement strand
CTCAACTTACTCTTGTTCCTCGCCAAAGCATACCCTGCCATGGAGGAACAAAGGATGATAATAGCCACACTGGCACCTGTGACCAACAGCGAGTTGAACAGGGACGACATAAAGTTCAAATCAATGAACGCATTGACGAAGTTCTCTGACGTCAAGGCTGTCGGAAGCCCGAGTACCCCTTCAAAGATCTCGCGTTTCGTTTTGAAAGCATTGACAAGCATTAAATAAAACGGGGACAGCCACAACAAGGCGATCAACAGGCCGACGATTTCAATAATGATCAAGTTGCGTTTTGTTTTGTCCAGCTTCAAGCCTTTCGATTTGCTTTGGGCTGCAATCCGGCCGCCGCTCAGTTCGGTGCTTTTCATTACATTTCGACCTCCCGTTTTTTATTGTAATACACTTGCGTGATGGCGATTGCCGCCACAATCACGAAGAAAATGATCCCTTTCGCCTGGGCATATGCCATGTTGTTTTCGTTGAACGCCGTTTTGACGATTTCCATCGCCACCATCTGGGTCGAGTTAAACGGACCGCCATTTGTCAGCGACAGATTCTGGTCATAAATCTTAAAAGACGTAGACAACGTCAAGAACATACTGATCGTGAACGCAGGTGCGACTAGCGGGAACGTAATATGGCGCAGGCGCTGCCAGCTGTTCGCTCCATCGATTTCCGCTGCTTCAATCAGTTCTTTTGGGATGTTCTGCAAGTATGCAATGTAAATGATCATGATATAACCGGCCATTTGCCAGCATGTTAGAATCACAAGTCCCCAGAACCCGGTGTTCTTCGTGGACAACCAGCCGCTCAACGCCTCGATGCCGAGGGCTGTTCCGATGTCATCGAAAACACTGATGAAAATGAACTGCCAGATGAAACCTAATATCAAACCGCCGATCAAGTTCGGCATAAAGAAAATCGTTCTCAAGAAGTTACTGGATTTAAGCTTTCTGGTGACGAGCAGCGCAAGTCCCAAGCCCATAAAGTTGAGCAAAATCACGGCAACAACTGAAAACTGGATCGTAAACCACATCGCCGCCCGAAATTCTTCGTCCTTAAACAAATCAATGTAATTTTTGAACCCTAAAAACTCTGTAGCTGTTAATCCATTCCAGTTGGTGAACGAGTAGACGAGCCCGTACACAAACGGAATGACTACGACCAAACTTAATCCCAAAAGCACTGGTGTTAAGAACAACCAAAATGACAGGCTCCGGTTAGCCATATAAATCCCCTCCGATGTATTTCCCCATCCTATATTTGTCGATTAAAAGTTACAGCTGACAAGAGTCTGATCGCTTTGTCAGCTGTATATCATGTCCTGATTATTGTCTTGCTTCTTCCCATTTCGCAGTTGCATCACTTTCCAACTCTTCCCAAGTCATGTCACCGCTCAGGTATTTCTGCATGTCGACACCTAACACTTCAGTCTGCCATGGAGTCGGTGCACCTAAGAATACCCATCCAAGCGTTTCACCGGATTCAGCATACTTATAGATATCCTGGGAAAGCGGATCTGCTATTTTAGAAGTATCATAGCCTTCATATGCCGGGATGAATTTGAAGTCTTGCATAACTGCTTCTTTTCCAGCTTCGGATGTATTCATCCAATCCAAGAAATCCTTGGCCGCTTCTACTACTTCTTCATCACTTTGCTTATTAACCGCCCAATACTGCGGAACACCTACCGGAAGCTTCCCTTCGTTGCCTTCTACAGGAATAGGAATCATTCCAATCCCGTTTTCCGCTAATTCAGGATCCATGTCAGCAATAGCATTGTACACCCAGTTCCCTTGTTGAATAATAGCTACTTTTTCAAGGGAGAAGTTCTCTTCTACTTGTTGAGAGTAGTCAAGGCTGTTTACAGGTTGTACTGAATATTGGTGCTGTAAATCGAGGAAACGTTTCATCTCGTCGCCTCTTTCGAAAGCAACCGTTTCCGAATGATGCGCTTCTAAAATATCGTTGTTAAATTCAGGAGCAAGGAAAGTATTGGAGAGATGGTTTCCAAGCACCCATTTTTCTTTACCTGGAAGGGCGAAAACTGCATCAATTCCCAATTCGTCTTTTTTGCTGTCAAGCGTTTTGACAGCGCCTTCTAAATCTTCGTACGTAACAATCTCCTCAGGGTTGATTCCTGCTTCTTCAAAAATTCGTTTGTTATAAATCAGACCGTAGCCTTCCTGACTGAAAGGCATCCCAAGTATTTCTTCTCCATCTGTAACAGTCGACAATGTGCCGTCCAACGCTTGTCCAACTGCTTCTGTTTCAGAAAGGTCTGCTAAGTAATCCCGGTAATCTTCGACTTCTGTGGGGGATTGAACGTTAAAGATATCGGGTTCATCACCTGAAGAGAAAGCCGACTTAAGGGACGCCGCGTAATCATTTCCCCCACCGACCGTTTTCACGTTAATGTTCACGTCTGGATTTTCTTCCTCATACTGTTCGACTAAGCTCTCCAATTGATCTTTGATTTCTACTTTGAATTGAAACATGTCAACTGTAACTTGATCACCTGATGCACCAGAACCCGAATCGGAAGATCCACATCCCGCTAGTAAAATGCTAGAAGCAAATAGCGCCGTAGCTGCTTTGGTGTAAAATTTTGTTCCTTTCATCTCATCTACTCCCTATCCTTTTTAGTTTGTGAATTCGTTTGCATAAACAAATAAAAAAATAATGTAGCGCTTTCAAATAAATCAAAAAAATGAGAGATTGATAGGTTATGTACTTTCTCAATCACCTGATCAGAATACAGTGAATACGTTTGCATAAACAAATAGTAACACAGGTTGTCCTAGAGGGCAACCAGGAAGAGTTATTTTTTCATTTTATATTTAAAAGTATGGTAAAAACACCTACAATTGTAATCATCCTATCAAAATACAAGTTTGCTTTTGATTAAATCTATAGTTGCCGCTTTAAAAAGTTGCATCAAAAGGTAGCCCAGCCTATGAAATTGAAAAAACGGCTGAAGATCTCTCCTTCACCCGCTTCTTCATGGAGTTTAGATTAAGTTTTTTGCAGCAAGTTCTTTAAGTGTCAACACATACATGGCGTGTGACCAGGTTAAAGGCATCACCCATGCAGGTTCGTCAGTCTCTTTATCAATTTGTTCCGGCATCAACCCTAAATGATTGGCATGATCCGTTGTCCAGTTAAACAATTCTAACGCCTGGTCTGTTTCGTCACTTCGTAATTTGTATATGGCGAGCCACAAGGTGGAAATCAACCATGGGTTACCTCCGATATACACATCTCCCGGAAATCTTTCAATCCCGCCTACGTGCCGGGATGTACACGTTGTTTCGATAGCATGCGCTGTCTTTGCAAGCTTGTCCTCAGTCTGGCCAATCATTGCAAAGGGGTAATGCAACCCAAGCAAAGAAATGTCCGGTGTAGTATCTTCCCAAATCATGTATTCCTTGACGCCTTTACCATTTTCCTTAAACAGGACCTTTCCACCGGCATTCTTCTCTTCCTCATACCTGTCCCCTGTTACTGTTAGTTTTAGGGATCTCACAAACCGTTGTTCTCGCTCGTTCCAACCAATCGTCTCCGCTGCCTCTTTCATTTTCAGGGCTTTGTCCCTGTACTGATCAGCCAATTCCTGCTGCTGCTCTAATTCAGCGTAATCAGCAGCCCCCATTAAACCGCCGTACACCGCTGCCGTTGAATATAAGTGTTCACCCGTGCGTTTCTCCCATAAGTCTTTGGATGGCATCGGTAAATTCGTCTCCGGATCAATAAATCCGCAAAGGAAATCAGCACCTCTCTTAACACTTGGCCAAGTGTCCTTCCGGAAGCTTTCGTCCTTGGTCAGTTGATAGTGATGATTCATTCCCCATACAATCGAGCCTATTTCGTCTACTTGCATACCCCAAGTCGGAGCCAAAACCCCATCCGTATAATAGCGTTGATCCCATGAACCATCTTCGCTCTGGATGGCCGTTTTAAATTGATAAAACTTGCTAACCAAATCATGATACCCCGCAGCATCAACTGCAGATGCGATAAAAGCTGCATCTCTTCCCCAACAGTAGGCATAACCACCGGAATAATCGTATTCTTCATCTACTTCCGGACCTGCGATAAAAGCACCCGTCTCTTTGTTTTGCAACAAATGAAACGTTAATATAGACCGCTTATACAGTTCGTTTACCTTGTCACTTTTAATGGACAGTTTTTCCCTTTCATCCAAAATAGCAGTCCAGTAATCGACTGTTTTTTTCCGCAATTGCTTTTCGCCCAGCCTCTTTGCTTCGAGAATAGAGGAAACGGCTTCCTTCTCGGTATTTGCCAAACTGATATATAGCGTCACTTTTTTGGTTTCGCCTGGTTTGACAACGCCCGCATCGATAGAAATGGCCCCTTCCGGATTATTCAGAATGTCACGCCCTTCCATACGATTCATTTCCGCCTGTTCTTTCGCCTTGCCAGCCTGATATAGGGATATTTTTGCAGAAGATGTAATTGCCAGCGCTGTTTGGCGGTAGTAATGAATCAAACTGTCATTGTCTAAGTCGAATTTTGTTGTTTGAAAGTTTTTTTGGCCATCTAATGCGGCATCGGAAAAATGAACTAGTGCAATCGTTTTCTCTTCTGACGTGTTGTTTTTGATTACACAATCTCTCACCCAGACATCCTGTGATGGAAGAACATAATCTGTCTGCTCAATATGCCAATCATCCCTTGCATTTCTTGTAACAAGGACATTGGTGTCTTCGAGATAAAATTGCTCATTCGTAAAACTCTCATCATGGAAAAAGGAAGTCTTTTCTGCTCCCTGCTCGTGGATACCAGTCCACTGGTGGTTAACTTGATCTATGTAATCAATCCGCGGCCAGCTCAGCCTTTCGATATTACCTGCTTTATTAAATGCTAGAAGCATGTTTCCGTTTCCAATTATTCCGTCAATCAAATATGGCTTCTTCCTCATTCCCCTACCCCCTGAAATATAAATTGTCTATTAACTCACCTTGCACCAAATAATGCAATCGTTTTCACATATTTCACATACTATCACCATGCTATTTGGCTGTCAATCTAATAAATAGGCAGAAACGTATTTTACGTCTCTGCCTACAGGCTGTCGAGAAATTCTTTCCCGATAATAGGATTTGTGGATAAGAGTAGAGTTTATCCCTATGTCAGTTTATAGACTCGAGCTTCATAGGGTCTTAGTTTGAAGGAATCTATAGGCTCATTCGAATCTACTTGATAGTTCGCAATCATCAACTCCTTCTCAGAAAAGCCGACGCCTTTAGGAAGTTTAAATGCTGCCGGTTCCTCAGAGAAACTGCAAATGACTAGTAATTTTTCTTCCCCTAAAGTTCTGGTATAGGCATAAATCTGTTCATCGTCTTCCAAAATTAGCTCATACTTGCCATGGACGATTATCGGATTGTCCTTGCGTAGCTTGATCAGTTTTTTGTAATAATAAAAAATAGAATCTGGATTGTTCTTGACTATTTCAGCATTGACTTGCTCGTAGTTAGGATTGACAGCTATCCACGGTTCTCCAGACGTGAATCCAGCATGTTCACTTGCAGACCACTGTACAGGAGTTCTTCCATTGTCCCTGCTGCGTGCATGGATTCCCTTCATCATGTCTTCCGGGGTTAACAATTCCCCTGCCGTCAGATCCCGGTAAGCATTCAAGGATTCAATATCCCGGTAATGGTCGATTGATTGAAAGGCAACATTGGTCATGCCTATTTCTTCTCCTTGATAAATATAGGGGGTCCCCTTTAACAGGTGAAGGCATGTTGCCAGCATTTTACCGGAAACGACCCGGTACTGCTCATTATCATTTCCGAAACGAGAGATGGCTCTTGGCTGGTCATGATTGCTCCAATACAGGCTATTCCAACCATCACTTTCCAAGCCCTCTTGCCATCTGGAAAAAATAGTCTTCAATTTGGTCAGTTTCCATGGTTGGTTAGACCATTTTCCAAATTCTCCATTTCCGATATCCACATGCTCAAAATGGAAGACCATATTTAATTCGTTTCTGCCTTTACCCGTATAAAGCTTGGCTTCCTCCACATCAACTCCAGGCATTTCGCCTACCGTGATTGTGTCATAGTTAGACAATACCTTCTTGTTCATTTCCTGCAAAAACTCATGAATGCGCGGGCCATTCATATAATATGGGGCGCCGTTTCCATAACCGGTTCCCATTTTTTCGCCGTCCGGATAGCGCTGATCTTTCGAAAGGAAGTTGACGACATCCATCCGGAAACCGTCCACCCCCTTATCGAGCCAGCGATTCATCATGTCATACACTTCCCTGCGCAACCGTGGATTTTCCCAGTTCAAATCAGGCTGCTTCCTACTGAAAAGGTGTAAGTAATATTCATCGGTGTTTTCGTCATATTCCCAAGTACTGCCGCCGAAAGCTGCTCCCCAGTTAGTAGGAGGCTTTCCATCTATACCAGGTTTCCATATATAATAGTCACGGTACGGATTATCTTTGGAAGAACGTGACTTCAGGAACCAGCGATGCTCGTCAGAAGTGTGATTCACTACCAGGTCCATCATAATTTTAATGTCCCGGTTGTGGGCTTCCTCCAACATTTCGTCAAAGTCTTCCATCGTTCCGAACTCCTCCATGATATCCTCATAATCGCTTATGTCATAGCCGTTATCGTCATTTGGTGATTGATATACTGGAGAAAGCCAAATAACATCGATCCCTAAATCCTGCAGATGGTCCAATTTTTCAGTTATTCCTTTTATATCGCCGATCCCATCCCCATTACTATCGTTAAAGCTTCTCGGATAAATTTGATAAACAACACTTTCTTTCCACCAATCTTTCATTTTTTCATCCTTCCTTTCTATCTACTCGCTGCACATTGTGCGATTGTACTTGATGATTTTTTTCAGTTAACGATTAAAATTAGAGTAAACGTTTACGTATAAAAGAAAAAAATTATCTCTTCGAAATAGATTGTCTTTCTATTATCCTGTGAGGAAGGATCTTGCTTTTGGCCTTTTCACCGGTTATAAGCATGTGCAGCAGCATTTCCGCCCCTTCCTTCCCCAGCTGGTACAATGGTTGTGCTACTGTGGTCAATGGCGGAATGGCCATTTCTGCTATTTTCAAATTATCATAACCGATGATTGATAGTTGATCAGGGACCTTGATTCCCAATTTGTAAGCAGATGTCAGTACACCAACCGCTATTTCATCACTTGCAGCTACAATTCCGGTAATGTCGGGAGACCGTTCGAGAAGAAAAGAAAGACTATCGCGTCCATGTTCATAACCAAACCCTTTAGTAACAACAATGTTTTGTTGCCTCAATTGGATTCCGTTTTTATATAAAGCTTGTTTAAAACCCTCCAACCTCGGCAGACCGGCAATCTTGTCTTCGATCGGCCCGCTTATGAAACCTATGTTACAATGTCCCTTCTTCACCAGATACTCCGTTGCACTGTAGCTCGCTCTCTTATCATCGACTTTGACAAAAGGAATATCATAACTTGATTCTGTGGAAATAAGGATGACCGGGACGTCCATCTGCTGTACGACTTCATAATATTCTTCCAGCATTCGCTCACTGGCAAAGATGATGCCATCCACTCTTTTTTCCCTCAATAGCTGCAAGTATTTAAGGGTACGTTTTCCACGGGAAGCAGTATGGCAGACAATCACACTATGCCCCAGATTATGAGCCGCATCTTCAATGCCTTTTAGGATGGCAGATGAAAGCATGCTGGAAACGTCCGGAAACAACACACCGATGGTCTGGGTCTTCTTATTGATCAATCCTCTGGCAACTGCATTGGGCTGATATCCCAACTCTTTTATAGAGTTAAGTACTTTCTGCTTGGTTTTTTCTGAATAGCCCGTCTGGCTGTTCAATATCCGGGAAACAGTCGCAATCGAAACATCCGCATGTTTGGCCACATCTTTTATAGTAGGAATCATGCCCCACCTCTACTCCTTTATCCGTAAACGTTTTCCGGCAAAGTATAACATCAAATGAAAGTGCTTTCAATAATGAAGACTTTCATTTTGTCAGTCTTGCCGGACCAAAGCAAATGTCCTATTAAGTTTAATAAGTGCTGCATCTGTTTTTTAATCGTTACAACCAAAAATCCGGAAAAGAGTCCCTTTTCCGGATTTCTTAATCCCATAATGACGGCAAACCGGTCACCAATGAGTAAATTCCCATATACACCATGGCAATCACGATAAATATTCCGAAAATCGTCAACCATAACGGATGTTTATAATCGCCGGTGATTTTTGTTTTATGAGCCGCGATAAGCATTACCCCTAAGGATACAGGCAGTATTAACCCGTTTAAAGAACCGACAAGGACCAATACCTTGGCCGGACGCCCGACGATCACGAAGACAAGTGTGGAAACGGCAATGAAGACGACGATCAACCACTTATGATATTTTTCCAATGTGGCATTGAAAGTCCTTATGAATGATACAGATGTATAAGCCGCACCGACAACAGACGTAACGGCTGCTGACCACATGACAATCCCGAAAATTTTATATCCTATATTTCCCGCAGCCAACTGGAAAACCGATGCCGGAGGATTTGATTCATCGAGTGGGAGGCCTTGCGCAACGATTCCTAAAGTGGCAAGAAACAGGAAAATACGCATGATGGAAGCAATTCCGATGGCGGAAACGGAGCTTTTCGTTACTTCGGGTAAAGATTCTTTTCCCTTTACCCCGGCATCCAATAACCGGTGACCTCCGGCAAAAGTGATATATCCTCCGACTGTACCACCGACAAGGGTAACAATTGCTAAATAGTCTATTGTATCGGGGACAAACGTCTTTACTGCGGCTTCCCCGACAGGCGGCTGGGCAGTGAACATTACATATATGGTCAGCCCGATCATGACAAATCCGGCAACTTGGGCAAACCTGTCCATAATCTGGTTAGCTTCTCTGACGAGGAAGATACCGATTGCCAGCAAGCCGCTGAGCAATGCACCTGTTTCAGGAGAAATACCGAATAATACGTTTGTTCCGAGTCCGGCCCCTCCGATATTTCCTATATTAAAGGCCAGGCCTCCCATAACGATCAACAATGACAGAAAGAAGCCCAGTCCTGGCAGGACATCATTGGCGATTTCCTGTGCCCGTTTGCCTGAGACAGCAATAATCCTCCATATGTTCAACTGTGCACCTATGTCGATAATGATAGATATTAAAATAACAAATCCGAAACTAGCTGCAAGTGATTGGGTAAATGTCGTTGTCTGGGTTAGGAAACCGGGACCAACCGCTGATGTAGCCATTAAAAATGCTGCACCAAGCAGTAAACTGGCATTAGAATTTTTCTTCATATTCTCACCTTCTTTGTTGTTTTTTCTATGTAGCCCAGTAATCATACCACCTATTTTTCACCTTATCTAATAATTCATTCACCTGAAAGAGAAAATCAACCCAGTGTACATCTTTATCCCTATGAATGACTGCTGTTTCCTTCAAAAGAACGGGTTTATGACACTCCCTGCAAGGAAACAATGTAAAAAAGAAAATAAGTCATAGGAGGAGCTAAATGGCAAATAAGATAAAAACCAAATACTCTCCTGGAAACATGTGGTCTGGTCTGCTGTTTGGTCTGGGACTCGCTGCATTTGTGGATGAAACGGTTTTTCATCAACTTTTGCATTGGCACCACTTTTACGACAAGTCGACCACAAACGTCGGGCTTGTATCCGACGGTCTCTTCCACGCCTTCAGCTGGTTTGCGACAATTGGTTCCTTGTTTATGGTGGCCGATTTAAGGAGGAGAAGTGCTTTTCACCTAAAGAGGTGGTGGGGCGGCGTCTTATTGGGAGCAGGAGGATTCCAGCTGTATGATGGTATTATTCAGCACAAGCTAATGAGGATTCATCAGATCCGTTATGTGGAGAATATACTTATTTATGACCTTATTTGGAATATAATTGCGGTCATTATGCTAATCATTGGCGGGTGGCTCGCATTTAAAACGAAACGTGAAACCGAAATAGGCAGGGACAAATAATGGAGCATCATTTTTCCACCGGATACCTTTACCACTCGTTGATCCTTGTTCCCTTTGTGCTGGCTTTTAGCGGGTATATAATAGCTGGTATTCTATCAAGCCGGAAACACCATCTCCGTCCCTGGCCCAGTTATCGATATGTATTGTGGGGACTCGGTCTTCTGTGTTCACTATCGGCTCTCACAGGTCCTTTGGCAGAAAAGGCGATGTCCGACTTTGAATCGCACATGCTCGGTCACTTGCTGTTAGGGATGCTTGGTCCGCTTCTACTAGTTCTTGCAGCGCCGGTGACACTCTTACTGCGGGCACTTCCTGTAAAAAGCGCCCGTAATGTTGCGAATTGCCTAAAAAGCCGTCCAGTGCAGTTCATGGGGCATCCGGTCACCGTCTCCATCCTGAATATCGGTGGATTGTGGCTCTTATATACAACTCAACTATACTCAATGATGCAACACCATCTCTGGCTGCATTTGATTATCCATTTTCACGTCTTTGCCGCCGGATATCTCTTTACCGCGGCATTTATCTACATTGATCCAATTCCCCACCGGTATAGCCATCTTTACCGGGCGGTTGTCTTTGTTTTCGCTTTAGCCGGCCATGGGATTTTGTCCAAATATATATACGCATCCCCTCCTGAAGGGGTTTTGAAGCCGGAAGCTGAATCAGGCGCAATGATCATGTACTATGGCGGAGACTTGATCGATGCATGCATCATTTTCTTCCTATGTTATCAATGGTATAGAGCCGCACGTCCCCGTTCCAATCTGGCAATGAGGGAAGCCAATTGAAAGAAACCCGGTCAACTTGCACCGGGTCTCTCTTGCGTTTTTATATTTATTGCAAATACTCTCTTCCAGGCAAACCACGTACTGGCAGCCAACAGAACCATATATACATAAATGCCGAATTGAATGGACAACGCTGCATAGTGAAGAACCGCAAATATACCCGCGAACAGTATCATTAAGATGTTCTTTGCTGTATCGGCGCTATGAGCAAATACAAAGGATTGGGAAAAAGGAAACTTTTCATCAATCAAAAGTTTATAGGACAATAATGCGTGCATCCAGCCGGCAATCAATACAACCATCAAGTCCGGAATAATCTCAACCGAGAAAATAGCAAGGAAAATACAGCTCGTCACGGTAAACACAGGGACATACAATTTCATCAAAAATGCTTTCAATGTTGCCCTGTAAATCATCCCTTCTTCTTTGATCGGGGCTGCCCGGTAAATCCATGCCCCTTTATAATTTCCGGAAAACTTCAACATATGGACAGCCGCCGGAATCATGACATTACAAAAATAGATAACGAGATATCGAGTGCTGTCTCCTATACTAGAAATAGTATCCGTCCTCAAGTCATTAAACAAAAAGATAAACGGAAAGATGATTGCCATTCCTAAAGAAGGATAAACCTTCAATTTAAACTCCCGCTCCTCTTTCATCATTTTGGAAGCAAAACGAAAGAAGGCCCTTTCCTCATTGGTGGTACAAGTAATTCTGGATGCGGCCTGATCAAAAAATGCACCCTTTCGCATATTGGAACCGCTGCTCTCCAACAGTTTTTGCAAGTTCCGTTCGAAAGACGGCAAAAGCTTCGCATAAAGCATGATTGACAAAATCGGTATCACCAGTGCCAGAATCGAATAAACAATGACAAAACCGGAAGTATTATGGTTCAAAAATAGTTCGAACGGTGCTCCATACCATAATGGCGGTACAAGCAATTGCCACCATTCAAACGAAAAAGCAACACTAAAATCCGTAATTTCAAACACCCTGATCAGCACCTGATAACCTATTATCAAACCGACCGACAAAAGAATTTGGACATAGTTGATAATGTCCTTTAAATGTTCCCCGCTGAAAAATCGCAGGATGAATAGGTAAATGAGTGCGGTAAAGACAACAATCAGCAAACTGACCAGCAATAGTTCAGCCAAAAATAATAGAGTGAATAAGATTCCTTGCCTGAACAGGCTGACGATGAGCGGAATTCCTGTAAAAGCTCCCGTAATCAGGACCATATAAATACAAATATGAACAATTTTGGCCGCATTGATGGTCCGCTTGCTGATTGGCTTTGTCTGTAGAATTGTCTTATCCCGAACATCCAACAATACCGTTGAAAAGTCAGAAATCATGGTGGTCATTAAAATGAACAAAATCATTCCAAAAACAAGACTCATTTGAAAAAGATAATTGGTGCCGATTAAGATAAACGGCAGCAGAGCCAACCCATACAATGCATAGATACCGAGTGATCTTAAAAAGTTATTGCCGTCTTTATTTTTGGCCTGATCATAAATGGCCGGTACCCGTTGTTGATCCATGGTCAGTTTCACCTGGACGATTCTCCGCATGACCGGATATTCGATGCCAAGCATGGTGAAGAGTCCTTTCCCTTTATCAAGCAGCTTTAACGAATGGTAATCATTCATTCCGGGCACCTTCTTTTACAATAGAAACGAAGGACTCAGCAATTTCTTTATGCTCATTGAATCCGGTAAGCTGATTGAAAATTTCCTCAAGTGTTCCCTCTTTGTTTTTGGCCTTCAATTCTTCAAAACTGCCGTCTGCCACGATTTTCCCGTCTGCAAGCAGAACAATCCGGTTACTTATCTTTTCCACGACGTCCATAATATGTGACGAGTAAAAAATCGTTTTTCCCTCTGCCGCCAGTTGTGCCAATACTTCCTTGATGATCATCACACTGTTGGCGTCCAAGCCGCTTAATGGCTCATCCAAAAAAAGCAAATCCGGATCGTGGAGGAGACTTGAGATAATTAATACCTTTTGTCTCATCCCTTTGGAAAAGGAGGAAATTTTCGCATGCAACACATCACTCATTTCAAATTTGTCCATAAGGCGTGCCGCTTTCCGCTCAGCTCTTTCCCGTTCCAGACCATATAACTCACCGGTAAAGGTCAAGTACTCAGAAGCCGTCAAATTATCATAAACGTCTGCATTTTCGGGGACATAACCAATTTTACGCTTATAGGTATGGTCGCCGCTTGCTATATCTTCCCCGAAAATTTCCACCTTGCCATGATAACCATCAACCAAGCCAAGCATAATTTTTACGGTGGTGCTTTTCCCGGCACCATTAGGACCGATATATCCTATTATCTGTCCCTTATAAACTTCCAGATCAATTCCGACTAAAACACTATCTCCGCCATAACTCATCGTCAAATTGGAAAGGGACAGAATTTTTTCCCCATGTGAATCGATGCCGCTCACCCTCTTCTCAATAGTTATTCTTTCCTACTTTAACATATTTTTCCTGCCTTTCTCACGATCCATTTTAATAGCCGAGACAGGATTTGTTATTTTGATGTTATTCATGTCCATTGCAAATCTTCCATACAAAAAAAGCAGAAACGGTCGCCCGTTCCTGCCTGTTAGTTTATTTACGGCAGTTTATTTCCTGCTGCACGATACAGTTCATACCATTCTTCTCGGCTCAATTCAATCTCCGAGGCTTTCGCTATTTCTGTCAGACGCCCTGGATTCATCGTACCCACAACCGGCTGAATTTTGGCCGGATGACGCAAAATCCACGCCACCGCTACAGCCGAGTCGGTTACACCTTTTTTCTCAGCGATTTCCTGTAATTTGGCATTCAATTCCGGGAAGTCTTCATTACCGACAAATACCCCTTTGAACATACCATACTGGAAAGGAGACCATGCCTGGATTGTCATGTCATTTAAACGACTATAATCAAGAATGCCGTTATCACGTACAATCGATGGATCATGCTGCATGTTCACATTCAAACCTGCATCTATCATCGGAGTGAACATCAGACTCAACTGCAGCTGATTGATGATCAGGTCATCTTTTAAATATCTTTTCAACAATTCAATCTGCATTGGATTCTGATTGCTGACACCGAAATGGCGGACTTTACCGCTTTCCTTCAATTTAGTGAAAGCTTCGGCTACTTCTTCCGGTTCCATCAGGGCATCTGGCCTGTGAAGCAATAAAATGTCTATGTAATCTGTTTTCAGGCGTTCCAGACTACCATCAACCGATGAGAGGATGTGTTCTTTTGAAAAATCAAATAAACCATCACGGATACCGCATTTGGTTTGAATGATCATTTTTTCTCTGATGGAAGAATTCATGTCAATTGCATCAGCAAAAATCTCCTCCGACTTCCCGTCGCCATAAATATCGGCATGATCAAACAAGTCAACTCCAACTTCCATCGCATTTCTGATTACATATTCTGCATCCTGTTTGGAGAGCTGGTTTATGCGCATACAGCCAAGGGAAATTTCCCCAACTTGCAAATCACTTGTCCCAAGTTTTAGTTTCTTCAAAATGCCACCTTCTTTTTTTGTGATACTACTATTCTAACATTTAATCAATCATACGTGAAAACGCATGCATCTTTTGATATGCTATATTTATGTTTTTTTACATAAAACAAGATTTTTACCTTGATGGAATACACTGTATTTGGAGATGAATGATAATGGAACATAAATGGCTGGATTGGGCCCAGAGAATCCAAGCAGTCTCTCAGGCTGGGCTTGCCTTTTCTAAAGACAAATTCGACCGGGAAAGATATGAACAACTCCGTGATATAAGCGCTGAAATTCTTGATGAATACTCCACCATAGAGTTTGAAAATGCGATTGACTTTTACCATGCCCAGGAAGGATATCCAACTCCTAAAGTTGATGGTAGAGGAGTTGTTTTCAAAGAAGGCAAACTGTTACTCGTCCGGGAAGAGCATGATGATTGCTGGGCATTGCCGGGCGGATTCTGCGAAGTAGGAATTTCTCCTTCAGAGAATATTATCAAAGAGATAGAGGAGGAATCCGGCTTTCAAACCATTCCTGTCAAGCTGCTGGCTCTGTTGGACTATAAGAAACATCCACATCCACCCCAGCCTTTTCATTACTATAAAATTTTTATTGAATGCCGGATCGTTGGTGGAGATGCAAGGAATGGCCTGGAAACGAAAGACGTCAAGTTTTTCCCAAGAGACAACTTGCCTGCTTTATCGACTAAAAGAAATACAGAATCACAGATTAATATGCTATTCGATTACTTGGAAAATCCGTATAAGGCACCGGTAATTGATTAAATGAAAAGGGGATAAATCCATGAATTATAGAAAACTCATTTTGCCGATGATTCTGGCACTGCTTGTTATCACCGCCTGCCAAGAAGACGATCCTGTACCTACGACTTATTCTAATCTCGATTTAACATCTATTGCCAAATATAGCGGCACCTATGTCGGCGACAACTCAACTGTTCTTCATCTTGCTCAAACTCTGCCGGGCGGGGAAGCAATCCAAGAGTTAGAATTGACTAACCAGCATCTAAAAGTTACCTATACAACAGAAAACGTATCGGACGAAGAGATGTACTCTTGGCTTTATAATCAAGATACATTGCAGAACAACCTATTATTCAATGCTTCTCTACTTACTATATTGGTACCTAATGCGATGGAGTATCAATTTGAAACAGAGGAATTCGCTTTCTCGGTTCCAAGAAATGAGATGGTGAAACGCCTTCAAGAGAAATTAGAAGATTTTCCTGACGAGGAGGAAATTTGGACAGAAGCAACTGTTGTTGAATTCTTTGACAAAAATAAGAACACCATCAAAGTACTGATTGAAGCTGAAGAGTTCAAAAGCAACTTTTTCGAAGACTTTCCGATCCAGAAAGGTAAATAGATTAGTACTGCAGAATTACAAAAAGCAACATTAAAGAGCTTTGATTCTCAAGGAGAACAAAGCTCTTTTTTGACCCAAAAACAAAACACTTCTAATAGTCTTCGGGTTCTTGTTCTTTCAATGAAGCCTCTGGAGTAAGATCATCAGCCTGTTTTTTCTTAAAACCCTTATCTAAATTACCCGCGTTTTCAATGTCTCCTGAAGCTTTGTAACCCGCGACTTCTTCACTGGAAGTCGTTCCATAAAGTCCCATTCCACCTAACTCAGCATTTATGTTTTCTTCTGTGGTCGCTTTTTTCTTATCCACTTCTATCACCTCTTACTAATAAGATATCCAAAAAATCGGAATATATTTTCTGGATGTGTTGGTAAGCATTTCAAAAAAAATTGTTTTGTTTTTGTAATATCCCTGTGAAAAAAACAGGGAGGATAGCACCAAGCATAAGGCCTATTTATTGAAAAATATCAGTCATTTTCCGATTGTTCATCCCCAATCTCATACTAATGGTTACTATGGTACTGATAATAAATGACCACCCACCTCTCTCCTCCTATCAGTTCTCTTAACATTTCTTTACATCTACTTCATAAACAACCCCTATAATGAGAACCGATTCAAAAGATTAAGAAAGGAGCGATGAACGTAACAATCAAAATTTAATAAAAGGAGGAACAGAAATGTTGACAAACATTGGTATCCCAGGGTTGATTTTGATACTTGTTATTGCGCTGATCATCTTCGGACCATCTAAGCTGCCGGAAGTAGGACGGGCTTTTGGCAAGACATTGACCGAGTTCAAAAATGCTTCACACGAATTGATATCAGGAGATTCTTCTGATAAAGAGACAAAACAAAATGAGACGAAGACAACAGCCATTACTCCAGTTGAACAAGACAACGAAAAATCAGCCGGTTAGTTACTCTTCGAACAACGAAGAGGAGGGACATGTATGGAAAGAGAACAACTGCAACTCATCGGCCATTTGGAAGAACTTCGCAACCGGATGATTTTTACCTTGGTCTCCTTTATGGTTTTTCTGGTTATCGGCTTCCTATTTGTAAGACCGGTTTACAGCTGGCTGATCCGAGACCTTGGCAAACAACTGGCTGTACTTGGTCCAGGGGATATTTTGTGGGTATATTTCATGATTGCTGCCGTCGTGGCAATCGCCGGTACAATTCCCGTAGCAGCATTTCAAGTCTGGCGGTTTGTCGCTCCTGCCTTGCACAAAGAGGAACGGAAAGTCACACTCCATTTCATCCCGGCTTTGTTCTTACTGTTTTTATTCGGTATTGCATTCGGCTATTTTCTTTTATTTCCAATTGTTATCGGCTTTTTAACCTCCCTTTCAGAGGGCCAGTTTAACATGATGTTCACGGCCGATAAGTATTTTCGGTTTATGCTGAATCTCACAGTACCTTTCGGATTGTTATTCGAGATGCCGCTGGTTGTGCTGTTTTTGACAAGATTAGGAGTTTTGAATCCTATAAAGTTGCGCAGGGCTAGAAAAATTTCTTACTTTGGATTGATTGTAGTATCCGTATTAATCACTCCACCTGACTTTATTTCTGACATTCTGGTGATTGTACCATTGCTAATCTTATATGAAATCAGCATAAATTTGTCCAACATGGTTTATAAAAAGCAATTGAAAACGAGAGATGCAGCAGATAATGCTGCAGCCTGATTTAATAATAGGAGGAATGAAAATGAAACAAAACTCTGCTAACAAAGAAATGAATAGACGAGATTTTCTCAAAGTAGGTGGAATCAGTACTGCTGCACTTGCTCTTGGAACTACAGGAATTTTGTCATTAGGCGGCCATAATGTATCAGCTTCCCCCAAAAAAGCAGAAAAGTTTTTCCATGGCTATGGACCCTTAGTCAAGGATCCAGGCGGAATTCTGGATTTGCCGAGAGGATTTCAGTATCGGATTATTTCGGAAGAGGGCGGTAAGCTCTCTGACGGCAGGCCCATACCGGAAAAATTCGACGGCATGGCTGCCTTTGAAGGACAAGGTAATTCTACTATTCTAGTAAGAAATCATGAGTTAAGCGGGAATACTAAATACCCAGTGGTCGGCAAGAACCCTTATAATAAATACAATACTGGCGGAACGACTGGTATTGTCGTCGGACCTGACCGGAAAGTGAAGGATGAATTCGTCACTTCATCCGGTACAATCCGCAATTGTGCTGGAGGTGCAACCCCTTGGGGAACCTGGCTTACCTGCGAAGAAACTTTGGAGGAAGGGCACGGTTATGTATTCGAGGTGGATCCGACTGATCCGGAAAACAAATTATCCAAAACACCAATCAGGGAAATGGGTGCTTTTTCCCACGAGGCCACCGCCATCGATCCTGCCACGGGAATTGTCTACTTGACCGAAGATGCTGGTCCAAGTTATTTATTCCGCTTTGTTCCAAATGATCCATCACCGCGCATAGGGGCCCTTCAAAAAGGCGGAAAACTCCAAGCTGCAGCGATGGAAGAAATGAGTTCAAACGATATGAGCAAATTTTCCACTGGCAAGAAATTCGGAATTGTGTGGAAAAATGTAGATCCTGAGAAACCTTCCCTTGAAGCAGGTCAAAAAGGATGCATCCAGTTCAGCCGGTTGGAAGGAGCCTTTTTCGATGGCGGGGTCTTCTGGTTTGATGACACCTCTGCAGGTGATAAAGATCTCGGCCGCGTATATCGTTACATTCCAGCCACAAATACTTTGGAACTCTTTTACGAATCAACCTCACAAAATGACTTGGAAATGCCTGATAACATTTGTATCACACCGTGGGGAGACCTTTGGATTGCTGAAGACGGAGGCGGAGTAGACCGCATAATCGGTATGACTCCTGAAGGGGAAACCTATATCTTTGCGGAGAACAAACTAAACGGATCAGAATTAGCAGGACCGACTTTTTCACAAAAAGGGAATACATTCTTTGTCAATATTCAGACTCCCGGTATTACTTTTGCCATCTGGGGGCCCTTTGCCAGGAAAAATGCCGGCCGGAAAAGACTGATGGGACATGCAGCCCCACCCAAACAATATGCACCACAGCTTTCTGACAATGCCGCTGCATTTGCCGAGATGCAAGGAATGTCCAATTTGGAAGTTGCTGCCTATCAGCGCCACGGCGTTCCGATTGTATAAATGACAATGCCAGCTCATCAATCAATGGGCTGGTTTTTGTTTTTACTAGATTACTACATTGTGAAGACTTAAAGATTGTTAGAAATCTAAAGAATCTCTCCAATATGGTAAAATGAGATAAATTCAGTGCCGCTATTGGAGGTAAATTGTTGATGATTGAAGTCTTTCTCTGGTTATTTGACCATTACATCATACACTTATTGTTATTAGGAATCGTTATTGCCGAGATTCGATACTTTAAAAAACGTTACTGGCGACCTCGTAAACCGTTAGAACTTGCTTCTACCTATACTCAAAATGATAAAGCCTTCAGGATGCCGCTGACGCTGGAAGATGTTTCTTGGTACGTAGGTGAAGTGAAAAGAATAGACCCAAAAGCGCTGAAAGGAATATCGAAAATCATCCTTTCCAACCGTGATGACCATTTAAATATGAATATTATGGGTGAGTACTCGCCAAATAACGATCCGAGTGGGCCGGTTATCCGGTTATTTCCTATGGAATATCATCCGGTTAATGGTAAATACAGCTATAATTACAGTGATCTTGGTATGTTAAAGGTTGGTTACAATCGAAAAGATGCAAGGGACTTACTTTTATCCACTTTGGGCCATGAAATTGGCCACCATGTAAAATATAAAGAGACAAAAGAGTTATACGGTGATAAGGTCGAGGCCTTTTGTGATCAATTTTCTTCTGCCCTTGGAATAACGGTAGATCCGGAAACGACTTTTTCTTTTGAAATTTTCCATATCGATGAACCTTCTTTATATATTGAGGAATTAAAAGATGACTTAATCAAAGATTTGCAGAAAGTAAAAAAGAGAATCGCACATTAATTATTCGTTACTCGATGGAAAAATTACATTTCTCCCTTTTTTCACCGAAGAATTATAGGAGTAAAATAAACAAACAGGTTCCTATTCAGAAACCTGTTTGTCCTTCCTGGAAAATATATTTCTCACATGACGAATGACACTTGACCCTCTGTTCCTTTTTCCAGCCAGACCGGTCTCAAATGGCCGTCCCGGTTCAGCTTCAGGAAGTTTTCTCCTCAAGGGTGAGCCAGCCCCTTTGTTCATTAACCGTTTTGCTTTCATTCTATTGGCCAGCCGTAAATCAGCATCCAATACCGTAATGCCATGAGTCTTGGCAAGAGATCTTGTTTCCTCGTCGGTGGATAACAGGATAGTCCCCTCCGGCATGATGCCAAATGGATTTCTCGCCTTAAAACAGGAAGCTATAAGTAGTTCCTTATTACTTCCTCCTAATTTATGTTCTTTCAAAAAACGCTCAGGGATCGGGTCTTGTTTTTTGCATCTTATTTTATCAATCAACATTAAAGCTTCTGCTGCCCTGCTGTCCAGCTTATCTTTCAACAATTCAAGGGCCTTCAGCTCATCTATCACTATGCTGCTTATTATCACAGGATACATTCTTTCAATTTCTTCTATAACAGCAGGATGCTCCAATAAAAAGCCTGCATCCGGCACGACATTCTGAACCATACTATGATTCATCAATAACGGCTCAAACATGCAGCGGTCATAACCATCCAAACAATCCCCTCCAACTATCTTTCAAAAATAGGCAAGCCGGCGTTTCTTGCTAAAATCCGTGCGCCTTTGTCGTTGCTTAAAAAGCCAAGCGGCGTTTTACGGTTTTCCAATTCCCTCAGATAAGAAGCAATTATTTTATCATCACCGGTGTTTGATAACTTCCATTTCCGCCGGTAACTCTCCCCCGGAATATCCAGCATCTTCAACCGATTGGAAGATTGGAATAGCTCGATCATATCGAAACCCAACTGCGCTCTTTTCCTCACAACAGGATCCTTGCTTTTTTTCAATCCTTCCAGCTCAAAGAAGACTTGTTTACTCAACAAAAGGTGCGCATTGGAATCCTTGTGCATGGCCACAAGAAGCAGCGCACTATGCATTAGAATATTAGTATCCAATGCCGGAATCATGCCTTTTTGAAGACCTGGTTCTACTAATTTGTAGTTTAGAACCGCAATCTCCTGCTTTTGCTGGTTATTGATTTGCCGCATTGTTCTGCTGACAGACAAATAAGCAAATCGGGCAGACACAATCGGCGGACCGAAAAGGACAGCTAATTTCCAAATATCGCTTGCATCAGACTCTGTGTAAATCATTGTCTGCAACAAACATGCCGATCCGATCATAAACAAAAATCCTACAAGTTTTTGCCGTAAAGCTAACTGGCCAAATCCCGGAAACAACAAGGATAGCAGAGCAGCTTCGCGATTGCTTACGATTTTTGTGTAAACGGGAATATAATATAAGGTATAAGTGAACAAAAAAGACAACGTCAATAATCCTATCGCCCAAAACTCGGTCGATGACCATTGCAAATTATCTCTCAAAATTTCCATCAACAGTACGAACATGTCCTCACTCTCCAACTATTTAATTGAGTTTATACGTCCCGGCCATGATAGACCTCATCCACCACCAAGTCTGTCCCAGGATTTTCATAAGGATTATCCCAGTTATGATCGTCTTGATGGTGGAAATCGAAGTCATCATCATAGCTTGTATAGTCATTGGAACTATACATGCCGGATGAGTGGGAACGGTATGTATTTCGCCGTCCGGAGAAACGATTTCGCTTTTGTCCTTGCCTGCTTTTTTCCAATAAGTCGATTTCAGCTACCCTTGTTGTCCAATCTTCAAAAGGATCAGGGAAAATCGATCGAAAATTGACCTTGCGTTTCCTCCGTTTTCGACATAGAAGAACAATGCCGATATGCGAGCCTATCAGGGCCCCGATTATGTATGGTACCTCATCCACGTTTTCACCGCCTTTGCATTATTTTTTTATACCTAACTATTATACTCTAAAAATTCAGAAATGGGTAAAAAGCACCTGTACAAATTAGCGAAAAATACTGCAAAAATATCATTTATTATGGAGGAATTTAGAAATATTATCAAATGCAGGAGAAATGGGAGATAAAGGTGGCTCTATCATTTAGCCACCTTTTGGTAAGAAACTTGCTTATCTTATGGAAATTTGAGCATTGACCGAATAAATAATCAGGAAATTACCCTTATCACCTGATAACAAGTTGCTACCGGGTGGTAATCCGTCTTCGGTGCCGTGCTTTTTTCCTTGTTTTTCCGTTCATTGGTCCTGTTGAGCATTTTATACCAGCCGCCATGTTTACGGTCGATGAATTTATCGAAACAATAGGCGAACAATTCGTCATAAATGCCCCAGTACTCACCTTTTCCTGTCTTGTCTGCCAGCAATGCTGCAGCGGCGATAGCTTCTGCCATCACCCAATAGTTTTTATCTCGGTCGATCAAATCCTCTTCAGGGGATAAAGCAAAGTAAATACCGCCATATTCCAAGTCATGTCCTCTACTCCAACCTTTGGAAAACAAGTCTTCTGCCGTTTCCAACATCCAATCTTCCGAGCGATGGCGGTCAAGCCACATTAAGAGTTTACTCCACTCCAATTGGTGACCTGGTACAAACCCATATGGACGGAATTCATCTTTCGTATTATTTTTATTGTACTCCCAGTCGGGCTGCCAGTCCTGAGTGTAATTTTCCCATACCATGCCACCGGACCGTTCGGCCAAATTTAATGTCACATTTTGGGCAAGTTGGTGGGCCTTATCTAAGTACCTTTTTTCCCCAGTGGATTCATAAGCAGTAAGCAGCGCTTCACAGACATGCATATTAGCATTTTGTCCACGGTATGGGGAAGGTATCGTCCACCCAGCGTCCCATTCTTCTAAGTAAAGCCCGTGTTCTTGATCCCAAAAATGTTGTTCCATGGTATGAAATACATTTTCCATCACCGCTTTCGCTTCTTTGATACCCGCTTGATAGGCTATCGCAGAAGCCAGTAGTGTGAAGGCATGGCCATAAGCTATTTTAGAAGAATCCTTTACTTCCAATCCTTCCAGTTCGAAATAATATCCGCCATTTACCTGATCATAATGATGGTTCTGTAAAAACTGAATACCATGTTTCACAGCATCCAAGCACCAGTCCGGTCCATCCAATAAAGCACCGATGCTGAATATATAAATAAATCGCGCTGTTCCGACCAAATGTTTTTTGTCCTCGTCTATTATCGTTCCGTCATCTTGGAATCCATTCACATATCCTCCACGGTCATCCATACAGTTGGGATAATAGAAATGAATAATATCAAAAATGTGTTTTTTCAAAAATGCTTTGTCCTTAAAGCGCTTGGTAGAATTATGCAAGATATGCACCGCCTTTTATTCAAAATAGATAAGCTGACCCCTGTCACAGGATCAGCTCATTGGATTTAATCTATTGTCTATACACTGTTAAGAAGACATATACTGTCCACCATTAATATGAATGAACTGGCCAGTCATGAATGCAGATTCTTCAGATGCAAGCATCACATAAGCACCGATATGGTCCGCGGGCTGCCCAGGTCTGCCAAGCGGTGTGGTAACACCAAATGATTCTTGTTTTTCCTCCGGCATTGTCGCTGGAATAAGCGGTGTCCAAATCGGCCCCGGTGCGACACCATTGACACGGATACCCTTTTCCGCCAATTCCTGGGCGATGGAACGGGCAAACGAAACAATCGCACCTTTTGTCGAGGTGTAGTCGATCAAGGATTTATTTCCTATATAAGCATTAATAGATGATGTGAAAATGATGCTGTTCCCTGTTTCCAAATGTGGGATAGCAGCTTTCGTAAGGTAAACCATGGAGAAAAAGTTCACATCGAAAGTCCGTTTCAACTGCTCCGAGCTGATTTCCAATACACTTTGTTTAACTTCCTGCCGGGCAGCATTATTTACGAGAATATCCAACTTTCCGTGTTCCTGAACAACTTCCTCCACTAGTTGATTACAGAATTCTTCATCGGCAATATCCCCAGCATGCAAGGTGACATTGACACCTTCCTCCCGAATACGCTGCTTTGTCTTTTCGGCATCTTCATGCTCGTCCAAGTAGGCAATCGCGATATGTGCCCCTTCTTTCGCATAGGCAATTGCTACTGCTTTACCGATACCGCTGTCCCCGCCAGTAATGAGAGCTACTTTATCCTTTAATTTCCCTGTTCCAATATGGCTGTCAAGTTCATGGATTGGTTTAGGATCCATTTCTCCTTCTACACCGGGCTGCTCTGATTGAAATTGAACCGGTACGCCATCAGACATTGGTTTTTGCTTATCTAGCTCACTCATTTATGAAACCTCCTCGAAATAAATTTCTACTTATCATTTAATACCTTATGTATATACCCATGCCTTTCCGATATTTAAACAGCTATCAGCAGGTGTTTCTCATATAGAAAAAAAGACCTTGTCTATCTTTATTGATAGACAAGGTCTTATCTAAACTTTTATTTCTTGTTGATTTTTTGCCAGAAAATGATGAAGGGCGCCAAGCATGCCTGCGTCATTTTTATGCTTGCAAACATTGATCGGAACTTTTATAAAGTGCCACCATTTGATTTTCTCAAGTTTATCTTCAATTCTGTTTATTAAATCCTCTCTTCCGCTGATGCCGCCGCCGATTAACACCTTTTCCGGGTTCAAAGTGGCCACAAGATTAAGAATGCCGTAACTTGTTCTTTCCAGCCACTTCTCTACAATATCACTTACCTCAGGATTATATTCGGCTTCTGCAAAAACGTCGAACCCTTCAACCGGTTCAGAAGGATTGATTCCTTTATAGGCTTTATAACTATTTATCAAACTGGAGGTGGCCCCATTTTCATTCCATGTTTGTTGTCCAGGCTGATCACCCAAAGTGACCATGTATCCAATTTCTCCCCCTCTGAAGGTGTAGCCGTGATGAATTTTGTTATTTAGATACAAACCTCCTCCGATTCCTGTACCTATAGTGATGCAAACAAAACTGTTGCAGTGGGAAGCATTGCCGTTGAATTTTTCTGCCAATGCCACACAATTTCCGTCATTCTCCATTTCAGTTGGAATCGAACAATTTTCTTCCACTATTTCTTTTAGATTTTTCCCGTTAAGTACTGTTATGGCGCCTGCTGTTTCGGAATAGCCAGTTTCTACATCTATGAATCCAGGCATGCTGATTGCTATTCCGGTTATTTCGTGTTCTTTTTGATAACTTTTGATTACTAAAAGCATGTCTGTCACAAAGGATTCTAATGTCGATTTATCGGTCGGATAATCACTTTTTTCCAGAAACGTCCCGTCTTTTAAAAGAACAGCATGTTTGACTCTTGTCCCACCTACATCAAAAGCTATATACTTATCCACAGTTTCTCCTCCTAAAGCACAACATTCACAATGCTTCATTTATTTTTATAATTTTTAATTGAATGGTTTTTTCTTTTTCTTTTTCGTAAAGTATATGCTTGAATGTAAGCGTTGTCAATACACTCTTATTAAATTAATTTTCACCTATTGACTTGGTAGTTCGACGTTTCTAAAAGACGTGCGTTCTTATTTAAACTATCTTTGCCCTTCACGTATTTCATGTCTATGTCGTCTCTTCCTGAAGCAACTATTTTTTTATAAAAAAATCCCCGAGAAGACTTTTCTTCTCAGGGATTTCGTGNCCTTTTCACTGCGGCTTCTCGCAAAAGAAGCACCCCTTCTCCCGAAGTTACGGGGTCATTTTGCCGAGTTCCTTAACGAGAGTTCTCCCGCTCACCTTAGGATTCTCTCCTCGCCTACCTGTGTCGGTTTGCGGTACGGGCACCTCTTTCCTCACTAGAGGCTTTTCTTGGCAGTATGAAATCCGGAGCTTCGGTACTTATGTTCCCTCCCCGTCACAGCTTGAGATTGTTGGACGGATTTGCCTATTCCAACTCTCTTACTGCTTGGACGCACATTTCCAATCGTGCGCTCTCCTTATCCTCCTGCGTCCCCCCGTCGTTCAAACGGAAAGGAGGTGGTACAGGAATATCCACCTGTTGTCCATCGCCTACGCCTTTCGGCCTCGGCTTAGGTCCCGACTAACCCTGAGCGGACGAGCCTTCCTCAGGAAACCTTAGGCTTTCGGTGAAAGAGATTCTCACTCTTTTTTCGCTACTCATACCGGCATTCTCACTTCTAAGCGCTCCACCAGTCCTCACGGTCTGACTTCGCTGCACTTAGAACGCTCTCCTACCATTGTTCGCAAGAACAATCCGCAGCTTCGGTGATACGTTTAGCCCCGGTATATTTTCGGCGCAGAGTCACTCGACCAGTGAGCTATTACGCACTCTTTAAATGATGGCTGCTTCTAAGCCAACATCCTGGTTGTCTAAGCAACTCCACATCCTTTTCCACTTAACGTATACTTTGGGACCTTAGCTGGCGGTCTGGGCTGTTTCCCTTTCGACTATGAACCTTATCACCCATAGTCTGACTCCCAAGATCGAGTAGCTGGCATTCGGAGTTTGACTGAATTCGGTAACCCGATGAGGGCCCCTAGTCCAATCAGTGCTCTACCTCCAGTACTCAACTCTTGAGGCTAGCCCTAAAGCTATTTCGGAGAGAACCAGCTATCTCCGTGTTCGATTGGCATTTCACCCCTACCCACACCTCATCCCCGCGTTTTTCAACACGCGTGGGTTCGGGCCTCCAGTCAGTGTTACCTGACCTTCACCCTGGACATGGGTAGATCACACGGTTTCGGGTCTACGACCAACTACTACAGGCGCCCTGTTCAGACTCGCTTTCGCTGCGGCTCCGTCTATGCGACTTAACCTTGCAGGTGATCGTAACTCGCCGGTTCATTCTACAAAAGGCACGCCGTTACCCATTAACGGGCTTCGACTACTTGTAGGCACACGGTTTCAGGTTCTATTTCACTCCCCTCCCGGGGTGCTTTTCACCTTTCCCTCACGGTACTGGTTCACTATCGGTCACTAGGGAGTATTTAGCCTTGGGAGATGGTCCTCCCGGATTCCGACGGAATTCCTCGTGTTCCGCCGTACTCAGGATCCACTCCGGAGGAAACGGCTTTTCAACTACAGGGCTCTTACCTTCTTCGGCTGATCGTTCCAGATCGATTCGTTTAAACCATTTCTTGGTAACTCCGATGGAGTGTCCTACAACCCCAGAAAGCAAGCTTTCTGGTTTGGGCTGTTTCCGTTTCGCTCGCCGCTACTTGGGAAATCGCATTTGCTTTCTCTTCCTCCGGGTACTGAGATGTTTCAGTTCCCCGGGTCTGCCTCGGTTATCCTATGAATTCAGATAACCGTACTGCTCCATTACGAACAGTGGGTTCCCCCATTCGGAAATTCCCGGATCAACGCCTACGTACGGCTCCCCGGGACATATCGGTGTTTGTCCCGTCCTTCTTCGGCTCCTAGTGCCAAGGCATCCACCGTGCGCCCTTCTTCACTTAACTATTAAACATGAAAAGACGTTTTGTTTGATGTCTTGTATTAGTCTAGTTCCAGCTCCTTTTCAGTCGCCTTCACTTCCTAATTTACTCTTATCTAGTTTTCAAGGTACAAAAATGAAGGATTTAATCCCTCAAAACTGAACCAAACAATCGATTATGCCATTCGTTTTTGCTCCGAAGAGCAATTATCCTTAGAAAGGAGGTGATCCAGCCGCACCTTCCGATACGGCTACCTTGTTACGACTTCACCCCAATCATTGGCCCCACCTTCGGCGGCTGGCTCCAAAAGGTTACCTCACCGACTTCGGGTGTTGCCAACTCTCGTGGTGTGACGGGCGGTGTGTACAAGGCCCGGGAACGTATTCACCGCGGCATGCTGATCCGCGATTACTAGCGATTCCGGCTTCATGCAGGCGAGTTGCAGCCTGCAATCCGAACTGAGAATGGTTTTATGGGATTTGCTACACCTCGCGGCTTCGCTTCCCTTTGTACCATCCATTGTAGCACGTGTGTAGCCCAGGTCATAAGGGGCATGATGATTTGACGTCATCCCCACCTTCCTCCGGTTTGTCACCGGCAGTCACCCTAGAGTGCCCAACTGAATGCTGGCAACTAAGGTCAAGGGTTGCGCTCGTTGCGGGACTTAACCCAACATCTCACGACACGAGCTGACGACAACCATGCACCACCTGTCACTCTGTCCCCGAAGGGAACCTCTTGTCTCCAAGAGTGGCAGAGGATGTCAAGACCTGGTAAGGTTCTTCGCGTTGCTTCGAATTAAACCACATGCTCCACCGCTTGTGCGGGCCCCCGTCAATTCTTTTGAGTTTCAGCCTTGCGGCCGTACTCCCCAGGCGGAGTGCTTAATGCGTTAACTTCAGCACTAAGGGGCGGAAACCCCCTAACACCTAGCACTCATCGTTTACGGCGTGGACTACCAGGGTATCTAATCCTGTTCGCTCCCCACGCTTTCGCGCCTCAGCGTCAGTTACAGACCAGAGAGCCGCCTTCGCCACTGGTGTTCCTCCACATATCTACGCATTTCACCGCTACACGTGGAATTCCGCTCTCCTCTTCTGTACTCAAGTTCCCCAGTTTCCAATGACCCTCCACGGTTAAGCCGTGGGCTTTCACATCAGACTTAAGGAACCGCCTGCGCGCGCTTTACGCCCAATAATTCCGGACAACGCTTGCCCCCTACGTATTACCGCGGCTGCTGGCACGTAGTTAGCCGGGGCTTCCTCGTTAGGTACCGTCAAGGTACCGCCCTATTTGAACGGTACTTGTTCTTCCCTAACAACAGAACTTTACGATCCGAAGACCTTCATCGTTCACGCGGCGTTGCTCCGTCAGACTTTCGTCCATTGCGGAAGATTCCCTACTGCTGCCTCCCGTAGGAGTCTGGGCCGTGTCTCAGTCCCAGTGTGGCCGATCACCCTCTCAGGTCGGCTACGCATCGTCGCCTTGGTAGGCCGTTACCCCACCAACTAGCTAATGCGCCGCGGGCCCATCTGTAAGTGACAGCCAAAAGGCCGCCTTTCAACTCTTCCCCATGCAGAGAAAAGTATTATCCGGTATTAGCCCCGGTTTCCCGGGGTTATCCCAGTCTTACAGGCAGGTTGCCCACGTGTTACTCACCCGTCCGCCGCTCGTTCCACAAGCTCAACACCCCGAAGGGTGATTGCTTGCTTCCCGCGCTCGACTTGCATGTATTAGGCACGCCGCCAGCGTTCGTCCTGAGCCAAGATCAAACTCTCCATAAAATGTGAGCTTGCTTGCTCGAAAACTTGACTAGCATTTCTTGCTTGACATAATGATTGTTTTGTTCAGTTTTCAAAGATCAAATTT
>NZ_LT732535.1:3490851-3577266 GCF_900156915.1 Sediminibacillus massiliensis | reverse complement strand
TTTGCCTGGCGGCGTCCTACTCTCGCAGGGGCAATGCCCCAACTACCATGGGCGCTGGAAAGCTTAACTGCTGTGTTCGGCATGGGAACAGGTGTGACCTTTCCGCTATTGCCACCAGACCTTAATTTTAAAGGATGTACCTTCAAAACTAGATAAGAGGGTGGAGACATCTAAAGGTGTTTTCATGTTTGTGTAGTCCAGCTACGGCTCCTAACAGCTAGTGTATAGTTCATCCATCACCAGGACTCCAAAAGCAGAGTCCTTTGTGCTGGCTGATCTATCCATACGCTGTTGGACAGTCGCCTTCACTTTCTTTTTATAGTTAAGTCCTCGATCGATTAGTATCCGTCAGCTGCACGTGTCACCACGCTTCCACCTCGGACCTATCAACCTCATCGTCTCTGAGGGATCTTACTCATTTAAAATGATGGGAAGTCTCATCTAGAGGGGGGCTTCATGCTTAGATGCTTTCAGCACTTATCCCTTCCACACGTAGCTACCCAGCTATGCTCCTGGCGGAACAACTGGTACACCAGCGGTGTGTCCATCCCGGTCCTCTCGTACTAAGGACAGCTCCTCTCAAACTTCCAACGCCCACGACGGATAGGGACCGAACTGTCTCACGACGTTCTGAACCCAGCTCGCGTACCGCTTTAATGGGCGAACAGCCCAACCCTTGGGACCGACTACAGCCCCAGGATGCGATGAGCCGACATCGAGGTGCCAAACCTCCCCGTCGATGTGGACTCTTGGGGGAGATAAGCCTGTTATCCCCGGGGTAGCTTTTATCCGTTGAGCGACGGCCCTTCCATACGGCACCGCCGGATCACTAAGCCCGACTTTCGTCCCTGCTCGACTTGTAGGTCTCGCAGTCAAGCTCCCTTCTGCCTTTACACTCTGCGAATGATTTCCAACCATTCTGAGGGAACCTTTGGGCGCCTCCGTTACTCTTTAGGAGGCGACCGCCCCAGTCAAACTGCCCACCTGACACTGTCTCCGGACCGGATCACGGTCCTGGGTTAGAATGTCCGTACAGCCAGGGTGGTATCCCACCGACGCCTCCACCGAAGCTAGCGCTCCGGCTTCTAAGGCTCCCACCTATCCTGTACAAGCTGTACCAACATGCAATATCAGGCTACAGTAAAGCTCCACGGGGTCTTTCCGTCCTGTCGCGGGTAATGCGCATCTTCACGCATAGTATAATTTCACCGGGTCTCTCGTTGAGACAGTGCCCAAGTCGTTGCACCTTTCGTGCGGGTCGGAACTTACCCGACAAGGAATTTCGCTACCTTAGGACCGTTATAGTTACGGCCGCCGTTTACTGGGGCTTCGGTTCAACGCTTCGCCTTGCGGCTAACGCGTCCCCTTAACCTTCCAGCACCGGGCAGGTGTCAGCCCCTATACTTCGCCTTACGGCTTCGCAGAGACCTGTGTTTTTGCTAAACAGTCGCTTGGGCCTTTTCACTGCGGCTTCTCGCAAAAGAAGCACCCCTTCTCCCGAAGTTACGGGGTCATTTTGCCGAGTTCCTTAACGAGAGTTCTCCCGCTCACCTTAGGATTCTCTCCTCGCCTACCTGTGTCGGTTTGCGGTACGGGCACCTCTTTCCTCACTAGAGGCTTTTCTTGGCAGTATGAAATCCGGAGCTTCGGTACTTATGTTCCCTCCCCGTCACAGCTTGAGATTGTTGGACGGATTTGCCTATTCCAACTCTCTTACTGCTTGGACGCACATTTCCAATCGTGCGCTCTCCTTATCCTCCTGCGTCCCCCCGTCGTTCAAACGGAAAGGAGGTGGTACAGGAATATCCACCTGTTGTCCATCGCCTACGCCTTTCGGCCTCGGCTTAGGTCCCGACTAACCCTGAGCGGACGAGCCTTCCTCAGGAAACCTTAGGCTTTCGGTGAAAGAGATTCTCACTCTTTTTTCGCTACTCATACCGGCATTCTCACTTCTAAGCGCTCCACCAGTCCTCACGGTCTGACTTCGCTGCACTTAGAACGCTCTCCTACCATTGTTCGCAAGAACAATCCGCAGCTTCGGTGATACGTTTAGCCCCGGTATATTTTCGGCGCAGAGTCACTCGACCAGTGAGCTATTACGCACTCTTTAAATGATGGCTGCTTCTAAGCCAACATCCTGGTTGTCTAAGCAACTCCACATCCTTTTCCACTTAACGTATACTTTGGGACCTTAGCTGGCGGTCTGGGCTGTTTCCCTTTCGACTATGAACCTTATCACCCATAGTCTGACTCCCAAGATCGAGTAGCTGGCATTCGGAGTTTGACTGAATTCGGTAACCCGATGAGGGCCCCTAGTCCAATCAGTGCTCTACCTCCAGTACTCAACTCTTGAGGCTAGCCCTAAAGCTATTTCGGAGAGAACCAGCTATCTCCGTGTTCGATTGGCATTTCACCCCTACCCACACCTCATCCCCGCGTTTTTCAACACGCGTGGGTTCGGGCCTCCAGTCAGTGTTACCTGACCTTCACCCTGGACATGGGTAGATCACACGGTTTCGGGTCTACGACCAACTACTACAGGCGCCCTGTTCAGACTCGCTTTCGCTGCGGCTCCGTCTATGCGACTTAACCTTGCAGGTGATCGTAACTCGCCGGTTCATTCTACAAAAGGCACGCCGTTACCCATTAACGGGCTTCGACTACTTGTAGGCACACGGTTTCAGGTTCTATTTCACTCCCCTCCCGGGGTGCTTTTCACCTTTCCCTCACGGTACTGGTTCACTATCGGTCACTAGGGAGTATTTAGCCTTGGGAGATGGTCCTCCCGGATTCCGACGGAATTCCTCGTGTTCCGCCGTACTCAGGATCCACTCCGGAGGAAACGGCTTTTCAACTACAGGGCTCTTACCTTCTTCGGCTGATCGTTCCAGATCGATTCGTTTAAACCATTTCTTGGTAACTCCGATGGAGTGTCCTACAACCCCAGAAAGCAAGCTTTCTGGTTTGGGCTGTTTCCGTTTCGCTCGCCGCTACTTGGGAAATCGCATTTGCTTTCTCTTCCTCCGGGTACTGAGATGTTTCAGTTCCCCGGGTCTGCCTCGGTTATCCTATGAATTCAGATAACCGTACTGCTCCATTACGAACAGTGGGTTCCCCCATTCGGAAATTCCCGGANCCATGCAGAGAAAAGTGTTATCCGGTATTAGCCCCGGTTTCCCGGGGTTATCCCAGTCTTACAGGCAGGTTGCCCACGTGTTACTCACCCGTCCGCCGCTCGTTCCACAAGCGCACACCCCGAAGGGTGATTGCTTGCTTCCCGCGCTCGACTTGCATGTATTAGGCACGCCGCCAGCGTTCGTCCTGAGCCAAGATCAAACTCTCCATAAAATGTGAGCTTGCTTGCTCGAAAACTTGACTAGCATTTCTTGCTTGACATAATGATTGTTTTGTTCAGTTTTCAAAGATCAAATTTCGTTGTTGTCGTTTTGACAGCGACTTTACTATTATAACATTTAACGAAATGCCTGTCAACAACTTTTTAAATTGTTTAATTGCCGTTTTTTTGGCGACTCAATTAATATATCATACTATCAAAATAAAAGTCAATATTTTTTCAAAGAAGTTATTTTTGCATCTGTATTCTCCCTCTGTTCTTGCGAGGGATTTATAATATACCATGTATAATGGAGGAACACAACACAACTGAAGTATGTAAAATCTTCCAAAACAAATGGCAATTCTATATTCTTATAATCCTGAAACCTCACAAGCATTCCTTCGTAGAAAATCTATACCTAATGAAGGGGGAAATTTAATGGATGGATTAACAATACACGACTTGACTGTCAGCATTAAAGACAATGTCATCCTGGATAATATATCTTTCTACATAGAGCCAGGTTCCATTCATGCACTAGTCGGTCATAATGGAGCAGGAAAATCGACAGTTATGAAAACAGTCATGGGATGGCAAGAAAAGCAAAGCGGCAGAATCTCCATCGGTTCTGCTGACCAAGATAAGGACTTTCTTATTTTCAAACAGAACCTCTCCTACATACCGGAAGAACCGTTTCTGTTGTCAGAACTTACGGCAATGCAGCATTTTCAACTATACGGTCAAAGTTATCAAATGCGAGAAGAAGAACTGAACAGCCGGGTTTCTTATTACATAGAACAATTTGAGATTAGCGACAAACTTCACGAATACCCTGAATCCCTCTCAAAGGGAATGAGACAAAAAGTGCAAACGATCTGTGCCCTTTTACCAGACACTTCCTTATTGTTAATCGATGAACCTTTTATGGGGCTTGATATTCATGCTTCAGATTTTCTTCAAGAAGTACTTATAGAAAAAGCCAAAAACGGAACTTCGATTTTGCTTACCTCGCATCAATTAGAACGCACTAAACAGCTGGCAAATCAATTCATCATGCTAAAACAGGGAAGAATCGAAAATCAGGGAGAGATCTCCAATTTTGAAGAATTGGCAAGGAGATTCGCCCCATGAGCCAAAATCCTTCCACATTGTCTGCGTACAGGTTTATAAAGAAAAGCAGATTTCAAAAAAAGAAGAAACTGTATAAGATGGCCCTGGGTGTAAGTTTCGATGTAGTTATTTGCGTTTATCTTGGAGCTTTTCTAGTATTGGGGGGATTTATTGCATATGACGCCCTTCAACAGTACCAAAATCTATTTGTGACAGCAGAACAGTTTCTCTCAAGCAATTATCTGCTCATAGTTCTTGCAATGATTGTCCGATCCTTGTTTCAATCCATCACCAAACCAGGCGTATTGTTTACAAGTGCCGAATTGAAGCTAAGCTCTCTTCCATATTCACGGGAGTATTTATGGTTATATTGTTTATTGGAAAAAGAGCTAAGCTTCATCTTTGCAGGATCAGTTGTTGCCATTATCGCTTGGCTGTTAACACCACTCTCTGCCATGTTCTTATTTACAACACTATCACTTGTGATCTTATTGCGGTTTGTACTTGCAATTCCACAATGGATTCTCTTTCAAATGAAAATGTGGCACAAATTAGTAGTTATCTACCTGGCAGCCGCCATATGTGCGGGGGGCCGTTTTATGATTTCCCTAATAACCAATCAGATCACAGGGCTGTATTTATTTTTTGGAATCCTTCTGATCATTAATCTTCTCCTGTGGAATAGGGCGTTCAAACAAGTTGACTGGATGAGAGTCATTCAAACAAACGACCTTTTAATATGGAACATGTTTTTCATTAATAAGATGTCCAAAATGGAAATAAAACCAGAAAAAAGAAATGGTTGGGCACAACAATTATTTCAAAGGAAGAAATACAGAAAACCCTTCGACTACCGCAAGAGAACCGTCATCTATAAGCGACTGTGGAGAAGATCGCTTTGGGAAGGAAAAGAACTGGTATTACAGACCATTGGCAGCATTTTAGTGTTGCTTGTCATGCTAAGCTTTCATGGCCCATGGGTACTCGGTGTTGCTGTTACTCTGGCTGTGTTCTTATATGGAAAAATGTCTGCAAGCTTTTTCGCCGCTGGTTTTGGAGAAAAATTGGTCCATAGTCTGCCATGGGATTTACATTCATGGAAAAGATCATTTCTTAGCTGGGCATACCTTGCGGGAATCTTCCTTCTAATTGTATTGTCTATTGTTTTATTACTTGTCAATCCGTCCATCTGGGTTCCTTTTCAGATCATCCTATATATTTGTGTAACCGACGCCTATCTTCAAGAACAATTGGAAAATCGAATGGCTCTGCTATCCAAGACACCGAGGAATTTGCCCATCTATGAAGAGCTCTTTCCATTCGCATGGTTCTGTTTGCTCTTCCTTAGCATTCCTTATCCGATTGTCTCGGTTGTTTCGATATTATTTTTCCTGAAGAAGACACGAAAAAAGCAAACAAAAGCCCCTATCCTCAGTCAAGGATAGGGGCTCTACCTACCATAAGATGATTTTCTACCTTGATACGATAATGTTCACAATACCGCCATGGATTTGTTTCTAATTTGTGAAACAGTGAACAAAGTTCTTTTTTAGAATTATATTCATGATAAGATATAAGTGTAGTAAGACAAAGGATCCTTTTAAGAAACAACATGTGAAATATTGAGCAATATTATACTACTATTAGAGGAGATGAGTAACATGTTTGTAGAATTTTTAAGAAAGAATAACATTGTTGCAGGTGTATTGGCGGTCATCCGGATTTATCTAGGGTATGCCTGGCTAACAGCAGGCTGGCATAAACTAGCTGATGGATTTGACGCCACCGGTTTCCTTCAAGGTGCTGTAGCAAGTGCCACTGGTGATCATCCAGCAGTCCAAGGATGGTGGGCAGCATTTTTAGAAACAGTTGCTATCCCAAACGCTGGGTTGTTCAGTTTCCTTGTTGCATGGGGCGAGATTCTTGTCGGTATCGCACTTATACTAGGGATCTTCACTAATTTCGCAGCATTCATGGGTATTACCATGAACTTCGCCTTCCTGTTCAGTGGTACAGTAAGTACAAACGCACAAATGGTTCTATTAACAGCATTCCTTTTGGTAGCAGGATTTAATGCAGGCAAATATGGTTTAGACAGATGGGTGATTCCTTTCTTAAAAGCACACAATCCTAAACGCCATCGCAAAACGAAGGAAATTGCTGCAGTATAAGAAAGGTCTTGAAACCGGCAATCGATTGATTGCCGGTTTCTTTTTCCCCCTGGGATAATCAGTCCTCCCAGTCTGTTCCGAAATAACCCAAACTGCTAAATAATCGAGTCCAAACTTCATTTTTCTGCAAAGCAATAGGTACCCATTTGGTGTATGCCCAATTCTTTGAAAGAATAACGCCCCACTTCCTTCACTGCTTTTGAATTTTCTGGTCTGAAGATGCATGTGAAGTTAACCGTATAAATAGGTACAAACTGAAAATTCAGTGTGCCCCTTTCCTTAAACGTTGACGCGCAGTCCTAGTTGAAGCCTTTACTGGCTCTTGGCCAAAAGCCTTAGCAAGTCCGAAAGTTGGCATATTGCCATAAAAACATTCAAAATTACTTTCCGTAACATTATACATTTCATGGTAGATTCCCACTGCATCGTTGTTTCCCACTTTTAGATTAAAATTTTTCCAGGCCTTTAAATGTTGAGCGTTCCTAGCATATGTTAATAAATCTTGTTCTGATTTCCAGTATTGAACCATTAACGTGGTACGAAAGCTGAAAAAGTTTTCTAAAGACAAACACCCTAAGTCCTTGTTTACATAAAGTTCTTTTATCATGGGAGGCATAGCGATCAATACCGGCAGCCACTTATGGACGGCCCACCATTTATTGATTCGCATACCAATAATAAATACCGTAAAATCCTGTTCTTGCTCAACGGTAAACTTCCCCGGAAACACCTGCACTCCCATCCCCATTCCTCCTTGAAGATTATTTAGTTAACTTTTCTTTTGCACTTTCACACCAATCGATAGCTGCGTTTGTCGTTAACAAGCCATAATCCAAAGTCATAATCCAATAAACCGCGTCTTCTCCATCACTTAAACGGGATTCAATCATTTCTTTTATTCCTTTATAAGTGTTATAGCGCTGTTCGAGTTTCTCTTTATGATTATCAAGAAGTTCCAAAGTCCTTACTTTGCCTTGATGACGGCTGAAAAATAATTTTAGAAGCGTTTCGTTCTTCTCTGTTGGAAGTTCTAATACTGGCATTTGGAGCCAGTCCTGCAAAAGTTGGATTCCGGCGGAAGTTATTTGGTATTCTTTTTTATCGGGTCTAGCCTCTTGTTCCGTAATCCGCACTGAAGCATATCCCTCCTCCACCAAGGATTTCAATGTTGGATAGATTTGACCGTAACTGATTTTCCAAAAGTGGCTCAAACTATTATCAATCATTTGTTTAATGGAATAACCAGTATTGCAGCCCGTAGTAAGAAGACCCAAAATGGCATATCGGGTATGATTATCTTTTTTCAATTTTCTTCACCTGTATCTTTTTGATATATATCTTAATGATATAATACTATTGACTGAAATATGTGTAAAGATATTTCCTGATAAAAACAAAAAAATAAACGTGTCCACACAACACGTTTATCCTTACCCTACCAAAAAAAGAAACGAGAAAAAACAATAAATAGACCGATTACTTCCAGAATGATTCCGGCTATGCAGCAAACAATCCCGGCAGAAGCAAACCCTTTTCCTCCCTCGTTCGTCTGTTCTATTTCATTCAATGCCTTTCTATAATAAATGATGCCCGCAATTCCAAATGCCAATCCAATGAAAGGAATGACAATACAAAGGATACCAAGTATTAAGGCGATCACCGCGTTACTGTTTGTTTTCATCGTGCCGATCAGCACTCCTCCCGGGAACCCATTTTAATACCATTATATAAAAATTGATGGAATAATATTTACGATTCAATTCTCTTTTAATAAGGTGAAGCATTATAGAGGAATTAAATGAAAGGAAAAATCATAGGACTCTTTATTCTTTGTGAATTTTAAGTTAAAACCAATTCCGCTAACGAAAGAAAATCGCAGATATCATTATTATTCCTAATATTACGAGCCTACAACCTTCCAGCCTAAACCACCCAATAAATCAGAAAGATTGCTCCCGTGCACACTACATGAAGGATTATTTAACTCCTTTTGTCTCAGCCTTTCTCTTCTTTCTTCCGGTATTTCTCTGTTTTTTGCAATTCCCCCCTCCTATCAGTTCAATTATATACTTTTCTAAAACTGAACCGATTGGTTAACACTTGAATTTTCTTTTCATTACAAAGAAGGGCATGTGATGTCACATGCCCTTCTTCTGAACTATAACCTATAACCCTAATACGCTGAGAACATAGCCGCCAGCAACTCCCAAAATAACGATCATCCATGCTGGCACTTTCCAAATATTCAATAATGCAAACAGAATTACAGCCAAAGCAAAATCTGAAGCATCAAAGATGGAGCTGCTGATCACAGGATCATAAAACGCCGCAAGCAAGATACCAACAACACTCGCATTGACCCCCATCAAGATGCCCTGGAAGGCCGAGCGTTTTCGTAGTTCATTTAAGAATGGAAGAGCAGCAACGATAAGCAGAAACGATGGCAAGAATATTCCCGCAGTCGCCACGACTGCACCAATCACTCCTTCCATCATCGTACCTAGATAGCTGGAAAAAGTGAATAAAGGTCCCGGTACTGCTTGCGCCATCCCATACCCGGCCAGAAACTCATCCGGTGTTAGTAAGCCTTGAGGAACAACTTCCCTTTCGATCATTGGCAGGACTACATGCCCGCCACCAAAGACTAAGGAACCAACCCGGAAAAACATATCAAAAATGCTAAGCAGTGGGTTGTCGGCTGCCTTCGCGAGAATAGGCAGAACGACAAGCAGGGTTACCAGTGTTACAAGAGACAAGACACCTGCCTTCTTGGAAATATTAATGGAGAATGGTTCCACTTTGGATTCCGCTCTATCTTTAAACATTTTCAAGCCGAATAGACCTGCGGCAAGGATAATCAAAATCTGCATCCATGCTGAAGGGTACAACAACATAATGGAAGCAGCAATAATTGCTACAGCGATTCTTGATTTGTCTGGGGTCAGCTTCCTTCCCAGCCCAATTAAGGCATGCAGTACAACAGCTGCAGCAACTATTTTAAGACTATGAATAAATCCGGCATCTCCCAGTGAGAATGTTTGGTATAACATCGCAAACACAACCAACACTATGATTGATGGCACCGTAAATCCAAACCAGGACACGATTCCTCCCAATAGCCCTCCACGAAGCATACCGATTGAAATACCCACCTGACTGCTGGCAGGTCCGGGCAGGAACTGACACAATGCAATAATATCTGCATAAGTTTTCTCCGTAAGCCATTTCCGTCGGTCGATATATTCATCTTTGAAATACGCCAGATGCGCTACTGGACCACCAAAGGAAGTCAAACCCAATTTGGTGGAAGCAACCAAAATTTCAAGTAATGACTGCCATCGTTTTTTATTTTCTTTTGCCACAAACTCACCCGCCTTTACTTTATCTCTTTGAAAAGTTCATAGGCTTTGGCACGGGCCTCTTGCAGGACAGCATCTCCCTTGGAAGTTATTCGATAATATTTTCTTATTTTTCCCCCTACCTTCACATCTTCTTTCTCCAATAATTCATCCTTTTCCATATTGTGAAGGATCGGATAGAGGGTGCCTGCACTTATATCGTATCCATGCTCATGCAATTCCTCCAGCATCCATGCTCCGTAAATGGCTTCTTCCTTCGCATGATGCAATACATGAATTTGAATAAAGCCTAAAAACAATTTTCGCAATACTTTGTTGTCCAAAAGTATTCCTCCTTTCCGATATCGAATGACAATATCGGAATTCGATATCGATTCTACAAGTTAATGATTATATTAGCAAGGCTATTTTACCGAATTTACAATTTCTTAATAAAATTTACATATGTGTAATCGTTATGATGTAATTCTTTTTCTTCTCTGCAAGGGTTGAGAATAAAGACCTATAATAATTCATTTATCTATAGGCTTTTTTAAATTTATTAACAAAAAATCCCCGAGAAGAAACATCTTCTCGGGGATTTCATTTTGCCTGGCGGCGTCCTACTCTCGCAGGGGCAATGCCCCAACTACCATGGGCGCTGGAAAGCTTAACTGCTGTGTTCGGCATGGGAACAGGTGTGACCTTTCCGCTATTGCCACCAGACCTTAATTTTAAAGGATGTACCTTCAAAACTAGATAAGAGGGTGGAGACATCTAAAGGTGTTTTCATGTTTGTGCAGTCCAGTTACGGCTCCTAACAGCTAGTGTATAGTTCATCCATCACCAGGACTCCAAAAGCAGAGTCCTTTGTGCTGGCTGATCTATCCATACGCTGTTGGACAGTCGCCTTCACTTTCTTTTTATAGTTAAGTCCTCGATCGATTAGTATCCGTCAGCTGCACGTGTCACCACGCTTCCACCTCGGACCTATCAACCTCATCGTCTCTGAGGGATCTTACTCATTTAAAATGATGGGAAGTCTCATCTAGAGGGGGGCTTCATGCTTAGATGCTTTCAGCACTTATCCCTTCCACACGTAGCTACCCAGCTATGCTCCTGGCGGAACAACTGGTACACCAGCGGTGTGTCCATCCCGGTCCTCTCGTACTAAGGACAGCTCCTCTCAAACTTCCAACGCCCACGACGGATAGGGACCGAACTGTCTCACGACGTTCTGAACCCAGCTCGCGTACCGCTTTAATGGGCGAACAGCCCAACCCTTGGGACCGACTACAGCCCCAGGATGCGATGAGCCGACATCGAGGTGCCAAACCTCCCCGTCGATGTGGACTCTTGGGGGAGATAAGCCTGTTATCCCCGGGGTAGCTTTTATCCGTTGAGCGACGGCCCTTCCATACGGCACCGCCGGATCACTAAGCCCGACTTTCGTCCCTGCTCGACTTGTAGGTCTCGCAGTCAAGCTCCCTTCTGCCTTTACACTCTGCGAATGATTTCCAACCATTCTGAGGGAACCTTTGGGCGCCTCCGTTACTCTTTAGGAGGCGACCGCCCCAGTCAAACTGCCCACCTGACACTGTCTCCGGACCGGATCACGGTCCTGGGTTAGAATGTCCGTACAGCCAGGGTGGTATCCCACCGACGCCTCCACCGAAGCTAGCGCTCCGGCTTCTAAGGCTCCCACCTATCCTGTACAAGCTGTACCAACATGCAATATCAGGCTACAGTAAAGCTCCACGGGGTCTTTCCGTCCTGTCGCGGGTAATGCGCATCTTCACGCATAGTATAATTTCACCGGGTCTCTCGTTGAGACAGTGCCCAAGTCGTTGCACCTTTCGTGCGGGTCGGAACTTACCCGACAAGGAATTTCGCTACCTTAGGACCGTTATAGTTACGGCCGCCGTTTACTGGGGCTTCGGTTCAACGCTTCGCCTTGCGGCTAACGCGTCCCCTTAACCTTCCAGCACCGGGCAGGTGTCAGCCCCTATACTTCGCCTTACGGCTTCGCAGAGACCTGTGTTTTTGCTAAACAGTCGCTTGGGCCTTTTCACTGCGGCTTCTCGCAAAAGAAGCACCCCTTCTCCCGAAGTTACGGGGTCATTTTGCCGAGTTCCTTAACGAGAGTTCTCCCGCTCACCTTAGGATTCTCTCCTCGCCTACNCCATGCAGAGAAAAGTGTTATCCGGTATTAGCCCCGGTTTCCCGGGGTTATCCCAGTCTTACAGGCAGGTTGCCCACGTGTTACTCACCCGTCCGCCGCTCGTTCCACAAGCGCACACCCCGAAGGGTGATTGCTTGCTTCCCGCGCTCGACTTGCATGTATTAGGCACGCCGCCAGCGTTCGTCCTGAGCCAAGATCAAACTCTCCATAAAATGTGAGCTTGCTTGCTCGAAAACTTGACTAGCATTTCTTGCTTGACATAATGATTGTTTTGTTCAGTTTTCAAAGATCAAATTTTCGTTGTTGTCGTTTTGACAGCGACTTTACTATCATAACATTTACCGAAATGCCTGTCAACAACTTTTTTGTTTTGTTTAAGCGCCGTTTTTTTGGCGACCAAAACAATGTAACATTTTCTTTCTGACCGAGTCAACATTTTTTTATTGACTGTTTGTTTTTAACGCCGCCGTTTGAAGCAACTCAAATAATATACCATGCATATAAACCAAATGCAACACTTTATGCCGAAAAAGTTTTAAAAAGAACTTTGTCCTTCCATATTGTTAGTTAAGCGAGTTCAACATCATTTGATTTCATCCTTTTTTGTCACGGGTGATACTGATATATTCCTAAATCAATCTTACTTCCAGACAAGCATACGCCTTCCATTTCCAGCAGAATTTTTTGTTCCTCATGTGATCCTTCCTCTTTTATAGCAACTTCGCCCTTGGCGTTGACAACCCGGTGCCATGGAAGGTTATGCTTTCCACTCATTGAATGAAGAATTCGAGCCACTTGCCTTGCAGACCGGGGGCTTCCGGCCAATGCGGCGATTTGACCATATGTCATCACTGATCCCTCTGGTATTATCTTAATAATATTGATCACGGTATTGGTGAACGGCTTCATGAACTGAACTCCCTAATCATCTAAGTAATAGTAGTTGTATTATATCAAAGAGCAGGAACAGACCGAAACCAAATCATCTAATAGCCTTTGACATTACTAAGCGTATCATGTTGCTTCCCTTCAGACTTTTGGATTACTGACATACTTCCATCAGTTTCAAGAATCACCGCTTCCACTTTATCCAGGGAATCTATTCCCTGTGAACGGACAGACTGAAGTATTTCTATTCTTTGAATGCGTTCCTTTTTCATCGCTCCTCTAAAATAGCGTCCATCCAAAAACAACAGCTTAGGTTCGGATTTAATCAACTTGTTAACAAATCCAATTCTTATGGAAGTCCAGGCAAAGATAAATTGCAATGAAATCAATGTCGCCAGAGCTGTGATTCCTTCCGCTAACGAAACATTCTTATTAAGTAAGATTGTTGCCAAGGTCGAACCTATCGCGACGGTGATAACCAAGTCAAAAGCATTCAGCTTGGTCAGTGTCCTCTTTCCAGAAATACGAAGCAGAATAATCAAAGCTATATATGCAAGCAATCCAATCAATGCTACCCTTCCAATATTGTTCCAATCAACTGCAAACATACTGAACACCTCCTAAGTCAGCAGGATTTTTTTAATGCTTAATATCCCCTTTCCACACATCTACCTATATATAAACCATAAGCAAGAAGCTTAGAAAGTAAGCGCACAGGGTAATAACAAACATACTGGCAAATAAACTAAAGATTGGGATGAAGAGGAATGGATCTTATCGAAGAACTAGTTGCACAAATATCTGACTTTTTATGGACTTACTTGCTGTCGGTCCTGTTAATCTTCACAGGCCTGTTTCTGACAATCAGGCTTAAATTTTTTCAATTCCGCTTTTTCGGACATGTGCTGAAAAACACGGTAGGAAAAATCTTTAAAAAGAACAAACAAAAAGGGTCGATCACCCCTTTCCAAGCGTTCACTTCAGCTCTTGCCTCTACAGCAGGTGCCACAAATATTGTGGGTGTTCCTGTTGCAATTTCGTTCGGTGGCCCCGGAGCACTATTCTGGATGTGGGTGGTTGCGTTAATTGGAATGGCAACAAAATACGCAGAAATCGCCCTCGGATTGAAATACCGCGAACAGAACAAAGAAGGAGAATGGGTCGGCGGCCCCCAATACTATATAAAGAAGGCTCTTGGCTGGAACAAAGTTGCTGCCATGTTCGCTTTCTTCCTCATGATTGAAGCCATACCGAGTACAATGGTTCAATCCAACTCCATCTCGACACAAGTTGAGGGAGCTTTCGGATGGCCGACGTGGTTGACGGGAGGAGTCATCACAATTCTGGTAGCCCTGATTGTTTTCGGGGGAATTAAACGGATCGGAAAAATAACAGATAAATTAATACCAGGAATGATACTCATATATATATCGATTGCCCTTATCGTAATTTTTGCACATATCGATCAACTTCCACATGTGTTCGGGTTGATATTCACACACGCCTTCACACCTATTTCAGCTGCAGGCGGGTTTGCCGGGGCAATGATAGCCGATGCGTTGAGATGGGGAATAGCTAGAGGCTTATACTCCAACGAGGCCGGTGTGGGTACTGCTCCGATTGCCCACGCAGCTGCGCAGACCGATCATCCAACCAAACAGGCAATGTGGGGAATCTTCAGTGTTTTTGTAGACACCATTATTATATGCACTATTTCCGGATTGACTGTATTGGTGACTGGCGCATGGCAGGATGTAGGACCCGATAATGCCTCCAATATGATTAATGTCGCCCTTTCCACAGTGTTTGGCGATTACTTCGGAGGACTGTTCATCACAATATTCCTTTTGTTCTTTGTGCTTACAACTACTGGTGTTCTCGTCTTTTATGGAGAGAAGCAAGCGGAGTATTTGTTTAATTTAAAGGTTTCAAAAGGGATGAGAATCGTCTATATTATCGCTATCTATGTAGGCGCGATTGGCGGTTTGCAATTCGTATGGCAATTTTTGGATCTGACGCTCGCTTTCGTAGTTTTGGCCAATATATTCCCGTTATTGTTCTTGAACAAAGAAGTAAAAGCTATTACGGAGGATTACATCGAGCGCATCTATAAAGGCAAAGGCGGGAAACCGTCCATTGAGCTTTTTGTCCACAAAAAATAGGAAAAGAGTCAGCCTGTAACCATCGGGCTGACTCTTTTTTTATATCAAATCTATCCAGAACCGGTTAACAACGTTACCGTCTTCTTCTATATGATCGTCGTCCCGGATTCCCCCGTTTCTGAGAATCGTTTTCTTGGATCCGACGTTGGTATCATCACAAACTACCAGGGCCCGGTCAATTCCCAGTTCTTTTGCCTTTTCCAATGATAAAGCAAGCAATTTAACCGCAAAGCCTTTCCGGCGTTCACTGGGTCGTATTCCATAACCGATGTGGCCGCCTTCATATAACAACTTTTCTGTCAAAGCATGGCGGATATTGGCAACACCAATAACCTTTTTCCTTTTATCCACAAGCCAATAGGTGGAATCGGGCACCCATCCATCTGGCAGGTTTTCCCCTCTAGCTTGTTCATGCAATGAATCGACCATCTGGGAAAAATCAGTTGGATCTTTAGCGATAACCCATGGGATCATTTCTTCTCCACTGGCCTTCCACTTCTGATAGAATTCTTTATATGAATTTCCAACTCTGCAACCGGTGCAGAAAGATATATTTCTTCCTCCATCCAATGCTCCCCCTTTATCTATAAAGTTCCATCATTCTATCATACATTCAGCAAACTTAATACGATTATTGTGCTGATTGATTAAAGTCAATATCAAGCTGTGGTATGTTAGTATCAATAAATCGAAGGAAGGTGCAGCCATTGGATTTCAAAGATAAAGTTGTCATCGTCACAGGCGGAGGTCATGGAATCGGAGAAGCTGTTGCAAAAGCATTCGCCAGTGCAAGTGCTAAAGTAATCATAGCCGACATGGACAGAGAAGCCGCTGATAAAGTAGTCAAGGAGATAAAGAAAAGTGCCGGAGAGGCAACTTCTGTAGAGACGGATATCCGTTTTCCGGATCAGATAACCACCTTGGTGAACTCTGCCATCGACACTTACGGCAAAATCGATATCTTGATTAACAATGCAGGGGTCTCCAGATTCAAACCTGTTTTCGACTTAACAGTGGAAGAATGGGATGATGTCATCAACACAAATTTGCGAGGTACCTTTTTGTGCGCCCGGGAAGCTGCAAAGAGGATGAGGGAAAATCCAAACGGCGGATCGATCGTCAATATAGCGTCGACCCGGGCATTCATGTCAGAAAAGGATTCAGAAGCATATGCAGCGACAAAGGGCGGAATCTCTGCACTTACCCACGCTCTTTCTATGTCGTTAAGTGATGATCGAATTACGGTCAACGCTATCAGTCCAGGTTGGATTGACACAGGTGATTATCAGAAGCTTCGTGAAATTGACCATGAACAGCACCCATCCAAACGGGTCGGCAAGCCGGATGATATTGCTCGTACTTGTTTATTTTTAACCAATCCGGAAAATGATTTTATAACTGGGGAGAATATTATCGTGGACGGCGGAATGACGAGAAAGATGATTTATGAACATTAAAAAAGCCTCTCCCCCTGTACCGAGGAAAGGCTCTAAAGCAATAGGTTGATGCTCATCGGCTAAACTCCTTTGCAATTAAAATTTGTACAGGTTATCTAGGTCGGCGAGCATCAATGATTTGTTGGATTTCATATTCGTTTAACATGTAGATCCCTCCTTTGTCTTTCATGTCTTCATTATAGACGGAGGAGGTTTCTTTCATAACAGCTGACGGAATGAAATTCGCTCAGCCTTTAGTCTGAGTAATACTAAGACCGATAAAATGAAGGGGGATAATTGATGCTGGTTGTGATTATAGCCGATACCCACATGCCGAGACGGGCTAAAAAACTTCCGGAAAAACTGAAAGAAGATTTAAGGACGGCAGATTTGATCCTGCATGCGGGCGACTGGCAGACCTTGGATGTTCTGGAAGAATTGAAATCCTTCGCCCCTGTCGACGGGGTGGCCGGAAATGTAGATAACGAAGAAATTACCAACAAGTTCGGAAAAAAGAAGATTTTCGATTTGGATGGAACGCTTGTCGGACTTACACATGGGGATGGAAAAGGGAAGACAACAGAGAAGCGGGCAATCGAACAATTCGCCGGAGACGAAATAGATATATTGATATACGGGCATTCCCACATTCCGGTAAAAAAAGAAATGGACAATTTCATCCTTTTCAACCCGGGGTCTCCTACAGACAAGAGAAGGCAAGATCAATATTCTTATGGGTTGCTGAAAACGGGAAACAACCCTACATTAGAGCATGTATTTTTCCAAGACAAATCATGAGATGACAAAAAGCGATGCCGAATAGTCGGAATCGCTTTTTTATAAATAATAAATGAATAATTTCATTGGCAGGCGCCTAAAGGATTCCCATCGGGGTCAAAAAAAGTAAAGAACCTTGTTTCACCTTCTCCGCCTATAGGCATGACTGTGACATCATGCTTCTTCAAAAACTGATGAGCTTTATCAATATCTTCCGGAATAAAATTATAATACTTTCCAACCCCGAATTCATTCTCCGGAAAAACCATCGGGTGATGATTTGGTGTCCTGACAAGGGTGATTACCGTCTGGGCTTTATCTGAAATCTTCATGGTGACAGCTTCTTCATCCACATAAAGCTGCTTAAACCCCAATATCCTTTCATACCATTCTGCAGACTTGCGCGGATTCCTTACCGGAATGAAAGCTCCTTCCATCCCTTTTAAGAGTGGTGCTGTCATAATATTCGTCATACCTCCATCCAGGATAAGATTATATAGTCTATTTCGATAAAAAGAACAAAATATCCTGCTGCCCAGGGCCCATTTCAACAGAAACATTTCGACACAAACCGCTTTCTGAAGGGATTTTTTGTCGGAATTCCCCAGCAGATAAACGCATAAAATTCAATTGATTATGCACATTAACAACGAACAGGCTTTTTTAAACCGGAGGAATATCTGATGAAATTACAATTGATAGAGGTTTACCTGCCAAAAGATAAAATAGAAGAATTCCATGAGAGCCTCCTCGACCTTCCAACGGTAACCCACTGGCATTCTGATGAATCGGAACAATATTCGCTGCTGAGAATTCTGGTGGAAGCAAAAGATTCGGAAGCACTCCTGAATTTTCTTGAAATGAAGGCAAAATATAACGAGCATTTTAAAGCACTTCTGTTTAACTTACAAACATATATCCCCCATATTTCCAAAGAGGACGAGGAAAAAGATGAAACAAAGGAAGAAGAGGAACCTAAGAAAGCAGAATTAGTACGAGCAAGCCGCCAGGAATTATACAATGTCGTCCATACATCAAGCCAAATTTCCAGAAGTTTTACCTGGTTTCTGTTCTTATCTTCCATTGTCGCCACAGCAGGAATTATAAAAAACAGTCCCGCAATCGTTATCGGGGCTATGGTGATTGCTCCCTTGATCGGCCCGGTCACATCGACTGCTTTTGCTTCCGTTCTGGGGGACTTTAAACTCATGCGGCAATCGGTGATCACTTCTTTGTATGGCCTTTCTATTCCTTTATTAATTGCGGCAGCCTTCGGTTTCTTTTTCCCCCTCCCTTTAAGCAGCCAGGAATTTTTGTCCAGGACGGATATACAAATAATCGATATTGCCGTTGCTCTTGCAGCCGGGGCAGCAGGAGCCATCTCTTTCGTCAAAAGAGCTTCCGAAGCACTAGTGGGTGTGATGGTTTCCGTTGCACTTTTGCCGCCCGCCGTCGTTCTAGGAATGATAGCCGGTTCCTTCGAATGGGAGAATACAGTTACACCGCTGCTTTTGCTGTTAGTGAACGTCAATTCGATCATTCTTTCAGCGATATTAGTCTTCTGGTTCAGCGGTATAAAGCCGATAAACTGGCGGGAAATCCAAGCAGCCAATACGTCAAGAAAATACTCCTTGATTTTTGTTAGCATTGTCATTCTCGTCCTATTCATCGTCATTTATTTCATTCGCTTTTAGGTAAAAAAAGGGACCTATCTTTTATGATAGGTCTCTTTCGTTTATACACATTGAAAAGATTCAATCCTGTTCAAGTCAATCCCGAAATAAACCCAATTGAACCCGGTCCAACGATATCCGGCTATTGATTGCCTGCCGACAAATGTCGGATAAAACCAGAAAGACTGGAAACGGCTTAGCCAAACATACGTAAAGCGGAATAAACACCCTCTAATGCCGCCTGGATCTACTGCAAAGGTTTGCAGTTGTTGTTGTGGTACGTAAGAAGGTGGCGGACTTGTCGGCGGGCCAGTTGGAGCTCCTCCTCCGGGCTGCCCTGGCGGAGGGCCGGCAGGAGGTCCGGGGAACCCGGGTATGCCTGGAACTCCAGGTATGCCCGGTTGTGTCCCCGCCTGTCCCCTATATTGTCCAAACGCATGAAAATACGGTGATTGAAAATAATAATCTTCCAAAATATCTCCCCCTTTACTTCTTCCCTATCACTATATGTCAATCGTCCCAAGTAGTAACTTGTCTGATGGAAGTCTGGTTTAATCCCTTTTTCATGAAGGGGGCTTTCTTGGCATAAACTGTTATATGTGTCTTTAATTGGGGGATCCGTCTATGTTTTTTCTAAAAAAAGCCGTCATTATACTTCTTGGCAGCCTGCTGTTATCGATCGGGATTAATCTTTTTTTAGTACCATACGAAGTACTTGACGGAGGGATAATTGGCATTGGTCTGATTTCAAGCTACATATGGGGGTTTCAGGCCGGCCTTGTTATTATCTTCGTCAGCATTCCTATCTTTCTAATTGCCTGGTATCATTACCGTAACTATTTTTACAACAGCCTGCACGGTATGCTTGTTTCTTCCTTTTTTATCGATTTGCTGAAACCCCTGGCCCATCTCCTCGAATTACCGGAAATATTCAGTGCAGTGACAGGCGGCACGCTGATAGGGATCGGAATCGGAATAATGCTCAGATATCGGACAAGCACCGGTGGGACAGACCTTCTGGCACAATTCATTTCAGAAAAGACTGGATGGAATGTCGGTTTGTTGATATTTTCCATTGATGCTATTATTATAATTTCAGGTGGTATATTTATATCGACCGAAACCATATTCTTGTCTGTCATTGCAATTTTATTTGTCGGTATTGCCACCAGCTGTATCACGAGGAAAGTCAAGCCAGTAACTTAACCGGCAAATCATGCTGTAGGAGACAAAACATTAGGGGGATAAAATTGGACAGCAGACTAGCCTATATATATATAATTTCAGGGGCTTCTTTATGGGGAATTATCGGAATATTCGCAACATACCTTTACCAGTTTGGCTTCACTCCGATTCAGGTGGTTGCCATCCGGACAACCACAGCAGCGCTTGCTTTGTTCCTTTACCTGCTCGCTACCAATCCAGCATTATTAAGGATAAAAGCCGCTGACAGCAAATATTTTGTCGGGACAGGAATTATCAGTATTGTATTTTTTAATTGGTGTATGTTCAGTACCATTCAGGAAACATCCGTCTCGATTGCGGCGATATTATTATATACGGCCCCGGCATTTGTAACGATCCTTTCAAGGATAATTTTCAAGGAAAAACTGACAGCAAGGAAGCTTGCGGCCCTGGCGATCACGTTTGCCGGCTGTACATTGGTTGTCGGCATATTTCCGGACCCAAATGGCTCCATTTCTTTTTATGGACTGCTATTAGGAATAGGCTCTGGATTGTTCTATGGTCTTTACAGTATATTTGGCAAATTTGCCCTTCAGAAATATCACTCGATGACAGTTATCGTATATACCTTCCTGTTCGCAGCTGTCGCCATTGTTCCGTTCAGCGGGTTATGGCATGCAGGTATATCTTTTGCCAATAGTCAAATTTGGTTCCACATTTCCGGTTTGGGGTTGATGTCCACAGTTTTTGCCTTTGCCTTATACACAAGGGGACTGCAAGCAATGGAGTCAAGTAAAGCGTCCATTTTAGCCACAGTGGAACCAGTGACAGCAACCATTTTAAGTTTCATTGTTTTCAAGGAATTGTTGAGTATCTGGCAGTATATTGGAATCATAATGGTAGTGACGGCCGTGATTCTTGTCCAAAGGCCGGCAAGGTCCCGTAGACATCAACTAACTTGATACGGTAAGTCAATGGTGAAAGTGGTGCCTTCATTAAGCTTGCTCTCGACAGAAATGGAACCATGATGACTTTTGATAATATTATAAGTGACAGTCAGACCCAGGCCGGTTCCATTTTGTTTCGTAGTAAAAAAAGATGAACCGATTTCTTTGAGCTTATCTTCAGGTATCCCGCATCCCGTATCAGCTATTTCTATGCAAAGTTTGTTGTTTGCCGAATTTTTCCGCAAGTAGATGTTGATTTCCCCTTCTGCCGGAGTTGCTTCGATGGCATTTTTTATAAAATTGATAAAAGCTTGTTTCAACTGCATCTCATCACACAAGATTTCGATATGGTCTTCCTCGTGGTGAAAGTTCAACATAACACCCTTTTTAAATGCTGTGTTATTCATTAAAAAAATGACATCCTTGATGACTTTGACAATATTTTTGGGATTTAAAATTTGGGGGCGGGGTTTGGAGAATAACAACAAATCATTTGCGATGGATTCGATTCGTTTCACTTCATCTGCCATCACCGACAAATATTCTTTCCCCCTAGGTGTTGTTTCGATATTCATGATTTCGATAAACCCATTAAGAATGGTAAGAGGATTCCGTATCTCATGGATAATGCTTGCAGCCAATTCCCCCATCACAGACATTTTCTCTGTCTGCATGATCAGCTCCTGCATTTTCTTTTTTTCGGTAATGTCCGTGACAATTACTTGGGCAAGTACTTCATCACCGAAATAAAACGGCCCGACATATGTCTCCACATCTACGATTTCTCCCGTTATATCGATAATTTTATATTCGACAGGATCAAGCATTGTTTCCTCTTCGAAAACTTTGTTCAGTCTCCAACTGCTTAAAGAAGTATAGTCTGGGTGAAGAAATGTATCGATACTTTGATATAAAATTTGTTCCGGATCTTCTGCTTTCAAGAGACGAAGACATGCATTATTGGCGTAGACAATTTCATTTCCTCTAAGGATGAATTTTGCAGTAATTGAATGTTGCAGCAATTGATGGAAGTCTATCTTCTTGCCGTTTATTTCTGTAATCAAAAAACTTCCTCCTCGAAAAAACAAATATAGTAATAAAGTACAATATTTCCCTGCATAAATCCAGTTTTCCTGCCGTTTTAATCCACCATATTACAAAAAAAAGCGGGGATATTTCCCAGCTTTTTTCTATTCAGGAGCAATCACTGACAATGCTTGATTCAAACTGCTGAATGTCCTTATATTTTTCATATCGATTCCCAATTGAACGGCCGTTTGAGCTACCTCAGGTCTAATGCCGGAAAGTGTAGATGTGATGCCGAGCAGTTCCAATATCTGTATCAGCTGGAAAACCTGATGAGTTACCATAGTATCGATGACAGGCATTCCCGATAGGTCGATAAATAGATGTTCTACCCCTGCATCGACACACTTTTTCGGGATGGATTCAAAAATCCGGTCCGTCCGGTTGATATCAAACTGGCCAGTTAGCGGCACGATTGCAAAAGCATCGGAAATTGGTATAACAGGAGTACTTAATTCATTGATTAGTTCCTGCTGGGTAAACAGACGATCCTTTGTGATACGATAGTACACTTCCGAAAAGCTCGTAATCAACTCATTAAAAGCACCGTTAATTAGAGAGTTCCACCTCATGACATCCATTTTGGACAAAAACGATTCATTTTCCTCTATATAAACGGTCACGAAATCCATGATGGTTTCTTGAACTTTGTTGACTGCTTCGATCACCTCGAAGATCGGCGTATCAGAATCCACCCTGCTTTCAGCAACCGTTTTTGCCCAACTATCAACGTTTTCCCTAAGGTGTTCTTTATCAGGCAGCAGGGAACTTACAATCGTTTTGATGGTAAAACTGTTTTGTTCACGAAGCATATTCTCAATTTCCTGCTCTATATCGGCAGAGTAAATCGAGCCCTCGATTTTTTCCCTCTTACTCAACCATTTATCGGTAATATCCTTGGCATTTTCGGTTAAAAAATCATATAGTGCTTTATCTTTTTCATTCATCGTTTATATGTCCTCCATATTAAAACCAGTATTGTCAGGAAAATGTGTAAGAAATAGCCGTGTAGTATAAGTGTATCATAACAAAGAAGAGCCGGATAGAAATTACCCATTGACTCCAAACACAAAAAACAGAGCAGGACAAGTCCTGCTCTATAGATATCTTTTTACTACTTTATTACCTTCATACCCGAACAAGGTGCGTTTCTCCTCGATTACCGTTTCCAGGTGGACATTCCTTCCCCATAATTGATAAATATACGGAAGCGTCCTTTCCAAATAAGAAAGGTCCAATTCCACTCCCTCATAGTGATGCTTGATATAAAGTTCGCCATTGTTAAGGTAATCGCCGTTTTGAACCGTCAAATAAGGGAATCCTCCATTGACTCTCATCGTGATAAGTTGATCCCTGACAATTTCCCAGTCTTTATCCGTGATTTTGTATTCGCTTCCCTGCTTCTGAAATAAATAAAGATCTTCACGGTCGACTAAGTCTTTGGTTAAATAATTGCGAATAAATGATATATCCGATTCTATCTCCCTCACTTCAAACATCTTTTCTCTTCCTTTGCCGGGTTCGGCACCCCACCTTTTCATTTCCTTTGTCGGATTGTCAAAACGCTCCTCAATATCTTCAAACATTTTCACTCCAAGATAATAGGGGTTGATCTGTGTCCTCGATGGTTGTACAACACCCGCATTAAGTTTGGCAAATTCTATTGATTCGTCTGTTGTAAGATCCATTTCTCTCAAGATGCGCTGATGCCAGTAAGAGGCCCAGCCTTCGTTCATGATTTTGGTTTCCAGCTGCGGCCAGAAATACAACATTTCTTCCCTCATCATCGTCAAAATATCCCGCTGCCAGTCTTCTAAATTCCGGCTGAACTCTTCGATAAACAATAAAATATCCTTCTCGGGCCTTGGCGGGAGTGCTTTCTTCTTCTTAACTGGCTTTTTGCTTATGTCCTTGTCGTCTAATTTCCATAAATCATCATAGGGACTCGCCTTCGCCGGTCTATCTTCTTCAGTCTCTTCCCCATCCTTCTGCCAATCGAGCTGCGGTTTTATCAAGGTCGGATCAATATGTTCTTGAATAGCTAATACTGCATCAAGGAAGGACTCTACTTCTTCGATTCCATGTACCTTTTCATATGCAGCAATCCGCTCTGCAGTTGCTGACATGCTCTCCACCATATCCCTGTTCGTATTTTGAAAACGGACATTGTTCTTAAAAAAATCGCAATGGGCAAGCACATGGGCCACTATCAATTTATTTTGAATCAAACTATTGGAATTAAGTAAAAATGCATAGCAAGGGTTGGAGTTTATGACTAATTCGTAAATCTTGCTCAATCCCAAATCATACTGCAGTTTCATTTTGTGAAATTGCTTTCCAAAACTCCAATGAGAGAATCGAGTCGGCATACCATATGCTCCGAATGTGTAAATTATTTCAGCAGGACATATCTCATAACGCATCGGGTAAAAATCCAATCCAAAACCTTCGGCAATTTCGGTAATCTCTGCAATCGCCCTTTTCAGCTGGTTTTGATCTGCTTGTTTCAAAAACGATCTCTCCTTTAATTGTAGTTATATCAATATATGTACAACACCATGCAATGATGAAGAGATTTATGATATCCGCGCTTCAAAAAAACACTCCCATTATGCGGGAGTGTTTGGATCTATACACCTGGAGTAGGAGTCGGGGCAGGATAATCCTGCTGATATGTTTCATCTATGGTGGCACGAATCTCGCCAATGTCTGTTCCCTTTTGGTATTCGTTAATAGAGTACACAGCAGTATCAATGCATACCTGACAGTTAATGCCATGACTGTCCCATATTACTTCTCCGTTTTTATCATTATCAAATACAAAACAATCATAATTGTCTCTGTGACCGATCTTCTCGTCCCCGCAGCCGCAGTAACAAGGAATCTGCTCCAGCAGTTCTTTCTGTTGGGCAACTGCTAGATAGACGTTTCTCATATCCTGAGATGACTGATCTAAGAAGGAGGGCAATACTTCGATTCCTTCTGTCTGCTCATGGTTGGGAGCAAGCTTTTCCTGCTTCTGCGACTCTGTATTACTGCTGCATGCTGTTAATACGATAATTAGCACAATAAGCAGACTGAAATATATTCTTTTCATTGTAGTTTGCCTCCTGTTTCACTCTTTCCTCTATTATAGCGACCTTATATCCATCATATATTAGCTTCCTTCATGATTCAAAAATTTGTAACAACTATAAGAAAAGCAGAGTCAAAACGGACTCTGCTTCCAGTTATAGACGTGTTTCTTTTATATTCGCCCAGTAATAAACAAGTGTCTCCATACCCTTATAGAAATTCTCGATTGGGAAACTTTCATTAGGTGAATGAAGCCTGTCTTCAGGAGTGCCGAATCCAAGTAGTACTACCGGCATTTGAAAAATAGAATCTATCCACTCTACCACCGGGATGGATCCGCCTAACCTTGCGTAGACTGCCTGCTTTCCGAAAGCTTGTTCAAGCGCTTGTCCTGCTTGTTGGATAAGTGGGTGATCGGGATTTACTTTGTAAGCTTTGGCAGAAAGTGGTTCCCTTTTAATTTCGAGTCTCACTCCGTCGGGAACGTGTTTCTCCAAATGGTCGACAAGCAATTGCTGAATCTGGTCGGGTTCCTGTCCGGGCACCAGTCGGCAAGTCAATTTGGCAGTCGCCGATGAGGGAATAATGGTTTTCGTTCCTTCTCCCTGGTACCCTCCATATAATCCGTTGACTTCTAGAGTTGGCCTTGCCATCATGTGTTCTTTTGCTGTATAGCCTTTTTCCGATACCGTCTGATCTACTCCTGTTGTCTTTTTGTAGTCCTCACCGGGTACTTCTTCAATAAGCTTTCGTTCCCCCTCATCCAATGGGTCGATTCCTTCATAAAAACCTTCCACCTGCACTACTTCTTCCTCATTTTTCAAAGTGGCTAATAGATGGGCCATGGCCATGGCGGGATTACGTACGACTCCGCCGTAAATTCCGGAATGCAAGTCACTGGAAGGCCCGTGGACGGTAAATTCCAATCCTGTAAATCCTTTAAGTCCATACAGAATGGTCGGTTGGCCTGTATCCACCATTCCTGAGTCTGAGATTATGGCGAAATCAGCGGAGAACTGTTCCTTTTTCGCTTTTAGTACTTCATACAAGTGCTCGCTGCCGATTTCTTCTTCGCCTTCGATACAAACTTTTACGTTGACAGGAAGTTGTCCATGTACTTTCATATAGGCTTCAAACACGGCCAATTGCATGAAAACCTGGCCTTTATCATCGCTGGCTCCTCTTGCGTACAGCCTGCCTTCTCTTATCTCTGGCTTAAATGGCTCGCTTTCCCATAATTCGATTGGGTCTGCTGGCTGTACGTCATAATGGCCATAAAATAGTGCTGTAGGAGCGGAATCTGCTCCTGTCCATTCGCCATATACTAATGGATGGCCTTTGGTTTCTTCGATATTGACTTTGTCGAAGCCGATTTCTGTTAGGTAGTCTGCTACAAACCGCGCTGCCTCTTCTACATCCTGTTTATGTACACTGTCTGTGCTCACACTGGGTATTGATAAGAAACGATTTAACTTTTCCAGCAACTGTTCTCGATTTTCCTGTAGATACGCCAACACTTCTTCTGTCATGCCATCACTTCCTTTGTTCTGATTGGTATATATTTTATCACAACCAACCAAAATCCTTCACGGAACAAGTTAACTTGTTTAGACCATGGCTATAGAAAAATTCTATTGTATTTGTGCCGTTAAAACCATAAACTGCGACATAACTTTTTCTGGCTTCCTTCCATTCTTTTCGAATTGAGTGGTAGTCCAGCGCTGCGGAAAAATACTCCCTTTCCGGGGGCAGCACCTCAGCCTCCTCTTGAGCAAAAATGCACTGCACCCCTATTGTTGGACACATCATCTGACAATAGGAGGTACCTAAATGAGAAAGCTTTCCGTGTTGGAAAAACATTTTGCTGTGCAGCGTTATCTAAACGAAAGGATTAGCTACCGGGACCTAGCGAAAGAATTGGGGATTGATAACTCTTCCTTACGTTATTGGGTCAAATTATACGAATACCATGGAGATACTGCTTTTCTATTTCCCTATACAAACTACACGCCTGCCTTTAAACTGAAAGTAATTCAGTTTATCGAAGAGAAAAATTATTCAATTCGAGAGGCATCGGCGCTCTTCCATATTCCGGACTCTTCCATGGTCCGGAGGTGGAAGAAAAAGTGGGAGACTGGCGGATTCGATGCCCTTAAACCAACCGGAAAGGGGAATTCCCGTATGACTTCCCAAAAGAAAAATTCCAAGAATGACCAACCAGATAAGCACTCTGTAGAGGAAATGCAGAAAGAACTGGAATATTTGCGTATGGAGAATGCCTATTTAAAAAAGTTGAGAGCCTTAGTTCAAAACAAGGAAAAATCACCAAACAAGACAAAGCGAAAGTAGTCTATGAACTAAGGGGCGAATTCTCGGTGAAAGAACTTTTAAAGCTGGCAGATATCCCTCGCAGTACGTATTATTACTGGGTGAGCACATTTGACTGCCCTGACAAAGATGCCGAATTAAAAACGTTGATTCAGTCCATTTATCATGAACATAAAGGGCGTTATGGCTATCGCCGTATTCAAGATGAGTTAGAAAATAAAGGACATAAGGTGAACCACAAAAAAGTGCAGCGATTAATGAAAGAGTTAGGTTTGAAAAGCATCGTCCGCATGAAGAAGTACCGATCATACAAAGGCAAAGTTGGCAAAACCGCTCCAAATATCCTGGAACGGAACTTCCAAGCAGACAAACCAAATGAGAAATGGGTTACCGATATTACAGAATTTAAATTACTAGGAGAGAAACTTTACCTATCTCCCGTTCTGGATTTATTCAATGGCGAAATTATCACCTACACCATTGGTTCACGTCCAACTTACTCCCTAGTCTCAGAGATGTTAGAAAAATCTTTTGAACGCTTGAAGGATAGGGATGAACTATTGATCCACTCGGATCAAGGCTGGCATTACCAAATGAAACAGTACCGGGATGCTTTAAAGGAGCGAGGCATCACACAGAGTATGTCACGAAAAGGAAACTGTTATGACAACGCCGTTATCGAGAATTTCTTTGGCATTATGAAATCTGAATTTCTTTACTTAAATGAATTCGAAAGCATCGAGCAATTTAAAAAGGAACTGGAAGAATACATGGATTACTATAATCAAAAACGGATAAAGACCAAATTAAAAGGCAAGAGTCCGATCGAATATCGAACTCTATACCAACAAGCCGCTTAACCAAAATCTGTCCAACTTTTCGGGGTCACTTCATTTTTGCCAGCGAGGAGGCTGAAGCGTTCCCCGCGGAAAGCGAGTATTTTACCGCAGCGTTGAGTTAGCACACAACTAACATCAGAAGGAGTGAAAACTTCACAATGCAGAATTGTCTCTATGTCGCAGTTTCTCTCAACTTTGACATACTATAAAGGCCTGTAAAAGAAAAACAGGGCCTTTCGGGCCCTGTTTTGTTCTTTTATTCCATTGCCTGCTTAAGGTCTTCGATTAAGTCTTCGACGTCTTCCACTCCGACGGATACACGGATTAGGCCATCGGTTATTCCGAGTTCCTGTCTGCGTTCTCTTGGAATGGAGGCATGTGTCATTTTAGCCGGTACTGATATCAGGCTCTCAACTGCACCAAGGCTTTCAGCCAAGGTAAAGTATTTAACTTTGGACAGAACTTGATCGGCTTTTTCAGCACTCCCGACATCAAACGAAATCATTGCACCGAATCCGGATGCTTGCTTTTTGGCAATGTCGTGCCCTTTATGTTCAGGCAATCCCGGATAATAAATAGTGCTGACTTGATCATGTTTCTTTAGGAATTCTACAAGCTTTTGAGAATTCTTTTCAGCGGCTTCCATTCTTAATCCAAGCGTTTTGATTCCTCGCATTAGCAGCCAGGAATCCTGAGGCCCCAAAATTCCCCCGACGGAATTTTGAATATAATGCAAGTCCTCAGCCAGTTTATCGGTGTTGACTACGACGAGTCCTGATACAACGTCACTGTGTCCGCCGATGTACTTTGTTGCACTATGGACGACAATATCAGCTCCAAAGTCGATTGGCTGCTGCCAATATGGAGTAGCAAATGTGTTGTCTACGATCAACAATAAATCATTTGCTTTAGCAATCTCGGACATTTTCTTCAAATCGGTCACTTTCAACAACGGATTTGTCGGAGTCTCGATATAAAGTGCTTTTGTATTAGGTTTTATTGCTTCTTTTACCTTATCGGGATCACTTGTATCGATGAAAGAATGATCTAATTTAAACCGGTTCAAAACACCTGTCATCAAACGATAGGTTCCTCCGTATACATCATCCGTCATAATAATATGATCACCAGCGTCCAGCAGCATCATAACAGAAGTGATGGCAGCCATACCAGACCCGAAAGCAAAACCTGCTTTTCCATTTTCCAATTCCGCAATAGTTGTTTCCAAGGCATTACGTGTCGGGTTTCCTGTACGGGAATATTCATAGCCAGAATGCTTTCCGGCAGCTTCCTGTGCATAGGTGCTTACTTGGTATATAGGAACAGATACCGCACCCGTTTTCTCATCGCCTGTAATCCCGGCGTGAATCATTTTCGTTTTAGATCTCATCATACTCCTCCTCTGTAAATTTGCTTACTTAAATATCTTTCACTGCTATCAGGAAAAACCGTTACAATATTTGTTCCTGGTTTAGCCTTTTTCGCTTCCTGGAGTGCGGCAAAACAAGCCGCTCCAGAAGAACTGCCGACCAGCAATCCTTCTTTTTGGGCCAGTTCTTTCACATATGCAAATGCTTGGTCATCAGGGACTGTATGGATGGCGTCGAAGTAAGACCGATCCATATACTCTGGTAAAAACTCCATGCCGATGCCTTCCGTTTTATGTGGACCCGATTTGCCTCCTGCTATGACAGACCCTTCTGGTTCGACAATTACAGTCTTTATATTCCTGTCCTGTTCTTTCAAGAAACGTGCCGTGCCCATGAATGTTCCGCCGGTCCCTGCCCCTGCGATAAATACTCCAACATCTCCCTTTAAGTCCTTCCATATTTCCGGTCCAAGTGTCTTGTAATACGTCTCAGGATTTGCAGGATTGGAAAACTGGCGGGGTGAATAGCTGTCCGGGATCTCTTTTAGAAGCTGGTTGGCTTTCGTTATGGCACCACGCATTCCGTCTTTTGTCGGTGTATGGACAATCTTGGCACCGAGAGCCTTCATCAATTCTTGTTTCTCCATGCTGAATTGTTCAGGGACACAGAAGATGACCTTGACGTTTTTATCAAGTGCAGCCAAAGCGAGACCGATACCCGTATTCCCCGCAGTGGGTTCTATAATAGTGCCGCCTTCTTTTAGATGGCCGGAAGCAAGCGCTTCGTTGATCAATTCCTGTCCCAGGCGATCCTTCACACTTCCACCAGGGTTATAAAACTCCAGTTTCGCAAAAAAACGAACCCCCTCGGGAAGGGGGAACTTGGTCAGCTCTACTAACGGGGTATTACCGATCAACTCTTGGGTATTACGGTATAATGTCATGTCGATTCCTTCCCCTTTTTATTATTCAGCAAAAACTTGATGCCACTCGTCTTTTCTTTCTAACATTTCAGCAGCTATTTCTTTTGCCCCTTCCAAGCTATGGTTTGCAGCCCATCCGCATTGTACTTCATTACAAGCCGGTACTTCATCGGCTTCCAGTACATCATTCAACGTTTTTTCCAAAGCTTCGGCAATGTCCTCATAGCTGTCATTATTCAGTACAGCGAGATAAAAACCAGTTTGACAGCCCATCGGCCCTATATCCAGCACATTATCGATATGATTACGGATATTCTCAGCCATTAAATGTTCGATAGAATGCAGACCAGGCATATCCATGTGTTCCTTGTTCGGCTGTTTGAAACGGACATCATATTTGTACACCTTGTCACCGCTCTGCCCCGTTGTCACGCCAACTAGACGGATATAAGGCGCCTTTACTTTCGTATGGTCCAAATTAAAGCTTTCTACGTTCATTTTCTTAGCCATTATTTTTCCACTCCTTGTATAACAAATTAATAATTCATGTATCCATTACTATTTTTCCGCTACCATCAACCAAACAAATTCATTCATTTGTTGAAATTCCGCGTGGAAACCATGTTTCTTGAACAGTTGATGCAATACGTCGATCATTGGGTAATATTCTGTCGTTAAATCAAACAGAAGATCGTCAAATCCATTATCCTTTGCTGTCTGGTGGATTTGCTGCTTTTCCTGCTCATTCCTATATGCCGTGTCGGCAAAAACAATTTTTCCACCGGGTGATAAAAGCTCCTTGAATCCGGCAATTGCTTCATCTTTTTCTTCATCTGTCAAATGATGAAAAGCATAGGTGCTTACAATAGTCGAAATTGGAATTCCTGGTTTTGGGTAAGAAAGAAAGTCTCCATCCATTACTTCCAAATCAGGATATTTGGCAGTAGCAGCATTTCTCATTTCAGGTGAAGGTTCAATTCCTATTACTTTAAGACCGGAATCCAACAACTTCTTTGAAAGGTTTCCAGTACCTACTCCAAATTCCAATACATTCCCTTGAGAACGTTTTGCTACTTCTTCTAATATTGTATCATATTTATCAAATACGGCTTGATATTGAGGATCGTGCCCTGTAACACTTTCATCATAAGAAACAGCCCACTTATCAAATAAATCAACAAATTCCCGACCCATTCATCTCAACTCCCATTTTCAATTCATACTATTACACTATGTTTTATCGGGATTATTGACATAAATATATCATAAGGAAAAACGACTATCAATTTGTAATATTTATCAAAAAATATCAATAATATTTTATGCCTTCAGGGGCGGTGTTGGTGCTGGCTATGGTAAAATAAACCAATGTCTTGTTCCGAAAAAAAAAGCGAGAAATTACTCTCGCTTTTTCTTCTATCTATTCTGCGGAAAGATTCGTTCAATCATTTCTCCGAATTGTTCAAAGAACCCTTCGATCGGCTCACCGTTTCCTGCGTCTTCCACATAATTGTTAGTCAAATTGACGAAATCGGGATTTGTCGATACGTAAACATTTTCGATTTTTTCGTCCTCTTGCTTGATGACTTTTGAAACTTGTTGTTTTACCTCTTGACTGACTTCGCCGTTGTTGCCTCCATTATTGCCATTGTTTCCGTTGTTTCCATTGTTACCATTGTTTCCATTAGTACCTTTATTCAATTCGGCGGCTACATATGCGTTGTTATCCATTGTCAGTACATAGGCACGGTCAATATCGTCCACTTCTTTAGAAACTTTGTCCGCCAGTTTTTCTGCAACTTCATAATTGTCTTCATTGTTTTGATTTTGATTTTGATTATTCCCACCGTCATTGTTTGCATTGCCATCATTGGCCATATTACGGTTATCCAGCCAGTCGTCATCGTTTTGTCCCTGGTTATTTCTAGTCCCTGTTTGATTTCCGTTATCAGGGTAATCTGTTGTCGTATTGAACCTTGTCTGTTGAATACCGTCATTTGTCCCCTGACCTGTTTCATTATTATCATTTCCCTGACATGCAACAAGCATAAATGAGCCTAGCAAGGTAACTCCTGCAGCTTTCCAGTTCATAAATAATCTTCCTCCTTGTACTCGGTTTGAGGTTAGTATGCAACAAGGAAAATTCGATTATTCGCCGGTATTTTTTGCCAATTACCGGTAAGAAACTAAACCGTAATCTTTTGGTAATAACACCATAAACATGGACCGATTGAATTTCGGCTTAGGGAAACAATACTAATATCCCTTTCGGAAAGGGGCAAATAAAAAATGATTATCCCTGATTATGACAAAGCCTTGTATTTCACTTTATGGGGACAGTGGGACGACTTGCTTGTCCTAATGGTAAGAACCCAGGATGATATTTTGTCAAAGAAAATCGAATCTTTTCTTCACGCTTTTCATTACAATTCAAATGAACAAAAAGTAATTACTACCCATGAAGATTTACTCCACTATATTGACCATGCAATGGCACATACACCAGTGGTGACCATGCAGGTATAGATAACAAAAAAGAGGTTGGGACATAACAAAAGTGTTTAATTGAGATATGAACAAAGAACGAATTTAGCGGATGAAATATACGCAGACTCCTGCGGGACGAGTGGGATAGGTGAGATCCCGCAGCTGGAACAGCGAGGAAGCTCACCACCCGCCCCGCGGAAAGCGAAGTATATTTCAGAAGCGATTATACGCACCGCATTTGTATTGTTCGGATTCTTCACTAGTTAAAATACTTTTGTCCCAGCCTCAACAAAAAAGGGAAGTCATCAGACTTCCCTTTCTTTCATCAGTCTTTCATGAATTTCACTGCAAAAAGTGCTGCCTGTGTCCGATCATGGAGTTCTAATTTAGACAGAATGTTGGAAACATGTGTCTTCACTGTTTTCTCTGCAATAAAAAGACATGACGCTATCTCTTTATTGCTAAGCCCTTTACTTATTTCCTTTAATACCTCTCGCTCCCGTTTGGTCAATTCATTTAGCCGCCTTTTTTCCTCATCGGCAGGTGTAGAACTAATATGCTTCATTAAATGGGCGGTGGCTTTCGAATCGATCACTGTTTCCCCTTCATAAACCTTTCGAATTGATTCTGCAAGTTTCGACGGATCGATATCCTTTAACTGATAACCATTGGCTCCAGCCTGTATTGCAGGAATAACGGTTTCATAATCGGAAAAACTCGTCAACATCAATATCCTGGTATCCCGCTGCAACTGCCGGATTCTTTTTGTTGTCTCAATCCCATCCAATCCAGGCATTTGTATATCCAATAAAATGACGTCAACACTACTATCGGCTAAATAATCGATTACTTCCTGGCCACTTGATGCTTCGGCAACAATTTCAATACCTTCTACTGATTGAAAAAAGTACACCAGTCCCTTTCTGACAACTTGGTGATCATCTGCTATTAGTACCTTAATCGTCATTCCCCTTCACCTCTCATCGGTATCCAAACCTCCAATGTCGTCCCGGACCCAGGTTGACTGATAATCCGGAGGTCGCCTCCAAACATCCAGGCTCTTTCTTTCATTCCGCTCAATCCATAGGAGTGGAATCCGGCACATTTACTGACATCGAACCCTCTTCCCTTGTCTGCAATCGCCATCCTTACCTCTCGATCGTTCCGCTCCAGGAGGATGTCAGCATGTTTCACAGCCGCATGCTTGGCAATATTATGTAATCCTTCCTGCCCGATTCTCCACAAAATTTCTTCGATAGAGTAGGGAATGGAAGCAGTTCCCCTCGTCTTTGTAGTAATCTCCAGATCAAGGGTTTTTGCATAATCTTTCAAACCTGCGAGCAGGCCTTTGTCCATCCCTTCTGTTTTATGCTTTGATATCAATGAGCGCATTTCCTGCAATGCCTGTGTCGTAAGTTCATGGATATAGGTGATTTGTTCTTTCAGCGCAGGATCTGATGCCAAACTTATAGAAGCTTTAGACGTCAGTACAGCGGAGAAAAGAAGTTGACTCACTGAATCATGCAAATCTTGAGCTAAGCCTGCCCTCTCCTTGAGTTTAATGACTTCTTTCTCTTGATCAAATACTTTTAACTGTAAAAAGACAATGTCCAAATACTCCAGGACCAAACCAAAACTTTCTTTTTCCCACTTGGTAAAGGGATAGCTTCTGCTTAGCGCGATATATTGCCCTCCATCGAGGTTCCCTTCTAATATAAAGCCACGCAGTTCTCTTTCTGACAATACAAGTGACTCAAACACAATAACTTCCGGAAGCTTGTTAAGTAAACATTGGATAGCTTCCTGCCTGGATTTGGTTTGTTGGAGATGCTGGGTAAAAGTGTGAAGCTTAGAGAGGATGACAGCTCGTTGTTCTTCTTCCTCGAACTTCTCCATCCTTTCCAAAGCTGATCCTGCTTGAAACGCAATGGCCTCTAATAAATCAAGCTCTTCTTGTTTATATGACGATTGATTTGGGGCTGCTACATTTAGCAATCCGTACTGGCGTTTTGGCGTTCTTAGCGGAACCGTAGCATGATGGGTGATTTCTTCTGTATCCATTCTCCCCTCTTTCAAAGCTTTTTCTATTCGATGACAGCCAATAATGTTTGTAGCTTTGGTAAGTTTGCCTGCCTTGTATCTATTTATACAATAACAGTCCTGTCCGCACATGGGCTGTTTGTTATTCCGGTTCAATGCAGGTGGTAGTCGGTAATCAGAAGCAAGACTCATTTCTCCATTAGTTTCTGTAAATATCCACCCCGAACTGAAATGAGTGATCTCAATCAGCTTATGGAGTATATGGTTCAACATTTCCTGTCGATCTTGTGACTGGTTTAAATGCTCCGCAATCGTTTTGAGTGTATTCAGCCTCTTCCTCTCCTCCATATACGGCCACCTCCCTTTTTCATCCATTATAACAGCCTATGAGCTCAATGGAGTTAATAAAAAAGAGCCGTATCGGCTCTTTATGTTCTTGGATATTTATCTGCCAACGGGTGAAGATACATCTCATCGATAAGCATATGTTTAGGAGCTGAAGCCATATAAACACAGGCTTCAGCAATGTCTTCTACTTTAAGCCAATCTGCTTTTGATTCATCGCCTTGCATGCTGTCACCGAAATTGGTATCCACCTTTCCAGGGTTTATCGTGCTGACACGGATTCCATATTCTTGCAGTTCCTGTGCTGCAGACCCCATGAAGCCCTGGACTGCGTACTTGGTAGCTGTATATAAAGACCCTTTTTCCGGAAGTGCAAAACGGGCTGCATCAGAAGAGAGAGTGATAATGGTGCCGGATTTTTGCTTCTTCATAATCGGGGTGACAGCCTTCACACATAAGAAAACTCCTTGAACATTTACTTCAAATGTTTTTCCCCACTCTTCCACGGTTATGTCTTCGATATCTTTAAAAAGTCCTACACCGGCATTATTGACGAGTATGTCCACTGAACCGAACGCATTTTTTGTTGCTCCGATAACATGATCTACCTCATTTTCCTTGGTGACGTCTGCGCGGAAGGAATAGATATCCGTTATCCCTTCATCGACCAATTCCTGCTTTGTTCTATGCACCTCATCAGAACTTCCCATGATCGTGAGCTTTGCTCCTTGCTTTCCGAACTGCCGTGCTATTTCTTTTCCGATCCCCCGTGATGCTCCTGTTACGATAGCTACTTGGTCCTTCAGCATGTTGTATAAGTCATCCCTTCTTTTCCGGTTTTACTTCTGTTTGGATATTCTTATAATTAATTTCAAACAAATCTCTTCTCCGGTCACGCAGTTGTCTGACTGTCCCCGATTTGCGTTGTCTTCTCAAAATTTCCAAGTCAACATCCCCGACAACAACCGTTTCGATGTTCGGGTGGCATTCACCGATAATTCCATCCCGCGCAAACTCAAAATCGGACGGAGTAAAAATACCGGATTGCGCATATTGTATATCCATGTTTTCTACTTGTGTCAGGTTTCCTACAGTGCCAGCGATAACCGTGTACACTTGGTTTTCCACGGCTCTTGCTTGTGCACAATAGCGAACGCGAAGATAGCCTTGGCGGTCATCCGTACAAAATGGCACAAAGATAATATTCGCTCCCTGGTCGACCGCATAGCGGGTAAGTTCAGGAAATTGAATGTCATAACAGATTTGAATGGCAATTTTTCCACAGTCAGTGTCGAAGACTTTCACCGCATCTCCGGGCTGAATGCCCCACCATTTTCGTTCATTGGGCGTGACATGGATTTTGTATTGCTTTTCAATCGTGCCGTCACGCCGGAATAAGTATGCAATATTGTATATATGTTCGTCTTCCTCTACAAAGTGAGACCCGCCGACGATGTTCACATTATATTTTACAGCCAGATGTGTAAACAGCTCGATATAATCCTCAGTGTATTCGGATAGTTTACGCACTGCTTCGGAAGGGACTTTTTCTTCCAGGAAGGACATTAACTGGGTAGTGAAAATTTCCGGAAATACTGCAAAGTCCGAACCGAAATCATAAGCGACATCTACATAATATTCCACTTGTCGCGCAAATTCTTCAAATGACTCAATATTTTTCATCATGTATTGAATCACAGTAATTCTGACAGGATAAGCCGTTTTAAAATGACGTTTCGATTTTGCCCGGTAATCGATATTGTTCCATTCCATCAGTGTGGCATATTGTACAGACTGCTTGTCGTCAGGTAAATAGCCCGGATTGATTCTCATCACTGAAAAGCCGTTCATTATTTGGAATGTCAGTACTGGATCATAAATATTTTTGCTGCTTACTTCCTCCACGTACTCCCTTGGCGTTAGTTCCTTTGCATGCTTATGGTAGTTAGGAATGCGTCCCCCGATAATGATACTTTTCAAGTTTAGTTCGCGCGCCAATTCTTTACGGGCTTCATACAGTCTCTTACCGATTTTCATTCCCCTGAATTCCGGGTCCACCATCACTTCAATGCCATACAGATTGTAGCCTTCCGGGTCATGGTTGGTAATATACCCTTCATCTGTAATGTCATCCCATGTGTGTTTATCATCATATTCATCGAAGTTTACGATTAAACTGGAACAACTGCCGATGATTCTGCCATCGAATTCCACACAGAACTGGCCATCCGGAAAAATTTCTATATGGCTCAACAAATGTTCCCTTTTCCAGGGATCCATATCTGGAAAGCAATCCTGCTGTAATGCCAGTAATTGGTCGATATCCTTCTCTTCGATGTTTCTGACGATTAACTTTTTTTCAAACTGTGTAAGATCCAACTTGGACATATAAATCTGTTCCTTTCCGGCATTTCATTCTTCTAAGTATTATCTATCATTTCCTGGACAAGTAGTTGGGACTTCAGAGCTTCCCAGCCGTCCACCTCTGGTTTTGAGTCTGTTTCCACACACATTAAGAAATGTTCCACAGCTCCTTGGAATCCTTTCGTCTTTAAAATCGTTTCCCAAGAAGGCGGAAAAGCATTTTGCACCATTTCTTGTTTTTCTATTTCCAGATTATTTAAATTCAATACCCTCATTATGGAACCTTTATTCATCAATTCCAACTTTTCTGCGTTTGAACCAGATTGCCGGTGCATGGCGGTTGTAAGCAGGCGATCGCCAACACGATAATTATGCTTGGCCAATAACAGTTGACCATTTTGATTCGTTTTCAAAAAACTGTCCGTTATCTTAAGCTCCTGATTGCCGCCAAGCCAACGGACTGTATCGACTAGATGGAGATAATCGTCCAACATCGTGAAAGCAAAATCTCCTGGTCCGACACTGTCGGCTCTGTGTTTTTCCATCACTACCCAGTCTACACTTTCCGACTGCTCTTTTGCCTTTACATAGAAAGGAGCAAACCGGCGATTAAAGCCTACCATCAACTTTTTGCCTTTGCTGTCACTTAGAGAAGCAAGTTGTTCTGCTTCATCTGTGGTAGCGGCCAAAGGCTTGTCCACGAAAACGTGTTTTCCTTGCTTTAGTAGTGATGAGACGACTTGGTAGTGGGATGCCGTAGATGAATGAACAAATACGACATCACATTCCCGGCTCAAGTCTTCTAAACTGGAAAAACTTCGCATTCGGTACTGCCCACAGATTTCTTCCCGTTTCTGACTGTTCGGAGAAAAAGCACCTGCCAACTCCCAATGATCCTGCTTGGTAAGTATGGGAATATATGCCTTCTGCGCTATATTTCCCAAACCTACTATTCCTACTCTGGGCCGATCGATTTTCATTCTGTTCTCCCCCTTATATAAGCCAGGCAAAACCACGCTAATCGCACAATTTAGAAATGACAAAAAAGCGTTTGTCTGTTTTTCCATTTCCCCGGCCACCTACCTTGATTGTATCAGGAATGAGCAATTGTTTCCTGTAAAGAGTAGTCGCAGAAATCTTCAAAATAGTAAAAGACAACGCTTCAATCATTTTTATTCACTTTTAGGGGCAGGGGATTTTTGTTGTTCTTTCTTTGCAAGACCTGGAGGGTGTTTCTTATTTTTATCTGAATGCATAGTCGGTTGTTTGGAATGTCCTTTTTTGTTCCTATTTTCGTCTGCACGATCGGCATCTTTCTTTTTCTCGAGACCAGGGGGGTTTTTCTCTCTATTACCATTCTCCCCATTTTGATGTGCGCCTTGCTTGGCTTTTTTCTCCTGCCATTGGTCATTATGCTTATTTCGAACTTTAGTTTCCGGCTTTTTCCCGTCCTTACTTTTTATCTGGACAGGAGGTTTATGATCCTTATTTTTTTCTTCCTTTTCTTCTTCTTTGTTCCCTTTGGTTTGTTGTTCTTTGTTACTTTCGTCCCGCATTTCCTGGGTGGTGTTCTCCTTGCGCTCAACTTGCCCCGTGTTTAACTGTGATATATTTAGGTTGTTTCTCCCCAGTTCATCCTGCCTGGAAGATGTTGATTTATTTGTAAAACCGGATTGGTTATTTGCCTCGTCTTGTTTCTTTTGAGTGGAATCTTTTTCGTTCTTTGTATTATAAAAAGATTGAATAATTTCTTTTTCCCTGCTGTCGATATTAGGTTCTTGATTTTCCGTCTGCATAATCGCAGCTTCTTCATTTGTCAGTTCTTCAGCCATCAATTTATTCATGGATACTTTTTCACTCTGAGCTTCCTGCCGGATTTTTTCAGGGACTTCAAACGTGGCTACTCTCAAATCTTTGTCTGGGTGATTGCTGAAGAATTCGTCCAGCGCTTTAGTGATATATTTATCTTTCTCACGATCCTTAAGATAACTTACTCCGATAATCACCCTGTTCGGGTTATCAAGCATGTCCTCATCTTTTGTTTTGTCGATAATAAGGGACGTGACCTGCTCTACAGATTTATCCTGCCATGCAGGACCAATTTGTTCTAATAACCGTTCAGCTTCTTCATTGAGCGGGTTTATATCCAGTACATACATTTCCTCATTGATTTTCATTTCCAGACTTGGGTTGAGATCTACATTGACATAAGCATACGCTTTATTGCCGTTATACCAGGAATACAACGGGAAAGTAATAATAATCACCAGTGCCGTCATCGCAGCGATGCGTGTACTTGTTTTTCTTTTTCGGCCTGAAAAGAAAAAGTGCATAATATTGTTAGATTTTTTTGGTACATACGATATTTCCAATCCGATTTCTGCATCATCCACCGGATTTGCCTTATGGAAGGTTCCATCCTCATCCATTACGACAATGTAATGACGATGCAACTCCATAACGACTCCTCTTCTCACTGACCCACCCCCTTCAGATAATCTTTCAAATAAAGATAGTCTTCACTTAAAATAATAAAGATTGCTAAAATATATTTCCTGTTTCTTTCCAATGTTTTCTTGCTTACATCGACGATATCCACTAATGCTTTTATCGGTATTTTTTTCTTTTTATAAACATATTCCCTCAACTTTTCGTTTTGGAACAACTGCTTGGCCACCTTTATAGCCGATTCTCTTGCATCCCGATGTTTCGGTGATACCTCCGTAAGTTCCTCAAATGATAATTTATATTGTTTGAGTTTTGCTTGCAAGTCTTTGATTTCTTCTTGTCGGTACCATTTATCCACTTCTTCTTGATATAAAACCTTTGCGGCCAAAATTTCGGACGGATTTTCCATTTGATCTTGTTCATCATTTTTTTCGTCGATTGAGGCCGCAACCAATTTATTTTGCTCCTGCCTGATAAAGTCGATGACCCTTCTTTTGACAACCAGACGGGCAAACGATAAAAATGAGCTCCCTTTTTCAGATGAATAAGATAAAATAGCTTCGTTGAATGCTAACAGACCTACGCTAAATTCATCGTCTGTCTGCGGATCGATATATCGCTTGCATACTTCCGAAACACTTTTGGCGATAAAGGGTTGATACGTTCGTAAAAGATCATTCTGAATTTCTTCATTTCCTTCTTGAACTAACTTGATCTGCTGCTCAAGCAGCGATTTATTTCCTTTAGCAGAGCGATGAGATATCAACCTTCATCACCTCCAGCTTTTATATTTTTCGTTTCTTTGTATTTTTTTGTGGGTGTATTTTCAGTCAATTCTTTTAAATATATTTTTCTAGATGTGTGATTTCCCATTGGCATATGAATCTCCAGTTTCTCTTAATATGAACAATGATACAGAAACTGCAGTAGGGAATCTATCACAGGAAGATTACATTTTGTTTAAAAATAATGTCACATCTTTACGAAAAATAGTTTATATCCGAATATTATGTAGTTATGGAAAATAAAAAAGGCAGGCAACAGAATAACTGTCGCCTGCCTTTTTTCAATAAGATCAAAACCAATATTCGCTTTTCCCGAATGCCGAGTATATTTCATTTTCCTGTGCTCTTGTAACTTCTTGTTTTTCTTTGAGGCCTGGCCCTTGTCGGACTTCTTCTCTTCGGATGTCGACATAGACGTTGCCCTCTGTCCAATCAATCGATTCTACCCAATCGGGAGAAAACAAATAATAATTCTCCGGAAATTCCTGAGCAGATTCTGCCACCAGATAACGTATTTTCCAATTATCCCCATCGATCAGCACATCATTTATGCTGCCAATTTTTCCATCATTTGCATGAATCGTAAAACCTTCTGTCAGGTCTGTGACCGCACGCAATTGGTGCTTCACCTCATCTGCTGTTTCTTCCATTCTTGGAACAGGCTCCGTTTCAACAGGAGCATCTGGAGTTTCGACGAATGGATTATCTTGTGTCCCCCAAAGAAAACCTCCAGACCAATATGGTGTCCAACCATAGTACCTGGTAAGCGCCAGTTCGTAATCCGGGGTCATGGACGAGTTTTCTTCTAAGGATGGGCTATTTCGGACAGTTTCCTTATCACTGGTTACTTCTACATGGCCATTGTCTCTATCCACCTTTTTAAAAGAGGATGGGGACAATAACACGGTACGGCCTGGAAGCCACTTCCGTGTATCCACCCCCAAATAACGGACCACCCATTTGTTGTCATCAAAGTATAATTCTTGAACTTTGCCAAGTTCACCGTCACTTGCCTGTAAACGATAGCTCTCTAAATTTGTGCCGTAATAAAGGATAATCATCCCTCCAAGTTGTGATCTATATTATCAAAATACCCCCAGCCTCTCCCTACAAAACGTATGGTACTATTACTAAAAAGGACCCGGTGCAATACCGGATCCTTGAATTCCATGCTATTTATTCTTCTTGTGATAATAATCGATTGGAACTGCCAGCCCTATGCGGCCATGTTCTTCATGATTGAGGGTGGCAAATACCACACCGATCACTTCGCCATTGCCATTGATTACAGGGCTGCCACTATTCCCCCGGTAGACCGGAGCTTCCAGCATGAGAACCTTCTGATTCCAATCTTCCAACTTGGTATAACCGAGGATTTCCCCTTCATTAGCAATACCCTGGAACCTAAGTGGATTTCCAATAAAATAAAAGTGTTCCTGCTCTTCAAAGGAAGTTCGGTCTGCTAAATCCAGATGTGGGAGCTTGCTGCCTTCAACCTGGAGTACGGCAAGGTCGATTTCGGGATAGCTTTCTATAACTTCTGCCGAATATAAGCCTTGTTCGGGAAAAGCTGCCATGATTCTATTTTCATCCTCGATAACATGATGATTCGTTAAAATGAGCCCATCAGCAGAAATAGCAAAACCCGTGCCCCTGCTATCTCCAGCTTCGATGACTACTACCGCCTCTTTGTAATCACTGATTGTTTCATTAGATGATAGTTTTGCCGAGGTAATCAGAAAATCGACAGCCGGAACGGAAAAAGTATTTGGTAAAAGCGCGATGACATTGATAAACATCGCAATAGCAACGAGCCAGAAAGCCCATTTAGGAAAAGGGCGTTTTGGTTTATTTCTCTCCTCCCTTTCCTTCATCAGCGCTTTTTGCTTTTCTTCTTCCAATATCTCCAGCAATTCTTCCTCATCGATTTCCTCATATAAATCTTCATCGATTATGTCTTGATTCCGATTGTCTGAATCCTTCATCGATCCACCCCGCAAACGTCTCACCCATTGATCCTTCAGACTGCTTTTTCCGCTAATTTCCCCTGCTGCATTTGGTACATTTGATAATATTTCCCTTGCTGTTCCAACAATTCCTGATGATTTCCTTGTTCCTTGATTGTACCATTATCGAGTACATAAATCTTGTCAGCCTGTTGAATCGTAGATAAGCGGTGGGCGATAACTAATGTCGTCCTGCCTTGCTTCAGTACTTCCAATCCTTGTTGAATGATAGCTTCTGTCTCCGTATCAATATTGGCAGTAGCTTCATCCAGAATCAGAATAGCCGGATCAAATGCCAAAGCACGTGCGAAAGAAATCAGCTGGCGCTCCCCCATGGACAAAGTACTTCCTCCCTCTTTCACCGGCTCTTCATAACGATTCGGCAATTTCTCTATAAACCGATCTGCCCCTACAGCCTTTAGAGCATTTATCGCCATTTCCCGGGAAATAGTCGGTTCATTCATCGTTACATTCGACAATATGGTGCCAGTAAATAAGAAAGGGTCTTGCAGGACAATCCCCATATGGCTCCTCACCTGTTGTCTCGACAGCGTCTTGCTGTCGATACCGTCCAGCCGAATGATGCCTTTTTGCGGGTCATAAAACCGGAATAACAAGTTCATAATAGAACTTTTGCCAGAACCGGTATGGCCCACAAATGCAGCCGTTTCTCCTGGTTCAATTACCAAGTTTATGTCTTTCAGTACTTTATCCTTCCCATTATACGCGAAGGAAACAGAATCAAATTGAACGTGCCCTTTATAACGATCAACCGGGCTGTTATTTACTTTTTCACCCTTCTCATCCATTAGCTCAAAGACTCTCCCAGCCGCGACTCGAGCCTGTTCCAACAATGGCAATTGGTTGACGATATCGGTCACTGGATTGAACAATCTTGTCAGATAATCGACAAAAGCATACAGCACACCGGCTGTCACTATCCCCTCTGGCCCGATCGAAGAGGAGCCAAAGTACCAAATAAAGGCTACGAATGCCATGTTCCGCAAAACATTCACCAGGTTGTGCGAGGTGAGGGCGCTTAGTTTGACTAACTTTTTCTGATAAACGAAATGCCGTTCATTTAATTGTTCAAATTCCTCCAGCGTATCTTTTTCCTTTCTAAAAGCCTGGATGATACTCATTCCCCGGATGGATTCATTAATGTTACCGTTAATTTCACTAACCGTGGACCTGACAACCTTGTTGTACTTTGACCCGAATCGTTTATAGATTTTCATCCATAACACAATTACAGGCAGTAATATTAAACATAATGTCGCCAGCTTGAAGTCTAATAAAAACAGAGCTACATATATTCCAGCCATATAGATGATACTTGTTACAAAAACAGACAACACTCTCTCGTACAAGTCCCTGATTGCTTCCGTGTCATTTGTGATCCTTGCAACAATCCTTCCCGCCGGCTGATCAACATAATAATTGATCGGCACTTCCTGCGTATGTTCGAATACATCATTTCTCATCTTTTCGACCACCCTGTTCGAAGCTTTCTGGAGAAGGTAGGTCTTTCCGAATTGAAAAATCGCCGCAATCAAAAGCAATATTACATAAAGAACCAACAGCCCGACGATGGGACCTTGTTCCGGTGCAAAGAAATGGTAAAGCTCACTTACACTCAATCTTTCCGCCTTTACTTGCGTGCTGCTGTCATTTGTCTGGACAGTGATCATCCCATTATCAACAGACCTCTCGCCATTAAGCGGAATCGCTTCCTCCGTCATATAATAAGATCTGCCTACTTGAACAAGACTGACTTCACCAAGTGAAGTGTCTGACTGCACGCGATCTTCTCTTTTGTAAAATTCGCCATTGTAAGAAACAGTATATTTATCGTCATTTTCTTCGACCAAATGCCAGGTCGTCTCTATACCCGTAATATGTTCATCAATGACTCTTTTCGCAATCAAAGGGCCGGCAAGTTCCAATGCTACAGCCACAACCAAACATAAAAGCCCAATGAAAATGATCTTCTTAAATTGCATTGCATAGTCAAATAAACGTCCTTCGGTTGATTTATTCATTAGGAGATCACCTCCTGTTCTTCCAGCTGCTGCTGTTTGTACTGTGCAGCATACCAGCCATCAATCTCCAACAATTGCTCGTGTGTACCGATTTCCGTTATCTTTCCTCCGTCCAGGACGATAATCTTATCTGCATGTTCTACCGCAGATAGCCTGTGCGCAGAGATAAAAGTAGTCTTGTTGTTTCTCACTCTTTTTAAGTGTTTGATAATGTTCGCTTCTGTCTTACCGTCAACTGCAGACAATGCGTCATCCAGAATCAGGATTTCCGGATCCTTGATAAATGCACGGGCAATAGCGACCCGTTGTTTTTGCCCCCCGGAAAGAGTAACACCACTTTCCCCTACTTTCGTATCAAGACCTTGCGGGAGAGCTTTCAAATCATCAAGGAAATGAGCGGCATCCATCACCCGGTAAATTTCCTTGTCTTCTGCATTCTTCTTTCCAAATCGAATGTTTTCTCGAATCGTTTTGGAAAATAGAATTTGTTCTTGCGGTACATAGCCTATCCACGACCGGATATGTTGAAGATCCAGCTCCTCGATAGGAATCCCGGAAATAGATAAACAACCTTCAAGCCCGGGATACTCACGCAAAAGCAGGCGGAAAATCGTCGTTTTCCCTGCCCCAGTCTTGCCGACAATCCCGATTGTCTGCCCTTTCTCCACCGAAAAACAAAGATCGTCCAGCTGGTATTGATTACTGCCGGGATAGGAAAAACGGACTCTATCAAAAAGAATTCTGTCTGGTTTTTCCATTAAGACAGGGTCATCGGGACTCTCAACATCTGCGCTGTAATCCAGTGTTTCATTCACCCTGTCTAAAGAGGCATTCCCCCGCTGCATCACATTGATCAACTCACCTACTGCAAACATCGGCCATATCAGCATTCCAAGATAGACATTGAAAGATACAAGCTCTCCCAAGGTCAATATGTTTTCAAATACCAGCATGGCACCATATCCAAGACCGACTGTATAGGCAAGCCCCACCAATATCTTCATTGTCGGCTCGAACAATGCATCCACTTTGGCTACTTCCAAATTTTTTCTATAAACATCGGCCGTCATTTGATTAAAACGTTTTAAATCTTGTTCTTCCTGGACATAAGCCCTGATTACCCTGACTCCTCTGATTGATTCCAACACTTCGTTATTCATGTCGCCAAACGCATTTTGGGCTTTCATGAATCGCTCGTGGATAATGTTTCCATATTTTTGCATCACCACCGCCATAACCGGCAGCGGAAGCAATGCAGCCAGCGTCAGCTTCCAGCTGATTGTGAAACCCATTACTGCGATAATCATAAACATGAAGATACTAGAATCTACGAGTGTCAGAACCCCGAAACCTGTAGTCATCGAAATAGCTTTAAGATCATTTGTACTCCGGGCCATCAGGTCTCCTGTCCGGTATTTACCGAAAAACGTGGGCGTCATTTTCAAAAAGTGGTTCATCAATCTGGTCCGAATCAGCTTTTCCATTATCGCTGCCCCGCCAAATAGATTGTAATCCCACAAATACGAAATCGTATAGCTTAAAATGATCAGGACACCATATAGCAGAAGAACATTCCATAAGCTCTGCCAAGTCAATGTCCCGTACTGAATATTGTCAATAGCCATACCTATCAGTTTGGGAGGAATCAAATCGATCATACTCGCCAGTACGAGAGCGACGATCGCAAATGTGTATCGTTTCCAATACGCCTTAAAAAACCACTTTAATTTCTTGAATACACTGAACATTTCTGCCACCTACTTTGTTTTGATTCCGATAATTGCTAACCGCTTTCTTTCCAATCTTCCATCAACATTCTGACTTCCTTACCTTTCAACATCATACTTCTCCTCCTTTAATTGATATTTATGAGAAACAGGGACGGAATTCTACCGTCGCACTGCAGCCAAACAATTCTAAAAAAAAACGCACACATCCGAAGACGTGCACGTAATCATGCAAACATAAAAAGGCCACGGAGTTATAGTACGTGACCTTTGGATAGATGTATTGATATGTAACCATAGACGAGTACTTACATATTTTTAATCTGCTTCATGGAGGCCACGTGTATGAAGTTGTTTGAATGAATTCCTTTAATTACTTTTTCCATCGTTTGTGACCTCCTTTCGTATTTATGCTTCATCATTATATAATTGTGAACAATCTGTGTCAATGCGATATTTCATTTTTCTGAAAAAAATGGCAAATTTGGGTTTTTGACCATTCTTGCACACATAAAAAAACTTGCCCGAAGACAAGCTTTTTTCTCATATATTTACTTGCTAATTCCTAATTTCACCATGTTGGATACCTTAACTTTAGAAACATTAGTCGCTTCAGCAATTTGTTCCGGGGTTACATGTGGATGTTTCAGGATAAATAATCTTACTCTTTCACTCTCGGCTAAACAGACTGGACATGTCATGAACGGAGAAGGCTCCATTGGTTCTTTACACAATCTGCAATTTCTCTTTATTTCATCCATCTAATCACCCTTTCTTCCCCCAATAATCTATTATAGCTATTCGACCCCATTTGCAACTTTCGGGGTGCTTGGTCAAATTATTTTAATTAAGAAAAATAATCCATCCTTCTTTTGGTATTATTTCTATTATATCATCTACTCAATATAATAAAAATTGAAAGTTTTCAGAACTTTTTTGTTTTTGTGTCGAATTTTGTATTAATTGCATTAAATATTTGTATCCCTTACATTAATACCAGCTTTTTAATAATAAAAAGGATGGTATGCAAATGTTACTTGAGGATTTTGTTCGATTCAATGAGCAATTTGTGAAGGAAGAAAAATATAAATCAATCGAAACAGACAGTTTCCCGAATAAGAATGCTGTCATTCTGACATGCATGGATCCGAGACTGGAGGAACTTCTTCCCCAGGCACTAGACCTTAAAAATGGCGATGTGCACATGATCAAGACAGCAGGTGCCTTACTGACAGATCCTTATGACAGTGTAATGCGCAGCCTGCTGATGGCTGTCTATGATTTGCGTGCTGATGAAATTTTCGTTATCGGCCACCATGATTGTCAAATGACTGGGTATCAATCGAAAGAAATCATTGAGAGAATGGAAGTTCAAGGGGTTGATCAGCACAGATTGGATTCGATAAATAATAATGAGAAAGACCTTCATCAATGGCTGCATGGTTTTGAATCTGTGGAAGATGGGGTGAAAACTACAGTCGAACTGATTCAAAAACATCCCCTTCTGCCGGAAGATTTGCCAGTACACGGTCTGGTTATGGACCCAGCCACAGGGAAAATCGACATTGTCGTTTTCGGATACTAGAGCTTAATTCTATTGTTTAGAAGTCTCTTTGCATGTGGAGGCTTCTTTTATTTTTCTATAATCACCTCTGTTCCCCTCATAATTCGTTCAAAATACTCCATACTAAACATATCTGCAGAATGGAGTTGGTTTACTATGAGGAGACGGATAAAATCGAGTGCAAGTTTACCAATAACAATTGAAGAAATGAAGGACCTATTGAATAAAAAACTTCCAGATACCCCTGACTTGCAGATTCAAGAATTTGAAGTAAAAGGCGGAAAAATTCTGGTCTTCTTTATTACCTTGCTGGTTACAACGAAACAGCTGAACAACAATATCCTCTCCCCACTCCTTACCAAGGATGAAAATTGGGATACCCAAAAAATCCTAAACGAATTGCCATTAGGGGAATCTTCTTCCCATACCGATTTTAGTGAGGTTATTGATGTCCTTATTAAAGGTTCTGTAGGTATTTATATTGAGAAAGCGTCAGAGGTGATCACCTATTCCATTCCTAATCGTGAACACAGACAAGTAGAAAGAGCTGAAAAGGAATCGACAGTGCTTGGCCCGCGTGATGCTTTTACAGAGTCATTGACAACTAATCTAAATATTGTTCGTTGGCGTTTGAATACTAGTGATCTTGTAACAGAAAAAGTTATAATCGGTGAAAGAATTCCCACAGAGGTCCGACTTGTCTATTTAAAATCCCTTGCCAATGAAACCGATGTGCAGACCATGAGACAACGACTAAAAGAATTGGTTGTGGACAATATTGAAGATACGATGCCTCTTATCCACTTTATTGAGGACTCGTCGACCTCCCTCTTCCCGCAATTCTATATTACGGAACTTCCTAGCCGGTTTACATATTCCGTTTCCAAGGGAAGGGTTGGTGTTCTTGTCGATAAGAGTCCGAGCGGATTTGTCGGTCCCACTTCCTTATTCAGTTTTTTCGAATCCACTGAGGATGTCTTCATGCGCTGGAATGTGGGTTCTTTTATACGGCTTTTGCGGTTCATTGCATTGATTATTTCTGCCTTGCTGACGCCTGCATATGTCGCAGCTGTTACCTTTCATTACGAAATCATTCCCACCCCATTACTGACAACACTTGGGGAGTCGCGTGCTGCTGTCCCATTCCCCCCTATCATGGAAGCTGTTCTGCTTGAACTATTAATCGAGCTGCTCAGAGAAGCTGGAGCAAGGCTTCCTACCAAAGTGGGGCAAACAATTGGTATCGTAGGTGGTATCGTCATCGGACAAGCAGCAGTGGCAGCAGGATTAACAAGCAATATACTCATCATAGTTGTTGCCATGAGTGCTCTTGCATCCTTCACCGCACCGAGTTATGCGATGGGATCCACCATAAGAGTTATCCGGTTCCCAATGATCATCATTGCAGGGATGATTGGCTTGATCGGTGTAATCGGCGGTGTCAGCTTCATAGTTATCCATTTACTGCGGACAACATCTTTAGGCAGACCATATTTACTTCCAGCTTACCCGTTAAATCTTAAGGATTTCGATAATTCCTTTTTCAGGTTACCTGCTTTTGTCAGCAACCTGAGAAGTATCTCATATCGTCCGAAAGATTTGACAAGATACAAACAAAGAAGGGCCCGGATGAAAAAGGATATTGATGAGTAGGAGGAAAAACAATGGGACCAAATCTGACCATAAAACCCAACAAACAAATAAAAGCTTTCTACTTATTTTTCCTCCTTATATCCATTCAAACAGGGGTGGGGATCATGGGGGTTCCCCATCATATTTTCTTAGAGTCCAAACATGATGCCTGGATTTCCGTGCTTATAGCCGGGGCTGCTTTGCATTTAGTTGTCATGGTCATGTTCTTCATCTTAAAACAATATAAAAATGCGGATATCGTGAGCATCCAGACTGATATTTTCGGCAAATGGATCGGCAAACTACTAGGAAGCTTCTTTATCGTCTATTTTTTTGTAGTTACGTTAAGCGTGTTGGTTGATTATATAGAAGTGGTCCAAGTCTTCATCTTCCCTACTATGTCTCCATGGGTAATGAGCATTTTAATGATTTTACTTACTGTGTACACTTTGCTAGGAGGAATCAGGGTTGTTGTTGGTTTAATCTTTATATTCTTCTTTTTTTCCTTGTGGCTGCTCATTTTTTTGTATAAGTCAGTTATATTGATGGATTTATCCAATTTCTTGCCTATTTTCCAAGCGACAACAGGAGAATTGCTCTCCGGGGCTTACAAAACATCCTTTTCTTATGTAGGAGTCGAACTCATTTTTTTCATCTATCCTTTTATCCAGGACAAACAATCTGCACATAAGTCTGCACAGCTCGGAGTTGCTTTCACGACCTTTTTACTCCTGCTCGTGACAGTCATTTCGATTGGTTACTTCAGCCCTTTAGGATTGGAAACTTTACTTTGGCCGGTCCTCGTCCTGTTTAAGATTATTGAATATGCCATCATCGGCAGGTTTGATGTTTTAGTCGTTACTGCATGGTTTTTTGTAGTACTGCCGAGCATTGTCTTATTTACATGGATAACCACCTATACTATTAAAAGGACTTTCAGGGTGCAACAAAAAAAAGCGGTTTATTTTGTCGCTTTGCTACTTATCGTTTTAGGAGCATTGATGAAAGACCAGACAACAACTAACTTCCTTACCGATCTTATTGCCAGAGTTGGATTCTGGGTGGGATTTATTTATCCATTGGTTCTTTATCCACTAGTCTTGATCAAGAAAAAGGCAGAAAAAAAGAGGAGAGCGAAGAAATGAGCAAGAAATTAGCCTTTCTTTTGGTATTCTTACTGTTTTTGTCTGGGTGTGCTCAAATATATCAAATAGAGAAGCTCGGAGTAATCAATACTCTGGGGATTGATAAAAAGGAAGAGAACGAAGACTTTCATTCAAGCTTTATTTATTTTCAATTCGACCCAGAATCGAAAAGAATCAATGAACTGGTAAAAGCATCCTCAGAAACAATATACGGAACCATACAAAATGCAAATTTGGAGGCCAATTATCAACTAGTAATCGGAAAAGCACGGATGATGGTGTTGGGAAGATCTCTTGCAGAAGAAGGTGCTAGTCAAGTATTAGATGCATTGAATCGAAATGCCAAAATACCAGATACGTTGTTCGTAACAATGGCGGATGGCCAGGCCAGTGAAGTCTTACAAAGTGTTTATGATAACAGTACAACAAATGCAGGAACGTACTTAGAGCAAATTATCGATACAAATACAAGGCAGGAAATTGTGACTAGGAGTACATTAAGAGATTTCCTTCATCAATACTTTACGATAGGGTTGGATCCTGTATTACCAATGGTAAGCATAAATAATGGAATGCCGAAAATTGATAAACTTGCCTTGTTCAGAGACGATAAATATATAGGTAATATTAATACTAGAGAGGGATTTTTTGTAAAACTACTGACAGATAATTATAAAACCGGAAGAGTACAGACTTCCGTACCCTCAGAAATCTTCAAAGAATATAAGAAAGGGGTAAATGGGGGTCATGCTAAACAGCTCGACCTTGTTTTAAGCGAGATAAGAAGCAAAACAAAAATAAATGTTCAATCGATTGAAAAAGTGAAGTTCAAAATAGATGTAAAGATTGAAGGAAGAATCATGGAAACGACGGACTCCATCAAAATAAACGATGAAGTGATGAATAAATTAGAAGAGGAAATATCAAAAGACTTATCCAAAAACCTAAAGGAACTCATTACAAAACTCCAGGAGTTAAAGGTGGATCCAATTGGTTTTGGGCATATTTATAATACTAAACGACCAATTACAGATGAAGAGTGGCAGGCAATCTACCCAAATATGGAAGTCGATATAAACATTAAAACAAAAATATTAAGACATGGAATGATTCAATAATCTATCCGGGATGATCATCCCGGATAGATTTAACCATTAAAAATCATCAGGATGCAGCCCGAGCCGATTGTCATTATCCATACTGTTGATTTTGTCGATATCATCCTGAGTCAGTTCAAAATCAAAAATATCGGCGTTCTCCCGCTGCCGCTCTTTGCGGACAGATTTCGGAATGGTGATGATTTCATTTTGAAAATCCCAACGAAGAATGATCTGGGCAGCAGTCTTATTATATTTTTCAGCTATTTCCTGTAAAACAGGGTGATCCAAGTAAGTGCCCTTTGCAATCGGAGACCAAGCCTCGACTGCGATGTTATGCTGCTTACAGAACTCCCTTGTTTCCACTTGGGAAAGTTGTGGATGAAGTTCGATTTGATTGATCATCGGCATGATTTCAGAATCTCTCATTAAGTCATCCAAATGATGAGGAAGGAAATTGCTGACACCAATTGCTCGTGCTTTTCCATCTCCATAGACCTTTTCTAAGGCACGCCAAGTATCTTTATACTTATCGGACACCGGCCAATGGACAAGATAAAGATCAACATAGTCAAGGCCGAGCTTTGTCAAACTACGGTGAAAAGCTTCAAGCGTTTCTACAAACCCTTGTTCATCATTCCAGACTTTCGTGGTGACAAATATCTCCTCTCTCGGAATACCACTGTCTTTTATCGCCCGTCCGACACCTTCTTCATTTTCATAAAAAGAAGCAGTGTCGATATGCCGATAGCCAAGTTCTAAAGCAGTTTTCACAGATTCATAGACTTCGTTCTCTGCCATCTTATAAACTCCCAACCCCACCGAAGGAATCTCCACTCCATTATGTAACTTGGTTGTCGTAGTCAAACTCATCAAAACTATCCCCTTTCTCTAATGAAAACGCTATATTTATTTTAACCCAATAAACTTTCAAAATAAAATGTAACACCCCTTTTAGAAAAGGGCTGTTTTCTCCCAACTTAAACTTTCGGAAGCTTTCGCTCTATCCACAGAAAGGATGCGACTCTCACCATTACACGACCGAGTGCCACCAATCCAATTAAATCCCCTATTATTCCCCAAGTATTTGTCGCCAGCATCCAAATAGCGAGGACCAACATGATAAGGAATGTTATATTGCCAGCAGTACCGTTTACCGGCCTCCAAGCCGTATGAATTGTGGCAGTCTCTTTATCTTTTTTATTGAAACAAACATAATGGAATGGATGAATCCGCAGCCAGTTCGAAGCTGTAACCAATTCGTCCCTGTTTTTAATCTCTTTATGACAATACCTGCATATCGTAGGTTTCATCCTGTCTCCCCTATTCAGTCTGTTATAAAAGTAATAAAGGCAGATCCCGGCAGGATATGCCTTTATCCGGTTACTTACCGGTTTTTTTGATTATATCGATTACTTGTTCTTTCGCTTCCCGGCTTTCATATTTCCGCATGTTTTTGAGGTATGTCTCTTTATTCTCTTTGAGATCCTTCAATTCCCTTACAAGACGCTCATCTGTCAGTTCTTCCTCTTCGACCATGGTGGCATACCCTTGTTTCTTAAAGGACTGGGCATTCAAAATCTGGTCGCCTCTGCTCGCATTTCTGGATAAAGGAATAAGCAGCATCGGCTTGCGTAAAGCAAGGAACTCGAAAATGGCATTAGAACCGGCCCGTGACAACACATAGTCCGTGGCCGCAAATAGATCGCTAAGTTCCTCGTTGACATATTCAAACTGGGTGTACCCTTGACGATCAATCGACCAATCGGCATTGTTTTTCCCGCAAATGTGAATGATTTGAAATTCCATAAGCAGTTGATCGAGCTGACCTCGAACTGTTTCATTTATTTTGTGGGAGCCGCCGCTTCCCCCCATGATCAATAATACCGGCTTTTGATGGTTGAGCTTGGCAAGGGCCAAACCTCGTTCCCGGGAACCTGTAAATAATTCTTCCCTTACGACAGCACCTATCCATTCTGCTTTCTTTTCAGGTAAATACTGCATTGTTTCCGGAAATGTGGCCAGGACTTTTTTCGCAAAAGGGATCGCCAACTTATTGGCAAGCCCTGGGGTATAATCCGACTCGTGAATTACAGCCGGTGTTTTGCGCATCCAGGCTGCCGCCAGTACCGGTACTGACACAAAACCGCCTTTTGAAAAAATAACCGAAGGCTTCTTCTTGCCGATGATCCTGTAGGCCTCCATCGTTCCTTTCAACACTTTGAATGGATCTTTAAAGTTTTCTTTGGAAAAGTAACGGCGCAGCTTTCCGGTAGAAATTGCATGATAGTTAACATTATCAAGACGGCTGATTAATTCTTTTTCTATCCCGTTCTTTGAACCGATATAATCGATATCCCATCCTTCTCGTTGAAAATAAGGGATAACGGCCAGATTGACAATGACATGTCCTGCCGTTCCTCCTCCAGTAAACAGAATTCTTTTTCCTTCCATGGTAATGCTCCCTCTCTTTTCTTTCCAATCTTGATTGGCAAAGTATATTAATCATTTCAACTATGCTATAATCCTCTCTGTTATAGACGAAATCAACAGATAAAGGAAGAACCTCATGTACCAGACAGATACAATCCGTCAAAAGCTAAAATTGTTCATGGTAATCCTCATTCCCATTTTAATCACTCAATTAAGCCTGTATGCCATGAATTTCTTTGATACCGTCATGTCCGGGAATGCCGGGACAGGCGACTTGGCTGGCGTTGCAATCGGTTCAAGCTTATGGGTGCCAATTTTCACGGGGATCAATGGGATTTTACTTGCCCTATCACCTATTGTAGCCCAACTAACCGGAGGTGGAAAAGACAAACAAGTTCCTGAAACTGTCCGTCAGGGAATTTATCTTTCAGTCGCTTTGGCGCTTCTTGTCTCTTTGTGCGGATATTTTCTATTAGATCCAGTGTTAAACCGGATGGAACTGGAACCGGAAGTCCGCCATGTTGCGAAGTATTATCTAATCGCCATCGGCACCGGGATTATTCCTTTGTTCCTTTTTAACATTGTCCGTTGCTTTATCGATGCTCTAGGACAAACGAGGGTTTCTATGTTTATTATACTCATATCTCTGCCGCTGAATATATTATTCAATTATATGTTCATTTTCGGCAGGCTAGGAATGCCCGCACTCGGAGGAATCGGTGCCGGAGTTGCCTCATCGTTGACTTACTGGCTTACTTCAGTTATTGCATTTCTGATTATTTTAAAAGTACGGCCGTTCAAACAGTATAAAATCCTCAAGGTTTGGAGCATCCCATCCGTACATGCATGGTGGGAGCAATTAAGGATAGGCATCCCAACCGGTTTCGCCATTTTCTTTGAAACGAGTATCTTTTCAGCAGTTACATTGTTTATGAGTGTGTACTCCACAGAAACAATAGCTGCACACCAGGCAGCCATTAACTTTGCTTCATTTCTTTACATGATACCTTTAAGTATTGCAATGACACTGACGATAGCGGTAGGATATGAAGTCGGCGGAAACCGGATTAACGAGGCAAAGACTTACTCCTATCTGGGTTTAGGCGCCGGGATTTCGGTTTCTTTTTTGGCCGGGTTTATTCTGTATGTCCTGGATGATACTGTAGCCCGGCTCTATAATGATAATCCAGAAGTGATTACGCTGACGAAGCAGTTCATTTTCTATGCGATATTCTTTCAATTCGCCGATGCTGTGGGGGCTCCTCTTCAAGGTGCACTACGGGGCTACAAGGATGTCAATATTACGTTGATCATGGCATTCATTTCTTATTGGGTGATTGGATTGCCTAGTGGATGGGTTCTTGCCAATTATACAGGATTCGGGCCTTTCGGTTACTGGATCGGAATCATCATCGGCCTCAGCGCAGGAGCCATCACATTATACGGCCGGCTCCTTTCCCTGCAAAAATCCCTTTCCAGAAAAGCAATACACAACACCTAAAAAAGACTGTCCGCTTCATTCAACCATGCGGACAGCTTTTTTCTATACGTAAAATTCATAAACTACGACCTAACTCTCTATAGCGTGACTTCCTTCCATCCTTTTCTGATTGAGTGGTATTCCAGCGCTGCGGAAAAATACTCGCTTTGAATAGAACTTTTGATCAAGTGGGAAGTGGTCCTAAATTTGTTTAACAGATATTCCTTAACCAAAATTCAGAAAAAATCTAATATCGAAGGCTGAACACGCAGACTCCTCGAAAATGAAAAACGATTTTCTTCGTGCGATTTCTTGCTGTCGAAGCATTCCTTATCCTATGGGAACAGCGNCGGAAGTCCGCCATGTTGCGAAGTATTATCTAATCGCCATCGGCACCGGGATTATTCCTTTGTTCCTTTTTAACATTGTCCGTTGCTTTATCGATGCTCTAGGACAAACGAGGGTTTCTATGTTTATTATACTCATATCTCTGCCGCTGAATATATTATTCAATTATATGTTCATTTTCGGCAGGCTAGGAATGCCCGCACTCGGAGGAATCGGTGCCGGAGTTGCCTCATCGTTGACTTACTGGCTTACTTCAGTTATTGCATTTCTGATTATTTTAAAAGTACGGCCGTTCAAACAGTATAAAATCCTCAAGGTTTGGAGCATCCCATCCGTACATGCATGGTGGGAGCAATTAAGGATAGGCATCCCAACCGGTTTCGCCATTTTCTTTGAAACGAGTATCTTTTCAGCAGTTACATTGTTTATGAGTGTGTACTCCACAGAAACAATAGCTGCACACCAGGCAGCCATTAACTTTGCTTCATTTCTTTACATGATACCTTTAAGTATTGCAATGACACTGACGATAGCGGTAGGATATGAAGTCGGCGGAAACCGGATTAACGAGGCAAAGACTTACTCCTATCTGGGTTTAGGCGCCGGGATTTCGGTTTCTTTTTTGGCCGGGTTTATTCTGTATGTCCTGGATGATACTGTAGCCCGGCTCTATAATGATAATCCAGAAGTGATTACGCTGACGAAGCAGTTCATTTTCTATGCGATATTCTTTCAATTCGCCGATGCTGTGGGGGCTCCTCTTCAAGGTGCACTACGGGGCTACAAGGATGTCAATATTACGTTGATCATGGCATTCATTTCTTATTGGGTGATTGGATTGCCTAGTGGATGGGTTCTTGCCAATTATACAGGATTCGGGCCTTTCGGTTACTGGATCGGAATCATCATCGGCCTCAGCGCAGGAGCCATCACATTATACGGCCGGCTCCTTTCCCTGCAAAAATCCCTTTCCAGAAAAGCAATACACAACACCTAAAAAAGACTGTCCGCTTCATTCAACCATGCGGACAGCTTTTTTCTATACGTAAAATTCATAAACTACGACCTAACTCTCTATAGCGTGACTTCCTTCCATCCTTTTCTGATTGAGTGGTATTCCAGCGCTGCGGAAAAATACTCGCTTTGAATAGAACTTTTGATCAAGTGGGAAGTGGTCCTAAATTTGTTTAACAGATATTCCTTAACCAAAATTCAGAAAAAATCTAATATCGAAGGCTGAACACGCAGACTCCTCGAAAATGAAAAACGATTTTCTTCGTGCGATTTCTTGCTGTCGAAGCATTCCTTATCCTATGGGAACAGCGAAAGGTCTTCGATGGGGCGAGTAACCGCAGTCCCAAAAGGTCTTCGATGGGGCGAGTAACCGCAGTCCCAAAAGGTCTTCGATGGGGCGAGTAACCGCAGTCCCAAAAGGTCTTCGATGGGGCGAGTAACCGCAGTCCCAAAAGGTCTTCGGTGGGACGAGGAATCACAGTCCCAAAGGCAGCAAGGATGTTAATTCAAGTAGTCCCCTGGCTGAGGCCGTGCCCATGGAAAGAGAAGTATTCTGCCGCAGCGAGGCCATACCAGTCATTTATAACAAGAATGAGAGGAAGTCTCCCTAGAATGAAATTTCACTGTATCACAATTCCCCTCTAATGTGATTAACTAAAGTCCAACCATAACTGGTGAGATGGATCTTATAGAAAGATAAGTAAACCTATTAATAACAAGATTAATGTGACAATGATAAGCGGGAACAGGACAACTAGCAGCGATTTCCATATGGAAAATTGATAGAAAAATTTTACCGTTATAAGATAGTAAACAAAATAGACAACACCTATCACACTATCTATGGAAAAATAGACAGCATTGTCAAATTCAGTCGTAAAGTAATCTGCTCCTGATATGGAAATGAAGATAAAAGCCAATAAAACCTGTAACCAAATGATCAAATGTGCCCAGGAAAAGGCCATTCGGAACCCCCGAAGATTCCGCTCTCCTTTAAAAAGACCGGCTACAAGGTCGGTAATCCACGAACCGATCATGAAAGAAATATACCCGACTACAGGACCGACAAGAACCAATAAGATAAGCAATGTTGATAAAGACAAGTCTTCCCCAAAACTCTCTGACTGCATCGTTCCGGCAAAATCGGATATACCAGCTATTAATACAAGCATCATCGGATATCTATAGGTATTCTTATCCACTTGTTCTTGCATCACTTTATGGGGATGCCGCCAATAATCTAAAGCCATTCTCAAATAACCCAATACTCTCCCTCCTTCCATAAGTACCCAATTATCATCCTATCATATATGTAAAAACCAACCACTCCTCAGGTGGTTGGTTTCTAAGTTATTTACTGGTTAAGATTCAGGACGACCAGCCGCTCTTCGGTCATTTCTTGAATGGAATACTTAGGCCCTTCCTTACCGGAGCCGCTGTCCTTAACCCCGCCGTATGGCATCAAATCCACCCGGTATTGCGAGGAATCATTAATCATCAAACCGCCTACTTCCACTTTCCTCGCTGCGTAAAAGGCTGTATCCAAGTCTCTAGTAAAGATGCCACCCTGCAATCCATATGGCGACTCGTTCACTTCTTCAATACATTCCTCTAAATCATTGTAGGTAATCAGGCTTACTACAGGAGCGAAAATTTCCTCACAGACAACTTTCATATTTTTGTGCACATTGGAAACGATTGTCGGTTGGAAGACCGGACCGTTCCTCTTGCCGCCGACAATCACTTCTCCCCCGTCATCGACGGCTTCCTTCACCCAGTGCTCCGCTCTTTCGGCCTCTTCTTCGGCAATCATCGGTCCTACATCTGTATCCGGATCACTTGGATCACCGACTTTCAAATCCTTTATTGCCTGAACCAGCTTTTCTTGAAATGCCTCTTTCACTTCTTCATGTACATAGACCCGTTGAACAGATATACAAACCTGACCAGCATATGCAAACCCTTTTTGGGCAATGTTGTTTGCAGCCAGCTCGACATCGGCATGTTTATCAACAATGACCGGCGAATTGTTTCCAAGCTCCAATATCAATTTGTTCAATCCTGTCGTTTGTTTCAGCTTTAAGCCTATCTTCGCACTACCAGTAAAGGTGTACAGGCTAATCCTGCTATCCTTCATCAATTGCTCCCCAACTGTTGAACCAGAACCGACTACCACATTAAACAAGCCATCCGGCAGCTCTGCTTCTTGAAAAATCTGCGCAAGCTTGAGGGCAGTTACCGGAGTAGCGCTGGCCGGCTTAAGAACTACGGCATTTCCTGCAGCGATGGCAGGAGCAACTTTATGGGCAACAAGATTCAGCGGAAAGTTAAAGGGACTGATAGCGCCGACAACCCCGACAGGCACCTTGATAGTGAATGCCATACGGTTCTCCGATCCTGGAGCTGCCTCGACCGGAACCCCTTCACCACTTATCCTTTTCGCCTCTTCAGATGCAACTTCAAAAGTTTGTGCAGCACGTTCCACCTCTGTTCTCGCTTGTTTAATGGGTTTACCTGCCTCATTCATGATGACTTGTGCCAACTCTTCTTTCTTTTCCAACAGCAGCTCACTGACTCTTTTAAGTATTTGATAGCGCTTATACGGAGAGAGTGGATTTTTTTTAAAAGCAAATTCTGCACTGGCCACAGCCTTCTCGACTTCTTGCCCTCCCGCTTTACTGACAACTGCATAAGTATCCTGCGTATATTTATTGATTACTTCCAGTGTTTCACCTGTCTCCATCCACTGTCCGTTGATAAACAACTTGAATTTTTCAACCATGGTAATCGTCCTTTCTTTTGGTTATGTTATATGTAATTCCACCTCTTATTTAAATAAAACGTTGCCAAATTCCTTTTTCATACACAAAAAAAAGACCGTGTCTTTCAACGGTCTTTTTCGGCTTGTCCAATTTATAGAAATAGTCCTGCCATGGTCGCGGACAAAATCGAACCTAATGTCGCACCGATCAATAACTTCATTCCGAATTTCGATACAGATACAGCTTTTTCAGAATCGATCCCCTGTACAGTACCAGCTATAATTCCAATGGAAGAGAAGTTGGCGAAACTTGTCAAAAATACAGCTACAATACCGACTGTCTTTTCTGATAATGTATTGACTAATGGCTCAAGTTCCAACATAGCAACGAATTCATTTGTAACAATTTTTGTCCCCATAATTCCCCCAGCCTGAATTACTTCTCCTGGAGAGATTCCCATTAATATTCCAAGTGGAGCGAGGATATACCCTAAGATTTGCTGAATGGTAACACCTGCGAAAATGGCTTGAATAATCCAGTTAACCAATTCTAAAGAAGCGATAAAGGCAATCAGCATAGCTGCTACAATCAATGCGATTTTACCACCATCGAGTGCCCCAGTTCCCATCGCTTCAAAGACACTTTTAGATGTCGAAACGTTAGCGACATCAACTCTGTCTTCTTCTTTTTTAACTTTTACAGGTGCAATAATGGAGGCGACAATCAATGAACTGAACATGTTCAATGGAAGGGCCACAAGAACATATTGAGCAGGAAGCATTTGAATGTATGCACCGACAATGGATGCAGAAACAGAACCCATTGCAGAAGCACTGACAATGTACAAACGATTACTGTTCAAATGGTGAAACTGCGATTTAATCGCGATTAAAGCTTCCGACTGTCCAAAGAAAATACTGTTTACGGCATTAAAAGATTCAACTTTTGGAAGGCCGGTGATTTTCGACAGAAGACCACCAAGATACTTGATGATAACAGGAAGAATCTTCAAATGAGTAAGTACTGCCAAAATAGTGGAGAAGAAAACAATTAATAATAAGACATTGAAGAAGAATATGCTTCCGCCTTCTTCAATTACGAACCCGCCGACAACAAAATTAATACCAGCCATACCAAACTCGATTAATTTGTTGAAGCCATCGGAAATCCGATTGATGATCCAACTACCTATTTCTGTTTCGAACATGAACCAAGTGGTAATCACTTGTGCAACCAACATAATTCCTATGCCCAAATAATTAATGTTTTTCCGATCGTTGGACATTAAGAATGCAATCCCAAGCACGACTAAGATTGCCAGCAAACCAAGAAGAATATCCACGGCATAAGCCTCCTTAAAAGAATCGTAATAAAAAAACTGAAAATGCTTTCAGCACAATAGTCCATAGTGGATTTTATCAGGTTGTCAGACTTCACGCAAGTGGTCTTATAAGAAAAATTGCTTATATTTTTGGATAAGTTTATTTGTTCCCTATTTAATCAGACAATAACCAAAACATTTTTCCAAGGTAAATGGGCATTTAGTTTCATTTGCTTCAAAAAAAGAAAACCCAGTAATTGTCTATCCTAGGAATGAAAAGATTCAGCTACCTTGACTAAATCCTGTTTGGTTACATTGCCTGAAGCCTGTTCCATACTGTTGCCCCGGAACGACATTCTGTAGGTAATGTCACCCTTTTGCCAATAAAGGATTTGGGCAAACGAGTTATCAACGTAATCACCTTTTATTTGATCGTTTAAGACGACTGTGTCTGAGGCAGGGATAGATTCGAGTTCGCCTTGGAAAAACTGGATGGAAAGCAAATCGTTATTCTTAGTATAAAAACTTACATCCATTGCTTCTTTTTCTGTTTCGTTAGCAATATACTTGTCCGAAATAATGAATTCTACTTCAATCGGCATATAACCAGGAATTTCCGGAGCAAAGGAAAGTGTGTCTATTGCTTGTTCTACTTCGGCGGTTTTATATGAATAGAAACCAGATGGGATGGATGAAGCATTTTGAGAGTTGTGGCAGCCTGTAATGGTACCTAGACAGAGGAATGATAAGACAATTGAGGCGAGTAATTTCATTAATTTCCAATTTTCCCTCCCTTCACTGCTTTATTTTACCATTTTGAGACAAAATTCGAAATATTTTATCGGGATTTGTTGAACTTTTAGAATAATACTTTTTGGCACTATAAACATAAACTGCGAACTAAGACTTCCTCTCGTCCTGATTAAGGCAAATGCTAAACCACCGCTTCTGCAGCATACTTCGCTTTCCTAGGGCACGGCCTCAGCCTCCGCAGAAGCAAAGAACGCTTCTTTACGGGGTCTTCGGACGCGTGGGACTGCGGTTACTCGCCCCATCGAAGACCTTTTGCTGTTCCCTCAGGAGTCTACGTATGCTGTCTACGCTGATAGGGGTGTTCTGAATTTTGGTAGGAGTACCCCATGTTAGACATTTTTAGGACTTTTTCTCACCATCCAGAAATCTAACCAAAGCGGAGGGAAAATGCGAGACTCCTGTAGGAAAGGAACAGTCTGAAGACCACGCAGGGTGCACTTTTACGCAGCGTCGGGTTCGCACTCAGCTTGAAAAGAACATGTGGAAGTCTCGCCTTAAGTAAAATTTTCACTAGTTCGCAATTCCTCTCTATGGTGAAGCTCTAAAAATGTTTTCCATGGGCGGAGTTGTTGTATTCAAAAAATGCCGGCTTGTCTTTTTTCGAGACTAGCCGGCATTTTTTCGTTATCTGGTCTTTAATGGCAACCATTCAAGCACTTTTTGAATTTGGTTATCCCAATAACCCCATTCATGGTCACCAGGTCCGAAATCCGTGGTCAATTCATAATCGGTTTGATTGCACAACTGTTGAAAAGTAACATTCTCCTCGTAAAGAAAGTCTTCCGTCCCGCATGCTTGATATAGCAATGGTTTCGGGTTTGATGTGCTATTTTGCTGCTTTATTACTGCTAATAAATCTTCATAAGTACCTTCTACTCGATCTTCACCGAAAGCAAGGAATAATGGCCCCTCGAATGGTGACTCATTGTTTTTCACTTTGTCCAGATGCGAGACCATATCTGTGACCCCTGATAAGCTGGCTGCTGCCGCAAACCGATCAGGACAGTTAAGCGCCCATTTTAATGCCCCATATCCACCCATCGACAACCCTGCGACAAAGTTATCTTCCCGTTTATCTGATAAAGGAAAAAATGATCGGGCAATTTCAGGGAGTTCTTCCGTTAAAAATGTCCAATATTTTTTTCCATATCTCATATCCGTATAATAACTGTGATCAGCATTCGGCATGACAACAGCGAGCCCATACTCGGCAGCATATCTTTCTATCGAAGTACGCCTTGTCCAGATTGTGTCATCATCACTGAAGCCATGCAGTAGATATAGAGTTGGATGAGACCCTTTTATTTTCTTGTTCTGCATGCCGATTTGCCCGTTGGTCTCCTGCGGCAAAATGACCGTCATAGAAGTAGATAATCGAAGCATTTCCGAAAAGAATTCACACTTAATCAATGCCATATTCTTCACTCTCCCCTATTACAATTAAAACTCAATGTTTTCATTCGTCAAAAAGCCAAAGACAGCTCCCAAAAGGTTGGCATGCTGCCGGTAATGACAAACATCAATTTTAGGCCGCACCGTGGCAATATCAACTTTACTTAAGATAATGGAAAGCTTTTCATTAATATGATCGATAAGATCGTTTCTGGCACTTACTCCCCCTCCGATCAGAATGACTTCTGGATCATAAACGTATTGCAGGTTGTAGATACCCACTGCAAGCATATGATAGAATTCCTCGATCGCTTTTAAACAGATTTCATCACCTTGATCTGCCAAATCAAATATCTGTTCTCCCGACAACTCACTTTCTTTCTGTCCCTTTGTTTTTGCCACCCTTCGAATGATAGAAGAAGTTGCCGCAGTATTGCTCCATGTTTTATATCCATTCTCACCTGTGTCGACAACCATGTAACCGAACTCGCCGCCATGTAAGTTAGCACCTTTGTGCAGCTTGCGGTTTTTGATCACCGCTCCCCCAATGCCTGTCCCAATCACCACCAGCAGAGCATCTTTCATGTTTTTGGCTGCGCCTTTCCATACTTCGGCGAGAGCAGCACAGTTTGCGTCATTTTCCATGAAAACAGGCAGCCCTGTTTTCTCTTCCAGCAGTTTTTTAACATTTGGGCCATGGATGTAGGGAAGAGCACTCGATCCATAAATGATCCCTTCCTCTGACACTGCTCCAGGAGCACTAACTGCTACACCGGCCAGGCTACAGGATTTTCCGTCGATAATTTTGCAAATCGTGTCCAGGAAATCTTCCATTGACTTCGGTGTCGGTACTTTTCCCGCATCGTTTATTTCTGCCTGCTCGTTCACAATTCCGTGTTTCATATAAGTGCCGCCAATATCGAATGCCATGTAATTTTCCATTCTATCACCTGTATCTCCTGAATTGTCTTTTTATTATCATAACGAATTTACCCCGTTCAAGCGAACAAAAACAAAAGCCACCCCGATAATATTTCCGGGGATGGCTTAGCTGTTCCTTATACAGTCATCTCCTCTTCCTTGTTGGAGAAGAATGCATTCATCGCATGGAATACATCTGCCTTTTTCCTCAATACGTAGTATTTAAACTTGGGAGAATCAATTTTGTTATATACTTGCATCAAAGTTGAATGCCTGTTATATTGGTTGACTTCCCCGTACCCAAACAGGCTGGATTTCTCCATCAACTCTTCCACCAAAGTCAAACACCTGCGGTTGTCGGAAGTCAAATTGTCTCCGTCAGAAAAATGAAACGGGTAAATATTATATCTTTCGGGAGAATATTTCTGTTCAATAAGTTCTAATGCTTTTCGATAGGCGGATGAGCAAATCGTACCGCCGCTCTCACCTTTTGTAAAAAACGATTCCTCGTCAACAACTTTTGCTTCTGTGTGATGTGCTATAAACTCAATTTCTACTGTTTCGTACTTGGAACGTAAAAACCTGGTCATCCAGAAAAAGAAACTGCGGGCCATATACTTTTCAAACATTCCCATCGAACCACTCGTATCCATCATTGCGAGCACAACGGCTTTTGATTCTGGTTTTTCAATTTCGTCCCACGTTTTAAACCGCAAATCATCTGGATAGATAGGATTGAATTGCGCATTGCCTGCCATGGCATTTCGTTTGTATGCTTCGAGCATGGTCCGTTTTTTATCAATGTTGCCCTGCAGCCCTTTTTTCCTAATATCGCGAAACTCGATGTGGGAAGTGACAATATTGTCCTTTTCCTTTTCTTGGAGGTTTGGAAGCTCTAACTGTTCAAAAAATGTTTCTTCAAGCTCTTCGAAGGAAACTTCTGCTTCATAATAGTCTTTACCAGCTTGATCACCAGCTCCAGAACCTTGGCCGGCACCTTTTTTAGGACTGCCGTCTCTGGCTACTACATCACCAACACTGCTTTTACCGTCTCCTTGGCCCGCATGCTTATTCTTTTCCTGGCTGTAGCGGATTTTATATTCATCAAGGGATCGGATAGGAATTCTGACGACGTCTTTCCCTCTTGACATGATGATGTTCTCTTCTGTTATTAAATCAGGAAGCTTCTTTTTAAGCACATCCTGAACCTTATCCTGATGTCGTTTTTGATCATCATACCCTTTGCGGTGGAGGGACCAATTTTCTTCTGAAATCACAAAATTCTTGGAATCAGCCAACTATAACCCTCCTCATGAGTTTTAATGGCAAAACAGAAACACAAAGATTGATTTGACACATGTTCAGCCCTCTTTCTACATAAGAAAGACAACTTTCTTTATTATTTCTATAATATGCGGCAAACCGTAATTTGATTAAAGATTTCGAAAATTGGACGACTAGCCTTGTTAATTGATGATGCCGTGGGATTGAACTTCGACTTTTATATCCGGTTTGATGGATAACTCTGGATATACAGTATTCCAATCAAGTGACTTCCATACCTCAGGATGAAAAGCTTTTACCCTGCGACCAATGCCAAATGCATCACTTCCTGCCTCTTGGAGCTGGGCAAAAAGACTTTCTGCTTCCTCAGTCAAATTGGCAGACAGCTTGGATTCCAATTCTCTAACCTTTTTCAATCTATTCAAGCTATCAGGCGGAAATTCCATGATGTCAACCTTGAAGGTTAAATCCATATCCACTGATGGGGCACCATTATTTACATTGATATTCAGTTTCCTCTTGATCTCCTTCACATCAATCGTAATGAAATTCTCTGTTTCTGTTTTTCCGTTGTCACTCACCTTTTTAGTGAGGAAGGCATCAGAACCTCTTTTTCCCTTCATCAATAGGTACAACACAGACCTTTGCGGAGTTAGAACACTCCCTGTAAAGGTTTTTTCTTTAAACAAGGCAAGTCCTTGATACTGCAGGAACCCCTCCTCTTTATTGACTGTCAGATATGGCAATACAAAATCCTGACCGGGTTCTAAAAGTTCAGCACATACCAACTGAATATTATTGTCGGGTGTATGAGTGGAAGAAATTTCTCCTGTTAGCATCCCGTTAATATATTCGCTGATCCTCGGTTCCCCTGGTATCTTCAGGGAAAGTGCTTCTTCGACACTCCCCCCTAATACGGCAAGCCGGGAATGAAGATTACTTTTAGGGTCACGGTAAAACATATCCAAGAATGGATAAATATCTGTTCTGGCAAGTTTTTCACCCAAAAGCAAAACAGTTAATTTGGAGGCATCGTACCTTTTGGAAATCTTTTGATCAATGATTGTACGGGTATCAAGTGATGTACTTCCCACCGCATTGACAACCTGGACCTGTTCCCGCCCGGATCCTTGGTTTCCCCCCTCTACGTTTGAGATAACGACAGTGGACTTCACTTTACCGTCTTCTGTTATATCCAAACCACTCGCTAGTACCAATTTGAAGTTTTTAAATTGACGTTGATCCCAGCAGCCCGCAAGCAGTACCAAAGAAATTAACAATAGCATTGCTTTATACAGCAGCTTCATGCTTCCTTCCTCCTGTGTCTTCTAAAAAAAATCAATGAAATAAGCGTCATTACAAACGGTACACATACAGATAACAAGGTAGCTAACCATTTAATCATTACACTGTAGCGATCGATTGTAATTTCTTCAATACCTATGGTCAAAGACAGAATCAAAGGCAGGAAGACGGTAAAATACATGCAACGATCAAATTCATTTGTCTGGAATATAACGGATAGCCCCCTGCTTGCCATATAAAAATATGTAGAGAATGATGTGGCCACAGACACAATCCACATAGATATTAAAAACAAGTCAACCCTGCCGATCAGATAAAACTCGATGGATTTCAACAAGAACATCACTGGTTGAGGTACAAGCTCAATTTCTGCAGTGCTGAAATAACTGAACGCCATAAGTGTGATAAACAAATAGAATGACGTTACAAAAGCATTGGCCAAACTAGCCGATTTTAGTTTTTGGCGGGATGTTCCTTCAACATGGGGATAAACGATAAAAAGGGATATAAATCCGAGCATGGCAATCATGGCTGTATGAGCTCCCTTTCCGATTTGAGGGATGGATGCTTCTCCGATGGGAAGCAGGTAGACCAATTGAATATCCGGAATGATGTACAGTGTAAGGCAAAGCATGATTACTAAAAGGAAACTGACGAAAGTATAAATCCGGGCCATAACTACAAGCCCGCTGGATATCAGATAAATACATGTCACGGCTAAAAGGGAAGCAAGCAGCCAGAACGGGGTGTTCGGAAGGATCCACAAGTGTATCATTCTCCCAAACAACATCAAAATCAACGCGCTGACAGCAACAAAATAAAGATAATAAATTAGATTAAATAAATTGCCGATCCATTTACCGAACATTTTTGTGAATATTTGAAATAGATCACAGCCAGGAAACGCCTCTAACGTTAACCAAATAGTCAGGATTACAAACTGAATAAATATTCCAGACAAAATCAGGGATATCCAGCCGTCCTGACCGGCCTCCAAATGTAAATCATAAGGAAGTGCCAGAATCCCGACCCCAATTTGAGTTTGTACTAAAATAAAAAAAAACTGACGTCTGGATATTTTGCTATCAGGACTCATCTTCATCTTTTCCTCCATTCCCTGGATCTTTTCTGAGCAGTCTTCTTGATCGATCTAGTATCTTTTGGTCTTCTATTCATCTTAAATAAAGGAAATCGGACAAATGTATCCTTTAAATATCGGATATGCAACGGAGCCATTGGTGAAAAATATGGCGTTCCGAACGATTCCAAACGGCATAAATGAATTAACAATAGCAACATACCGAAAACAATTCCTACAAACCCCAATGTTGCTGAAAATATAATTAACGGAAAAGTTAACAGTCGAAGCGTCGTACTCATTTCATTAGAAGGAACCACAAATGATGCGATAGCTGTTAAAGCTACGACGATAATCATAAAGTTGGAAACAAGTCCTGCCCGGACTATCGCATCCCCGATCACCAAACCTCCGACAATCCCGATTGTCTGTCCGACCGGTGTTGGAAGCCGTATACCAGCTTCCCGGATCAGTTCTATAATGATAACCATAACCAATGCTTCCACTATTGGCGGATAAGCAATGTCATTAATGGAACTTTTGACAGGAATAACAAGATCTTGCGGAATCACTTCAAAATGAAACCCGACGATCGATATATAAAATGCCGGAAGTCCAATAGCAATAAGAAAACTGAACAACCGGATAAGGCGAATAAATGTACCTGTGAACCAGCGTGAATTATAGTCGTCAGGTGATTGATAAAAGGCAAAAAAAGTAGCTGGAGCCAATAACATGGTGGGACTGCCTTCTGCAAGTATGCCTACTCTTCCATCCATTATATTGGCCACTGTCCGGTCAGGCCGTTCTGTATACAGCATTTGCGGAAATGGAGAGTAGGCATGATCTTCAATGAACTCTTCTATATAACCAGGGCTGATGATCGAATCGGTGGAAATAGCCATCAGGCGTTTTTCTACTTCCTTCACACATTTCGGATTTACAATACCATCCATATAAATCACAGCTATTTTGGTTTTCGTCTCTTTACCCAAATCCATAAATTTCACGACCAGTTTCTTGTTTTCAATCCGTTTTCGGATCAAATTGATGTTGATTATGATGTTATCGACAAAGCCCTCGTGCGAGCCACGGACCACTTTTTCACTGTCAGGTTCTTCAACACTGCTGTTAAAGGAAGCTGTCGTGTTAAACGTCAACATATAAGTACTTCCTTCCCATCCAAATGCCAGATGACCTTGGAGCAGTACTTGGATGATTTTTTCCCGATCGTCCATTTTTTTGCCACTACTGGCATTTACCAGGTCGGCATTTGGCGTCCTGCTGTATGCTTCAAAAAATTTTTCATGAATTTTATCCTGGTCTGCCAGGGATTCCAGATACACAATTACCGCCTTTCCTTCTTCAAGGATTCGCAGCTTCAAGTCATTGGAATTACGTAACTCTTTTGTGATATATTCGATGTTTTCCTTAAGGGAACTTGTTACAGGAACGCTTGGTTTCTGTTCTGATTCCGAGGTCAGGGGTTCGTTGATGTCCTTTTTTCCCGTTTTTCTCAATTTACCAATACCTCGCTTTTTATTCAGTTGCTGTTACTATTTGCTTTTATTAAAGAATTAATCCCTCAAACTGCACCTATTAATAAAAAAGAGCGCCCCGTTAATGGGACGCTCTCTCAAGTTATACAATTTCTATTAACCTTCTAACAACAGGTCGTAAGGATCTTCCAGCAATTGTTTGATTCTTACAAGGAACTGTACCGCTTCTTTACCGTCTACGATTCTATGATCATAGCTCATAGCAATGTACATCATTGGGCGAACTTCGATGGAATCATCCGGCATTACGATCGGACGTTTCTGAATCGAGTGCATTCCCAATATTCCCACCTGTGGAGTATTCAGGATTGGAGTCGACAGTAAGGAACCGAAAATCCCCCCGTTAGTGATAGTGAAGGAGCCTCCTTGAAGGTCGCCAAGCTGTAATTCTTTCGCTTTCGCCTTTTGTCCAAGACGGCCGATCTCTTTTTCGATACCCGCAAAGTCGAGGCGGTCTGCATCACGCACCACTGGAACTACCAGACCTTCATCTGTTGATACAGCAATACCGATATCATAAAATTTCTTCAACACGATTTCATTTCCCTGAATTTCTGCATTGATCAGCGGAAACTCTTTCAAAGCACCGACAACGGCTTTTGTAAAGAAAGACATAAAACCAAGTTTGACGTCATGCTTTTCGGCGAACTTGTCCTTTCTTTCACTGCGAAGTTTCATGATAGCCGTCATATCCACTTCATTGAAAGTAGTAAGCATTGCTGCTGTTTGCTGAGCTTCTACCAAACGGTTGGCGATTGTCTGGCGTCGTCTGCTCATTTTTACTCGTTCTACAGGTTTTTCAAACTCTGTTTTCTCAGAAGTTTTTGCTTCTTTTTTCTCTTTTTTAGGCTCCTCTTGCTGCTTTTGATTTCTGCCTGCAGCTGTCTGTTCTACATCTTCCGGACGGATTCTGCCTAAAGGATCTTTCGGATATACTTCCGATAGATCGATTCCAAGCTCCCTGGCCCGCTTTCGTGCTGCAGGTGAGGCAACGGTATCCTGCTTGTTTCCTGTTTCTTTTTCTTCTGAAGGTTGTGGTTGTTCCTGGCTTGGCTGCTCTTCTTGCTTTGCTTCCTGCTTCGGTTCTTCCTTTTCTTCAGAACTTTCCGGCTGACTTGCTTCGTCTGAGCCTCCAGCTTCCCCGTTTTCATCGACTTTGGCGATAATGTCTCCGACTTCCACGTCTTCGCCTTCTTCTTTCAATATCTCTGTAAGTACACCGCTGTATTCTGAGTTGACTTCCACATTTACTTTATCAGTTTCCAATTCTAGTACCGGATCGCCTTTTTCCACTTTATCGCCCTTGCTTACGAGCCACTCTGCGATAGTACCTTCGGTGATTGATTCTGCTAATTCTGGGACTTTAATTTCCTTCACTGGAATCTCCTCCTTTAGACAGCTTTAAGGCTTCGTGTACGATTCGTTTTTGCTCCGTTTTGTGTACGTTCGGTTCTCCTACTGCTGGCGATGCCCGATCAGGGCGGCCCGCATAGTGCAGCTCCTGGTTTTCTTCCAGAAGGTTGAATAAAATCTCTTTGACGAAATTCCATCCGCCCATATTCCTCGGCTCTTCCTGAACCCAGATGATTTCCTCTACATTCGGACAGCCTTTTAGAACTTCTTTTAATTCTTTTTCAGGGAAAGGATAAATTTGTTCTAAACGAAGCACGTGGACATCGTTGACTTTCCCTTCGTTATTGCTCATTGTTTCTTCAATATCAACCATTACTTTTCCACTGCCGATTACCAGTGTTTTAGCTTTTTTGGTTGTTTTCGGAAGACCTGGCTGCGGGATAAGCTTTTGGAATCCGATATCTGTGAAGGCTTTTGCTTCGGATGCCACCCGCTGGTTCCGCAGCAGACTCTTCGGTGTCATTACCACTAACGGACGGGCCGAGTCTTTTCCGCCGAGAGCAGCCTGTCTGCGCAGTAAATGGAAATATTGCGCACTTGTTGTCACATTGGCGACAATCCAGTTATTTTCTGCAGCCAACTGCAGGAATCTTTCCAGTCTGGCACTGGAATGTTCAGGTCCTTGTCCTTCATATCCATGAGGAAGTAAAAGAACCATATTTGATTTTTCTCCCCATTTGGCACGTCCCGCGGCGATGAACTGGTCAAAAATCACCTGGGCAGCGTTGGCAAAGTCTCCAAACTGTGCTTCCCAAAGTACTAGCGTATTCGGGGATTGCACACTGTAACCATACTCAAAACCTAAGACTCCAGCCTCTGACAATGGGCTATTATGAATGGCAAAAGAAGCTTTAGCTTGTTCCAGTCCATGCATCGGACAATATGTTTCCCCTGTTTCTACATCATGGAGTACAAGATGTCGGTGGGCAAAAGTACCGCGTTCAGAATCCTGACCTGTCAGGCGGATAGGAATTCCATCTTCCAGAATAGAAGCATATGCCAGCGTTTCGGCAGTAGCCCAGTCCGCTTTCTTCCCTTCTTCTAAAGCATCTCCACGCTTTTTCAGAATCTTTTCCAGCTTTTTGAAACCGTTGAACCCATCAGGACGCTTTAATAAGCCTTCATTCAACTTCTTAAGCCTTTCCAATGGAACTGCCGTTTCCACATTGTCCAGGCCATTAGCTAATGCCTCTGGCGCCGGCTTCGGTTCAGGTTCATCCGCTTCATTTTCTTTCATGTTGTTATAAATATCGCGCAATTTTTGCTCCACTTGCGTTTTCATGTTTTCAAAGCTTTCTTGGTCGACAATTCCTGCTTTCTGCAGCCGCTCTGCATAAACGTGAGCAACTGTCTGATGGCTGTCGATATCCTTGTACAGCTGAGGCTGAGTCGCTCTTGGTTCATCCATCTCATTATGGCCGTACCGCCGATAGCCAACCAAGTCGATCAGGAAATCCTTATGGAATTCTTGTCGGTATTCGTAGGCAAGCGCCATTGCAGACACACATGCTTCCGGATCATCTGCGTTAACGTGGATGATTGGAATTTCAAACCCCTTAGCCAGATCGCTTGCATACCTTGTCGACCTTCCCTGATCCTGGCCGGTCGTAAATCCTACCAGGTTATTGGCGATAATATGCAACGTTCCACCTGTCCGGTAGCCAGGCAAATCACTCATATTCAGCGTTTCAGCAACTACACCTTCACCGATAAAAGCTGCATCCCCATGAATGAGAATACTGAATGCCTTGTCCTGTTGATGTTCAGGGTTTCCCGGAGTGCTTGTATCGTCTTGTGCAGCCCTTGTAAAACCATTGACCACAGGATTGACGAATTCAAGATGGGAAGGGTTATGTGCCAAGGTCACTTTTGTTGGGGAAACTTGGTCTTCTCCCAATTCTCTTACAGCACCGAAATGGTACTTAACGTCTCCAGTCCATCCATAGTTAATTCCTTTTGATCCAGCAGAAGGAATCAACTCTTTATCTGAAGAATGGTGGAACTCAGAGAAAATTTTATCAAACGGTTTGCCGAGAACATGTGTCAGTACGCTTAGTCTTCCACGGTGTGCCATACCGAGCATAATTTGTTCGGTTTTGTCGGAAAATGAATTTCGCACTGCCTTGTCGAGCATCGGCACCATCATTTCAAGTCCCTCGATGGAAAAACGCTTTTGACCGACAAAGGTCTTCGCAAGAAAACCTTCAAACCCTTCCACTTCCGCTAAACGATTAAGGAGTTCTTTTTTTTCTTCATCTGTAAAGGATACAGAAAACTCTCCAGTATCGATTTTGTCTTGCAGCCATTTCCGTTCAGCATCGTCATTTACATGATCATATTCAAAGGAGGTAGTTCCTGCATAATTCTTCTTTAACAGGTTGACAACCTCTAATGCATTGTTCACATTTGCCGGTGCTTGTTCCCAAATCCAATTGGCCGGAATCGCTTCCAAATCACTGTTCGTTAAACCGTATGAATCTGGGTCAACCAACGGTGTTTTTCTGTCTTTGTCTTTCCCTACTGGATAAATATCAGCTTCCAAATGACCGTAACGACGAATAGCCTCCACAAGTTTCATTGTCGAGGTTAATTTCTTAATATCCTTCGTTGAAGTTTCAGCTGATACCAGTTGTTCTTTCTCCCCTGTTTGACGCATCCATTGAGGTGCCCCATGCTGATCAAACATCTCTTTCAAAGTCGGATCAACTGCACTGGAATCCTCTTTGTATTTGTCGTATTGTTCTTCGATATACCCCATGTTAGGTCCATGAAAATTTTTCCAGAATCTTTCACTAGATTCTTGCTGTGTCACGACTTATACCCCCATTAGAAGTTCACTTTCTCCACTTACAGCGTTTTCAAATAAGTACGATAGGTTTATAGAAATTGACTGCTTTCTACAACAACTAATATACCCTATTTTCTACAGGGAAACAATATCTCTGTTCACTAAATTCTAATGAATTCGATAATTCCAATAAATTTGCCCTGAATTAAACCTTCCTTCCCTGAATTCTCTCCGGTTGCTATGGTAGAAACCAGGGAGGGAAGCCAATGCAGTCAGCTTAGATGGGGGTTATTTCTTGTTATGGCGTTTAGTTATATAAAGAACCAGTACCCATACAATCACAATTCCGATTGCCATATATATACCATTTGAGTAAATTTTCATATACTTGAGGATTTGCGGCCATGCCTCCCCTAACTGGACGCCCGAAAGGATTAAGAAACTGTTCCAAATAAAAGTACCTGCGCTGGTCAAAAAGACAAAAAGAAACCACTTCATTCTTGACATGCCAGCCGGTATAGAAATCAAACTCCTTAATAGAGGTACCATTCGGCATAGGAATACTGTCCAGGGGCCATATTTTTCAAACCATTTCTCCGCTCTTTCGATATGCCGTTTTTCCAACTGCAGCACTTTGCCCCAGCGTTCCACGATATAATCGATCCTGTCCACGTTTAAGGCAGTCCCAATGCTGTAAAGGATGACCGCACCAATAATCGAACCGCCTGTCGCTGCTAATATCATCGTAAAAGTGTCCAGATTTGTCTGAGTAGTGACGAAGCCGGAAAAAGGAAGAACTAATTCGGAAGGTATGGGTGGAAACACGTTTTCGATTACTAAAATGAGAAAAACGCCTATGTAACCAAACTCCTCAATCATGTACAATATCCAGTTTTCCATCCTCTTCCTCCCCGATTGTTTCCATATATTATATTTCGGATAATCTCCAACCGCAATCTTTTTTAAAAGACACTACCACTATTCGCATGCTGCATTTTAGCTCCCAGCACTCTAAACACTAAAAACGCCTATATGGTTACATAGTTGAGGCAAACTGCGAACTAGTGAAAACTCTACTTTGGTGTTGCTTCTTGCTATCCTGATTTTAGTTGTATGCTAACCCGGCGCTGCGGAAAAATGCTCCCTTTCCGGGGGCAGCACCTCAGCTTCCCCTTGAGCCNGACGCATCCATTGAGGTGCCCCATGCTGATCAAACATCTCTTTCAAAGTCGGATCAACTGCACTGGAATCCTCTTTGTATTTGTCGTATTGTTCTTCGATATACCCCATGTTAGGTCCATGAAAATTTTTCCAGAATCTTTCACTAGATTCTTGCTGTGTCACGACTTATACCCCCATTAGAAGTTCACTTTCTCCACTTACAGCGTTTTCAAATAAGTACGATAGGTTTATAGAAATTGACTGCTTTCTACAACAACTAATATACCCTATTTTCTACAGGGAAACAATATCTCTGTTCACTAAATTCTAATGAATTCGATAATTCCAATAAATTTGCCCTGAATTAAACCTTCCTTCCCTGAATTCTCTCCGGTTGCTATGGTAGAAACCAGGGAGGGAAGCCAATGCAGTCAGCTTAGATGGGGGTTATTTCTTGTTATGGCGTTTAGTTATATAAAGAACCAGTACCCATACAATCACAATTCCGATTGCCATATATATACCATTTGAGTAAATTTTCATATACTTGAGGATTTGCGGCCATGCCTCCCCTAACTGGACGCCCGAAAGGATTAAGAAACTGTTCCAAATAAAAGTACCTGCGCTGGTCAAAAAGACAAAAAGAAACCACTTCATTCTTGACATGCCAGCCGGTATAGAAATCAAACTCCTTAATAGAGGTACCATTCGGCATAGGAATACTGTCCAGGGGCCATATTTTTCAAACCATTTCTCCGCTCTTTCGATATGCCGTTTTTCCAACTGCAGCACTTTGCCCCAGCGTTCCACGATATAATCGATCCTGTCCACGTTTAAGGCAGTCCCAATGCTGTAAAGGATGACCGCACCAATAATCGAACCGCCTGTCGCTGCTAATATCATCGTAAAAGTGTCCAGATTTGTCTGAGTAGTGACGAAGCCGGAAAAAGGAAGAACTAATTCGGAAGGTATGGGTGGAAACACGTTTTCGATTACTAAAATGAGAAAAACGCCTATGTAACCAAACTCCTCAATCATGTACAATATCCAGTTTTCCATCCTCTTCCTCCCCGATTGTTTCCATATATTATATTTCGGATAATCTCCAACCGCAATCTTTTTTAAAAGACACTACCACTATTCGCATGCTGCATTTTAGCTCCCAGCACTCTAAACACTAAAAACGCCTATATGGTTACATAGTTGAGGCAAACTGCGAACTAGTGAAAACTCTACTTTGGTGTTGCTTCTTGCTATCCTGATTTTAGTTGTATGCTAACCCGGCGCTGCGGAAAAATGCTCCCTTTCCGGGGGCAGCACCTCAGCTTCCCCTTGAGCCAAAAGCGCTCACTGCGGGGTCTTCGGAAGCTGCTCTTCCCCCAGGACTTTGAAAAGACATCCATGCATTTACACCGCACGCAGAAAATCGAACTTTATTTTCAAGGAGTGTCGCATTTTTCCTCCGCTTTGGATAGATTTCTGGTCAAGTGAGAAGAGGTCCTAATGTATGTCTAACATGGGTTCTTCCCACCAATTCAAAGAACTTCGACCAGCGTAGGCAGAACAGCGAAGTGTTCTGCCGCAGCGGTAGTATTATAGCACTCGCCTTAATCAGGATGGGAGAAAGTCAAACTGAAGTTAGTTCGCAGTCTATAGATTATGCGAATAGTAAAAATAGAAAAAAATGAGCCGGCTTTGGCTGCCGGCTCATTTTTTCTGGAAAAGATTTATTAGTCATCAAAACTATCTGTTTAACAAACTTCCTACATATCGGAGCAATTCATTGGCAGAGGAGGAATTATAGCCGTATTCGTCGATCAACGTAGCAACAACTTCATTGATTTTCTTCAATTGCTGCTCATCTGGTGTTTTCGTGGATGTGGTGATTTTCACTACATCTTTCAAATCTGCAAAAAGTTTCTTTTGGATTGCTTCTCTTAATCGTTCATGTGACTGATAGTCGAATTTCTTTCCTTTCCGGGCATATGCGGAAATCCGGATCAATATCTCTTCACGGAATGCCTTTTTCGCGTTTTCCGAAATGCCGATTTGCTCCTCGATCGACCTCATCAGTTTCTCATCAGGATGCATTTCATCTCCTGTAAGCGGGTCGTGCAGTTTGCTTTTGTTACAATATGCTTCGACGTTATCGAGATAATTGTCCATCAACGTTTTAGCGGACTCCTCATAGGAATAGACAAATGCTTTTTGCACTTCCTTCTTGGCAATTTCATCATATTCCTTACGGGCTACCGAAATAAAATTCATATACCTCTCTTTATCGTCTTTCGAGATCGATGGATGGCTGTCCAGACCGTCTTTCAAAGATCGCAGGACATCCAAAGCATTGATAGAAGTCATTTCTTTTTTAATGATGGTCGAAGAAATCCTGTTGATTACATAACGGGGATCAATCCCGCTCATCCCCTCATCGGAAAACTCCTTGCGCAAATCTTCTACATCTGCATCACTGAAACCTTCGACATTCTGGCCATCATACAAATACATTTTCTTCAATAAACTAATGCCGCCCTTGTTTGATTCCTTCAACCTTGACAAGATGGTAAACATGGCAGCGACCCGAAGTGTGTGCGGCGCAATATGAACATCTTTAATATCGCTTTGCCCGATCATTTTTTTGTAAATCCGTTCTTCCTGTGAAAGTCGGAGATTGTAAGGAACAGGCATGACAATCATTCTCGAGTGCAGTGCTTCATTTTTCTTATTGGATATGAACGAGCGATATTCCGATTCGTTCGTGTGCGCCACAATAAGCTCATCAGCGGAAATAAGAGCGAATCTTCCTGCTTTGAAATTCCCTTCCTGTGTAAGCGAAAGGAGATGCCATAAGAACTTTTCATCACATTTCAACATTTCCTGAAATTCCATCATACCCCTGTTGGCCTTGTTTAGTTCTCCGTCAAATCGGTAGGCACGCGGATCAGATTCCGAGCCATATTCAGCAATCGTTGAAAAATCAATCGAACCGGTCAAATCGGCAATATCTTGTGATTTTGGATCAGACGGGCTGAACGTTCCAATGCCCGTACGCTTGTCTTCTGAGAAAAATATTCTTTCAACTAATACATCCTCAATGCGTCCCTCGTACTCTGTTTCGAGTCTCATCGTGTTCAGCGGTGACAAGTTCCCTTCAATCCTTATTCCATACTCATTTTCAAAATCCGGCCGTAAATGCGGCGGGATGAGATGGAGAGGATCTTCGTGCATCGGGCAGCCCTTAATGGCAAACACTGCACCTTCATCTGTTAACGTGTACTCCTCCAGTCCGCGCTTCAATAAAGTAACGAGTGTCGACTTACCACCACTTACTGGTCCCATCAGCAGCAGGATTCTCTTTTTGACATCAAGTCGGCGTGCAGCAGGATGAAAATATTCCTCCACCAATCTCTCTAAAGCACCTTCCAGTCCATACAATTCATTTTCAAAGAAATTGTACTTCTTGTGCCCCTCCTCGTCTTCTGTCACACCTCTGTGCTTTATCATGTTATATACTCTGGAGTGAGCAGATTGTGCCAAATACGGTCGTTCTTTCAGCAACTCCAAGTAATCAGCCAGTGTTCCTTCCCATTTAAGCCTCTCTTGGTCTTCTCTATGGTCCTGGATCTTTTTAAGAATATCCATCTCGTCGACCTCCCCGGATAGTGAATTGAAAACTAAGCTTCCCGCAAGTTCTCATGGCGGAATCCTGAGTTTCTCTTATACTTCGTTTCAAAAAGTATAAATAAGATGGTTAATATAATCTATGTAGGCAACCCCCGGAAAATGAGTATAGCCTGCCATTGGGATAAAATATTCTTTAAATTGATTTAAGTTTTACTTATCTGAGCGCTGTTATATCGTTAATCTTCTTCATATAGTTCACATCAGGAAAAAAATTGGTTATAATAATAGCAGTATTACTTGTACATATGCTGCTGTCTCTGGATTTATTTATCAAAGGAGGAAGTCTTCCATGAAAATAACATTGCTTATAGGAGTAACTATCGTATTTTTAACCTCAATCTTCTCTGCGGGGCGTGACTCAAAGCAAACAGCCAAAAAATAGGTATAAAAAAAACGTCAGCCATCTTTGCTGACGTTTTTTGTTCCTGACTCTTTTACGTTAAACCTGGGAACCCTTGCTGTCTCAATGCCTCGTAAACAATGATAGCTGCTGTATTCGACAGATTGAGGGAGCGCACTTTGTCTGTCATATGAATACGGAGGCACTTATCCTCTTTACCTTCAAGGAGCTCCAATGGTATTCCATTTGTTTCTCTTCCGAACACAAAAAACAAGTCTTTTTCCACATTGCTGAAATCATGATCCGTATAATGACCTTCTCCGAAGTTCTCGATATAATAGAAATCCCCTTCCGGATATGTGCCGTATAACTCTTCTATCGAATCGTAATACCGGATATCAACATCCTGCCAATAATCCAATCCTGCCCTTCTCAACATTTTGTCCTCTGTAGAGAAACCCAACGGCCGAATTAAATGCAGAACCGTTCCAGTAGCAATGCAGGTACGTGCAATGTTCCCTGTATTGGCGGGAATTTCTGGTTGGAATAATACTACATGTAACGCCACTTTTTTCACCTCGTACATTATTTTAACTTGCTTATTATATCACATATCAGCTCGCTATATGTTCAAGCTGTGCTGCTTCCATTTCCAATGGTCATTCGCCAATCCGAAAAAATTTGTATTGGCAATTTTCCGTCCACGCCATCGAATCTTCATAGGACCAGTACCTATGCCTGCTGTTATCTGTATGAGCATTTACAAGAGGCATTCCCTCGGTGTCTTTTGAAACGACGATCGTATTGTGATCCCAACGCCCGTCCCCTTGAAAATCATAGCAAATCACATCCCCGGGTGATAAATCGTCCGGTCTTTCTACTTCTGTGCCTTTCAAACCCTGTGCAGACCCGCTTAAATACCAGCGCAGGGAATGGGCTACAGCCCAGCTGAAGCTCCAGCTCCCATTCTGATACCACCAGCCGCTTCCTTTGTCAGGTGCTCCTCTCATCGGCGCTCCCCCTGCATGAAGACACTGTGACACAAAGTTTGTACAGTCGACCGTCAACTCTGTATAGGCAGGGTTGTAATCATTCCACCATCGTTCTGCATAACGTACAGCCGCCCGCCTGTCATAACCAAATCTCGCCTCGCGCATATTTTCCAGACCCTTCACTTCAATCACCGGCAAATCAGCTGGCTGATATTCTTGGACGATGGGTTCATCATGGATGACTTCCCCTTTCTGAATAAGAGCGGTATGTTTTCTGTTCTCTTCTTCATGGTAAAAGGAATGTCCTTGTTTGACGAAAAAAGTTACAGTCAAATCATAATTCACTCTCACTTTTCCTCCATCTATAGGCGAACTATTAAAAATCCGTCCTTCTCCCCTTACCCTTGGCACGTTGCTGCCTCTCTTTTCATGCAGCTGCTTCTTATTCAACACCCATGCAGGTGGATTTCCCCCGATTCTCTGCTCCAATATACTTTGCCAATACTTTTTGAGAATTTCCGTCCGTTCCATTATGGCACCCCTCCCACTCTCAATATATGAACATATTTCAAGTGACATGTACCTATAAAAACAGCACCGATCACTTCTGTGTGATCGGTGCTTCCTCTAGATGAAGCAAATATTTCTTTTTGTCCATTCCACCATTATAGCCGACAAGGGAACCATTGCTTCCAATGACCCGGTGACAAGGGATAACAATTGAAATGGGATTTTTGTTGATGGCTCCGCCAACCGCCCTGATAGCTTTCGGTGCCTGAATGGATTCTGCCAGAGATTTATAAGTTTGAATCTCCCCATAAGGAGTAGAATCATATAAGGCCTTCCAGACCTTTCTTTGAAAAGGGGTACCGTATAAATCGAATTCAAGAGAAAAGGCGGTTCTTTGTTTATGAAAATATTCTTCAAGCTGACACTTTGCCTCAAAGACCTTATCTTCATTCTTGATGAATTCCCCACATAGAAAGGATTTCTTCTTCCAATTGTTCCATAAAGAAGTCAAGTCCCTGACATTGCCGAAGTCGATGCGGCAAAGCCCCTGATCAGTAGATACCAAGGATATCGGGCCGACAGGAGTCTCTAATTCCCCATAATATAAAAAGGAACGTTTATTCATAAACAACCCCTTCTTCTTCTTACTAGTTTTCTTCATTGTACTAGACTCCCAGAAGATGAGGAAGGGCTTTTTGCAATTTTAGGCTTGGAAACTCAAGCCTTTTTCCATCTCAAGTAACACCTCTTCATCGGTCTCTTTTTCCTGTGCCGACTGAATCGCTTCGATCCCTTCCTGTGTACCGATTTTTCCAATTGCCCAGGCAGCAGTTCCACGGATTACCGGCCGAGGATCTTCTTGCATTAATCGGATCAATTCAGGAACAGCGCTCTTTTCTTTATAGTGGGCCAAAGCAATAATGGCATTCCGCTGAATAGGCTTTTTCCCTCTCCATGACCCTGAAATATCTCCGAATTTCTCTTTGAATTCCCTGTTGGACATAGATAATAGCGGGATTAACTTTGGCTTTACCACATCAGGATCTGGTTCCATTCTTGGATGAAGATGAAAATCTTTCTTCTGGTTTTTCGGGCAAACCAATTGGCATGTATCACAGCCATAAAGACGATTACCGAGTTTGGTTCTGTACTCATCCGGCAGGAAGCCCTTTGTCTGTGTCAAAAACGCAATACATTTCTGCGCATTCAACTGCCCTCCTTGGACAAGTGCACCTGTTGGACATGCATCAATGCATTTCGTACATTCCCCGCAGCTGTCTTCGACGGGCTGGTCAGGCGTGAAAGGAATATTGGTAATCATTTCACCCAAATAGACATAAGAACCGAATTCCGGCGTGATGATGGTCGTATTTTTGCCGCTGAAGCCGATTCCGGAACGTTCAGCTACAGCCCTGTCCGATAATTCTCCCGTATCGACCATCGATTTATAATGGAAAGAATAGATTTTATCCCCAATAAATTCAGCAAGCATTTCCAGTTTCTCCCGCAGTAAGTCATGGTAGTCCTTTCCCCATGAGGCACGGCAGAACAATCCTCTTCTCTCACCTTCCCGGCTTTTCGGAGCGTCTTTCATTCTTGATGGATAAGCAAGGGCAATGGAAATAATGGATTGGGCATCAGGCATTAACCTGACCGGTTCTGTGCGTTCCTCGACACTGCCTTTTTCAAAACCCGACTGGTATCCCAGCTCTTGTTGTGTTTTCAACCGTGATTTCAATTCTGAAAAAACATCAACAGAAGCAAATCCGATTTTGTCGATGCCAATGCTTTTGCTGTATTCGACAATCTCTTGCTTCAGTTTTTCATAAGACATTTTCCATCCCCTCCCTTCTTGGTTGTTATTTATATAGGAGATTTCATGTTAAATCTTTAACGTTTGCTGTTCTGATCCTGTTCAATGTTGCGGCAATTTCAAATCGGCGCGGTCTCGCCAGATCGCCCGGATGTTGGTCAGGAAAAGGCGCAAAGGATGCAAGGCCCTTGTCAGCTATTTGTCCTTCAATTTCATCCAACAACTCGTATAAAGATCTTTCCTTCCCGAGTTGTTTATGTTGATCCAGATAACGAAGAATTTCTGCAATCATCCGCGTTTGCGAATTGTCTACCAACTGCTCTACGTAGTGAAGCGAAATATCATGCCTGCCCATGATAATGGTAGACATGCCTTTTGCCTGGATTTTCGACTTTCTGCCTTGTTTTATTTGCAGACTGTTTGGCTGAAAATACCGCCTAGGAAGTGATCCGAATGACACGTCGTTCTCTTGCTGGCGGGCATAAGGATACTTTTCCGCAATGCGTTTCGCTTTTTCCGTAACGTTATATGGCCGGTACTGATCCATCATAATCACTTGATCAGCCGGCTCGAAGTAGTCACCGGAACCACCCATTACAAGAATGGTGGATACATCCAGCTGTTCTCTCATTTGTTTCACTTTATCAATAAACGGTGTGATTGGTTCTTTTTCCTTCACCACTAACTCCTGCATCCGCTCATCGCGTATCATAAAATTGGTGGCACTAGTATCTTCATCAATTAAAATAGTTGATGCCCCTGCTTCAAGGGATTCGACCACGTTTGCAGCCTGTGACGTACTTCCACTCGCATTCTCTGTTGTAAACTGCTTTGTATCCTGCTTATGCGGCAAATCGTTGATAAACGGCGAGATGTTTACTGTTGTAACCTGTCTGCCATCCTCCGCACGGACTTTGACAGCATCAGGGTCTGTCAACACAAACTCCCGTCCATCTCCTCGAACATGATGATAGACACCTCTCTCGATTGCTGTAAGCAAGGTACTTTTCCCATGATAACCGCCTCCGACAATCAGGATGATTCCTTTTTTCAATGCCATTCCTGTGATCGGCTCTTCTTGATGAGGGATATCAATCGATACCCTGTTTTCCTCCGGGCTTTCGAAGGGGATGGCTTTTTTCATCGGACGGTTGCTGATCCCGCTTTCCCGCGGCAAGATGGCTCCATCGGCGACGAAAGAAATCCAGCCATTTTCTCTCATGGCATTACGGATAGCCAGATGTTGATCAGCTAGTTTGACACTTTTCTCTATCTCCTCATCCTTAATCTTGAAAATGGACTTCTCGAGAATGGAAGGAATGGCATCAAAAAACAATTTTTCCGCTTCTTTGCCGTTAATTCTCCTCCCGTTTGCCGGGAGTCCCACCGATAAGCAAATCGTCACTTGTCCCGATTCGATTCCTACCGCTGTGCGCTCTAAAATTTCCTGACCAGGGGCATCGACCGCAATCAGCCCACTCTTCCCGGAACCTTTACTGAAAATAGTATTGCCTGCGATCGCACTTGCTACCTTTCTTGCGATGGCATCCTCTGTATAAACTCTTCTATTATAGTTCTGTTTCCATTCACTCTTAATTTTCCGGTAGGCGTCAGGAACTACAATTCGTATTTTCGAAGGAGCTGCAAAAGGGTCCCCTTGTACATAGTCAATCAATAATTCATATCTATGAAATGAGTATCTGCCTTGAATAGACTTATACCCCTTATAACTTTTTCCGTCAATTTGCTGGAGTTTCTTTTGCAAGTTTTTCATTTCACATCACCCTCTTTTAAGCTAAAGCTATTTCTAGGATACATTCTGTCCATTTTTGTATCAAGCAAGCAAAGCTTAAAGGAGATGGTAAATGAATTTCCTGGATGGACCCCACAATAAAAAACGCAATGCCTCGTTGCTTTTAAAACGAAACACTGCGTTAGGTCATAAGTAAAATGGAGCGGGTGAAGGGAATTGAACCCTCGACATCAGCTTGGAAGGCTGAGGTTTTACCACTAAACTACACCCGCATATTATGAGTGATATTAAATTGATATTGTTCGATTTCTTTGTACTGTTTGTGAGATTTCTTTAGTTATGTTTTGTTGATGTTTTTCATTATAACAATCTAGTAAATAGGACGCAATAGGCAATTATCATTTTTTGTCGAATTTCTGTAAAAAAGTCGAATAATCTTTAGAAAGACCGGGTAATACAGTATGAAGGTTTTCAGGGATCGGCCCATATTTCTGAAAATTACATAGGATAATGTATCTAATATTGATATAATCTTTCCATAACAGTCTTAAAGTATTAAAGGAGGCGCCATCTTGAAAGTATATCCAAATGTTTTATGTGAGTCAGGAATGGTTGATCAAGAGAAGTTGACTTATCATTTCCAAGAACGGGGACTCCAATTCGGGGATGGAATATATGAAGTAATCAGAGTGTATAGCGGGAAATACTATCTTCTGGAAGAACACATTGACAGAATGTATCGATCAGCACAGGCGATTAAGCTGAGACTCCCCTTTCAAAAGAAAGAACTATATGAAAAACTTGATTACTTGCTGGATGTAAATAATATAAAAACAGACGTTAAAGTTTATCTGCAGGCGACAAGGGGTTCGGCCCTTCGCGACCACGTTTTTCCCGACGTAGAAGCGAACTTTTATGCATATGTCCAAGATATGCCTCGTCCTGAAGCATTGCTCTCTACGGGAGTGTCTGCAATTACCCTGCCTGACACGCGCTGGCAGAATTGTTACATCAAAAGCCTTAATCTGCTGCCGAATGTTCTGGCAAAACAAGAAGCAAAAGAAAACGGGGCCTTTGAAGCTATTCTGCACCGTGACCAAACTATTACAGAGTGCAGTGCTTCCAATGTGTACCTGGTTAAAGACAATAATGTTTATACACATCCGGAAACCAACCAGATTCTGCATGGTTGTGTTCGTTCCAGGATAAAAATACTGGCAGCTGAAGCCAATATTCCTTTTTATGAAGAAGCGTTCACACTTGAACAATTACAGAATGCGGATGAGGTATTTCTCACCAGCAGTACAGCTGAAGTAATGCCGATTATAGAAATAGATGGCAAGCCTGTGAACGGTAAAACTCCTGGAAAAGTAACAAGAGAACTACAAAAGGCATACCAAAGAGATGCACACTTAATCGACACACCAAATGTACAAAGCACCTCCCACTAATATCAAAAACCCGTCCCAATCAGGACGGGTTTTGATAAATTAGAAAGATCAGCTGCCCCGGCATTAATCTCCCCAGCAAAAAGACTTACTTTTACACAATATATATAAAATGCGACATAACTAACTTCACTTAACGGGACTTCCTTCCATCCTTTTCTGATTGAGTGGTAGTCCAGCGCTGCGGAAAAATACTCGCTTTCCGTGGGGAACGCTTCAGCCTCCTCGGGAAAAGCGCCCTGCGGGGTCTTCAGACTGTTCCTTTCCCACTGGAGTCTCGCATTTTTCCGCAGCT
>NZ_LT732535.1:3225704-3489561 GCF_900156915.1 Sediminibacillus massiliensis | reverse complement strand
TTAACGGGACTTCCTTCCATCCTTTTCTGATTGAGTGGTAGTCCAGCGCTGCGGAAAAATACTCGCTTTCCGTGGGGAACGCTTCAGCCTCCTCGGGAAAAGCGCCCTGCGGGGTCTTCAGACTGTTCCTTTCCCACTGGAGTCTCGCATTTTTCCGCAGCTTAAGATAGATATCTGATCAAGTGAGAAGTGGTCCTGAAAGTTGTCTAACATGTGTACTCGCAACAAATAAAGCTAACTATTACTAGGTCAATTCACAGCACACACACTGCAGATTTTTCGGAACTGCCCTTTGGCAAAAATTTTAAAAGACAACCATTAATTTACATCCAAAACAGAAAATGAACAATATATTCAAGGAAAGCAAGCAATTTCCGCTGCTTACGATTGACTTTTAGTTAATTGGGGTTAAATCCCAGAATATGTCTAACATAGGTATCTTAACATCGAAATTCAGAAAACTCCTAACAGCGAAGGCATACCACTCATTTTAATCAGAAAGAGAGAAAGTCTCCCGAGAATGAACTTTTACTATGTTGCATTTTGCCTCATTTGTAAAACTTTTAAATAAGTGTTTTCGATGGATGAAATTCCGTGGTTTTGACTTGATTATCTGAAATGGTCTTTTTACTTCGCTATTGGAAAAATTTCCTTTTGAATTGTATTGATTTTTCAAAAAATAATGGTAAGATAGTAAACCTCTCACAAAAATCTGCGGTATTGGAAGGGGGAAATGAAATGCAGAAAATCGCCATAATCGGCAGTGGAGGAGCGGGCAAATCGACGCTCGCTAAACAAATCGGTACTATACTGAATCTTCCAGTTTATCATTTAGACGCTTATTTCTGGAAACCTGGATGGGAGCCTATCCCCAAGAAAGAATTGATCAGCTATCATCAGGAAATTTTTCAACAAGATGGTTGGATTATTGATGGAAATTACAGCTCAACCATGGAAATGCGTCTACAAGCAGCTGACACAGTGATTTTTCTGGATTATTCCACCATCCGGTGCCTCTACGGGATCATAAAAAGAAGATTTCAATACAGGGGAAAAACAAGGCCCGATATGGGAAAGGGCTGCCCGGAAAGACTGGATCCCCAATTTGTGTTATGGGTCGCCAGATATAAACAACAAAAGGCTCCCATCGTAAAACAAAAACTTAGAAACGCAGGCAATATCACTATTTACCACCTAAAGAAACCCAGACATACAAAAGATTTCCTTACTCAACTTGAAAGAACCAGCACGATTGAAGCTGAATCGCCTTCAAAAATTACCCCTTAAAACAGGCGAACTTCCTTTTTAAACCGGGGTCATGGGAACATCATCCTCTGGCCCCGAAAATAAATGAGTCGAACCGCCGGTCCGACCCATGGGATCACTTATTGATTATTCTTTTCTTCTTCTTCCAATCTTTCCATATCCCGGTGGGTTTGCGGGAAGCCATTAGCCACCCATTCAGCTCTATATTCATGATCCAGTCCTGTTAATCCTTTTTCAGCTTCATCTTTATCTGCATCGGGACTCTCAATATCATCCTTCTTGGCAATGGTGTTATCTGCCTGAGCCTTCCCTTCATTGTCGTCAAGTTTTGTTTCCATATCGTCCAGTGCTTCTTTTTCTTTTTTCATCATACCCATTTGGCCGTCGATTAACGATTTGGTCTTTTGAATAGTTTTGCCGGTATTATTTTTCAGTGATTGCTTAAAGTCGTAACTTCCTTGCTCTTCATTTTTCGCTTTCTTCTGGAAAGTCTTCACAGCCACCATAGTCCCGGCAGATACTAAAGCAGTAGATCCGGCTATCATACCAATAGTAGATTTTTTCATAGAAAACACCCCTCCGTAAATTTGACTCCGTTGTTATTACTCTATAACCCGATTAGGGCAAACCTAAACAAGTAATATATGCCAAGTCAAAAGTTCATCATTTAACCTACAGCTTCGACAAGGGGGTGAATGAATAATGTCATTTGGATGGACATCTTGTAGTTAAAACATGACCGGAAATCAATCATTTATGCAGGGCAATTCCTTGTTCAGAGCGAATATTAGTAACAAGAGAAAGACATATCCGGATGAACAGGAGATGATGAATGATCGATGAGTAAACAAATGGATGGACAAGCTGAAGAGAAGGACAGAAACAATACAAACTATGTGAGCATTTCCGAAGCTTCAGAATGGACAAAAATTCCTAACGCCACTTTAAAAAGATATATACTTAACCATGAACACATCATCAATTTTAAAAAGCACGGCAGAGAATACAGGGTCAGAGTTTCTGACTTGGAAAAATTGAAATTGATTCGGAAGCTATATAGTGAAGGACTGAAAAAGGAAGCAGTAAACGAGAGGCTTGAATCAGAGGGCCTGCCTGTAACAATCACGCTTCCTTCAGGAAATGAAGGCCGGAACGGATTAATCTCCGTAAACCAGGAACTTCACGAACTGAAGAATAATTTTAAAAGTTACATGCAGCTTCAAGAGCAAAAAAGGCAAGAAGAAATGCGATTAATCCAAGAAAAGTTTTCCCAGTTGGAACAAGACAATCTTGAATTAAAACGGATCATCAATGAACGGGATGTACGGATGATTGATCATATGAATAAAAGCATGGAAGAGACCAAGAAATCTTACGAAGAAGCTGCAGCCGCCAAGGGCCAGCAAAAAGGATTTTGGAAAAGGCTATTCCAAAGAGAGTAAAAATGAACAAATCAATGTTCTTTTTTTTTGCTTTTTTCACACCTTGTCCACTAACTATCTGCTTTTTACCAGTAAGTTGACGGCCTCTTTCACTAACTCATCACTGTCTTCTCCACTTTCTTCCGCTTTTCTGACACATTCGATTAAATTGGCACTTACCAACACACCGATAGTTCGATCGAGTGCAGTTCTGCTTGCGGACAACTGGGCAATGATGTCTTTACAGTCTTTTTCCTCCTCCATCATCCTCAAGATACCACGCAATTGTCCTTCGATTCGTTTCACACGGTTCTTCGTTTGAACATCGTATTCCAAGATAATTCCCCTCCATTATTGTTCTTTAAATATATCTAGCACAACTATATACCCTGACAGGTATAACGTCAACTGCCGGGATAATTCTAAAAGACAGGCAATTTAACAAATAGCGCGCATAAAGTAATTTTACATGCAGTTTGAAAAAAGGGAGAGGATTTATTTTGCTTAAGGAACAAAGGGTATGTGTCGGTGAATATAAAATGAACATAAGATTCTTTCATGAATCAAATAGCCAGGAAGTGGTCGTACTTATTCACGGGATTCCGACCAATTCCCATTTATGGGACCAGGTTGCCCCTTATTTAGCTGAAAATTATGCTGTGATTGCGATAGATATGATTGGTTACGGAAAGTCTGATCGTGCCCCTTTTACGGATTTGACATTACCAGACCAGGCTAATTACATCGTTCAGGCGCTAGACCAGCTGAATATCCCAACAGCTCACTTCATCGGACACGATTTGGGTGGCGGTGTTGTACAAATTCTGGCAGTAGCCTCCCCAGAGCGGGTTTCCAGTATTGTAGTGATAGACGGAGTTTGTTTTGCAAATTGGCCGCTGCCGAAAGTGGTCTCCATCCGCTACCCAACTGCAGAAGAATTTGTACCTTCCCCGCTATTTATCGAACGAATGTTGAGAGAAGGGGTTTACTATCCGACGATGCTGACTCCGCATTTAATCGAAAAGTTCACGTCACCTTTCAATACACCGAGCGGACCGGAAGAGCTTCGTCAGGCATCCTTTGCATTGAATCATCACCAGACAGAAGATCTCGTTCCTTATTTACCTGGAATCAAATGCCCTGTTACGCTATTATGGGGACAGCACGACAGGTACCTTGTGCCCTTTTGGGGATTGCTTCTACAGCAGACAATTCCTCATTCAAGCTTTAAAATCATACCGAATGCCAGCCACTATTCCATGATAGACCAGCCAAGTATTGTCGCACATGAATTTCTGCGGCACTTAGCTTCTCATTAAAACGCCAACATATATACTTACTTCGAATAATTTAAGAATTGAAAGGGATGGAACCCGAGGATATTTTCCCCTTCTGCCAGTTTCCACTCTTAAAACTCCTCATCTGTTCATTTTTTCCTGGAATAAAAAGCGCAACAAGCCGGATAAGCTGCTGCGCTTTTTATTGTGTCATTGGTTGCCAGTTAGAAAATGAACTATTTGGAAATCAATCACCCGGCAGAACACCAACTTTGCTTAGTTCGAAAACGTAGCTTGCTGATAGTCTAATGTAAATACTGCAGCACGATTTGTGCAGCACGCTGTCCGGAAATAACTGCTCCTTCCATAGTGGCAAAATAGGGTTGTCTGGTATAGTCACCTGCCAAGGTCAACCCTCTGATTGGTGTCGATTGGTCGGGGCGCATCCAATCATGGCCTGGTTCTAAGGAATGGAAGTCTTCCGGATGGGATACAATACGGTAATCCTTTAAGTGAGGCTTAATATCAAGGCCGATTTTCCGTGCTTCTTCTATTGTTATTTCAAGTACTTGTTCCGGCTTCATGTCCAAAAATCGGTCAGACGGTCCCAAAATAACCGAAAGCCGCCCAGGAACATGTTTGAAAGTAGTCCGTGATTGTTCTGCAAAACTGACTAAAGCAGTTCCTGCTCCAAAAGTAGTCCGGTCATAAGGAATAAGCGGCTTGTCCAATTCCATTTGAATCGTGACAGCAGGCATTGTTGGAAGTTTCATCATTTTAGCAAGACCTTCATGATTTATTCCGGACTGTTTCAAAATTCGTTTGGCAGCACCCAATTCAGTCGCGACGACCGTCTGCTTTGCCTTGATTTCTTCCTGTTTGAATGCAACTCCTGTTACTATTCCGTCTTGATAAAGCAGTCTATCCACTTTCACACCGGTCCGGACAGTTCCCCCCTTTGTTTCAATTGCGTCGGCAATCGGCTTTGTGGTCATTTCTGTCATTCCGCCTAAATATGCACCAATACGCATCTTATAAAATCGCGTTACCGCCGGAAAACACAATCCAAAAAATACATAGGCAGAGTACCTTTCAGGTGGTAGGAAAAACAGTCCAGCCGTCAAAGGAAAAAGCAGGATATGATAAGCATCATCATGCACACCATGCTTCTTTGCATACTCATGGATACTCACCTTATCAAGTTCTTCCGGATGATTGAGATAATCCCAGAATCCTTTCACAAAAAAAGGGAGCAGCGACAACTTATCAGAAAACGAAAGAATATCATTGTTGCCAAGAATTCCTTGCAGCATTTTGACGGGTCCGTGCAACGGAGCAATACCGAACGTTGCGATTCTTTCCTTAATGGGGGAACGTACGTCCATTCGTTCCTCCCAATTCACAATTTTATTGACATCAACGCCTGCCTTGGCCAGCACCGCCGGGTATTGCTTATAATACCCGATCACCCGGTGGAAACCTGATTCCACATGCATCCCGTTTTCCACCCAGGATGACGTCCTCCCACCGACGACATGATTGGCCTCCAGGACAAGTGTCTTATACCCCTTCTCTGTTAATTCCAGCGCACAGGTCAACCCTGCCAATCCTGCTCCCACAACAACAGCGTCAAATTGTTTATCTTCCATTTCCATAACCCCGCACTTTCCTTATATATTACTAATATCCTTTCCATCTCTACTCTTCTTACTCAGGGGAATAAATCATTAGACAGAAAAGTGCGACCTTCTTGTTTTATTCAGGGTAAGTCTCTTGCAGGAAAGAGATCGATTCAGAAATCATTTTTTTCAATATGTCTATATCGATATCATCCACCTTGTTGATATAAACACACGACTTGCCGGTTTTATGTTTTCCAAGTTCCGCTAATAATGTCTCGCGATTCGGCTCTGCCTGAGCAAGGTATAAACTGATTTTTGCTTTCCGGGGTGAAAAACCGACTAACGGCGCGTCCCCTTCATGGCCGGTTTGATATCTATAATGATACCGCCCAAACCCGATAATGCTTGCTCCCCACATTTTCGCTTCATATCCGGTCGTTGAAGTGAATATATCCAGTAACCTAAAAGCATCCTCCCGTTTCTTTGGGCTTTCCACTTTCTCAATAAATTCGATCACACTTTGATCTGTCTGTTTTGTTTTTTGTTCATAAGCCATTTTCCTCACTCCTTTGTTCTAACAATTCTCTGTCTGTTTATCTATTTCCTACCCGATTCACCATTTCTCTGCTATATCGCTTTCATGGAGCCCGATGTTTAATCTATTTCATTATCGGATAAATAAAACCTTTAAGCTGAGTCATTGATCATTCTCTTAAAAACATCCGTTTTACAGCAGGAAAACCAACATCAATATTGGTGTTTATATAAATCCCTGTAAAAATCATAGCAAGAAAATACTTAAAGAAAGGTGAGACTAATGGAAATACTACTAATCTTTCTCATTCAGCTTATTTATGTTCCGATCATGTCGATCCGGATTATTTTCTTAGTAAAAAACTTGAAGGCCCAGGCAACAGTGATAGGCGTTGTGGAAGCCTTTATTAACATTTTTGCATTCTCTCTCGTTTTAACAGGAGATCAAAACATAGTAGCAATGCTTGTTTATGCGTTAGGTTTTGGAGTAGGACTGTATATAGGCGGTGTAGTGGAGAACAAACTGGCTGTCGGTTATACCACTTTCATTGTCAATACACAAAACCTGAATGATGAATTAATAGAAAGACTGCGTGTCGAAGGATTTGGAGTGACAACTTTCCGCGGAGAGGGGCGGGACAGCTCCAGACATAAATTAGAGATACTGACTAAACGAAGACGTGAGGAAGAATTGGAAACCCTCGTATTAAAGTACGAGCCGAATGCATTCCTTGTGGCTTATGAGCCAACGAAGTTCCATGGCGGCTTCCTATTAAAAGCGATGAGTAAAAGAAGAAGAAGGAAGATGGAAAGACAACAGAACCAGTCCTCTCCATCTGAGGCTTAAAATCAACAACAAAGCGTATAGGGCAAATATCCCTATACGCTTTTTTCAATGAAAAGAGTTCACTCTCCCCATCTTCGCGGACTCCAAATAGTTCCTTCTATCTCATCTTCCATCTGATGGATCCGTTTCTTTTGTTCTTTGATGATATCTTGGGTCGTTTTGATTAAAATCCGTTCATTATAATCCTGACTATTGACGAAAAGTTTTTCCAACTCTTCCAGGATCCATGTTTCCTTTTCCACCTTTTATCCCCCCCCATTTTGTCGTCATCCATACATCTGATCCAAAACAATTTTCAAATCATCCATTGTATCTCGATTTTCTTCCATAATCCCAATGGCAAAATCCACCACATTTACCCCTTTAGGATTTTTCTCTGATGTGGATATATTCTCCAACTGCTTAATGAGCCACCGTTCCCGGGAAGCCAAGCTGTCATCATTTTCCATCGTCAGTTTCTGCCAGTATTGAACGAGCATTTTCATCTTTTGCTCCTCTTCCAAATAAGCGAATTGGAAAATGGAAAAGGGACGAAGATATTTCATACCCGTTTTATAAGCCATTGCCTGGAAGGGCCGGGTAAGTTCACTTATTGTGTACAACTCTTCTCCCCCGGCTTGATACTCCTTCTCATGCACTCCAATCATCATGATTAACCCGAACTCTTTTCCAGCTAATGCATTTCCCCTAGTCCCATAGGCAAACCCATCTTCCAGCACAACATCCTGCCAATGCTTTAACAAAGGAGGAGAACTGTACCAGTAAAAAGGAAATTGAAAAAGAATCCGATCATGTTGTCTAAGTAATTTCTGTTCTTCCGAAACATCGATATTACCGTCCGGATAAGCGGATTCCAGGTGGTGAACGGTTATTCCCTCAAAGTTTTTGATGGAGTTTAAAAAATATTGCTGGCTCCTGGACTCGATAATATCCGGATGGGATATAATTAATAGCGTTTTCACACCTACTGCCTCCCACTACATTTTGTTAGTATTGTAGCTTACAACTCTCGTATTGTCTTATGTTCCGCACTGATACATTTCGATTTATCCAGAGGATATTAGAATTTAAAATGGATTCCTTATTCTGTTCCATTTTTGCTATTATATAAACAAACAGCTCAAGGCAGAAATATAGAAACCTTTAGAAAGATATTTCTTAAAGCAGGTGAATGGACGAATGACGCCTAAAATACTGATTGTAGAAGATGAACAGAAGATTAGTCGCGTTTTACAGTTGGAGCTCGGTTACGAGAACTATCATACAGAGATTGCTGGTGACGGCAAAACAGCACTACAGTTAATGGAAGAAAAAGAATGGGATTTAGTTTTGCTGGATATCATGATTCCTGAATTAAGCGGCTTTGAAGTTTTACGAAGACTACGAAAAAGGGATGAACACACACCAATCATCCTGCTAACCGCAAGAGATGAAGTGCACGACAAGGTGAGTGGACTCGATCTAGGTGCGAATGATTACATCACCAAACCTTTCCAAATAGAAGAATTGCTGGCAAGAATACGTGTCCATCTAAGAAGGCCCAAAACAAAGCCGCAGCAGATGAATACTTTTTCCCTAGGTAACCTAACCGTTGATCCTGACTCCCGCGAAGTCAGGCAGGGGGATTTCCTAATTGAACTGACAGCGAGAGAATTCGACTTGCTTCTATGTTTGCTTCGTAATAAGAATATCGTGATGACAAGGGATCAGTTGATCGCACAAGTCTGGGGTTATGACTATCATGGCGAAACCAATATAGTCGATGTCTATATTCGTTACTTAAGACAAAAATTGGAAAAAGATTATGGTACAAAATATATTCAAACGGTAAGGGGCGTGGGCTACACGATAAAGGATACCAATCATGAAACTTAGAACGAAAATCCAGTTGTTTTCCAGTTTGTTCATATTGTTTTTAGTATTATTAGTTAATATGGCTGTATATGTGTTCTTCTACAAGATTAGCACAAATGCCGAATTGGAAGAACTCGAACTCATAACGACAGATGTCATTTCGGCTATAAATGAAAATCCAGATGTAGACCCAAGAGGATTAATGGAAGCTTACCTGCCTGCAAATGGTATGATTCGGATAATTTCAGAAAATAATGTTCCGATTATCGAGCAAACAAGGTCAAAAGATTATCTAAGCTTGCCTTGGCATTTCTCCAATAATGAAAATCGGGAACTGATTACGAAGGAAGATGCACCGGACATTGTTGTCATCGAGAAGCCGCTCATTTGGCCGGCAGGTGAAAATAGAGGAAAAGTAGTAACCCTCCAAGTATCGAATCATCTAGTATCTTTTCATCAGACCATGCGTACGCTCTTATTTGTGTTGGGAGTCCTATCGCTTATTGTATTAGTTCCGGCATTTATAGCAGGTTCATTATTAAGCAGTTTTCTATTGCGGCCAATCCAGAAACTTATTCAGGCTATGAAGGAGAATACAAAACTTGAAAAGTGGCAGACATTAGATATAAGACATCATTCCAATGATGAAATTCACGAAATGGAGATGACTTTTAACGAAATGATCGAGCAGTTAAAAGCCAGCTATGAAAAGCAGGAGATGTTTGTTTCAGATGCCTCGCATGAATTGAAAACACCGATCCAAATCATAAAGAGTTATGCTCAATTGTTGGAAAGAAGAAAAAACATAGACCCGCACATATTTAATGAGTCAATAAAAGCAATCGATTCGGAAGCTGACCGGATTCAAAAACTGGTAGAACAAATGCTTGCTTTAGCCAAAAATAAACAGCCTGATTTGAGAGAAATTGTCAACATCGGGGAAGCTGCAAAAGAAACCGCCTCCACCTTCCAAAGTGCTTATCATCGTGATATACATGTTGCGATAGAGGATAAGAATCTCCATGTTCATGGCAACAGGGACCAACTCAAGCAGATTATTTACATATTAATCGATAATGCCATCAAGTATAGTGATGAATCCATTTATGTAAGTGTATTTCCTCAAGACGGTCAAGTGATTTTAAAAGTGGAAGATCGTGGGCAAGGGATGGCAGCCAAGGATGCAAATCGCATTTTTGATCGTTTTTACCGTGTCGATAAAGCCAGAAGCCGGGATACAGGAGGAACAGGTCTAGGGCTTTCCATTGCCAAATCAATAGCGAAAGCACATGGAGCTGAATTGACAGTCGAGAGTGAACCGGAAAAAGGCTCCATTTTCACACTGAAACTAAAAAGATAATAAACCACTAGTCAATTTCTCATCAAATTTTAATCTTCCTCACATCCTCCTTTCATGATGTAAGTATACAATGAGGATACTAAAGAACAGGAGGTATTCATAGTGAAGAAAAAAACAGTTATTGTCATCGCAGTAATGGTTGTAGCAGGTATCATGGGCCTTGCGTTTTCCCAGTCAGGAATCGTAAACGCTGATCCGGATTATTCCAAGGATGATATCCGGAAGCAGGTAACGGAGCTTTATCCAGGTGAAATTACCGAGTTGGAATTTGAAAAACAAGGCAATAAAGCAATCTATGAAGTCGAAGTTATCGTTGATAACAAAGAATACGAATTGCAGATAGACGGAAACACTGCTGAAGTTATAAAACTTGAGGAAAAATCCGTTTCAGCTCAAAGTCGTTCAGATGATTCCTCTAAGCAGCCTATACCTGATGACGATGAATCAGGTGATGATAGGACTACTAACAGCAATGGTAAAGAAGAAGACAATCACACCAGCAGCGATGCAGCAGAAAAAACAGTAATTAGTGAAGCGGAAGCGGAAAAAATCGCAAAGGATAATTTCTCCGGGAAGATTGAAGAATTGGAATTAGACGAGGACGACAATCGCCTAGTTTATGAAATTGAAATGGTCGATGGGAATCGGGATGCTGATATCGAAATTGATGCCATTACTGGTGAAGTCCTTGTATTAGAAATTGAAACAGACAATGATTAATGAAAAAGGATCCTTATTATTTATAAAACCGGCACATATTAGTGCCGGCTATTTTTATACAGTACTATCTTAACTGTTGCTCCGCAAATTCCCTGTATAGATTGTGGGAGTCCACCAGCTCCCGATGTGTACCCGTACCAGTTATCTTCCCATTTTCTATAAAAATGATTTTGTCCGCATTGACGATCGTTGACAACCGGTGCGCAATGATAAAGGTGGTTCTGCCCTCCATCAGCCTTGTTAAAGCTTGCTGGACTATCCCCTCAGATTGACTGTCGAGGCTTGCTGTTGCTTCATCCATCATCAAAATTTTCGGGTCTCTCAGAAAGGCTCTGGCAATGGCAATGCGCTGTCTTTGTCCCCCGGACAATTTGATTCCTCTCTCCCCAACCTCTGTGTCTAACCCATTCGGAAACTCATTGATGAACTGATCAGCATAGGCCATTTTGGCGACCTCCCATAATCGTTCGTCCGTAATTTCCACAGAATCTTCCAGGCCATAACAAAGATTTTCACGGATTGTGCCCACCATCATAGGACTTTCCTGTGAAACATAACCAATTTGCCTTCTCCAAGAATACATAGAAAGTTCCCTTACCGGAGTGTCTCCGATAGTAATTTCACCAGAAACAGGTTCATAAAAACGCTCAATCAAACCAAACAAGGTCGTTTTCCCACCGCCGCTTGGCCCAGCAAAAGCCACAACTGAACCAGCTGGAACATCAAAAGATATATTCTCCAATACACGTTCATCTTCACTATAAGAGAAAGATACATCGACGATATGAATCTCTTGATTGGAAATATCGATGTCTTTCCCCTCTTGTCCGGGCTCTACCTCCACCCCAAGTATATCCACAATTCGTTCTGTTGCTCCTTTCGCCTTTTGCAGCTGTGTGAAAAACATGGTAAAAGAAGTAATTGGATAAATAATTTGAAAAAGGTAAAGCAAGAAAGCAACCAGCGAACCTGTTGTCATGGTACCTTCTTTTACTCTTATCCCTCCATATCCAATGATAATGACGATCACTACCATCACAACAAGATACATAAGTGGACCGATGAGAGCAAAAATCTTCCCTTCCCTCAATCCTGTGGAGAAAAGCTTTCCGATTCCAACCAAGCCTTTGTTTTCCTCTGTGTTCTCGGCATTGGAAGCCTTCATTAATCTTATTTCGCTAAGCGTCTGCTGGACACTGGCTGTAAAGTTTGCAGTGTCATCCTGAAGCTTTCGCGATATTTTGGCCATCCTGCTACCAAGCGGCGCTATGAGCAGAACCGTAACCGGAACAGCTATCAACATAAGCAGTGTCATTTTCCAGTCCATGATGAACAAGATGATAATCGAACCGATAATGGTGATAATACCACCGATGAATTGCGGGAAGTGCTGGGAAATCAAGTCTTTCAAAATACCTGTATCATTTACGACACGGCTGACTGTTTCTCCGCTGGTATGTTTATCAAAGTAATGAACCGGTAGTCGTAATAGTTTGAACCATAGTTTTTCTCTTAATTGGGCAACTATCTTTTGGCCGACATAGGTCAATGCATATAAAGACAGGCCGTCAATAACCGCCTGCAAAATAAACACCAGGACGATGGCTGTAATTAACATAGTATTCAGTGATTCCACCGAAAATCCGTCGACCATTTCTCTTGTTAATAACGGGATGGCAAGTCCCGCCATCGTCGTCAAAAGGCTCCCGGCTATCCCGATTGTCAAAACAAATTTTGGAATGTTTAAGGAAAGCAGCAGAGAAAAAAACGACCCGCGCTTTGTTTGTCCAGTATCCATATATTCATGCTCCTTTTATAAGTAAAGCTAAATAACATACTTTCCCATGACCACTCGCCAAGATGATAACGCTTTTTGAACTTCATAGATAAGAGAAACTGCGACATAGTGACAATTCTATTTATTGAAGCTTATTCTTGTTCTGATTTTAGTTAAGCTTATGTACTCGCTGCGGCAGAACACTTCGCTTTCCGCAGCGCTGGACTACCACTCAATCCGAAAAGAATGGGAGGAAGTCACTTTAAAGTTATGGCGCAGTTTATGGGTATGACGAATAAGCTACAAGGTCATTTTATTCTGAACTCAATTGGATTTCTTTGTCATATTTTACTTTATCAGAAAATGAGACAATTTTCTCCAGCAACAGTAAAAAAAGCTTCTACACTTAGAATGTAGAAGCCTCGAGGGTGATTTTTGTTGTTGTGTACAGTCAAGGCTGTACGTTATCTTGCTGGGCGTTCAAATTAGAAAGGGCTCTGTCCATCTGATGCTGACTCTCTTCTATACTTAATTGAGCCTCGATTAATGGCTCGGTTGATGTTCCACTGCCATTGATTGCCTTGCCGCGGGCATCCTGAATTTTAGCCTGGAGTTCACGCAGCTCCTCCTGGAGTTGTTGTATCTCCTCTGCATCTGCGTTGTTTTTGGCCTCGCGTGCAGCCTGCTCCAATTTTTGAGATGCTTCAAACAATGCTTTAATTTCATGTCCGTTTTGAATAGGCATAAACGTTTTCCTCCATATGTTTTTTCCCTTTTATCATATACAGAAATTGTTTATGTTACTCATACGCTTCATTAAAGAACTTAAAGCCCGTCTATTTAGAACCAGCAGAATTTTTGAATAAAAAAACAGGGAATACTTACTGCATGTAAGCTTCCCTGTTTCCATTTATTATTCTGCTAAACTTTCCAATACATCATCGATCATTTGTTGATTGGCAACAGGGCCTGTGTAGAGCCAGCTGGACTCTGGACCATATTCATAAATATTGCCATTCTTGACGGCAGGAATGTTCTGCCAGATTTCATCCTCAAGCATTTCGGCTCCATCGCCGTCGCTATTAATAAGGAAAATGTGATCAGCATCCAATTGCGCTAATTTTTCCAAAGAGATTTCAGACCAGTTCGCAGTTGAATTTGCAGATATTTCTTCCACAACATTCGGCAGCGTCAACCCCAGATCATTATATAGCACATCCCCGCTCGATAAGCTGTCACTAACTATATAAAAAGTGTTGCCAACCAGCCAGATGGCTGCTACTGATTCGTCACCAATTGCTTGGTGAACCTGTTCTTTGGCTTCCTCCGCTTTTTGTTCGTAATCATCCAGGACCTGCTGGGTTTCCTCTTCTTTGCCGAAGATTTCTCCCACCTGCTTGAATTCTGAACGCCAATCGTTGTTTTGTTCTGTTCCAATCACGTATGTCGGAGCGATACTGCTGTATTGATCATATTTATTTCCTTCAACCATTTCTGCCGAATCCATTATAATTAAATCAGGATCGAAACTCGCTACGGTTTCATAAGGAAGATCATGAGGAATAGTTGGCACATCTTCCAGAGAATCCTGTAAATAATCTTGAATGCTCTCTCCATCTTGAACAGACCATTGAGCAACAGGGGTAATACCTAAAGCTACTAGGTAATCCTCCAGGTAGGAAGCAAGCACTCTTTCAGGATTTGCCGGAATTGTCACTTCATTTCCCATGGCATCTGTCAATATTCGTTCTTCTGATGTTTCTTCGGTATTTGATGTTTCTTCATGGTTTGACGATTCATCGTCAGCATTATCTTCTTCACTATTCCCACAAGCTGATAAAACAAAGAAACATAATAGTAAACTAGCAAATATGTATAGATAGTTTTTCTTTTTCATGTTTTCTGTCCTCCCGAAATTGCTGTCTGAATAAATGATAACAATTCTCATTATCATTTACAAGCTTTATTTTATTTGGCCGGTATATTACAATGATAGTTATTATTAATCTCACCTTTTTTAGGAGTTCTACATATGACAATCAAAAAAGCAACTAATAAAGAATCCCGCCCTGTACTGGCTTCTATAATATTAATTGGCGGGATGATCCTGCTCCTTTTGTCTATGGGAGGGTCTATTTTATATGGTGCTGCCGACTTGGAATGGGGAGCAATATGGCAGAGCATCTATCAATTCGATCCTGCTATTACATCACATCAGATTATCAGAAATCTACGGATTCCCAGAGCGCTTGCAGCCGCTTTAATCGGGGCTGCTCTAGCCATTTCAGGTTCCATTATGCAAGGGATGACCCGGAATCCACTTGCTTCTCCCTCCATTATGGGGGTAACTTCCGGTGCAGCTTTCATGATGGCTCTAGCACTTGCAATCACACCTGGTGCTTCCAGCATTACCATGATGCTGTGGGCATTTGCCGGTGCTGGTTTAGGTACTGGTATAGTATTCGGAATCGGGTCAATTTCGAAAACCGGACTGACTCCAGTGAAACTCGCTCTGGCAGGAACAGCTCTGACCGCCATGCTTAATTCGTTATCATCTGTTATTGTCATCCATTTTAATATCGCAAAAGACTTGGGGTTTTGGTATGCGGGGGGTGTCTCAAGCGTCCAGTGGATTCATGTTAAATTACTTGCACCAGTAGTCGTAATCGGCATCATTCTCGCCATTTTGCTTGCAGGCTCGATCACCATCCTGAATTTAGGTGACGACATCGCCAAGGGACTCGGCCAGAAAACCTGGCTGGTTAAACTGGCTGGAACGATCGTTGTCTTAATGCTCACTGGTGCAGCCGTATCTGTGGCTGGAACAATCGGTTTCATCGGACTGGTGATTCCACATATTACCCGCTTTCTTGTGGGTATTAATTATCGATGGATAATCCCCTGTTCTGCCATTTTAGGGGCGATTCTTTTAGTGGTCGCAGACACAGTTTCGAGGATGTTAAATCCACCGTTCGAGACACCCGTCGGAACGGTGACTGCTTTGATTGGCGTTCCCTTTTTTCTTTATCTGGCCCGTCGTGAAGGGAGGGCTTTATAATGAGAAATCAAATGACACAAAAAGCTTGGTTAATCGGAATATTGCTGGTTTTAGCTATCTTAGGGACCCTGTTACTTAGTTTGAATCTCGGTGTTATCCGGATATCGCCTATGGATGTTTTCCGGACACTGACGGGGAACGGAAATGAACAAAACACAATGGTATTGTTTCAGTTTCGATTACCAAGGATGGTTATTGCATTGTTAATCGGTGCTGGCATGGCCGTATCCGGCGCATTGCTTCAAGGGGTTACACGTAATGAGTTGGCAGACCCAGGGATAATCGGCATTAATGCTGGAGCGGGGTTTGCCGTTGTTCTCACCATCTTCTTGTCTCAGGGAAATACTGCGGATGCTGGGGTTTTGTCTATCTTCCTCTTGCCGTTAGCTGCGTTAATTGGTGCCGTCATTGCGGCGGTGCTCATTTATGCTATTTCCTGGAAAAACGGGGTTTCACCGATTCGTTTGGTTTTGGTTGGAATCGGGATCAATAGCGCCTTTGCAGCTTTGATTGTCGTTTTTCAATTAAAGATGGATCCGGATGATTTCACTCGGGCAACGGTTTGGCTGTCCGGAAATATATCAGGAACAGATTGGACATATGTACTAGCTTTACTGCCCTGGATTCTTATCTTTATACCATTAGGTTTATACAAGGGAACGTCATTAAACACTCTTTTTCTTGGGGATGATGTTGCCCAGGGACTCGGGACAAAGGTAGAACATGAGCGAAGAACACTGTTGTTCATCGCAGTCGCTCTTGCGGGAGCAAGTGTTTCTGTCGGAGGTGGTATTGCCTTTCTGGGACTGGTAGTTCCGCATTTATCCAAAAAACTGGTCGGTCCAACCTTTGAAAGACTTCTTCCAATAACCGCACTGATGGGAGCTTTTCTCTTACTAGCAGCAGATACCATCGGCCGCAACATACTGGCACCTTCAGAAATACCAGTTGGTTTGATTGTGTCTCTCATAGGCGGAGGTTACTTCATTTATTTGTTAATGAAATCGTGACTAGTAAAGTTTTCCAAACCAGAAAAGAAGGACGCCACCTACAAATGTAGATGTCGTCCTTTTTGAATCCGTGGATGGAGCTTCGTGCTATGCTTCCAATCCAACTATATAAATACCTTCACTCCACCAACGTTTGCCTACGAAATTTCTCTATCCTCACGAGCACCTGTTTCATCCACCGGATGTGTTGCCTCATAAATCAATTGGTCCAATTCATCCTGATAAGCGGTCCGCTGCTGCTCTGTCCAACCGAACAACTGCTTCATATAATTGATGACTCCCGTTTTATTTGCTTTCACCCAATCGATATGGAAAAATAACGCACCCGTTCTTCGAATAAAGAAGTCTGCAGGTTTGTAACATGCTTCCTGTTCAGTTGCATAGCGGAGCATCGCGTAAACTAACGGATCTAATTTCGCTTTCTCAGCAGCTGATTTTTGGTTATGATAGATATCCAGAATTTCAGTAACATTTGCACCATAACGTTGAACGATACTGTTTGCATCTTCCGGAGATAATCCAAGGGCAACCGCTTCTTCTATTTTTTCCTTGGCAAACACTTTAAAACCAGCAGATCCACCGACATCTCCTCCCGAAATCGGCAAATGTTTCGTTGAGGAGGAAGAATACAGAATCCCTTTCGAAGCTTTAAGCTTTTCCACTGTCAGGTCGACGACACTTTCGGCCATTTTACGATAACCTGTCAACTTTCCGCCTGCGATCGAAATCAGCCCAGAATCTGCAACAAAAATTTCATCCTTTCTCGAGATTTCGGATGGATCTTTGCCTTCCTCATGAATCAATGGTCGTAGACCTGCCCAGCTGGACTCTACGTCTTCCGGTCCTACATCAACTGAAGGAAACATAAATCGAATTGCGTTCAATACGTAGTCCCTGTCTTCGGTCGTCATCGTTGGGTGGGCGATATTGCCTTTATATACAGTATCTGTCGTCCCTACATACGTTTTTCCTTCCCGTGGGATGGCAAATACCATTCTGCCGTCAGGCGTATCAAAGTAAATCGCCTGCTTGAGCGGGAATTTTTTCCCGTCAAATACTAAATGGATCCCTTTCGTCAACTGGAGTGTTTTTCCTTGTTTGGATCCATCCTGCTCACGCAGCGTATCGACCCATGGACCAGCAGCATTAATGACATGATCTGCATAGATGTTGTGTGTCGAATGATCGATCTGATCTTCCACTTCTACTCCTACAACCTGTCCTTGATCATACAATAATTGATCAACTTTGGCATGATTGATCGACAAGGCCCCTTGTTCCACTGCTTTTTTCATCACTTCAAGCGTTAAGCGGGCATCATCTGTTTTATACTCGACGTAATAACCGGCCCCTTTCATATCTTGCTCTTTTAACAGAGGCTCTTTCTCTAATGCTTCCGGCTTTTTGAACATCTTTCTGCGTTCCTGCTTTTTAACACCTGCCAGAAAATCGTAAACACGTAACCCTACATTAGTAGACAACGGTCCGAATGTCCCACCGTCATAAAATGGCAGCAACATCCATTCCGGCGTGGTCACATGCGGCCCATTTTCATAAACTATGGCACGTTCTTTGCCTACCTCTGCAACCATTTTCACTTCGAATTGTTTCAGATAGCGCAATCCACCATGCACAAGTTTCGTAGATCTGCTCGATGTTCCGGCGGCAAAGTCCTGCATTTCCACCAATGCTACTTTCATTCCCCTTGTCGCGGCATCGAGTGCAATCCCGGCACCTGTAATCCCTCCGCCTATTACGATCAAGTCATGTTTTTCTGCTTCCATCTTGTTGTACATCTCTTTACGATTCAAACTTGAAAATGTCATTTTCCATCGCTCCTTTATAATTTAAACGATGTTCATCTTGTTTTCTCCATGTCCTCAAGAAAAACAACTGGATTAAAGAAAAAAAGAGACCACAACAAACCCTAGGATAATACTATCCTTAGTGATCGTGTGGTCTCCTTATCTCCGAACGAAATATTAACTTGTATCTTCATTATAACAAGTTTTATCACAGAATGCGACTAATAATACTTATTTTATTTAAAAGCTCTTGTGGCTTCGACCGCTTTCTGCCATCCAGTATATAACTTGTTTCTATCTTCCTCTGTCATTTCTGGATGGAAGTTTTTTTCTGTTTTCCATTGCTTCGCGATTTCTTCTGTGTTTTTCCAATAACCGACTGCAAGACCCGCGAGATACGCTGCACCAAGAGCTGTTGTTTCATTAATCTCCGGTCGTTCCACCGGCACCCCGAGGATATCGCTTTGAAATTGCGTCAAGAAATCGTTTTTCACTGCCCCGCCATCTACACGCAATGACTTCAATTCAATGCCTGAATCAGCAATCATGGCATCAAGGACATCTTTGGTCTGATAAGCCAATGACTCTAATGTCGCACGGATAAAGTGTTCCTTCGATGTACCACGTGTGAGTCCAAAGATGGCACCACGTGCGTCACTATCCCAATATGGTGTTCCAAGCCCTACAAAGGCAGGAACCATATAAACGCCATCCGTGGATTCCACCCGGCTCGCATATTGTTCTGTTTCCGGCGCATTGTCGATCATCCGCAAACCATCGCGCAGCCATTGAACAGCAGAACCCGCAACAAAAATACTGCCTTCAAGCGCGTATTCCACTTTTCCATCTAACCCCCAGGCCAATGTTGTAAGGAGACCGTGCTGTGATTTAACCGGTTTTTCGCCAGTGTTCATAAGCATGAAACAACCTGTTCCATAAGTGTTCTTGGCCATTCCCTTTTCATAGCATGCCTGTCCGAACAATGCAGCCTGCTGATCACCGGCAATACCTGCGATAGGTACTTCCTCGCCGAAGAAATGATAACTGACGGTTTTGCCATATACTTCAGAAGAAGGCCGAACTTCCGGCAGCATGCTTTTTGGTACAGCTAGGATGTCCAATAGTTCTTCATCCCACTCTAAGTCGTATATGTTATACATCAATGTCCGGGAAGCATTCGAGTAATCTGTCACGTGAGTTTTTCCGCCTGTCAGCTTATAAATCAACCAGGTATCCACCGTTCCAAATAACAAGTCGCCCCGTTCGGCTTTCTCCCTGGCCCCCTCTACATTGTCCAAAATCCATTTCACTTTTGTGCCAGAGAAATAGGCATCGATCAATAAACCGGTCTTTTCCCTGAAGAGGTCCTGGTATCCCTCTTCTCTCAACTGCCTGCAAATATCTTCTGTCTGGCGTGATTGCCAAACAACAGCTTTATAGACAGGTTTACCTGTATGTTTATCCCATACAACTGCTGTTTCCCGTTGATTTGTAATGCCGATTCCTTCGACCTGCGAAGGATCTATATCACCTTTTCTCAAAACTTCGGCAATACAAGCAAGCACCGAGGTCCAGATTTCATTTGCATCATGTTCGACCCAGCCCGGATTCGGAAAGAACTGCTCGAATTCTTTTTGTCCTGTCGCGACAATTTCGCCCTTTTTATTAAATAAAATAGCACGTGAGCTTGTTGTTCCCTGGTCTAACGATAAGATATATTTTTCCATTTTGAAGTCCCCTTATTATATGTTTTTTACTTTTTTCAAACTGTTGTTATTAACGTTGCTAGTTACGGATACATTGCCTTTTTTCAGTTCGATGTTTGTTGCCACTATCATAATGACGACAATAATTCCTGTTACGGCCCAGAAGCTTAAGCCATACTCATTTGCAAAAATAGCACGATAGAACAATGCTCCATATATACCGCCGATCGCCGGCCCTGCAACCGGTATCCAAGCATAGCTCCAATCAGATTTCCCTTTACCTATTATCGGTAGAACAGCATGAGCAATCCTCGGCCCTAGATCACGGGCTGGATTAATCGCATAACCTGTGGTTCCACCCAGAGACATTCCAATCGCCATGATCAACAACCCTACAATCGCTGGATTGAGTCCTTCAGTGAAGCTGTTGGCACCGATGAACAGCAATCCCATGACAAGGACAAAAGTACCGATAATTTCACTTACTAAATTAGATAACGGACTCCTGACCGCCGGATCTGTTGAAAAGACTGCAAGTTTGGCACCTTGGTCTTCTGTTTCCTTCCAATGTGGCAAGTATTGCAAAAAGACAATTACCGCACCGATAAAGGCGCCGATCATTTGTGCCGAAATATACATTGGCACCTTGGCCCAAGGAAATTCTCCAACAGAAGCAAATCCCAGTGTGACAGCAGGATTCAAGTGTGCTCCGGAAACATTTCCCACAGCATATACCCCCATTGTGACGGCTAATCCCCAGCCAATTGTAATCAAGACCCAGCCTGCACCTTCCGCTTTTGTTTTCTTCAATACAACGCCGCCAACAACGCCACCGCCAAATATGATTAAAATCATGGTACCGATAATTTCTGCTAAGAACTCTGACAACTCCATCCACCCCTTAAGGATAATATAGTGGTTCCATCAACAAATTTCGCATATGTGCTCTCTATTGGTAGGGCCCTCGAAATGTATGGCAAAGTATCTCTGATACTACCTAACTCATCTCATCAATTAAAATAACGCAAAAAAGCCCACACAACAATCACCCATGTACTTTATACCTAGGAAAAGTACACGGTTTGCTGTGTGGGCTCCACTTCTCTAACACATTTACTTAACTTGTTAATACTAGATTAATATAAACTGAAAACGCTGTCAACATATGAGTGGATTTTTTCCCAGAAAAAATAGCCCGGCATTCCTGTATTATAAGAAATGCCGGGCATTATACTGGACCGTTATTTACTATTCCACAATTCCGAGCGGGAAGTGGTCACTGCTACCGCCCCACTATCCAAGGCATTTTTCACGTCTTGATCTGTTCGTATCAATCCACCTGCGATGATCGGCAGACCGGTACGCTCGTTAATTTCAGCCAATATAGACGGCGCGATTCCCGGCAGCACTTCTATGTAGTCTGGCTTCAGCCGTTCAACCAGCTTAACGTTATGATTAATTGCCTGACTGTCCAGGGCAAACAAGCGTTGAACAGCAATTATCTTGTGTTTCTTGGCGAGTGATATCACATTCCCTCTTGTCGACAAAATACCATCTACTTTCAGGTCGTGCACCAAATATTCAACACCGTAGTCATCCGCTTTTAATCCTTGAATAAGATCAGCATGAACAAGCACCTTTTTTCCGCTTTTTTTCGCATAAGCAACAAGACTGGAAATTTGGGATATGCGTGATTCGAGGAAAATAACGCATTCCTTGTCGCTCGAAAGAACTTGATCAAAGTCCTTCATGCTTCTTATAGCAGGCAGTACGCCTTGTAATTGAACCATGTTGATACTCCTCTCCACACTTGCACGATTATCGTATAGACAATTTTAGCAGAATCTTATCGGACAGTCCTTCTTCGTGTACCGTGCTTGCCGGAAATCAGGTGGAAACATTTCATCACTGTTATTCAAAATAACTTTTAATCCTAAAAGTGCTATTTCTTCCTTTGCCTGAATAAATCGATTGATTTATATCCTTGTGAGAGAATATCGACCATTTGTACCTGGCGCTTTTCCTTTGTCTTCTGTTGCTTTGCTGAAAAGATATACCGAGCCCAATCCCTTTGATAGCCTGGTGTCAGGCCTTGAAAAAATATCAGCACATTTGGATCGTCTGCTAACATGTTCTCTATATCTTTTACATGTTCTTCATAATCTGCCACACACTGACTCGGGGCCGATGACCGCTTAACTGTTCTCTTCTCCCGCTTTAATCCGATAACCGTAAATACGTCGTCCATACTCACCATACGGGAGAATTTCAAATCACTATCTCCAACATATCCTTTTTCTCCGACTTTCATTGCAGGGAATATATCGTCTCTGTGTATAAACGTATCATATCGCTTGTTGCCTTTTTTCGGATAAGCAAAAAATAAGTACCCTTTTTCAAGCAATAGCCCATTATCCAGGATACTATTGGTGTGTCTTACCATCTCCTCGGTTGTTTCGACGAAAATGAAAATAGCATCATGGTTAGTCGAGAATGATGCCCGATACCCATTAAACACCTCATAATCAACCGGTTCATGAATCACTGCAAGATTTTGGTACTTATTCAAGTTCAATTTATCAATGATAGTCATAACTACTCCTTTATTTCATATACAGTTTTCTTTTCCAAGTATCCTTTCAACGCATCCAAGTCTTTCGCACAGGCTTTCTTAAAAGTGCCTGCCATCATCTTCCCGAACATCTTGGACAAACCGGTAAGTCCATTTATTTCGCCATCTAAAGTAACCTCTGTTTGATCCGTCGTGGAGACAAGCGTGTATGTAAATACGTATTCCCCTTTGCCAGTTGTCCCCTTCGTTCCATCGCAGCGCAGCACGATCTTATCCGGTTCCCGGAGTTCCTGCACTTCGAAATGTTCTGTTGCCTCTTTTCCAAATATTTTCCTTGTTTCTTTCCACTCACTTCCCTCATCAATCGCCCCTTCGTCCAATCGCTCAATTCTTACTAATCCTTGCATCCACTGTTTTGCGGAATCTAGATCCAGCAATCCTTCATAGGCTTTTTGTTTTGGTACTTGCATGGATTTTTTCACTTCAAATCGAATGGTCAAGCCAGTTTCCTCCTTAGGATATTCACTTAATTTAAGACTGTAAACGGCTCCCTGTCCCTATAAATTCAACATACATGATGGTGAATCCTTCTATGCCGGCTTCCATAACCAAAGTGCCTCTGGCATACACCAGGGGCACTTATTTTCAATTTTCTATATCCCGTTTGTTAAAACCGATAAATCCAATTATTATCAAAACGAACGCAAGAACTGTCAATAGTATCAACGGCATGTAGGCGAAATCTTCGATCGGTATTTGTGGAACATGGCCAAAAGGAGAAATCTTGCCAATCCAGTCAGAGAACTGGAATAATCCGCCTAAATACAGGACGATAAAGGAATAAAATACATACAGCCAAATGAAGCTGGTTGTCTTTGGGAAAACCCCGATCAATAGAATTGCCACCCCGATCATGACAAGCATTGCCGGATAATAAGACAATGCTGCCCCAATAATCATCTCGAATGATAATCCTCCTTCGACCATTGCCGTTCCTGCAGACCAAAGACCAAATGCAGCGAGCGAAATCATGACAAAACCATTGATGACTGATATGAGGAAATAACTTCCTAATAGTTTTTTTCTGGAAACTGATCTGGCCAAAATATTGACAATCCGATCCTTTTTCTCTTCCCCACGCAGCTTATTTGCAGCCATAACGGGAGGGACTGTTGCGAGCAGGGATACGACGATCATCAACATAGGTATAAATTGTTCAACCAAAGTTACCCCTTCCGCTGGCTGGAGCAGCTGTTTCATCGTTTCATTTTCAGAAAAAAACGATTCCAGATCCCCTAAAACGGATCCGTAAGACGCACCTAACACATACATCCCAATCGCCCATGAGATGATTCCCGTCCGCTGCAGCCTTAAAGCAAGACCGATCGGACTTTGCAAAAACCGAGAGGCGTTTGTTCTGCCTGGTTTGGATGGCAGAAAGCCGCGGTCGAGGTCCCGGATGGCATTCAAGTAATTCGCCGCAATATATAGAACAAAAGAAACAGTGATCATCAACACGATCGGCCACCAATTATTCGTATCATAAACCTCCGCCTTGGTTACCCAGGCCAATGGTGATATCCAGGATAATCCTTCGTTGCTTACGTCTGTAACAGCTCGAAAAAGATAAGCAATCAGCAGTACAGAAATCGAGTAACCAATTGTGCCCCGTGAACTGTCAGACAACTGCGCGAACACAGCAGTTACACCAGCGAAAAAAGTACCGGTAGCACCCAAGGCTGTGCCGTACAATAAAGAACCTTCCAAATTCATACTCTCAATGCCAAGTGCATATAGGCCTAGACCATTAATCAGTGCCAGTCCCCCACATGTCAAGGTTATAACCAGTAACGATGCATTCAAATAGGAAAGGCGTCCTGTTGGCAATGCACGGATCATTTCAAGGCGGCCATCCTCTTCATCGGCTCGAGTATGGCGGGTGACAAGCAGAATACTCATCAGTCCCACCACTGCAGCAGTCATAAGCAACATTTGATGAGCTGTCATAACACCCATTGTATAATTACTTAAATCTGCAGGACCTGTCATGGCTGTCATCGCCGGGTTTGCCATCGTCTGTGCCATCGCATCTCTTTCCTCTTGGGAACCGTATAAATCCCGAAAAGCAGTTGGCACAATTATCGTAAAAAAAGTCAGAGCAATAATCCAAACAAGGATCCGGAACCGATCAAGCCGGAAAATGAACCGGGAGAGAGAACCCATCTTGGCACCTAAATCGCCAGTCATCACCGCTCATCACCTACTCCCGTTTTATTCGTCCCTTCATAATGGCGCATAAACAAATCTTCCAAAGTCGGAGGCGCACTTTCCAGCTTAACGATACCAAATTGACTGATATGCTTGATCACTACATCCATTTTGTCACTATCAACCTGAAAAGATAAACCTTGATCAGTTTGTTCCAACTCATGGATCCCTTCCATGTCTTGTAAACCCGTGACGGGCTGTTTGGTGTCGACCAGCATTTGGGTCCGGGTCAAATGCCGCAATTCATTTAAAGATCCGGATTCAATAATCTTGCCTTGCCGGATGATGCTGACCCGGTCGCACAGCTTTTCTACCTCTGATAAAATATGACTGGAAAGCAGTACACTTTTGCCTTGTCTCTTAACATCCATCACGCATTCCTGAAAAACCTTTTCCATCAACGGATCTAGACCAGAAGTGGGCTCATCCAGAATATATAGGTCTGCATCCGTGGAAAAGGCAGCAACAAGGGCGACCTTTTGACGGTTTCCTTTGGAATAGGTCCGACACTTTTTTGATGGATCCAAATCAAACTTCTTTATTAATTCATCGCGCTTTCCCTTATTTGTTTGACCATTTAATTTTCCAAACAAATCGATGACCTCTCCACCGGTCAAGTTGGGCCATAAATTCACGTCGCCCGGCACATAAGCAATCCGTTTATGAATTTCTACTGCGTCCTTCCAGGCGTCCTTGTCAAAAATCTTCACTTCACCACTTGTTGCCTTTATTATTCCTAACATCACCCTGATCGTGGTCGATTTACCTGCTCCATTCGGTCCGATAAAGCCTAACACTTCCCCATTCTCCACTTCGAAATTAACCCCATCCAAGGCAGTGAATTTGCCAAACCTTTTAGTTAAATTGGTCACTTTTAATAAGCTCATCGCTCAATCCCCCGCTTCTTTATAGAAACAACGTTTCAAAATGTCTGAATAGCTGTTCCATTCATTGATCAGCTCCATTCCAAGCCCCGTCTCCATGTTCTTAAAAGATTTGATTTTTTCCATTTGCATTTCCCCAAAGCCGACCATCGTCCAATTCAGGATATGAAGGGCTTTTTCAGGATCGATATCTTCCCGGAACTTTGACCAGTCGATGTTTTCATAGATTCTATTCAAACCGTTCTCCATAATATTACCCATTATTCGTTCAACATCTTGTTTGACTTCTGCAGCTTCTTCCTCCCGGGTCGCTTTCAGAAAATCAAATACTAACGGATACTTTTGTTGTATCTTTAACTTGACCAACCCTACCTGACTGATGCGTTTAAAAAGATCCCTTTCTTCCAAGTCCATTTCACCAAAGATAACATCCAGAATTTTAATTGCTTCATCGATCAAATACAGGTACAAGTCTTTTTTATTATTAAAATAATTGAACAACGAGCCTTTCGAAATCTCTGCTTCTTTGACTATTTCGTTTGTAGATGCTTTCTCAAAACCGTTCTGCACAAATTGTTTCATTGCAGCATTGACAATGCGTTCCTGCTTTTCCGTCTTCAAACTGAAAAATTTATTATTAATGTTTCTGACTCCTCTCACAACAAATGACCAACCCGGTCATTTTAAACTTACCACAAATGACCGGGTTGGTCAAAAAGAAGTTTGCGACAAATTTTCGGGAAATTGAGCAGTGTGAGATAACCCGGGGAAAGCGTTTTGATAAAAGAAAAAGCATACTATCTGACAACAGACAGTATGCTTCATTCTATATTTTTTTATGAAACAGCGATTGAGATGTGGCTCAAATGGCTGTACTTCATTTAATCGATTATCTTAAGCTCTACATCCTCTTGACGATTTAAATACCAATTTTCGATAGCCAGTGCGTAAGCGAGCGGAATGTCATCAATGGTCTCGATATGAGCCGGAATAGAACGATTCATCGTCTTAATAGAGGCCACATGAAAATATTTTTGCAGCATTGTTTGGGAATGAGCTATTTCAATAATATTTTTCCGTTTCGTTATAAACATGCGGTTTGTCAGGCCACCGTTCCACCATTGCACCTGGTCTGAAGTCACTGCATATCTTGTATGGATATAATCAAGAATCCGGTGTAACAAAATAAAGCAAAGTAGAGTAAGACTGACAATCCACCAAGCTTGATCCATCTGAAAGAAACGGGGTCTAAAAAAAGCTAATCCAATAGTGGCCACCATCCAAACCCAGCTTGGTTTCAACAGCTTGATATATAAAGACTTGCGAGGGAGCTTTTCTAATTTTCCATTCAACCGATAAATGGGAAGTAAATCTTCTATTAGTTGATAAGCCTGTTTCATGGGCAAAAAAGGATAGAGCGAGTTAACATTAACCGTCCCATCACCACTACCAGGATTGGAAGAACTGATTAATTTTACTTCAGCTAACCCAAATATCCGCTTTAACCATGTTTGCTGCATTTCCAGTCCCTGAACCTTTCTCTTTTCGATTGCAAAATAACTTTCGTCCAATATTCCTCTGTCAATATAAATGTGGCTTGCATCCGAAGAGATTTCATACTTGCCATAGTGGATGAATGTTCTCGCAACCCCGAAAATGACAGCAACAATAATGGCTATGACAATAATGATAAAAAGCAGCCACCCACTTTTTATCAGCCCCCGGAACAAGCCTTCTGCCTGGTTTGCATCAGGTAAAAAAGGCTCCAAATAATCCATAACACCAGCAATTACCGGAATGATTGCCAGAAAGCTCAATGAAGTGAAACTTGCTTTCCACAAGTCTTTTCTTTGTGGAGTAAAATGAACCGTACGAGTTGGCACGTGAACGTCTTCTTGTTTTACATCATTTTCTGGACAATCCACTACCTCTTCATCAGTACTATCAGCTTCTGATTCTTGGAAGCCTTTCTCCTTTAGCTGTACTAACTCAATCAAATAACCGGCATGCTGCTTCGATAAAATTTCAAAGTGGATTGCATCATCTTTTCCATCCATTGCCGTTTCAAAAGTTAAAGAAGTAAGCCCCGCCATTTTGTGAAAAAAACTTGTCTTCCTCGTCACATTTTGAATTTTTGAAAATGGAATAGCACTCGTTTGTTTTATGAAAATCCCTTTATGTATATGAAACGTACGGTCCTTCCATTCATACCTCTCGAAAAACCAAGCGATAATAATATAAAAAAGCCGCCATATAAAAAATAAAACAAATGCATATCTTCCGTACTCGATAAGCCAGAAGTCGGAATCTTTCCTCATGACAAATAGAATAATGGCAATCAATAAACTGTTTTTCACTAATTGAAAGATACGAAAACCGATTGTTAGTGGATGATACCTCATCATTCATCCACTTCCTTTAGCTTCGCATATTCCGCTAATGTTTCCCTTAACTCGTATGCGACGTTCTCTTCCAAAGCGGGAATTGCATGGGATGAACCCATCGTTTCTACTTGGATGGCACGCGTCCGGTATCTTTTCATAATCGGACCTTGACTGATGGAGACCGACTGTATCTTTGTCATCGGAACGGTCACCCATTGTTTTTTAAAAATTCCATAGCTTAGCTGAAGATATTCATCATCAAACTGGTAACTCCAACTTCGATATAGATAGGTAGATTCAAAGATTGACCAGACAGTGCTGCATACAGCCATTCCGACCAGGCCAACCAAGACCCAAAACACCCAATCAGGCCAAGCGAAAAAGCGATCCACCCAAAAAAGTACACCCAATACGATAAAACCGACAATATTACCAATGGTTTCAGAAACGATTCTTATTTTGGTAAAAGAAGGCGATAAATTATTTTTTAATTTCCTATCATTCATAGCAGCGAACTCCTTACAGTACTTAGCATTTTAATGATCAAAACTATAATTAATGTAATGGAACGTTTGTATCCTTTTCCTCTCATTAAACTGTCGCTCTCCCCCCAATACCTTGTTATTAGGAATACGACGACTCGGATAAAAAAGTTTCACAATCCGCATTTCCACCATAATTGATTTATTTAACAAAAAATACGAGGCTGGGACAAAAGTATTTTGACTAGTGAAGAATCCGAACAATACAAATGCGGTGCGTATAATCGCTCCTGAAATATACTTTCCGCTGGGCGGGTGGTGAGCATCCTCGCTGCTCCAGCTGCGGGATCTCACCTATCCCACTCGCCCCGAAGGTGTCTGCGTATATTTCATCCGCTAAATTCGTTCTTTGTTCGTATCTCAGTTAAACACTTTTATTATGTCCCAACCTCGCTATTCATGCATTAATGCATGCCCTGTTGAGGAGCTTTCGTATACGCTTGTAACATCGTGGTCATATCCTGCTGATTAAGTTGCGGAACCTGATAATAACCATTTTTATTTTGGTACAAAAATAACTCATAGCTCATTTCAATTAAATTCGGCACACTGTCTGCGACTATACGGCGCAATACCGGGTTATTCATTTCTGCGGCTGCCATTGTGAAAGTAGACGAGGCTGCTTTTGTTTGTCCCAGCATAAACGAGGAGTAGCATTCATCTGTAAGCTCATTCACAGACTGTTTTGGCTTCTTGGGCTGACTTGCCTTCAATCCATAAGTAACTTCGTTGCTTTGCTGCATTTTATACTGTTGTGTCGGTACTTGTGGATCTTGACCCGTTTGAAAACTTTCCACAATGGTGTTATAAGTTTGCGTCAAGAAAGATGATTGGCGCTGCAAGATCCCTTTCAGTTCCTGATCCTGAATATGTTGATTGTACAATTGATATTGCTCCAATACTCCAATAACGCAGCCAATCAATTCATGCGAGTCAAGAACTTCGTGCGCACCATGATTAAGGTTCATCGCCTGGTTTACCGCATTTTGCGGATTTTGCATCTGGTTTTGATTTTTAGCCATACTGAAGACCTCCTATTTTATCGATCAAAATATATATTTTCCTCTAAGGAGTCAATTATGTATCATTCTTCAAAGAGTAACTGCATCGACGGCTTCAAAAGTAAACGCTTCTTGTAAAGCTCTCCTTAAAGAGCAGACCACGACCATCTTGACAATAAAACAAGCCCATTTCTCAGTAGGTATTCACCTGGCGCCACCAAAGTTGAATACATTATAAAAGCTACTGGAGGTTGTTAAGATGAATGGTTTATATCACGATACCCATAATAGAAGTAAGCTTAGTGATTGGGAAAAAACAACGCTGAGGCAATTCAAAGTAAAAATGTCCGATAATAAGAAACCATTTCCTTGTATACCAGCGACGATCGGGTTTTCAATGAATCAACTCCGATATGGTTTTATCGGGGATCCCCGGATGATGTCAACGATAGAAGCCCTTGCCGATATATTGACGGAATATACAAAAAACGCAAAAGAATATGGGGATTATACTTCTCTCATCGTCTTTTATGAATTGCCGGAGGAGTTACTCGAGACCTGTACTGTTACGGATTATGAACAGCTTTTTTGGAGAAATTTGAGCGGACTGTCGGCGATAGATACTAGCGAATGGCCAGGCGACATCCCAACAGATCCAAACAATCCTATTTGGGAGTTTTGTTTCCATGGAGAAAGGTATTTTATGTATTGTGCCACACCAGCACATATAAATAGAAAAAGCAGATACTTTGATACGATGATGCTGGCGATCACTCCAAGATGGGTACTCCAAAAATTCAATAAAAACCAGACACATGCAGAAAAGATAAAAAGGCACATTCGAAAGCGCTTGTCCAAATATGACTCAACCCACATCCATCCTGATTTAAATAGTTATGGTGCAGAGGATAATTATGAGTGGAGGCAATATTTTTTACGTGATGACGATACCACAATTGCTAAGTGTCCGTATCATCAATTTATTAACTTGTTGTCGGTAAATAAGAAATAATGGAAAAGGCACTTGCCACAAGAACCAAAAACCTCAAAGGAAGACTTTGAGGTTTTTTAATCCCTATATGTAATCTCATTTCACCAAAAAACCATCCATTAAAGGATCGGAGTGATCAATAACAAATCGATGTAATCCAGTTATAAAGCCCTTTCCGCGAATGTCTATTTGCAGATTGAAACTGAAGTCAGATTCGGAATAATTTAGTACATGGCATTCAACTTGGTTATTCAAAAAATTAACTACTTTAAAATTACTCTCATCTCGGCTAATGCTGCTTTGTTGAAGCAAATAACCAATATGGGCAGCTGACGAACGATAAGGGGAACGTTCAATATGCAGATTCCGGTCTATAGCTAAATGGGTTATTTGCCGGGGACTTGTTCCATGAACAATTAGTAGTTTACTGACAGCATTCAGTTCATTTTGTTCAAACAACCAAACAGCCTTTTCCTTTACATCCTTTAAGTGATTGACAGACAGTACCACATCCACGTAACTACTATCGATGACGGCAGTCTCTTCACCATTAACCTTAAAAATATTTATTTCCGTACCTTTGACATTCACTTGCTCCTTATAAGAACTGGATTCCACGACTTTCGCTTCTTTGACTTGTTGCTTTTCATCATCAAATTGAACAAAGACTTCCACTTGGCCTGTAAGCGAATCAAATACATATTTGTCTTTTATAATGTTCTTGACTTCCGCCAGAACAGTAGCCACCCCAATTGCTCCATAGTTTAAATTGGAAAGTTCTCCATCGACATTTCTAAACAATACTCCTGCATCAGCATCCTCTGTGACTGGCGGTGTTATGATACATAGCTTCATTTCGTTATGTCCTCTAGGTTCTTCTAATAACGTTTTCCATTGTCCTGAAAAACGCTCTCCGTTTAGTTCTTTTCGGTATTCCTGCATCGTGGTTTTTCTTTTCACAAGAGGATCCATATCTAGAATACGTATTGACTCACCGGCTGCATGGACATCTACTGTATTTATATAGTGGTTGACCTTCAATTGCCTCACCTCCGTTATTAATGATCTTCCATTTCAGGAATTAATAAAAATCCGGTAAGCTGTGGGTCTTCTTTATTTAAGACAAATTGATGATGGCCTGTGACCCATGCAGATCCACCAATATAATTAATCGTTGCTTCGTACCCGCCTACTTTAGTAATTTCGCGAATGTGTCCTTTAAATAGGGAACCTACAATGCTTTCATGTACAAATTCCTCATTCAATTTCAACTCTCCTTTGGAATACAGTGTGGCCATTTTGGCTGATGTACCCGTGCCACATGGCGAACGGTCAATCCCTCCAGGTGGTACAACGACAGTATTTTTTATGTCGGCATCAGGATTACTGGGATTTGTGGAAAATTCGATATGGGTCAAACCTTTTATGAAATGATTCTCCGGATGTATAATTTCTACTTGGCTATTCACTGCTCTTCTTATTGCAATAGCCCTTTCAATAATCTGTTCTGCATTAGATGGCAGTAATTCGAGTCCAATATCCTCGGCAGAAACAATGCCATAAAAATTGCCGCCATACGCGATGTCGATAGCTATTCCATCACCTATCCCCGCTACATTCAACTTTACTATTTTGTATAAAAATGACGGAACATTGGTAAATGAAACGGAAATCACTTTATCATTCTCGATTAGAATGTCGACTTTCACCAACCCTGCAGGTGTATCAAGTGTCAATTTAGTCAACGGTTCTTGGTAAGCGATCAATCCGCCCTCTACCAGAGCTGTACAAAATCCTATTGTATCGTGGCCGCACATCGGTAAATAGCCACCCGTTTCAATAAAAATCACGCCGACATCCGCTTCTGGATGGCATGGTTCCTGCAAAATAGCACCCGACATGATATCGTGCCCCCTAGGTTCATTCATGAGAGCCTGCCGAAACCAGTCACAGTTGTTTTTCATATAAAGCATCCGTTCACTCATGGTGCTGCCTTCCAGCTTCGGAGCCCCGCTTATGACAGTCCTGGTAGGATTTCCGCCTGTATGGGTATCAATGGTTGTGACTAAGCGATCTACTTTCAAAGAATTACCTCCTTCTTTTCAAATCGGTCAAAGCGTAACGGATCTATATCTATGGAAGTTTTATCCTCATTAATCATCTCGGAAATCACCTTCCCCGTAATGGCCGCCAAACCTATTCCATCACCTTCATGGCCCGCTGCAATAAAATAGCCGGGATATTGTTCCACTTCTGAAATAATTGGAAGATTATCCTTCGTCCACGGTCTTAACCCAGAATAGACTCGCAACAAGTCCATGTCTTTCATTTTCGGATAAAAACGCATGCACCTTCTGGCGATGGTACCTACCACATCCCAATTGACATTAGTATCGAAGCCGACGAACTCTCTGCTTGAACCAAGCAGAAAGTTTTGACTCTGGGTTGGTTCAAAAACCAGTGCGACCCCATATTTGTCCGTCTTCTCATCGACCCTTCTTTCTCCTCCGAATTTAGACATTAAGTAACCGAATTCCATCACTTTTCTTGGCGAAACCGGCACTTGCCGGGTAGATACTAATATGTGCCCTTTCCTCGGTGAAATGGGGATTTTCAAATCAAGCATCTCCCCTACATGCGGGGCCCACACTCCAGCACAGTTCACTATGTACTTTGCACGGATGTCGCCTTGATCTGTTTCTATATGATAAAAAGAATGCTTGTAATCCACGTTTTTAACTGCTGTTTTTTTTCTCAATTGAGCTCCATTTTGTTTGGCTCCTTCAAAAAGGGAAAAACACAAAAGGTATGGATTAACAGTTGAATCCGTACCACATTCCAGGCCACCTAACAGATCATCTGCTAGATATTTCGATTCAAACTTCAAATCCTGACGATCTAACATTCGAAAAGGAAGCCCTGCATCTTTTTGTAGATTCACCCATCTCTGGGCAGCCTCCATTTCCTCCTCTGTTTCACACACCAATATGCTCCCCGGCAATCTATATTCAAACTCCAAAGGTAATTCTTTTGATAATTGGTCGATCAGCTTTTGACTCTCCCAGGCCATCTGACTATCAAATCCTGGATCTTTATCAATCGCGAGAATATTCCCATCGCAATGGGAGCTGGTTCCACTGGCAAGTTCATTTTTTTCAATAACAGTAACTTGATAGCCTAATTTAGACGCATAATACGCTACCGCACAACCGATAATTCCACCGCCGATAATTGCAACATCTGTCTGAAATGACACGTATGCTCCCTCCTCTACTACTTAATCCAATGCAAGTATTATGCCAACTTTAAAAACACTAAATTTTCTAAAAAATTAGACAGTAATCGGAAAATGTGTTTAAATTCTTATATAAAGTGTCATAGATAAGGAGGATAAGATGAAACATTTACTACCTTCTATTAAAGAATTAATTCAAACTGATTTTATTTACTGGGATAAAGCTTCCGCCCCCTCAGCTCCCCCACCAAATAACATTGGAGCTAAAATATTATTTATTAATCATCCTGATCGACTGATTGCTCAAACAATCAATGATATTCAACACCTCAATAACCCCAACAAGAGCTTGCCCGCCTATACAGCACAAATAATTGATATACATGATTCATGGAAAGATATTCAGATAAAAATCACGGAATGCGATTACCTTTTAGTCACAGAATCATCCACTCCAATTGGTTACATGAAAGTATCTACTTTAGCATCTACCACCCTTTACTCATACATATATTTAAAAGCTTATTACGATACAATCTTAGACACAACAGACAGCAGCATTTCAGTAATCAACGACTCCTATGAAACAGTGGTCTGGACTACTGGGGCTGAACGTATATTTTCGATCAAGAGAAAAGACATCATCGGCAAACCGATGACTGACTTCTTTCCTGAAAAAATGTTGGAAAATATCATAACCCTGCAAAAAGGGGAAAGTGTTAGACGAAAACAGCATCAACCAAGAGAAGACTTGTTTGTGTTAATCAATACGAACCCGGTTAAAATCGGCGATAAAATCGTTGGCGTGGTCGTATCTGAAACAGATGTTACAAAGCAAGTGCATTTGAGCGAAAAACTGGTCAATGCCAATAAGACCATCCAAGACTTAAGACATAAAGTCCTGGGCGAAACTTCGCCCAATCCTTTTCGTTCGATTGTAGGAACAAGCTATGCTGTTCAAAAGACAATCCAGAAAGTTAGACAAATTGGAACTACGGAGGCAAGAGTCCTCTTTTACGGAGAATCGGGTGTTGGCAAAGAATTGTTTGCCAAAGCGATCCATGAATTACGAAACGATAAGAACGCTCCTTTTGTTGCAGTAAACTGCGGAGCCATCCCTGCTTCTTTATTCGAGAGTGAGTTGTTCGGCTATGAAAAAGGGGCTTTTTCCGGTGCTAACTCTCAAGGTAAGAAAGGACAATTTGAACTAGCCAAAGGCGGTACACTATTCCTGGATGAGGTTGGAGAATTACCACTAGACATGCAGGTAAAGCTATTACGCGTATTACAAGAGGGGACATTTTATTCTGTCGGCGGGACGAAAGTAAAAAAAGTTAATTGCCAAATCATCTCTGCTACTAACAAAAACTTGCAAAAATTAGTGGAGTTGGGTGAATTCCGGGAGGACTTATATTATAGATTGAACATTGTAAGTATCAAAATACCACCCTTAAGAGAACGGATGGATGACATTATGGAGTTGAGTCATATGTTTCTCTATGAATTCTCTGAAAGGTATGACCGGGAAGTCCATGAAATACCGAAATCCATCATGCAAAAATTAATGAACTATCATTGGCCCGGGAATATAAGAGAACTCCGAAATACGATGGAGAGACTAGTAGTTTTCTCTACGGAGGGTAAGTTAGATGCAGAAGATTTACCATCTAAGATGATAATGAGTCAAGACAATCAAGAAGAAATCAGGCACATAGATCCTTCTCCGGCAGCTACAATCGATGAAGAGTCGATACTTCCTTTAAAAACAGCTTTAGAGGAGTTTGAAAAGGATTATATCAAGCAAGCACTGTTAAAAACGGAAAACAAAAATAAAGTCGCCGATATGCTGGGAGTGTCACGTGCTACCTTATATAATAAAATAAACAAACTTGGTCTTTGATGGTGATTTGGAAGACATCGGATTTACCGACGTCTTCCTTATTAATTTAAGCGGATTGGTCTATATCGGCTTTTCCCTTATCATCCTGGTAAAAATAAAGACCCTTATATCCAAAATAAAGCGTGACCAAAATACTAACGAAATTCAGCCACATAAACGGTAGGTATTGTAACGTTGATACCCCCAATACTGCAGTCATATAGACACCTGCATCTGACCAAGGGACCATTGGCGCCGTTAGTGTTCCACCAGCTTCCGTATTTCTTGATAAAGCCCGTTTATCCACTCGATGCTCTTCGTAAAGTTTCTCTGTGATTTTTGTACCGGTAATCATGGAAACGTAGGCTGCACTTCCAAAAACATTACCAAAGAATGCAGAAAGCAACGTGGAAACGGTAAGCCTGCCTGATTTCCTAGACCCTTTATCAACCCATTTTCTGAACAGATTGCTGAAGGCATACAACACGCCGATCCTGTCCATTAAACCACCCAGTCCCAGAGCTAACAAAATGAGTGCAATGACACCGAGCATTGCCTCGATTCCCCCTGAATTTAAAAGGCTATCCAAAAAGTCAATTCCCGAGTCGATTACAAACCCCGTGTAAGCGATTTCAATAGAGTTTATAATTGGCATACCTTGAAACACGATGGACCACACAATACCCAGGAAAGCACCAAATGTAATCGCGGGAATCGATGGCTTCTTCATCGCTAACAATGTAATAACCACTACCGCCGGAATCAGCACATACCAACCAATGTTGAAGTTAGCCTGTAAAGCTGCCGCTACCTCTTCCGCTCTGCTAAGGTCTGCTGAACCATTGACATAGAAAAAGCCAACTATTGTGAACAATGCCCCGGTTATGACATAAGTTGGCAAGCTTATCCGCAGCATTCCTTTTACGTGGTCAATAACATCTAACTTGGCTAAGGATGCTGTCATCACGGTTGTATCAGACAAAGGTGACATTTTATCTCCAAAGTACGCGCCTGACAAAACTGCACCCGCTACGAGTGGCAGCGGCACGCCGAAGCTGGCTCCAATTCCCATCATTGCAATCCCGGCTGTACCGACCGTCCCGAACGAAGTCCCTGTTGCCAAAGCTGTTATCGAACAAATAATCATTGTGGCCAACAAGAAGATAGATGGATGAATCACTTGCAGTCCATAGTAAATAAGACCAGGAACCACCCCGCCTGCGATCCAGGTACCAATCAGTGCCCCCACAGTGAATAATACTAATGTAGCTTCCAGTCCATTGTAAATTCCCGTCAGAATGGAATCCTGCAGCTCTTTGTAAGTATGCTTCAGTTTCATACCCAGACCAATGAATAGAAACCATGACGCAAACAAAGCTAATTGAATCGGTAAGGCGAAAGTGGACACAGACAAGAACATGATGATTAAAAACAATACCAATACCCCAATGACCTCGAATAGTTTGGGTTCTTGAACACGACTCATAAATCTAACTCCTCCTTTTAAGATTGAAAAGTCTTCATAATATTCCGTTGCAAAAACTATGCCATTTCTCCCGGTTACCTATATCAAAATTTCCTATGTATTTGTCTAGACTTTTTTACACCAACAATCCACTTTCTTAGAAAATTGTTTCCAAGGGCAATTTTTCTTAACTTTTAAAGGTGAACGTTTTTGGCACGCTTCTTGCATTACATTTTTCAAAAGGAGGGGGCCTATGACAGACAGAGATTATGTGATATGTCGATGTGAAGAAGTTAGTTACAAGGATATTTATCGAACGGTAAAAGAATTCAACTGTTCCTCCCGTGAGGCAAAATTAAGAACTAGAGCAGGTATGGGGCAATGCGGTGGCAGAACTTGCAGAAATTTTGTTGACCAAATAGTTGCAAACATAAATCAGGAAGCCATCACAGATGACATTCCATTAAAATATCGCCCGCCAGTAAGGCCGGTACCGTTTAAGTTATTCGGAGGTGAATAGTTTTGGGACAACTGCGTATTAAAAACCACCCAATATTATCGATAGACCAAGATAGACAGGAGATCAACTTCACTTTTGATGGAAAAGTTCTATCAGGGTACCAGGGCGACACGATTGCAAGTGCTCTGCTCGCCAACAATATCCGGACGCTCCGCCATCATGAAGAAACAGAATCTCCTCGCGGTATTTATTGCAATATCGGCCATTGCTTTGAATGCAGGGTTACAATTAACGAACATCATGTACAGAGAGCCTGCCTGACAGAATTGGCAGAAGGAATGACTATTCAATCAGGCAAAAGGCTGCCAGCACCTTTTAAAGAAGGGGTCTATCATGAGTAGTCTATTGATAATCGGGGCTGGTCCGGCAGGGTTATCAGCTGCCATAACCGCAGCCCGACAAGGTGTTGAAGTCACTATAGTCGATGAGTTTGTCAAACCGGGTGGAAGACTTTTAGGCCAACTGCACCAGGAACCAAACGGTGTTTGGTGGAACGGTATAGAAGAGGCGGGAAAGCTGGAGTCAGAGGTCAAAAAGCTTCCCGTCGAAATCCACTATCATACAAGTGTCCATCATATAAGAAAAGTCGCGAAGCAATGGGAAGTACAAACGAACAAAAAAGTCTTCACCGCTGAAGCGTTGTTACTAGCGACCGGAGCGGCGGAACGAAGCATACCAATTCCGGGTTGGACCTTGCCTGGCGTGATGACTATCGGAGCAGCTCAGGTAATGACTAATGTACATAAAGTAAAACCCGGACAAAAAGGAATAATCGTCGGTCTGAATGTTCTTTCCATGGCCATTGCCCATGAACTAAAACTGGCAGATGTCGATATCGATTCTATGGTGCTCCCACCACAGACCATTTTAAGTGAACAAGAGAGTAACCCCAAGCAAGTATTAAATACCCTGTCAACACTTTCACACCTGGCCCCTTCCCCACTATTACGATATGGTGGGGCTCTTATCCAAAAATCATCCTGGTTAAAAGAGAGGGCACTTGCCTTTTATCCAAACAGCGGTTTTAAGGTTTGGGGGGTGCCGATAAGGTTGAGGACACAAGTAATAGAGATTATTGGCACTACTCAAGTGGAAGCGGTGCGGGTTGCTCGTGTGACGTCGTCAGGAAAAATTATCGATGGTACAGACAGAACCATCGATGTTGACTTTGTATGTATTGCCGGCGGTTTATATCCTCTGTCCGAATTGATCGCCCTGACCGATTGTCCAATGAAGTATATCCCATCTTTAGGAGGACACATACCCGCTCACAACGAGAACATGTGCACACCTGTGGAAAGCCTGTATGTTGCAGGGAACATTACCGGAATAGAAAGCGCAAAAATTGCAATTAGACAAGGTACCGTAGCGGGCCTGAGTATTGCTAAAGATATGAATCTATTAGAAAACCACCAACAATTAGATACTGCACGACAGCTAGTCAAAAAAGAACGAGAAAATGCCACAATCAAATTCCATCCCGACATCAGCCAGGGCCGGGACGATCTCTACCAAGGCAGCAATGATTTGTTGGCATAGTTTTTGCATTGTAATTATAGAAAAAACAAAAGGAGTGTTTTGATGGAAAAGTTTAAAGGAGTCTACGTCGCCCTCGTTACACCGATGAAAGAAGATTTCAGCCTGGATACAAAACGTCTGTATGAAATATGTGAATGGATGATCAGTAAAGGTGTTGCTGGATTAATCCCTAATGGATCGCTTGGTGAATATGCGACATTAACTCATGAAGAAAGAGCTAAAGTAGTAGAAACAGTGATGGAAGCCAGCAAAAATAAAGTACCGGTCGTGGTCGGAACAGGAGCCCCGGCGACAAGAGATGTTGTATTTTGGGCAGAGCATGCGAAACAACATGGAGCTGAAGGAATCATGGCCTTACCTCCAATCAATTATAATCCATTGGAAAATGAAGTAATCTATCATTATGAACAACTATCAAAAGTCGGCTTACCTATTATTGCATACAACAATCCACGGGATTATGCGACAGATCTAACACCTGACCTCCTCGCCAAACTAGCGAAAATCGACAATGTGGTTGGTGTAAAAGAGTTCAGTGGCGACATTCGAAGGGTCCATGACATCAAAGCAAAAACCGACCTGGAAGTGCTTATAGGGGTGGATGATTTGTCGATGGAAGGCCCACTTTGCGGAGCAACCGGCTGGATCTCTGGTGTACCGAATGCCCTGCCTGAAGAAGGAGTTCAACTATTTAACTTGGCAAGGGAAGGAAAAGTGGAAGAAGCACTCCCCCTATACAGGAAAATGCTTCCACTATTTCACTATGACGCCGAACCACAATTAGTCCAGGCAATTAAATACATGATGGAGCTGGCAGATCAACCGGTCGGTCCAACACGTCCACCGCGTCTTCCATTAACGAATGAAGAGTATGCAAATATTCAAAAGGCTTACCACGAAGCAGTAAAACCACTATCCAAGCAAGTTTAACCCGAATATTTTGGGAAAGGAGTTGGTAAGATGAACATCACACACAGCCCTTTAGTGGCAACAAACTGGATCAATGGCAAGTGGGAAATCGGAAATGGCGAACGATCTCTTCGATATAATCCCGCCAATGTAAATGAACCTGTTGGTGAAATTGCCTTTTCCAGTCAAAAGGAAGTAGCCTTAGCAGAAAAAGCCGCGCACCAAGCCTTACCTCACTGGAGAAAGCTAACTGGAAACCAACGTGCGAATTACCTTTATGCTATGGCAACCGCGCTGGAAAACAACACAGATGAAATAGCCGAGTTAGCAACACGAGAAATGGGAAAACCGATCGGAGAAATGAAAGGCGAAGTTGCTCGCGGGATACAGCTTCTGAAATACTATGCAGCAGAAGGTGTAAGGGCAGACGGTGATGTTATCCCGTCTTCCGCTAATGGAGTCTTGCAGTACACGAAAAGAATCGCATTAGGGGTTGTGGGATTGATTACCCCCTGGAACTTTCCTGTTGCCATACCTATATGGAAGCTAGCCCCGGCACTTATCTGTGGTAACACAATTATTTGGAAGCCTGCCGAAAATGGGTCACTGACTGCTTACAAGCTTTGCCGGATTTTCGAGGAAGCGGATCTGCCGGAAGGTGTTATCAACCTAGTGATAGGTAAAGGCAAAGAAGTAGGCACATACTTAACGGAAGAAGCGGAAATTAATGGACTATCCTTTACTGGCTCAACCTATACCGGCACTAGGCTGGCCGGAGTCTGTGCCCAGCGCAATATCAAATATCAAACGGAGATGGGCGGGAAAAATGCCGCTATCGTACTAAACGATGCAGATTTAAACACTGCTGTGCCCGCCATTGTAAGTGGCACATTTCGCTCAGCGGGGCAAAAATGCACTGCATCCAGCAGAATTATTGTAGAAGAAGGGATTTATGATTCCTTTATAGAAGCTATTAAAAGCGAGATGGAAAAGGTAAAACTTACGAATCCTCTCGATAAGGACGCATACCTAGGACCGGTTGCTTCGAAAGAACAACACCGTAAAGTAAATCTTTATGTAGAACTGGCAAAGAAGGAGTCCAATATAATCCATGAAAACAAGGATGAACTTTCAGAAGATGGCTACTATGTAAATCCATTGGTTATAGAGGGTATATCAAAAAGCCACCCACTATTTCAAGATGAAATATTCGGACCTATAGCTGCCGTTTTAAAGGTAAAGGATTATCAAGAAGCAATCGACACCTTTAATGATACAAAATACGGATTAAGCGGTTCAGTCTTTACAACGAACTTGGCTAAAGCCCACCAGTTTTTAGAAGATGCAGAGGCTGGAATGGTGCGTGTGAATTTGGAGACAGCCGGTGTGGAGTACCAGGCCCCATTTGGAGGGTTAAAGCAATCAAGTTCACATACGCGGGAACAAGGTCAGGAGGCTCTGAAATTCTATTCCAATATTAAAACATGTGCCATTAAGTATGAGTAAACACAGCGGAGAAAGATGCTAATCTTTCTCCGGTTTTACTACCAACCCATTTTGGAGGTGAAAACATGGAATTAGGTCTGGTCCAGGAACAGAAAATCAGATTATCGATGACAACCGAACTACAACAAGCCATTTCATTATTACAATACTCATCTTTACAACTTGCAGAGTTCATACAAGATCAATCATTAGAAAATCCTTTTATCGAATTGGAAGAAACCAATTCTAATCATACCTATGATAGGCCGCCTCGATCGACGAATAATATCTCACAGTACACCAATCCTATTGATTACATAAATAATGATTCCTACACATTGAGCCAGCATCTCCTTAATCAGCTTTCTTTTCTAAAGATTTCAAAGAAAGAACACCGAATCATGAACTACATCATTTTGATGCTAAATAGCAAAGGCTATTTCGAAGAGAGCCTTGAATCTACAGCTGAGCATTTGAGAGTCGCCAAAGAAGAAGTTGCTGGCTGCTTAAAAAAGATACAACAATTAGATCCTATCGGAGTGGGAGCAAGAAACCTTATCGATTGTCTTCTCATTCAATTAAACCACTTTCATCCTCAAGAAAAAGTTGCTGAAGAAATAATCAAAAATTACTTTTTGCAATTCGCTGAAAAAAATCAAAAATTCATTGAACGAAAATTAGCTGTCACAAACAAGGATATCGACCATGCATACTCTATCATTAAATCGCTAAATCCCAGACCCGCTGCAAATATCGAAAAGTTCAAACCCACTTACATTACACCAGACGTAAACGTTTCTTTTCAAAAAGGGAACATTGTAATCAGAATTAACGACCATACGCTTCCCAAGATAAAAATGAATGAAGAGTATCATCATTATTTAAGTACGCTCAACAAAAAGTCTGAAGCATCCATTTACCTGCAGAATAAATATAAAAATTTCCGCTGGCTGATCCAAAGTATCGAACGAAGAAAAATAACATTAGTGAAGATAATGAAGGCCATAACGGAAAAACAATATAATTTTTTCAGGAAAGGACCCTTTTTCTTAGATCCATTAACGCTTAAAGAAATAGCAGAAGTATGTGGTGTGCACGAGTCAACCGTGAGCAGAGCTACAACCAACAAATTCGTACAAACTCCTTTTGGCATTTTCGAAATGAAGTATTTTTTCTCTTCAGCCTTAAAGCTGAAAAACGGGACGGAGGCATCCTCCCATTTGATCAAGAAGATGATAAGCGAGATGATTGCAGCTGAATCAGTTAGAAAGCCACTATCAGACCAAGCCATCACTTCGCAGTTACAACAACAAGATATTTGTGTATCGAGAAGGACAGTAGCAAAGTACAGGGTGCAAATGAATATACCACCCTCTTCTAAAAGAAAGGATGTTTTCAAGAAGACCGGTGTTTCTGGATTACCATAAACTGCGACATAACTTTTTCTGGCTTCCTTTCATTCTTTTCGGATTGAGTGGTAGTCCAGCGCTACGGAAAAATACTCCCTTTCCGGGGGCAGCACCTCAGCCTCCTCTTGAGCAAAAAGCGCTCACTGCGGGGTCTTCGGAAGCTGCTCTTCCCCCAGGAGTGTCGCATTTTTCCTCCGCTTTCAGTAGATTTCTGATAAAGCGATAAATGGTCCTGAAATATGTCTAATATGTGGTATTTCCTAAACAAAATTCAGAAAGCCCCTAAAGGCGAAGCAGAACACGTAGACTCCTCGAAAATACAAACCAATATTCTTCGTGCTAAGTGATACTGTCGTAGCTTACCTTTTCCTATGGGAACAGCAAAGATCTTAGATGGGACGAGTAATCGCAGTCCCAATGGAGCAAGGAAGCTTATTCAAAGTACCTGGGTGAGGCCGAGCGAAGTGTTCTGCCTCCGCTGTTTGGGACTCTCTACATTTTTTGGGTAGAAAAATCTCTATAACTCCTCAACTGTTATTTCCTCTTTCAAATAAAGAGTTCCATTACAAGCTGCGGTAAAATGCGAGACTCCTTGAAAATAAAGGTCGATTTTCTGCGTGCGGTGTAAATTCAAGGAGGTCTTTTCAAAGTCCTGCGGGAAAGGAACAGTCTGAAGACCCCACAGTTGGCGTTTTTTGCCAGCGAGGAGGCTGAAGCGTTCCCCGCGGAAAGCGAGTATTTTACCGCAGCGTTGGGTTAGCACACAACTAACATCAGAAGGAATGAAAACTTCACAATGCAGAAATTTCACTATGTCGTAGTTCCCCTCAAAGCTAAATTTAAAAAGCAACAATACTTACGAAAAGAGACAAAAAAATGAATAATAAAAATTAAGAAGGCTTCCCATAAAGCGGAAGCCTTCTCTTTGTTCTAGTATGAAAAGACAAGAAAGAAGGACCCGACGATAAAGGGTCCCTCCAATCTAGATCTATTACTTCCCTTCAATATACGTCCACTTGTAAGAGCCAAATACGCCAAATGGATGCGTGATCAGATCCTTCACATATGGTTTCGTAAGCATGGCCTGACCTGATTGGTACATTGGAGAAATCGCCACATCTTCCTCGATTAAGATACGTTCAGCTTCCTGCAGATTTTCCCATCGTTTGTCTAAATCAGCTGTATCTGTTTTAGCTTCCAAAACCAATTCGTCGAACTTTTCATCAGAATAGCCTGTTAAATTACTAGTACCATCTGTGACAAACAAATCTACAAAGGTCATCGGGTCTTGATAATCCGGGTTCCACCCACCATATGACAAGTCATAATCCATCTCGACCTCACGATTCAGCTTCACTTTGTTTGGCAAGTTTTGAATTTGGATTGTCAGCCCTTCCAAGTTTGTCTCAAGCTGGTTTTTGATGAATGCCGCGACATTCCCTCTCTGGTCATCTTCATAGCTTATTAGTTCTAATTCGATACTATCCACTCCTAATTCTGACAGTCCTTGTTGCCAATAGTCTTGAGCTGCTTCTACTCCTTCGTTATTAAACTCAGGATATTTAGCTCTGAAATCCTCACCAGAAGGACTGAAAGCAAACTCTTTTGGTACAAGATAATTGGCAGGTACAGAGCCGTTGTTCAACAGTGATTCAGCCACTCCGGCTTTATCCCATCCCATATCTATGGCTCTTCTGATGTTTTCATTAGCCAAATATTTATTCGTTTGGTTAATCCTCATAAAGTAAACTTCCGGCTTCAATACATGAGTATAATCTTCGTGACCGGCATACTTCGTAACAAACTCTGAAGTAATTTCTGTCATATCGATTTCCCCTGCTTCATACAAACTGACTCTTGTACTATTATCAGAAGCAATTTTCACCTCGATTTTATCCAGCTTAACAGCCTCTCTATCCCAATAGTCTTTGTTTGGCTCGTAAGTCCAACCAGTACCGTGATCCCATGAAGTTAACGTAAACGGTCCGTTATAAATTAAATTCTCGGCTTCAAGTGCATATTGATCGCCTTTGGATTCTACAAACTCTTGGTTCTGAGGGAAAAATAATGGGTAGGTTACCAAGCTGACAAAGTAAGGAATTTGATTCTCCAATTCAACCTTTAACGTATGGTCATCAACCGCCTCTACTCCCAGTTCATCGACAGCACCATATAATTCGCTGTCTTGATTCTGAATTTCTGCAGCATTTTTAATATCATTCATCATATAAGAAAAAGGTGATAATGTTTCCGGTGTCAGGGCTCTTTTCCAAGCAAATACAAAATCATTTGCAGTAACCGGTGTACCGTTACTCCAGACAGCATCCTCTCTCAACTTGAAAGTATAAGTACTTCCATCTGAAGACACTTCATAACCCTCTGCCATACCTGGAACAGGCTCATGATTTTTATCCAATCGATAAAGACCTTCCATGACATTGTTCAAAGTTTTACTAGCTAATACATCCATTAATTCCAGAGAATTCAATGTCGTTAAGTCTCCACCCTCAACTAGATTTAAAACTTGTTTAGAATCTCCAGCTTCTGAATCTTCCGTACCTTCTGTGCCCTGTTCTGTTTCAGTAGTCTCATTTTGATCTTGATTGTCCTCAGCCGACGATGTCTCTCCTTCACCAGTACACCCAATCAGAACAGCACTAAGTACAATAAATAAGATCAACGACAGAAATTTACTCTTACTCTTCATCCAATGAGTCCCCCTTATTGATTTATAAATAGAAACGACAAAACCTTTTTCCATAAAAATAAACGGTTGTGGCCCTCCCTCCGCTTTCTCCTTACTTTCACTATTGCAAGATAAGTGCCAACTTTTGATTGTTGGTTTAAAATGAGGTTTAAGTAGTCATTTTTTCTTAATTTTCAATTAATTCATACAGGTCCGAATGTTGGAATCTAATTTTATGTACACCCTGTCTTACCCTTTAGACACAGCATGCAAAAGATTTAGACACATGTTTGTCACATTTGCTGACATGAAATCTTCACGTTTTGAATTATTTCTTTGGCATAGATATTGCAATATATATACCAAATCTATTTAAAGGGGCCCTAAGTGACATGAGTATTTTAAAAAGAATAAGGAAAAGGTTAGAAGAAGATCACTTGGATGGAATAATGATTACCAACGGATACAATCGAAGATATGTTTCACACTTCACTGGTTCATCCGGCATTCTATTAATTACAGCCAGTAAAGCCATGCTTTTGACTGACTTCCGTTATGTTGACCAGGCAACAAATCAAGCCACCCAATTTGAGGTAATCAATGGTGGAAGAGATTTAACAAAGGAATTAGCAAAACAAACAAAAGAGTTGAACATAAAACGTCTGGGATTTGAATCAATCGATATCAGTTTTGATAGTTATTCAAGTTATAAAAAGGTAATCGCATCCGAATTGATCCCTCTTAAGGGATTCATTCAACAGTTTAGGATGATAAAAACGACAGAAGAAATGAAAAAAATAAAAACAGCTGTGGACATTACTGACCAAGCATTCATCCACATCTTGAATTTTATCCAACCAGGTAAATCAGAGATTGAAGTCGCTAATGAATTAGAAAGAAAAATGCGGGAACTTGGTGCAAAATCTTCTGCTTTTGATATGATCATCGCTTCCGGGTACAGAGCATCCCTGCCTCATGGATTGGCGAGCAACAAAAAAATTGAGGAAGGCGACCTTGTAACAATGGATTTCGGAGCTTATTATGATGATTATCGCGCGGATATGACCAGAACGATCGCTGTAGGCAGTATCAGTGAAAAATGGAAAGAAATATATCATATTGTACATGAGGCATTAGCAAGACAAACACAAGGAATCAAGGCAGGCCTTTCTGCCAAAGAAGCCGATTCATTGTCGAGAGACTATATCACTTCCCAAGGATATGGAGAATTTTATGGACATGGATCAGGCCATGGAATCGGCTTGGAAATACATGAAAACCCATTTATGTCCACCCGTTCTACAGACACATTAGAGGCTGATATGGTGATTACGATAGAACCTGGAATCTATCTCCCTAATGAAGCAGGTGTTCGAATCGAAGACGATGTATTAGTAACCGACGAAGGATGCGAAATTTTAACAGGGTCAACAAAGGATATGATCGTTCTGTAATATAGGCATGCAAAAAAGTGATGGTTGATCCATCACTTTTTTGTATGCTGTCTTCAACCACCTTCGATCAGCGTTGCTAGTTCGTTGTATTCTAATTTACTCACCGTCCTGATACCGAAGACTCTTCTCACTCTTCCTTTCGGGTGTGCCTGGAACTTAATAGTTATCTTATTTTGACCACGTTGGATATGATCAGCTAAATGACAGGAGACTGTTTGGAAACGCGCCGTCTCGTCAAATCCCTTTTCAAAGTTGGTCAGTTTTTTATTATCTATGAATATATCGTATTCTTTTTCTTTCCTTTGTAATTCTTTCGCATAGGTGAGGAGCAACATCATCTCCCTCGCATCATCTACTTCTAACTCAAAAGAAAACCAACCATCATAGGCAGTCCGGCATTTTCTCATTTGCAGGGACTCGACACGAGCCTTCTCACCATCAAATTGATGATCTCTCTCAGGCTGCATTTCACCGGGCTGAACATAATCAATGGTAGCTTTCTCTATCAGACTTACATATTTACGTGAGGTTACATAATCTTGTTTTAATCGTTCCCACTCCTCTTCAGTGAAAAGGTCCCAGTAAACGGAATACATCTTGTCGTGCATTTTATAGAAAGGATAAAGAATAATATCCCGCGGGTGGCCTGCCTCAACCGTTCGAAAAACAGTTTGTTTCCCGTCTTCTTTCTTAATCCATTCAGATAATCGCTTATTCTTTGGAATCATGACCGGACTGTACAAGGAGTCCGATGCTTCTGGATCATTTAGTGGTCCTAACTCACCAGCAAGCACTAATGGACCGTACATAATTGCCACTCTATTCTCCTTATCCGGCATCGGCTCTAAGCGCAGAGTCATGGGTATTTTTATATCAATGCAATCGCTGTCTTTCCATGACCTGTCTATCTTTATAAACGATCCGGGTTCTTCATCAACGTGATGGACTTCCCCGTTTATGTTTATTTCTATTCCTTCTTCCGCCCAATAAGGATATCTGATGTTTAATGTAAATCGTACTTCTTCTACTGAAGAAACTCGTATATTGATTTGATCATCTTCTGGATAGTTAGTTTCTTGTATGATCGTTACGCCTTTATCCTTCCAATGGAGTCTTGAAGCTATATATTGATTAATATATAAGTTTTCATGATCAAAAAAATAAATGCTGTTTCCATGGCTGGCGTGATTCTCCATTCCTGTCCCCACGCAACAAGTAAAGTCATGGAATTTATCGTTGTAATCTTTATATCCACCCATATCCAGCGATAAACAATACGTTACTCCATCACCCACTGGGTCTTGAGAAGAAAGGATATGATTGAATAAAGCCCGCTCATAATAATCAGCAGCCTCCGCTGAAGCGTTCCATTCAAACAAATGCTTCGTTAGTTTCAACATATTGTATGTATTACATGTCTCGGTCGTATTCGGCCCTAACCGATCACTCAGGTGATCAGGGGTGCCGAAGTATTCTTCAAAGCTATGGCCTCCGATAACATACGAATGATGGTTGACAACGCGATTCCAAAAGAATTCGGACGTCGATTTGTATTTCTCATTATTAGTTATTTCATATTGTTTCGCCAGCCCGAGAATTTTTGGAATTTGTGTGTTGGCATGATTCCCCCCTAGGCGATCCTTTTGTTTGGAAAGAGGGTCTAGTATTTGCTTATGCCAAAATTTCTCCGCCAGCTTCAAATAAGCCTCTGCGCCGGTATCAGCATAAAGATCAGCTAATACTTCATTAAGACCGCCATATTCGCAAGCCATTACTTCTTCCATCTGCACTTCATCAAGTTCGGAAAAAATTCCGCCCAGCCAATCTGCAAGTTCCATTTCTATGGTTAAGGCCTTCTTGACACCAACTATTCGAAAAGCATCTCTCAGCCCCGCAAATAGCTTATGGATTGTATATAAAGGGGCCCACAAGCCATTTAAGTCAAAGCCTTGTGAACGAATATTCCCACCAGCCACTTCTTGAAAAATTTCTTTTGCCTGCGGAATTCCCGACACATAACCATCACCGTGAGCTTCCTGACAAACCCTTAACTCGTCAACAATATAAACCACACGCTCTTTAAAACGTTTATCTTCTCCTAAAGAGGCATACATCATCGAACAGGCAGAAAGATAATGCCCCAGCGTGTGTCCAGAAATACTTAAAGATTCCCAGCCTTCATAACTTGGAGCTTTCCTTTCGAGACCTGCATATTCTCTGAACCTGGCTAAAAAACGGTCGGGTTCTAATTGAAGAAGATAATCTGCGTTTAAATCCATCGCCCATTTAAAGGGACCCCCAGTTATCCGGATGTCCTTCAATTCAAAGGACTCAACTTCTTTCTTGCCTTTCGTTTCTACTTTCATTTGCACGAAGCCTCCTCTTATATAGTTTTCCTCTATACCCTGATCAATTGTTTAGGATAAGAAGTTAACACTTCGACTTCTCCACTTTCGTTTACATACACATTATCTTCTATTCGCACACCACCAAGTGCAGGGATATAAATGCCAGGCTCGATTGTAAAAACCATACCAGGAGCAATCAACTCCTGATTTAATCCATGAACAGATGGTGCTTCATGCACTTCAAGACCCAACCCATGACCGACCCTATTATTAAAATAGTCACCATAGCCTGCTTGTGTGATCCAGCTTCTTGCAGCATCATCGACTGATCCTAGGGTACTACCAGTGTTCACTGCATCAATCGCTTTCTGGGTAGATTCCAAAACGATATGGTATAATTTTTCTTGTTCCTTTGATCCCTCACCCACTAAGAAGGTTCTGGTGATATCCGAGCAGTACCCTTCCGTCTTTACACCCATATCGATTAGAACAAAATCATTAGGTGCAATTGCGGCATTTCCTGGATGACCGTGTGGAAGTGCTGATTTTTTCCCCGTTAGAACAATTGGACTAAACGACGGTCCATCAGATCCTACCTTCCTCATTTGATATTCAAGTTCAGCAACCAAATCTGTTTCTGTCATGCCAACTTTTATTTGTTTTCTGCCAGTTTCCATTACTTCTTCAATCATTTTAATCGCTTTCGATATTTTCTTTATTTCGTTCGGGCTTTTATGAAGCCGAAACGATTCTATTAATCCCTCCATATCAATCCACACCGCTTCAGAAAATCGTTGACGTATTTGTTCATATTGAAATAAAGAAAGTTGCTTTTTCTCTACCCCGAAACGGTTAATTTCCTTACTTACATTATCGAAGAAAATTTGAAAAGGATCCTCTGTATCAGAAACCGTTATAACATTTTGCACATAAGACTCCGCCTTTGCGGCTTCTAAATCAAGAAGTGGCACAAACAACATATCTTCGTCAGTGTTAAAATCGATGACCAGTGCCATAAAACGCTCATGCGGATCAGAATAGAAACCGGTAAAATAATAGATATTCACCGGAGAAGTCATCATCACCACATCGATTTGACGTTCATTCATCTGCTGTTTTAAACTCGTTATCCTTTGCCTGAAAAGTTGATCTTCCACTCGTATCATTCCTTTCATTCAATCACTTGCTCGCTAATAATGGAATGCAAGAAATGTGCCAAAGTAACCTCATAGAATTCCTGAAAAGGCAATAGAAGGGTCATGACCGGATGCACTACCCTAAACAAGTCTTACAATCTACCAGGCATGGCTTGAAGGCAACACACAACTTGTTTTATAGATATGAATTTGTAAACAATTTTCCGAAGTATCCGATATAATATATAGAAGAAAAGCAAAACCCTTTGTACATAACAAGGCTTTATGAAAGGTTGTATGGTTCATGGATGATTTGGGATATTTATTAATAAAAGGTTTAGGTATGCTTTCTAGAAATGGAAGCAGCAAATGTAAGGCTTGCCATTCAAAGTTTCCCGTCCAGGAAATGATTTCCGTGAATGACATGAAAGAAGACATAGATTTTAAGTATGTTAATACAAATTGGGTAATATATCATTTAATCCTTAAAGATCAGGCCGATCGCGATGGGGATACGAACATTGTGCATTTATGTTCGGATTGCTATAAAGCAAGGCTGTCTAAAGCAAACAGAAAATATCTGGATGCCTATTCCTCAATGAACCAAGTGAAGACTTTTCCAGCCAATTATAATGGTAATTTCAAATTGGATGATAAGGTTGATCCAAAGATAGAAACGTATAATTTTTCCGGGGGTAAATGGAATACCCTTAACAAAATGAAGTTTTGGGCAGCATGGGAAGGTTTCAATCTTATTTATAATATCACTTATGATTATCAGTATGACCAAAAGACTGTTACAGGGATATTCGCCAAATTAAAGGACGCGAGATAGCAAATGAGCCATTCTATTAGGGGAACAGTTAAACTACTGACAAAAGCCCCCGCCTCCTCTAAGTCGTTCAGGAAAACGACCACTTAACGCAAAAAGGACGATACATAGTTATATCTAAGTACCGTCCTCATGCACTTTATTCTATACCGGTAGACCCTAACTCGTTTTACACAATCAATATAAGTACTTTAGTAATTGCAAAGCATGATATCTTGCTTCCATAAATTAATAGAGTCAATAGGTTCGGTTCCATCATTAGATTCCCTTTGAATGCCTAGGCTTTTGTACGGTAATTTAGATTATGATTCTTTAACGTTTTATCTTTCCCAAATAAGAAGTGTTTCTCCATATCAGGTGAATATTTAGAGTTGATTGTTTTCGCTCCTGTTGCCTCTGCTACTGCTCTAATCATGGCAGGTGATGCTCCACAACAAAGACCAATATAGTTAACACCGATATTTTGTGCTTCTTTTGCCCAATCCGCTAATTCATACCGATTATGGTAAAGTGGATCTAACGATGTAGGGAAAGTTGTTTCAGTCGGTAATGTACAACTGCATCCTCCATCAGGTAAGTTGAAGAATGTTGGGTGTTCTTCAGTAGTTCGATATGGAATTGGTAATCCACCGACAAAACCTTCTACAGCTTCTCTAATTCTTTTTAGGTATGGCTGCATCGTATCTGGTCCTCGGAAACAGTTCATTCCAACAACTAATGCACCTTTTTCTGACAAGATCTTACAGGATTCTTCTACCGTATAACCGTCGCGTAAGATATTTTCGCCCATCAGCCCTAATGTTATAACTGCAGGCAATCCTTGTTTTTTAATTTCTTCTAACGCTATAACGGCCTCTTCGTGGTAATAAAAGGTCTCTCCATTTATAAAGTCTACCCCTTCTTCTTTACACCACGTTATCATTTCCGCAAAAATACCCCTCACCCTTTCGGAAGATTCTGAATCTTCCGGGTCAAAAATATTCGTATTCGAAATGTTTCCTGCAACTAATGCTTCCTCGTTAGGATGTTCCTTTGCAACTTCCTGCGCCAAACGGATCGCACTCCGGTTTAATGGCTCAAGTAAATGTTCTTTACCTATAATTCTCATTTTTTCACGATGGGCATTATAGGTGAAAGCCAAAACAACATCCGAACCAGCGTTCATGTAATCCCTATAGGTTTGTTTTAAAACCTCTGGGTGTTCCAAAGCTACTTCTGGTACAAAAGATCCTGCCTGTAAATATCCTCTGCGTTCCATTTCAAACAAATATCCTTCTCCTACAATGACAGTACCTTCTTTTAATCTTTGTTCTAAACTTCTTTTCCCCACTACATCTAACCCTCTCTCTTTTGATTTAAAGTTAGTGTAGCATTAGGCTAATATATTGCATAACACTTAAAGTCTATCCTTAGCCATAGCTTTAAACTATAGCAAGGTTAATTCATGTGCAATCGTTTCTTTTAAGTGGTTAATATAAATCGTTGCCAGCGGGCTGTTTGTGACATTCTTATGTGTAATATAGCCAACCGTAATTCGCTCGTCTACCTGCAGCGGGACCGCTACAATATCATTATCGTTAATATCATAACTAATCACCCCTGTAGAAATCGTGTATCCATTCAACCCTATCAGTAAGTTGAACAAAGTAGCTCGGTCACTGACGCGAATATTCTTGGGTCTAGAAATCGTGCTGAGTATCTCCTCAGAAAAATAAAAAGAATTGTAGTCCCCTTGTTCAAAAGACAGATACGGATAAGGATCCAAATCGTCTAAGGTTACATACTCCTGAGTCACAAGTGGATTGTTCGTGCTAATGAATACATGCGGTTTTGCTTCAAATAGTTTGTGAAACGTCAAATTTCCTTCTCTTAAAAACTTACTAATTACTTTTTGATTGAAATCATTCACGTATAAAATGCCAATTTCACTCCGAAGGTTTTTCACATCATCAATAATTTCATATGTCCTTGTTTCCCGCAAAGTAAATTCATATTCATCACGATTATAGTCTCTCAACAATTTCACGAATGCACTGACGGCAAAAGCATAATGGTGTGCCGACACAGAGAAGTGCTGCTGTGGGGATTGAGTCGTATCAGAATAGCGATTTTCAAGCAAGTCTGTTTGTTCAATCACCTGCCTTGCGTAGCCTAAAAACTCTGAACCCTCCGGAGTAATGACGATTCCCTTATTCGTCCGTGAAAAAATCGTAATCCCCAGTTCATTCTCCAAGTCTTTGACTGCATTGGATAGACTCGGTTGGCTAATAAACAATCGCTGTGCTGCTTTACTAATCGATCGGTTCTTAGCCACTTCGATTACATATTTTAATTGTTGCAATGTCAACTACTCTTCCTCCTCACAACCATTTTGCATAGTTTTATTGTAGCATAGATGGCTCGTGAGGGATTTTGACCAGGACTGAGGATTATCTGCGGGCAGTTGATCAAATTGGAACGGCCTAAAAGAGTAAAGTACATACAAAAAAAAGCCAATGCTTTATGAAAGCATTGGCTTTTTTTTTGGCTTTTCAGCTTTTGTTGATACCGGTGGTCGGGGTCGAACCGACACTCCCGAAGGAACACGATTTTGAGTCGTGCGCGTCTGCCAATTCCGCCACACCGGCATGATCTGATTGTGGAGGCGGCAACCGGATTTGAACCGGTGATAAAGGTTTTGCAGACCTCTGCCTTACCACTTGGCTATGCCGCCTTAAAATGGAGCGGAAGACGGGATTCGAACCCGCGACCCCCACCTTGGCAAGGTGGTGTTCTACCACTGAACTACTTCCGCATTTTATGGCTGGGCTAGCTGGATTCGAACCAGCGAATCACGGGATCAAAACCCGATGCCTTACCGCTTGGCTATAGCCCAACTATGCACTATAATTTTTATTTTGAGTTAATGGGGCGACCGATGGGAATCGAACCCATGAGTGCCGGAGCCACAATCCGGTGCGTTAACCCCTTCGCCACGGCCGCCATGATAGTTAATATGGCAGGGGTAGTAGGAATCGAACCCACACCGGAGGTTTTGGAGACCTCTGTTCTACCGTTAAACTATACCCCTACTTTTAATGTTATTATAACATATAAATGGTGGAGGGAGTAGGACTCGAACCTACGAACCCGATGGGAGCGGATTTACAGTCCGCCGCGTTTGGCCAACTTCGCTATCCCTCCATATTTAAATGAAAAAATGGTGGCTCGGGACGGAATCGAACCGCCGACACACGGATTTTCAGTCCGTTGCTCTACCGACTGAGCTACCGAGCCTTTGGATTATGATATAATCATCATCATTGCCACCTATGTAATATAGTGGCGGTCCGGACGGGACTCGAACCCGCGACCTCCTGCGTGACAGGCAGGCATTCTAACCAACTGAACTACCGGACCATTTTGGTTGCGGGGACAGGATTTGAACCTGTGACCTTCGGGTTATGAGCCCGACGAGCTACCAGACTGCTCCACCCCGCGATAGTGTAAGTTTCAAACTTACTATATTTCATTTAAAGAAATCATGGTGGAGGATGCAGGGCTCGAACCTGCGACCCCCTGCTTGTAAGGCAGGTGCTCTCCCAGCTGAGCTAATCCTCCATAATGGTGACCCGTACGGGATTCGAACCCGTGTTACCGCCGTGAAAGGGCGGTGTCTTAACCGCTTGACCAACGGGCCATATTTTTTAAAAGATGGCGGAGAGCGAGGGATTCGAACCCTCGAGACCGCGGTAGCGGTCTACACGATTTCCAATCGTGCTCCTTCGGCCACTCGGACAGCTCTCCGTGGCTCCACCGGTAGGATTCGAACCTACGACCGATCGGTTAACAGCCGATTGCTCTACCACTGAGCTACGGTGGAATGGATATGCCTGGCAACGTCCTACTCTCGCAGGGGCAATGCCCCAACTACCATGGGCGCTGGAAAGCTTAACTGCTGTGTTCGGCATGGGAACAGGTGTGACCTTTCCGCTATTGTTACCAGACCCTTTTGTGCACATCCAAGTGATTTGCTTAATTTTCAGTGACAACAAATATTATATCTGTTTTTCACAAAAAATCAAGGGGTAAAAAGTAATTTTTTATACTTTCAAAACTAAATAAGAGTTTCAAGGCATCTGAAGGTCTATTCATGTTTGTGCAGTCCAGCTCCGACTCCCAGGTCCTCGCTGTTATAAGCAATACCTCTCCAAGGCTGAAGAACCCAGCCTTTACGCGGTCTTACTTATCCAGTCGGACCTAAACGGTCGTCTACGCTTTCTATTTTTATAGTTAAGTCCTCGATCGATTAGTATCCGTCAGCTGCACGTGTCACCACGCTTCCACCTCGGACCTATCAACCTCATCGTCTCTGAGGGATCTTACTCATTTAAAATGATGGGAAGTCTCATCTAGAGGGGGGCTTCATGCTTAGATGCTTTCAGCACTTATCCCTTCCACACGTAGCTACCCAGCTATGCTCCTGGCGGAACAACTGGTACACCAGCGGTGTGTCCATCCCGGTCCTCTCGTACTAAGGACAGCTCCTCTCAAACTTCCAACGCCCACGACGGATAGGGACCGAACTGTCTCACGACGTTCTGAACCCAGCTCGCGTACCGCTTTAATGGGCGAACAGCCCAACCCTTGGGACCGACTACAGCCCCAGGATGCGATGAGCCGACATCGAGGTGCCAAACCTCCCCGTCGATGTGGACTCTTGGGGGAGATAAGCCTGTTATCCCCGGGGTAGCTTTTATCCGTTGAGCGACGGCCCTTCCATACGGCACCGCCGGATCACTAAGCCCGACTTTCGTCCCTGCTCGACTTGTAGGTCTCGCAGTCAAGCTCCCTTCTGCCTTTACACTCTGCGAATGATTTCCAACCATTCTGAGGGAACCTTTGGGCGCCTCCGTTACTCTTTAGGAGGCGACCGCCCCAGTCAAACTGCCCACCTGACACTGTCTCCGGACCGGATCACGGTCCTGGGTTAGAATGTCCGTACAGCCAGGGTGGTATCCCACCGACGCCTCCACCGAAGCTAGCGCTCCGGCTTCTAAGGCTCCCACCTATCCTGTACAAGCTGTACCAACATGCAATATCAGGCTACAGTAAAGCTCCACGGGGTCTTTCCGTCCTGTCGCGGGTAATGCGCATCTTCACGCATAGTATAATTTCACCGGGTCTCTCGTTGAGACAGTGCCCAAGTCGTTGCACCTTTCGTGCGGGTCGGAACTTACCCGACAAGGAATTTCGCTACCTTAGGACCGTTATAGTTACGGCCGCCGTTTACTGGGGCTTCGGTTCAACGCTTCGCCTTGCGGCTAACGCGTCCCCTTAACCTTCCAGCACCGGGCAGGTGTCAGCCCCTATACTTCGCCTTACGGCTTCGCAGAGACCTGTGTTTTTGCTAAACAGTCGCTTGGGCCTTTTCACTGCGGCTTCTCGCAAAAGAAGCACCCCTTCTCCCGAAGTTACGGGGTCATTTTGCCGAGTTCCTTAACGAGAGTTCTCCCGCTCACCTTAGGATTCTCTCCTCGCCTACCTGTGTCGGTTTGCGGTACGGGCACCTCTTTCCTCACTAGAGGCTTTTCTTGGCAGTATGAAATCCGGAGCTTCGGTACTTATGTTCCCTCCCCGTCACAGCTTGAGATTGTTGGACGGATTTGCCTATTCCAACTCTCTTACTGCTTGGACGCACATTTCCAATCGTGCGCTCTCCTTATCCTCCTGCGTCCCCCCGTCGTTCAAACGGAAAGGAGGTGGTACAGGAATATCCACCTGTTGTCCATCGCCTACGCCTTTCGGCCTCGGCTTAGGTCCCGACTAACCCTGAGCGGACGAGCCTTCCTCAGGAAACCTTAGGCTTTCGGTGAAAGAGATTCTCACTCTTTTTTCGCTACTCATACCGGCATTCTCACTTCTAAGCGCTCCACCAGTCCTCACGGTCTGACTTCGCTGCACTTAGAACGCTCTCCTACCATTGTTCGCAAGAACAATCCGCAGCTTCGGTGATACGTTTAGCCCCGGTATATTTTCGGCGCAGAGTCACTCGACCAGTGAGCTATTACGCACTCTTTAAATGATGGCTGCTTCTAAGCCAACATCCTGGTTGTCTAAGCAACTCCACATCCTTTTCCACTTAACGTATACTTTGGGACCTTAGCTGGCGGTCTGGGCTGTTTCCCTTTCGACTATGAACCTTATCACCCATAGTCTGACTCCCAAGATCGAGTAGCTGGCATTCGGAGTTTGACTGAATTCGGTAACCCGATGAGGGCCCCTAGTCCAATCAGTGCTCTACCTCCAGTACTCAACTCTTGAGGCTAGCCCTAAAGCTATTTCGGAGAGAACCAGCTATCTCCGTGTTCGATTGGCATTTCACCCCTACCCACACCTCATCCCCGCGTTTTTCAACACGCGTGGGTTCGGGCCTCCAGTCAGTGTTACCTGACCTTCACCCTGGACATGGGTAGATCACACGGTTTCGGGTCTACGACCAACTACTACAGGCGCCCTGTTCAGACTCGCTTTCGCTGCGGCTCCGTCTATGCGACTTAACCTTGCAGGTGATCGTAACTCGCCGGTTCATTCTACAAAAGGCACGCCGTTACCCATTAACGGGCTTCGACTACTTGTAGGCACACGGTTTCAGGTTCTATTTCACTCCCCTCCCGGGGTGCTTTTCACCTTTCCCTCACGGTACTGGTTCACTATCGGTCACTAGGGAGTATTTAGCCTTGGGAGATGGTCCTCCCGGATTCCGACGGAATTCCTCGTGTTCCGCCGTACTCAGGATCCACTCCGGAGGAAACGGCTTTTCAACTACAGGGCTCTTACCTTCTTCGGCTGATCGTTCCAGATCGATTCGTTTAAACCATTTCTTGGTAACTCCGATGGAGTGTCCTACAACCCCAGAAAGCAAGCTTTCTGGTTTGGGCTGTTTCCGTTTCGCTCGCCGCTACTTGGGAAATCGCATTTGCTTTCTCTTCCTCCGGGTACTGAGATGTTTCAGTTCCCCGGGTCTGCCTCGGTTATCCTATGAATTCAGATAACCGTACTGCTCCATTACGAACAGTGGGTTCCCCCATTCGGAAATTCCCGGATCAACGCCTACGTACGGCTCCCCGGGACATATCGGTGTTTGTCCCGTCCTTCTTCGGCTCCTAGTGCCAAGGCATCCACCGTGCGCCCTTCTTCACTTAACTATTATCCAGTTACAGCTCCCAACAGCTAGCGTAATAGTTAATATCGCTGCCAGTTCTTCAAAAACAAAGAACTTCTCGCGATCTTATCTATTCGTACGCTGTTAAACGGTCGCTTTCACTTTTAGTATTAAACATGAAAAGACGTTTGTTTGATGTCTTGTATTAGTCTAGTTACAGTTCCTAATAGCTAGCGTATAGTTCATCCATCATTCTGTGCCAAGATCAGGCACGCCATGCTGGCTGATCTATCCGTACGCTATTGATCAGTCGCTTTCACTTCCTGATTTTACTCTTATCTAGTTTTCAAGGTACAAAAATGAAGGATTTAATCCCTCAAAACTGAACCAAACAATCGATTATGCCATTCGTTTTTGCTCCGAAGAGCAATTATCCTTAGAAAGGAGGTGATCCAGCCGCACCTTCCGATACGGCTACCTTGTTACGACTTCACCCCAATCATTGGCCCCACCTTCGGCGGCTGGCTCCAAAAGGTTACCTCACCGACTTCGGGTGTTGCCAACTCTCGTGGTGTGACGGGCGGTGTGTACAAGGCCCGGGAACGTATTCACCGCGGCATGCTGATCCGCGATTACTAGCGATTCCGGCTTCATGCAGGCGAGTTGCAGCCTGCAATCCGAACTGAGAATGGTTTTATGGGATTTGCTACACCTCGCGGCTTCGCTTCCCTTTGTACCATCCATTGTAGCACGTGTGTAGCCCAGGTCATAAGGGGCATGATGATTTGACGTCATCCCCACCTTCCTCCGGTTTGTCACCGGCAGTCACCCTAGAGTGCCCAACTGAATGCTGGCAACTAAGGTCAAGGGTTGCGCTCGTTGCGGGACTTAACCCAACATCTCACGACACGAGCTGACGACAACCATGCACCACCTGTCACTCTGTCCCCGAAGGGAACCTCTTGTCTCCAAGAGTGGCAGAGGATGTCAAGACCTGGTAAGGTTCTTCGCGTTGCTTCGAATTAAACCACATGCTCCACCGCTTGTGCGGGCCCCCGTCAATTCTTTTGAGTTTCAGCCTTGCGGCCGTACTCCCCAGGCGGAGTGCTTAATGCGTTAACTTCAGCACTAAGGGGCGGAAACCCCCTAACACCTAGCACTCATCGTTTACGGCGTGGACTACCAGGGTATCTAATCCTGTTCGCTCCCCACGCTTTCGCGCCTCAGCGTCAGTTACAGACCAGAGAGCCGCCTTCGCCACTGGTGTTCCTCCACATATCTACGCATTTCACCGCTACACGTGGAATTCCGCTCTCCTCTTCTGTACTCAAGTTCCCCAGTTTCCAATGACCCTCCACGGTTAAGCCGTGGGCTTTCACATCAGACTTAAGGAACCGCCTGCGCGCGCTTTACGCCCAATAATTCCGGACAACGCTTGCCCCCTACGTATTACCGCGGCTGCTGGCACGTAGTTAGCCGGGGCTTCCTCGTTAGGTACCGTCAAGGTACCGCCCTATTTGAACGGTACTTGTTCTTCCCTAACAACAGAACTTTACGATCCGAAGACCTTCATCGTTCACGCGGCGTTGCTCCGTCAGACTTTCGTCCATTGCGGAAGATTCCCTACTGCTGCCTCCCGTAGGAGTCTGGGCCGTGTCTCAGTCCCAGTGTGGCCGATCACCCTCTCAGGTCGGCTACGCATCGTCGCCTTGGTAGGCCGTTACCCCACCAACTAGCTAATGCGCCGCGGGCCCATCTGTAAGTGACAGCCAAAAGGCCGCCTTTCAACTCTTCTCCATGCAGAGAAAAGTGTTATCCGGTATTAGCCCCGGTTTCCCGGGGTTATCCCAGTCTTACAGGCAGGTTGCCCACGTGTTACTCACCCGTCCGCCGCTCGTTCCACAAGCGCACACCCCGAAGGGTGATTGCTTGCTTCCCGCGCTCGACTTGCATGTATTAGGCACGCCGCCAGCGTTCGTCCTGAGCCAAGATCAAACTCTCCATAAAATGTGAGCTTGCTTGCTCGAAAACTTGACTAGCATTTCTTGCTTGACATAATGATTGTTTTGTTCAGTTTTCAAAGATCAAATTTCGTTGTTGTCGTTTTGACAGCGACTTTATTATCTTAACATGCCGTTCGTTTCTTTGTCAACAACTTTTTTATTTGTTTTGTCTGCCTCATTTGCGGCGACTTAACTAATATAACATCTATTCAGTGATAGTGTCAATAACTTTATTTCGTTATTTTCTTAGTTAATCGCTCTGTCGTTTCGGCGACAGATATAAATATATCACGCTAGCAAGGGAGAGTCAATAACTTTTTCAAGAAATATTTCACCTTGATGAATAACATCCAAAAGGCTGGTTATAGAACCCTCCACTGCCTCACATCCACACCCTATACTAGTTTGGCCTTATACTGACGATGGTATATTTTGTTTCCTTTCGTATCGACTCTGATTGCTTCAATGATATTTTTCTCTGTCAGATACTCGACCAATGAACTTAGATCAAGGGAATACGCTTCTATCTCCGGTTCCAATTTCAATTCCCCGAATGTCCAGGCTTCCTCTTTTCTATTCATTAACTCAAGCAAGTGTTCCGCGCATGTCCTTGCACGGGTACTTATGGCAAAGTCGACAGCAAGCAGCATCAACTCCACACGTTTATCTATCCCCTCGTTACTCTTTGTTAATTCTTCATATAACTTATAAACCTCCGGATCGATACGTTTCACATGATTCCATACTATCACTTCCGGATGGTACCCTCTTTCAATGATTGCAAGCCTCGCCAGATAATGAAGCGACCGAATCACTCTGCTGTAGGAATCGAGATATTGTTCTGTTTGAAACAAGTCTTTCGCTTCCATATAACTTCTGGTCAGTTTCGCAAACTCCATCGCCATCTTCAGCTTCCGCTTTTCTTGCGGGAAAATATCCAGCTGTTCCTTTAAGTTGGATATATATTCATTACGATCGAAGACAATCTGCCCATTAATAATCCATTCAACAGCCCTCCGATATGTGCTTGTATCAATCCAATAATATAATAATTTCTCATCGACTACATGCATTGCCGCTGTTTTATTTTCGAACTCATAGTGCTTTACAAACCAATCTTCTGCCAAATCACGAACTACTACTAAAAGGATGACATCAAAGTTGTCTGTTACCGGACTAATCGGTTTATTCTTCTCTATGATCAATATGCCTAATGTATTTGGTGAACTGGCTCTCTCTTGATAGATCGGTCTTAATAAATCTTCCATTTTTGTTTCCTCCAATAATCAGATAAAAAATTAATTCGATAAAATCATGCAAATTCCTTTTTCAACGGAGAAGTTTTTAAACAAATTATGCTATACTACCACTTGTAAGTGTTAAGGAGGGAAAGAATTGGCTTTAAATTACACGAGCAAAATTAATAAAATCCGTACCTTTGCCTTGAGTCTGGTGTTTATCGGATTTGGCGTAATGTATATAGGTATCTTGTTGAAAAATATCGGCTGGCTTATGGCATTGTTCTTCATTTTGGGACTTTTATGTATCGTTCTGAGCACAGGCGTCTATTTCTGGATCGGGATGTTATCGACTAGGGCAATGCAAATCACTTGTCCTTCCTGCAACAAGCCTACAAAGATTCTGGGACGCGTGGACGCATGCATGCATTGCAAGCAGCCGCTTACCATGGACAAAAATCTGGAAGGCAAAGAATTTGATGAAAAATACAACTCCAAAGAATATCGGAAATCTTTAAAGCAAGAAGCAGACAATTCCAAATAAACGACCATCGTCCGCCCGAATGGAAGGCGGGCTCTTTTTTTGTCCATAAACTTACACAGAAAAAGAGCCTTGCTGCTTCCTTAGCAACAAGGCTCATAGGGATTCAAAGGTTATTAATGCTGGGGAACTTTTTTGCATTCCGTGCAGGTTCCATAAATCTCCATACGATGGTGACTGACATCGAACCCGGTGACTTTTTCAGCAAGAGATTCTACTTCGTCCAGGCTTGGGTAATGGAAGTCGACGATCTTCCCACAAGAATCGCATATAATATGATAATGTTTGGAAGTATTGCAATCAAACCGGCTCGATGAGTCGCCATAAGTCAGCTCCCTTACAAGGCCAATTTCACGGAATACTCTCAAATTATTGTAGACGGTAGCTACACTCATATTAGGGAATTTCCCTTCAAGTGCTTTGTATATATCATCAGCGGTAGGATGGATCTCTGCATTCAAAAGATATTCAAGTACCGCATGACGCTGTGGAGTAATTCTGACACCGGAATCTTTCAGTTTACCGACAGCTTCTTTAAGTTGTGCTTCAGACACCGTCATGCACCTCGCTTTCATTACTTATTATTCCTCTTTCATGTACTTATATAAACCATTAACAACTGCTTTTATAAGATATTTCATTCCAGGAAGCGGGCTATGTTGTTTTCTATCAATATTATTAGTTTATAATTCTTATAATTAGTGTAACCGTTCTTTGTGGATTCTGTCAATAAAAGTATATTAGCGAGTCAGCTGAATTATACTACACGTCCGCTTTTAACGGGATTTCTTGTCCACCCGCCTTCATATTTGCATACCTTGCAGCAACAAACAAGAAGTCGGACAAACGGTTTAAATAGGATACGACCAAGTCATTTTGGAGTTCATCTTCTAAAGCAACTGCCAGCCGTTCTGCCCTTCTTACCACGGTCCGCGCTGTATGCAAACCGGCGGCTACAGGGTGGCCGGATGGCAAGATGAAGTTTTTCAGTGCCGGCAGTTCTCCATCCCATTGATCAATTTGTGCTTCAAGCTCTTTAATATGGGCGTCCTTCAGCTTCCAAGTCACTTCCTTGTCTTTCGGTGTAGCCAGTTCAGCCCCGACATGGAACAAAATCGTCTGCACCCGGTGCATGAATCCTTGAAACTGTTCCTGACCGTCCCACAAATCATCTGTTAGGTGGCTCATAGCAAGACCAATGGCAGAATTGGCTTCATCACATGTTCCATATGCCTCCACCCGTACATCGTTTTTCGGTACCCGTTTCCCATAAATCAAAGATGTCTGCCCCTTATCTCCAGATCTAGTATATATACGCAAGTTAGTACCCCCTGTCCAGATTAATTTCATTGATTAAATTAGTATCATCCGATAAATACTTATCCAGATTTTCTTCAAAAATGCGGATTGCCCGCGGCAAATATTCTGGCGATACCCCCGAACTATGAGGGGTTATCGTAATTTTATCATGCTTCCATAATGGACTGGTTGTCGGAAGTGGCTCTTGTTCGAAGACATCAAGAACAGCATGGGCTATTTCGCCATCATCCAGGGCAGTCAAGATTGTATCCTCCGATACCGCATCCCCCCGCCCCATATTTAAAAAGATGGCAGTTTCCGGCATTCTTTCAAAATGTTCTTTCCGGAAAAACCCTTTCGTTTCTGAAGTACTTGGAAGAACAGAGACAATGAAGTCCGCTCCGGAAACGACTTTAGCTAAATCTCTTACTGTGTACATTTCGTCAAAATAATCCTTGTCAGCACCATTTTTCGAGACACCAATCGTTTTCATTCTGAATGCTTTGGCCAGTCTCGCCACTTCCTGTCCGATTGCGCCTGTGCCCGCAATAACCATTGTCTTGTTCGAAATTTCCTGTGTAGGAACGTCTCTGGACGAAACCCATTGCTGCTGGCGTTGTTTTTCCATCAACAGGCCCGCACTGCGGGAAACCTGCAGAATCATCGATATGGCATATTCGGCCATCGGCTGCTTATGAATCCCTCTTGAGTTAGTCACAAGGATACCTTGTCGTTTTATTGTTTTTAAAGGCATTGTATCTATCCCCGCAGATAAAACCATTATCCATTTTAAATCAGTCGCCATTTGAATGATTTCCTCCGTCAAATCCTCTCCATATGTAAGTAAAATCTCCGCAGTTCCAATATGGGGAAAAGCCTGTTCCATGTCGTGATAGAAAGAGAATTTCACAGATGGGTAGGTATTGACAAGATGCATTCTTATTGGTTCGGGAAGCTTTGCAGTTGATATTGCAATCATAAATAACAGAATCTCCTTCCTTTAAATCAGCCTCGACTTCTTTCTTTATATGATAAACCCTCCCACCTTTTATAAAAAGGAAAAAGCAGCTCAAAAAAAAAGAAAGCATAAGGCATTTTCCTTATGCTTCAACTATTTATATAAAGGGGAGGTTTCAGATTATAATACAATATATGCCGCCCTTTCCCCCGATGTATAGAAGCTTTGCCTAATGTGTACCACTTATTTGCCTTATTACAGCCTAATTTTCAATCAGGTCAGATTCTCTTTGATATAGGTCAGGGCTTCCTCGACATGCCCTTTCACCCGCACTTTCCTGAACTCTTTTTGCAGGTCTCCCTGCTTGTCGATGATAAACGTGGAACGTTCAATTCCCATATATTCTTTGCCGAAGTTCTTCTTCAACTTCCAAGCCCCGTACTTCTCTGCAACATGGTGATCTTCATCCACCAGCAGTAAGAATGGCAAATCATATTTTTCTCTGAACTTCTCATGACTCTCTTCAGAATCCGGACTGATTCCGAGAATGACTGCATCCAAGTCGGCAAAAGAAGCGTGATGGTCGCGGAAATCGCATGCTTCAGTCGTACAACCCGGAGTATTATCTTTCGGATAGAAATATAGCACGACATTTTTCCCTCGATAATCACTCAACTTGATTGTTTCTCCTGTGTTTGCCTTCAATTCAAATTCCGGAGCAGGCGCCCCTGTTTTCAGACTCATATGTATCCCTCCAAGCTTATCTTACTGTTAGATTATCCGATTTCCCTGGAAGTTACAAACCATCCATCCTCTTAACCGAACTCCCCTCTATCTTGTTTTTATAAAAGGAGTTTTCCCACAGTTTAATGAAAAAAGCTGCCGGAAGGATATAACCGATGAGAGCTTCCGTCAACGCCAGCACCCGGCCGATCCCTACTGGAGTAATATCTCCATAACCTACCGTCAAAAGCGTTACACCACTGAAGTACAAGGCATGGGCCAAAGATTCCAGGACATTTACCCGTTGAAAAGAATCTCCCTCGATCAATACGATTCCATTAAAAGAAAGAACAAAATACAACATGGAAAAGCCTACCATCACTGCCAAGTAGACGACGATTAAGGTGTAAAAGATTTCGAATGAAAAATAGCTCCTCTGATAGGTTTTATAATGTAAAAAAGAATAAAGACTGCCGCATAACAACCAAATAATCAACAGAACGATGAAAATGGAGACGAACATTCGTTTACCTCCTTGAATTGCACTCTTTAATCAGTGATAGGACAAACTGTCTTTTCTTCTATCTATTCATCCCACCCACCGTTTATTCCCTGATACCGAGAAGTCCAAGGCTTGTTTTTGCCCTTATTTTGAGTTTGTTGATATAATTGGAGACGATAAAGTTTGTATGGAGGTTTTTAAATGGATTTCACCAAGTCGGAGACATTACATAAAGAAGCGTTAGATCATATCGTCGGTGGAGTCAATTCACCGTCACGTGCATACAAAGGAGTCGGCGGCGGTACCCCTGTATATATGGAAAAAGGGGAAGGTGCCTATTTCTGGGATGTAGACGGCAATAAATATATCGATTATCTGGCTGCATACGGGCCAATCATCACTGGCCACGCGCACCCGCATATTACAGAAGCCATCACAAAAGCAGCAGCCAACGGTGTTCTTTATGGTACACCGACAGCATTGGAAAATAAGTTTGCAAAAATGCTGAAAGAAGCAATCCCTTCCTTGGATAAGGTTCGGTTTGTCAATTCCGGTACAGAAGCAGTAATGACGACGATCCGTGTAGCCCGTGCTTATACTAACCGTAATAAAATCATCAAATTCGCCGGTTGCTATCATGGCCATTCTGACCCCGTACTTGTTCAGGCTGGTTCCGGACCGTCCACACTAGGTACCCCTGATTCTGCAGGAGTTCCTAAATCAATCGCACAGGATGTCATCACCGTTCCTTTCAATGATATCGAGGCTTATAAAGAAGCGCTAAGCCATTGGGGCGACGAAGTGGCTGCAGTGCTAGTCGAGCCGATTGTAGGCAACTTCGGTATTGTGGAACCGAAACCTGGTTTCCTGGAGGAAGTCAACGAGCTTACTCATAATTCAGGGGCATTGGTCATTTATGATGAAGTAATTACTGCCTTCCGCTTCACATATGGTAGTGCCCAACAGATTCTGAATGTGGAACCAGATATGACTGCGATGGGGAAAATCATCGGCGGCGGTCTGCCGATCGGAGCATATGGCGGAAAGAAAGAAATTATGGAGCAGGTCGCTCCGCTCGGGCCTGCTTACCAGGCAGGCACCATGGCGGGGAATCCTGCTTCCATGTCCGCTGGTATTGCTTGCCTGGAAGTTCTGAGCCAGGAAGGCGTGTACGAGAAAATGGACAAGCTGGGCGAAAAGTTAGAAAAAGGAATTCTAGCACTTGCTGAACAATATGGGATCAACATTACCATCAACCGTTTGATTGGCGCGTTGACCGTGTTTTTCACGGACCAAGAAGTAGAAAATTACAAACAGGCCGAAGAAACAGATGGAGAAATGTTTGCTAAGTTCTTTAAACTAATGCTTAATCAGGGAATCAACTTGGCTCCATCGAAATATGAAGCATGGTTCCTGACTACGGAACATACGGAACAAGATATCGACCAGACATTGAAAGCAGTGAAAAACGCTTTTGCTGAAATGAGTTGAACTGACAGAGAGTCCTAATGAAGGGCTCTCTGTCTTCTATTTTCGGCTGTCACCGGATAAACATACTATAAGCAACTATTGAAAATCTTGATTCTTCTGACGCGAGAGATGAATCGCGTTAATTTTTATGCAATATTTTGAATATTTAATTGATTAACACTTTGGTGTTATGTTAAGATAAAGAGGAAAATTTTCATAATTTTCATTCATGCTTTATGTCAATTTGTTTGACTTCCCTTCCAAAGCATGTAAGTCATAGGTCTTTGCTGACGCCAGCAAAGACCTCTTTTTTGCGTCATGAAAGTTGTTGTTTGTTATAATAGCATGTGAAAGAGACTAGGGTTTGTAAAGACACTAGAATGAATACAGTAACGGCAGAATACACATGATACATACCTTTCCGAAAAAAAAAGGGGGGGGAGCTGCATGAAACTGGGAGCAAGGATGCTTAAAACTGGACTGGCAGTGGCTGTTTCGTTATATGTGGCCACTTTACTAGGATTGCCTTCACCGGTTTTTGCCGGAATCGCCGCTGTATTTGCCATACAGCCATCGATTTATCGCTCTTATCAAACTATCCTTGAACAAATACAGGCAAATATCATTGGTGCCATCATAGCCATTTTAACAGTCCTGACATTGGGAAACGATCCATTCATCATCGGCTTTTCAACAGTGTTGGCAATCGGGGTCTGTATGAAATTGAATATGAAAGAATCGACTGTCTTACTGGCGATAGTGGCTGTCATCGCCATCATGGAAACGACCGAATTAGACTTTACAACATTTGCTTTGATGCGTTTTTCAGCATTGACGCTAGGGATACTTTCCGCCTTTCTCGTCAATCAGTTTTTTCTGCCTCCTAAGTATGAAACAAAGCTATTCCAGCGGATTGACCGGTCGACTTCCGACATACTCCAATGGCTGCGCGTCACGACCAGACATTTATCAGATGAACCGGCACTAAAAGGGGAAATAGACAGAATTCAAGACGAAATACGCCGGATTGATCAGACATATTTACTCTTTTCAGAAGAGAGAACTTATTTTAAAAAGAACCATTACTTGAAGGCAAGAAAGTTAATAGTGTTCCGCCAGTTAATAGCAACAACCAAGAAGGCATTCGATGTCTTAAAAGCTTTTCATTCTTTAGACGAAAAAATAGAAAGCATTCCGAAAAATTTTCAGATCATTCTTGTGCAGGAACTGGACAAAGTCATTCATTCCCATGAAAAGCTGATCCTTAGTTCGATGGGAAGGATTAAGAAAGATCATAAAGAAACATTGAGACATATCTCAGAACCAGACATTCCCAAACTGGTAGAAGCACTTATCCATGTCTATCGGGAAGAGGATGAACACAGGCTGATCTTTTTGCCGCTGGCAACCCAGCTGATGGAATACCATCAACATTTGAAACACCTGCAAAGACTCCTGAAAAGCTACCAGCAATATCACCAGCAGGAACAATTAAAAATGACCGATTAAAAAAGGCTGCGGACAAATCCACAGCCTTTTTCTCATGTTCCTAAATATTCCGTTTTGGAGTCATCCAGTTCCTGTACTTGGAAAAGCGAATAATAGTTACCCTTCAAGTTCATCAATTCCTGGTGGGAACCTTGTTCTTTTATTTCACCGTTCTCTATCAAAACAATCCGGTCTGCATGTGTTATCGTCGACAATCTATGGGCTACAATGAATGTAGTCCGGTTAGAGGCGAGTTTTTCCAGGGCCTCCTGAATCAGATGCTCGCTTTCTAAGTCCAAAGCCGAGGTTGCTTCATCTAAGATCAAAATCGGTGGATTTTTCAAGAAGACTCTGGCTATTGCTATTCGTTGTTTCTGCCCGCCTGATAATTTCACACCACGCTCGCCGACCAATGTATCATAGCCATCGGAAAGTCCTGTGATAAATTCATGAGCATTTGCCGCTCTGGCTGCTTCCATCACTTGTTCGTCTGTGGCATAAGGGTTACCCATCCGGATGTTCATCGCTATGGACTCACTGAACAAAATATTGTCCTGAAGAACCATGCCGATTTTGTCCCTCAACGTTCTTACCTGAACATCTTTGATGTCGGTGCCATCTATTTTGAGCCGTCCCTCTGTGACATCATAAAACCTTGGTATCAAGCTGATCAAAGTAGACTTACCGCCACCGCTCATTCCGACAAATGCAACGGTCTCCCCTTTTTTCACATCCAGATTGATGTTTTTCAGTACAAGTGATTCCTCATCTGTGTACTTAAAGGAGACATTCTCAAAGTGCACATCCCCGTGTACTCGCTCCAATGGTTTGGCATCTTTATCGTCAACAATATCATATTTCTCATCGATAAATTCGAATACACGGTCCATAGAAGCAATCGATTGAACCAAAACTGTCGACGAACTGATCAACCGTCTTAACGGACTGTACACCCGGTCCATATAACCAACAAATGCAGCTATCGTACCAACCGTCAAGTCTCCTGTGATGGCGAAATAACCCGCAAAGCCGACTACCAATAATGGAGCCAGGTCCGTTATTGTATTCATGACTGCAAACGTCTTTGCGTTCCAGGAAGTATGGGCGATCGCCTTTTTGAAAAAGTTTGTATTCTGTTGATCAAACTGTTCCTGTTCATAGTCTTCCAGAGCAAAGCTTCTTGTAACCGGCACGCCTTGAACCCGTTCGTGCAAATGTCCCTGAACTTGCGCAAGCGCTTGGGAACGATCCCTGGTTAAACTGCGAAGCCTTCCGTAGAATATTTTCACAGCCAATCCATAAAGCGGAAACAAAGCGATTGCGACGATTGTAAGCCAAAAATCCATCGCCATCATGATTCCAATTGCAATCAAAATGGTGATCATGTCAAGCCATACATTCATCAATCCAGTCATCACAAAGTTTTTTGTCTGCTCCACATCGTGGATGACACGGGAAATGATTTCACCTGTTTTGGTTTGGGAATAAAACCTTAAACTCAGACGTTGGATATGATCAAATAATTTATCCCTTATGTCGTAAAGGATTTTGTTACCTGTCCACTGCGCCAAGTATTGCCGTAAATATTCAACGGGCGGTCTTAACACAAGGAAAATCACAAAAGCGCCACCCATCAGCCAAATCAGTTGGGATATTTTTTCGGAGTCGCTCATGCCTTCTGCTCCGAGTATGTTGTCAATGACATATTTAACAATTAAAGGCATGAGTAACGGGATACCGAATTTGATGATACCGATAAGTACAGTCCAAAGTATTTTCCATTTATACGGTTTTACAAATGCCATATATCTTTTAATGCTGTCCAAGATGTCCACCTCTCCCTAAGCTGGTGCATTTCCTTAGGAAAGTAAACGACAAAACCCTTGCCGCCGTTAATGGAGACAAGGATCTCAATGCAAACTTTCCTTGTATTCATGCGTTTTATTTCATCTTCCCTACCGGTAGGTTAAATACCTTTCATACCATTGGTCGACAAATTCCGGATCAAATGGTCCTTTTCTTTGTCTCACCCAATGGATCAAGTACTCTACGTGATTCCATAAAATCCGGTCAACGACCTTTGGATAATTCATTTCCTTTTTATGCTGCTCGTATTCATCTTCGTCCAGCAATGTAAAGGTCATATCCGGATACACTTTTATATCAAGGTCGTAGTCAATATATTTTAATGCCTCTTCATCATACACGAATGGCGAACTGATATTGCAATAGTAATAAATTCCATCCGTGCGCAGCATGCCGATGACATTAAACCAGTACTTCGAATGAAAGTAGCATATGGCAGGCTCTCGGGTAACCCAAGTCCTGCCATCGCTTTCGGTGACAAGGGTTTTATCGTTAGCTCCTATCACTACGTTTCTGGTGCCTTTCAATACTGTACTACTCTCCCAAACGCGATGGAGCTGGCCATTATGTTTATAGCTCTGTATTTGTATTTTTGAACCTGGTTGTGGGCCAGCCATCATATCTTCCTTTCTTTCACAATTATTTGGCTCTGCTGTACCTGTTCTGCATCGGAAAAACCTTCGTAGTTCTCTTTTCCCTAAAACAAAGCCGGCAATCGCTTTTTCGATCAATCTTTATGGATAATTTGTTCTATCTCCTTATTATAACGATTAACAAAACTAAATGGAAATAATGACGTCTTAAAATCATTGCTGTTTTTTATGTTTGGCTTAACTATCATAGCCACCCTCAAAAAAAAACACAGCAGCACAAAATCTATAAACCGCGACATAACTTGGCATGCTTACTCCCATCCTGATTAAGTCGAGCGGTATAGAACCGCTACAGCAGAACACTTCGCCTTCCGCGGGCACGCCTCAGCATCCTCATCAGCAAAGTACGCTTCTTGCGGGGTCTTCGGACTCGTGGGACTGCGATTACTCGTCCCATCGAAGACCTTTCGCTATTCCTGCAGGAGTCTGCGTTTTCTGCCTTCGCTGGTAGAAGTTCTATGGATTTTGGTTGGTAATATCTCATGTTAGACATATTTTGAGGACCACCTCTCACCTAATCAGAAGTTCTATCCAAAGCGAAGGAAAAATGCGACACTCCTTGAAAATACAGTTCGATTTTCTGCGTGCGGTGTAAAAAGCAGGGATGTCTTTTCAAAGTCCTAGGGGAAGAGCAGCTTCCGAAGACCCCGCAGTGAGCGCTTTTTGCTCAAGAGGAGGCTGAGGTGCTGCCCCCGGAAAGGGAGTATTTTTCCGCAGCGCCGGGCTAGCATCCAACTAAAATTAGAACAAGAAGAAGCCACACAAAGTAGAATTGTCACTATGTCGCAGTTTGCCTCAACTGCAATGCCTCAAGAAATCTTTTAAAGAAAAATAAAGGAGCTCTCCGCGATATGGGAGAGCTCCTTTACAAAGTCTGAATTACTCGGGGGTTAGCAGATTACTTTTTGTTTTGCTGAGACTTTTGATTTTGTCTTCTTACTTCTTGAGCGTCAGTCTCAGAAGCAAACTCTGTACCAAACTGTTGTTGTCCAGTACCTTGAGCTGCTTGTTGGTTTTGGCGTCTAACTTCTTGTTTGTTAGTTTTGCTTGGGTTGTTTTTAGCCATCTCATATCACCTCCGCAACAATTAATTTCTCCAATTGCGAGGATGTTATCCAAAGAAAATTTGCAAGAAACTTTTCCAACATGACCAAAAAATCCCAAACAAGAATAGTATCAGTATAATCGCCTAAACTAAAGAAGATAATCAATCGATATGTTTCAGGATTTTCTGATGAGACACAGGGAATGGATAACTTTCAAGTTCTTTCCGTGAGACGAACTTTGCTCTTTCCGATGTAAGACCGCCACTTACAATAGCTCCAGCAAACACGTCTATTTCCCATATCAAGTGGGAAAAAACGTGTTTGATCGTATCGACTTTTACGAGAGAATCTATCTTCAAACCATATACTTGAGTGAACCAATTCCCTGCATGTTCTTCATCAGTCTCTGCCAGCGGAGCCATCGGAAACTGCCACAAACTGGCCAGCAATCCTTTATCAGGTCTTTGTTCAATGAGGTAGTTGCCATCTGTGTCCACCAATAAAAACGCCATATATTTTACACTTTTTTGTTTTTTGCCCTTTGTCTTGATTGGCAAGTCTTGCTGCATGCCTTCAGAAAAGGCTCTGCAGTGGTTTTGAACTGGGCAGAGCAGACAGGAAGGTTTTGTCGGTGTACAGACAAGTGCACCGAGTTCCATAAGGCCTTGATTAAAGTCAGATGGATTTGTCTCTGGTATCACTTCCTTGACGCAATCTTCAAAAATCCGCCTTGTCTTGGATTTGGCGATATCATCATCAATTAGAAGCACTCTTGACATCACTCTCATTACATTCCCATCCACTGCGGGTTCGGGAAGGTTATAAGCGATACTTAAAATGGCGCCTTTCGTGTATGGGCCGACGCCTTTCAAAGAAGCCAATTCTTCGGATGTGTCAGGAACCTTGCTGTTATACTCGGCCGCTACTTCCTTAACTGCGTTTTGCAGGTTGCGCGCCCGGGAATAGTAACCTAACCCTTCCCACGCTTTCAGCACTTCTTGTTCATCAGCTGCTGCCAAGTCGTCTAAGGTGGGAAACTTATCAATAAAACGGTTAAAATACGGGATAACAGTATCAACCTTAGTTTGCTGAAGCATAATTTCGGATACCCATACCTTATAAGGATCTTTATCCTTACGCCAAGGTAAATCTCGCTGTACCGTTTGGAACCAATCGATTAAGTCATGTTGAAATTGCTCTTGATCAAAATCGCAGATTATGTTTTTTGCTCGTTGATCTTTCACCATTGTTCATCCTTCGTGTTACAATAATATAGTTATAATAAAATAAAATTACTTTAACACCAGTATTTGGATGGCGTTAAAAGTATTACTTGATAAAAGGAGGGCCATTTTGGATGGATACTGGGACCCATGTCGTAATGGGGGTTGCGCTAGGTGGTCTGGCTACCCTGGATCCTGTAGTACAAAGTGATCCTACTTTATACAGTGCAGTTATGCTAGGAACAATTGTAGGTTCGCAAGCACCCGATTTCGATACCATCTTAAAACTAAGAAATAATGCGGTATATATAAGACACCATCGTGGTATTACCCACTCCATTCCGGCTGTTGTTTTCTGGGGGTTGGCCATCGCAAGCCTTATCCACGCGTTCAGTCCTGAGGTGAACTTTCTCCATCTTTGGCTGTGGACATTTGTGGCTGTGATCCTCCATGTGACAGTGGATGTGTTCAATGCTTACGGTACCCAGGCATACCGTCCGTTCACGCGAAGGTGGGTAGCGTATGGATTTATCAATACATTCGATCCGGTTATATTCAGTTTCCACATCATCGGAATTGTTGCATGGATGATCGGAGCACCTGCCGGTTATACCTGGCTTCTCATTTACTTTGTGATTATCCTATATTATCTAAAACGTTATTTGGATAAGCGGGATATCGTCAAAAAAGTAAATGAACAAATCGAAGGTGTGCAGCAAATTGCCACATCGCCGACGTTGAAACAGAACTTCTGGAGAATTGCAGTTACAACCGGAGACCGTTACTACGTCGGAGTTGCCGAAAACGGCCGAGTCCGGATTATCGATGAATTTGACAGAGAACCCCTTCCAGAAGGGGAATTGATCGATAAGGCGTTGAAGGATAAAAATATATCTGCCTTCTTGTCCTTTTCCCCTGTACATCGATGGGAATTAAACTATTATGATGACTTTACCGAGGTACGTTTTACCGACTTAAGATACCGTTCCAAAGATCATCATTATCCTTTTGTGGCAGTCGTGCAGATCGATGATAACATGAGAATTATGAGCTCCTATACCGGCTGGATATTCTCAGAGAAGAAATTGCAAAGTAAGTTACTCATCGAAGATTCTCCTTCACCGTTTTCTTAAAAAGTGTGAGGCTGGTGTCTTAGGCACCAGCCTCTTTTTTAGTGTTCTGGATACTGGTTATCGAACATTTTTTTATATTCCGGATTATTCTCCAGGAATTCATGCAGGTTGGGTCCGTAATGCTCCACCCATTTCGATACGACTTGTTCTATCACATCTTCACTCTCATATTTGCGCCCGGCTTTTGCTCTGGTTGCAGCGAAATCCTCCCAAAGCAATTCCACCCATGCCCGAGCCTCTTCCAGGCTTAATGTTTGATTCTTATCATATAGTCGTTCCGCCAAGCGATTTATATTTTCTTGCATCATTCTTCATCCTTTAAGTAAGGTTATTGGTTTCCGGATAATATTGTACCACATAGCCTGCAGCTTATCGCATAAACTAAACAAGCATCATAAGGATGCAAACTGGGAGGTAATGCAAATGCGAAACAAAAAGTATGGCTTCACCGACCAGCGCATGGACAGTGTCCCGCGCGCCAAAACCCGATACAGTTCCACTCGGGCGGATGGTTCTATCAATACCAAGCCACAAGAACGAATGAAAAACTCTTCAAACAGATAAATTTTTCAGGAGGAATGACTTGTGGTACAACAAAACAAACCATTCTTTAACAATCTGTACAGCGATCCATTCCAATCCCCACGTGCTAACCCAAAGCATGCGAGCCAACAGGTAAACGGGGAGACAGCGAAGAGCCAAATGGACAAGATCAGAGATATCATGAAGAAAAAAGGTTAAGGAAAATTCCTGCTGAAATGTTTTAAGCGTTGGTTTCAAAGGATAAATAAAAGGCTGTTCCGGGTGTTTCATCACTCCGGGACAGCCTTTGCTATGATTTTCTTTTGCCCAGAACGGACAACGGTACAGCCTCTTCTTTTTCCAGACTCTGGCCGAGCAGGTTGAGCCGGTGGCCCCATGCAAAAACACCGTTGATGTAATTGATACGGAATGTGTGACCTGGATCCTCTTCTATTTCATAAACTTCTCCGCTATTAAATTCCTCAGGATTCAACATATAAGCCATGGCCATCTGTACTTTTCTCTCATATATAGCATACTCGCTGACATTTCCCATTTGTTCAGCCTTTTGTGCTTTTTCCTTCAATTTAGCCACTTCATCTCGCAGCTCTTCTACTGTATATTCACTATACCTTTTTTCCACGGTCAGTCATCCTCTCGCCGGAGCTGTTTTATCGATAACGATTTCATTTCCTTCATTTCCTTTACATTTTATCAAGTTTTAGAAACAATATAAACAATCAACTACCCATTTCCAAAGCGAAGGAGGAGCAGACGATGGAAACAATCGCTATTACCGGAGCTGGCAGCGGTTTGGGCAGGGCACTTGCCCGTAGATATGCCGATGCCGGTCATACCATTTTTTTAATTGGAAGAGACGAAGAAAAACTCTTAGTCGTCCAAAAAGAAATAAGGGATAACGGCGGTTTTGCTGAGGTACTTGTTTGTGATATAAGCGAACCCGCTTCCGTATCGGTCGCCATTGAACAGTTTGAACAGCTTGATTTGCTGATAAACAATGCTGGTACAGGCATATTCGGCCCCTTGTCCGATTACTCTCCGGAAGACGTGGATCAATTGCTCGAAACCAACGTCAAAGGCACCATCCTCATGACGCAATATGCAGCCCCGCTCATCGAAAAAAAGAATGGCAGGATAATCAATATCATCTCTACGGCTGGATTACGCGGGAAGAAAAATGAATCGGTTTACTGTGCCAGTAAATTTGCCGTTAAAGGATTCACGGAAAGCCTGCAGAAAGAATGGGAAGACAAAAACATTTCTATCACTGCAGCATATATCGGCGGTATGAACACTCCGTTCTGGGATAAGACCGACCATGTGACCAACCCTGAAACCTTGAAAGGACCTGAGTCTGTCGCGGAACAGATTTTCAACGAGGATGACGGACGCATCGAAATTGTAATTGACCGATAGTGCAGCCACCCACCGAAAGACATAAAAAAAAGTAATGGCTGGTTCTTTTTACCAGCCATGGTCTTCCTGTGTATATTCATCCAAAAAGCGTTCGATATGTTCAAAACTGAACCCTTTACGATAGAGGGCAGCTTTCACTTTATGGCGGAGCTCCGATCCCTCCGTTTTTTTTCGTTGTTTTGCCAGGATTTTCTGTCCTTGATGCACAACAGCTTCCCATTCTGCATCTTCATTTCGGTTATCATCTATATCATTTAACACATCTTTAATTATTTCGGAATTAAATCCTTTTTGCAGTAATGTCTGTTGTATGGATTGCACTTGTTGTTTGAATGATTTTCTTCCATCATTTTTCAATTTTTTCGCAACCCATTTTTCCGCTTTTTTGTATTGCTCTTCGTAAGGAAAAAGTCCAACTGCCTCGTCAGCAATTGTCCTCGCAACCCCTTTATCGATTAATTCCTTTCGCAAAAGCAATGGACCTTTGCTTGTGGTGTTTATTCTCGTTCTTATCAGTGCATGAGCGAAATCGCGGTCATTTAGAAACCCTTCATTTTCCAGTCTGTCGATGACGACAGGTATTTGATCGGGATCGACTTCTTTCTTCACTAAATAATCATACATTTCTTTTTTTGAACGCATTCTGTAGCTTAAAAAGTTTAATCCAAGGGTAAAAGACTTCTGTAGATTATCTTTCTGGATTAGAGCGTTTATGTCCGATTCATTCAGTTCCAGACCTTTTCGAAGTTGGTATTGAATGAGTATGTCTTCGTCGACACTGAAGCCATACTTCTCCCCCTGTTCCTGATCCAGAAAGATATTGTAGCGGCTCTTGCTTTTCTTTTGCGTAGTAATCCTTGTTATTTTTGCCAAAAGATCCACCCCTCTCCTCTATTTTAACATGGATATACATCCTTAAGAAAAGGAAGAGACCGTTCCATAATGTGATCATACGTAAAGTTTTGACATATACAAAAAATACATAAAAAAGGTGGATGGATATGAAAGTAGCAATTACTGGCGGTACTGGTTTCGTAGGGAAACATCTTCAAGAACAGCTGACAGCCGGCGGACATGAAGTATATATATTGACCAGGTCTCCGGAAAAGTATGAAGACACCGCTTCTGTCACCCATATTGGCTGGTTAAAAGAAGACACGAAACCAGAAGAAATTCTTCCTCCGCTCGATGCAATTGTCAACCTTGCAGGAGAGTCTTTGTTTGGTTATTGGACCAAAATAAAGAAACAAAACATCCTGAACAGCCGCATACAAGCAACGGAAAATGTTCTTGACTTAATTAAAAAGATGGACACCAGACCCCAGGTGTTGATAAATGGGTCTGCAGTTGGTTTTTATGGCACTTCCTTATCAGAAGCCTTCACGGAAGCTACTACCACTCCCGGGGAAGACTTTCTCGCCGATGTAGCCGAATGCTGGGAAGCAAAGGCAAGCGAAGCAGAAAGCTTAGGCGTCAGGACAGTCTTTATGAGGTTCGGTTTAATCCTTGGAGAAGAAGGCGCACTGCCGCTCATGGCTCTTCCTTTCAAGATGATGGCAGGAGGAAAGGTGGGATCAGGCGAGCAATGGGTTTCCTGGATTCATGTGAAAGATGCTGTGGGCTTGATTCAATATGCAATTACAAATGACCAAATAAGAGGAGCAGTGAACGCAACAGCCCCTTACCCTAAACGAAACAAGGAATTAAGCAAGGCACTGGCAGATATTGTTCATCGCCCCTACTGGCTGCCTGTTCCATCAGTTCTGATCAAGACCGCACTCGGAGATATGAGCCAGCTTGTATTAAAGGGACAATGCGTCTATCCGACTGTCGCTCAGTCACACGATTATTCCTTCGCTTTTCCTGAATTGAAAGGGGCATTACAAGACATTTTCATCAAGTAATGGCCACTCATTTCACTCCCAGAAAATGTCGAATTTTTTATAGAAATTTCCGTTTCCATTTCAATAATTTTTGTGTAATATATGAGTGTAAATATGTTACGAACAGATTACATTTCATCAAGATCCCACTATTTCAGAAAGATCTTGGAGGTTAAAATACACTTGCATACCAAACTGGTTCAAATAAATAAGGGAAGGCAAATGGTGCGCCACCAGCACAGCTGGTTCTAGTGGGTTCGATTCCCACCCCGAATTTTTGTTGGTCTTTGATAAAAATTCGAGGGTGAGACAATCCACTGGGCTTCCCGGTGAGAAATCATCCTCTCCATAAACAGGAGGGATTTTTTTATGCTGAAAAAAAGAGATTTACAAGAAGCTCCACAGCTTTATGAATTAATGATCGACCCGCAGGTATTTCCATATGTCCGTCACAAGGCATATTCTTCAGATGAGTACTACTTTCTTACCAAACAAACAATCGAGCAGGAAGAGAGCGGAAACCTGATTTCCAGAACGATATTAGATGAATACCACCATCCAATCGGAACGATCAACTTATTCGACATACAAAACAGGGCAGGATTCCTGGCAACTTGGATTGGCAGTCCTTATTTCGGCAAAGGCTATAACAAAATCGCCAAAGAAGACTTTCTGGAGGAAGTTTTCCTTGTATATGAAATGAAAGCTGTCTTTATTAAAATCAGAAGAACAAACACGAGGTCACTAAAAGCAACGCTAAAGCTGCCGTATGTGACGCTTGGCAACATTTTATATCCGGATGTTTATGAAAAAATCAATCAAAAGGAAGCAGTATATGAATTGTTTGTCATCACCCGGGAACATTATCTCCTCCACCGTGAAATATCGATTGAGCTCAGCGGCGGCGAAGCGGTCGTATAATTTGCCCGCACAGGGACAGACTAGCAGGAAACGGAACTTTATGCTGGTTTTGGTAAATTAGCAAAAGATTCATCCAGGATAAAGAAGCACGTAATCCACCGCAAAGTGAGGATTTTGCATGCAGAAGAAACAGAACGGTGTCCGAGATCAGAAGAGTTCATTGTCAAAAACCCAAGAAGTACTTTACCAAAAAGAGTTCAAGTCAGCGGACAGAGCTTATATGAACACGAAAAACCGGGTTTAATCCTTTTCTAAAGGGGTATTTATTTAAAAGGATTCCGATTAATCACTATTGTTGATAAAAGTTATACACAAGGTTGTGCACAATGTTGATAACTACTGAAAATTGTTGGTACGTATATCACTTTGTTGTTGATTAAATTTTGTGGATGTTTCAACATTAAACTGTGGATAATGGGGATATCCTTTTAAAACACGGTGTATAAAAGTGTTTGTATGTGGATAAGATTGTTAGTAACTGATTGTCGTATTCCTTAATTAATAAAACCCGATTCCTCCCCTTTTTCGGATAGGAGTTGACAATCGAGCAAAAAAAGGACTTTCGCAAATGAAAGTCCTTTTTTTTATATGAGACATTATTTATTCTCTGTTTGTTTTTCATTGAACTTTTTAAATACCTTCTCAGCCACTGCGGCTTTTTCGTTCTTTTCTTCGTCTTCTAATTCGAAATATAACCGGTCCTTCTCGGAAAGGTTAAAATACTGTTCTTTCTTTGATTTATCATTCTTCAACGCCACCCTTAATCACCCTCTCCTATTCAATAAAGGTTCAATTCCGGATCATAATAGCTTTTCTTTTTAATCCAGACGAATCCGTCACCCTTTGTAATGACTGCTACATCTATTGGAGGTCCTACAGACTCGGTTTCCCTCGTCACTCTTCTTTTGAAAGAGGTGAGATTAACGAGCGCCTCGGCCATTTCAGCCAGTTCTTCTTTTGGCAAAGACCTGACAATGCCGAGTAGTGGTTTTATATAATAATCCATCCGGTACTCTTCGACGGAATCTACAATTGAATCATATAATTCATTACCCATTTTCTCCAGGGCGCTAACCTGTTCTTCCGAAAAATGTATATCCAAGTGTTTTTGAATTTGTTCCGGGTAGCCACTCAACACCCTTTCGATGATCCCGAACACCGCATCTTCCATACTGGGCTCTATTCCGCCCATGAAAGAATCGACCATTTCTCTTTGTGCGAATGGAATGATGGAAGCTGTTCCGTCGTCTTTGTCGAGAGTATAATTAATTTTTCTTTCCCTAAGTTTTTTATACTTCAACTGTCCAAACACAAAACCCTCAAGACGATATTCCAGTAGATGGGGAAATATTTCCTTTTCTCCATAGCCCGCTATCACGATGCCTGAACTTCCCAAACTGAAGAAATTTTTCTTCGTGGCTTCAAAAGCGAGCCTTGTCAGCTTATCTTCCAAATCGGCTGGAATTTCATAAGTGATTAAGTCTTGTTTAATTTCTGTTACGACAGACTGGAATCTTTTTTGAAATGCTTGATATTCCAAGTCCAAATATACTTTTTCCATTTCTTGAAAAGTGGCGATGTTTTCTTCGACTGTTTTTGTCAGCCATTCTGTCACGTTGCTATCCGATACTTCCTCTCCAACACTTTTGTGGTTGTTGATCTGTTCCTCCACCTTCTTCACAACTCGCTTCAAGACGTCGGAAAACGTTCTGTGAATAATGATCTCTTCTATCTCTTCGACTTTAAACCGTTCGTCATCATTTAAGAATTCGATAAAATGCTGGAAATAATCATCTACGACATCGAATCGTTTGTTCCCAATATAATCCCTGAATGATTTGATAATCACTTCCCAAGGGACTTCCATAAACGAAGCAGACCCAAACACCATGATCCCGATTGGATGTTGTTTGGATATTGAAAACAATTTGTTCGCTGAATTATATACTTTCTGGACACCTTCCCGTCCGCTCGTCACCGCACTATCTGCTGCCATGGACATTCCTAGTTTGTTCATTATTGCGACTTCTGCTGTCATCTAAAATCAACCGCCTTTCCTGAACAAAGGACAAAAAATGCGCCCGTTCCATAGTCAGGCACATCGTGTCCATTGTTGAATAATGAGCGAGAAACCGGTCCTTGTCCGATTTCCGGCAGTAACTGTATGTATCCTTTCTGGTAAACATCAATTACTTTCCCTATGTAAATATCCAAAAGCTATCCTCCTTAAACTTTACAAACCGGCTGCTTTAACACCAGTGCATAGATCACCATCAGACCGCAGACTTTAAACATAGAGACAGGCAAAAAAAGTTTACCTTTAATTCCCTTTGGGAATTCGATATAATCAATACAAGGAACCGAAAAATAAAGTTCGGTTCTTAAAAGGAATGAAAAAAGTGGAAACTAAAAACATTGAAGCTGAAATAGCCAGTTTTATAGGGAAATTAATCAGAGATAATTTCGGAAAAGGACCTTCTTCTGTTTATGTGACATGTGTGAAGCCTTTCATCACCATTTACTTAAGAGACTTTTTAGCTCCGATGGAAAGAGTACTTCTTAAACAAGGGAATGACTTGAAAGTACAGGAAACAAGAGACTTGCTGATGGAAGAACTGCTTCCTGAAATAAAGGCTACAATCAAGGCGACCGCACAAGTCGACATTCATAACATTTACTATGATTGGGGTCTGGAAAACAAAACAGGAATAATCATAGCCGAAATGGACAGCGATGGTCTGAATTTTGATCCCGAATATCTATCATACCCTCAAAAAGAGGAAGTACATCAAGAGATTGACCGTTTCAGCGCTAAAGCGCAAAAGGTCCCCGAAAGGACCGATTCTTATCTGCTAAATACACGGACGCTTGTCGTTGTAAGAGAAGGCATCCTTGTTTCAATAGAGAAAGAGCTGCTCGAGTCCGGATTTGAAGAACAATTGATCCTATCCAAGAGACGCCTGGAAAAAAAGCTGCTTGATCGAAACTTTCTGGAAAAATTACTGCAAGTTACTATTCAGGACGTATTTGCAGATTGGAATTTCGCAGTTGATAAAGGTTATCTCGTTTTAATATTAAAACCCAACTAAACATTATTAGGTGGAAATGACTGGACCAAAGAGCCAGGACATAAGCCGAAGAGGATTTATTCCTTTTCGGCTTTTTTATTTTTAATTTTTGCACTATTTATTCTTGTTTCTTTAAATTGAAAAGGAGATGTTGTTTTGTATAAAGTAGTAGGGATCGTGAAAAACGGAATCAAAGTGGAGTTTTACAAAGGGAACGAGGAAATTATATTTCAAACCGAGGAAGAGGCCGAACAATTTATCGAGGATGCTCAAAGGGATAATGTATTTCCGGAAAACTACAAATTGATCGTGAAGAAAACGGGCATTTAGATTCAAATTATATCCTAATAAAAATTGTACTGAAAAGGAAGGTCGGTGATTAGCGAACATTGATGCCGGCTTCCTTGATAATAGTTGTTGTTGGAGGAGCAAGTGCTGCTTCCTATTCTAAAAACAATTAATATTTACATCCTGATTAGCTGGTCAGCTGATCAGGATTTTTCATTCTAACTTCGTTTAACAAGTCGGCATATTGGGAAGTTGTCATAATTATAGGAAATATAAACTTATAGTTAAATGGAGGATGGAAAATTGACCTTAGGCAATATCCTAATTGGCATGGCTTATTTGTTTGTTCAATTATTTTCTAATAAATTAATTGCTTCTTCCAAAATAGGGCCTAATAGATGGCTGTCTTTCTCAGGTGGTATAGCTGTATCCTACGTGTTCGTCTACGTACTGCCTTCCCTACACAAATATCAGGAGGAATATGGAGGAAAGGCCGGAGATTTAACAATGGAAACAGAGCTTTACTTCATCGGCTTAATAGGGGTAATGCTTTTTTATACAGTGCATAAGGCAGCCGATAAAGCGGAAAGAAAACACCGAAACGGAGAAGGAAGTTTCTTTTGGATCCAGATAAGTTTCTTTGGATTATATAATATGTTGATAGCCTTTATTGTATTTGGTTCCGGAAAAGAAGGTGTGGAGGCAGCCTATTATGGAATTGCCATTGGTTTCCATTATATGGCCGTTTCACACGACCTCTGGATAGAAGATCCGAAAAGGTATGAAAAATTTGGGAGATATATACTTGCGGGAGGCATTTTTACTGGGTGGATAGTCGGCATTTTAGCATCATTCCCTCCATTGATACTGGCAATTATCTTTGCATTCATTTCAGGAGCTATGATTTTGAATGTTCTTAAAAAAGAGCTGCCCTCTGAAGGGAAAGCGAATCTCCCTGCTTTTTTAACCGGAGTCTTAATCCATACCATCATTACAATGACCTTGAAAGCGATATTCGAGTGGTAATGCAAATCAAAGGAGATGGACATTTCAGGGCAGCTCCTTTGCGTCTAACACCTATTCACTATGCCATCTCTTTTCCTTTAAAAACGAACAGTGCAGCTGTCATTAACACAATAATAAGCAGGATGGTCACAATGGACGTTCCCCATAAATCTTCCGGAACACTTCCTTGTGCGAGCATGTCTCTTATTTGTGCTGAAATATTGTTTGGATACCACGTCAAAATATGAGAAAAAATTGATTTGACTACACTCATTACCGCCAAGGTCGCTAACGAGACAAAAGCCACCAGACCAGGAGAACGAAATAAGGCACTAAAGAAAGTGGTAACAGTCAACACCAACATCATCCAAAGCCCATAGAAGCAAAACACTCTTATAAAGGAGAGGAAGGAAAGATCGCCAAATAACAAATTGACATAATACCAACTCGACAGCAATCCGGCAAACAAAGATGTCAATACCAGTGCGAGCTGCGCGGTCCATTTACCTGATATATATGTAAGGTAAGAAACCGGCTTTACAAGCACCAGCTCAGCAACACCGCTTTTCCTTTCTCCGGCTATCATCCCCCTGGAAATCAACACCACAATCGCAACTCCGATAAAGCTGAGTTGGGAAAGACTCATCATCAAAGCATCTTCCGGAGCGGTTTCCGGAATTTCAAAGACACTTCCCTCCGGCAGTCCGCCGACCGACTCTAAAATCTGCGGTAGGTAATAGGTAGACAGGGGATCCATAATAGACAGAACGACAAAAACGAGCGGAACCCAAATCCATTTGATATTACGCCAATTTTCCAACATCTCTTTTTTTAAAATGGTTATCCACTGCATTATTGACTCACCACTTTCATAAAGAGATCTTCCAGTGAAGTGCGACTTATTTCGAATTTTGTTAAAGGCCAATCTTCCATGTTGGCCATCCAGAAGATTTCTTTTCTCGCTGTTTCCATATCGGTAACCAATAATTGAACCTCTTTTCGTTCTTTTTGCACTTCCGTCACCCACGGCAATGATTGTAGCCGTTCAGTGTACTTATTGCTATCATCTTTGAAAGCGAGCTCGATTTTTTCTGTTTGATGTTTTGAACGTAAGTGTTCAAGGGACCCTGATTCGACGATTCTTCCTTCGCTCATTAACAAAAGCTCGTCACTAACTTCTTCTGCATCGTTCAAGATATGGGTTGAAAACAAAATAGTCGTCTGTTCTTTTAACTCTTCCATTAAGTTCAGCACTTCCCTTCTCCCAATCGGATCAAGGGAAGATACCGGCTCGTCCAACATAATAAGTTTGGGTTCATGAATCATCGCCTGGGCAATGCCAAGACGCTGTTTCATACCGCCGGAATACTTGCCGATCCGGCGGTTTTTCGCCTCTGCTATCCCTACTCTTTCAAGCAATTGTTCAGCACGGGTGGAAGCCTCCTGCTTTGTCAGACGTGCAAGCTGTCCAACGTACACCAGAAATTCTTTCCCGCTCATCCATTGATGGAAGACCGGATATTGAGGCAGGTAACCAATATATTTACGGATATCCGCCCCTTTTTCCATGCCTTCAAAAGTGATGGATCCAGCGGAGTGTTTCAATAGTCCTGAAAGCATCCGCAATGTTGTCGTCTTCCCAGCTCCGTTGGGACCCAGCAGAGCAACACAGCTTCCATTATCCAAAGAAAATGTCAGTTGCTTGACGACCTCTTTCCCATCGAATTTTTTGGTTAAACCGGCTACGGTAATCACTGACATTAATCCTGCCTCCTGCCAACTACAAAGTATAAAATCGGTCCTATCAAATTAATAAACAAAATAATCAACAACCACATCCACTTTGGTCCGTTGGTTTTCTCGATCTTGAACCAGTCAACCAATGCTACAACGACAAGTATTAGTTCGATAATCAATAATGGTGCTATAACTGCTAAGTCAACGCCGAAAATTTCCATGTGAACCTCCCCATTGCACTTTTTTGCTTTATACTATTAATACGGATAACTGTATATGTAAGTTTCAAACCAAGCGGTCAAATTGCGGAAAGAATTTTCAAAAATTACCCACCTATAACAGTAGAGGCAACCATTTGCCCGGCATATCGTTTTCGAAATAACCATAAACTACGGCATAACTGCTCCCATTCTGAATCGAGTGCTATACGACCGCTACGGCAGAACACTTCGCTGTTTGGAATTCTCTGCATTTTGGGTAGAAAAATCACTTATAAGGCTTAAACTGGTAATTCTTCTTACTTAAACAGAACGCCAATCCAAGCGGAGGAAAAATGCGAGACTCCTTGAAAATAAAGAACGATTTTCTGCATGCGGTGTAAATGCATGGATGTCTTTTCAAATTCCTGCGGGAAGGAACAGTCTGAAGACCCCGCAGTGATGCGTCTGCGTCTTCTAGTATCGCTTCGTAGTAAGCTTCCTCGACGCATGGTTTTCGGTGGGACGAGTAATCGCAGTCCCAAGGAAGCAAAGGTGTCTACTCAAGTAGTCCCCTGGCTGAAGCGTTCCCCGCGGAAAGCAATATTTTACCGTAGCGACGGGGTTAGCACTTAACCTGTAAAGGATTAGAGAAAGTCTCTAAGGTGAGTTTTCACTATGTCGCAATTTCTCTCAACTTAGAACTTTGAAAGCAAGGGTTTGTATAAAACAAGGCTTCATATTGTTTAGAAAAAACCTTTAAAAGCTATTGCGTTCGAGTGGTAGTTTAATGTATAATACTTCTTGTCCGAGTTATTTACGGGGCATTAGCTCAGCTGGGAGAGCGCTACACTGGCAGTGTAGAGGTCAGCGGTTCGAGCCCGCTATGCTCCATCAATATAAAAACCTCCATGTTCCCGGTGCGGAATATGGAGGTTTTTTGCGTTCTACTGAAGTTCGGTTCTTCATGTCCCCCGCTTCACCATATTTCACAACTCTATTTTCCAGTATCATTCCCTTTCTTGGTTTGTCTCCATATTTTGAACAGAACTTCTTCTCTTCTTACAAACCTCGCACTGTTAATAATGGTAAAATTTATGTAAGATTTGGTAGATTTTTGCTGAAAATGGGGGTAAAATAAGGATAGACTTCCATCCAATACGATAATGGCAAACTTATTGAAAAGTAAGGACGCAAAGCCATGGGTCTAAGGTATGAATATACTATGACTGCCAGGTTACCGAAAAGGGAACAAGTTTTGCCCTCCTTTTTGGTGGGTTTTTTTATGCAAAATTTCCTGGAGGAACAAGGTATAGACCATTCAGATAGATATTGATGATTTGGAAGGAACAGTATTTACCTATTCGTACAAGGGGGCTATGTAGTGAGTAACGTTTTATATACTGACGACAATACGGAGACAGTAGAAAACAGTTTACACCCAAAATTAGAGGCCTTTATGGAGGTCGCTCCGCTGCTTAAGGATCTTTTTCCACAGGATTTCAACATTGGAATTTCCGATAAAGAAAGCTTACTGTTGGGAATCGGCGGTGATAATGTACCTGCTTTGCCTGTCGGCTATGCTCTGCAGGAAAATGACGGGTTATTCGAAGCAGTTCACTTCAATGAAATCCAACGGGTTGTCCTGCCGAAAGAAGTCTTCGGTTTCCCTGTAGTTGCTACAGCTATACCGTTACATGACAGGGAGGGGGAAGTAATCGGTGGTGTCGGGGTTGCAAGTAGTTTGGAACAGTACAATATTTTATATGAAATTGCGTCCAAGTTATCCGCTGCAGTAGAACAAGTGAACGCCACCATCCAGGAATTAGCCGGTTCCATCACTAATTCATCTGAAAACATACATAGTATTTCCGGTCAGTCGAGTTTTGTTTTAGAAAATGTGTTTGAAATCGATAAAGTAGCAAAGATGGTAAAAGAAGTATCCGCCCACTCCCAAATACTAGGGTTAAATGCATCTATAGAGGCAGCAAGGGCGGGTGAATTCGGAAAAGGGTTCTCTGTAGTGGCTACAGAAATTAGAAAAATGGCCGATAACTCCAAAAACCATACAGACACCATCATGAATACCACTTCCAAAATAAGTGATCTTATTTCCGATCTACACCGATCTATTTCATCAGTTACCACGGAAGCGGAAGAACAATCTGCAGCAACGGAACAATTGGCTGCAACCATGCAGGAAATAAGCGATAATGCAAATTCACTCGCAGAATATGCAGGACGCATTATTAATGGGGAAAAATAGAGAGAGGGAAAATAACATGAATCAATTTATCGAACTGAATAAAAGCTATTTGAACGGAGAATGGGTAGCGGGAAATAGTGAACGTACATACGACATTCTGGATCCATTTGATGCTTCTGTCATTACAAATGTAAAATTGGCAACAAAGGACCAATTAAAAGAGGCCTTTGAAACTGCCAAAGTCGCCCAAAGACAATGGGCCAAAACCACTCCGGAAGATAGGAAGGCAATCCTCAGGAAGGCGGCCGATTATTTAATGGAGCACCGTGAAGAAATTGTCGACATCGTCGTTCGCGAAACAGGTGGTACACTAATCAAGAGTCACACAGAAGTACAAGTGTCTATCGATGAATTGGAGGAAGCCATTCTTATAGCTGATGAACTTTACAAAGTCCGGGAAGTTCCTTCCATCGTAGACGGAAAGGTGAACCATGTTCATCGTCTGCCTTTGGGCGTGATTTCCTCTATCTCGCCATTTAACTTCCCTATGAATCTTTCAATGAGAACGATTGGACCCGCGATTGCTTTAGGCAATAGTGTAGTTCATAAGCCAGATATTCAGGTAGGTTTATCTGGAGGAGCTATTATCGCTAAAGCATTTGAAGAAGCTGGTTTGCCAAAAGGCGTATTTAATATGATTTTGACAGACCTGGAAGAAATCGGGGACGACATGCTGACAAATCCGATTCCGGGATTAATCAGTTTCACTGGCTCCACCCCTGTAGGACGTCATATCGGAAAGATTGCAGGAGAAAATTTGAAGCGGGTTGCGCTTGAACTTGGAGGAAATGGTCCATTTGTCGTGATGTCGGATGCTGATATCGACAAAGCTGTCGATGCGGCGATTTTCGGTAAATTCCTACATCAGGGACAAATTTGCATGATTACGAACAGAATCATTGTCCATGAGGATATTTATGAGGAATTCGTGCAGAAATTCGTCGATCGTGTAAAGCAACTGCCATATGGTGATCCAAAAGATCCATCAACTGTTATTGGTCCATTAATTAATGAGCGTCAGCTGGAGAAAGCAGTCTCTGTTGTCGAGAAAGCAATCAATGCCGGGGAGAAAGCAGCTCTGGAAGGAAAACGTATCGGAAATGTACTGACTCCTTATGTATTTGTGGATGTCGATAATTCCAGTGAACTTGCCCAGACTGAATTATTCGCCCCTGTTGCAACTATTATCAAGGCTAACTCAGATGACGAAGCGATTGAATTGGCAAATGATACAGAGTATGGATTAAGTTCTGCCGTCTTTACCAGTGACTTAGAACGAGGTGAAGAATTTGCCTTGCAAATTGACGCAGGAATGACCCATGTCAACGATCAAACTGTGAATGCCCATCCAAATCTCCCATTCGGAGGAAATAAATCGAGTGGTCTTGGTAGATTCGGCACCCCATATATAATCGATGAATTTACCGTGACAAAATGGGTTTCAATCCAGACCAAGTATCGCGAGTTTCCGTTTTAATTGAGTCATAATAAAAGCAGCCGGTCCGCAGATTATTGCTTCCAGCTGCTTTGTTTTTTATAGTAGTAATAAAATAATTGTATAACCGACCATACCTACGAGAAATGCTCCAAACTTACTATTCCTTTCTTCCGGGAGCTCTTCTTTCAGTACATTGACGATTACACCTCCGGCCAATATTGCGAATAAGACTGAAATAAACCATTCCGGTATTTCAAAAAGGACACCAAGTATCCCTCCCATTCCAATAGAAATGGAAAGCAGCCATCTGCCCCTTCTGTCATACTGTTCCTGAAGCATATCTCTTAAACTATGGTCATTAGAAACAAAATGGACACCCATCGCCAGGAAGTAAAAGAACATCCCCGTTACACCGTCGAATTCTTCGCTTACCAATAAATAACCGATCAAGGCATTGTACAGGCTGAAAGATATCATGTGAATTTGATATACTTTGTCTTCATCCTTATTGGTCTTTTTACTTTTGGCCAGTTTTTCCAATCCGTAAAACAAAGCAAGTCCAAGCATCGCCACTATATATAAATGGTGCTCGACTGCCGTCCAGAAAGAATTAGAAATTATCCCTTCAACATTGTCCTGATGCGCTTTCAAATCGGGAAGCAGGTGGACAAAAACATATGCCACCGATATTCCGCCAAAAATAGAAAGCAAAGGGCTTCTTGGTATCATCTTGGCAAAAAGCATTTTACGCGAGATTAAATGAATAATGATTAAACAAAAGATAAAGAAAAAACTTAAAAAAATCATGGCACCACACCTATTTATATTAATATAGAGACATTTTCCCAAATGACTCTCCCTGAAACGCCATTCTAACGGACCGTCTGAAAGTAAAGCAAAATAAAAAACAGCTGGCATCAAGTCAATGATAACAGCCGCTTTTACGTTCCTTATATAGAAATGCTACGCTTACGTTTGATCGGCAAAGAACAACAGCGGAAAGATCCTCCAGATTTTATAATCTCAGAGAAATCGACTTCAATCACACTAAAGCCTCTTTCCCGCATTTTTTCATTGACTGTCTGGTTTTGTGGCAGACTTAACACTTTATTGCCGCCCACAGACAGCACATTTGTTCCAAGTGTGAATTGTTCTTTTTCGGATACTTCTATTACTTCGTATTGTTTTCTTAAAAACCGATAATCTTCTTTCGTAAATGCTTCTGGATATATAACAGCATTACTATTTCCGATAATATTAAGAGCGCAATCTAAATGTAGAATATCTGGCGACAGGGATAGAGGAATAACTTCATGCTCCGGAAACAATTCAGCCAATATTTCGATTGAATCCCTTGAGGTGCGTTCACTGACCCCTACGAAAATCCTGCCATTCTCCAAAATGACATCTCCGCCTTCTATCGGAGCTGTAAACGGATTTAAATAAGATATCCCCAATTGTTGCAGTTTGCTTTTCAAGACATCCAATTCTCCTTGTCGGATTTGGCTGCCCATGTGGGAAATCAAGAACTTGTCATCGATACAAAAACCGATATCCCGTGTGAAAACTTGTTCATTCAATCTGGGATCGACCGGAAGTGTGATCACTTCTATACCATTTTTCTGTAAAACTTCAACAAAGTTTTGATGCTGTTTCTTTGCTTTTTCCACATCAATGTTTTCATCAAGATAATGCCGCTGTGTTTCATTGATGATTTCTCTAATTTCCATATAGAGAGGTGGACAAACAATCACTTTTTCCAATTTGTTATATTCGTTTTGACTCCTGGTAGTTTCTACTTGTTGTGTCGGCTTCAAAACCATAAGGATTACCTCCATCTTTGGTTTTACATGCTTTTACAGTAGAGATATTCCCTTCTGATAATAACAAAAAACAAACAGAAAGAAGTCCGTGCCGTCATATTTTCTAACTAATATAAGTGAAATGAATGGATAAAACCCGACAAATCAGGTTTTCTGCTTTGTAATATATGTAAGAAACAGAATGGATATGAACAAAAAAATGAGAGGAGAAGTTTAAAGTATTGCGTATGTGGAATTTAAAGAAGTGTAAACAAACAACAAGGAGGAAAGATAACATGGCAAACAACAAAAAACGCAACAACAAAATGAGCTTAGAGGAAGCAGGTCAGAAAGGCGGGAACGCTGTAAGCAACAAATACGACAAAGAACATTTCCAGGAAATCGGTCAAAAAGGCGGTAACGCTGTAAGCGACAAATACGACAAAGACCACTTCCAAGAAATTGGTAAAAAAGGCGGTAACACTGTTAGCGACAAATACGACAAAGAACATTTCCAGGAAATCGGTCAAAAAGGCGGTAACACCGTAAGCGACAAATATGACAAAGAGCATTTCCAGGAAATCGGTCAAAAAGGCGGTAACGCTGTAAGCGACAAATACGACAAAGACCACTTCCAAGAAATTGGTAAAAAAGGCGGTAACACTGTTAGCGACAAATACGGCCAAGATCACTTCCAGGAAATCGGTCAAAAAGGCGGTAACACTGTTAGCGACAAATATGACAAAGAGCATTTCCAAGAAATTGGTAAAAAAGGCGGAAATACTACTAGCGACAAATATGACCAAGAATTCTATGAGGAAATCGGTCAAAAAGGCGGTAATAGTAGATCCAGAAACAATAATAACAAATAAGAACAGGATGTTTCAACCATTTGGCAAGAACTGGTCAAAATTTTTTGGCCAGTTCTTTTTATTTATGGGCTTTTCTCGTAATAACTCTGTCCATGCCGGAAACCTTCACATCATACTCTTCTCCATTTGTATAAATGGATATATCACCGGCTTTTGCAGTAGAGTATATGTTTGTGCCTAGCAATTGAAGATTTTCGACTACATTATCGACAGGGTGTCCATATGTGTTATTTATACTGTACGACAAGATAGCAGTCTCTGGATGAATTTCTCTCAGGAACTCAAAAGAAGTACTTGTTTCCGAGCCATGATGGCCTACTTTCAATATCTCTGCTTTCAGATTCCCCTTTTCGATAAAATCACTCTCCTGCTTCTTCTCCACATCAGCCATCAATAAAAAATCTACTTCTTTATAATGAAGAGAAAGGGCGAGCGACGAAGCATTGTTTGATTTAAAACCTGATGGTGAATTAAGAACCGTGATATCGAGCGATGGATCCAAGGGGATATTATCAGAGGGCTTCACTAGTTTTACAGGGATGTCATTTTTTCTTATTCTATCCAAGTATTCAAAATATGTAGCGGTCGTGTATATCTTCCCGCTGTCTATCAGTTCCTTCACTTTAAAGGTGTCTAGCACTTGGATTAAACCACCGATGTGATCAATATCCGGGTGAGTAGAGATCACCAGGTCCAGCTCTTTTATGCCTTTTTCCATCAAAAAGGTAACAACTTTATCGCCAGCAGACGGAGGCCCTCCGTCAATCAACACTTTTCTTCCGTTTGGCGTTTCGATGAAAATGCTGTCCCCTTGACCTACATTAATAAAGTGAACCTTTAGTTGCTGACCATCAAATTCCGCATTCAAAAAATAAGGGAAAGAAATAATTGAACAGAAAACAACCAGACTAATAACTAGACGCCTTCTCCTCATTAGACCTTCCCCCTTTTAATAATTGATAAGGGTATTTTTTGATCCATTGAACACTTTTATACCAACGGGGCAGCGAAATATCAGACAAAAAAATAAACACCTCCATGTTTTCCACGGAGGTGTTTATCTTTACTAAGCTTGCGTAACGATTATTTCATTGTTAGAGAGTTCTACTTTCAGGGAGGTAACGTTCTCCCCATCTAGAACAAGGTCAGTTATGCCATCTTCCACTTTTTCCTGAATGACCCGGCGTAGTGGACGAGCACCGAACCGTGGATCATAACCTTTATCAGCGAGATATCTTTTCGCTTCTTCGGTAACAGTGATGGTAAGACCTTCCTCTTTTAATGTTGCTTCCAGTTCACCGATCATCAAATCGACAATTTGAACAAGATGATCTTCGCTCAGTTCATTAAATGGAATAATCGCATCGAAACGATTCAAGAATTCCGGCTTGAAGTAAGCACTTAATGTTTCAAGGGTAGATACAGCTTCATTCTTGCCGTTATTGAAGCCTACAGTAATTTGCTTATCCCCAGTACCGGCATTGCTTGTCATAATAATGACTGTTTCTTTAAAGCTAACAGTCCGGCCATGGCTGTCTGTCAAGTGGCCATCTTCCATGATTTGCAGGAACATATTTTGTACATCAGGATGCGCTTTTTCGATTTCGTCCAGCAAAATCAAACTGTAAGGGTTACGGCGCACACGTTCTGTCAGTTGTCCTGCTTCTTCATGTCCAACATAGCCAGGAGGTGAACCAATAATTTTAGAAACAGAATGTTTCTCCATATATTCACTCATATCTAGACGGATGAGAGACTCTTTGGTTCCAAACAATTCTTCGGCAAGGGCTTTTGTCAGCTCTGTCTTACCAACACCTGTCGGCCCTACAAATAGGAAAGAACCGATTGGACGAGTTTTGGCTTTCAATCCCGCCCGACTGCGTCGCACGGCTTTGGCCACTTTTTCAACCGCCTTATCCTGACCTATCACTTTTTCAGATAAGTTGTCAGCAAGATGTTTCATTTTTGCCTGTTCGTCTGATTGTATTTTACGGACAGGAATACCTGTTTTTTCTTCAATGATCAATTGGATGTCTTCCACTGTTACCTCGGCCTTAGGCGCTTCGTTTGCTTCTTCCAATTGTTTTTCCAATTTTATTTCTTGATGTCTTAGGTTGGCAGCACGTTCATAGTCTTCTTTTTCAGCTGCCTCCTGCTTCTCTCTCCCAATTTCATCTAAACGAGTCTGGATGGCATCTTTGTCTGTTTCAGAGTGGATCAAGTTCAATCGGGATCCAGATTCATCCATCAAGTCAATTGCTTTGTCGGGTAAGAAGCGGTCTTGCAAGTATCTTTGAGACAAAGTAACAGCGGCACGGATCGCTTCTTCTGAGTAACTTACTTGGTGATATGCCTCATAGTTTTCTTTAAGACCTTGTAAGATTTGAATGGCTTCATCTATTGTCGGTTCTTTTACAATAATTGGCTGGAAACGTCTTTCAAGAGCTGCATCCTTCTCGATTTGACGATATTCCTTTAAAGTAGTAGCACCAACTAATTGCAGTTCACCCCTTGCAAGAGCAGGTTTAAGGATATTCCCAGCATCCATTTGTGAGCTTTCTGCAGTTCCTGCACCGACTAACTGATGAACTTCGTCTACAAACAGAATGACGTTCTTTCTATTCTGCAGTTCAGAGACTAATTTTTTCATTCGTTCTTCGAATTGGCCTCTTATACCTGTATTTGCCACTAAGGATGCGACATCCAACAGATATATTTCTTTATTCATTAATTTAGTCGGTACATTTCCCTCAGCAATTTTCAAAGCAAGTCCCTCTGCGATTGCTGTTTTACCGACACCTGGTTCCCCGATGAGTACCGGGTTGTTCTTGTTCCTTCTATTTAATGTCTCAATCACACGTTTTACTTCTTTTTCACGGCCGATGACCGGATCAATCAATCCAGCCTTGGCAGCATGCGATAGGTTTCTGCCAAGCTCGTCCAACAAACCGCCGCCTTTTCCGCCAGCTGATTGTTGTTGCTTAGTGTTACTTGATTGTTGGAATCCGGATTCAAACGGAGATCCGCCTCCAAAGAAGTTATTGAAATCCATTCCACCCTGGTTGAAGAATCCAGACGGGTTTTTGGCATTATTTTTTATTTCATTAAAACACTCATTACATAGGTTCATTTGTTGTGTTTGATCATTAAATCGAAGGTTAACGTTTATTTTCGCTTCACGAATTCCACAATTTTGACATTGCATATTCGTTTCCTCCTTCTATTTTAAAAGATAAGTAAGTTGGTCTTTGACTTTGACTTTGACTTTCTTTGACCTTAACTACATTATAGTTTGACTTTCTTTGACTTTCAACCCCTAAATTAGAATTTTTATCAATTAGTAAAAAAATATATGATGTTTTTAATTCGATAAATGTTCCTTACCATTTGTTTTTAAAGGTTAATCTGCATTTTATTCCACTAATGAGATTTTGTCTAAGATTTTGTTTTTCTCAATTATGAATTTGATCATATAAAAAAAACGCAACCTATTCAGGATATGCGCCATGCTCGTTAGTGGTATTCAAATAGTCAAAAATATATTGTATTTACACAATAACCATAAACTGCGACATAACTTCAGTGTGGCTTCCTATCATCCTTTTCGGATTGAGTGGTAGTCCAACGCTGCGGAAAGCGAAGTGTTCTGCCGCAGCGAGTACATAAGCTTAACTAAAATCAGAACAAGAATAAGCTTCAAAAAATAGAATTGTCACTTTGTCGAAGTTTATCTTATATATGCATAAAAAAAGGAACCATCCTGAAATGGTTCTTTTGGTAAAAACTATTAATCTATAGAATAATTACTGTCTTCGCTGCTATTTGTCTCAGCTTTTGGACTTTCTTCTTCCAGAAGGTCTGGTCCGATTACTTTAAACGGGATCAGTATGAGAACAGCAGCAACGATCAAGGCCCAGCCAAACTCTTTCAGCAGCTTCATTACTTCTCCCCCTGCCGTTTGTTTATTACATCCATAATAACACAAACTTATTAGAAGAAAAATACACTCTGAAAATCTTGAGACGATAACTTCCTATGACGGAATGGCTCAATGAAAAACTGCCGAGCACAAACCCGGCAGCTTGAATGTTAATTCAGTCTCTTACTGATTTTGGTATTTTGCTTTTTCTGCTTCTCTTAGTTCGATTCTGCGGATTTTGCCAGAAGATGTCTTTGGCAGTTCTTCTACAAATTCGATACGCCTTGGGTATTTATATGGTGCAGTCCACTGTTTCACATGGTTTTGAAGTTCTTTTACAAGCCCTTCTTCCTTCTCGTCCATGCCAGGCTGCAGAACGACAAATGCTTTAACCACATTTCCTCTGACTTCATCCGGGCTGGCCACGACTGCACATTCCTTAACCGCTTTGTGCTTGATAAGAGCATCTTCCACTTCGAACGGTCCTATCGTGTATCCTGAACTCACAATAATATCGTCGTTTCTGCCTTCGAACCAGAAATATCCTTCTTCATCCATGGAAGCCTGGTCTCCGGTAATAAAGTAGTTTCCACGTTGTGCTTTCTTTGTTCTTTCCGGGTCCTTATAATACTCTTTAAACAAAGCCGGAGTATCCAACGGTATCGCAATATCTCCAACCTGTCCAACTGCCACTTGCTCGGCATTTTCATTGATCAGCACCACTTCATTACCAGGTGTCGGTTTCCCCATTGAGCCTGCCTTCACTTTCATTCCTTTCAGAAAACCTAACAGAAGCGTACTCTCTGTTTGGCCATATCCGTCACGTACAGTAATATTGAAATAATTCTCAAAAGTATCTATCACTTCTCTGTTTAACGGTTCCCCCGCAGAGACTGCGCTATGAAGACTTGATAACGAATATTGATCCAAGTTATCAAGCTTGGCCATTAACCGATATTCGGTCGGTGTGCAGCAAAGTACATTTACTTTATGCTTATCAAGCAGCTGCAAGTATTTCTCAGCAGCAAACTTCCCATCATAAACTAATCCAGTAGCACCTGTTCCAAGTACAGAAAGCAACGGACTCCAAACCCATTTTTGCCAGCCAGGTGCTGCGGTAGCCCATACGACATCACCTTCATTGATAGCAAGCCAATTATCGGCAGCTGTTCTTAAGTGGGCAAATCCCCAGCCATGGGTATGGACAACCCCTTTCGGATTTCCTGTAGTGCCTGAGGTGTAAGGTAAAAATGCGACATCATCCTTGGAAGTCGGGGTCATATCCAGTTGCTCTGGGGCACTCTCTTTCAAAGAGTCGAGGTCTTTCCAACCGGCAACCTCCTTGCCAACCGAAAATTTCAGAAGATCGTCATATTCTTCGAGATTTTTGTATTGATCCACAAAAGGATAGTAACTGACCACACCTGAAACTTCGCCATGGGTCACACGATACTGTAGATCTTTGGTGCGGAGCATTTCAGAGCTCGGAATAATGATAATGCCCGTCTTCAAAGCGGCTATGTAGATTTCATACGCTTCAATCAACCTCGGCATCATGATTAAAATTTTGTCTCCTTTTTTCAAGCCATGTTTCCGGAAGACATTACCGATCTTATTAGCGTTCTGCATTAATTCTTTATACGTCATTTCTTTTTCGATGCCATCGTTGTTTTCCCATATCAATGCCCTCTTAGAAGGATCTTCCGCATATTTTTCTATTTCCATTGCGATATTATAGCTCTCCGGGGCAATCAAATCTTCTCTTTTCACGATATCATCCCTTAATTTCAATTATTTAGTATCAGATACTAATTTCTAGTCATTATATCAAAGTATTAAACGGAAAGAAAAGAAGAACAACTTCATTCCTACTAAATAGCTATAATCCCCTTTTCGCCTCAAAAAAATACAAATTTAAAAAGGAAGAGAACTCGGAGTTAAAATCCTTACAAAATTTTAGGTTTGAATGTCTAATACAGCGTGAATGTAGAAAGGAAAATTCAATTAAAAATAGGCCCAATTACCGATTCGCACGAAAGCGATTTCCTGTTAAAATTGGTCCAAATTCTGGAAGGATGTGGGATATAAAATGAAAAAACTTCTGCTGTCTGTCCTGCTGCTATTGCTCACTGTGTTCACAGCCGCCTGCTCCACGACTCAATCTGAAGAAAAAGAAGGAAACAGCTCGGATGGCTTGCACAACAAAGCCTTTCCAGATGCTTTAGCCGTTTTGGCCGAAGACGAGGATGCCGATATTCTCCAAGTAAATAAACGAGTTTACAAGGCAAATATCGGAAATCTTGAAAGCCTGGAATTAACAAAGGAAAATTTGATTGGGACAATAGAAGCGACGTTTCAGGAAGGGAAAGAATTTACAGATAATATGGCAACGAAACTCCCTATTGGCGCAGAAGTATATTCAACCACTGAAAATGGTGTATTGATTGCTGAATATGAAGGTGAGACGGTAAGATACCGTGCCCTCTTGGACGAATAAGAAGGAAGAGTCAGAGGCAGTTCGCTGGTGAACTGCCTCTTCTTATATCATTGACTACCATGCTGCCAAGCTTCTGTGATATGATAAATAAAAACTAGGAGGAATGAACAATGTCTGGTGAATCCTGTATTTTATCGCTCAATAACAAGAGAAGCGTCGTACTTATCCCCAGGAATATGGCTGTGTATCGCTCATTCAAAATCATTGAAACAACCGATGAAGAGGACAATACATACTACTTATACTTTTATAAACAGGAGTTTATAAATGGAGTTCATGCAAACCAAGTTAAACGTCATTCGTTCCTCCATAGCGCCTTTACTCAAGGGTTCACTTTTTCCGGCAGTCATCCGCTTACAACCAAAGTGTTTTCCCGGTCAGCACATTACCGGACTCAACGCTTTAATTCCTTACATAAAAACCTTTCATCCAAATATTCGCCCATTGAATCCACCTATATTTTAGTATCATTCGATTCTTTCATCCCCAAGGGCCAACTTTCCAAACTCCTTAAGAAGCAATATTATCAATACCGCCGGAACGGCCAGCTCCTGAATGCATTCAAAATTCTACACATTTATAAGGATTTTTCACCTGAAGACTCTTTTGTAAAAGATATGATCAACCATCTCGATTTTCAGAAATACCGTGATAAATACAGTCAACTGGAAAACCTCTACAAAATAGACAGCATACAATTTGAGAAAAAGTGCTTCTCCCACCTTCACGATTCCCATTCTCTTTCCACCCTTCTCGGTTTTCTAAAAAAAGAAGAACGGTGGATGGACGAACTTGCCTTAAGGACAGCTTTGCTTGCAGAGAATAAGTCCGCTTCCCATGAACAAGCAATCCGAAACTTAATCCGAGAACATACCGACTCTACAGAGCAATCCATCTTTCTCAGGTATTTGGCTGAGTACCGGACAACTTCCAATGAGCTTTGTGTAGAGATTTTAGATGAATTGCTGCATCACCGCCGTTATGAGGAGACTATCCAATTGCTGCTAAGCCGTGAGATAGTCCCAGAAGTCCGCCAATACGAACAAGTAACAGAGAGCTTTCTCCAAGCTGATTCAAACATTTATCCACCCCATTACCATACACTTAGTGCACGGTTGCTCGAACTATTTTCATCGGATAAAAAGTCCCTTGAAAGAATAGCCCTGCGCTGCATTTCCTCTTTCTTTGATAAAAAGAACCTGAATGAAATTGCGGAATGGCTCACTCCATTTAACAAAGCAGGCGTCTATCTCCCTATTCAACAAAAATTGAACAAAATGAAAATGTATCAGGAAGATCCTGATCAGCAATTTGCACTCGGGGAGCTGTACCTGTATTTTGATCAAACAGAGAGATCGATTGATTGCTTTAAATGGGAAATGGAACTTCATCCAGATGACCCGAAGCCAGTCCAAGTTTTGTCAAAGGTCTACCTAAAACTTGGAAATAAAGAGGAGGCAGCGGCTTACCAGCAATTATTATTACAGATGAAGAAATGATCACTCAATGGACCGCCATAGTGTCATGGAGGCATAACTTTGATACGGTGTCCATGTTTCAGACATTTCTTCAATCTCCTGGATGGATGGTTTTCTGCCAAGCTCAAAATAAAATTTCATGGCATTTTGAATGCCTATATCTGCTTTAGGAAGCAAATTGGATCGTCCAAGTCCAAACAACAGCCAATTTTCAGCAGTCCAGCGACCAATCCCCCGGAGTTTGATCAAGGTATCGATTACTTCCTGGTCAGAAGCTGTGGCAAGTTGTTCCAAATCCAGTTCACCATTGACTATTTTCCGGGATGTATCAATGACATATTCTGCTTTCCTTTGACTGAACTGCAGCTCTCTAAGATCTTCGTAAGATAGGCGGGCAACGGTTTCCGGCCGTGGATAAAACCAGACTTGTTCATGCTGCCCGCCGTATTTTTGCACAAAACGGGCATCAAGGGTGTGAGCGAACTTCATATTTAATTGCTGATGGATGATTCCTTTAATCAATGAAAAATATAATCCGTGGTCTTTGACAATGGGGGTTCCTGGATGGGCGAAGAACAGCTTTTCCAAATTGGTGCCGATAAAGTGTTCGTTTATTGAAGTAAAGTCGACATCCCACTGCAGGACATTACCGACTTCTGAAATCAATGCGTCCCTTGCAGCTATGCTGTCAGAGCTTATCGCAAACTTCGGTTCTTGAATTGATCCTTTCCCATGTACCTTTACGACATGTTTTTCATCCGCTATCTCTACAGGGATCCAGATTGTACGCTGTTCCATATCCAACCGTTTTAAAGGCTCCATTGTTGACCTGTTCAATATATAGTCAAAATCATAAATAGATGTGAGCTCTATTTTCTCTGTCCACATGGATTCATCCTCCTTTACTCTCTAATTTTCATCATACCAGACGATCATTGATTATACGAAGACATAAAAAAACGCAGCTAATTAGCTGCGCGGTCATTCAACATCTTAAAAACCGAGAATAGGACGCGGAATTTTATCTTTCATCACAAGTTCGTCTAAACTTTTGAAAGAATACCCTTGTTTCTTCAAATCTACAATTAGATGTTCTAATGCTTCTGCATTATCTTCTGACACTGTATGCAAAAGAATTACAGCACCTGGATGAATCTGATTGACCACTTGCTGATAGGCAGACTTCCAGCCTTTCTGATTGTCCGTATGCCAATCGACAAATGCAATCGACCAAAACATGTGGATATAGCCAAGTTCATTTGCCCAGTTGATGCTTTCTTTCGTAAAAGTTCCTCTCGGAGGCCGTACATATTGCATCGTCTTTTGCGGAGTAATTTCTGCAACGGCCTTTTCCAAGCTCTCCAATTCTTTTCTCATTCCCTGCTTCGATAATGTCGTAAAATCAGGGTGATAATAGGAATGGTTTCCGACAATATGCCCATCCTTTACCATGCGCTTGACCAATTCGGGACTGCTTTCCACATAATGACCGGTAACAAAGAAAGTCGCCGGCACATCCTCTTTTTTCAGTACATCAAGAATCTTTCCTGTATAGCCTTTTTCATAGCCGTTATCAAATGTTAAGTAAACGACTTTATCACCGGACTTATCAAGATAATATCCGCCGTTTTCTTCAAGGATTTGCCCGTACATTCCTACTTCCGGCGGTTGGTGCTCCGTACTCTTTTTAAATCCCCATCCATATCCTGCTGCAGAAGGTGTCCAAGAAGGGGCTGTTAGTAAAACAACTATAACTGACATACAGATAAACAATTGAGTCTTCATCTTTATCTCCTGACTTTTTTTGTTTATCTTTTGTCGGGCTGGGTGATTTATACCGCTCAAGCGCACGCTAAATAATGGTTCTCCTGTAAAAAAAATTGCCGGTACTGATCACATTACCGGCATTGGGTGCTATAAAATGATTGCTGCAATCCAGCCAAACAAGAATAGCGGAATATTATAGTGGATAAATGTCGGGACGCAAGTGTCCCAAATATGGTGGTGTCTGCCATCGGCGTTCAATCCCGAGGTGGGTCCAAGGGTACTGTCTGAAGCAGGAGAACCTGCGTCACCAAGTGCTCCGGCAGTACCTATCAAAGCCGCAATTGCCATTGGCGAAAATCCGGCAGCAACACAAATCGGTACATAAAGGGCTGCAAGAATGGGGATTGTTCCGAACGAAGAACCTATACCCATGGTGACAAGCAAACCGACTAACAGTAAGACAAAAGCAATTACCGCCTGGTTATCCCCCAACACGTCGGATGAAAATTCGACAAGACTGCTTACTGAACCAGTCTCTTGCAGGATATGGCCAAAACCAGATGCGACCAACATCACAAAAGCGATTGTTCCCATCATGGAAATACCCTCACTGACAACTCTGTCCCCTCTTTTGAACGGTACGACAAAGAACAAGAACATCAGAATCAAACCTGTCAATGCACCTATAATTAAGTTATCAGTAACAAGTTGGACAACAAGGGCTGCTACGATGGCAACCAACGTCAAAAAATGCTGCATAGTGAAAGATGTTGTTGTCTGTTCTGTTTCGGCAGTAACTTCTGTAGCCTCATCAAGCTGGATTGGCTCTCTGCCTTTCCGATAACTGAAGAATACTGCTACCAACAATCCGACAATCATACCGGAACCCGGAATAAGCATCGATAAAGCTACCTCGGAGACAGTGATGTCTGCCCCATTTTGTGTCATCCCGTTAACGATGGTCTGATGAAAGATCAGCCCGAACCCCAGCGGAATCATTAGATACGGGGCTTTTAAACCAAATGTCAATGCAGTTGCCACCCCACGCCGGTCAACCTTCATTTCATCAAACAACTTCAGCAATGGAGGGATGAGTATTGGAATAAAAGCAATATGCACAGGGATTGCGTTCTGGGATAGAGAAGCAATACCGGCGATTGCCAACAGCATGATTGTTTTCTTTCCAGTTAATACCTTGATAAGATAATTTACTAATAAGTTCGTTATACCCGTGTAACTGATTGATACCGCGAAGGCACCTAATAAAATATAACTTAATGCGGTACTGGATTGTCCACCCATCCCGGCTACAAGCATTTCGACTGTATCACTAAGGCTCATTCCGGACATGAGACCTGCGGTAATAGATGCAATGATAATCGCAATAATTACATTCACACGCAACAAGCTTAAAATGGTCATTACCAATACGGAAATAATAACAGCAAAAGCCATTTCGCACGCTCCTTCTTGATGATTGATCAATAATCTCTTTAACTCTCTACCACTTTACCATAGTAAAGTATGAATCAAAAAAAATCAACCGGCAAAATAGCCGGATGTCTATTTTGTTAACGCAATTTTTCTTCCATTGACTCCAGTATATGGATAAGCTGATCGATATCCTCCACCGATGTTTCTTCCGGATCCATGTTATCAAGTCTTGTCATGAAGCCTTCCAATTGCTGTTTCAGCTGTGCGATTCTCTCTTCATTTGCCATGTTTATAACCCCTTTTAAATTTAAATGCCATTACATACTAAAGGAAATGGGCAGGAATGTCCAACCGTGCTCTCTCCTGCTTATTGTTTACCGGGATATTTTTTTCATGTAGGAATACCAACAAAAAAGCATCCGTTTGGCCGAATGCTTTTTCTCTGTTATTTCAATTGGAAAGAGAAAGAAACATGATCTTGGATTGGGATCCAGGCTCCCACTCCTTGTTTGGTCACATTCTTCACTACAATCCGTTTGTTCGAGCCTTTAAGTTCCAGATAAACTTCCCCGAAAGTAACCTGGCCCTTTTCGTTTACAGCAGGTGCATATGCCGTTAAGTTGCCGATTTTCTTAACAGGTATACCATAAGAATTCTCTTTTTTGGTTCCTTCCCCGAATACAGTATGAAACGATAACGGCAGGTTCGTATGTTTCTTAGCTTTTAACAGCATCATTCTTTTTACTTGGTCGGCATTATTTATTTTTGCGGTAAGTGCCCCTTTGACATGCTTTTCTTCTTCTTGGTTGTAACTCATGTTCTTCTGGTTATTACCACCTAAATTGTTCAATTGATTTACATTTATCTTTTGAAACTCCCAATTCAAATTAGTTTCTTGCGATTCGTAATTAAGCGGCCAATGCCCCATATAAATCAGTCCACGGTAACCAATCGCAAGAGGAGACGGCTTTAAAGTAGTTTCATTCAAAAGCTTGATTAATTCCGGATTCTCAATGTTGATTTTCGACTCCTCGACAAGCTCCTTCACCAAATCACTCGGTTCTAGTACAGCTTCATCTCTTGAAGAATTAGGATAAGTGTTTTCTTTGGATATATTCAAGACATGGTTGGGAACTTCCACTTTATCTTTATCCGATTTATGTTCAGCTTCCTCTGCCTGTAGTGTTTGAAACGGCATGAACACCGCCAGGACGGCAAGGAAAACTATCCAGGCTATTTTTTTGTTATACATTGTGCCCCAATCCTTTCGGGTTTTTGCTTAGTATTTTCGGAGCACACGTTTGTTATTCAACAAAAAGGCGGAATTTCGGTCTGATTACATAAAAGAATTCATGAGCCGTTGTGCTTTTGGCTCGAAAAACTGAATGGAAGGACCTATAAACAGCAGAATCATAATAGTCCCTATTCCTATCGGGCCACCAAGCAAAAGCGCCAATAAAAGTGCAAGGCATTCTGTCAGTGTCTTTGCTGTTGCAATGGTGAAGCTCCAACGCTTCTGCAATGCAACCATCAAACCGTCGACTGGGTTCAAGGATAACTTTGGCTGCAGGTACATCGATACCCCAAAACCGATGATCAAAATCCCGCCGATCAGCATGGCTGCTTTAACCCAGAAAATATCACTGGTCCAGCCATCCATGATCATGATCAACCAAAAGTCGATCATAAGTCCAATAGTAAAAATGGTAACTAACGCCAGGTAATCAGGTCTCTCTCTTGCGATTAGCGCATTTATTGCAATCAAAAGAAGCCCGATGATAATGACCCAGTTCCCAACTGTAAGCCCGGTAAGAGAAGATAATGCGACATTGACGGCATCCCAGGCTCCGATTCCCAGATCAGCGGTTATTGTGAGACTGATACCGAACGATAATACAATCAAGCCTGCTAAAAAGAACAAGATTCTCACTTTTATCTGCTTATTCATGATTCTTCTCCTTTAATTCCCTTAAATATAAGTGCATAAAAAAGGACACTTATCCGTATCGAGATAAGGCCCTTTTTATTTTAACACTATCGTCTCTCGGCTGAAATCCCTTTCGTCGATATTCACACACATGCTTTACTATTCAGTCCAAATCAATATAATCGAGGCTCTCTTCGATATCGATACTATTTTCCACGGAGCGGATCATGGAACAGTTTTTTCTGGAGATTGCCAAATTCTTTTCCAGTTTAGCCCGATCCAGCTGTTTGCCTTTAACTATATAACGGAGGTGAATTCTGTCAATTCGGTTGGCTTCTTCTGGATTTCGTTCTACTTCTGCGGATATATGCCATTCTTCCACGTTTAACTTTTGCTTTTCCAGGATCTTGCGAAAGACAGAGGCACTACACCCTGCTATGGAGGCGACCATCAATTGGTACGGCCGGAATCCATAATCTTCATTCCCGGAAATATTCAATTGGCCATATGGAAACGAAGTACACACACCCTGTTCCTTCAAATAAAAATCCACAACACCCCTCCTCAAAATATAAATAAAACCTATTTCCATTATTTTTCCCTGTCTGGCAATATTTTAACTACATTTTTGTATAAAACTCCTCTTTCATTTCAGTTACCAATCCAACACACACCAGAATTTCAAATCCAGAGTAGAGAGGAACTAGGACATAGTAAAAGTTCATTCTCGGGAGACTTCCTCTCTTTCTGATTAAAATGAGTGGTATGCCACTCGCTGGTAAAGATTTCTCCATCTCTGTTAGAGAACATATTAGACACATTGCAGGATCACTTCTCACCTAATCAGAAAAACTATACCAAGCTGCGGAAAAATGCGAGACTCCAGTGGGAAAGGAACAGTCTGAAGACCCCGCAGGGCGCTTTTCCCGAGGAGGCTAAAGCGTTCCCCACGGAAAGCGAGTGTTTTTCCGCAGCGCTGGATTACCACTCAATACGAAAAGGATGGGAGGAAGTCCCGTTAAGTGAAGTTAGTTATGTCGTAGATTATATATTTTGTGCAATAACAGGGATTCGATGGTGCAAGTAATTGTATAAAGATTGACCTTTCCATGGAAGAAGATTACATTGAATAGATGTGAAGAAAAAATAGATGAAGAGGGGGATGGAATCTTGGCTAATCACAGAACTCGCTTTATTATATTAATTGCTCTCGTAACCATCTCGGGTTTCTCTCAAGGGATGCTACTTCCTCTTTTAGCAATTATATTGGAACAAAACGGCGTCCCCTCATCGGTGAACGGACTCCATGCAACTGGGTTGTACATAGGAGTACTCATAGCATCACCGTTCATGGAAAAACCGATGCAGAAACTGGGATACAAACCGATCATTCTCGCAGGAGGCATGCTTGTCTTTGTCAGCCTGTTCTTTTTCCCGCTATGGCAAACTTTATGGTTTTGGTTTATCCTTCGCATTCTTGTCGGCATTGGAGACCACATGCTTCATTTCGGGACGCAAACTTGGATAACCTCCACCTCTGCTCCTGAACGTCGCGGCAGGAACATTGCTTACTATGGGTTATTTTTCAGTCTTGGCTTTTCGTTCGGTCCGATGATGACCAGGTTGTTGGCGGTGAATGAGAGCTTGCCGTTTATCGTATCAGCCAGCCTTTGCTTCCTTGTCTGGATATCGATGTTTTTTGTGCGGAATGACTGGCCGCAGGCTGAAGAAGAGGGAGCATCTGTTGCAAGGTCTTCCTTTGGACGATTTATTCAAACATGGAAGTTGGCATGGGTAGCATTACTGCCTCCCTTTAGTTATGGCTTTCTGGAAGCCACGCTGAATGGAATATTCCCTGTCTATGGCTTGAGAATCGGCCATGAAATAGATACATTGTCTCTTATCATTCCTTGCTTTGCCGCTAGCAGTCTGATTACGCAAATACCTCTTGGCATACTAAGTGATAAAATCGGCCGCAAAAAACTTTTGATGGCGGTTATGTCGTTGGGTAGCATTACCTTTCTTATAGCAGCCCTTACCGAAAGGTCGACAGTATGGTTGTTTATCACATTTACTCTGGCCGGAATGCTCGTAGGTTCCGTCTATTCGCTTGGTATTTCTTATTTGACAGATATATTACCGAAAACCTTGCTGCCAGCAGGGAATATTATGTGCGGAATCGCTTTTAGTTTGGGAAGCATCTCCGGACCTTACTTAGGCGGGGTATTTATCGATTTATTCCCAGACACTTCTTTCTTTTATGTGATCATGGGCATGTTGTTCGTTGTCTTCATCGCGATTACTGCTAATAAAACCGCAAAAGGAGCAACTGCCTGAAAACAGGGAATGGTTAAGAACTTTTGCCAACTCTTAACCGTTTCCTGTTTCTTCTTTTCCTCTTTACCGAAATCCTTCCAAAGCGCCGTTACCAGACATCCCATAGCAAAAAAAGCTTGTACTGATCAGTAATCAATACAAGCTTTTTAGTAAGTGAAAACTATTTTATAAACTTGTTGTATCTTTTTTCCAAACGATCCTGCACAAAAGAGATAACGCCACAGAGCGGCCAGTAAATAAAGGCAACCAGTACGTACATGGTCATCGTATCAAAGGTTCTCCCTCCAGCTATCTGCGCTTTTTGAAACAGTTCCGGTACAGTAATTACTGCAGCAAGCGATGTCGCCTTGACAATATCAAGAAAAATATTAGTCAACGGTGGAATTGCAATTCTTGTAGCCTGGGGAAGAATAATTCTTCGCAGTGTCTGCCAGTAGCTGAACCCCAGCGCATGTGCGGACTCCCATTGACCTTTAGGGATACTATTGATCGCCGATCGGTTGACTTCGGCAATATAAGCAGCGCTGTTCAATCCAAAACCAAGCACCGCCGCTACATATGCCGTCATTTCTATGCCTACGACAGGCAGCCCAAAATAAAGAATGAATAAAAAAACCAAAATCGGGGTGCCTCTCATAAACGATATATAGACGCGAGAAGGCCATCTCAACAGCTTCTTATCCGATCCACGCCCTAAAGCCAAAAACAAACCCAAAACGAGACCTAAAGCCATGCCTGCAAAAGAGACTGCAACCGTCATCGGTAAACCGCCGAGAATAAATGGCAGATTTTCCAAAGCCAATTCTACATCAAACAGGCCGCCAAAGTTGAAGCCATTAAAATTGATCATATCAATCCCTTACAAATCCAAGCCTTCGATCTCTTGGATTTCTCCTTCAGGTTTTTTGGACGCGTCTTCGTTATAAAACTTCTCGGCCAATTCTGTCAGCGTTCCATCATCCCGCATTTCCTGCAACGTCTCATTGATTTTCTCTGTTAAGACATCAGCCCCGTCCGGCATGACGACTGCCTGTTCCGTTGGATGGAACTTTAAATCCGGATGAAGGTGAATGTCAAACTCAGGGAATGCTGCAACACCGAATTTAGAAAGGTAGTAATCATTGACAATAACATCTGTACGACCATTATGGACATCACGCAAATAAGCTTCATTTGGGGCATTTCCGTATGTCTTTGTTTCAGCACCAAAATGTTCTGCTATCTGGCTGTAAATTGTTGTCGCACCGCCACCGTTTACCTTGCCTTCTAAATCTTCCAGACTTTCAATTCCAGAGTTATCTTCTTTCCTTACAACCATTGTCGAGTAAGAATATTTATATGGCTCACTGAAATTGAATTTTTCTTTCCTTTTGTCAGTTGCTTCAATATCATTGACTGCAACATCGATCCTTCCGCTATTGATTGCCGGAAGCATACTGTCTATTCCCATGATTTCAAAAGAAATATCAAGATCAAGGCGCTTGGCAATTTCCCTCATGACTTCCACGTCATAACCAGTTAGAGCATCGGCATTTTCTTCTTCGCCTTCGTAATAAGAAGCGGCAACCAAAGTACCTGACGTCGCTGCTACAATTTCCCCTTCTTCTTGAATTTCGGCCCACTTAGAATCCGAAGTGTCCTCGCTGGCATTATCTTGCTCATTACCATTATCGGAATTGCTTCCGCATGCACTTAATGAAACTACTGCTATCAGTAATACTAATAAAAATCCTAGCTTTTTCAATTCATTCCCACCTTTGTGTATATTATATAAAATACTTAATAAAAGATAACAGCAAAAAACGATTAAATCAACATTTTAAGATACTGTTACTATATAATAAAAATACTGTATTAAAACTTCGCATTACGCAGTGGTCTTCCATTAAAAAACCGGCCCCTCCATACATGGATAGCCAGTTTTAGTTGAATTATACTTTCTTTTTTATCCACATTAACCTCGCCGTCTTTTTGCCACCAATGCGTTAATTTCTCCACCAGCAATGATGATGATCCCCGATAAGTAGAACCAGATCATCAAGATTATCACACCGCCAAGGCTTCCGTATGTAGCAGAATAATTTCCCATGGTATTCACATAAAAAGAAAAAGCGAGTGATACAAGCTGCCATCCGATTGTGGCTACAGCCGCCCCGATAGCCGCATCTTTAAAATATATCCGCTTATTTGGTGCAAGCCGGTAGAGTACAACGAGGACAATAAAAAAGACGATGAAAGATACTACCCAGCGAAGCGTATTCCAAAGTTCCAGAAAATCTTCAGAAAGATTTATAAAGGAGAAAAGATAAACACCTATTGCCTTACCGAAAATAGGCAGGAGAAAAGCGACAGAAATCACGATAATCATCGCAATGGTCAGGACAATGGCAATGAGCCTGGATACAATAAATGAGCGGTTCTCTTCTACATTGTAAGCCGCATTCAACGCCCTCATAATCGAGTTGATACCGTTTGATGCCGACCAAAGTGTTGCCAGGATGGTGATAGAAAGGATTCCGCCATTTCTCTCATTTGTAAGCTGGGTGACATTTTCTGTAATTAAATCCATTGTTTCTGCAGGCGCATAGGAAGTCACGAATCTTAGTATATCTTCCTCCGTTAAAGGTAAATATCCGATTAATGCCACAAAAAACAATAAAAAAGGGAACAACGACAAAAGAAAAAAATAAGCAAGTTGAGCTGCGAGGCCGAACACATCATCATCCAGCATTCGTACAATCAAGTCTTTTACAAAATAAAAGATGAAACGCAAAGCAGCCTCTCCTCCTTCATTTTGTTATAAAGCGGGAAACAAGTCTTCCGGAAGAAGCTGCTGCCAACACTTCCCTGAAGTTATCATTCCCTATGTTCATCAGTGCTGCTTACTTTTTCAATTGTTTGCTGAATGTCCGACAGCATTTCAACGACACTGTCAGCTCCGGTAAATAAATTGCTGGCTAACTGTTCATAGCATGACCGGACTCCTTGAATAACATCTGACGGGTTCTTCAAATAATAATTGGTTCTGTCACCAGCCTTTTTCAGATTTCTCGAAACCTCTACCCTGGTGCTTTTATCAGCTAGTGAAATAAGTCCACCCACTGTTGCTCCGATTATTATCCCTTTCAACAATTTCGATTCGCTCATCCTTACCACTCCTTATTTTATAATTGATGTGAGAGCTTTATTCGTTCCAAAAGACCCTTACAACCCTGCTCGATAAGTTGGAACACGTGATTAAAGTTGTTGGAAAAGTACGGGTCGGGAATGTTGGTTTCTTCTGCATCTTTTACGAAATCCATCATTTTGGCCACAACCATTTTATCATCGGCTTCACGGATTATACGGAGGTCCTCCATATTATTTTCATCCATCGCGATAATATAATTAAAGTTGTCCCAGTCCTCCTCCACTATCTTCCTAGCTGTTATCCCTTCGTAAGAAATGGAAACCTGATCAAGCTGTTTTCTAGTCCCTTCATGAGGAAGTTCACCAATATGCCAGTGGCCTATCCCGGCAGAATCGATGGCAATTTTGTTCTCCAGCCCCTGTTTCTTCACCATGTCCCGGAATATCGCTTCAGCCATCGGTGATCTGCACAAATTCCCCAAACATACAAAAAGCACTTTGATCATTTTGATCACCGCCATATTTAAGTATATTTCGCCCGGTTTCTCAAGCGTTTATTGTTTATGTTCCCTCTTATTATGAAATAAACTCGGTCATTTGAAAAGAATCAAGCAATATGATTGCGCTTACCGACAAGTTACACTTGACATTTTATTTAAATTTTCGGAAAATTTAATCATGGGGTTAGTATATATAAAGGGGGAATAACATGGGAGAAGAAAGTAAGTTAATGGATTTAATCGGAACAATCAGCGGGTATGTATGGGGCGCACCACTGCTTATCTTACTGGTGGGAACAGGTATTTACTTGACTATACGACTTGGTTTCCTGCAAATAAGGACATTGCCTTACGCCTTGAAACTAGCTTTTAGTCCGGAAAAACAGGATAAAAAATCCAAGGGAGATATCAGTCATTACCAGGCGCTGACTACTGCAATGGCGGCCACTATAGGGACCGGGAATATCGCCGGTGTAGCGACAGCTGTAGTACTGGGAGGTCCCGGAGCAGTATTCTGGATGTGGATCACGGCATTGTTTGGAATGGCTACGAAGTATGCAGAAGCGATATTGGCTGTCAAATACCGGGTCACCGACAGTAACGGCCAAATGTCAGGCGGTCCGATGTATTACCTTGAAAAAGGATTGAATGCAAAATGGCTCGGAATACTATTCGCCATATTCGGTTCCTTCGCAGCCTTCGGTATCGGTAACATGGTCCAATCCAACTCTGTTTCAGACGTTTTGGAAACTTCTTTCAATGTTCCGACATGGGTGACTGGGATTATACTTACTGTTTTGGTTGGAATGGTTATTATCGGCGGCATTAAAAGTATCGGTAAAGTCACTTCTTTCTTCGTCCCGATTATGGCTGCCTTTTATGTTCTAGGTGGACTTATCATCATTATTATGAATTTGGATCTTGTTCCTTCTGCTTTGGGCACAATCTTCAGTGATGCATTTACAGGGAGTGCAATCGGTGGAGGCATACTTGGTACCGTTATCCGTTATGGTGTAGCCCGCGGGGTCTTTTCAAACGAAGCAGGTCTCGGGTCTGCCCCAATTGCTGCAGCTGCAGCAAAGACGGATTATCCCGGAAGACAGGCACTGGTCTCCATGACCCAAGTATTTATCGATACGATAATCGTCTGTACAATCACCGGACTGACAATCGTTATGGCCGGACAGTATACAGGCGGGTTGGATGGAGCAGACCTCACTTCTGAATCATTCGGAATATTTCTTGGCAATACCGGCACATATATTGTGGCCATCGGCATTATTTTCTTTGCTTTCTCCACCCTTGTGGGCTGGTCTTACTATGGAGAAAAATGTTTCGGGTACTTATTCAGTGAAAAGGCGATTCCCTTTTACCGGATTGTTTTTGTTCTCTTCGTTTTCGTCGGTTCAGTAGCTGCATTGGATATCGTCTGGGGTGTAGCGGATATTATGAACGGCTTAATGGCATTCCCGAACCTGATCGGCCTACTCGGTTTATCAGGAGTCGTAGCTGCCGAAACGAAGCGTTTCTTAAATATTGCAAAAGAAGAAAAAAGACAAGAAAAACAAAAAACATACAGTGCATAACTTTTTAAATTTGCTGTCGAGAAACTCTCGACAGCTTTTTTTGGGGCGTGATGAAGCGGAATGATATCATGTTATGCAAGCGGCCTGATGCAATGATCTCCTTCGTTTTGGGCGGAGTTGACGTAGTCACTTACGTCATAGGCATCAAGCTGTTCGATTGGTACGTTACTGATAAAACCGTGCGCTTGTTCGGGATCCATTCTAACAGGTGCCAACCACTCATCTTCCGCCTCTTTCGGGAGAATGACCGGCATCCTGTCATGAATAGGCTGCATGAATTCATTAGCTTTTCTGGTTAGAATGGTGCACGTGTATAACTTCTTCCCATTATGTTCCCACTTGTCCCACAATCCTGCAAAAGCAAAAAGTTTCCTGTTTTGCAGGGAAATTCTTTTAGGTTGCTTGCCGTTTTCATTTCTTTGCCACTCATAAAAGCTATCAGCAACAATCAAACAACGTCTTCTTGAAAGCAAGGATTTAAAACTCGGCTTTTCATGAGCTGTTTCACTTCTGGCATTGATCATCTTATAACCTATTTTGGGATCCTTCGACCATGAAGGCACAAGCCCCCATTTCAGAAAACCCGCCCTTTTGGAATTACCGTCATGGATAACAGCAAGGATGTCCTGTCCCGGGGCGATATTGTATCGTGTTTCGTACCCTGGTATTTCCTGATCCAGTTCGTACTCTTGCAGGATTTCCAGTTCACTGGCATGAAGTGTAAAACGTCCGCACATACTAACTCCTCCTGTCCTTTCAGACTAATTTGTCGGTTAAAGTTATCCATATTATACAAATAGGAAGGTGGGACCACAAACAAAAAAAAACAGTCCTCACCTGTCTGGCCGGACTGTTTTAGATACCGAATCTTTTATGGATTTTACTGGAATATTTTTGATATGCGTTCGATTTCTTGAGATTTCTCTTTTCTAGCGCTATTCTCAGCTGAATTTCTTTTTCTGTCAGCTGTTTTTTATAACTTTCTTTTTGTTCCGGGTCTTTGCAGGATGCAATCATGTCTTCCAGTGTAATGAGTTCCTTCTTCAGTCGAACTTCTTCTGGAAGATAACCGGAATTTTTCATCATCAAATAACTCGTCCGCATATCTTCAGGAATTGCGGATAGATCCTCTAACTCCAATCGCTTCCCTTCCCCCGGAAGGTTATCAAACTCTCCATCTTTAATGGCCTGACGAATTCTCTCTTCGGCCATCCTGCTGGCAAAGTCCATATGAAATCACCTCTCCATTTGCTCACATTTTAGTGATAGTGTAATCAAAAGCTATATTTCAACTATATTACTGGTTCACAAAACCCATATTATGCGACATAACTTTAAAGTGACTTCCTCCCATCCTTTTCTGATTGAGTGGCAGTCCAGCGCTGCGGAAAAATACTCGCTTTCCGCGGGGAACGCTTCAGCCTCCTCGGGCAAAGCGCCCTGCGGGGTCTTCAGACTGTTCCTTTCCCACAGGACTTTGAAAAGGCCTCGATGAATTTACACCGCACGCAGAAAATCGAACTTTATTTTCAAGGAGTCTCGCATTTTTCCGCAGCTCGGTATAGTTTTTGATTAGTGAGAAAAAATCCTAAAATGTGTCTAACATGGGCACTCGAGTCGCATTCAATGCGGATTTTGCTAGAAATCATCCGCTTCTTAGGATTGTTTTTAGTTAATTGTTAGGGAATTGGAGAATGCGTATTCCTGACCTCAAATTTAAGAAAATTACTAACAGCGAAAGGTCTTCGGTGGGACGAGTAATCGCAGTCCCAAAGGCAGCAAGGATGTTAATTCAAGTAGTCCCCTGGCTGAGGCCGTGCCCAAGGAAAGCGAAGTGTTCTGGCGCAGCGAGGCCATACCAGCCATTTATAATCAGAACGAGAGGAAGTCTCTTTAGAGTGAATTTTCACTATGTCACAGTTTGCCTCAACTGAAAAGTTTCATCCAACAAAAATATAAAGAAAAAATTAATCAAAAAGAACAGCCCTTTTTATATAGGACTGTTCTTATTATAACTTATTTTCCGATGAATTGTTGTGTCCAAACGTTGCCTTGTTCAACATATCCTACTCCGATATGAGTGAAATCAGCGTTAAGGATGTTTTTGCGGTGGCCTTCACTGTTCATCCATGCTTCTACTACTTCTTCAGGGGAACGTTGGCCTTTGGCAATGTTCTCACCAGCTGTGTTGTAGCTGATACCGAACTGCTTCATCATATCAAAAGGAGAACCATAAGTCGGGCTGTTATGAGAAAAGTATCCATTTTCAGCCATGTCGGAAGATTTTTCTCGTGCTACCTTGCTTAGCTCATTATCTATTTTCAATGGAGAAAGCCCGTTCTTCGCTCTTTCTTCATTGGTTAGTTCGACTACTTCTTGTTCGAACTGATTTAGCTGTTGGTCTTGTCCATTATCTTCAGATGCTTGTTGATCCTTTTCTACCGTTTGCTGTTGCTCCGCTTGTTGTTGTGGTTGCTCTTCTGCTTGCTTTTGCGGTTGTTGTGTTGGTTGTTGCTCTGGCTTCTCTGCTTTATCTTGTTGTTGTGTTTCTTGAGTTTGTTGTTGTTTCCACTGAATCTTATAGTTACTGAAGTATTTATCTAGATAGTTTTGAATATCCTGTTGTGAAAAGTTCCCATTAGTAGAGTAGTAGACTTTCGTATTAACTTGATAGTTGCTTTGTGCATCCACATTGGTTGCGAAAGTTCCGCCGAATAATAGTGCAGCAGAAAATACTGTAGCAAATCCTATTTTTTTGAACATATTTTTGCACCTCTCCTGTTAAATTTTTTCTTGTGTTCTTGCTTGCACAATCATCATAGCATGGCTTTGCTGTAATATTTTTGTCTGGTTTTTCCATTTACAAGTGAATCCTTGTTTGTTCTAAAGAGGTATAACATAAATCAAAAGCTCAGCAGCCTTTATCTATTAACGTATCAAGCTATCCTTTTAATCTCATAAAAGCAATTAAAAAAAGCCACCTTTTTACTAAAGTGGCTGATAGCATATGGGACAATTGGATAATATTTCAATGTATTCAGGGTTGACATACCTCTGAAAGGCCAAAAAATATTACAATTTCTATTCAATGAGTAAAGGATTTGTTACTTCTGGGACATAATTTTCCGTCTTTTTTTGATGATTGATTGCGACAGCGAGTTGGCTAAAGCTTCCGCCTCAAGGATCCTGTCCATCCCTTCAATTCCATGTTTTCGGTGGTACAATACTTCATATATATAGGAAATGCTCACTTTGAACGAGTCCTGTTCGACTAGCTCCAATGTATCTGAATGATGGACATGTCCCTCTTCTAATACTCTGAAGTAATAACCGGAAAAGCCAGTCTCTGTTACTGCTGCGGGTATTTCTTTTATTTGGTGAACTTCCGCAATTTTGTAACAAGGTTTTCTCGGCTGGGAAACTTGAATAGTAGCACCACCAAGTTTATAAACGTCGCCTATGTAAGTTTCTTTCTCTGTCAATCCGTCCACCGTTATGTTTTCGCCAAATGAAGGAATGGCAAATTTTCTATTATATGTATTTTCCCAATAGGAATAGTGATTTAAAGCATATCCCAGGACGGCTTTATCTTCTCCCCCATGGTTTTTTAAATCTGCTTGTCCATCTCCCTCAAATCCTGTAGAACTTAAGTAAGAAGTTTCCTCAATGGGGGATTTTATAAATCCGCTATACAATTCTTTTCCATTAATGAGATGTTTGTCCGGTTTTCCCACATTCAAAGAAGCAATCTTGTATTCGATAAGACCTCCACCTTTCTTTTTATCAAAAAATCACAAGCAACATATTTATTAATCATTATATATAAAAGTCCTTAACAAATAAAAGATAAATATGGATGTAACTTCCAATATTAATTTTAAAAATTTTTTTGTGGTCCTTTTCTGCCACTTTTATAAATGTTACAATTGCCTCGAAAATTATCAAGGTTCCTATGCCTTGAAAAAAAACGGGCGTGGACTTTTTCTTTCTAGAAGAAAAAATTCACGTTTTTCTATGTAAAGAAAAGGGAAAGGATGATAGGGATGCACGTAGGAAGTAAAGGTTGGTATGTTGAAGAATTAAAAAATCTAGGTGTTCGCCGCTTGGAAGGACGCAAATTGGAGCGTTATAAAAAGCACATACTTGCAAACCTATTAGCTGAAAAGCAAAATTAAGCTTTTTATAAGCAGACTTAAGGTAAAAGCGGGAACAATGTTTCCTGCTTTTTTTACTATTGTCTCTTCTTGTCATGGTTATGTCTGCGGGGGCTATTAAGAGCCTTCCTGTATTTGCCATCCTATCACCCCCAGAAAACGTGTTACATTGGAGAAAGGCTATATAATGAAAAAAATGTCATCAATGGAGGAAAAAATATGTTTTCTAACGCAGAAATCGGAATTGATTTAGGAACTGCTAATATATTGGTATATACGAAGTCAAAAGGAATTGTATTGAATGAACCGTCTGTAGTCGCTATTGATATGGATTCCAAGAGTGTGGTAGCCGTTGGTGCGGAAGCAAAGGAAATGGTCGGTAAAACCCCACAAAACATCATCCCGATCCGCCCCTTGAAAGATGGAGTCATTGCTGATTATGATGTTACCGCTCAAATGCTGAAAGAAATACTGAAAAAGGTCAGTAAAAAAGCCGGGCTGTCGATGAGAAAACCAACAGTAGTCGTTTGTACTCCTTCCGGAAGCACATCAGTTGAACGAAGGGCGATTCATAATGCAGTAAAGAGCTATGGTGCAAAAGAGGTACATCTTATCGAAGAACCTGTCGCTGCTGCCATTGGTTCTGATTTACCTGTCGATGAACCAATAGCAAATGTTATTGTAGATATCGGCGGAGGAACGAGTGAAGTAGGCATCATCTCATTTGGCGGAATTGTTTCCTGTCGTTCAGTCCGAACAGGTGGAGACAAGATGGATGACGAAATCATCCAGTATATCCGCAAGCAATATAATATCCTGATCGGCGAGAGAACAGCTGAAAACATCAAAATGGAAATCGGTGTCGCTTTAATCGACCACGAAGAAATGACAATGGATATTCGTGGACGGGATATGGTAACAGGACTTCCGCGTACCATTAATGTTACTTCAACAGAAATTCAGGGTGCAATCAAAGAATCTCTAGAAGCCATATTGGAAACCATCCGCACAACTTTGGAAAACTGTCCTCCAGAATTAAGTGGCGATATTGTGGACCATGGTGTTACACTTACAGGCGGCGGCGCCCTGTTAAAAGGAATGCAGGAATGGCTTGCCAATGAAATTTCTGTCCCTGTCCACCTAGCGCCAAACCCACTTGAATCAGTGGCAATCGGAACAGGTCGTGCTCTAAAAATGATCAATAAATTGCAAAAAGCTGCAAAGTAATCCAGGGAGGGATTTGGTACTTCTTTCTAAGAAGGCCGCTCTCCCTCTTCACCTTCTTCTCTGTTTTACATATAGTGATTCAGAGGAGGGAGATTCTTTTGTTCACAGTTTTACAATTTTATCGAATAAAAAGGGTCCAAACTGCGAGGTTTCTGGAACTAAGTGATAAAATCGCTCAAGCTAATATGTCTCATGGAGCAATTGAGCACCGGATTTATCAACCATATCGATTAGAATCAGCTACGAAAAAAGAGCAGGAAAACAATATATTCTTCTTGGACTTGAAGCAGGATGAGGAAATTTTGTTTGGGCAGATGGTCTATCGGAACAAATCCCACCACGATGAAGTTCTTTTAAAAATGGACCAGGATGAAACCATTCAGCTCTTACTGGAGGAGACTGCAAAACTTGTTGATTCTTCCAACACCTACATTGCCACTTTCCAAAGTGCAGACATCTAAAAATAAAAACTACAGCCCATTCCCCATTGATTATTCGTGGAGAATTTTTCTTTTTCAGGAAAGATTCCAACTCATCTGGGAACAAGTGATGAGATTAGAGACGCTGACTCCAGGGTATAAAAAGGATACCGCAGCTACCACAGCCAACCTTTTTCTTTTTCGATTACAACTACATATATTGGACAAATTATTAAAGATATGAAGAAATGAGAGGTTGCAATAGATGAACACAGCTGAACTACTTTCCATCTTAAAAATAAAACAAATATACGGTGAGCTTCCACCTCAGGTCCAGGCTATCCACAATGATTCCCGTAAAGCGGAGAAAGATTGCCTATTCATATGTACTCGCGGGTTTACTGTCGATGGCCACGATTTTCATAAAGAGGCTGAAAAGAAAGGTGCAACTGTAATCGTTGCTGAAAAAAAGCTCGATGTAGACCTTACGAATACAGCTTTAGTCATTGTTCGTGATTCCATTAAGGCGATGGCATTGCTTGCCAATAAATTTTACGGTTTTCCATCCCAGCAAATGAATGTATTCGGTGTTACGGGGACCAACGGAAAAACAACGGTAACCACTCTTATTCACTCCATGCTTCGAAAGCAAGGGGAAAAGTCTGCTCTTTCCGGAACGATCGGCCTGGAATTGGAAGACGAACATTTCCCAAGCAATAACACGACATGTGACGCACTCACAAACCAAAAAATGATGAAGATGGCTTTGGACAAAGGAATCAACAATATGACAATGGAAGTTTCCTCCCACGGCCTTGTACAGGGACGATTATCAGGTGTGGAGTTTGATGTTGTCGCTTTTACGAACTTATCCCATGACCATCTAGACTTTCATGACACCATGGAACAGTATGGATTTGCAAAAGGACTGTTGTTCGCACAATTGGGACAAGATCTACGTAAAGAAAAATATGCAATCATCAACCAGGATGACCCCTGGTATTCAACCTATGTCTTTTCAACCGGTTTTGAAACGATATCTTACAGCCTTCATGCTGACTCAGCTTTTAAAGCAATCGATATTTCCTATCAGCCCGACCGGACAATATTCACCCTCTTATCGCCTGAAGGGACATATGAGGTGACCATGAATCTGCTTGGAGAATTCAATGTCTATAACGCTCTTGCAGCCATTGCTTCCTTATATGCTCATGGTTATCATATACCGGAATTGTTAGAGACTCTGCAAAGCCTTCCACCAGTGAATGGCCGCATGGAAAAGGTTGACATCAATGCCCCTGTTACCATGTATATCGATTATGCCCATACTCCGGATGCCATCGAAAAGGCAATCCTGTCAGTGTTGCCTTTTAAAGAGAACCGGCTGATTTTCTTAGTGGGGACAGGCGGTGACAGAGATGCACGCAAAAGGCCTGATATGGCTGAAAAGGCATCTGTCGCAGATTATGTGGTTTTGACTATTAACGATCCGAGATATGAGGATTCGCTATCCATCCTGCACGATATGGAAAAAGGGATGAAACATAACAACTATGCTGCAATAGCAGATAGAAAAGAGGCAATCAAACATGCCATAGAGATAAGCGAAGCTGGAGACATTATCATCTTTGCCGGCAAAGGCCAGGAAGATTATCAAATAATCGAAAACACAAAGCACCCACATAGCGACAAGCAAGTCGTTCAAGAACATTGTTTAATAAAGTTCGGAAATTAACATACCAAAAGGACAGCCTCAAACCACAAGGCTGTCCTTTCTTCATTAATCCAGCAATTTCTTCAGTTTTTCTACTTCCTCTTTTGACAATGTAACTCCTTTTCCCATCTTTTCATGGTCAGGTGCCCAGTCTCTTATGTCATACTTGGCTTCCCTGCCGTTCCAGCTCACCAAATTCAATTCTTTCGTCCATCCTTTTGGCGACTCGGACAAAACACCCAAATTTTCCACGATTTCATATTTCAAATCCGCCATCGAATTCTCACCTTCCCATGTATTATTATCCATATCTGTTATAATTAGCATAAGTCATTGAATGAAAAGGAGCAAGATTATGAAACCTGATTTTCAATTGAAACAAGAACGGAAAGAGGAAATGATCGGTAAGATAAAAGAGTACTTTGAAAAGGAAAGAGACGAAGAATTAGGTGAACTAGCGGCAGGACTTTTCCTCGATTTCATTACCGAAGAACTTGGCCCTGTTTTTTACAATATCGGGGTTGAAGATTCACATGCTTTTATCCATGCTAAGCTGGAAGATATCTTTGAAATTCAAAAGTGACGCTTATCTTCAATCTTGTATAAGGATAATTTTTTATCCCATTTTTCTATGACCCTGTCGAACGCCATGCCGACTCTGTTTGCCACTTTAATGGAGGCTTCATTTCCCGGATCGATAAGAGATATGATCTGATGGCATTTTACCTGCTTGAAGCCATAGTCCACACAGGCTTTAGCAGCTTCTGTTGCAAAGCCTTTCCCCCACGCCGTCCGTACAAACAAGTACCCAACCTCCAATTCCATTTTACCTTCGACCATTTGGGGGACAAGTCCGCACATCCCGACAAATGAGTTATCGGGGAGCTTCTCGACGACCCAAAGTCCTACACCATACTTCATATAATTTCCTCTTGTCCAATCGATCCACTCTTTGGTCTCCTCCGAGTCTTTGAGGGACGGATAATACCTCATCGCCTCTGGATCCGAGAAAATTTTTTGCAAATTATCCAAATCCTCCGGCTGCATTGTTCTGAGTCTCAATCGTTCTGTCTTGATGACTTCCTTCATAACTAATCCCCCTCGCATGGTGATCGTAAAAAAACAGAATCAGTGCCCGTTTAGCATAGAGTATGTATTGTTGGTCTCATCAGAATAATAATCGATATCGCTCACTTGGTAAAATGGAAAGCCATTTGCAAGTATTTCCTCTTTACTGTGTGTATGAACAGCTATTAATTCCTCATCTGTCAGAAGACCTTTTTCCTGAAGCAAGAGAATGAGCTTTTTATTGGTCAACTCCAGTTCAGATACCGATTGACGCAAGTTCTCTGTAGCTGGTATCGCATTCCTTTGTCCGGTGTAATCCTGTTCGATTAATGTCGCCCTTACTTTTACATAGTCGTCATGTTCTGAGTAAACGATCTTCCCAAATCTCATCACTTTGATAAAGCTATTCAGGATGACATCGAAATAACCTTTACTCTTGGCGATGTTCAGTCTTAAGTCTGTCAGCTGATGGTATTCTTCTTTCGTAAGTTTTGCATGGAAGGTAATTTGGCTTTGAGCGTGATTTTCGTGAAGACTATAAGGTTCCAAGCGGACGCCATTGATAATTAACTTTTCAGCCATGATACCTCTCCTTTCTCTGTCTATTCTCGCATCAAATCGTTCTTGATTTAAGTATAGTATAAGTCGCTAAATTTGTCGGCTCTCCCGATTGATGTAGGAATTATTGAAAAGCTCATGCCAGAGCAGCTTCGTCTTCGTTATATTCGTTTTGTAAACGAAACAGGGGCGCCTCTCTTCTCTCGATAAGCCGATTTCCATTTATTCGAAAGGTAATCATTGCCGGGAAGATCTCGCTGTTCATCCGGGTCGCGGGTTTTTTGCCACGTGAGATTCTGTTTACAAAACGGGCAAAACCAACACCCTTTCTTTCCACAGCTGTATGATGGCTGTCCGCAAGCAGTACAGGATTTTCTGTACATTTTAAGCCCCCATCCTTGTATTTTAATTATGTTCATTAAAACGAACGTTCGCCGTACAAGAAACGAATCAACTTATAAATAAAGATTCCAACAAAATATCTTTTATTCTATTTTAAACCTATTCTTTTTCCAATTTTGAAATTCGTCCGCTTTTTCTCAATTAAGAACGTTTTTCGTTTGTTTTCTCCTTCTCTCTCTAGATTGCTTTCAATTTTGTATTTTTTTAGAAACGATTTGTACTGTATAATGAACAAAATAACTCCTGGAATTTTTCATATCGGATATTTGAATGGGAGGCGAATACGATTTCTTATAAAGAGAAAGACATCATTGATCAAGAGTGGGCTGCCTTAATCCTTGAAGCAAAGAAATTAGGAATCAACCCAACCGAAATACGCCTGTTTCTCGAGAGAGGAAGAGCAGAACAAAATGACCCAAACTAAAAAAGAGCGCTTATGCGCTCTTTTATGGCTGTTATCTATAGGCAGGGCGTAACTCTGTTTCCACCCCCGCCAAAGGGAATATTTTCGTGGAGATTATTTGCCGAGAATCCAGTGGTTGATTGCTTTGGCAACTCCATCCTCTTCATTTGTGCTTGTCACCCATCTTGCTGCTTCTTTCACTTCTTCTTGTGCATTACCCATCGCTATTCCAAGCCCGGCTTCCTGAATCATTTTGATATCATTGAGACTGTCGCCGACTGTCATAACTTCATTTAAGGTGATATCCAAATAACCGCAGATTTTTTCCAGGGCTCTTGCTTTATTAATACCGACAGCGTTAATTTCGATGTTCATAGGATGTGAATTGCTCAATTCAAGAAGCTCATCCTCTTCAAGCTCTTTTAAAATCCGTTCTTTCACTTCGATATCGTCAATATCAATGCCAACTTTCAACCATTCATGTTCATCGAGCTTTTCAGGGAATTCACCTCTGAACACCTGCTCGGTCGAAGCCATCCAGGCCGAAGTGCCGTATCTTTCATTTAAATCGACCAACTTCTGTATGGTTTCTATATGCAGTGACTGACGGGTAACTAACTCTCCGGTAGATGTCCACACTTCGCTGCCATTCACCGTAATCAAATAAGAGTTTAGTCCGAGAGATTTCGCGTATTCCTGACAAGACAAACGATGTCTTCCAGTAGATAACACAACTTCTACGCCTTGTTCTCTTGCTTCTGTGATAGCAATCCGGTTAGCTTCTGAAATTTCTTCTTTTGAGTTTAACAGTGTACCATCCATATCTAGGGCTATTAGTTTTATATTCGCTTTATTCGTCACCAAAACAACTCCTTATAATGAAAAAATACCCTTTCTCATTATAATATAACTTATTTGGGCTGTCAGTTTTCCTTACTTGCTTCTTTTAAAGTTTATCCGTTCGAAGAAAAACCCCAGGTTTAAAAATATGGCGACAGGGAATTGTATGAATGTGATAATGATAAATCAAAACTAACACATAAGCTTGACAAACCATCTGGTATATAGTAGAATTAGTAATCGACTTCGCCTAAGAAGTGACTTGAATAGAATGGAAAAGTAAAAAATATTACTGGCATTCTACTGAGGTTTTGTAAAACTTATTCACACTGGATCGGCTTCGGAGCCGTAAGGATGTAAGAGAGGTAGGGCTTACATTGTTTAGGTTGGTAAAACGACCAGGTGGAACAGAAACCGCGGCAATATTAAAAAAAATAAATGTTTTTACTTGTTTAACACAAGTTGCTTATAGTGTTCAGTAAAGCGCCCTTGAAACAGGGCGCTTTTCCTTTGATATCAAATTAACGGCCGCATCGACTCTGATGATTTATGTAAGCAGATGGAGGAAAAAGTCTGAAGGTGTTATTTTTAGAAGAAGTTTTCTCAATAAGCAGAGTAAGCTTTCCAATCGATAGTGTCTAGTATTCCGGTATTTCCATACCACGGTAAACCATCGCATTTTCCAACAATGCAATAAAATCGTCTTCCAAATTCAATTCCAAAGCTTTTATGTAAGCATCTAGCAGCTTTTCATCCGATAAATTCTCAAACATATTCCTCACCCCTTCATTTAACATTCTGTATAGTTTCTAAAAGGAAGAACAAATATTGCACCGAGCAAGCAACCTTCTATTTTGTTGTGATTCCAACTTTATAATAATAATAAAACATAAGAATAATAGTACTATAATACTTTTAGTATTTCAATCTTCAACAAACGATATCGATAGTATCTTCGGTTATTCGTCAATAAACGATATGCTTTTTAACAGAGGTGAATAAAAATGTCCCCACATGGAATTTCCAAATCAGTAGGAGAGCGACTACGGACGATCAGAAAAAGCAACGGGCTGAGCCAGGAAAAACTCGCCCACTTATCTAATTTACATCCAACGTATATTGGCCAGCTTGAAAGAGGAGAAAAAAATCCTACGATTGATACCATAGAAAAAGTTTCAGATGCTTTAGGGATAACTCTCGGTGAATTATTCTGGTTCGATGGGGCAGTCAACAAACAGCAGTGGAACACTATTCTGACCTTTAAATATTATTTAGAGCAAGTTGATAAGGACGACTATGCTACGATCTTGTCCGTGATTAGAAAGTTAGTAGAATGGAAGTATAACAATAATCATTATTCATAAGGATTCGCACAGATCCTCCGTTTTGCTTGGGTCATATGACCATATATCCCATTTTCACGGAAGACTTACTATCAACTATTATACAAACCATATAGGGGCTAGTCCATTGCAAACTAGCCTCTTTCCTTTAATTTACTAATTTACGAAAAGACCTAAAATCACTTTATCAGAGCTAAACGTCTGGTGAGATCCCCGACTCGCAGTTTGGGTTATTACTGGTTGTTTTGGTAGAAAAGTAATTGTAGTAAATATCTAATATCTATGAAAAGGAAAAAATCAGCCTCAAGACCTATCCAAAATAAGCCTCCCGCTCATTATGATTCCTCCTTCCCAGGGATAAAATGAAAACGGTTAATCGAATAGGACCCTGGAAGCAATTCCGCCGAAAATACATAATGTATGAACTTTCAATTCAAAACATTTTTTCACTGGTCTTTTCTCCCTATATACAGATTATATTAATCTTTGGGCGGTCCTCGCTTTCAAATATTATCCCAGGAGGTTTTAAATGAAGCTTTTAAGATTTATTCTTAATCGAAAGATACTTGTAGGGCTTATTGCAGTATTAGTCGTAATGGTGGGTGGATATGCAGTCCTCAAACTTGATAAGGAATTGTTCCCGCCCATGGATTTGGGAGGTGCTTATACGGAAATAAATGCCGGTGACATGTCCGCCATCGAAGTCGAGCGTTCGATCACATCTCCCTTGGAGAGAACCCTGCTGGGCATGGACGGAATTGAGAGCGTGTCTTCTACTTCTACAATTGGCAGGAGTTCATTCTCTATGACATTTGAAGAGGGAACCGGAGATGACTTTTTTGAAAAAGTAGATGCAGCCATTAATTCAGCAACTGCTGAAATGCCAGAAGTAATCGATGTTGAATCAGGAGAAATAGGAACAAATCAGGCCTACGAATTTTTCATGGATGTTTCCGGTGGCAGTATGGAGGAAATGACCGACTTCGCCAAGGATGTATTACAACCTCGGCTGGAAGAGCTACCCGAAGTGCGGGATGTATCATTAGCCGGTACACAGGAAAACGAAGTCTCCATTAAACTTGACCGTGATAAGCTGGCCGAATCCGGTTTGGATATAAACCAAGTAGTCGGAGCGATCCAAGAGGCTAACAGCGAATCAACGCTTGGCCAGTTGACAGGCGAAGACTCTTCCCCTACTCTGCGTTGGAACTCTAAGTTGGAAAGTGTGGAAGAGGTAAAGAATATTGAAATTCCAACTGCTGAAGGATTACTTACCCTGGAGGACTTTTCTTCTGTTACTTTAGATTCGGTTGAAAGCTCCTCCTTTGTCTGGAAAAATGGAACAAAGGACTTCATCTTCGTTCAAGTTGGACGCATGGCTGATGTAACTCAACTTGAAATGGCTGCTGCTATACGTTCAGAAATAGAGAAAATTAGAAATGAAGGGTTAGTAGACGGCTTTAAACTTACAGAAATGGTCGCCCAAGCTGATTATGTCCAAGATTCAATCGATGGTGTCACTGGCAATATACTGATTGGTGCCGCAATTGCAATTGCCATTCTTCTTCTGTTCCTGCGAAGTGTCAGAGCCACTATCATTATTGGTGTGTCTATACCGACCTCGGTATTATTGACCTTTGCAGCTATGTGGTTGTTCGATTATAGTTTCAACATACTGACGTTGATCGGACTTGGACTGGGAATTGGAATGATGGTGGATTCCTCCATCGTCATATTAGAATCGATCTACCGGAAAAAGGAACAAGGACACGCCAATCTCGAAGCTGTCTTAACAGGAACACAGGAAGTCGCCACTGCTGTTTTCGCTTCCATGTTGACAACGATTGTCGTTTTCCTACCGATCGGTATGGTCGGAGGGGAATTAGGTCAATTTATGATCATTCTCTCCTTTGTGGTAACCTTCACACTTATAAGTTCAGTGGTTGTATCGTTCACCCTTATTCCTTCTCTGGCAGAAAAATTCCTGACCTTGAGAAAGCAGAAAAAGCGTGATAAAGAAGGACCAATCACTAAGTTATATACACCTGTCGTATCCTGGATTGTAAAGAAGAAGAGATACAGTTTAGCCGTAATTGCCATCTTTTTCGCCATGTTTGCCGGCTCCTTGTTCCTCGTTACAAAAATACCGATGACCATCATGCCTGATGTATTCAACCGTTATTCTGAATTAATGGTAGATGTCGAGACAGGTGTTTCACCAGAAGAAAAAGAGGTTGTAGAAAAAATCAACACAACCCTTCTTTCCATAAAAGACGTAGAAACGAACTACGTTATGGACAATGGCAGCATGTTTTATACCATTATCAATATGAACAAAGAGGAAGAAATCACTCGTGAACAGAAAGACATAAATGAAGAGATTATGAGTTCCCTAAGAGCCTTGGAAGATGACACACCTTTGTTGAATGTCCAGAGTGCCATGTCAGGCGGTGGCGGGTATCCAATCCAAGTCAACATTAAAGGAGAAGACTTCCAGGAGTTGGAAACACTAGCCAACGGTTTTAAAAAAGATTTAGGAAAAATCGAAGGAATTGTCGGGGTGACAAGTTCTATCGAAAGAACTTCGCCGGAAGAAGTTGTCGTCCTCAATGAACAGCAAATAGAAAAAGACGGATTATCGAAGTCACTAATAAAACAACAAATGGAGCAGGCTTTTGCCCAAATTCCTGCTGGTGAAATAACAGTAGATGATGAAACGGTTCCTCTTTCCGTGACCTGGGATGAACAAACGAATTCTAAAAGTGATTTGTTGGACCTTTCCATTTTTACTGCAGAAGGTAAGGAAAAAACACTAGCCGCCTTCGCCTCACTGAATACAATCGAAACACCTAATGAGATTACCCACGATGACGGCGAAAGATATCTATCTATTTCAGCAGACATAGAAGGAAGGGATTTAGGGACGATCAATCGGGAGGTTCAGCGATTGATCGAGAACTATGAGACGCCGGACGGCTATAGTCTTTCAACTGCAGGAGACTTGGAGCAACAGCAAGAATTGATTATGGATATGGTTGTGGTTTTCGGGATAGCCATTTTCCTTGTTTACCTGGTTATGGCAGTACAATTCAATCACCTCGGCCATCCATTCATCGTCATGTCCGTTATCCCCATGACAATTGTAGGGGTAATCATAGGACTATTTCTTACACAGCGTGAACTGAGCGCGCTGTCTGCGATGGGCGTGGTAATGCTGATCGGAATCGTCCTTAATAACGCCATTCTTCTCATCGATCGCACAAAACAGATGAGAAGCCAAGGACTACCGGTTGACATTGCTTTAATCAAAGCAGGAAAGGACCGAATCAGACCAATCTTCATGACTACGTTAACAACGGTGGGAGGAATGCTCCCATTGGCACTTGCATCGGGAACGTCCGGAAACTACCAGGCTCCAATGGCAACGGTCATCATTTCCGGGTTACTGTTTGCAACCTTTATTACACTCTTGTTGATACCAGCTGTGTACTGTTTGTTTACTAGGAGGAAAAACCATTCCACTAGTAGAACACGGAATAAGCTGTCAGAAGATCAAGAAGAAGCCGCTATCTAAAAAAACCCCTTATCGGCTGCATAATGCAGTCGGTAAGGGGTTTCTTAGATGTAAGCTGTTTTCTAAAAGATCGTTGTTGCTGGATGTCTATAAAATGCCACATAACTGGCACATGGTTTTCTTCCATTCTGATTAAGTCGAGTGCTATACAACCGCTACGGCAGAACACTTCGCTTTCCGCGGGCACGGCCTCAGCTTCCTCAGAAGCAAAGTTCTCGCTTCTTCCGGGATCTTCGGACTCGCGCTGTTCCCACATGAGTCTGCGTGTTCTAGCAGCGAAACATCGCACGCAGAAAATCGAATTGTATTTTCAAGGAGGCTGAGGTGCCGCCCCCGGAAAGGGAGTGTTTTTCTGCAGCGCCGGGTTAGCATTCAACTTAAATCAGAACGAGAGGAAGTCTCACTGAAGTGAATTTTCACTAGTTCGTATTTCCCCTCAAATATGACATTAAAATGCAACAATTCTTATGAAATGAGCCTAGATTTGTTATCAATCAACCAGTATTACGGAGACCAGCCGCAATTCCACTGATAGTCAACAATGCTTCGGTTAACAATTCTTCATCAGGCTCTTCCTGTTGACGTAATTCTTTGATTAAATTTACCTGAAGAACGTTCAATGGATCAACATAAGGATTCCTTCTGTGGACAGATTCCTGGATGTTCGGTGTGTTATCAAGCAATTTTTTATTGCCTGTTATTTTCAACAGAATATTTTTGGTCAACTCATATTCTTCCATAATATCCCCGAATATACGTGTAGCAATTTCCTGGTCATTGACAAGTGCAGCATACTCTTTAGCAGTATGAATATCCGCCTTCATCAATGCCATTTGCAAATTATCAATTGTCGAATGGAAGAATGGCCAGTTTTCATACATATCCTGCAATTGTCTTACATTCTCTTCACTCTTTGAAGCATAATCGTTCAAGCCCGAGCCGGCGGCATACCAGGCAGGAAGGAGCTGGCGGCTTTGCGTCCAGGCAAATACCCAAGGAATGGCGCGAAGATCTTCGAAACGGTTTCTATTTTTACGGCTCATAGGTCTGGAGCCGATATTAAGAGCTCCCAATTCGTTCAATGGTGTTGCCTCTTTAAAGTAAGTCAGGAAATCTTCATCGCCAAACACGAGGGATTGATACTTTTTCAAAGAGACATCCGAAATTTTTTCCATTGCTTCTCCCCAGGCTTCCTCTCTTGAGTAATGAGGACTGTTCCCAAGCTTGTTGTCGACCGTGGCTTCAAACAATGTCGAAGTTGCCTGCTCCAAGCTTCGATAAGCAATATCTTCTAGTAAGTAACGGGAAGACAAAACTTCTCCCTGTTCGGTGATTTTCACACCGTCACCTAACGTCTCAGGTGGCTGGGACATAATGCTTCTGTTTAGCGGTCCTCCTCCTCTACCGAGTGAGCCGCCACGGCCATGGAAAAATTTCAAACGGAGATTGTATTTTTTGGCAACTGAATGTATCTCCTGCTGGGCTTTGTACAGCTTCCAGTTGGCTGTCAAAGTACCACCGTCTTTACTGCCATCTGAGTAACCAAGCATAATTTCCTGCCTGTCACCATGCTGACTTAAATGACTCCTGTATTCTTCCATCTCGAACAAGGTTTCCATGATTTTAGGCCCTGCAATCAAATCATCAACCGTTTCCAATAGTGGTGCAACGTTTAAATTCGAATCTACCGTGCCATCTGCATGCAGGCGGTAAATCCCTGCTTCTTTCGCAAGAACCAATACTTCCAGCAGATCACTGGCTGACCGAGTCATGCTGATAAGATAAACGGTTATCGATTCTTTTCCGAATTCTTCATGTGCATTCTTGATCATCTGGAACACATTCAGCATTTCCTGTGTTTCTTTCGAATAATCTTCATTCAACAATAATAACGGACGCGGATCTTTTAATACTTGACCTAAAATCTCCATTTTCTCTTCTTCAGAAAGGGAAGAGTAGTCTTCCGCAATATTCACTTTCCGAAGCACCTCTGTAATCGCTGCTTCATGTTCCCCGCTGTGGTTTCTGATATCGAGCGTCGCTAAATGGAATCCGAATAACTTCACTTGGCGGATAAGCTTGGTCAAGCCTTTCCATTCTTTATCGGCAGGACTATGACCTTGTACGCTTCGATGGATCAATCGTAGATCTTCCAGTAATTCCTCTGCCGCTTGATAGCCGATTTCCGACTTACCAACTTGCTCAAGACGCGCCAGAATAACAGCGAATTTGCGTCTGTACACTTCTGTTTCGACTGCCCATTTCTGATTCTTATTCAGATACTTCGTTTCATCCTCTTCCACGGATTTAATTAATTCATCGCTGATTGATACCCTATTCGCGGAATGGCTGAACCGTTTCATCAACTTCACAACAACTTCCTTGTATTTCTTCAATGCAAGTCCACGCTGTCTGTGCAATGTTTCCCACGTTACATCAGGAGTAACATTCGGGTTTCCGTCACGGTCGCCACCGATCCAGGAACCAAAATGGAGAAAATTCGGAACTTTTATATTATCAGCAAACTTTTCTTTCAGTTGTTCTTCCAATTCCTGATGAATTTCCGGCAGTACATCAAAGAAAGTCTGTTCAAAGTAATATAAACCATTCTTCACTTCATCCATTACTGTCGGCTTGCGGTGTCTCAATTCATCCGTCTGCCATAAGATAGTAATTTCATTGGCAAGTCCCTCTTCCAGCTCCTTCCTTTCCTTTTTCGTAAGGATTGGCTGATCCAATTGCTTGAGGATATTTGCTATTTGCTTTTGAATTTCTAAAACTGAATGCTTAGTCGATTCTGTGGGATGTGCAGTAATAATTAATTCCAACGACAAAGCATCTAAGACCTTTTGTATGGATTCTTCATTTACATGTTTGTCTTTAAGTGAACTAACCGCACTTTCTATGGATCCAGGCTGTGAAACTTCTTCTTCTTGAAGCTGGTACTCACGGCGTCTGCGGATTCTGTGATTTTGTTCTGCGGCATTAATTAAGTGGAAGTAAACAGAGAACGCACGAATTACCTGTTGGCGAACCGGTTGTTCAAGATTAGCGATTTCTTCTTTTAACTCTTTATATTTTTGCTCATCGAATTCTTTGCGAAGAGCTTTTGTTGTTACACGTATTTTTTCTACCGTGTTTAATAATTCAGGCCCTCCATGATGCAAGAGAATTTCTCCCAATATATTCCCCAATAACTTTACATCACGGCGTAATGGCATGCTGCTGTCCTGTAACTTTTCTAATGTTTGCAAAGTGTCACCTTCCCCGTATTTCAAGTTAGTTAAAATGTCTGATATTTCTATTCTATAATGAAACCAAGAAAATATCATGGAAAAAGTGGTGACCTATCGATAAATGATATCAATACTCCAGCATATATTCTCAATATGATATTTAAAAAAGCAGGCACCCTTATAAGATGCCTGCTTTTGAATTTTTTTTAAGAAGCCTTTCTTTCTTTCCAAATCTGCTTGGTGGATTGACTTTCTGGAATGACATTAAATAGGATGTTCAACAGGATGGCTGTAAAACTTCCGGCTACAATGCCGCTTTCCGTCAAAATCCTTATACTTTCAGGTAGTTGTGCAAAAATCTCCGGCACAACAGTAACTCCTAGTCCCATCCCGACTGAACAAGCGATGATCAAGAGGTTTCCCTGTTGTTCGAAATCTACCCTGCTCAACATTTTGATTCCATAAGCGACTACCATACCGAACATAGCTACTGATGCACCACCCAATACAGCAGTCGGCACCAGGGTAGTGATCGCGGCGATTTTAGGGAGAAACCCTAATACGACCAAAATAAATCCTGCTGCATAAATAGCTTTTTTCGTTTTCACACCCGTCAACTGAACAAGTCCTACATTCTGAGAGTACGCTGTATATGGGAATGCATTAAAAACGCCTCCAAGGACAATTGCTAATCCCTCAGCACGGTAACCTTTCGAAAGTTGCTGTTCATCAATTTTGCGATTCGTGATATCGCCGAGGGCAAGGTACACCCCTGTTGATTCAATCAAACTCACAATCGCCACAAGGATCATCGTCAAAATTGCCGAAATCTCAAAAGTCGGCATTCCGAAATAAAATGGCTGAATGCTGTGGAACCAAGAAGCTTCAGCTACTTCCGAGAAGTCGACCATACCCAATAATGATGCAGCAACTGTACCTGCAACCAAACCAAGCAGGACAGAAACAGCCCTAATGAAACCTTTGGTGAATTTATTCAATAATAATATAAAGACAAGAACTCCAAATGAAAGAAGAAGATTGCTTGGGTTTCCGAAGTCTGCATTGCCTTCTCCGCCGGCCATATCCTTGATGGCAACCGGAATCAAAGTTAATCCAATAATGGTGATAACCGACCCAGTCACAACAGGAGGGAAAAACTTCACTAACTTACTGAAGTACTTTGCTATGATTACCACAAAAATACCTGAAACCAGGATTGATCCATAAATGGCTGACACACCGTGCTGACTGCCGATTGCAATCATTGGACCTACGGCTGTAAAAGTACACCCGAGCACTACCGGTAGACCGATTCCGAAAAATCTGTTCTGCCAGACTTGCAGCAATGTAGCAATCCCGCAGGCAAGTAGATCAATCGAGACCAAGTAAGTAAGCTGTTCAAAACTCAAATTCAGCGCGCCTCCGACGATTAACGGCACTAGTACGGCCCCAGCATACATCGCCAAGACATGTTGGAAGCCAATGGATAATGTTTTCATTGCATCTTGTTTCATTTCTCTTCCTCCCCGAAGTATTTTCTAGTTGTTAAACTGTCTGCTCTTCCAGAAATTCCACCTTTTTTTCCTGCAGGGATTTCACCCTTGCCAAAGATTCAAGGTGGTAACCTTTTGAACGGATTTTATCTGCACCCGGCTGGAAAGACTTTTCGATCAAAATACCAATTCCACTCACATTCGCACCGGCCAACTCCACAATTTCGGCAAGCCCTATTGCTGCCTGTCCATTCGCAAGAAAGTCATCGATGATCAAAACATTGTCTCCCTCATGCAAATATTTCTTGGAAACGGTGATTTCATTTGTCTCTTTCTTTGTAAAAGAATAAACTTCGGCGGTATATAAATCATTGGTCAAAGTAAGGGACTTTCGTTTTCTCGCAAAAATGGACGGTACTCCTAGCTCTAGAGCTGTCATGATTGCAGGGGCGATACCTGAAGACTCTATTGTCAGTACTTTTGTTATATTTTTCGATTGAAACAGTCTAGCAAATTCTTCTCCTATTTCTTTCATTAATACCGGATCCATTTGATGATTGATGAATGAATCTACTTTAAGTACGTTGTCGTTTAAGACAATTCCTTCCTGCCTGATTTTCTCCTGTAATAATTCCATGATGGCCCTCGCTCCTTCTATAAAAATGTCCAATAAAAAATGCCCAAGAAAAAAAGCTATACTACGAGAGTAAGCTTTTCTTCTTGAGCACGAAATAAATACCCCAAAAGGGCACAATATACTCAATAAGCTGTATGCTTACTCGTAGTCAGATCATTTACGGTAATCTGGTAGAAACTCGCAGGCCATATCCCTGCTATTATACGAGTCATTTATTCGTTCAATATATTGCATTATAACCGATACTTCGACAATTGAAAATGGCAAATGGCAAAAAAGTCATTTCTTTTTTATCTTTTCTGAAAGATAGAAAAAGTCTCTCTAAGGTGAATTTTCGCTAGTTCGCAGTTTCTCTCAACTCTGAAACGCATCACTTGCTAAGCAATCATATTTCGATAACTTTAAGGATATTTTAATAGTGAATAAAAGTAAGTTGAATACTTTCCTCCCCAGCCTCGCATAATAACGTGGTCCTCATTTTTTTATTCTTTCAAAACAATTAATGGATGTGTTTATACATATGAGTAATTTGCCTGATAAGAAGAAAGAAAGATTTTATCTCGTTATCGCGGCCTGCTTGATGGCTGTTTATTTGGCGCCTTTGTATGTTTTGGGACAAGATGCACACATCCGCGTTCACGATAACCTTGATTCTAATATCGCCTGGTATCAAGTATTGCGGAACAGCGGGGAATTGTTCGGCGAAATCGGCTCAGTTATCCCACAGGTAATTAACGGACTGCCACGTAACGCGTTCGGGACCGAATACAGTCTGATTGTACTGCTCCATGCAGTATTTCCATCTATGACTGCATACGCTTTGAGTCAGACGATAACAAGAATAGCAGCCTTTGTAGGCATGTACTTACTTTTAAAAACACATTTCATTAAGTCCAAAGAAACCGCCCTGATAAGGATTGGAGTATCTCTCGCTTTTGCCTTTACACCTTTTTGGCCGTCAGGGATGTTGAGCACGCTTGGTCATCCGCTGGCACTCTGGGCCTTTTTGAACATTCGGGCTAAAGGTGCTTCTTGGAAAGAATGGCTTACGCTTGCATTGATACCCCTTTACGCAAGTATTGTTCTAGGCTTTTTCTTCTTCCTTGCAGCTGTCGGTTGTTTATGGCTGTATGACTTGATCGTGAAAAAAAGGTGGAACTGGACGTTTTTGGCAAGTATCGCTTTTATGGCCGGAGTATTCTTTCTTGTAGACTACCGGCTTGTCTTCTCTTTACTAGCTGAACAGGAGCCAAGTCACCGTGTGGAATTCATCTCTTCCCGCCACGACTTAGCTCACTCCTTCCGCCTTTCTTTAAAAAATTTTCTGTTTGGTCATACACATGTAATGACTGTTCACACTGTCGTTATTCTACCTGTTTTGTTTCTGACCTTAGCTGTGGTTCTCTTCAAAAAGAAGGACAAGCTGGATAAGACTTTTTTGTTCTTGCTTGTACTTAACTATGGCTTGTCTCTCTGGTATGCGCTTTGGTTCAACAAGCTGTGGATTCCTTTGAAGGAAAACATCGAATTACTTAACACCTTTAACTTTGCCCGGTTTCATTTTCTGAGACCGCTTGTGATTTATCTGAACTTTGCCACAGCCTGTATGATTCTATGGCAAACAGGCAGGAAAAAATGGAAGATATTCGTCCGGATTGCAGTTATTGCCCAATTACTCGTACTGGTTCCATTTAATGAGGAAATCCATTATGGTGTACATCATAAAACGCCCTCTTTTCGGGAATTTTACGCTGTGGAACAATTTGAGCAAATCCAGGATTATATCGGCCTTCCAAAGGATCAGTACAGAGTAGCCAGCATCGGCCTCCATCCAGCAATAGCTCAATATAATGGGTTCTATACTTTAGATACTTACAATAATCTTTATCCTATTACATATAAATATGAATTTAGAAAAATAATAGCTAAAGAATTGGAGAAAAACAAATCGCTCAAGAGGTACTTCGACGAATGGGGCAGCCGTTGCTACCTGTTTGTTGATGAGCTCGGCAAGAAGTACGATTATGAGAAAACAACCAATAAAAAGATAAAAAATCTTGAACTTAACATCGAAGCTTTCAAAAACTTAGGGGGACGGTATATTTTTTCATCTGTCCCGATTTTGAACGCAGCTGAAACCGATTTAAAACTGCTGAAAGTATTCGAGCATTCCGAATCAGCTTGGAAAATTCATTTATATCAAGCAATTTAAGCATTATAGGAGGACCAAGATTGAGTAAACTTCATCCCGTACTGACTATCGTAGTCCCATGTTTTAATGAACAGGAAGTCCTCGGAGAGACAACCAGGCAATTGACCGAAACACTTCAACAACTAATGACCGATCATTTGATTTCTTCAAAAAGCTCCATTCTATTAGTCGACGATGGCAGTAAGGATCAGACTTGGAATATGATTGTCAAAGCCACGATTAACCATCGTTCGGTGGCTGGACTGAAACTTGCCCGTAATGTCGGACACCAATCTGCCTTATATGCAGGGCTTGAGAAAGCTAAAGACAGATCGGACTGTGTGATTTCCATTGATGCAGATCTTCAAGATGATGTCTCTGCCATCCGTACATTTGTGGCAAAATACCTGGATGGATATGATATCGTTTATGGCGTTCGGTCTGACCGACAAACCGACACTGCATTCAAACGGACAACAGCACAAGCTTTCTATCGTTCCATGCAGAAAATCGGAATCAACCTCGTGTATAACCATGCTGATTTCAGGCTGATGAGTAAGCGTGCGCTTGAGGAGTTATGCAAATATAAGGAAACGAACTTATTTTTGAGAGGGATCGTGCCGCTTTTAGGATTTAAATCGACTGAAGTAGCCTATACCCGAAAAGAACGGCATGCGGGCAATACCAAATATCCATTGAAGAGGATGCTGTCTTTTGCCTTTGACGGGGTAACTTCTTTCAGCATTGCACCAATTCGTTTCATCAGTTTTTTAGGAATGCTGTTATTCATGTGCGGGGTCGTAACTGGCGGGTATGCGTTAATGCAAAAACTTACCGGGAATGCAAACGCCGGCTGGACATCCCTGATGGTATCCATTTGGTTTATCGGCGGACTGCAATTAATCGGCATCGGCATTATCGGAGAGTATATCGGCAGAGTCTTCCTCGAAGTGAAAGGCCGACCTAAATATGCTGTCGACATCGATTTATATACGAATAACGATTTACTGGAAAAACATTCCTCCCAGCGTGATTTCCAGCCAATTAAGGAACAAAAGCGATTGCAAAGGGAATGATAGAAGCCGGATTCTCAACTGGAACGGGACTTTATCTGGATCGGTCCCTGCAAATATTTCCAATGAAATTTATAGTATATGACTTGGCTGAAAGGAAAAAATGACATATCCTATAACTAGCAATTCATATAGGAATTTATCATTATCTCAAGGAGTATCATTTATGAAGGATGAATTAGAATACATAGGCAAAAAAATAGTAGAAAATAGTATGAAACTGGCCAAGAACCTGGAAGAGTCCTTTGAGGAGAGTTATACAAAGAAATTGCAAGAGTCAGGAATGCCGTTAACTAAACGGGAGCACAGCCGAACCGAACTTCTTAGTTACTTTGGTGAAGCACTCTATTCGGATCATGAAGAAATGTTGGAAAAGGTTGCCGATTGGAGTGAAAAGACTGCCAAGCTTACGATTGATTACGAAATCCCATTAAGTGATGCATTAAGGGCCTTATCGTTTTACAGGGCTGTAATTTGGGATGTATTCACAGAAGAGTTGGAACAAAGGCAGTTTGCACCGATCACCATGCTTGATGTATCGAAAATTATCGACCCGCTTATCGACAAAGCAATCGGTGTCTTTGGAGAAATGTATGAGAATGATAATATTCAAAAGATGAAAATCGCCTATACTGCCTTGGAAGAACTTTCTGTCCCCGTTGTACCTATCGCAGAAGGGATTGCTGTCCTCCCAATTGTCGGGGAGATTGATACCCATCGGGCTAAATTAATTATGGATAATGCCCTTCATGCCGGTAATAACTTCGACTTGGACCATTTAATTTTGGATGTCTCCGGAGTTCCAATTATCGACACAATGGTTTCTGATCAAATATTCCAAATACTGAATGCCTTGAACCTTACTGGTATAGAAGCAATTATAACTGGTATTCGTCCAGAACTTGCTCAAACGATCGGCAATCTAGGCCTTAATTATAAGGATGTTAAAACAAGAGCTAACATGCACCAGGCATTAATCGAACTGGGTTTTAAAAAAGTAGATAGGAATTAACCAAAAGAGGATGGCCTGTCGCCATCCTCTTTTGGTGTCCGTTAAAATTCCAAGTTGATTGTCTCGTTTGGAAATACAGATTTTTGATAACTGTATATCTTTATCGCTATTGGCCTGATCTCCCCATTTGTACCTCGCGATTCCAAAGTGGCTTTTGCCTCAGTCTGATAATAATGGGCATTTTCCACACCGGAGGGATATTCATTGTAGTTATCCATTTCATACACTTCGCCGTTCGGTTTGACGAATACTCCTTTTTCCTCCAACATCATTCCCGTGTTCTCCGGCTCACTGATCACTTCAAAATGAAGCCGGTCAAATTCCCTGTGCCTATTCCATTCGGTTTTAATGGTGAGCTGTGTCTTTTCATTAATTTCATTGATTTCCACTTCAAAATCGCTATCCAAAAAAGTAAATGTTTGCGGCAGCCCTCTATCCGGATCAAGTGGGTACTCTTTATCTGATACTATATGAGTCTCGATGCGCTCTACTTTAACATCCAAAGAATCGGGAGGGTCATAATACATCGATTGAAACGGGGAATTCTGAATCATCCAGTTTGATTGTCTGTTCGGAAAATTGCCAGGATACATCGATGTATAGTCAGGTTTGTATGTCATCTCATTGCTTGCAAGCGCCCCAAAACTAACATAGGAGACCTGACTGTCCATATCATCCATTCGAAGACCATACTGCAGGAGGGTCATCGTTGGAGCTATCCTTATTTTGCTGATTTTCACTTCGTGGCCGTCCAGCTCCGTCTCCATATTTATTTCTTTATCGATAATCTCTTGTTTTTCGATTGGAATCTCAAAAGACCAATTACCCTCCACCCGTTTCCTGTCTTCCATAGGAGCCATTAACATTTGTTCTTCCATATTAGCCGGTTCAATCTCTGTAAGTCTATTGATCTCTAATTCTATCGTCGCTTTCTCTTCTTTTATTGGAAGCAGTCCAATTCTTCCTCTGAACCTGCTTTCCGGCTGCTCATCAGCAGGAACAAGGCCGGTAATCTGTTCCCCATAGCCCTGCGTAATATCGAAAGTACCCGTCTCGGCAGTTATGGTCGGGCGATGAGAATCTTCCACAGATAATAAACGGTCTCCCTCCAAATCTTCTACTTCATAATATACATATGTTTGGATATCGTCTGCCACTACGTGAGTAATTGTCACTTTTATCCCATTGTCTTCTTTTTCCAAGTTTAAGGCATTACCAATTCCGAACCTTTTTATCTCTTTCAGATTTTCATTGTCCGCAACGCTCACGCCATTCCACCATGTCAAAGCTCTATCTGTTAAACCGCTTAAGTAAGCCGCTCCGATGAGCAGTATTAACACAATGACGACAGAAGCCCATCCCCTTAATGATAAACCCTTTAATATAGAAGCCGGCCTCCGTCTTGAAGAATACATTTGACTGCATTCCGGGCATCCAAGCAGGTGCTGCTCAAGACGTTGTTCCTCCTCTTCCGTAAGGTTCCCTTTTATATAGTCTGGCATTTTGTCTTTACATTGCTGACAGTTCATCATCCACCTCATGTCTCACTTTATACTTCTTTATTAATCGATTCGACAACAATACCTAAATTCCTTTTCCCCCTTCCAAATATTTACTAATTTTTCATGGAAAAGCTGGAGAACCTTATCGATTCCCCAGCTTGTATATGTGTATGAGGTCACCCAGCCTTCGTGGACAATGCTTGATCTCGTCTGACCGAATAACGTCTAACCAATTTCCCACAGAACCAGGCAGCAACGACAAGCCAAATCACTGATCCGATAATCATCGAAGTGGAGTAGGGAAGATTAAATCCTTCTGGTGCGTAAAAGATATACGTGCTTACCACTGCTGTCATAAATAACGCCGGGATACTGCAGATCCAATGGAATTTCCCGGATTGCAGCAAATACATCGCACCCGTCCATAACATAACAGTAGCCACTACTTGATTGGACCATCCAACATATCGCCAAAGAAAACTATAGTCCATTTGAGTCAACAAAAAGGTGGGAAGAGCAACCGGAATAACCAACAACGCCGGAGACCATTTACCCTTAAAGTCCTTTTTACGTACTTGGCCAATCAGATCCGCAAGCATCATCCTGGATGAGCGAAGAGCTGTATCACCAGTAGTTACAGGGAGAATAATAACCCCTAATACGGCAAGAATTCCACCTAATGTGCCAAGGGTTGTTTGACTGATTTCATTGACAACCCCTGCAGGTCCACCTGCGTTCAGGGCTTCCTGCAAGGCACCTGTACTTCCAAAGAAAGCCATACCGGCCGCCGCCCAGATCAATGTGATGACACCTTCTGCAACCATCGCACCGTAAAAGACCTTCCGTCCTTCGCTCTCTTTTTTCAGGGTTCTTGCCAGTATCGGACTCTGCGTACTGTGAAATCCGGAAATGGCTCCACATGAAATGGTAACCATCAATAATGGCCATAAAGGCAGGTTGTCTGGGTGAAGATTGCCAAATGTTAAGTTAGGTACAGGGTGTTCAAAAGAAAACATCCCTATCCCGATTGCCACCGCCATAAATATCAATATTCCACCAAATACCGGATAGACCTTCCCGATCACTTTGTTCACGGGCAGTACAGCCGCTATTAGAAAGTATGCGAAAATAATCAATAAACAAGCCATAAAGCTCAACGGCGTAACTTCTGCCATCAGCTGTGCGGGACCGGCTGTGAATGCCGCCGCCACCAAAATCATTAAGGCAATTGATAGTAAGTTGATCAAGGACTGGGCGGGCTTGCCCAAATATCTACCTACGATTGAAGGGTATTGTGCTCCATTGTGGCGAAGCGACAACATTCCCGAAAAATAATCATGCACAGCACCTGCGAAAATAGTACCGACTACTATCCAGATGAAAGCCACCGGACCATAAAGAGCTCCCATAATGGCACCAAAAATCGGACCTAGCCCAGCGATATTCAACAGTTGAATTAAGCTCGCTTTCCACCAGCTCATCGGCATATAATCAAAGCCATCTTTCCTGGCATATGCTGGTGTCTTGTTCTGATCGTCTATGCCAAAAATTCGTTCAACCACCTTCGCATATATAAAGTATCCTGATAATAACAACATGATGGATGCAACAAATGTAACCATCGCTGAGCCTCCTTTCAAAATTGAGTGTAAAATGTATTTTATAACGGTTTTTGTCAAAAAACAACATATTTTCTGAAAGTTTTTATTTTTCATTTTAATTAATCGTTTTCAATAAATATAATTTTACTATTGGGAAAGTATCTTATACTATTTAATTAAGCAGTAGTCATAAGCGAATTTGTCATTGATGTGAACAGCTGTTTTCTTGTCTAATGTCTACAATACCAGCCAAAGGATGTTGAGGATGGATAAAAGTCGGAATTGGGAAGCTGCGATAGAAGGTATGAGTCAAATCGTGATTCATGCCAACCCACACAATGAGCCTGTAACTATTGAAGGGTCTTCAGACGGTTGGATATGTATCGGAGTGGGGACAGATGCAGCTGTCTTTCGAAGTATAGATTTTCCGGATTTAGCGTTTAAATTATATGCAGAAGAGAAAATAGCCAAGAAAGAAATAGAACAGAATGTGTACAAGCAGTTAGGTGAGAATCGATTTTTCCCGAAATTTCATGGTGCTGGAGACAGATTTCTTGTACTGAACTACGAAGAAGGGACGACACTGTATGACTGTCTGTTACAGGGAATTCCGATTCCACCCCAAGTTATAGAGGATGTCGAGGCAGCCAGGGACTTTATCAAATCAAGAGATTTAAATCCGCGGGATATTCATTTAAAAAACATTCTTCTACAAGGCGGTCATGCCAAAATATTGGATGTATCGGAATATGTCAATCCGGGCAATGATTTTAGATGGGAATATCTTAAACGCGGGTATGAAGAGTACTATCAATATATCGAGGGAAGGCCGATTCCTTTTTGGCTGATGAATATGACCAGGAAATGGTACAACCAAACGAGCGAGCAGCAATTCGTGTTCGAAGACTTTATGAGAAAGATCACCAAACTTACGATATTCTGGCGCTCTTGAGATAATGAAAAAGCAGAGATACGGAATCTCTGCTTTTGTAACGTTATTATAAAGTTTCTTTCGCGTTTTCTTCATCCAGCGCTTTTTTCAAGAATTCGATTAATTGATCTTTCATGTCTGGATCCTGTAACGCCATTTCGATGGTGCTTTGAATAAAGCCATATTTTTCCCCAACGTCAAATCTTTTCCCTTCAAAGTTATAAGCGTACACTTTTTGGATTTGATTTAGATGTTGGATAGCATCGGTCAATTGGATTTCTCCACCTGCACCCTTTTCCTGGTTTTCAAGGTAATCAAAGATTTCCGGTGTAAGAATATATCTTCCCATGATAGCAAGATTAGACGGCGCAGTACCTTTTTCAGGCTTCTCTACAAAGCTGGAAACTTCATACATACGGCCATCTTCCTTGGATGGATCAATAATACCATATCGGTGGGTTTGATCTTCTGGTACAGACTGTACACCAATTACGGACGAAGATGTACGGTCATACGTATCCATTAACTGGCGGAGACAAGGTGTTTCGGATTGGACAATATCATCACCTAGCAAGACAGCAAACGGTTCATTGCCGATGAACTTTCTTGCACTCCATACAGCATGTCCAAGCCCTTGAGGCTCTTTCTGTCTGATATAGTGAATATCGACATCACCAGTTTCCTTAACCTTTTCAAGCAGATCATATTTTTCTTTTCTGCGAAGGTTTTCTTCCAATTCAAAAGCATGATCAAAGTGGTCTTCGATTGCTCTTTTACCTTTACCTGTAACGATGATAATGTCTTCTATTCCAGAAGCGATTGCTTCCTCCACAATGTATTGAATAGTCGGTTTATCAACGATTGGCAGCATTTCTTTCGGCATTGCTTTCGTAGCCGGTAAAAACCTTGTACCCAAACCGGCAGCTGGAATGATTGCTTTTTTGATTTTACTCAACTTTCTCTCTCCCTTGCATATTTTTTTCTAACCATCTATTCCCCATTATCCGAAGGGAAAAACACCCCCTGCTCTTTTGGCAGGGAGCTCTCTTTTAATTTAGCATATTTATTGATCAGTCTATACCTAAAGCTGACAAAATGTCGGTTGCCCAGCGGTCCACGTCATATGTCATGACCCGCTCACGCATTGCTTTCATACGCTTATTTTGTTCTTCCTGAGAAGCATTCCATGCATTCATCACGACCTCTTTCATGCCATCGATATCATGCGGGTTGCATAACCATGCTTCTTTCAATTCCTGAGCAGCGCCTGCAAATTCACTTAATACAAGATTACCATCCGAATGAATTCTGGAAGCTACATACTCTTTACAAACGAGGTTCATCCCGTCCCGGATCGGAGTGACCATCATTAAGTCGGCCATCCGGAACAAGGCAGCCAATTCTTCACGGTTCAGAGAACGGGGGATATAATCCACGGCAGGTCGTCCGAATCGACCGAACTCCCCATTGATTCCACCGACTTCTCTCTCCACTTCTTCCCGCAGCCTGGCGTAACTTTCGACCCTTTCCCTTGATGGCGGAGCCACTTGAACTAATAATACCTCTTCAGGGTCAATCATGCCATCGGCAAGTAATTCTCGATACACTTTCAGCCTCCGGTCGATCCCTTTTGTATAATCAAGTCTGTCTACCCCCAATAGGATCCGGCGGTTGCCGCCTATTTCGGATAAATACTTGTGCATCCGCTTCTCAACTTTGGAAGAACGGGCAATCTCGTCGTATTCTTTACTATTTATAGAAATAGGATAATCATCAACTAAGACTTTACGCCCGTCTTCCGCTTTAACCATGTTGTCTTCTGTCGAAAGTCCTAAAAAGGCTTCTGTTAAATCCAGAAAGTTGCGGGCAGCGCCTTGGACTTGGAAACCAACCAGGTCTGCACCCAGCAGACCTTCAAGAATGCTTTGGCGCCATGGCAATTGAGCAAATAGCTCTTTAGGAGGGAATGGGATATGAAGGAAAAACCCTATCCTTAAATCCGGGCGAAGTTCCCGAAGCATCTTCGGAACAAGTTGCAGTTGATAATCCTGAACGAACACTGTACCACCTTCTGCCGCCTCGGCTGCAGCAGCATCGGCAAATCGTTGGTTCACTTCTACATAGCGGTCCCACCATTTGCGGTCATAAGTAGGTGTCACAATGGCATCATGATAAAGCGGCCATAAGGTAGAATTGGAGAATCCCTCATAATAGTCCTCCACATCTTCTGCTGTCAATTCTACAGGAACAATATTCATTCCGTCTTCTTTAAACGGTGCGGGCGGTTTCTCCGTTCCACCGGCCCAACCGATCCAGGCACCTTCCCGTTTTTGCAGCATAGGCTGTAATGCTGTTACAAGCCCACCCGGTGAGCGTCTCCAAGTAACAGTCCCATCCGCTTCCACCTTGCTGTCTACCGGTAGACGGTTAGCTAGTACAATAAAGGTTGAACCTTTTTTTTCTTGTTTTTTATTTTCTTTTTTAGTAAATTGGACATTCAATTGTTTTTTGCTGTGTTTATTGACGCTTTCTTTCTCTAGAAAAGCAGTACTATTATAAGTATCTGTATCATATATGGTATTATCGGAACTATATGACTGCTTTTTTATCGCGGATGAACCGTCAAATAACTCACCTGTCTCCTTCTCTCTCTTATTCATCTGTCCATCCTCCTCATTATTTCAAAATTAAATCATATCAATAACTGATAATAGGCATATACCCTAGTGAATTTGCTGGTAAACTAATTTCATGGTCATTTCATGCAAATGGTAATATTTAACTACGGTGTTAAAAAACAATGGGGTTTTGGAGAGAAATTGGAGTATTTCTGGCGGGATTATTATTAATAACTCAAGCATCTTATTGTAGGAATTTAACAGTTAACAATCAGTATAAATCAAAAAACTGAATAGTTGAATATTTGTGACAGATTTTCTTACAATCGAGTTTGGAAGTCCATATAAAATGAAGGGGATCGATACCCCCTTCATTTTATATTAGTCCTCATCCTTTACATCAATGTCCTCAGGGATCGGCTGATTATAATATTCTGCCTGGGCACTTTTATAATTTTCCAACTGTTCAAAATGTGTCTGGAACTGTTCCTTGTAAATAAGATACTGAGCTCCATCATGGATAAACCTTATGCGTCTTTGAAGAATCAATGTTTCTATTTTATTGACTGGGAGATCCAAATATTCTGCGGTCTCATCAATGGTCATATACATCTTGTCTCCTCCTTTCCAGTCAGTGCTTCACAGATCGTTCAGAGCAATTACTTCACCAGTAGATGCATCTACACTATAGTGGCAATCTAACAACCCACATAAGACATACTTTTTCTGCTCCTGATCATATACGTAATAGGGCTCCAATTCGAGTAAACCTTTTAATTTTCCATATGCCTGCTCTTTGCTTATTTCGATTTTATCAGGTAATTCAAATCCCTCATATATCTTGAACATCTCCCGGTTATCCATATAATTGATCGCCTGGAAGTTTCTATCAATCATGATGAGGAGCTTCGATTTAAATACAAGGCAATCATCCCCATCCTTTGTTAAAATGGCTTGTATGTACCCTCTTTCGCGGTGAAGAGTTTCTACAAACCATCTACCGGACTCATTCGGATATTCCTGACTCATCATCTTTTTCACAGCTTCCATACATTGCTCCTGTTCCTGTTCAGTAATCGGAAAGGAATCTGGTGATGGCTCGGAAGAAAATGCCTGCGCTGTTGAGATGCTTTCAAGCCAATTGATTTCCTTTCTAATAAACGGCTGTCTGACTGGGTTGTCCCAATATAAAACTTCATCTATTTTCACATAAGCACTCACGTCCGCTAAAACATCAAAAAGGATGAGAGCCATAGTGTGATTGGTAATAAACACCTCATCCATTGCATACACAGCGAACAGTTTCTTTCGTTCATGGGAAGGAAACCGAACCAACTTAAACTGATTATGTGCAAGATGCATCAATTCATTACGAGTCAGTGTAAATGTTTCTTTTCTTACCAGTTCCACAGAAGGGAAATAACCATGCACAGCAAAAAAGGTGAGTTTTCCTTCCTTATTGAATTTTATTTCGATTATTCCTCCAGGGTATACCTTAATTCCATTTATGCTTCCCTTAAAGATTAATTCCCCTTCTTCTTCTTTATCTAAATGGAACTGTTCCCCATATACAAGCCCTGTTTCTTGTTCTACCCAGCCGATTACTTCCTCCTTGTATTGACCGGAGATATGGATCCCCTCGCTGGCATAAGTTTTTCCCATGACAAAAATAACACTTGTTACTTTCCTGGTATGTATTTCTATTTCAATGACTGCTGTTCCCGGTGGGTTGGTTCCGTCCTCTCCTAGTTCCACAACATGATCAGGAAACCATTCCATATCAAGTGTATAAATTGTTTCATTCAGGTAATTAACACGGCGACAGAGCTGGCGCCTCTTTAGATAGTAATTTTTTAAACCAAACTTCTTCCGGGTAAAATCGATTAATTCCGCAATCCTTCTATCTTCCACCAACTTACCACCTCGATATCGTGTTCTTAAATCAATTATAGTGTAACAAACTTTCTCCAACGTTTTTTGAAACCCGCTAAAAAGAAAGAGACTGCCCCTCATTAAGTATATAACGTTTAGGACAGCCCTTCCCTGTGTCATTCAGCTTCCATCGCTTCCATCTTCGTTACATGCACAGTGCCTCGAGGATGTTCGGGCGGAGCATAAATGGAATAAAGCTTTAATGGTATGTTTCCAGTGTTAGTAAGGTTATGCCATGTACCGGCCGGTATCATAATAGCAAAATCATCAACGACATGCCGTTGGAAGTCCAGATTATCTCTTCTTTTTCCCATTTGCACTATACCTTGGCCTTGTTCTACTCGCAAGAACTGGTCGACATCTGGATGAATTTCCAACCCGATATCTTCTCCGGGCTGCAGACTCATCAGCGTCACTTGTAAATGTTTCCCCGTCCAGATAGCTGTACGGTAGTTGTTATTCTGCTTAGTAACCTTATTGATATCAACTACGTATGGTGCTGGCCCATAATCCTGTAACCAATGATGATTCCCATCCCATGAAGAGTAATGACTTTGCCCGGCATGATAAGGGTATGCCGGCGTCCGCGGATAATCTGTGGTTGGTCCCCCCATTGGGTGACCACAGCTCCAGAAATGCGGATGAACATAAGGAACGTAATGCATTTACCTCAGCTCCTTCTCATTCGAATAATGTATCCTATGCACAGTGGAAGCCGGGTGTCATTTTTCATTATAAGGTTTCACAAATGGTTTGTTATGTCCCTGCAAACTCCAAAACACTCTCTATTTATATGTGCGAAATAATATAGGAAAGGGTGATAACAATCATTAAGAAGGCAAACACAATCCCGATAGCAATTGCTATCACATTTGATTTCCAAGTATAGCCTTTCATGTCTAACTCCGAGGTGGAGCGATCCACCTTTCTAAAATGAAAAATAAGGCCGATATTTATCATTATTAAAAGAATGAAGGTCATGACAGATGTAAACAGCAAATCTAGATGAAAAACATTATCTGCTAAACCACGATTCCAATAAGATTGCAAAAACATTAATGCACTTAAAATCAAGTTCCAAACACACCCTGTTTTTCGGTGCTTGTACCACTCACTGCCCACTTTTTGTTTTTCGTAGATTGCTACTTTTTCATAAATAGGGAAAATTGATTTAGTAGAATCCCCCTTTATAAGTCCGATAACAGCTTGAATGAACAACAGCACCCCCAAAAAGAAGAAAAAATGAGCAAATGTTATTGTTAAAATATTTATGATTGTAAAAAAAGCTACCATTGCAATAAGCATCAGACCATTCGTAACGCCGGTTTGTTTCAATCTCATCTCATTTAACTCTTTTGGATTCAATTACATCCCTCTTTTCAAATAAATTAAGAAATCAAGATTTTTTCGCATAAAACCGAGCACTTGTAGAGGGGATGAATCTTATTTGATAATCTTCTCCAACTTCTCGCTTTAGCCTGCTTGCTAAAGCGGCTCCCTTTTGATTGAATTCATCCTCCATTAAAATTCCATCAGAAAACAATTTATCTTGGTCCCAATCAATCCATTGTCCATACAAACCACCCCAATCGGTCAATTCTTCTATTAATCTATTCGAAATTTTAATGGCTTCTATATCAAGGTTGCAACCGCATCTCACACACCAAATCGGGTCTGCACCAACATCCCCTTCCACTTTTATATCCTTTGTTTCTCCGCATTCACAACAACAGTTCATACATTTCATCTCTCCTTGGATATTACTGGCTGCCCGAAAGAATCAATTGCCTTAGTTGATTTGTCGTCGCCGTCGATGTTAGATAAGTTTCTCCTTCTCCCACCATATACATAAGGGTGCTTCTTTCACCCTCCTCCCCCAACCACAGATGAATAGCGTGAGCAGGAAACCCGCCGTCATATTCCACCATAACATCATACTCCGGCAAGTGTTTATTGATTTTTGATTGATGCTCCTTAACCGAGGTTTTAATTGCCTGTTCGACCGTTTTTATGGATTGTTCGTCTTGGAAGGAATAGATGATTTCTTCATTCATCTCCCCGGCCCCATTTGATATGGATATGTTGATTTCTTTTATCTTTTCATCTAACAAAACCATCGCACTTTCATGGTTTTGTTGACAACCTACAATAAGCGAAAAAACTTACTAGTATAAACAAAAAATATATAACCTTCACTGTCATCTCCCCTTAATAAACGTTCACTCCATATGTACGAATAACCTGATCAATTGGCCTCACTAAATTTGAGGCTGAACAAAGAAACATTTCAACTACACAAGAAAGGACCATTAATTGAATTTATTCAACGAAAGCCGCAATATGGTCTTCTAGATAGCAAAAATAAGACGGGTAAAAAGAAAAAGACCCCGAAATCGCAAGTATCCTTTGCGAAATCAGGGTCGGATGGCAAAATATTTTCATTCAACTGAAGAATGGTTTTTAATCAGGCTTTTTAACAATCTCCGCTACAGCTTCTATATGACCCGTTTGCGGGAACATGTCAACTGGCTGCACTTGTTTTGTTTCATAACCACCGTCTTCCAAGATCCGCAAATCTCTAGCCAATGTCGATGGATTACACGATACATAGACAATTCGCTCCGGCTGCATAGTCACCATTGCCTGTAGTAAATCCTCGTCACACCCTTTTCTCGGTGGATCGACAACAATGACATCTGGACGCAGTCCTTGTGCGTTCCACCATGGCATTACTTTTTCAGCTTCGCCCACATAGAAATCTGCGTTTTCAATCTTGTTTAACTTGGCATTTTCTTTTGCATCCGAAATAGCTTCTGGGACGATCTCCACCCCGTAAACCTTTTTGGCCTTTTGAGCAAGAAACAAGGAAATTGTACCGATACCACAATAAGCATCAATGACTGTTTCGGTACCGGTGAGGCTGGCATATTCCAGCGCTGTATCATACAAATGCTTTGTCTGCGGAGGGTTTACTTGATAAAAAGATTTTGCCGAAATGGCAAACTTGATATCCCCGATAGTGTCATAAATATACTTATTTCCCCACAGCACTTTTGTATTCTTTCCAAAAATGACGTTCGTTTTTTCTTTATTCACGTTATGGACGATAGACTTTATTTGCGGATAGGTTTCATGCAGTTCTTTTATTAATTCTTCTTGTTTCGGGAGTTTCTCTGTCCTGGTGATCAGCACGATCATCGTCTCACCGGTTTGCTGACCGGTTCTTACCATGATATGCCGGAGAACACCTTTATCATTTTCTTCACTGTAAGCCGTGATGCCTAAACGATCAGCGATTCTGCGGACTGCTTCAACCATTCGATCATTCACTTCATCTTGAATAACACATGTATCCATTCCTTCAATGATGTGATGGCTCCGTTTTTGGTAAAATCCGGTGATTAATTCTCCATCTCGTTCACCAACCGGAATTTGGACTTTATTCCGATACCTCCATGGATCATTCATCCCGATGGTTGGATGAACAGGAACATTTTCCAAGTGAGCAATTTTGCGTAATGCATTTTTTACCTGATTTTGTTTCATCTTCAACTGAAGGTCATAACTCATGTGCTGTAATTGGCATCCCCCGCATTGGATGTACACATCACAGGGTGGTTCGACACGATCAGGGCTGACTTCTGAAACATTCAGTAACTTACCGAATCCAAAGTTTTTGTTGACCTTTATCACTTTGACTTTGGCTTTTTCACCGGGCAGAGCATATGGAACAAACAATGGATAGCCATCCACTTTTCCGACTCCAGCCCCCTCATGGGTCAAATCCTGGAAGGTCAATTCTATTGTCTGGTTCTTTTTTACAGGTGGCTTTTGCTTAGCCATAACTATCATCGTCCTTCTTGTAAATTGCTGTCAAAAGTTTACCACACTTCGATTCAGAAAGGAAATTTAGCGGCATGTTTGCTGCACGTTTTGACAAGAACTATATTTCCTGGGAAATATGGTGTTATTTAGCGACAAATAGTAAGAGCCAAACCAGTGCTCCGTCTTTTGGAGAAGTTTGTCTTGCTGATATACTCTCTATCTACAAAAACCTCGCTATAGTAATTTTCACCCAACCGGCGTGAACACCCCTTAATTGTAGAGAGAGACTGCGACATAGTGAAGACTTCCTCTCCTACTGATTACAAATGACTGGTATGGAGTCAAATAGAAAAGGAACAGTCCGAAGACCCCACAGCTGGTGTGTTGCCAGCGAGGAGGCTGAAGCGCCCCCCACGGAAAGGGAGTATTTTTCCGCAACGCTGTATAGGAAGTCACGCTAGTTTATGTCGTAGTTTATGGACCTTGAAACACTGTCTTTTTCTATTTTTCTATAAGACGAGAAAAGAGACTTCCACTTGGGAAATCTCTTTTCTGATGGTTATTGTTTCTGAATTTTCCAGATGTCATTTGCGTATTCCTGAATGGTTCTGTCACTAGAGAATTTGCCGGAATGTGCGATATTTATCAAGCTCTTCGACAGCCAGGTATCTTTATCCCGGTATTCCTGATCGACTAGTTGTTGTGTCTCGGTGTAGGCGTCAAAATCTTTCAAAATAAAGTAAGGATCATTGTTATAAAGCAAGTGGTAATAAATATCCTTGAATTCGATTTCCTGTGAGCCGAATTCCCCACCATTTAACTGATTCATGATATCGGCTATACGCTCGTCTGTATTATAAATATCCCGGGCGACATATGCACCTGTCCGATAATATTCAAATACTTCCTCGGACTGCAAACCAAAAATAAAGATATTCGGGTCTCCTACCAGATTTTTAATCTCGATGTTGGCGCCATCTAAAGTGCCGATGGTAAGAGCACCATTCATCATCATCTTCATATTTCCTGTTCCAGAAGCCTCTTTTCCAGCAGTGGAGATTTGTTCGCTCAAATCCGCTGCAGGAATGATTCTTTCAGCGAGGCTCACATTATAATTTTCCAGAAAAATCACTTTCAGCTTACCTTTGATCTCTGGATCATGATTGACGATAGACGCCACCGTATTGATCAACTTGATGATTTCCTTGGCGAAATAATAACCCGGGGCAGCTTTGGCTCCAAATATAAATGTCCGTGGCGTGATATCCAACTGTGGATGGTTTTTTAATTCATTGTATAAATGGATTACATGGAAAATGTTGAGCAGTTGCCGTTTATATTCATGCAGACGTTTTATCTGAACATCAAATATAGAATTTTCATCTACTACAATCCCTGTTTTTTCATGAATAAAATTGGCCAATGATTCTTTGTTGGCCCGCTTAATTTGGCCAAGCTTGTCAAGAAACGGGCGGTCTTTGGAATAGCGAAGCAGGTTCGTCAGCTCATTAGGGCGGCTGATCCAGCGTGGCCCAATCGTTTCAGTTATCAAAGAAGTCAACTTCGGATTCACCTGCATCAGCCAACGGCGATGCGTGATACCATTTGTCTTGTTGTTGAATTTCTCCGGGTACAATGCATAGAAATTTTTCATTTCCTGCTTTTTAAGGATTTCTGTATGAAGTTTTGCCACTCCATTGACACTGAAACTGCCGACTACCGCCAGTCTTGCCATATGAATTTGATCATCTGCTATAATCGCCATTTCGGGAATTTTGTCCCTTAATTCCGGGTAGTCAAACCAAATCCCCTGGCAGAACCGCTCATTAATTTCGTCGATGATCATATACAAGCGCGGCAACAATGATTTAATCATATCTTTTGGCCATTTCTCGAGGGCCTCACTTAGTGTGGTATGGTTAGTATAGGCCACTACATTGGAAGTTATCTCCCAAGCCTTCTCCCAGCCGAACCCCTCTTCATCCATCAGAATCCTCATTAATTCCGGAACTGTGAGACTTGGATGGGTATCGTTGATCTGAATAACTACCTTTTCCGGTAAATGAGCGAGTGAACGCCGTACATTTTGCTTGTATTCTCGCAAAATGCTCTTCAAACTTGCTGATACCAGAAAATATTGCTGACGAATCCTTAAAATTTTCCCTTCATAGCTTGAATCGTCCGGATAAAGAAACCCGGAAATTTGCTCGATTGATCGATTATGCTCCAAATGATGATAATACTGGGCAGTGTGACTTGTTTGAAGGTCTGATTCCACTGCTGGTGACTCCGCACTCCACATACGCAAGGTATTGACCACTTGATTGTTATAGCCAACAACCGGTACATCATAAGGAACAGCCAAGACTTTATCCGTGTTCTCATGTCTAAACTCCAGCGATCCATTCCGCTTTTTGAACATGTGGACCTCTCCACCGAAGTGGACCTCGACAGCCTCTTCTGCCTTTCTGATTTCCCAAGGATATTCCTCTTTAAGCCAGTAGTCAGGCAGTTCTGTCTGATGGCCATTGATGAACCTTTGTTCAAACATTCCGTACCGGTACCTAATTCCGCATCCATGTCCTGGATAACTCAAAGAAGCCATTGATTCCAAAAAACAAGCAGCAAGCCGTCCAAGGCCCCCATTGCCAAGACCCGGGTCCTTTTCCTGGGCATATATGTCTTCAGGACTGTAACCTAATTTTACAATTGCTTCATTACATTCCTTTAAGAGGCCGATATTCAAAAGGTTACTTTCCACAAGGCGTCCAATCAAAAATTCCATCGATAAATAATAAATCTGTTTAGGCTGCTTTTGCTTATAGTTTTCTTCGGTCTGGGTCCAGCTTTTATTAATCTCTTCATTTACAATCGAACTGATCGCATAGTAAATATCCTTGTTGGTAGCATTTTCGATGGTTGTACCTCGCAGCAACTCCACTTTGCTCTTTATTTCATCCACTAATTCATCTATGGTCCGTTTCGTCAACGTCTTTTTCACTCCCTGCACACCGGTTAGAAACAAGTGTGTCGCTTTTAATAAAAAAACTTGGCAGTTACGCCAAGTTTTTCAGCCCATCCATGAATGGATTATGCTTCTCTATTGGCATATGAAGTATTGATTTTATATACAGACTCTACCATCGATTCATACAAATCTGCATATTCCAACGCAGAATCCTTCCAGCTGAAATGGCTTTTATTTACGTTTTTAAGCAGTTTATTCCATTGTTCCGGCTGATAATAAATATGCAGAGAATAACGGAGTACAGCAAGCAGATCATGGGCATTGTAATTGGAAAAACTAAAACCGTTTCCTGTTCCCGATACTTCATTGTAAGCAGTAACCGTATCTTTTAAACCGCCCGTCTCCCGTACAATCGGCACTGTTTTATACTGGAGTGCAATCAACTGGGAAAGTCCGCAAGGCTCGAACTTGGAAGGCATAATGAAAAAGTCGGCACCGGCATACATCTGCCTTGCCAATCCTTCATCAAAGCCACGGTAGAATGCCAGCTTGTCCGGATTCCGTTCAGCGGCATGGTGGAAATAATGCTCGAACTCTTGATCACCTGTCCCAAGAATCAGGCATTGGACATCTTCCAGAAGGAATTCATCTATAATCGCTTCAAGTAAATGCAGACCTTTTTGCTCGACAAGACGGGTGATTAAAACATACATCGGTTTTTCAGGATCAACAGGCAATCCGAATTTCTCCTGAAGAGCAGCCTTGTTTTCCTTCTTCTTCACTCTTGAATACTTATAATTTGATATAAGATGAGGATCCCTCATCGGATTGTATTCTTGGACATCAATACCGTTGATTACCCCGGTCAGATCCTCCTGCCGGTCTACCAGGATTTGGTGGAGACCTTCTCCATAGTATGGCATCTTGATTTCTTCCGCATAGGTCGGGCTTACAGTAGTAATCTTATCGGCATGGAATATCCCACTCTTCATACAGTTTATAAGCCCATTCCATTCCATCCCGCCGATATGCTCGTGTGACATATTGAACAAGTCATCGTATGCATCGATCGGCACGATTCCCTGGTATTTAATGTTATGGATTGTAAAAATGGTTTTCATATTGTCGACAGGTTCAAAGATTTTTGCAAAAGCTACTGCCAGTCCTGCCTGCCAGTCATGAGCATGTAGGATATCGGGTTCAAAGTCGAGAACGGAGATTGCCTCTATTACTGCTCTGCTGAAGAAAATAAATCGTTCTCCGTCATCATAATATCCATATACCCCTCTTCGGCTGAAATAATAGTCATTTCCGACAAAATAATATATAACATCTTGGTGGGACAATTTATGGATTGTTGCTTCCTGATTTCTCCAGCCTATAGGAACCTGGATAGAGGTGATCAATTCCATCTGCTCTCTCCAGACTTGCGGAATTTCCCCGTAGTAAGGAAGGATCACTCGTACATCGGCCTGTTCTGTGCGGTTTAACTCTTGAGGAAGTGAGCCGACTACATCCGCCAATCCCCCCGTCTTCACAAACGGGGTGCACTCCGATGCGACAAACAAGACTTTTTTCTTCATTTTCCTTCCCCCTTATATAGTTCTCCTTTTCGCGATGACAAATGGTTGCTCTTTGACACCCGTCAGTCGCTGGTTCTCTGTTACGGTAACATCTTTATCGAGTATCACATTTTCGAGATGGACTCCCGGCTCAATGGTACACCTTTGCATCAGGATCGAATTCTTCACAGTGGCGCCTGCTTTAACATGAACGCCCCGGAAAAGGATACTGTTATCGACATCCCCATCGATTACACAACCGTTGGCCAACAACGAACGGTTGACTCTTGATCCTTCTCTGTATTTGGTTGGCGGTTGGTTTCCGATTTTCGTCATCACAAGGGCATTATTGTAAAACAGACTTTCGAAGTTTTCGGTATCTAACAGATTCATATTGTGTCTGTAAAAACTTTCAATCGAGTTGATCACGGCACTATAACCGTTTGTCTCGTACACTTGTACATTCAATCTGTCCAGGTTTGCTTTGATAGCATCGATAAAGAAATGGTCTTTATAATGAGCGATACACTCGTCCACCAACTCAAGCAACAGCTTCTTGCTTATAATATATACCCCTGTAAAAATCCGGTGGTTGTAAGGGTCATTAGAAAGGTTGTTAACCCAGCCTCCTTCATCAGAAGTAATCTTCAGACAGGAATCGTGTTCCGGATACAGTTCATCATACGTAGCGGAAATGAGGGTGATATCTGCTTGTCTGTCCAGATGGAATTGGAAGGCATCCTGGTAATCTGCATTATTGATAAACTGGCTGCCACTTATGAGAACATAAGAAGAACGGCCCCTTTCAAAGTAGTCCCTATTGTTATGAAAATGGCTTAAGTCCCCTTTGGAAATGTCTGAGGGATCGTTCCAGTCAGGCGGCAGTATAAACAGTCCACCGTGCCGGCGATCTAAGTCCCAATCGGCCCCTGTCCCCAAGTGATCCATCAGGGAACGGTATTTTTTTCTGGCAAAAATGGCAACATCCTGAACACCGGACATCACCATATTGGAGAGAGCAAAATCAATCAGCCTGTACCTTGCAGCAAACGGGGCTGCAGCGCCGCATCTAAAGTAGGTAAGTTCATTCAAAAAGTCATGTTCATTTTCCAGATTAATTAGTCCCATCATCGTATCCATTTTATTTGCCTCCTAAGGGTTTACTTTTGACCGTTATAGTAGATATAGCTAATGGAGGGCCTGTCTTCCAGGCCCTTGATATTAATCAAGTCACCAGTTGCAAATTCCCCTCATACACTACCAGAGGTTCCTCATCTGGATTCGAAATTATTTCGACATTATCCGGAATAGTCATTCCTTCCATTACAATTACACGTTCGAGGACAGTATTTTTCCCTACTGTTACACTCGGGTGAAGGATTGATTGCCTGATCCTGCTTCCTTCTCCCACCCCTACATTCTCAAACAAGACAGATTGATCGACGCTTCCAGATATACGGCATCCAGAATTGATCAGCGAACTGGTCACTGTCGCTTCTTCATCAATTAGCTGTGCCGGATAGTTGGAATCATGAGAATACGTCCGCCAATCATTATTGTTCAGCGATACAGAAAGGTCTTCTTGCAGGAGATCCATGTGGGCTTCCCAGTAACTTTCGATTGTTCCAACATCTTTCCAATAGCCTTCAAAACGATAGGCATACAATTTCAAGCCATTTTGAATCATGGCTGGTATGATATCCTTCCCGAAGTCATGGTCGGATTCTGCTGAAACAGCGTCTTCTTCCAAATATTTTTTTAATGTTTTCCATTTGAAAATATAAATTCCCATTGAGGCGAGGTTGCTTTTAGCATGTTTTGGTTTTTCATCAAATTCATAAATGCGTAGGTCATCAGTGGTGTTGAGAATTCCGAATCGGGAGGTTTCTTTCCATGGAACTTCTACCACGGAAAGAGTGGCATCTGCTTCCGTTTCCTTATGATGGCGAAGCAGTTTGTCATAGTCCATATGATAAATATGGTCTCCGGAAATAACCAGGAGATATTCCGGATCGTATTGCTCGATGAAATGAATGTTTTTGGTGATAGCGTCGGCCGTGCCAAGATACCAGCTTCCACCAGAGTGTTCCGTATAAGGAGATAAAATGGAAAGGCCGTCTTGGCGGTCCAGATCCCACGCTTTTCCCACTCCGATATGCTTATGAAGAATAAGAGGGGAATACTGCGTTAGTACCCCTACTGTATGAATCCTTGAATTCACACAATTACTCAGGGCAAAATCGATGATGCGGTATCTTCCTCCGAATGGAACGGCTGGTTTTGCCAGGTTTTTCGTCAACAGCCCCAGTCTTGTTCCTGCTCCTCCAGCTAATAACATTCCGACACATTCTTTTTTCATTCGCTACTCCTCCTCGGCATTATGTTGGTGCATAACTTTTTTGAAAACGGAAATTGCTAGGGGTGGAATCTTCACTTTTAAATACTGGCTTTGACCATGCCACTCTTCAGGAAAGGTGAAATACTCACCTTTGTTGAGCTGACCTGAACCACCGAACGCATCAGAATCAGAATTAAACACCTCCTGATAAGTACCGGCTCTTGGCACGCCGACTTTGTAGTCATAATAAACATTCGGGGTAAAGTTGCAAAGTATTATCAAATCGTCTTCCGTTTGTCTGCCGATTCTCCTGAAAGCAATTACACTTTGATCTACATTGTGTGGATCGATCCAGTCGAACCCGTCCGGTTGATGATCCAGCTCATATAGTGCAGGCTCGTTTACATAAAAATGATTTAAGTGTTTCACATAATCAAATAATGAACGATGAAGGGGATAATCAAAAAGCAGCCAGTCTAATTCTTCTTGGTCTTTCCATTCGATATACTGGCCGAATTCTCCTCCCATAAATAGTAATTTTTTTCCGGGATGTGCCATCATATAACCGTATAACAGCCTCAAATTGGCAAATTGCTGCCACTGATCACCCGGCATCTTGTTGAGCAGGGATCTCTTTCCATGGACAACTTCATCGTGCGAAAGAGGAAGCACGAAGTTCTCAGAAAAGGTGTACATGAAAGAAAACGTCAACAAATTATGATGCCATTTACGATATACCGGATCATATTTCATGTATCTGAGCATATCGTTCATCCAGCCCATGTTCCATTTAAAGTTAAAGCCCAGTCCGCCGGCATAAGTTGGAGCACTGATTGCAGGCAGGTCTGAACTGTCTTCGGCCATCATCAACGTGTTCGGATAGTATTCAAAAACTATTTCATTCAACTTCTTGATGAATGCTATAGCCTCCAGGTGTTCTTCGCCGCCGAAAGAATTGGTGATGCGTTCCTCCCCATTATGCTTGTCGAAATTCAAATAGAGCATGCTCGCAACGGCATCCACCCTGAGGCCGTCTATATGGAACTCTTCCAGCCAGAAGATGGCATTGGAAATCAAAAAACTTTGGACCTCCGGGCGCCCAAAGTCAAAAGTCAATGTCCCCCAAGACCGTTTTTCCGCCTTTCTTTCATCGGCGTATTCAAACAATGGGGTTCCATCAAACAATCTAAGGCCATGGGCGTCTTTACAAAAGTGGCCCGGCACCCAATCCATAATCACCCCTATTCCGTTCAAGTGACATTGATCGACAAAATACTTGAAATCAGCGGGTGTGCCATAACGGCTTGTAACGGAATAATAACCAGTGATTTGGTATCCCCATGACAAGTCAAAGGGATGTTCTGCCAACGGCAGCAGCTCGATATGGGTATAGCCTAAATCCTTCACGTATGGTATTAGTTCATCGACGAGTTCTCGATAGGAAAAGTATTCGCCGTCCTCCTTCGTTTTCCAGGAACCTGGATGCACTTCATAAATATTGATCGGCGCATTGTGCGGTTTCAGCTCTTTCTTCTTTTTCTGCCATTGACTATCCTTCCACGTGTACTCTAAATCGAAAGGCGTAAGTGATGCAGTATTCGGCCGTAACTCTGATTGGAATGCATATGGATCAGCCTTTAAAAAAGGGGCACCGCTTTTCGGAGTGATTTTGTATTTATAGCGGGTACCGCTCGGGATGTCATCAAAAAATCCGCCCCATATCCCTTCCGTATTTAATCTTTTCAACGTATGTTTTTTGTTTTTCCAATCATTGAAATCACCTACTAGCTCTACAGAAAGCGCATTGGGTGCCCAGACAGTAAAGCGGAAACCCTTTTTCTTTTCATGTTGGACAGAATGGCAGCCAAGCATCTTGTAACTGTGATAGTAGGTACCTTGATGGAACAGGTAAATTTGCTGGTCAGAGATGGGAATGGACATAAAATACTCCTTTCCATGTTAGTAATTTGGAATTTTTATAGGAACAAAATAATTTGTTTTTCAGTAAAATAAAGAGGAAAGTTGTAAACGTTTTCTGATGAAAGAATATCTTAATTATAGAAGCCGATGCATAATCAGGATTTAATTCTGCCAAATTTGGGGTATTCTATTATTATTCTATCATGATTTCGGTTAATAGTGTAGAAAATTGGAAATAATGAAAAAATATTCTATAAACTTATTATTCGAAGCATATAATTACACAATAATATGAGAAACGGGGAACTTTACAATGGAAAAGTCCATTGCTTGGATAGATGATGTGAAGATGTTGGCCGTGTATATTGGAGAAACAGAGGTTTTGGGTGAGGAAAAGCCAGTCGTATTTTGGCAGAATAACAGACTGGAAGGAAAAATAGAGAAACTTGCTTCCGACGATTATGCTGTCCTCGTCTTCGAGGAAGAGATCCCATTAGGATATGAGATGGAACTTCAATGGGGAGAACACCGATTCTCCGTACATCCGAGGGGGATTGTCCGTACGCCATGGTTTGATGAACGGTATGATGCTACCGACGAGAAGCTCGGGGCTGTCTATACGGAAACAGCAACCACTTTCTCGGTTTGGTCTCCAACCGCCATCCGAATGACTTTGCATGTCAACGACAATCCATATGAAATGGAGAGAAAGGACAACGGTGTTTGGGAACGGACTTTGGAGGGCAACTGGAAAAACGCCCGGTATTATTATGAAGTGACCACCAACGGAAAAAACCTGACAACCAATGACCCTTATGCAAAAAGCATGACAGCAAACAGCGGATTTGGCATAGTACTAGATTCCGCATCCACTGACCCCTCCCATTTCAGAGATTACGAGAAACCGGCAATCGACCATGCAAAAGATGCTATCATATATGAACTGCATGTGCGGGATGCAACCATTTTTCCAGACAGCGGAGTCGAAAACAAGGGGAAATTTTTAGGTTTATCCGAGAAAGATACGAGAACTTCTTCTGGCCATAGTACCGGATTATCATATATAAAAGACCTTGGCTGTACACATGTCCAGCTCCTCCCTGTCAATGACTTTGCACGTGTGGATGAATCCAAGCCTGACGGGGGGTATAACTGGGGATACGATCCTTTGTATTATCAAGTGCCAGAAGGAAGCTATGCCCTTGACGCCACGGACCCGGAATCAAGAGTAAGAGAAGCGAAACAAATGATCAAAGCATTTCACGAAGAGGATCTTTCCGTCATTCTGGATGTTGTGTACAACCATGTTTTCATCCAGGAAGAATCTCCTTTTGAAAAATTGGTGCCGGGTTATTATTTCCGTTATCACCAAGTGGACATATTAAGCAATGGTACAGGTACAGGCAATGACATTGCCTCAGAACGGCGGATGGTCCGGAAATTCATCCTCGACACTATTGATTATTGGCTTAGTGAATTCCGCGTCGACGGATTCCGCTTTGACTTGATGGGGATAATGGATGTTAAAACGATGCTTGCCATCAAGGAACGCTGCGAAAGGGAATCAGCTCCTGTCCTGCTGCTTGGCGAAGGTTGGGAACTGGACACCCCGCTCCCGCCAGAACAGAAAGCAACTATATTCCAATCACATCAGTTGAAAGGTATCAGCTTCTTCAATGACAAATTCAGGGATTCCATTAAAGGAAATCTTTTCGAGCAGACAGATGTAGGATTTGCCAATGGAGACGGCCGGTACATTGAACTGCTTCCGCAGCTTATTTCCGGTTCTTGTCTGCCCGACCACGGCGAGCAGTCTGTCACGGAACCATTCCAGTCGGTCAACTATGTAGAGTGCCATGATAACCACACTCTCTGGGATAAGCTGGAGCTTTCCAATGAGGAACAGACAAGGGAAGTACGAAAAAGCATTCATCAAATTGCCACCGGTCTGACTTTGCTCAGTCAGGGAATACCGTTTCTGCATGCCGGCCAGGAATGGTTCCGGACAAAACAAGGAGATGAAAACAGCTATATCTCGGGGGATGAAATAAATCAACTGGACTGGAGCCAAAGGGTACGGGAGGCCGAAAACATCGAATGGGTCAAAGCATTGATTGCGTTGCGGAAAAAATACCATATGTTCCGGCTGGCAACTGTTGATGAAATTAAAGAACGGCTCCACATCCTGAAAACACCTGATCCCGTATTTGGTTTTACTTTATTCGGTGATGACGAGGATCTTGCCATCTTTGTCAACCCTCTTCAAAAATCGTTCCAAATTCACCTCCCTTCTCCTGGAAGATGGGAAAAACTGCTCAGCAACCATACTGGCGGGATGTCGCCTTTATGCTGTATTGTTGGGGAACAAATGCACATCGAACCATATGAATTGACCATCCTGAAAAAACCAAGAGTATAAATAAAATACCCGGGCGCATAAGCACCCGGGTATTTTGTATTAATCTTCGACATGATTCTTTCTGTTTTTCTTTTCTTGTTCTTTTTCGACAAAAATCTCCGGAACAAAATATTCGATATGGCGGTAAAGATTGACGAACTCACCTGGAAGATCGCCACCATACTCTCCATCGATGTTCAACTGCATTTTCTCTTCCGTGTGAACCTTGATTCGGTTCGCCCTTGTATGAACAATGAGACTGTCTTCCAAATGAGCTCCTCTCAATGCAAGAGTCGCCACTCGAATAAAATCAGCAACGTTGGCTTTCTTCAATATCAACAAATCAAACATACCATCATCCATGGTAGCACCCGGTGCCAATTTTTCAAAACCTCCAACCGAATTCGTATTGGCAACCAGGAACAACATGATTTCGCCTTGGAACAGCTTGCCGTCATATTCAATCTCTACTTTGGTAGGTCTCAATGAAGGCAGCATTTCGACTCCTTTTAAGTAATAAGCCAACTGGCCAAGCATGGTTTTCAACTTACTCGGAACTTCATATGATAGTTCTGTCAGCTTTCCGCCTCCGGCAATATTCATAAAGTATTGGTCGTTGACCTTGCCAATATCCAATGCCATCGTTCTATCCTCTAATATAACATCCACTGCTTTCTGTATATTTCGGGGAATCGATAGTGCTCTGGCCAAATCATTTGTCGTCCCGACAGGAATGATGCCAAGCCTTGGTCTGTAATCATTACCTGCAATGCCATTGATCACTTCATTGATTGTCCCATCACCGCCGGCTGCTATCACAATATCAAATTTCCTGTCTACAGCGATCTCCGCCGCCTTTGTGGCATCACCGGCGCATGTAGTTGCATGTGCAGATGTTTCATAACCCGCTTGTTCCAAGCGTTCCAAGACACTAGGCAGTTCTTTTTTGAACGCTTCTCTTCCTGAAGTCGGGTTGTATATAATCCGGGCCCTTTTCATAGGTCTCCCCCTGTTCCGTCTATCATTACATCCTGAAAAAGCATGTGATTGATCATTCATCAGATTAGAAGCCAGAAACTTTTCTGTTCATCTTGTCCTAATCCATTATACATCATAGCCGTTTTTGTTCGATTTGAAAAGTTATTTTGGTCGTCATTAAAAAGAATTAGGACCGCTTCGCATTAGAAGCAGCCCTATAGAAAAAGATTCTAACGCTTGTCCATTTCCTCTTTCAGTATCTTATTAACCATCGGAGGATTGGCCTGACCTTTCGTCGCTTTCATGACTTGTCCGACTAGGAAGCCGAGTGCACGGTCTTTTCCGTTCTTGTAATCTTCGATTGATTGTTCGTTCTCATCTAGGATGCCAGTGATGATTTCTTTCAGCTGTCCCTCATCAGAAATTTGGACAAGGCCTTTCTCTTTGACGATTTTTTCCGGATCTCCGCCTTTCTCCACTAGTTCAGAGAAAACCTTTTTGGCAATCTTGGAAGAAATCGTACCGTCTTCAATGAGTTTAATCATTTTTGCAAGTCCTTCAGGTGTCAACTCCAAGTCATGGAGCTCCAACTGCTGCTTGTTCATATAGGCGGAAACTTCCCCCATCAGCCAATTGGATGCCTGCTTGATATCTGCTCCCTGATTGATCGTTTCCTCAAAGAAATCGGACATTTCTTTCGTACCTGTCAGTACCATCGCATCATATGCCGGCAGTTCCAGTTCATTGACATAACGTTGTTTACGGGCATCTGGAAGTTCCGGGATATCTGCGCGGATCCGCTCTTTCCATTCCTCGTCAATGTATAAAGGAACAAGGTCCGGTTCAGGGAAATAACGATAATCGTCAGATCCTTCTTTCACCCTCATAAGAATGGTTTCCTTTGTCTGTTCATCATAACGTCTGGTTTCCTGCAAGATCTCTCCGCCTGACAGCAACACTTTTTGCTGGCGCTTTTCCTCGAATTCCAACCCTTTTTGTACAAAAGAGAATGAATTAAGGTTTTTCAGTTCCGTCTTTACACCGAACTCTTCTTGTCCGATTGGACGTATAGAAAGATTGGCATCACATCTAAGCGAGCCTTCTTCCATTTTACAATCCGATACACCAGTGTACTGAATGATATTCTTCAACTTCTCCAAGTAGGCATATGCTTCCTGTGGAGAGCGGATATCCGGCTCAGAAACGATTTCAATCAATGGTGTACCTTGTCTGTTGAAGTCGACCAGGGAGTAACCATCATCGCTATGTGTCAATTTACCGGCATCTTCTTCCAGATGAAGACGGGTGATGCCGATTTTCTTTTTGACACCGTCTACTTCGATCTCAATCCAGCCATTTTCTCCGATCGGCTGGTCGAATTGGGAAATTTGATATGCCTTCGGATTGTCCGGATAGAAATAATTCTTCCGATCGAATTTAGTATCCGTAGCGATATCACAGTTTAACGCCATAGCTGCTTTCATGGCAAAGTTGACAGCTTCTTCGTTCAGAACAGGCAGAACACCAGGATAACCCAGGTCGATAGGATTCACATTAGAATTAGGCTCTGCTCCGAAATGGTTGAAACTCGGACTGAATATCTTGGAGTCTGTTTTTAATTCAACATGGACCTCCAACCCGATAATCGTTTCAAAATTCATTACTTGGCACCTCCTAATTCAGGTTGTTTTTTGTGATGGTCTGTTGCCTGCTCGAATGCATAAGCAGTGCGGAGCATCGTGCTTTCATCGAAATGCTTGGCGATAATCTGGAGCCCGATTGGCAGGCCTTCGCTCGAGAACCCGCAAGGAATCGACATGCCAGGAACACCTGCAAGGTTGATCGGAATCGTCAAAATGTCGTTTGCATACATGGTCAACGGATCATCGATGATCTCGCCGACTTTGAATGCAGGAGTAGGCGTTGTAGGACCTATGATGACATCGTAGTCTTCAAAAACTTTGTCGAAATCGTTTTTAATCAATGTACGGACTTTTTGTGCTTTTTTATAATAAGCGTCATAGTAACCGGAACTCAATGCGAACGTACCGAGCATTATCCGGCGTTTCACTTCATCTCCGAAACCTTCGCTTCTTGATCGCTTGAACATATCCAGCATATTGTCTGCTTGTTCAGAACGGACGCCATAACGGACACCGTCAAAGCGGGCAAGGTTTGCAGATGCTTCTGATGAAGAAAGAAGGTAATAAGCTGCAACCGCATAGCGGGAATGAGGCAGGGATACTTCTTCCCAAGTAGCACCCAAGTCTTCATATACCTTTAAAGCATTCATGACAGCTTCTTTCACCTCTGGCGCTACTCCTTCCTGCAAATACTCAGACGGAACAGCAATACGAAGCCCTTTAACATCTTGCTTAAGTGCTTCACTATAGTCCGGGATGTCTACATTGGCAGAAGTAGTGTCCATTGGATCATGGCCGACAATGGCCTGCAGCAAATGAGCGTTGTCTTCCACTGTCCGGGTGATCGGTCCGATTTGGTCTAAAGAAGAAGCGAACGCCACTAAGCCAAAACGGGAAACAAGACCATATGTAGGTTTTGACCCAACAACACCGCAGAATGCAGCCGGCTGGCGAATCGAACCCCCAGTATCAGAACCTAAAGAAAAGAATACCTCTTTTGCAGCAACAGCTGCAGCAGAACCACCACTTGAACCTCCAGGCACATAATCTGTATTCCAAGGATTGCGTGTGGCATAATAGCTGGAGTTTTCATTGGAAGACCCCATCGCAAATTCATCCATATTCAGCTTTCCAATGTTCACCGTTTTTTCCTGATCCAATTTCTGAACAACCGTTGCATCATAAAGCGGATCGGTGAAGTTGTCTAAAAACTGGCTTGCACATGTGGTGCGGAGACCTTTTGTTACGATATTATCTTTAATACCAATAGGCATGCCGAACAACAAGCTGCGTTCCCCTGCTTCCTGTTCATCCAATTCTTTTGCCTTTGCTTTGGCATTCTCTTCATCTAACGTAAGGAATGCTTTGACTTTACCGTCTACTTCATTAATTCTTTGATAAGATTCCGAAACCAAATCACTGACTGTGATTTCTTTTCGATTCAGCATCTCCTGTAACTCTTTTAATGTATAATCAAAAAGCGACATTGCTTTAGGCCTCCTTATTCTAATATGGATGGTACGCGGAACTGGCCATCCTTCTGATCTGGTGCATTTTTCAGCGCATCTTCTTTTTCGATCCATTTTTTCGGTTCGTCTTTACGCATAACGTTCTTCAAATCTAAGACGTGTGTAGTAGGTTCGACGTTTTCTGTATCTAATTCATTTAAACTTTCTGCATAATCAATGATATCACCAAGCTGCCGGGTCATTTTCTCTACTTCCTCATCCGTAAGAGCAAGGCGCGCAAGGTGTGCAACATGCTTTACTTCTTCTTTTGAGATATCAGCCATCTCAGTCACCTCCAGATTTTATGTATCCATATGCTTCCAATCAAAAAAGTCCTTTTGTTTAAAAGCATTTAATTCTCTTATACGATTAATAACAATACTTATGATGATAGCAAAAAAATACGATAATTGGCAACTTGTAGCAATATCGGCTTGAGATTTTTTTATGTTTAAAGATACAGTTTCAATGGAAAAAGACAAGTCAGACAGAACAAGCTGTTTCCCTCCCTTTTTCTTTTTTGTTCATAAGAATCAGTTTGGGCTAAAGAGAAGCTTGTTAAACCATTAAAAAAGAGCCCTTCAGAAGAAGGACCCTTTCCAGGTATTAATATTTGGATTTTGCTTCGTCAAATTCAGCTTCTGCTTCCGGATGCGGTTTACCGGCCATACTAACAAGTACGGCTACAATCAAATTCAACAAGAAACCTGGGACAATTTCATAAAGGTCGAAAATACCCCCAGAAAGGAAATCTCCCCAAACAACTACGGTTACTGCACCGACGATAATTCCTGCGAGCGCACCGTTTCTTGTAATTCCTTTCCAGAACAAGGAAAGCAGAATAATAGGTCCGAACGCTGCACCAAAACCAGCCCACGCATAACTTACAAGCTCAAGTACAGAGCTGTCCGGATTCGATGCGACAAGTGTCGCTATCAATGCAATGATGATTACTGCGCCGCGGCCCACCCAGACAAGCTCGCGCTCACTTGCATTCTTGCGGAGAATAGCCTTATAGAAATCTTCTGCAACAGCCGATGAGGAAACAAGCAGCTGAGAGTCAATTGTACTCATGATTGCAGACAGAATCGCCGCTAACAAAATACCTGCGATAATCGGATCAAATAAGATTTGAGAAAAAGCAATAAAGATTTTTTCAGGGTCTGCAAGCATTTGAATGCCATTTTGGTTGACTACCTCAATACCGAATTGAGACAAAACGCCAACATCCTGTGTATTAATAAACGCAAGCCCTGCAAAACCTGTGAATACTGCCCCATAGAGTCCCAATACCATCCAAGTTGTACCGATAAACTTGGCCATCGGTACATCCTTCGGCGAACGAAGTGCCATGAATCTTGTAATGATATGCGGCTGTCCGAAATAACCAAGCCCCCATGCCATGGATGAAATGATGGCAAGAGTTCCGACACCGGCTACCATGTTCAAGTGACCAGGATTGATCTGTCCTACTGCATTCACAGTGGCATCCCAGCCACCGATAACGAAGATAGCTCTTATCGGTACGATGATCAGCGCTAAGAACATCAAGATCCCTTGAATGAAATCCGTCCAGCTGACAGCAAGGAATCCTCCCAGGAATGTATAGGAAACAATAACTACAGCACCAATCCAAAGTGCCTGTGTATATGTCAATCCGAATGACGCCTCAAATAGCTTTGCGCCACCCACCATTCCAGAAGATGTATAAAAAGTGAAGAATACCAATATGACAATTGCAGAAATCACACGCAATATGTGGGAACCGTCGCGGAAACGGTTTTCTAAGAAGTCCGGAATCGTGATGGAATTATTTGATACTTCCGTATAAACTCTAAGTCGCTTCGCTACGAACTGCCAGTTCAAATAAGCACCAATTGCAAGCCCGACAGCCATCCATCCTTCTGCCATTCCTGTGGCATAGATAGCACCAGGCAATCCAAGTAATAGCCAACTACTCATATCGGAGGCACCGGCACTAAGTGCGGCAACTCCAGGCCCTAACCTTCTTCCACCAAGTACATAATCTGATAAGTCATTAGTTAATCGGTAGGAAATGACCCCAATCAGGAGCATACCCAATAAATAAACAATAAACGTAATTAACGTTGCTGTTCCCATGTGTTTCTATTCTCTCCTCTCAGTAAATAAAGTGATGATCGACAAAATAATCAAAATCGGCATAGGTACAAATAACCAAAACCACGTTGCACCTGTAAGTGCGAAATCTTCCATTTTTCTACCCCCTTTTTATACATCGTGTATGCATTTTCGTTTTTATCATGCATCGAACGGTAAAAACGAAAACACAGACACAACATTCCAACTATAACACAACATAAAATTCAGAACATTCAGTAATATATTTAAAATTCCATTCAATTAATAAATATGCACTATATTTCGTTTATTTTTGTATATTTTACTCTATGGATAATATCTATTCATGAAATTTAATAAAATTAAATGAGCAATTTTCCCTGTATGCGCTTTAATTAACTGTTTTTGTTTTGTTAAAAGTAGACAAAAAAATACCCGGAACAAATGTGTTCCGGGCAAGATAATGAAGATAATTTATTTTCGGTTGATTAATAGAAAAGATCGGTGGAAAGAACTCCAGGTTCAGCATCTCTGTGTGCTAATTCAAAAGATAGCACTCCTGGCTCCGCATCTCTATGTGCCAATTCAAAAGATAGCACTCCTGGCTCTGCATCTCTATGTGCCAATTCAAAAGATAATACTCCTGGCTCTGCATCTCTATGTGCCAATTCAAAAGATAATACTCCTGGCTCTGCATCTCTATGTGAGAAGTCTTTTGCGATATTTCCTGTTTCGTTTGCTACAAATAATAATCCCCCTACCATTACAGTGGCAGCAATTGTTCTAATAAAAGACTTTTTCATCATTTATTCCTCCTATATTTTTATTAATTGTTCATAAGCAAAATTTGTAAGTTTATAATACTTAGTTGATAGTTTATATCTACTTAAGTTTTCATAGTGCTTACCAACCATATTGGCATATACTATTAAACTCGCATAATCCTTTTGCTTCTGCAAATAAGGTATTAATTCACCTACAACTAGGTTTTCAAATTTTTCATTATCTCCATTTAAAGCATAATCATAGGTCTTCAATTCATAAATGTAAGCCTTATACCGACTTTTATCGAGCTGATCAATTATTTCAAATCCTTCATTCACCATTTCCCTACAATCATTATAATTATGACTAATATAATATTCTCGCATTAGGGAAGTTATTGCAATTAGTCTTTCTTTTAACTTTAACAACTCTTTCTTGGCCAGCACCTTTTTATAGCATTTTATAGAATTTAGAGTATCTCCTTTTGATGCATATAAATTAGCCAGATTAATATTAGTTAATTGTATTAGTTCTTCGTTTTTATTTAACTTAGCTAAATGTTGAGCAAGATTATAATTTTTTATCGCCTTATCATAAACCCTTATTCTTCGGTAAGAAATTCCTAATAGTATATGACACTGGGAACATCTTAAGAAATTATAGTTTTTACTAAATGCTTCCAAAGCTTGGTTCGCATAATCAATGACTTCTAGAGTATTTCGTAATTTACTATGTGTTACAGCTATTGCGTATTTTATATCTGCAGTTTCATCTTCACTTAATTCAACTTTGTTGATTATTTCTTCTGCAAGTTTATAATACCTCATGGCTTGATTGGGTTCTTCTATTATAGAGTTGTAGTTCCCATTGAATTTCAGCCAATAATACTCTTGATGTTGGTCAAATGTATCAGTTACTTGTTTAAGATGATTAATTTGTCGTTGAGCAAGCTTGACCTCATCAATTACAAGATAGTATCTAATTTTGTGAATCTCAAACATAGCTTGCAGTTCTGAGTATGATTTACCAATTCGGCTATTAAGCTCTTTGAATAATAAGACTATTTTTTCTTTATCTTGAAATTCAAACAGCATATCAAACCAATCTTGGCACTTCTCTTTAAGATCAGAATCTTCATCCTCTTGCAGCTCTACTCCTAATCTCCCACAGAGAAGATTGATCACATCTGAACTTGGTTCTGTTTTGCCGTTTTCAATTTTCGACAAATAAGATTCTGAAACGATCCCTTCGGCTAACTCTTCTTGTGTCATATTCTGTTTGATTCTATGTAGTTTAATAAAAGGACCAATTTCCATAGATTGCCCACCTCATAAACTCATTTAGGCAAATTTCCTACTTCCCTACAGACTAGAATTAGATAATATGAACTAATCTATAAAGATAGTAATTCCTATGAGTATATAATACCACATCTTGTTAAAATTCATATTGGGAAAGTTTGAAGGGAATATCAGTTATTAACGCCCTAAAAACTTTCCTACTTTCCTAAACCAGGAAACCCCCTTGCCAATTCGACAAGAGGGTTTAAAAAATCTATAGCATTTCAGACGTTGTTTTAGGCTGCATTAGATGGGACAAGTAATCTGGTCCACCGGCTTTAGAGTCTGTGCCGGACATATTGAAACCACCGAATGGATGGTATCCAACAATCGCGGCTGTACACCCGCGGTTAAAGTAAAGGTTACCGACATGGAAGTCTTCTCGAGCCTGTTCGATATGTTCCCGGTTGTTCGTAATGACCGCCCCAGTCAGGCCATATTCGGTATTATTGGCAATGTCAATTGCTTCGTCAAAATTCTTAGCCTTTGTAAAGCCTACAACCGGGCCAAAAATTTCTTCCTGCATAATTCGGGAGTCTGGTGCCAAATCAGCAAAAATGGTCGGATTTACGAACCAGCCTTTGGAATTATCGCCAGTTCCTCCTTCTACAAGTCTTCCCTCTTCCTTGCCGATATTAATATACTCAAGGATTTTGTCATAAGCTGCCTCATCGATGACAGGCCCCATGTAGGTATCATGTAATGCAGGATTTTGGACATTGACTTGTCTTGTCTTTTCCGCCACCCGCTCAAGCAATTCATCGTAAACAGCTTCATGTGCGACTACCCTGGAGCATGCAGAGCATTTCTGGCCGGAAAAGCCAAAAGCGGAATAAGTTATCGCGTCCGCTGCCAATTCCAAATCGGCACTTTCATCAACTACTATCGTGTCTTTTCCGCCCATCTCAATGATAGAGCGCTTGAGCCACTTTTGCCCTGGCTGCACGACAGCTGCCCGTTCGTAAATTCTTGTTCCAACTTCCCTCGAGCCTGTAAAATTAATGAAACGCGTCCGGGGATGATCTACCAGGTAGTCTCCTACTTCAGAACCGCTTCCCGGTACAAAGTTGACTACCCCAGCAGGCATTCCGGCTTCCTCCAGTACTTCCATCAACTTATAAGCAATAATCGGTGTAGCACTGGCCGGTTTCAAAAGAACTGTATTGCCAGTGACAAGTGGAGCCACTGTTGTCCCAGCCATTATCGCGAATAAGAAGTTCCATGGTGATATGACAATTCCCACACCGAGCGGAATATAATGAAGCCGGTTATTTTCAATTTCACGACTGTTGATTTCTTCACCGTTCTTCATCTCCAACATTTGCCGTCCATAGTATTCCATAAAGTCAATTGCTTCCGCCGTATCCGCATCAGCTTCTTTCCAAGGTTTGCCGCCTTCTTTGACCAGATGCGCAGTAAACTCATGTTTACGGCGGCGGACAATGGCAGCAGCCCGGAACAGAATGTCTGCACGCATCTCAGGATTGGTCTTTCTCCACCACTGAAATGTTTCATCAGCCACTTTCATAGCTCTCTCGGCAAGCTCTTGATTCGCTTTGGAAACATATCCGATAATCTCATCTTTATCGGCAGGATTATAGGACACAATTTTATCTTCGGTTGTGATCCGCTCTCCGCCAATGATTAACGGGTACTCTTTTCCAAGCTCAGCTTCGGCCTTTTTGATTTCCGCTTCCAACGCTTTCCGATTCGCTTCAATCGTAAAATCTGTAAAAGGTTCGTGCTTGTACGGTGTTACCATGAACATGACCTCCTTATTCTATGAAAACATCTGCCTGAACACTTGCTATATGGTCTGTCAGGTCAATACAGTTCTAATTTTAACTGATAATTTTGAAGACTTCAAACAATTCCAAGATGCCTATTCATAGATATGGACTTCAGGTTCTTCCTGGCCAGGATCCCTTGTAATCAGGCTCTCCTGTTTATTATTGGAGGTAATATTAATTTCGAGAGCATGATAGGTTTCAAATGTTTCCATAACCAGACCATATACGTACTGTGTAAAGCCGACCACTTCTGCTTTACCTTTAAATTCGATCGGAATTTCCAATTTCATCTTCTTCAGCTGGCCGTCTTCGTAATAACCATTCCCGATTACACTGACATAGTTCGGAAAATACTTAGCGACATCTCGTTCGAAATATTCGACCCTGTCATTGTCATCCGGGTATTTCTCTTCTGCTTCATCTGATGGAAAAAGAATATTTTCCTCGTCGATCGTTTTCCAGTCTTCGATTGTTGTTCCATTAGCGGAAACAGAGGTCTTGGCCACAAAGTTACCCGGGACAAGTGCTCCTCTGTCTTCTTCCCGGTACAAAGCAATCATAATAGGAACATCAGGTACATCTTCCATCGAACGGAGCCTGTCCAACACTTCCTGTGCGATTTGCTTACCCTGTTTCAGCATTTCTGACTGGCTGATTTCTTCGTAGTAATATGGACCACCAATTTCGGTTTGGAAGCGGTAGTTCGATTTCATTGCCAGTCCAATGGAGATTCCGCCGAGTTCGACGACATCCTCGCTTTCTTTACGCAAAAAGTTATGTTCGAGTATGTGGGATAAATACCTCGGGTTATTCCTTTCATCCTCGATTTTCTCCTCGGTTTCCTTGCCTTCAGCATCTTCTATCGCCGGATTCAATCCCGAATCGTCCACTTCGCTTTCTTCATCTTCCTCTTTTTCCTCTGTGCTTTCATCACGTCCAAGCCAGTCATAAATAATATCTTCGTCTAAATATTGGCCTTCTTGAAAGTAATACTGGTCAGGATCAAATGTATCCTTCGCATGCCTTCTGAGCCCTTCTTCAAACTCATCGATATCGAGACGGTTGGCGATTTGTCCGACAATGACACCCCTGGCTTCACTCAGCTTATACGGCAGAATGACCTTATATTCTTCTTCATCGATATTATAGCTTGGGATGATTGCTGTCTCCTGATTTGTCTCATCCTGACTTCCGCTCTCTTCAATCACTTCTTCTCCATTATCAAAGGATGGGGCGCATCCTGCTGTAAACAGAAGAATGCACAAGCCCATCATCCCTATTTTCTTCACTCGTTTCACTCCTACTCATCCAAGGCAGTTTTCAATTGTTGTTCGTCCCAAATTTCCACATCCAATTCTTTTGCCTTGTCATACTTTGAGCCAGCGTCTGCTCCTGCAATCAATAAATCTGTTTTCGCACTGACGCTGCCAGTAACCTTTCCACCCAGCGTTTCGATTTTTTCTTTTGCTTCCTGGCGTGTAAATAGTTCCATCTTTCCAGTCAACACAATTGTTTTGCCAGCAAAAATGGAATCTTCCTTCTGATCGGATTTTCTTATTCCTGTATATTCTGTATTCAAGCCAAGGGCTTTCAATTCATCTATCAACTCATTGACCTGTGGTTTAGCAAAATAACGTACAACCGAATCAGCCATCTTTTCGCCAATTTCATTTACAGCGGTCAAGCGTTGCAAATCAGCTTCGCGCAGACGATCGATCGTTTCGAATTCCTGTGCCAATGTCCGGGCTGCCTTAGCTCCGACATAACGAATACCCAAACCAAACAACAGCCGCTCCAACGAGTTGCCTTTTGACACGTCAATCGCCTTCAGTAGATTATCGACTGATTTTTCGCCCATACGTTCCAGTTGTAGCAGTTCTTCCCTGTCCAATTTATAAATATCAGAAATATGGTGGACAAGGTTTTCCCTGAATAACTGCTCGATGACCTTTTCTCCAAGCCCATCGATATTCATCGCATTCCGCGACACAAAGTGGATGAGCCCTTCTTTCAGCTGGGCAGGACAATTCGGGTTGATGCATCTTAGAGCGACTTCTTCCTCTAGCCTTACCAGCCCGCTACCACAAGCCGGGCATTCCGTCGGCATGTGGAATTCTTCCTCTTCGCCTGTCCGCTGATCCTCCATGACCCGGACGACTTCCGGAATAATATCGCCCGCTTTTTTTATAACAACTGTATCGCCTATGCGGATATCCTTCTCACGAATCAAGTCTTCATTGTGCAAGGAAGCCCTTTGCACAGTGGTCCCAGCCACCTTCACAGGCTCTAATAAAGCTGTCGGCGTTACCACACCGGTCCTGCCTACACTTAGCTCGATATCAAATAATTTGGTCACAGCCTCTTCAGCCGGGAATTTATAGGCAATCGCCCAGCGTGGACTTTTGGCCGTGAAACCAAGCTTTTCCTGCTGATCGATCCTGTCTACTTTGATAACAATTCCATCTATTTCATAGCTTAATTCCGGGCGTTTCTCCACCCACTGATTGACGAAATCGATCACTTCCTCGATTGTCTGGCACTTCCGCCATTCAGGATTCGTTTTAAAGCCCAGTTCCTTCAGGTGCTGCAGACGTTCACTGTGTGAAGCCAGCGTTCCCGCTTCCCACTGCCCTACACCATAAAGGAAAATATCGAGATTACGTTTGGCGGCGATTTTCGGATCAAGCTGGCGAAGTGATCCTGCAGCGGCGTTTCTCGGATTGGCAAACGGTTCTTCCCCATTCTCTTCTTTCGCTGCATTCAAGGCCAAAAACGATTTCTGCGGCATGTAAGCTTCTCCACGCACTTCCATTGCCTCCTGCTGCTTTATTTGCAACGGGATACTGCGGATTGTCCGTAAGTTCACCGTAATATCTTCACCGATATTTCCATCGCCACGAGTAGCACCCTGCACGAATCTTCCATCTTCGTAAGTCAAGGAGACCGCAAGTCCATCGATTTTCAACTCACATACGTAAGTAACGTCTTCTTTCAGACCTTCCCTAACTCTACGGTCGAAATCCCGCAGATCTTGTTCGCTGAATGCATTGCCAAGACTTAGCATCGGAACCGTGTGCTGCACCTTTTCAAAAGCGTCGATCGGTTCCCCCCCAACGCGCTGAGTAGGTGAATCAGGCGTGATTAATTCCGGAAAAGCCTCTTCCAAATCGATTAATTCACGCATCTTCTTATCGTACTCATAATCAGGGACACTAGGTTGATCAAGAACATGATATTCATGGTTATATTTGTTCAGTAATTCTCTTAACTGTTTGATTTCTGCTTTGGCTTGTTCTAGGTTCATGCCGGACACCTCAATAATTTATTCTTTAGTTATTGGCGCGAATTTCGCCAGGAGCCGTTTGATTCCTGTCGGTGCTGGAAAAGCGATGTCCAGTTCCATTGCTTCCCCTTCACCATGTACCTTGACGACAGTTCCCTGTCCCCATTTCTTGTGATTGGCCTTGTCGCCCGGCTGCCAGCCGAGGGATTCTCCACCTGTTGTTTGTTGCTGCTTCATTCTCTTTGCAGAGCGCTTCGGAGCCGCAAACGGATCTGGTTTTTGTTTGGTTCTACCGAGACCGAATGGGGACTGCTTGGTTTCTTCCAATCCATCAATGAGTTCTTCCGGTATTTCATTGATAAAGCGGCTGACGGGGTTCATGTTCGTCCTTCCAAACAACGTCCTCATCTTGGCATGGGTAAGATGCAGAATTTTTTCCGCTCTCGTAATCCCTACATAAGCAAGTCTCCGCTCTTCTTCCATCTCTTCTTCATCCATGATCGAGCGGCTGTGAGGAAAGACGTTCTCCTCCATCCCGACCAGGAAAACAACCGGGAACTCAAGCCCTTTGGCCGCATGCAATGTCATCAATACGACTTTATCATCGCCCATCGGGTCCTCATCGACACGGTCGATGTCGGCAATAAGCGCCAAGTCTGTCAAAAACGCAATCAATGTTTTGTCTTCACTGTTTTCTTCAAAGTGTGTCGTAACCGTTTTGAATTCTTCCAAGTTCTCAAGGCGGCTCTGCGCTTCTATGCTGCGTTCATTCAGCAGCATTTCTTCATAGCCTGTCCCTTTCAAGACGGCTTCAACCATGTCTGTCGCCGACAGGAACTCTTGCTGCTTTGTCCAGTTTCTGATCATTTGTCCGAACTCGGCCAACGATTTGGCCGCTTTGGCACTCACACCCGTAAAGTCCACTTCCTGGACAGCGGTATATAACGAAATACCATGATCCGTAGCGTATGCCTGCAATTTATCGAGGGATGTTTTTCCTACACCGCGTTTTGGTTCATTCACCACGCGTGCAAAACTCAGGTCATCATCCGGATTAGCGATCAGCCGCAAGTAGGCAAGCATATCCTTGATTTCTTTACGATCGTAGAACTTTGTACCGCCGATGATTTGATAAGGGATATTCGCCTTCACAAACGTTTCCTCTACAGAACGCGATTGAGCATTGGTCCGGTATAAGACGGCGATATCCTTATAGCTGAATTCGGACGAACGGACAAATTCCTCTACTTTATCAGCTACATAAAGACCCTCATCCTGTTCGGTAGCTGCTTGATAATAGTTGATTTTCGTTCCTTCCGCATTATCCGTCCACAGATTTTTCGGCTTTCTGCCGGTATTGTTTTGAATAACGGTATTCGCCGCATCGAGAATCGACTTTGTCGAACGGTAATTCTGTTCGAGCATGACAGTCGTAGCATTCGGGTAATCTTTTTCGAAGGAGAGGATGTTCTGGATGTCAGCACCTCTCCAACGGTAGATCGATTGGTCAGAATCCCCGACAACACACAGATTCTGGTAGCGGTCGGCAAGCTGCTTGACCAAGTAATACTGCGCATGGTTGGTATCCTGATACTCATCAACATGAATATACTGGAATCTGCGCTGATAATATTCCAGTACTTCCGGAACACGCGAAAACAGGTTGATCGTCTGCATGATCAAGTCGTCGAAATCCAACGACTGATTTTTCCGCAATGTCTTTTGATAATTCTCATAAACTTCGGCAACCTGTCTCTCATAAAAACCGCCGACTTCCTTACTATACTGCTCAGGGGTAATTAATTCGTTTTTAGCAGAGCTGATGGCACCCAGCATCGCTCTCGGTTCGAATTTTTTCGGGTCCATATTGAGGTTTTTGATTATTTGTTTGATGACCGACAATTGATCACTGCTATCCAGAATGGAAAAATTGCTGTTGATGCCAATCCGGTCTATGTCCCGGCGCAATATCCGCACACACATAGAGTGGAAAGTCGACACCCAAATGTCCGTGGCCTGATGCCCGACTAATTGATATACCCTTTCTTTCATTTCTCTCGCTGCTTTATTGGTAAAAGTAATTGCTAAGATACTTCGTGGAGAGACTTCTTTTTCCTCCATCAAATAAGCGATCCTGTGTGTAAGAGCCCGCGTCTTTCCACTGCCTGCTCCTGCCATGATCAATAGCGGCCCTTCCGTATGCTTCACCGCTTTTCGTTGTTCTTCATTCAATCCTTTCAGCAAGTCACCCATTGTTTGACTCACATAGACACCACCTTTTATCCTTTTACTGCTTTCACTGTCTTCAGAGCCTTTTTGAAATCATCATAAATACTGTTGCCGACTACGATGACATCGGCGTGTTCTTTCATTTCCCGCGCTTGTTCCGGTCCGGCTATCCCGCCGCCATAAAACAAGAGTGTATCGCCCAGCTCTTTACTTACTTTCTCCACTAACAAGGGATCTCCGTATGTTCCACTGTATTCCATATAAAAAATCGGCAAGTGGAACAGGTTTTCCGCCATCTGTGCAAAAGCAATCACATCTTCTTCCGATGGCAGGTAACTATTTGTCGCTTGGAAAGCTTTCGACTCTTCATTCAGGATGCAATATCCTTCTGCCATCAGTTCTTCCCAATCAATTACATTGCCGAATTCTTTTACTGCCTGGTGTTGTATGTCCATCATCCATTTCTTTTCATTACTGTTGAGGACCATCGGTATATAGTAAAAATCGAAACCAGGTGTGATGGATTCCAAATTTGAAACCTCGAGCACACATGGAACGGTATAACGTCGTATTCTAGCCAGCAAATGGAGCACATCATCAAGCGTTACATTATCCGTTCCGCCGACAATGACAGCATCAGTGCCGGAATCACAAAGTTGCTCTAATTCCTTGTCCCCGATTTCCTTGGCCGGATCTAATTTAAAGACATGCTTCCATTTCTTCATATCGTACATGCACTTACTACCTCCAAAAGGATTTCCTATCTTCCAAGCCTTTATAGCGAGAGAAAATATGGTCGGATCGATTTTTATCCATTTACTCATTATAGCAAAAATCCCGTTTACTATTGAGTGAAAAAAGGGTGAACTTACAGATTTATTATGTAAGAATACAGAATATCGAACGAGAAATGGAACAATGCAGCCTACAACATCACCGAATTTACCATATTCGGCAGAAAACGGAAAAAAAGTGCGGGCAGCAAAATACCCGCACTTTTATATTATCTCTCTTTGTCTCTCTTACTCCTGCCCCTGTATGCTACTTTTCGTCAGCAGGAAATGCAAGGCCGATTTGGTTTCTCGTTTCCTCCAGCAATGCAGCGGTAGTATAGGTACGCTCAAACGAATTGACATCCGACTCGGTTTTTCCCTGTTCGATCAGTTCGATGAATGCCTTTGCTTCATAATACATCGCCTGCTCTTCCTGCGGTCTGGAAATATCTTCTGTCGTACCGTCGTTATACTTGATTTCCACACGTGTCGGCGTATTGATATTATCAAGAAGAATACAACCTTTCTCCCCTTGAATCTCAGTCGGTATATGGGAATTCGAGATTTTGGAATACATGACGGCACCGTTGAGGGAATCATAATCGAAAATGACACTTCCCTGCCCGTCTACCCCGGAATCAAGCATTAGGCTGTTCGCCTTCAGGCTATTCGGTTTTCCGAACAAAGCCACCATAGGATAAATGCAGTAAACCCCAATGTCCATCAATGATCCGTTGGACAGCTCCGGTTTGAATGCATTAAGGACTGTGCCTTCTTTATAAGCATCATATCTGGAGGAATACTGGCAATAACTTGCGAAATACCGTCTTACTTCTCCGATTTTGTGCAAGTTTTCCTGTACTGCCTGAAAGTTTGGAAGGAATGTTGTCTTCAACGCCTCCATCAGCAATACTCCTGATTGTTTGGCCGTATCGATCATTTCCCGAACTTCTTTTGTATTGGAAGCGATCGACTTCTCGACCAAAACATGTTTGCCATTTTGCATACATAACGTGGCATGCTCCTGATGCATGGAATTAGGGCTTGCTATATATACTGCATCAAATTGATCGCTCTTGCAGAATTCCTCTATATCTGTGTAGATATTCGGTGCCCCGAATTTCCTGGCAAACTCGTCCGCTTTTTCTTCTGTGCGAGAATAAACAGCGGCTAAGGAGAAGCTGTCCACTTTTGATGCTGCATTGATGAAGTGTTCCGTTATCCAATTTGTTCCGATGATTCCGAATTTGACCATGGTTTGTCCCCTTTCACTGCTACGATGGTTTTGTAAAGTTTAGTTTGTTTCACTCTTCTTCTGTTTCTTTTTTGTTGTCTTCAATTCTGTCCAGGACCATGGAATAAGCATCATTTCCGTAATTAAGACACCTTTTCACACGGGAGATGGTGGTGGTAGAGGCTTTCGATTCCTCGACGATCACCCCATATGTATAACCTTCTTTCAGCATCTTTGCCACGAGGAGCCGCTGGGATAGTGACTGAATTTCACTTATCGTCGCAATGTCATCAAAAAACCGGTAACACTCTTCCTTGTCTTTCAATGAAAGGATCGCCTCGAATAATTGATCTAACTGCTCTCCTCTTAGTTTATCTATTTGCATCCATGTACACTCCTTATTAGAGGTTGTTACTAGCAATCTTATTTGATTGTGACGGAACTTTCCAGCCCTTTACTTTCCGGTAGTACGTTGATCCATGTCTTTCCGGGTACGAAACCAACTTGGCTCCCGTCTTTATAAGGCAATATACGGCCATCGACATTTCTCCATTCAACCACTTGCAGCTTCCCCTTTTGAAGTAGGTAAGCATTTCCTCCAGACTTCAAATCTACTTCACGGCGTCCTGCATCATCGATTACCTTGTGGGCTGTTTCGATTAAAAACACATTGTCCAGTTGGATCGGGACGTTACTATCCAATTCGACTGATTGATCTTCTGCATTGTAACGGCTATATTTCTCCTCTTCTTCATTGTAAACATATCTCGTTGGTGTTGTATCGTAATGGAAGGAAACTTCTGCCGTTTCTCTCCCCTCGATTTTAGCTGTTTCTTCTTCCTGTAAAAACGGCAAAGGTTGATGATCCATCTCCACCTGGTACCCCTGATTGCCTGCTTCTTCATATATATTGTCAAACAATAAATAGGAATTATGTGGAGCCACTCTTGTACTCGATCTCTTGAATAGATAATTATCATTATCGTAATAAGATCCGTTTAAATTATCGACAACTCCGCTGCGAAGCTCTTCTTCTATATGTGTCGCAGCTCCATGATAGACGTACAGCGCACTGTAACCCTTGGCAAGCTGGTAGTAATACTCCCTTGCGCTCCGTACCGGTCCGACTTCAGTTGGCTGCTCACTTTGAAATAGAGCCATGAACCTGGTGATATTGCCTTCTGCCAGAATTTCAAACACAATATCCGCTTTGCTGAGTCCCGTTTGCGGCCTTGCCTTAGCATGGTTGTTCACCATAACGGCCACTATCCGGTCATCGACAGGCTCATTTGTACGGAGCCCTGTGAGCGGATATATATTCTTCCCTTCCACTTCGTTTTCCTTTTCGTCACTTGCAACTTTTTCTTCTTCTGCATTTTGTGGTGGAACCTCTTCACCTGTTTGGTTTTCCGGTCTTTGATCATCCTCATTTTTCTGATCAGAACAGGCAGCCAAGAACAGAAGAGCCAATAAAATTCCGATGAATGACACAAGCCACTTTTTTCTCATAATCCCCACACTTTCTGCCAAGCATTGAAAAGAGGTGATAAAGATAGGAAAACACCACAAATTGTAGTGTTTTCCTAGTAATGCCCTATTCATCTCTCTTTCCATAATTCTACCGCATGATCGCCGGAAATAGAACCTCTTTCTTCTTAACGTCCACAATTCCCTGCGGAGTGATCCTGATGAAAGGCAAGTGTATGGATGATAGAAACAGAAGGTTGTATACTGGATCCGTAAATTGATATCCATAGTCTTTCAACAAGCTCTTGAACGTTTGCTCCAACTCGATAAGCTCCTCCATTTTGCCGTCATACATCATCCCCGCCAAAGCCAGCGGGAGTTCAAAGATGATTTCTCCTTGATCGGCCAACACGATTCCACCGCCGATTTCTTTCATCCTTTTGAAAGCTGTCATCATATCCTGCTTGTTTTTTCCAATGGCTAAAATATCTCCCGTACCTGAATAGGAACTGACAAGTCCGCCAAGTTTATCGGTAAAACCTTTGATAATCGTATTGACCCGCCAGCCGCCATGTTTATCCATGAGCATGAGGAAAGCTTCGGAATGATTTTTACCAAGCTCCTCCACAGAAGCATCGATGGTAAGCGGATAAGCTTTAATGATGACATCATTGACCATTTCCATACCAATCGGCTGTGAAAACTGGAGATCGTCTTCACACAGATCCCAATCAAGAGACAAAGGCTGGACCCCGAGTTCTTTCCATGCAATTGAACGGTCGGAGTCGATTGGTTTTCCATGTTTTTTCATCCAGACACCTTTGGCCAGTACAGCTTCAGGATTCGGATTGTCCTTGGCTGTTAGTATATTGATGTGGGCAACCTGGCCGGGAGCGATACTGCCAAGCCGGTCTCTCATATTGAAGTGTTTGGCCGCGTTGTAACTCGCCATCATATAGGCTTCTTCCACGGGAACCCCCTGCTCGATCGCGATTTGAAGACACTGGTTCATCATCCCACCTTCATAGAAAGAAGGAGTGGACCCGTCCGTAGTCATGGTTACTTGTTCAAAATTAGTCACTCCGAGTTCCCGCATTTCTTTCAACAAATCAGCCAAATCAGGACGAATCGAGGAATACCTCAATCCTACTTGATACCCCATTTGCAGTCGGTCGACCGCTTCCTGCCCGGTCATTGCCTCATGATCAGCGCTGGCTCCTAAAAGTTTCATCTTGACCAAAGTATGCTCGGAAGCTCCAGGGAAATGTCCTTCGATCGGTTTTCCCAGCCGTTTGGTCTCCTGCATCCAATACAATATCCGATCATCGTCTTTCAACACTTGGGGCCAGGATGTAAGTTCCCCACCCTGTACCACCGCTTCATGTTCCAGCCATGCCAGCACTTCCGGATTGTTAAACAGCATTTGTTCGTTTTGCAGGCATGTTTGGGAATCAAATCTTGCCCACCAATACATGGAGACAGGGAAATTCATAAATTCATCCAACAATGTAAACGCTTTCTTTCTGTTTAACAAATAAAGCCAAACCAAGTTGTCATTCATCAAGGTGGTTGTTCCGGTTTGCGCCGCGTATTCAGCAAGTTCTTTTGGGTTATATAATTGGAAAGGATGGGCATGGGGTTCAATGTAACCCGGAACGGCGTATTTGCCCTCACCATCCACTATTTCTATATCGGTAATATCTGCAGGCATCTTATCCCCTACATAGACAATTCTGTCATCATAAACCCAGATATTTGCTTTGATCCATTGCTTTAAAAAAACATTTAAATAGACGACATTTTTAATTATTATGGTTGGAGAAAGCAAACCATCGATAACGGAAACATGTTCTCTAAGTTCCTTGTTTCTCCATCGGTAAAGGTGTTCATTCATGTGAATTCTCCTCAAATGTAATCGTTTACTATATCCTACCACATGTCTCCTTGTTTTCACTAAGTAATTTGCTTTATTGTAACAGAAAGTTAACATTTACAATGCGTGAAAAAGGAAGAACGTTTTCTTCGTCCTTCCTTCAACATTTTTTAAAAACCTATATCTTTACGGTAGAAAAAGTGCTCATCACGGTCGAATCTTTCCAAATATTTGTACACTGAGGACTGTGCAAGGTGCTGTTCCCTTTGTTTGGAGCCCACTAACAGCACTCTTCCTCCAGAAGATCGAAGGCGGGCGCCGTCAAGTTTCGTTCCTGCATGGATGACGAAGCACTCCTCTTTTCCTTCCTGCTTCAATTCCGGGAGCTGTATCCCTTTTTCATAACTGCCGGGATAACCCTTCGAAGCTACAACTGTACCGATACAGTATGCTTCTTCCCAGGCAAGCTGTGGATCTTTTCCCTTTTTCACATCCACAATCACTTGGATAAGGTCGTTTTGCAGTAAAGGCAAGACTACTTGAGTTTCCGGATCACCGAACCTGGCATTGAATTCGATCACCTGGGGACCTTGGTCTGTCTCGATCAATCCAGCGTAAAGGATTCCGGAAAAGGGCCTGCCTTCTTGAACCATGCCTTTTGCTGCCGGCACAAGAATATTCCGTACAGCTGTTTCGACGACGTGCTCCCTCAACTCCGGAATCGGGGCATAGGCACCCATGCCCCCGGTATTTGGTCCCTCGTCGCCATCATACGCCCGTTTGTGGTCACGAGCCGGCACCATCGGGTATACATTTTCTCCGTCTACAAACGCCATCAGCGAAAATTCTTTTCCTTCTAAGAATTGTTCCACCACTATTCTTGATCCAGCATTGCCGAATTGATTGTCCAATAACATTCTGTCGACAGCCGCAAAGGCCTCCTGCTTGTCAACGGCCACCACAACTCCCTTTCCTGCCGCCAGACCGTCAGCTTTGATGACAATCGGAGCTCCTTGATTTTCGATATAAGCCTTTGCCTGTTCAGCATCTGTAAAAGTTTGATAGGCGGCGGTAGGTATGCGGTATTTTTCCATAAAGGATTTGGCAAAATCCTTGCTTCCTTCGATTAAGGCAGCATCTTTTCTTGGTCCGAAAATATTCAAGCCGGCTTCCTCAAATGCATCAACAATTCCCGCATTCAATGGCACTTCCGGTCCCACTATCGTCCAATCAATTTGATGTTCTACAGCAAACGCAAGCAGTTCGTCTATCTGATCATCCCCTATATCTAAACAGACAGCTTTGTCTTGAGTCCCACCGTTACCAGGGGCTGCATAAATTTTCTCCACTTCCTGACTTAGAGATAATTTTTCGATAATGCTGTGTTCTCTTCCACCACTGCCGACAACTAAAACTTTCACCAAATTCCCCCTGTTCTTCGTAGTCCATTATGTAAACCGCGGACGAATAAGCGATCGGGCAATTCCCGACCGCCAGCCATCCTGGTTCCGAATCAATGTTTGAAATGCCTCATCCCGGTAAATACCATCGCAATCCCATGCTTATCACATGCAAGGATGGAGTCTTCATCCCGTTTTGACCCACCAGGCTGGATGATTGCCTTGATGCCCGCTTCAGCAGCAGCTTCTACCGTATCTGGCATTGGGAAAAAAGCATCGGAAGCCATTACAGCACCTTGAGCCTTGTCACCGGCTTGCTCCAAAGCAATTTTGGCAGCTCCGACGCGATTCATTTGCCCTGCACCAACTCCTAGTGTCTGGTCCTGCTTGGCCACCACAATGGCATTTGACTTAACATGTTTAACGACTTTCCATGAGAACAACAACTCTTCTAATTCTTCCTCTGATGGTTTTCTCTTGGTTGGCACTGTTAAATCTTCCGCCGAGACAGCACCGTTATCGGCGTCCTGCACCAATAACCCGCCAACGACGCTGACAACCTTCTGCTGTTTGTTCGCACCCGCTTCCATTGGGATTTCCAATAGTCGGATGTTTTTCTTCACTGTCAGAATTTCCATCGCTTTAGCTGAGAAAGAAGGAGCAATCACAATTTCCAAAAAGATATCCTTCAATTGATCAGCCGTATCTTCATCGACTTCCTGGTTCAACGCTACAATACCACCGAAAATGGACACCGGATCAGCTTCATAGGCCTTTGCAAATGCTTGTGAAATTGTCTGGCCGATGCCCACTCCACAAGGATTCATGTGCTTAACCGCTACAGCGGCTGGACCCTGGTATTCCAATACGATTTCCAATGCAGCATTCGCATCTTGGATATTGTTATAAGAAAGTTCTTTTCCGTGGAGCTGATTGGCGTTGGCGATTGATGCCCCTTTTACATTGCCTTCTTTGTAGAAAGCAGCTTCCTGGTGTGGGTTTTCGCCATATCTCAGTGTCTGGACTTTTTCATATGTAAGAGTGAGTGTATCCGTGTTTTTCTCGTCCGTAATCTCCGAAAAATAACCGGCGATCATCGCATCGTAATTGGCAGTATGGCGGAACACTTTGGCTGCTAGTATCTTGCGCGATTCCTTTGTTAATGACTGTTGTTCGAGCTGCTCCAATACAGGCTGATAATCGGCAGGGTCTACGATTACCGTTACATCGTGGAAATTTTTAGCTGCTGCACGAAGCATTGTCGGACCGCCGATATCGATATTTTCGATTGCATCTTCTTCTGTAACGCCTTCTTTTTCAATCGTTTGTTTAAACGGATATAAATTGACCACTACGATGTCGATCGGGTCAATATCCCGTTCTTCCAACTGCTGTTTATGGGAGGGATTATCTCTTTGAGCCAATAATCCACTGTGGATATTGGGATGAAGTGTTTTTACTCTGCCATCCAAAATTTCATCGAATTTGGTAATGTCTGAAACCGGTACAGCCGGAAGTCCAGCTTCTTGCAGCTTCTTCAGCGTCCCGCCGGTCGAAATGATTTCATAACCCAGCCGATCCAGCCCTCCGGCAAAATCGAGCAGGTTACTTTTATCTGATACACTGATCAATGCACGTTTTTTCATGAGTTGATCTCCTCTCTTGGAATAGATGTTAATAGTGCTTGAATCGTTTTAGGAAAAAGCTCATGCTCTATTGCTTGTATTCTCTTCTGAAGCGTGAGCCTGTCATCCTGTGACTCTATCCGGACCGCCTCTTGTTCGATAATCTTTCCTGTATCCATTCCTGCATCTACAAAATGAATGGTCACACCGGTTAACTTGACACCTGCATCCAGCGCTTGCCCGATGGCATCCTTTCCCGGAAAAGCCGGCAAAAGAGACGGATGGATGTTCACTATCCGATTTTCAAACGCTGATAAAAGCGTCGGTCCGACCAAACGCATGTAGCCGGCAAGGATAATCCATTCAACGCCGATCTCTCTTAGTTTTAAGAGGATTTCCGTTTCATAGCTTTGTTTGGAGGGATATAGTTTGGCATCAAAGGTCCATACAGGGATGGAGAGGGACTCCGCTTTTTCTATTACTTCAGCTCCAGGTTTATCACAAACGAGGATCTCAATCTCCCCATCTACTGTTCCTTTGGTTATTTCTTTGGCTATAAACTCGAAATTGCTGCCTGTACCCGAAGCAAAGACGGCGAGTTTCTTCTTCATTGGCTGAATTTCACTCCCCGCTCCTCCACGACCTCTCCAATCAGAAATGCATTCTCGTTCATTTCTTTCATTAAATCTAATGCCCGGTCTTTTTCTTGCTGCGGAACGATGACCGCAAGACCGATACCCGTGTTGAAAACCCCAAGCATGTCCTCAAAAGAGATACCGCCATACGTTTCTAAAAAGCGGAAAATCGGAGGAATTTCCCACGAATTCTGCTTGATTTTGACACCAAGATTCTCTGGGAGTGCCCTTGGCAGGTTTTCGTAAAATCCCCCACCTGTAATATGCGAAATTCCGTTCACTGTGATGTGTTTCTTTAACTTCTTCACAGCCGAAGCATATATCCTGGTCGGCTCCAACAATTCTTCGCCCAATGGCCGATCCAAACCTGGATAGACCCGATGTAGATCGAGTTCCTTCTCTGCCACAATCTTCCGGACTAAGGAAAATCCATTGGAATGGACCCCGCTCGAGGCAATCCCGATAACCGCATCGCCTGCCGTTACACCATTGCCCGTAATAAGCTGCTGCTTTTCTGCGATTCCGACTACAAAGCCCGCGAGGTCGTATTCTCCATCTTGATACATACCGGGCATCTCAGCTGTCTCGCCGCCGATAAGCGCACTACCGCTTTCCCTGCAGCCGTCAGAGATTCCCTTGACGATTTGTTCGATCTTAAGTGGTTCGTTTTTGCCACATGCTATATAGTCAAGAAAAAACAGTGGGTCGGCACCTTGGGCCAGGATGTCATTCACACACATGGCCACCAGGTCAATACCTACTGTATCATGTTTATCCATTTCAAAGGCAAGCTTAAGCTTCGTACCAACACCATCTGTGCCGGATACTAAAACGGGCTCTTTGTAGGAGAAAGAGGTCAATTCGAACAAACCCGCAAAAGAGCCGACACCGCCCAGCACTTCCTCGCGGTTCGTCGTCTGAATATGCTTTTTCATTAAATCAACTGCTTGATAACCGGCATTGACATCGACACCGGCCTGTTTGTAAATCTCACTCATTGTCCCGCTCCTTCTCTGCTTATGCCTTTTAGTTGTTTCTGCATGGGTCCCGGACAATTATCCTTTTTCCAAGGGAAGGACGGTTTCCGGGTATATTTCCGTCGGATAATTCCCTGTGAAACAAGCATTGCAAATGCCATGCTCGAGCATGTCTTTCTTTTTGACGATCGATTTTTCCAATCCTGCTGTTGTCAGATATGCCAGGCTGTCCGCCCCGATCAATTCACGGATCTCTTCAGTGCTATGATTGGATGCAATCAATTCGCCTTTTGTGGATGTATCTATACCATAGTAGCAAGGGTTTTCGATTGGCGGAGAAGCAATCCGGACATGAACCTCCGTAGCGCCCGCTTCTTTCAAAAGCCTTACAATCCGCTTACTAGTAGTGCCGCGCACAATAGAATCATCGACCATAACGACTCGCTTCCCTTCGACGATTCCCCGCACTGCAGAAAGTTTCATCTTCACCCCTTGTTCCCTTAATTCCTGGGAAGGCTGGATGAATGTCCTTCCTACATAACGGTTTTTGATCAACCCAAGTTCATACGGAATGCCGGTCGCTTCAGAAAAGCCGATAGCCGCAGAAATACTGGAATCCGGAACGCCTGTCACGACATCCGCATCGATTGGTGCTTCATACGCAAGCTCTTTCCCCATCGTTTTTCTGGAAGCATGGACATTAACCCCATCAAGATTGCTGTCAGGACGGGAAAAATAGACATATTCCATGGAACAGAGCGTACGTTGAATTGGTGATGCGAACTTTCTCGAGTGGAGGCCGTTTTCATCTATAATCAATAACTCCCCAGGCTCGATTTCTCTGATATAGGAAGCACCGATCACGTCGAAAGCGCATGTTTCGGACGATATGACATAAGAACCACCGAGCATTCCAAGGGAAAGCGGCCTCAACCCCCGTGGATCGAGCGCCACAAACAGCTGCTTTTCTGTCATGATCGAGAAGGCATAAGCCCCTTTAATCATGCTCAACGCCTGAATAATCGCTTCATCCATGGCAAGGTGTCCGCTCCGTTTAATCAAATGGGCCAGCACCTCCGTGTCCGAAGTAGTCTGGAGGATGCTCCCCTGTGCTTCAAGCTGATTTTTTAATGCATAGGCATTTACCAAGTTGCCGTTATGGGCCAATGCCATACTTTCCTTTTGGGACCGGAAGACAAGAGGCTGTACGTTCTCATAGCCTCCACCTCCCTGTGTGGCATAGCGGACATGACCGAGCGCACTGTTTCCTTTCAACCGGGAAAATTCATCTTGCTCAAATACCTCATTTATCAATCCGTTCCCTTTGTGCAAATGCAAAGCTTCTCCATCGCTTGTAACGATACCCGCACCTTCCTGACCGCGGTGTTGAAGGGCGTGCAATCCGTAATAAGCGACTTCAGCCGCTTTCTCGTGTCCCCAGATTGCAAAAACCCCGCATTCTTCGTTTAGTCCTTTGATTTCAGCAAGCATGGTATAGCCCCTTTCCATAATGCTTTCAAGCTTTCGACAGATTCACACACTACTTTTTCTCCGTTGATAGTCGCTTGATAGCTGCCCGAATCAGTTACTTCTCCGATGGATCGGACATTTTCGACCATAGCCTCGAACTGCTGTCTTTTTTCCTTTGGTACAGACACGACAAACCGGGACTGTGTTTCACTGAATAATTCTGCAACAGGGTCACCATCCAGTACTATCTCTATTCCCAAATTGCCTGCAAAGCAGCCTTCCGCCAAAGCAACAGCAAGTCCGCCTTCTGCTACATCATGTGCAGATGACACAACTCCTGCCTTAATCGCCTCAAGCAGCTGCTCCTGTCGAGTCGATTCCACCTTCAGGTCAATGGCGGGAGCTTTTCCGAAATAGCGGTTTTCCATCACATTCTGCAGTTCACTGCCGCCGAATTCCGCTTTTGTTTCCCCGATGAGGTAAATGGTATCCCCGGCATGTTGGAAAAAGGACGACGTGACATGCGCAAGCGATTCCGCCAATCCTACCATTCCAACAACAGGGGTAGGGAAGATTGCTTGATTGTTAGATTCATTGTAAAGAGAAACATTCCCGCTGATTACCGGTGTGTTCAATGCAAGACTCGCTTCACTCATGCCTTCAACACTTTTTTCCATCTGCCAGAAGTTTTCGGGTTTGTCTGGATTACCGAAGTTTAGTCCATCCGTTAAAGCCATTGGCCTGGCACCGGAGCAGACAATATTGCGGGCAGCCTCTGCCACAGCTATCTTCCCGCCTGTTTCGGGATCCAGGTAAATATACCGGGAATTGCAGTCGGTCGTGATGGCAAGTGCCTTGTCGGTTCCACGGACCCGGACAACCGCTGCATCTGAACCAGGGTTGACCACTGTATTGGTTTGAACCATGGAATCATACTGGTCATACACCCATTCCTTACTGGCAATGGTCGGCTGCTGCAACAGCGCCTTTAATGTTTCTGCATAGTTTTTGATTCCTTCCGGATAATAATCGTCCATTTGCTGAAACGATTGAAAATATTCCGGTACACGCGATGGTTTATGGTAAACAGGGGCATCTTCGGCCAGTGTGTCAACAGGGATGTCTGTAACAATTTCCCCTTTATGCAGCAAACGGAACTGATGATCGTCTGTAACCTTGCCGACCGCTACCGCTTCAAGGCCGTATTTTTCAAATACATCAATGATTTCCTGTTCTTTTCCCTTTTCGACTACCAGCAACATCCGTTCCTGTGATTCGGACAACATTAATTCATATGGTGTCATGTCAAGTTCACGCTGTGGCACTAAGTCCAAATCCATTTCCATACCAGTACCCGCCTTACTCGCCATCTCACTAGCCGAAGATGTCAGGCCGGCCGCTCCCATATCCTGCATCCCGATCAGTGAATCAAAGTGGATGACTTCCAGACAGGCTTCGATGAGCAGTTTTTCCATAAACGGATCGCCGACCTGTACGGACGGGCGTTTGCTTTCAGATTCTTCCGACAAATCTTCCGAAGCGAAGGTCGCTCCGTGGATTCCATCTCTTCCAGTCGGTGCACCAGCATACAGGACAGTATTTCCAATTCCTGCAGCTATCCCTTTTTGAATATCCTTCTGATCGATCAAACCAACACACATGGCATTCACCAATGGATTGCCTTCATAACAATTATCGAATTGCACTTCCCCGCCAACGGTCGGAACCCCGACACAGTTGCCGTATCCGGCGATCCCATTGACAACTTCTTCGAAAAGATATTTGACACGGTCTGTCGTCAAATTGCCGAACCGTAGAGAATTAAGCAGTGCAACAGGGCGGGCGCCCATCGAGAAGACATCGCGAATAATTCCGCCGACCCCTGTCGCAGCTCCTTGATATGGCTCAACAGCAGATGGATGGTTGTGACTTTCGATTTTGAATACTGCCGCTTTCCCTTCGCCAATATCGATGATTCCAGCACCCTCACCAGGTCCTTGTAAGACATGCGGCGCCTTTGTCGGGAACTTTTTCAAGAGGGGCTTGGATGTTTTATAACTGCAGTGCTCGGACCACATAACAGAGAAAATTCCTGTTTCTGTGAAATTCGGCTGTCTCTTCAGCACTTTTTTAATATGCTGGTACTCTTCATCTGTCAGCCCCATGTCTTTGTATATTTTATCTTGTTCAATCAGATCCGGGGTGATTTCAGGCGCCTGCAACATATGCTTCCCTCCAGTGGTTTAAAACGGATTTGAACAACTTCAAGCCATCGGCACTGCCTAACAACTGGTCTGTCGCACGCTCAGGGTGAGGCATCATGCCGAGGACATTCCCTTCTTTATTGATAATTCCGGCAATGTCCGCTACAGAACCATTCGGATTATCGGAATACGTAAATACAATCTGGTTGTTTGCTTCTAATTCGGCCAGTACGTTTTCGTCACAATAGTAATTGCCTTCTCCATGTGCGATTGGTAGAACAATTTTCTCCTGATCGCTGTAGCCGTTCGTAAACTGGGTTTGATTGTTTCGAACGACCAACTCTTCCTGATGGCACATAAACTTCAATTCTTTGTTTCTCAACATGGCTCCGGGGAGCAGGCCTGCTTCCAACAACACTTGAAAACCGTTGCAGACTCCAAGCACAGGGACACCATCTTCTGCTCTTTGCTTGATTTCTGTGACAATCGGCGAAGTGGAGGCAATCGCACCTGAGCGTAAATAATCGCCATAAGAAAAACCACCTGGAAGTAAAATAGCATCATAGTCTTCCAGATTTGCATCCTCATACCAGACTAGTTCCGCTTCTTCCTGAAGAGATTCTGTCACAGCATAATACATGTCTCTGTCGCAATTCGAACCGGGAAAAACAATCACAGCGAACTTCACAGGGCGATACCCTCCTCGATCGTGTACTTGTATTCCTCGACAACCGGATTAGCCAACAACTTGGCACACATTTCTTCTACTTGTTTTTCGACATCGGCGTTTTCGTCCAGCTGCAGTTCCATATACTTGCCTACTCTGGCTTCCTTGACATCCGGATATCCCAACTTATTCAGTGACTCCTGTACGGCTTTTCCTTGTGGATCCAGTACTCCTTGTTTCAAGGTAATGTAAATTTTCACTTTTTTCATATTGCCGCCCCCAAGCGTTGAAGAATATTATCGTACACTGTGATTAAATCTCCTAAGTCTTCCCGAAATACATCTTTATCCATTTTTTCACCAGTTTTCAAATCCCATAGCCGGCAAGTGTCAGGTGAAATCTCATCAGACAGGATGATATCTCCGTTTGCATCCCTGCCAAATTCCAATTTAAAATCGGCAATCGCCAAGTTGATTTTTTCGAAGAAGGTCTGCAACTCCTTGTTTATTTGAAGCGCCATTGATTTGATCTGCTGCAATTCCTCCGGATTCAAATCGGTCAACAAAAGGGCATGCTCATCGTTGATCAGCGGATCATCAAGTTCGTCTTTTTTGTAAAAAAGCTCCACAAGCGGAGGAGTGAAGGTCGTCTTTTCTTTGATACCAAGGCGTCTGGTAATACTTCCTGCAGCTATATTCCTTACCACCACTTCTGCCGGAATGATGCTTGTTTTACGTACCAGCTGTTCCGTATCATTCAAACCTTTTTCATAATGGCTTCGTATTCCTCTGTCCCGCAGAAATTCGAACACTTTCCCGGAAATTAAGTTGTTGTATTTCCCTTTGCCTTCAAAGCTGGCTTTCTTCTTGCCGTTAAAAGCAGTTGCATCATTTTTATAGGAGAGAACCAGCAAGTCCTCATTGTTTTCCGCCTGAAAAACCTGTTTCGCTTTTCCCTCGTATAGAAGTTCGCCCTTCACGTCCCTCACCCCATCCATTTAATTAGTTAAGACCAATCCGTTCGAAGATTCCATCGACATTCTTCAAGTGGTACGTATAATCAAAGCAATCGTCGATCTGCTCCTGCGTCAATAAGGAAGTGATCCGTCCCTCGGCTTCGATCAATCCTTTGAAATGAATTCCTTGCTCCCATGCTTTCATCGCATTCGGCTGAACGATGTCATATGCTTCTTCTCTGCTCATGCCTTTATCAATCAATGCAAGCAGGACTCTTTGTGAAAAAATAACCCCATAGGTCTTATCGATATTTGCTTTCATGTTTTCCGGGAACACCGTCAAATTTTTCACGATATTGGCAAACCGGTTCAACATATAATTCAACGCGATCGTTGCATCTGGCAGGATTATCCGTTCTGCAGAAGAATGCGAAATATCCCGTTCATGCCATAAAGCAACATTTTCATAGGCAGTCACCATGTGGCCGCGCAGCACCCTGGCCATCCCTGTCATATTCTCCGAACCGATTGGATTGCGTTTGTGCGGCATGGCTGATGATCCTTTTTGTCCTTTAGCAAAGAATTCTTCTACTTCTCTTGTCTCTGTTTTTTGCAGGTTTCTGATTTCCACCGCAAATTTTTCAATAGACGTAGCGACCAATGATAATGTCGATACATAATGGGCATGGCGGTCACGCTGCAAGGTTTGAGTGGAAACAGATGCAGGCGTAAGGCCTAGTTTTTCACAAACATATTGCTCTACCTTTGGATCGATATTCGCATACGTCCCGACTGCCCCGGACAGCTTTCCTGCTTCGATCGTTTTGGCAGCCGCATTGAAACGTTCCAAGTTGCGCTTCATTTCTTCATACCAAAGAGCCATCTTCAAGCCGAAGGTGGTCGGCTCTGCATGAACGCCGTGGGTTCTGCCCATCATCACGGTATGTTGATGTTCTTTAGCCTTGTCGGCCAGAATATCGATAAATCTTTCGATGTCCTTGCGAAGAATATCATTGGCCTGTTTTAACAAATAAGAAAGAGCTGTGTCGACTACATCCGTGGAAGTAAGACCATAGTGTACCCATTTCCGCTCTTCTCCCAAGGTTTCTGATACTGCTCTTGTGAATGCCACGACATCATGCCTTGTTTCCTGTTCGATTTCGTAAATGCGATTCACATCGAACGAAGCATTGGCACGGAGTTTTTTCACATCTTCTTCCGGGATGACCCCAAGCTCGCTCCATGCTTCACATGCAAGAATCTCCACTTCCAGCCATGCTTTGAATCTATTTTCATCAGTCCAAATGGACCCCATTTCTTCTCTTGTATAGCGATTTATCATCGTGCTACCTCCTGTAATACATCTGTCTGTTTCCTATGTTATTTTGTTGAACCGCCGCTCATGGCCGCTCTTTTCTCTCGTAAGAGGATCAGGTCCTCGGCTTTTTCACCGACAATGGTAATATGCCCCATTTTCCTGTTTGGTTTCACGCCATCTTTACCGTAAATATGTACATGTGCATTCGCGAATGCCGAACCGTCTTCCAGCAGTCCGTCGATATCCTCACCCAGCAGGTTTATCATTTCGGCAGAGCCGTGGAATAAAACCGGAATCAAAGGAAGTCCGCAGATTGCTCGAATATGCTGCTCAAATTGAGAAACATTGCACGCCTCGATAGTGTAATGTCCGGAATTATGCGGCCTAGGTGCCATTTCATTAAGATAAATATCATCCTGTTTCACAAACATCTCAATGGCAAATGTCCCTACAAGATCCAGGCGCTCTGCAACTGTTTCTGCGGCAGAGACAGCTTTTTCCTTTACCTTTTCATTTACTCGCGCCGGAGCGATGGTCCGGTGTAGAATGTGATTGGAATGTTCATTTTCCGCGAGCGGGAAAAAGGTTATCTCACCAGAAACCGATCGTGTGAATACAATGGATATTTCTTTTTCAAAAGCAACAAATTGTTCCACAATACAGCGATTTGCTTTCTCCAAAAAAACGACTGCTTCATCGATGTCCGCTCCGTCCTGAACCATCATCTGCCCTTTACCGTCGTAGCCGCCCCTGCATGTTTTGACCACACACGGATAGCCGATCCGGTAGACAGCCTCCCGGAGTTCTTGTTCCGTTGTCACGATGGCGAACTCCGGTACTGGGAGGCCATCTTGTGCCATCGCTTGTTTCTCCTGCTCCCTGTCTTGGGTGACTTCAAGAGAATGAGCCCCTTGTGGCAGCAATCCTTGTTTTTCCAAGTATCTCGCAGCTTCTAAATCCACGTTTTCAAACTCATAAGTAACAACATCACTGCAGGTCGCCAATTGTTTAACAGCCTCCATGTCGTCGTATGCCGCTTCAATATGGCGGTCAGCCACCTGTGCTGCAGGGCAATCAGGTGTGGGGTCTAAAACTGCGATGCGATAGCCCATATGCTTGGCAGCTGTCGCCATCATTCTCCCGAGTTGCCCACCACCTAAAATTCCAATCGTACTTCCCGGTAAAATGCTATTTCTCTGCAAGTTGATCCCTCATTTCTTTCACATTGCTTCTCTGTTGTTCCTGAAATGATTCCAATCTTTCTGCCACTTCTTCATCAAAAGCTCCGATGATTTGGGCGGCGAGAAGACCTGCGTTTTTGGCTCCGGCTTTCCCGATAGCCACCGTTGCCACCGGAACACCGCCAGGCATTTGAACGATGGAAAGCAAGGAGTCCATGCCATCTAGCGCTTTCGACTGTACTGGAACACCGATAACCGGTAAGGTTGTTTTAGCCGCAACCATCCCAGGAAGATGTGCTGCACCTCCTGCACCGGCAATTATCACTTTCAATCCCCTGTCACGGGCTTGACCGGCATATTCAAACATATCATCCGGAGTACGGTGGGCCGAAATTACATCCTTTTCATAAGAGATGTCCAACTGATCAAGCATTTCACATGTGTATTTCATCGTCTCCCAGTCAGAAACGCTCCCCATAATCACTCCTACAATTGCCATCTGAAACATTCCCCCTCTTCCCGATTATCCGTGGAAACTAAAAACGCCCATCCATTCCCTCATAAAGAGAGAAGATGAATGGGCATAAACCGGGCGCATGACATGCATCCATTAAACCACAGCACGAAGCCATAGTTCATCCTCCCTCATAGTCCGCCATTTACGGTAGCGGGTAGAGACTATCGGGCCATATTCCCGAAATTATATGAGGTTCCTATTTTATTTATCGTTCATTTTAAATTGTCAGATTCCCTAGTGCAATTCTATGATAACAAGCTTTACTTATTTGGTCAATTAAAATTCGAACAATAGATAGTCGCTTTTTTTTATTGTTCGGATTTGGAGGGTTTCACATCAAATACGATCTTCCGGCCTACAGGTTCATAAGTTATTTCACCGTTCTCTTCCACTTCCTGAAAGACAGGTTCTTCTGTTCTCCGCACAGGGACGAACCCCTCCCTCTCGATCCTGTCGAGACATTGGTCAATCGTTTCTTGCGGCCCTACTTCGAATTTCCTCGAATTATTGGTCGAGCTGGGCTGTCTCTTTTTCTTTTTGTTCTTGTTTTTTGCCACTTTTTATACGACTCCTTCTTACTTGTTTCACCCAGAATCCGCCATAAATTTGTTTAGGTTCGTAAGCAATAATGAAAGCTTTCGGGTCAATGAGACGAATGGTTTCGTACAAGTTCAATTCATACTTCCTAGGTGTCAGGATCTGCATAGACAGTCTGTCTCCGTCCATTCCATAGGCATACCAGCTGGTTACCCCGTAACCTTTATCCCGCAATTGTTTCGTGAACTCAATCTCCGGGTCAGAGGAGATGACATTGACAGTAATATAACCAAGCGCCAGTTTTTCTTCAATAATCGAACCGACCACGACCCCAATCCCAAAACCGAGTGCATAGGCGATGATATTTTGGATTTGATCCAAATTGTCCAGAACTAAGCCTAGTCCGAGAACATAAATTGTTATTTCGAACATACTGACGAAAGCAGCGATATAACGCCTTCCTTTGAGTGTCAGTATCATTCTTATCGTAGAAAAAGTTACATAAACAATGTTGATGATTAAAATAATCGACACCATGATGATTGCATTATCCAGCACGATTCAGCCTCCTAAAAAATTGCTGATTCTTTTACGGAGATGGCAGGCCATTCACCCATAAATAATTTCTTGCATACACTATATCCCATTTAGGTTGGGAAAAACAACTATTTACAGGGGGAAAAAACAGATGGATCCGTTCAAAAACATGAGCGATTGGAAAAGAAACATGGATAGTTTTTTCGGAGACAATTTTTGGAATGAATTTGAAGGGATTTTGAAACCGCAGCTCCCTCAAGTCAATCTCTATAAGAAGGATAAAGAAATCATATGCATCGCCAGCATTCCCGGTCTTCGTGATCTTAACAACATAGAGGTGTTTGTCTTTGAGTCAACCTTGGAGATAAAGGGGGACATTAAAATATCAGAACCCGGCACGCAACTTCTGCAGGAAGAGATTCTCCAAGGGTCATTCGAGCGTAAAATAGACCTTCCATACGCTGTACGGGATGATAAAATCGAAGCAGCTTACCAGCGCGGCTTGCTTGTCATAAGACTGCACCGCCTGATAACAAGTGAAAACAAAACGAACAAGATAGCGATAAAGGATTTGGAAGATAATTATTGACCATAAAAAAAGGGAGCTTTGAACAAAATCAAAGCCCCTTTCCCCTTGCCTTTATCACATTATTATTTGGTTGATTAAATACTTAGTTGAGGCAAACTGTAACATAGTGACAATTCTATTTTTTGAAGTTTTCACTCCTTCTGATGTTAGTTTAGTGCTAACCCAACGCTGTGGTAAAATACTCGCTTTCCACGGGGAACGCTTCAGCCTCCTCGCTGGCAAAAAGCGCCAACTGCGGGGTCTTCAGACTGTTCCTTTCCCGTTGGAGTCTCACATTTTACCACAGCTTTTAATGGCATTCTGTAATAGTAAGAGGAAATAACAGTTGAGGAGTTATAGAGATTTTTCTAACCAAAATGCAGAACATACCAAACCATGAGCCTGGATTTTTGGCTGAAAATAACCCATGTTAGATATATTGAAGGACCACTTCTCACTTGATCAGTAAATCTATCTTGNCATACCAGCTGGTTACCCCGTAACCTTTATCCCGCAATTGTTTCGTGAACTCAATCTCCGGGTCAGAGGAGATGACATTGACAGTAATATAACCAAGCGCCAGTTTTTCTTCAATAATCGAACCGACCACGACCCCAATCCCAAAACCGAGTGCATAGGCGATGATATTTTGGATTTGATCCAAATTGTCCAGAACTAAGCCTAGTCCGAGAACATAAATTGTTATTTCGAACATACTGACGAAAGCAGCGATATAACGCCTTCCTTTGAGTGTCAGTATCATTCTTATCGTAGAAAAAGTTACATAAACAATGTTGATGATTAAAATAATCGACACCATGATGATTGCATTATCCAGCACGATTCAGCCTCCTAAAAAATTGCTGATTCTTTTACGGAGATGGCAGGCCATTCACCCATAAATAATTTCTTGCATACACTATATCCCATTTAGGTTGGGAAAAACAACTATTTACAGGGGGAAAAAACAGATGGATCCGTTCAAAAACATGAGCGATTGGAAAAGAAACATGGATAGTTTTTTCGGAGACAATTTTTGGAATGAATTTGAAGGGATTTTGAAACCGCAGCTCCCTCAAGTCAATCTCTATAAGAAGGATAAAGAAATCATATGCATCGCCAGCATTCCCGGTCTTCGTGATCTTAACAACATAGAGGTGTTTGTCTTTGAGTCAACCTTGGAGATAAAGGGGGACATTAAAATATCAGAACCCGGCACGCAACTTCTGCAGGAAGAGATTCTCCAAGGGTCATTCGAGCGTAAAATAGACCTTCCATACGCTGTACGGGATGATAAAATCGAAGCAGCTTACCAGCGCGGCTTGCTTGTCATAAGACTGCACCGCCTGATAACAAGTGAAAACAAAACGAACAAGATAGCGATAAAGGATTTGGAAGATAATTATTGACCATAAAAAAAGGGAGCTTTGAACAAAATCAAAGCCCCTTTCCCCTTGCCTTTATCACATTATTATTTGGTTGATTAAATACTTAGTTGAGGCAAACTGTAACATAGTGACAATTCTATTTTTTGAAGTTTTCACTCCTTCTGATGTTAGTTTAGTGCTAACCCAACGCTGTGGTAAAATACTCGCTTTCCACGGGGAACGCTTCAGCCTCCTCGCTGGCAAAAAGCGCCAACTGCGGGGTCTTCAGACTGTTCCTTTCCCGTTGGAGTCTCACATTTTACCACAGCTTTTAATGGCATTCTGTAATAGTAAGAGGAAATAACAGTTGAGGAGTTATAGAGATTTTTCTAACCAAAATGCAGAACATACCAAACCATGAGCCTGGATTTTTGGCTGAAAATAACCCATGTTAGATATATTGAAGGACCACTTCTCACTTGATCAGTAAATCTATCTTGAGCGGAGGAAAAATGCGACACTCCTTGAAAATAAAGTTCGATTTTCTGCGTGCGGTGTAAATGCATGGATGTCTTTTCAAAGTCCTGGGGGAAGAGCAGCTTCCGAAGACCCCGCAGTGAGCGCTTTTTGCTCAAGAGGAGGCTGAGGTGCTGCCCCCGGAAAGGGAGTATTTTTCCGTAGCGCCGGACTACCACTCAACCTGAAAAGAATGGAAGGAAGCCCCACTGAAGTTATGTCACAGTTTATGGTAATTGTTTATAAGCAATAATTGGGTGGGGCGTGTTTTTTCACAGCCCCACCCATTTATCAAAAAACTGTTTTTTACTAACTTAAGAAAACAAAATATAGAATGAAGATGATGAACAGGAAGTACATGATCGGGTGTATTTCTTTTGCCCTTCCCTTGATTAGCATCGTAATCGGGTAGAATACAAAGCCGATGGCAATTCCAGTTGCGATACTGTAAGTAAGCGGCATGGCAATGACAGTAAAGAAAGCAGGAACCGCGATTTCGAACTTATCCCATTCAATATCACGTAATGTTGTACACATCAGCACACCAACAATGATCAAGGCTGGAGCTGTTACTTCAGCCGTTATGATACCCAATAACGGAGAGAACAGCAGGGCCAGAAGGAAGAATCCAGCTGTTACAACAGAAGCAAAACCTGTTCTCCCGCCGGCACTCACACCAGTAGTTGATTCTACATAAGAAGTGGTGGTCGATGTCCCTAATGCAGCACCAACAACTGTGGCAGCAGAGTCTGAGAACAATGCTTTACCTGCACGTGGTAGTTTGTTGTCTTTCATAAAGCCCGCCTTGGTAGCGACAGCCACAATCGTACCGGCAGTATCAAAGAAATCGACGAATAGGAAAGTCAAAATGACGACAAGCATCTGAATAGTAAAAATATCACCAAAGTGCGCAAATGCCTGACCGAATGTCGGCGCAAGGCTTGGTACCGGACCGACGACATCATCGATGCCCGTAGGAGGTGCAATCAGCCCTACTACCATTCCGGCAATCGCTGTAATGATCATGCCATAGAATACGCCGCCTTTAACATTGGAAGCAAGCAGTACAACCGTCACAACAACTCCGAATATGGCCAACAAGGTGTTTGCATTGGTCAAATCTCCTAATGCAACTACTGTGTCCGGGTTTCCGACCACAATTCCGGAGTTTTGAAAACCGATAAAAGCAATGAACAAACCGATACCTGCTCCGACTGCCATTTTCAAGTTACCGGGAATAGCATTGATGATTTTCTCCCGAAGACCGGTAAGTGTCAACACGATAAAAATCAGTCCAGATGCCAACACCCCAGCTAATGCTGTTTCCCAAGGAATACCATAACCAAGGACAACCGTGTAAGCAAAAAACGCGTTCAACCCCATACCAGGTGCAAGGGCGATTGGATATTTAGCAAGGACCCCCATGATCAAACTACCGACAGCCGCTGCTAAAGCAGTCGCTGTGAACACGGCTCCCTGGTCGATTCTGGTTACTCCCTCCGGAAGTTCCTCTACACCGACAAGCGCCAATGTCGCCGGATTGACAAATAATATATAGGCCATTGCCAGAAACGTAGTCAGGCCGGCAATGAATTCTGTCCGGAAGTTGGTCCCTAGTTCTTCAAACCGGAAATATTTTTTCATGACTTTTCTCCCCCATTTCCGTCGTTTTTTATAAGGTTTTGTTTAATTTGAGAATAAATACCGATAAGCCATAAAAAAACACTCCTGGCTTAAGCCAGGAGTGTCACCAGAAAAACTCCACCGGGAACTGCCACAAAGGAAGATACCTTCCACGGCAATTCACCAGCGTAGTCAGACCATTTACGGTAGTCCGGTAGAAACTCATGGGCCTTATCCCCAAAATTATACGACGGTGTTTTGTTTATATATTAATGATTACATATAATATATTACTTATTACCTATACACTCGTCAACCCTTTTTCCGAACATTTTGTTTGTAAGAACATCTAACGTTCGTTAAGTTTCCACCTATTCCCATTCAATTGTTGCTGGCGGCTTGCTTGTCACATCATATACCACACGGTTTATATGTTCTACTTCGTTAACGATTCTAGTCGAGATTTTTTCCAAAACATCCCAAGGGATCCTTGCCCAGTCTGACGTCATGCCGTCAATAGATGTCACAGCACGGATGCCAATTGTATAGTCATAAGTGCGCACGTCACCCATTACTCCCACACTGCGGATGTCCGGAAGAACAGTGAAATATTGCCAGATATCCTTCTCCAGACCAGCATTCTTTATTTCTTCACGCAAGATTGCATCGGATTCACGGACAATTTCCACCTTTTGCTCGGTTACTTCACCGAGAACTCTGATACCAAGACCAGGTCCCGGGAATGGCTGTCTCCATACAACTTCTTCTGGCACACCCAACTCCAAACCAAGCGCTCTTACTTCATCTTTAAACAAGGTGTTGAGGGGTTCCAGCAATTCAAATTGCATATTCTCAGGAAGTCCCCCAACGTTGTGGTGGGACTTAATTGTCTGTGCTGTCTCAGTACCGCTCTCTACTATATCTGTGTATAAAGTTCCTTGTGCAAGAAAGTCGATGTCTTTCAATTTTTCAGCTTCGTCATCAAATACGTAGATGAACTCGTTGCCGATTATTTTCCGCTTTTGCTCAGGGTCGGAAACACCTCTAAGTTTGCTCATGAACCTTTCTTCCGCATCGACACGGATGATGTTCATATGGAATCCATCGCGGAACGTCTCCATCACCATATCGCCTTCATTTTTTCTTAACAGGCCATGATCGACAAAAATACAAGTCAATTGGTCGCCAATTGCTTTATGGATCAAAGCGGCAACAACAGAAGAATCGACCCCGCCGCTAAGTGCGCATAATACTTTCCTGTCGCCGACTTTTGCTTGGATTTTTTCCACTTCCTGCTGGACAAAATTTTCCATCGTCCAGTCTCCCTCACATTTGCATGCACCGAATACAAATTGCTTGAGCAAATGATTTCCGTATTCTGTATTTCTAACCTCGGGATGGAATTGAACTCCATACAAATCGTTGTCCACATCACTCATCGCGGCAACTGGAGTGGAGGTACTTGTTGCATCGATTCTGAAACCTTGAGGCGGTTCGAATATTTTGTCACTATGACTCATCCAAACTGTCTGTGTTTCTGGAGTATCTTCAAATAAAAGAGACGGATTGGACAACTTGATATCAGCTTTTCCGTATTCCCGTTCTTTCGCTCTTCTGACATCCCCGCCAAAATGCTTCGTCATCAGCTGCATGCCATAACAAATCCCAAGAACAGGGATTCCTAAATCAAATATCCCCTGATCGCACCTAAAACTGTTTTCATCATAAACACTGTGCGGTCCACCTGAAAGGATGATGCCTTTCGGATTCATTTTCCTGATCGTATCAGCCGTCAACTTATGGGAATGCAGTTCACTGTAAACACCGAATTCTCTTATTCTTCTGGTGATCAACTGATTATATTGGCTGCCGAAATCCAGCACTAAAATCATCTCATTGTTTTCCAACCCGTCCATCTCCTTTACATCATATATTACTTAATCTGTTCTGCATCGATAAAATGCATGCAATATAGAGTTTTAGCAGTAATAATATAATTACTCTGCGTACTCTATTGTATAAAAAAATTCTGCCCTCCAACTATAGGAAGGCAGAATTCTGTTAACTATGCGCATACGGCACAAGAAATTTCCACCTTCATAGTCAAGACATTATCGGTGTCCTGGTAGAGACTCTCGAACCATATTATCGAGGATATATGAAGAATCTATGATAATTAGTTTGATGCAGAATGAAAGAGTCTAAACAAAACTCTTGCAGAATCGTTACTATTCTATCAGTGGGTATACAACAGGTCAAGACAATGCCTGTTTGATTAAATTTTCCCACAATTCAGTCACTTTATTCCATTGCGACTGATCTTGATCATTTCGGTAAATAAGCCGCTCATAATGCTGTGTAAGCCGGGACATTTCTGTGGACTGAAATGCATGGTCTACATCCCTTGCATACTCCCTTAGGGTTTGTCCTTCCTTCCGGACAATCCCTTTATGGCTCAGTATTTTCAATAAATAATGGTAGGCATCCTGATATGTCTTGGCATCATTTCTTTTCTTGTATTTGTTTAACAGAATATAAGTCATCCAGCGGTATCTGGTGTAATACAACGTTATACCAAGAACCAGAACACCGCCGATCCATATGAGCCATGTCCAACTTACCGATGCCTCACTGCCGGCAGAATTGACTGTCGAGCTTTCCTCTTCCTCTCCACCAATTTCCTGATGGTTTGCAGGAAGTTCTTCTTCCTCTTGTTCTTCCGGACTCGAAGCAGCTACAGACTCGTTTTCTTCCCGGTCCTCATAGAAGTCGATCGGGTTGCTGAACCCCTGTGTCGGTTCAAACGGAACCCATCCGATTCCAGGAAAGTAGGCTTCCACCCAGGAGTGTGCGTTTGAATTCGTTACCTCAAATCTATCGAGGTTTTCGGGCGTATCGCCTTGTCTTTGCATCGGTTCTCCACCGGTGAATCCTTTCACCCAGCGTGCCGGGATATCGAGGCTCCGCAGCAGGACTACCATCGATGTAGAGTAGTTATCGCAGTATCCTACTTTTGTTTCGAACAGAAACTGATCGACATAATCCTGATTCGAATTAGGGACAGCAACATCTGTTGTCCTGTATGCAAAACCATTTTGGCCGAAATATTGCTCAACGGCTTTTACTTTTCCATATCGGGTTTCTTCTTCCGACACTATTTGATTGGCAAGATTTCCAACCCTCCGCGGCAATCCGTCAGGAAGCTGCAAGTACATGTCCTTAATGTTCTGCGGGTCATCACCTCCGGCTTCTTCAAGTACATCAATGGAAAAAGAAGGACTGTCATAGCTGACCTGATATTCTTCTCCCGCCTGCCGTTCAGGACCCTCCACGGCAATCGCGCCCGAAGTCCGGTCTAGAAGATAGTTAACATCATCAGCACCAGCTACAGAATCCAAACCATACGGATATACTAATTTGGAAAAGAACGCATTCCGTTCAAACGATACGCTTCCCTCCCTTCTTTCTGTCTCCACTGCAGATTTGTCAAACACAGTCGAATCTATCGACCTGACACCAGTTTGTTCATACTCCGGTTCAGCAGAACGTTCCCACCCTTTACCTGTATAAACATCCTTTGACTCGATTCTCCAGTAGTGAGATTCTTGCACTTCTGCGTAAAACACCGTGGCATTATCCTGAATAAAGGAACCCCCCAGACGGGTATCATCCTCTCCGTATCCTACCTTCTGTACTCCGTTGCCGCCTCCTTCATTGAACCCGGCGCTGTCCGAGGTACTGGTTAGATAGGGAACCGGATCAGGCCACTGCGGATCAAGCTTTGGTGCGGCATAACCGACTATACTGGAAAAGAACACTACAGCAATCAGCGGCAGGATCCATGCAGACATCTTTTTTGCCCCAATGAGCGGCATGGCTTCTTTGCCTAATTCTTTGTAAAAGTTGTTTATGCCAAGAGCAATTAGCGATATGGCAAAAGTACGGACAATTGCCGTGTCGGCACGATAAGTGGTAAAGGTATCCAAGACCGTTAAATAGATAAAAGTCAGCAGGATAAAGAAAAAGACCCGCTTTGCCACAACAAACCAGTAATAAAGCAAGTAACTCATCAGCCAAAGTAATAATAAAAACAACAAACTGCGAAACAATGGTGTTATTTGAATCCATTGCTGGTTTGCCATCATCTCTATATTAAATTGCATGTGCAGATATACGAGGTAGAACCACGCTTTACTGAACATTTGCTCCGATATGAACAAGCCATCAAGCACAAACAAGAGGCCGATCAATTTGAGGGGAGTAGACAGCCACCATTTGATCCTCAACATGGAAATAAGGAAACAAAAAGCGGTATATATCACGAAAACTGACAAGCTGCCTGTCTCGGTCACTGTATCCAAAGGCCGCAGCCACTCCCAAAGCAATAGAAAACCGCATAGATAGATGACAGTTTGATAGAGTAACGGCTGATAATGGCGAATAAAACCATCCATTATGTGCTCACCTCGAATTTTTGCTGGGTTAATTGTTCTTCCGTCAACACGTTCACCGAAATGCCACTGGAGGACAAGTGATGGATAATACGCGTATCTTCTTCCGTTACTTGAGAAGTAGGTTTTATCAAAAACAGAATGATTTTTCGGCTTTTCTTTTTCAAGTCTTCCACCGAGGAAATGGCAGACCACTCTAAATGAGTTGTAACCAGAAATGTAACCAATCCGTTCGGGATTTTCCTAAGTTCTCCGCTCATCTGCTGGGAAAACGAAGCAGTTCCTCCCGGCTGGATTCTAGCCAGGTAGTTCGAGGCTGTTTCCAGCTTTTCAGGGCTTTGGTCAAACGGCACAAAGATTTTTTCCTCTCCAAGTGCCAGGAAAGAAACTTGTGATGAATTGTTTTTTATATATTTGAGCAAGGAACCGGTCACCTCGATACTTCCTTCAAAAGCAACCTCGTTCAATCCAGTGGTTTGACAAGCATCCAGGACAACCAGGATACTGGTGCTCTTCTCTTGTTCAAACTCTTTCGTCATGACGGTGTTTTTCTTTGCGGTGTTTTTCCAGTCGATCCAGGAAAACCTGTCACCCGGCATGTATTCCCGCACACCTGTTACGACGTTAGTGTTTCTTGCATTTATTGTATAAGAAGCAGTGGTACCTTCATCAAAACTGGTAACATTTTGCCTGAATGAAATGTCACGCTGATATGGGTAGACGAGCATATAGCTATCCGTCAAATAAATATGTTCTTTTTTCACAAATCCAAAAAAATCACCTGTCTTGATCCGGAAGGCTTTCAAATGATGTTCACCGCGGGGAACATTGTCCAATGTATAACTAACAGTAAGGTGCCGTCTGAACCACGGGAAAAAGATCGCTTTGACCACTCTTTTTTCTTCAAGCAGATCCGCTTTATCCATATGACGGTACTTCATACGGTTCGTATCTTTTTTTTGCAGACTTTCAGGAAAAAATTCCTCCACCACACAATAATAAAGCGGGAAAGGAATCTTTCTGTACAGATGAATTTCCGCTTCCACGTTTTCAGAAGCACGAACGATATGTTTTGAAAGCTTACGGGAAACAGTCCAATTGGAAATGGGATAGAGCAACAATAGAAACAGGTAGAGGATTATTGGCAAAAAACTGTAAAATAAAAACCAGCTGACAAATCCGCCTTGGAACATGGCGTAGGAGTAGAACACACCAAACAAGACAATCACGGACAGAAACTTCGCTGCCAAGGATAGAGACAACCTCATCTACTATATTCCTTCCGCACCGGAATCGAGACGCCTTCCAACAACTCATGGATAATCATTTCCGAAGTCCTTCCTTCGAATTTCGACTCTGAAGTCAGGATAAGTCGATGCGACAGAACAAACGGAGCCAGGTACTTTACATCGTCAGGCAGCACATAGTCCCGGTCACAAATGAATGCGTATGCTTTAGCTGCTTTCATTAAAGCAATGGATCCTCTTGGACTGACTCCGAGATAGACGGATGCATGGTTTCTGGTGGCTGTTACTAAGTCGATGATGTACCTTTGTACTGTTCTGTCGACAAACACTTCCTTGACCAGTCCCTGAATTTCCAATAATTCGGTCTTATCCATGACAGCCTGGACTTCCTGGATTGGATGTATTCCAGAAGTCTTATCAAGCATTTCCAATTCTTCATTTACGCTAGGATAACCCATTTTCAACTTAAGCAGGAAACGGTCAAGCTGTGCCTCTGGCAATGGGTATGTACCTTCATACTCTATCGGGTTTTGCGTCGCCATGACGAAGAAAGGCCGTTCCAATTCAATAGTCTTCCCATCGACCGTTACGCTTTTCTCTTCCATTCCTTCCAGCAGTGATGACTGTGTTTTGGGAGAAGTTCTGTTTATCTCATCTGCCAGGACAATATTTCCCAGTATCGGACCTCCCCTGAACTCAAAAGCCATTTCTTTAGGATTGTATATAGATACCCCAGTAACATCCGATGGCAACAAGTCAGGTGTGAACTGGATTCTCTTAAATTCGCAATCTAGTGATTTAGCTAGTGTTCTGACAAGCATCGTCTTTCCCACTCCCGGAACATCCTCCAAGAGGACATGCCCTTCTGCCAGCAGAGCGACCAGGCTCAATGTGGCCGGTTCATCTTTACCAACCATTACTTTGCGGATATTTTTCAATACTTTATTAATCTTGGAGTTGTACAAAAAGGTTTGCTGCGTCATAAAAATACATACTCCTTCCAAATTTATAAGTTCATTTACCTATATTTGTCGTTTTTATATTCTATGAAGGAAGTCATCCTCCACCTATAACTATACTACATCTCTGTAGGTACAGTCCAAGCAGTGCCGTTATAAATACTTGTAAATTTTAAATTTTCAGAACAAGTGAACCAACTGCCCAATTTCCAATGGGATAAGCTCTTCCCGGGCACCAGCACAATAAGATATCTTATCTTGAAAAAGAGGGTGATTTTTTGTTTGGTAAAAAGAAAGAAGCAATGAGGCACATGCAGCAACTACCTGGATACGGCAGCCAGCCCTACGGTTACAATCAGCCATATCCTGGCGGTTCCGGTTTTCCGTCATTCGGCCCCGGTTATGGGGGACCATATGGAGGCATGGGACAGTATGGTCAATTTGATGGCCATTATGGAAATATGGGCATGTTCGGACAGCCTGGAGGATTCTATGGACCAATGGGTCAATTTGGCCAACCCGGCGGATCCTATGGTCAGTATGGCCAATCCGGAGAACCTTTTGGAATGATGAATCCTTATGGACAGATGGGCTACGGATCCGGACAGCAAGGCCTTCCTTTTGGACAGCAGTTCCCAGGTGGCTATAATGACTTCGATGACTTTGACTAATAAAGCGATTCTATATAAATAAAAGCTAAAAAAACAAGGAGGAACCCCCTTGTTTTTTTTGTATCTGAACCTTGAGGTGACTTTCTCTTAAAAGAGATTTTGCGGTTTTGGTGCTCCCGCTTCGTCTTGTCCGGTAAGACCGGCCATCATAGGCATCGACTGCTGGATTGTTTTTCCCATGCCCTGACCCTTAGTCATGCTGTAATAAGCAGCTGCTCCTATTCCTACAGACGCTACTAAAGGGATCCACATATTGTTGTTTCGTTTAGCCACAACGATTCACCCCCTTGATCTTGGTTCCTCTTTAATTTCTCCTGTTCGGACAGAACCATGCAAGGAATAATCAGGATGGAACCGGCAAAAAATTCAGGCTGGACAGTATGTATATTTGCCTTTATTCAAGCAATAATACGCCTATTACCAGTTAAGGGAGTGCATTTGTTTGCTGAATTCGAACCAAAGTCTGGAGCTTGTTTATCAGGTGGATATAAGTGGATTTCAGAGGAAATGAAAACATACCTGATCCCGGTCTGGAAGGCATTGGATCCTGTCTACTTTAAGCTCTCCCGTCTCACATACCCTTCCGATGAAGAACTGCCGGAAAATATTTTCCGGGTGAGAATTACAAAATATAAAGGCCGGAACGTAACCCTTTCTGATGGCACTACAATTAATAAAAATGACCTGTTAATAAAAATCCACTTACACAATATCCGACTTTTAAGCGAAATAAAAGACATCAAAAGTGAAGTAACCAGAGGCAGAATCATTTTTCAATATGTAAAACAGTCACTGCCTATTTTGGAGAACTACATTAATAATCATAAAAAAAACAGTGAAATCAAAGGCATTATCGGCATTTCCATGCTGAACAGAGGCTGTCAGCGGCTTGGATTCGATGTGATCGGCATTTCCCATCCGCTCTACCGGAGGTTCAAACGGATCAGTTGCCTAATGATCAACCTTCTTTCCCATAGTCATTCATCCAAATCTTCCTCCCCAAGCTACTTATTTATGTCTAAAGAAAAATTGTCCATTATGTACAACAAAGAAAGCTGTTAAATTCGATTAACAGCTTTCTTTATCTTAGTTGGCAGCCTTCCACGCTTCTGCTTTCTCCTCCGGAAGAGAAAATGCGTGCAGACTAATTTCCGGGCGGCTGCCGATCCGGATGTTGACGCCGGTCTGGCCAAGCCCCTCACTGATATAGAATGGTTTACCATCTCGCGAATGAAGTCCCTTGATCATATTCATTTTCACTAATTTGCCCATCTTGACCAAATGATATGGCTTTGGATAACAGATCTGCCCACCGTGAAAATGTCCGGAGAGGAGATAGTCGAACGAATAATCTTTCATGTGAAGAACGAGGTTCGGGTCATGGGTGAGCACTAAATTGATACCGCCCCTCAGTCCCTTGTAAGAGGACGGTAAATCGCTTCTTTTTGTACTGAAATCATCGATTCCGATAATATTAAGCTGTTTCCCTCTTACATCTACTGTACAGCTTTCATTTCGCATCACTGTGCAGTCATACTGCTGCAGTGTATTTATCAATGCATCCAAGTCTTTATGACGTAAAACATAATCGTGGTTGCCTAAAACGGCATATATTCCATGTGTGGCGTTTAATTTTTGAAGGATTTTCAGATAAGGAATTAGTTTGGGTATCGTGCGCTTACGGTCGAGAAAGTCTCCTGTCAAAGCAATCAAATCAATCGGTTCATCTTTCACTTTCTCATACAGTTCATCAGGTGAAATAGATATATTCTCCAGATGCAAATCGGATAAATGCAAAATATGAAGGACTGAACCTGGGTTGCTCTTATTATCACCGACTTGGATTCTTTTTACAGAAACTTTTTGCGTGTTTTTATAGGCTTTTGTTACACAATATAGTAAAAGAATAAATAATGCAGAGTAGAATAAGATATTCATTTCCATCACTCCCCGATTACTGATTATACAGGATAAGCTATCCGATTGTTACGGTAATTCATGCCAGGGATTCCAATGGTGGACTTGTTCATGATTTATGCTTGAAGAGGTGTACAATGAATCAATCTAAGACTGTTTTGTTCCTGCCATTTTTACAGATGCCCTCCGGACATCATCAGGTGGCGGACTCCCTTATGACAGGGTTAAAAAATCAGCTTCCACACCTCCATTGTAAAAAGTTGGAGATACTATCATACAGCTATGGCAGGACGGAAGCTCTTGTATCTGGAATCTATTTGAATTGGATCAGGTATTTCCCGGCTTCTTACAATTGGCTTTACCGAGGCAGTGTCTATAAGAAAGCCGCTCTTCCGGGAAAGTTCCGTTTCTATGAACTATTATTTTTAACGCACATGAAGAAGCTCGTGGAAGAAATACAGCCAGACTGCATCATCTGCACCCATGCGCTGCCGTCCTACATGCTGAGTCAATTGAAAACGAGGGACCAATTGTCCATCCCGGTTATCAATGTCTATACCGATTATTTTATCCATCGGTTTTGGGGAATCAGTCATATTGACTATCACTTCGTTTCATCGCTTGGCATGAAAAACTTGCTCCTGCAAAAAGGGGTGAAAGAACACCAAATCTATTGCACTGGTATACCAGTGCACCAGGACATACAAGTTATACAAGATTGGGAAAGAAAACAGGACAAATCCCTTTTGTCTATTCTGGTCACTGGAGGCAGTTTGGGTGTCGGGGCTATTACAGAACTGATCGGCCGTTTGTCCCCAGGGGGAAAAATAACCTATTACGTACTTTGCGGAAAAAACAAAGCCTTGTTCCAGTCCATTAAAAACAGGAACAATCCTTTTCTTATCCCGCTCCCATACATAGAAAGCAGGAAAGAAATGAACGATTTATATGATATGGCAGACGGTATTTTAACAAAGCCCGGCGGTGTCACGATCAGTGAATGTCTGGTCAAACACAAGCCTATTTTTATTTATGACGCTTTACCAGGCCAGGAAATGATCAATTTAGAGCAACTGCAAACATTGGGACTTATCTTCCTACTCGATAACTGGAGAAGGATGACATCTCCTCTAGATGAAGTACTGTTGGCTTTTTATGAAAACAATTCAAAATGGAACAACCACCGGTCATCTCTTTCTGCGTATCATCAGCAGCTAGAACCACTTGGTGCAGCTGAAATTATCAGTAAGTTAATTTAAGGCATGAAAAAGGCGCACCCGCTCCTGACGGTTTGCGCCACTTGTCCTCTAAACAATATCCCATGTCACCGGTGTTCCTTTTTTGATATCCTTGCTGACACTTTTGCCAAGCAGGATATCATAGTATTTTGGAGGTAACCCAAGGCCTGGGCGGATGATTCTGACATTTTCTTTGGAAAGAGTTTCTCCCTTCTTCATGTCTTTCACTATATACAAGGAACGCCGGTATTTTTTTGATGCCTCTTCCGCTTTCGTGTAACCATAACGAACGGTTCCAAGCGATTGCCATGCCCGTCTGGTTTCCAGAACGAGCGTCTTCAGTTCCTCAGGTTCGGCTGAAAAGTCCGCATCCACTCCGCCGTCTGCCCGTGACAGGGTGAGGTGTTTTTCAATAATCGGGGCTCCTAAGGCAACACTGGCAACAGCCACCCCGCTCCCTATTGTATGGTCTGAGAGACCGACTTCACAGTTGAACATTGTCTTCATATGAGGAATCGTCAATATATTGGTGTTCTCCGGGGAGGCAGGGTATGTACTGGTACACTTTAACAGAATTAAGTCTTTACAGCCTGCATCTCTGGCCGTTTCGACGGTTTCTTCTATTTCCGAAACAGAGCACATGCCGGTTGAAATGATCATTGGCTTTTTTGTTTCTGCTACTTTACGAATCAATGGTAAATCCGTACATTCAAAGGAAGCAATTTTATAGCATGGTACATGGAGGGATTCCAAAAATTCCACAGCAGTTCCATCAAACGGGGTGCTGAAACCGACCATTCCCAATTCTTTACAGCGGTCAAAAATTGGCTGGTGCCATTCCCACGGAGTGTGGGCCTCTTGATATAGATCGAACAGGGATTTGTTCTTCCAAATACTCTCGAAATCACGGATCATGAAATCGTCTGACGTTTCATTTAATGTCATGGTATCCGCAGTGTATGTCTGGATTTTCAAAGCATGGGCCCCTGACTTTGCCGCCGCTTCCACGATTTCCAGCGCCCGCTCTAGTGATTGATTATGATTGCCGGACATTTCCGCGATAATAAAAGGTGGATGGCCGGTGCCAATTCCCCGTTCCCCTAGTTTGATCTCTTTCAACTTGTTTCACCTCCAAACATGTTTGACAGTTTCGCCCTGTGTACGGGCCATTTATCTGCTGATAACTCCATTTGGATGACGTCGATTTTTTTTCCGTCTTTATGAACCCGGCCGGTGACTCTCCCTGTTGTTTCAAACCCTAATTTAACATGATAACGGTAACTTGCCTTGTTCGTTTCAATCACTTCCGCACAGACCTTTTCAATACCAGTCTCATCAAAGATTTTATCAAGCGCCAACATCGCCATTATTGTACCTGCACCTTTTGGAGCGGACTTTTCCCCTATATAAAAACCCCACTCACATGTTCCTTTTTCCTTGTCGATATTTCTGAAGCTGACCACGCCAAGGCGCTGTATATTTAGCGAAAAAACAAATACCAAGGAACAATCATCATCGGTTACTTTTTCGAACCATTTGCAATGCTCTTCCCAAGTAATGTAATGGTCGGTGTACATCCACTGCTTAATCCGCTCGGAATTACGCCAGTTGAGTACCGTTTTTAAATCTTCGAAGGTGATCGGTTTTAAATGAAAGTCTTCCATCTTTACCATTAGGCTTCACCCTTCACTAGTTCTTCTGCTACAGAACCAAACGCAAAACCATTCATCAACTTTATGGAATTATCGCTCATTTTTTTTACCATGGCAGGACGCGCAATAATGAATTCCAGTTGATCAGCCACTTTTTCCGCATCTACTTCTCCGCTTTTGCCCAGATGCTGAATGGCCCCTAATTCCGATAAATAGGAAAGAATTCCTGTCTGGTTCGGAGCTGTTTCAATTGTGACAGCAGGCAATCCAAGAAGGCACCTTTCCCAAGTGGTCGTACCGCCTGCTCCAACCGCCAGATCCGCTGCGGCCATAAGACTTGCCAAATAATCGATTTGGAAATGAAGATGTACATTCGGGAGGTCATCGCATAACCTGCTGATTGACCGTTGATTTTTATTGGAATAGCCTATCACTACATCGATGGCAAGTTCGGGCCTCTTGAGGAGCAGGACTGCTTTTAGAGCTTTCATTGTTTCATTGGTTGGATCACTCCCCCCAAAGGAAATCAACACCTTCTCCACCATTCCCGTCCTTTCTTTCACAGGCAAATTCCGGAATTCCTCTCTTAACAAAAGGTATTTCGGTCCTAACAATGCAGTAGCTGTCTTAGGAATTAATGTTTGATAGCGTGTTTCCATGTCCTTATAAAGATTCTGATCCAACAGAAGATCACAATCATGGTTACGGTCTGCAAGATCATCAATCACCATTATTTTTTTCGCTAGCGACCTTATCGATTGTTCCCATTTGAAATCCAAACCATAGTGATCAACAACCAGCCAGTCAACATCCTTTTTCCCTTTTAGCACCTTTCTTGTTTGGACAGCGTCTACCTTCCAGTGTTGCTTATGCCAGCGTAAATTATCATCGCTCCTGGAAGTGGCCGGTAAAGGGATAAGCCCAAATCCGTTATCTTTTATATATTCCAACATGTTTCCAGGTAATTCTCGGCAAATAAAAGTAACTTCGGCATTCTTCTGCCGTAACTCTTTCGCCAGGACGATGCACCTCATCACATGGCCAGTTCCAATATCCCGGGAAGCATCCGTCCGTATCAAAATGTTCATATTCTCACGCTTTCAGTCTTTTTTCTGTTCGACGTGGGCATTGATTGCTTTCCATTCCGGCTTCTGTTCAAGCAGTTGGATGATATCTTCCATTGTAAAATGCGGTTTTGCGGGATATAGATTTTCGATTATTTTCCTTACCAATTTGAAGTCTTCCGCGGTGTCAACTGTCCAGCGGTGCTTACTATAGTTGATGGAGTTTGAAACATTTCGGAGATGAAATATCTCCGGGTGGCTGACCATATATCTTGTGACATGTTCCCGTTCTGATTGTAATGAAGCATTCTGATAAGCTTCTGTCAGTGCTTGCAGCGAAAACACTTCCGTGTCCATCCCTCTCGGCAATGTACGGTTTAAGGTGTTAGAGACATATTGGAGCGGATAATCATGGTGAAAAAACGTTTCAGTCACTTTGTCAATTTGGGCCGGATCAATAAGCGGGCAGTCCGCAGTCAGACGGACAATCACATCCGCTTTCTCTCGAACAGCTGCGAGGTAGTATCTTTCTAATACATCAGCTTCAGATCCCCTAAAACAAGGGACATTGATTGACTTGCACAAGGAGACAATTGCATCATCGGCAGATTCCTTTGTGGTAGCAACCAACAGTTGGTCAATATCCCGTGCTCTCTGTACACGTTCTATTTCGTAGGTTAACAGAGCCTTTCCAAGCACTTGTTTAAGAACTTTTCCCGGAAGCCTTGTCGATCCCATCCGGGCCTGAATGATTGCTGCCACTTTCATTTAACCACCTCCATCAGACCGAATAATAGGAAATCACTTTTTCCACCCCGGCAATGACATCATCGATATCCTGCTCCGACATTTTCGGGAACAACGGCAAAGTGATAATTTCCTTATATACCTTTTCCGCTTGAGGACACAATCCTTTTTTAAAACCAAGCTGCTCATAAAATGGATGGAAGTAAACCGGAATATAATGAACATTTACGCCGATGTTTTCTTTTTGCAGCGCCTTGAAAATTTCGTTGCGGTCGGCCTTCAACTTCTTATAGTCGAGTCTTATGATATATAGATGCCAGCTTGATTCACTGTGCTGCTTGTGTGCAGGAATGAGAATGTGCTCGGATTTACTAAATGTCTCGTTGTATTTTCGTGCATATTCTCTCCGCTTTGATACAAAAGCCTTAATCTTTTTGGACTGGCTCACACCCAAGGCTGCCTGGATATCGGTCATACGATAATTAAAACCCAGCTCCTGCATCTCGTAATACCAGGGCTCTTTTAGATGTAGCAATTTTTCCTGATTTCTTGTTATTCCATGGCTTCGGAAAGTAATTAATTTTTCGTAATAGTCATCATTGTTAGTGGTAATCATTCCGCCTTCCCCGGTCGTGATGTGTTTGACTGGATGGAAGCTGAACATTGTCATGTCTGCAACCGATCCGATATTTTTCCCTTTGTAAACAGCACCTAAAGCATGTGCGGCGTCATCAATTACCACTAATCCGTGCTTATCGGCCAATGCCTTTATTTCATCATAATCGGCCGGGTTGCCTGTGAAATCAACCGGGATAATCGCTTTTGTCTTTTCGTTGATAAGCTGTTCGATAGCTTGAGGAGAGATGTTGTAAGTGTGAGGATCTATGTCGGCGAATACCGGAGTCCCGCCCATGTAAAGAATACTGTTGGAAGTAGCAGCAAAAGTCATTGGGGTAGTAATCACTTCATCGCTTTCTGTAATGCCGGCAGCATAGCAGGCGGCATGCAATGCTGCCGTTCCGCTTGAAAAAGCCACCGCATGTTTCGAACCGGTAAAATTGGCAATGGCACTCTCAAAAGCCTCGATTGTTGGCCCTGTCGTAATGTAATCGCCTTTCAGCACATCGACTACGGCTTTGATATCCTCCTCATCTATTGATTGCCTCCCATAGGGCAGATAGGAAGATCGTACCGGCTTTCCACCATGTAAAGCAAGACTCTCTTTGTTATCCATACTCTCATCCTTTAAATTTTTGCTGTTTTAATCCATTCTTCGGTCTTGCTGATACCCTCATCCAAAGTATATTCCGGCTCCCAGTCAAGCAGTTCTTTCGCCTTGCTGTAATCGCATAACAACTTCGGTATCTCACTCTGTGGATGGATATGCGGAATATGTTCAATCCGTTCTTCATCCTCCACGATTAATTCCGCCAACTCATTGATACTGACATCTTCTCCAAGGCCTGCATTGACGATTTCCCCATCAACATGCTCGGAATATCCGGACTCGACAACAAACCGGGCACAGTCTTCCACATACAGAAGATCTCTTGTTTGATTGCCATCTCCGTAAATCTGCAATGTTTTGCCAGCTAATTTGTTTTTGAGGAAAATGGCAACTACTCCACCCTCTCCTCCTGTTTTCTGATATGGGCCATACGTATTAAATGGACGAATAACAACCGCAGGAAGGCCATATGCATAGTAATAGGACAACACCATGTTTTCAGCTGCAAGCTTCGCACCTGCATACGGCGAAGCTGGTTTTACCGGATCCGTTTCATTTATCCCATCGTCGCTTTGGGCACGGTCATAGACCATGCATGTACTCATAAACACGATTTTCACCTTATGCTTTTTACATTGTTCCAAGACATTGAATGTGCCGATGACGTCGTTATCAAATGTCTCTTTGGGACGATCAATACTATCCTGTACATTGATACTTGCTCCAAGGTGATAGCAAACATCAAACTCATTGATAAATAAGTGATTAAGAAACCGATTATCCTTTATGTCACCTTTCACAAACTTGATAAAGTTTTTATGGGCTCTGAGCTTACCCAGATTTTCTATTCTTCCATTCGAAAGGTCATCCAGGACCCACACCCGATTGCCATCTTGCAGCAGCCTGGCAACTACCCACCTGCCAATAAAACCTGCCCCTCCCGTTACAAGAACGTTCAATGCCCTCATCCTTTCTGTCCTTCTCCAACCATCATATTTATTACTGCCAGAATATATTCCAGGAAACCAAAAGTATTCGCCCTTACAGGCTGTTACTGAAAAACATATATTATTGTATAAGCATCGCAATCCTATTAATAATCAAGGAGAATGTCATATGTCTTTTCCTGAAGGAAAAAATGCCATTGAAGGTGACTCTCCCATTGTGATAGTAGAAACAGCCAAGTGCCGGGATTGGCAAAGTTTTTCTTATGCTCCTGAAGGTTGGCATTACTTGTGCGAAACAATTAAGGAGTACAGGGGTAACCCAGCTATAAAATACCAAGAATCTATCTTGCATAAATACTATCAATCCTTCCAACCCAAGACGATTGAGGAAAGCTTGTTTTACGGGGAAAACTCCCCGCTCAAGCGTCTTTTCCAGCCTCAGCGAAATGTGGACCAGTTGCCATGGGGAATTGCCTTCAACATGAACCCAAACAAGAACAATCAGCATTTCGGTCCTAATTCAGAACCTTTCGTACAGAAGGAATTTAGTAGAACCATCAACATTTACAAAAAAATAGCATCCACCGGTTATCAACCGGAGAATTACAAGGACGGTTATATTAAAGGTCATTTCCTGAAAAAGAAAGACGATTATCGTTTTATACTCTCCGGAGGTCAGCATCGCATGGCCGCCCTGGGTGTTTTAGGATATGAGAAAGTAGCCGTCAAAATCTATCCCAAGTGGGAAAGGGTTATTGATATAGAAGATGCCCCCGCATGGCCGCTGGTCCAGGATGGAACTTACAAACTGGACAAAGCCTTGGAGATTTTCAATGCTTATTTCTTAAACAATGGAAGGGAAAGAGCCAAAAAGATAAATCTGCTAAATTAAAAAGCTACCCGATTCTATAGCTAGAATGGAGTAGCTGTTTTTTTACGTCCGGAAAAGCATTAGCGGTCTTTCTCCGAGATTCCGAAGGTTTTTGGTGTAAGTTAAGATTTCCGGATTGCGGCTTTGCAAGTTTTCCCATATCCCTTCCACCCGGTCTGCATTGTATCCCCCTTTCGCTTCTTCTAATGCAGATGCTTCGATAAACACTAATTCAGGATCTTCAAAGAGCATATCGATTACTTGATTGTATTCTTCGAAATGATGCAAGATGCTCAGCGCCAAAATGACATCAAACTTTTCTTGTTTAATGATTTTCCTCAACTCGTCTGCACTTACATGGCGATTGATCAATTTCACTTTTTTATTATCGTTTTGTTTTGCAATATCATTGATTCTTTTATTAGATTCAATCATTGTCACTTCCGCATTGAAGTCTTCTGCGATTCTAAAAGAAAAATAGCCAAAGTTGGCACCTAAGTCGAGCACAGTGAATGGTTTATCTGATTTATACTTGGTTAATTGCTCTTTTATTTTGTTGTATCTATTTTCACATTCACGTTGGCCTTTTTGGACTACTTTACCCTTCACCCAAATATCCTGATACATAATATTCACTCCTTTTATTTTTCGTTGTCCATTTACATTTTGGACCGCATTTATCAACCCGCCACGAACATTTGCTCTAGCTCAATTACCATAAACTGTGACATAACTTCAGTGTGACTTCCTTTCATCCTTTTCGGATTGAATGCTAAGCCGGCGCTGCGGAAAAATACTCGCTTTCCGTGGGGAACGCTTCAGCCTCCTCGCTGGCAAAAAAGCGCCAACTGTGGGGTCTTCAGACTGTTCCTTTCCCACTGGAGTCTCGCATTTTTCCGCAGCTTGGTATAGTGTTCTGATTAGATGAGAAATGATCCTGAAAGGTGTCTAGCATGGTTCTCCCTTCCAAAAATGGAGAAAACCTTTATCAGTATAGAATTCGTAGACTCTCCTATAGTCACTTACTGTACAGGACTCACTACGAGTCTTCGGGATCTTGCCCTTCTCCTAGAGTTTAAAACCATCCATGGATTTACACAGCAAGAGGAGTGTAAGCAGTTTGCCGCTAGGATAGAAAATTTCCATCATTTCTCTAACTTGGATATACTTAATATTAAATTCAGAAAACCTCTAACAGCGAAGGCAGAACACGCAGACTCCTATGGGAACAGCACGCGTCCGAAGACCCCGTAAAGAAGCGTTCTTTGCTTCTGCGGAGGCTGAGGCCGTGCCCATGGAAAGCGAAGTGTTCTGCCGCAGCGAGTACCAACACTCAATGAACATCAGAATGAGAGAAAACGTCACAAAAAATAATTGTCACTACGTCGCAGTTTGCCTCAATTGTGAGGTTGGAAATGAGACAAGAGACTATTTCTGCACACTGGCTATATTTTAGTAAACGGTGGTTAGTTGGGCTGATTGATTAATCTATTAATCAATTTTCTCAGTCTGACGCCTGATAGTTCTGAATCGGGATAGGCATATTTAAGGAAGTTTTGCCTTGTTAGATCGACGTACCCCCGACAATCCGGATCATGGAAATACCGGATGACCTGTTCCCCCAATGTTTGAGGATTAGACTGAACCAAATCTTTCAAGTTGTTATAGTAACCGGAATAACTAGGGATGTTCGTGTATAAAATAAACACCGGTTTATTGGCTAGCATGGCTTCTAATCCTACAGTTGAAGCGTAGGAAACGACACAGTCCACATGGGGAAGAAGATCGTAAAGATCGAACGATTGTGTAGAATAGGCAGTTGGAAACTCGCTTGTAAGGGGATGGGGACTGCTTCCCGGAAAATCTTTTATCAAGATATTTACGTCCAGCTTTTGGCAAATAGTTTTAATAAGCAACCGGTATTTATCCATATTCCGGTTTCCTCTGACGACAATCATGATGGTTTTCTTGCTTTTATCGAGGCCTAGTTGTTTGTATAGTTTCGATCTGGATATATTCGGAAAGCCGAATGCCTGATCAAATCGAGGATGGCCGATGACCTCCACAGAACCTTCGGGAGCACCTCTCTGCAGAAACCAGTCCCGTTCAAAATCCCCATAAACGGCATCTACTGTAGCAATCTTCGGAATATATCCAAACTCATTTCCGACAATGCCATGCTGCATACATATAGTAGGAATCCCTTTTTCGGCGGCACACAAAGCCAGTATCCTGGCTATATAACTGTGTGTGCTGGATAAGATTAGGCAAGACGTGGAAACCTCTTCCAGGAAAAGGATGGATTGGTCGATCCGATTGATGGTTTCCATGATTTTTTTGTTTAACAGCGCTTGGAACATTTTGTCCTGATACAGATGATGTCCTTTATGTGATTTGATGATAGCCCTGGCCCGACTCTGAACTTGCATAATTGCTTTCCTGGTATTGATTGGATAGTCACTCAAATACTTTACCGGTAGATTATGAACATTCTTTGCTACCCTGTGAACCGTCTTCTTTTTGGCATTCTTGACGCCGGCCATCACGATCATTGTTTTAGATCGCTTAAAATGCTCCTGATACGTCTTTTTCGGAAATCGAAGGATGGTATCATAATTGATCACAACTTTCCCATTTTTGTTCTTGACCAACGGTCTCTTTTTGTGGAATCGAACATATTTATTAAAGACTGATTGGACTTGTTTTTGATTCTTGACTTGATTTTTAAAATTGGCACTGAATTCCTCATTCGATAAGGATTCCCACAGATTTTTGTTATTCCTTATCAGGCTTGGTAAGTGGATCAAATAGGATAAAGAAAATCCTTTATACTTCAAGCTCTCGAAGTCTTTTATAAAATCAAGGTACAAAGACCAATAATTCTTCATATAAGTGTTCATCAAATCATCCTAACATTTTATAAATCTAGCTAATCAACTTGTTAACCAGGTTTTTCAGCCTGGCACCGGACATCCCTAAATCAGGATAAGCATAACGGAGGAATTTAGCCCGCTTGTTGTCAGCGTAACTTTTCCACTTACTGGTCGTAAGAACTTTGTTGATAATCTCTCCGAGTGAACGTGGATCGGATTGCACCAATTTCCCCAAGTTTGTATAGTAGCCGGTGTATCCAGAAAAGTTTTCATTTAAGACAAATACTGTTTTTTGGGCAAGCATTGCTTCCAGACCAACTGTAGAGGAGTAGGAGACCACCGCATCTACATTTGGAAATATGTCGTAAATACTGTAATCTTGAGTGGATTTTACAAAGGAGAACTCTTTTGTCAGTGCATGAGGCGTTTTACTCGGATAATTTTTTATAATGATATTAATAGGGAGTTTTTTGGAAACAGTTTTAATTAGTGTCCTCCATTTTGCGATGTCATTATCTCCTCTGACAGCAATCATGAGTGTCTTCTTATTAGAGTCCAGCCCCAACGTTTTATTGAATTTCGCCCGGTCCACTTTCGGTTGTTGAAACGCCTGATCAAATCTCGGATGCCCCACAATAGCAAGCGACTTATCGGCAGCTCCCATTCTTTTGAACCAATCTTTTTCGAACTTCCCGTAAACTGCATCTACTGTGGCCACTTTTGGAATATAGCCAAGTTCACTGGAAATAATGCCATGTTGCATACATATGGTCGGGATGCCCATTTTAGCTGCAACGACCGCCAATATACGACTTCTGTAACTATGTGTAGTTGAAACGATGATACAAGAAACAGAGACCTTGCTCAAAAAAACTCTAGACATTTCAATATGATGGACAACTGTGGCAATATTGTTTAAAAACCATTTCTGAAAGTCCGATCTCTTATAAAAATGGTGATCGTCATATGCCTTAAACATCGCTTTTGCTTTGGTTTGCATTTTGCTTATTGCCTTCCGGGAATCGACTGCATAATTTTCGAGATAATAATATGGGATGCTCTTTTTTCCTTTTTTGGTCTTTTTCTTAGGGACTGTCTTTACTGATTTCACGGCACTTAAATTAACGGTCTTAGTAAGAGGAAGAACTTTCTTCGATTCCAGTCGGGTTGCTTTTAACTTAACACCTTTATGTTCCTTTTTCTTTGAACTGGGTGATTTTGCGTGTTTCTGCCTTCCGTTTGCTGGTTTTGCTGATTTTGCCGGCTTTTTCTTACCGCTTAATAGCTTCCCACTTTTTTTGCCTTTAGCAGCACTTGATTTGGTCTGTTTTCCTTTTGTCAACAAGATCGTGTTAGATGGACTGAAATAATGAGCAATGGTCCTGGGCGGAAAGCGAAGTAACTTATCGACATGTATGACGACTTTTCCTTTTTTATTCTTTACAATAGGCCGCTGGTGCACCTGTACAAACTTATTAAACAAAGCTTGGAATTCTCTTTCATCTTTCACTTGTTTTCTTAGATTCCGAGAAAATCTAGCACCTTTCAACTCATTGTTTATCTGGGCGTTGTTCAACAGTAAACTGGGAAGATGACATAGATATGGAAGAGAGAAGCCCTTATAATTCAATTTTTCAAAGTCTTGTAGAAATTCTACATACAAGGACCAATAATTTGTCAAAAAAGTATCCATAATAACCTCCTGTACATTTTGTTTTTATAGTAATGCAGCTCTTTTTAACAGTGACCTTAATTCATCGGTGGTAATTGGCTCCTGTCCCTTTGAACTGTATGTTCCTGTCCTTGCCTTTTTTGCATTGCTGTATGTTACATGATTACTGACATTACCCGGGATAATATACATCCCCGGCAATTCCAAGGCTGATTTGGATTCATCATGAGTCATCAGCTCTTCATACATCTTTTCTCCCGGTCTTAACCCAACTACTTCTACGTCAATGTTCTTCCGCTCCAAACTATATTTGCTGCACATTTCTTCTATCAAGATGTCTGCCAAATCACCTATTTTAATAACAGGCATTTTCAAGACGAACACTTCTCCCCCTTTCGCCTCTTTCAAAGCCTTGATCGTCAATTCCGTAGCCTGATCCAATGTCATCATGAAACGCGTCATCTCTTTGTCCGTCACGGTTATCTTCTTGCCCTTCAACAACCTTTCTTTAAATAGGGGGATAACTGATCCTCTCGATCCCATCACATTGCCAAAACGGACACTTGCGAATACTGTACTGCCTCTTATTCCATTTTGACCAGCTGCGGAAATCAGCCGCTCAGCTATCAGTTTGGTAGCACCATAGGTATTAGTAGGCGAGATCGCCTTATCCGAGCTGGTAAATACCACCTTTTTCACTTCTTGGGCTATAGCAGCTTTCATTACATTATTAGTGCCATGTATATTTGTTTTAACAGCTTCATAGGGGTTGAATTCACACGATTCCACTCTTTTCATAGCTGCTACGTGGATCACATAATCGATATCACGCATAGCTGTAAACAGACTGTCATAATCCCGAACATCCCCGATAATAAAGCGTAGTTTATCATTGCTGTCCATATCGATAAAAAACTGTTGCTGTTTATATTCATCCCGGCTGAAAACCTTAATTATCCGGGGGGATTCCTTTAAAATACTACGGACAATGCTTCTTCCTATTGTCCCGGTACCTCCGATGACTAAAATTTTCTTGTCTTTAAAATACACACCTTTTCCTTCTTTCCTCGTTAGATTGTTCGTTGCTCAAATTAGGATGATATGCATACTTCTCCCTTGGTACTATATATGTATATTAAGAAATCTAACATCGGTTAAAGACCCCGGCCTATTAATCTCTTAACAATTTATAGGAAAACTTAATTTAGGAAAAGAAGAACCGGGAGCATCCATTTTATTTGGAAACTCCCGGTGGTTAACCCTCAAAATACGAGCATTGAATTTAAGTATAAGAAATCCGGTAAAGGTTTTCGCCCAGTTCTTTTACAACCGTTCCACTTCCACCTTCCACTTCATCGAGCTTACGATAGAATTGACTTATTTCTTCCTTTGTCAAAGAAAATATACGCTTGCGCTTTTTCGCATAACCTTTTTTGACATTCCCGGTTGGTTCCTTGCGGGAAGGTTTATATAATGGAATTTGGTTACATAAGTCAATAATTGCTTCATGGGCATACTTTCCTTCATACCAATGGCAATAACGCACCAAGTCATTTTTACTTTGATCGGTATCTTTATATACCAACGCCTCTTCCAGAATGGAACATACTGCTTCTTTTGTTGAAGCCATAATCCCCAATTGGTTCGGGAGGTTCACCTCCCTCTTGTTAGGGGGAAAAGGTACATAGGATATAAGCGTTCTTCCAAGCAAAGATGCCTCAATACCCGAAGTGCAGCCATTGTGAATAACGACCTTGGCAGCCGCCAGCCATTTCGCTATATTTCCTTCATGAATTACATGGACATTTTTATTAGTACTGAATGCTTTGGAATAAGCTTGAAAGCTTTCGCCAGGATGCGGCCTGATTACAAAGTTCGTTTCCGGATATTGCGTGCTGACTTCTCCCACCAGCTCCAGAAAGCTGAAATACAATTTCTTTATGTGTTTAAAGTGAACATTGTCTTTTTTACCTTTTGCTGAGTTATAGCGGGAAAATCTAGTATTTATCAAGACAAAATCTCCATATTTTTCGATGACTTGTTCAGATTCTTTTTGATAAAGGCGCCTGAATTTCGGTGCCAATAAATCAAATCTTGGATTTCCGGTTATATGACACTTTTCTGCTAGGTCTGGGTAACCCTTGGTAATAATCCTATGCTGGAACTCTCCCCAACAATATTCTTGTACAACTAATTCCAACATATCCTTCCGCATTCTGTCCTGAAGGTACTGCTTCCCTTTGATTAGCAGTCCTTCTTCATCGAGCTCGACAATTTTGTGACGATTAGCATTTGCTCTGGTAATCACTCTTTTCCTGAAGCCATGCGGATAACCTTTTGAAAAGAAGATGCCCTCCGGATATATATCGGAGGCCAATTCGACCATAATATGGTCGCCAATTACTACTTCATATCCTTTTTTTGCAGCATAATATGCCAACAACAGTTTGGCATCTAATTCCCTCACCTTAATTTCCACCGGCAGATATAACCATCGTTTTTTATCCAATCACGAACAACCCTTCTCGAATCCTAATTTTCCATAACCTTTAACCTTCATAACTGTACAGTTGAGCGAAACTGCGACATAGTGACATTTTTATTTCCTGTGATTCTGATGATTGTTAAGACACTTCGCTTTCCTCGGGAACGGCTTCAACCAGGGGACTACTTGAATAAACATCCTTGCTGCCTTGGGTCGAGGAATCTGCTACGAAGCTTAACTGGAAGACGCAGACCGATCATTCGGGGTCTTCGGACTCGCGCTTTTTTCTGCAGGAGTTATTTGAGTTTTTAGACTAGTAATAAGCATGCTAGACATTTTTCTCGAATTCCCTAACAATTAACTAAAAATCAATCCTAAGAAGCGGATAATTTCTTAACTTTTTGAATGTATACTTCATTTTCTGCATGCGGTGGTAAACTCATGGAGGTCATTTCAATTTTTAGAGAAGGACAGTCCCGAAAAACCGCATTGAATGCGACGGAGTGCCCATGTTAGAAACATTTTCAGGATTTTTTCCACTTAATCAGAAAACTATTCTAAGCTGCGGAAAAATACGAGACTCCAGTGGGAAAGGAACAGTCTGAAGACCCCACAGCCGTTGGTTTTCCGGCGAGGAGGCTGAAGCGTCCCCACGGAATGCGAGTGTTTTTCCGCAGCGCTGGACCACCACTCATTCCGAAAAGGATGGGAGAAAGCCACACTTAAGTTATGTCGCCGTTTATGGTTTTAGCGCAGGGTGTACAAGTAAGATAGATTCTTAAATTCATGCAAAATAAGCTTCTTTTCTAATTTATGTTTTCGCCTTCAAGATATCGATAATGTCGTTATAGGCCCGTCTGCTTTCGTCTATCATTGAATCAAGTGACTTCAAAATCACTTCTAGATCGGCTGAATTCGCGCCTGAGTCGCTATTCTCCGAATTCTGCTGATGATCCATTTGGATAAACAAGTAGGTAATCAGCATATCAAGCGTGTTGTTCTCTAAAAAAATGAAGCTATTGTTATCCCTTCCGCTATCAACCTTTTTCATCCTGTCGGTATATTCCTTCATCTGATGACGGATTAATTCTTTCAGCAAATGCTGTTCCTCGTTATTAGTCATCGTTATCCCCCTCTTCCACCTTGCCATTGATACTGATATGGTTAAGTGAGTTGACGCCTTCCTTAATCTCCTCTCCATATACAAATCCCAATATACTCCCCGTATAAGAGGACTTTGGCTGCCATTTAACTTGGAAATTAGAAAAAGATAGTGTCTCGGAAGGCTCCAGGGGATGATCCGGAGTTGGTTTCAGCCAAAACTCCTCTTTTTCTGACGGATCATTTATCCGTTCCCATGCATTTGCCATTCTGATGGTTTGTTTGGAATCTTTATAAGTATATTTTCCGGAGAATTCAAAAGGTGAGGCTGCGGAAACCTTGATACAGATATATGGGTTTGTCAGTGGTTTCGTACCTAAGTTATGGATGTGAAAAGAACCCAGACAGAAGTTTTCCTGCTTTGGTTCATGGGCAATGCTTAAGGAATAAGTGAAATAACTGATAACTTGAAGATTATTTTCGAGGTTCATTTCAGAGACCAATGACCTGATCTCTTTCCAATAAGAGGTATTCATTTCCTGTAAGGCGGCAATCTTTTTGCGGACTTCTCTCATGGTGTGCATGACATTACTCACCTCCATAAAAAATAAAGAGAGGAGTGTACTTCCTCTCTTTATCCTATGCTTGATGATAATTAATCATCACCATTATTGCCATTGCCGTTTCCGTTAGGGAACACTACTGGACATTGTGGTGGAATAGTTGGTGCTGGGCATGGCGGGATTGGAAGAATGTCTCTTGGCTGACAGAAGTCTGCGACAATTTCAAGAGTAACATCATAAGTTGACTGAATGCTTTGGCATAGACGGACTGTAACAGTTACATCAAGCTCATCAGCTTCGGTAGTTGTCCCTGCATCACATGCAGCAGCACATACAAAACAATCCAAGTCTGTGTATGTGACATCAATGTCAGTACCCTCAGGTGCACAAAGAATAACTTGTTCACAACGGGTGAATTCAGCAGTACCTACTTCTACAGTCGCTCCGCCAAGCTCAGGAATCAAGTCTACAAAAATAGTTACCTCGAAGTTTTTACGGATGTTCACCAGTTGTAACGTCACCAATGCTCCGTCAACTACGAATTCCTGATCGATTCGATCCAAAACAACAATAGGGTCTACCTCTGCAGGTGCCACTGTACATGAAACAGTATCGATGTCAATATCATCACACTCTAGGTCGTCGCCAGTAACAGGATTCACAGGCAAATCCAAGTCAGTCAGGCTTAGGTCAAAGGTTGCTTCATTTACGATCCAGTCATATACCTTCTCTGTGTTAATGCAAAGGAGTTCCTGACCCCCCGTTAAATTTTTTGCTTGCATGTAGCAAACACCTCCAAATAAGATTAGTTTCATTCATAGCCTATGACAAGAGGCAGCAAAACGTTTAATGAATTAGCGGAAAGTATCATGATATTTGTGAAGTTGGGCGAATAACATAGTTATAGGAGTACGTCCCAATAAGAAACAAAGCTTCAAAAGCAAATGCATAGATTAGATGACGGAATTTATTTGCATGCACTGAATTTAAAAACTGCACATTTGTCACGGATTGATGATTCATCAATAGTATATTAATGTGCTGTAAAAGGGTGAATGGTAATGAGTCAATATCGACTGTATAACTCAGAAGATATTCACAAGCTGGAACAAGAGCTGGAATTTTACAAAGATACCCTGCAAGCCGTAGACTCCGGTCATGCATATGAATATCTCAAGAAACAACGTGAGTTATATAACTTGAATGTAAAATTTTCAACTATTAAAGGAGAAATGAAGGTTATGGAAGAGAATTACCAAGAAAGAATATCGGGTTATGAAAGACGGGAAAAGAATGTTTCGTCGCAGATCCAGACACTTGAAGAGTCCCTTTCTCAATTAAAGTATGACGTCAGGATGATTAAGAGTGAAATGGAACGGTTGCGCTTTTCCGAACTACTGGATAAAGTAAACATCGTAATCAATAAAACGGATGACCATCTTTACCAAGTAAAGAAAGAAATCGACTCACAAAGGGAAGAATTCAACGAGCTGAGAAACGAGCTGAAACCGAATCCCGGCGGAGGGACGCCACAAGCTCCAAGACAATCTGAATACCGGCGCTTACAAAACATGCTTCAGTCCACGGGCAATATAGAGCAGTACTATCATCAAAAAAAAACTAACGAGGTAAATAGTCAAGCATACAGAAATTCTATGACATATAACCAACATTCCGCTCCACCAAGGTCTTTTGGTGCTTCCAATGATTCGACTCCGATGCGGAAAGGCAAGAAAATGTTCAGGAACTCTCAATATGATCTAAACAAAAACATCATCACAAGGACAACTACCTCAAAGAATATGAAAGGGAAAAAAAAAGCTGAAAACCCTGGGATAGAGAGGAAACTGCCAGAAGGTTCAAAAGAACAGGTTTCGCCCTTTCCCACGGGAAACACCGGCAAAGAAAAAAAGGAAGATAAAAATCATGCAGAAAAAAACATCGTAAATGTAAATCCTGAAGAGTCCTCAGCCAAGCTAGAAGCAAAGCCCATTGCCTCTCATTATTTCACGACATCCCCACCAAAGAACCAGGAAAAAACGCCAAAAACATCTTCCAGCCAGCTGAAAATCCAGGAGAATGAACATCCAACACAGGAGGAATCCCCTGAACAGAAATCAAAAACAGCAAAACCAGCATCCCTTAAACAAGAACAGGCAAACCAGTCGTCTGCAGCAGATCAGCCATCCTCCAAAAAGCCAGAATCTAAGCAAAAGGATGAGAAAGATGGGAAGGAACAAGAAACCGAAAACAAAAAGATGGAATTCGCCTCCTTTTTCTCTCTCTTTAAGAAGATCTAACATGTTTATGCAGAAGCTCTTTGTCTCAGAATCAGTTTATCAAGAAATGCTTGAACACGGCAGAGATAACTTGCCTTACGAAGCATGCGGCCTGCTGTCAGGCAATGGCAGCAGGATTAACCATTTCTGGCCTCTGGTTAACGAAATTCAATCGGCAAGCCGCTTCTTTATAAAAAAAGAAACAGTAGAAAAAAACATAAAAAAAATTGATCATCTGGAAGAACAGGTATTAGCAATCTATCATACTCACCCGACTACAGCCCCTGTTCCTTCCAGTTATGATCTTCTCCACCACCCTGATGAGAACATTAGCATGGTGATCATTTCATATAAGACAGAAACACCAATCGCCAGATGTTATTTTATTCAAGGCTCCACCTATGATGAAGGCCTTTTTTGCGTGCAACCAACTTGAAAGTCCAAACTTTTTAGCAGGAACCATACTATAATGCAGTATAAAAAAGAAGGGAGTGGAGGATTTGAAAGGGAAAAATGTGAAAAAGAAAGTTGTGAATTCAAGTTTTATAAAGCCTTCTTCAACACCGATTGTAATGAATTCTTCTTCCATTAAAAGAGTAAGTACGCTAAGAAAACGCGGCGGATGCTGCATGAAGACAAGTTAAATAATGGTTATGCATAATTTATTATGTACTCCTTCGAATAGGATTTAAGAACGGTCTGATTATCAATCATCCAGTCAGTTGATAATTAATCTTGGTGAGGCTGTAAAGAGAAAATCTTCGCCTGCCATGCATTCCCATGTAAATAATGTGCAGATTATTTATGTAAAATGTCAGGCTCCAGGAGGGAAGATTCTTGGAAAGCCTCATTCTTTTTTTTGCGCCCCGCGTGCAAAGCCTGTCAAACTTCCTTAAGTGTTAGCCGCAATTTTTATACACTCCATCAAGGAAGCATACCGGACAAGCAAGTTCCTTTACACTCGGAAACAAAGGTCTACCATCTCTCAACCTCCGCAAACTTGGTCTTTGGCAGCTGCAGCCGGAAGCACGTCCCTTCTGCATTGCTTTCCACAATATCAATAGACCCCCTGTGCGAGTACATGACTTTGTTACAAAAAGGCAGTCCCAAACCAAGCCCATCAGCCTTGTTGCTATTATATGGCAGAAAAACTTTCTCCCAATTTTCCTGATCGATGCCCGATCCGCAGTCTTTCATATCGATGACGACCTGTTGATTTATCTCGCATACTTCGAATCTAATGACTCTTTTCACTCTGCCGGGAGGAATAGCCTCGATTGCGTTTTTAATCAGATTGACGAGCGCCTGGATGAGGTAAGTTTCGTTAATATGCCCTCTTACAGCTTTCTTTTCGGACATAATATCAATCACTGTACCAGACTCTTGCAATTTATCATCCATTATTTCTTCAGCTGTTTGGATGCATCTGATAATATCTTTATTTTCAAACTCCAATTCGAAATCATTTCTTAGAAACCGTTTGTAAGCATTGACCAAGTTTGATAACTGTTTGCTTGAAGTAATGACATGTCCCATCATCTTAGCTGTCTGAGGTTCCAATTTCTGTATTGATGGGATTATCTCCGAATACCCTTTGATAACCGATAGAGAGTTGTTCACTTCATGGATTAAACTTGCTGTCACATTCCCCATAGAGTCAAGTTTGTTCTGCCGATGTACGACACTTAAATATTCCATATTCAGTTCATTATACATTTTAATAAAAGATAACATGACGACGATAGAAAAGATCAATACCGCGATACTGCTAATCAATAGCTGATAACCCGGCACAAGGTTTATCAGACCTAATAGAAATAGAGCCAATGAAGAAACAACAAGGGTTTTGATAAACGACTTCATGATGGACTTTTCCATACTATTGCTTACAATTATGAGCAATAACAAGATGAATAAAAGGAGTGCCAGATGGATAAAAAAAGCAAATCCCCAATCCCCATAAACCGGATAGAAATAATGGAAATCCAACTGCTCATTTTCTAATATTACTAACCGCTCCACTCCCAAACTCGACCAGTTGATTCCATAGACAAGCACTGCACTTAAGAAAGCAGCATAAAGCGTTTTTTTGCTTAATATCCGCTTGGCCATTCGATCAATCAGCCGATTATTGCCAGGTTTAAAGCCGTTGCACACTTCATAGGCAATAAATAAAATAACGGGAAGTGCTGCTATAGGACCAATCCGGAATAACTTGAATAAAAACAAGGAAACAGAGTCACTGATACCTGATTTGACAGCATATAACACCGATATATCGATCTGCCAGAGTGTAATACATAACATCGATAAAAAAATCAACCAAGTCAATTTACTCTTCTCATACAAAAAGAACAAAGCGTAACCCAGGAACAGCGGAATCAACCCGATAACAAAAATAAGCACGGCAAAAATCATTTTCATTCACATCCACAACGTATTTAACATATCCATGACAACTTGCACAAAAAATCCCCATAAAAAAAGAAAGCCTCAAGAAATAGGCCCTCTTTCGATTCCAGTTTCTTTTCAGCGGCCCGGCTGCCATAGTGTCGAACACCTTAGGCCCGTGGCTTTGCGACCTTACCTTTCGATAAGTTTGCCTTTTGAACACTTTGATTTTGGTTATATTATAACAAAATTCCAACATTCCCAAATGGTTTTTCGTGAATTTCTTGCAAAAAACCAAGTGAATTACTTGCATATCGTTTTAACTACATATTTTTATCCGCTCTATTCCTTCTTGCTCCAAAATAAAAGAAAACAATGAAGGAGCAGTTTCTTTAGTAAATATATATAAAGACAGTTTGTTTATATTGAAACCCTTTCTCTTATCATCCGTACTACTAATAAACCAAAACATGGAGGGAATAAATTGCAGGCCATAAGTATTTTAGTAGAGTTATTAGGACTAATCATCGATTTTCAATTTATGAAGGAAGTAACAGAAAAGGATATTGAGAAAAATATCGAACAATTGAAGAAATATGCATGGTTTCAGGATTACCTCAAAGATGATGCCCGCCGGCAGTTGATTGTTCAAAATAAAGATGTCCGTCATAAGATTGGGAAATTCAAAACGAAAAAGTTGGAGAGGGAATCCTATAATGCAAGGTGTCATGAAAAATTGGAGAAGGTCTTATCTGAAAAGTTATAAGCCGGTACTTGGCACGAAAAGATTCCGAGTTTTGCCTTACTAAAGCGGAAAATAAAAAACCTCTCCTAAGCAGTGTTCACTTAGGCAGAGGTTAGAATTGATTCTTTTGGATGCGTCCTTCTCAAGGAAACACTATTTGGTTACTGTGCCTGCATCAGCCGGATGTACTCCATGACGATAGAAATCAGCATCGATCGGGTCAAGTGGCTTACGCCCAAGGATGAGGTCTGCTGCCTTTTCTGCCAGCATCAACACAGGTGCATGGATGTTGCCGTTCGTAACATAAGGCATAGCAGAAGCATCGACCACCCGGACATTGTCCAGACCATGGACCTTCATGGTGTGTGGATCCACAACAGCCATAGGGTCTGAAGCAGGTCCCATTTTTGCTGTACAAGATGGATGAAGTGCCGTCTCAGCATCTTCTCTCACCCACTCCAAGATTTCCTCTTCGGTTTGTACAGCAGGGCCGGGTGATATTTCGCCGCCATTATAAGGTTTCATTGCTGGTTGAGACATAATATCCCGAGTAATCCTGATTGCTTCCACCCACTCGCGTCTATCTTGTTCCGTAGAAAGATAGTTGTAAACCATGCTCGGATGCTCTTTAGGATTTTTCGAACGAATCTTCAATGAACCGCGGGCATCTGAATACATAGGTCCGATGTGTACTTGGAATCCATGCTTCGTGTCCGCTTTCTGCCCATCATACCGTACCGCTACAGGTAGGAAATGGAACATCAAGTTCGGATAGTCGACATCCTCGTTCGATCGGACGAAACCTCCGCCTTCGAAATGATTCGTCGCTGCAGCTCCTGTACGTCCGAGCATCCACTGCAAACCGATAAACGGCATGCGTGCTTTGTTTAGGTTCGGCTGTTCGGAAACTGGAACCGGGCAAGCGTGTTGCACATAGACCTCGAGGTGATCCTGGAGATTTTCTCCTACACCAGGAAGATTGACTACAGGTTTAATGCCAAGAGAGCGCAGGTGTTCGGCATCTCCGACCCCCGAAAGTTGAAGAAGTTGCGGCGTGTTGATGGCACCGCCTGAAAGGATTACTTCTCCCGCTTTTACTTGATGAGTCTTTCCATTCCGTTGATAGGTCAATCCTTTAGCCCGAGTACCCTCAAAGTCGATACTCGTCACGAAAGCACGGGTCTTCACCGTTAGATTCTCGCGCTTCATCGCCGGATGCAGATAAGCGCGTGAAGCCGACAGCCGCTGACCTTTGTATACATGCTTGTCAAACGGACCGAACCCTTCCTGGCGAAAACCGTTCACATCGGGAGTCCGTGAGTAACCAGCCTCCACACCTGCTTCAAAGAAGGCTTGGAATAATGGATTTTTTGCTGGACCCCGCTCTAATTTGACAGGTCCGTCATGGCCGCGGAGATCATCATCAGGAGATCCCAATGCATTTTCCAAACGCTTGAAATATGGAAGACAATGCGCAAAATCCCACGTTTCCATACCCTCGTCGGCGCCCCAGCGTTCATAGTCCATCGGATTTCCCCGTTGATAAATCATCCCGTTGATAGAACTCGATCCTCCGAGCACCTTTCCTCTAGCGTGCTTGATACGCCGGTTATTCATATAAGGTTCAGGATCGGATTCATATTTCCAGTCATAGAGGCTTTTGCCTGCCGGGAACGGCAAAGCCGCCGGCATTTGGATCAATAGGTCCCATGAATAGTCACTTCGTCCCGCCTCTAAAACCAGAACACTTTTTTTGCCATCTTCACTCAGACGGTCGCCTAGTACAGAACCTGCACTACCGCCGCCAACAATTACAATGTCATATGTTTCAGTCATTTTGTGTTCCTCCTTGATGTTAAATGGAAAGGAAGCCTTCTTCCTTGTTCAAATCTATTAGTTAGGTTGTTTTTTGTCGCAACATTTCAGTAGCTTTCAAGCGTTTCGGACCTTTTCCTCACGCTGCACTTAGAACCAATTGATCGGTTCGGGGTTAAGGTTTTGGAAGATATGCTTTGTTTCTGTATATTCTTCCATGCCCAGTCTGCCTAGTTCGCGTCCAATACCAGATTGCTTAAACCCTCCCCACGGAGCATGCGGGAAATAAAGGTTGAATTCATTGATCCAAACAGTACCCATGCGCATTTTTGCTGCACAGCGTTCAGCTTTTGCGATATCGTTTGTCCAAACGCCGCCGGCAAGTCCGTAGATGGAGTCATTAGCAAGCTTGACTGCTTCTTCTTCTGTATGGAATTTCTCCACTGTGATCACAGGACCAAAAGCTTCTTCTTGTACAATGCTCATTTCTGTGGAGCAGCCTGTGAAAATAGTTGGTAAGTAGAAAAATCCTTTTTGCAATTCAGGGTCATCCGGACGCCTGCCGCCAACTGCCAAGACAGCCCCTTCCTCAATCCCTGCTTCTACATACTTTTCTACTTTAGCAAGATGTTCCGCTGAAATAAGCGGCCCCATTTGAGTGTCTTCGTCAAATCCGCTACCGAGCTTGAAACTTTTCACTCGTTCCACAAGGGCGCTGACGAATTCATCATGAATGCTTTCTTCTACAATCAGTCTTGTACCGGCTGAACAAATTTGTCCTGCATGGAAAAATACTCCGTTCAGCGCTTGGTCGACAGCTGTTTCAAAATCCGCATCTGCAAAGACGACATTCGGGTTTTTCCCCCCAAGCTCCAGTGCGAGTTTCTTAACGTTCACGCTTGCAGCTTGCATGATTTTCTTGCCGGTGACAATCCCTCCTGTAAACGAAATAAGATCTACGTCTCTGTTGTCAGATAACTCTGCACCAACTATATCGCCTGCACCAAGAACTAAATTGGCAACACCGGCAGGCACCCCAGCCTCTTCCATTAATTCAAATACTTTTATGGTGGTAAGCGGTGTAATTTCACTCGGCTTCATGATAAGCGTATTTCCTGTCGCAAGTGCAGGAGCCAGCTTCCAGGACGCTTGCAGTAAAGGGTAATTCCAAGGGGTGATTTGCGCACATACCCCGACTGGTTCATGAACCACTTTACTGATAGAGTTCGGAACTGGAGAATCCACTAGTTCGCCCCCATCTTTATCGGCAAGTTCTGCATAATACCGGAACACTCCGGCAATATCATCCATGTCTCCCCGGCTTTCTTCTACTGTCTTGCCAGTATCCAATGATTCTAAGTGAGCCAACTCTTGTTTGTCTCTTTCAATCAATTCAGCGATTTTCCTTACGATAGCCCCTCGCTCTGTTGCCGGGGCAGAAGCCCATTCTCCCTTATCAAAAGTTTCTCTTGCGGCAGCGATGGCTGCTTTTGTATCTGATTCATCACTTTCAGGGACAATAGCAATAATTTCCTGATTGAATGGATTAATTATATTCCTCGTATTGCCCGAGCTTGCGTCTACCCATTTTCCGTTAATGTATTGTTGTCGGTTAAGTTCCATATTTATCAACTCCAATTTCTAAGAGTGTTAAGTTTATTAAAAATTTATTTAACGTTCTAAACACTAACATGTCTTTTTAAGACTGTCAAACTAAATTGAAATCTTATTAATAAGAAGAATTAAAAGAAGGCTTAATGGTTATGGTGATAAGGGTGACAGCTATTCGAGCCTTTTCAGAGGGCCAATTTCCATTTGACATTCTATCTGAACACGTTATGATAAATTCGTAAAGAACATTTGATAAGTTTTTAATCGAGTTTACTTTTCATAAAAGGAGCGACCCTATGAGTGAACCTACTGAAAGACCGAGCCTCAGGATAGAAGAAGCCAAAGATAAAGTCATTAGCGCTATTGCAGAAACGATGGACTTATACGGGGTAACACCAGCCGCTGCAAATTTATATGCCACAATGTACTTTGAAGACCAGATGACGCTTGATGAGATGCGTACAGAGCTTGGGATGAGTAAACCGAGCATGAGCACCAGCGTCCGCAGGCTTCAAGAAATAGAAATGGTGAAAAAGACATTTACACGCGGTTCCAGGAAACATACTTATGTAGCTGAGAAAAATTTCTTCCGTTCCTTTATGACGTTCTACTGTCTAATGTGGGAACGTGAAGTGAAAATGAATTTAGAGGCAATTGAAGAAGCACAAAAAGATTTCATAGATGTCGTAAAAGATTCCAGCAGTACACCGGAAATTGTTGCAAAAGCAAAGAAATACTATGACCAGTTGGAAGAATCCAAAACATACTACCACTGGTTGGATGATTTAGTGGAAAGTATACGAAGCGGCAAGATTTTCGAATTCTTACCGAAAGATCAAAAAGAGTAAGGTAACAAGAAATGATCAGGTAGTCTATAGAAAAGCTATAAACTACCTGGCTCTACCGATGCCACACTCTCTTTATTAAATAAAGGGAAGGTTTCGTCATGCATCATCGTTAAATAAATTCTTAATACATTTAATTTTTAAAGTGTATAGGAATGTATATACAAAAAGCAAAGGGAGTTTTTCAACATGGACAAGTGGAAAAAAAGACTTAGCGTTATTTTAACGGTTGTAATGGTTGGTGTACTGGCAGCATGCGGAAACAGCAATGGAGAAACAACCAGCGACCAAAAAAATTCAGATCAAAGTGGTACAGAAATAACAATTGGTCAAATTAACTGGGCTGAGAATGTTGCCGTAACAAATATGTGGAAAGTGATTTTAGAAAATAACGATTACAACGTGAAGTTAAGCAATCTGAACATGGGTAGTACAATGAAAGCATTGGAAAGCGGCGAGCTGGATGCTAGTTTGGAAATATGGCTGCCGGTACAGGATGCAAATTATTTGGATAAATACCAAGATACAGTCAATTTTTCAGATGCTACCTGGTACGATAATGCAAAAGTAGGACTTGTCGTGCCCTCTTATGTAGAAGAGGTTGATAGCGTAGAAGACTTAAATGAACATAAAGAAATGTTCGATAGCGAAATCGTCGGATTCAACCCAGGCGCAGGGACAATGGAGGTAACGGAGCAGTTAATCAAGGATTATGATCTTGAATTCGAACTGCTGCCAAGCTCTGAATCTGCAATGTTAACTGAAATCGGAAATGCAATAAGTAATGAAGAACCCATCGTGGCACCACTTTGGAGCCCACACTGGGTATTCTCCAAATACGATTTGAAATTCCTGGAAGATCCACAGAAAACATATGGCGGCACCGAAAAAATCCACCATGCTACAAGACAAGGATTTGAAGAAGATTATCCCGAAGTAAGCGAATGGTTTAAGAATTGGAAGATGGATGATCAACAAATCGGAGAGCTTATTGAGTATGTGGAAGGCTCCGAAGACCCGCTTGACGGAGCCGAGAAATGGGTCGAAGAGAACCAAGCATTAATTGATGAGTGGGTAAAATAATAACAGGATAATTAAAGAAAAAAAGAAGTTGGTCTCCACCTATTGTGGAGGCTGGCTTCTTTTTTTCTTTGTAAACATGCCTTAGCCTTTCAGTTAGTGAAATGGCATCTTCGGTTTCGTCTATTTACGGGAAATGATTTACTTCGCGAGACAGTTAATCTTGTTATCGAAATTATCTCAAGCGTCCAATCCGCCCATTTTTATCCTTTAATCAATTAATAGCTTAAAAACCACCGGCTTATCACTGCTAACTTGACTTGCAGCAATCTCCAACCCTTTTTCAGTTCTTTCCCAAGCCGGTTTTTCATCGAATCCCAGTACCGACACATCTTTAATGATGCCGTGAAAATGAGGAAGTTTAGAGGCGTCTTGCTCAGCAAGGGACTGAATCGTGACTTTCCCGTCTTCCGGAAATTTCAATATGGTTGCATATAAATATGATCCATTTACGGTGAAGCGAATATCTTCTGAAGTAAACACTTTTGATTCACTGTCAGTGAACTGCCCTTCTTCGATTTGGGTTGGTCCTTCTCCAGATTTTCGCCATACTTTACTATCATAGATAGCTTCCCCGTTCACTTTTAACCAGCTGCCGATTTCTAACAAGATTGCCTTATCTTCTTCCGGTATCGTGCCATCCGCTTTAGGCCCGATATTCAATAATAAACTGCCATTTTTGCTTACAATATCGACGAGGTCACAAATGATTTCTTGGGCGGTTTTATAGTGATTATTTTCTGTATAACACCAGGAATTTTTGGCTACAGCTGTGTCTGTTTGCCAGAAATAAGGCTTCTGTTCGGAGAACTGGCCTCTTTCTATATCTACCACCGCCGAGCCGAACATAAAGGCGTCATGTTTATAGTTAATGGCCACATCGATTCCCCATTCTTCCGCCCGGTTGTAATAGTATGCAGCAAATTTCTTCAAATAGGGCTTAACAGCATGGTGCTGAATCCACCAGTCAAAATACATGATTTTAGGACGATAACGATCGACGATTTCACAGGTGCGAATCAACCAGTCTTCCAGAAACTCCTGTGACGGAGAAGGACTGTATAAATCGTGGTGATGGAATTCCGGCATAGCCGGCCAATACAAGTCTCCTCTCTCGAGCGGTTCTTTGATATCACTTTCAAATTCTTTTCCATGTCCCATAAAAAACCAATGTTCAATCCGGTGAGTAGAGGTGCATAATGAAAGGTCCCTTTTCTCTAATGCCGTTTTCAATTCGCCTATAACATCCCGTTTCGGTCCCATTTCATAAGCATTAAAACGAGAGATCTCACTCTTATACATTTGGAACCCATCATGATGTTCAGCCACAGGCATCACATAACGGGCGCCAGCCGCTTTAAAAAGTTCGGCCCATTCCTCCGCATTAAAACATTCTGCTTTGAACATCGGTATAAAGTCCTTGTAACCAAACTCCTTATGACTGCCATAAGTTTTTAAATGGTGTTCATACTCTTTCGACCCCTGTATATACATATTTCTCGGATACCACTCGTTGCCAAATGCCGGAACCGCATATACTCCCCAATGGATGAAGATTCCGAACTTTGCATCGCGATACCAGTCAGCCAACTTATAATCCGAAAGAGATTCCCAATTATCCTTAAATTTTCCTTTTTCAATCACTCGGGAAATTTCGTTTAGATAATCTTTAGCTTGTTGAACTTTCATCCAACTTCCTCCTTTGATTTTATATCCATTCCACACTCCTTCTGGCTCTTACCTTTTCATCCTATTTAATTCCAGGCCATTATCCCGCTTGTCCATGTTTTGTTGTGAATGGGTTGCAGGATATCAAGCACTGCTTCCAACAGTTCTTCATTTATTGGTTCTTCTGTCCATTCAATGTTTTTGATGATGTTCCGCTCACTTGCCGTACTAACTAAAGTAGTAGGAATGCAATCATTCCGGACTGAAAACTGAATAGCCAGCTTCGCCAGATTTTCCCCGTTACTTTCACAAAAAGCCGCGGCTTTTTGACAAGCAAGCTTGATTTCTTCATCTGCCGGATGCCAACCGGCGACTGGACGGGAACTTAACAATCCCATCGACAATGGGGAGGCGTTCACCAATCCTGTCTTTTTTTGTTGCAGCATAGGAACAAGAGATAAAAGAGATGTATCATTCAAAGAATAATGGCAATAGGATAGAATCACATCTAAGTGTGCGGTTTCAAGGACTTTTTCAAAAATGGTCAGCGGCAAACCAGACACCCCATAAAAACGGATTTTCCCTTGTTTTTTCAATTCTTCCAATGCAGGTATTCCTTCCCCCATCACTTGCTCATAAGAACCGAACTCTATGTCATGAAGATATAAAATATCCAAATAGTCAGTACCAAGACGCTGGAGGCTTTCCTCCAAGCTTCGCTTAATTTTTTGCTTAGAAAAATCAAACTCTGTCTCTCCATACCTCCCTGCCTTAGTAGAAAGAAAATACTTGTCCCGCGGAATATCGACCAAAGCCTTTCCTAAAACAGTTTCCGCTTTTGTTAATCCATAATAAGGAGAAACATCAATTAGGTTGATCCCCTGATCAACGGCTGCATGCACAGATTTGATGCCTTCCGCTTCATTAATTTCCCTAAAAACAGATCCCAGTGAAGAGGCTCCATAGCTAAGCACGGATACATCCAGTCCAGTTTCCCCGAGTTTCCTGTATTTCATCTTCTTCCTCCTCTATCTGCCAAGCTTATAAAATTCTAGTGCATTTCCCCCATACAACCGTGCTTTCTCTTCTTTGGAAATATCTTCAGGAAGGGTTTGATGTAGTAGATTGTAGACTTCTTCATAACTGCCTGATAATAAACAAACAGGCCAATCGCTCCCATACATCACTCTGTCCATCCCAAAACAATGCATAATATGATGCACATAAGGAATAAACTCTTCCTTTTTCCAGTTATGATGGTTAGCTTCTGTGACCATCCCAGACAACTTACAGTAGATGGTTGGATGGCTCGCAATTTCTTCCATGTGCTTTTTCCACGGTTCTAACTTGCCTTGTGCGATTTCCGGTTTAGCAAGATGGTCTATGACCCCTCTTAACCGAACTTTGTTTAACATTTCGCAAACGGCAGTAAGTTGACTGGAAAGAACTAAAAGGTCAACCGGTATGTCCAACTCCCCTAAGTGTGACAACGCTTTCGAAAAATCAGGTTCTAAGATGACATTTTCATCTTCCATATCTTGGATCATGATACGAATGCCGACAAACTTAGGATGCTTTCTTAACATCTCTAACTGTTCTTTATAAGCGGGATTTTCCAAGTCAATCCAGCCTACCACGCCAATAATAGAATCCGTTTGATCGCTCAGGGAAAGGAGGAAATTTGTTTCTTCCGCCGTTGGAGCAGCTTGCACCACAATCGTTTTGTCTATATCACATTTCTTTAAAAAAGGAGCAAGATCCTCTTCCAGGAAATCACGGTAAAGCACAGGCACTTCCGGTGTAATCCATCCGTAGTCTCCTCTACTGATTTTCCAATAATGCTGATGCGCATCGATACGCATACCAATCCCTCCCCATTTATTCTGCAATTACCCCTTTCTTGAGGATAATATTTGCATAAAGTGCTTTTTCACCTGTCGCGACAACCGCATAGGCGAGTTTCGCTCGTTCATAAAAGGAAAATCTTTCTTCATAGGCAAAAGGGCTGTTTAAAGAAGTCTGCCTTAATATAGTGGATTCGTACTCTTCCCAGATTGGTGTTTCTACAGGGTCTCCTTGTACCACTTCCATTAATGCAACGGGCTTCTCCGTATAGGTGTCCAGCGGAAATAGTTGCAAAATGGCTTCTAATAGTTTTGTTGTGCCGTGGCCATCACAGCGGATAACTTGGTTGCCATGACTGGCTGCCGGAAAATTGGCATCGGCAAGCACTATTTCGTCCCCGTGTCCCATTTCCATCAATACTTTTAATAACTCAGGGGAAAGGATTGGCGGAATTCCTTTTAACATATTTCTCATCCTCGCTTCCTATAATTCTACCATTGCTTTGACTACTCCGTTCTCTGGTTTCAACCAGTTTTCAAACTCACCGATTAAGCCGTCGAAACCAGCCCGATGGGTGATATAACGATCAGCATTAATGCGCCCATCCTGTATGGCTTCCTTTACCAATTCAAAATCTGCTCTGGTTGCATTTCTGCTTGCCAACAATGTAAGTTCTTTTGCATGGAAAAGCGGATCAGCAAATGCGATGTTATCCTTCACTAGTCCGACATAGACCAATTTGCCCCCGTTAGCTGGATAATGGAAAGTTTGTTCCATCGATTTGCTGTTTCCTGTCGCATCAAACACAATGGAAGGCATATCTCCGTTTGTTATCTCCTTTAATTGTTCGACTGGATTATGTTTGGCATGAACAACCTCATCTGCTTTGGCCCATTCACGGGAAAAACGCAATCGTTCTTCATTGATATCCATCGCGATTACTTTCGCACCTTTTTGTTCGGCGATGGACATGACCCCTAAACCAATCGGACCGGCACCAACGACCAGGACAGTTTCTCCTTCTTTCAGTTCAGACCGCCTGACAGCATGTGCCCCAATACTTAACGGCTCCAGGATGGCTGCTTCATCCAATGTTAATCCATTCGTCTGGATAAGATGATCATCCGGCACGGAAATTTGCTCGCACATCCCGCCATCAAAGTGAACACCTAAAACCCGCAAATTCGCACAACAATTCGGCATACCTTTTCTGCATACCATACAATCACCGCATTCCATGTAGGGGATAATGGCTACTTGGTCACCTTTTTGCAGAGCAGACGATGTTTTTTCGGTAGAATCCACGACACCTGCAAGTTCGTGGCCAAGTCTCCTCGGATATTCAAAGAACGGTTGGTTTCCCGCAAAAGCGTGAAGGTCTGTACCACATATCCCAATTCGCTTGATATTGACAATGGAATTGCCTTTTTTGGGTTTGGGAAGTTCCACTTCTGCCCACTTAAAGACACCCGGTTGCTCACAAATAATCGAACGCATCACAATCACCCCTTCGAAAATTCCCTCAAAAAACACTTTCATTTAGATTAGCAATAATAAATGGAAATAAAAATGACATTTTTTGCTTTGTTTATACTATTTTTTGATATAAAGTAAAGATAGGTGATAATCATGAAAGTAATGAAAAAAAATTCCGATTCTCCATTTTCTTTTTCATTTGTATATAAGGATAGTAAGGACCCGTATAAGGAATTGCCAACGCATATCCATGATTTTCATGAAATTATTTATGTCCATAAAGGGAAGGGCACCTTTTTCATTAATAACACTGTCTATGAAATGGGGAGAGGGGACGTATTCATCGTTCCGAATGATACCATTCATTACACCGCCCCTGATAATGATGATTTAATTATGTCATCTGTGATTTTTTTCAGTCCTGCTTTGATCCAAACAACCTCTATCGATGAAAATTTTTCCTACTTATCTATCATTGAGAAGATTAAGAGAAACAAGCACTATAAACTATCACTTCCAGATAAAAACCAATCCATCATGGAAGACTATCTCCATGCCATACAAATCGAGTTAAGCGAAAAACAACTGGGGTCCATCCATGCAGCAATATTGACCACCCATCAAGTATTGCTCTTTTTATCCCGGTTCAGCATCAAACAATCAGAGCATGAATTCAGGGAAACAGATTTTAGCAGCTACTGGATTAATGAGATTTTCACGTATATGGATCGTAATCTACAAGGCAATTTGTCTTTAAGCCTGTTAGCGGAGAGAGCTCATGTTAGTCCGGCCCATTTAAGCCGGGTTTTCAAGCAAATAACCGGAATGGGTTTTAATGTTTACCTGAACAAAAGAAGGACTTTTCGAGCAAAGGAGTTACTATGTAGTACCGACTATCCAATTGTCTATATTGCCGAATTAAGCGGCTTCGAGAGCACACCTCATTTTTATCGCACTTTTAAAAAGTACGCAGGCGCGACACCGGCAAAGTATCGAAAAAGTAAGACAGACCCGGGAACCGGCACAATCTAGAGTTCAACGGCCATGAGCCCTGTAAAACTATCTATATTGGATGCTAAAAAAAAGAAAGGTAGACATAGTCTCCTTTCTTTTACCTATTGGGAAGATATACTTCTCACTTCTCTTAAGGGATACCTTCTCTCTGGATGTCGATCATTCCTCACCGGCTTGGATTACACCTATCTTCCAGGTAAGAGGATAAAGAGACCGGGGACAAAGTTGTCTGCGTGCATAAAACCTCCGGTAAGGTCCGGTCAATTGAGTGTAAAAGTTTCACCCCAGTCTCTTCCCTTTTATTCCCTCCCCTTGGTGCGTTGATTGATGGCATCGATATCGTAAGGATAGCTTACAAACAATTCACTTGCTTTGTTTAAGCGTTCTCGCAGGTCTTCGGATAACGACCATCCGGCAGAAGCCAAGTTGGCTTCAAGCTGCTCCATTGTACGCGCACCGATTATCGGAGCAGTGACACCACGGCTGTTCAAAACCCAATTGATGGCAGTTTGAGCCGGTGTTTTACCTGCTTCTTCTGCAACACTATATAAGGTATCTAACAAATCCCATGTATAATCGTTATTGTACTTCGTCCATGACTCACTGTACCCTTTTTCTTCCGCAACAGATATACGGGAATCTTCCGGTGGCTTAACCATGTCGCGTGTAAACTTTCCGCTCAGCCATCCACCGCGCAGCGGACTCCAAGGAATCACTCCTAAGCCTTCATTTTCACAAACATCGATTAATTCATATTCGGTTGCACGGCACAGCAAATTATATTGAGGCTGCAGGCAAACAAATGGTTCCCAACCTTTATGTTTGCTTATGTCTATTGCTTTTTGAAGCTGCCAACCTTTAAAGTTGCTTGCTCCGATGTAACGGACAAGGCCTTCACGGACAAGGTCATGCAATGTGCTTAGTGTTTCTTCTATAGGTGTGCGAGGGTCCCATGCGTGCACCTGGTAAAGATCGATATAATCAGTTCCAAGTCGATGCAAGCTCTCTTTCACCCCGGAGATAATATGTTTCCTGCTCAAACCTACATCGTTCGGTCCTTCCCCCATCGGAAAACGAACTTTTGTGGCAACAACATAATCATCGCGGCGTTGGTTCTTCAACCACTTACCGACAATTTCTTCGGAGGCACCACGGGTATAGACATCGGCAGTATCAATAAAGTTACCGCCTTCTTCCACAAACCGGTTTAAAATGCTGAAGCTGTCCATTTCACTTGTTTCACGACCTAATGTCATCGTCCCCAGACAAAGCTCACTTACCCGCAGACCTGTTTTCCCCAAATAACGATATTCCATCGATTTCACACTCCTCCTAAGATATATCACTCAATTCGGAACTAATGGCAAACTGCAGTGATGCCAGTTCGATTCCGCTTTTACCAAATAGGTACGAACCCGTCAATTTCTTTCAATATAGATTCGATTTCTGTTAATACATCATCAGAAAGTTCCACTTCAGAGGCTTTTACATTTTCAGTGACCTGTTCCGGACGGCTTGCTCCGACAATTGCAGAGCTGACACCAGGCTGCCTCAAAATCCATGCAACAGCTAGTTGGGACAATTTAATATTTAAATCACCCGCGATGCCTTCCAAGCGGGCGACACGTTCTAGGACATCATCATTCAAATAGCTCTTGATCCAACGATTGATGTTTTCATTTGCTGCGCGGGTATTGGTAGGAATCTCTTGGCCTGGTTTATATTTACCTGTAAGGATCCCTTGTGCCAACGGCGAAAAGACAACCTGTCCGATTCCCTCTTTCTCCGAAATGGGCAACACTTCTTTTTCGATATAGCGTACAAGCATGTTATATATCGGCTGATTTGACACGAGGGGACGCAGGTTTTTTTCTTTGGTGATATGGACTGCATCTGTAATCTGTGCTGCCGTCCATTCACTGACACCGTAATACAAAATCTTACCCTGTTGAACCAAATCATCCAATGTACGTAATGTTTCTTCGGTCGGCGTATCTTCATCGAACCGATGACATTGATAAAGATCAAGATAATCAACACCCAGCCGCTTTAAACTGGCATCACATTGTTCTGTGATGTGCTTTCGTGAAAGTCCACGGTCATTCGGGCCGTCTCCCATCGGGAAAAAGACTTTTGTCGCCAACACATAACTTTCCCTGGAAAAAGGCTTGAGGGCTTCACCCACCACTTTTTCGGCCTCGCCCCTATTATAGGCATTTGCTGTATCAAAAAAATTGACGCCAAGTTCATAAGCCTGATGAATACAGTCAATGGCGTTTTGGTTCCCTACCGTTTCTCCATAAGTCAACCAGCTGCCAAGTCCTATTTCGCTAACCTTCAACCCGCTATTACCTAAACGACGATATTTCATTTCAAGCACTCCTGTCATGAATTTATGGTTTGTAACTCCATTACAGATTCCATAGAAAAACTACTTGAGCCTGAGAGAGAATGTAGATTACCAGATGTAAATATTTCAATAGACCATTTATCGGTTATTTCTTTTTCACTTCGACCCCTGCCAATTCTTCATAACATTTTATTACGGCACTCATGTCTTCAGCCCCAAACCCTTTAGCCCTCGCCATCTGGAACATTTCTTTTACCAAGGACAAAACCGGGGTTGGCAGTTCAAGGTCTTTTGCAACATCAGCTGCCAGTCCTAAATCTTTATAGATAAGATCCGTCATAAAATGAGGCGAAAAATCTCTGTTTAATACTTTCGGGCCTTTGTTATCCATCATCCCGCTTCTAGCTCCGCCTCCGCTGACAACTTTTATAAACAGCTCAGGGTCCACACCTGATTTAGTCGCCATCGTTATGGCTTCTGAGAAGGATAAAAGGTTAATAGCCCCCATCGTATTATTCGCTAGTTTTGTATAAGAACCTGCCCCGTTTTCCCCCATATAATAAGCTTGTTTTCCCATCGCGTAAAAGAGAGGCTCGCATTTTTCAAAGATTTCTTTCTTTCCCCCAACCATAAACGTTAGTATGCCTTCAATAGCTTGAGGTTCACTGCCTGTGACAGGAGCATCCAGCATCTCGATGCCTTCGTTTAAAAGGTTATCCGCCACTTTTTTACTTGTATTCGGCGAAATCGTACTGCTGTCGACAACAATCAAACCAGCATGCGCCCCTTTGATTATGCCTTCTTCGCCTAAAATGACTTCTTCAACGGCCTGGTCCGCAGTCAGCATAGTGAAAACCACATCACTTTTCTCGGCAGCTTCTTTAGGTGAGGATGCGTTGGCTGCTCCTTGTTTCTGAAGGGATTCGGCTTTATTTCTCGTGCGATTATACACAATGACTTCATAATCGTTTTTCAATAAATGTCCCGCCATTGGAAGTCCCATCGTACCCAATCCGATAAAGCCAATCTTTTTCATTGTGTTTTCCTCCTTTACTTTCAAATCGATTCTATTTGGGCCCAGTTACTCCCGGTGAGTCCTCTTCTAACTATTGCTTGATAGGAATCCAAGTTCTCCACGAACCTCTGATTCATCAATAAATTATCTGTCTTGTTTAAATAGTATAAATAGTAAAACTATTCATTTAAAGTACTGAATTTTTTTTGATATAATAGTAAATAGGTTACATAGTATCAAAATTATAGTAACTATCATACGGGTGGGAGAGGGATTCAATTGGAAAAAGTAGTAGAATGTTCAATTGAAAAAGCACTTAATATTATCGGTGGTAAATGGTCATTTCTCGTATTACGGGAATTATTTGAAGGAACGAAACGATTTGGGGAATTAAAAAAAGCGATTCAGAACATCAGCCCAAAAGCGTTAACAGATACGTTGCGTCACTTGGAAGAAAATGAAATCGTTATCAGAAAAGCCTATCCGACAGTACCTGTAACGGTCGAATATTCATTGACTGAAAAAGGACATGCCTTCCATAAGATTATTAAAGAAATGAAGTTATGGGGAGCGCAGTGGACATAAATGCGTTAAATCCGATTATGTAACCGCATACAATAATTAAAACAATAAATGTCGTCAAAATAATTATGTTAGGGGCCTAATTTGCATCTATGTTTTTGAGCTAATATTTTTTTTAAAACTTGAGGAGGAAATGGAATGGGGAATAATAAAGTAGTTGTAGTGACAGGTGCAACGCGGGGAATCGGGCGTAATACCGCCTTATTTTTTGCAGAAAAGGGATATACCGTAATTGGTACAGGCAGGGATGCTGAAAAATTAAAAGCAGTAGGAGCAGAACTTGAAAACTATTCAACCAACCATTCCATGCAAGCGATGGATGTGACACGGCCAACCGAGGTTGGACAAGTGGTGGACAATGTAATGACTCATTATGGACGAATTGATGTCTGGATTAATAATGCCGGCGCATTTAAAGCGATTGGTCCCACCTGGGAAGTAAAACAGGAAGATTGGATCAGTGATGTAACCACTAACTTATTCGGTACATTCCACTGTATCCAAGCGATAGTACCAGTTATGATCAACCAAGGTTATGGCACTATTATCAACATTGCAGGCGGCGGCACCGTTGATTCTTTCAAATACGGCAACGGCTATGGCACCTCTAAAACCGGTGTGGCAAGACTGACAGAAAACTTATCGGAAGAATTAGAGGATACTTCTGTAAAGGTATTTGCATTAGATCCAGGGTTAAATGATACCGATATGACTCGTTATCAGAGAGAGACAACTGTCGGACAACGCTACTTAAATGAAATAGAAAGTTTATTTGAGAAAAATGTTGATGTACCCCCTCACCAGGCTCCACAGTGGGCCTATTACATGGCAGCGGGGGAGCTGGATGACTTCAGGGGCAGAGTCGTATCCGTGTATGATGACTTAGAGAACTTAAAGAATACAATTGATCAAGGCATCGATCCTGACTTTCATAAGCTCCGGCTTATTAAGTAGAAAGTTGTTCTTGCAAAAACCCCTTTGGTTATCGCAACCAAAAGGGGTTTTTTTCTCAAATTATATTTTTTAATTAGTTCATTCTTGTCAGATCATAAAAGTTGAGAAAAAGGATCAGTCGATTCCATATATCTTTACTCAAAGGCAGATGGTTTGTTGTGTAATAGGTATTGATCTAGTGCTTGTTGCAAGGTTCCCAACTTCTTAGTGTCTTTATCGAATCTAATTCCAGATTCCATCATTTCTTTTGCAATATCCCTACGCAATCCTGTTATGACAGTAGAACATCCCATCATGGAAATCCCATCAATAAGTTTTAAAAGTTGAGCGGTAACTTCTCTGTCCATACTAGCAACACCAGATAAATCCATAATTAACGTATGAATACGCAAATTTGATACCTCTGTCAAGACTTTCTCCTGAAGAATTTGAATACGATTCTCATCAATTGCTCCAATTAACGGAAGCACGCTAATCGTATCGTTGATTGGGATAATTGGAACGGAGAGGTTTTCGACTAATTCTTTTTGTGCGCTGATTAAAGAATCCTTATATGTAGAGTAATCGATAAAAAATGTATTCAAAAACATGTCTACTCTATTATTTATCTCTTGTTCCAGTCGAAAAAAATCATCTATTTTATATTTGTTTATTAGTTCATAATATTTGTGTATAAAGATCCATAACGTTCTACGAATAGCTTGTACCCATTCCAGCTTAAAGGTTAGTTCGATGGAATGTGTCGCCCAGGCTATTCCTTCTTTTTTCGCAAATAGTTTCAGGTCATTATCTTCATGATTAATAATATAGGAAGTTAATTGGTGTGCATTATTAACCAGATCTATATTACCAATTCTCAATATTTCTTCGATTTTATCTTTCACATTTACTGCTTCAGACAACAAAGTAGATTCAAAAATTTCCTTATTCGCTTCGAAAAATTCTTTTAATGTAAATGAAGGTTCGAAAACAATATCCATTTTTATTCTCCTTTTAAGCATTACTGAAAGAACTGTAATATATTTTGGTATCTAAGTTGGATCATAGCTAAATAAACTCATACAAAGACTAAAACATTATTACCCTTTTTTATAGCAGCCCAAACATATCAGTTCATTAATTTTCTTAGAAAAATTGCTTAACTTGATATAAGTACATGTTCCCATAACTAATTCAGGAAAAAAAGAGGCAATGATTTCCATGTTTGTGTCTTTCACTTAAATTAATAGCTGGCTCCTCTATAAAGCAATCGATTTATTCAATCTTATTGATCAAAAGTAATCGGAATTTTTAGCTATTTCCATACCGGCGCTCTTTCTTACTGCTTATTTTACTATTGTTATGTAAGTGAAATTAAAAATGGTTTCCTGATTTGGAAACCATTTTTGTAATGGACCATATATGTTACCCATTCGCTTATCCTTTTTCATATAAAGCAGATAATCAATTACTATTCACTTTCTCAGTAAAAGTAATAACTTTGTATTGTGTACCTAAAACAATGAAAGCCCTGCCTCTCTTTCATCCTTACGGCTCCTTGTCCGTGCCAGTGTGATTCAGGATTGCAAAAACCAAGTGACTAATTTATCGAGTTTTTTGATGGAAACATCAATCGTTCGTAAAAAGAAATTTTAAATAATAATAATGGAATAGATTGTAGTAATGACAATAGAGGTAAGTACTCTAAAAGAGTTGAAGAAGAAATGATTATTTATGATTAACCTTAACAGAAACTATTTAATTGATTTTCTGTAATCCCTTTAACCAATCTCAGTTCACTGATCAAAAATTCATGTGCATTAGCCAACATTTTTTTTTCGCTTGAATTAAGTGCCTTCTCTTTCTTTATACGCAATAAATCTCGTACAACTTCAGCACCTTCTTGTATACTTCCAGATTTTATTTTGTCCGTATTCACTTTATACCTTTGTTTCCACGGAATTAATCTATCTGATTCTCCATGCTGAAAAATGTGGATGACGTGTTTCAATGCAATTAAATCGGTAACTGGGCGTATATTTGAACTCAATATTTTACCCGTAGGAATCATGATTTGCATATTACTGATCAACATCTCTATGACATAATACTGTTGCTTTTCTCCTGCGATTTCCTTTTCTTCTATGGCTTTAATTATACCTGCTCCTTGCATTGGATAAACAATATTGTCGCCAACTTGAAACAAATAATCCACCTCCATATATGGTAACCTTCTTAAGGTTAACACACATGCAGTTATTAATCAAATTTATTATTTTATCATAATTTTATTTTTATAGTCAACAACTTTTTTCTTTATAACCCAAAATATCAATAACAATAGAAATCTTGCTGATCACCAGTGAATGGAAGATTAAGACTTCGTACTTTTTCAATATTGTGTGATACTTTTTTAGCTAGAGGAGCAATAGGTCTAGATGCATTTAAAACCAACTAATCAACCACAACATAAAGCACTGGATTACCTCTTACTTATACAAAACCTCCTCTTTAATTATTCTTACAAATTGGTCCGCCTCCTCTAAGAATGGATAGTGGGCAGATTCATTGAAAAAGTACAGACCCTTTTCAGGTGCTTGGATCATATCTATATATTCTCCCCCAAGCGTTGCCGTCATCGGGAAGTCCTTATTCCCGATAAAAAAGTGAACAGGTATATCGAAATGAAAGGGCAGCAAGCGAAGGTTACCAGTAACAACCTCCCGAATTAGCACCGGGTAAGAAGTGAGGATCCCTAATAAAATATTAAATTTTTCTTTAGCAGTAAGATCAGGATAATGAAGAATATCGAGTGTCAGTTGTAAGTAGGAGTATCTTCTTTCCAACAAGTTATTTCGTGATCGTATTATCTTCCTTAAAATTTGCAGGTACCCGCCTTTTTTAGAACCCATTACTTTTGCCGGCACACCAAGCTGGCCAATTCCTAGATAGGCATGATAAAGGTCGGGTAATTCCGCAGCTGCTCTAGCTCCAATAATTGTTCCCCAGGAGTGAGCTAAAAGATAAATTTTGCTTTTCCCGTACTTCTCACTTAGATGTTTGGTTAATTCCATCGTATCTTCAACAAGTTGCTCCACAGATTTAAACCCTTTGCTCTCTTTACCAAAAGACATACCAGTGCCCCGCTGATCCCAGTAACAAACCGTAAAGTGTTCTTCCAAGTTTTTGCTTGTCTGTCTGAATGTTGGATAATTTGGAATACCCGGCCCCCCATGGAGAAACAAAAGCAGTGGATTATTTATATTATTTCCTTTTATTATCATCCCTTGCGTCTGCTTATTAATTTCTACATATTCCTTTAGGTGAATGCCATAGTAATTATTTGTTTCTGAAAATCTAGCACTCTTGTTGATCGCCTCTCCCTCCTGAGAAGAACTGCCATCATCCATTAAAAAACCTCCCGAACTACTACTGAATAACGGAAATGCTCGGAAACAATTAGAGTCGCTTCCTTATCCCTGTATCGATTCCCCTGGAATTTTGTCCTGTAAACGTTGAAGCGTTGAGTTGACAAAAATGATTTTTAGGATGCTCATATGGGAATCGATCGACCTCGTTTTTACCTTTTTACTCCAAAACGCGGAGAATATAATGTATCCCTGGATAACCAAAAAGTTATTCAAGTGTGACTTTCTATGGAGTGAAAAGAAGCGAAAAAAAGAGAAGAAAAAACTGGCGGCAGGGAGAATTTATTGGGTTAAACTTAGTTAACAAACCAATGTACCTGTACTGTTTATTAAGTTTAATTTATAACAGACAGGTAATAGTTATAATAAATAATGAAGGAGCTATGTTTGTTTTCAGATGGTAAATAGGAGGTACGAATCATGTCAATTTTGACGAAAGTTACAAAGCTGCTGAACAATCCCAAAGTGAAAAAAGGAGTTAAAGAAAAAGGAGTACCGACGGTAAAAAAAGAAATTGAAAAGAGAAAAAACAAATCGAAGTGAGACAATCGCAGGTTGTTGCGGTTGTCTTTTTTGTGGCGAATATTAGCGTTGTTAACTGTCCTATCCAAGGGATACTACCAGTCAAATGAGTATTACGAACGCAAACCAATTAACCCAAGAGGAAATAGAGATGATAGGCAAGCCTAACGGCGAGACATGAGGAAGGATTTCATCCCTTTTGGGTAGAGAAAGTAATTGTCTCGAAGGTAATAGATACTTTCAATCCTACATAGCTGATGCCTAATAAAAAAGCAAGCCCCTCGTTCTTCTTTCATAAAAACCACTCAAATTATTAATCATTCTAAGAACATCCCTTTTTGATCTATTTATATAAAGCCCCTCTCAAAAGTTTATGAACTCTTGAGAGGCTTGTAGATTTAGTAAACGATTATTTACCGTTCATCCGTCCCACCCATTGATAGAGAAGGTTATTATATAGGGGAAGATTTTTGTGGATTTTAACTGCTACTTCTTCATTATAGGTATGGACGGTTAAATTACGATCATTTACCATCTCCAAAGCCAGAACGGCTTCTTCATCCTCTAACAAGTGGACCTCCCTGCAACTGCGAATGACGCTCTTCGGAGAGCCGGCATCCACCCCTTCTACTTCATACAAATATTGCTTCGCCGCTTTCCAACTAGCCTCAAAAGTGAATTCAAATCGTTGAATCGCTGCATCTCGTTCCACATCGTTCGGGTTTTTAAGGTTAGCTAGCTTTTCAAAGGCAGCCAACGCTTTTTCTGCTGCTTCTAATCGTTGACGTAATCTTTCCATAAGATCCCCTCCTTTTTCACTTGTTGGACTAGAGATTCTTTGGCCTCATGTAAATCCACCACATCTACCTTGTAAGGAATGGTAGACTCTTCTATTTGCTCGATCAGTTTATTCCATTTAAAAGGAGAGATCGGGGAGTGAGATTCGATAGCGATGTCGATATCCGAACTATTTTTTTCTTCCTGTCGGGCCCAAGAACCAAATAAGTAAATACGCGCTTTTTCCTTACCAAGTTGTTCATTCAAAATCGATTTTAGTTGTTCTAATATTCGCTCTCGTAAATCTTCAGGACATCCCATAATATCCCTACCTCTTTTTTGTCCTATTATAGCATATGTATATCTTCTCTTTGATGGATTTTCCTTCTCCACTTTCCCCAAGCAGAAATTCGATTGCTATCATGACCATTATTAATGTAGATTCCTTTATTGAGACTTTACAGTTATTGCAAAAAAATCTCCATTAAATACACAAAGGTTATACATTTTGAATTTCATTCATGTATTTTTAATATTCGTCCCACCCATTATTTTGTCTATCAAAATAACTTCATCTGCTGCCCACTGCTATTTTCATCACCGCCATCTTTGGCTTTATAATCCATCGATTTATATCCCTGCATGCGCTTTTCATACATGTTCTTCAACTCGGGAACCTGATAATCAACATAATCATATACTTTTACAACAGTCTTATCCGTATGAACACGATACAACCTACCGACATATTGCTGTAGCGTTCCTTTCCAGGCGATTGGCATGGCGAGGAAAAGAGTGTCCAGTCTAGCATTGTCAAATCCTTCTCCGATATACTTACCGGTAGCGATAATAAGCCTTTCTTCATTATCTGATAGGTTTTCTATTAGCTTTAATCATACTTGCTCTTCTTGCTTACTCAACTTACCTGTTAATACGATTATATTCTTAGCAAATCCTTCAAAGAGCTTCTTCAATTCATTCACATGTTCTATCCGCTCTGTCAAAATAATTGGATATGCATTATTCTCAAGTTCTTTTAATACATCCATTAAATATGAGTAGCATCACTATGTCTTAATTGATAAGGCGTTCTTTATTAATTTTTGCGCAACTGAAAACCCGTTTAATGCTATATCGAATAACCTTAATACTCATTCCTTCTTAGATTCTTCTTTTTAATAAATATCCACTCTGATCAGTGCATTTCCTCTAATATATCTCCAACCAAAGCAAACAAACTTCATTAAAGCAGATTTCTCTTTCTTCCCTGTAAACACTCCAATTTATTAACCTTGGTGTTATACAAATGTATCCTCCCGGCTAATATTTAAGAATAAAAGAAAAGCCTCTCAAGAGTTTATAGACTCTTTGAGAGGCTTACAGATTTAATAACGATTTTAACACCAGTCAAAATCCAGTCAAACCTATGATGAAAGGGTTTTGGGGGCTATCACATCATGCCGCCCATTCACTGTATTAACTAAATAACCGAAGATAATATATAAAAACCCCTATATAATCGGTTTTCTAACTTTACGATATAAGTATGAAATTAAATAAGATATCAGTATTAATAAAGAAAATCCAGTCAATATCCAGTCTGGGATACTAACTCATACAAGCAACGTAACGACCTACAACTTGGCTGTTGGAGTGTATATGATTAAACTTTATAAGGAGGGGTGTAATACCAGCAAATTAACCCCTTTGGGGATTAAATCTGATGGATCCAAATAGAAATGGAGCAATAATTATGAATCCTGCCCCATTTCTGCCCCAAAGGAACATATTCTTAATTATTCGAGTTTCTTCATTTATTTCTTAGGATGTGGGGTCTTGATGTTATTTTTGCGCTTATATTCTTTGAGTTGATCACGCAACTGTTGACTCATTGGCCCCCCTATTAAATTCAATATCGTTTTTAAAATAGAATAGGTTACTAACCACAATAGATTATAGTCGAAACTTGATCAACGAGTCTAAAACAATTATAAAATTATACCATATAATAGTATTAGAACTATAATAAAGGAGGTTTATCATGGCACTTGAACTTATGAAGCTTCAAATTACAGCTTCATCTACTATTTCTGTAGATCCAACACCCGAAAAATTCTTTCATGTAACTACTGGAGAGACAGCTGCAGGAACTACTTTATCAATCGATACAGCCGATTTTTTCGATGACTCAGGCGCAGCTGCTACCGATCTACCAACACTCGCTACAGATAATAGTTATTATAATGTTTATATTAATGGTGTGATGCAAATGGGTGGAATTTCAACTTATACCCCAGGTGCTACTACGGTTGGATCACTCGATATTGATGTACCAGCAGGTGGGGATCCGATTATCACAGGTTCACCAATAGTATTAGAAGTAGTAAACTATACTCCAACCTCTAGTACAGATATTACAACTTAATTATGAATAAATAAGGGCTTCTATAGTTGAAACCCTTATTTATTATGACTGATAAATAGTAATGAACTGAAGAGTTATAGGAGTATTTTTTGCCGGTATACTATCTGTATTTAAACTCAAATAACCTTTTTTTACTGTATAGGTGTTTGGCGGTTGTAATACTCCATTTACGAAAAGATTAATATAAGAAACAGTTTCGGGATCTAAAATACCCTGCTGTCCATATTCCTTCAGTTCATCTTCATTAGTGTAGATGGAACATCTTCCGTCTGATAAAGTATTATATTGATAAGTATCCACTTTAAAGGGTTTGGGTTTAGGTCTTGACCTCATAGATATTTTAATTTTAATTTCATCGGTTGAAGATTGCCAATCATAGACCATACGAGTGTTGATCTTGTGCTTATTTTTCTTCCCCATACATACCACCTAATTTAAAACTTTCTTTATTGTATGTTTTTCTACAATGTATGTTTGTACGATGCAAATACTTTTCCACACAATAACAGCATTTCCGCATACACCTAAAATATAAAAAGCTTTCTTCTATCTTGCCGTGACAAGGCTTCCCGCCCTGCCAGTTAATCGTCAAAGCTCCGTAACTTTGTTCAGGAGCTGGAGCCTTGACCACCTGCCGTCTTTCACCATATATACTGCATTTTCCATCGAGTCTATATCAGCCGTTTCTAGTTTTTTCGCTGCATCTGCCAATGTAAGCCCCCCTCGTAATAGACAGAAGATGGATTGTTTCCGGGATGCGATCTGGTAGGACTGTGCATTGAAATGGTCCGATATTAATTTTAAAAGTGCAACCACCCGTATCACTAAGACTCTTTACAATGAAAACAACAATAAAAGATATACTCCCATATATCAAAACAAAAGGACGCTTCCGACAAGATTTCAAATCTTTACGGAAACGCCCTTCAAAAGACTGTTTCAGATTAAAATATTACCTACTTGTGACTTTACCGGTGTTTTGGGTAGGAGGATGTTTTCTCTAAAACCCTTTATATCAAGGTTTTTTAGAGATTTTTTACATCATACCGCCCATTTACTCGCTTGCTTTAAATAATATCCCCTGTAAAACCTTGTTAAAACAAGGGTTGCCTTAGAAGTAAATTGAACAAACACTATAAGAAAATAAACCTTTAACCGAGTGGGCTAACGTGTTTTTAAAGTGTTTGGTTCACAAACTGAAAGAAGAAATAAACACTGTAGCCTAGAAGAGCCAGACCACTTATTAAAAGAATAGCTTGTCTACTCTTTTTGTTTAGCCATCTTCCTCCAAGATGTAAAAGTATAGCTAATAAAACAAACCATAATAACGCACCTAATAAAACTGCTAATGGAGAAACCATAGAAATGCTATTTTTTATTGAAAGAAATTATTACCCCCCCTTAGATGTTTGAAAAAACTCAACTAAATGATCAATTGTCTCTTCTTCAACCCAACACTCAATATTTTTCCCTTGGCGGTCCATACGTATTAATCCCGTGCGTCTGAGTTCCTTAAGGTGATGGTAAACCTTCGATGGTGCAATATTTAATCCTTCTCCTAATCCCCCCACGGTTAACCGCATTTCTTCCTCTGTGCTCAGTTCACCCGGATTAATTACAGTACTCGGCTAAATAAAGAAAAATGTTTAACCGATGTACTAGACTAGAGGAGAATATGAGCAAAACAATCAAGAACTTTAACGATCTCAAATTATTATGTAAGCCTTAAATAAGAAGCGTCCAAAGATTCTAAAATTACCGATGCAAGCTTAACACCTAAATAATAAATAAGTAGCTTCATACAATCACTTCCAGGTTAACTCATAGACATTATAAAAACGTAATCTTTATATGGCTAATAATATACTGTTGAGTCACTTTTATATCTAAAAAACCCAACCATACTTATACAACTTCAAGTATAGTTTTTATTTTAGCTAGTGGCTCTTGTATGTATGGAAAGGAATGAAAGAGTTGAGTAAACAAATTAGAATCATGACCATTTTTGGTACAAGACCAGAAGCCATTAAATTAGCCCCTTTAACCTTAGAACTTAAGAAAAGATCGAGAGTTTTTAAAAACATCAGTAGCTGTAACTGCCCAACATAGATATATGCTGGATCAAGTACTGGAGGCCTTTAACATTGTGCCAAATTTTGATTTAAATATTATGAAAGAGAACCCATCCCTAACCGAAATAACCGTTAATGTCCTTGAAGGGTTAAGCACTCTATTACAAAAGGAAAAGTCCCACCTAGTTCTTGTGCATGGAGATACAACTACGACACTCGTAGCTTCCTTGGCAGCTTTTTATAATCAAATTCCTATTGGGCACATAGAGGCCGGCTTACGGAGATGGAACAAAAAGTCCCCGTTTCCAGAAGAAGTAAATAGGCAGCTAACAGGGATTCTTGCAGATTTACACTTTGCTCCTACAGAAACAGCTATGAAAACTCTGATTGCTGAAGGAAAAAACAAAAAAATATCTTTGTTACAGGGAACACCGCTATTGATGCATTATATACGACAGTGAGTTCTTCCTATACACATCCCATATTAGAAAAACTAGGTACAAAACGACTCGTTTTAGTAACTATCCACAGAAGGGAAAGCTTGGGCTATCCTATGGAACAAATGCTAAAGCTATTAAACATACCCTGGATATTCATGAAGATGTGTATGTAGTTTTTCCTTTACATCTAAATCCTAGAGTGCAGCAAACAGCTAACGATATTTTAGGAAACCACCAACGTATTAAGCTCATTAATCCTCTAAATGTAATAGATTTTCATAACTTTTCTTCCCGTGCCTATATGATTTTGACTGACTCAGGGGGGATTCAAGAAGAAGCCCCCTCCCTTGGAGTTCCGGTTATAGTTTTACATGATACAACAGAACGCCCTGAAGGAATAGAAGCTGGGGTACTCCGGTTAGCTGGAACAACTTATGAGGATATCTTTCAGCTTACTCATAAACTTCTTTCTGACCCAAAGAACCATAAAACTATGGTTGATTCTATAAATCCATATGGTGATGGAAAGGCCTCAGTAAGAATTGTGGAAGCAATTCTTTATTATCCCAGTTTACATCATCACAGACCTGCACCTTTCTCGCCGCAATAATTCAACCTTCAATAATGTAAGAGTTGATCATAATTAAAAAAATATAAGATGAGCACTTTTCAGTGTAAAGACGTGCCTTTTACTAGGTTATATGTGGAAAAAAAGAACCAAAATCGTTTGAATTCATAATTTATTTTATAACAGTATCTTTTACGAAGGAGGGGAGGAGAAAGTGGAAATTACCCCGTTACCAGCAGTAAAGCAAGACTTTTGCATAGTTGCAAACAGAATTTACGACTGGGTCATAACACAAGTAGATACTAAAGAATGTTACAAAGGGTGCGAGGGACTAAAAACACTTAATTTTCAGTGCGGAAATATAAGTGGTTTAGAAGAAGAAGGATCTTTAATGGGAGAATGTTATTTGACTGACGTTGATGGGAATCCTGTCTCCCCTACTGAAGGTCTGGTATGCAGAGAACTACCTATTATAAACGGCAGGAAAGAAACAAGTATTCAAACCCCTGAAGGGTCCATCGTCACTTTACAGTTTGTCAAGCTGCTTACCCAAGGTTTTTTTATTGTACGACTCTCCAATAACTTAGGCGAGAATTGTATTTCCCTGCCCCAACCATTTGCTATTACCGAGAAAGTACTTCTTTCCAAACCAGAAAATACTGAAATTAATTGCGATATTCTAGATTTCAGTTGCGATGTTGATGTGATATGCAACCATGACAATCAAGGAAATTCATTTTTTCAGCAAATCGATGTCGAACTTTCTATAAGCCAAAGTATCCAAGCTTTTAGAGAAGAAACCCTTCTTTTAAAAGCGAAAGAGTGTACACCAAGAATTGGCTACTAATGGGTATAAAATTCTGATCACCCTATAGTCATATTGTACAGCACTCCCCAAGTATATTAATTAAGAGATGGATATCCACCAATTTGTTGCTCCAAATTCAGCACTCCCTTTTATTAAACTTAAAAATAAGTTGATCCTTCCCTACTTTAAATTTTCCATTTCATAAACCAAAGGGAGTGATACATATGTGTCCGAAAGGCTCCGGTGATTCCAATTCCAACGATAAAAAACGCAATAGAGTAAACTGCTCTTTAGAGGGCATAGCCAATGCAAACTGTGGGCCAGAGTGCTGCTGCACGATAAATGTAGTAAAAAATGTGTTGGCTGCTACTATAGCCGGGGGAACTTTGGACACGGTCGACAGCCTTCTCGGAGCTACAATTACAGGCGGGACATTAGATAGTATAGAAGAAATTCAGGCTGCAACGATAACCGGGGGCACCATCAACACGGTAGAAAACATCTTAGGAGCTACTCTTCTCGGTGGAACGATCAATGCAATTACTGGCACGATAACGACGGAAATTCCTTCTGTCACGATTACCGGTGGAACGATCAATACCGTAGAAGAAGTACTGGCTGGGACCATTGTTGGCGGTACGATTGATACCGTAGATTCTATTCTTGGGGCCACTATTACCGACGGATTCATTAACGCTACTATCCTCGGCGGCACTGTAACGGCAGAAATCGCTTCTGTGACCGTGACAGGCGGGACCATCAATGTTATTGAGGAAATTCTCGCTTCCACTGTGGTTGGCGGAACCATTGATACCGTCGACAGCGTTCTCGGGGCCACGGTATCTGCCGGAACCATCAATACCGTTGAAGAGGTCCTGGCTGCCACCATTGTCGGCGGCACAATCGATACTGTTGATAGTATTCTCGGAGCTACTATTACCGACGGATTCATCAATGCCACCATCCTCGGTGGCACAGTAACGGCGGAGATCGATTCCGTCACCGTGACAGGTGGGACCATCAATGTCATTGAAGAAGTCCTCGCTTCCACTGTGGTGGGCGGGACCATCAATACCGTGGAAGAGGTCCTGGCTACCACCATCGTTGGCGGCACAATCGATACCGTTGATAGTATTCTCGGAGCTACTATTACCGACGGATTCATCAATGCCACCATCCTCGGTGGCACAGTAACGGCGGAAGTCGCTTCCGTCACCGTGACGGGAGGAACCATCAATGTCATTGAAGAAGTCCTCGCTTCCACTGTGGTGGGCGGGACCATCAATACCGTGGAAGAAGTCCTGGCTGCCACCATCGTTGGCGGGACCATTGATACCATCGACAGCGTTCTCGGGGCCACGGTCTCTGCCGGAACCATCAATACCGTGGAAGAGGTCCTGGCTGCCACCATCGTCGGCGGCACAATCGATACCGTCGATAGTATTCTCGGGGCTACCATTACCGATGGATTCATTAACGCCACCATCCTCGGGGGGACGGTAACGGCGGAGATCGCTTCCGTCACCGTGACGGGCGGAACCATCAATGTCATTGAAGAAGTCCTTGCTTCTACCATCGTCGGCGGCACAATCGATACTGTTGATAGTATTCTCGGAGCTACTATTACCGACGGATTCATCAATGCCACCATCCTCGGCGGGACAGTAACAGCGGAGATCGCTTCCGTCACCGTGACAGGTGGGACCATCAATGTCATCGAAGAAGTCCTTGCTTCTACCATCGTCGGCGGCACAATCGATACCGTCGATAGTATTCTCGGGGCTACCATTACCGATGGATTCATTAACGCCACCATCCTCGGTGGCACAGTAACGGCGGAAGTCGCTTCCGTCACCGTGACGGGCGGGACTATCAATGTCATCGAAGAAGTCCTCGCTTCCACCGTGGTTGGCGGAACCATTGATACCGTCGATAGTATTCTCGGGGCTACCATTACCGATGGATTCATTAACGCCACTATCCTCGGCGGGACGGTAACGGCAGAAGTCGCTTCCGTCACCGTTACAGGCGGGACCATCAATGTCATCGAAGAAGTCCTCGCTTCCACCGTGGTTGGCGGAACCATTGACACCATTGATAGTATTCTCGGAGCTACTATTACCGATGGATTCATCAATGCCACCATCCTCGGTGGCACAGTAACGGCGGAAGTCGCTTCCGTCACCGTGACGGGTGGAACCATCAATGTCATTGAAGAAGTCCTCGCTTCCACCGTGGTGGGCGGAACCATCAATACCGTTGAAGAGGTCCTGGCTGCCACCATTGTCGGCGGCACAATCGATACTGTTGATAGTATTCTCGGAGCTACTATTACCGACGGATTCATCAATGCCACCATCCTCGGTGGCACAGTAACGGCGGAGATCGATTCCGTCACCGTGACAGGTGGGACCATCAATGTCATTGAAGAAGTCCTCGCTTCCACTGTGGTGGGCGGGACCATCAATACCGTGGAAGAGGTCCTGGCTACCACCATCGTTGGCGGCACAATCGATACCGTTGATAGTATTCTCGGAGCTACTATTACCGACGGATTCATCAATGCCACCATCCTCGGTGGCACAGTAACGGCGGAAGTCGATTCCGTCACCGTGACAGGCGGGACCATCAATACCGTGGAAGAGGTCCTGGCTACCACCATCGTCGGCGGCACAATCGATACTGTTGATAGTATTCTCGGAGCTACTATTACCGAAGGATTCATCAATGCCACCATCCTCGGTGGCACAGTAACGGCGGAAGTCGATTCCGTCACCGTGACGGGCGGGACTATCAATGTCATCGAAGAAGTCCTCGCTTCCACTGTGGTTGGCGGAACCATTGATACCGTCGACAGCGTGCTCGGGGCCACGGTCTCTGCCGGAACCATCAATACCGTGGAGGAGGTCCTGGCTGCCACCATTGTTGGCGGCACGATTGATACCATCGACAGCGTGCTCGGAGCTACCATTACCGATNACCGTTGAAGAGGTCCTGGCTGCCACCATTGTCGGCGGCACAATCGATACTGTTGATAGTATTCTCGGAGCTACTATTACCGACGGATTCATCAATGCCACCATCCTCGGTGGCACAGTAACGGCGGAGATCGATTCCGTCACCGTGACAGGTGGGACCATCAATGTCATTGAAGAAGTCCTCGCTTCCACTGTGGTGGGCGGGACCATCAATACCGTGGAAGAGGTCCTGGCTACCACCATCGTTGGCGGCACAATCGATACCGTTGATAGTATTCTCGGAGCTACTATTACCGACGGATTCATCAATGCCACCATCCTCGGTGGCACAGTAACGGCGGAAGTCGATTCCGTCACCGTGACAGGCGGGACCATCAATACCGTGGAAGAGGTCCTGGCTACCACCATCGTCGGCGGCACAATCGATACTGTTGATAGTATTCTCGGAGCTACTATTACCGAAGGATTCATCAATGCCACCATCCTCGGTGGCACAGTAACGGCGGAAGTCGATTCCGTCACCGTGACGGGCGGGACTATCAATGTCATCGAAGAAGTCCTCGCTTCCACTGTGGTTGGCGGAACCATTGATACCGTCGACAGCGTGCTCGGGGCCACGGTCTCTGCCGGAACCATCAATACCGTGGAGGAGGTCCTGGCTGCCACCATTGTTGGCGGCACGATTGATACCATCGACAGCGTGCTCGGAGCTACCATTACCGATGGATTCATTAACGCTACCATCCTTGGCGGGACGGTCACGGCGGAAGTCGCTTCCGTCACCGTGACAGGCGGAACCATCAATGTCATTGAGGAAGTCCTCGCTTCCACTGTGGTTGGAGGTACCATCGATACCGTCGACAGCGTGCTCGGAGCCACGATCTCTGCCGGAACCATCAATACCATGGAGGAGGTCCTGGCTGCCACCATCGTTGGCGGCACGATTGATACCATCCACAGCGTGCTCGGAGCTACCATTACCAACGGATTCATTAATGCAACTATCCTCGGCGGCACTGTAACGGCGGAAGTCGCTTCCGTCACCGTAACAGGTGGGACCATCAATGTCATTGAGGAAGTCCTCGCTTCCACTGTCGTTGGCGGGACCATCGATACCATTGGTAGTATTCTTGGGGCCACCATTACCAATGGGTTCATTAACGCTACGATCCTCGGAGGTACCATTGATACCATCGAAAGTGTCCTCGGGGCCACTATCTCCGCAGGCACCATCAATACCGTGGAAGAGGTCCTGGCTACCACCATCGTTGGCGGCACAATCGATACCGTTGATAGTATTCTCGGAGCTACTATTACCGACGGATTCATCAATGCCACCATCCTCGGTGGCACAGTAACGGCGGAAGTCGCTTCCGTCACCGTGACGGGCGG
>NZ_LT732535.1:3220289-3221836 GCF_900156915.1 Sediminibacillus massiliensis | reverse complement strand
TTCTCGGGGCCACGGTCTCTGCCGGAACCATCAATACCGTTGAAGAGGTCCTGGCTGCCACCATTGTCGGCGGCACAATCGATACTGTTGATAGTATTCTCGGAGCTACTATTACCGACGGATTCATCAATGCCACCATCCTCGGTGGGACGGTAACGGCGGAAGTCGCTTCCGTCACCGTGACAGGAGGAACCATCAATGTCATTGAAGAAGTCCTCGCTTCCACTGTGGTGGGCGGGACCATCAATACCGTGGAAGAAGTCCTGGCTGCCACCATCGTTGGCGGGACCATTGATACCATCGACAGCGTTCTCGGGGCCACGGTCTCTGCCGGAACCATCAATACCGTGGAAGAGGTCCTGGCTGCCACCATCGTCGGCGGCACAATCGATACCGTCGATAGTATTCTCGGGGCTACCATTACCGATGGATTCATTAACGCCACCATCCTCGGGGGGACGGTAACGGCGGAGATCGCTTCCGTCACCGTGACGGGCGGAACCATCAATGTCATTGAAGAAGTCCTTGCTTCTACCATCGTCGGCGGCACAATCGATACTGTTGATAGTATTCTCGGAGCTACTATTACCGACGGATTCATCAATGCCACCATCCTCGGCGGGACAGTAACAGCGGAGATCGCTTCCGTCACCGTGACAGGTGGGACCATCAATGTCATCGAAGAAGTCCTTGCTTCTACCATCGTCGGCGGCACAATCGATACCGTCGATAGTATTCTCGGGGCTACCATTACCGATGGATTCATTAACGCCACCATCCTCGGTGGCACAGTAACGGCGGAAGTCGCTTCCGTCACCGTGACGGGCGGGACTATCAATGTCATCGAAGAAGTCCTCGCTTCCACCGTGGTTGGCGGAACCATTGATACCGTCGATAGTATTCTCGGGGCTACCATTACCGATGGATTCATTAACGCCACTATCCTCGGCGGGACGGTAACGGCAGAAGTCGCTTCCGTCACCGTTACAGGCGGGACCATCAATGTCATCGAAGAAGTCCTCGCTTCCACCGTGGTTGGCGGAACCATTGACACCATTGATAGTATTCTCGGAGCTACTATTACCGATGGATTCATCAATGCCACCATCCTCGGTGGCACAGTAACGGCGGAAGTCGCTTCCGTCACCGTGACGGGTGGAACCATCAATGTCATTGAAGAAGTCCTCGCTTCCACCGTGGTGGCCGGAACCATCAATACCGTTGAAGAGGTCCTGGCTGCCACCATTGTCGGCGGCACAATCGATACTGTTGATAGTATTCTCGGAGCTACTATTACCGACGGATTCATCAATGCCACCATCCTCGGTGGGACGGTAACGGCGGAAGTCGCTTCCGTCACCGTGACAGGAGGAACCATCAATGTCATTGAGGAAGTCCTCGCTTCCACTGTGGTGGGCGGGACCATCAATACCGTGGAAGAAGTCCTGGCTGCCACCATCGTTGGCGGGACCATTGATACCATCGACAGCGTTCTCGGGGCCACGGTCTCTGCCGGAACCATCAATACCGTGGAAGAGGTCCTGGCT
>NZ_LT732535.1:3214175-3216421 GCF_900156915.1 Sediminibacillus massiliensis | reverse complement strand
GGATTCATTAACGCTACCATCCTTGGCGGGACGGTCACGGCGGAAGTCGCTTCCGTCACCGTGACAGGCGGAACCATCAATGTCATTGAGGAAGTCCTCGCTTCCACTGTGGTTGGAGGTACCATCGATACCGTCGACAGCGTGCTCGGAGCCACGATCTCTGCCGGAACCATCAATACCATGGAGGAGGTCCTGGCTGCCACCATCGTTGGCGGCACGATTGATACCATCCACAGCGTGCTCGGAGCTACCATTACCAACGGATTCATTAATGCAACTATCCTCGGCGGCACTGTAACGGCGGAAGTCGCTTCCGTCACCGTAACAGGTGGGACCATCAATGTCATTGAGGAAGTCCTCGCTTCCACTGTCGTTGGCGGGACCATCGATACCATTGGTAGTATTCTTGGGGCCACCATTACCAATGGGTTCATTAACGCTACGATCCTCGGAGGTACCATTGATACCATCGAAAGTGTCCTCGGGGCCACTATCTCCGCAGGCACCATCAATACCGTGGAAGAGGTCCTGGCTACCACCATCGTTGGCGGCACAATCGATACCGTTGATAGTATTCTCGGAGCTACTATTACCGACGGATTCATCAATGCCACCATCCTCGGTGGCACAGTAACGGCGGAAGTCGCTTCCGTCACCGTGACGGGCGGAACCATCAATGTCATTGAAGAAGTCCTCGCTTCCACCGTGGTTGGCGGAACCATTGATACCGTCGATAGTATTCTCGGGGCTACCATTACCGATGGATTCATCAATGCCACTATCCTCGGCGGGACGGTAACGGCGGAAGTCGCTTCCGTCACCGTGACGGGTGGAACCATCAATGTCATCGAAGAAGTCCTCGCTTCCACCGTGGTGGGCGGAACCATTGATACCGTCGATAGTATTCTCGGGGCCACGGTCNCGATAGTATTCTCGGGGCTACCATTACCGATGGATTCATTAACGCCACTATCCTCGGCGGGACGGTAACGGCAGAAGTCGCTTCCGTCACCGTTACAGGCGGGACCATCAATGTCATCGAAGAAGTCCTCGCTTCCACCGTGGTTGGCGGAACCATTGACACCATTGATAGTATTCTCGGAGCTACTATTACCGATGGATTCATCAATGCCACCATCCTCGGTGGCACAGTAACGGCGGAAGTCGCTTCCGTCACCGTGACGGGTGGAACCATCAATGTCATTGAAGAAGTCCTCGCTTCCACCGTGGTGGGCGGAACCATCAATACCGTTGAAGAGGTCCTGGCTGCCACCATTGTCGGCGGCACAATCGATACTGTTGATAGTATTCTCGGAGCTACTATTACCGACGGATTCATCAATGCCACCATCCTCGGTGGCACAGTAACGGCGGAAGTCGCTTCCGTCACCGTGACGGGTGGAACCATCAATGTCATTGAAGAAGTCCTCGCTTCCACTGTGGTGGGCGGGACCATCAATACCGTGGAAGAAGTCCTGGCTGCCACCATCGTTGGCGGGACCATTGATACCATCGACAGCGTTCTCGGGGCCACGGTCTCTGCCGGAACCATCAATACCGTGGAAGAGGTCCTGGCTGCCACCATCGTCGGCGGCACAATCGATACTGTTGACAGTATTCTCGGAGCTACTATTACCGACGGATTCATCAATGCCACCATCCTCGGGGGCACAGTAACGGCGGAGATCGATTCCGTCACCGTGACGGGCGGGACCATCAATATCATTGAAGAAGTCCTTGCTTCTACCATCGTCGGCGGCACAATTGATACTGTTGATAGTATTCTCGGAGCTACTATTACCGACGGATTTATCAATGCCACCATCCTCGGTGGCACAGTAACGGCGGAAGTCGATTCCGTCACCGTGACGGGCGGGACTATCAATGTCATTGAAGAAGTCCTTGCTTCCACTGTGGTTGGCGGAACCATTGATACCGTCGACAGCGTGCTCGGGGCCACGGTCTCTGCCGGAACCATCAATACCGTGGAGGAGGTCCTGGCTGCCACCATTGTTGGCGGCACGATTGATACCATCGACAGCGTGCTCGGAGCTACCATTACCGATGGATTCATTAACGCTACCATCCTTGGCGGGACGGTCACGGCGGAAGTCGCTTCCGTCACCGTGACAGGCGGAACCATCAATGTCATTGAGGAAGTCCTCGCTTCCACTGTGGTTGGAGGTACCATCGATACCGTCGACAGCGTGCTCGGAGCCACGATCTCTGCCGGAACCATCAATACC
>NZ_LT732535.1:3190648-3213488 GCF_900156915.1 Sediminibacillus massiliensis | reverse complement strand
GGAACCATCAATGTCATTGAAGAAGTCCTCGCTTCCACTGTGGTGGGCGGGACCATCAATACCGTGGAAGAAGTCCTGGCTGCCACCATCGTTGGCGGGACCATTGATACCATCGACAGCGTTCTCGGGGCCACGGTCTCTGCCGGAACCATCAATACCGTGGAAGAGGTCCTGGCTACCACCATCGTCGGCGGCACAATCGATACTGTTGACAGTATTCTCGGAGCTACTATTACCGACGGATTCATCAATGCCACCATCCTCGGGGGCACAGTAACGGCGGAGATCGATTCCGTCACCGTGACGGGCGGGACCATCAATATCATTGAAGAAGTCCTTGCTTCTACCATCGTCGGCGGCACAATTGATACTGTTGATAGTATTCTCGGAGCTACTATTACCGACGGATTTATCAATGCCACCATCCTCGGTGGCACAGTAACGGCGGAAGTCGATTCCGTCACCGTGACGGGCGGGACTATCAATGTCATTGAAGAAGTCCTTGCTTCCACTGTGGTGGGCGGGACCATTGATACCATCGACAGCGTTCTCGGAGCTACCATTACTAATGGATTCATTTTTGCTACACTATTAGGCGGAACCATTGATTTCATCAATGGTACTCTGAGTGCAGAGGTAACCTCTGTTACTATCTCAGGGGGTACATTAACAGCTATTTCTCAAAATAATTTTGTTGAGCAAAGCTTTCTTGATGTAAACGTAGGTACAGCATTGTCTACATTCACCCCTCTATCCACTATAACGACATCTGTACTAGAAGATTATTCATTTTTCGTTTATAACTCCAGCCCTTCTGGGACTGTAGATACAATTGTTCAAATAAGTGCGAATGGCGTGAATTGGTTTACAGATATCACTTCCATTGATTTAAGGCCTGGATCGGTAGATGTTCTTGTTCCACAACGTTTTTTAAAGTACACAAGGCTTGCTTATCGTTCTTCTACTACTCTTGCATCCGGCACTATCTCGGTCATATTCAATGCACAAGGTTCATAAGTTTATAGTAATATAAATCCCTCTGTTATTAAACAGAGGGATGCTCATGTTAGGGGTGATATCGTTGTTGATAGGTCTTCATATGATTGTGAAAAATGAATCAAATAATTTACGGAAATGTTTAGACAGCATCAAGACATTGGTAGATGAAATAATTATTGTTGATACCGGATCAAATGACAACACAGTCTCCATTGCAGAAGAATTTAATGCGAAGGTATTTCATAAACCATGGGAAGATAATTTTTCTGATGCGCGAAATCACTCTCTTCCTGAAGCCAACACAGACTGGATCATATTCATGGATGCTGATGAGATATTTAAAGGGCCATTTCAGGAGATTCGGGATGAACTTGAACATACGGATAAAGAAGCTTTTTATATCGATATTGAAAGCATAACAGGCGAAAAAGTTTATGAAAAGATGGTTCACCCCTCCATACGTATATTTAGAAATAAAAAAAATTATTTTTTTAGAGGCGCCCTCCATGAGGATATCCTTCCATCAATATTAGACCACACTTCCATGGAAATGATTGGAAAGATACAGGAGAAGATTCTACATACAGGATATACTCCAATACAAACTAAGCTAGAAAAAGCACATCGCAACCGTCGGATTTTGGAAAAGTCCCTAAAAGAGTCCCCGAGTGATAACTTTTTCCAATACCATCTAGGTATTACCTATGAACAGCTTTCTTTAAACGAACAAGCGATAATATTTATGGAGAAAGCATTAAAAAATGTTGCAAAACATCAATCTTACCGTCCGACCTTGGTAAAGGACCTTGCAAAGCTCTATCTTAAAACAACAAAATACAAACTAGCCATAGACCTATTAAATAATGAAATTAAGAACTATAACGATTATCCTGACCTTTATTATTATTTAGGGTATGGATATCAACAAATAAAAGAAAACGATAAAGCAATTCGAATTTTGCAAGAAGCTACTAATATAACTCCATCTCGACATTATGTATTGGAAACTGGTAAAGGGACTTATCTTTCATGGACATTAATGGGAGATATTGCCCTAGAATGGAAGGCTTACAATGATGCCCTTCAATTTTACATTAAGGCTCTCCAGTATTGTCCCTATCATTATGATGCTTTATATGGAATTGCGGATCTTCTGATTGCTTCTGGTAGATCCTGTTCTGATATTAGAACAGAGTTAACACATATTTTGACGCCTTCTATAGATCCTAGTAAATCTGATCCCGAAATCAGAAAACAGTGCCTTCAGGAAATAGCGCATGTGCTTTTTGACACAGGTTGTGATGAAGAATACTTAGACTTTTCCGAAAATACCGAAGGAAGCAAAGAAAAGGAGATACTCAGCTTACTCTATTTAAATCACATGCAAGAGGCTAACAATCGATATGAAAGGTTACTAAAACCAGCTTCAGCAAATCTCTTACAAGCGATTATCGTCACCTTTCATGAGCACTCTTATCCTTACCCTGAAAAATTATACAAGGAAATCAAAAATGAACCTAACCCCCACTTTTATGATCAAATCCTACAAATTCTAACAAATAAGAGACAAACCAAAAGCAATAATGAAATTTCTTTCTTACTATTCACTAAACAATTTTTACATCAAGCCATTCGCTATCGGGCGCATAGCGTTATAAGAAAATTGATAGGTTTGCACCCTGTTTTCCAACTTTACGCTGCGAAAATCTTTTACTATGAAGGGTATATAAAAGAAGCTTACGATACCTTTAATTCCCTTTTTGACCAGGATGCGCTGGATGTTGAGGGGACTTTTCTTCTAGGAGAGTATAACTATCATCAAAAGAAGTGGGAGCAAGCCTCTATTCTATTCGAGAAAGTTCTTACCGAGGATGCCGATCATATTGGTGCCCATATTGGAGCATCGCTTTGCTACAACCAGCAGTCGAAAGATCTCTTGAAAGAGTCGATTGAAGAAATACCTGATTTTCCGTTGTTTACTGCTTACTTAAATAAAGTGGAGCTTGCAATTGAACTCTCATCAAAACATGGTTGGCAAACCCATTGGAGAGGGAGACAAAGGAGGGTGCGATTACAAAATGAACAGGGTATCGTTGTGTATGATAGTTAAAGATGAGGAAGAACTACTAGGCAATTGTTTATCCAGCGCTAAAGAAATTGTCTCTGAAATTATCGTCGTAGATACTGGTTCTATTGATAGTACTCCCTCCATTGCTGAACGTTTCGGAGCCAAAGTCATCCACCATCCTTGGCAGGGTGACTTTTCCGAAGCCAGGAATGCAGGACTTGATCACGCCACTGGTGAATGGATTTTAATACTTGATGCTGATGAAGAACTCAATCCCGATTCCATCGATGAATTAAAGAATTGGAAGGAGTACAATGATGCAGAAGGCTTTTTCTTAAGGATATATAACCATTTCGGTGAAAAGGGAAAAGAAGCAAGCATAAATCCGACTATTCGTATGTTTAGGAACAGTGAGAAGCATCGATTTTCAGGATCGATACATGAGCAAATTGCAGAAAGCATTCAACAAAACAATCCTTCAGCACGTTTTGTGATGACTGATGTGATCATTGATCATTATGGCTACCAAGCAAACATCCGTGAAAAGAAAAATAAAACGAAGCGTAATATCACACTTTTAAAAAAAGAACTAGAAACGAATCCAGACCACCCTTTCCATCTTTATAATATTGGGATTGAATATATGCAGTTGAATGATTATGAGAATGCTCTTCTATCCTTTCGAAAATCAAGAGAACTTGTCGGTCCAAAAGTCAATTATGCTCATTTACTTTTTAAATGTGAAGCAAAAGCCCTCGGAGCTCTCGGTCGCCTTAAAGAAGCAATTGCTGTCTGTGATGCAGGTGTTGACCAGTATCCCGATTACACAGACCTCCATCATTATAAAGGGACTTATCAGATAACCATGGGGGACAGTACAGGTGCTGAAAAAAGTTTTCGAAGAGCTATTCAGCTACAAACTGCCTCCAAATACCATACCGAAACAGGCATCGGATCATTCGCCACCTATTACCTATTAGCGCTTGTGTGCGAGAGTCAAAGTAAGGACGATCAAGCGATAGACAATTACTTAAAATCGTTCAAGGAATCGAATAATGAGAAACGTCCACTTTATAGAATTTTTCAGCTATTACGGAGTACAGACAGGGAATCAGAAATCCCCTCTCTCTTGAAGAAAAGATTTAAAATGCATACTGAAAATCAAAAAGAAAATCTTTTACACATTCTTTTAAGATCACATTGTTACCAAAGCGTATGTACACTTCTTGATGACTGGTTGTCAGAAGAACCTCTATCTTTTCATACACAGGAAAAATGGAGGAGAATAAAAGAAGACTGTGTTCTTATGTATTCAGATAGATTAGAAAAGAATAAAAACACAGACCAATTCCTCCCACTAACTATCGACACTGACCGTTGGCGTGCACATTTCCCTGAAAATAGCGACCTCTTCCCTCCCATTGAATCACTCCCAATTATTCTGGAGATAGAGCGTAAGGGGAGGATTTTATACAAACAGGGTTTTTACTCTGCATTCCAACAGTATCTAAAGAAATGGAAGGGTATGCATCAACACGTGAATAAAGATTACCAATCTCACTCTGTCATCCAACTAGTTCAGACACTTTCCTTCAATGCGGAAGAACATCTTAACAGCGTACTAAAGAAGGGAGACTACAACTTGATTCGTTCAGCTAAAACTACATTACCATTCGAGGAAGGTTGGATTGATTAACCCCGGATTGAGTGTTTGTATGATTATATACAATGAAGAAGTGAACCTGAAACGTTGCCTATCTTCTATAAAAAATATAGCTGATGAAATTGTCATTGTTGATACAGGCTCGACAGATAATTCAATAGAGGTCGCAAAGTCATTCCAAGCCTTAGTGATTTCTCATGAATGGGGGGAAGATTTCAGTGCAGCACGTAATCTTGCGTTAGAAAAAGCAACGAAAGAATGGATATTAGTTATGGATGCCGATGAAGTTCTTCAGGATGATCAAATTACAACATACATGGAAAATAACGATGTGGATGGGTATTTTGTACGCTTCATTAACTTCTACGGACAATATGAGGAAAACAGTTTCTTCATCGATTACGCATGCCGCCTTTTCCGTAATCATCCTTCTATTCGTTTTCAAGGATTAATTCACGAAGAGGTCACAACCTCTCTTAAAGCTTACGGATGGCAAATAGGAAATAGTGATATCACCCTTCATCATTACGGGTATTTACACACCAATGAAGAAAAACAAAAAAAACATGAACGTAATCTATCTATTATAAAAAAGGCTTTGACAGAAAACACAAAGGACTCGCGCTTGAATTATGCTTTAGGGGTCGAATACATGCAAGCTGAAAAATATGAAGATGCATATAGAATATTTACGAAGCTTTTGACGACGCTCCCCCCATCTACTGATTTCGCACCAGATATAGTTTTAAAAACCGCCCACCTTTTAAGATTCTTTCAGAAAAGCGAAGAGGCTTTGACATTGGTGAAGCAAGGCTTGTTGCATTATCCTGACTTTGCAGACTTGCATGATGCCAAAGCAGAGATTCTCCTAGAGTTGCACCAATACCTTGCAGCTATTCAATCCCTTCAACAGTCATGCTCCTGCCCAGTTCGTAGCACTTATTCTTCTCAGGCAGGAGCTGGATCTTTTCGTACTTTATACCATCTGGGTCAAGCTCATGAGAAACTTTTAGATATTGAATCAGCCGTACACTATTATCAAGAATCCTTAAATAAAGCTCCTACGTACAAACCTGCATGGAAGAAGTACACCTTGTGGTCAACCTCCCCTTATGTAAGCCCCCAATTCAGTAATGACTTAAAACGCTGGAAGGAATCTTTAAAGGTTGACCAATGGCTTCTGCTAATGAGGACCCTCCTTGCATCAAGGAAATGGGATAGGTGGGATTTGGCTAAACAACAAATGCCTGAAAGAGTTCATGCTGAATTATCTTTGTTGACATGCCCCCTCGCTGAAGCTTTAACATTATCCACAAAAGGACAAAAACAAATGGCAGTCAGACATCTTCTTAATCAAAAAAAGGCCTTCAACCTGGAGCAAATCCTATTTATTTGGTGCGTGTATTATGAAGAAAATCTCAATCATAAGCAATGGTTGAAATCTCACATGAATAACTTTTCACTTTTAGCGGATTTATATAAATGTTTGATGGAAGGGTATCAGGAAAAATATAAAGAGGCTGTAACTCTCGCTACGTGGATGTTTCTTGAAAGCAGAATGATAAAAGGCTATATTCGGTTTGCGAAGTCGTTGGACATGTGCTGTCCTCTCCCTATGACTCACCTTTATTTGTTTTCTTCTATTCCCATACAATCCCTACAAGAGATTACAGAACACCTTAAAGTGGATACCCAAAAGCTATCTGTAGAAGAATGCTTAGCTATCACCCTGCTTCAAATTAAAAGTGGAACAAACATAAACACCCAGGAAACGCTCAGATATTTGATTAAAAAATCTCCCTCTTCCCCTTTACCTAGATTAGTAACACTTTTAAATTATCAATCTAAAACAGACCCTTCTATTATAAAGGAAATTGACAAAGTTCTCGTCCATTTAACATACCCCAACTCAGAAATTTTATTATTAGATTAAAAGTCAATTAGAAAAAGGAGAGCTCACTGCGCTCTCCTTTTTTATGATACAGGGCTTACTTCCGCCCATCCTAGAGTTAATGACAGAGTATTGGTTTGGTTAGTCAAATTGAGAAGATCTATGATTAATCGATTATTAGGAGGGACGATAATTTTCCCGAGTTCATCATTAACAATAGGACCGCCTGTTTGGATGAGCGTACTAAAAGTCGCCCCTCCTACCACTGGGTTCGCAAGACTTGTGGAGAAACTCGGAATCAACTGACTAACATTTGGATATCCGAAGTTTGTATTAATAGGGGTGAGCGTTGTGCCACCTGCAACGGTTCCGTTCCGCAGCAGAAAGACCGAGGTATTAGTAATAGCACCGCCAAAAACCCGGCCAATTCGGGCTGTATAGCGAGAGCTTGTAGGATTAGATAACTGCAAGGCAAGGTAAGCGTTTGCAGCTACCGATACTACACCGGTAGTCACTCTATAGTTGGCCCCGTTTTCAGCACTCGATGCCGCAATATCCACGGTTGTTAGAGGGTTTCGCAAGTTGGTAAACACATTGTAGTTTGGCATACTTATTCCCCCTTAATTAAGATAAGTGTTCAAGACACCTTCCCACTTTTGCTGCCAAATCCTCTTGTCAAAGGCTTTTGCCGTTTCCCTTGCACGTTCTCCCATCTCGGCCCCTTTCCTTTGATCACTCATAATACTCCCCACCGCTTCTACCAACTGATCTACGGTAGGCATAATTAATCGACCGTTATACCCATCAATCAACAAATCGTTCAGGCCTCCAATCGTTGTTGCAAGGACCGGCAAGCCACTACTCATCGCCTCTAAACAAGACAATGAGGTACCTTCGGAAAATACGGTAGGGATAACGACGAGATCTGCCTGCTGATAGGCTATTGGCATTTCGTCAAAACTATAAACATGATGACGTATCCTATCCTTATGGGGATGATTACTTAACCAGTATTTAAAAACCCGAGCGCTTTCCGTTCCGTGAATCACTTCTCCAGCAAAATCCACTTCAATGTTTTCGTATTCTTTTAACCATATATCCGTTGCTGCCATCATAAGGAGAATTCCACGCTCATGACTTATTCTTCTTGGGTAAAGTATTCGGAAATTTCTTTTTTTCTTAACTTCTGTTACCGGGATAAACCTCTTAATATCAACAAAATTAGGGATTAGCTCGATTTTTCCAGGATTTGTATATTGACATGTTGAACGGCAATAGGTTAAAAAATGTGAATCAACGGATACAATTTTCCCCAATGAATTAATTGCTTGTTGGATATTATATTTAACCTTATCTTTCGCTTCCTCAGTGAGTTCGATTCGGTCCCAGTTAATCCCATGGCATATACCCAGGCTTCCCTCTCGGTATGGAATAGGATGCCAAATACAACTTGCATAGATTAAAGAACCTTCTGCTTTTTGTTCCATTTCTTGAAACAATTCACCAATACCGTCCAAATCATTACAATAGTAGCCGTACACGTTAGTTCCTGCTACCTCCGTTTCTTCCATCTGTATGTGAAAGGGTTTGTGATAGGAAAGCTGATGAATGTCAACGTCTATTCCCATGCCCTGTAAGATTTTAGTTAATTCATAAAGGTACCGTTCAAGCCCTCCGCCGTAAAGTCTATGAATCTGATAATTATATGCATCTAAAAAGCTATGAGTCAATATGGAGACTTTCTTCACCTCTCCTCCTCCTTCCATTCAAGAAGTTTTGGAGAGCGATCAAGAATAGATAAGTATTGTTCCTTATTTCCCCAACGCCCCTGGGGATCCATTTTCATATAACGCTGATACTTATTATGCCGATCCGTTTCGTCTCCAGACCATCCAAAATGCTTAACACGTATATCAGTCATACATCCTTTTAATGTCTGATAGGACAAAGGAAGCCTGTGAACATGGTGATCTTTTTTTAAGTAATAACAAGGGAAACCTGGTAAATAACGGACTAGCATCATTGTATGACGTTTGTGAAGGTTCCAATGTTCATCTTCACGATAATGAGTCTTACCTCCCCAAAAATCATAGATACGAAAACTGACCCAATCATATTGATCCTGGTTAATCAAAAACTGCACTTTCTTCTTGAAAGAACGTTCAAAAACTTCATCTGCATCGATAGATAACAACCAATCTGGTTCATACTTACATGCTTCTTGCCATAACCGGCTTCTAAGCTCCCATTCCTTGCTGAAAAGCTGACTTTCTAGTTCAACCACTTCTTTGACCTTTGGAAAAGACCGACATATCTCTACCGTGCGGTCTGTACTGGCATCATCGATAATAACCATATCGTCCACATAAGAACTTAAATCACTAAGCACTTCTTCTAGATACCTGTTCTCCTCATTTCTAACTTGTAAGATGGCCGTCAGCTTATTGCCATTCTTTTTCCTGACTGGATTCATCGTCTACTCCTCTCCTAACGTAAATCGGTCGACCTCTTCCATCCGGAGAATGTTGTTTATGGCATTTTCATCATAAACCGCTGCCTGCAGATAATAATGGATCGCTTGTGGACGATTACCGAAGAGCTCTTCTTTTTCTCCTTTCACCAACCAAAACTCTTTACAAAATTCCGTATCATTACCACCCTTACTGAGAATCTCCTCGCTACGTGCATAATCCATCATATTTCGACAAATAAGGTATTTGCTGTTATCCGCTTCGGGAGAAGGAATTTGATCTAATAACTTTCTAGCGTACTGTAAGTCTCCATGAATTCGGCAAATCTCTGCCTGTACCCATTCATATTGCCCTCTGTTATATAAGGAAAGAAGCTGAAGATAATGTTGCTTTAAATCATCTGGCTGAGCAAGGATACCATAAGAATTCAAAGCTTCCTTTGTCTTACCTTGCCTTACTTGCGCTAGACAAATTCCGGAATAGTATTTGTTCATTCCATCCGTTTTGTTCAACACCACATTTCTTGAAAAAGCTTGAAAAAAATAGTGTTCTGCTTTCCCGTACTGACCATTCAGATAATGATATTTGGCAAGCAAGGAAAAGTTTGCTTCATTATGCGGATCCCACGCTATCTGGTCCTCTAATTCCTGAATGCGCTCCTCCCTTTGTTTGTTAATCATGTCCAGCCACGTTTCTTTTTGATTTTGGTCTTTAGTGCTGGACTCTATAATTTCTTTTAAATAATAATCGCTTTCAGAATAAAGCCCCCAATCCTCTTTGGATAGCTGTTCCTCTTGTGAAGATGGAGCGCAAAGTAACACAAAAGGGTGGGACAAAGCTAATTGCCAGTAAACCTCTTCTGATGCTGTAAGAATGATATCAGCTACTGAGCAAATTCCCTTTAGATAAAACTCCCCAATATGATTCCATTCATGAAAGTCTTTGAGCCAGGCAATAGTTAAATGCCGATCGATTTTTGATAGAGAATTCACCCAATAAGGGTGGTCTATAATTGATATAGTTTTTACATTTCTATTAAAAGATACTTCTTCCTGCATTTGATTTATATTTTTATATTCTTCAGAGCCAGACCAATGTGAATGAAAGTTATGAGATTTCACCCCTTTGATAAAAGGTACTTCTGTTTTTTGTGATCTACCAAAATAATAAAGTACTCCCCAAATTCTTTGAGGATTACTTACAGAATGAATGTGCTGGAGATCAGTTATTCCTTGCGTACCAAACCGCTGCAGCAACCCTTGCAAGTTTTTGTTTGATTCCTCTTCCATATTTGAGAAGTCTGCTCTTTGTGCCATTGTCCGGTGAAAGACATATGTGGATAAGAATGATTTTGGCCTCCATTCAGCAGGCAACCGCAACATATGAAAATAAGAAAGAAGCAAATAATCGTCCTCATACCCTTGGATTCCTGGCAAGTCTTCTGTTATGTATCCTCCTACTAGTTTTAAATGACTTGCCCGGTGCATAACTGGATGAACAAATCCCTCCACAATCATTTTTTCTCGTTCCTTCTCTAGCAGGTCTATCAATTCAGCCGTATTAGAAGGTACTTCTACACTGACTATTCCTTTCCCATGCGGATGCCATTGTCCATCTTTTGTCAAAATTCCAGGGCAAATGCAAGGCTCCTCTGGATTTTTTTCAAGAAATTCAACAAGCTCGTTTGTCCACTCGGGTGGAAATATCATATCGGGATGAATTTCAGTAATATAAAGAATTGACGGGAGATACTCCCATATATATTTAAAACATGCTTGTCTTGCAAAAGGAATTCCATCATTTGTTCCATTACCCAATACTTTAAAATCCTTAATGTAGGGCTTAATGAAACTGGAAAGTTCCTGATTAGATAGCCCACCCTGGTTGTAAAAAATATATGATTCCATACTGTCTTTCAAACTTTCCAGACAATCATTCATCATAACAATATCTTCTTCATTCCTGATTAGTACTGGCATCGTATGGGCGATTTCGGACATAAATATCCCCCTTAAGACATTTCACTGATTTACTCTTATATATTTATGCATAAAGAAAGTTATCATTCCCCAGTTAATGAAAACCATACACCTCTAAGAAAATGAACTTAAAAAAGTGGCAGTATAGAAATGTGTGTGGGGAAACTTAATAAGTAGTCGTAGTTTCACTTTCGTCCACACAATAAAACTCGAACCTAACTTGAATGAAAGCAACGGCGCTATAACCCATGCTAACAACGGTAAGGATAAGTCCGACATTCACTCAGCTAGTACTTGATGATATTGTAGTAGAAGGAATTGCGATTGAAGAAGAATTACCTGAAACCTTTTCTAGAAATCTTCTTATGAGCATTAGGGCTATCCTTACGAGGGTTGCGATGCAGGCTACGTAAAAGGTAATTTGTCTAAAGAAAAATATTTGAGAGTCAGAAACATTAGTATCTGCCATTATTTAATTATGTACAGGTTATTACAATTACATTGGATTTCATCTAACGTTTGCTTCCTAAGCCCAATAAAATTCAAAAAAAAGAAAAATGTTAACACTCCATAACATACTACCTACGAATGGGTCTAACCAAAAAACCTCCCTTAAGATTTATTATCCTAAGGGAGGCTTTAGCTATTTTAAATTTTTTAGAGTGAAATCCAGTCAGATTATCCATAAACCCTATGGTAAAAGGGTTTTGGGGGCTATCACATCATGCCGCCCATTCCGCCCATGCCACCCATGTCAGGCATGCCGCCGCCAGCGTTATCTTCTTCAGGAAGATCAGCGACTACTGCTTCTGTAGTCAAGAACATAGCGGCTACAGATGCAGCGTTTTGAAGAGCAGAGCGTGTAACTTTAGTTGGGTCTACGATACCGGACTCAACCATGTCAACCCACTCGCCGGAAGCTGCGTTGAAACCAACGCCTACTTTTTCGCCTTTCAAACGTTCTACGATGATAGAACCTTCAAGCCCGGCATTGTGTGCGATTTGACGAACTGGCTCTTCTAGTGCGCGAAGAACGATGTTAGAACCAGTTTCTTCGTCACCTTCTAGGTTTAAGCCTTTCACAGCATTGTAGATGTTAACAAGTGCTGTACCACCACCGGAAACGATACCTTCTTGTACCGCTGCACGAGTAGAGTTCAAGGCGTCTTCGATACGAAGTTTGCGCTCTTTCAATTCTGTTTCCGTAGCAGCACCAACTTTGATTACCGCAACACCACCGGAAAGTTTAGCTAGGCGCTCTTGTAATTTTTCTTTGTCGAACTCAGAAGTAGTCTCTTCAGCTTGGGCACGAATTTGTGCAACACGGGAAGAGATTTTTTCTGGATCTCCGCTTCCTTCTACTACTGTTGTGTTTTCTTTCGTTACAACAACTTTAGAAGCGCGGCCTAATTGCTCGATGCCAGTGTTTTTAAGTTCTAATCCAAGATCTTCTGTAACTACTTCCGCACCAGTCAATGTAGCGATGTCTTCCAACATTGCTTTACGACGGTCACCGAATCCAGGAGCTTTAACAGCCACTGCATTGAAAGTACCACGAAGTTTGTTCACAACAAGTGTAGCAAGGGCTTCGCCTTCTACGTCTTCCGCAATCATAAGAAGCGGCTTGCCTTGTTGGACAACTTGCTCTAGTACTGGAAGTACTTCTTGGATGTTGGAGATTTTCTTGTCAGTGATCAAGATATATGGATCTTCAAGAACTGCTTCCATTTTATCCTGGTCTGTTACCATGTAAGGAGATGCATATCCGCGGTCGAATTGCATACCTTCCACTACTTCAAGCTCTGTGTTGAAGCCTTTTGATTCTTCGATTGTGATAACACCGTCGTTACCAACGCGTTCCATTGCTTCCGCGATCAACTTACCTACTTCATCATCACCGGAAGAGATGGCAGCAACTTGTGCAATAGAATCTTTTCCTTCAATCGGCTTGGAAATGGTGCGTAGTTCGTTTACAGCAAGTTCAACCGCTTTTTCGATACCGCGGCGAACGCCTACTGGGTTTGCACCGGAGGCAACGTTTTTCAAACCTTCGCGAATCATCGCTTGGGCAAGTACAGTTGCAGTAGTTGTACCGTCACCAGCAACGTCGTTTGTTTTAGAAGCAACTTCAGATACCAGCTGTGCACCCATGTTTTCGAAGTGGTCTTCCAATTCGATTTCTTTCGCGATAGTAACACCATCGTTTGTAATTAATGGGGAACCGTATTTCTTGTCTAAAACAACGTTACGTCCTTTAGGTCCTAGAGTTACTTTTACAGCATTAGCAAGCGTGTCCACACCGCGAAGCATGGCACGACGTGCGTCTTCACTAAATTTGATTTCTTTAGCCATAATATTACCCTCCTTGAACTTAAAAAATTATGATATAAATTGATTGTCCTTCGCAGATTAGCCGATAACAGCCAGAATGTCGCTCTCACGAAGAATTAAGTAATCTTTTCCTTCATATTTCACTTCTGTTCCAGCGAATTTCGAGAAGATGATAAGGTTTCCTTCTGCTACCTCAGGGGCAACTTTTTCTCCATTATCTGTGACGCGGCCAGAACCTACTGCAACTACCTTTCCTTCCTGCGGCTTTTCTTTCGCAGAATCGGGAAGAACGATACCGCTTGCAGTTTTTTCTTCTTGCTCTACAAGTTCAATTATGACACGATCACCTAGTGGCTTTAACATGTTGAAAACCCTCCTTAACCGATATTTAATTGATAGGTTTGTTATTAGCACTCATTCGTCATGAGTGCTAACACAATTATTATAATAATCAATTCATTTTAAATTTGCAAGTAATGTAATTATATTTTCTTTCGACAAATTTTAAGCAAGAAAGCACATAAAATCGACAATAGACACAGAATATCAGGATGCCCGTTTTTTTTGAAAAACATTCATGCCGAAACAGCCTTCCTATTACATAGCTATTCTAAATCTATGTTAAAATACGTACAATGGGATAGTTGCAAAATCAATTAAAAGGAGACGTTATTGTTGCCCAAAAGATATTGGTATGTCATCTTAACGTATGTCATCATGCAGATCTCCGGAGCATTTGTTGCTCCGTTCATTGGTTTGATTAATATAGACAGGTTTACGTTCACTGTGTGGTGGAGCGTTTGCAGCTTTATTGCAGCACTCGTGGTCATTCTGTTCTTGTTAAAACCGGATATGAAAGAGGGTAGTGTAAGGAGTGCAGCAGGAGTCGGCAATATCATTCTCTGGTCCTTCCTCGGCGTGTTTTTGGCATATCTTGCCCAGATAGCCGCTGTCATTATCGAAAGTGGCGTACTAGGCATCAAGCCAGGGTCGGAAAACACGATGGATATCATGGAAATCGCCCGTGCTGCGCCGATATTTATTCTGATACCGGCGTTAATTGCACCTATCTTGGAAGAAGTGATTTTCCGGAAAATCATATTCGGAACGATGTATAAACGCACCAACTTCTTCATTGCCGCGGTGGCATCGTCGGTGATTTTCGGTCTGGTCCACATGGATGTTTTCCATCTTATTACGTATACAGCAATGGGTTTTGTCTTTGCCTTCCTGTATGTCCAAACCAAACGGATCATCGTACCGATCATTGCCCACATGTCCATGAACACCATCACGGTCATCGCCCAATTCAACCTCGATCCGGAAGAAATGGAAAAAATGATGGAGCAATGGGAACAAATTCAAACGATCATAGGAGGCTGATCAACACATGAGAACGTCACCGTTGTTTATGGCTTCCTTGTATTTCGGCATGGGAGTTGTATTCACGTACATTGCCATTCAATCGGCTGAAGATACGGTCTGGAACTTCATTACGGTCTTATTGGCTATCTTTGCCACCCTGGACTTTGTCGTATCCTTCCGCCTGATTGGATTGCATCTCAAAATAAAAAAGTCAAAAAACAAAAAATAACCACAAAAAAAACAACTTTCCTTACAAACGGACAAGCTGTTTTTTTGCGATTATTCGGTTTCCTCTTCGTCCAATGGATAATGCTTGAGGAAGTAGACCAGTGACTGCAGTTCGACTGCCAAATCGATATGGTGGACGCGGACATGGTCCGGCACCGTAATTCTCGCCGGAGTAAAATTAAGAATCCCGAGAATCCCTGCCTTTACAAGCCGCTCGGCGATGTTTTGCGCCTCGGAAGATGGAACAGTAAGGATTGCGACAGTCGTGTCCTCCAGTTTTGCTTCCAATTCATCAATATGATGGACAGGAACACCGCCGATCTCCTTCCCTACTTTTTCCGTAGAAGCGTCAAAACCCATTTCGATTTTCGTATTGTTATTCTTCATGAAGTTGTAATTCAAAAATGCCGTTCCCAGGTTCCCTACACCGATTAGCGATACTTTGGTGACCTCATCCTGGTCTAGGGTTTTACGGAAAAATTTCAACAAATATTCCACATTATAACCATACCCCTTCTTACCAAGGGCGCCAAAATAAGAAAAATCCCTACGAATGGTCGCTGAATCGACTTTGACAGCTTCACTCAGTTCTTTGGAAGAAACACGCAGCTTGCCCTGCAAATGCAGGTTGTTGATAAAACGGTAATATAAAGGCAAACGCTTTGCTGTTGCTTGAGGTATTTTGTTCTGTTCATTATTCATCGCTTGCACCCTCCTTCGGTTATTCTTCTTCGCGTGTATAATCGCCGCTCTTTCCGCCCGATTTCTCTTGAAGATATGTCTGCCCGATGACCAGACCCTTATCGACTGCTTTGCACATATCATAAACCGTCAACGCTGTGGCTGATGCCGCTGTGAGCGCCTCCATTTCTACTCCGGTACTTCCCTTCGTTTTGACTTGCACCGTAATCAATAATTCGAATCTTTCTTCTGTTTTCCAGTCAAAAGTAATATCGACACCTTTCAGCTGAAGCGGGTGGCACATCGGAATCCAGTCGGAAGTGTTTTTCGCCGCCATAATGCCGGCGACTTGGGCAACGGCCAATACGTCCCCTTTTTTCATTTTATTTTCTTTTATTTTTTCATAAATTTCCTTGTTCACGATAATACTGGACCGGGCTGTTGCCACTCTGGCCGTTTCCTGCTTCTCGGTAATATCGACCATTCTTGCCCTTCCCTGTGGATTAAAGTGGGTAAACTCGCTCATTATAGGACCTCCATCGAGGAAAAAAATTTTTCAAGTGATTTGTTGCCCTTTCATTTTATCAAAAAACGACAAAGAAGTCGTGACTTGTTTCACATTCCCTCTCGCATCCTGAAAACAGCGCCGATTTTGTCTATTTACCGCCTAAGTTTCTTGCCTCTCCCGACAGGAGTGATATACACTTAAATCACTGAGGTGAACAAACATGATTTTAATGCAAGTGAACAATTTAACCAAAAGATATGGTGCAGAGTTAATTCTCTCTAATATAAAAATGGAAGTGAAAACAAACGACCGGATTGCTGTCGTTGGACGTAACGGGGCCGGAAAGTCCACCTTGCTGAAAATGATGGCAGGACTGTTGTCTTATGATGAAGGGGAAATCCACAAGCCGAAAGAAGTGACGCTTGGTTATTTGGCACAGAACACCGGTCTTGAATCGGACCAGTCGATCTGGCAGGAAATGCTCTCCGTATTCCAGCATCTTATCGACCAGGAGAAGGAACTCCGAAAGATGGAACAACAAATGGGAGACCCGGATTTCATCGCCCGGCCCGAAGCCTACCAAAAATTATTGACCGAGTATGATAAAAAGCAGCAGGCTTTCAAATCTGACGGCGGCTATCAATATGAAGCAGACATCAAAGCCGTGTTGAACGGTCTCCATTTTCAGGATTTCGACTGGAATACTGCCATCAGTGACTTAAGCGGCGGCCAGAAGACACGGCTGGCACTTGGGAAATTGCTGCTATCGGCTCCGGATATTCTCATACTGGATGAGCCGACCAACCATCTGGACATCGAAACACTATCCTGGCTCGAAGGATATCTTAACAATTACAAAGGTGCTGTAGTGATAGTCTCCCATGACCGCTATTTCCTGGATAAAACCGTACAGATTGTATATGAAATCTCCCGCCATCATTCCAGTAAATTCTATGGCAACTATAGCAAGTATCTCGACAAGAAAGCAGAAAACTATGAGCAGGAACTGAAACAATTCGAGAAACAGCAGGCAGAAATAAAGAAGCTGGAAGAGTTTGTCCAAAAAAACATCGTCCGTGCCTCGACAACCAAACGCGCCCAAAGCCGCAGAAAGCAATTGGATAAAATGGAAAGAGTTGACAAGCCTCAAGGCGATGAATCTTCTGCTAATTTTTCTTTTGAAGTGAACAGGCGCAGCGGGAACGATGTATTGAAAATCAATGACCTTGCATTCCGCTATGAGGACAGCAACGACTATATATTCTCCAACCTAACCTTCCATGCTTCACGCGGGGACAGCATTGCCCTTGTCGGCCCAAATGGCGTCGGCAAAACCACGTTGTTAAAAACGATTATTGGCGACTTGAATGCTGAGAAAGGTTCCATCCAACTTGGAGCGAATGTACAGGTTGGCTACTATGACCAGGAACAGACAAGGTTAAGTTCCAACAAGACAGTGTTGAATGAATTATGGGATGAATACCCGTTGATGAACGAGAAAGACATCAGGACCGTCCTGGGCAATTTCTTGTTTTCCGGTGACGATGTGTTAAAGATCGTTTCTTCCCTGAGCGGCGGAGAAAAGGCTAGACTCGCATTGGCCAAATTAATGATGGAAAAAGCCAACTTCCTTATCTTGGACGAACCGACCAACCATTTGGATTTGGATAGCAAAGAAGTGTTGGAAGCAGCCCTGATGAACTTCCCCGGAACGATTTTATTCGTCTCCCATGACAGATACTTTATCAACAGAATTGCCACACAAGTGATTGAAATGCACCCAACCGATTCCACCGTGTATCTAGGGGACTATGATTACTATCTGGAGAAGAAGCAGGAAGAATACGAACTTAAGCTTCTCGAAGAACAGGAAAATCCGTCGGGTCCAATCGAGCAGGATACGAAGAATAGCTTTCATCAAGAAAAGGAATTGAAGAAAGAAAAAAGGAAACGGGAACGCCGAATCGAAGAAATCGAACAACAAATCGATAAATTGGAATCACGTGTAGATGAAATAGATGAACTGTTATGTGATCCGGAGATCTATCAGGACCATGAAAAATCTCTCGAGTTAACGGAAGAAAAAGAAGGTCTGCAGCACAAACTGGATGGCTTGCTGGAAGAATGGGAAGACCTACAACTAGATGAATAGACGGAAGAAGGATAGCATGTTTTGGTGCTATCCTTCTTAAACTTATTATTGGGCTGTATAACCACCATCAACCAACAGGTTCGCTCCTGTTACGAAACTGGCGTCTTCTGAGGCAAGGAAAACCACTGCTTTTGCGATTTCTTCCGGTTTTCCCAGCCTTCCGATCGGGTGCAGGGAAATCAATTGATTCCTCATTTCTTCGTCCAACTGCTCCAAGAGGGGTGTATCGATATAGCCCGGGCATACGGCATTCACTCGTATATTTTCCTTGGCATATTCCACAGCTAAGGCCCTTGTCAGGTTGGTTACTCCACCTTTGGCAGCTGTATATGCAGCCGTTTGGGCTTGCCCTACATTTCCTAAAATAGAGGAACAGTTTACGACACTGCCTCCTCCTGTTTTCTGCATAGCTTTTATGGCATGCTTCGCACACAGGAAGACACCATCCAGGTTGATGGATATCACTTTCTGCCAGTCTTCATAACTTAATTCTGCCGATGGGGAAAGGGCGCCGATGCCTGCATTGCTGAATATAATATCCAACTGGCCAAATTCCTTTTCAGCCTTTTCTACCATTGCTTCTATATCTGTTTCTTTGGAAACATCAACGTGCTGGAAGACTACTTTTGTTTCCTCACCGTTCAGTTCCGCTGCAAGCTCTTCCCCCAACTGATCATTGATATCAGCTATTAATACGCTTGCCCCCTCTTTGACCATTTCCCTTACCGTAAACTCTCCGATCCCACTTACTCCGCCAGTAACAATTGCCTTCTTTCCTTTCAATCGCATGCTTAGTCACCCTTTCCAGTTCATTTTGGTAAAGACTGCTAAACAGAATGATGAAAGTCCCTAAAAGTGCGTATTCTCTCTGTTTGTCTCCAATATAACGCATAGGAAATCGCTATACAATAAACATTCTGTGAATAATATCAACAAAAAACTACTTATTCACAGTTTTATACACATATAAACATTTACAAATCAGGTTTCCCACTTACTTACTCACATAATCCACAATCGAATATCAACTTATCCACAATCTATACCCACAAATAAAACCCCGGTTTAATAAGTTTTTCTTCCATTTATCCACATCAATGCATATTGATTGTTAATAAGTATATACAGACTGACAATTAAAAAACCAAAACACTTGTTGGCAGCTTTGCCCCAAGCGTTTTGGTAGCTCTAATCAGTTTATGAATCTTTGCTTCTTTTCCCGAACTTCTCTAAGTCTAATGACGGGTTTGCATTCAAATCCCATTCTGCCCGATGCCCTTGTTCGAAAGCTATGGTTCCTGCTGCTGCAATCATGGCCGCATTGTCCGTACATAATTCCAAAGGAGGGATGACCAAGTCGATATCTTCTATGGAAAATTTTGATTCTAAAGCCGCACGGAGGCCTTTGTTGGCTGCTACTCCTCCGGCAACCAGTACTTGTTTTACTCCAAACTGTTTGGCCGCACGGTATGTTTTTTCTGTCAGTACCTCGACGACACTTGCCTGAAAACTGGCTGCAACATCTTCTCTTCGAAGCGTTTCGTTACGCTGCTCGGCATTATGCAGTGTATTAATAACTGAAGACTTTAAACCACTGAAGCTGAAGTCAAAAGATCCTTCCTCCAGCCAGGCCCTTGGAAAGTCGATAGTGGTCTCGCCTTCTGCCGATAACTTATCGATTTGCGGCCCACCAGGATAAGGCAGTTTTAATGTTCGTGCCACTTTGTCGTATGCCTCTCCAGCCGCATCATCTCTTGTTTCGCCAATTACCTCGTATGATCCATGTTCTTTCATGATGATTAATTCGGTATGCCCTCCGGAAACGACAAGTGCAAGTAAAGGGAAAGTGAATTCTTTAAACAGGCGATTGGCATAAATGTGACCTGCTATATGATGGACGCCTACTAATGGTTTGTTTTTAGCAAAGGCCAAAGCTTTTGCGGTATTTACGCCGATAAGTAATGCCCCGACAAGGCCCGGACCCTCTGTAACAGTCACTGCATCCATGTCATCAATCGTTAAGCCGGCCTTTTGAAAAGTTTCTTCCAACACCATCGTTATTTGTTCAACATGATGCCTCGAAGCTATTTCCGGAACGACGCCACCAAAACGCTTATGGCTTTCTATTTGGGATGCAACTACATTTGCAACTATTTCTGTACCGTTTTTAACAATTGCTGCCGCTGTTTCATCACAGCTAGTCTCAATACCCAATATATATTTATCTTCATTCTTCATAATTTCACCCACATTACTAAAGCATCTTCTCCATTATCCGTGTAATAGTTACGCCGGATCCCACCTGGAGTTAATCCGAATTTTTTATACATATTCTGCGCCGTTATATTGGACACTCTTACCTCTAATGACAATGTGGCAGCTCCTAAGGCAACAGCTTGATTAAGTACAAAGTGAAACAAAGTCTGCCCGTATTTCTTCCCTCTGCACTGCGGCAGGATGGCAATATTGGTAATTTGGGCTTCATCAAAAATAACCCATAGTCCGCAATATCCAACAATTTGTTTACCTTCTTGCATGATGAAATAAATAGCATAAGGATTCTCAAGTATTTCTTTATAGAATATATCTTTTGTCCATGGGGTTCCGAAGCTGGCAGCTTCTACTGCCATGACCCGATCGATATCCTCTACCCTCATTTGTCTGATTACAGGGGCCGACATATCAATTCTCCCTTTGCTTTTCCAACCATTTTGACTCTGCCTCTGCCAACCGCAGATATTCCGGTGTCAACGCATGTACAGGCTCTGTCTCCTTATCCGCTCCTGCCAGAGCCAATAAAGACGGTTTTGGAAAATGATATGGCAATTCAGGAATGATGGCCAATTTCCCCATCGTTTCAAGAATCTTGTCTCGATGCAATTCGATATCCGGGCTGAGGAACAATACTTGCTGTCCTTGGTTTGCTAAGGTCGTCAGCCACTCTTCGAAAAGGATGTTTGTCTCCTTCGCAGCCAGCTGCGCCTTTCCATTTGAATCGAAGTTATATAAACCAGTATAGACAAGGCCTCTGCGGGCATCGAAAAACGGACAGACCGAAAAAGGTGAAAAACTACCTTGAAGGGCAACTGCCTCTAAACTTGAGACACCCACTACCGGAATATTCAACGCCCAGCCCATTGTCTTGGCTGTCGATAAGCCAATCCTTACACCGGTAAAGGATCCAGGTCCCTTCGCAACTACTATTTTATCCAACTCTTCCGGAGCTGTGCCCGTCTCGTCCATGAGTTTGGAAATCGCCGGCATTAACCGGACAGAGTGATTTTTTTTGATATTGTTAGTGTACTCTCCGACAATAACCCCATTCTTGACGATTGCTATCCCCATTGTCTGATTGGATGTATCCATTGAAAGTATATTCATCGTGCTAACTCCTTACAAACCGCTTCAAAATGATGTCCTTTTGGTGAAAAGGTTATCTCCCTCTCCTGTTCATCAATCAGACGTATTTCTATATCCAAGCGTTTTTCCGGCAAGTAATCCGCAATAAAATGAGCCCATTCGATCACCGTTATTCCATCGCCGTTAAAATATTCATCAAAACCAATGTCTTCCTCACTGTCTTCCAAACGATACACGTCCATGTGATATAGAGGAATTTCTCCCTGGTATTCTTTCACGATTGTAAATGTCGGGCTGTTAATCGTTCTACGAACACCGAGTCCGGCACCCAGTCCTTTGGTAAAGGTGGTTTTTCCAGCTCCTAAGTCACCTTCAAGTGTTAAGACATCACCAGGGCGAAGAGATAAAGCCAGCTTTTCAGCAAGCTTTCTTGTCTCTAATTCTGTTTTCGTAGTTATTACTATCGATTCCATATTTTCACCTATTTCATCAGGTTTCCTTATTATGTTTTGGTCAGTAATTCTATCATAGCAAAAAGGAAGCTAAAAAGAAAAATCCCAGTGCTTCTTTTCACTATTTCGATTAAAACATAAAGAAAGCCTTAGGATTTTCTCCTAAGGCGTATGCTTGATTTAAATTTATGTAAGTGGCGGTCCGGACGGGACTCGAACCCGCGACCTCCTGCGTGACAGGCAGGCATTCTAACCAACTGAACTACCGGACCATTTGGTTGCGGGGACAGGATTTGAACCTGTGACCTTCGGGTTATGAGCCCGACGAGCTACCAGACTGCTCCACCCCGCGATAGTGTAAGAGTGTTTATTACTGCATCTTACGATAGTGTTTCTGTTCGTCACGTTGCAAGTGAATTCGGAGATGATTACGCTCCTCACAAAGCCTTCACTGAAGTTAATCAATGGTGTTGAGCGGCTTTGCTCCACCCCGCGATAGTGTAAGAATGTTTTTTACTGCATCTTACGAAAGTGTTTCTATTTTGTTTTAAAAACATTTAGTAATTCAAGCCTAGCGGCGTCCTACTCTCGCAGGGGCAATGCCCCAACTACCATGGGCGCTGGAAAGCTTAACTGCTGTGTTCGGCATGGGAACAGGTGTGACCTTTCCGCTATTGCCACCAGACCTGGTG
>NZ_LT732535.1:2989214-3189603 GCF_900156915.1 Sediminibacillus massiliensis | reverse complement strand
GCAGGGGCAATGCCCCAACTACCATGGGCGCTGGAAAGCTTAACTGCTGTGTTCGGCATGGGAACAGGTGTGACCTTTCCGCTATTGCCACCAGACAATGTCTTTAAATTTCAAGGACAAGGTATATTATATGCAGATTCCGTGAAAAAAGCAAGCTTTTTTTGAAAATCTTTTTTATAATTTCTACCTTCAAAACTAGATAAGAGGGTGGAGACATCTAAAGGTGTTTTCATGTTGTGGAGTCTAGTTACGGCTCCTAACAGCTAGTGTATAGTTCATCCATCACCAGGACTCCAAAAGCAGAGTCCTTTGTGCTGGCTGATCTATCCATACGCTGTTGGACAGTCGCCTTCACTTTCTTTATATAGTTAAGTCCTCGATCGATTAGTATCCGTCAGCTGCACGTGTCACCACGCTTCCACCTCGGACCTATCAACCTCATCGTCTCTGAGGGATCTTACTCATTTAAAATGATGGGAAGTCTCATCTAGAGGGGGGCTTCATGCTTAGATGCTTTCAGCACTTATCCCTTCCACACGTAGCTACCCAGCTATGCTCCTGGCGGAACAACTGGTACACCAGCGGTGTGTCCATCCCGGTCCTCTCGTACTAAGGACAGCTCCTCTCAAACTTCCAACGCCCACGACGGATAGGGACCGAACTGTCTCACGACGTTCTGAACCCAGCTCGCGTACCGCTTTAATGGGCGAACAGCCCAACCCTTGGGACCGACTACAGCCCCAGGATGCGATGAGCCGACATCGAGGTGCCAAACCTCCCCGTCGATGTGGACTCTTGGGGGAGATAAGCCTGTTATCCCCGGGGTAGCTTTTATCCGTTGAGCGACGGCCCTTCCATACGGCACCGCCGGATCACTAAGCCCGACTTTCGTCCCTGCTCGACTTGTAGGTCTCGCAGTCAAGCTCCCTTCTGCCTTTACACTCTGCGAATGATTTCCAACCATTCTGAGGGAACCTTTGGGCGCCTCCGTTACTCTTTAGGAGGCGACCGCCCCAGTCAAACTGCCCACCTGACACTGTCTCCGGACCGGATCACGGTCCTGGGTTAGAATGTCCGTACAGCCAGGGTGGTATCCCACCGACGCCTCCACCGAAGCTAGCGCTCCGGCTTCTAAGGCTCCCACCTATCCTGTACAAGCTGTACCAACATGCAATATCAGGCTACAGTAAAGCTCCACGGGGTCTTTCCGTCCTGTCGCGGGTAATGCGCATCTTCACGCATAGTATAATTTCACCGGGTCTCTCGTTGAGACAGTGCCCAAGTCGTTGCACCTTTCGTGCGGGTCGGAACTTACCCGACAAGGAATTTCGCTACCTTAGGACCGTTATAGTTACGGCCGCCGTTTACTGGGGCTTCGGTTCAACGCTTCGCCTTGCGGCTAACGCGTCCCCTTAACCTTCCAGCACCGGGCAGGTGTCAGCCCCTATACTTCGCCTTACGGCTTCGCAGAGACCTGTGTTTTTGCTAAACAGTCGCTTGGGCCTTTTCACTGCGGCTTCTCGCAAAAGAAGCACCCCTTCTCCCGAAGTTACGGGGTCATTTTGCCGAGTTCCTTAACGAGAGTTCTCCCGCTCACCTTAGGATTCTCTCCTCGCCTACCTGTGTCGGTTTGCGGTACGGGCACCTCTTTCCTCACTAGAGGCTTTTCTTGGCAGTATGAAATCCGGAGCTTCGGTACTTATGTTCCCTCCCCGTAACAGCTTGAGATTGTTGGACGGATTTGCCTATTCCAACTCTCTTACTGCTTGGACGCACATTTCCAATCGTGCGCTCTCCTTATCCTCCTGCGTCNCTCCAGCCAGGCCCTTGGAAAGTCGATAGTGGTCTCGCCTTCTGCCGATAACTTATCGATTTGCGGCCCACCAGGATAAGGCAGTTTTAATGTTCGTGCCACTTTGTCGTATGCCTCTCCAGCCGCATCATCTCTTGTTTCGCCAATTACCTCGTATGATCCATGTTCTTTCATGATGATTAATTCGGTATGCCCTCCGGAAACGACAAGTGCAAGTAAAGGGAAAGTGAATTCTTTAAACAGGCGATTGGCATAAATGTGACCTGCTATATGATGGACGCCTACTAATGGTTTGTTTTTAGCAAAGGCCAAAGCTTTTGCGGTATTTACGCCGATAAGTAATGCCCCGACAAGGCCCGGACCCTCTGTAACAGTCACTGCATCCATGTCATCAATCGTTAAGCCGGCCTTTTGAAAAGTTTCTTCCAACACCATCGTTATTTGTTCAACATGATGCCTCGAAGCTATTTCCGGAACGACGCCACCAAAACGCTTATGGCTTTCTATTTGGGATGCAACTACATTTGCAACTATTTCTGTACCGTTTTTAACAATTGCTGCCGCTGTTTCATCACAGCTAGTCTCAATACCCAATATATATTTATCTTCATTCTTCATAATTTCACCCACATTACTAAAGCATCTTCTCCATTATCCGTGTAATAGTTACGCCGGATCCCACCTGGAGTTAATCCGAATTTTTTATACATATTCTGCGCCGTTATATTGGACACTCTTACCTCTAATGACAATGTGGCAGCTCCTAAGGCAACAGCTTGATTAAGTACAAAGTGAAACAAAGTCTGCCCGTATTTCTTCCCTCTGCACTGCGGCAGGATGGCAATATTGGTAATTTGGGCTTCATCAAAAATAACCCATAGTCCGCAATATCCAACAATTTGTTTACCTTCTTGCATGATGAAATAAATAGCATAAGGATTCTCAAGTATTTCTTTATAGAATATATCTTTTGTCCATGGGGTTCCGAAGCTGGCAGCTTCTACTGCCATGACCCGATCGATATCCTCTACCCTCATTTGTCTGATTACAGGGGCCGACATATCAATTCTCCCTTTGCTTTTCCAACCATTTTGACTCTGCCTCTGCCAACCGCAGATATTCCGGTGTCAACGCATGTACAGGCTCTGTCTCCTTATCCGCTCCTGCCAGAGCCAATAAAGACGGTTTTGGAAAATGATATGGCAATTCAGGAATGATGGCCAATTTCCCCATCGTTTCAAGAATCTTGTCTCGATGCAATTCGATATCCGGGCTGAGGAACAATACTTGCTGTCCTTGGTTTGCTAAGGTCGTCAGCCACTCTTCGAAAAGGATGTTTGTCTCCTTCGCAGCCAGCTGCGCCTTTCCATTTGAATCGAAGTTATATAAACCAGTATAGACAAGGCCTCTGCGGGCATCGAAAAACGGACAGACCGAAAAAGGTGAAAAACTACCTTGAAGGGCAACTGCCTCTAAACTTGAGACACCCACTACCGGAATATTCAACGCCCAGCCCATTGTCTTGGCTGTCGATAAGCCAATCCTTACACCGGTAAAGGATCCAGGTCCCTTCGCAACTACTATTTTATCCAACTCTTCCGGAGCTGTGCCCGTCTCGTCCATGAGTTTGGAAATCGCCGGCATTAACCGGACAGAGTGATTTTTTTTGATATTGTTAGTGTACTCTCCGACAATAACCCCATTCTTGACGATTGCTATCCCCATTGTCTGATTGGATGTATCCATTGAAAGTATATTCATCGTGCTAACTCCTTACAAACCGCTTCAAAATGATGTCCTTTTGGTGAAAAGGTTATCTCCCTCTCCTGTTCATCAATCAGACGTATTTCTATATCCAAGCGTTTTTCCGGCAAGTAATCCGCAATAAAATGAGCCCATTCGATCACCGTTATTCCATCGCCGTTAAAATATTCATCAAAACCAATGTCTTCCTCACTGTCTTCCAAACGATACACGTCCATGTGATATAGAGGAATTTCTCCCTGGTATTCTTTCACGATTGTAAATGTCGGGCTGTTAATCGTTCTACGAACACCGAGTCCGGCACCCAGTCCTTTGGTAAAGGTGGTTTTTCCAGCTCCTAAGTCACCTTCAAGTGTTAAGACATCACCAGGGCGAAGAGATAAAGCCAGCTTTTCAGCAAGCTTTCTTGTCTCTAATTCTGTTTTCGTAGTTATTACTATCGATTCCATATTTTCACCTATTTCATCAGGTTTCCTTATTATGTTTTGGTCAGTAATTCTATCATAGCAAAAAGGAAGCTAAAAAGAAAAATCCCAGTGCTTCTTTTCACTATTTCGATTAAAACATAAAGAAAGCCTTAGGATTTTCTCCTAAGGCGTATGCTTGATTTAAATTTATGTAAGTGGCGGTCCGGACGGGACTCGAACCCGCGACCTCCTGCGTGACAGGCAGGCATTCTAACCAACTGAACTACCGGACCATTTGGTTGCGGGGACAGGATTTGAACCTGTGACCTTCGGGTTATGAGCCCGACGAGCTACCAGACTGCTCCACCCCGCGATAGTGTAAGAGTGTTTATTACTGCATCTTACGATAGTGTTTCTGTTCGTCACGTTGCAAGTGAATTCGGAGATGATTACGCTCCTCACAAAGCCTTCACTGAAGTTAATCAATGGTGTTGAGCGGCTTTGCTCCACCCCGCGATAGTGTAAGAATGTTTTTTACTGCATCTTACGAAAGTGTTTCTATTTTGTTTTAAAAACATTTAGTAATTCAAGCCTAGCGGCGTCCTACTCTCGCAGGGGCAATGCCCCAACTACCATGGGCGCTGGAAAGCTTAACTGCTGTGTTCGGCATGGGAACAGGTGTGACCTTTCCGCTATTGCCACCAGACCTGAATTTTAAAGGATGTACCTTCAAAACTAGATAAGAGGGTGGAGACATCTAAAGGTGTTTTCATGTTTGTGCAGTCCAGTTACGGCTCCTAACAGCTAGTGTATAGTTCATCCATCACCAGGACTCCAAAAGCAGATTCCTTTATGCTGGCTGATCTATCCATACGCTGTTGGACAGTCGCCTTCACTTTCTTTATATAGTTAAGTCCTCGATCGATTAGTATCCGTCAGCTGCACGTGTCACCACGCTTCCACCTCGGACCTATCAACCTCATCGTCTCTGAGGGATCTTACTCATTTAAAATGATGGGAAGTCTCATCTAGAGGGGGGCTTCATGCTTAGATGCTTTCAGCACTTATCCCTTCCACACGTAGCTACCCAGCTATGCTCCTGGCGGAACAACTGGTACACCAGCGGTGTGTCCATCCCGGTCCTCTCGTACTAAGGACAGCTCCTCTCAAACTTCCAACGCCCACGACGGATAGGGACCGAACTGTCTCACGACGTTCTGAACCCAGCTCGCGTACCGCTTTAATGGGCGAACAGCCCAACCCTTGGGACCGACTACAGCCCCAGGATGCGATGAGCCGACATCGAGGTGCCAAACCTCCCCGTCGATGTGGACTCTTGGGGGAGATAAGCCTGTTATCCCCGGGGTAGCTTTTATCCGTTGAGCGACGGCCCTTCCATACGGCACCGCCGGATCACTAAGCCCGACTTTCGTCCCTGCTCGACTTGTAGGTCTCGCAGTCAAGCTCCCTTCTGCCTTTACACTCTGCGAATGATTTCCAACCATTCTGAGGGAACCTTTGGGCGCCTCCGTTACTCTTTAGGAGGCGACCGCCCCAGTCAAACTGCCCACCTGACACTGTCTCCGGACCGGATCACGGTCCTGGGTTAGAATGTCCGTACAGCCAGGGTGGTATCCCACCGACGCCTCCACCGAAGCTAGCGCTCCGGCTTCTAAGGCTCCCACCTATCCTGTACAAGCTGTACCAACATGCAATATCAGGCTACAGTAAAGCTCCACGGGGTCTTTCCGTCCTGTCGCGGGTAATGCGCATCTTCACGCATAGTATAATTTCACCGGGTCTCTCGTTGAGACAGTGCCCAAGTCGTTGCACCTTTCGTGCGGGTCGGAACTTACCCGACAAGGAATTTCGCTACCTTAGGACCGTTATAGTTACGGCCGCCGTTTACTGGGGCTTCGGTTCAACGCTTCGCCTTGCGGCTAACGCGTCCCCTTAACCTTCCAGCACCGGGCAGGTGTCAGCCCCTATACTTCGCCTTACGGCTTCGCAGAGACCTGTGTTTTTGCTAAACAGTCGCTTGGGCCTTTTCACTGCGGCTTCTCGCAAAAGAAGCACCCCTTCTCCCGAAGTTACGGGGTCATTTTGCCGAGTTCCTTAACGAGAGTTCTCCCGCTCACCTTAGGATTCTCTCCTCGCCTACCTGTGTCGGTTTGCGGTACGGGCACCTCTTTCCTCACTAGAGGCTTTTCTTGGCAGTATGAAATCCGGAGCTTCGGTACTTATGTTCCCTCCCCGTCACAGCTTGAGATTGTTGGACGGATTTGCCTATTCCAACTCTCTTACTGCTTGGACGCACATTTCCAATCGTGCGCTCTCCTTATCCTCCTGCGTCCCCCCGTCGTTCAAACGGAAAGGAGGTGGTACAGGAATATCCACCTGTTGTCCATCGCCTACGCCTTTCGGCCTCGGCTTAGGTCCCGACTAACCCTGAGCGGACGAGCCTTCCTCAGGAAACCTTAGGCTTTCGGTGAAAGAGATTCTCACTCTTTTTTCGCTACTCATACCGGCATTCTCACTTCTAAGCGCTCCACCAGTCCTCACGGTCTGACTTCGCTGCACTTAGAACGCTCTCCTACCATTGTTCGCAAGAACAATCCGCAGCTTCGGTGATACGTTTAGCCCCGGTATATTTTCGGCGCAGAGTCACTCGACCAGTGAGCTATTACGCACTCTTTAAATGATGGCTGCTTCTAAGCCAACATCCTGGTTGTCTAAGCAACTCCACATCCTTTTCCACTTAACGTATACTTTGGGACCTTAGCTGGCGGTCTGGGCTGTTTCCCTTTCGACTATGAACCTTATCACCCATAGTCTGACTCCCAAGATCGAGTAGCTGGCATTCGGAGTTTGACTGAATTCGGTAACCCGATGAGGGCCCCTAGTCCAATCAGTGCTCTACCTCCAGTACTCAACTCTTGAGGCTAGCCCTAAAGCTATTTCGGAGAGAACCAGCTATCTCCGTGTTCGATTGGCATTTCACCCCTACCCACACCTCATCCCCGCGTTTTTCAACACGCGTGGGTTCGGGCCTCCAGTCAGTGTTACCTGACCTTCACCCTGGACATGGGTAGATCACACGGTTTCGGGTCTACGACCAACTACTACNCCATGCAGAGAAAAGTGTTATCCGGTATTAGCCCCGGTTTCCCGGGGTTATCCCAGTCTTACAGGCAGGTTGCCCACGTGTTACTCACCCGTCCGCCGCTCGTTCCACAAGCGCACACCCCGAAGGGTGATTGCTTGCTTCCCGCGCTCGACTTGCATGTATTAGGCACGCCGCCAGCGTTCGTCCTGAGCCAAGATCAAACTCTCCATAAAATGTGAGCTTGCTTGCTCGAAAACTTGACTAGCATTTCTTGCTTGACATAATGATTGTTTTGTTCAGTTTTCAAAGATCAAATAATGGTGGGCCTGAGTGGACTTGAACCACCGACCTCACGCTTATCAGGCGTGCGCTCTAACCAGCTGAGCTACAGGCCCATTATCTAAATGGAGCGGGTGAAGGGAATTGAACCCTCGACATCAGCTTGGAAGGCTGAGGTTTTACCACTAAACTACACCCGCATATTCAATTTGTTGTACGAAATGGTCGGGAAGACAGGATTTGAACCTGCGACCCCTTGGTCCCAAACCAAGTGCTCTACCAAGCTGAGCTACTTCCCGTAAATGGCGCGCCCGAGAGGAGTCGAACCCCTAACCTCTTGATCCGTAGTCAAACGCTCTATCCAATTGAGCTACGGGCGCTTAATAAAGCAACATCATTTATTGTATCATTTTCATTCAGTTGAGTCAACAACTTTTTTAATTTTTTAATTTATGGTGCGGTCGAGAGGACTTGAACCTCCACGGGATTAACTCCCACTAGGCCCTCAACCTAGCGCGTCTGCCAATTCCGCCACACCCGCTAATTGGAAGCAACCTTATTAAGTTTGAACTTCCTGATGAGCCATGGAGGATTCGAACCTCCGACCCTCTGATTAAAAGTCAGATGCTCTACCAGCTGAGCTAATGGCTCAAGATTAAATAGTGATTGTTACGTTACGCTATGCCACTCTATTATTAGAAAACATGAAAATGGCTGGGCTAGCTGGATTCGAACCAGCGAATCACGGGATCAAAACCCGATGCCTTACCGCTTGGCTATAGCCCAAGAGTGGCGGTCCGGACGGGACTCGAACCCGCGACCTCCTGCGTGACAGGCAGGCATTCTAACCAACTGAACTACCGGACCGTTTCTGTTTAATTGTAAAAGTGACCCGTACGGGATTCGAACCCGTGTTACCGCCGTGAAAGGGCGGTGTCTTAACCGCTTGACCAACGGGCCATGTAATGGCGGAGAAGGAGGGATTTGAACCCTCGCGCCGCTTACGCGACCTACACCCTTAGCAGGGGCGCCTCTTCAGCCACTTGAGTACTTCTCCAATGGCTCCACCGGTAGGATTCGAACCTACGACCGATCGGTTAACAGCCGATTGCTCTACCACTGAGCTACGGTGGAACAAAAAAAATAATGCCTGCCGCTCTTTGCGACATTTAATATCATACAACATTGCCGGTAGTTTGTCAAACCTTTTTCCAAATTTATTTTGGATGAAAAGATTCAATCTGCGCAATGAAGAAAAAAAGAAAAAACTCAAAAACTCCGTTTTTTCTAGGGCTTATTTAATTTAACATGCATTACATCATTCGTCAATGGTTTTTGAGTGTTTTCTGCTAAAATTCTACTTTCTCGTGGTTTTTTCCGCTAGTTTAAGCTTTCCTCTGCACTTTCCGCACCTATATCTATCCGTATTCACCCTTCTTCTCCTTTTATATACATGCTGGCATGCTACGCACGTATATGTGTATATGGTTGTCTTTTTCTCTACGGACGGAAGTGGTTGGCAAAACCTTGGTGATCCTGTCTTTTTTAACAACTTCCTGAAGTCCTTGTCCCTGTGCTTATAACCTTTTCCTTCAATATGCAGATGATAATGACATAATTCATGTTTTATGATTCCCGTAAACTCCTCTTCCCCAAGCTCTCTCCGAAACTTTGGGTTCAACTCGATTTTCCGTTTGGATGGTATATATCTTCCACCAGTCGTTCTCAACCGGTTATTAAAACTTACCGAATCTTGATATGGCTTGTCAAAATACGTCAGCGATATTTCATTCACCAATTCTTTTAGCTGAGCTTGTGTCATTTTTTCCATATCTGTCACACCTTCTTCTTCTATTGCATACTGTAAATTAACTTGACTTCTGTCTGCATCCAAGAGTCACACATTTTATCCAGGGGGGTTGTTACGAATGCCTAATTGGTTTAAAAAGCAAATGACAGAAGCCTTCCTTGCAAAAGACTTGTACCAGATTAAAATACTTAATCAATGCTGGTTCTTCTATCAGAATAAAAATTGCTCGTAATATACCAGCCAAAGGAATAAAGGAGCTGCAAACGCAGCCCCTTTATTCTTTGACCATTGTCAAGGCGATTCGCTGTTTATTAATGTCCACGTTCTCTACCCAGACTGTTACGACGTCTCCTACTGCCGCTATATCCATCGGATGTTTCACAAACTGCTTCGACATTTTGGAGATATGGACAAGCCCATCTTGTTTTACGCCGATATCGACGAAAACGCCAAAATCGACAACATTACGGACAGTGCCTTGCAGCTCCATCCCTTCACTTAGGTCCTCCATTGCCAGGACATTTTGTTTCAGGATCGGTTTCGGCAAATCGTCACGGGGATCTCGTTCAGGTCGGACCAGAGCACTGATTATGTCTTTTAAGGTGGGCAGCCCGATCCCTAACTTATCAGCAGTTTCTTTCTTATCTAGACTGTTCAAATGCTGCTGAAGATTTTCTGAACCGATATCTTTAGTAGAAAAACCAAGCATCCTCAATAGGGATAAGGCGGCATCATAACTTTCCGGGTGGATAGGTGTTCGGTCTAATGGCTCCTCTCCATCAGGCACACGCAAAAATCCGATACTTTGCTCATATGTTTTACTGCCAAGCCGCGGAATCTTTTTCAATTGTTTTCTACTAGTGAATTTTCCGGCTTCATTCCGTTGCTTAACAATATTATTTGCAACAGTTTTACTTAGACCCGATACATATTGAAGCAAGGAAACGGAAGCAGTGTTTACATTGACCCCGACTTGGTTAACAGCCGTTTCTACTACAAACGTCAATGAGTCATTTAAATTTTTCTGGCTTACATCATGCTGGTACTGCCCCACACCTATGGACTTCGGATCGATTTTCACTAATTCAGCAAGCGGATCCTGGACCCTTCTCGCAATCGAGACAGCACTCCGTTCTTCCACTTTAAAATCAGGAAATTCTTCGCGGGCGAGCGCTGAAGCAGAATATACACTGGCCCCTGCTTCATTGACGATCATGTAAGCCGCGTCAAGGTCATTGTTTCTTATCATATCAGCAATAAACTGTTCCGTTTCCCTTGAAGCAGTTCCGTTACCGATAGCAATCAATTCGACAGGGTATTGACTCAATAAATGAAGTACAGTCTTTTCCGCCCCTTTTATGTCATTTTTAGGCGCCGTAGGATAAATGACATCGACAGAAAGCACTTTGCCAGTTTCATCTATAACCGCCAGCTTACAACCAGTTCGAAAGGCCGGATCAACACCGAGCACTACCTTCCCTTTTAACGGAGGTTGTAACAGCAAGTTCTTCAGGTTGGTCGAAAAGACGGAAATAGCCTGCTCTTCTGCAGTTTCCGATAATTGATTCCGGATTTCCCTCTCTATGGAAGGTTGAATTAACCGCTTGTAACTATCCTCAACCGCCGCCTTCAACAGTTCCTGAACTTCCTGCGAAGCTTGTCGTTTTACCAACTTGTTCACAAGATACGTGGTGATTTGATCGACCGGAGGGACTACGGTAATTTTTAAAATATCTTCTTTTTCCCCACGGTTCAATGCCAATACACGGTGGGATACGATGGACTTTATCGGTTCTTCATAATCATAATAGATTTCGAATATTCCTTTTTCGTCCTTTTCTTCATTTTTCCCACTGGATTTTATTTTGCCAGCCCTAAAGGTCTTCTCTCTTATGTAGTTACGGTGTTGTGGCTCATCAGAAATCCACTCCGCTATAATATCGTTAACACCGGAAAGCACCTCTTCGATGGAACTAAGTTCTTTTTCATCCGAGAGAAAAGCCTGAGCCTCTGAATGCAAATCCTCAACCTGGTTATTCCACACTTTTAAGGCCAAAGGCTCCAAGCCTTTTTCCTTGGCAACAGTTGCTCTGGTCCGGCGCTTCTGCTTATAAGGCCTATAAAGGTCTTCTACTCTTTGCAGCTGTTCGGCACTCTCTATTTCAGACTTCAATTCAACAGTCAATTTGCCTTGTTCTTCAATTAGGCGCAAGACTTCCTGTTTTCTGTCAGCCAGATTTTGAGCATACTCCCACTTATCTTCGATGGCTTTAATCTGAACTTCGTCAAGTCCGCCCGTCTGCTCTTTACGGTACCTGGCGATAAAAGGTACCGTATTGCCGGTTTCTAATAAAGAAATGACTTGGTTTATAGGATTGGCCGCCAGATTCGTTTCTTTGGCAACCCATTGAATTAAATGTTCTCTTGAACTGCTTTCACTCACATTAACTTCCTCCTTGCCTTCTTCTCTTCTATTTTACCAATAAATAAGAGGGATTAGCCACTATTACTACGGCTAATCCCTCTTCCTATTTCTTACCGGAAGTAATAAAACTCTTATCTTCCATGATAAGAGTATATCCTGTCCGATATTTCCCTTAATCCAAGTACCTCATTGCAATCAGTGTGGTATCATCATCTCTGTTCTTTCCGCCTATGGCAGCATACGTCTCCGTAATGCGGTCGACGTCTTTCCCTAAAAAGTACTTGGCTGACAAATCCATGGAGTTTACACCATCTGAAAACATGATAAAAATAATTCCTGGATCGAGCACTCCATCAAATACTTTGAAAGGGCGCCGGTATCCGCCCAAATATCCGGAGTTTGGAATACTTCGCTTTTTTTCCTGTTTTTCTGTAATAGTCATGATTCCGATATTGCCAATCGAACTGAACGTATAAGCGTTAGTGCGGAAATTAACTTTCAATACACCTAAAACAACTCCGCGTTTCCCGACCAGCTTTTCATTGCAAATTCTGATCAGTTGTTCAACATCGGCATGAACATTCTCTTCAATAATGTCCATAACAATTTGAGAAGACTCCTTAGCGTATTCACCGCTTCCCAGACCATCGGCCAAAGCGCAAATAAATTCATTTTCGGTTTCTTTATAGTAATAACTGTCCCCGCAATAGTAGTTGCCCTTTTTAGGCTGTTGAAAGACAGAAACTTCCATATGATTTTCACTTACACCCACTAGAAGACCTCCGAGCTTTCCGATTGCAATGTTTCCCTTAGCTTTCTTAACGCACGTCTTTGTAGCCTCGATACATGCATTTGTGATATTCCCAGCATTTCACCGGTATCTTTCTGGCTCATATTCTCAAAGTATGTACATTTGAGAATTTCCTGTTCTCTTTCTGTCAAGATTGGCAGGATTTTCTCCAGCAGCATACGTTGATCGATGTTTTCATATCCAGCATCCTGGTTACCGATCAGATCCAAGATCGAAACGGTACTCCCATCAGAATCTGCTTCAATTTTACGGTCGACAGACAAGGCTTTATAGCTTTTCCCCATTTCCATCGTTTCCAATACGTCCTCTTCACTCACTTCCAAATATGCGGCAATATCGGCAACGGAAGGGGATTTTTGCTGATCAGAAGTCAATTCTTCGATAGCCTTTTTGATTTTCGGTCCTAGTTCTTTTATACGACGGGGTACATGGACACTCCATGTCTTATCACGGATGAACCGTTTTATTTCTCCGATAATTGTAGGAATTGCAAAGGATTCAAAAGACTTACCAAATTCAGGGTCGTATCTTCTTATTGCAGCCAACAACCCCAGCATCCCGACTTGTACCAAGTCTTCGTGAATGGAACTATTTTTCGAATATTTACGGGCAATAGACTCCACCAGATCTTGATAGGCCAATACAATTTTCTCCTGAACTTCCTCATCTTGGGGATAATCTTGCAGATGCCTTATCCATTGGTAAATCTCATCCTCACCTCTATTGTGTGGTTGAGATTTGGTCGTCATCTAATCCCACCTTATATTCGTGAAGATATTTTGTCATCAATACGATTACCCCGTGGTCGCTATTTATCTCCACTTTATCCATTAATGCATCGATCAAAAACAACCCGAATCCGCCTTCTCTCAAATTCTCGATCGGTTCGGATTGTTCATAAGGACCGATATCAGCCTTCACCTTTCCAAGGTCAAAGCTTCCACCGTGATCAGCTACCATAACCTCCAATCGATCATTATAGACACCGAAACCGACTGTCACTTCACCCTCTTCGTTTTCATTATAAGCATGTGTGACAGCGTTGGTCATTGCTTCGGAAATGGCAACTTTTAAATCCTCGATATCTTCGTAACTGAAACCCATCCGATTAGCTACTCCCGAAGTACTGAGACGGACAACTCCGACATATTCCGATTTAGCAGGAACTTTAATTTCGATAAAGTCAAAAGGTTCCATATTAAGACCCACCCTGTACTGTAGAATCAATATTAATAATATCAGTCAAACCTGTTATTTCGAACAGTCGTAATACTCTGTCTTGCAGCTGTACGAGCTTTAACTCGCTGTTATTTTCTTTTGAAGATTTCAACGCACTGACAAAAACACCCAAGCCTGTACTATCCATATAATTAACATTTTCCAAGTTAACTTCTACTAACTGACCCTCTTGCTGGGTAAGCGGCATTAAAGTTTCCTTTAGTTTGGGAGCTGTATATGCATCAATCTCTCCACCTAGCACAACAACTGCTGAAGCTTCATTATTTATCACATCAATTTCCAGATTCATATTCATCCTCCTACTCCAGAAAAGATTCACTCAATAGATGTTACCCTGATTAGAAAGCAATCAAACTTCTTTACGCAAAATAATTAGTGTAAAGTCATCCCTCAGATGGAAATCCTGTAGCCGTTCAAAGTGTTTGTACACTTGTTCGACAATTTTTTGTGCAGGCAAATGCATGTATTGCTTGATAACATCCAATACTTCTTCAGGCTCGATAAAACGATCACCCTGCCTGCATTCTGTCACCCCGTCAGTCAGAAGAATCACCATATCATTGGGATTGATCTTCTTCTCATACTGCCGGTAGGTCGTATCCTTGGTTACCCCGAGGACAATTCCTTTTGCTTCTATTTCTTCGAATTTGTCTTCTTCTGCATTGTAATAAAAACCAGGCTCATGACCGGCAGAAGAATAGAAAAATGTGTCCAGATCAGGATCAAACAACCCATAAAACATGGTGATGAACATGCTCGGATCGACGTTTCGCTCCACCACTCTGTTCAAGCTTTGCAGGATACTGCTAGGATTCATTCCATTTTCAGGAAAACTATCCATTGAATACTTGATCATGGACATCGCCAGGGCAGCAGGGATGCCCTTACCGATAACGTCGGCTATCGCTATTCCCAATGAGCCGCGGTCATTATGGACGAAGTGGTAATAATCTCCATTCATTTGGTTGGCAGGAACACTGATAGCGCCGATATCTAATCCCTCTATCTGAGGTTTAACTGTCGTAAGCAACGTCTGCTGCATGCTTGCTGCCACGGATATTTCCGATTTCAATTCCAGCTGTTTCTCTCTCAGCGATTGGAATTCCTGGTATGCCAGGCCGTAAGATATCATCGCTTCCAACAAAAAATTCATGGAAGACTGGATACCCTCCGGCAAGTCTGGGTATATATCTTGTAAGGCCTGGATATGAACATTAATAATTTCTTCAGGGGAAATGTTGTGCTGCATCGACAACTTACTGAACTGTTCAGCTTGATATAAAGCCGTTTCATCCTGTGTCCTTATATATTGTTTCAATAAATCCCGATAATTGCCTAAATCCAGATTTAGTGTACTCATTTAGAACCCCCCTCATCAACGAACCCACTTAATGGTTCTTATCTCTGTCCCCTTCCCTTGCTCGGAAACAATATCAAACTCATCCATGAGTCGTTTTACCCCCGGTAATCCTGCACCCAATCCGCCGGATGTGGAATAACCATCTTCCATGACCTTATTTATTTCCGAAATACCCGGCCCATCATCCATGGCGATTATGCAGATACCTTTATGGTCAATTTCTTCGATTGTTTCAAAACATACCTTTCCTGTACCAGCGTATAAATATATATTACGAGCGAGTTCAGATATAGCAGTGGCTATTCGGGCCTGGTCCACAGTGCCGAACCCTATTTTTCTTGCAAAATCACGCCCTATTTGGCGAGCGCCGACTATATCCCACTCTTTTTGAATATTAACGCAGGATTGGAAGTCCATGCTCACTCCTCCAATTCCTGTCTCAATTTGATCAAGCCTTGCTCAAGGTCAAGGGCAGTCGGGACATCTTGAAGATGAATGCCTAAGTCAATCAATGTCATGGCAACCGCTGGCTGGATACCAGTCAAGACGACTTTAGCTCCCATGAGATCCGACATTGTTACTACATCCCCCAGAACTTTCGCAATAAATGAATCAATGATGTCGACTGAAGTAAGATCGATCACTACCCCTGTCGCGCCGCTTGTATGAATCTTATTCAACAAATCTTCCTGGAATTGAATCGCGCTCTGATCATCCAGATCTATTTGGATAGAAATCAACAAATAGTTATGCAGCTTTAGAATTGGTATTCTCATGACGTTCACTCCCTATCCAGAGAATCGACTAGTTTCTCTATATCTTCTTCTTGACTCTTCGTGCTGACAATTGTCCGGTTGGTTAGCTCCAATGCAGTCTGGAATCCTTTTCTCAAGGAACTTTTGGTCGGGAATTTCCCTAAATCAATGCCTAAGTTGACAATTGTCTGGGCGATTTCCGGACGAATCCCAACCAGGATACATGTGGAACCGATAAGACGAACAGCCTCCGCTGCTTGAATGATATGGTGTGCTACCATCGTATCCACGACCGGAACACCGGTAATATCAATTAACACAACCTCTGCGTTATGCTTTATTACCCCATCAAGTAAATTTTCCATGATCAGTTTGGCACGTTCCGTATCTATTGTTCCAATCAGGGGCATCACTGTAATGTTTTCCATTACCGGAATCAAGGGAGCCGATAACTCTTGAAGCGCTACCCTCTGCAAGGAAACAATATGTTCCCAGCTTCCAGAGTATTCGTTGACGAGATGGTTGATAATAGGGTCCACCCATTTATCAACCGCCTGCAGAACTTGGGTAAAGTACTTGGAGTCGACCTTTTCCGATCGTGTCAATATAAAATCAATCGTGACTCTGCGGAAAGCCTGAAGTCCGTCCGTAAGATAGCTCAAAGGCCATCCTAAATTAATCAGCCTTTCAGAAAAGTCATTTAATTCATTCGTTTTACCCTGCTTTTCGACACTGGCGAAGATGACATTGACAAACTCTCTGTTCGTGCTTTCGAATAGCTCTTCAGAGATTGTCGCCGTATAGTCACCCCGCCGGTTTTTCGAAACTTCTTCCAGCCACATTTGGACAATGGTGTCGCTGTTTTCGATCACTAGATTTTTAAGTTTCTTATCCATTCCGCTACCCCCTGATAAAATCCCAATAATATGCTGCTTCTATTGTCACATGTTTAGGACAAGTGCGCAAACTTTTTGATAGCATATGTAAGGACGCTCAATCCCTGTGTTGATAATAACCTACCATTAAAATTAACTTAATTCCACAAATTACCCTTTCTTCCAAGATCGAAATTTCCCTTATGCACAAAAAATGCCCAAGTCATTCCTATGACAAGGGCACGTTGTTTTACATTCGGTTTTTCAGGGTAACATTCCATTAAAAATCAGTCAGACCAAGACTTATTTCCAACGCTTTATTGATATTTTCCATCATATGATTGTCTAACTGGGTAATCTTATCAGTCAATCGCTGTTTATCAATAGTCCTAATCTGTTCTAATAAAATAACAGAGTCACGTTCAAATCCATATTTCTTGGCATCAATTTCAACATGTGTAGGCAGTTTTGCCTTTTGTATTTGCGCGGTAATCGCTGCAACAATAACCGTAGGGCTAAAACGGTTGCCAATATCGTTTTGCAAAACCAATACTGGACGAACGCCCCCCTGTTCTGAACCCACTACAGGGGAAAGATCGGCGAAATAAACTTCGCCTCTTTTTACAATCAATCCCTTACACCCCACTCACTAGTCGCTCTAGGGTGTTTTCTGCCTCCTCTTCAGCTTGGAAAGCTTCTGAAGCAATGTTGAGATTTATTTTCGCCATTTCCATGTAGCCTCTTTGCATTGATTCCCGAATATGGCGTTTTTTCTTTTCACGCAAATACGATTTTGTTGCCTGACAAATAAAGTCGCTCAGATCACTGTTCTCTGTTTCCATTAAACCATCCACCTCGCTAAGCAGGTTTTTTGGCAGCCTTACAACAACCTCTTGTAAGCTCTCTGACACAACCATACACCTCCACCATATCTACAAGCCCAGTCTGTTTTTAATCCATTTCAATCATATCATTCTATAAAGCGCTTTGCAAAGTCATTTCGTAACTTTTTGTTAGAAAAACTTGGTCATGAATAGTCTGCCGCAGTAATCGACCTGTTTGTTTTTCTGATTCCGGGAAACTTTTCCTTTCCGTTCACTGTTACAGGACGCTGAATTTTCCCTCTGTTCCTATAATAACCAATTTTTGATTTTCTTTACTTGATTATTTTCCATATAGATCCTGGGCACGCGTGGATTGATCATACAAGTTATTTCATAATTGATTGTTTCCAGATAATCCGCGACTTCATCGGCTGTGACTTCCTCACCGTCCTGGCTTCCGATGATTGTCACCTGTGTCCCGACAGGAAGCTCCTCATCCAGACGAACCATCAGTTGGTCCATGCAAATCCGGCCTACAATCGGGCATCTCTTACCGCCTACAAGAACTTCTTTTCCTTGAAGTTTTCTTGTCACCCCGTCTGCATACCCGAGGGGGACTGTTCCGATCCACTCTTCTGAAGCAGTGGTGTAAGTTGCCCCATAACTTATCGATTCTCCAGCCGGGAGCTTTTTGACATGGATGAGTCTGCTATGAAGAGAAAAGGCCGGTTTCAGATCAATCGGCTTTTCTGCCTTCACTTGAGAAGAGGGATAAAGACCGTACATACTAATTCCGAATCTTACATATTGTTTCATCCTGTCAGGGAACCTCATGCTCGCCGCACTGTTTCCTGTATGAAAAACAGGTGAAATTCCTTCCCAGTTCTTATTAAACACCCGGTAGAGTTCATCAAAACGCGCTTCCTGCAACTCAAAATAGCCAAACTCGGCCTCATCAGCGGTAGCGAAATGCGTGAATACTCCCTCTAGTTCAAAGCAGTCACTTTTCAGCTGTTCGAGCATCTCTGTTAGTTCTGCTGCCTCACGGAGCCCGAGCCGTCCCATGCCGGTGTCCCATTTCATATGAACTTTCACTCTACCCTCAAAATCTATGGTTTTCACTTGTTGCAGCCAGTCTTTTTGATAAAAAGTGACCGCGATGTCGTGTTCAACAGCGACAGGGACATCTTCCGGGCGGACTCTCCCCAATACCAGCACAGGAGCCGTTATCCCGTATTTTCTAAGTTTCAAAGCCTCATCCAACAGTGCAACCGCAAGCCTGTCTGCGCCAGCCTTCAAGGCTGCCTCCGCCACTTCTACATCCCCGTGCCCATATCCATTTGCCTTCACAACGGCAAATATGTCAGTCGTTTGCGGGAGACGCTGTCTTAGCTGTTGAATATTATAACCAATATTGTCTAAATTTACTTCCACCCAGGAGTCACGATAAAATCTGTCATGTTGCAACGCTTACCTCTCCCATCACTTTTCGTATTTTTTTATCATACCAAAAAGTGAAGGGCTGTGCATGGATGAAGGGGGAATCAGCCAACCTGTGACGGAACTGGTTTGTCCCGCCATGAAGAAACTTAAGATTATATCCGCTCCGCTCCCCTGTAATGATTGGTATTACACAATATACCTGGTAAACTTTCTTCCGGCGGCATCAAGATAAAAATAAAGCAGACCCCCACTATGAGCCTGCTTACGTATCCATCACTTCACTTGTTGTCCTGTTACCGAGCTCGCAACTTCCACCAATTCTTCTTTTGTCAATTCATCACTAGCCAGATAGTAGGTTGCCCCATTGTAGCTCCATTCTATGGAAGCAGCACTCAGCGCCCCCATTGTAAAGCCTAAGTTAACTGGTTCTCCATTTACTTTTTCAGGTGCTGCGGCACTGGCAGGGAATGAATTTGCCATTTCCTGCACAAGGGTGAAGTTCTTCTCGCCTTCGTAGGTTAAAATGACGCGTTTCCCGTTTTCTGTCTCGATTTCTTTTGTTTCGACCAACTCGGAACCAAGACTAACGTTTGGATACAATACCGCCAATTCCTTGTTTTCTGTACCCTCAGCCATGGCCGGAATGCCAAGCACACCGCTCGTCATATTCTTTTCGATTTCGAAAGTATCATCGGTAAATTCCGGATCGATTTCAAAGGCGGAGAATTGCACTTCCACCAGTGGATTTTTATCCTTGTCGAGCACTTTGACCATTACCGGCGTGTACGTTTTCTTATCAAAATAAATTTCCTGGAAAGGCAGATTATTATTGTTTTGATAATTCGTTTTCGTCTCAAACACAAAGTAGTTTTCCGTCGCTTTGAATACCGATTCCGCATCATTCAGGACATCTTGTACTAGCGACTGATAAAGATAAGGCTGACTGCTGTTATTCGGCCATTCACTTTGGAACTTGAAGCTTTTGTTCAATGCAGGTGTCAACACAAATACACCGTCATTGTTTCTCAGGATGATTTGACTGCCTTTCTCATCTTTTTCATTTTTTAAAAGAACACGATAGAAGTCTTTCTTTTTGTGAGCAACTTCTATATTGTAAGTCTGGCTTTCTTCTCCTGTCTGCAAACTCATGCTTGCCTGTGCTTTGTAACCATTCATTTTCTCCATATTGTCGGCTAGTTTCCCGGCTACGTCCTCTTTTGATTTTTCTCCGCAAGCTGCTAAGACCAGGATCAACAATAAAATGATTCCTAAGCCGAATTTTCTCCTCATTGTCACATCTCCTTTGTCTCATTTCAAAGGACAAAGGGAACGCACAAGCCTGTGTCAAGAAAATGTACGAAAGACAGATGCCAATCCATCAATAACGTCACTTGCCAATAAATCCTGTTGAGAATGGGAATCCCGTACAGCATCATCCGCTGATTTCCCATGAATAAAGCAGCCATTGGACAGCGCTTCCTGAATGGTCTGCTTCTGCATGATCATCGCCAACAAAATACCGGATAATACGTCGCCAGTGCCTCCTTTGGCAAGCCCGGCGTTGCCAGAGGTATTAACCCATTGATTCCCCTCGGGATCGGCAACAATCGTATTCGATCCTTTGAGCACCAAATACACTTGGTGTTCAACAGCAAACTCTCTGGAAACAGAAAATGGCTTCTGGAGTATTTCCTTAACTGAATACCCAGTAAGCATGGCCATTTCGCCGGGGTGCGGCGTCAACACGGTAGGCTTTTTCCGATTTTTCAACAAGGATATATTTTCTTTGGCATGGTGCAGCCCGTCTGCGTCGATTAAGACAGGGATATCCGCTTTCAACAGCAGATTCTTCGTAAAATTACTTGTATGAGGTTCTCGCCCCATCCCCATGCCGATCGCCAACGCGTCAAAAGCCGATACATCTATCTGTTGATCATCGATCCTTCCTTGTTTCTCCTGCAGTAACAGGTACGTTGCTTCAAGACAAGTTGATGAAAGGACAGGAATCACTTCCTGAACTGTTGCGGTAGTGATCAGACCCGAACCGGCTTTTAATGCTGCACGAGTTGTAAGCGAGATGGACCCCGGCATTTCCCTGGCACCACCGATCACAAGCCCTTTGCCGTGACTGCCCTTGTGGGAGAATCGGTCCCTATCCGGCAGAGACTTGCCTGCTTCTTTCTCCCCCCATAATTGGATGGAAGAACGGAATGCTTGATGAGGGATTCCGATACGCACGATCTCCAACTCCCCATAATAGGGGGCCGTATGCTGAAGATATGCACTCACTTTCGGCTGTTCGATAACAATGGTGCGGTCTGCCTGAATACCATCAAACTCCGCAACCCCTTCATCGGCGGGAACGCCGCTTGGTATGTCGACAGCAATTGTCAGTATTTCCATCTCGTTCACCGCCTCGACCGCTTCATCAAACGGGGATCTCAACGGTCCACTGACACCGATTCCGAGCATCGCATCGATCACCACCCCGAAATCCTTAAGCAACGCTTTGAAAGAATCGACTCCCTGCCAATAGCATATATCGCCTCCACTTTTGACAAACAGTTGTTTATGAAAAGCAGCATCCCCTTTTATTTTGTGATCGGGAACCAATTGGAGCAGGGTTACTCGATACCCGTTATTCGCCATTGTCCTGGCAATGACAAACCCGTCCCCACCGTTATTCCCGGCCCCAACAAGAACAAGTACAGCCGTTTCCTCCGTAATTCTGGACTGTATCTTTGAAGCTGCTTCTCGACCGGCATTTTCCATCAGCATTCTACCATCTATCCCTATTTTCTCGATCGCATAACGGTCTGCTTCGTACATTTCTTTCGCGGTAACAATGTGCACAATGTTCCCTCCTACCCGCACTAAAATATATGAGACAAACTATGTGATTATGCAGACTAGACTGACAAGCTTCTTGAAACGGACCAACTTCTATATCTCCCTTTCTTCCAATACAACCTGTGCCACTGCATACTCCTTACTATGGGAAATGGATAAGAAAGTGTGAACCCCAGACCCTCTTTTGTCTACTAATTGCGGAGCACCTTTCTCATCGGCCTGGATTTCGATGTCTTGAAATCCCAATTTACCCAAACCCGTCCCAAGTGCCTTAGAATAAGCTTCTTTTGCCGCAAATCTTCCTGCCAGATATTCTACTTGCCTGCCGGGAGATTTTATGGCGTAATAGGCTTCCCTTTCTTTTTCCGTCAAAACCCTTTGGACAAACCGGTCATTTTTATTTATACTGGACTGAATTCTTTTTAATTCAATTATATCAATACCTATACCCTTTATCATTTGCACCAACCTTTTCACACTACATTTTCCCATCATATCCGGTAAAACCTTAGAAAATCATGCATACTAACAAGAAACACGATGGTTGTGAATAACTCCAATTGTAAAGTATTATACATAAGTAGCAGCAATATATCATTCAAAGGAGAAACCATATGTTTATCCGAAATGAAAGCTTTAAAGAATTCATCCGTTTCTATCCTGTCGTGACTGCCCTTGTAGCTTTCCAGTTATTGATCTGGATATTGGTTCTGCTGGCACCCGAGTTCGGGAATCATATATTCCAGTTCGGCGTCGGAGTCAATTTGCTGATTGCCCAGGGAGAATACTGGCGGCTCGTCACGCCAATCTTCCTCCATGACCCGAACGGTGTCATGCATGTACTTTTCAACTCCTTTTCACTAGTCTTGTTCGGTCCTGCATTAGAACAAATGACGGGAAAATTCAAGTTCTTGCTTATTTACTTGCTGACAGGCATAATCGGGAACTTTCTCACTTTTATCACAGATCCAGGCGCGTACTATGTTCATGTCGGTGCATCAGGAGCCATTTATGGTCTGTTCGGGCTTTATATTTACATGGTTTTCTTAAGGAAGGACTTAATTGACCCAGGGAATGCCCAAATTATTACCACGATATTCATCCTGGGAATTATCATGACATTCCTGCGTCCGGGCATCAATATCCTCGGACATTTATTCGGATTTATTGCAGGGTTCGCTGTTGCTCCCATCTTTTTACGAAATGTCCTTCCTTTTTCCATATGGAGGAACAGAAGGCATGACAGGGATGGAGGAATACAGTTCGATCCAAACCGTTGGAATAAGAAGCGGTTTCCGTGGAGAAAGTACATCGGTCCGGCCATCTGGCTGTTCCTCGCCATCCTTGTATTCCTCGGGATAATCGCGATGTTTCTCTAATTTACAGCAGAAGGCCAAGCCTGATTGACTATCGGGCTTGGCCTTTTTTTATTCCCTTTCGAAAGAGTACCAATCTATTATGCTCTCTGCCTGGCTATCTTCGATGTCTTTGACTTTAAAACTTTTTCCCATGCCGGTATGGGAGGCGATTGAGAAAAAGGCCGTCTTCAGATTCCTCCTGGATTGGAACCAATGAACAGATGTCGATAAGGACTGTATCCTTTTTCTCTTTGTATAAATCGTTTCTCTACTGATATTTCTGTACCGGAACGCCAATTGATCGGCTTTTTTGATATAGCCGGCATCCTTATAACGAAAGTAACCCAGTAATCCCGCGGCCAGCAGCACAAACAGTAGAACCCAGCTATAAAAAGGAAAAAAATAGACTAACGGTGAAACAACGATCAGTACCGGCAAAACAGCTCGGATAATAAACCTCCTGGCCGAACGCTTGGGCAATGGATTCCATTCGACATCCATAGAATAATCAGGAACAAACTGGCTGATAAACACAGCAATTTCTTCTTGCTTAAGTAACGGAAACAGAACAGTGGAAAATTCCTCATCCTTGTCGGCGGATCCCCCGGCAACTTCCGCATACACTGCTGCATATCCGAACGGCTGCCGCAGAACATTCTCCTGGATCCGGATGCCCTGGATTCGTTTGAGTGGTACCGTTAATTGTTTTTTCTCCAGCAGACCTCGTGTTATATAAACTTCCTCACTGTTTTTTTGGATGGTAAAATAGCTATACTTCAATATGGTCCCCGCTATCGCCATCAGCCACAGCACCACGAAGACGAAAAATATGATGCTCACCAGGAAATAGATACTTAGATGTACTGCCCAATTATAAATGTCCATGAAAAAGTCATCTGGAATAACCTGATTTAATTGGGAGCCACCAAGGGCGAACAAAGATAAAAACACCCCGACCCCTCCTGAGGTAGTGGCCGCGATCAGCAAGCGGGAAAGATCGATTTTCCTGGTTGGACCTGCTACCGGGACTTTCTCGTCATCAGGCTGGTCCTCTTCCGGCAAAACAGGTTCCTGTCTGTTTTTCAAGGTTTCCCTGAGCAGCTCTCCATTTTGTCTGGTTACAGCTTTCAATCCTGCTTCTGCCGCGTTGTCACTGCCGGCAGTCTGAACCTCGACCCGGACCAATCCGAATATCCGGTGTATTATTCCAGCCGTTAAGTCGATCGACTGGATTCTGTTTTTAGATATGTAACGTTTCTTCCGGACGATTATGCCATATTCTATTTTCAGCTCATCATCTTCAACCCGGTAAGTGAACCTGTACCAGGATAAGAAACTATATGTAATAGTGATCACCAGAAAGAGAACGATATATAAAACTTCAAACCAGAACCCACCAAGATTGATATTGCTGAAGGTAGCAAAAAAACCGATAATTGCCGGGATAATGACATCTTTTATAATTCGGAGAAAATTAAATATGGTGGCCGCAGGATGCATGCGCATAGGCTTAGACATCATCTTCATCAACCCTTGCCAGTCTTGAAATTTTGTCCCTTAAATCCGATGCTTCTTCTTCTGCGAGAGCCGGGATTTCGTGCGTGGTAGCCGCAGTGGAGATAGTGACGGTAGCCAGTTTGAAATATTTCAAAATCGGTCCTTGCTTGGTATCAACATGCTGGACCCTGATCATCGGAACCAATGTTCTTTGTATAATAATGATGCCATGCTGGATATCTATTTCCTGCTCAAAGACTTCATAACGCCATCGCCTCCACTTAATCGAAGGAATCAAAACCACAACTAAATATGTAGCAAGTACAACAACACCCCAAGCGGTAAGTACCGCCCAAAGCGGAAGGGAAAACCGCTGCGCCAAAAACGACAACGCAATAACAGCAGCCCATAGTAAAATAAATGGCAGGGATGCAGCTATTCTCCACACTTTGACCGCATCCTTCGCAATATAATTCCTTGGTGGTTGCCTCACGTCTCTCACCAGCCTTTCCTAAAATGAAATCATTTCCATAATTCATTTTATCCTTTATCCACACACAAAAAAAGCCCCTTCAGCGATTGAAGGAGCTTCTTGTTATTACTTATAACATTAGTTGTTGTTATTAGAACGTTTATTTTGGAATTTACGGTTTCTGGATGACTTACCAGATGGCTTGCCTTTTCTGGAGAAACTGCGCTTTTTGTCATTATTTCTGTAATTCCGTTTCTTTTTATCCTTGTATGCCTGTTTAACACTCACAGGTGCAATCGAAGTCAAATTAACAGGCGTGTTTCGGCGTTCTTTTGTCAGCAATTTGAGAGCCGCAGATACAATGGTGACAGAATCGTATTGGTTCAACAACTCATTGGCTGTCTCACGATATGATTGAAGATCTTTCTTATCGATTGCAGACTGGAGCTTGTCGACCGTTATTTGCTGCTGGCCGCGCAACGCTTCATCAAAAGAAGGTGCCTGACGGCGTTTGATTTTACCTTTTGTCACTTTCTCGATCAAATGAAGATGCGGGATTTCCCTCGGTGTAATGAAAGAAGTCGCCTCACCAGTTTTTCCTGCACGGCCGGTACGTCCGATTCTGTGGACGTAACTTTCCGGATCCTGGGGAACGTCAAAGTTATACACATGAGTGACACCGGAAATATCCAATCCCCTTGCAGCCACATCTGTTGCAACCAGGATTTCGATACGGCTGTTCTTGAACTTGTTCAATACAGACATCCGCTTGCCCTGGGTCAAGTCGCCGTGTATTCCTTCTGCGCGGAACCCACGAGCTTGAAGTCCTTCCGTCACTTCATCTACTCGTTTTTTCGTACGTCCGAATATAATAGCAAGCTCTGGTGCATGAATGTCAAGCAAGTTTGTCAATGTATCAAACTTTTGCTTTTCGTTTACTTCGACGTAGTATTGGTCAATATTTTCTACGGTCATCTCTTTGGCTTTGACTTTGACTTCTTCCGGCTTCTTCATCAAAGTGGTCGCGATTTCCCTGATTTCCTTCGGCATGGTCGCAGAGAATAGCAATGTCTGTCTCTGTTCCGGAATTGCTTTTAAAATATCGCGGATATCATCGATGAAACCCATGTTCAGCATTTCGTCAGCTTCATCCAAAACAGCTGTATGAACATTGCTGATATTAATGGTTTTTCTGCGGATGTGGTCCAGTAAACGTCCAGGAGTCGCCACTACAATATGCGGACCTTCTCTCAAAGCCCTGATTTGGCGATCCATGTGCTGGCCGCCGTAAACCGGAAGTGTCCGAACACCTTTGAAACGTCCCAAACGGTGGATTTCTTCGCCAACTTGAATTGCCAATTCCCTTGTAGGCGCGATTACAAGTCCTTGAATTTTTTTCATGTCTTGCTCGATTTTCTCGATCATCGGGATACCAAATGCAGCAGTCTTCCCTGTTCCTGTTTGAGCTTGCCCAATAACATCTTTGCCTTGCAGTCCCAATGGAATGGTCTGTTCCTGAATCGGGGTAGCTTCTTCAAAACCCATTTTCTCCAAAGCCTTCATTATTGAACTGGATATACCTAAAGATTTAAAAGTTGTCACTATTTTTTCCTACTCCTTTAACAAAATTCTCATTTTCTGCACGTATCAGCACGTTAAAGAGAACTTGTCCATTGAGCCGATCCTTGGCTTTTAAGAGCTTTCAGAGCAATTGTCATACCTCTACTAAAAAATCTAATATAGTCGAATCGACTTCTCTATTGCAAGTTCGAATGAATTATAACGCGGTTAGAAAAACCAGTTTTGTTCCAGTGCTTAGTTTTCCCAATACTTTGCTTTGAATTATACCATCTTTCAATTCAAAAAGCCTTCCTCCAGCATAAGGACGGAAGAGGCCTGTTAGCAAGCATTCAATGGATTAATAAATCTTATCATACTCTACAGCCTAATTCTACCTGTATTAGAAATGATTTTCAAACAAATGAGTGTTAAACTTAGATAAAACGCTTACTGCAAGGAGGAGCTTCATGGACAAGCCTCCCTTTCATCCATATATCGCAATCTCTGTTGGAGTGCTTTCCATTTCAACTGCAGCTGTACTCGTCAAGATGGCGGAATCTGCCCCGGCATCCATCATTGCCAATTATCGCCTGTTGATTGCTGTTTTCCTGATGGCTCCGTATGTTCTATTGAAACACCGGCATGAGTTCCGGATGATCAGTAGAAAAGATTGGGTCTTATCTGGATTTGCGGGAGTTTTTCTGGCGCTTCACTTTATTTTCTGGTTTGAGTCATTAAATTATACATCTGTGGCAAGCTCTGTCGTACTTGTTTCGCTCCAACCGATTTTTGCGTTCATCGGAACTTACCTATTGTTCCAGGAAAAATTCTCTCCAGGTTCATTCATCAGCATGGTGATTGCGCTGACCGGGAGCCTGCTGATCAGTTGGGGTGATTTCAAAATGAGCGGTCTGGCTCTTTTGGGAGACCTGCTGGCTTTAGCCGGAGCTCTAATGGTCACCATCTACTTTCTGGCAGGTCAATCAGTCCGGAAGCGCCTTTCTCTAATGACGTACACTTTTATTGTCTATGGAGCGAGCTCGCTCACATTGATAGTGTATAATTATATCTTGGACAATTCCTTTACCGGTTATACTCTCAATGAATGGCTCCTCTTTCTTGCCCTGGCAATTATTCCGACTTTCTTTGGCCATACATTATTCAATTGGGCCATTAAATGGGTCAGTACTTCCACTATCTCCATGAGCATTCTTTTTGAACCGGTTGGTGCATCCATATTGGCTTATTTCCTTCTGGGAGAAGTCGTAACCTGGTCCCAATGGCTTGGAGGGACGATTGTCATCACAGGGCTGTTTTTGTTTATTGTGAGCACGTCGAAAAGAAAACCCAGGCTCGCTTTACCAAGGCTTAACAGGAAAAACTGACAGCCGGCAGATGGGACGCAAGGACTGCCTGTCCGGATATACCACCTGTTTAAACAGGTATAATAAAGGATAAATAATCGTACGATATTTATATCAGTGAAAAAGGTGATAAATATGAAGATTCAATTAATAACAGATTCAAGCTCAGACCTTCCTAAAGAAATGCAAAGGAAATTAAACATAGAAGTAGTCCCTATTTATTTACGGATTGATGGAAAACAATTCAAGCCGGGTATCGACCTGGAACTGCCCGAATTCTACGAAAGGATGGAAAACTCCAAGGAATTACCGAGCTCCTCTGCTCCTAACCCGAACGATTTCTATCAGGCTTTCAAGAAGGTGGATGCTGATACACCGATTCTTTGTTTAAGTCTCTCCAAAGGAATCAGCAGTACCTACAATAATGCAGAAATGGCCAAAAACATGCTTTTGGAAGAAGAACCTTCACGTAAAATCGAGGTTCTAAACAGCAAATCAGCAAGCAGCGGATTGATTATTTTACTGAACGAAGCAGCTCAAAAGGCAGAAGAAGGCCTCTCCTTTGAACAATTAATTTCGCATATGAAAGACAAAATCGAGCAGACACAGACTTTATTCGTCCTTAAAACACTGGAAAACGTCATCAAAGGAGGACGTCTCGACCGTGTTAAAGGTACCATCGCAAAAACTTTGAACATTAAATTACTGCTGAAAGCGAGTGACGAGGGTACGATTGAAGTATCTGAAAAAGTGCGCGGTGACAAAAAGTCAATCCGCCGGTTTGTCGATCAAATAGGAGAGTACACGAAAAACGTGGAAAACAAAGTGATTGCCCTTACACATTGCAATGCGGAAGACAGAGGAAAGTCCGTCATGGAAGAAATCAAAAATAAATATCCGTTCAAAGAAACCATCTTGACAGAAATGGGTCCTCTTATTGCCACCTATGCCGGCGAGGGCGGACTGGTCGTTTCTTTCTTCGGAGACTGATACATGGGGATATATTCACTCGACAAGCTGACAGCTGCCTGGGTCCAGGCAGCTGTTTTTTAGTTTATTCATTATGCTGAACGGTGGTATTCATAAGAAGGCTGGGGAGCCAGAAGTGCCAGAATCCCCGCTGTAACAGGCAGGAACATCATCACAATCAAAATTTGTTGATAACTACCGAACCAGTCATAGAACAGCCCGAAAGGAAGCGGCCCAAATGCAGAAGAAACCACCATACACGTCTGTGCTATACCTTTGATACTTCCCAAGTGTTCTCTCCCAAAATAATTCGGCCAGACAATGTTAAGCACGATCCGCTCAAATCCATTGACAATTCCCCAAAACACCCCAAACAAGAGAGCCATGAATGCAGAATTGGCAAACAATAAGATGAACAGCGATATCAAATGCCCCAGGAATGTCACGGCCAGGACATAGTGAACCGAAACTCTGTCGACTAAATAGCCGACCACAAAGCTTACCGGGAAACCCAGAATCGCCATCAAAGACAAGATGAGGGCCGCCGTTTCAGGGCTCAACCCTTTCCCTTCTGCTATAGAAACGATATGAAATGTCACACCGGTATTAACCAAAGCCGGGACACTAACGGCAAATAAAACAAACCAAAAAGCTCTTGTTTTCATCGCTTCATTCAGTGTCCAGCTTATTTCCGGTTCATCCGCATTCGGATTCGCAGCCTGTCCGGGTTGTTTTTTCCGCTTTTTCTCCGACGATTTCAACACTAGGAAAATACCGGCAGCAATCAATAGAAGTCCGGCCCAAAACGCTAAAACAAACAACAGCTGATAACTGACCGCTAACCAAATAGATACACTTATCACCAAAACAGCCATAACAAGCCAAAAAACTTTGGTACGGAAGATATCTTTTCCCGCACGTCTTGTCCCGCTTAATTCATCTCTTGGTTTACCATCCGGAAGCTCGCCAATATCTTTGGGCTGGTTGCGGACGAATAAAAAAGCCAACGGAACGAAAACAACCAACAAAGCAATACCCCAGAATGACCATGTCACTCTCCATCCAAAACTATCGATCAACCACGTATTCAGTGGCGGGAAAAGTGCCGGGCTGGCGAAGCCGCCGATTGTCATAATACTTAGCGCCCTCCCCCTTTTTATCCTGAACCATTGAGGGACAAGCGTATTCGGCAAAAGGGTCATCGAACCTTGTCCAAATAAACGAAGCACATAAATACCGATGAACATCATCACGGCTCCGGTCAACAGGGCATTCCAAAAGCAGGCAGCGGCCAACAAACCTCCGACTGCCACCATCATGGTCCTTTGCCCAAAACGGTCAACCAGCCGTCCGACCAAGAACAAGGAAAAGCCAGCACATAAGGTCGCTGTGGAGTAGATTCCAGAAACAAACGAGCGGGAATAGTCAAAATCCTCGATGTAGTGATCGATAAATATCGATATGGAATAAGTTTGACCAGGACCAGAGAAAAAAACACTTAGTCCGGCTATAAACACAACAATCCACCCATAAAAAAAGGGTGGGTTGACAACGGTTTGATTTTGATTCATTTTCGATTTCACGTAGCCAAAACTCCTTTGCGACGGGTGAGAAAAGAGAAAACAGTTTGGATCAATTCCTCTTTTTGTTCTCCAAGGCAAATCATGTGTTTTGATTTGTCATACAGGATTAGCTCCGTGTCTGCTCCTGATATCTCCTTATCAAGATAATGCAATGTTTTGAAAGGGACCAAACTATCCTGCCTTCCTTGGGCAATCAACACCGGGCATTCTATGTTCTCGAGATATGGTCTGGTAAAGCGGACACATTTTTGAAACTCGATCATCGCTTTGAAAGGCACGGAACCCCATTTGCATTTATAGTTGTTGAACATAGGATCATTGTCCAGTTCGCCTTTCAGTCCCTTTACGAAAAAACTGCCTAATTCTACCCCCATCTGTTTAATATCGATATACTTTCCGGCAGGTGAGAGCAACGCCAACTTTGCAACAGGGTATTTGGCAGCTAGATAAGATGCAATCATTCCACCCATCGAAAATCCAACCACGAATACTTGCTCACATTGCTTCTCCAACATTCTAAATTCATCTTCTGCCGCGCTCACCCATTGATCAAATGTAACCCCTTTTAAATTGAGGGTATCTCCATGACCTGGCAGGCAGGGAACTTTCACAAGCCAATCTGTGTTTTCTCTCACATATTCTGCAAGCGGATCCACTTCATACGGACCACCGGTAAACCCATGGATACACAAACATCCTTTCATCATGATGCTCCTCCTCAATAGTGTCGAACATATACAAAATATTAACGAATAACGTGGAGATGATGCCAGACATCTGCACTTCACTATAACTTTAATACCCTTGCCGGAAAATTTTAGTCCATGTATAACACCAAAATGGAATCAACCGGGATTTTTAGTGTGCGTTTGCCTGAAGATAAAAAAATCCCTGTCGAATTCGACAAGGAGATGATTTGATTATTTAATTCCTTGCAGGAAACTGCCGAATCCTTTAAATATTGGTGCAACTTGCTGGACAGTCGAAGCCATTTGGCCCACGGTCGATAACATCTTATCCAAGTCCATTTGACCATTCTTATCCTGGAAAAGATTCATGAAACCAGGAGCGGACTGCTGCTGCCAATATCCTGTCTGTCCCGGCTGGCTGCCGACGAATCCCGGCCAGGGTGCAGGATGAGGCGGCTTTGCGAAATATTGATATGGATTGGTGCCTGTTCCCCCAGGAAAACCTTGGCCAGGGTTTACGGGCCCACCCTGATAATAAAAAGGATCATACATCTGTGGATTTTGCCCATAGAAAGGATACGGCGCTCTCTCATGATTCATCATAGAAGACACCTCACATTCTTTCATTTACTACACTATATGCTCATGAAGAATGATTGTTAAGGAACTCTTCTCAGCACAAAAAAAAACAAGCAGGAATACCCAACTTGATTTAGTATCACTCGGAATATAACCCGCTCTGTTGGTAAAAAGAATAGACAGGCTCTATCCCGAGTGCTTTCTTTATTTTCGATTTTTGGAAACCCAGTATCTTTTGATCTTGGATAAAAACGGCCGGAGTTCCGTATACTTTGTGTTCTTGCAGTTCCTTGATGTGTTCTTTATTATTCGTAACGTTTTTCTCTATATAATCTACTTCCCACTTATCCAGATGGGACAGCAGCTGATCACATTGGCGGCAATTCTCACTTACATAAACAACGACACTTTGCCTTGTCATAGGTGTACCTCCTGGGTAATTTTTTCTGCGTCTTTTTTCCTAAAACATTCCCCTACTAAATCTTTCTATTGATATTTACCCATTAGCGGAGGGACTAAACCTACTTTTTTACAAATTTTTAACATCTTGTTTTGATCAATAAGCAAGCACTTCTCCCAATTCATCCGTACCCCTGATCAAGTCAAAACTTTTAAACTCTGCCCGCGGAACACTCAGCAGGTAAACCAGCACTTTTGCCACATCGGCACGGGGGATGGTTCCTCCTTCTGGAATAGATTCTTCCAGCCGGACTTTTCCTGTTCCTTCTTCATTGGTTAAGCCGCCCGGGCGGATAATCGTATAATTCAACCGCGATTTTCTTAAGTAATCATCTGCCCTGTGTTTAGCAAAAAGATAATGCTTCATGGCCGGGTACTGTTCGGGTTTATCTGCATTCATCGAGCTTAACATGATAAAGCGGCTGACTCCGAATTGTTCAGCCAGTTCGATCGATTTTATCGCGCCCTCCTGGTCGATGATGATGGTTTTGTCCGGACCAGTGTGCGGGCCGGATCCGGCTGCAAAAATCACACCATCTATTCCGTAGAAAGCTTCTTCGAAGTTGCTTTCCAGGTTGCCGAGGACTGTTTTGATTCCCTGTTCTTCAAACCATGGAACTTGATCTGTATCCCTGACCATCGCAACTGGTTCGTGGTCTGATTCTTGCAATGTTCTGGCAACATGTCTGCCTACTTTTCCATTGGCTCCTATGACTAAAACTTTCATGACAGTTCCTCCTTGTTACAATCTGATAATGACTTTGTTCCCACTTATGTCCTTAAGTAAACAAGAGCCGATTGTTCAAACAACAACAAGTGTTATAGAAGCCAAGGATGCACAGGAATCTATTTCATCTTTTCAGCATAGAGTCCAAGTTTTTTGAGCAGTTGGATTGCTGTTTGCTTCTCTTCCGTATCTAGACCGCCTGTAATTGCTTCAATTTGCTCCCAATGATCCGGGAAAATATCATGAAGGAATTCACGGCCTTTGTCTGTGATGGAGGCATAAGTAATTCTTCTGTCGCTTTCCGAGGGTTTCCTGATCAGATACCCTTTTTTCTCCAATTTATCTACCACATATGTTATACTTCCGCTCGCCAGCAGGATTTTATCACCGATTTTCTGCAATGCTTGGTCTCCTTGGTGATAAAGCAATTCCAGTACACCGAATTCAGTAGGATTTAATCCTTTTTTCCGGATATCCGCTTCTACTTGATCTGCAATTGACCGGTAAGCTTTGGATAATACCACAAAAAGCTTCAAAGACGGATCCTGCTTTTTGATGAGGTATTCGTTATCCATACTCATAAAGCCCACCCTTTCTTTTATCTTGAATTAAAGATAGTATATAAAACTTTGAAAAAGCATGTCAAATTCCGGTAAAATAGATAGAGTCTTTCTAATATAGGCGCGATTTACTAAATAGAAGGTAAGAAAGCGGTGGACAAATTGGTCAAAGATACAGGGGAAAGGGTCATCCCGGACTATATGACCCATATGAACAAGCTTGTGTTGGAGCATACAGCAAGATATCAGTTTGCTCTGAACTATGTGAAAGGCAGGGTCTTAGACTTATCCTGTGGCGCTGGCTATGGAACCCACATGATTGCAAAGGAAATGAAAGACGAGATAGATGAAATAATAGGGGTTGATATTGACCCTGAGATTATCAAATATGCCAAAGGAAGGTACTATCATCCCAAGTCAGCTTTTGTAGTCGCGGACGCAACAGAAGCTAAACTCAAGGAAAAAGTCGGCACATTCGATACTATTGTCAGTTTTGAAACGATCGAGCATATTGAGCAGGAAGAATCTCTTTTAAATAACTATGATCAATTACTGAACGATGGAGGTACGCTCATTGTTTCCACACCTTTCGGGGAAGGGCGCGGGAAGCCGTGCGGTTCTCCTTTTCATGTCCATCAGTTGAAGCCTGAAGAATTTATAGAACTGTTCCAGCAATATGAAACGGCATTTTATTATCAAAAAGGGGTATTGATCGAACCAGCCCGCCCCGACCTCGATTACCCGCTGGGAATAGCAGTTTGTCAAAAAGTCTAATCACCCCCCCTCATAAAGATTCCCATCCCCTTCTTTCAGATTTTACATTGAGAGGAATTGCGACATAGTGACAATTCTACATTATGAAGTTTTCATTCCTTCTGATGTTAGTTGAGTGCTAACCCAACGCTGCGGTAAAATACTCGCTTTCCACGGGGAACGCTTCTGCCAGGGTACTACTTGAGTAGGCTCCTTTGCTCCCTTGGGACTGCGATTACTCGTCCCACCGAAAACCATGCGTCGAGGAAGCTTGCTACGAAGCGATACTAGAAGACGCAGACGCATTACTGCGGGTTCTTCAGACTGTTCCTTTCCCGTAGGACTTTGAAAGACCTGGGGGAAGAGCATCTTCCGAAGACCCCGCAGTGAGTGCAGTTTGCTCACGAGGAGGCTGAGGTGTGCTGCCCCCGGAAAGGGAGTATTTTTCCGTAGCGCCGGAATACCACTCAATCTAAAAAGAATGGAAGGAAGCCACACAAGTTATGTCGCAGTTTATGGATTTTCTGAAGGATTAGAGTTCAACCTATATAATAAAAGCTTCCAAGTTTAATAGCCTGGAAGCTTTGCTGTTCTTTTATTGTACAACTAGTGTGGAGACCATGCCAGAGTGTCCTTGGCCACAGGGTACGCTGCAATAGATTTCATATTCACCCGGCTCTTCCGGTGTGAAAGTCGCCGAACCTTCACCCTCGATATTCACATCATACTCATCGATGGCCAAACCATGCTGCCCTTCTTCACTAGTAAGGTTGATGGTTACTTCTTCGCCGGCCTCAACTGTATATTCTTCTTGGTCAAATTGAAAGTTTGTAGCACTGATATTCAAAGTGTTTTCCCCTGAATCACCACCGGAATCTGCATTCTGGTCATCCGTTGATTCCGATTGCTCTGTTTGATCTTGACCACCTTCCTGGCTGCTTTCATCAGAGTTGTTGCCGCCGCAAGCTGTTAAAACAACCATCAAACTTATCACCATCACGATAAAAAGATTCTTCTTCATGATGTATTCTCCCTCCTTTGAAGTCTACTTTCTCTGTTTCTCCATTTATGTGTTTTTAAACTTCAACCATCTTTAATTATTCGGTACTTCCCACAATCATTTTCAAACGGCCCGGAACAATGGAGATTTCAGAAGGAGTGGTTGTATAAATTTCGCCATCCATATCGATCTCTTGGACTGTTTCCGACTCCACCCTCAACTCTTTTGCCTTGATATGCGACAATTCCGTTAAATCTTCCGAGCTGACGTCGCCTTGATTCATCATCATTAACTCTTTGAACAGAGTCAGGTTGGAATTCTTTACAATCAACAAATCCAGCTTGCCATCTCTTGGGTCGACTTGTTGGAGAGGTATTTCCCGCGTTCCTATAAACCTGCCGTTCATTACGAGGATCATGACTGCTTCACCAGACTGCTCTTCACCGTCTGCCGTCAATGTGTAGGGAAATGGCTCAGCCTGATTCAAGCTTCTTAACGTACTCAAAAAATAGCTCAATACCCCTAAACGCCTTTTCTGGTCACTGTCTATATTCATGGAGGTCTGTGCAACAAGACCTATCCCCCAAAAATTCAGGAAATATTGGTCATCGGCTTTCCCAATATCTATTTCTTCCACATCACCATCTAATATAGTCTGCGCGGCTTGAGACAGATTTTGGGGAATGTGAAGCATTCTGCTGAAATCGTTACAAGTCCCGCCTGGAAGAATGCCGATAGCAGGACGTTCATCCAACTTTGCAAAGACATTAATACATTCATGTATTGTTCCGTCCCCTCCGAGAATAATCACGGCGTCGACGATTTGGGCATACTCTTCACATGCTGCCCTTAATTGCTCCACGTCGGCAGTTTGAACGATAAAGAGCCTTTCAAAGCCTTTGGCGAGAACTGGCAATGTTTGATTGAGTTTCCGCTCTATCTCCTGTTCATCGTCATTTCCATTGAACAGAAATAAACCCTTCCCATATTTGGGCATGTTTTTCACACTCGCTTTCTAATTTCCCTACATTTCATATTTCCTCGAATCAGAAAATTTCAAACTGGAGTAATAGAGAAGAAAAAAAGAGACTATCACCCCTTCGAAGCGGGGGAGCAGCCTCCTGATTTACATCTCTTCCTTTATCCCTTTTCTGACAAGCCACCAGTTAACAGGGTAACTAGTGAGAAAACCAATAATCATGGCAATTTGCATCATAAACCAATAACTCGGCTCATTTGGTTTCGGTGGCTGGGAAAACAAGATAAAATGAACGATCGCCATCCAGCCGAACATACCGATCTGGAATGATATTAATGCCAAAGTGTCTGCCTTTATGGCATTTTTCAAAGAAGTGAGGATGCCATCTTCTTTATTCATAGGATATATGGCAAAGAATTGGAAAACTACCCCGAAAATATACGCTAAAATAAATTCGACAAAATAATGGGCGAAGAGCGCCATTCCAAACAGAGTAAAGCTTGTCATGAATACAATCGGAACACCAAGCACATCCCCCGCTGTACACCCTGATGCACAGTGGCTTGTAGAACCGAATACTTTAGCCGGTTTGCCTCTGTTATCTTCCGCTTCCGAATCTTTGGCCTTCAGTTTGCCCCATTTCCAATATAAATACACAGCTACAGGTCCTAAAAACCAGCCATTGATCGGCCAGACAATATTCATAATCCACATCATTTGCGGATGCTTATATACATCGAAAGCGATAACAGCTGATGATAATAAACCTGCAGCCAATGCAATAATCGATACAACCATTAACCAATCGATAATATCACCTACCTGTTCATTTTTGTTATATCATTAAGTTCCACTGTTCTGCACCACGTTAAACATCATCTCTTTTATATTCCATTAGAATTTAATGGAAATATGAGATAAAATGATAGAATATAAACATCATAAAATAACAGAAAAAGGATGACTTCCATGGTGTACTCCAGCAATATCGTGAAACTATTCTTTCATCCTGAAGACCACCTTTTCAGAATAAGAGAAGCAGAAAAGATCACTCATACCACTAGGCTCACCTTCTTACTGATCGGATTATGTTTAGTTGTTTACGGATGGATGAGCTGGCTCGGAATCGGGTCTGCACCTATCTCGGCTAATGCCGTAACTATGCCACAACCAAATTACGAAACAGCAAAAGTCTGGTTTTTGATAGCAAGGCTCGCATATGCTCTTCTATTTGCCTTATTCATTCTGACGGTTCCAACCTGCTTCTTTTGGCTCTTTTACAATATCCCTTTCAAAAAGATCGTCATTATGCAATTGCTTGTATTATCGGTGTTGTTGGTAGAAAGGTTATTGTGGATTCCTTTATTCATTTATGCCGGGCTGGAATGGTATGTTTCTCCGCTCTCGTTTGGAATAATAGCTTCACGCCTGACAGAAATTCCTTTGCTGATCCATCTACTTGGGGTCATTTCTATTTTTCAATTATGGATAGTCGGTTTCCAAGTAAGGTATTTAAGCTACCTTTCCAAGGTATATAAAGCATGGATATGGACCGGTGTCCTGTTATTCCACTTCACCGTGTGGTTCATAGCCGCTTTTGTTTCCAGTTATGACTCCTATCTTATCAATATGATCACGGAAAGATGGTGATGGGGATGAAAAGAAAAAGAATAACCAAAATTATCTTTTACAGCTTCATAGTCCTGCTTATCGGTACGAATATTACCTTGCTTATCACTGATGAAGATAACTATATTGATAGAATGTCTTACATAAAAGAGTGGTCAGAGATTTTCACACACGATTTATACGAAAGAACCCTTACAGAGGGTGTATTGGCATCGAGCGAGGAAACCCCTGTATATTTTGAAGAGAGCCAAGGCGCATTCCAGCAGTTCCTTGTGGAAGAAGGCGATACCGTCACGGAAGGCCAGCCCTTGTTCGAATATCGCGTGAAAGATTATGATGTCACACTGAACCGGTTGGAACAGGAAGTAGAAAAACTTACAGGAGAGATTACTGCGATTGAGACGGCACTCAGAAATATCAATACGTACCAGATCTCCCTCCCTGAAACAAATCCAGACCCTTTACGCGGCTTCGGCGATGAAGATGATGAAACAGAATCAGAGGAACAAACGGACACATCTGATACAGAATATATGAAAGAGCAATATTTGACTGAAAAAGAGTTGGAACTGGAACAGAAACAAGCAGCACTACAGGCTGCTGAAGCTCAGCTTGCCGAGCTTACCTCAGAAGGCAGCATTGTCACAGTTAACAGCCCTGCGCCCGGAAAAATCGAGGAGATTGAAACAGACTTGAAAAATCCCGTAGTTACGCTGCAAAGCGAAAATCTTCATATTGAGGGAGAACTTCCTGAAACAGACAGAAAGAGGATCGAAGTTGGAATGCCAGTGAATATCCATATCGATGACGTTGCTGGCGAGCTGGAAGGTGAGATAAAGTCTATTGCAGACTCGCCGAATGAAGTCAGTATTAATAACACCAGTTTTTATCCATTCGAAGTAGAAATGGATGAAGCGGAAACAGAAGTGCTTCCTGGTTATCACACAAATTTGGAAATCATCACAGATCAATTCTTAGAGGCACCGACTGTTAAGATGGATCATATCACTCAAGCCCCCTCCCCTGCTGTCTGGGTGATGACACCAGAAGGAACTGTTTACTTGCAAGAGGTTGAATTGGGTCTTGCTGAAGCGGGATTTCAAGGCCTTACTTCAGGAGTTGAAGTTGGTGAGACTATTGCAGAGGAGCCAAAGGGCCGGTTGATCGATCAATCACCATTTGTCACTCCTATAAGAGAAAGCAAAGTTCAATGGAAGAAAATGGCTGCAGCGGGAGACTATGCATTCAACAAAGCATCCTTTCTTACAGGGGTCATCTCCCGGTAAACGGAACATTAATAACCAGAGAAGCTTTTATCCCACACTCTGAAACCAGAATCTTATAAACAGTTCAGATAACACTAAAAAGGTTGACTATGCCAATAGCTTAGTCAACCTTTTTTCCTGATCGAATTAATTTGCATCAACCGACCAATCCAATCCCATGGATTTTTTCATGAAGCTCGACGATTGATTCACCAAGCCTTTTGAGACTTTTTTTAATCGATTCATCGGTTAATTCCCTTTCTGAATAATGCCTGTCATCTACATAAACATTGGAAGGGACAATATGTACTTTGAAGTAACCGGCTAACGGTTTTAATTGGTGGTCAATTACGTAAGAATGCCCGGACTTCTCTCCGATAGCGATGAAACCGGTGACTTTTGCCTCCAAGGCGTCTTCCGGCAAAAGATCGAACAAGTTCTTCAAGGCACCGGTAATGGCTCCCCTGTATATAGGAGACCCTATAATCAGGGCATCGGCTTCTTTTATTTTATCGATGACAATTCTGCTGTCACCCTCATACATCTCTGGATCCCTTCCATCGCAGAATTGCAATTGATAGTCTTCCAGCCTGATCAAGTCCACTTCCACGTCTGCAGAAACTTGATCTGCATGTTCCAAAGCCTTCCTCACTGCCTCCTGAACCTTTGATTCACTTTCCAAGCTGCCTGATAGTCCTAATAGCTTCATAGATGTCGCACCACTTTCCCCACAAATTTTGAAGTAATCGTCTTAAGAAGTACCCTGTGGCACATTCTCGAACCCCTTACAAATCCATGTCCATTCTTACAGAAACAAAAAACCTTCTCCCGATAAGAGAGAAGGTTTAAAGGCATATCATTATGTATTCCCTGCTTCTTATCTTCTGGACAAATATATCCACTCTGAAGTTGGCACCGTGCAATAATGTTAAGCTGGTTGCCGAGGCTTCGACGGGTCAGTCCCTCCACCTCTCTGGATAAGAATATAAGCGATTTTAATTGTTAACCTGAGTATAAACAAAATGAAACATTCAGTCAATTAGTTTATCAAAGTACCATAATTCATCATCTTTTTCTTCTACCCTTCTTGCCTGGACGAATTGGTATCCATTCTTCCTGAATAACCTCTGTGCTGACTGATTTTTTGAAAAGGTGTCTGTTTTCAAATAATGCAGGCCCTTCTCCCTGCCGACTTGTTCGGCATGCTTATACAATCCGGAAGCAATGCCACTTCCCCTGTTGGAAGGGTCGACGGCCACCCTCTTAACAGTTAAAGCCTTATCGTTTTTCCGCCAACTGATAAGCGGGTATTCGCTGTGTTCTTTTTCACTTATACAAGCTGCCCCTGTCACCGTTCCGCCTATTTCAGCGACGTACAGCTCCTGATTCTCCAAGTCTCCTTTAAAGTCTGATTCCAGGGGATAGTCCTCATTCCACTGCTCGTTCCCCTGTTCATTCATCACTTTGACAGAAGCCTTCACAATTTCCATAATTCTTGGCAGGTCTTCCTTGTTTGCAAGTCTGATCACGATGTCTCCTCCGTCGTTTTTTAGTCTTATCCTATCCCTTTCCTATATAAAAGGAAAATCATTTGTTTATTGATCAAACGTTTGTTTAAGATAGAAAATAGCATGAAAAATGGTGGCCCAACCTCTCTAAGCTTGTTTCTCTACGTATAAAAAAACCTTGCCGTTCTTACGACAAGGTCTTCAAGAGCATTACCCCAATTGCTGTTGCAAAAATTCCTGCACCTCTTCGGGTGTCTTAGTATAAGCACTATGCTGATGGGCAAGCTTTTCCCCATTTTGGAAAATCAACAAGCTTGGTATGCCCATCACATCATATTCCTGGGCAATTCCTTCCACTTCATCGTTGTTGATTTGGTACCATTTATACTGATTGTATTCTTCCAGGATATCACCGATGAACATATCCATCCGTTTACAATCCGGACACCAATCTGCATAAAACTTAATAATAACAGGTTCAGCAGAATTTATAATTTCGTTAAATTGTTGCTCTGACTTAATCTCTTCCATTTAGCAAAAACCCCTTTCTTAGCATTATAATCTACCAATTGTTTTCCAATCATGCAACATAACTGCTTGTCTAATCACCCTTGTATTCAAATCTCCCTAATGCCATCGCCGCTGCTAATCCCGCCGCAAATGTAAAGATGTTGACTACTACCGCTCCACCGTCAGAGGGCCAACCCGGAAAAATAACAACAACCGAACCGATTACCAGCCCTATCACCAATGCATAAGTACCAGTCGGGAAGCGTTCAAGGCAAAAATGAATGATTTTACTCATCACGATGATACCCAGCACGATACCTATCCCAACCACAATAATGACATCAAATTGAAAATTGGATATACCGTTTATGACGGTCGTATATACTCCGATGATCAACAGGATAAAAGAACCGCTGATGCCCGGCAGAATCATCGCGGAACTCGCAATAAATCCGGAGAAAAACAGGATAACGTATGAACCAAATGATAAATTCTGCATAGGTCCTGATTCGCTGGCCTGGAAGAATACCATGGAAGCTACCAGAATAGCACCAACAGCCAGCAATAAGATATGTTTTGCTTTGAAAGTATGTTTGGCATCTGCTTTGTGAAATAAAAACGGAAGCACGCCGACAATCAAGCCTAAAAAGAAAAACTGAGTCGGCCCTGGATAATGTTCAAATAACCATTCAATCAAATTGGCCAACAAAACGACCGAAGTTACTATTCCAATACCAAGCGGCAACAAGAAGCCGAGATGTTTTTTCCATTCTTTGCTGAAAAAACCATTGACGGCAGCAATCAACTGGTCATAGATCCCCAGTATTACAGCAATAGTACCCCCACTGACTCCGGGTACAACATCACTGGCCCCCATCAACATTCCACGATAGATATTTTTCCATTCCATATGACTTCTCCTTTTATCGAGCTTAAATTATACCATCCATATCATACCAAAAAAGCCCTTCCTTTCCTATCCTTATTGTAGGTTCACTCAATAAATTCAAGTTCCGGAACCCACCGGGACATGTGCTCTTTCACTCGATTATAATGCAGTTCCGGGCTCGGCATTTCCCTTTCATTCACTTGATGCATCGGGACGACCCGGTAATCGGCCCACTGTGAAAAGGTTACATATGTGGGCAAAAACCGGGGATTTACCACCTCGAACTCCCTTTCTTCCTTCTGTCCACTTTCTTGAATATCGAATTTCAGGATGCCGCCAATTTGATTGTAGAATTCATCCTGACCAGATAAAAAGTTACCCAAAGAATAAGCTGCAAATGTTTCATTTCCATTTTTCCCCTCCACCCAGTCGACCGGTTGCAGTACATGTGGATGATGCCCGATTACCGCATCCACTTCCTGATCCGCAGCAAGTTGGACCAAATCGATCTGTTCCTGGTTTGGCATTTGTTCATATTCTGTACCGAAGTGCAGGCTCAATATCAAGACATCTCCTGCCTGCTTTGCTTTTTTGATATCTTCCACAAGCGCTTTCCGCTCAATCAAATTCACCAGGTAATCTTTCCCTTCAGGAACAGGAATGCCATTCGTTCCATAGGTATAGCTGAGAAAGGCAACGTCAATGCCCTCATCTGTTTCCAACACCCTTATCCGATCGCTGTCTTTCTTATTCTTATAGGCCCCTGTGTACATCATGTCTATTTGTTCCCAATGGCTGATAGCATTCTGGACAGCCTCTTCTCCACGGTCGAGTGAATGGTTGTTCGCTATCGAAACTACATCGACACCTACTTCCTTGAGTGTATCCCCGATTTCATACGGGCTATTAAAGGCCGGGTATCCGGACAGGCCGATGTCTGTTCCTCCTATCATTGTTTCCTGGTTTGCAATCGTAATGGTTGTATCATCCAGATATTGTTCGACTTCGCGAAACATCGGCATGAAGTCGTATCCTCCTTGTGAATAAGCATCTTCATATACTTTCTCATGTATCAGTATGTCGCCGACAGCAGTTATACTAATACTTTTTGGGTCCTCTTTATAAGCTGTTGACGGTAATTTCTCTATCTTATTATGTGCCAGCGGTGAATCGATCTTTACTTCATGTGAAGCTACCAAAGGCTCATCCCCGTTCCCGGAATTCTCTTCACAGGCAATAAGCAACAAAAGGAAACAGATTGTAAGCGGAAACATAGTCAAACGGATGAACTTTCTCATGGCAGACTCCTTTTTGTCATAATTTACAACTCGTTCATTCTCATCTTATGACATAATTCTCTGTTTTTCAAAACTTGGATGATATTTCTTGTAGAATAAAATTCCGGGTTATGCTGATAAATGCTCAAAGCTTCGAATACATATAAATGATGACTATTTAAAGGGGATGTTTCTCATTGGCAGATTATTTACAAAGCGCATCATTCGAACATCAATTTTGGCTTCAGGTACTTGGTGATCATTCCAGGTTTATCCGTGATTCGCTCTATCCTTCTGAAACGAATGACGTCCAAACAGCCGCTTCATTTGTCCACACCTTCGATCAGCTTCTTAATCAGTCAAAGTCGCTGACAACGACGAATGTGATCGCCTTTACTAAACAGGCAGAGGCAGCTGTAGATCAATTAAAGGACTTCAAATTAAGTATCATCAAGCGCAAGTTGACAGGAAAGATTGGCATCCACCTGTCTCCTACCTTTATTAATCACATGGTAAATGAATTAGAAGAATATGAACTGGTGATTGGTTTTTTAAAACAAGGAGAGGCACCGCCTGTATTCCACGAGCTTCATCACCACCTTCTCTGGCTTGTCGATGCATCAGGGCATGCAGGAGCAATCAACGATCAGCTGGATGGAGTGGAAAAGAGACTGAAAAAGAAAAGCCATACTTTCAACAAACACTTTGACCAATTTTATCTGAAAGCGATCGAACTTACGGGTTATTTGCGGTCGAACCTGACTTCCTTCCCCGCACTGGCCAAATTCAATAGTAACGTGGAAGTGGAACTGAAATTATTCAAAACTTTTTTACATGAACTGGAGGAAATGGAACTTTCTGAAACAGTTCTAAGTACCTTTTCCGGTCTGATGGCGGATCATATGGCAAGAGAAGAATGCTACTACTTGATAAAGCTTGCCGAGTCGACAGGAAAAATGCCGCCAAATTGTGATCCCCTCAAACCACGCACACCTGATCCACATTAAATTCCATTTATCCGTTTGATTGCTCCCCGGCAGTGGAACAAATATGCTGAAGGAGTGATGTGAAGATGACTCAGCAAAAAGTACAGACCTATGTTTTTGAAGATAATGGCAAAATTCCAAACAACAAAATCTTGCCACTACTGGTGTACCCGCAAGTATTATTGGAGAGGGTAGTAGATTGTGAGATGGTATTCAACGGAAACAAATGGACAAATAGCTGGACCGGCGGAGTATATGATTACCATCACTTTCACAGCAATACCCATGAGGTATTAGGTGTGATCAGCGGAAATGCCACCATCATGTTCGGAGGTGAAAACGGTCGGGAAATAGATATGACAGCAGGTGATGTGGTCATTATCCCGGCTGGCGTCGGCCATAAGAAGGTACAGGCAAGCAGCGATTTCAAAGTAATCGGGGCATACCCGGGCGGCTTGTCTCCGGACCTATTGACAGGAACTCCCGAGGAACGAGAGAGATCATTAGAAAACATAGATAAAGTGTCATTGCCGGAACTAGATCCTGTCTTTGCTGAAGAGGGTCCGTTGCAAGAGTTATGGATCGAGGGCTGAATATTTTCGGTGTTTCAACCTCAACACCTCCGGGTATCGGAATAATATAGAAAAAATGAATCCCACTTCCGATAGAAAGGATGAACAGTATGGCTAAGAAAACACAGTATCAACCGATCAAATGGAATGGGGTAGAATTAACGGATGCACAAGAAGTTCGCTATGCGAAAGAATTCAAAGAAGCCGATATCGCAGGCGGATATAGAAGATCCAAAGTAAACGAGGCGAAAAGAGAAAATCCCGATTTGCTTAAATAACTTCATTCCAATTGAAAAAGCAGCCATCGGCTGCTTTTTTTATGCTTTTTTTTCATATTTTTTCTTTAAATATGATATCATGAGATAAAGAGATAAATTAAAAAGGACCGCAGCTCCAACTGCGGCCTCCGGATAGCAGTTCCCTTACAGGGAATCGGGGATTTGTGAATAGACCTCTGCCCACCAAAAGTGCAAGAGGTCTATTTTTTATTGGTTAATTTTATAACCAATGTGAACAAGGCAATCAAAAAGGTGCCGAAAGTGAACAAAATCATGAAAACCTCGAAAGTATTCATTGGCATCCCCCCATTCTTCCCGTTCGGGAGTTAGCCGACACCCTGTGAAAACTACCTATCCTATCGATAGTATAACACAAAAACAGAACACCTGTTCGTTAAAAGTATAAAAACACGACTATTTCCTTAGAGAAACATGTCTTTTTGACTTAACCTAAGGCCACATCCAAAATCATCATAACAGCAAATCCAACCATCAAACTCATCGTGGCCAACTGCACATGGCCTCTTTCCTGGGATCCCGGAATGACCTCCTTGGCTACGACAAAAATCATTGCTCCGGCCGCAAAACTAAGCGCATATGGAAGCAACGGCTGGATAAATACAACAGCAACCGCCCCGATGACTGCCGAAATAGGCTCGACCATTCCAGAAAATTGCCCATAAAAAAAGCTCTTGTTTTTCGTCATCCCCTCTCGTCTCAAAGGCAGAGAGACCGCAGTTCCTTCTGGTATATTTTGAATACCAATCCCGATCGCCAATGCAATTGCCCCAGATAAGGAAGCTGTTGAAAATTCAGACGACAAAGCACCGAATGCCACACCTACTGCCAGTCCTTCCGGTATATTATGGAGAGTCAGGGAAAAAACGAGCATTGCCGTCCTTCGCTTGGCACTTTTATCTTTTATGTCCTTAAAATACAATTTCTCATCTATCATCGGCAGCCATCTGTCTACCAGAAGTAAAAAGAGCCCGCCGAGTATAAAACCAGTTACCGCCGGAATAACAGGTGCATTACTTTGTTCCTCGGCCATTGAAATAGCCGGTGCAAGCAAAGACCAGAAACTGGCAGCTATCATGACTCCGCCGGCAAAAGCCAGCATACAGTCAAACAATATCGCATTCGTCTTTTTAGTGAAATAAACAAAGGACGCTCCCAAAGCTGTACACGCCCACGTAAACAAAGTGAAAATCAATGCCTGCAGCACAGGATTGACATCCACAAACATCTCATACAAAAAATCACCCCTTCTCTTCGTTGGCACGTCTTTGATGCGACGATCATCGACCTAGTTGTCATTCTCCCTAAACCCTGACAATCTATTTTATCTTATAGCCCAACCCGTGTTTCACCTTTAGTGCTTCCGGTGCATGCTTTATCAACTGCCGCAGAACGAAACCAGCAACAGCTACATCATCCAAAACACCCATCATTAACAAAAAGTCAGGAATGATATCAAAAGGAAACAGAATATATCCCGCTATTAATAACAAGGAGAATGCTTTAGTGGAAAGCTTTACCTCGCGGGATAGAAAAAAATCCTTCAGAAAAGGCACTGATTTTCTGAAATTCAGCAAAAACTTTAATCTACGGAAAAACCTTATCATACTATTTTCCTTTCTGGAATACTTTTGTCCATTATACTTCCTTTAAGAGCGCGGAACAAACAACAGTCGATCATCTTTTTCATCCGGGTTGCCCCGTCCGTCCGTGTTGTTCGTTACCACATACAGACCTTCATCTGTGGCGAGTACGTCCCTTATCCTTCCGAACCCTTCCAGAACAACCTGTTGGGAATTTTCCTCTGGATGAAACTCTCTCAATGCTTCGCCTCTAAGACTTGCAAAATAGAAACGACCATTAAAATAATCCATCCCAGAAGGTGCCCAAGTCTCTTCTCCCGAATGAAGAACCGGCTGCTCCATCCCGTCCATTTGTTCGTCGCCCTGTATTTCAGGCCATCCATAATTACTACCTGCGGAAAGTTTGTTTATCTCATCATGAGCCTGGTTCCCGTGTTCCGTCGCAAATAAAACTTCCTGTTCATCCCAGGCAAGTCCTTGAGGGTTCCGATGCCCCCATGTATAAATAAGAGAATCCTCAAAAGGATTATCTTCCGGGATGGTTCCGTCAAGGTTCATTCGCAGTACGCTGCCAGATAAACTATCACGGTTCTGAGCTGCACTCCGGTTGGTTGCATCGCCTACCGTGACATACAGTTTATCATCCGGTCCGATTTCCAGCCTGCCTCCGTGATGGACATTGCCGCCCGGAATGTTATCCAACAACGTCTCTTTTTCCACCCATTGTCCTTCCTGTTCCTGAATGAACGCGACTCTTTGAAACACTCCCTGTTGTTCGGCATAAGTATAATAGGCGATTGCTTCTTGCGTTTCCTGAAAATCAGCCGGAAAAGCTAGTCCAAGCAGTCCCGCCTCCGGTTCATCGGCTAAGTTCTCCTTTAACCGGACTTCCTTTCTCTCCAAATTATTGCCATTTACTTTTACAATCGCTCCTGTCCGCTCACTAATATAAATATCTTCCCCTTCCTTTACCAGTTCCCAAGGCACATTTAGATCCTCCGCCAATGTCTCTACGTTGTTAAAGTTCAATGACGCATTTTCGGATGCCCCCTCTTCTCCGGATTGCTCCGAGACATCCTTTCCTTGTTCAGATTGCGGCTGTTCCTGCTCTTCACTGCCGGAATTATTCGGTGATTCCTGTTGATCACAAGCAATCAATCCGAACACAAGAGACAAAATGAGTCCTGAGAATAACTTTTTCTTCACCACCTGATCCCTCCAGTAGAAATATTACTATAACGTTCCCCACCCACCCTTCTATTAACCTTTTTAAAAACACAAAAAACTCACAATGGATTATTGGGAGTACTTGTCGGCGTTTCCGATATAACAAAAAAGCCCAGCCTGCTGGCTGGACTTTTCTTCGATTAAACGGTTTTCTTCTTCTTAGCTGCTTTTTCCCGTTCGTTTTTATTAAGGATTTTCTTACGCAAACGAATGGATTCCGGTGTTACTTCACAGTACTCATCATCGTTCAAGTACTCAATCGCTTCTTCAAGCGTCAATGTACGAGTTTTTCTGATGGTCGCTGTTTGGTCTTTCGTAGCTGAACGGACGTTTGTCAGATGTTTTTCCTTCGTGATATTAACGGTTAAGTCATTGTCACGATTGTGCTCACCGACAATCATTCCCGCATAAACGTCTGTACCAGGTTCTACAAAGATGACACCGCGGTCTTCCAAGCCCATAATACCGTATGTCGAAGCTTTACCGTTTTCCAGTGCAACTAGTACACCTTGGCGGCGGCCGCCGACCGGTCCAGGAAGTAATGGCTCATATTTATCAAAAGTATGGTTGATAATACCATAACCTCTGGTTTGGGTCATGAATTCTGTTGCATAACCAATAAGACCTCTTGAAGGGACTTTGAATTCCATTCTGACTTGGCCATTACCGTGGTTTTGCATATCGATCATTTCGCCTTTTCTGGAACCAAGTGATTCCATTACAGCACCCTGATGTTCTTCCGGCACGTCTACTTGCACTCGTTCTACCGGCTCACATTGAACACCGTCAATCTCTCTGACGATTACCTGTGGCTTGGACAATTGAAGCTCATATCCTTCACGGCGCATGTTTTCTATCAAGATGGACAAGTGTAATTCTCCACGTCCTGAAACTGTCCAGGCATCAGGAGATTCCGTTTGTTCAACACGCAAACTCACATCAGTTTCAAGCTGTGTCAATAACCGCTCTTCGATTCTGCGGGAGGTAATATACTTACCTTCCTTACCGGCAAACGGACTGTTGTTGACAACAAACGTCATTTGCAAGGTAGGTTCGTCGATTCTCGGAATCGGCAGTGCTTCCTGCTGATCCTGCGGACAAACCGTTTCCCCGACGTTGATATCTTCCATCCCGGCCAGAGCAATAATGTCTCCTGCTTTAGCTTCTTCAATTTCGATTCGTTTCAATCCGATGAAACCAAACAGTTTGGAAACACGGAACGTTTTCACAGAGCCGTCTTTTTTCATAAGTGCAACCTGCTGACCGACTTTGATCGATCCTCTGAAGATACGGCCGACACCGATTCTTCCAAGGTAATCATTATAGTCGAGCAATGTCACCTGGAATTGCAATCCCTCATCAGAATTATCTACTGGTGCAGGAATGTTTTCCATGATCGTGGTGAAAATCGGTTCCATTGTTTCTTCTTGTTCTTCCGGTTCATTACCGGAGGTTCCATTCAAGGCAGATGCATAAACGACCGGGAATTCCAATTGATCGTCATCGGCACCAAGCTCAATAAACAGATCCAGTACTTCGTCGATAACTTCATTCGGCCTTGCATTAGGACGGTCGATTTTGTTTAAAACCACTACAGGTGTCAATTTTTGTTCCAACGCTTTTTTCAAGACGAAACGTGTCTGCGGCATACAGCCTTCGTAGGCATCTACGACAAGCAGAACACCGTCAACCATTTTCATGATTCGCTCTACTTCTCCACCAAAGTCCGCGTGGCCCGGTGTATCTAAAATATTTATTCTTGTATCATTATAATTAATGGCAGTATTTTTAGCTAAAATCGTAATACCGCGTTCTTTTTCCAAGTCGTTAGAATCCATTGCGCGTTCGTCGACTTGTTCATTTTCCCGGAATGTACCAGAATACTTCAACAGCTGGTCCACAAGGGTCGTTTTTCCATGGTCTACGTGGGCGATGATCGCAATATTACGGATATCTTCTCTTAATTGCATAATATATTTACTCTCCTCTTTTGTATCGAAATTCAGGTCTCCGAATACAACTCACCAATTATAACACAAACGATTAAAATATGGTATTCAATATTCCCTATTAAAGGTAATTGTAAACAGTGCTCCATTCAAATCAGATTTCCCGGCTGTAATTTGGCCCCCGGACCTCTCAACTATCGCCCGTGATATGGCCAGACCCAATCCTGTTTCTCCACCTTCACCTTTTACAAAACGATGGAAAAGGTTTGGAAGGAGATCTTCCTTTATCCCCTTGCCATCATCGGATATCTTAATGGAGATCTTTCCGTCTTTTTGTATCACGCTTATATCCACACTGGACCTGGCATGCCTGATGGCGTTTGAGACGACATTCATCATGGCTTGGAGCATTTTTTCCCTATCCACTTTTATAGTCGCATCGGCTGTGTACGTCTGCGTGAGCTGAACATGCCTTTCATTGGCAAGCGGCAATGCCCGTTCTCTGGTCATCTGAATCAAATCACTTACCTGGATATTTTCCGGACGATAAATGTTTTCTTCACTATCGAGTTTTGCCAGGAGAATCATTTCATTAATAATTTTTTTGAGTCGGGCTATCTCGGCTACCATTACATCCAATCCACGATCAGACTCTTCTTTTTCGAAAACGCCATCTCTTATCCCTTCCGCGTAACCCTGAATGGTCATCAAAGGTGTTTTCAATTCATGACTGGCATTTTGGAAAAATTGCTGTTGGGAGTTGATGTACCTCTCCAGTTCATTCGCCATATCGAGAACACTTTCTTCCACTTCTTTTATTTCTCCGCTGGCATGGATGGCCTCTACTTCATCAAATTTCCTTTTTTCTATTTTCTTGAGCTGGTCCTTCAGCCTTGTTAACGGGGTGGCCAAACGCTTGGTCATCAAATAACTCAACAGTACTGCCGCTGCTAAACCGATCAAGAAAACCAGCAATAAACGGAAGATGAACGTTTCCTGCACCTGCTGTAAGTCATTAAGAGGAGTAACCAGGATCAGCTCCGTATCTGGTTGTCCTGGAGAAAAACTGATTTTCGAAACTACGAAACGCTCTTCTCCTCCCCTCCATAATGGCTGTTCTTCTTCACCTATATCATAATTTTCAATCCAATAGTTGACGATTTGATTTGGGAGCGTCGAAAAAATGACACGATCAGCGGCATGATTGTATATGAACAATTGCAATTGCTGGTCTTGGAGCAGCTGGGACAGCCTCTGTGCATTCTCCATATTGGCCTCATCGTTCAATACACTTACCAACAACTCACCCTTTGCCTGAAGCTGGCGTTGTTCATCCTGAATCAACAAGTTCAGAATCAACGAATAAATGGTAAATGCCGTTACAGACATAATCACAATCAACAATGTCGTAAAGGCAGCATTTATCTGATACTGCAGCTTCATCTGGAACCCTCTTGTGAATTTCTCAACCGGTAGCCGTAACCCCAGACAGTTTCCACCGGAAGTCCATCCATTTTCTTTCTCAGACGTTTAATCAAATCATCCACAGCCCGGTCGCTTCCAAAGTAATCCTCTCCCCATACCTTTGTCAGCAATTCTTCCCTGGAAAAGGCCCTGTTTGGGTTTTTAATAAAAATCAGGAGGATTTCGAATTCTTTGGCAGTGATCTCTACTTCATTTCCTTCCCAAAAAACTCTGCGGTCATCGGGTTTAAGAAGAAGTCTGCCTGCCTCCCAATCATCCTGTCCAGTCCCATCAGCTTCTTCCACTTGATTCCCGGAACGCTTAAACAGTCTCTTCACCCGTGCTACGAGTTCCCTCGGACTGAATGGTTTGGTGAGATAATCATCTCCTCCAAGTTCCAAACCGAGAATCTTATCCAACTCCTCATCCTTGGCAGAAATAATAATGATCGGGACATTGCTTTTCTCCCTGATTTTCCTGCATAATTCATAACCGTCCATCCCCGGGAGCATTATATCTAAAATCCACATGTCAGGCGGGGCTTGCTGCCATAACTCGACAGCTTCCTCCGCTGTTTCTATTGTGGTGACACGATAACCATCTTTTTTTAAATAAGCGGAGACTATATCCCTGATATTGGCGTCGTCTTCCACCACAAAAATCCGATTGTTCATGTTTCGCCCTCCTTGCGTCTTCCTATTTTCGCACATAATTCTTTTATAAGAACATTTTAGCTTGAATTCCACACTTTTTACACAATTACACCAAAGAGTTGCCAAAGCTGATGTATAGAATGTGTAGTATAGAAAGCCAAACAAAATAACTTTTAGAAAGGTGTGACTTTCATGTACGACAATGAAAATCACGATTCAAATATCGAAACCAACCAACATGATGACGTTCAACACGAACAAACCGAGCAAAGCAATCATGTTACCGCGTCTAAAAGAACCAATAAATTCGGGATGTTTTTCAGCGGTATTATAGGAGGACTTGTCGTGGCTGTATTAGGTGTACTGCTGGTTTCTACCAATATCCTGCCTTTAAGTGGAATAAATTCTTCATCAGAAACCGATCCACAGGTAGCCTCTGAATCGACCAGCAATGACAGCAATATCGTGCAAACGTCGAATAATAACAGCAACTCATCGTTGACGGATGCAATCGACCAGGCCGCAGGAGCAGTAGTAGGAGTATCCAACATACAGCAGACAAATATGTGGGAAGAGTCCCAGGCAGCAGGTACTGGATCAGGAGTTATCTATAAAAAAGAAGACGGCAAAGCGTATGTTGTAACAAATAATCATGTGGTAGAAGGCGCAAATGAAGTCGAAGTCATCCTTCCGAATGGCGAGCATGTTGCAGCAACTATTCTTGGAGCAGACTCCCTTACCGATTTGGCTGTTTTGGAAATTGATGGAGCTCAAGTTGATACGGTAGCAGCCATTGGCTCTTCAGAAGAGTTAAGTGTCGGGGAAACGGCAATAGCCATCGGGAACCCGCTAGGAATGGAATTCGCAGGATCTGTGACAAAAGGAATTATCAGCGGAGTAGAACGTTCGGTTGAAATGGACGCCAATCAAGACGGACAGGCAGACTGGACAACAGAAGTGATTCAAACAGATGCAGCCATCAACCCAGGCAACAGCGGTGGCGCACTGGTAAACGAGAACGGGGAACTCATCGGGATAAATTCCATGAAGATTGCCCAAGAAGAAGTGGAAGGAATCGGGTTTGCAATACCGATCGATTCTGCCCTCCCGATTATGGAACAGCTTGAAACAGACGGAAACGTATCAAGACCGTTTATTGGTATCAGCGCCATAGAACTTTCAAGTGTACCGAACGAGCATAGACAAAAAGAACTCAATTTGTCGGATGACATCACAGACGGCGTTGTCGTTGCCCAAGTGCAAAACGGATCACCGGCAAATAATGCAGGGTTGAAACAATATGATGTCATAACGAAAATTAATGACCAGCCTATCGCATCCATGCTCGAACTGAAGGAGTACTTGTACTCCGAGACAGGCGTCGGGGAAAAAGTCGATATCACTTTTTACCGTAATGGAAAAGAACAAACAACATCTCTTACTTTATCAGAACAACAAGCCTGATAACTAATACCTCTTCCAGGTTTCCTCCCTTGCCTGGAAGGATTACATAGATGGACAAAGAGCCGGTATCCTGGATTTAGGATGCCGGCTCTTATTCATAATCCGATAAGGATTTCAATATTTTTGTCAAAATTCCCAGAAATACAACAATGACGGCAAGGAGAATTACAAATTGCACAATAACCAGAAGATAGATATTTTCAATGGTTTCACCAACCCATTGGCCACCATAATAAAAGGTCAAGGATGCTGCAACCAGTGAAATCACCATTAATGCAACCACCCCGATTAAAGGCCCAATCCCGATATTTTTTAAGGTAGTGCGATATTTAACCAATAAATAAAGCAGGCTCAAAACAAACACAACCATCAAGAAAACACTGCTCATGCGTATGCCACCACCACTAAATGATAATTTACTTGTCACAAGAATATGTAACCCTACCGTTATCCCTTCCCTTTTGCTCTTTTTCTAAAACTTCCGGAAAATAGCCGGCATGCGCTCTTATCACTGAATCAAACCTGTTATAATTAGTTTACGGAGGAAGAAAAATGAAAATTCAAAAATTAAACAACAAAGACACATATCCAATGGACTTACTGCTCACAGCAGACCCTGACCCAGCCATGGTAGCCAAGTACATCACAAACGGGGAATGTTTTGCAGCAATGGAAGAAAACAGAATAAGAGGGGTTTATATTCTTGTCAAGACGAAACCAGAGACGGCAGAGATTGTAAACATTGCTGTCCAATCCCAATACCAAGGGAAAGGGATCGGAAAAAGACTGCTTAGGGATGCCGAATACAGAACGAAGGCAATGGGATTGAAAAGACTGGAAATTGGTACCGGAAATTCAAGCATAGGGCAGTTGGCACTTTATCAGAAATGTGGATTCCGTCTTGATAAAATCATTCATGATTTTTTTCTTGAACATTATTCAGAACCCATATTCGAAAATGGAATCGCCTGCCGGGATATGATCCGCTTGTACAAAATGATGTAAGGAGTTGTTGCATAAAATGGCCGTTATCTATGAAGTAAATGGAAAAATAAATGAACAGGAACTGGCAGAAGTATTTAAAAGCTCGGGGATCAAGCGCCCTCATCAGGACGTAAAACGGTTATCCTCGATGATAGAAAAAGCCAACTTGATAATCACCGCAAGAGAAAATGGAACATTAATCGGCGTAGGGCGAGCATTGACCGATTTTGTTTACTGTTGTTATTTGTCCGATCTGGCTGTACACAGGGACTATCAGAAGTCAGGTGTCGGCAGGAAAATCCTCGATAAAGTCCGGGAAGAAATCGGGGAACAGACAGCCCTTGTACTCCTATCCGCTCCCGGAGCAATGGAGTATTACCCAAAAGTGGAATTTCAAAAAGCAGAAAATGCCTTCCTCATTCCGAGAAAATCATAGTTCTCTTTCTCGTTTCCATGTCGATGCTTTTTTGTCTATATCTTTTATAAAGGCATCTTTTCCGGAGATATAGCTTTCCATATCAGCTGAATACCGTCTGGCAAGGTTCATCTTCAGCTCCGCATATTTCCGGGCTTCATCGGGGTGGTTGATTAAATAATCCCGGAACGCCAAATGTCTAGCTATTTCCGGATCTCCCACCCCGAATATATGTACGTGATGTGTCCGCTCATTGCCTCCTTTACTGTAGAACCTCCTGCCCGCTATTCCATTCTCTCCATGCGATTTATAGCCCGCCGCTTCCATTTTCTCTTTACACGCCCTCATAGCATCTATATCCAGAACTTCGATCAATATATCGATGACCGGTTTTGCATGCATGCCCGGAATCGATGTACTGCCGATATGATGGACTGTGCGCAATTGGTATCCAAGCAATTCTTGAAGAAGCTCCTTTTCGCTCTGAAAATCCCGTTTCCATTGGGCCTTGTACTCCTTGACCTCGACTTTTCTGCCCATTTTTTCATCCCCCTCACTTAGAGAAAGAGGCCATTCAATGGGAGGAATGGCCTCTTTGTTTAATCATATAAAATAGAGTTAACATCCTGTTCATCCAAGTAATCTTCGTACTTTTCATGAGCAGGCGCGACGCCGGAGAAATTCCCCTCCATATCTGCGGTCAGCATGTTTTCAATATCTTCTGCACCGCCTACCAGCTCATCTGAATTGAAAAACATATCTTCGTAATCCTTCTCTGTATCGTAAAAATCGGAAGGACTTTCAGAAGAACCATATTTAGCTACACGCTGCCAGGAATCCTCTGCATCGAAAATAGTCGACTCTTCTTCATCAATCTCGGTTTCCATCTCATTCACACTTGGATGGATTACATCTTCCTCCGCCGGCCTTGCAAAAGAAATATGCTTTTCTGCATGTTCCATACAACGGTTTGTCGTGGGCATTGCCAATAATCTTTCATACGGTATATCAGCATTGCATATTTCACATTTCCCGTATTGGCCGGATTCCATCAACTCAAGAGCCGTATTGATATCTTTCATTTCCCGTTCCGCATGCTCGTTAAGCGCGACGTCTTTTTCCCTTTCAAAAAGTTCTGAGCCGAGATCTCCTGGATGGTTATCATAATTCGATAATTCACTCATGGATTCTTTAACAAGCTCATAATGGAGCCCATAATGGTCTTCCAAATGGTCCTCGAGATGCTTTTTCCGCTCTGTCAGCATCTCCCTGCACTTTGATATTTGACTTGGGTTAAGCACTAATAATCGCCTCCTGACAATCATACTTCTGCCGGGCATTATTAGTATATCCTTTATTACTGAACCAACCGGATTAGATTTTGGAAATTAACCAGACCAAAACGGTTATCCCTCATAAACCATATCTACATGCGGGATACCATCATCCAAGTAAACACTTGATACTTTCCGAAAACCAAAACTTCCATAAAAGGAGCGAAGGTATTCCTGGCCTTGAATTTTTATCCGTGGTTCCCCCCATCCCTCTGTGATCGTACTGATGGATCGCTTCAAGAGTTCCTTGGCATAACCGCGATTTCTAAAGTCTTTATGCACAAGCACTCTCCCAATTGATGGGAGGGCGTAAACGGTGTTGCTCGGCAGGAGACGGGCATAGGCGATCACCTGGCTGTCCTTCTTTAACATTAAATGTTCGGATACCTGGTCATAATTGTCCAATTCATGGTAGGGACAAGACTGCTCTACCACGAAGACATCTATCCTTGTTTTGATTAGATTGTACAGTTCTTGTTTCGTTAATTCTTGATAAGTCTTCAATATCCACTCCATCTGTTTCTCCTCCTGATGGCCAAACGGCTTTTCTTTCATGATACAGGATGCAGAAGCGGTTGGAAATTCAGGCGCAAAGAAAGACAGCCTTTGTCAGGCTGTCCTTCTTTCTTACAAATCGTCAAAACCATTGTCGGTAAAGTTCACTTTTGTGTACTGTCTTGATTTTTGTTCAAAGAAATCCGATTTACCTAGATCCACTTCTTCATAGGCTTTAATCCAACGAAGCGGGTTTTTCGTTATCTCCGGATAGATTTTCTCATAACCAAGCTGCTTACAGCGTGTGTTCGCGTAAAATTTGATATAGTCCTCTACTTCCTGAAGAAGAATTCCGTCGATTTTGTTACCGATGATATGGCGGGCCCAGTCAATCTCTAGTTGAACAGCTTCCCTGAAGGTATCATAAACAAACTGTGTTAACTCTTCTGTATCATGGTCTGGGTATTCGTTCAAAACCTCTTTGTAAATACGGACGAAGAGATCTACATGCAGCTGCTCATCCCGGTTGATATAGTTGATCATCGTGGAAGTCGCGACCATCTTCTGGTTTCTGGCCAAATGATAAAAGAAAGCAAAGCCCGAATAGAAGAACAATCCTTCCAAAATGACATCAAACACTACCGACTTAAGCAGATTGTCGACAGTGGCATCTTCCGCAAATGCACGGTAACCATCGGTAATGAAGTCATTCCGTTTTTCAAGGATCGGTTCAGTCCGCCAGAATTCAAATACTTCATCCTGCTTCTGTTTAGAGACAAGGCTGGATAATACATAAGAATAGGAATGATTGTGAATGACCTCTTGCTGGGCAAGGATGATCATAAGCGCATTCAAGCTGGAGTCTGTTAAGTAATCCGCTACTTTGCCCGCATAATCCGTTTGGATACTGTCTAAAAGAGCCAACAAGCCGATTATTTTCAAAAAGGCGTCTTTTTCTTCATCTGGGAGGTTCGGATACTGCTTGATATCTTGGGACATATTAATTTCAAACGGTGTCCAGAAGTTTGCCAGCATCTTTTTGTATTTGGGATATGCCCAGGAAAACCGGACATCATCCCAGTTCAAGATATTGGAGCTTCTCCCATTTATGATTTTCGTTGAGTTGTTTGGTGCCGTTTTATCCATTATGTCTCGTTTGTTTAATGTGTATGCCATGTTATTTCCCCCTTTAACTTGAACAAGATTCACAGTCGACTAAATCGGATGAAGTGGAACGAAGATAATACGTCGTTTTCAACCTCGATTTCCAAGCATCCAAATGGAGATTCAACAGTTCTTTAGCCTGGATGGTATTCGGCACATACATATTGAATGACACACTTTGATCGACATGTTTCTGTCGTGCTGCCTGTTGTTTTATGCTCCAATGCTGGTCGATGAAATAAGCGGACTTATAGTACCAATTTGTTTTTGCGTTCAAATCAGGAGCAGTCACCGGAATCTTATAATCCTTTTTCTCCTCTGCATAATACTTCTGGAAAATTGGATCGATACTCGCAGTGCTTCCCGCAATAAGGGAAGTGGAAGAGTTAGGTGCCACCGCCATCAAATAACTGTTCCGGATGCCGTTTTCAGCAACTGCTTCTTTTAATTGATTCCAAGGCAGTTCCGAGTCTCCTTCGGTATAACCCTTGTTATCAAAGTAACGGCCGCTCTCCCAATCGGAACCGGCAAATGCCTCGCATGCTCCTTTTTCTTTCGCAAGCTCCATGCTGGATTGAATAGTCAAAAAGGCAATTTTTTCATAAAGCTTGTCCGCTAGTTCTACCGCTTCATCGCTTTCCCAGCGAACACCCTTTAAAGCAAGCAAGTGATGCCATCCAAATGTTCCAAGGCCCACGGCACGGTATTTCTGATTGGTAAGCTGTGCCTGTAAAACCGGAATAGTGTTCAAATCGATGACATTATCGAGCATACGCACCTGTATCGGAATCAATCGTTCCAGTATCCCTTCAGGAACAGCCTTTCCTAGTGAGATGGAAGACAGATTACAGACAACAAAGTCACCAGGCTGCTTGTTGACGATAATTTTCCCATCTACGGTAGATTGCTCTGTCACGATCGTCGGGCTCTGATTTTGCGTGATTTCTGTACAAAGATTGCTTGAATAAACCATGCCCAGATGACTGTTCGGATTATGCCGGTTAACTTCATCACGATAAAACATGAAAGGACCACCGGTCTCAAGCTGGCTTTTCAAGATGCGTTTCATGATTTCAATTGCCGGAACTTCTTCTTTGGTAAGATTGGGGTTGGAAACACATTCCCAATACCGTTCCCTGAACATTCCTTCACCGCGTTTTTCATCAAAGAAGTCTTCCAGGGAATAACCCATAACCGTCCTGATTTCATGGGGGTCAAACAAATACCAGCTCCCTCTGGCCTCCACCTGTTCCATGAACAAATCAGGAAGGCAGATCCCTGTAAATAAATCATGGGTACGATAACGTTCATCTCCATTATTCAATTTGGAATCCAAAAAGGAATAAATATCCTTGTGCCAAATATCAAGATAAGCACAGATAGCACCTTTTCGCTGTCCGAGCTGATCAACACTTACAGCTGTATTATTCAACTGCTTCATCCAGGGAAGCACACCGGAAGACGCACCGTTAAACCCTTTTATCGCACTTCCGCGGCTGCGGATTTTTCCAAGATAGACACCGATCCCCCCACCATTTTTAGATAGGTTGGCAATATCGGTATTGCTGTCGAAAATCCCTTGCAGACTGTCATCCACTGTATCAATAAAACAGCTGGAAAGTTGTCCATAACTTTTGCCTGCATTGGAAAGAGTCGGAGTGGCGACAGTCATGTACAAATTACTAAGCGCCCAATATGCTTCCTTTACAAGCTCTATCCGCTGACCTTTTGCTTCGTTTCTCATCAAAGTCATCGCGATAATCATAAACCGCTCTTGCGGAAGTTCAAACACCCGTCCTTCGTAATCTTTGGCTATATAACGATCAGCCAGGGTGCGCAAACCAATGTATGTAAATAACTGATCCTTTGCAGGGTCAATCGTCCTTCCCAATTCTATAATCTCTTCTGAACCATACGAATCCAGCAGAAAGGAATGATAAATGCCGATGGAAGTCAAATGTTCAATTAACCCTTTGAAATCTCCATATTTCAATTCGGCATTACTCCCTCTATTTAGAGCAGCCTCCTGATAAAGTGTTTCCAGATACAATGCAGATGCTACATATGTCCAGTCCGGGCTGTTTTCATCCAGATAGGCAAGTGCCTCCAAAATCAGTTGGTACACCCACTCTTGATCAGACAACCATGGTTTTTGTTCCAAGAGGTTCTCTCCATAGGCGACCAGTGATTTGATATCCAAATTGGAAAATTTCTTAACCAATTCATCCATCATACCGGCTTTCCAATTCTTTGCGGTGTGCTTTGTTTCTATCATTTTATCTCCTCCTCCGAATGAATCTCATTACACGGAAAATTGTTTGAAGGTACAAAAAAACCGCTCATGGCGACATGAGCGGACAGAAAACGACAGAAACAGGGAATAAATATCCCCTGTACGCTATCGTTTCTACTCCTCAATCCCCGAAGAAATGAAACTAAAACAAGCGACGGCAGGTCTACTGACTTATGCTTCCATCTACTCAAGCCCTTCCCGAATCAAGACCGTCAAGCCTTTGATTCAGTGGTATCGCTCTTTCGTCCACAATTACAGTTGCGGGGACAGTCCAGGAATCTCACCTGGTTCCCTTTCAAGACAAAGTTGTCACCTTCACTTGCATTCAATACTACATATAGTGTTTTTAAATTAATCCAATAACGATATATTGATTTCATATACACTTTATCATAAGAACCATCCGCATGCAAACCAAATAATCGTTATTTGCTCAAAAACTTTCCGACATGTATTTTTTCCCCGCGGATAAGTTTTTTCCCTTTTATCGGGCAGGAAAAAGCAGGTCTCTGTCGAATATTGTTGTACAAAGAACATGATAGAAAGGATGTTTCATTTGGCTATAACAACCACCTCGAAGATCGGATTTATCGGCACGGGCGTCATGGGGAAAAGCATGGCTCAAAATTTAATGAATGCAGGTTATTCATTAAATATTTTCACAAGGACGAAAGAAAAGGCACAGGAATTAGTCGATAATGGCGCAACCTGGTTCGATAAAATTTCCGATTTAGCTGCCAAATCCGAGGTAATTATCACCATGGTCGGTTATCCTCAAGATGTGGAGGAAGTTTATTTTGGAGAAGACGGCATTTTATCTTCCGCCAAACCGGGTTCTTATATAATCGACATGACTACCTCCAAACCTGCGTTGGCAGAGGCAATTGAAGAATCTGCAAAGAAAAAAGACATTGCTGCTCTGGATGCTCCCGTTTCCGGAGGCGACGTAGGGGCGAAAAACGGCACACTTGCAATCATGGCAGGCGGTGAACAAAAAGCTTTTGATCACGTGTTTCCCCTTTTGGAGGTGATGGGTGAAAATATCCTATTGCAAGGACCTGCTGGCGCAGGCCAACACACTAAAATGAGCAACCAGATAACCATCGCAAGTAATATGGTTGGTGTCTGTGAGGCAATCACCTATGCGGAAAAAGCTGGACTGAATCCGGCTCGGGTTCTAGAAAGCATCTCGACCGGTGCTGCGGGAAGCTGGTCACTCAGCAACCTCGCCCCAAGGATGATTGCCGGTGATTATGATCCTGGGTTCTATGTAAAGCACTTTATCAAAGACATGAAAATCGCGCTGGAGTCCGCCCGGGAAATTGGTTTGATGACACCGGGACTGGAGCTTTCTCTTTCTCTTTACCAAAAGCTTGCAGAAGAAGGGGAGGAAAACAGCGGTACCCATGCATTGATTAAATTGTTCAAGTAAAACCCGAAAAAAATGCCAAGTCCCAAAGGGCTTGGCTCAATTCTTTTTCATCTTTTCGATTTCATTCGAGACAACGAATGCAAGATCATCATTTCCGAACAACTGCAAGACACCGAGAACAGTCTGGTCGGGTATCGTTTCCGACTCTTCTTTTGGCACAATCAATTCCATCGTTTTGGATAATTCCGGATTCCTTGACTGATTGGGATATGCCCGCCGATATAACTCATCAGGATCTAAGTCGTTATTGACGCACCACTGCGCAAACACCAGGATCATCATATTTTCATCTTGTTGGTACTGCTCGATAATTCTTTTTTCCATTTCGTTCTGACTCACATTGACCCCTCCTTTTCCTTTTCAAACATAAACAGCCACATAAACGACAATGCCTGTTTCAATTCCACCAGCAAATTATTAATATTGCTTTCCTCTATCCCTTGTTTGTAAACGCCTTTTCCATCTATCAACTTCCAGCCTTTTTCTTTGGCGAGTTTTTGAAGTTCCCAAGGCATCATAGTATTACAAATGGCTTTTTCTCCATAAAGTCTTGGGTAACTATTTATTCTTGGCCCTGCAGTCGGGCCGAGCAGCCCAATGCAGATTTTTCCTCCATTTTTCACAACCCGGTCAAACTCCGCTATAGCTTGAATCGGCTCTTCTGTCCATTCTAGCGAATTAATGGCAATTATAGCATCTGTTGACTCCTGTGACACTGGTAGTTGAACAAGATCTGATTTCTTGAAAGTAAGCTGGTTTCGGTATGTATTCCGGGCTTTTTCGATCATCTCCGACGATAGGTCAAAACCGGTCACATTATAACCGCTCTTCATTAACTTGTAAGAACCATACCCATCTCCACAACCCGCATCAATTACACTGCTATGTTTGGGTACATGTTTTTCAAAAAATGGAACGATGGACTTCCTGCTTCCTGTTTCCCACATTTCTTTGCTTGAGTTTTTCCAGAAGGCGGAACGTTCATCCCATTGTTTCTCGGCTTCTTTATGCCAGTCAAAAGAATTTGCCATCAAGTTCATCTCCTTATCAGCATCTATCCAGTAACTCTTCCTCCAAACCTTGTCGAAGCACCTCTGATACTACCTGCTTTTTAAGTTTAACAGCTGAGAGGAACTGCGACATAGTGAAAATTCTACATTGTGAAGTTTTCATTCCTTCTGATGTTAGTTGAGTGCTAACCCAACGCTGCGGTAAAATACTCGCTTTCCACGGGGAACGCTTCAGCCTCCTCGCTGGCAAAAAGCGCCAACTGCGGTGTCTTCAGACTGTTCCTTTCCCGTAGGACTTTGAAAAGACCTCCTTGATATACACCGCACGCAGAAAATCGACCTTTATTTTCAAGGAGTCTCGCATTTTACCGCAGCTTGGAATGGCATTCTGTAATGGTAAGAGGAAATAACAGTTTGAAGCTTTATAAGAGATTTTGCTTTCTACCCAAAATGCAGAAAATCCCAAACAGCGTAGGCAGAACACGTAGACTGATATGAACGAAACTGTCAAGCCCCGTTCAGATAAATATACTTTTGGCCAGCTTCAAATAAAGAGTCTTTTTAGGCTCTTTTGATCTTTTGATTCTTACGTTTCCATCCATATTCTTGCTAGCGCTATTCCTTCTTCTTAGCTTGCCAACTACTTTTCAGATGACTGAAACCCTGCTAAAAGCTAAGAATGATGGAATTATGTACCTCCTTTTTTTACACGAAGGAGATAATTACACGGCACGAAGGCAAAAATCTCTGCTTCGATAAGCATACTGATATCCGTGGGTTTTCACATTTTATCTTTCCGTTAAAGGATCTGTCACGAACTCCTGGCGTGCGTTCACCTCTTAAGGCTAGCACAAGTCTACGTCGTGCGTTATCCTATACGGTTTTCTTCTTTGCCTTCGAGCCCTATACTTATTTCCTTTGGATTAACCCTTGCCTCAAAGGATGCATATTTTAATTCCAACTAAGTCGTCTGAACGTCACCATCGGCTTCACGCGATATCGCCCAAATAAACCCTGCTAATTCTCTGGCGACTGCCGCAATGGCTTTTCCACTCTCTTTTCCTCGGCCCAGTAGCCGGAAATACTTTTTATGCAAGCGGTTCTGAGCTTTCCACGAGACCCCCAGGACATTAGTCGGGTGTCCTTTTTGTCTTTTCTTCAGTTCCCCTTTGACTGCAGGCTGGTATCTATAACTCCATGCTGCTTCGATTAAAAGCCTCCGAACATGGCGATTCCCTGTTTTGGTGATTTCTCCTAAATTGCGTGTCAACCCACTGGAACTTTCGCTTGGCACAAGCCCGGTGTATGCCATGAATTGCTTAGGGGTTTGAAATCGACTGAACGATCCTACCTCAGCTACCAGACTGGTAGCTGTAATTAGGGCAATGCCTCTTAAGGTCATAAGCGTCTGAATCATGGGTGCATGGACGCTTTCTTTGGCTTGTTCCTCCATTTCACTTTCCAGTATCTTCAGTCGCTGCTGATACTCCTTCAATTGTTGTAAATATTCTTGGAAGGTTACACGGGAAGCGGAACGTTCAAATTTTAGACTGTCCAGCCAATCCCAATATTTAGCCGTCCATGTCCTGGTACCCTTAGGAGGATGGATTTCATTTCTGAGAAGAAATTTGGTTAGTCTATGTTTAGCCCTTAATTCATCTTCCTTTACATCCTCACGTGCTCTAACTAAATCACGGAGTGCTTCATCATTTTCTGTCGGGACGTAGATTGGCGTCAGTTCCCCGGCACGATAAAGGGTTGCCAATTTTATTGCATCCCGTTTATCTGTTTTTACGCGCTCACCTGGTTTTTGTGGGATTAACGACGGTGCGATTACCTCACATTCAATATCCATACTCTTCAGAAGGCGATAGAGCCCGTAACCGGTTGGGCCTGCTTCATAACACACTTGCAGAAGTTCTGGTTCACCTAGTTTTTTCATTAATTTTCTAATCGCTTCTACCGTATAGTCAATCATACCAACATATCTTGGCTTGGAACGTCCCTCATCAGCAACTGCGACTGCAATTTTGTCCTTTGATACGTCTAGACCAACGTATTTTGTGGTATCATCCATAGTACTAGCTCCTTTCGTAATTATAGCTCTGATTTGGCTATGGGTTTTGGGCTTGCTTTACTATACCCACTATGACCAAATTAACCTACGTTGTTACGATTAAGGGGCTAGTTTCGTTCATAATAACTCATGTGGGAACAGCACAGGACTTAGATGGGACGAGTAATCGCAGGCCCAAGTAATGCTTCGAAGCGAATCACCGCACGCAGAAAATGGCCTTGTATTTTCAAGGAGGCTGAGGTGCTGACCTCGGAAAGCGAGTATTTTTCCGCAGCGCTGGACTACTACTCAATCAGAAAAGGATAGAAGGAAGTCCCGTTAAGTGAAGTTAGTTAGTTCGCAGTCTATGTTTATTGTTCAATTAAAAAAACATATAAAAAAAGTGCATCCCATGATGAGATGCACTTTTGCCGTAATATCTATTACAAAGGAGTTACGTTAGCCGCTTGTGGGCCACGGTTGCCTTCAACGATTTCAAACTCAACTTCTTGACCTTCTTCAAGAGTCTTGAAGCCCTCTGTTTGAATAGCTGAGAAGTGAACGAACACGTCGTCTCCACCTTCACGCTCGATGAAACCAAATCCTTTGTCTGCGTTGAACCATTTTACTTTACCAGTCATATTAACGACCTCCTTACAATAGAGTAACAAAGTAATTGAACTAGATATTACCTTTACAACGCTTATTGTTAAAGAGATCGTAAAGAAATATACACTTTCAATTTCCTTTTGCTCTTCAACTTTACTACTTTTTCCAGAAAAATGCAAGTTGATAGTTAAAATATATTTTTTGGCACAAACTATATATTGATTTTGGAACTGCTTTTTTGTTACAATATATGCTTGCAAGAGACAGTGTACAAAATCCAACCTATGCACATTTATATCTTGCAAATATGAATTGATAGGTGGTAATAACATGGAAAATAAAGAAAAGTACCAGGTTTTATTGTACTACAACTATGTTCACATCGAAGATCCGGAACAATTTGCTTCCGAGCATCTCCGATTTTGTAAGGAACTGGGTTTAAAGGGCCGTGTCTTAGTCGCCAATGAAGGGATCAACGGCACCGTTTCCGGTACAGTAGAGCAGACGAATGAATATATGGAAACCATGCACAACGATCCTCGTTTTGCGGATATGGTTTTCAAAGTCGATGAAGCAGACGGCCATGCATTCAAGAAAATGCACGTACGTCCTCGTCCGGAGTTGGTCACGCTCAGACTTGAGGATGATGTCAATCCAAAAGAAACAACCGGTCAGTACCTTAGTCCAAAAGAATTTTATGAAGCAATGCAAGATGAAGATACAATCGTACTCGATGCGAGAAACGATTATGAATATGACCTTGGCCATTTCCGCGGAGCAATCCGCCCGGACATTGAAACGTTCCGGGAACTTCCGGAGTGGGTTCAGGAAAATAAAGAAAAGTTAGAAGGCAAAAAAGTCTTAACATATTGTACAGGCGGTATTCGCTGCGAGAAATTCTCCGGCTGGCTTAAAAAAGAAGGTTTTGAAGATGTAGGTCAGCTCCACGGCGGAATTGTGACTTACGGTAAAGACCCGGAAGTCCAGGGAGAACTATGGGATGGTCAACTATATGTTTTTGATGAGCGAATTGCCGTTCCGGTAAATCGCAAGGAACATGTAGTGGTTGGAAAAGACTATTTCGACGGACAACCATGCGAACGCTATGTTAATTGTGCAGACCCTGATTGCAACAGACAAATGCTGTGTTCTGAAGAAAACGAACACAAATATATGCGCGGCTGCTCCCATGAATGCCGGGTTTCTCCGCGTAACATGTATGTACAAGAGCACAACCTTTCACAAGAAGAAGTGGAAGCCCGCTTAAAACGAATTGAAGAAGAAGATGGCGTTCCGAACGCCTAAACAGAGACGGCCAATAATCATTGGCCGTCTTTTCTTTTGACCAAACTGTTCCTATTTGCTATGTTCTCTTTAACTAGGAGGGGATAGTATGAGTGTTCATCAATTTAGCGCGACCACAATCAACGGGGAAAAAAAGTTATTAGCAGAATACAAAGGCAAGGTTTTACTTATCGTCAATACCGCAAGTAATTGCGGGTTCACCCCGCAATATGAGGGGCTTCAAAACCTATATAAGACATATAAAGAAGAAGGATTCGAAATTCTGGGATTTCCAAGCAACCAGTTCATGAATCAGGAACCGGGCACGGAGGAAGAAATTCAGGATTTCTGTCAAATCAATTACGGCGTCAGTTTTCCCATGTTCAGAAAAACGGACGTAAAGGGAAAATCTGCCCATCCACTTTTCAAACACCTTACTACCGAAGCTCCAGGCGCACTCACCAAACAAATCAAGTGGAACTTCACCAAATTTCTGATCGATCGGGATGGCAATGTGATTGCAAGATATTCTCCCCAGACGAAGCCAGAGTCAATTGAAAAAGACATCGAAAAGGCACTGGCAACATAAAACAACGATTATCCGATCACCCCATGTCTTAGAGAGAAATGATGATTCCCACCAAATCACTACTGGTTTCCATACATCATAAAAAAGGCTGGCCTACTGGCCAGCCTTTAATCTGCATCAATGTCTTTTCTTGATTTGGTTTTTTCCCTGTTGGCTTTTTCGTCTTTCTCCACTTCGTCCATCGGAAAGTCTTCCGCCGGTTCAGCAAATGTATCTCGTTCTTCTTGCTTCTCTCTTGTTTCTTTGAATTTTCGGTCGTTTTTTTGATCAGGAAGCAAGCTGCCGCGTTCTTTTTCAGATTTACCCACTTATAACATCCTCCTTTTGAATCGAACATGTTATAAGTATCTTTCCCTTTTCTCAAGAAAAGGCAAACCTGATTTTAATTTAATACGCCTTGGCCCAATACACTAGTTTATCTGCTTCCTTTCCACAGCAAATGCAACGTTCAGCGACTTTCTCCTGTTCGAATGGCAGACACCGGGAAGTCGCGCCTGTTTCTTCTTTTATTTTGTCTTCACAAGCAACATCTCCGCACCACATTGCTTTGATGAAACCTGGATTTGTTTCCAGGCTGCTTGCAAACTCTTCCATTGTTTTGGCAGTCGTTGTTTTCTCTTCTCTGTGTTTTCTTGCCTTTTCCAGTAACTGGTTCTGGATATCTTCAAGCAGTTCGGGGATGGCCGTTTCCAGCTCCTCCATTGGTACGAAGCTCTTTTCACCTGTATCCCTTCTAGCAAGAACGACATGCCCTTTCTCAATATCTTTCGGACCAACTTCCAGGCGTAAAGGGATTCCTTTCATTTCATACTCATTGAACTTCCAGCCGGGCATCTTGTCACTTGCATCAATATCAACCCTGGCCACCTTGTTTAATCGATCCTTAAGTTCGTACGCCTTATCAAGGACACCTTCCTTGTGCTGTGCGACAGGAACGATCATCACCTGTTTAGGAGCTATCCGCGGCGGCACTACCAATCCGCGGTCATCTCCATGTACCATGATCATTGCTCCGATTGATCTAGTTGTAAATCCCCATGATGTTTGATGGACAGGTTGGAGCTCACCCTCTTCATCGCTGAAACGGATATCGAATGCTTCCGCGAAACCAGTGCCCAAATGATGGGAAGTGCCGGCCTGCAGTGCTTTTCCATCGTGCATCAAGCTTTCAATAGTCAAGGTATATTTTGCTCCTGCGAACTTTTCTTTGTCCGTTTTGGTACCCATGAGAACTGGAATGGCCATGTAATCCTCAAAAACACTTGCATATACCTCGAGCATTTGCTTCGTTTCCTGTCCGGCATCCTCATCGGTAGCGTGGCATGTATGACCTTCCTGCCATAAAAATTCCAATGACCGCAAAAATGGACGTGTCGTCTTTTCCCAACGGACGACATTGCTCCATTGATTATAAAGTTTTGGCAGATCCCGGTAGGAGTGGATGATTTTGGAGTAATGTTCAGCGAACAACACTTCGGAAGTCGGCCTGACAACCAATCGTTCCTGCAGTTCTTCATCACCACCGTGTGTCACCCATGCCACCTCCGGAGCAAACCCTTCGATATGGTCCTTTTCCTTTTGGAGCATGCTTTCTGGAATGAATAGAGGAAAGTACATATTTTCATGACCCGTGTCTTTGATTTTCCCATCAAGAATATCACGGACATTCTCCCAGATGGCGTATCCGTAAGGCCGGATGATCATAGATCCTCTTACTGGGCCATAATCAACAAGGTCTGCTTGTTTCACCACGTCTGTGTACCACTGACCAAAATCTTCTTCCATCGAGGTTATCTTTTCAACGAATTGTTTATTTTTCTTACCCATATACAGTCACCTGTTTCTTTTGTAGTATTTGCTATTGATAAAAACCTAAAAATAATAAAAAAACCCCGCTCCCATGAAAGGGACCGAGGTCTGGTGGTACCACCCTTGTTTACAGTTTTCACTGCACACTTGATTTGGATAACGGCAGTAACCGCAGCAGTCTTCGTTCGACGCTGTGCTCCAAGGCAGGTTCTAATCAGGCTGCTGGGAGTTCTCACCTACCACTCCCTCTCTGAAAACAGACCAGGATTATACTAATCCTCTTCAACGCATACTATATATTTTCGCAAGTTAAATTTTATTTTACTATAATTATTTACATACCCAATGTCAAGCGAGTGCTAAAAGTCCTGGCAATTTGATATGATATAGGCAGCAATACAGGACAACTTTTCAAACAACTCACAAAGGCGGGATATACAATGAAGCCAACTGCATTAATCACAGGTGCTTCCGGTGGTATTGGATATGAAATGGCAAAATGGTTTTCCAAAGCAGGCTATGAGCTGATTCTAGTAGCGAGGTCTAAAGAAAAATTGTTCGAGATCAAAGAGGAATTAGGGCTTGATGATGTATTCGTCATTCCTCAAGACTTATCTTATGCAGGTGCTGCTTCTGATTTGTTCGAAAAAGTTCGCTACCATGGCAAGACAGTCGAAGTTTTGGTAAATAACGCCGGTTTCGGTGCCGGTGGTGATTTTATTACAACCGAGTTCGATAAAACCCAGCAGCTGCTGCAACTAAACATTCAAACTTTGACGGAATTGTGCCACCTTTTTCTCCCTGATATGCTGCACTCTCCTTTTAAAGGAGTTCCGACAGGCATTTTGAATATAGCAAGTATTGCTGCTTACCTGCCCGGACCGAAAATGGCGACATATCATGCATCCAAGGCTTATGTGTTAAGCTTTTCCGAAGCATTGGCAGAAGAACTGGAAGATAGTCCGATCACGATAAGTGTGCTTTGTCCTGGTCCGACCTCCACAAATTTCTTTCAAAACGCCCAAGTGGATCATGCAACAATCGAGAAGAACAGCCAAACACCGGAAGAAGTCGCTGTCTCCGGATTCAATGGATTTATAAAAGGGAAACGAGTGATCTTTCCTGGTCTTATGTACAACGCCGCGCCTCTTGTTTTGAAACTAGTATCACGAAGGCTGGCAGCAAAACTAACTAAAAAGTTCTACAGCAATGACTAGTCAGCTGCCCTCTCCCCAACAAAAAAGGCTGCCGGAAAAATAGCCGGCAAGCCTTTTTTTTAAAGTGACTTCATTAAGTTAGACATTTCGATAGCGGACACTGCTGCTTCGGCTCCCTTGTTTCCAGCTTTTGTTCCGGCCCGTTCAATTGCCTGCTCGATTGTATCCGTTGTAAGAACACCGAAAATAACCGGTAGATTCTGATCCATCGAAACACTCGCAACGCCTTTAGACACTTCACTGCTGACATAGTCAAAATGGGGCGTAGAACCTCTGATAACGGTACCTAATGCAATAACAGCGTCATATTTTCCGGAGGCCGCCATCTTTTTTGTAACTAACGGTATTTCAAAAGCTCCCGGCACCCACGCAATCGATACATCTTCTTCTTTAACTCCATGTCTTCTCAATGCATCTTGGGCGCCGCTTAACAGCTTGTTTGTAATGAATTCATTGAATCTTCCTACGACGATGCCGATTTTCAAATCTGTTCCAACTAAGTTGCCTTCATAAATATTACCCACTGTTTTTACCTCCTAGATCCCCTGTCACAGGGGTTTCCATTAATTATTATAATTGAATAAGTGATTTAATTTAGACTGCTTCGTACGCAAATATTTTTCATTATTTTTATTTGCTTCCATTTGGATTGGTTCTCTGGCCATAACTTCCAAGCCATAATCGTTCAATCCGGATATTTTTCTCGGGTTGTTCGTTAATAAGTGCAGCTTTTGGACACCGAGATCTTTGAGCATCTGAGCACTGACGGCATAGTCTCTTAAATCAGCCGGGAACCCAAGTTGATGGTTGGCCTCCACAGTGTCAAAGCCTTGTTCCTGGAGTTTATACGCCTTGAGCTTGTTCAGCAGTCCAATGCCCCGGCCTTCTTGTCTCATATAAATCAAGACCCCTTTCCCCGCCTTCTGAATCTGTTTCAAAGCAGTTTCGAGCTGGGGACCGCAGTCGCAGCGATGGGAACCGAATACATCCCCTGTTAAGCACTCGGAGTGGATTCTTACCAGAACCGGTTCACCCGGAGTGATTTCTCCTGTATGAAGTGCCAAATGCTCTTTTCCAGTAAACTTCTCTGTATAAGCAGTTAGTTTGAAATCTCCATACTCTGTCGGCAGGTTGATCTCAATTTCTTTATTGATAAGCTTGTCTTCCACTTTCCGGTAGGCCACTAAATCTTGAATAGTAATCAATGACAAACCATTCTTCTCTGCAATTTCCTCCAATTCCGGAAGCCTTGCCATCGTGCCGTCTTCTTTCATTATTTCGCAAATGACCCCTACCGGCTGTGATCCGGCCAAACGGGCTAGATCGACGGCTGCCTCGGTATGGCCGGGCCGTTCCAATACTCCTGCTTCTTTGGCAACCAGCGGAAATACATGGCCGGGCCTTTTGAAATCTACCGCTTCTGTTTCATCATCTAGAAATTTCTGTATGGTAAGAGCCCGTTCATATGCACTGATACCTGTATCGGTTGTTTTGTAATCTACACTTACAGTGAAAGCCGTACGGTGGGAATCTGTATTGTTTGCAACCATGGAATTCAACTCGAATCTCTTGGCAGTCTCTTCGTCCATCGGGGTGCAAATCAACCCACGCCCTTCCTTCGCCATGAAGTTTATAGCTTCCGGTGTAGCATGTTCTGCAAGAATGACAAAGTCACCTTCATTTTCCCTGTTTTCATCGTCCACCACAATGACCATTTTACCTGCCTTTAGCTCTTCTACAGCTTTTGCAATTGTCTGGAACATCGGCTGTCCTCCTAATCTAAAAAACCATTTTGTCTTAAAGTGTCTGTAGTAATCTTGGAACCCGGCCTGCTATCCTGTTGGTTATATTTTGCAGATAACAAACGATCCATATACTTCGCCAGCATATCGTATTCGATGTTGACTGAATCCCCTTCTTTTTTGGCAGAGAGAATCGTCGCTCTTTGCGTTTCCGGAATCAAGGAAATCGTAAAACCATCCTCGCTTACACCGAATACTGTCAGTGAAGTCCCATCTACCGAGATAGAACCTTTCTCTGTGACATAGGGAAGGCCTTCTTTTGGTATTTCAATATATATATAAAGAGCATTAGCATCCTGCCATGTCCTTGCAATTTTTCCAAGTGTGTCAACATGTCCGGAAACAAAATGGCCGCCAAAGCGGTCAGCCGCCCGCATTGCCCGTTCCAGATTTACGAGCGTGCCTGCAGTCACCTCGGCCAGTGAGGAAGTCCGATATGTTTCCGGAATGACGTCTACAGAAAACCAGCCTTGGCCGAATGCTGTTACGGTAAGGCAGACTCCATTAACCGAAATACTGTCACCGATCGAAGCATCCGAAACAACGACAGAGCCTTCGATGGTCAAGGTCAACGACTCTCTGTTTCGCTTGATGGTAGTTATTTTCCCTTTTTCTTCCACTATACCCGTAAACAATTACACTTCCTCCTTATTATCCGGATAGGCTGTGACCTTTATATCAGGACCGAGCTGTTCCATGCTTTCGATGATTAAATCCGCTGCATCTCCCATAAACTCAGGGGTCCTTCCTCCTACAGCTGAATAACTGTTCAGACCTCCCAACAGCTTTGGAGCAATATACCAATGGCATTCATCGAACAGCCTCCGCTCTATGAAAGAACCATGGATTCCCATTCCACCTTCTACATAAAGCGACTGAATCTGCTGGCGGCCAAGCAGCGACAATACATCTTCCAAATCAATCACCGACGTGTCCAGCTGCCAGACAGTTACATGCTTCCTCCGGAACTTCTCCTGACTCTTGTCGGCATTCGAACCGCAAATGAGCCATGTTTCCGCTTCGTCTGATTGCAGCAATTTGCTGTCTTCCGGGATTTTCAATTGAGTATCCAGTACAACTCGAATAGGATGTTTCCCGCCTTGGGGCAGTCGGGCCGTCAACATGGGGTCATCTTTCAAAACCGTATTTATACCGACCAGGATCGCATCATGCAGGTCGCGTTGAATATGGACATCATGCCGGGACTCCTCGGAAGTGATCCATTTGCTGTCTCCGCTTCCTGCAGCGGTTTTTCCATCAAGGGTCATTGCAGCTTTCAATGTCACGTACGGCCTGTTGCTCTGTATGAATCGAAAGAACTTGCGATTCAGCTTCTTTGCCCTTGCTTCCATCACACCTGTTTCTACTTCGATTCCAGCTGACCGAAGCTTCTCGACTCCGCGCCCGGCTACTTCCGGATTGGGGTCAAGGCAGGCAACATATACCTTTCGCAATTTATAATCGATTATTAAATCAGCACAGGGCGGTGTTTTGCCGTGATGGGAGCATGGCTCGAGCGTCACGTACATTTCCGCACCTTCTGCCTGTTTTCCTGCTTGGTTCAAAGCATGGACTTCCGCGTGTTCCGTCCCTGCTTTTAAATGGCTTCCCATGCCGATAATCCGGCCATCTTTTACTACAACGGCTCCGACAGAAGGATTCGGACTTGTTTGCCCAATGGTTGCTTCAGCTGCCTGCAGGGCAATTTCCATATATTTTTGTTTGGACATGTTCCACCCTCCTTTCGCACATTGCTTTTTCACATTCTTTGCGTTCTTTCCAGAACAGTTGTTTTATAATAAGTCCCTTTTTCGCACACATCATTGGCACCCCGGTTACTCGCCGTCAGAACAAAATGGCCTTTGCGCTCCACAGTAGAGGAGAACTGCGACATAGTGGCGATTCTATTCTTTGAAGCTTATTCTTGTTCTGATTTTAGTTAAGCTTATGTACTCGCTGCGGCAGAACACTTCGCTGTTAGATTTTTTCTGAATTTTGGTTAGGGAATATCCCATGTTAAACAAATTTAGGACCACTTCCCACTTGTTCAGAAGTTCTATCCAAAGCGAAGGGAGCAAAGGAGCCCACCCAAGTAGTACCCTGGCTGAAGCGTTCCCCACGGAAAGCGAGTATTTTTCCGCAGCGCTGGACTACCCTATCAATCCGAAAAGAATGGAAGGAAGCCAGAACAGGTTATGTCGCAGTTTATGGTTTTGGCACACTTGGTTCAATGTCTAATGGAAAAATAAAAAACCCCGGTAAATGCTACCGGGGCTGTTGGTTATTATCTCATAGTTAAATAAACGTATTGAATACGTTCATCTATCCCTTTTCCCATCCAGACTATAACTGTCGGCTTTGGAATTTCACCAAATCCACCGCTGCCAGATGCAGCGGGTCACGGACTGAGGGATTCATCGTTCTCCCATCACCGCCGGTCGGGAATTACACCCTGCCCCAAAGGAATACCTTATTCGATTACGGTTATCATATCATCTTTTTTGTAAAAATGCATTCAATTGACTCTGCCAGTCGAAAAATCTGCCACTCCCCATTTCGACTGGGGAGTGGCAGATATAACTTTGACCTAATTTTGTTTTACCGTTTTTTCCGTTTCCACATCGGCATCTTCTCCGATGATCTTCACTTCCCGTTCCAGGTTGACTCCGAACTTTTCTTTCACTGTCCGTTGAACCAATTCGATAACGGAAATATACTCTGTTGCCGTTGCATTGTTTTTATTAACGATGAAACCGGCGTGCTTTGTGGAAACTTCGGCGCCGCCGACCCCTTTGCCCTGCAAGTCGCTGTCCTGGATCAATTTACCTGCAAAATAGCCAGGCGGACGTTTAAATACGCTGCCGCAAGAAGGATATTCCAATGGCTGCTTAGATTCCCGTTTATAAGTCAAATCATCCATGACCGCTTTGATGTCCTCATATTTCCCGGGTTTTAAGTCGAACCTTGCTTCCAATACAATGTATCCTTTGTCCGGAATGTTGCTTGTGCGATAATCGAGGTCCAAATCAGAAGCAGACAAGGTAAGCAGTTCTCCATCTCGATCTACGACAACCGCCTCTGAAAGAACATCCTTGATTTCTCCGCCATATGCACCAGCGTTCATAAACAAAGCACCACCGACAGTGCCCGGGATGCCACAGGCAAACTCCAGTCCAGCCAATTCTTCTTCCAACGCTTTTCGGGAAACTTCAATAATCGCTGCGCCGCTTTGGGCAATAACTGTGTTGCCTTGCGTATATATGTCTTGAAACTTTTTCTGATTCATAACGATACCGCGGATTCCGCCATCTTTGACGATCATATTCGAACCGTTCCCAAGCAAAGTAAACGGGACACCTTCCCTTTTAGCAAGCTTTACCAGTTCCTGGACCTCTTCAAAAGTTTCCGGAGTTACAAGAATATCGGCTTTACCGCCCAGTCTTGTATAAGTATGGTGTTTAAGCAGTTCGTCTACCATGACGTTTTCTTCTGCTGTAATCATTCGTATTTGATTATAAATGTGATGGTAATTTACCATGAAATCATTCCTTTTAATTGATTGCAATTGTAAGTTTATCAGCCATATTCCGATTCATACATCAAGTGAAACATTCAATCAGCCGGTGGTTTGCTCTTTCCCCACTTCTTTTAGTAGGGAGAGCTCCATCGGGATAAGTTAGATTATATCAGGAATGAAGAAGAAACCACAACTTCATTTTGCCGACAAATAAGGATGGAAATGGCTATACACTTTTTATAATAATAATATGTGTGCTGGAATACTGGTGTGCCTGTCATCCGTTATACCGATTTGAGACCATTAGGTATTTTTCCCAATTAAAGAACAGTCAAACACGGCAGTAAAGTAATGAATATTATACAGAAAATTTAGATTTTGATATATTAATAGATAAATACTTTATACTTACTTTTAATCTTTCAAAAGGAAGTGGTTGGATTGGCTATTTATTATTCTGAAGGGATAGGCATGGGTGATTTTCTCAAGGAAAACCGTGCTTTATTTGAAGAAAAACTGTTGAGTGAAGCTGTTAATGTCCGAGATAAAATCGAAGAAATTCGTGTCATCGGAAATATAAACCTATTAAAAAATGCCCAAAAACTGGTTCTTCACGTAGTAGATGAAGAAAAAGAGGAGTTGGTGGCTTTCGCTCAACAGGAAGGGATCGCATGGGCAAAGTTTTCCCTTACGCTTGCATTTAAGCTAGAATGGGTCCAGGCCATCCGGAGGACGCTTTGGCACTTCCTCTATGAATATGACAAGTTGAGTGAAAGACCGGTGGACAGGATCGCTTTTTATGACTTGGAAAGCAAAATAAATGAGCAAATTGATGAATTCCTTAACAACTTTTTCATTAGTTATTCCAGGTATAAAGACGACCTTATTGAATCCCAGCGACAAATGGTAGAAAAGTTGTCTGTCCCTATCATTCCAATTTCTTCAAGCATCTGCATTCTTCCATTAATTGGTTCCATCGACGCATATCGTTCAGAAATAATAGAAGAGAAAATACTACTGGAAATCGGAAAGCTTCGCATCCAGACATTAATCATCGACCTTTCAGGAATCGTCGAAATAGAAACTGAAGTAATGCAGGAGTTTCTGAATGTGCTGGATGGCATTTCCATGATGGGATGTAAACCAGTCATTACCGGCATCCGCTCGGAGGTCGCCAGGAACTTGATTCAAAACGGGGTTTCTTTTGAACAAAAAGCCGTTACCAGCGGAACCTTGGAACAAGCCTTAAATCTTTATGCATTCCCAGATCCAACAGAAAAGGTATAAAAAACACAAATAGCAGAAAAGAAGCAAAGACCCCTTATAGCCAGGTCTTTGCTTCTTTTTTTCTCAACCCATTAATGCTGCCATTAATGCCTTTTGCGCATGGAGTCTGTTTTCAGATTGTTGATAGATGACTGATTGTTTTCCGTCAATTATCTCGGCCGTCACTTCTTCGCCTCTATGTGCAGGAAGACAATGCATGAAAACTGCGTCTTTCCGCGCAAGGGAATACAGGCCTTTGTTCACCTGAAATCCGGCGAAAGCTCTTTCCCTTATCTTCTGTTCATTCTCCTGTCCCATACTTGCCCATACATCTGTATAAATAACATCGGCTTGTTGAACAGCGACTTCGGGTTCTTCTGTTATGTTCACTTTGCCGCCGTGATATTTGGCAATCGACTTGGCTGTCTCTGTAATGCCGGCATCTGGTTGATACCCTTCTGGAGCAGCAATATGGATTTCCATTCCCATGGTTGCCCCGCCAAGCATCAAAGAATGCGCCATATTGTTTCCATCGCCTATATAAGCTAGTTTCACTCCACGCAGACTGCCCTTTGTCTCTCTGATCGTTTGGAGATCAGCTAAAACCTGGCATGGATGGTACGTGTCTGTCAAACCGTTGATGACCGGAATACTTGCTTTGGCAGCCAGTTCTTCCACCACCGACTGTGAATACGTGCGAATCATGATGCCGTCCAAATAACCGGAGAGGACTTGGGCTGTGTCAGCAACAGGTTCCCCTCTGCCTATTTGAATATCATTGGTACTTAGAAAAAGTCCAGTGCCACCGAGTTGATAGATTCCCACTTCAAAAGAGACACGTGTTCTGGTAGAAGATTTTTCAAAAATCATTCCGAGCGTTTTGCCTTTTAACGGCTGTTCCAGCTTTCCGGCTTTTTGTTGTTTTTTCAGATAGTCCGCAAGTTCCAGCAAATAAATCAATTCATCTTTGCTGTAATCTGCCAGTGTAAGAAAATCCCGTCCCCGGAGCTGCTGCTGGTAATCAATCTCTTTTGTATTTAATTCCATCAAAACACACGCTCCTTCTCTTTATTCAACCCTTCATTTTCTTTCAGGTAGTCATTTATTGCACGGGGCTTTTCTTTCACCTGTATGGATGCTTTCAGATAGGCTTGAAAAGTCTCGAGCGAAGAAAGACAAGGAATGTCGGTTTTCAAGGCCGCTTCTCTTAACTGGACATGTTCGTCTCTTACACCACTTTGCCCGGTATCGCAGACAAGCTGGAATCGATTATCCAGGCATGCTTCCTCCGCTTCTTCCATACTCATTATCTCTGTCACAGGAATACCGTTTCTCTTCAGTAAAGAAGCCGTTTCCTTATCGGCAGCAATTTTGATGGCAATCTCTGAAAACAGCTGTACGAGTTCATTCGGCAGAACGGAATCTTCGTTCCAATTCAGATAAACGCTGTTTGCCGATGGTGAAACGTCCAGCAGGCTTTTTTCTTTCCAGCCAAAAGCTTTTGCCATAGCTGCTTCGACGGTTGATCCCAATCCAATTGCTTCGCCGGTCGACTTCATTTCAGGCCCTAAAAATGGATCCACCCCAGGCAGTTTGTTTGTCGAGAAGACAGGCATTTTCACAGCATAGTAAGAAACATCGTCATGCAATCCTGTCTGCCAATCCATACTTGCCAAAGCCTCCCCCATCTGAACTTTCGTAGCCAGGTCGATCAATGGGACGCCGGTTACTTTACTGGCAATCGGCACTGTTCTGGAGGCACGCGGATTTACTTCCAGCACATAGATTTCTTGTTTGTCTTCACTTAAGACGAACTGGATATTCATGATTCCTTTGACATTCAGTTCCTGAGATATCTGGCGTGTATAAGTCTCTATTACTTGCTTTTGATGATTGGTAAGACTCGGCGCAGGAAAGACAGCAATACTATCTCCCGAATGGACACCGGCTTTTTCCACATGTTCGAAAATGCCCGGTATAAGCACGTCTTTCCCGTCACAAACAGCATCTACTTCCACTTCATATCCGCTAATGAACCGGTCAATCAATAATGGGAATATGCGCGAACCTGGTGCATCCTTTTTCAAGTTTTCAAGATAATTTACCAACTGTGACTCGTTGTGTAAAATGACCATCCCTCTCCCGCCGATCACGTAGGAAGGTCTGACCAATACAGGATAGCCGATTGTATCGGCAACCTGAACAGCATCCTTGCCATCCATGACTGTCTCACCAGGGATGTGTGGAATCTTAAGCTTTTTGAGCAGCTGGTAAAATTGCTCTCTGTCCTCGACTGCTTCAATCGAAGCTAAGGAAGTGCCGCATATTTCTACGCCATTTTCCTTCAATCCCTCCGCCAGGTTTATTGCTGTCTGGCCCCCGAATTGTACCAGGGCGCCATCTGCCTGCTCTTTCTCTATGACATGAAGGACATCCTCTTCGGTTAACGGCTCGAAATACAGGTGGTCTGCTGTGTTGAAATCCGTACTTACCGTCTCCGGATTATTGTTTATTACAATTGCTTTTATATTCTGCTCCTTTAATGACATTGCTGCATGTACAGAGCAGTAATCAAATTCTACACCTTGGCCGATACGGATAGGACCTGAGCCCAGGACAACCATCTTTCGTCCGTCCTCTAAAGGATCCACTTCGTCTATTTCATTCCAGGTACTGTAGAAATAGGGAGTGTCCGCAGAGAATTCCGCCGCACAAGTATCAACCATTTTAAATGAAGGGATAAGGGACCATCCGGCAAGTTTTTCTCTGACTTCCTTTGCAGTCACTTTAAACAAAGAAGCGAGAAGCCGATCAGAAAATCCTAATAATTTCGCCTTATTTAAATTGGCAGGACTCACATCATCCCAGCCCTCCTGTTCAAGTTCTTGCTCCAATTCAATCATCCGCTTCATTTCATGCAAGAAAAATTTATTGATTTCTGTCAAACCATGTAGCTGTTCGACTGAATAATTACGGCGCATGGCTTCTGCCAAGATGAACAGTCTTTCATCTGTCGCGGTTATTAATCCCTCTTCCAATTCCGCATCGGTCCACTCAGCAAGACCAGGCATATGAAGGTATTCCAAGCCTATTTCAAGCGACCGGACCGCTTTATTCAAAGCTGATGGAAAGTTTCTTGCAAGGGACATTACTTCACCAGTTGCTTTCATCTGGGTCCCGAGAGACCTGTCGGCAAATGTAAATTTGTCAAATGGCCAACGCGGAATCTTTAAAGCGAGGTAATCGATGGCAGGTTCAAAGCTTGCGTAAGTGTCGCCTGTTATCGGGTTGATCACCTCATCTAAATGGTAGCCCATGGCTAGTTTGGCCGCTATCCGGGCAATCGGATAGCCTGTAGCTTTTGAAGCCAATGCACTGGAACGGCTTACTCTTGGATTAACTTCAATGATGACATATTCATCGCTTTCCGGGTTTAAGGCTAACTGAATATTACAGCCACCGATAACTCCAAGTTCACGAATCACTTTACACGAAGTACTGCGCAGCATTTGATACTGTCTGTCGTTCAACGTTTGTGAAGGAGCAACTACAATGCTATCACCTGTATGGACTCCTACCGGATCGATATTTTCCATGTTACAGACGATGATGCAAGTATCGTTGGCATCCCGCATCACTTCATACTCCAGTTCCTTCCAGCCCTTTACACTTTGCTCAATCAGCACCTGACTGATCGGGCTGGCGTGAAGGCCGTTTTTCACAATTTGGATGAGCTCTTTCTCATTATTGGCGATACCGCCGCCTGCACCGCCAAGTGTATAGGCTGGTCTGATTATGATCGGATAACCTACTGATGCAGCGAACCGGACTGCTTCATCCACCGAATTCGTCGACACACTTTCGGGAACCGGTTCATCTATGGAGCGCATCATCGATTTGAAAATCTCCCGGTCTTCCCCCTTTTGAATGGTTTCTAAAGGCGTGCCAAGCAATTCAACATTATGTTTGTCCAAGACTCCTGCTTCGGACAAGGAAACAGCAAGATTCAGACCAGTCTGTCCTCCGAGAGTTGGAAGGAGGCCATCCGGCTTCTCCAATTCGATAATTTCCGTCAGCGTTTCCAAGGTCAAAGGTTCCATGTACACTTTGTCTGCAATGTTCTGATCGGTCATGATGGTAGCCGGATTGTTGTTGACTAAAACAACCTCCACTCCTTCTTCCTTCAAAGCGAGGCATGCCTGGGTTCCAGCATAGTCGAACTCAGCTGCCTGACCGATTACGATGGGTCCAGATCCGATGACTAGGACTTTTTTGATGTGGGATAATTTAGGCATGTTGTTTCTCTCCCTTGTCTGGTATCTTATCGACGAATTCCTGGAACACACTGAAGGTATCGATAGGACCCGGATGAGCCTCCGGATGAAATTGGACAGTCATTACAGGCAAGCTGCGATGAACAAGGCCTTCGACAGATCGGTCATTTACATTGATATGGGAAACTTCCCAGTCTTTTGTCTCAACAGAATCAGTATCCACCACATATCCATGGTTTTGAGAAGTGACCCATACTTTGCCAGACTTCAATTCTTTTACCGGATGATTGCTGCCCCGGTGGCCATATGGAAGACGTTTTGTTTTAGCTCCATATGCAAGAGCCACAAGCTGATGGCCGAGACAAATTCCAAGGGTAGGATACGTTTCTGTCAACTCTCTGATGTCTTGTGCAAGATAGTCCAAGTACTGAGGATCTCCAGGACCGTTTGATAAGACAATTCCGTCCGGTGCGAGGCTGTGGATTTTATCTGGTTTTGTATTATAAGGAACAACGGTTACGTCACACCCCAATTCTACCAGCGTATGGGTGATGGAATGTTTATAGCCATAGTCAAAAACAACCACATGAGGTTTGTTTATGCTCTGATAGGCAAAATTAACTTTTGATGTGATAGGTGTGATTTTACTTACCGAAACCTTATGGACAATGTCCGGATCTACCATTGCATTTTCCGGGACATCATCCTTGCGAGAGGAAAGTTTCCCGTAAACTTCTCCATGTTCGCGGATTATTCGCGTCAGTGCCCTTGTATCTATTCCGTATAGAGTAGGAATGTTATATTTGTCTACCATATCAGTCAAAGTAAAACTAGATTGATAGTGTTCCGGTGTATGACAAGGGTGCGAGATAATCAAACCGGATAAAGAGGGCTTGAAGCTTTCCTTATCTTTTTCATTAAAACCATAGTTTCCGATCAGAGGATAGGTCATCGTAACAATCTGTCCGGCATATGACGGATCTGTCATCACTTCCTGGTATCCAGTCATCGCCGTATTAAATACCAATTCTCCTTCTGTGGCTTTGACCTCGCCAAGCCATTTCCCTTCCAATACATCCCCCGTGCTCAAGACGAGGTAGCCTGTTTTTTCATCCAATGTCTTCACTCCTCTGGGCCAAGCATTAATATTAATGTATAAAAAGTTATAAATATTCATCGCTTTTAAAAATAGGAGAGCGCCGGGTCAGTCAGCGCCCTCGATGTTTAAAATATAAAGAGTAATTCGATTAAAAATCCACTTCAATCAATGTTTGATGGTCATGAATCCACTTTTCACTGATCTTTATTAGTTTAGTAGCATTATCCATTTGTTGCTCGACTCTATTTTTAGCAGTTCCTCCTGTTACATCCCGGGCATTCACCACTGCTTCAGGAGAAAGTGCGTCATATATATCTTCACCGACCAACTCGGAGAACTGGTGAAATTCATCCATTGATAAGTCCAGTAAATATTTACCATTGTTGATACAATATAATACTACCTGCCCGACAACTGCATGTGATTCCCGGAAAGGCATATCCTTACCTACCAAGTAATCAGCCAAGTCGGTAGCATTCGAAAAATCTTGGATGACTGCTTGGTACATGTTTTCTTTCTTAACATGCATGGATTCAATCATTGGCGCGAACAATCCCAATGCACCTTTCAAAGTTTCTACCGTATCGAACATTCCCTCTTTGTCTTCCTGCATGTCTTTGTTATATGCAAGCGGAAGGCCCTTCAATGTTGTCAGCATTCCGATCAAATGGCCATAAACTCTACCGGTTTTACCCCTTACAAGTTCAGCGACGTCAGGATTTTTCTTTTGTGGCATCATACTGCTTCCTGTACAAAACGCATCGTCGAGCTCCACAAAATTAAATTCCGCGCTGGACCACTGTACAAGCTCTTCACATAGTCGCGATAAATGGGTGGATACCAACGAAGCATTCGCCAAAAATTCCACTACAAAATCGCGATCGCTCACAGCATCAAGGCTGTTCTCGCAGACTCCGGCAAAGTTAAGTTTATCCGCTACATACTCTCGGTCAATCGGAAAAGTCGTGCCAGCGAGCGCACCCGCCCCGAGCGGGGACAGGTTCACCCGTTTCCAACTGTCGGAAAGTCTTTCGATATCTCGTTGGAACATGAATACATATGCCATCATGTGATGTGCAAACAAAACAGGTTGTGCCCGCTGTAAATGTGTGTAGCCAGGGAGAACTGTCTCCAGATTCGCCTCTGCCTGCTGGTAGAGGGATTTTTGGACGCTCACCAGCTGTTGGCTTAGTTGCACCAGAGCTTCTCTTAAATATAAACGCATATCCAATGCAACCTGATCGTTTCGGCTTCTGCCAGTATGAAGTTTCCCGCCGACAGGGCCGACTTCTTCTATCAATAGTTTCTCTACATTCATATGAATGTCCTCATTTTCCTCGGTTAGTTCGGCTTCTCCTTTAGCAATTTTTCCGGCTACTACCTTGAGGCCATCCGCAATTGTATTAGCGTCACTTTCGGAAATGATCCCACAAACTTTCAGCATGTCGACATGGGCGAGACTTCCCTGGATATCATGTTGTGCCAATGTTTTATCAAAATTTATTGATGCGGTATATTCATCTACTAACTCATTTGTTGGTTTCGTGAAACGTCCGCCCCATAGTTTCATTGCTTAACAGCTTCCTTTACATCGACAGCTGCTTTTTCGATTGACTTGTCTTTTTGGGCATGGGTCTGGTTTACAGAAGCGTGCACTTGTGTCGGTAGTCCCCATAACTTGATAAACCCTTGCGCTGCTTCATGATCAAAAGCATCATCCGGCTTATACGTGGCCAAATCGAAGTCGTAAAGAGACTGGGCAGATTCCCGTCCAACCACTTGTGCATGCCCTTTATATAACTTGACTTTCACTGTGCCGGACACATATTCCTGTGTTTGTTCGATAAATGCTTTAAGAGCTTCAGTCAATGGAGAATACCATAAACCGTCATATACCGTTTGGGCAAGCTTTTGCTCAATAGTCGGCTTGAACTGCGCTACTTCCCTCGGTAATGTCAATGCCTCCAACTCCTGATGTGCTGCGATCAGTGTCAAAGCAGCCGGGGCTTCATAAATCTCCCGTGATTTAATACCGACCAGCCGGTTCTCCACATGGTCGATCCGTCCCACTCCATGCTTTCCAGCCACTTCGTTCAATTTCAAGATTAACTGATCCAACGGAAGAGATTCCCCATCCAAAGACACCGGCTTTCCTTGTTCGAATGTTATTTGGATGATTTCAGGTTTGTCAGGTGCATCCACGGGATCTGTAGTTAAATCATATGCTTCTTTTGGAGCTTCAACCCATGGATCTTCCAAAATCCCGCATTCGTTACTGCGGCCCCACAGGTTCTGGTCCACACTATAAGGGTTGTCGACATCGACAGGAACCGGAATGCCATTCTCCTGGGCATAGGCGATTTCTTCGTCCCTTGACATCGCCCACTCACGAACAGGAGCCACGATTTTCAAGTCAGGATTCAATGCAGTGAAAGCTACATCAAATCTCACTTGGTCATTCCCTTTCCCAGTACAACCATGAGCAACCGCTACCGCCCCTTCTTTGTCAGCAATGTCGACAAGAATCTTGGAGATTAACGGACGGGACAAAGCGGAAATCAACGGGTATTTTCCTTCATACAATAAATTCGATTTCAATGCGGGCAGTACATATTCATTTGCAAAGAGTGATTTCGCATCAATAACATAAGATTTTATCGCTCCGACATCCAGCGCTTTATTCTTTACAAATTCAAGGTCTTTTCCTTCACCAACATCAAGGGCAACTGCGATGACATCATAATTATATTTATCTTGAAGCCATTTGACCGCAACAGAAGTATCAAGCCCTCCAGAGTATGCTAAGACGATTTTTTCTTTTTTCATGTCAATCTCCCCTTCAACTTTTTTATATGTTTAGTAGATTAATTGTTTTTGATTTCGTATGAATTATTATGCACTAATAGGTATATTAATTCAAGCGGAAATGATTAATTTTTTAAATTTTTTTACTACAATAACGTATGATGGACTTCTGCAGGTGTGATTGCCGCCTACCGCCCATTTTGAGCAAATCCTGTTCCCGGGCCAACGATTGTATTTTATACATTTATCCTTCATACTTATAAACACATTTTCATTCATAAGGGAGAGATTTCATTGAAGATTCGGATCGCCTTAATTCAAATGGACATCACCTTCGGACAACCGGCCAGGAATAAGGAAAAAGTTATTGAAAAAGTTCGGGAGGCAGCAAGGAAAAAGGTAGATATTATCGTCCTTCCAGAACTGTGGACGACCGGATATGACCTATCTAGAATAGACGAGATTGCTGATCAAGCAAACGAATCTATCGATTTGATCAGTAAGCTGGCCAAACAATACCAAATTAATATTGTGGGCGGCTCTATTGCCAAGAAGGGTCCTGAAGGTGTTACCAACACTCTATTCGTCATCAATAGACAGGGCATGTTGGTAAAGGATTACAACAAGGTACACTTATTTCGACTTATGAAAGAAGAAAAGTATTTAATAGAAGGAAGCGATGATGGCCTCTTTTCACTTGAAGGAATCCCGAGTGCCGGGGTTATCTGTTATGACATTAGATTTCCAGAATGGATACGCACCCACATGCTCGCCAACACGAAAATGCTGTTCGTTGTAGCTGAGTGGCCGGAACCGAGAATCGACCATTGGAGAGCTCTTTTAGTTAGCAGGGCCATCGAAAATCAGTGTTTCGTTATAGGCTGCAACAGGACAGGAGAAGATCCTGCCAACAAGTTTGGAGGCAGATCCCTTATTGTAGGGCCTTGGGGGGAAATGATCGAAGAAGCTGATAACAGCGAAACAATCCTATATGGAGAAATTGACTTGGCGGATGTCGATAAGACTAGATCGGCTATCCCTGTTTTTACCGATCGACGTCCGGATTTATATCGATACTAGACTAAAAAAAGCGTGGAGGCAGGCTCCACGCTTTTTTTTCAGTTATATTTTCAAGCTAGTTGCTAGACCGTTTCCGGTTTCGGTTTTCGGACGAGACACATTATTCCGGCAATCAGGTAGAAAATCCCGCCTATAAATCCGATTAACAAAATGATGATTCCCATGGCTATCCCAACCACAATCAGGATAATTCCTGCCAGTTTCGGTTTCTTGTTACCTTTCATCAGAAAAGCACATATAATTCCGATGATGATTGCTATGATGGAGCTAATAACTAGAAACCATCCTCCACTTGTCATCATCTCAATCATTGTATCGAGATCACCGACTGATAATTCTGGCTCCTGTGCTGCTGCATCTTCCATCAACTGTTTTAATTCTGCATTGTCCTTCAGCCCGATCAGCACTGCTCCCATAGCTGTGAACAATAAAAACATGAGTGATCCTATCACTGTCAACACAATTTCTACGGTTCTTTTCATTCATTCCATCTCCCTTCCTAAACAATTCTTTCTCGTCAAAGGCTCAAAAAAACAGGCCTCTTTCTTCTTTTCCCTGTAACTTTCATCCGCTACCTGCTTTCGGTGAACTCCCATTCTTACTTTACGTGATAAATATGTAAAAGTTTCATCGCCAAATCATTTCTTTAACAAAACCCATTTAAATACAGTGTCCTTCGGTTTACAGTTGAGACAAACTACGAACTAGTGACAATTCTATTCTTTGAAGCTTATTCTTGTTCTGATTTTAGTTAATCTTATGTACTCGCTACGGCAGAACACTTCGCTTTCCGCGGGCACGGCCTCAGCCTCCTCATCAGCAAAAAGGTGCACTGCACCCCTATTGTTGGACACATCATCTGACAATAGGAGGTACCTAAATGAGAAAGTTTTCCGTGTTGGAAAAACATTTTGCTGTGCAGCGTTATCTAAACGAAAGGATTAGCTACCGGGACCTAGCGAAAGAATTGGGGATTGATAACTCTTCCTTACGTTATTGGGTCAAATTATACGAATACCATGGAGATACTGCTTTTCTATTTCCCTATACAAACTACACGCCTGCCTTTAAACTGAAAGTAATTCAGTTTATCGAAGAGAAAAATTATTCAATTCGAGAGGCATCGGCGCTCTTCCATATTCCGGACTCTTCCATGGTCCGGAGGTGGAAGAAAAAGTGGGAGACTGGCGGATTCGATGCCCTTAAACCAACCGGAAAGGGGAATTCCCGTATGACTTCCCAAAAGAAAAATTCCAAGAATGACCAATCAGATAAGCACTCTGTAGAGGAAATGCAGAAAGAACTGGAATATTTGCGTATGGAGAATGCCTATTTAAAAAAGTTGAGAGCCTTAGTTCAAAACAAGGAAAAATCACCAAACAAGACAAAGCGAAAGTAGTCTATGAACTAAGGGGCGAATTCTCGGTGAAAGAACTTTTAAAGCTGGCAGATATCCCTCGCAGTACGTATTATTACTGGGTGAGCACATTTGACTGCCCTGACAAAGATGCCGAATTAAAAACGTTGATTCAGTCCATTTATCATGAACATAAAGGGCGTTATGGCTATCGCCGTATTCAAGATGAGTTAGAAAATAAAGGACATAAGGTGAACCACAAAAAAGTGCAGCGATTAATGAAAGAGTTAGGTTTGAAAAGCATCGTCCGCATGAAGAAGTACCGATCATACAAAGGCAAAGTTGGCAAAACCGCTCCAAATATCCTGGAACGGAACTTCCAAGCAGACAAACCAAATGAGAAATGGGTTACCGATATTACAGAATTTAAATTACTAGGAGAGAAACTTTACCTATCTCCCGTTCTGGATTTATTCAATGGCGAAATTATCACCTACACCATTGGTTCACGTCCAACTTACTCCCTAGTCTCAGAGATGTTAGAAAAATCTTTTGAACGCTTGAAGGATAGGGATGAACTATTGATCCACTCGGATCAAGGCTGGCATTACCAAATGAAACAGTACCGCGATGCTTTAAAGGAGCGAGGCATCACACAGAGTATGTCACGAAAAGGAAACTGTTATGACAACGCCGTTATCGAGAATTTCTTTGGCATTATGAAATCTGAATTTCTTTACTTAAATGAATTCGAAAGCATCGAGCAATTTAAAAAGGAACTGGAAGAATACATGGATTACTATAATCAAAAACGGATAAAGACCAAATTAAAAGGCAAGAGTCCGATCGAATATCGAACTCTATACCAACAAGCCGCTTAACCAAAATCTGTCCAACTTTTCGGGGTCACTTCAAAGCGCTTCTTGCGGGGTCTTCGGACTCGTGGGACTGCGGTTACTCGCCCCATCGAAGACCTTTCGCTGTTCCCACAGGATAAGGAAGGCTTCGTCAGCAATACCTCGCACGAAGAAAATCGATTTGTATTTTCGAGGAGTCTGCGTGTTCTGCCTCCGCTGTTAGATTTTTTCTGAATTTTGGTTAGGGAGTATCCCATGTTAAACAAATTTAGGACCACTTCCCACTTGTTCAGAAGTTCTATCCAAAGCGGAGGAAAAATGCGAGACTCCTTGAAAATTAAGTTCGATTTTCTGCGTGCGGTGTAAGTTCACGGAGGTCTTTTCAAAGTCCAGTGGGAAAGGAACAGTCTGAAGACCCCGCAGTGATGCGTCTGCGTCTTCTAGTATCGCTTCGTAGTAAGCTTCCTCGACGCAAAGGTTTTCGGTGGGACGAGTAACCGCAGTCCCAAGGGAGCAAAGGAGCCCACCCAAGTAGTACCCTGGCTGAAGCGTTCCCCACGGAAAGCGAGTATTTTTCCGCAGCGCCGGCTCAGCACTCATTCCGAAAAGGATGGGAGGAAGCTACACTGGAGTATGTCGCAGTGTATGTTTTTTACGGATAGGTAGTCTTATAGAAAAGATTTGCTGCCAAATGTCATTGGTCATGCTTGTCGGCGTATTTCCGGTATGCTGCATGATAGGTTGAGCCTATTCCTCTTCCAAATGACAAGGCATGTTTTATGGCGTAGGTCACATATGCTTTCGCCAGGGTGACTGCTTGTTCCATTGTCTGTCCTTTGGCTAGTTCGGCGGCAATTGCGGCGGAATAGCTGCATCCCGCTCCACTGGTATGAATAGTGTCAATCCGTTCCTGTGGGAGCTCCATGAAGTCTTTCCCATCGTACAATACATCGACTGCTGAGTCTTTAAGGGCTCCCCCTTTTACAAGAACATAATCAGGTCCGAATTCATGAAGCTCTTTAGCAGCCTCTTTCATCGCTTGCAGCGTGTTTATGTTTCCCATGTCCAGAATTTTCTCTGCTTCATGAAGATTGGGGGTAATCAACGATGCCAGCGGAAAAATGCGTTCCTTCATTGCTTCGATCGCATCATCCCTTAATAATTGGGACCCCATTTTTCCGATCATGACTGGGTCTACTACCAGTTGCGGGGGCGTGTGGTTTGATAACAACTCTGCTGTCTTTTCGATGATTTCCTTTGTAAACAGCATTCCTGTTTTGACAGCATCAAAACCTACACTTTCATTTGCGGCATGAAATTGAGCTTCCACTGCTTCTAAATCGCTGGTGAAAATGCTGCTTTCTGTGACAGGGTTTTTTGCCACTATCGCGGTCACTACTGCCATTCCGTAAACATCCCTTTCCTGGAATGTTTTCAAATCGGCTTGAATGCCCGCACTACCTTGTGCAGCTGAACCCGCAATTGTCAGGACTCTTGGTAAAACCATTATATTACGCTCCCTTTTCACAGTTGATTTATTGCTTGATTAAGTGAGGAACTTCTCTCCGAAGTATAGTGTAGCATCTTGTTATGCATTATACTATTGAATAGAAAGACAACTGAATGGAGGAATGAATATGCAACCAAATTCTTTACGCTTGTTCAGACTGCTGGGCATCATTGAAGGTACGTCTCTGATCGTTCTGCTTTTTATTGCCATGCCATTGAAGTATATGGCTGATTTGCCTGAAGTTGTGACCGTTGTCGGCTCCCTGCATGGATTCTTTTTCGTTCTGTACATATTGATGATTGCATTTCTGACATTTAAAATCCGTTGGGCATTTAAATGGGTTTTCAGCTCCGTATTAGTAGCTTTTATCCCATTCGGAAATTACGTATTGGACTACAAACTCCAACGTTCCTATCTAAGATAAAAACGAATCCGGAGTTGGGAGGGGAGGGTAAGACCTCCCGTTCCTACAAGTAAACATCAAGAAAAAACCATATTATCATGATTAACTGAAGGACAACTTTGGCAAAGGCTCCCCCGAGAAATCCAATCAAGGAACCAATGGAAGCTCTTATGGATTCCTGCATAGTCCTTTGCTGAATCATCTCTGTTGCAAACACTGCTATAAACGGCACAATGATTATACCGAACGGCGGCACGATGAAAGAACCCACGATCACTGCTACTGCAGCTACTCTCTCTCCCCATTTGGAACCTCCGTATTTTTTCACAAAATAACTGTTGGCGATAATATCGGAAACAATCAATATGACGGTCAAAAAGATCATCCCCAGCCAAAAAACCCATGATAATTCATCGACGTTAAGGAAAAAGAAGTACAGCAAGAAGCCGATCCATAACACGAGCGGAGAGGGGATTAACGGAAATATAATCCCGGCAAAGCTTAATGCAAAACAAACAATTATTAATATCCATAACACAATATCCATCATCACAACACTCCTTTCCTTCTCTGTGTGCCCATTTCACTTACTATGTAATCATGAATGTTTGTATCCGTAGTTTATGATTTATCACTAAAAAAACAGCGGGACGGAATGTAATCCGGGCCGCTGTTTTTTTGATTAGGATTCTGCCAGCAAGTCAGCAAATTCTTTCATATACGGCGGGAGGTCAGGTGGTCGGCGGCTTGAGACGATATGGCCGTCGACAATGACTGGAACGTCCTTCCAATTGGCTCCTGCGTTTGTCATGTCATCCTTGATCCCTGGTGTGCTGGTAACATTACGCCCACGTACAATATCGGCTGAAATCAACACCCATCCAGCATGGCAAATCTGTCCGATCGGCTTCTCAAAATGATCCATATGACGAAGCATCTCCAGCACTTCCGGATACCTTCTTAATTTATCTGGAGCCCATCCCCCAGGAACAAGGATTGCGTCATAATCCTCCGCTTTCACGTCTGTAAAAGCGTAATCGGAAACTGCCGGAACGCCATATTTTCCAATATATTTTTCACCCGCTTTTTCTCCCACCAAATGAACTGTTGCTCCTTCCTCCTGCAAACGAAGGATCGGATACCAAAGCTCAAGGTCTTCAAAATCGTCTGATACTAAAGCGATAACCTTTTTATCTTCAAGTCTCAATTGAACAACCTCCTTAACTGAACGCTACTGTTAGTATTATAGCACGGTATCATGACCGAAAAAAAACAGAAAGATTTTCTTGTATTTAATGGATAGCTGTACTTTCGCGGTCTCTTCGGTCTCTTCTCCCTCTTTTCTTCTCTATTGTTTTAGTAGACTTAACTTCTTTCCTGGCAGCCTTATAAAATGATAAACCCATCAACAATATAACAACTGAAAACGGCAGGGCCGCAATGATCAATACATTCTGAAGCCCCTGTGTCCCTCCGAAATACACGACAATAGCAGCCATGGCTGACTGGGTCAGACCCCAAACAATTTTGATGGTATTAGAGGGATTTAGAGAACCGGATGTACTCAACATACCTAAGACAAAAGTGGCCGAATCCGCCGATGTGATGAAAAAGATCGCAATGACAAAGATGGTAAGTATGGACAGGACGGCGCCCCAAGGATAATTCTGCAAAACACCGAATGTTGCTGTTTCCAATGACAAGCTGGAGATTTCTGCAATACCGTTTTGTTCAAGATTCAATGCGGATACACCGAAAACCGCAAAGAAGATGAAGCATACCAATGACGGAACAACGAGGACCCCGAGCATGAACTCCTTAATTGTTCTGCCCTTTGAAATTCTGGCAATGAAAATGCCGACAAAAGGAGCCCACGAAATCCACCATGCCCAATAAAATATCGTCCAATTATCAATCCATGTCCGATTTTGCTCATTCAAAGGCGCCAAGCGGAAGCTCATATCAAAGAAATTGGCGATATACCCGCCCAGGGTCGTCGTAAACATATTGAGGATATAAAGGGTAGGCCCAACGATGAACAAAGCCAACAGCAATATAAATGCCAACCCCATGTTGATATTGCTTAAATATTTGATTCCTCGGCCGACTCCAGTCCATGCCGAAAAAACAAACAACAATGTGGCTATAATCAAGATGAGAAGTTGGATAGTGAAAGTGGCAGGTACACCGAACAAATAGGAAATTCCACCGTTAATCTGAGCAGAACCAAATCCCAATGTGGCCGCCACCCCCACTACTGTAGCGATAACTGCTAGTGTATCAATTAATTTACCGGGAACGCCTCTCATGCTGTTTTCCCCGAAAAGCGGAACCAGAGTGGCACTCACTAAACCTGGCGCACCTCTATGGAACTTGAAGTAGGCAAGAACGAGTGCTACAATTCCGTACACTGCCCAAGCATGTACACCCCAATGGAAAAAAGAATACTGCAAGGAGTCACGGATCGCTTGGTCTGACCCAGGCTCTGCACCAGGCGTGCTTTTAAAAGCATGGGAGACTGGCTCTGCTGTTGTCCAGAAAACCATTCCCATCCCCATCCCTGCACTGAATAACATGGCAAACCAAGTCGGAAGGCTGAAATCCGGTGTGTATCGTGCTCCTTGCCTAACTTGATTTTCCCGAACCGTGAAAATATTAAATAGACACAAAAAGCGAGCATTAACATAACAATCAACAAATAATACCAGCCAAACACTTCAGAAATAAAAGCGGTAACACTTGCCGATACCTTTTCTAAATTTCCCGGGGCAACTGCTCCCCATAGAACAATTCCGAGACAAATCACGATTGCATTCCAAAAAACAATAGATACCTTCTTCACAAACTCACCTCTGTCAAATTTGATACGATCGGTCAAATCCTTTCTAGCATATGTACTTCCCCACTCTTACACTAACCAAACAACTTACCGCCAACTTGATAGAAACATAAAAAACTAGAGAGGCCGCATCTCTCTAGTTTTTTTCACTATATTCTTTTTAAAACTCTGTCAGACTGCTTAATTCCCGGGCGGCACTTTCTGGTTCATCTGCCTGGCTGATCGCGGAAATAATTGAAATCCCGGCTGCACCTGAATCCATGATGGCTTTGGCATTGGAAGCATTGATGCCTCCAATCGCTACTACAGGGGTACCGCCAGCGAGCCGGCTTATTTCCTTTATCCCTTCCAACCCAATCGGGGTTTTGGCATCTGTCTTTGTTTTCGTAGCAAATACGGGGCCTGCTCCTATATAATCCGCACCATCAGCAACGGCCTGTCTTGCCTCCTTAACATTGGTAGCAGAAACTCCGATGATAAAATCTTCCTGGCAATATTTCTTTACAGAGGTGATCGGTTCATCCTCCTGTCCTATATGGACCCCATCAGCCTTTACTTCCAAGGCCAAAGAGACATCATCATTGACAAAGAACGGCACCCCATATCGATTACATAGTTGTTTCATATCAGCAGCAAGAGACTTTTTTTCCTCCCCCATTTTGGCCCCGGGTCCTTTTTCCCGAAACTGAAAAGCGGTAATGCCGCCTCGCAATGCCTTTTCCAGTACAATCAGCGGATCACCGGTACAATTGTTTGTACCCATGATGAAGTAATTACGCAGCATATTTTTATTCATGCACAATCTCGCTTTCTATCCATTCATTGATGGTTGCTTTTTTCTCTAATATCTTTTCCGTGATCAAATAAAGACTATCCAGGAATGCAGGTTGGAAGGTACCCGGACCGTTACCATCGGCTACAGCTATTTCTGCAGCAACCCCGTACGCACTCACTGCCGCAGCCGCAGCTTCCAGACTGTCTTCCCCAACAGCCAAGAAAGCACCGACAACAGAGCTTAACAAACAGCCTGCACCGGTAACTTTGGTTAGAAGTGGATTTCCATTACTCACAGTAAATCCTTTTACCCCATCCGTGATGATATCTTCTGCTCCAGTGACAATAACGGGAATCCCGAGATTGTCAGCGGCCTTAATGGCAATGGCCCGATTATTGCCCGCAAAAGCAGAATCCACTCCTTTCATTTGTGTATCAACTCCGGCAAGGAACGCTATCTCCCCGGCATTACCTCTGATGATCGATACTTCGACCTCATCCAGAATCCGTTTGGCCGATTGGTTACGGTAAGGTGTCGCCCCCACTCCTACTGGATCAAACACTACAGGAATACCTTTTTGATTGGCCGCTTTCCCTGCAAGAATCATGGCTTCTACTTGTGGACTCGTAAGTGTGCCGATATTGAGAATTAGAGCATCGGCTACTCCAGCCATATCGGCCGCCTCCTCCCCGGCATTGGCCATCACCGGTGAGGCTCCCAAAGCCAGCAATCCGTTGGCAGTAAAATTAATCACTACATTGTTAGTGATATTATGGATCAATGGCTTTTCTTCCCTTAATTTGATCAATAAATTAGTAATTCCGTTCACGATTCATCCCTCCTAAATGAGCAGGAACCCCTTTGATCCGGTAGCCCCAATGGTTAGTCGGGCCATTCCCTTTACCTATTTCGAGAGAATAGCTGATAGCATCTGTGATAAATGCTTTGGCAGTCGCAACGGCATCGGCAATACTCCTGCCTTTGGCCAATTCTGCTGTTATAACGGCGGAAAAAGTGCAGCCCGTCCCGTGTGTATGCTTGGTTTCTGTCCGCGATGACGCAAAGTAATAATAATCGCTGCCATCATATAAAACGTCCAAAGCTTCGCCTTCCAAGTGACCGCCTTTCACTACGGCAGCTGTGGCTCCCAGTTCACTAACTATTCGTTTGGCCGCCCTTTCAGAATCTTGTTTATTATGAATCTCGAAACCTACCAATATCTCTGCTTCTGGCACATTCGGAGTAACAACGGCTGCCAAAGGGACAAGCTGGTCCCTGATCACTTTTTTTGATTCGTCTTCCATTAGCGAGTGACCGCTTTTAGCCACCATCACTGGGTCGATTACATAGGGGACTGAATGCCTGCTGATTTCCGATGCAATCAGTTCCATCATTTCTTTCTTTGCAATCATACCTGTCTTGACAGCCTGGGGCTCAATATCATTCAATACGGCATGAAGTTGTTTTTCCAGAAAAGAGATTGGCAAATGATAAACATCTTCCACTCCAAGGGTATTTTGGGCGACTACTGATGTCACGACACTCATCCCGTACACTTCTCTCTCCTGAAAACTTTTCAAATCGGCCTGGATTCCTGCACCGCCGGTGGGATCCGTGCCGGCTATAGTCAAAGCACTTGCTATCGCCGTCATTTGATCCCCTCCCCGATTTGACTTAATTCAAAGGCAAAAGGCCATTCTTCCTCTTCATAAGCCATGTCCCAGAATTTGTACTCAAGCTGGCAGCTCTTAATGAAAGCAGTTGCTGCCTTTTCTTTATCTGTGCTACTTGCCGTCTCAGCCCATCTGTCGAGTTTACGCCTGATTTCTGCTGTGACACCTCTTATCTCGCCTTGCGCATAAAAGGTGATCCATTCATGAAAAGGGTGGGAAGCCTGCGGATGGTGATTTTCCATGATATACTGACCGATTTCCAAATATGTCCATGGACATGGAAGCAGGGCCGCAAGCAATTCCCCAATGCTTCCTCCCATGGCTGTTTTCATCATATGGCTGACATAGTGATCAGCTGTCGGAGGGAGCGGATTTCCCTGTAAATCATCGTAATCGACTCCTGCTACCTCACAGAAATTTTCATGGGGATGAATTTCACTATTCAGGACGAATCCAATCTGCTCTTGAAAAAAACTCATATCCTCCCGCTCTGCACATTTGGAAATGGCAATACCATAAACTCGATTGAAAGCACTCAAATATTCATAATCTGCTTTCACATAGTGGATCAAAGCTTCTTTCGGAATATTTCCTTCCGCGATTCCTTTAATAAAGGGGTGGTGAAAAATCCCTTCATAAATGTTGTCTGCCCTTTTTCTTAAATCGTCTGTGAATGTCATCTAATTCCTCCTCAATTGGAGGAAGTCCACTTACATGCAGGAATCAGCTCAAACTGGCCCGGTTTTTACATACAAAAAAACCGCTCCATGATAAAACTGGAGCGGTTTGTCGACATACATAAATAACCAAAAATGAAACTTATCCCGTCTCCACTTTCCTACGCTGGTATTAACCATTTCAGGTTCAAAGGGACCAAGGATTACTCCTTATCTCAGCCATCTGGCGCCCCTAGTGGACTTCCTTTATTTAGTTACTTTTACTAAAACATGAATACAAAGATCTGTCAAATCTTCGTCATGTGAAGTATTCTATCTTCGAGTCTGGGAAAAGTTTGCCGATATGCCCTTTCAACGTATCCTTCATTTCTTCCTGTTCGGGATCCGTGTACACATATTTCCCTATGCCGTACCGGCCCCATTTCCACTTACGCTTGGATTCATCCAGTTCCAGCTTGGACATCGGATAATTTTTTTGAATCACCCGCTTAGCCGGTTGTGTGAACCGGTGCTGGATCAGTTCAAAGGTAAGATCCTGCTTTGCTTTCTGCGGCAGTGCTTCTGCCAACCTTTCCAGCATTTCCCCATACCCTTTCTTCCATCCTTCATGCAGATAAATCGGTGCAATAATAAAACCTAGAGGATACCCTGCTTCTGCCACTTTCACGGCAGCTTCGATCCGCTCCGGAAGCCTTGACGTGCCAGGCTCAAAATACTTAATGACATAATCATCATTAATGCTGAAGCGGAATCTCGTCCTGCCTTTATGGTCGGCATCCAACAGATGATCGACATGGGCAAACTTTGTAACAAACCGAAGTCTGCCGTGATCGGTTTTTCCGAAATATTCAATTGCTGATTTGAGTGTATGTGTCAGATGATCGATCCCTACGATATCAGAGGTACAAGAGGCCTCAAAACGGGTGATTTCAGGCGCTCTTTCTTTCATGTATTTTTCCGCTTGTTCGAATATCTCGTCAGTGTTCACATAAGTACGGATATATGGCTTGCTCCCCATCGTGGTTTGCAGATAACAGTAATGACAGTGGCCCATACAGCCTGTCGCAAAAGGAATGGCATACTCGGCAGAAGGTTTAGAGGTATCGAACTTCAGTGTTTTTCGGATACCGACAACAAGGGTTGATTTCGCATTTCTATACTTTTGAAAATCATTATCCCCCGGCAGATTTCTGACCTGGTTATGTGAAGTGGTTTCTCTTATTTCAATTCCCATATCCTCGAATTTGTCCCTTAATTTACGGGCAAGTGGATAATCCAAGGCTCTCGGCTCTATATAAACGAGTTGCGGTACAAACGGTTTAACCATGAAGACCCTCAATCTCATCTGTCCCGAATGCAGCCTGGTAAGCCTGTTCAGCCTCTTCTTCGGATCGGTATACGGCAACCTCTTCTGTCAATGGGTAGTATGTTTCATACAAAAATAAAGATAGATCTCCCGGCTGATCGGGACTCGAGACAACAGCGGCTTCTTGCACATTCGCCACGCCTTGGACATGGGGGTTTCTGATAATTACATAAACAATTTCTCCTGGAAGGTATCCCTGATTATATTCCATTTCTTCACCCTGCTTTTTATTAGTTTGTCCTTAGTGTCTCTCATTCCCTGATATTTATCATAAAAAGCCTTAGTCCCTTAACCGGCGTTACTGAGCGTCGAGATATATCCCTTTTTCCTTTAGTTATCCATGTATTCTTGTTTATACTTGTCGTCTTGTTCTTTGTACAATCGTCCTTCTTCCTGTTCCGATGCCTGCTTCCCCATTTCAGCCAAACCATATGGCTGCTACAGCCTTACCCCGATAGGTCGGTTCATACCACATTGGATCAACATTGTAGCCGCGCTTTTTCATTTCGTCCATAATCAGTAAATGATACTGAAACAGCTTATAAGGCGGGTAGTTAAAAACATAGTTCACAGTGGAATGCGGCTTCCCCCAGCCGTTTCCCCTAAGAGCACAGCATTCCCTGTGCTGCCCGAGCAATTGCTGTCTGGCAGTCTTGTTATAAGTGATTCATGCCATAATCGCATTTTGCTCCGCTCCAATCTCAAGTTGCAAAAACAAAAAAAACTGCTAATGGTTTTATGAAACCATGTAGCAGCTCCTATATTTCTATTCCGGAAAACCTATCGACTCGATCGGCCAAATCCTCAATTTTACATCGCCGATGACACTTTCTTGAGAAATGAAGCCGAAATATCTGCTATCCTTACTAATTAACCGATTGTCTCCGAGCACAAACAACTTGCCTTCCGGAACTTCGGTTTCCCCTGTAATCTCTTTCAAGGTGAAATTGTTGGTGAGGTATTGACCCTCTGCAAGTTCTCCCTTAAATTCCTTTAGATAAGGTTCCGGGATAGGTTGACCATTAACCAGCAAAGTATCTGCCCTCATTTCAATCGTATCCCCTGGCAGCCCGATTACTCTTTTCACATAGGCATCACTAGAATCCGGCGCCTGGAAAGCTATCTCGTCAAACCGTTCTATTTTTCCGATTTTGCTTAAAATGATACGATCCCCATCATGTAGAGTGGGCATCATGGATTCTCCTTCTACAATCGATGGTGTAATAAGGAAACTACGGCACACTAATACGACAATAATGGCAATGGATATCGTTTTTAACCACGAAAAAATTTCAGATTTTATATTGCTTTTCACACATACACAACCTTTTTAAAATAAATCTTGTTTCTTGTTATTTTATTGAACCCCAAGAGGAAATAGAACGCTGCTCATTGTGATTGCACTTATCTTCTTACCTTCTATTATAACCATTTATTAGGAATTAGAAATAAAAAATTGCCGTTTTATCTGCTGTAAAATTGGCTGAGCAAGTTAAACAAACGTTTGATCAACACTTACCTCTCCATTGCTAGCTTACTATAGTTGGGCTATACTTTACCACATAGAAACGCAAACAAATTAATTCAGGAGTATATCGACATGTCCAGTTTTCTCGTTAGACATCATCACAAATTACTTATAATCGGTATTATCTTTGTCGCATTCAATTTGAGGCCCGCAATTACTTCTGTCGGTCCGTTAATCGGAACGATCCGTGATGCCATCGGACTTTCAAATTGGAGCGCTGGATTGATCACAAGCCTGCCGTTGCTGGCCTTTGCTTTCATATCACCGATTGCCCCTGCGATCAGCAGAAAAGTGGGAAATGAACGGGCACTTCTCTTCGGGCTTGTCTTTCTGCTCATCGGCATCAGCGTCCGTTCGATCGCCTTTACCTTCACTTTATACATGGGTACGACGATGATCGGGATGGGTATTGCTATTTGCAACGTCTTGCTTCCAGGCCTCATCAAAGAGAAGTTCCCTGATAAAGTAGGTTTGATGACAAGTGTGTACTCTACTTGTATGTCGACATTCGCAGCCCTGGCTTCAGGGCTCAGTGTTCCGTTGGCAAACAACTTGGACTTAGGGTGGCAATTGTCCTTGTTCAGTTGGGCCGGCTTAGTTGGAATCGGGATTCTGATCTGGCTCTATTTGTTGCCCTCTTCCCGGACACAGCCTGAGACCGTACAGCATTTTTTCAAACCTTCCAGCAATGATTTGATCAAATCACCGCTTGCATGGCAGGTCACATTATTCATGGGGACCCAATCCTTTTTATTTTATGTAACGATTTCATGGCTTCCGGAAATATTGCATGACTTTGGGCTCGCGATTGGAACTGCGGGTTGGCTGCTTTCCTACATGCAGTTCATAAGTCTGCCGGCAACCTTTCTGGCGCCTATTATTGCAGGTCGCTTCAAGAATCAGCAAGGGATCATATTGGCTATAGGTTGCTTTGCACTTACAGGTTACGGTGGCTTATTACTGGGAAATTCCTTGCCGTTTTTGGTCTTTTCTATCACCTTGATCGGATTTGCCTTGGGAGCGAGTATAAGCCTTGCCCTCGCTTTCCTCAGCATGCGTTCTGCCAACCACAGGCAGGCCGCCGAATTGTCGGGTATGGCTCAATCCTTCGGCTACCTGCTCGCTGCTACCGGACCCATCGTGATCGGTTACCTTTACGATGCCACACAAAATTGGTCTGCACCGCTCTTTACAATTCTAATCGTTTCCCTTGTAATGGCCGGTTTCGGATTAGGGGCAGGAAGAGATCAACATGTTGTATCGGACCAGTCATCATAAAGAAAATCCGGAAGACCTCATATCGGGGTCTTCCGGATTTTTCAATTGAACTGGATTTCTCTTAAAGGTTCTGCCTCCGGCTTACCTATGTAGTAACCCTGTGCCAAATCCACTTGGATAGATTGGCAGTATTCCAATTCCTCTTTTCTTTCAATACCTTCCGCAAGCACTCTGATTCCCATGCCACGGGCGATTCTCATTACTTCTTCAAGGAACTGTTGTTTTTCTCTGGATTGATCGCAATAGGAAACGTAAGAACGGTCTATTTTCACATAATCCGGTGACAAGGTTTTCAGCATTTCCACTGTTGCAAATCCGGACCCCAAATCATCCAGAGCAACTTTCACTCCGGATTCTTTATACGTATCAAGTATATCCTTGAGTAAAGGGATATTGTTGATTTTCTCTGTTTCCACCACTTCGAAAACAAGATTGTCCGGTGCTACATCATACTTTTCTACCACTGAAAAAGTGTGCCTCAAACAAAATGCCGGATTATAGATAGTAGATGGCAGGAAATTAATAAAACTTTTCACTCCATGTGGAATATTATTCACTCTCGACCTAATGGCGGTTTCCCTGGCTTTCTGATCCAATAAAGAATTCAACCCCGTGTTCTGCGCCACTTCGAATAACTGCACGGGTGAAACATTGATTTCCCTTTCGCCACTGCGAAGCAAAGATTCATATCCATAAACATGGTAATCAGATAAAGAAACAATCGGCTGAAAATGATTGACAAACTGCCCCGTTGCAATAAAATTCACTACTTGTTCATTCTCCAGCCGCTGTGCAAGTTTGCCGAGCGGTATCATTGGCTGTTTTATCTGTTCCTCTGTTCCAGTATAGGCAAGCCACTCGGTTTCTGTCCTATGTTGAACGGTCTGGACCAAGTCTTTTAAATGATCCTTGCTGTAATAGCCGGCCCTGACCAAGTGCCAGTCCAGCTCTTCAAAAGGAATTTCTGCAAATTCAATAGCATCCTCGGCTGAAGATTTTGTGTATAAGTATAAATATCCTCTGTCATGAATGGAAAACGGCAATCCGCATTCCACACATTTTTTTCTAGTGCTCATTCCCACACTTCCTTATTGTTGATAGAGTTCTTTATAGAGGATCACTTTCACTGCATCTATCTCTTGTTTGGTCAGCTTCTCCTTCAGCTTGTTCAACAGTTCTTCTTGTTGATCTTCTGTCATGGATGTCCCTGCATATTCCCGCAGCTCTTGCAATTCACCGATGCTGAATTTCGGAGCTAATTTTTTCACCGCTTCTTCTTTGGTATCGAACGGCAGGCTGCTTTGATCTATTTCTGGTACATCAGCAAGAAAAGCCTGCAGCTCTGGATTTTTTTCCAACGTCTTTGTTCCATTCAGTTCTTCTGAATTTAAGTCCATGCCTTCTCTTACTTTGTCCATTGTCAAATTCGCTACGAAATCTGCACCAAAGTGAACAACAATATAACCAAGAGTACCGAGTATAGACAGAATAATGATTAAATTCCGGATTGTTCTCAAACATTTCCCTCTTTCTCTAAATTAAAGGATGCCTCTGAAAGGCTTTTCTATCATCTTATAGGAAAGTCATTCAGGAGAAAAGTTTTAAACGAGTAACTTCGACTAGTCCCGGCTCTTCTGACGGCAAGCCTCGATTGCTTCCTTTAACATTTCATCCAAGTGATAATCCTTAAGCACTTCAAGCCCAACAGCAGTAGATCCGCCTGGCGTAGCAACTTCTCCGGTGAGTTGGGCAGGATCTTCTCCTGTTCTCAACATTGCCGCTGAACCGAATATCATCTGGGAGACTAGTTTTCTTGCCTGGGCAGTCGAAATCCCTGTTTCGGCTGCCATCTCTGTTAAAGATTCAGCCACCTTATAAATGAAAGCTGGCGCACTTCCGGTGATTGCGGTCAATTGATGTATTTGCTCTTCCGTTACTTTTTCGAACAACCCAATGCCCGCAAGCAGGGACTCGATGACGTGAAGATGTTGTTCTTTTGCGTACCGGCCAGGAGCATAGAGGGTCATGGACTGGCCAATTTTCCCTGCAGTATTCGGCATTATCCAGGCAGTCGGTGTTCCAACGGGAAGGCGGTCTTCTAGATAGGAAGGCGCAATACCGGCAGCGACAGTTACGATAAGCTGTCCATTAACGTATCGATACAACTCTTTCAAAATCTGGTCATGAGATTCCGGCGGCATGGCCAGCACAACGATATCTATGTTGTCGATCTGATAGACCCAATCACGGGTAATGTCGATTTGATATGTATCCCTGACATACTCCAGTCTCTCTTGATTACCGTTATTGGCAGCCCATATGAAAAATTCTTCTTTCTTTACAAGCCCACCAATGATCGCCTGGGCCATGCGTCCTGCTCCGATGAAGAGCACTTTCTTTTTACCAGTCATCCCTTACTTCCCCTTTGCTATACACGATATGACAGTGTTTTCGTTTTTGGTTTCAAGCGAAGTCTTTCTTCGTAATATTCAATGGTCTCCTCCCGGGAAACCGGTATTTCCATCTTGATTTCCTTTGCACCTTTTCCGGCAGCAAACCGTTTTATCTTTTCAAACAAATGTTGGTCGATGCCCTTTCGCAAGTTTTCTTTTGTTACATAGAACTCATCCACCATGACGGTGACATACTCCTTAGTGGAAACAGTCTCTTGATTAGAAAAATAATGGAAGACTGTGAAGGCAACCAAACTGCCGGCATTTTCAACTACATACATCCTTGTATGGTCATCTTCCAGTACATGAGTTAAATATTCCTCTGTGATCGGTGTGTCTGTTTCTTTGTAATAATCCGGTTGTTCGTCAACTCGCAGTTGGTGCTGTTCTCGGTAAATCGGCAGGATCTGCTTAAAATCCTCCATTTTACCCTCCCTGATTTTAAACATGTTGTTCCTCCTTTAATGCTCCAGCATACTTTCTCTGCATGCCTGCAACCATGTTTTTGCCATCAGCATGTCTCCGACCGAATTCATATGGACACCATCTGTCGTCAACGCTGATGTCTTCTGGTGTTCCAAAAAGGATATAAATGCTGCATGTGTTGGCACAAGGATTCCATCATACTTCTCAGCGAGCCTTTGTACGATTTCCACATACGGCTTTAATTTCTGATTACCTGCTGAGTCCGTATTTTCTTCAATAATGGTAGGTTCCATGAGAATCGGCAAAGCTTTCGTTTCTTTTTTTAATTGTTCTAATAATGCAACGTAAATTTGTTCAAAGCGTTCCGGCAATACCGGTTCCATTTCCGGGTGATCCAGCTGCCGCCACACGTCGTTGATGCCGATTGATACGGATACATAATCCGGAGATTGACTGATAACATCTTCTTCCCATCGGACAGCCAGCTCCGTGACTTTGTCACCGCTTACTCCCTTATTGACCACTTCCAAATGTTCAGCGTCTTCCTCCGTCAAAAAGTAATCCCGGATCAATCGGACATATCCATTCCCTATTCCTTCTTGATCTTCTCTTCTGCCGGAATCCGTTATGCTGTCCCCTATGAATACAATTCGCTTATTAGTATGCATCCTTGCAGCCTCCCCAAATTTTTTCACATCTCTTTCAAGTTAACTATACTCAAAAGGTGACAGTCAATTATTGTATTAGTAAAATATTAAAAGAAGGAGGCTACACTTACATAATGAAAACTATAAAAGAAACTTTTTACAATCTATCCCATCATAAGCTGTTCACAAACACAGTCATTTTCTTAATATTAATCAATGCTATTTTAATAGGCTTGGAAACCTATTCTTCCGTTATGGCCAATTATTCAAGCTGGTTATATGCAGCAGACCGGATTCTTCTCTGGCTGTTCACTATAGAAATCGTTATCAGGCTGATTGGCAGCAGATCACTAAAGACCTTCTTCAAAGAACCATGGAATGTGTTTGATTTTGTCATTGTGGCGGGAGGGCATTTGTTAGTAGGGGCCCACTATGTAACAGTATTGAGAATTCTTCGTATTCTAAGGGTGCTGAGAGCCGTATCGGTCATTCCTTCTTTGAGAAGAATGGTCAACGCACTCTTGATGACTATACCTTCAATGGGTACCATTTTATTGCTTTTATCGATTTTCTTTTACATATATGGTGTAATCGGCACGATGTTATATTCATCGATTGCTCCAGAATATTTCGGAACATTGCATCAGTCTTTGCTGAGCCTTTTCCAGGTGGTCACCTTGGAATCATGGGCAAGTGGAGTCATGCGTCCTATCCTCGCCGAAGATCCATCCTCCTGGTGGTATTTTGTCACTTTTATCTTGATTGGCACCTTTGTCATATTCAACTTATTTGTAGGGGTGATTGTCAATAATGTGGAAGAAGCCAATAAAGCAGATCATCCTAACCCGACAGATGTCAGGCTCGACAAAGTCCAAAAGGAATTAGCAGAACTGAAAGAAATGCTTAAAAAAATGGAAAAATAAACGTAAAAAAACCTTCCCGGCCTAGTCCGGAAAGGTTTTTCATTTTTTTCCTGTTAAACAGCTTTAGCATTCAGCTTAACTTCAATATTTCCGCGGGTCGCCTTGGAATACGGACATACTTCGTGCGCTTTTTCCACCAGCTCCTCTGCCTCTTGCTGGCTAACACCTTTAATTTCGGCATTTAATGTCACGCCGATTTTGAAGCCGTTGTCTTCCGGGTCTTTCATAAAGTCAACATCAGCTGTAATTGTAGAATCAATATCCTTTTTCTGTTTGCCAGCCACTAAGTTCAAAGCGCCATCGAAACATGCAGAGTAACCTGCTGCAAAAAGCTGTTCCGGATTTGAACCCTTGCTTGAAGAGTCCTCCGCCGGGTTGACCAGGTTTAAATCGATAACACCATCATCAGATTTCACGCTTCCATTCCTGCCGCCTTTTGCTGTCGCTTGGGAAGTAAAAAGTACATCACTCATTCAGACCACTCCTTCGAATTTGAATTCTACTTGTATATTTTCCTTATTCTCATTTATTTTAAACACTTTTTCTCCAAACTTTTCCTGTAAATATCCTGTAAATATCCTGAGGCCGACGTATCTGTCCTGCATAATAAACACGTTCTTTACAAAAGCTAAGAAAAACGTATGAGAGGTGAAACCCATGCAGCCAAACCAACCAGAAACTAACAATTCTGAGAAAGATTACGAAAACCTGATCATAGAAGATGAAGCCGGTAACGAGGAATTATATGATGTAGATGCCGTCATCGAGATGGACAACAAAGAATATGTATTGTATTCTTCTGGCGAAAATATGAAAATGAAAAGGATTCTACACGAAGATGATGAAGAATTCCTGCTGGATGTATCGGAAGAGGAAATGGACAAATTAATGAATGCCTATGAAGAAGCACTGGCTGAGGATATCGACGAAACACATTGAGTGAGCAGGAGGCAAGACCATTGACACAACACCAAATTCAAGAGGCAATGGAGGCTGTGGACAGAGCCCGCAATTGGGTGGAACTTGCCCAGTCGAACCCAGCCGGCTACACGGAGTCTCAAAATCACTTGAATTATGCAGAACAACAACTTTCCAATGCCATCAGGGAATTAGATAGCTGCTCAGAGGATGACAGGCGGAAATTGCAGGCAGCTTCCGATTTATTAAGACTGCTGCAAGAAACCCAACAATCATTGCGCCTGCACTGAATTAACAGGAAGCTCTCCAACCTAATCGTTGGGGAGCTTTTTTAATTTCCTTTATTCATACAGTTCCTGTCAGATACAAAGACTCCGCCGTTGAATAAAACCAGTCACTCCCCCATACTCCATTATGGTACTAACGCACTTTCCCATCGCATATGATGTACAAGCCTGTTTATGGAGAGCCTACAGGCACAAACAGGCAGGAACTTTTGCGGTCGGTTGCATAGATATCTAGGAGGAGTGGATAAATTGGCGATATTTTTCAGTTATGTTTTTTTAGGACTTTCTTTAGCAGCCCCAATAGGACCAATCAATGCAGCTCAGCTGGACAAGGGTATAAAGAATGGCTTCCTCCATGCATGGCTGATCGGACTTGGTTCTGTAACTGCTGATATTTTGTATATGATCACCGTCTATCTAGGCATAGTCCATTTTCTGGAAACATCCTTTATGAAAACATTCCTTTGGTCATTTGGTTGTTTTGTCCTTTTGTACACTGGCGTGGAAAGCATGGCAGGGGCCAAGCATATAACTACAGAACAATCCCGTGATGAACAGGTATCCCTGACAAAAACCTTTTTCACCGGATTCTTCCTCGCCCTGTCCAACCCATTGACCATTCTGTTCTGGCTCGGCATCTATGGGTCAATACTTGCAAAAACAGCATCACAGTATGATACCTTCCACCTTATTTTATACAGTTGTGCCGTCATTACCGGCCTTGTCATCTGGGATATTACGATGGCGCTGATCGCTAGCAGTTTCCGGAATTTATTAACAAAGAAGACATTGGTATGGATATCTTTTTTATCAGGTCTTTCTTTGGTGGGTTTCGGAATTTACTTCGGTTACCAGGCGTTACAGGCATTGTTCCATTTTTAACCGTTCAACGTTCCATCCTGAATTGTAAATAAACCATCATAATTATCTTGCACGTCTCCTCTTCAAAAAAAGGGGAAGCAGCTGCTTCCCCTTTTTCCTGATGGCTGTCAGGCCCAGATGGGTCTTCGAATAGTTTGAGGCAATTCTGCATCCCCTCAAACTCCACAAAGAGATAAGGCAATACCTAACCGAATATGATGCGACCCAGTCGCCAATACAACGTTGGCATCTATACTAGCAGGTCATGCGTTCTAAATAAGATGAATTAGTCGTGATGATGGTGTTGATTTTCGATGATTTTCACCAATTCGGTTACTGCTCGTTCTAGCTCTTTGATGCGTTTTTCGAAGCGATGCAGCAAGTAAATTGTAATAGCTATCGGAAAACCTAAATTGCTGATTAGTTGGATGTAATTAAAGTTCTCGAACATAATCCAACCCCCTCCTGGTTCCCACCATATTAAGATTTCAAGCACTCTAATAAGAGGCTTGCTTCTTTATATGTTGAAAATCAAGGAGATGAACCGGACAACCACCCTCTGTTCTTTATAAATCCATGTCAGCGGAAGAGAGAGCCCTCATTATCAGGCTTTTTCCATTTCTTTCTCATTGCCAATGTAACCAGGCCGATGACAGCAAGGAAACCTACGCTGACAAAAAAGCCAGGTCTGCTCGTATTGTGAAACAAAGTACCGGTTACCGCCAATAAGATGAGAAATATACCAATATAACGAATAACCGCTTGTACACCCGACGGCTCCATCAGCTTTCTGAAGGATAAAAGGATAAACAGCCATGTGTACAAAAGCATCAACCCAGCTGCAGTCGTAAAATACTCATAAATTTTCTCCGGCAGCAACAAGGAAACGACAATCGAAAGGATAAGCCCGCAGGTGGTCATGCCGAGAGCCCGGTATGGCATGTTTCGTTTGCTGACCTTTGAAAAAAATGCGGGAGCATCTCCATCTTTGGACAAGCTGACAAGTATCGTCGTAATCGCGAATAAAGACGCTACCATTGTGGAAAAGCCGGCGATAATCAAAGCGCCATTGAAAACGTGGGGGACAAATGAAATATGGTATTTATCCAATGCCAGTATAAAGGGGCTTTCATCGGTAGAAAAACGATCCCAAGGCACTAAGTACAGAGCAAGGCCGAGCGAAAGGATGTAAACAAAGGCAAGGGAAAAGAGCATCACTTTACCTGCTTTGGGTGCCTCCTTAGGTTCTTTTAATTCATTTGCCATAATCCCCATCACTTCTATTCCTCCAAATGCGTAAAAAGCAAAGATTAATGCTGTCCAAAAACCAATCAAGCCATTTGGGAAAAATCCGCTGTAACCTAAAGAAAAAGAAGCAGCTTCTTTGTGGCCATTCAACACTCCGGTCACTGCCAGGACTGCAATAATGATAAACATCACAATTGCTGCGACTTTCACCACTGCGAAGATGTTTTCAAACTTCTCAAACCCGCTGACACCCGTTAAAATGACGATTAACCCAAGTCCTCCATAAATACATGCCAGAACCCATAGTGGCACATTAGGAAACCAGAACTGTGAAAAGATTCCCAAGGCAGTCAACTGGCTGCCCATAATCAACATTTCAGAAGACCAGTACACCCAGCCATTGCTGAAACCGGCCCAATGACCGAAGGCTTTTTTGGCATATGTCCGGAAAGAGCCTTCAACAGGATGCTCGGCAGTCAACCGTGCCAATGAATCAAATACGATATATGTACCGGCAGCAGCCAAGATAAATGCAAGCAATACAGAAGGTCCGCCTTGCTTAATCGCAATGCTTGAACCTAGAAAATAACCCGTTCCGATAATACAGCCAATACCGATCAGAGAAAGCTGCCACCATTTAATTTTTTTCTGTTTAGTTTTGCCCATAGAAAAATCCCTCCGTTCATCTGCCTTATTGTTGCAGAGAACGGAGGGATTTATTCAGCAAATAACCCTTGACTGTTTATCCAGTTCTTCCTTTAAGTCATGCTTCCCTGTTTTCGGCTTGTGCGGCTCTTTCCTGGGCAGGTGTCGTTCCTTTGATGAACAAGGATAACAACAGGCCAACTACGGATAAAACAGTTGCCACCCAAAACGCTACATTCACACCGTGAATCAATTCAGAAGCTGTGGCACTTTCACCCGCATCAAGAGCTGCACTTGTCATGACAGTAACCAGGATAGCTGTTCCAATAGATGCTGCAACTTGTCGCATCGTATTGTTCATTGCCGTGCCATGGGGAATCAATTTTAATGGAAGCTGGTTCAATCCAGCAGTGGTGACAGGCATCATAACCATCGACATACCGAACATCCTGATGCCAAACACGACGGTTAAGTAGACCAGCGATGTTTCAGTCGATAAATTGGTGAATAGAAACGTTGTCACAGTCATAATTGTCAATCCGATTATCGCCAGCCAACGGGCCCCCACCTTATCGAAAATTCTTCCTGTTATTGGAGACATGAAACCCATCAGCAGGGCCCCGGGCATAATCATAATCCCGGACTCTAAAGCCGAGTAGTTCATCATATTCTGCATATAGATGGGTAGAATCGTTTCAGACCCGATTAACCCCATGAAAACGATCATTCCTATAGCAGTCGTAATGGTGAATGTCTTGTACTTAAACACTCTGAACTCCAAAATGGGTTGTTCCAGTTTGAACTGACGTAAGATGAACAGTGTGAGCGAAACTGCCCCTACAGCCAGGGAGACAACCACCTGGGTACTGTCCCACCCGCTGTTCCCGGCACTGCTGAAACCATACAATAGTCCACCGAACCCTAAAGAAGAAAGGAGTATGGAAAGGATATCCACTTTCGGGAACGTTCTGCTTGTCACATTTTTAAGGGCAAAATATGCAAAGATGATATCGATAATAACTATTGGCAAAATGATAAAAAACATGAGCCTCCAAGGATACGTCTCTACAATCCATCCGGATAAAGTCGGCCCGATAGCCGGAGCAAATGAGATAACAAGTCCTACGTTTCCCATTGCAGCCCCCCGTTTTTCAATCGGAAATATCGTCAAAAATACGGTCATCATCAATGGCAGCATAATTCCTGCACCAGCCGCTTGTATGACTCTCCCTACCATTAAGAGAAAAAAGGAAGGAGCAATGCCGCATATCAACGTTCCGACAGCAAACAAGGTCATGGCTGAAAGGAACAATTTCCTTGTGGTGAAAGTTTCAATTAAAAAGGCTGTTATCGGAATCATGATCCCATTGACCAGCATGAAAATGGTTGTTAACCATTGAGCAGTATTTTCGGAGATTTGAAAATCACTCATAATATGAGGAATGGCAGTAGCCATCAAAGTTTGGTTCAATATAGCGACAAACGCACCTGCAATCAGTACGGCGACAATTGGAAATCTATTTTCGACAACCGGGTTTTCTTCTCCCATGTAATCACTCCTATTCCTTAACTTTTAACGATCTATCGATTTTGTGGACAATGCTTTGTAATGCCTCTTGTCTTTCGAGGAAGAGAAGCAGTGATTTCATTAAAAACGGCCGGGGTTGCGTCTCTTCTTTCTCATGTGCAAGATAATCAACCGCCTCTGCCAATTCCTGTTTTTCCTCCTCCGGGACATTAAGCTGCTCAATTTTTTCTTTTAACTCAGATATTAACGAATCAATTGTAAAGGCTTTGTCGATTGTTTGATTTTCAAAATCAAATTCCTCATATTCTTTCATTAAATGCGGGGTGAAGACAGGACTTTCTTCCAGCCTTTTTTCTACCATTGCATCTAAGGCATGGACGATAAACTCTGCCACTCTTTCCAACTGGACTGGTTTCCGCTCTTGGACAGTCATCTGGATAAACTCTTTGACCATTCCTTGAAAGGCAATGGTCAAATCCCAAATAAATGGCTCTGCTTGTTCCGCATATGCCTTCAGGAGCAAATTTTTGTGCCATTTGATCATGGCCATCCTCGTGCGCTTCATCAGACTTAAAATTTGACCATCGTCCTTTTTAGGGAGGGACTTATACAACACGTTGAAAAAATCCCGATTTTCGAGCATTCCCTCCAGTTCGATCACAATGGTTCTGATAAACACTTCACTTGGTGACAAGGAGTTGTCTAAATGGATGTTTCTTGCCCTTTCAAACATTTTCCCATGATTGTACTCAAACAATTGAATCAGCAGGTCTTCCTTGGAATCAAAATATTTATACAGAGAGCCTTTAGAAATGCGGCAGTCTTCGGCAATCTCCTGCATCGATGTGGAAAAATACCCTTTTCTCGAGAAGTGCTTTATGGCGGATTCCATAATTTTTATTTTTTTATCATTCATCGAATCATCACCTTTTATGACTTATCGGTCAATACAGAACCGGTTAGTTTTATAAGAGACTATTGTGCATTATATTACCGTGAACAGCACGTGTCAATTTAAAAAACTGAACAAATCAATCACCATCCCCAAGCAAACCAAAAACGACACTAACCCCCCTCTTCCTCGAACTCATTTTCACAATTGAGGGAAACTGCGACATAGTGACAATTCTATTTTGTGAAGTTTTCACTCCTTCTGATTTTAGTTGAGTGCTAACCCAACGCTGCGGTAAAATACTCGCTTTCCACGGGGAACGCTTCAGCCTCCTCGCTGGCAAAAAGCGCCGACTGCGGGGTCTTCAGACTGTTCCTTTCCCGTTGGAGTCTCGCATTTTACCGCAGCTTTTAATGGCATTCTTTAATAGGAAGAGGAAATAACCCATGTTAGATATATTGAAGGACCACTTCTCACTTGATCAGAAAGTCTATCTTGAGCGGAGGAAAAATGCGACACTCCTGGGGGAAGAGCAGCTTCCGAAGACCCCGCAGTGAGTGCGTTTTGCTCACGAGGAGGCTGAGGTGCTGCCCCCGGAAAGGGAGTATTTTTCCGTAGCGCTGGCCTACCATTTAATACGAAGAGGATGGAAGGAAGCCACACTGAAGTTATGTCGCAGTTTATGGTTTTTGTGTAAAAGCAACAAGTTTTGAAGAAACAGCCATAAACTTAGAAAGTATAGGTTTCATAAAGGAGGTTTATTATCGATGGATGAATCACGTTCATACAAGAAATATAGTCAATTCCCACCCCAGCATCAGCCGCAACAGCCCGGAATCGAATCACTGATGGTTCCAAGACCGATTATTGAAGACCCTGAATATAAAGGATCCGGAAAACTGAAAAACAAAGTCGCCATCATTACCGGTGGGGACAGCGGAATAGGTGCAGCCACCGCAATTGCTTTTGCTAAAGAAGGGGCCGATATTGTGATTGTTTATTACTATGAGTACGAAAATGGCGATGCATATCGGACCAAACGACGGGTTGAATCCTTAGGGAGACGGTGTTTGCTGTTGGTGAAGGATTTACGCGAACCTTCCAACTGCCGGGAGGTCGCAGCTGAAACGATCCAGTGCTTTGGCAAAATAGACATTTTAGTCAACAACCATGGTGTACAGTTCCCTCAGGAGAGTTTACTGGATATCAGCGATCAACAATGGGATGACACGTTCAAAACAAATATATACGCCTTTTTCTACTTAACAAAAGCAACTCTTCCCTATCTAGAAAAGGGTAATGCCATAATCAATACTACATCGGTTGTCTCCTATGAAGGAAACAAAAGATTGATTGACTACTCTGCAACAAAAGGGGCAATCGTGGCATTTACCCGGGCATTGTCCCAAAACCTGGCCCAAAAGGAAATCAGGGTGAACGGTGTTGCTCCCGGGCCGATTTGGACACCTTTAATTCCAGCTAGTTTTCCTCCAGATTTAGTAGCATCGTTTGGGAAAGACGTTCCTTTTAAACGGGCCGGCCAACCTTACGAACTCGCTCCTGCTTATGTCTATCTTGCTTCATCTGATTCCTCTTATGTATCTGGACAGATAATCCATGTCAATGGTGGAACGATGGTGAGCTCCTGAACACCGACAGCAGCATTCTCCGGAATATGCTGCTGTCCCGTTCTGAAGTATATTCCTTTACAACCTTTTCACAGTTCGGCATTATATCAGTAAAGGAGGATGTTAACATGCAAAACTTTACATATTACAATCCAACGAAATTGATTTTCGGTAAAGGACAATTAGATCAATTAAAGACGGAAGTACCCCAGTACGGCAAGAAAGTCCTTATGGTATATGGGGGCGGAAGTATCAAACGTAACGGACTATATGACCAAGTTAAAAATACGTTGGCTGAAATTGGTGCAGAAGTTTTCGAACTTTCCGGGGTAGAGCCCAATCCTCGTGTTTCCACTGCCAGAAAAGGGGTGGACATCTGCAAAACGGAAGGTATTGAGTTTCTTTTAGCAGTCGGCGGCGGGAGTACGATCGACTGTACAAAGGCAATCGCAGCTGGCGCTAAATATGATGGGGATGTTTGGGACATCGTTACGAAACAGGCACCTGCAGATGATGCTTTGCCATTCGGTACCGTACTGACACTTGCAGCAACTGGTTCAGAAATGAATGCCGGCTCTGTCATCACTAACTGGGAAACAAACGAAAAATATGGATGGGGAAGTCCACATACCTTTCCGAAATTTTCCATATTGGATCCAGTTAATACGTTCTCTGTACCGAGAAATCAAACCATTTACGGAATCGTTGATATGATGTCCCATGCTTTGGAACACTATTTCCACCATGAGACCAACACGTTGCTTCAGGACCGGATGGTAGAGTCCATCCTGATTACCGTAATGGAAACAGCTCCGAAGCTGCTCGATGACCTGGAAAGTTATGAACATCGTGCCACCATTCTTTACAATGGAACAATGGCTCTTAACGGTGTAGTCAACATGGGATACCGCGGCGATTGGGCTACACACAATTTAGAACATGCTGTATCGGCAGTTCATGACATCCCGCACGGCGGTGGCCTGGCAATCATTTTCCCTAATTGGATGAAACACTGTCTGGATGAAAACCCGGCACGTTTCAAACAGCTGGCTGTTCGTGTGTTCAATGTGGACCCAGAAGGAAAATCAGATAGAGAAGCCGGTCTTGAAGGGATTGAAAAACTCCGGGAATTCTGGAACAGTATCGATGCGCCGTCACAGCTCCGTGATTATGACATTACAGAAGACAGCATCGAATTGATGGCCGAGAAAACAGTCGTCGCCAATCCGGAATTTGGCAACTTCAAAAAATTGAACAAAGAGGATTCCTTGCAGATCCTACGTGCAAGCCTTTAAGAACAAGTAAACCCCCAGGGATTAGTACCCTGGGGGTTTTAAACAAACGTTTGATTAAATACTAGTCTTCTCCGTTCTACCTACTTCCTCAAACGGGAAAAAACGGACTTTTTTCTCCTGGCAAAATTGAACAATCGGCTCCGCCTCCAAAAAAGAATCCGGTACAAAATCAGCCATCCCATCCATATCCAAATCAAGGATTGCCTCCTGCACATCCCAAGGCTCGTGCTTGATTGGCCCTTTCAAGACTTTATCCCCCTTTATTGTCCAAAGACAATACCTTTCTACAAGCCAGTGAGTCAGTGACCCTTCTCTCGCAGTTGACTTTTGAGAAATTGGTTTATAATGGGCGGAAAAAGAGGCAGGGTGGGCACCTTTTTCCGTTCTCCTGCTTGTAAACAAAATTCCATGCTTGTTACGCTCTTTTCTCATTTTCGCCTTGAAATAAGGAAGCGAAAATAACTTTCTCGCCCCCGCTACAGCAATGTCACTGCTCGCATCAAGTGAAAAAAAGTAAACTCCCGAATCCCCTTTGTAATTTACATAGGTACGGACATTCAATTCCAAAAAAGAACTAAACGGAATGGGTCCGGGCATGCCGCGAAAACGATTAGACGTTCCGTAAAACGGAACGATACTGAGCCATGCCTGGCCATCATAAGTTTCCACTTCGAACTCGTCAGGTACCTGAGTTCGTATCGATTCATATGGTACCGGCCAATGGATAAATAACAAATCATTCCACTTTTGAGTAGCTACCCACGGCTTCCATTTGGTTTCCGTCCTCATATACTATCAGCTCCTATTGTATGATAGTTATTCCTTGCCCATCCTTATCCCTTTTAAACATCAGCAAAAAAGCTGCCATACCGGACACTATCCGATACAACAGCTTACATTCAATCATTGTTATTGCTTTTCTCTTCCGTTTCTTGTGGCAAAGGGTCGATCGTGTGTTTGTAAGCATAACCCTTTGAAGTGGTCAGAAGCGATAAACCTATAACAAGCGCCACAATGATCACACTTATAATCGAAACAGTCACCATCATCTATATCACTCCATTGATAATGTTTCACGTAAAACAAAGAATCAGAAATTTCCCAACTATTCATCAGTTTTCAGACTGCACTTCAAGTATATCATCGATCTTATTTAACACAATAAAATATTCTATTTCTTCCCCAAAAAACAGAAAACCCGTTTTTAAAAGGGGGATTTAGGTAAAATACAATTAAGAAAGAAAAAAGAGGTGAGTTTATGGAACAAAGCACTATCAGAAAAACAGCAGAAGATATTTTGGACAGTAATTTGATCGGGACATTATCAACTGTAAAAAATGACAAGCCTTTCTCCCGCTATATGACCTTTTTCAATGACAACTTAACTCTGTACTCAGCTACAGATAAAGACACCCATAAGATAGAGGACATCGACCAAAATAACAATGTCCATATCCTTATTGGTTATAAAGGAGAAGGCCTGGACGACTCTTACCTGGAAATCGAGGGAAAAGCGTCTATCGAAGAATCTGCGGAGATCAAGGGAAAGATTTGGAATGACAAACTGGATCCATGGTTTGACGGTCCAGAAGATCCAAACTATGTTGTTTTAAAAATCACCCCAGAAACAATCCGTTTAATGAATACAAGTGAAAAAGAGCCACAAATTCTTGATTTATAAAAAAACATCCGGTCTCTCTTTGGAGATCGGATGTTTTTAACTAGTGGATTTACCAACATACATTCGGACTGCATCACTTAATTTATTTATTTTCTTTGACTTGAAAAGCCACTTAAAATCATTGATCATTTGAGCATGTAAAGGTTTGACTCCGCATATAATGCTGTCCTGCCCCATCACTCCGATGGTTTTAATCAATTCTTCCAGCGCGGCCATGCCGGATCTGCTGATTTCACCTACTACTGTAAAGTCAAATAAAATATAATGGAATTCTGAATGATACAAAGAATCTACAATTCCGCCTGAAATCGAGTGAAGCTTTTTGGAAGACAAGTCGCCGAATAAAGGAACTACTGCGACTTCTTTACTAAGTGGGATGAAAGGACCCGACAGTTTATCCGCTCGATCAATAGCCTGCTCCAGCTCTTCCTTTTTTTCCAATAAAGCAAAGTCCGTTTCCGCTAAACGATCCCTCAACCCTTGCAGTTGCCGAGAAACGTTGCCGACATTGGTGTTTGGTTCCTGACAAATAATGTGACCTTCTTTTTCGAACCATTTGATATCCAATTGAAAGGCTACAGCTGGGTCATTTTTTGTTTTTAAAACAAGTTCGATACTGTTCACTGGGATTTCGGGTGTGATATTTCTCGCTGCCTTTTCCTGGCTCCCCTCATCCACAAGGCTCATAAGGCCATCTCCATGCAAAAATTTAAGTTTGGATTCCTCCGACATAGCGGTGATTCGGTAGTTTTCGTCTATCTTGAAATATGGCAGAGGTAAGTGTTCAACTTGCTCCATTTACTTTTACCTCCTGTCGATATTCATCAAGCCATGCATCCATTGCATAAAGGTCCTTAAACAATTCTGTTTCCTTACTACAGTAATTATATAAATCATATGTGGATGCAAGTCTTCCTCCAATAATGACTTTCGGGGAAAACTCCAGAGCTTCCAGTTCTTTAACATACCGTTTGAGAACAGGCAGCCTGTAATGAAGCGCTACAGACAACCCGATTACGTCCGGCTCCCATGATTCTGCGCTAGATATGGCATATTCCAACGGAAGGTTTGCACCGAGCAAACGTACGTCCCAGTTTTTCTCTTCACACAGTGCTGCAGCCATCTTTGTTCCGAGCATGTGTTGTTCCTTCTCTAAACACAGAAACATGATTTTCCCTATTTTCTTTTTTTGTTGGTTTCTAAAAGAAAAACTGTAACGTGAGAGAACAAAATCACAAACACTTGTAGCAAGATGTTCATCAGCGACAGAAATTTCGTTATTTTGCCACAAGTACCCTACATACTGCATAGCATTTGTAACGATTTCCATGTAGATGGCAAGGCTATCTCTGCCATCCTCGCTTATTAACCTGAACGCACCTTCATCTTCGCCGGCTAGCAGGAGCTGTGCAAATTCTTTCCACCTATAGTCCATTATCACAGTCCTCCTCCCACTTGCTTTCTTCTCTTTTTTGAAGCGCTGTGATGGCCGACTCAAGTGCCTTTTTATAAGATTTTTCCTGTTCAGGATCCAATTTTCCTTCCACGGCAATGGCAATTCTTTCAAAGTTGTCGATAAGATGGTCAGGCTTCATCCCTCTTACGCATAAAATGTCATTCAGCCAGATAGCATAATCGACAAAGATTGCCGGATCTTCGACCTGATAAGCGGTTTCCAAGTGATGGATATGATGCTGATTATCTTCCCTGCATTTTTGTCTGCCCTGTTCTCCAAACCTTTGTAGTAATTGAGGGTATTTTTTGTAAATGCCCGCGACCACTTCATCAAGAATGCTTTCAATGGGGCTTTTCTGCAAAGTCATTCAGCCACCACCTGATATTTATGGACTTTTGGTACAATATTAGCCAGTTCTTTATCCGGATATTTCTTTTCGAGCTCGTGTATTCTTTTGTAATCTTCCCCTGTTACCCAGTCCAGATAATCCTGTTTCTTTTCCCATAAAATCTGCACCGTCAATTCACCAGGCTGGCGGTCGTTTTGCAAAAGAGAAAAATTGATGAATCCCGGCGCTTTATCGACCAGACCAGACCTGTTTTTATAAATAGCAATTACTTCATCGGCCTTTTCCGGCGGAACTTCAAATATCGAATGGACAACGTACATATAATAACACCCTTCGCCAATAAAAGTTGTATCTTGTGTAAAGTGACTCTATTCTCATTCGTTTAAATTAAACTGCTCAGTTGAGGCAAATTGCGACACAACTCTCAGTATGGCTTCTTTCCATCCTTTTCGAATGGAGTGGTAGTCCACGCTGCGGAAAAATAAAAGGTCTTCGGCGGGACGAGTAACCGCAGCCTGAATAAGTCGAAAGCTATAACTGCTCCGGTAGAAAACATCGCTTTCCGCAAGCACGGCCTCCATCAGGGTGCTACTTGAATAAGCATCCTTGCTCCCTTGGGACTGCGGTTACTCGTCTCATCGAAGCCCTTTTGGGACTGGGACGAATTCACACGAAAGAAAGTTAGCTAGTTCGCAGTTTATAGTTTTTGCTCGATAGAAAACTTGTCTAGATTCTACAATAATTATATACTATCATGAATTTTCTTCCGCTATAAACCTTTAAGGCTTTGAATAAAGAAAGCACCATCTTCCTTTATCTGGAACAAGGAAGATGGTGCTTTTGATTATATGGAAAAGCTTTATGGTTTTAACACTACTTTGATATTTCCATCGGCTTTTTCGTCAAAAATCCGATAGGCTTCAGAAGCGTCGGATAAATCCATTCGATGGGTAATAATATCCGTGGGATCGACATAACCGTTTTCCACCATATTATACAATTCAGGCATTAAGTGAATGACAGGCGCCTGTCCCATTTTCAAGGATACATTTCGAGAGAAGAAGTCCCCTAACGGAAAAGAGTTAGCATCCGTACCGTAAACACCTGTCAGTTGGACCGTTCCGAATTTCCGGACTGCTTCAGAAGCAGTGATGATCGGCCGTATCGTTCCGACTTGGTTATCATGCTCTGAACCAAAAGTTTCCCCTTCTGGAACGGTACCATCCATACCCACACAATCGATTACCACGTCTGCGCCACCTTGGGTTTTTTCATTAAGAAGAGCACCGAGCTCACTATTGTTGCTAAAGTCATATACTTCGACATTGTTTGTTTTTCTGGCGTGTTCCAGCCTATGGGGTACTTGATCCACTCCAATAACCCGGTCTGCCCCTTTCAACCAGGCGAACTTCTGTGTCATCAAACCAATAGGACCACAGCCGAGAACTACTACTGTATCTCCTTGTTTCACACCACTGTTTTCCACACTCCAATAGGAAGTTGGAATGACATCAGATAAAAACAGGACACTTTCATCATCCAATTCACTATTATCCGGAACTTTAAAAGAAGTGAAATCAGCATAAGGAACCCGAAGGAACTCTGCTTGCCCTCCCGGATAGTCTCCAAACATTTCAGAGTAACCGAACAAAGCCCCTGCATCACTGTGTGGGTTGGAATTATCGCATTGGCTTTCCATTTGGTTCTTACAATAGAAGCATTCTCCGCAGCCTATATTGAAAGGGATGACCACTCGGTCGCCTTTTTTAAGGTTTTTCACTTGAGAGCCTACTTCTTCGACTATTCCCATTGGTTCATGGCCGATTACATAATCTTCTCCTAATGGGATACCACCTTTCATCAAGTGAAGATCGGAACCACATATACCTGACGCGGTGATTCTTACAATCATATCGGTATTTTCTTGAATAGTGGGATCATCCACTTTTTTAACTTGGATATTATCTTTTCCTTGAAACGTTACTGCTTTCATTCTGTTGTCACTTCCTTTCTGTCATTTATTACCTGATTCCTCCCTTGGCTGTTATATAAACATGAACTCTTAAAGAGCGATTAGTCTTTTTCTGTATTGGGTATTTACTCATTATAGAAGCAATCGGTAGAAAGGATGGTGTAGATGAGTATTTATTCACAAGAAGCACTTAAAGGAAAGCATGCGCTGATCACAGGTGCCACCGGGGGAATCGGCTATGCCACGGCCCTCATATTGGCTCGAATGGGGGCAGCCATTACGATAACTGGAAGAAATGAGGAAAAACTAACTGAGCTGTCATCAGCGATTACAGAAGAAAACCCAAGGGCCCAAGTCTTCTCTTTCAAAGCGGATATAGGGAAACCAGAAGACAGAGAAAACCTGTTGAATACAGCCGAAGAAGCAAACGGGACTATCTCCCTGCTCGTCAATTCGGCCGGAATAGCTGGCGGCGGGCCTGTAGAGGACTTGAAACAAGAAGATTTGGAAAAAGTCATGCATCTTAACTACACGGTACCAGTTCTCCTCTCCCAGCAAGTATATAAAAGAATGAAAGGGCAGGAGAAAGGGGCAATTGTAAATGTATCTTCCTTATCCGGCCTGAGAGGAACATATGGAAACACTGCCTACGCAGGTTCCAAATTTGCTTTGATCGGCTTCACTCATTCCTTCTCACTCGAAGCAATAGAGCATGGTATCAGAGTAAATGCTGTATGTCCCGGATATGTTGATACTGAAATGGGCAGAAATGCCATCAAGAAGAAAGGAGATAAACAGGACCGTTCCTTTGAAGAACAGTTAGAAATAACCGAAGAAGGACTTCCTTCCGGGCGAATTACCACACCAGAAGAAGTTGCTAATGCCATTGCCTTTTTATTAACAGATGCTTCTGCCAACATTGTCGGGGAATCCCTGAAAATTTCCGGAGGCAGTGTACTGCGTTAATGATTGTAACATTAAACACCCCGTCGATGAGACGGGGTGTTCTTGTCCTTACCATCTATTGACCATCTTGTAAAACTAGTAAATTATCTTTACCTGCCACTTCCTCTGCCGCTTCATAGTATTCAAGAACGGCGTCGACATATTTGATATCTCCGTAACAAGCATCATTCTCTTCCGATTCCGGTCGGATACAACGAAAGTCAATGTCGGACTTCAACTTTTCATACATTTCAGCGGAATAGGATATTGCCAGTTCTTGTGAATACCGGCCTCCCCGCTCCATTACATAATCAATGAAACCAGGCCCGAAATTATATGATTGCAGGGCCAACTTTACGTCACCGTCAGCCTTGTCCAACACATAAGAAAAATGGGCTACACCTTGCTTGATTGATAGTTCAGGGTTGTCGATGCATTCCCGCTCTCCGCAGTAACTTTCTGATGCCTGCATAGGATCCTCTCCTCGCCCCCCGGACTCCTGCATCATCAAAGCAAGGACAATTCCTGTATATTGCTCTTTACCGTGATCTGCCAAATATTTATTGACCAAATTTTTATAATCCACAACCTGTTCAGTTAGTTGAGCCGAATTTGTTTTCTCTCCCGTACCGCCGCTTTGTTCAGAAGCTAAACCAGCAGCAAAAAAGAGCATAAAAACAATTCCTAATACGAGAAATGAACCAATCAGACTGTTAGTGAGCTTTCTCCAAAAGGAAAAACCATTCTTTCTATTATATTTCGGCACATCGTTTCCACCTTAATCTATTTTCTTCTATTATAATCTCTCACCGGTTGGCGGAAAAGACTTACGCTATATTTCCAGAATAATAACCCAAGAGATTGGAATTTTACCGATAAAATATGCTTTGGCCCTTCCCGATTTATCATTTTCAGCATATAAAAATATATAGCCATATTTCTTTTGACTCTCCGTTTCCGCCAACTTTTACAGACCGACTTTCCTATAGATTTCCTGTCAATTAACTAAGGAGTGAATTAGATGCGTACCAAACTATCTTCAGAACTGGTTAGAAGAAAGCCTCGTTCTAAAAATGCCCGCAAAAAAAAATCCGGCTGTGGCTGCGGCAAACGTATTAAAAAGTTAAACGACTAACTCCACTGTTTCACCATACAAAATAATCAACCATAACAAGATACATGCTTAAGGCTTAAAACCCAGGCTTTGTTAAAAGGCCTGGGTTTTGTATTAGCTTAACGATGTGACTATTACCTCTATTATAGACGCGGTTGCAGCAATAGCCAGAATGATGATAATCGGGTAAAACACCACCGGCCATAAAGTATAGCCTACATACAACAGGACAGAACTCCAGATACCTGTGCACCAATGACAACTCAATAATTCACCTATGAATTTACGCAAACCATTTCCCTTCAGATAAATAACCGCTTCGATGCTGCCATCTTCTTGCACTTCTTCTTTCCACTCATGAAATGGCGCCCTCAAGAACTCTGTTATCTGGTCGAAAACCAATAACCTCGTTACCCTGAAAGTCGCCAGACTAAATAGCACCAGTCCAAACCATGTAAACACATTTCCACCCTCCTCTAACTGTAAGCTACAGTGTATCTTATTCAAAAATCCGGAATAAGATATCCGCGGCTGAGTGGTAAAAGAAAAGGAAGACATATATTTCGTATGTCTTCCAAACCAGATTTAAAAAGTATGTTTTTTTTCCATCTTGGTCAACATGAATCCTTCAGAGGTTTTCACCTCATCTTTTTCACAAAAACCTAGTTTTTTATAAAGGTTAACAGCTGGTGTGTTCCTTTTTCCTGTGGTGACACGTACCACTTTCCCCTTTGCCCGTGTATTCAAGAGATGATCAATCAAGTCGTTGGCTATGCCTTTCCGGAAATATGGCGGCGCTACCACGAGGCGACAGATGTCCAGGACATTTTCAGTAATATCATATGATAAAACGCCGGCGAGCTCTTTGTTGAAATAATATCCTATATAAGTCTCTTCACTCGAAATAATCGACTCTACCGTATCATGCAAAGCAGGTATATCGTGACCGATCAAGCGAGCTTCGACCTTGTAAGCCGGAATCTGCACCTTCAGAATTGATCGTGCGATTTCTCTATCCCAATGCCGTAACTCTTCAATCATCATTTACCCCCTCCCCATATCCACCCACTTCACTTTAACTAAAAGGCTGTTTCCATTATTTTTTAAGTAATACAGTTTAGAGAAACTGCGAACTAGTGAAAATTTTATTTCTTGTTGTTCTGATGATCGTTGAGCGCATGGACTCGCTGCGGCAGAACACTTCACTTTCCACGGGCACGGCCTGCCTCATCAGCAAAGTACGCTTCCTGCGGGGGTCTTCGGACGCGTGGGACTGCGATTACTCGCCCCATCGAAGACCTTTCGCTGTTCCTGCAAGAGTCTTAAGGTTCTGTCTCTCGCCGGTAAAAGTTTTCTCCATTTTTGTTAGGAAGAACCATGTTAGACACCTTTCAGGATCACTTCTCACCTAACCAGTAATCTATGCCAAGATGCGGAAAAATGCGAGACTCCTTGAAAATAAAGAACGATTTTCTGCGTGCGGTGTAAATGCATGGATGTTTTTTCAAAGTCCTGTGGGAAAGGAACAGTCTGAAGATCCCGCAGGGGCGGTCTTTGCACCGAGGACAATGGGTTTCGGTGGGCCGAGTAATCGCAGGCCCAAGTAACGCTTCGACAGCGAAACATCGCACGCAGAAAATCGATTTGTATTTTCAAGGAAGCTGAAGCGTTCTCCACGGAAAGCGAGTATTTTTCCGCAGCGCTGGACTACCACTCAAACCGAAAAGAATGGAGGAAGTCACGCTATAGAGAGTTAGTTCGCAGTTTATGGATTTCACGAAATCACAGATGTTTTGTTGAAACAGTTCACTGCTCTTATTAGACTAACTTAGCAGAACGAGTGTAAATACACCATACCCTATGATTGCCAGGACTGAAGGTAATACATAGGTGAATGCATTTCTAGTTCTGTCCCTTTTTATCAGGAGCATGATACCAAGAGTCAGTAACATCCCTGTGACGATAGTAGATATATTTCCACCTTCCGCGTCGATCCAGACACTTCCTTCTCTGTAAAAAATATCGGCAATCGTGATTACAAAAATATTGAATAGGTTGCTGCCCATAATAGCACCGATTGCCAGGTCAATATTTGCCACACGGAGAGCAACATATACTCCAACAGCGTCCGGCAGAGACGTAGCAGCAGCAATCAATAAAGAACCTACTGCAGTTGCCGAAATACCTGTCGCTTCAGCCATTAAGTCCCCTGATATCGACAACCCGCTCCCTGAGACAAAAATAGCAACCGAAAACAAACCAAACCGGATGAGGGTCCTTTTGATTGACCCTGTCTCTTTTTTCTCCCCGCTTGCAGGCTCGTCCTCTTCCTGTTTGTTCTGATTTTGTTTTATGGAAATAATCCCCATTCCGATAAAGTACGCTACAGCAATTGAAATGCTCATGATCCCAATCCCAAAAATTTGAAAAGAAGGTTTCCAATATAAAGCAAAGCCAGCAAGCAGTAGCAAGATGAGTCCAAGCAGACCTGTTAGAAAATGATGATCGGAAATCCTCAGGAATAACTGCTGCCTGCGGAAATATATATCTAGTAAAAACAATACAAAGATATTAAATATTATACTGCCAAGCCCGTTACCCACCGCAATGTCGGCATTACCGATAACTGCAGCAGACCCGGTAGCCGTCAATTCCGGAAGGGAGGTCGCCACTGCCAGCAGAATAGTACCAGCCAGCATCCCCCCTATTTTCGTTTCCTTGCTAATAATATCAGCATAGGTCGACAATTTAATTGCAGAATAAACCGACACCGCAGCAGAGATGATGAAAAGAATAATATAGGTCAAAACCGATTAACTCCTTTATCTGTTTTCATGCTTGTTTAAGTTCCCCTGCCCTCCTCCCTGCAAACCAAGATATGGTTGGAACTATTAACCACTCCCTATGTTGGTTTTTGTAGAAGGGTTTTGGTTTACATTTATGGCATCCTGTATTATCATTTGTTCTTATCACCGAGTAAAGGAGGGAAAAGAATGATGAAGAAATCGTATTTATCCTGGATAAGCTTTGTAATTCTGCTATCCGTTTCGATCTTTTCATTCGCCAACCATCCTGGTATCAGCCCTTCTAAAGCTCTCATCGAAGAAACAAACCTTCATTCAACGGAATCGCTTCTGATATCCAACAAAGATCCTCTTAAGGATTCGCCGAAACACTTCCTTCTGCAAATTCTGGACATTGAACCAGCAATCTATCAAACTGGCGTTTTGATCGTGATTTGCTTGTTGACGTTTCTTATCATGCCTTTTTTGGTTACCATCTTTTATCAATCCTCCTATGTAGGAATTCATCGTTCAAACCTTCGTTGAAAATCGATGAAAGGAGGCTGAACGATGATTACGATTATCCGTTTTGTTTGCATTGCAGCATTTTCCTTAACGGCTATCAGCTTATTCACCTACCAGGGAATTGAAATTTTCCATTCCGTAAAGGATTTCCTGTTTCATAAATCATCCTAAAAAAATACTTTTCATAAATCAGGGGCTGGCTCATATGAATAGAGTCAGCCCCTTCTTATTGCGAAAAATCGACTTATCTTATACTTTTATTCTACTATTCTGTCATCAAAAATAAATTTTTGTTTAAAATTATTATAATTAAACATTGATTTTTAAAAGAATTATATTATAATTGTACATGTATTCCAGTTAAGGAGAGGTGTAAACATATGACAAATGAAAAAAGATACTTAACAACCGGCGCGGGTGCTCCTGTTGGAGATAACCAAAACTCAATGACAGCAGGACAACGTGGTCCGACGTTAATCCAAGATGTTCACCTGCTTGAAAAATTGGCTCATTTCAACAGAGAAAGAGTTCCAGAAAGGGTCGTTCATGCGAAAGGTGCCGGTGCCCACGGTTACTTTGAAGTTACTAATGACCTATCAAAATATACAAAAGCAGATTTCTTGTCCGAAGTAGGAAAAACGACTCCTATGTTCATTCGATTCTCAACTGTAGCCGGTGAACTTGGATCAGCAGATACAGTACGTGACCCACGAGGTTTCGCAGTGAAATTTTATACAGATGAAGGTAACTATGACTTAGTCGGAAATAATACACCCGTCTTTTTCATCAGAGATGCCATCAAATTCCCTGACTTCATCCATACCCAGAAACGTAACCCAGCAACACACTTGAAAGATCCTAACGCTGTCTGGGATTTCTGGTCTCTATCACCTGAGTCGCTTCACCAAGTGACAATTCTTCATTCAGATAGAGGAATTCCGGCTACATTACGTCACATGGATGGCTTTGGAAGCCACACGTTCAAGTGGACGAACGCTGAAGGCCAGTCAGTATGGGTGAAATATCACTTTAAAACAAAACAAGGCATCAAAAACCTTGATCCTGAGTTGGCGGCAAAAATAGCCGGGGAAAATCCGGATTACCACATTGAAGATCTGTATAATTCTATCGACAACGGAGAATTTCCAGAGTGGACATTATATGTACAGATTATGCCTGTAGAAGACGCCAACACTTACCGTTTTGATCCATTTGATGTTACAAAAGTATGGTCTCATAAAGACTATCCATTGATCGAAGTCGGCAAGATGGTGCTAAACAAAAATCCTGAAAATTACTTTGCAGAAGTGGAACAGGCAACTTTCTCTCCTGGTTCATTTGTACCGGGAATTGAAGCTTCTCCTGATAAAATGCTTCAAGGACGTTTGTTTGCATACTCTGACGCACACCGCTACCGTGTAGGAGCAAATCATCAGGCGCTGCCTGTTAACCGTTCTAAAGCCCCTGTCCACAATTACCAGCGCGATGGTCAAATGCGTTTTGACGGTAATGGCGGAGGCTCGCTCAATTATGAGCCGAACAGTTTCGGCGGTCCTGCAGAAACTCCTGAAAACAAACCAGCAGCTTTCGAAGTGAACGGGTTTGCTGACAGTGTCGGATATGATCACCATGATCACTATACTCAAGCTGGTGACTTATATCGCTTAATGAGTGAAGAAGAACGCACTCGTTTAGTCAACAATATTGTCGAAGGCATGAAGCCGGTTGAAAAAGACGAAATCAAGTTACGCCAAATCGAGCATTTCTACAAAGCTGACCCTGAATATGGCACTCGTGTCGCTCAAGGACTTGGCCTTGAATTGCCGGTAAAAGCTTAACATCTCCATTAAAAATTAATCTAATCCATTCCATTTCCATAGAAGCTGCCCTCCCTTTATCATATTGGGCAGCTTCTTTTTATTGTTTTATACGAAAGAAATGTACTATTATATGAAGAAATAAAATTCCCGCTTCAATAGCAATTAGGAGTAGTCAATATGTACAAACTGACAAAGGAAGACATCCCCCCAGCGAATATGCATTTTTACAAAAAACCCACCTTGGACTTGGCAAGAAGTCTCTTAGGCCGGCTGCTTGTTAAACAGACAACCGAAGGCACTGCCTCTGGGATAATTGTCGAAACAGAAGCATATATGGGACCACATGACCGTGCAGCACACAGTTTCGGGAACCGGCGCACAAAGCGGACCGAGGTAATGTTCGGGCCATCTGGATATGCTTATACATATGTCATGCACACCCACTGTCTCGTAAATGTGGTAAGCGGCGATGTAGGGGCACCGGAAGCAGTTTTAATCAGAGCCCTCGAGCCTTACTCCGGTTTGGAAATGATGGAAGAAAGAAGACCTAAAGCAAAAAAACAGATTCAATGGACCAACGGCCCCGGCAAGCTTACCAAAGCACTTGGCATCGGGATGAGTGATTATGGCCACCGGTTAGATCAAGAACCACTTTGGATTTCGGATAACTATCATAAAAATGACTTTTCTGTTGCCAGCGGTCCTAGAATTGGCATCGACAACTCAGGTGAAGCAAGAGAATACCCTTGGCGCTTCTGGATAAAAGATAACCCATATGTCTCAAGGTAACATTCAGGCAAAAAAGCAGGCTGTAGATTTTCTACAGCCTTAATCAGAAAAATTGTGCTTTTTTTCAATATCTCCGCTTCTTTTATGAATTACTGCTTCTGTCCCTTTGTTTTCCGCAATTTCTTTTGCGTGTTCGACAGCATCTGATTTGTTTTCATAAACTTTTGTCGGCTTTTTGGCATCTTTGGCCTGAACGGCCCATCCCTTGTCATGGGGTACCACGTGTTCACCTTCATCCAACAATTCCGGCCTGTTTTCGTATGATTTCTTTTTGTTCGAACGTTTTGCCGGGTTTCCTTGTTCTTCAAATTCCTTTATTTCTTTTTCGGAAGCATTCTCATACCATTCTTTCGCCTGCTCTGTGGCAATCGGAATGGCTCTCCCTTCTTCATAGCCCTCGTCTACCATTGCATTGGCTATCTCAATTGCTTTTTTACGAAGGACTGGTTCAAAGTTTTTCATCGATGATGGATAATCGTTCATAGTCCAAGGCATTTGTCTCATCCCCTTCCTTCAAAATTCATCTTTTGTTTATAATTCCCTCTATCCTTATCCATGTAAACACTGTTTTGCCCCATGTAATACGTCCGCATTCACAAATCGCTTGAAATCAACCTTAATGACAACTTGTCTTCCTGATTTTCATGGCAAAATCTTAAAGATTGTTAGAATTATTAACAATACAGGAGCAATTATCAGCTTTTTATTAGCTGTTATCTTCTCATCCTTATTAAGCGAATTTAAACAGTGTTAATCAAGCTTAAAATGGTTTGTGTAAATTTACCAAGTTTCCTATGATAATAAATGTACTTTTCAGAAAATCAAAAATAATCAAAGATTCATTGAAGGAGGAACTCAATATTAATAGTCAAAGCGTAACTGCTACTGCAGATACAGCTGAGAAGCTGGTATTCGAAAAACCGGCTGTTGAGGATGGCTCAGCGATGTGGCAATTGGTGAACGATTCCACGCTCGACCAAAACTCGGCATATAAATACATTATGATGAGTGAGTTTTTTTCAGAAACCTGTGTGGTAGCAAAAGAAGACGGCAAGGTCGTAGGCTTTGTGACCGCATTTATCCCTCCCGAGCGTCCGGATGCGGTTTTTGTCTGGCAGATCGGTGTCTCACCGGAACAAAGAGGTAAAGGAATTGCCTCCAAATTGTTGCATGAGTTAATCAACCGGGAAGCCTGTCAGGATGTTCGCTACGTAGAGGCGACAGTGACCCCATCCAACAATGCCTCTCAATCATTATTCCGGCGACTCGCACATGAGTATAACACCCGGTGCGAAGTAAGCGAATTATTTTCCAAGGACTTGTTTCCGACCGAAGGCCATGAGGAAGAGTTGAATTTCCGAGTCGGCCCCATTACCAGATAATCGCAAACCGGAACAATTGATAAAGGTTCAACAAATCGAAGGAGGAAATTATTTTGACTAAAACAAACTTAGATATCTTTGAAAAATTGGAATCAGAAGTACGCAGCTATTGCCGCAGCTTTCCGGCGGTCTTTACCAAGGCCAAAGGGGAAAGAATTTGGGACCAGGACGGAAACGAATACTTGGACTTCTTCTCCGGTGCCGGCGCCCTGAATTACGGCCATAACGACGATAAGATGAAAAACAAGCTCGTTGAATATATTTTGGATGACGGAATTACTCACTCCCTAGATAAAGCTACTGCTCCTAAAGCAGAGTTCTTGAAAAAGTTCAACGAAGTAATCCTGAAGCCACGCAATTTGGAATACAAGACAATGTTCCCTGGACCAACAGGAACAAACACGGTAGAAAGTGCATTAAAGCTTGCACGTAAAGTGACCGGACGTACAGATGTAATCAGCTTTACAAATGGTTTTCACGGAATGACTATCGGTTCTCTATCTGTAACAGGCAATTCATTCAAGCGTAAAGGGGCAGGTGTTCCTTTGCAAAACGTTGTCACCATGCCTTACGATAACTTCGTTAATGGTGATGAAGACAGTCTTGATTTAGAATACTTGGAGAGATTCCTTGAAGATGGAGGAAGCGGGGTCGATATTCCTGCAGCCATGATTTTGGAAACGGTACAAGGCGAAGGCGGTATTAACGCAGCCCGTTTCGAGTGGTTGAAAAAAGTGGAGAGTATTTGTAAGCGCTGGGGCATTCTGCTTATCATCGACGATGTGCAAGCGGGAATTGGCAGAACAGGAACTTTCTTCAGCTTTGAACCAGCCGGGATTAAACCTGACATCGTCTGCCTTTCCAAATCACTAAGCGGTTACGGACTTCCTTTTGCCGTAACATTAATCAGACCTGACTTGGATATTTGGGATCCGGGTGAACACAACGGGACGTTCCGCGGCAACAACCATGCTTTTATCACAGCAACTGCTGCACTTGAATACTGGGAAGATGAGAATTTCGAGAAAAGCATCCAGAAAAAGTCTCAATTAGTGCGTGATTTTCTTGAGAAAATGGTGAAAGATTTTCCTGAATTAGAAGGTAAAGTCAAAGGCAGAGGATTAATGGCTGGTATCTCTTCCGCAAAGGAAGGACTCTCATCCAAGATTGCCGGGGAAGCGTTCAACCGTGGTCTGATCATGGAAACTTCGGGTTTCAATGATGAAGTATTCAAACTTTTCCCGCCAATCAATGTTTCGGAAGAAAGTCTGAAAAAAGGCTTTGAAATTATAGAAGAGAGCATCAAAAGCACAGTGAAAGAACCTGTCACAAACTAAAGACCAGTTTTACTTCAATGTAAAATCAACAACTATAGGAGGTTTTTTTGAGATGAAAGTAGTAGCTTTGGATGATGTGAAAGGAACAGAACACGATGTAGACGGCGGCAATTGGGTCAGCAGACGTTTGATTTTAAAACAAGATGACATGGGATACTCTGTGCATGACACCCTAATCAAAGCCGGAACAGAAACTCATATTTGGTATCAAAACCATTTAGAGGCTGTTTATTGTATCGAAGGTGAAGGGGAAGTCGTTACCATAAAAGACAATAAGGTTTGGCCGATCAGAAAAGATATGCTTTATGCACTTGATGAGCATGATGAACACCTACTCCGCGCCCGTACCGATATGAGAATGATTTGTGTGTTTAATCCACCGATTACCGGCAAAGAGGTACATGATGAAAATGGTGTCTATCCGGTTCTGGAAGAAGTGGAAAGCAAGTAACCTCTGATTGATATAAGGGCTGTTCCAGAGGGATTAATTCCCTGGGGAACAGCTTTTTTATTACACATCATAAATATAAGGTACTGTTATATGACAAAATATTTCAGAAAATTCAATATTGTGTTATAATTTTGCTTAATAGGTTGATAAACCTAAAAATCTGGGGGGTAGGAGTTCATGTTAAAAAAAGGATTATTAACATTCTTACTAGCATTTTTGCTTGTAATCATCACAGCATGTGGCAGCTCGGATGATGAATCAAGCAGCGCAGAAGACACAGGAACTGACACAACAGAGTCCCAAGAAGAAGGCAGTGACGGTGATACCTATGTTGTTGCCACAGACAATGCCTACGTGCCTTTTGAATACTTAGATGAGGAATCGGGAGAATTAGTCGGATTTGATATCGACTTGATCAAAGCCCTTGCCGAAGAAGCAGGCATTGATATTGAAATTCAGGACATGGAATTCGACGGGGTAGTTGCCGGAATCGGCTCTGGTCGTTTCGATATCGGGATAGCCGGTATGACCATTACAGAAGAAAGAAAAGAAAATATCGATTTCTCACAGCCGTACTATGACGCCGGCCTTATATTAGCGGTAGCTGCGGATAATGAAGAAATCCAATCAGTAGATGATCTATCCGGCAAAACAGTTGCCACCCGCTCAGGAACAACAAGTGAAACCTACATAAAAGAAGAAACTGAAGGAGAGGTAGAATCCTTCCCGCAAATTACAGAAGCATATCAGAATGTTATTGCGGGCAGAGCGGACGCTGCTATTTACGACGTACCAAATGTGCAATATTACGCCAATACAGAAGCTGGTGGTCAATTAAAAACTGTCGGAGAGCTACTAACAGGCGAGCAGTATGGCATAGCTTTTCCGAAAGGATCAGAATTGCGAGATGTGATTGACGAAGCATTAACCACTTTAAAAGATAATGGAACCTATGGAGATATTTATGAAGAATGGTTTGGTGAACGTCCAGAGGGCATGTAAATAAAAGCACCTATTATCTGGATACTTGAAAAAAGCGTGGCAAACCGGTTGTCACGCTTTTATTCTGAAACTACATCAAACTATTAGAGGTGATAATAAGTGGAACATTATATAGGAGTACTACCCTATTTACTTGAAGGGATACAGTTAACCCTTCTCATCACAGTCATTGGAGTTCTGATTGGTTTTGTTATTGGAGCTTTCACTGGGATTGCCCGCCTTTCCAAAAACAAACTCATTTATGGAATTGCCACCGTGTATGTAGAAGTTATTCGGGGTACACCGATTTTGGTTCAAATATTATTTATTTACTTCGGCCTTTCCGATCTGTTCGGTATTGACCTGGATAAAATTACTGCATCTATTATTGCAATCGCCGTCAATGCAGGTGCCTATATTGCAGAAATTGTTCGGGGAGCAGTTCATTCCATCAACAAAGGACAAAAGGAAGCAGGGCGTTCTTTGGGATTGACATCCTCCCAAACAATGCTCTATATCATTTGGCCCCAGGCCTTCAAGCGGATGATTCCGCCACTTGGCAACCAATTTATCATCAGTTTAAAAGATACTTCCCTTTTCTCAGCTATAGCGGTAGGAGAAGTATTATATTTGGGACGCCAATATGCAAGTGCGACATTTACATACTTTGAGCCCTATGCAATGGTAGGCATTTTTTATTTGGCAATTACGATTCCATCGATGATTATTCTTCGCATGGTTGAACGGAGGTTGGATGTTTAATGATCAAAGTCGAGGACCTACATAAATCCTTTGGCGACACAGAGGTATTAAAGGGTATAACCACCGAAATTAAGGAAAAAGAAGTTGTATGCGTCATCGGCCCGTCTGGTTCAGGAAAAAGCACCTTCTTGCGATGCTTAAATCTCCTGGAAGATATCACTTCCGGCCATGTAATCATCGATGGCGACGATATAACCGACCCAAAAACCAACATTAACGACGTCAGGTCACGTGCCGGAATGGTATTTCAGCATTTCAATCTTTTTCCCCATCGAACCGTACTTGAGAACGTGACACTAGCACCAATAAAAGTTAAAGGTTTATCCAAAGAAGAAGCTGAACAGACAGCATTGCCGCTCCTGTCAAAGGTTGGATTGTCAGACAAGGCAGATGTCTATCCTGGCAGTCTTTCGGGAGGACAAAAACAGCGGGTTGCTATAGCCAGGGCTTTGGCCATGAATCCCACCGTCATGCTTTTTGATGAACCTACCTCCGCACTTGACCCCGAACTTGTCGGAGAAGTATTGGAAGTCATGAAGGAACTGGCACAAGAAGGTATGACAATGGTTGTGGTTACACATGAAATGGGTTTTGCAAGAGAAGTTGGCGACCGGGTCTTCTTTATTGATGAAGGTATTTTTATGGAAGAAGGTACGCCGGAAGAAATATTTCAAAATCCCCAAAGTCCAAGATTGAAATCGTTTCTTAGCAAGATACTTTAACAACAACCGCTTGACGGGATATAGCGTAAAGCTTGGAAGGGGTTTTACACTGTTAATCTCAAGAGACAAAAAAGGATGGGGCAACCCCATCCTTTTTTGTATTAGGCATGTTAGGATGCATTTCCCTCTGCAGGAATCGGCTGTTCATTCAGAATGCTGGCCAGGTGGACCAGGTTGTGTCCGGCCATTTGTATAGTGGATTGCGTGAATTCACTTTTGTACCCTTCCGCTTCAACATAAGAAGGACCCGGGCCGGCTTCTCCTACCCAGTATGCAAGTGGATTCGGCGGAACGGTATAACCTAGCTGAGCCAAACCGAAAATCAAATCCCCTCCAGCATTCTTCGCGCCGTCTTCATTACCAGTCACTGCAGCTCCGGCTACCTTGTTGTAAAAAATGGATTGCCCTTTCTCATTCGTTTCACTGCTGCCGCCATCCAGACGTTCCAATACAAGCTTAGATATACTGCTTTTCTCTCCAAGCCATACAGGTGTACCGACAAGTAGGATATCTGCCTCTTTTACCTTTTCCCAGATCTGCGGCCATTCATCACCATCACCCATGTCGGACGCAATACCATAGGCAACCTGGTAATCTGCAACACGAATCACTTCAGATTCCACCTGTTTCCCATCAAAAATTTTAATGAAATCGTTCAGCATGGCATCGGTATTAGAAGGTTCATTCGATTTCTTCAATGAACAATTTAAAATCAGTGCTTTTAACTTTCTACTCATCTCTATTCCTCCTTACCAAAATATCTCCTATACCTATACCCGATACAATTGACAGTTAAGCACAACTCCTGGTTGTCCACATTTATATTGAGTCTATGTTTGGGAAAAGCAGAAAGTGGATATGGAATAGTACAGCGTCACAACAGAAAAAATCATTTCTCATTAAGGAGGTACATCTTATGACAGCTCTACAAGATGTAATGGTAACCAATGTAGCGGAAGTGAAACCCTCGGACAGCTTAGAAACGTTGGCAAGAGAAATGGATGCACATGATGTTGGTTTCCTGCCAGTCGTCAGTGAAGACAAACTGGTAGGCGTTGTAACAGATAGAGATATTGTTCGACGTGGCTTAGCAAAAGATTTTAAAGCCAATAGCGTAGAGGCTCAGCAGGTAATGACAGAAAAAGTTATTACAGGCCTTCCGGATATGGACGTAGAAGAAGCTTCCCGATTGATGCAGGACCATCAAATTAAGCGGCTGCTTGTCACAGAAAACGATCAATTAAAAGGGGTTGTTTCCCTTGGTGACTTAGCAGTCAGCGGAAACGACCAGTCAGCGGAAAGCGCTCTGAGCGAAATCAAAAAATCCGACAAACAATAAAACGACTTAGCGAGGTGCATGAATCATGGCAGATAATAAGGACAAAGTAACAGGAGGAAACAATGGAAATTCTCCTGAACAGGAACAAAAAAGAAAAGATCCCAATAAAGATTATGATCCGGAACGCCAAGTAGAAAGCGACAAACAGAACCCATCAGAAAAAAACCCCGATGATTTTGAATGAGATAAAACGAGGCTGGCATAACTGCCAGCCTTTTCTTTTTCCAATAAAATAACACTCAACCTGTGAATACTTCTCCTCACTCCTTCCATATTAAATAAAGAATAAGCAACCCTTATTCTAATCCTTCTGATGGAAAGGAATGATAGAATGGATCGCAGAGACGAAGCCAAAGACGCATTGCAGAACATTGAAAAAACAGATGAAGTGGAATTTTCCTACGAACTGGCAGACTCAGAAGACATGGAAGCAATGGAACGAATGAAAAAAGCCAACGAACGTGCTGAAAAACACAAACGGCATTAAACAAAGACGAGCATACCGCTCGTCTTTTCTCACTTAATTCTTATCATTGCTTTTTTTCTGTTTACTTGCTTGTCTGTTGCGCTTTCGGCCGGTTTGTTTACATCCGAAATGCAATAGGGACATTTGACTGCCTTCGTTGGAATTCCCATTCCACAATAGGAGCATTCTTTCTTTGTCATCGCTGCGACCGGATCCTGGTTCGGCTTTTTCCACCTGTTCAGTTGCCTGATGACAATGAAAATGGCGAATAGAATCAATAGAAATCGGATAAATGAGGTAATGAACAAACCGTAGTTTATCGTAACTGCTCCCGCTTCCTGTGCATCAGTCAATGTCCGATAATGGGTGCCATTGAGACTGATATACAAGTTGGAGAAATTCATCTTCGCCATCACCAGACCTATAGGAGGGAGAAGTATATCTGTAACGAAAGAATCAATCAAGTTGCTGAATGTTGCCCCAAGCACCATCCCTATGCCTATTTCCGCAGCACTTCCCTTCATGACAAACTGACGGAACTCTCCCAACAATCGGATAGCTTTTCCCCCTTTCTTCAAATCCTTATAATGAGGATACAAGCAAGCTTTTGTATATAGTATGCCCTGGCTTGTCAGACCATGAGGATACAATGTTATATAGGTTAATAACAAGGGGAACATATAGAAAATGGCTTAAACTACATATTATGAGTTTGAAGTAAGGAGATGATAGTAGTGAGCAGAAAAGATGTAGACGACTATATCCAGGAAGGAATATATGGGGCAAAACAAACCAAACCAGGTGAAAGGAAACGATATCTCGGCACATTGAGGGAAAGAGTGATCCTTGCTCTTACTAAAGGCCAGGTAATGAAAAACAAAGGACATGATGAGCTTCTAGCCGGGATGAAAGAACATCCTGATTCCAGACTGCTGTTTAATGGAAATATCAACTCAAGATTTCTAAAGGATTATAAGAACATGGCAAGAGAGGCGGGAATCCAATATTCTTCCATTACAAATAAAGAAGCGAAAACAGATCTTGGAGCGATTTTGACAAGTGATCATGCTATCGATAAAGAGAATATATATTTAGAAGAAGCGGAAGAAGATGTTGACGAAAATACAGTTGAAGAGCAAGAACTATCAGATTCCTCTCCTATCAAAAAAGCGTGGTCCAATCTCAAGACGTTGTGGAAGAATTAAATTACAATTTGTTAACATTAGTGAATAGTTGTTTGAATTCCCCAAAAAGGTGAAATAGTCTAATGTAACGAAAAGTAGATCAATACTTTTCCACAATTTTTACGGAGGTGTTTACCAATGGCAGACAATCGTTTTAAGACTGGAGAAAATGTTCCTGAAAACGGGACCTATAAGGTAGACGGCTTTGTACACGAAGAAGATTCATCACAAAACGACGACACAGAAATCAATGTAGAACAAGGTGAACAATTCCCGCCGTCACCAACCACTCACAAAGCGGTATATTGGGTAAAAGCTTCCTAAATCGTCCCAAAGGCTGTATCAGGCCATTCCTGATACAGCCTTTTTATATAAACTCTTATCACATGCTTTTACCATTTTGAGTTTTATAGTTGAGGCAAACTGCGACATAGTGACAATTTTATTTCTTGATGTTCTGATTATTGTTGAGCGCATGCACTCGCTGCGGCAGAACACTTCGCTTTCCATGGGCCCGGCCTCAGCCTCCTCATCAGCAAAGTGCGCTTCTTGCAGGGTCTTCGGACTCGTGCTGTTCCCATAAGAGTCTGCGTATTCTGCCTTCGCTGTTAAGGTTTTTCTGAATTTTGATGTTAGGCATACCTATGTTATACATATTGTAGTATTTCCTTTCAATTAATCAAAAAACATCCTAGCATTGGAAAATTGCTTTTATTACTTTGGGAAAAAAGTTCGATTTTCTGTCTTGAGGTGTAAATTCATGGATGACTTTTTAAAGTGTAGGAGTAAGGCAGTCCCGAAGACACGCAGTGAGTGCTGTCAAATAACCACAGGAGTCTGGCTATCTGCCTCCCTAGTAAATGTTTTCTCCGTTTTTGATATGGAGAACCAAGTTAGACACATTTCAGGATCACTTCTCACCTAATTAGAAAACTATACCGAGCTGCGGAAAAATGCGAGACTCCTGTGGGAAAGGAACAGTCTGAAGACCCCACAGCCGGTGGTTTGAAGTGACCCACGGAAAGCGAGTATTTTTCCGCAGCGTCGGCTTACCACTCAATCCGAAAAGGATGATAGGAAGTCACACTGAAGTTAGTTCGCAGTCTATGGTTTTTACGTCGCTGTTCCAAAAACTTTTTGTAATAATTAAAGCAGCCTCCTTTTAGGGGAGACTGCTTTATTAAGGATGTAGGATTCTTTGTAGGAATTGCTGTGTCCGCTTTTCTTTTGGAGCTTTCAGCACCTGCTCAGGGGTGCCTTTCTCGACTATATATCCTCCATCCATGAAAAGTACCTGGTCAGATACTTGTTCAGCAAAATGTAGTTCATGCGTGACAATCACCATTGTCCAGCCTTCTCTGGCAAGATCTTTGATTACCGTTAACACTTCTCCGATCAACTCCGGATCGAGAGCGGAAGTTGGTTCATCAAACAACATAAGTTCAGGTTCTATCGCCAATGCTCTGGCAATCCCAACCCGCTGCTGTTGACCACCCGATAGTTGATGAGGGTATAAATCCATTTTATCCTTCAATCCAACCTTTTCCAATAAGTCGACAGCCATTTCTCTAACTTCTTGTTTGTTTCTTTTTTGAACAACAATGGGACCTTCTGTTACATTTTCCAAAGCTGTCTTATGAGGAAACAAGTTATAAGATTGAAAAACCATCCCGGATTTCCTTCTGAGTTCCAACCACTCTTTCCGTGTGATTTTCTTACTGAAATCAAGTGTCATTCCATCGTTGAAAGTGAAAATTCCCTTGCTTGGTTTCTCCAGAGCATTTAAACAACGGAGCAGTGTCGTTTTACCTGACCCCGATGGCCCGATGATCGACATTACCTGTCCTTTTTCGATATCTACATCTATTTCCTTTAGTACTTCCAATTCTCCAAAAGATTTGGCCAATCCTTTTATCGATAAAAACATCAATCGCTCCTCCTCTACCTGGCCGTATATCTTGCAAGACGACGTTCAATGAATTCTTGAACCAGTGATAATAGAAAACAAATGATCCAATACAGTATAGCTGCCTCTACATAAATTAACATAAAATCATAGGTTCTCGCCGCAATTTCCTGTGCTCTTCTAAACAATTCTGTAACAAGAATCAAAGAAGCGAGCGATGTATCCTTGACCAGACTGATGAATGTATTGGAAAGCGGAGGAATGGATACCCTTGCAGCCTGAGGCAGTATAATCCTTCTCATAGTAGTGTTGTATGTCATTCCAACTGTATAACCAGCTTCCCACTGGCCCTTTGGTATCGATTGGATGGAAGCACGGATAATTTCAGAAGCGTAGGCTCCGACGTTTAAGGAAAAGGCAATAATTGCACTTGGAAAAGGGTCAATCGTAATATTCAAACTTGGCAAACCATAGAAAACGATAAATAACTGGACAAGCATCGGCGTCCCTCTTATCGCCGACACGTATGCCACAGCAGGAGCCCGCAGGACCCTGGAACCGGACAACCTCATCATTGCTGTTAACAATGCCAACACTATACCTACAACAAAAGAAATAAGAGTAAGAGGAATCGTATATTTGATTCCTCCAGTAATCATGGGAAGCAGGGAGTTCTTAAATAACTCCCATCCCTCCATATTTGCGGTTATCGTAAATAATAGGTTATTGAGAAGATACATCTTCACCAAACCATTCTTTGGAAATTTCCTCTAAGGTGCCATCTTCCCTCATCGCTTCCAACTGCTCGTTGACAGCCTCCACTAGTTCTTCATTGCCTTTGTTGAATGCAAAAGCTGATTCAGAGGCCTCCTCCTCTTCAGCAGCAATTTCAATATTGGCATCCCCTTGCTGTTTTATATAATCCAATACCGCCAATTTGTCGTTTACCGTTACATCTGCACGGCCTTGTTTGATTAACTCAATTGATTGGGCCAGCCCTTCCACTTGGATGATCTCTGCTCCATTCTCTTTGGCAATAGCTCCATAGTTGCTTGTCAAAGACTGTGCAGATCGCTTTCCTTCCAAATCTTCAAACGATTGGATGTCTTCGTTATTCTTAGGCACTACTACTACAGCCGAGGAATAGGTGTACGGGTTGGAGAAGTCATAGTTTTCCAAACGGTCTTCATTTATACCAACCTGATTAGCAATTAGGTCGAAACGTTCAGCATTTAAACCAGCAAACATTGAATCCCATTGTGTTTCCTCGAATTCAGCCTCAACGCCCATCCGGTTGGCAATTTCACGAATAATTTCCACATCATAACCCGTCAATTCGCCTTCTTCATTATGAAAAGTAAAAGGGGCATATGTTCCTTCCGTGCCGATGGTAAGAACGCCTTCTTCCATGACCTGATCATACAGGCTGTTGTCGCCCTCTCCTCCATTTTCAGCGGTTTCTTGTTCCTCTTGGTTCTCTGAACCGCCATTTTCTTCATTTGTACCACATGCGGCAATAACAAGTATTAAGCCCAACATAATGAGCCAAGTACTAAATTTCTTCATGGTCTAAACCCCCAGTATTTTTATCGGAATTATAATAACAGACGTGATTATAACCCACAAACATTGGTTTGTAAAACAAACGAACTTCCTTTTCAGTATCTCCTTCCAAGCAATTCCTATGAAAAGAAAAAGGTATCACTTGTACAAAAAAAACACCTCAGGCACACTATAATAGTTAATACTTCCATTTACCAACAATCGATTATAGAAAATAATAGCAAGGGGTTGACTCATATGGCCGAGTATATTGTGATCGGAGGAGGAATATTAGGTGCATCTACTGCATTCCGTCTCGCTAAAGCAGGTGCTGATGTTACGGTGATTGACAGGTTTGACTCCGGACAGGCGACAGATGCTGCTGCTGGAATTGTATGCCCATGGCTTTCCCAAAGAAGGAACAAGGCATGGTATCAGTTAGCAAGGGGCGGGGCTGCTTATTATCCTTCCTTGATAAGAGAATTGGAACAAGAGGGAGAAACCGAAACAGGCTATAAACAGGTAGGGGCAATCAGCATCCATCATGATGAAAATAAGCTCGATGGCATGGAAACAAGAGCCCTTAAAAGGAGGCAGCATGCACCAGAAATTGGAGAAATCACCCGCTTAAACGCCGCGGAAACCAGAGAGATGTTCCCCCCTCTCGCTGAAGGGTTTAGTTCGGTCCATGTAAGCGGCGCTGCAAGGGTTGATGGCCGTTCATTAAGGAGTGCCCTGTTGAGAGGAGCAATGAGACATGGGGCTAAATGCATGGAAGGAAACGCCAGGCTTTATTTGAAAAACAGTAAAGTCACCGGAGTGGAGGTAAACGGAAGCGTATTGCAGGCAGATAAAGTGATTATAGCTGCTGGTGCTTGGGCTAAAAGCATCCTCAAGCCTTTAGGTATTGATTTCAACCTCCACTTTCAAAAAGCCCAGATTGTTCATTTGGAGATCCCGGATATGGATACAAGCAGATGGCCTGTGGTTATTCCTCCAAGCAACCATTATTTACTAGCTTTTGACCATAACAGAATAGTTGCTGGTGCGACGCACGAAGATAATACTGGTTTTGACGATCGTATCACCGTCCACGGCATAAAGGAAATCTTTGAAAAAGCTCTGGGTATCGCTCCCGGACTCGCACATAGTACTTTCCTTGAAGCAAGAGTGGGATTCCGTCCGTTTACTCCAGGCTTTCTGCCAATGTTGGGGGCACTTCCGGACCATCCTAATGTATTTGCCGCAAATGGTTTAGGTGCTTCCGGCCTTACAATGGGGCCTTATGTCGGGGCACAACTAGCCAAACTGGCACTTGAACAGGAAACGGAAATTAATCTAGAGGATTATGACATAACCGGTGCTATAGGTTCAATGTAGTTAAAAAAGGAAGAGCAGCTTGTTAAAAATGCCGCTCTTCCTTTCACATTATATCCTCTTAGCCACAAACCGTTCCATTCTCCGAACAGCCTCTTGTAAATCATCCATAGAAGCCGCATAGGAACAACGGACATGCCCTTCGCCTCCGGCACCAAAGACATCGCCAGGCACTACTGCCACTTTTTCCTCTTTAAGCAACTCCTCCGCGAACTGCTCCGAGGTAAGCCCTGTCCGTTCCACAGAAGGAAAAGCATAAAAAGCCCCTCCAGGCTTATGGCAGTCAAGACCAATTGTATTGAATGCTTTGACAATGTAATTTCGCCTCTGCCGGTAACTCGTCACCATTTTTTGGACATCTTCCAAGCCATTGGACAATGCCTCCAATGCTCCATGCTGAGCAATTGTCGGAGCACACATCATCGTGTACTGGTGAATCTTCAGCATTGCCTGAATGAAAGGCTCGGGTCCCGTCAGGTAGCCCAACCGCCATCCTGTCATGGCAAATGCCTTGGAGAAACCGGAAATAAGGATGGTTCTTTCTTTCATATCCTTTAATCCTGCAATACTCGCATGAGGTTGATCATAGCTAAGTTCTGCATAAATTTCGTCAGATAAAACCAACAAATCGTGTTTGACAACTACATCCGCAATCTTGGCAAGCTCTTGTTTATCCATCGTTGCACCGGTCGGATTGTTGGGAAAACAGAGCAATACAAGTTTGGTATTGTCGGTAATTTTTGCCTCAAGCTGTTCCGGTGTTAACTTAAATTGATTCTCGGAATTTGTTTCAACGGGGACAGGGACTCCCCCTGCCATTTGCACAATTGGAGCATATGCGACAAAACCGGGCTCTACTATCAAGACTTCGTCCCCTGGATTGACGAAAGCACGCAAGGCAAGGTCAATCGCCTGACTGGCTCCAGTTGTGACGATTATTTCTGTTTCGGGCCTATAGCTCAATTTAAACTGAAGCTGTAAGTATTCCGTGATGGCTTTCCTTAATTCCAACAATCCTGCGTTTGCAGAGTATGCCGTATAGCCATTTTCCATTGCTGCATAAGCAGCTTCACAAACATTCCATCTAGTGACAAAATCCGGCTCACCGACCCCGAGTGAAATCACATCTTCCATTTGATTTGCCAAGTCGAAAAACTTGCGGATTCCAGATGGTTTGATCGTCGATGCATTTTTCGATAAGTAATCTACAGGGCTTGTGACTTTACTCATGGAGACACCACTATCCGCTTATCCTTCTTGTCAGATTCGAATATAATGCCATCATGCTTATATTTTTTCAGCAAGAAATGGGTAGTAGTGGATAAAACAGAATCAAGTGTCGACAACTTGTTGGAAACAAAGAATGCTACTTCCTTCATTGATTTACCTTCAATTTGTACAGACAAATCATATGCCCCTGACATGAGGTACACCGCTTTCACTTCTGGAAATCGATAAATCCTTTCTGCTAAACTATCAAAGCCTACGTCCCTTTTCGGAGCGACTTTCACGTCGATCATTGCTGCCACCCCATCATCGATCGGGGCTTTATCCCAGTTTATAACCGTTTGATAGTTAAGAATGATTTCCCTTTCTTCCAGCGACTTAATAATATTCTGAACCTCTTCCTCTGTTAATTCCACCATATCGGCAATCGTTTCAATTGAAATCCTGGCGTCTCCCTCCAGTATCTGCAACACTTCCAATTCCTTCTCGTTCATAAGCAATACCCCCTTCAAATTCTTTTTTGGATGTGAGGGGGGAGGTTCATGGAATGTGCATGATAGATTCACACTAATCTCATGACTCTCCCTCAATTCCCTAGTATAAATTACTTCATAATTCTTCGACAGCAAACTTATAACTGTTGGGTGTCCGCTTTCCTTTTCTCTAAATCGCTGAGAATTTTCGGATACTGTTTATCAAGCCTATAGAAGAACAGCAATAACAGCTGAACTCCTGCAATAAAAACAGGCAGATGGATAAATAAAAACTTAATAGCAGTTATGGCCGACTCAGACTGGGCCGATCCTCCGCCTGTATAGCTACCCATCGACAGCACCCAACCGACAATAGCTACAGACAATCCATTTCCGACTTTCGTCCCGAAACTGCCGGCACTATAGACAAGTCCTTCCGTTCTGATCCCGGTTTTCCATTCACCGTACTCAATCGTATCTGCAAGCATTGCAAATTGCGAGCCCACAACCGGGGCAATTCCGATTCCGCGGATAAACATGCCGATAACTACGACCGTCAGGCTGGTTGGGTCCACCAGAACAAATACCGAACCTAAAATTCCCAATAAAATACCGGCAATCATCGTATTTCTCTTTCCATAACGGCGGATAATCGGTGGGACGACGAAAAAACCTACAAGCTGCGGAAGATTCCAGGCAACCGCCAATGTACCGACAAGGCTGGCATTATTCAAAATATATTCTGCATAATAAACATTTATCGCGTTTCCAAGACCCACAAAAATAAAATTGGTAATGAGAAAAATAACCATGATGATCCAATACTTATTCTTCATCAATGCTTTGGTCCCAACCTTGATCGAAACATCATTCTTCCTGCTCGCTTCCGTACTGGATGTTACCCTTTCCCTGGTTGTTTTAAAAGTGATTCCAAAGATAAGAACGGCAATCATGCTGAATACGGTAAATGTTAGCGCCCAACCCGTCTTACCTCCGCCGAAAAAGTCGGTAATCGGAATGGTGATCACATTGACTACCATTGTAGCCGTCACCGCCAGTCCCATCCGGAAGATATTAAGCACCGAACGCTGATACTGGTCCTGTGTGATCAATGAGTTCAGCACACCATAAGGGATATTGATTCCCGTGTAAATAATGCTGAATAAATTGTATGTTATAACAATATAAATGATCTTTCCTACTGTTCCAATCTCCGGTACGCTGAATACTAATATGCTCGATATCGCAAACGGAACAGCAAGCCACAGCAGCCAAGGGCGTGCCTTGCCGAACTTGGAGTTCGTTTTATCTGTGGCAATTCCCATCCCAATATCTGTGATGCCGTCAAAGAGCCTCGAGAACAACATGATTGTTCCAATTACCCCCGCCGATATTCCTCCTACGATATCTGTATAGAAAAAAGTGATAAAAGAGCCGATGGCCGCAAAAACGATATTGCTTGCAAAATCACCGAGCCCATACCCCAATCTTTCTGCAAATTTTATTTGCTTTGTATTCTTTGTCTTAGTTGTATATACTTGGTTGTCAGCTGTTTCCACTTTTTTAGCACTCCTGTCTGAAACCCAGACTTCTTGTTGTATTATTCCTTGAAGCTGAGAAGATTTAAAAAGGTAACAACTATATACCCCGGCCTTCCAGACGAGAAACCAAGCAATATTTACCTCGTGAATTTACTTTCTACCTAATTCATTGGCATGCCGGGAATCTTCACATCGAAAATTCATGCCAAAGGAAAGTACAGAACAAGAAGTTGTCCTGTACTTTCACCATTGTTTTTTATTTAACCCAGAACGGCCCGGTCACTTTCAAACTGCCCTCCACGTATGCGCTGAAACTCCTGCAGCAGTTTTTCGATTGTCAGTCTTTGTTTCTCTTCACCCTCAACCTCCAAAATTATCTGACCTTTATCCATCATGATCAGGCGATTTCCCAAATCAAGCGCTTGCTGCATGTTATGGGTGACCATCAATGTAGTTAATTCAAATTTACCAACTACTTCAGATGTCAGATTGGTAATCAGCTCAGCTCGGGAAGGATCCAAAGCAGCTGTATGTTCATCCAACAACAAGATATTCGGTTCGGTGAATGTAGCCATCAATAAGGATAACGCCTGGCGTTCTCCACCAGACAATAATCCCACTTTGGCTGTCAACCGGTCCTCCAGCCCCAGATTCAATGTTTCCAGGTACTCCTTAAATAATTGTCGGCGCTTTTTCGTGACACCAGCCTTCAACTTTCTTTTTTTGTCCCGTGTAAAGGCCATGGCAAGGTTCTCCTCAATCGTCATAGAAGGGGCAGTACCTGCCATCGGATCCTGAAAAACCCTGCCGATATATGCCGACCGCTTGTATTCCGGCAAGTGCACCACTTGTCTATCATTAATAAATACATCCCCGACATCAGGGTAGAGAGAACCTGATATTACATTCATCAGCGTCGATTTGCCTGCACCGTTACTGCCGATTATCGTGACAAAATCGCCTTTTTCCAAGTTTAGGTTAATATTTTGCAAGGCTTTCTTTTCATCTGGTGTATCTTCATTAAACGTAATAGCAATGTTTTGCAGATTCAGCATTATGAAACCTCCTCGACTTGAAGGGCAGCCCGTTTTCGCAAGCGACGTTTCTTTTCTTGATGGGCCTTGACCATTTTGGGCGCTACTAATGCAGCTATTACTAATAAAGCAGTGATTAGTTTCATATCTCCAGTCTCCAAGAACTCGACTTGAAGTGCGAGTGTGACCACGATCCGGTAGATAACAGCACCTCCGACAACAGCCAATGTCGCCCTGGCGATGCTTTTTGTTCCAAACAAGGCTTCCCCGATGATGACCGAAGCAAGACCGATGATAATCATGCCAATCCCCATTCCGACATCGGCAAACCCTCCATGCTGTGCAATGAAAGCTCCGGATAAAGCTACTAAACTATTGGAAAGTCCTAAGCCGGCAATGATTAACGTATCCGTATTTGCGGACAAGCTTCTGATCATTTTTTTATTGTTTCCAGTCGCTCTGAGTGCAAGTCCTAAATCTGTTTTCAAGTAGTAGTCTGTAAGTAGTTTTATAGCAAAGGTGATAACGATCATTAATAATAATATAGACCATGTTCCAGGAAACCGCTCCATGCCAAGACTGGATAGTATGCCGTTAAAAAAATTATCCAACCCTGTTGAAGCCCAGGCAGCTTCTAGTTGTTTGAATACAGTCGATTCATTTAATAATGGCAGGTTAGGCCGTCCCATAATCCGAAGATTGACCGAGTATAGAGCAATCATCATCAAAATCCCGGACAACAATGCATTTACTTTTCCTTTGGTATGGAGAATACCAGTTAAACACCCTGCCAAAAAACCTGCGAGTGCTGCAAACACTGTAGCTATGACCGGAGGTACTCCATTCATAATGGCAATTGCCGCCACAGCTGCACCGGTTACAAAACTCCCATCAACCGTTAAGTCTGGAAAATCGAGTACCCGAAATGATAAATATACTCCCAGTGCCATGATAGCGTAAATGATACCCGACTCTACTGCGCCAAAAATTGATATAAACATGTTGTCCTCCCTTTCAAAACGATACCAGTTTGGTTCGGAACCAAAGACCCTGAAAGAATAGGAAGCAGGCATGCAGCCTGCTCCCTTTTTTCAACCTTTTATTCAGGCTCTACAAACTCCGCTGTTTCATCCCATTCTTCATTCCACTCGATTCCCTGTTCTTCTGCAGCCTGTTTGTTGATGAATAACTGCATATCTTCCGGATATTCCACCGGGATATCTTGCGTTGTGTTTTCTCCTTTTAAAATATCTGCGGCCATTTCACCTGAACGGTAACCGATGGAATAGTAGTCGATGCCATATGTTGCAAAACCGCCTCTCTTAAGTGAATCCGGCTCCCCGACAATCAGTGGTATATCCTGTTCATTGGCAACACCGATCACACTGTCTAATGCAGATACAACCGTGTTATCTGTCACGATAAAAATCACATCTGCTTCACCGACTAATGTCGTCGCGGCCTGCTGAACCTCGGCAGAATTCGCTACAGTACGCTCCACCAGACTAAGACTGGTCCCTTCTACAGCAGCCTGAACATCTTCAATCTGTGTTACAGAGTTTTGCTCACCAGCATTGTATAGCAGGCCAACTTTAGAGTCGGCAAAGTACTTATCAATGAATTCTATCGTTTTCTTAATGGAATCGGGATGCAAGTCCAATACGCCTGTTATATTCTCGCCCGGTTCATCCATGGCAGTGACCAATCCAGCTTCAACCGCATCTGTCACCGATGTAAAGACAATCGGTATGTCAGAAGTGGCCTGCAAAGCTCCCAATGCGCTCGGTGTTGAATTGGCAAAAATCAAATCGACGTCATCTGCTACGAAATTATTGGCAATCGTGCTGGTATTGCTTTGTTCTCCCTGCGCGCTTTGCAAGTCGTACTCCACGTCCAAACCTGCATCAGACAGAGCAGCTTGAAAGCCTTCATAAGCCGCGTCCAAAGACGGGTGCTCAACGATTTGCGTAGCGCCTATTTTATAAGTGGTTTCGCTGTTTGAGTCATTTTCCGCCTGTGCATCTGAATCAGTTGTTTCTTCTGACGAGGCAGTGTCTGTTCCATCGGTTGATCCACATGCTGCTAACGAGATAACTGCTATAAGTGCAACTGCCAATAAGTAAAACCATCTCTTCATCATATTTCCCCCTGACAATTTTTAAAATATTCTAAATTTTTAAATGATATTAAGCTACATTATACCATACCTTACAATTGATACTGCTAGCAATTTTTAGAAAATCCTACTTGTTTAGTAAAACAAGCTGGCACCCTGCTAAGGGGCCAGCCTGTAGGAATTAACATTATTTGAAATTGTCTGTGACGGCTCCCTTGGACGAACAGGATACATTGTGTGCGTACTTTCCTAATACACCTTTTGCATACAAAGGTGGCGCTGTCCATTGTTTACGTCGTGCTTCTAATTCTTCTTCCGGCACGTCCATAATGATTTCCTGCCGGTCGGAGTCTATCGTCACCATATCTCCCTCTTGAAGCAAAGCGATCGGCCCGCCCACTTGTGCTTCGGGAGCAATATGCCCGACCACTAAACCATGCGTTCCGCCGGAGAAACGTCCGTCTGTTAACAGGGCAACCTTTTCACCTAACCCTTTTCCGACCAAGATAGCGGATATGGACAGCATCTCAGGCATTCCAGGTCCGCCTTTAGGACCTTCATAACGGATGACAAGTACGTCACCTTCATTGATATCATTATTAATTACGGCATCCGTCGCTTCTTCTTCGGTATCGAAAACTCTGGCAGGTCCGGTATGACGTTTAACTTTGACTCCAGACACCTTTGCCACAGCCCCGCTTGGAGCTAAATTTCCTTTAAGAATGACCAATGGACCGTTTTTCCTATATGGCTTATCAAATGGAAGGATAATTTCTTGACCTTCGGTTAAAGAAGGAGCTTCAGCAGCGTTTTCAGCCACCGTTTTGCCGGTCACTGTCAGACAGTCTCCATGAAGGTAACCATTTTCATAAAGAAGTTTCATTACTGCCGGTACACCACCGACTCTATGAAGATCTTCCATTACATATTTGCCGCTAGGTTTTAAATCTGCAATATGGGGTACTTCCTTCTGTATCCGGTCAAAATCATCGATTGTCACATCAACACCAGCCGAATGTGCAATCGCCAGTAGGTGCAATACCGCATTAGTGGAACCGCCTAAAGCCATGACCACTGTAATGGCATTTTCAAACGCCTCTTTTGTCATGATGTCTTTTGGATAGATGCCTTGTTCTAATAGGCGATATACTGCTTGTCCAGCCTCATCACTGTCCTTTAACTTATATTTGGACTCAGCTGGGTTTGAAGAACTTCCAGGCAGACTCATTCCCAGTGCTTCCACCGCAGACGCCATCGTATTCGCTGTGTACATACCGCCGCATGACCCCGCCCCAGGACATGCATGGCATTCAATTTTATGTAACTGATTATCATTGATATCCCCATTATTATGCTTACCGACACCTTCAAATACAGATACAATGTCAAGTTTTTCTCCGTTGTGGAAACCGGGAGAAATGGTGCCTCCGTATACGAATACGGCTGGTACGTCGGCCCTGGCAATGGAAATCATACACCCTGGTATATTTTTGTCACATCCTCCAATCGCCACGAAAGCATCCAGGTTTTCTGCTCCGACCACCGTTTCAATTGAGTCAGCGATGACATCTCTGCTCGGCAGGGAATAGCGCATCCCCTGAGTCCCCATCGAGATACCGTCAGATACGGTAATCGAATTGAAAATCATCGGTACTCCCCCGGCTTCACGAGCTCCTTCTTTCGCTTTCACAGCCAGTTGATCCAAGTGGATATTACAAGGGGTTACTTCGCTCCATGTTGAGGCAATCCCAATCATCGGTTTTTTAAAATCCTCATCTGTCACCCCTACAGCACGAAGCATGGCTCGGTTAGGGGCTCTTTTGCTGTCGTCGAAAACATTACTTTTGATGCGCAGATCCTTTTTCATTATGTATGCCTCCTGTCATTCTTTCTAACAACTATAATAGCTTTTTTCATATAGTTCAATATTTTTATTCTATTCTGAAAAATTTATATGCATATTCTAAAAGAATTTAAGTCCATTTGCTACAAAAAAGCTGAATCACGGACTTCATCCGGAATTCAGCTTCTTCAAAAACGAGTTTTTGCATTTTCAGTTTTTTATAACAGGGATAAAATAAAACCGATCACGACAATTGCTCCTATTACCATTAAAATTGTTCTAAGCACCGCGCTCACCCTCTCTGAATTCTTGTCTACATTATCTATTCCCTTACTGAGCCACAAAGCAAACATCCAATAAATGGATTATTCAAGCTGGGATGGATATAAAGTCATCCCACCGTCTACAAACAAAGTGGTACCCGTGATATAACTTGCTTCCTCGGATACAAGCCAGGCTGCTGCAGACGCGATTTGATCCGGCTTTCCTACCTTGTTCATCGGAATCTTGTTTAATGCCGCTTCTTGTTCCTCTGCAGACTTTTCCGATACAGGATTGGCAGGTGTTTCAATGGTACCGGGAGCTATGGAATTAACCCGTATCCCTCTGTCTGCGTATTCCAGCGCCAAAGTTTCTGTCATCATTTTCAACCCGCCTTTTGTGGCCGAATAATGGACATTTTCCACTTTCGGAATTTGTTGATGTACACTGGAAATATTGATGATACTCCCCTTCACATCATTCTCGATCATATACTTCAAGGCTTCTCTGGAACCAAGAAACGCTCCTGTCAGATTGACTTCCAACACCCTTCTCCAGTCGTTCAGGCTCAGTTCGTGTGATGGAGAATGCACACTGAATCCTGCATTATTGACCATAACCTCGATCGAACCGAACCTCTGGATGGCCGCATCGATCAGCTGTTTCATTCCTTCCTCTCTCGAAATGTCTGCTTCTACTGCAAGGGCATTCCCGCCTTGCTCCTTAATTTTCGCTACTGTTTTTTCGGCACCCTCGGAATCGGAATAGTAATCCACTACTACATTCATGTTCTCCCTGCCGAAGCGTTCGGCGATCCCCTGTCCGATTCCCTTGGACGATCCTGTAACTATTGCAGTCTTCCCCTCTAAGTCTTTGTACATGATATCTCTCCTTATCTGCCCTTTTACTGAATTAATTACCCAGGGGAGCGGGAGTGGAAACCTTACCGTTGTGTTGGTCCATTGAAAGCCATTTTTTTAACGGATTCAGGCGGGGATGTTATAATAAATCTATCTTTCAAGAGTAACAGAGAGTTAAAAGTTACCAACAAAGACAATGAAGGGATTATCTTTAGTGAGACTAACAATTTTTATTTGGTTGATTATTATTTCATCCATCGTATTGTTTGTTGTTTTATACTTGGATAACGAACATATTAATGAGGGGAATAAGCAGATAGAGGAAGATGCCGAGATGCCTGATGGGCTTCACCCCGAGGTGGAAGCAAAGAGAGACGAGCTATTGCAAAGAGCAGAAGAAAAAGGAATAGAAGTTATCATTACAGAAGGATTCCGGACTCTGGAAAGACAGGATGAACTTTATGAACAGGGACGGACAACAGAAGGTGATATTGTCACATACGCACAGGGTGGTGAGTCTTATCATAATTATGGGCTGGCTATTGATTTTGCCTTAATCAACCAAGATGGCAATATAACTTGGAATACCAGTTATGATGGCAACAATAATGAAAAGTCCGACTGGGTCGAAGTCGCAGAAATAGGAAAAGACCTGGGGTTTGAATGGGGCGGTGACTGGAACCGCTTTAAAGACTATCCCCATCTGCAAATGGACTTTGGACTAAGCATTCACGAATTGCAAAACGGGAAGCGTCCTGACATAGATGAATAATCTATTTTAAAAAGAGGCGGGGAATAATTCCCTGCCTCTTCTTGTTTACCGTTTAGTTTTCATGTCTGTACACCACTGTGCTATAGACTTGGGCACTCGCACCCGGATCGATCAATGCCTTTGCACTGTTGACAGCAGTGATTGCCTCTGTGAACCCTGACGCAATCAACTGGGTTTTATAAGGATAACTCACAGCGTCCCCCGCAGCAAAAACACCCTCAATATTGGTAGCCATCCGTTCGTCTACTTTAATCTTGTTTTTCTCTGTGACCAGATTCCAATCTTTGAATGGAGCCGATTCGAACTTAATGCCCTCGTAAACAAGGACATGGTCGGCTTGCAGGCTTGTCTCCTGGCCATTGTTGTGGGAAACCTTTATTTTTTCCAGTCGATTAGATGCTCGAACTAACTCTGTGACAGATGCATCCATCAGGACATCCACGGAAGAGTCACTCAAACGTTCCAAATCCCCTTCACGAGTATGCTGAAAGTTGTCATTCCGATTGATGAGATATACCTTCCCGGCAGTCTGTTCCAACTTAAGTGCCCATTCTATTCCAACCCGGCTAGTGGAGGAAATGGCAACTGTTTTTCCTGCAAACCGCTCTGGATTTCCAATGGAGTAATGAAGATGCTCACCTTCAAACAGTCCGGCATTCACAGCTTTTAGCAGCTCCGGTTCATACAGCCCGAAACCGGATGCTACAATCACCGTTTTTCCCTTATGACCTTTGCCATCGCCGGTGGTTACGACAAAGCTGCCGTCGGTCTGTTTCTCCACATTCTGCGCAGAGTGTCCATATACTATGTCAGGACTATGTTTGGAAGCCTGTACTTTCATCTTGCTTACCAGCTCCTCACCCGTCACCTCTGGGAGCGCCCCCACATCATATATCATTTTTTCAGGATAGAACTGGGCAACTTTACCTCCAGGCTGGGAGCCTGCTTCTATTACTTTTACTTTCATATCTCTCATCCCACAGTAAAAAGCAGCATATAAACCAGTAGTACCAGCTCCAAGGATGATTACATCATACGAATCGCTCATTTTCCCCATTGATTAGAACCCCTTTAGCAATAATCACAGCCCTTTAGCCGCAGGCACCGGTCGGGCTGGCGGCTTCTTCCACCGGATGATTGTTTGTCTCCATATTATCCATCATCCAACTGGATCGCCAAAATATGTATCCTTATATAATAAAATTTCTATCATTACTCACAAATATAATTGAGAACCATTATCATTATAAAACATATTAGTATTATTGCAAGTGTTTACTGGTTTTTGCCTTTAACCGGATTAAACAAGGAAAAGCAAAATTATTTGATTGAATCAGCGAGGCTTGTGGAATATTATTATAAGCTTACCCTACATAAATGACAGGAGGACTAGTATGAAGAGAATACTTATGGTGGTCACAAGTCATGGAGAACTTGGGCAGCCATCCAAGGAAACAGGTTTATGGTTAAGTGAATTTACCAAGTTTTACGACAGGATGGCCAAAGCAGAATATGAAGTCGATATTATAAGTCCGGATGGCGGCGAGGTACCAGTCGACCCCCGCAGCTTGTCTGAACTGCTAGTAAGCAAAAAACTCCGGGACTACTATAATGATACGTCATTTATGGAGTGGCTTAGAAAACCGGCAGCTCCTTCCGATATAAACCCAGCCGACTACCAGGCGATCTATTTTGCCGGAGGCCATGGCACTATGTGGGATTTTCCTGAAAATGAAGCCATACAAACAATTACAAGGAAAATATACGAGAATGGCGGAATCGTTTCCGCGGTCTGCCACGGCCCTAGTGCCTTGTGTAATTTGAAACTTTCTAACGGCCGTTATCTCCTGGAAGGGAAAACAGTGACAGGTTACTCTGATAAAGAAGAAAAAGCCATCATGCTTTACAAATATATTCCTTTTTCCCTGGAACAAAAGCTCAAACATCGGGGAGCAATATATGAACAAGCCAAAATTCCATTTCGTAAATGTATACAGAAGGACGGCAGAGTCGTGACAGGCCAAAATCCCGCTTCCGTAAAAGGGGTCGCCAAGCAAGTCATGAACCTCTTGATCCAGACTGATTAATTTTAAATTTATGGGGAAAAAGGGAGCGCTCCGCGCTTCCTTTTTATTGGTTAATTATCCGCTCTTGCACCTCCATCGCTACTCTTACACCAGATTCCACCGCTCCTTCAATCCATCCATGGAAAGAAGAAGTATGTTCGCCTGCAAAATGCAGATTGCCTTCCGGAAGCCTGATTACTTCGGAAAAATCGGTGTATTGATTAGGTTTATACAGTGTAAAGGCTCCATTGGAAAATTGGGTTCGGTTCCAACTATGTGACATGCCAGTTATATATTCCTTATACACTTCCATACCAAATATCTTCGCCAAATCTTCAAGGACTTGATTTATTTTCTCCTCCTCAGGCAAGCCATCCCACAATAAAGCATTATCAGACCAGCTATAACTGGCCAGCAGCACACCCGGTCCGTCCTGGTTTGTACTGCTGGGCGTGTAAGTAAATCTGCTGGTCATATCTGTTATGAGATTGCTTTGGTGTAAATCATGGTTCCTCCAAAACTGCGTTCTAAACTGCAAACCAATTTTGACGGAGGCGACATTATGTATTTCCTTAATCGCCCGTCTTTTCATAAAGGAGATAGATGAATAGGGGTGTACTTCGATAAACTGAAGCACTGTAAACGGAATAGTCGCTATGACTAGATCACTTGTGAAGTCCTGGTACTTCCCTGTCTCCAAATCTTGCGTTTGGACACGCATCTTTTTTTGTTGATAGATACTAGTGACCTTTTTACGGAACTGTATATTGGAAGATAACAGGGGCATGAATGCTTTGGGCAAGTAATCATTGCCTCCTTCTATTTCTACAAAGTCATTGCTGTTGGTGAAAATCGGAAAAATGATGTCCCTTATAATATTTACAAACGAGTACTCCGGAAAACCTTCTACACCTATCAACACTTTAATTTTGTAGATAGCATTGCTGGACAAACTACGGCCAAATGGGTTGCATTTCAAAAAGTTCTCCATTGAGTAACTGTCATACCGGTGCAATAACTCTTTCCTTTGTGAAATCGGGGTTTTCTGATAGAGTTCAATAAATGGCTTAAGGGCCCATTCGATTAATTCTTGTGCTGTTTTGTTTTTCTCATGGGGATGGAGAGGAATATTAAAAATATCGGGATTGCTCTCATAATGGTCTCTTCTTACAGTTAAACCATTGACATGAAGAAGGTCTTGAGGTGTAGAATTAACAAACTTGTTTGTCCTCAAATTGAACTTTTTGATGTATTCCTTGGTCAGAAGATGGGATCCGGGAATCCTCATTGCCCCAACATCGAGGTATCCTCCTTCTACAAAAGGCTCCCTTACCGTATAAACCCTTCCTCCAACACGGTCCCTCCCTTCGAGAATAGTAACAGAGTGACCGGCTCCCTTAAGTAATGATCCAGCCACCAAACCAGACATCCCTGCACCAATGATGATGATTTCCCTAAAGCATTTCCCCTTAGATAAGCCGTTTTGGATGATGGAAAGATATTTTTGAGTTTCTTCCTCATCCAGGAACATACCAGCCCAGGGATTTCTAACTGCCATCACATCACATCCCTCCACCCCCATGATATGTTATAAATTGGTAACTATTCTAATAAATGGGTCCTATCTTCCAAATAAAAAGTACCACCCTCCAGGAGAGGATAAGTACTCATTGATACAGACAGTCTAGTAAATTTTCATCATTTCCACCTGTTGCACCCCTGCACCGATTTCGATTGTATCAGGTGCCGACTCATAGGTGGTCACGTTACACAACCTTACATCATCCGCCCGCTGTGCTCCTCCAAAAATTTCAATATCTGCTTTTGCTGTACGAAATCCTGTTAACCGGACATTGTTGATAGAAACGTGTCTGGCACGATACTGGACAGCTATGACCGGATTTTTCTTATAATCATAATTTCTGTCACCGATAACGGTGAAATTGTTGACTGCCACATTCCTGTAGGCTGAAATAACCATCGCTCTTGGCGTGGACTCCCTATATAAATCGGTGTACACCGGAGTGATGGATATAATGTTTGCAAGCCGGATATCGTAAGCTGTCTTAGATGCCGGATCGTCTTGATGGTGATGCCCGATATGACGTAAATTATAGGAGCGATTGTCTTTAATGGAGATATGGCCGAAGATGACCGTATTCATCGCAGCAGATGAGTTATGATGGGCTTTCACCTCTACCCCTCCGAAGCATCTGGTCGATGAGTTGTTTTGGAGCCAGACGTTCCGCGAACCATCGTCCACTTCAAAGCCATTCGAATTGGCAACGCCTGGATTATGCGCCCGTCCGCTCGGGTCACACATATGAGAATTGGAAATCAGGATGTTTTCGCTGTGATGAGTAGTGACTCCATCGTCCCCAAAACCATAGCCGTTCAAATTATCCAGCCAAATGTACTTGCTCGGTCCTTTAGCCCAATACCCATCACCTGAATAATTGTAGAGAGTCGAAGATACATCGAATCCATGCAGACCAGGATTAATTGCTTCAACATGTTTCACCCAACCAAACATCACGTTGGCATATGTAAGACAGCTTGAAAGATTATTGCCGCTGGCCGTTTTATTGACATCTTTCAACCTTTCAACGTTCCAATCCAAACTCATGCTTTCCACATAGATATTACGATTGCCTTTCATATGATTTGCATTGGTGATCAGGCGCCGTCTTTTAGGAGCATCATCGTGCAACTTGATAATCGTTTTGCCCTTTCCTTCCCCAATCAACATGGTCCAGGAAGGGAGCTTGATTCCTCTAACCACGTAGGTGCCAGCGGGAACTTTCACGATTGCCTTTCCTCTCCCTAACGCTCTATGAAATGCCTTCGTACAATCTGTTTTCCCATCTCCGCGTGCTCCGAAATTTGTTACGTCCACTACTTTCATTTGCTGTTGCAGCATCTTTTCGTATTGCTCATCTAGTTCTTTTTTCCATTCCGGGTAAACAAGCCGGTCCTCTCCGATGAATCCTTTGAGTGAATACGCCCTCATTATTCGGGCCGGACGGGCAGCTAAAAGGTTTACCCCTTTTTTCAAGACTCCCTCAGCAGGATATGCGGAAAGCAGAGGTTTTTTCACGATCGGGTACTTTTTAATAGCTTTTAACAGTTTATTTGTCGTTTGCCAGACTACTTGGTCACCCTGTTTCCAATACCCCAATTCTTTGATTAATTTGGCATTCGTACTCGGGTCATGCTGCTTGCTCAGGTAAATGTTCATCATATTTCTCCTCTGACTTCCTTTTGCTCTTTGTATTGTTTTTTCCCATCTTTTCTCCCTGCAAACCGGAAACGGCGGGCTTCCATCTTGTTTTATGCCCCTTAAGCAATATATTTATCTTCCAATAAATAAAATGAGGTGGCCTTCTGAACATGGGTTCTCTGGCCACCTGCTGCTTTTTTCTTATGAATTGTCTCTTACCTGCTTGATTTCTTCAGCGGCAAAATGCTCGTTTGCTTTTTCCAATTCTTTGTGTTCGTTGACGGAATCACCAGCAAATCGATCCACTGTGTTAAAGGGATGCTTGGAATCCAGATCAGTCCTTATTCCTATTCCTTCATTTTCCTCCAAGCCAGACTTCGGTTGACCGTCCATATTATTCTTACCCATCACCATCACCTCGCCCCTATTCTCCTCCAAACAGGGACATTTTATGATGCATTATCAAAATCGCTCTTAATTGCACCAGAGTTAAGGCAATTTGCGAAATAGCGACAATTTTATTTCTTGCTGTTCTGATGATTGTTGAGCGCATGAGTCGCTGCGGCAAACTAATAATCATGTTAGACACATTTCAGGACCACTTCTCACCTAATCAGAAATTATACCAAGCTGAGGAAAAATACGAGACTCCAGTGGGAAAGGAACAGTCTGAAGACCCCGCAGTTGGCGCTTTTTGCCAGCGAGGAGGCTGAAGCGTTCCCCACGGAAAGCGAGTGTTTCTCCTCAGCGCCGGACTAACACTCAATCCAAAAGGATGGAAGGAAGTCTCGCTACAGTTAGTAGTTTATGGTTTTTATGATTCAATATGTACCTTTTAGGGTCGTTATACGGCTATGCACTACAGGTAACCGCGGCTGAAATAGGCGATGGTCAGGATGAGGACTGCCAGTATTCCTTTTTCGAAGCTGCTTCCTGTTCGGATGGTGATCGGAAATCTTATGGTAAGGGACAAGGGATACAACAACTTGATTCCATTCTTAGTTGCAGCGTCCAGTACTAAGTGGCTGACCATTCCCACCATAATCCCTTTATTCAAATCAGGGTATGGAACAAAAGAATTCAGCAAAAACTGAACCAGAATCAAAAATAACAGACTATGGGTAATCGTCCTGTGTCCGAACAAGCTGCTAATTATTTTGGATAATCCTGGCGCCTTCCTGCCAATTTTGCTGCCACTGTGACAGATATCCGGAAACAATGAACCGAAAACTCCCCCGATGACCAACATAATTGGATCATGAGGGGTCAACTGGAGGACAACAGCACTTGCAGCAATCCCTCCGACAATATGTGTCTTTCCTGTCATTAAATCTCTCCTTGTCATTCTTAGATGAAGAAAGCCAGCCAGGATTTCTGACCGGCCTCTAAAAGCTTTAGTGATTTTGTTCCGTCAATTTGGCAATTTCCACAATCGTGCGGACAGCCTTTTCCATATTATTCACCGAGGCAAACTCATACTTCCCATGAAAGTTCTCCCCACCGGTAAAGATATTTGGTGTCGGTAGACCCATGAATGATAACTGGGAGCCATCTGTTCCGCCTCTAATCGGTTTCACAACCGGTTCTATATTCAGGTTTTTCATCGCCTGGTAAGCAGTATCGACAATTTCTTTGACTGGTTCTATCTTCTCTCCCATGTTGTAGTACTGATCCTTCATTTCCAGGATGACGATGTCCTGCCCATATTTCTCTTGCAACTTGGAAACGGTCGATTCCACTACTGCTTTCTTCTCTTGAAATTTTTCTTTGTCATGGTCTCTGATAATATAATACAGAGTAGTCTTTTCTACATCTCCTTCAAACGAGATGAGATGATAAAAACCCTCATATTCTTCTGTAAGCTCGGGGGCTTCCTCTTCTGGAAGCCCCTGATGGAATTCCATTGCTATCTTAGTGGAATTAACCATTTTCCCTTTGGCTGTTCCGGGATGAACATTTTTTCCGTTGAATGTTAGTCTGGCAGCTGCAGCATTGAAACTTTCATACTGCAATTCTCCCAAAGGGCCTCCATCTACTGTATAGGCGTGGGATGCACCGAATTTTTCTACATCGAATTTATGCGGGCCCCGACCGACTTCTTCATCAGGAGTAAAAGCAACCCTGATCTTGCCATGTTTTATTTCAGGATGGTTGATCAGATAAACCATTGCTGTCATGATCTCCGCTATCCCGGCTTTGTTGTCGGCACCAAGCAAAGTAGTCCCGTCTGTTGTCACCAGTGTGTGTCCGATATAATTCGTTAAAGCAGGGAAATCTGCCGGTGAAAGTTTCACTCCAAGAGCTGCATTTAATACGATATCTTGTCCGTCATAATTTTCCACCAACTGCGGTCTGACATTTTCTCCCGTAAAATCCGTAGCTGTATCGACATGCGCCAAAAAACCGACAACAGGAACATCTTTATCGGTATTAGCCGGGAGCGTAGCCATCACATAACCATTGCCATCGATCGATACGTCTTCCATACCGATTTCATTCAATTCTTCAACGAGTAAATTGGCCAGATCGAGCTGCCCTGCAGTAGACGGACATTGCTCGTTGTGAAGGTCAGATTGTGTGTTGATTTTCACATATGTAGTAAACCTGTCAATGATTTCTTTTTTCATTTAATTCATCTCCATTTATCACTTGTTGGAACCATTTTATCACAGTAAGACCACCTAAATGCGCACTAGTTACTTCTAGAAAAAACCAAAGCTAATACAAAAAACAAGGATGGCCGGATTTACGGACACCCTTGTTTTCACTGTTATAATCTTTTGCTCGAGCCTTTACCGTAGTGACTCGATGTAATAAACCAACTCAGACTTAAGTTCCTGGTCAATATGCTTGTCCGGTTGCTTTTCGATAAATTGAATCAGCTTACCGTAATGCTTGCTGTCCCGCTCAGCATTTCTCAGCTTGACTGATATGGCATTCTTGATACCGTATGGTTTAATATTACTGTTTCCAACATAGTCTTTCACCCAATGGTTATCAACCAGGCTGAAATCCTCTATACTTCTCGGTTTGAGTTGGTAAGTATCCCGGAAAACACTGGATATTCCAGTAATAAACACTATGTCGCCTTCTTCATAAGGAAAAGTGTCATAATCAGTCCCAGTACGATTATCCAAACGGACAAGCACGTTTTCCCCATCTTTGCTGACAGCCCTGAATTCGGTCGTACCATAATTGTCCGCCTTTTCAATTTCGGTAATGGTGACTCCTCCGATTTTCACTAGCTGGCCCTGTGTTTTCTCGGCAATTTCGCCAGGGCTGATGGTTTTCGGTTCTGGTACATCAGCTGTCCCGATCACTTCGAGCGATGTGACATTTTCTAATTCGAACTCATTATTGTATGTCGTCGTGGTTCCCGACAGTTTGACAACATCTCCCGGTTTCACATCATAGTCATGCTGGTAAACATAAAGACCGCCGGTTTCATCCTGCATGTAAAAGGCTTTTCCGCCCCAAAGGCCTGTTTCTGTAGTGACGACTCCCTCAACAGTTACCTGCTGGCTGTCTCCCAGCTCACGGACATCGCCTATTTCATTTACGTAATTCAAATCTGCTATATTTCGTGGTTTTAATTGGTAATTGCCATTCCAAATAGCAGAAACCCCAGTTAAGTCGGCCAGATCCCCTTCTTCATAAGGGAAATTATCCAAGGTAACACCAGTCCTACTGTCTACCCGGACAGTTGTGGTGTTTTCTCCTTTTACAGCATCGAATTCAAATGCACCGCCTGATGCAGTTCGGATATTTTGAATGGTGACCCCGTTCAATTGAACTATCTGTCCTTGATTTTCGTCCGTCAACGCTTCAACTTGCTGCGGTGCTGGTAGTTCCGCTGTTCCTGTTTTAATAATTTCCGGATCGATAATTTCTTTCTCTGTATTGTATGTTTCCAATTCACCAGTAATGGTTACCACATCACCAGGTTGTAACCCTGACTGGCTTTGATAAACGTAGATTCCACCCGTATCATCTTGAAGATAAAATCCCTGCGCCCCGAAGATGCCCGGCTCGGATACCACTACACCTTCAACGGTTACTCGTTCCCCATCATCGATTTGACGAGCTTCGCCAATTGAGACAGCATCTGGAACAGTCGGTTCTTCATCGCCTGGAAAGGGCCCTGGCTCAGCATCAGGATCAATTGTCACCGTTTCTGTAAGAAGATTGCCTGAGCCTAACTTCACACGAAGATTGGCCTCTCCACTTACACCCTCTTTGACTCTGACATAGATAGATTTGGAAGAGTTCCCCGAATCGTCTGCTGTCATATCAAAGTAATCGGAGTAGCCATAACTAGAGGACCAGTTCTCACCGTCGAGGCTGAATTGAGCAACTTGCTGACCTCCATCGAGATAAATACCGATCCGGAAATCGGATACTGTTGTAAAAGAACCCATTTGCTCTCCTGTCAATTGGATTTGAAATTCTTGCATGTTCCCTGGGAGCGGTTGTTGATAGTCCAACTCGTAAGATGGATTGACTGCTTCTTCTTCCGACCCATAGGCACCCGGAGCAAACGTGGTCCGATCATACCATTCGTACCCAGCCGGAGGATTGTTCCAAGGTTCTGCCTCGGGCTCTGTAGAATTTTCCGGAATTTCGAAATCATGCAACTCGGTTGGGCTGTCTAAGCTGATACCCTGTTCTGCTAAGCTTGTATAATCTTCCTGTTCAGCTAGCCAGTTGATTAGGTTGGTTAGGATAACAGCATCGTCAGCTTCTTCAAATCCATCATAAGTTGTTTTCGTTCTTCCTGTATCTTCACGAAGGTAAACAGGAGTATTGTCTTCTACCGGAGAGGAGTCACCGATAAATGCCGCTTTTCCTGCGCCAACTTTAGATATGGCTACATAAGCGCCTTCATCCCTTCCTCCATCGTTGTAAACACCCTCATCAACTGCCGGTCCCCAGGAAGGAACACCTTCTGGAACATATACAAGTCCTTTGGCCTGTTGAGGATCTGTAACAGCTACAGTGGCACCGGCATGAAAGGCAACACCGCCTACTCCTTCTGTAACTCCAAAGCTTTCACTTGGAGAAACGATATCCTCTGCCACTCCATCACCGATGGCATTGTATCGGAAGCGGACACCAAAGTTATCTGAAAGCCAGTCCGAACTGGTTACTCCCTCCATCTGTTCTGCATTGATCTCATCCTCTTCAAAACCTTTGGTGGGTTCACCATATGCGCCGCGCCGGTATCCATTGAAAACCTCGCCGGAATCCCAGCGGTTTAAATTACGGTCAGCATTGTAATGATCCGCAATGAAAAATACACTCCCGCCGTTTTCCACAAAAGTTAAAATAGCCTCTTGTTCAGATGCTTTAAAAGGGATATTGGCTTCCGGAATGACAAAGACCTGATACCCACTTAAATCTTCATAAGTAATCGCGCTTGTCTGACGCAGTTCCTCGACATAATAACCTTCACCGGCAATCGCTTCCCCAAAGTCGGAAAATGCTCCATTGATTACCCAGTCAGCCGCTCCGGCTGTCTGGCCGTGTGTGTTGTCGAATAAAACTCTCGTTTCATTATTCTCATTCGCCACTGCTGGTTCAATGACTGGGGCTGGTGCATTTACCGACGTGATCGGCAAATCATCCTCTGCGGCCGCCTTCGTGGAAGTAAATAATCCAAACACAAGCAAAACCGCCAATAGACTAACGAACTTTTTCGATATTTGTTTAGCCATTCTCCCTCTCCCTTTCATTCTATTATTCATCCTCTACTATACAGAGAAATAATAAAAGGAGTGTAAATTTAATGTAAAATTCAGTAAAAATAGACATATTAGACCAGAAAGAAATTTGCCGGACAGAAATTAAGCAGTAAAAAAGGACCTGTCCTTTAATAAAACAGGTCCTTTTTCCTCGCCGTTTTTCCTATAAAATCAAATTGGCTATCAGCCATAACAGAATAAAACTGATGATAATAGTCATGTTTGCAATGGTTCCTACCAGTTTTGTGTCGTATTTAAATTCAACCGAGTATGCGAGCGATGTTGTAGCTGTAGGAAGTATGAAGCAGATCAACAATGTATAACGGAACATGTCTTCAAACGGAAGAAGCCAGAAAAGCAGCAAACCAAGCGCTAACCCCAGTGTATACCGCAACGCCAAAAATTTTCCTACCAGCTTTAAATTTGATTTGTCAAACTGCAAATTCAAGTAAATGCCTAGGATCAGCAGAGATAGCGGCATATTTGCGTCAGCAATGATTCCGGACACATCAAGCACCAGATTAGGCAGTTGAACATCAGCGATATTTAACACACTAACAATTATGTATGTCAATAAAGGAATCGAGGTAGAAATCTTGATAGCAATTCTGCGGAAGTCCGGCTTGCTATTCTCGGCAGCAAAATATGCCGCGATAATATAAGTCAAACCAAAAAGCACCATGGCATTACCCGCATCGAACATACCGAAGTACTTCAGCCCCTTGCTCCCCCAAATCCCTTCGACCAAAGGAAATGCAAACAGGCCGATATTAAAACCTGGAAGCATCATGGCGAGCATGCCTTTCGTCTTTGCATTCTCTTTTCGAAACACAAATAATCCTACTGCCGCCATGAATAATCCGTTGGCCATCGCAATAAATACGAGCAGAAACAAGGAAGGATCAAGAGCTATTTCACTGAAACTGACAATGAGCAGACAAGGAAGCGTCACGTTCAGGACGATCCGGGTCAATCCTTCTCCCTCCCGCTCTCGTACAATATCAAACCTTTTCAGTAGATATCCCAATATAATGATAGAAATAGAATACAAGAATTGCTGGTTAAAACTGTCCATAAATGAATGTCTCCTCTTGCTGGCATTATTCCACTAGTATAAGCCAAATTCAGCTTGTTTGGCATCAATAAATGCTGTTAATCACCCCTAGACGGAAATCAAAAAAGCCCACCATGTAGTGGACTAATCGCTCGCTTCCTTATAGTTTGGTATATCGAGAATGACTCTTGTCCCTTCATCAGGCTTGGTGTTGACATCCAAATTGCCATTTACCGATTTTGCCCTCTCTTCCATGCTGATCAAGCCTACCCCTCTGGATAACTCTTCTTTATCAAAACCGTTTCCTTTATCCTCGATCACCACCCTTATTTGCCGGTCATCTTCCCGAATGATAACCGACGCTTCCTGTACATTGGCATATTTGCGAATGTTGGTGAGTGACTCCTGAATAATCCGGTAGATGGTTATCTCGACCTTACTATCCGGACGGTGTACAAGTGAACTATCGAAGTAAACATTGATTCCATAGTGTTCGGCAAATTTATTAAGGAATGACCGGATTGCTGGAACAAGCCCCAAGTCATCCAGAACAGACGGCCGAAGCTCCCAGGAAAAATCGCGAACCTCCTGGATAATTTCCGTGGCTTCCTGAAGCATTTGAGAAACGAGCGGATGATCATATTCGGCACTTAAACGGTTTATGGTGATCAAATGGCTGTATAAATTCTGTCCTATTCCATCATGAAGCTCCCTTGACAGCCTTTTTCTTTCCTCTTCCTGTACATGAATGATCCGTGTCATTGTCTGCTGCAATTCTTCTTCGATCCGTTTCCGCCGCGTTATTTCGAACCGGATCGCCAAGTATTGATAAGGTTTCCCGGCTTCGTTCAAAAATGGCACAATCGTTGTGTCCACCCAATAATAGGTTCCATCTTTTGCTTTGTTCTTTATTTCACCTTTCCATACACTTCCGGTACCGATCGTTCTCCATAATTCCTTAAAGAAGGATTTAGGATGGTACCCGGAATTGATGAGGGCATGTGTATTTCCGATCAATTCTTCTCGTTCGTATTTTGAGATCTGTACAAATTGGTCGTTCACATAGGTGATTTTCCCTCTTCGGTCGGTAATCGCCACGATAGAAGATTCGTCGAGAGCGAACTTTATATCCACCAATTCCTGTACAGAATGTTTCAATTCCTCGACTACTCGCTTATAGTCCGTAATTTCTTTACGCACAGCCAGGTACTGATATGGTTTACCCTGTTTATTCAAAAAAGGGACGATCGTTGTATCGACCCAATAATAGGTTCCATCTTTTGCTTTGTTCTTAATATCTCCCTGCCAGACGTTTCCATTGGCTATCGTTCTCCAGAGATTGCGCATAAAGTCTTTTGAGTGGTATCCAGAATTGATGAGCCGGTGATCTTCGCCAATCAACTCGTCCTTTGTGTACTTCGAAACTTGACAAAACTTGTCATTTACATATTTTATTTTTCCAGTTTGATCGGTGATAGCCACGATGGTCGATTCGTCCAGTGCGAACCTGGTATCCAGAAGCTCGTTGAGAAGCTTCTCCGGATCCATTTCCGTTTCAGAGTCCCTGTCTTTTCTATGTAAAAATAATAGTGAGTATCTTTCCCCTTTCAAGGAAAAAGGACTGCTCCGGATTGTCACAGGTATTTGTTTTTCCGTTGACTGGCGGGTATGTTGCTTAAAAACCGTTGTTTGTTCATGTTCCCTTATTTCCAGCCCCGGAAAAAGAACGTCCAGATCCTCCCCTGAAAAGTCATCATGCTCCAACTCTAATAGTTTGACTGCCTGATCATTTATTGATTCAATTACATTTCTTGCATCTATAACTATAGTTGCATCCCCAGGAGTATCTGTATGGTGTTGCTTTTTGTGTGGCATTATCTCTCCTCCTAGTCCCGGCCAAAATAAACCGGCAGCAATGTCTCCATCTTCCTGGTGGCCTTCAGAAGTTTTTCACCTTCGTTATCTGTAAAGATATGATTCTGGCGATACCCTATCAATACAGCCCCCTTCGGAATTCCCTTCCACAAAAGCGGACTTGCCATAGCGGCAACCATCCGTTCAGCAAGCATAATCGGATAATCTGTAGATTTTCCGATTATGTCTTCCGGGAAACGTTCTATGGTCATTATACCGCTAGTTGCTATTACCTTACCGGCAATTCCTTTTCCGTAACGGACGGTAATATATTTATATTTTTCATTACTATTACCATGGACAAATGGCCAGATTACATCCAATTCATCATATTTTTGCAACGCTACCCCTACGAAATCACAAGCGGTACTCTCCCTCAGTTGCTCGCATTCTGATAGAAAAGACTTTGCTGCTTTACGGTTGTCACAGCCCATAGCCAAGCAGTCCTTTTTTCAATGCATAGGAAACCAATTCAGGTCTGGTCCGCATCTGCAGCTTTTCCATCAGGTTGCTTTTATGGGTTTCCACTGTCTTGACACTGATCACCAGCTGTTCGGCTATGTCTTTATTTGCGTAACCTTTGGCTATCAATGTCAGTACTTCTTTTTCCCTGTCTGACAATAACTGGTATTCATCTGAGTTATCGTTTTTTAAATTCCCAAGATATTCATCCATCAATCTTCTTTGTGCTGCAGGATGAAGATAGGCATTTCCGTTGCAAACAGAAGTGATTGCATCAATCAACTCCTGATGCGGGGCGCTTTTTAGGACACAGCCTGATGCACCTGCTTGAATGGCACGGAATAAATACTCTTCATCATCATGCATCGTGAGAATTAAGATATTCGTATCAGGAAGCCGCTTTTTTAATTCTGACGTTGCAGATAACCCATCTTTCCCATGAGGCATGCTCAAATCCATTAAAACGAGATCAGGATTTGTTTCCACAGCTTTTTCTATACCTTCATTACCTTCCGACGCCTCTCCTACCACTTCCATGTCCGTCACGGCGTTCAGAAGCACTTTCAACCCCATTCGTACTACTGCATGATCATCCACTAACAGTATTCTAATCACTTATACTCCTCCTATCCCTGGATTGGCAATTCAAGGAGAACCCTTGTACCTTTGCCTGCTTCAGAAGATATTAGGCAATCCCCTCCTGCGATACGCAGCCTCTGTTTCATTGCAGCTATCCCCATTAACCTGTCTTGGTTTTTTGCATCCTGAAGATCAAAACCAGTTCCGGCGTCCTTTATCTCTACGCTCAAGGAACGTTCCTTCCATTCAATTTGAACAACGGCTTCACTTACATCGGCATATTTGGCAATATTCAACAAAGCCTCCTGGCAAGAACGGAACACGGCCATGCTCTTTTGTTCCATCATGATATGCTCGATTCCAGTGGTGCTGACATGGACAAGCACACCGAAAGTAGTTGTGAACAATTTAGCATAACTTTTGATTGCTGCATTCAAACCCAAAGTGGTCAGCGTATTTGGATACAATTCGACCGACAACAATCTGACTTCCTGAATAGTCCGATTCAACAGTTCGGACAACTGTTGCGCGTATTCTTTCAAATACGGCTGTTCGATTCCAGATTGCAGTACCTCGATTCCAGCCGACAAACTATACAGGTTTTGGTTTATACCTTCATGGAGCTCAAGTGAAATCCGCTTGATTTCCTCTTCTTGCGACTGAATGATATAGGTACTGACATGGTTTTCAGCTTTAAGCTCCATGGGTATCCTCCTTTGATTTATACGCTTTTCGTCTTGCTCTCTGTTATGTCAGTGAACACACCGGCATATTGGATTGTCTCCCCGGCATCATCTTTGATCGCATTGATTGTCAGCCACTCCAAATAATGCTTCCCGTCTTTCCGTTTATTCCATATTTCCCCTTGCCAGAAACCGTCCCTGTTTAATTTATCCCACATATGGCGGTAAAAATCTTTGGATTGTCGCCCGGAACTAAGCATGTTCGGGTTATTCCCTACTGTTTCCTGCAGCGAATATCCGGTAAGGTCCGTAAAGGCTGGATTTATGGTGACAATTCTACCATATTTATCCGTCACCATCATTCCAAGTGGTGTCGTTTCCATCACTTGGTGTGACAAGGTAAGTTTATCTTGATAGTACATCCATATAACAAGTATCAAACTGGCCAATGCCACTTGCGACAAAGCCATAAATCCGATGGCATAATGCCCCGTCAAACTGTAGAGGGAAGATAAAATCAACGGAGGAAAAAAGCCACCCAATCCGCCCATTGCAGCTACAATTCCGTTCGCTATGCCCGCCTGTTTATGGAAGTACATTGGGACAAGTTTGAAAATAACCCCATTGCCGATTCCTGCAGCGATTGCTATTGTCATACACCCGACTGTATAAAGAGTGATTGAAGGAGCAAATGACAACAACATCGCGGCAACAGTAAATCCGCCAAAGACAAACATAAGAATGATCAAGGATTGGAAGCGATCAGCCAGCCAGCCTCCGACAGGCCGCAAAAAGGTGGCCACAGCAATGAATCCGGCTGTCCGCAAACCAGCATCTACCTTATCTAAGCCGAAATTGGCTACAAGGAAATTGGGAAGGTAAACGGTGAAAGCAACAAACGAACCGAACGTAATAAAGTAAAACAAACAAAACAGCCATAACTTTTCATTTTTATAGACACCTTTCATTTGCTGCAAGAGAGGTGTTTGGACTTTCACTTCTTGTTTATCGCCAAGGAAGAAATTGGCCACAATGAATAGTCCCAGCAGAATCATATACAATTGAATCGTTGCCGACCAGCCGATGGCAGCCGCTATTACAGGGGCGGCAAACGCCGTGATTGCCGTACCGATATTCCCGGCACCGTATATACCATTCACAAATCCGTGTTTTTCTTTGCTGTAGTACTTCGGAAGTGATGTGACCCCCACAGAAAAAACGGCACCGCCGATCCCGATAAATAATCCCCCTATAAGCAAATCGGCTAACGAATCTGCGATACTAAGATAATAGACCGGAGGAATCAATAGGATGAAACTGATCATAAAAATCATCCTGGCCCCGAAGAGATTAGTCAGATACCCCATCGGAATCCGGAGTATCGAGCCTAAAATCACCGGTATTGCCGTTACCCATGCTGCCTGCTGGGAAGTGATGGAGATATCATCCAGGATAAAGGACAGCAAGGATGACAGCAGAACCCACACCATAAAACCTACCACAAGGTTGAGAGTCTGAAGTGGGAGTTGTACTTTCTTGTACATGTCATTTTCCCTCTTTCTTAATAGAGTAATATAACGCTGACTTTTCGTCATATGCAGTCCATTCCTGCCCATTCTGGTAAACAGAACCGGTCAAGGGTACTGCGATAAAGAAATGTTTATCAAAATAAATGCGGATATGGGTGTTGTCAGGGCAAAATGCCAGTTTGAAAATTTTCCTTTTCACCGCCGGAGCCCTGTCTTCCCCTTCTTTCCCATAAATGCACAACTCAACAGGTTCAGCTACGAATTTTTCTAAGTCAATCATTTTAACGGCTTCCACTAGGACGGCACCCTTTCATGACTGGTAGAACCTGAAACTGGTACCCTTGAAGGATGGTCCAAAATTTCTCGCTTGCGTGTTCTTCCAGATAGTCGATTACTTCTTGTTCGGATTTCCAGTTGCTCATCCCCTTCACCTCTGCGACAACTATTTCCGCTCCTATCTTCTCTTTCACATCCAAGTACCAATGGAGGCGTTCATTTTGAAATAGTTGTTCGAACATCGTCTTGACCTCGACAGCCAATTCCCCTGTCTTTTCGGTAATAAAGCAAAAATCCAAGTATGTTTCACTCTTAATCATGAATGCGGCGCCCCCTTTGTACTTCGTGTTTATAGATGAAAACACCGATAGGAAATAAGACGATATTGAAGCACGTATAAATAAGCACGGCGGAATAATTCTCATAAAAATATTGGTGGACGATTAACTGGGTCAAGATGATATTCAACATCAAAACAACACAAAGCCCGATAACTCCCACATACTCACGCTTCATAGCGTTTCACCCTGACTGCATATACAGCACCGTTCTGCACTTCTACAATAATTTCCGGCAGCGGACGTCTTGGCGGACCTGCCGTCGGTGCGCCGGTATGAACATCAAATTTACCGTGATGGCATGGACAGACCATCTCTTTCTCTTCTTTTACCCAGTAGACCGGGCAGCGAAGGTGAGTGCACGCGTTTTGGTAAGCGACAAATTTGTTTTTATCCAACCGTATCAGCACCGCACTATCGTGTTCACTCGGAAAGTGAAATTCCACCGAATCGCCGATGGCTATGTCTTTTATATCGACAACTTTTTGATGTGGGTATTCTTTGTCGGCCAGCCCCATCAATTCTTTCGCTGCAAGCGTGCCCCATGGCAGGGATGCAACCGCGAATACCCCAGCCGCTCCTGCCAATGTTTTCATAAAACCACGTCTATCGAGTGAACGTTCATTATTTCTATGGATATTGTGTGTATAATTGTCATCCTTGTGCAGTACCTGAGTGTTTCGATCCGTCATTGTGATATCCTCCCTTAAACAAACCTTAAAACAGTTTAGCCGTACCCTGTAATATCCCCGGAAGATTTACCGTCACATTGGTTTCTCCTTCAAGGAATGGCGTGCTTGTAAACCATTTGTCGTTTCCTGCATTATGGCTTTGTTTTTTCTGTTCAATTTCTTCTTCTGTCAACCATTGCAATGTATTCGAAGGACATACACTTGCACACATAGGCGGTATATTGTCTTTCGTCCGGTCAATACAAAGATCGCACTTATACATCAGGTTTTCTTCTTCATCAAATTTAGGAATCCCATATGGACAGGCAATCGTACAATTCTGGCACCCGATGCATTTTTCTACCAAGGCAGAGAGCACCGCCCCTGTTTCATGAATTTGGATAGCCTGCGCTGGACAGCTGCGCGCGCAGGCTGGATCGACGCAATGAAGACACATAAGCGGCATTGTCTGCCGGCTGACAAGCGGGTTTACGTCATACACGTAGTTTCGATTCCGCTGTTCATGGCCGCCGCACTGCGTACATGCGGCAAGGCAAGAACGGCACCCGATACAATTTTCCAATTCGATGTATAATTTCTTCTGCATATTAAAGCACCTTCCCGGTATTCAGTTTCTCGATCTGAGCTGCACAAGCCTTGAATTCAGGCATCCTCGAGATAGGATCAAGTGCGGGAATCGTTAGTAGATTGATAGATTGTTCATGACCGAAATGGTAAGGAACAAACACCGTGTCCTCCCGGATAGCCTCCGTGATTTTCACCTTATAGTCACTTTTCCCACGCCTCGTGAACAATCTGACTACTTCCTCATGTGCTATCCCATAACTTTCGGCGGTACGTGGGTGAACTTCCACATATGGATCCGGGCACATATCGCGCAAGAATTGAATCCTTCTTGTCTGATTGCCGGATAAATAATGGTACACGACACGGCCGGTGGTCAGCCGGAGAGGATATTCATCGCATGGCTCCTCTGCCGGCGGACGGTATGGAAGGGCGCATATTTTCGCCTTTCCATCTGGATGATAGAACTTTTTGTCCAGGAACATATGCGGTGTCCCTTTATCCTTTTCATCCCGGCATGGCCAGAATACGCCATCTTGGTCATCGATTTTATCCCAGGTTGCTCCGTAGTAATCGGCATTCCCGCCCTTAGAGGCCAGCCGGAATTCTTCTGCAACATCCCTGGCAGTCTTCAAGTGCGAAAAGTGTTTTCCTTTGCCCAATATCTCTGCCAATTCCACTTGCATAAGCCAATCAGGCTTAGATTCGCCAATCGGTTCCTGTGCTTTGTTGATCTTGATAATCCTGCCCTCCAAGTTCGTTACTGTCCCTTCATCTTCGGACCATGTAACAGAAGGGAGAATGACATCTGCAAACTCAGCAGATTCTGACATATAGAAATCAGCGCACACCATGAAATCCAGCTGTTTCAGAGCTTTCTTGACAAAATTCAGGTTCGGTGCCGACACCGCTGGATTCGAACAAAGCAGATAAAGCCCGCGGATGGTCTTTTTTTCCATCAGCTCAAACATTTCGTAAGCAGAAACGCCCGGTTGAGGCATATCTTCCGGATCGATTCCCCATACCTGACTGACCGCTTTTACGGCCTCCGGGTTGGTAATTTTCCGGTAACCCGGCAACAAGTCCGACTTCTGGCCATGTTCCCTGCCCCCCTGGCCATTTCCTTGGCCGGTAAAAGTGGCAACACCCGCTTTTGGCCGGCCGATTTTCCCGGTGACCAACGCCATATTGCAATAGGCAGAAACATTATCTACACCTTTGTGCTGCTGTTCGATTCCCCTGGCAAACATCACCACAGCGTTCGGCGCTTTTCCATAGATTTCTGCAGCCCGTTCAATCTTTTCCACCGCAACGCCTGTCAGCATGCTGGTAACCTCCGGTGTAAAGTCTTCCACTAACTCTTTCATCTCAGCAAAACCATTCGTATGTTGGGCGATAAACTCCTCATCTGTATGGCCATTTTTTATAAGTAAATGTAAGATTCCATTAGCCAAAGCCAAGTCGGTCCCGGGGCGAAGGTCCAAATGAACGTCTGCTCTTCTTGCAACAGGGGTTTCACGCGGATCCGCTACAATTAAATAACCTCCCCGCTCCTGTACGGCCCACACACGGAACATGGATGTCGGGTGGCACTCCGCTGTATTGCTTCCTGCTATAAACAAGCAATCTGTTTCATGAATGTCTGTCCAAGGGAGTGTTGATCCTCTATCCACACCGAAGGTTCTCAAAAAACCACCTGCAGCGCTGGACATACAGAACCTGCCGTTATAATCGATATACCGTGTGCCAAGAGCTACTCTTGCGAATTTGCCAGTCAGGTAACATTTTTCATTTGTCATGGAAACTCCACTGAAAACAGACAAGCTGTCCTTACCGTAGTTTGCTTGCATCTCCCCGAATTTCTCTGCAATTAACTGGTAAGCCTCCTCCCAGCTGGCCTCCCGGAAACCTTCCTTTGTCCCTTTCAATGAAGCGTCCTCGCGGATTAACGGGCGCAGGATACGATCCTTGTGATTTGTCTGCTGGTAAGCCGTCACGCCTTTTGGACACATTTTGCCGACGGTAACCGGCCAGTCATATCTCGGTTCCACCCCGACGATTTTGTTTGTCAGTGTATTCACCCTTAAGTTCATTCCGCACTGCATTCCACAATAGCTGCAATGCGTTTTGATCAGTTTTTCATTCGGATGGTTCACATTTTCTATTTCCTTAAAAAATTTATCCCTTTGCATTCTGATTTGCCTCCTTGACAGGTACTTCATGTGTTGCGAATCCCGAAAACTTGGAAATGCGGTATTTCCTGCGGCAAGGGAGACACAATTCAGCTAAATGAAAGCCTTCCTTCATTTGAAACTCAAGATTGTTTACACCTAAAACGTCGATAACATCATTGGATTGTTCTGTTGATACAAAGCCTTCCCCGCATACTTTGCAGGTTTTCGTTGATTTTTTTGCATAATGTTCGCGATAATTCCTGGCGAAAACACTCAACGGACGGAAAGGGATATGGGCAAGCTTTCCGAAAGGCAGATAAATCAGTGTGATAATCACGGAATATTGATGAATCAAGGACATCGCATAATGTCCTGCTCCGTGTAGAAATACATTGATAAAAGTCAACGCCAAGCCGGTAATACTGATAAAAAGCAAAAGATACAATGGCAAGAAGTCATACATGAATTGCTGTTCGGCTCTTGCCTGCAGGTTTTTCAAACGACGGTATAGCGCCATACACACCCCGGTAATAACCATGAGTGCACTGAAATTCAAAGCATTGTAAGAGAAAAAAGCGATGATGCCATCGGCAGGAACTGTCATGATGTCGATCCCCATGCCGACAATGGTGTAGTAGCCGCCCTCTTCCATGGTGAAATACATCCACCCAAACACAAGTGGAAAGGTGACAAAGCAGGAAATGATACATCCCCAGCCAATCATCATGTGCTGTGCCCATCGGTAAATTCCCCGATTCCAAATAAATTTATAGGTAGCCAAGTGATTGACCGATGTTTTTGGGGTTGATTTACGAAACAATAATTTGATTCCTTTTTTGATCATAATCTTTGTCGGTGGTCTTTCTCCCCACGCAATGAAGCGGTAGAAAAAACCGCCCAGAAACACTAAAGTTCCTATCATATATCCATAAAGATTCAAATCGACATGTGTAAACATTCTCGTACCGATAAACGACAAGATGACCAATGCACTTACAGCCACGAACATGGATTTAGCAAAATGGGAAGCAAAAGCGTTGTTGATGGTATTCTTTGTTTTCTCCGGCTCTTTCAGTGGTTCTCTGATCGGTTCTTTTATCCTGATATCTTCCATTTGAACGACTCCTTAAGGCAATTTTCTTTTGTATGCCAATTCATATTTCTATTATAGAAACCCTTGCTCTCTTTCTGTATCGGGGAAGTTCCTCATCTTTCGGGGGAAATTCCCCTATTATTATTTCGCAGGGAACTTTTTGCTTATATGAACATATGTTAATATAAGCATATAGACAAAATAACGAACCATAATTGGAGGTAATCTAATGGATATGGAAGATAAGTATGAAGAACTTGATGAAGAAACATTGTTCATCGTTTCCCAAACCTTTAAGGCATTAGGCGATCCCACCCGGATCAAGATTCTTCATTTGTTGTTCAATCAAGAATACTCCGTAAATGATATAGCTGAAACACTGAAGCTGCGTCAATCGACCGTGTCCCATCAGCTTCGCTTTTTAAAAAACCTCCGGCTGGTAAAGAACAGAAGGGAAGGGACCACTATTTACTATTCACATGATGACGAACATGTAATGACCGTGTTGAACCAGACAATTCAACATGCACTGCATACATGATAAAGCTAAGTTCGGATAATGGAAGGAGAGATGCAAATGGGACATGGACATGATCATAACCATGCACATGGAGCAAACAAAAAAGCCTTGTTGATCAGTTTCTTTATTACGACCGGGTACATGGTGATCGAAGCTGTCGGCGGTTTTCTTACTAACAGTCTGGCACTTTTGTCGGATGCGGGGCACATGTTAAGCGATTCCGTTTCATTAGGGGTGGGCGTCCTGGCATTTGTACTGGGTGAAAAGGTGGCGAATTACAGCAAGACTTATGGGTATAAACGGTTTGAGATACTAGCGGCATTATTCAACGGTGTGACCCTTACCTTGATTTCTTTATATATTTTTTATGAAGCTTATCACCGTTTTATCGATCCGCCGGAAGTGGCCTCCATTGGGATGCTATCGATCGGGATAATTGGATTAGTTGTCAATATAGTCGTTGCGTGGATCCTCCTGAAAGGAGATACAGAGGAAAATCTTAATCTGAGAGCTGCATTCCTGCATGTGGTGGGCGATTTGTTAGGATCTGTCGGCGCTGTCGTTGCAGCATTGCTGATTATGTTCTTCCAGTGGGGATGGGCAGATCCTTTGGCAAGTGTCATCGTTGCCATCCTCGTACTGATAAGCGGTTGGCGTGTAACGAAGGATGCTGTTCACGTATTGATGGAAGGAACCCCAAAGAATATCGAATTGGATGATATCATCCGTACCATCGAAAACATCCCGGAAATATGCGGTATTCACGACTTGCATGTATGGAGCATAACCAGCGGCCAAAATGCCATGTCATGCCACGCTGTCGTGAGCGGCGAGCTGTCGATTCACGACAGCCAGAGGTTACTCCGATTGATTGAACACGAATTAGAACATAAAGGCATCGGGCATGTCACGGTTCAAATGGAAAACAAGGATCACCCCCACGAGGACTCCCTCATGTGCCAGAATGAACACACAGACCATAACCACCAACATTAAAAACAGGAGCAGGGGCGCCAGCCCTTACTCCTGTTTCTCTTTTTTATCAATTTCAGATGTTGCACCAAGCCCTTCACCGAGATGGACTAGCGATTGGTTCACTTTCCACACATAATACAAATGATGGATCAAATCTCCTTTCGCTTCCTGCCTGCCAGGGGCTAGCTTTTCGATCCTCTCTCGGTGCCGTTCAAGCTTGTAAAGAGTCCCCGAGGTATTCTCCCCGTTAATCAAGGCTCTGAGTACGCCGATATTATGTCCCAAAACCTGTTCCATTTGTTCTAGGTCCTCATTTAATTCTTCCGGATATTCGAAGTTTTTCTGATAGGAAGAGGCAACCAGATGCTTGGCATAATAATTTATTGCCGAAAATATGGCAATAGAGTTAGGGACATCTGACCGAAACAGTAGACCCGGCTGCTGAAGGAGCGGGTGTGCCTGGTCCCTCATAATTTGAAGCTTCTTGTCCATCTCAAAAGCATTATCTGAAAGTTCTTTTACATTTACCTCTTCCCGGAAACTGCGTACGTATATTGTTACATAAGAACTGAGCTCTGCCAGATATTCATCAATAGCATCTGCCACCCTGTCTTTTGTTCTCTTTGGCAGGACAACCGCTGATACACCAAAAGCGATGGCCGCCCCGGCAATAGTATCCAAAACTCGAGCACCCATCAGCTGTATACTAATGCCACCCAACAATATATCGTACATAAATGCGATCAACATGGTGATGAACAAGCTCATCAGCGTATAGGAAACCGTGAACAGGTAGAAGGCCAGGAACACGACTAGAAAAATCAAGACCACTTCCAAAGCGGACTGACCTGACAAGCCATTTGCCAGCCCGAAACCGATAATCGCTCCGAAAATAGTTCCTACAGAACGCTGAAATCCCTTTACGTATGTCCGGCCTACCAACTCTGTTCCTAATAAAACAATAAATGCAGTCAGGATGACCCAGTATGGCTGAATAGGTGAAATGATATAACCAACGATGATGGAAATCGTCCCGGCGACAAGGGCCTGATATGCCTTTTTGGTTGTGGGCTTCAGGCCACGTTCCTTGTCCTCTGTCTCTTCGTTCACTTCTTCGATATTCTCTTTAACTTGCGCCCTGTCTTCCGGCTTAAATTCGGTAAGTGACTGCTGAATGCGAAATGCCGCTTCAATGACATGGTTGGCAATCGATTCAATTCGGCGGATCAAGTACAACCATCCGCCGGGTCTGTTACCTTCATTTAAAAGCTCCCCAAGCGCCAGCCTGGTCGTTTGAATGGCTTTTTCCGCTTCCAATAAATTCTGTTGTTTATAATCCGGGGCAAGCACTTCCACATCCCGTAAAGATTGAATGATCCAGACAAGCAGCCTTCTTATTTCATGGGTTTGAAAGGCATCCGCTTTCTTCAGCCTTTGCACAGAGTCCGCCAGCGTTTGAACCAACATCGCTGCATCGAATACATAGAGTCTGATTTGTGAAACCGATAAACCCGGCCAGACTTTATCTACATCTTCCTCGTTTAAATCACCTGATACGTTCCGGGCATAATCTCCGAGAAGATCAACATTCTTATCCAATATCTTCTTCCACTTTTCATCCACTTCACCTTCCTGAATCATACGGATGATCAGATTGAAGGTAAGGTTTGCCTGTATGTGGAAAGAACGCATACTTTTATTCAGAATCTGGGCGGAATTTTTGAATAGAAGAAAATTGTATAAGAAGGCATAGCTGATTCCAATTACCGCTCCAAGATAAAACCATGGAAATTGGGTTGGGTCCAGCATTAAAAAGGATGATATATAAACAGTGAAAAATGCAATCATGCCAAGAGAAAAATACCTGCTACCGAATCTGGAAAAGTAAAAAGCACTAAAAATAACCAGAACCATCAGGGTTCCAACATAATAAGGGTTTCCTCCCAATAACGATCCTACCGTAATACCCACCGAGGCGGAGACTGCCATTAAGATGGTTGTTACCTTTTTTTCTTTCTCTGTATCGTCCATTACAGCCATTATTGCCATCATGCCGGCCATTCCGGAAATAATAGCAGGAGTCAGCAAATCGGAGCCGCTTGCACGCAAAATAAACAGCATCGTGAAAACCGCCGAAATCAGACTAAGGGTTGCTTTCCCTGCCTGCTGTAATCTTTTTCTCCCTGGATCAGAAGCAATCAATCTTCCAATCCAATGATACTTTATTTGTAAGTGCTTCATGATTCCATCAACCTTTGCTGTATAAATAAGAAAGATTCCTTCTGTAAAAAATGATACTATGGTGACAGACTTTCGTCGACTAATAAGCGGTATAGCTCCCCTTACTTTTCAAAAACAAATAAAAAAAATATAGAAAAGGGTATCTTTCTCTTGTCGGGCATGCTATAATCAAATTAATTATTGTTGTTCGGTATATGATTGTAATGAAAGAAGAAAAAACTTTTAAGTGATTATCGTCTTGAACGATTATGTAGGGCAAGAATAGTAATATTATGTGCTAAATGCACTTGGAGGAATACACATGAATAATGGTACAGTAAAATGGTTCAACGCAGACAAAGGTTTCGGTTTCATCGAAGTTGAAGGTGGAGACGACGTATTCGTTCACTTCTCTGCAATTCAAGGCGAAGGTTTCAAAACATTAGACGAAGGTCAACAAGTTTCTTTCGATATCGAAGAAGGCAACCGTGGACCACAAGCAGCTAACGTTGTAAAAGCGTAACTGACTTAAACAAAAGGTTCTTCCCGACCAGGGAAGGCCTTTTTTTGTTGCCGTCAACTCAACTGTTTTCGTTACAACCTGCCATTCTTTATTTCTAATCATTAATTGTGCATACTAAAGGCACTATTACACAAGGAGGAGAAAAAAGATGGAATCTGATCATAATATCGTTATAATCACAGGTGGTTCAGCCGGGATCGGCTTAGCATTGGCAGAAAGGTTTTTAAACAATGACAACGAAGTAATTATCGTCGGGAGACGGAAGGAGAAGTTGGAAGAGGCAAAATCAAAGTTTCCACGTTTACATACTCGTGTCTGTGATGTCAGCCAGGAGAAGGAACGCCTCGACTTATTTGAATGGGTTAAAACCAACTTTCCAAAGCTTAACATGCTGATAAATAATGCAGGGATCCAGCAAAGATCCAATCTGATGCAGGAAGGCGATAATTGGAAAAAGTTCGATAAAGAGATTTCCATTAACGTGGATGGGCCAATCCACCTATCGATGCTGTTCGCACCCTTCCTTGCCAACCAGCCAAATCCGGCCATCATCAATGTTTCCTCTGGACTTGCACTTACTCCAGGAGCCTGGGTACCGGTCTATAGTGCAACCAAGGCAGCACTGCACTCTTTCACAGTATCCCTCCGGCTCCAGTTGGCAGAAACAGGGATACATGTCGCAGAAATCCTCCCGCCTGCAGTCAATACCGATTTAGGAGGAACAGGGCTGCATACCTTCGGGGCCCCGCTGCAAGATTTTGCCGACTCTGTTTTCGCACGTTTGCTGAAAGGCGATGTAGAGATCGGCTACGGCGATTCCGAAGCCAGGCTGCATGCTTCCATGGATGAAATCCGTACAAGGACGGAAAAAGCCTGGAGCAACTTCCAGACTAACAATCCTGATTTTCTCGACTAATATCATTTAAAAGGTATCAATAGTAACGGGTTCTCTTTTTGTAAAAAATTACAAATGGACGGTAAAAAAACAATAGATTTAGCTACCGAATAAACAAGTAAAAACACAATATAATCAGCACTGAAAAACGCTCAGGAATTTTTAAATCCAGAGCGTTTCTTTTTATTGTCTCCTTTAACCAACGCTCCCCTTATTTGAAGAATTTTAAGAATTTATTTTGCTTATGATTATCTTTCTATACATACCGTTAAACATTATGGGTGTATCTTCATGAATAGATACAGACTCTTTGTTTTTCTCATACAATCTCTCAAAGCTTATACCGATATCAGTACCTAGTAACTTGATTAAAGGTCTAATCGATTTCTTCAAAGGAGAAAGTTTCTTCTCTTTAGGTAAAAATTTATCAAAAATAATAATCTTCCCATTTGGTTTTAAAACTCTAATCATCTCTTTTATACATTTATCTGCGTCAGGAACAACCGTTAAAACAAGACTTCCTACTACAACATCAAATTGATTAACATTAAAACTCATTTTTTGAGCATCCATTTTTAAAAACTGTATCGAAGAATCTTTGAATTTAGCTTTTGCCTTTTCAAGCATTTCATTAGAGTAGTCTATTGCTGTAATATTTAAATCTTTACGATCGATTAGTTCCAAATCAGCCCCTGTTCCTACACCGACAAAAAGTATATTATTATTTTCTTCAAACTTATTCCCTTGAAATATTTTTTTACGAGCTTCTAGAAACTTCCCTGAATTAAAAAAACTATCATACATAGGGGACCAAATTTTATATATTATTTCATTCCAACGATTGTCCATTTTTCACCTCGTCATTTAAAACATCTTATTCTTCACTCCTTTTAAACTTCCTCAATAAATTCTTTTAAAGAGTAAAGCGTATTTCCATTTCTGCCAACAGTGGTTTCTGCCGTTACCATGGAATTTAGTATCGCTTCTTCTGTCGCTTCCACAGAAGCCATAAAAGCCTGGTCGATATCATCTTCCGGCAGCATCTGCAAAGACTGGAGTTCGCCCTGATCATGTTTGATCTGGTTGGCAGTCGAAAAACCAATGACGATGTCTCCACTGCCATTTCCGAAAATGGAACCAGTTCTCGCCAGGCCGGCCCCTGAACGTTTGATAATGCGCTTCATTTGGCGTGAACTAACAGGCAGATCTGTTGCAACGATGATCATAATCGATCCTTTGTCTTGCTCATCTATAGCTTTTGAGAATTTCCGGACTAATCTTCGGCCCACCTGGTCTCCATTTAAAATAAAGTTCTCCATGCTGCCAAAATTGGAAAGCACGAGTACCCCAAGTGTATAGTTCCCATAAGAAAGCGGAATCTTTCTCGACGCAGAACCAATCCCGCCTTTCAATCCGAAACACTTCATTCCTGTACCTGCACCAACTCCTCCTTCCTCAAAATCGAAAGTCGCCGTTCTCAACGCCTCTATCACGTGTTCTTCTCTGACAGCAAGTGACCTGATATCATTGAGAAACATATCATTACACTCTCCCACTATCGGGTTGATGGTCCCCGTCGTCCTCCCGATTTGCTCATTTTCATCTAGCATATATCTTACGAGACTCGTCATGCATTGACCGACTCCAAAAGTATTTGTTAGTAGGATAGGTGTTTCGATCACTCCTAGTTCGTCAAGTTGAACCAGTCCGGCAGTCTTTCCAAATCCGTTCACGACATAGGATGCACCCGTCACTTTGTTTTCAAAGATATTCCTCTGATGCGGAATAATAGAAGTGACACCTGTGTTTATATCTCCATTACGGACGGTTGAATGTCCGACTGCAACACCTTGTACATCTGTTATTTTGTTCTGGCTTCCTGGTTCAAGGTTGCCTATTTTCACACCAAAATCCCTTATTCTGTTCTGCAATTCTTTATCCCCCTATTGGAAAAATCATGGCTGACTGTTTGTGAAATGATCGAATACGACTTTGCTAATACTGGCAATGGCATTGTCTTGTTCCTTTGGCTGAATGCCGGTTGTGAATACACTGATTGTATATGATCCGTCCGGCAGATAGACAATCCCGACATCATTGGCGACCTGAAAAAGGGAACCGGATTTGCTTGCCACTTTAACTTGCGGTGGCAGTTCCCCGCCAATTCTATTTTGAAAGTGCTGTCTTGACATGATATCAAGGATTTGATTACAAGAATCGGCAGCAAGACCTTCATGGTCGGTTATTTTCCGCAGGAGATGCGCCATGTCGTTCGGGGACATGAGATTATTATCTTTCACATCACGCTGATAGACTTTGCTGCTCTGGTCAACTTCTTCGTATGTAAGCCTTCTCTCCAATTCTATATAGTCGGCGGATTGACGTGCACCTGGACTCATTCCAACAGACAGGCAAAGCAACTCCCAAATGGATTGCCGGACAAATGTGCTCTGCAGGCTCTGGCTTCTCATGAATCCTTCCACTTTCTCCATTCCAATCATGGTCAGTAGTTTGTCTGTAGCCAGGTTGTCACTTACCACAATCATCAAGGTGGCAAGGTCCTTTACGGTTACTTCCAGTCCCGGCTGCATTTCCTGGAGAACGCCCGAACCCGGGACAAAGTCCTCATTTTCTATTCGCACCCTTTCTTCCAAACCAATCAATCCCTGTTCCGCCAGTTTATATAACGCACATAAAATCGGTACTTTTATAGTACTGGCCGTTTGATATAGACGGTCACCATTTATGGAAGCATGCTCGCCTGTTTGAAGATGTTCCACGGTCACCCCTACTTCACCTTCTATCCTTTCCAGTGTTTGCTCTAATTTCATTTGTAAAGACATCATTTCCCATCTCCCTTAATAATTAATATATAATAAATATAGATGACTTTCTATTCGGAAAATTCTGAGGAGTGTAGACATGAAAGAAATAATTATTGGTATCATTGCATCCATGTTTTTTGCGGTTACGTTCATTTTGAACCGTTCAATGGAACTTGATGGCGGAAGCTGGTTGTGGAGTTCTTCTTTGAGGTTTTTATTTATGGTTCCTTTTTTATTGCTTATTGTACTGGTAAGACAAAACATGAAACAAGTATTCATTGAAATGGCCAGAAAGCCTCTGCAATGGCTTGTCTGGAGCTCGGTTGGATTTGGGTTATTCTACGCCCCATTGACCTTTGCTGCCTCTTACGGGCCGGGATGGCTTGTAGCAGGCACATGGCAGCTGACGATTATTGCCGGAATTCTAGTGACACCTTTATTCCATGAAATGATCCAAACACCGGCAGGACCGAAAGCAGTCAGAAAGAAAGTACCATTGAAGGCACTGTCGCTTTCCTTGATTATATTATTCGGGGTGGCGCTCATCCAGTTGCAAAAGGCTGACGGTTTCCAAATACAAGAATTGGCTGTCGGCGTCCTGCCCGTCACCATTGCCGCTTTCGCGTATCCGCTCGGGAACCGGAAAATGATGGAAGTCTGCGGCGGGAGGCTGGATACATTCCAGCGCGTTTTCGGTATGACTTTAGCAAGCCTTCCCTTTTGGATCATCATAGGGACGTTCGGATTCATACAGGCCGGTTCACCGTCTTCAAGCCAGGTGTTCCAGTCCTTCATCGTGGCGGTTTGTTCAGGTGTCATAGCAACTACTTTGTTTTTTATCGCTACAGACAGAGTGAGAGAGCACCAGGAACGCCTGGCATCTGTAGAAGCAACCCAGTCCACCCAGGTATTGTTTGTAATTGCCGGGGAAGTGATGTTGCTATCCAGTCCACTACCAAATTATTGGGCACTCGCAGGGTTGCTGTTTATCATCATTGGCATGGTTCTTCACAGCTTTTATACCAATAACCTGATTCGGGTTCACAACCGTCAGCTTCAGTATAAAAAAGTCAAATGAGCAGCAGCTTTCAATAGCCTTCATTAACCAACTTAAAGGAATCGATAAACTTCCGGGGCGTGGATTTGACTGGATAGGTGTATACTCCTTTATTTGTATGGAGATAAAGGAGACCTCCCTTATTTCCAATCGACCTGTACGACATGTCCATCACTTGGGATAGCGGGAATTCATGATATTTCGTGACCACTTTGTCCCGATACAGATGGATATACCGTTCATGCTCTATTTGTTTTTGTTCTAGTCCTGTTACATGCCTTTCCACTTTTATATAGGGATGGGAGGCAATCAGTGACATACTTTTCCTCCTTTAACGAGTTTATTGAACAAACGTTTGATCAACAAGGGCAGCTTCCCACTATTCCTGGGATTGCCCTTGCGATTTACATAAACACATTTTTTTCAATCTGTTTCATCTTATAAAAATATCCTTTCCGATTCATGAGCTGTTCATAAGAACCAGATTCGATAATGCGCCCCTGGTCCATGACAAGGATTTGATTCATTTTCTCCAATCCTGTTAAACGATGACTGATCAGGATTAATGTCTTTCCCTTCATATGATGGAACAAATGGTCAAAAATCCGCTTCTCTGTCAATGCGTCGACAGAAGAGGTCGGCTCATCCAAAAGCCAAAAAGGTTTGTCCTTCAGCAATGCCCGCACCATTGCTAGGCGCTGTTTTTCTCCCCCTGACAGGTTTTCCCCTTTTTCATAAACCATATCGTTCAAATCGATATATTCCAAGCCAACCAATGTTAATAGATCAGCAAGTTTTTCTTCATTGGTGTCAACCATATCCGGCATCAGAAGGTTCTCTTTTACTGTGCCATAGAAATAATGGTTTTCTTGCAAGACGACATTGGTGAAATCCCAAATATCTTCTTCCTTGATTTGTTCTATCGGCTCTCCATTTAATTGAATTTCCCCATGATCAGCTGTCCCGAACTTCAATAGCAGCTCTGCTAGAGTAGATTTTCCAGACCCGCTCGGTCCGACAATCGCCGTTTTGGATGCCGCTTCTAATCTTAAAGATAAACCGATCAGCGTTTGGCGTGTTTCTCCAGGATAAGTAAACGATACATTTTTCAGTTCGACCGATGGCCCCTTACCCGTTGTAAAAGGGCTCTCTATATAAAATTCGGGCTGTCTTTGACTTTCTCCTTCGACTACTGAGAACAACCGTGTTGCCGCCCGCCGGTTATCTTCCAAATAATTCGGCAGGACCGCCATAGGTGCGGCGTTTTCAAACACAGTAAGCGAAATCATAACCAGCATAGCAAGTAATATCCCCTCCAACTGCCCCCCAATTACAAGGTAACTTCCCAAGGCGAGTACGGCCCACGATATCCCCATGGAAACAAATGTGTTGAGTGATTCGCTGAGCGCCGCTTGTTTTTTTTCTTTTTTCTGTTCCTGAACATATGCATTAGCCAGCTGTTCCAGATTTTGCTCCTTTGTTTCTAGCTTTCGGTAAATCTTCAAATCTCTGAACCCCTGAAAAAATTCCGCCACTTCCGCTGACAATACTGACCTGTGTTCCCTAACATGCTCGACCTGTCTTTTCCGAAGCACCATCACCAAGGTAGGGATGATAAACCCTGTTAAAAAAAGGCCTGTCAACAACAATAAAGCAACATAAATGGAGTAAAAGGAGGTGAAGACAATCGTACTTAGAAAGACAATTACCAGGACAATAGGTGGATAAAGCACTCTCAAAAACAAATCCTGCAAGCTTTCTACATCCCCTACTACTCTGGAAAGAAGATCCCCGACCCGATAACGCTGAAAAACTCTCGGTGCTATCGGCTCCAGTTTTTCATAAAAAGAGACTCGGAGGTTACCTAGGATGGTAAAAGTAGCCCTGTGAGAAAAGTAACGTTCTGCATATCTGGCCAGGGCTCTGACAAACCCAAGAAGTTTGACGACAGCGACTGTCACCGTGAGAGCATATAAAGGCGGAGCAAAAGCTGCTTTGGAGATTAAATAGCCACTCGCTGCAAAGAGCCCTACAGCTGCGATACCAGCAATAAACCCGAATAGAATGGAATAGACAATATCCTTCTTTTCTGCGAGCATCTGGTTGATTATAAAAGCTAAATCCTTCATCCCGTCTCCTCTCCTTGCTGTACATTGACCATCGATTGATACTCCTTCACCTTTTCCATTAATTCATGATGATTACCGCACCCTTTCAGTCTGCCATTTTCAAGGAAGAGAATCTTATCGGCATTTTTAATCGTATGAAGGCGATGGGCTACCGTAATAATTGTTGCCCCCTGAGCCAGTTCATGGATGGCATCCTGTACTATTTGCTCCGTCCTAAGGTCAAGACCTGTTGTCGGTTCATCAAATAAGACGACCGAAGGATTTTTATAGAAAGCCCTTGCCACAGCTATACGCTGTTTTTCCCCTCCGGAAAGGCCCCTTCCTGCTTCACCGATTCGTGTTTCGTACCCGTCTTTCAGCGACTGAATGAGCTCTGAGAGACCGGCTTTTTCCGCTGCCTCTTTCACTCTTTCCATGGAAGGGATTCCCGTACCGGTTATCGCTATATTATCTGCGATGGTTCCTGAAAAAAGATAAGGCTGTTGCGAAATGTACGTTATCTTACTAAACCAGTCTTCTTCCATCCATTCTGACTGCCCTTTTCCACTAATGATCACTTCCCCTTCCGACGGTCTAATAAGCCCGGCAATCAAGTGGAGTAACGTTGTTTTCCCTGACCCGCTCCTGCCTATGATGGCTGCCTGACTGTACGGCTCGAAAACTGCTTGAATATCAGATAGGCTAAAACCATCCTCTTCATATTGGAAGCTTGTGCTTTTCAGTTCAATTTCCGGGGGTGCTTGACCGGGCAGACGATTATGTCCCCAGTTAACATCTCTTGCCGGTATTTTCAGTTCATCCAGCACTTTATTGGCTGCCCCCATGCTGGTCCTGCCCGTATGAAAGGCGCTTCCCATTTCCTTCAGCAAGGAATAAAACTCGGGTACCAGTACAAGGATGAAAAAAGCGGTGAAAAAGGTCAGACTCTGAAATACGACCAGCCTGATTGCAATTTCCAGAGCAACGAGTCCGATACTGAGCATGGAAATGAACTCGAGCATCAGGGAAGATACAAATGCTATCCTCAACACTTCCATCGTTGTGTCCCGAAACTGATAACTGCTGGTTCGGATTGCTTCTTTTTGCTGTTTGGCTTTGCCATATAATTTCAGGGTGATCAAACCTTGGAGCGTGTCTACAAACTTACCGGCAAATGCCGCCAGCTTATCCAGCTGTTCCTCTGATTTCTTTTTCGTTTTTATTCCGATCATTATCATGAAAAAGGGAATGAAAGGAGCAGTAATGACTATTATCAACCCGGAATAAACATGTTGAGAAAATACAACTACCAACAACATAATCGGTATAACGGCAGCTTGGATCATCTGGGGAATATACTGGCTGAAATAACTATCGACCCCATCGACAGCATCCATTATGACACTTACTTTCTTTCCCGACTGCCCTTTAAGAGCAGCCTGAACAGGAATGGCGGAATACCGGGAGAAAAGAGACTCCCGCAATTCCGCTTTGGCTCTTGCCGACATTTCAGCTCCGATCCAGCCATTTAAATAAGTGATAACCGCTCTGGTCAGTAAAATTGCCGCCAGTATGGCTAAAGAAGGAACAAGAGCATCGAAGGCCTCGCCTTTCAAAAAAGCACGGTCTATGACGATGACGAAAAAATAGGCTTGGCCGATGATAATGAACCCTTTCAGAAAAGCCGATACAATAAGCAAAATCATACTCGCTTTCTGTTTAAAAGCCATTTTCAAAAGCTGATTCATATACGCTTTACGCTCCTAACCACTTGTTTGACATGATGATGCCTTTAGATGCCTTCATTATAAAAGATTTGACCATGGAATGCTTGGCTGACAGTTTATCAGGAAAGTGTCCAGGAGGATCCTGGCAAACACTTGTGAATGGTTCAAGGCAAAATTTTACACTTAGTCTCCGAAAGCAAAAAAATCCTGACCGGGAGCCCCGGCAGGATTTTCTTTTATATTATTCTACTGTAACACTTTTGGCCAAGTTACGAGGTTTATCCACATCACAGTCGCGGTGAAGGGCGGCATAGTAAGCCAGTAATTGCATCGGTACCACGCTTACGAGTGGAGTAAGAAGTTCATGTACCTTCGGCAGTACCATGGCATCTCCTTCTTGCTCCAGTCCTTTCAAGCTGATAATGCACGTATTTGCGCCACGGGCAGCAACCTCTTGGACATTGCCCCTGATTGATAGGTTTACATTTTCCTGTGTAGCCAATGCAATAACAGGAGTTCCCTCTTCAATTAAGGCAATAGTACCGTGCTTTAGCTCACCGCCGGCGAATCCTTCTGCTTGAATGTAGGATATTTCTTTTAGTTTAAGGGATGCTTCTTGAGCCACAAAGTAGTCCATGCCTCTGCCGATATAGAATGCGTTTCTCGTTTCGGCGAAATAATCTTTGGACATTTGCTCAATTTCTTCTTGTAAATCCGTTATGCTTTCCATTGCATTGGCGACAATTCCCAGTTCCTGCAATGGATTGAAGTCGAAAGTTAATCCTTTTGCTTTTGCTGTATCTACAGCAAGGATTGCCAGGACAGCTATTTGTGCTGTATATGCTTTTGTAGAAGCTACGGCGATCTCAGGACCTGCATGTAGATGCAGTGTATAGTTTGCTTCACGAGAAAGGGTGGATCCTGGCACGTTTGTAATGGTCAATGCCGGGTGTCCCAGTTCTTTTATTTTAACTAGCACCGAGCGGCTGTCTGCTGTTTCACCGCTCTGGGAAATAAATACGAATAATGGTTTTTCGGACAATAACGGCATGTTGTAAGAAAATTCACTGGCAATGTGAACTTCTGTCGGTACATTGGCAAGCTTCTCCAAGAATTGCTTTCCTACCAAGCCGGCATGATAGCTGGTACCTGCAGCAATAATATAGATACGGTCCACTTCACCCATCGCACGTCGAATATTCTCATCTAGCTTGATCTCGTCATTTTCATCCTGATATTCCTGAATGATTTTACGAATGACCAACGGTTGTTCTTCGATTTCTTTTAACATGAAATGAGGATAGGTGCCTTTTTCCATGTCCATTGCATCCAACTCCACTGTGAATGGGTCTCGATCGACAACCTTGCCATTTAGTTTTTGGACCTCGACGTAGTCTCTGTTCACAATAACAATCTCTTTATCTTCCAACTCAAGATAACGATCTGTCACTTTTAATGTAGCCATTGAATCACTGGCTACAACATTGAATCCATCGCCAAGACCCACAAGGAGCGGACTTCTATTTTTCGCTACATAAATCGTCTCCTGGTCTTCTGCATCGATTAACCCCACTGCATAAGAACCTTTAAGCAGCTCGATTGCTTTACGAAAGGCAGCTGATACATCGTTCAACTCCCCATACAGAACTTCAACCAGTTGAACAATTACCTCTGTATCTGTTTCACTCGCTAAGTTAACATCAGCCAGATATTGCTTACGGATATCCTGATAATTTTCGATGACCCCATTATGAACAATGGTGAATCGTCCAGACGCGCTTTGGTGCGGATGGGCATTCTCTACGCTTGGTGCCCCATGAGTCGCCCAGCGGGTATGTCCGATACCCATGTTGGAAAAGGTATCATCCTCGGCTACTTTTTCACGAAGTGCTGCAATTCTTCCCTTTACTTTAAATACATCGACTCCATGATTACTTAAAGTAGCGATTCCGGCAGAATCATATCCCCGGTATTCCAGTTTTTCCAATCCGTTCAATAAAACTTCTTTTGTATCGTTTCGTCCAATATAACCTACTATTCCACACATGTGTTGTTTCCTCCTTGTGATCAAGGGGCAAACAATACCAGAAATCTTCGATTAAGATTCGGGGCACTCATTTGCCCCTTTCCCGCGTAAATTTAGATGGCATCCTGTTTTTATTCTTGTTCGGAGAGTCGCCTCTCCGTTTTCAAATAAAAACATAACGGCTGAGATGGGCAGCCGGGAGGTATCCGCCGAACAAGCTCGATAAACCTCCTCCTCGTCAACTATTCTCCTCCAATGGAAAATAGCCCAGGCGCTTTTGATTACTCTCTTTACATCGATCCTCCTTCCTTTTTGAATGAAGCATCCATGCCCTTATTCTTATTAACCGGATAGACAATCGATTAAACATACAGAGCAAGAATATAATCATTTTACTTTAAGTCAGCCATACTGGCAATACTTTTTATTAATTCGGGACAATAATAAAATATGCGCAAACCGGCTTTCAAGTGCCAGTTTACGCATTTAATAAGTTTATTCTTTCATTCCCAACAGTTCATCAATAACTTGTACAACTTCTTCCACGTATCTGTCGCAATCTTCCTTGGTCGGCGCTTCAACCATTACACGAACCAATGGTTCAGTTCCTGAAGGCCTGACTAGCACACGCCCCTGGTCTCCCATTTCATTTTCCACTTTTTCTATAACGGCTTTGATACGTGGATTCTCCAACGCTTCGTTCTTGTCGACCACTTTCACGTTCTTAAGAACTTGAGGGAACTTTTCCATCTCTCCTGCGAGTTCTGATAATGGTCTGCCAGTCTCTTTCATGACGTTCACCAACTGCAAAGCAGTAAGCATGCCGTCGCCGGTCGTATTATAATCGAGAAAGATGATATGACCCGATTGTTCACCGCCAAGATTGTAACCGCCTCTTCTCATTTCTTCCATGACGTAACGGTCGCCTACGGCTGTTTTGTCGCTTTTCATCCCTTGGCTTTCCAATGCTTTATAAAAACCGATATTACTCATTACGGTTGAGACGACGGTATTGTGACGAAGCAGGCCTTTGTCATTGAAATACTTACCGCAAATATACATGATTTGGTCCCCGTCTATAATTTCGCCCTTTTCATCGATCGCAATCAAACGGTCGCCATCACCGTCAAAAGCAAGACCGATGTCCGCTTGTTTCTCTAAAAGGAAATCCCGCAGAGTTTCCGGATGGGTGGAACCGACATTGTCATTGATATTCAGGCCATCAGGTGACGAGCCAATGGTTGAAATGTCTGCTTCCAGATCGGCAAATAAATGAGAAGCCAATGAAGAAGTGGCTCCATGGGCACAGTCCAAAGCTATATGAAGTCCTTCAAAGTCGTTATCTATTGATTGCTTTAAGTATTGAATATACTTCTGTCCGCCTTCAAAGTAATCGTTGATTTGGCCAAGGTCTGCTCCGACCGGACGTGGCAGTTCATCCTCTTCCCTGTCCAAAAGCTCTTCTATTTCTTTCTCCTGGGCATCCGTTAATTTGAATCCGTCGGGGCCAAAAAACTTGATACCATTGTCCTCAACAGGGTTGTGGGAAGCAGAAATCATAACACCGGCCTCTGCACTTAACGCTTTGGTCAAAAAGGCTACTCCAGGAGTGGAAATAACCCCAAGACGCATAACTTCTGCACCGATTGACAACAGACCTGCTGCCAAGGCACTTTCCAGCATGTTGCCGGAGATCCTGGTATCCCGGCCGATCAGTATTTTCGGCCTGCTCGTATCCTTTGTGACAACATACCCGCCAAAACGCCCCAATTTAAAAGCCAATTCAGGTGTTAGTTCTTTGTTGGCTATTCCTCTTACTCCATCTGTTCCGAAATATTTTCCCATGATGTACCTCTCCTTTACTTGCTCACATTAAAATTCAATCTATTTCAACAGTCGCTTCTTCGCTCCCGAGATCCGTATTTATTCCTTCCGGGCCCTCCACTGAAATCGGGAGAGTATGCTCCCCTTCTTCCAATTCCTCAGCATCGATGGCCAACCGGAAATCATCCTCTGATAAGTTGCTTAATTCCTCTTCCGTGCCAAACACAGTTAAATCAATTTCTCCTTGTTCAGGCTCCAGGAAGTTAAGGGTTAAACCATCTGACAGATTTTCTACTTCTATCGGAAGATTTTCAAAAGTGGAGGTTTCTGTCCGCTCTAATTCAATTGTCACTTTCACCTGTTCAGGATCCAGCAGACGAGCTCCCTCAGGCGGGTCGAGACTGACTTCCATCGCTGTTCCTTCATCGATATTGGAAAGATTCACCTCTTCGGTCTGAATATTGGATATATCTTCCAACATTTCTTCTGAGGCGAATACATTTACATTACCCGGTTCGACTACAATCGACTTTACAGATACATCATCAGGCAATTCACCAGTTGTAGCGACTTCTATCGGTACTTCTTTATTGGGGCTCCTGATATCCACCCCTACTTGAACGGTCTCCGGTTCCACACGGGCATTTAATTCGTTACCTTGACTATCATAGACTTTCACAGGTACTTCCCTTGCATCGATTGATTCCTCTACATCTTTCAAATCGACAAAAGCCTTTACTACTGCAATTTGGTCGACCACATTCCTCGAACTTGTTATTTGAACGGTAGAAGGCTCCACAGTAGCATCGCCTACTTCGAATCCATCCGCAATTTGACTGGAATTAATGTAATCTACACTCACATTGAATTCCTCTGTTGCCCGTTCCTCTATCGTTACTTCCACTTCTTGCGGATCCACATGAACATCCAGCTCTTTCGGGATACCCGAGTATTCAATATCAACAGTATGAGTACCCGGCTCATATCCTTCCAAGTCAACGAAAAGTTCATATGGCTGCTGTGTCACCGTCGATGTAACGACGCTATTTGCGCCTTCGAGGACCATGGCAGCCGACTGCGGGACCCCGCTTACGACATATTCTTCTTCATCAATTTTAATATTTACCGGAACATCCTCTACCCGCTGGGCCTCGTCTGCGCTATTGTTGGTATCCAGTCTTGCATTTGGCTGATAGGTGTTTTCGTCTAACGTAACCGCTGTAAAAAGCAGTATGGCCAACGCAAGGGAGATGAGACTGATCACCCAGGGTCTATTTAACCAATCATCCATTTTTCTTCCCCCTCCAGCTCCAATTTCCTTTTGCAGGGGCGATAATTTTTGGCTCCAGATTATCTTTCAACATTTTGACCAGCTTCTCCTGATCTAAATCCCTATGTAGTTCACCATTTTTGGTACAAGAGATTTGCCCTGTTTCTTCCGAGACTACGATTGTAAGGGCATCGGTTACTTCACTGATTCCCATTGCAGCCCGGTGTCTTGTGCCAAGTTCCTTCGATATAAACGGATTTTCCGATAATGGCAAATAACAAGCCGCTGCCTGGATGCCGTCCTTCTTTATGATGACAGCCCCATCATGCAGAGGTGTGTTCGGGATAAATATATTCGTCAACAATTCATTGGTGAGCCTTCCATTAATGGGTATGCCCGTTTCTACATAGTCCCCCATCGGTGTTTCCCGTTCTATTGTAATAAGGGCTCCTATTCTTCTCTTTGCCATGTAATTACATGACTTCACTATGGCGTTGATGGATTGGTTTAATATTTCTTCTTCCGATGCTGTGTTCCTGGAAAAGAAACTTCCTCTTCCCAGTTGCTCCAGGGCCCGTCTGAGTTCGGGTTGAAACAAAATGATAATTCCAAGGAACCCCCACATAATTACCTGCCACATTACCCAGTTTACAGTTTGCAGGTCAAGGATACTTTCACTGCTCAAGAACCATATACCCAGTACAACAAAAATACCTTTAAGCAATTGGATTGCTTTAGTTCCCCTGATCAGCATGATTAATTTATAAAAAACATACCAGAGGATTGCTATGTCTACTCCTATGCGCAATAGATCCAGTAATTCGAACCCTCCGTCAAACATGTTTACACGTCCTTACATCCATGTATTTCCTCTTCCTATCTATAAAATGATGACTTATTTATTATACCATACCAACAGGACATTCAATAAATACGCTCAACTTTTTGATGGATTCCACCTGTACATAAAATTAAAACCTTTACTTATTAAGGTAAAGGTTTTAATACTGGTTTTTCTCAAAAAGTACTGTTTCTAAAGAAAATACACTTTTGGCGATGTCTTTAATATGATACCACATCCACTCGAATACTTGGTTGACTTGTTCCAAATCTCCACTGACTTCACCAGCGGATGCTTGCAGATGTTCTCCATTGATTATAATCACATCACCGTCTACTGTACCTTCAACTTTCAAATTTCCGTTTTTCACGACAAGATCACCGTCGACCACTACGCCTTCCGGTACAATCACCGTGTCTTCCTGAATGATTAGATCTTTTTGTTTAGAAACGGATAACTGGCTGTCTTGATTCCATACGGAAAAGATACTGCTAAACATGAATAAGAAAAAGATAGCTGCAGCTGTTATGACAGGATGGGCTTTAAACCATCGTTTATAACCGACGCGCTTTTTCTCTTTTGGAAGGTTGGCCATTACATTCGCAGAGAAATTTGCGGGAGCCTGAATCTGGCTGCCGCTCTCGAGTAGGGTTGCCGTTCTTTTCAACTCGTGAAAATGACTCTGGCAATCTGTACAGGATTGTAAATGGGAGCGTAAACGTTGCTCTTCTTGTTGTGTAATATCGCCGTCTAAATAATTATGCATCAACTTTACAGCTTCTTTTTTGCAATTCATCAGAATTCACACTCCTTTACACATGACGAAGCCTCTTTTTGAGTGTTTCGCGGCCTCTGTGGATACGAGTTTTTACAGTTCCTATCGGAATATCCAGAATTTCGCTGATTTCCAACAGGCTGAGCTCATTTAAATATCTCAATGCAATTACCCCTCTGTATTTAGTCGGAAGAGCCATGATCTCCTTCTGTATATAACTTTGTATTTCCATACTTTCGACTTCTTCCTCAGGCAGGGCCTGTTCTGCAGGCAATTGAGAATACATATTCAGCCCATCTGTTCCTTTCACTTCCGCGTCAAGGAAATAATCGGGTTTCTTTTTACGTATCCGATCAATAGTTAGGTTGGTCGCTATGCGATATAGCCATGTAGAAAATTTTCTGCGTTCATCAAATGATTCAATATTCACATAAGCCCTGATGAAAGCTTCCTGTGCAATATCTTCCGCTTCATGACTGTTCCCTAACATCCGATAACATATTTGATACACTTTGTTCTGATAAAAGGAGACAATGTCTTCGAACGCTGACTGATCCCCTTTTTTCACCTGTTTTATTTTCTGCTTTATCATCGTATCCATGACTCTAATACCTCCGCTGTATCCTGCGGTCACTATCTGTACGAGTGACCCTTTGTTGAGGTTTCATATATTTTATAATTATTTTATATTTTTTCCTAAGCATGGTTTAACCTGCCAAAAAATCGGGTAGTTTTTAACCAATACAATTATAACAATTTAGGAGGAAGCGATGGACATTAAATTGCATCTTTTGGAAAAAATTGAGACGTGCAGAAAAGAAATGGTGGAATTGTCCTCCACAAAAGATTTGACCTCCGAGGCAGTCATCTCTGCGAGTACAAGACTGGATCACTGGTTGAACGAATATGAAAAGACGGCGGAAAATTAGAAAACCTTGCTAATGAATACTAAATACATTAACAAGGCTATAAATAAAGGGTTACTTTAATTTTTCACCGAATAATGAACCCATTAAACCAACAGCTATTGTAGCTGTTTTATTTTTTTCATCCAAAATCGGGTTGACTTCGACGAACTCGGCAGATGTGATGATGTCTGCCTCTGCCAGCATCTCCATGGCCAAGTGACTTTCTCTGTAACTTAAACCGCCGATTACCGGAGTACCCACTCCTGGAGCATCCCCTGGGTCCAGGCCATCTAAGTCCAGGCTCAAATGAACACCATCCACCCGGTCTTTAAAATAATCGATAACTTCTTCCATTACAGCCGACATACCCATTCGGTCTATTTCGTGCATGGAAAAAACTTTTATGCCTTTTTCTTCAATTAACTCTTTTTCCCCATGATCTAAAGATCTTGATCCGACTAAAACGATATTTTCTGGTTTGATTTTAGGTTGATAGCTTAGAATATTCGTCAATCTGTCATGACCAAGTCCAAGGTTGACGGCAAGCGGCATCCCGTGAATGTTCCCGGACGGAGAAGTGTCAGATGTATTAAGGTCTCCGTGTGCATCATACCAGATAACACCTAAGTTTTCGTAATGCTTGGCGATACCAGCTATACTCCCGATAGAAATACTGTGGTCTCCACCCAACACTAATGGAAATCTGCCTTCTTCCACAGCTTCATCCACTTTCTTAGCAAGGGTTTCACTGCCTTCAGCAACTTGGGACAAGTTTCTCAAGTTGTCCTCCAACTGTTCGGCACCTCTTTTGGCTCTGGATATAACGATATCCCCTAAATCTTCAATATCATATTTTAAGCGTTCAAGTCTTTCAACTACTCCCGCATAACGAATGGCACTTGGTCCCATATCTACACCACGGCGATTTTGCCCTAAATCCATGGGCACCCCGATAATAGACATATTTGTATTCATATAGAAGCCTCCTTCAATAGCTATTCCTATTGTAGCCGGAAACTGCGTGGTGACTCAACCAGACAAGAACTTGCATATATATACGGAGGTCCGTTACTTGGCACAATTCTTTTACTCGTTCACTTAATCATCCAACAGCCGTAAAGTACATAATCTTATCACTTAACTTTGTAATAATCGCTTGCTTTCCCTTGAATATATTGTTCATTTTCTGTTTTGGATGTAATTCATGGTTGTCTTTTAAAATTTTTGTCAAAGGGCAGTTCCGAAAAATCTGCAGTGTATGTGCCGTGAATTGACCTAGTAATAGTTTGCTTAATTTATTTGTTAGGAGTACACATGTTAGACACCTTTCAGAACCACTTCTCACTTGATCAGATATCTATCTTAAGCTGCGGAAAAATGCGAGACTCCTTGAAAATAAAGTTCAATTTTCTGCGTGCGGTGTAAATTCACGGAGGTCTTTTCAAAGTCCTGTGGGAAAGGAACAGTCTGAAGACCCCGCAGTTGGCGCTTTTTGCCAGCGAGGAGGCTGAAGCGTTCCCCACGGAAAGCGAGTATTTTTCCGTAGCGCTGGACTACCACTCAATTTGAAAAGAATGGAAGGAAGCCACACAAGTTATGTCGTAGTTTATGGATATTACGAAATGGCAGTGATTTTATGGAGGTTAATGATTAAATACCCGATCATTTGTTTTTAAGAGAATCACAACAAAAAAGGGTTGAATTTACAATTAATGTAAAATCAACCCTTGAACTATCGATATGTATGGTGGAGCCTAGCGGGATCGAACCGCTGACCTCCTGCGTGCAAGGCAGGCGCTCTCCCAGCTGAGCTAAGGCCCCATATTGGAGCGGAAGACGGGATTCGAACCCGCGACCCCCACCTTGGCAAGGTGGTGTTCTACCACTGAACTACTTCCGCATACCAATCTTATATGAGTGAGCCATGGAGGATTCGAACCTCCGACCCTCTGATTAAAAGTCAGATGCTCTACCAGCTGAGCTAATGGCTCATAGAAAAAGAATGGCTGGGCTAGCTGGATTCGAACCAGCGAATCACGGGATCAAAACCCGATGCCTTACCGCTTGGCTATAGCCCAATAAAAAACAAAACAGTGCGATTTTACTCTGCACTTTAATGATTTATATGAAATAAGTGGTGGAGGGAGTAGGACTCGAACCTACGAACCCGATGGGAGCGGATTTACAGTCCGCCGCGTTTGGCCAACTTCGCTATCCCTCCAGGACTTTTTTTGAAAAAAGTGGTGCCGGCCAGAGGACTTGAACCCCCAACCTACTGATTACAAGTCAGTTGCTCTACCAATTGAGCTAGGCCGGCAAATGGTGGAGGATGCAGGGCTCGAACCTGCGACCCCCTGCTTGTAAGGCAGGTGCTCTCCCAGCTGAGCTAATCCTCCGATCAGGTATAACCTGTGTTAATCAAAATGGTGACCCGTACGGGATTCGAACCCGTGTTACCGCCGTGAAAGGGCGGTGTCTTAACCGCTTGACCAACGGGCCAATATAACAGAGCTTCCAGCCGGACTTGAACCGGCGACCCCTTCCTTACCATGGAAGTGCTCTACCGACTGAGCTATGGAAGCAAATGGCTCCACCGGTAGGATTCGAACCTACGACCGATCGGTTAACAGCCGATTGCTCTACCACTGAGCTACGGTGGAATGGTGCTGAATAGAGTTACTATTCAAACTGTCATGCTTCTCAAAGCCGTCATGAAATTTTTCACTGCCTAGCGGCGTCCTACTCTTNTCACTGCGGCTTCTCGCAAAAGAAGCACCCCTTCTCCCGAAGTTACGGGGTCATTTTGCCGAGTTCCTTAACGAGAGTTCTCCCGCTCACCTTAGGATTCTCTCCTCGCCTACCTGTGTCGGTTTGCGGTACGGGCACCTCTTTCCTCACTAGAGGCTTTTCTTGGCAGTATGAAATCCGGAGCTTCGGTACTTATGTTCCCTCCCCGTCACAGCTTGAGATTGTTGGACGGATTTGCCTATTCCAACTCTCTTACTGCTTGGACGCACATTTCCAATCGTGCGCTCTCCTTATCCTCCTGCGTCCCCCCGTCGTTCAAACGGAAAGGAGGTGGTACAGGAATATCCACCTGTTGTCCATCGCCTACGCCTTTCGGCCTCGGCTTAGGTCCCGACTAACCCTGAGCGGACGAGCCTTCCTCAGGAAACCTTAGGCTTTCGGTGAAAGAGATTCTCACTCTTTTTTCGCTACTCATACCGGCATTCTCACTTCTAAGCGCTCCACCAGTCCTCACGGTCTGACTTCGCTGCACTTAGAACGCTCTCCTACCATTGTTCGCAAGAACAATCCGCAGCTTCGGTGATACGTTTAGCCCCGGTATATTTTCGGCGCAGAGTCACTCGACCAGTGAGCTATTACGCACTCTTTAAATGATGGCTGCTTCTAAGCCAACATCCTGGTTGTCTAAGCAACTCCACATCCTTTTCCACTTAACGTATACTTTGGGACCTTAGCTGGCGGTCTGGGCTGTTTCCCTTTCGACTATGAACCTTATCACCCATAGTCTGACTCCCAAGATCGAGTAGCTGGCATTCGGAGTTTGACTGAATTCGGTAACCCGATGAGGGCCCCTAGTCCAATCAGTGCTCTACCTCCAGTACTCAACTCTTGAGGCTAGCCCTAAAGCTATTTCGGAGAGAACCAGCTATCTCCGTGTTCGATTGGCATTTCACCCCTACCCACACCTCATCCCCGCGTTTTTCAACACGCGTGGGTTCGGGCCTCCAGTCAGTGTTACCTGACCTTCACCCTGGACATGGGTAGATCACACGGTTTCGGGTCTACGACCAACTACTACAGGCGCCCTGTTCAGACTCGCTTTCGCTGCGGCTCCGTCTATGCGACTTAACCTTGCAGGTGATCGTAACTCGCCGGTTCATTCTACAAAAGGCACGCCGTTACCCATTAACGGGCTTCGACTACTTGTAGGCACACGGTTTCAGGTTCTATTTCACTCCCCTCCCGGGGTGCTTTTCACCTTTCCCTCACGGTACTGGTTCACTATCGGTCACTAGGGAGTATTTAGCCTTGGGAGATGGTCCTCCCGGATTCCGACGGAATTCCTCGTGTTCCGCCGTACTCAGGATCCACTCCGGAGGAAACGGCTTTTCAACTACAGGGCTCTTACCTTCTTCGGCTGATCGTTCCAGATCGATTCGTTTAAACCATTTCTTGGTAACTCCGATGGAGTGTCCTACAACCCCAGAAAGCAAGCTTTCTGGTTTGGGCTGTTTCCGTTTCGCTCGCCGCTACTTGGGAAATCGCATTTGCTTTCTCTTCCTCCGGGTACTGAGATGTTTCAGTTCCCCGGGTCTGCCTCGGTTATCCTATGAATTCAGATAACCGTACTGCTCCATTACGAACAGTGGGTTCCCCCATTCGGAAATTCCCGGATCAACGCCTACGTACGGCTCCCCGGGACATATCGGTGTTTGTCCCGTCCTTCTTCGGCTCCTAGTGCCAAGGCATCCACCGTGCGCCCTTCTTCACTTAACTATTAAACATGAAAAGACGTTTTGTTTGATGTCTTGTATTAGTCTAGTTCCAGCTCCTTTTCAGTCGCCTTCACTTCCTAATTTACTCTTATCTAGTTTTCAAGGTACAAAAATGAAGGATTTAATCCCTCAAAACTGAACCAAACAATCGATTATGCCATTCGTTTTTGCTCCGAAGAGCAATTATCCTTAGAAAGGAGGTGATCCAGCCGCACCTTCCGATACGGCTACCTTGTTACGACTTCACCCCAATCATTGGCCCCACCTTCGGCGGCTGGCTCCAAAAGGTTACCTCACCGACTTCGGGTGTTGCCAACTCTCGTGGTGTGACGGGCGGTGTGTACAAGGCCCGGGAACGTATTCACCGCGGCATGCTGATCCGCGATTACTAGCGATTCCGGCTTCATGCAGGCGAGTTGCAGCCTGCAATCCGAACTGAGAATGGTTTTATGGGATTTGCTACACCTCGCGGCTTCGCTTCCCTTTGTACCATCCATTGTAGCACGTGTGTAGCCCAGGTCATAAGGGGCATGATGATTTGACGTCATCCCCACCTTCCTCCGGTTTGTCACCGGCAGTCACCCTAGAGTGCCCAACTGAATGCTGGCAACTAAGGTCAAGGGTTGCGCTCGTTGCGGGACTTAACCCAACATCTCACGACACGAGCTGACGACAACCATGCACCACCTGTCACTCTGTCCCCGAAGGGAACCTCTTGTCTCCAAGAGTGGCAGAGGATGTCAAGACCTGGTAAGGTTCTTCGCGTTGCTTCGAATTAAACCACATGCTCCACCGCTTGTGCGGGCCCCCGTCAATTCTTTTGAGTTTCAGCCTTGCGGCCGTACTCCCCAGGCGGAGTGCTTAATGCGTTAACTTCAGCACTAAGGGGCGGAAACCCCCTAACACCTAGCACTCATCGTTTACGGCGTGGACTACCAGGGTATCTAATCCTGTTCGCTCCCCACGCTTTCGCGCCTCAGCGTCAGTTACAGACCAGAGAGCCGCCTTCGCCACTGGTGTTCCTCCACATATCTACGCATTTCACCGCTACACGTGGAATTCCGCTCTCCTCTTCTGTACTCAAGTTCCCCAGTTTCCAATGACCCTCCACGGTTAAGCCGTGGGCTTTCACATCAGACTTAAGGAACCGCCTGCGCGCGCTTTACGCCCAATAATTCCGGACAACGCTTGCCCCCTACGTATTACCGCGGCTGCTGGCACGTAGTTAGCCGGGGCTTCCTCGTTAGGTACCGTCAAGGTACCGCCCTATTTGAACGGTACTTGTTCTTCCCTAACAACAGAACTTTACGATCCGAAGACCTTCATCGTTCACGCGGCGTTGCTCCGTCAGACTTTCGTCCATTGCGGAAGATTCCCTACTGCTGCCTCCCGTAGGAGTCTGGGCCGTGTCTCAGTCCCAGTGTGGCCGATCACCCTCTCAGGTCGGCTACGCATCGTCGCCTTGGTAGGCCGTTACCCCACCAACTAGCTAATGCGCCGCGGGCCCATCTGTAAGTGACAGCCAAAAGGCCACCTTTCAACTCTTCTCCATGCAGAGAAAAGTGTTATCCGGTATTAGCTCCGGTTTCCCGGGGTTATCCCAGTCTTACAGGCAGGTTGCCCACGTGTTACTCACCCGTCCGCCGCTCGTTCCACAAAGCGCACACCCCGAAGGGTGATTACTTGCTTCCCGCGCTCGACTTGCATGTATTAGGCACGCCGCCAGCGTTCGTCCTGAGCCAAGATCAAACTCTCCATAAAATGTGAGCTTGCTTGCTCGAAAACTTGACTAGCATTTCTTGCTTGACATAATGATTGTTTTGTTCAGTTTTCAAAGATCAAATAAT
>NZ_LT732535.1:2916242-2987751 GCF_900156915.1 Sediminibacillus massiliensis | reverse complement strand
GCAGGGGCAATGCCCCAACTACCATGGGCGCTGGAAAGCTTAACTGCTGTGTTCGGCATGGGAACAGGTGTGACCTTTCCGCTATTGCCACCAGACAATGTCTTTAAATTTCAAGGACAAGGTATATTATATGCAGATTCCGTGAAAAAAGCAAGCTTTTTTTGAAAATCTTTTTTATAATTTCTACCTTCAAAACTAGATAAGAGGGTGGAGACATCTAAAGGTGTTTTCATGTTTTTGTAGTCCAGCTCCGCGGGCTAGATGCTCGCGTCATAAGTCACTCTCCTACAAGCCCAAAGTTCGGGGCTTTACGGAGATTGTCTTATGCGTGTCGCATCTGAGCAAGCCCGCTGCGCTTTCTCGTTTATAGTTAAGTCCTCGATCGATTAGTATCCGTCAGCTGCACGTGTCACCACGCTTCCACCTCGGACCTATCAACCTCATCGTCTCTGAGGGATCTTACTCATTTAAAATGATGGGAAGTCTCATCTAGAGGGGGGCTTCATGCTTAGATGCTTTCAGCACTTATCCCTTCCACACGTAGCTACCCAGCTATGCTCCTGGCGGAACAACTGGTACACCAGCGGTGTGTCCATCCCGGTCCTCTCGTACTAAGGACAGCTCCTCTCAAACTTCCAACGCCCACGACGGATAGGGACCGAACTGTCTCACGACGTTCTGAACCCAGCTCGCGTACCGCTTTAATGGGCGAACAGCCCAACCCTTGGGACCGACTACAGCCCCAGGATGCGATGAGCCGACATCGAGGTGCCAAACCTCCCCGTCGATGTGGACTCTTGGGGGAGATAAGCCTGTTATCCCCGGGGTAGCTTTTATCCGTTGAGCGACGGCCCTTCCATACGGCACCGCCGGATCACTAAGCCCGACTTTCGTCCCTGCTCGACTTGTAGGTCTCGCAGTCAAGCTCCCTTCTGCCTTTACACTCTGCGAATGATTTCCAACCATTCTGAGGGAACCTTTGGGCGCCTCCGTTACTCTTTAGGAGGCGACCGCCCCAGTCAAACTGCCCACCTGACACTGTCTCCGGACCGGATCACGGTCCTGGGTTAGAATGTCCGTACAGCCAGGGTGGTATCCCACCGACGCCTCCACCGAAGCTAGCGCTCCGGCTTCTAAGGCTCCCACCTATCCTGTACAAGCTGTACCAACATGCAATATCAGGCTACAGTAAAGCTCCACGGGGTCTTTCCGTCCTGTCGCGGGTAATGCGCATCTTCACGCATAGTATAATTTCACCGGGTCTCTCGTTGAGACAGTGCCCAAGTCGTTGCACCTTTCGTGCGGGTCGGAACTTACCCGACAAGGAATTTCGCTACCTTAGGACCGTTATAGTTACGGCCGCCGTTTACTGGGGCTTCGGTTCAACGCTTCGCCTTGCGGCTAACGCGTCCCCTTAACCTTCCAGCACCGGGCAGGTGTCAGCCCCTATACTTCGCCTTACGGCTTCGCAGAGACCTGTGTTTTTGCTAAACAGTCGCTTGGGCCTTTTCACTGCGGCTTCTCGCAAAAGAAGCACCCCTTCTCCCGAAGTTACGGGGTCATTTTGCCGAGTTCCTTAACGAGAGTTCTCCCGCTCACCTTAGGATTCTCTCCTCGCCTACCTGTGTCGGTTTGCGGTACGGGCACCTCTTTCCTCACTAGAGGCTTTTCTTGGCAGTATGAAATCCGGAGCTTCGGTACTTATGTTCCCTCCCCGTCACAGCTTGAGATTGTTGGACGGATTTGCCTATTCCAACTCTCTTACTGCTTGGACGCACATTTCCAATCGTGCGCTCTCCTTATCCTCCTGCGTCCCCCCGTCGTTCAAACGGAAAGGAGGTGGTACAGGAATATCCACCTGTTGTCCATCGCCTACGCCTTTCGGCCTCGGCTTAGGTCCCGACTAACCCTGAGCGGACGAGCCTTCCTCAGGAAACCTTAGGCTTTCGGTGAAAGAGATTCTCACTCTTTTTTCGCTACTCATACCGGCATTCTCACTTCTAAGCGCTCCACCAGTCCTCACGGTCTGACTTCGCTGCACTTAGAACGCTCTCCTACCATTGTTCGCAAGAACAATCCGCAGCTTCGGTGATACNTATAGTTAAGTCCTCGATCGATTAGTATCCGTCAGCTGCACGTGTCACCACGCTTCCACCTCGGACCTATCAACCTCATCGTCTCTGAGGGATCTTACTCATTTAAAATGATGGGAAGTCTCATCTAGAGGGGGGCTTCATGCTTAGATGCTTTCAGCACTTATCCCTTCCACACGTAGCTACCCAGCTATGCTCCTGGCGGAACAACTGGTACACCAGCGGTGTGTCCATCCCGGTCCTCTCGTACTAAGGACAGCTCCTCTCAAACTTCCAACGCCCACGACGGATAGGGACCGAACTGTCTCACGACGTTCTGAACCCAGCTCGCGTACCGCTTTAATGGGCGAACAGCCCAACCCTTGGGACCGACTACAGCCCCAGGATGCGATGAGCCGACATCGAGGTGCCAAACCTCCCCGTCGATGTGGACTCTTGGGGGAGATAAGCCTGTTATCCCCGGGGTAGCTTTTATCCGTTGAGCGACGGCCCTTCCATACGGCACCGCCGGATCACTAAGCCCGACTTTCGTCCCTGCTCGACTTGTAGGTCTCGCAGTCAAGCTCCCTTCTGCCTTTACACTCTGCGAATGATTTCCAACCATTCTGAGGGAACCTTTGGGCGCCTCCGTTACTCTTTAGGAGGCGACCGCCCCAGTCAAACTGCCCACCTGACACTGTCTCCGGACCGGATCACGGTCCTGGGTTAGAATGTCCGTACAGCCAGGGTGGTATCCCACCGACGCCTCCACCGAAGCTAGCGCTCCGGCTTCTAAGGCTCCCACCTATCCTGTACAAGCTGTACCAACATGCAATATCAGGCTACAGTAAAGCTCCACGGGGTCTTTCCGTCCTGTCGCGGGTAATGCGCATCTTCACGCATAGTATAATTTCACCGGGTCTCTCGTTGAGACAGTGCCCAAGTCGTTGCACCTTTCGTGCGGGTCGGAACTTACCCGACAAGGAATTTCGCTACCTTAGGACCGTTATAGTTACGGCCGCCGTTTACTGGGGCTTCGGTTCAACGCTTCGCCTTGCGGCTAACGCGTCCCCTTAACCTTCCAGCACCGGGCAGGTGTCAGCCCCTATACTTCGCCTTACGGCTTCGCAGAGACCTGTGTTTTTGCTAAACAGTCGCTTGGGCCTTTTCACTGCGGCTTCTCGCAAAAGAAGCACCCCTTCTCCCGAAGTTACGGGGTCATTTTGCCGAGTTCCTTAACGAGAGTTCTCCCGCTCACCTTAGGATTCTCTCCTCGCCTACCTGTGTCGGTTTGCGGTACGGGCACCTCTTTCCTCACTAGAGGCTTTTCTTGGCAGTATGAAATCCGGAGCTTCGGTACTTATGTTCCCTCCCCGTCACAGCTTGAGATTGTTGGACGGATTTGCCTATTCCAACTCTCTTACTGCTTGGACGCACATTTCCAATCGTGCGCTCTCCTTATCCTCCTGCGTCCCCCCGTCGTTCAAACGGAAAGGAGGTGGTACAGGAATATCCACCTGTTGTCCATCGCCTACGCCTTTCGGCCTCGGCTTAGGTCCCGACTAACCCTGAGCGGACGAGCCTTCCTCAGGAAACCTTAGGCTTTCGGTGAAAGAGATTCTCACTCTTTTTTCGCTACTCATACCGGCATTCTCACTTCTAAGCGCTCCACCAGTCCTCACGGTCTGACTTCGCTGCACTTAGAACGCTCTCCTACCATTGTTCGCAAGAACAATCCGCAGCTTCGGTGATACGTTTAGCCCCGGTATATTTTCGGCGCAGAGTCACTCGACCAGTGAGCTATTACGCACTCTTTAAATGATGGCTGCTTCTAAGCCAACATCCTGGTTGTCTAAGCAACTCCACATCCTTTTCCACTTAACGTATACTTTGGGACCTTAGCTGGCGGTCTGGGCTGTTTCCCTTTCGACTATGAACCTTATCACCCATAGTCTGACTCCCAAGATCGAGTAGCTGGCATTCGGAGTTTGACTGAATTCGGTAACCCGATGAGGGCCCCTAGTCCAATCAGTGCTCTACCTCCAGTACTCAACTCTTGAGGCTAGCCCTAAAGCTATTTCGGAGAGAACCAGCTATCTCCGTGTTCGATTGGCATTTCACCCCTACCCACACCTCATCCCCGCGTTTTTCAACACGCGTGGGTTCGGGCCTCCAGTCAGTGTTACCTGACCTTCACCCTGGACATGGGTAGATCACACGGTTTCGGGTCTACGACCAACTACTACAGGCGCCCTGTTCAGACTCGCTTTCGCTGCGGCTCCGTCTATGCGACTTAACCTTGCAGGTGATCGTAACTCGCCGGTTCATTCTACAAAAGGCACGCCGTTACCCATTAACGGGCTTCGACTACTTGTAGGCACACGGTTTCAGGTTCTATTTCACTCCCCTCCCGGGGTGCTTTTCACCTTTCCCTCACGGTACTGGTTCACTATCGGTCACTAGGGAGTATTTAGCCTTGGGAGATGGTCCTCCCGGATTCCGACGGAATTCCTCGTGTTCCGCCGTACTCAGGATCCACTCCGGAGGAAACGGCTTTTCAACTACAGGGCTCTTACCTTCTTCGGCTGATCGTTCCAGATCGATTCGTTTAAACCATTTCTTGGTAACTCCGATGGAGTGTCCTACAACCCCAGAAAGCAAGCTTTCTGGTTTGGGCTGTTTCCGTTTCGCTCGCCGCTACTTGGGAAATCGCATTTGCTTTCTCTTCCTCCGGGTACTGAGATGTTTCAGTTCCCCGGGTCTGCCTCGGTTATCCTATGAATTCAGATAACCGTACTGCTCCATTACGAACAGTGGGTTCCCCCATTCGGAAATTCCCGGATCAACGCCTACGTACGGCTCCCCGGGACATATCGGTGTTTGTCCCGTCCTTCTTCGGCTCCTAGTGCCAAGGCATCCACCGTGCGCCCTTCTTCACTTAACTATTATCCAGTTACAGCTCCCAACAGCTAGCGTAATAGTTAAAATCGCTGCCAGTTCTTCAAAAGCAAAGAACTTCTCGCAATCTTATCTATTCGTACGCTGTTAAACGGTCGCTTTCACTTTTAGTATTAAACATGAAAAGACGTTTTGTTTGATGTCTTGTATTAGTCTAGTTCCAGCTCCTTTTCAGTCGCCTTCACTTCCTAATTTACTCTTATCTAGTTTTCAAGGTACAAATATTAAATGGTGGAGCCTAGCGGGATCGAACCGCTGACCTCCTGCGTGCAAGGCAGGCGCTCTCCCAGCTGAGCTAAGGCCCCGTATTGGATGGTGGGCCTGAGTGGACTTGAACCACCGACCTCACGCTTATCAGGCGTGCGCTCTAACCAGCTGAGCTACAGGCCCATCCTTGGGATGTTTATATATTCAATCCCTCAAAACTGAACCAAACAATCAATTATGCCATTCGTTTTTGCTCCGAAGAGCAATTATCCTTAGAAAGGAGGTGATCCAGCCGCACCTTCCGATACGGCTACCTTGTTACGACTTCACCCCAATCATTGGCCCCACCTTCGGCGGCTGGCTCCAAAAGGTTACCTCACCGACTTCGGGTGTTGCCAACTCTCGTGGTGTGACGGGCGGTGTGTACAAGGCCCGGGAACGTATTCACCGCGGCATGCTGATCCGCGATTACTAGCGATTCCGGCTTCATGCAGGCGAGTTGCAGCCTGCAATCCGAACTGAGAATGGTTTTATGGGATTTGCTACACCTCGCGGCTTCGCTTCCCTTTGTACCATCCATTGTAGCACGTGTGTAGCCCAGGTCATAAGGGGCATGATGATTTGACGTCATCCCCACCTTCCTCCGGTTTGTCACCGGCAGTCACCCTAGAGTGCCCAACTGAATGCTGGCAACTAAGGTCAAGGGTTGCGCTCGTTGCGGGACTTAACCCAACATCTCACGACACGAGCTGACGACAACCATGCACCACCTGTCACTCTGTCCCCGAAGGGAACCTCTTGTCTCCAAGAGTGGCAGAGGATGTCAAGACCTGGTAAGGTTCTTCGCGTTGCTTCGAATTAAACCACATGCTCCACCGCTTGTGCGGGCCCCCGTCAATTCTTTTGAGTTTCAGCCTTGCGGCCGTACTCCCCAGGCGGAGTGCTTAATGCGTTAACTTCAGCACTAAGGGGCGGAAACCCCCTAACACCTAGCACTCATCGTTTACGGCGTGGACTACCAGGGTATCTAATCCTGTTCGCTCCCCACGCTTTCGCGCCTCAGCGTCAGTTACAGACCAGAGAGCCGCCTTCGCCACTGGTGTTCCTCCACATATCTACGCATTTCACCGCTACACGTGGAATTCCGCTCTCCTCTTCTGTACTCAAGTTCCCCAGTTTCCAATGACCCTCCACGGTTAAGCCGTGGGCTTTCACATCAGACTTAAGGAACCGCCTGCGCGCGCTTTACGCCCAATAATTCCGGACAACGCTTGCCCCCTACGTATTACCGCGGCTGCTGGCACGTAGTTAGCCGGGGCTTCCTCGTTAGGTACCGTCAAGGTACCGCCCTATTTGAACGGTACTTGTTCTTCCCTAACAACAGAACTTTACGATCCGAAGACCTTCATCGTTCACGCGGCGTTGCTCCGTCAGACTTTCGTCCATTGCGGAAGATTCCCTACTGCTGCCTCCCGTAGGAGTCTGGGCCGTGTCTCAGTCCCAGTGTGGCCGATCACCCTCTCAGGTCGGCTACGCATCGTCGCCTTGGTAGGCCGTTACCCCACCAACTAGCTAATGCGCCGCGGGCCCATCTGTAAGTGACAGCCAAAAGGCCGCCTTTCAACTCTTCTCCATGCAGAGAAAAGTGTTATCCGGTATTAGCCCCGGTTTCCCGGGGTTATCCCAGTCTTACAGGCAGGTTGCCCACGTGTTACTCACCCGTCCGCCGCTCGTTCCACAAGCGCACACCCCGAAGGGTGATTGCTTGCTTCCCGCGCTCGACTTGCATGTATTAGGCACGCCGCCAGCGTTCGTCCTGAGCCAAGATCAAACTCTCCATAAAATGTGAGCTTGCTTGCTCGAAAACTTGACTAGCATTTCTTGCTTGACATAATGATTGTTTTGTTCAGTTTTCAAAGATCGAATTATTAATGTCGCGTTACTGAAGCGACCTTTAATATCTTATCACAACGCCACCTTCGCGTCAACAACTTTTTTTAATTTAATTTGTTGATGCGTTTTTCAGCGACTTGAATAATATAACATCGATTCAGTTAGTAGTCAACAGTTTTTCAAGAAAAATTAACTCTTTTCTATCTGATTGCTGGCTGACGACAACAAAAAATAATATATCATACCTTCCCATGATAATCAACACATATTTATAAATAATAGTTTCACATAATGAAAGATTATCTGATTATTTACCCATCGATTGGTATTAAAGTTTTTCCTTTAATCTATCTAAGGATAGGTGGCTGGTATCGCTTATTACCCAATCGGCTTCTGAGAGGTTTTGCTCATCTCCAACCCCGACAGCATACATCCCTGCAGACTTTATTGCGGTCACACCTGATTTTGCATCTTCAATACCCACACATTGAGATGGTTCGACATGAAGCTGCTGAGCTGCTTTTAGAAATACTTCGGGATCCGGCTTCCCCCTCTCCACAGTGGCGGCATCCACAACCGTATCAAGCAAATGGGTGATCTCCAATTTCTCTATCACTGTCCGGGCGTTCTTACTTGCAGAAGCAAGACCTGTTTTAATACCCGCCTCTTTCACTTCCAACATGAACTGATAGACACCGGGCAGCAAATCTTTGGGGCCAATTTCCTGAATAAGACTCTTGTAATGGTCGTTTTTCTTTTCCGCCAGCCGCTGCCTTTCAGTCGGTGAGTATTGTTCAGTGCCCTCTGCCAGGATTTTTTCCAGGGAATCAACCCTGCTCAATCCTTTTAACTGTTCATTAAACGATCGGTCGAAGGGAATATGCAACTCTTCTGCAAGTGTCTTCCATGCCAGATAGTGATACTCCGCTGTGTCTGTAATCACTCCGTCCAAATCATAAATAACCGCTTGTAGCTTTGCCATAAACACAATCCTCCCTGCCATTTAATGTTATATCGAATATAACACAATAAAAAGGAGGTTTCTAATAATCCGGTAGTATTCACAAGATATACTTCAGACACTCTTCCTCATTGGCAACTCTGCGAAAAAGACGAAACAATATGCGGTGTCTTTCTTTCATCACTCTTTTCACTCTGTAGTCGATATGTCTGTCTCTGATATCAATAATAAGCTCCTCCAACTCTCTTTTTAGCAGGTATTCGATTTCTTTTTTCTCTATATCACTAACCAAAAGCCCAAGCATCGACATTCCTCCATTATGTAAACAAATTAGCAGGGTCCCTTCTCATCATTTCCAGTTCTCATTTTTTAAATACTTTCATTCAGAATTTGTTAAAGTTGTTCCGGATTTGGTCAGCTCTGAAATAGTGGTTCATATTGGACAATCCTTGTCATAAATATATAGCGAACCCTAAAAGGAGGAGGAGGAAATGAACCATTTCTATGTTTGGAAGGCCAGCCGTTGGAAACGGTGGTCAATCATTATGGTCGCAGCACTATTTTCAGCATTATTGCTATGGGTGGAAGATGAAAGTACTTACTCCGTTTTCTCCACTAAAGAAAAACCCGCAGCCCTGAGTAAAGGAAGTGAAGAAGATCCCAATATTGCTCTCACCTTCAATATCAGCTGGGGTAACGAAAAAGTAGGGCCTATCCTTGACCAATTAAAGAAACATAATGCGACAGCCACTTTCTTCATAAGCGGCGAATGGGCAGAGCGCCACCCGGAAATCGTCGACCAGATTGTCCAAGATAAGCATGAAATTGGAATGTTAGGTTATCGCTATAAAAGTTATCTTAAACAAGAAAAAGCTCAAGTAAGGAAAGATTTATTGTATGCGAAGGAAGTATTTCGAAAATTGGGTTACCCTGATGTTAAATTGCTCAGGACACCCAGCGGCCATTTTAATCAGGAAATTCTCCAATTAAGTGAGTCGCTGGGATTTCAGGTTATTTATTGGAACATCAATCCCCATGACTGGCAAAATCCGGGAACCCAGAAGATTGTTGATAACGTGCTCAAAAATACTTCCAAGGGAGATATTGTCCTCCTCCATGCATCGGATTCAGTCAAACAAACACCTGGAGCTCTTGAGACCATCTTACCAGGGTTAAAAAACAAGGGGTTTGAGTATGTGACCATTTCGGAACTTATATCAAGAGCAGACGCTCATTCCAAGTCAGTAGAATAAAAAAACAGGCACAAATTATTTTTTGTGCCTGTTTTTTTTGCTATTCGCATTTTTTTTCAAATCGGAACCTGTTGTCAATTCTTTTCCTGCATTCTCATTCTTTTTCCCAGTAATCCTGTGGAGCAATAAAAGCTGATAAGTATTGCATAATAATAATGGAACAATCATCAGCCATGTGTAAACATTCCCCTCGGAACGCAATCCCGGAACCCACTCAATTGAGGTTACTACCACCATAAAGAATAAGGCAGGGATAAAAGCTTGACGGTTTGTCTCTTTTGCTTTTATTTTGGCAACCACCCAACCGTAAAGGAAGATGGCTGCTGCAATCAACAGGTAAATGAGCAGGGATGTTTCCCCTTCTGCTCCGCGATAACGGAAATAAACAAGATCAAACAGAGTAAACGCTATTAGCAATACTTGAATAGTCGGCCAGAAATTCCGAAACATTCCGAGACCAAACTGATTAATCGTCAAGTATGCAAAAAAGCCCATCTGGCTGACCAAACTGAATACTAGTCCCAATGCTGTAAAAAACAACAACAACCCTAATATTTCAAACAAGTTCAATGGCTGAAAATACTCTGAGTAAGATTCAGATTTAACGAAGAAGCTTGTAATAAGTGTCGAAACCGCTCCAACTAGCAATGTAGTAAAAAACATACGAACCAAATCTCTACTGCGCACTGGCATTTCCCCCTAAATTCGACAATACCTTTTCCTTTGGTATTTTACCACGAATACCTGCTTTTTTCCTTAAGCAGTACATATTTTTTCGGAACCGTCCCATATTAACCATATGGGATAGGTATATAAGGAGTTGAACCTGTATGTTTAAACTCATTCCATTAACGTTTATTTGTTCGTCTCTGTTATTTTTGGCCTCTTGTGCAGGGGGAGGAGCTGCCCAAAGCGGAGATGAAGGCAGCTACGAGACAACCAAGAAAATGGTTACAGATATATTGAAGACAGATGAAGGCAAGAAAGCAATCACAGAAGTATTATCAGATGAAGAAATGCAAAAAACTTATGTAATTGAAGGAAATGTAGTGCAGGATTCGGTAAAAGAAGCATTGGAATCTGACAAAGGAAAAGAGTTTTGGACAAAAATGTTTGAAGATCCTAAATTTGTTGAGACCTTTTCCAAATCCTTGCAGGATTCACATAAAGAAGTCATGAAAAGTCTGATGAGCGATTCGGAATTCCAGAAACAGATGATTGAGATTATCCAAAATCCAGAGGTAAAAGAAGAAATGCTGAGCGCTTTAAAAAGCCAGCAATTCAGGGAGCATTTGGAAAGCACCATTCAAGAGACATTAGATACACCGAGATTCAAGGCAAGCATGAGCGATGTTATTCTTAAAGCTGCCAAACAGATGGAAACCAAGCAGTCGGAAAGTGGTGGAGGATCTGGACAAGAAGGCGGCGGTGGCCAAGAGTCCGGTGGGGGAGGCGGGGGAAGTTAAAAATCCTTTCCCGCAAAAAACGAGCAGGCCATCAAATGGCCTGCTCGTTCTCATGATAAATCAATCATTGAAAGTTATCGATTACTTTTGCAGCAATATTCCGGTATTCCCTGCCAAGTGGATGATCTTCCTGATAAACAGACGGGGCAAACACTTCCTCTTCCTCATATGGTTGCTCAAGAGGAAGCTGACCGATTACATCTGTCTTCAAATATTCGGCAAGTTTCTTTCCTCCACCCCGTCCGAAAACATACTCTTTCTCTCCAGTCACTTTACTCTCGAAATAAGACATATTCTCGACAATGCCGATAATCTCATGCTCGGTCTGCAATGCCATTTGGCCGGCCCTTGCTGCTACGAAAGCAGCTGTTGGGTGAGGAGTTGTGACAATGATTTCTTTTGAAGACGGCAGCATGGAATGGACATCGAGCGCCACATCACCTGTACCAGGAGGAAGATCAAGCAGCAAGTAATCCAATTCACCCCATTCTACCTCTTTAAAGAAGCTGGTCAACATCTTGCCAAGCATCGGCCCTCTCCAAATAATGGGTGAATTATCTTCCACAAAGAATCCCATCGAGACAACTTTCACACCAAATCGCTCTACAGGAATGATCTTTTCGCCTCGAACGACAGGCCGCTCTTCAACACCCATCATATCGGGAATGCTGAAACCATATATGTCTGCATCGATGATTCCTACTTTTTTCCCTAAGCGGGTCAAAGCGACTGCCAGGTTTACGGTTACAGTGGATTTACCGACGCCGCCTTTTCCGCTAGCTACTGCAATAAAGTTCGTATCTGCATTGCCATTGAGCAAGGAGTCGTTCTGCGTCTGTTCGGAGGCCGGCTGGAACTTCTGAATGACTTCATCCGGCAACTGGTTGAAACGCAAGCCAACAGTGGCCGCTCCTTCCCGTTTCAGGACGTTTACGATATCTTGCTGAAGCTGCATCTGTTCTGCAGTATTTGTTTTGGCAATAGCAAGTTTGACGCTGACGTGGTTTTTTTCTTCCTTGATCTTTATTTCTTCGACCCCGCCTGTTTCTTCAAACGTTTTATGTAAGAACGGGTCTTCTACCTTGTTCAATAAATCAAAGACTTGCTGTTTTGTAAGCAATTTATGTCACCATCCTTAAGTGATACTTAATCTTAAGGCTAGTATAACACAAAGTAAAACATCAATCAGGAAAGCGGTTTTGTCATTGCTGGGCGGATTGTAGTGTCTGCTTTCTTAACTTCTTTATAGAGGGGGCTGTCAACGACTATAGGAAGCAGCGCTATTCGTCTTCCTGTTCCTCTGTTACAAACCGCAGGATTCCTTCATAAATACTCGCCGCCATTTTCTCCTGATAGGAATCTGACTTCAACAGTTCCCTTTCATGCTCGTTTGACAGAAAGCCAATCTCTACCAATGCTCCAGTTTTTTTTGCATGCTTCAAAAGATACATCCCTTTCAAAGCAAGTGCCTCTCTTGTAGTGTTTTCCAAGTTTCTTTTAATTTCATCCTGAATAAGCTTGGCCAGCTGTTCATTTTCCTTGTTGGATGGGTAGAAAAAGGTTTGGGCTCCGTACCATTTTGTAGATGGAAGCGCGTTAAGATGGATGCTTATAAACAAATCCGCCTCCTTGTCCTGAATGAATTCCACCCGCCTTCTGATGTCTTCCGCTTTTCGGCGTGATAACCCCTTCGTACTTTCATCAGCCAAGTCTTTATCTGTTTCCCTGGTCAAATAAACAAGGGCTCCAGATTGTTGCAAATAATTTTGCAATTTCTTGGAGACGGTCAATGCTATTTCCTTTTCTTGGGTATCATCTCTGCCTTCAGCTCCGCCATCGGGACCTCCATGGCCCGGATCTAACACGATGACTTTTCCAGACAACGGAAGGGACCAGGCGTCCCATGAATCAGTCGATTTCTGGATAGGATATTGCACCAACAGGACTAGCAGGACAATCCCCACCATCCAGACTGTGATTTTTATATAACGAGGCATCATTTTCTCCCCCTGTCCTCTACTATCTGTACTTCACTATATGGGACAAGATTTATAATTATGCCTGTAGTATGACGGGGATTAGATAGCTCAGGTATAAAAGCATAATTTACAATTTCCACATATGCTTGGTTACATTGTCCAAACCGGTAGAAAAAAATGAAATATAATACTAAAGAATTCAAACAGGAAGGAGTGAAGGAAATGGGAAAGAAAGAAAAAAAGCACGACAAGTGTGAAGAAAAGAAACATGAGAAAGAAGAACGCAAAGAGCACAAGAAAGAAGAAAAACATCATAAAGAAGAAGAAAAAGCATTGAAACAGCAACAATGCCCGGAACAGATTGCAATAGGCTATATCAACAATGGCGCTATAGCTATTGATGAAAGTAACGCATCCGATAACCCTGAAAACAGTGCGGTTGCTCAGGATAAGAGTAATGCTTCCGACAATCCTACCGACAGTGCTGTCTCTCAGGATGGAAGTAATGCTTCCGATAACCCTACTAATAGCTCCGTTGCCCAAAAAGACAGCAACTCTACCAACGACACTACTGACAGCGCTATTGCCCAAGATGACAGCAATGCTTCTGACAACCCGGAGAACAGTGCCGTTGCCTTAAATGACAGCAAAGCCAATCAACTATTTTAGTTGAAAACAACTTATAGAGAAAGGAGGAGGGGAATTCCATGCCGAAAAAAGAACACGAAGAAAATAAAGAAGAAAAGCACTCAAAACAAATTGCGCTCGGGTATGTGGAAAATGGGGCAATCGCCGTCAAGGGCAGTAATGCCTCCGACAATCCGGACACCAGTGCTGTCGCCCAAGGAAGAAGTAATGCTTCCGATAACCCGGATGCCAGCGCTGTCGCTCAAGGAAAAAGCAACGCTTCTGACAACCCGACCGACAGCTCTGTTGCCCAACAAAAAAGTAACGCCACTGATGACACAGATGCTAGTGCAGTCGCACAAAAAGACAGCAATGCCTCCGACAACCCAGAGAACAGCGCTGTTGCTCTTGATGACAGCAAGGCAAATGAGTTGTAACTAATAATAGAATCATCATTGCAATCAACCCCAGCTGATGTTTTGAACTGGGGTTGATTGATTCCTATAAAATATCTAAAGAAAGGAGTGAATGGAATGGATAAGAAGAATAAAGAAGAACAAAAAATATCATTATCCTCCAAGGAACTGAAGCAGCTTAAGAAGGAAATAATTCATGAAATATCCGAGGACCTCAGCAAGAAATTACAGAAGGAAATAAGTAAAAAACTTCAAAAAGACTTGCAGAAGTTGCTTGTCGAATATATTGAAAACCACTCTCTTAACGATATATCGATGAATCTCCATGATTACCTGGAAGATCGATCCGGTCAGGAATTGAATAAAAAATTAACATCAGGTCTTGCAGGCTACCCTCTTGAACTGAATTTATATCTTAATCTAAGCCAGGAACAAAACCCGGAACAAATAGCATTGGGGCATATTGATCATTCAGCGGTGGCTGTGAAGCATAGTAATGCAGTGGACGATCCGGTGAATAGCGCAGTTGCCCAGGAGCACAGTAATGCTGCTGATGACCCGACAAACAGTAGTATTGCTCAAGGCAACAGTGATATATCCAGTGAGCCTGCAGACGACACCGTCGGACAGGACAACAGCAGCCTCCCCAAAGTCGGACAACAAAACAAAAACCCAAACCGCATCCCATCAAAGGACCCTGTAGTTCTAAACCGAAATCCCGTTCCCAAGAACATTTCTTATAAATAAAAAAAGCATCCTCCGGGTGCTTTTTTCCAGACAGGATGCAAAAAAGACCCCCAACCAAATTGGTTGAGAGCCTTTCCGAACGTTGAATTAACGCTTTGAGAACTGTGGTGCACGACGAGCGCCTTTAAGACCGTATTTCTTACGTTCTTTCATGCGGGCATCACGAGTAAGATATCCTTCACGCTTCAATACAGAGCGGTATTCAGGATCTGCTTGCAATAAAGCACGGGCAACGCCATGACGAATTGCACCAGCTTGGCCAGTGAATCCTCCGCCATCTACGTTAACTAGTACATCATAGCTGCCTTCTGTTTCCGTTGCAGCAAGAGGCTGCTTGATGATTGTACGTAGTGTTTCATATGGGAAATAGCTTTCAGCGTCACGTTTGTTTACGATGATACGTCCAGTACCTGGAACCAAACGTACACGAGCAGTTGAGCTTTTACGGCGACCGGTGCCGTTGTATTGTACTTGTGCCACTATTGTTTACCTCCTCTTAATTAACCGCGAAGCTGGTATGCTTCTGGTTTTTGTGCTTGATGATTGTGTTCAGGTCCTCTGAAGACATGCAATTTTTTACCCATTTTACGGCCAAGGCTTCCTTTAGGGAGCATGCCTTTAACAGTAAGTTCAAGCATTTGCTCAGGGTATTTCGTACGCATTTCGTCAGCTGTACGTTGCTTTAAACCACCTGGGTGGTTGGAATGACGGTAGTACATTTTGTCATTTAGTTTATTTCCAGTAAGTTCAATTTTCTCTGCATTTACGATAATCACATGATCGCCAGTGTCAGCATGCGGTGTGTATGTTGGTTTGTGCTTACCACGAAGGATCGCAGCAACTTCGCTTGCCAAACGACCTAAAGTTTGTCCTTCAGCATCCACAACAAGCCACTTGCGTTCAATATTGTTTTCATTCGCCATGAAAGTTGTGCGCATGATCAGTTACCCTCCTGAATTTCGAAATTCTTTTAATAATTTTGCTTTGCTGCAATCTATCCATAAAGCTTTGGGCGGTTATGTCTTGCAGTCAGTTGACTATAAAACAACACTCACTGTACATGCTTAAGAAAGATAGATAAACAACATCTTGATCTATTCTACACGAATTAACTTTCCGGGGCTAATCGTGGTATAGAAATAAAATGCCATTAATCATACTATAACAATTATAACCTTATGTCAAGAAAATGTTACACCAGGAACCGTTGTTTTTTTAATCATAAACAACTTCCCATAAAAACAAGCCTTGCGGCGGGGCGGTCTCTCCTGCCGCTTCCCGGTCTTTGGCCTCGATAATATTTTTCATATCGTCAGGATCTCTTTTTCCCCTGCCTATTTCCAACAAGGTTCCCACCAATATGCGGACCATATTGTACAAAAAACCGCTGCCTCTAAATACAAACACAAGCATCTCGTCTTCCTTATGACAGGAAGCGTGATAGATGGTCCGTATTTTCTCTCCCTTCAGGTCTGTTTTAGTAGAACAAAAAGAAGTGAAATCATGCTCTCCAACCAGATGTTTACAAGCAGCTTGTATAGCTTTTAAATCAACATTTCCTGTCTGATTCCAGCTGTAGTTTCGCTGGAATACATCTTTGTCCTCTGAATGGAGAACAAAGTAACGATATTCCTTCTGCCTGGCATCATACCGGGCATGAAAGTCCTGACTTGCGTTTTCTACACGCAACACTCTGACATCCTCGGGCAGCAAGGCATTGATAGCCTTCTTCCAATTAGAACAGGGAATTATCAAATCTGTATTGAAATGGAGCACCTGTCCTCTTGCATGTACTCCCGCATCTGTGCGACCGGAAGACACAACCCGGATAAGTTTACCTTTATGCATTTTAGTCAGTGCTTTTTCGACTTCTTCCTGAACAGTCCGGCCATTTGGCTGGATTTGGTAGCCAGAAAAGGCCGTGCCATCATAACTGATTATACATTTTATACGTTCCACGTTTTCAAGCCTGCCTTTTTAATTACGTGTAAGAAATAAAGCGACAATTACTGCTAGGAATAATAGGAAAACCCCTATATCCCTTTTTTCTATTTTTAACTCCCGCAGTTTCGTTCTGCCTTCACCGCCCTGATATCCTCTTGCCTCCATCGCCATCGCAAGTTCTTCAGCCCGTTTGAAGGCACTGACAAACAACGGCACAAGTAACGGTACAACCGCTTGAACCCTTTCTTTCAATGGACCCGTTCGGAAATCCACTCCTCTTGACGCCTGGGCTTTGGAAATCTTTTCCGTTTCCTGCATCAGGGTTGGTATGAACCTTAGAGAGATGGACATCATCAATGCAAGCTCATGTACAGGGAATTTAATCTTCTTTAATGGATGTAGAAGGCTTTCGATTGCATCGGTAATCTCTATAGGTGTTGTCGTCAGTGTCAACAGGGAAGTGACCATGATCAACAAAAAGAATCGTAAGGATATGGCCGTCCCTTGGGCTAATGCTCCTGAATAGATTGGATAGGAAAACACACGGAACAATACATCCCCTTCTCTTGTAACAAAGAGGTGAAGCAAAAAGGTGAACACAATTAAAAACCAGACAGGAGTCAATCCCTTTAAAATATATGGGAATCGGATACCCGTCGTCAGAGCACTAGTGATGGCAAATAAAGTCAAAACGCCATAACTCCAAAAAGAATTGGCAAAAAAGACAAAAATAACAAAAAAGAAAATAATGACCATTTTAGTGCGGGGGTCAAGACGATGAACAATCGAGTTACCGGGAACATACTGACCGATAATAAAGGAATTATTCATGTGGCTCACCCCTCTTTGCCAATTCAGCCAACTCGTCTGCGAGATCAAACAGGCTCTGTCCGTGATATGGTAACGAAATGCCGAATTTTTCTTCCGCTTTGAGAATGAATTGGATGATTTCCGGTATATCCAATTGCACTTTGTTTAATGCTTCTTTTTGGCTTAAGACAGAGGAAGGGGGTCCTTCCATATATTTAGTGCCATGGTCCATGATAATAACGTGATCTGCATAGGTAAGAGCATCTTCCATACTATGAGTAACGAGAATAGTCGTTAGCCTCTCTTTTTTGTGCAAATCATAGAACATATCCATGATATCCTTTTGCCCTCTCGGATCGAGTCCTGCCGTCGGTTCATCAAGAACCAGCACCTCCGGACGCATTGCCAGCACACCAGCTATTGCTACTCTGCGCATCTGCCCTCCGCTTAAATCAAAAGGGGAACGGCTGAGAATCTCTTCTGGAAGCTGTACAGACTGTAGAACTTCCTTAGTCCGTTTATCTATTTCCTGGTTGTCTATCCCAAAGTTCTGTGGCCCGAATGCAATATCCTTTGCTACATTTTCTTCAAAAAGCTGGTGCTCCGGATACTGAAATACGATTCCGACACGACGTCTCAGTTCCTTTATTTGTTTCAGCTTTTGATCTGGCAAGAGCTTGTATTCTCCTATTTGCACTTCGCCCTTTGTCGGACGGAGCAGGCCGTTCAAATGTTGAATCAAGGTCGATTTGCCGGAACCCGTATGGCCGACTACTGCCACAAAAGAGCCTGATTCAATATGGAAGGTAAGATCTTCAATCGCTTTGTGTTCGAATGGAGTATTGGGTTGATAAGTATATTCTACCTGTTTGAATGTAATGTCCATAGTTCCTCCAATAACTCTTCATGGTTGATTGGTTCTCCAGTCAAAACCACACCACGTTTGTTTAGTTCCTCCGCCATTTTTGCCGTAAAGGGTGTGTCCAGCCCGATTTCGCGCAATTCAGCTTTACGTTTAAAAACATCCCTTGGAGAAGCTTCAAACAAGAGTTTACCTTGGTTCATTACAATGACCCTTTCAGCCTGTACCACTTCATTCAAGTCATGTGTAATCGTTACAAGAGCCAGGTTCTTCTGTTTTTTCACTGACTGAACGGTTTTCATGATCTCCTGCCGGCCTTTAGGATCGAGCATAGCCGTAGCTTCGTCTAATATAATCACATCAGGAGAAATGGCCATCACACTCGCAATTGCTACGCGCTGCTTCTGGCCACCCGAAAGACGGTGCGGTTCATGAAGTGCATATTCTTTCATCCCGACCGCGTTCAGACTCTCTTCCATTCTCTTGAGCATTTCCTCCCGCTGTACACCTCTGTTTTCCAATCCGAATGCGACATCATCTCTTACGGTAGTACCAACAAACTGATTGTCTGGATTTTGAAAGACCATGCCGACCTTTTTACGAACTTCCCATATTGTGTTCTCATTGACAGGTAGACCATCAACTAAAATTTCGCCTTCCTGCGCAAATAAAAGTCCATTCATCAATTTGGCAATCGTGGATTTACCGGAACCATTATGCCCAATAATAGCAACCCATTCATCAGAGGCAATTTGGAAGCTTACATTTTCCAGCACCCAAGGTTGGTTTTCTCCGTATCGAAAAGATACATTCCTAAACTCAATCAAACTCTTCTCCATCTCGCTCCTCCTCTGCTGACCCGACAAATATTTCCCCGGAAATAAAAAATCTGTCGAACTTCCAGGAACACGAAAAGATAAACTAAGTTACCTTGATAGATTCGTCAGCTGCAAATATATGCAGGTCCTCGAGACCATCACAATCCACATTAGGGCTAGCAAAACAGAAGGAAACACAAATATCCTGACATAAAAAAACTTGGCGGATCGCCAAGCATTGATGGCAGAAACCTGAAGTTTTCAGCTAACCCGACAATTATATTTTGGAGACTGTTAATGACCGGAAATGTTCCCTGAAAGTACAAAAAAGGGCTGGGATTCACCTCGTGGAAGAGATTCTGTCCTGCCCTTCAAGCAATTACTTCAAAAATTTATACTAACTCGATGATCGCCATCTCTGCACCGTCACCACGACGTTGTCCTAGCTTAAGGACACGAGTATAACCGCCTTGGCGCTCCTCATAACGTGCAGCAATATCAGAGAATAACTTCTGAATTGCATCTTCGTTTTCATTAGCTTCAGCATTATAAAGGAATGCTTCAGCTTGACGACGTGCATGAAGGTCACCGCGCTTACCAAGCGTAATCATTTTATCAACAACAGAACGAAGCTCTTTTGCTTTAGCTTCAGTAGTTTCAAGTCGTTCATGAATAATCAAGTCAGTGGCAAGGTTGCGAAGTAATGCCATACGAGTATCTGTTGTACGACCTAATTTTCTAGCCATGGATTATCCCTCCCTTTTTCGGAATATCTAAAGGTGTCTATTCTTATATCAGTCTTCTTTGCGTAAACCTAGACCAAGATCCTCTAGTTTATGTTTTACTTCTTCTAATGATTTGCGACCAAGGTTGCGAACCTTCATCATATCTTCTTCAGACTTGTGAGCAAGTTCTTGTACTGTATTGATGCCAGCACGTTTCAGACAATTGTATGAACGGACAGACAAGTCCAATTCTTCAATGGTCATTTCTAGAACTTTCTCTTTTTGATCTTCTTCTTTCTCGATCATGATTTCCGCATTTTGTGCTTCATCAGTCAATCCTACGAAGATATTAAGATGTTCGGTATAAATCTTGGCGCCCAAAGACACAGCCTCTTCCGGTCTGATACTGCCATCTGTCCAAACATCCAAAGTCAGTTTGTCGAAGTTGGTAATTTGACCGACACGTGTGTTTTCCACTTGGTATGTTACACGTGATACTGGTGTGAATATAGAATCCACCGGAATCACACCAATTGGCTGATCCTCATGATTATTTACATCGGCAGGACGATATCCTCGACCACGTTCTGCAGTAATTTTCATTCGCAAATGAGCATTACTACCCAATGTTGCTATATGAAGCTCAGGATTCAACACTTCAACATCACTATCATAAGTGATATCGGCAGCTGTAACTTTCCCTTCACCCTGTACATCTATTTCTAATGTTTTTTCTTCATCGGAATAGATTTTAAGAGCCAGCTTCTTCAGGTTTAAGATAATAGTAGTTACATCTTCCACTACGCCCTCAATTGTTGAAAACTCATGAAGCACCCCATCGATTTGGATAGAGGTTACAGCAGCGCCTGGAAGTGAAGATAAGAGGATACGACGCAAGGAGTTACCTAGTGTTGTACCATATCCACGTTCTAGTGGTTCCACGACGAACTTGCCAAACTTGGCATCATCGCTAACCTCAACCGTTTCAATCTTTGGCTTTTCAATTTCGATCATTAATTAAAACCCTCCTTCAAAACGTCGAAACCCCGGTTAGACTTAACTGGTCTAACCGAAATTCCCCAGGTAGGCAGTTCCCGTTCTCTGCACTATGCAACTAAACGTTGACTTTTGTCATAACTGATGCTGCGTGAGCATTCAAGACTACAGGCAACGCTTTAGGCTTGAACGCTTTTGACTTTTAGCTATCATAACCCATTATAGACAGGGTGACAAATTATATACAGATAAATTAAACTCGACGACGTTTTGGCGGGCGGCAACCATTGTGAGGAACTGGTGTTACGTCACGAATGGCTGTAACTTCCAATCCTGCTGCTTGAAGTGAACGAATTGCTGCTTCACGTCCAGCTCCAGGGCCTTTAACAGTTACTTCCAAAGTTTTCAAGCCGTGTTCCATCCCTGCTTTTGCTGCAGATTCAGCGGCCATTTGCGCAGCAAAAGGAGTAGATTTACGAGAACCCTTGAAACCAAGTGCTCCAGCGCTGCTCCAGCTTACTACGTTACCTTGGACATCAGTGATAGTAACGATCGTATTGTTGAAAGTTGAACGGATATGAGCAACACCAGTATCAATATTCTTTTTCACACGACGTTTACGTGTATTCGTTTTACGTGCCATGGATTAATTAACCTCCTTTATCTTATTTCTTTTTGTTAGCCATTGTCTTACGCGGGCCTTTACGAGTACGAGAGTTGTTCTTCGTTTTTTGACCACGTAATGGAAGTCCTCTACGATGACGGATGCCACGGTAAGAACCAATTTCAATCAAACGTTTTACGTTTAGGGAAATCTCACGACGAAGATCACCTTCAACTGAATATTGCTCAAGCGCTTGACGAATTCTTGCAAGTTCGTCTTCTGTTAGATCACGAACACGAGTATCCTCAGATACTTCAGCTTGTTTTAAAACTTCTTGTGCAGTAGATTTTCCGATACCATAAACATAAGTAAGGGAAATGACTACACGCTTGTCACGAGGAATATCTACACCAGCAATACGTGCCATTTGGTATGCGCACCTCCTTCAAATTAACCTTGTTTTTGTTTGTGTTTAGGGTTTTCACAAATAACCATAACTTTGCCTTTACGGCGGATTACTTTACATTTTTCACAAATTGGTTTTACAGATGGTCTTACCTTCATCATCCATACCTCCTTTTGGATCGGAGCATTTATTTATAACGGTACGTGATACGTCCTCTTGTTAAATCATATGGGGAAAGTTCAACCGTCACTTTATCACCAGGCAAGATTCGAATGAAATGCATACGAATTTTACCGGAAACATGAGCTAAAACAGTATGACCGTTTTCCAGCTCAACTTTAAACATTGCATTTGGCAATGTGTCTGTAACGGTACCTTCCACTTCAATTGCATCGTCTTTCGCCATCGAGTTGATCTCCCTTCTTCAAATCAGTCACTACTTCATTGACAAATTTAGATATAGCAAAACGCAGCTTACCATTTGTTACGCGACCAGTTTCTAGAAGGCTGTTCTGGACTTCTGGAGAAATATAGTTAAATAGCTCGATATGATTCAAGTTTTTCTTCTTGGGTCGATCATATTTTCTCTTTTCTCCGTCTGCAAGCAAGACAAAACGATCATCAAGGATTTTGATGATAATCGCAAACTGACCTGCCTCACGCCCTTGTTCAATACGAACAATTTGACCTATTCGCGGACTCGACTCAGATTCATTCAACCACGATCACCTGCACTTAGGCTTTTGTTAATATTTTGTAACCTTCTTCTGTTATAGCAACTGTGTGTTCAAAGTGAGCACACATTTTACCATCTTGGGTGACAACTGTCCAATTATCTGCAAGAGTTTTTACAAACCGTTCTCCTGCATTTACCATTGGCTCAATGGCAAGGACCATGCCCGGTTTCAAGCGCGGACCTTTATTGGGAGGACCGTAATGAGGAATATTGGGATCTTCATGGAGTTCACGACCGACTCCGTGACCCACATATTCTCTTACAATGTTGAACCCCTTTGGTTCCACGTAGCTTTGAATGGCATGCGATATATTTGAAAGGCGGACACCTGGTTTTGCTTCTTCAAGCCCCTTAAATAATGAGGCCTCTGTGACCTCAAGCAAATTCATTGTATCCTCGTCAACATTCCCGACTGGATATGTCCATGCCGAGTCACCATGAAATGAATTATATTTTGCGCCAATATCAATGCTGATAATGTCGCCATCCTTCAACTCCCGGTCACCCGGAATGCCATGAACCAGTTCATCGTTGACAGATGCACAAATACTTCCACGAAATCCATTATAACCTTTAAAAGATGGAATTGCACCCCTGCTGCGTATGAACTTTTCGGCAATGTTATCCAATTCTTTTGTTGTTATGCCAGGCTGGATGTGCTCCTTGAGTTTTTGGTGGGTCAAAGCTACAATCTCGCCTGCCTCAGCCATTATCTCAAGTTCTCGTGGTGTTTTGCAAATTATCATTCAGAAAGGCCTCGAAGCTTTTTATCAATATCTTCGAAAACTTGATCAATATCCTGATCACCATCAATTTTAGCCAAGTAGCCTTTGTCTTGATAGAAGTCAAGCATCGGCTGAGTTTGTTCAATATTGACTTCCAACCGTTTTTTCACTGTGGCTGGCTTGTCATCATCACGCTGGATCAATGCTGAACCATCTTTGTCGCAAATCCCTTCCTGTTTAGGAGGATTATATTTGACATGGTAAGTAGCTCCGCATGTTGGACAAACGCGTCGTCCTGTCAAACGCTCGATAAGTTGTTCTTGTGGCACATCTACATGAAGGACATAGTCCAATGACTTATCCATATCACCAAGAAGTTCTTCTAAAGCTTTTGCTTGGGCAATTGTCCTTGGGAAACCATCCAATAGGAAGCCTTCCTGAGCGTCCCCTTTGCTAAGCCGCTCGCGAACAATACCAATTGTCACTTCGTCTGGAACGAGTTCACCTTGATCCATGTATGATTTAGCCTGTTTACCGAGCTCCGTTCCTTCTTTGATTGCTAACCGGAACATATCCCCTGTTGAGATATGAGGGATTTGGTACTTATCAACTATTTTTTCTGCCTGTGTTCCTTTACCGGCTCCAGGCAGTCCCATCAGGATTAGATTCAACGACTTTCCCCTCGCTCTCATTTCTACTGATCTGTTCAAAAAGTATGGTAAAAACAACCCTCGGTTCGTTTATGCCTCCTTTTTGAACAAACCCTTCTATCAAACATAACCTTACTTGATGAAACCTTTGTAATGTCGTTTTACCAATTGGCTTTCCAGTTGTTTCATTGTCTGTAATGCAACACCGACAACGATCAAGAGGCTAGTTCCTCCAACCTGTACAGATTGTGGCAGATTGGCTGCACTTCCCAGAATCAAAGGCAATACAGAAACAGCCGCAAGGAAAAGGGCTCCAACAAAAGTTAAACGATACATTACACGGGTAAGATACGTTTCTGTATTCTTTCCAGGTCTGATGCCCGGTACGTATCCACCTTGTTTTTTCAGATTTTCAGCCATTTGTTCGGGATTGACCTGAACAAAAGAATAGAAATAGGTGAAAGCGATAATAAGGGCTACATAAATCACCATTCCGATTGGCTGTGTATAATCAAATATTGTTTCGATTGTTTGTGCGACTGCATTACCTTCGAAGAAACCCGCGATTGTTCTTGGCGCGATAATAAATGATATTGCGAAGATAACCGGGATAACTCCAGCTGCATTCACTTTTAAAGGTAAATGCGTTGACTGACCGCCTACCGGTGAACGGTTCACTAGTCGCTTGGCATACTGTACAGGTATCTTTCTCAGTGCTTGCTGAATAAAGATAACTCCTACTACAACAGCAAGGATTACCAATACGATCAATGCGACTATGACTATGTTGATGAACAATTCATCCCCAACATCACCGCCGAAATACTGTTCGTATAATTGATTGACCCCATTTGGTATAGCAGCCACGATTCCGGCAAATATCAGAATCGAAATCCCATTTCCTACGCCGTGGGCTGTGATTTGTTCACCTAACCACATAAGGAAAGCTGTTCCACTTGTTAACACAAGGGCAATCACAGCAAATTTCCCGAACCCAGGATCGGTTATCAATTGTCCGCCGGTCATAGCATTGAATCCGACAGACATGGTAGCAGCCTGGATGAAAGCAAGAACAATCGTTCCATAGCGGGTAAACTGAGCTAATTTCTTGCGCCCTACTTCCCCTTGCTTCTTCCATTCAGCAAACTTTGGTACAACATCCATCTGCAGTAATTGCATGATGATGGAGGCAGTAATATAAGGCATGATCCCCATCGCGAAAATCGAGAAGTTCTGCAATGCCCCGCCTCCAAATGTATTCAGAAATCCAAATACACTTTGTTGGTTCATAAAGTCGATGGCGTCCCTGTCCGTAAACGGCACTGGAATGAATGTACCAAGTCTAAAAACGATCAACATCAATAAAGTGAAGACGATTTTTTGCCGAATGTCACCCACGCGTACAAAATTGGAGATTGTACGAAACATTAAATCACCTCAGTTTGACCGCCCGCTGCCTCGATAGCTTCTTTAGCCGAAGCAGAGAACTTGTGAGCTTTTACTGTAAGTTTCTTTTCAACATTACCATTTCCAAGAATCTTAACTCCTGCTTTTAGCTTGCTGACAAGACCAGTTTCAAGTAAAAGCTCAGGTGTTACTTCTGTGCCTTCTTCAAATTGGTTTAAAGCATCCAAATTTACAATCGCGAACTCCCTGCGATGAATGTTAGTAAATCCACGTTTTGGCAAACGTTGGAATAATGGCATCTGGCCGCCTTCGAACCCTGGACGTGTTCCACCGCCTGAACGGGCTTTTTGTCCTTTATGTCCGCGCCCAGCTGTTTTTCCATTACCTGAAGACATTCCTCGTCCTACACGATTACGTTCTTTGCGAGCTTGTGATGGCTTCAATTCATGAAGTTTCATGCGAGCACCTCCTCTTTGCGCTTTCGTTAATTATACTTCTTTGACCGCTACTAAGTGTGATACTTTCTCGACCATGCCGCGTAGGGCTGGAGTATCTTCACGGACTACTGTTTGACGAATTTTGTTCAAGCCTAGTGTTTTGACTGTAGCTTTTTGAGCTTCCGATCTGCCAATAACACTGCGCGTGAGGGTAATTTCTAACTTTTTAGCCATATGATTTCCCTCCTTATCCTAACAGTTCTTCTACTGACTTCCCACGTAATTTAGCAACATCTTCAGCGCGTTTCAGTTCATCCAAACCGTTGATAGTGGCACGAACCATGTTGATTGGTGTATTGGATCCCAATGATTTAGAAAGAATATCACCAACACCAGCAAGTTCCAATACCGCACGGACCGGTCCACCGGCGATGACTCCGGTACCTTCAGCAGCCGGCTTCATCAAAATGCTTCCTGCGCCAAATCCACCAGTGATTTCGTGTGGGATAGTTGTACCTACGATTGGTACATTAATTAGATTTTTCTTTGCATCATCAATTGCTTTTTTGATAGCATCCGGTACTTCTTGTGCTTTACCAGTACCGAAACCTACATGACCATTTTTATCACCGACAACTACTAATGCAGCAAAACGGAAACGACGTCCACCTTTTACTACTTTCGCAACACGGTTGATTGTTACTACGCGTTCTTCAAGATCTAATTTGTTCGGGTCAATGTTTGTACGCAATATATGTCCCTCCTTTAACGATTAAAATTCAAGACCTGCTTCGCGGGCAGCATCTGCCAATGCTTTCACACGTCCATGATATAGGTAACCACCGCGGTCGAACACCACGTTTTTGTATCCATTTTCGATTGCACGGTTAGCAAGCAATTCGCCAACTTTTTGAGCGGCTTCTACGTTACCTGTAGCATCCAAGCTAAGCTCGTTGTCTACAGTAGAAGCACTGGCCAATGTTTTGCTGTTCAAATCATCAATAAGTTGTGCGTAGATGTGTTTGTTTGAACGATATACGTTAAGACGTGGACGTTCTGCAGTTCCGAATAGGTTCTTGCGGATACGAGAATGTCTTTTCTTACGTACTGCATTCTTATCAAGCTTTGTGATCATCTAGGTCACTCCTTTCTGTTCCCTAACTAACCTTTTAAATAAGTGAAATAACTTTTCACCTATTTTACTTAGCTGTCTTACCTTCTTTACGACGTACATATTCGCCTTCATAACGGATTCCTTTACCTTTGTAAGGTTCAGGCGGGCGAATGGCTCTGATATTAGCTGCAACAGCGCCGACTAATTCTTTATCGATTCCCTTTACAGTCACTTTCGTGTTAGAAGGAACCTCGATTTCGATTCCGTCACGGTGTTCGATTTCTACTGGATGAGAATAACCTGCATTAATGATGACTTTATCGCCTTGTTTTTGTGCACGGTAACCAACACCAGTGATCTCAAGGCTTTTTTCGAAGCCTTTATGAACGCCTTCCACCATGTTTCCAAGGATACTACGAGTAGTTCCATGTAGTGAACGGTGTTCTTTATTATCACTTGGACGTTCTACGCTAAGAACGTTATCTTCGATTTTGATTGTGATGTCCTCATGGAAAGTACGAGTTAGCTCTCCTTTAGGACCTTTAACTGTAGCAGTGTTTCCATCAAGCTTGATTTCCACACCTTCTGGGATTTCCAAAATTTTTAATCCTACACGAGACATTCAAAGCACCTCCTATCTTGTCTATATAAATTACCAAACGTATGCGAGCACTTCGCCGCCTACAGCTTGCTCACGTGCTTCTTTATCGGATAAAACACCTTTAGAAGTAGAAACGATTGCAATGCCTAGTCCGTTTAATACTTTTGGTATTTCATCTGCTTTCGCGTAAACGCGCAATCCTGGTTTACTGATTCGTTTCAGGCCAGTGATTACTCTTTCTTCGTTAGTGCCGTACTTAAGGAATATACGTAAAACACCTTGTTTGTTATCTTCAATGAATTCGTAGTCGCGTACAAAGCCTTCACGCTTCAAAATGTCCGCTACCTCTTTTTTCAATTGAGACGCAGGAAGCTCAAGCTTCTCATGACGTACCATGTTTGCGTTACGAATACGAGTAAGCATATCTGCGATTGGATCTGTCATAACCATTATTCATTACCTCCTTCCCTGATCGGGGATTACCAGCTTGCTTTTTTGACACCAGGAATTTGACCTTTATAGGCAAGTTCACGGAAACAAATACGGCAAAGTTTAAATTTGCGCAATACTGAATGCGGGCGTCCGCAGCGTTCACATCTTGTGTACTCTTGCACTTTAAACTTTTGTTTGCGTTTTTGTTTCGCAATCATAGATTTTTTAGCCACTATTTTCCCTCCTTGTGTTAGCTCAAATGCTTATTTTTGGAAAGGCATGCCAAGCTGAGCTAAAAGTTCACGTGCTTCTTCGTCAGTATTGGATGTTGTGACCACAACGATGTCCATACCACGAACTTTGCTTACTTTATCGTAATTAATTTCTGGGAAAATCAATTGCTCTTTAACACCAAGAGTATAGTTACCGCGTCCGTCAAAAGCTTTTTTTGAAATACCACGGAAGTCACGAACTCGTGGAAGTGATACTGCTATAAGTTTTTGAAGGAATTCATACATACGCTCTCCACGCAAGGTTACTTTTGCCCCGATAGGCATTCCCTCACGCAAACGGAAACCTGCAATTGATTTTTTCGCTTTCGTAACTACTGGCTGTTGTCCTGAGATCAAAGCTAGTTCTTCAACTGCGTTGTCTAAGGCTTTGGAGTTTTGAACTGCATCACCAACACCCATATTGATTACGATTTTTTCTACTTTTGGTACCTGCATTACTGATTCATAATTAAATTTTTCAACCAAAGATGGAACGATTTCCTTTTGGTATCTCTGTTTTAATTCGTTCATCGAGTAGCCCTCCTTTCGTCGCTAATTATTTATCTAAAGCTTCACCGGATTTTTTAGCGATACGGACTTTTTTACCGTCGCGTTCTTCAAAACCAACACGTGTTGGCTCTCCTGTTTTAGGATCAATCGGCATAACATTGGAAACATGGATAGATGCTTCCTGGTTAAGAATTCCGCCCTGCGGGTTATCTTGAGAAGGTTTAGCGTGTTTTTTCACAATGTTGATGCCTTCTACTAATACACGATCTTTTTTAGGATATGCTTCAAGAATAGTGCCCTGCTTGCCTTTATCCTTGCCTGCTATAACCTGAACTTTATCACCTTTTTTAACATGCATGCTTGCTGCACCTCCTTACAAGGCTATCATTACAAATCTTATAGTACTTCCGGAGCTAGAGAAACGATCTTCATGAACTTGGCATCGCGCAATTCACGTGCAACTGGTCCAAAGATACGAGTACCACGTGGACTCTTGTCTTCACGAACAATTACGGCTGCATTTTCATCAAATCGAATGTAGGAACCGTCTTTACGGCGAACACCGCTTTTAGAACGGACAACAACAGCTCTAACAACTTCACCTTTTTTAACAACGCCTCCAGGTGTTGCTTGTTTCACCGTACAAACGATCACATCACCGATATTCGCTGTTTTGCGTCCTGAGCCGCCTAAAACTTTAATGGCAAGCACTTCACGTGCACCTGAGTTATCTGCAACTTTTAAACGAGTCTCTTGTTGAATCATAACGCTGTAACCTCCCTTCGGAATCCTTCCGAGCGAACTTTAATTAAATAATTACCGCTTCTTCCACAACTTCTACCAAACGGAAACGTTTTGTAGCGGAAAGTGGACGGGTTTCCATGATGCGGACAATATCGCCGATTTTAGCTTGGTTGTTCTCATCATGTGCCTTGAACTTTTTGGAATACTTAACACGTTTACCGTAAAGTTTATGGAACTTATAAGTCTCAACTAATACTGTAATCGTCTTATCCATTTTATCTGATACTACACGGCCGTTATAGACCTTACGATTATTACGCTCACTCATTTGAGGCTAACCTCCTCTCGATTATCAGTTATTAACGCTTAGTTCTCTTTCACGTACAACTGTTTTCATACGTGCGATCGACTTGCGGACTTCGCGAAGACGTGCAGTGTTTTCCAGCTGGCCAGTTGCCAGTTGGAAGCGCAAGTTGAATAATTCTTCTTTTAAAGATTTAACTTTTTGTTCAATTTCGGCAGTGGTTAGTTCTCTGATTTCGTTAGCCTTCATTGATTTCACCACCAATTTCTTCACGTTTTACAAACTTTGTTTTGATCGGTAGTTTATGAGAAGCAAGACGCAATGCTTCGCGTGCAACTTCCTCAGAAACACCAGCAATTTCAAACATGATTTTTCCAGGCTTTACTACTGCAACCCATCCTTCTGGAGCACCTTTACCGGAACCCATACGAACCTCTAGGGGCTTAGCAGTATAAGGTTTGTCTGGGAAAATTTTAATCCAAACTTTACCGCCACGTTTCATGTAACGAGTCATTGCGATACGCGCAGCCTCGATTTGACGGCTTGTAATCCATGAAGCTTCTACAGCTTGCAATCCATATTCACCAAATGCAACAGACGTTCCACCTTTAGCTTGACCACGCATGCGGCCACGGTGTTGTTTACGATATTTCACACGTTTAGGCATTAACATAATGCGTTCCCCCTTCCTTATTGATTGTTTTTAGTTGGAAGGACTTCTCCACGGTAGATCCACACTTTGACACCCAATTTACCATAAGTAGTATCTGCTTCCGCAGTACCATAGTCGATGTCAGCACGAAGAGTGTGTAGTGGTACAGTTCCTTCGCTGTAATGTTCTGCACGAGCGATGTCAGCTCCGCCAAGACGACCTGAAACTTGTGTACGGATACCTTTTGCTCCTGCACGCATAGCGCGTTGAATTGTTTGTTTTTGTGCACGACGGAAAGAAATACGGTTTTCCAATTGACGAGCAATGTTTTCAGCAACAAGAGTAGCATCCAAATCAGCTTTTTTCACTTCAACGATGTTGATGTGAACTCTTTTACCAGTCAATGCGTTAAGAGACTTACGAAGTGCTTCTACTTCAGAACCGCCCTTACCGATAACCATACCTGGCTTAGCAGTTGAGATAGAAATGTTTACTCGGTTAGCTGCACGCTCGATTTCCACACTGGAAACAGCCGCATCCTTTAGACGTTGTTCAATATATTCACGAATTTTAATGTCTTCATGTAATAGATCTGCATAATCTTTGCCAGCGTACCATTTGGATTCCCAATCACGGATGACGCCGACACGAAGTCCTACAGGATTAACTTTTTGACCCACTGATTATCCCTCCTTCTTTTCTGATACAACCACTGTGATGTGGCTGGTTCTTTTGTTAATTTGACTAGCACGACCCATAGCACGTGGACGGAAACGTTTCAAAGTAACACCTTCGTTCACGAATGCTTCGGATACTACTAAGTCGTCTGGATTCATTTCATAATTGTGTTCTGCATTAGCAATAGCAGATTTTAAAACTTTTTCTACAACTGGTGATGCACCGCGTTGTGTATGCTTTAAAATTGCAACGGCCTCTCCAACATTTTTTCCTCGAATCAAATCGACTACTAAACGGACTTTACGAGGAGCAATACGAACAGATTTCGCAACGGCTTTAGCTTGCATCAAGAGTGCCTCCTCTCATTAGCGTTTTGTTTTCTTGTCATCGCCTGCATGTCCCTTGAACGTGCGGGTAGGCGCGAATTCACCTAGTTTATGTCCAACCATATCTTCAGTGATATAAACAGGCACGTGTTTACGGCCGTCATATACAGCGATGGTATGTCCGACAAAATTAGGGAATATAGTAGAACGACGAGACCAAGTTCTTACAACTTGCTTCTTATCATCTTCGTTCAATTTTTCAACTTTCTTCATTAAATGGTCATCTGCGAAAGGTCCTTTTTTTAAGCTGCGACCCATACATAAACCTCCCTTCGCGATTGACAGACGGGCGTTTCTTCCCGCCGTTCAACCCCGTTATTTTTTACGTTTACGAACGATGAATTTGTCACTAGGTTTGTTGCGTTTACGCGTTTTGTAACCAAGTGTCGGTTTGCCCCAAGGTGACATTGGTGATTTACGTCCGATTGGAGCGCGTCCTTCACCACCACCGTGTGGATGATCGTTAGGGTTCATTACAGAACCACGTACTGTAGGGCGCTTGCCTTGCCAACGAGAGCGTCCGGCTTTACCTACATTGATAAGTTCGTGTTCCAAGTTACCCACTTGACCAACAGTTGCGCGGCAAGTACCTAGAACCAAACGTACTTCACCAGAAACCAAGCGTACTAGTACGTACTTGTCTTCACGGCCAAGGATCTGAGCTTGAGCACCTGCAGAGCGGGCAAGTTGTCCTCCGCGTCCTGGTTTTAGTTCTACATTATGAATGATAGTACCTACAGGGATATTTTGTAGTGGAAGAGCGTTCCCTACTTTAATATCAGCATCTGTTCCAGAGTTGATTTCGTTACCTACTTGCAAACCTTTTGGTGCAAGGATATAACGTTTTTCTCCATCTGCATAGTTGATTAATGCGATGTTAGCGGAACGGTTCGGGTCGTACTCGATAGTAGCAACGCGTCCAGGTATTCCATCTTTGTCACGCTTGAAGTCGATGACACGATACTGGCGCTTATGACCGCCGCCTTGATGACGAACTGTTAGTCTGCCCTGGTTGTTACGTCCTCCGCGTTTGTGGATAGGACTTAACAGGGATTTTTCTGGCTGATCAGTAGTGATTTCGCTGAAATCAGAACCGGACATGCCACGTCTACCATTAGAAGTTGGTTTATACTTTTTAATCGCCATCTTTTTTCCCTCCTTTTTAGTTGAGTTTTATTTATACACTTTCAAAGAATTCTAGTTCTTTGCTGTCTTCAGTAAGTTGAACAATTGCTTTCTTACGGTCAGCACGGTAACCACCGTAACGTCCCATACGCTTGAATTTACCTTTAAGGTTCATCGTGTTCACTTTAGCCACTTTCACACCAAAGATTAATTCTACTGCATCTTTGATTTCTGTTTTGTTAGCTTTGGTACTTACTTCGAACGTATATTTCTTTTCTGCCATCAAATCAGCAGAGTTTTCTGTAATAACCGGGCGCTTAATAATATCACGTGGGTCTTTCATTATGCAAGCACCTCCCCTGCTTTTTCAGCTGCTTCTTTAGTCAAAATCAGCTTGTCATGCGTAAGCAAGTCTAATACATTCACTTCGCTTACAGTTAAAACTTTTACATTAGGCAAGTTGTTAGCAGAACGAGCTACTACTTCATCTTTGTCAGCAGTAACGATCAATGCTTTTCCGTCAACATTAAGCGCAGCAAGCATGCTTACTACCTCTTTTGTTTTCGGAGCATCGAAAGTCAAGCTTTCAAGCACTAATAGGCTTTCTTCTTTCACTTTGGAAGAAAGAGCAGATTTAAGAGCAAGTCTACGTACCTTTTTCGGTAGTTTGTAGCTGTAGCTACGTGGTGTAGGACCGAAAACAGTTCCACCGCCTACCCATTGTGGAGAACGGATGGACCCTTGACGTGCACGTCCTGTACCCTTTTGGCGCCATGGCTTGCGTCCACCACCGCTAACTTCCGAACGATTTTTTACAGCATGTGTTCCTTGACGCAAAGATGCTTGCTGCATTACTACAGCATCGTGTAATACATGTGTGTTTGGTTCAATTCCAAATACGGAGTCATTCAGTTCCAAATCGCCAACTTGTGATCCGCCTTGGTTAAAAAGTGCTACTTTAGGCATGACATATCCTCCCTTCGTTTATTGATTAGTTAGCCTTTACTGCACTCGTAACTTTAACGAATGATTTTTTAGATCCAGGGACATTACCTTTTACTAGGATAAGGTTGCGTTCTGCATCTACTTTTACGATCTCAAGGTTTTGAAGAGTGACTTGCTCTCCACCCATTTGACCTGGTAGTTTCTTACCTTTGAAAACATGCATAGGGTCGATCGCACCCATTGTACCTGGTCTTCTGTGATAACGAGAACCGTGAGTCATTGGTCCGCGGGATTGGTTGTGACGCTTGATCGCACCTTGGAATCCTTTCCCTTTAGAAGTTCCAGTTACATCAATTTTATCTCCAGCTTGAAAAATCTCAACACTAACCTCTTGACCGATTTCATATTCATCAAGGTTAGCATTACGGATTTCACGAATGAAGCGCTTAGGGGTTGTGTTTGCTTTTTCAGCATGACCCTTTTGCGGCTTATTAGCATTTGATTCTTTTTGATCTGCAAAACCCAACTGCACTGCTTCATATCCATCATTTTCTAACGTTCTTTTTTGAAGAACGACGTTTGGCTCAGCCTGAATTACAGTTACTGGAGTCAACTCGCCATTTTCAGAGAATAATTGAGTCATGCCGATTTTACGACCTAAGATTCCTTTCGCCATCCGTTACACCTCCTATTTTCTAAATGTACTTTTATAATTTAATTTCAATGTCCACACCAGATGGTAAGTCAAGACGCATTAGTGAGTCGACTGTTTGTGGTGTTGGACTAACGATGTCGATAAGACGTTTATGCGTGCGCATTTCGAACTGCTCACGAGAATCTTTGTATTTGTGCACCGCACGTAGAACTGTGTACACTGATTTTTCTGTAGGCAACGGGATCGGACCGGATACATTCGCACCAGAACGCTTAGCCGTGTCTACGATTTTTTCNTAATAGGCTTTCTTCTTTCACTTTGGAAGAAAGAGCAGATTTAAGAGCAAGTCTACGTACCTTTTTCGGTAGTTTGTAGCTGTAGCTACGTGGTGTAGGACCGAAAACAGTTCCACCGCCTACCCATTGTGGAGAACGGATGGACCCTTGACGTGCACGTCCTGTACCCTTTTGGCGCCATGGCTTGCGTCCACCACCGCTAACTTCCGAACGATTTTTTACAGCATGTGTTCCTTGACGCAAAGATGCTTGCTGCATTACTACAGCATCGTGTAATACATGTGTGTTTGGTTCAATTCCAAATACGGAGTCATTCAGTTCCAAATCGCCAACTTGTGATCCGCCTTGGTTAAAAAGTGCTACTTTAGGCATGACATATCCTCCCTTCGTTTATTGATTAGTTAGCCTTTACTGCACTCGTAACTTTAACGAATGATTTTTTAGATCCAGGGACATTACCTTTTACTAGGATAAGGTTGCGTTCTGCATCTACTTTTACGATCTCAAGGTTTTGAAGAGTGACTTGCTCTCCACCCATTTGACCTGGTAGTTTCTTACCTTTGAAAACATGCATAGGGTCGATCGCACCCATTGTACCTGGTCTTCTGTGATAACGAGAACCGTGAGTCATTGGTCCGCGGGATTGGTTGTGACGCTTGATCGCACCTTGGAATCCTTTCCCTTTAGAAGTTCCAGTTACATCAATTTTATCTCCAGCTTGAAAAATCTCAACACTAACCTCTTGACCGATTTCATATTCATCAAGGTTAGCATTACGGATTTCACGAATGAAGCGCTTAGGGGTTGTGTTTGCTTTTTCAGCATGACCCTTTTGCGGCTTATTAGCATTTGATTCTTTTTGATCTGCAAAACCCAACTGCACTGCTTCATATCCATCATTTTCTAACGTTCTTTTTTGAAGAACGACGTTTGGCTCAGCCTGAATTACAGTTACTGGAGTCAACTCGCCATTTTCAGAGAATAATTGAGTCATGCCGATTTTACGACCTAAGATTCCTTTCGCCATCCGTTACACCTCCTATTTTCTAAATGTACTTTTATAATTTAATTTCAATGTCCACACCAGATGGTAAGTCAAGACGCATTAGTGAGTCGACTGTTTGTGGTGTTGGACTAACGATGTCGATAAGACGTTTATGCGTGCGCATTTCGAACTGCTCACGAGAATCTTTGTATTTGTGCACCGCACGTAGAACTGTGTACACTGATTTTTCTGTAGGCAACGGGATCGGACCGGATACATTCGCACCAGAACGCTTAGCCGTGTCTACGATTTTTTCAGCTGACTGATCAAGAATACGGTGATCGTAAGCTTTTAAACGGATTCTAATCTTTTCTTTTGCCATTATTTTCCCTCCTTTTTTCGCCCATTTTATAATAGACATTCTCCGCGAAAATTCCTTGACCACCCGCCATGGCAAAGGGGCCGGGTGTGCCAACAACCTTCCGCATCATCGCCTTTAATGACCAACATTATTAATTATATAGAATATCTGCGGTCATTGCAACAATAAATTAGAAATAATTTATTTACAGCACTTTTCGTATTATACATGAGTTCTGCCCATGTTTTCAAGTTTTTGTGGTATTTTTTTTGTGGGAAATTATGTGAGACAGTTCAGGGCTATTTTAGAGGATCGAATAAGTGTTTTCGAAGAGTCTTTCATATTTTTCAGGCTGAAGGAATATGGATAAGATAGAATAGTTACTTAATAAATAGAAATAAAAAAACAGACAGTGCAAGTATACACTGTCTGTTTGATTTTTAAGATTACTCTACGATAGTAGCAACAACGCCAGCGCCTACTGTACGGCCACCTTCACGGATAGAGAACTTAGTTCCATCTTCGATAGCGATTGGAGAAATAAGTTCAACTGTCATTTCTACGTTGTCACCAGGCATTACCATTTCTACTCCTTCAGGAAGAGTGATAACACCAGTTACGTCAGTTGTACGGAAGTAGAACTGCGGACGGTAGTTACCAAAGAATGGAGTGTGACGTCCACCTTCTTCTTTAGAAAGAACATAAACTTCTGCTTTAAACTTAGTGTGTGGAGTAATAGTACCAGGCTTTGCAAGTACTTGACCACGGTTGATGTCTTCACGTGCAACACCACGAAGAAGTGCACCGATGTTGTCTCCAGCTTCTGCATAGTCAAGAAGCTTACGGAACATTTCTACACCAGTAACAGTTGTTTTCTTAGCTTCATCAGCAAGACCGATGATATCAACTTCGTCACCGACTTTGATAACGCCACGCTCAACACGGCCTGTAGCAACAGTACCACGACCAGTGATAGAGAATACGTCCTCAACTGGCATCATGAATGGCTTTTCAGTGTCACGGTCTGGTCTTGGGATGTATTCGTCAACAGCATCCATCAATTCAAAGATTTTGTTTGCATACTCTTCGTCACCCTCAAGTGCTTTAAGAGCAGAACCTTTGATTACTGGTACGTCATCACCAGGGAAGTCGTACTCAGAAAGAAGATCGCGAACTTCCATTTCTACTAGTTCAAGAAGTTCTTCGTCATCTACCATGTCAGTTTTGTTAAGGAATACTACGATTGCAGGTACCCCAACCTGACGAGATAGAAGGATGTGCTCACGAGTTTGTGGCATTGGACCATCTGCAGCAGATACTACAAGGATAGCTCCGTCCATTTGAGCAGCACCAGTGATCATGTTTTTAACGTAGTCAGCGTGACCTGGGCAGTCAACGTGAGCATAGTGACGGTTTTCAGTTTCGTACTCAACGTGAGAAGTAGCGATTGTGATTCCACGCTCTTTCTCTTCTGGAGCACCGTCGATTTGATCATATGCCATTGCAGTACCAGAACCAGAACGGCTGTGTAGTACTGTTGTGATAGCAGCAGTTAGAGTTGTTTTACCATGGTCAACGTGACCGATTGTACCAATATTGACGTGGTCTTTGGAGCGGTCGAATTTTTCTTTAGCCATTTATATTTCCTCCTTAAAAGTAAGTAACTATATTTTAAATGTATTTGTTGCTTAGAAACAACTAATAGACGTTGTTTCTAAGCCTACAATACAAGTTATACTTGATGCTTGGCAAAAAATCAATTATTCACCAGCATTTTTCTTAATAATTTCTTCAGAAATGCTTTTCGGTACTTCTTCGTAATGATCGAAGTGCATGGTGTATTGTCCTCTGCCTTGTGTATTAGAACGCAATGCAGTTGCATAACCGAACATTTCAGAAAGTGGTACAAACGCATTAACTACCTGCGTATTACCGCGGGCTCCCATACCTTCTACACGTCCACGACGGGAAGTTACGTCACCCATGATGTCTCCCATGTATTCTTCCGGAATGACAACTTCTACTTTCATCATTGGCTCTAGAAGAACTGGTTGACATTTACCTTTTGCTGCTTTAAGCGCCATTGATGCGGCAACTTTAAACGCAGTTTCGTTGGAGTCCACATCGTGGTAACTTCCATCGAACAAGGTAGCTTTAACATCGATTAATGGGTATCCAGCCAATACACCATTTTCCATAGACTCAGCAATACCTGCTTCTACAGATGGGATGTATTCACGTGGTACAGTACCACCAACGATTTTGTTTACGAATTCGAAGCCAGCGCCTTCTTCGTTCGGTTCAAATTTAACCCAAACGTGACCATATTGTCCACGACCACCAGACTGACGTACGAACTTACCTTCAACTTCTGCTGAACCACGGAAAGTTTCACGATACGCAACTTGAGGCGCGCCAACATTTGCTTCAACTTTGAATTCGCGTTTCAAACGGTCAACAATGATGTCAAGGTGAAGTTCACCCATACCAGAGATGATCGTTTGCCCTGTTTCAGGGTTTGTTTCTGTTTTGAATGTTGGATCTTCTTCTGCAAGCTTACCTAAAGCAACAGCCATTTTGTCCTGGTCTGCTTTTGTTTTAGGCTCGATAGCAACAGAGATAACTGGTTCCGGGAATTCCATTGATTCGAGGATAACAAGTGATTTCTCATCGCATAGAGTATCACCAGTTCCTGTATCTTTAAGACCCACCGCACCAGCGATGTCACCGGCATATACAGTCGAAATTTCTTCACGGGAATTCGCGTGCATTTGCAGGATACGTCCTACACGTTCACGTTTATCCTTCGTGGAGTTTCTTACATATGAACCGGAATCCAAGGTACCGGAGTACACACGGAAGAATGTAAGCTTACCAACATAAGGGTCAGTGGCCACTTTAAATGCCAAAGCTGAGAATGGTTCGTTATCGTCAGCTTTACGAACTACTTGTTCTTCTGTTCTTGGAACATGACCTTCAATTGGAGGTACGTCAGTTGGAGCAGGAAGGTAGTCAATAACACCATCGATTAACAACTGTACACCCTTGTTTTTGAAGGCAGAACCACAGAATACTGGGTAGAATTCAACGCTTAGAGTAGCTTTACGCACTGCCGCTTTAAGTTCTTCGTTGGAGATTTCTTCTCCTTCAAGATACTTCATCATTAAGTCTTCATCAAGCTCAGCAACCGCTTCTAACAAATTAGTGCGGTATTCCTCAGCTTGTTCTTTATACTCATCCGGGATTGGACGCGCTTCTGCACGTGTTCCAAGATCATCCAGATAGAAGAATGCTTCCATCGAGATTAGGTCAATGATTCCTTCGAAGTCATCTTCCGCACCGATTGGAAGTTGTACCGGATGTGCGTTAGCACCAAGACGATCTCCGAGTGTTCCTACTGAATAAAGGAAGTCTGCTCCTATTTTATCCATTTTGTTTACGAACACGATACGAGGAACGCCGTAAGTAGTAGCCTGGCGCCAAACAGTTTCTGTTTGAGGCTCAACACCTGATTGAGCATCAAGAACGGCAACAGATCCATCAAGTACACGAAGAGAACGTTCAACCTCAACTGTGAAGTCCACGTGTCCTGGTGTGTCGATGATATTGATGCGGTGACCCTTCCATTGTGCTGTCGTTGCAGCAGAAGTGATCGTAATACCACGTTCTTGTTCTTGCTCCATCCAGTCCATTTGGGAAGCACCTTCGTGTGTTTCACCAATTTTATGGATACGTCCTGTGTAGAAAAGAATACGCTCGGTAGCAGTCGTTTTACCCGCATCAATGTGCGCCATGATACCGATGTTACGAGTCTTTTCCAAGGAGAATTCTCTAGCCATGCATATTTCTCCTTCCTGTTACGAAGTTATTTTTTAGATAGTTGTCGTAAAGCACCTGAACGAGAACTTAAGTCAGCCCTCCATGCGGCAAATAAGCCACAAAGAGGATTTTTCTTAAGTTAAGATGCCTCAACAAGGATCTTACCAGCGGTAGTGAGCAAATGCTTTGTTGGCTTCTGCCATTTTGTGCATGTCTTCTCTTTTCTTCACTGATGCACCAGTGTTGTTGGAAGCATCAAGAATTTCGTTCGCTAGACGCTCTTCCATTGTTTTTTCACCGCGAGTACGGGAATAGTTAACAATGTAGCGCAAGCCTAGTGCCTGGCGGCGTTCAGGGCGAACTTCTACCGGTACTTGGTAGTTAGATCCACCAACACGACGGGCGCGAACTTCAAGTACAGGCATTACATTCTTCATTGCTTGTTCGAAAACTTCCATAGCATCTTGGCCACTGCGTTCTTGAACAAGTTCGAATGCTCTATAAAGAATTTTTTGCGCTTTTCCACGTTGTCCGTCAACCATGATTTGGTTGATTAAACGTGTTACAAGCTTGGAGTTGTGCAGCGGATCTGGTAATACATCACGCTTAGCTACTGGTCCTTTACGTGGCATTTGAGATCCTCCTTTCTATGCTTTGATATTTTATATCAATCCGTTTATTTCTTAGGTCTTTTTGTACCGTATTTAGAACGGCCTTGAGCACGACCTTCAACACCTGCAGTATCAAGCGCTCCACGAACAATGTGATAACGCACACCCGGCAAGTCTTTTACACGACCTCCACGGATAAGAACAACACTGTGCTCTTGAAGGTTGTGGCCGATTCCAGGGATATAAGCTGTTACTTCGATTCCGTTAGTCAAACGCACACGAGCATATTTACGAAGTGCAGAGTTTGGTTTCTTCGGAGTCAAAGTACCAACACGTGTACACACTCCACGTTTTTGAGGAGAAGATTGGTCAGTCAAAGTTTTCTTGAAACTGTTGTAACCTTTGTTAAGTGCCGGTGAGTCGGATTTTTTACCTTTGCTCACACGTCCTTTACGTACTAGTTGGTTAATAGTTGGCATGTTTTTTTCCTCCTTCCTGACTTTTTTGTAATACCACATATCCAGGTGGTTCATAACAAGGCAAAAAACAAAGCCTTCGCGTATAATTCCCGCCAAAACTTTATTGCTTTATCGCCACTGTCGCCGTACCTACATCTATACCACATACATCTCCGAGCTTCTTCATAGAATCCACTCTGCTGCATGGGATGTCTAATTCTTTTGCAAGACGCGACACTTTGTTCGTTATCTGCTGATCAGCATCATCAGCCACGACAACTTCACTAACTTCGCCATTTTTCATGGCTTTTAATGTCTGCTTCGTTCCAATAATTAAACCAGTTTTAACCTGTGCTACTTTTTCATAAGACATTATCTATCCTCCAAAGCAACAAGGATAAACGGAAGCACCTAAAATATAGTATCATCCCCAGTAATCAATGTCAACGTATTATCAAAGGATTTTTACCTGAAATTTAGGGGCGGCCTTTTCCATTATCCGGCAAAAGGCCGTTCCTCCCCAAAGTGCTTCCAAAATTATACCTTGTTTGGACAAAGTAATTAAGCTTAGTTATTGAGTAATTTCTTCTGTTTCCTGCATCTCAATGACGTCTTCTTCAGTCTCTTCCAAATCTGCCTCTATCTTACGGTATTTCTGCATGCCTGTTCCTGCTGGGACAAGCTTACCGATGATGACATTTTCTTTCAAGCCAAGAAGTTCGTCTCTCTTACCTTTGATTGCTGCATCAGTCAAGACACGAGTGGTCTCCTGGAAGGATGCTGCAGATAAGAAGGAATCTGTTTCAAGAGATGCTTTTGTAATACCCAATATGACTGGTCTTCCGACAGCAGGTTGGTTGCCTTCGACGAGCACCTGCCTGTTGGCTTCCCTGAACTGATGGATTTCAAGCAGGGATCCAGGCAGCACTTCGGTATCTCCAGCATCGGCTACGCGGACTTTACGGAGCATTTGGCGCACCATAACTTCAACGTGTTTATCACCGATTTCAACACCCTGCATACGGTAAACTTTTTGTACTTCTTTCAGCAAGTATTCTTGTACACCGTCGATTCCTTGGACTTTCAATAATTCTTTCGGATCGACAGAACCCTCTGTCAACTCTTGTCCGGCAATTACCTCATCGCCAATAGTCACTTTCAAACGGGCTCCATATGGGGCGGTGTAAGATCTGCTCTCGACCTCTCCCTGAACAACAATTTCTTGTTTGTCCTTCACTTCATTGATGTCTTGAACCGTACCTTTTATCTCACTAATAACCGCTTGCCCTTTTGGATTTCTTGCTTCAAACAACTCTTGGATACGCGGTAGACCTTGCGTAATATCGTCACCTGCTACCCCGCCTGTATGGAAGGTACGCATTGTAAGCTGTGTACCTGGTTCACCGATTGACTGGGCTGCAATGATTCCGACTGCTTCGCCGACTTCGACTTCATCACCTGTTGCAAGGTTTCTGCCGTAACATTTTTTACAAGCACCGTGCTTCGTGTTACAAGTGAAGACAGAACGGATATTCACTTTTTCCACTCCGGCATCCACAATCTGCTTGGCAACGTCCTCTGAAATCACTTCATTTCTGTCCACAAGTACTTCACCTGTTTCCGGATGACGTACTGCTTGGAAGGATGTCCTTCCGATCAAGCGGTCAATTAACGGCTCGATCATTTCTGTACCCTCGGTAATGGATTGAACAGTCAATCCTTTATCTGTACCGCAATCCTCTTCACGGATAATGACATCTTGCGCAACATCGACCAGGCGTCGAGTCAGATAACCTGAGTCGGCAGTCTTCAAGGCTGTATCGGCAAGACCTTTACGTGCACCGTGGGTAGAAATAAAGTATTCAAGTACTGTTAATCCTTCGCGGAAACTTGATTTGATCGGCAACTCGATAATACGACCAGCCGGGTTGGCCATCAGTCCACGCATACCAGCAAGCTGAGTGAAGTTAGATGCATTACCACGGGCTCCGGAGTCACTCATCATGAAGATCGGGTTACGCGGGTTCAATGTTTTCATCAATTTATCTTGAATGTTGTCTTTCGCCTGAGACCAGATAGAAATAACTCGGTCATATCTTTCTTCTTCTGTAATCAGACCTCGGCGGAACTGTTTCAATACTTTATCTACTCTACCTTGCGCTTCCTCCAGAATCTCTTCTTTTTCAGCCAATACTACGATATCAGAAACACCGACGGTTATACCGGCTTTTGTAGAATAACTGAAACCGAGATCCTTCATGCGGTCAAGCATTTTAGAAGTTTCACTGATTTTGAAACGTTTGAATACTTCTGCAATGATATCTCCCAAAATCCCTTTTTTGAACGGTGGGATGATTTCACGCTCGGAAATGATTTCTTTTACATTCGCACCCTTTTCGACGAAATATTTCTCAGGTGTGCGGATTTCCAGATTTTCCTGTGTAGGCTCATTCAAGTACGGGAATGAGGTTGGAAGCATATCGTTGAAGATCAATTTACCAACTGTTGTAATCAACAACTGGTTTGTCTGCTCTTCCGTGAAATCTTCCTTGCCAAGAGAAGAGGCTGCTACCGCTACTCTTGTATGAAGGTGGACATAACCGTTTTGGTAAGCGATGAGTGCTTCACTCAGGTCTTTAAAGACCATGCCTTCACCTACGGCATCTTCTCTTTCCATTGTTACGTAATAGTTACCAAGAACCATGTCCTGTGATGGTGTAACTACTGGTTTACCATCTTTAGGGTTCAAGATGTTTTGAGCGGCTAACATTAAAATTCTAGCTTCCGCTTGAGCTTCTGCTGACAATGGAACGTGAACAGCCATCTGGTCACCATCGAAGTCAGCGTTATATGCTGTACACACAAGTGGATGGAGTCTGATCGCACGTCCTTCAACAAGTGTCGGCTCAAATGCCTGAATACCAAGACGGTGCAATGTAGGAGCACGGTTAAGCAGAACTGGATGTTCTTTGATCACTTCTTCCAGTACATCCCACACTTCAGGGTGCAGTCGTTCGATTTTCCGCTTAGCGGACTTAATGTTATGCGCCAAGCCCTTTTCCACAAGCTCTTTCATGATGAATGGCTTGAACAATTCTACTGCCATTTCTTTTGGAAGACCACACTGGTACATCTTTAAATGAGGTCCTACAACGATAACCGAACGGCCGGAATAGTCAACACGTTTACCAAGCAAGTTTTGACGGAAACGTCCTTGCTTACCTTTCAGCATGTGTGACAAGGACTTGAGCGGACGGTTACCCGGTCCTGTAACCGGTCTGCCACGACGGCCGTTATCGATAAGCGCATCGACCGCTTCTTGAAGCATCCGTTTTTCGTTTTGAACGATAATGCTTGGAGCACCTAAGTCGAGCAGGCGCTTCAAACGGTTGTTCCGGTTGATTACACGACGGTAAAGATCATTCAAATCGGAAGTAGCAAAACGTCCGCCATCCAATTGAACCATTGGACGAAGTTCCGGCGGGATAATCGGAAGAACATCCAGAATCATCCACGATGGTTCGTTTCCGGAATTACGGAATGCTTCCAGTACTTCCAATCGTTTGATTGCACGTGTCCTTCTTTGACCTTGAGCCGTTTTTAGTTCTTCTTTCAATTGATCGACTTCTTTATCAAGGTCGATGTCTTGCAGTAACTTTCTGATAGCTTCTGCACCCATTTGGGCTTGGAATGTCTGCCCGTATTTATCACGGTATGCACGGTATTCCTTTTCGGATAGCAGCTGTTTCTTCTCAAGAGCTGTGTCCCCTGCATCTGTGACGATATATGCAGCAAAATAAATGACTTCTTCCAAAGCTCTTGGAGACATGTCTAAAACAAGTCCCATCCGGCTCGGAATGCCTTTGAAATACCAGATGTGAGAAACAGGAGCAGCCAATTCAATATGCCCCATACGCTCACGACGGACTTTCGCTTTAGTTACTTCTACACCACAACGGTCACAAACTACGCCTTTATAGCGGACACGTTTGTATTTACCACAGTGACATTCCCAGTCTTTCTGCGGACCGAAGATTCTTTCACAAAACAAGCCGTCTTTCTCTGGTTTCAATGTACGATAGTTAATAGTTTCTGGTTTCTTAACCTCACCAAAAGACCATGAACGAATTTTATCAGGCGAAGCTAAACCGATTTTCATAAACTCAAAGTTGTTAACATCTAGCAAGGGGCCTACCTCCCTTTTAGTATCCAGGTTTTACCCTAAGCATAGAACTTAGTGGATAGAATCAGAGGGAGAGCTTTAGCTCTCCTCTACTTCTATGTTTAAATTATCTGCTGATTGTGTTTCATCTTCTTCAATATCCCGAAGTTCTATCTCTTGTTCATCTGCCGAAAGCATCTTTACATCCATACCAAGACTTTGCAATTCTTTAATTAACACTTTAAAGGATTCAGGAATGCCTGGTTCAGGCACATTGTCACCTTTAACGATAGCTTCGTACGTTTTCACACGACCGACAACATCATCCGATTTGACGGTTAAAATTTCTTGAAGGGTGTAAGCTGCACCATAAGCCTCCAATGCCCAAACTTCCATCTCACCAAAACGCTGTCCACCGAACTGAGCTTTACCACCCAGAGGCTGCTGCGTTACAAGGGAATATGGTCCAGTTGAACGGGCGTGAAGTTTATCGTCAACCATATGGGCAAGTTTGATCATATACATGACACCTACCGATACTCGGTTGTCGAACGGCTCCCCGGTTCTTCCGTCATAGAGCACTGTTTTTGCATCTCTTGGCATTCCAGCTTCTTCAAGAGTTTCCCAAACATCTTCTTCTCTGGCACCGTCAAATACTGGTGTTGCTACATGCAAGCCCAGTTGTCTTGCAGCCATGCCCAAATGAAGTTCCAATACCTGTCCGATGTTCATACGGGAAGGTACACCCAATGGGTTCAACATGATATCAATCGGTGTTCCATCTGGAAGATACGGCATATCTTCTTCTGGAAGGATCTTGGAAATTACACCTTTGTTACCATGACGTCCGGCCATTTTATCTCCTTCAGAAATCTTACGCTTCTGAACGATATATACACGGACAAGCTGGTTTACACCTGGTGGTAGTTCATCTCCATCTTCCCGATTGAAGATTTTAACATCCAATACTATTCCACCGGCACCATGAGGCACCCTAAGTGAAGTGTCTCTGACTTCACGAGCCTTTTCGCCGAAGATGGCGTGAAGCAAACGTTCTTCTGCGGATAATTCCGTAACACCTTTTGGCGTAACTTTACCGACAAGCAAATCTCCGTCGCCCACTTCTGCACCGACACGGATTATGCCGCGCTCATCCAGATCACGAAGGGCATCTTCCCCTACGTTCGGAATGTCTCTGGTGATTTCTTCAGGTCCGAGCTTCGTATCACGAGCTTCGGCTTCATATTCTTCAATATGAACAGAAGTATATACATCATCTTTAACCAATCGTTCACTCATGATGATGGCATCCTCATAGTTATAACCTTCCCATGTCATAAAGCCGACTAACACGTTTCGGCCAAGAGCAAGTTCCCCATCTTCCATGGAAGGACCATCAGCTAATACTTCGCCTTTCACGACCCGGTTGCCAACACTGACAATCGGACGTTGGTTATAACAAGTTCCTTGGTTGGAACGGATAAATTTTTGCAGCTTATATCTGTCTAAGTCGCCTTCAACTTCTCTTCCGTCCACTTCAGAGATGCGGCGGACAAATATTTGTTTCGCTTCGACTCTTTCTACGATACCTTCGTATTTACAAATAACCGCAGCACCGGAATCTTTACCATTCACATATTCCATACCAGTACCCACTACAGGAGCTTCCGGCTGCAACAATGGCACTGCCTGCCTCTGCATGTTCGCACCCATCAACGCACGGTTGGAGTCATCGTTCTCCAAGAATGGAATACATGCAGTCGCCGCAGAAACTACCTGTTTAGGAGATACGTCCATGTAGTCAATGCGATCTCTGGCTACGATGGTGTTTTCCCCACGGAAACGGGCAATTACTTCTTCATCAGTGAAGGACCAGTCTTCGTTCAGCCTGGCATTCGCCTGTGCTACAACATAGTTGTCTTCTTCATCCGCAGTCAAGTAATCAATGTGTTCCGTTACTCTTCCGGTTTCGTGATCCACACGACGGTATGGTGTTTCGATGAATCCGAACTTATTCACCTTCGCATAGGAAGATAAGGAGTTGATCAACCCGATATTCGGACCCTCCGGTGTCTCGATTGGACACATACGGCCATAATGCGAGTAGTGAACGTCACGTACTTCAAAACCTGCACGTTCTCTAGTCAGACCACCTGGTCCGAGAGCAGAAAGACGACGTTTATGAGTTAACTCAGCCAACGGGTTGGTCTGGTCCATGAACTGAGACAACTGAGAGCTTCCGAAGAACTCTTTTATAGAAGCAATGACCGGCCTGATATTGATCAATTGCTGCGGGGTGATGGATGACGTATCCTGGATAGACATCCGTTCACGTACCACACGTTCCATCCGGGACAGCCCGATCCGGAATTGGTTTTGAAGCAATTCCCCGACTGAACGGAGACGGCGGTTACCCAAATGGTCGATATCATCTGTTCCCCCGACTTGGTGAAGGAGGTTAAAGAAATAACTGATAGCGGACAAGATGTCAGCAGGTGCAATGTTTTTCACACTGTCATCGACACTTCCGTTACCAATCACGTTCAATGTTCTTTCACCTTCAGGATCAGTTGGATCGACAATCTTGATTGTTTGAAGCTTGATAGGGTCTTCCAATACTCCTTCATGAGGCTCAAAGAAATCATCACCAAGGTTTTCTTCCTGTCCGTCTAAGTACGGAAGAAGCTTATCAAGAAGACGACGGTCGATTTTGTCACCTTTCTCCGCCAAGACTTCTCCAGTTTCTTGATCTACAAGTGTCTCTGCCAGCACTTGATTGAACAGGCGATTCTTTATATGAAGTTTCTTGTTCATTTTATAACGGCCCACATGAGCCAGATCATATCGTTTTGGATCAAAGAAACGGGAAATCAACAAGCTTTTAGCATTCTCTACAGTAGGCGGTTCACCAGGTCGTAGACGCTCATAAATTTCGAGCAATGCTTTTTCGCTGTTTTCCGTATTGTCTTTTTCCAATGTATTCTTTAAGTATTCGTTTTCGCCAAGCAAATCGATGATTTCTTGATCAGTTCCGAACCCAAGCGCACGCAAAAGAACCGTGATAGGCAGCTTTCTTGTACGGTCGATCCGAACATGAACAACATCTTTAGCATCTGTTTCAAATTCCAACCAAGCTCCACGGTTTGGTATTACAGTGGCTGTAAAGCCTTTTTTACCATTTTTGTCATGCTTTTCGCTGTAGTAAACACTAGGTGAACGAACCAGCTGAGAAACAATGACACGCTCTGCACCGTTGATGACAAATGTCCCGGTATCGGTCATTAGCGGGAAGTCTCCCATGAACACTTCCTGCTCTTTCACTTCGCCAGTTTCATTATTCAACAAACGAACTTTGACACGAAGAGGAGCGTTGTACGTTACATCTCTTTCTTTCGACTCATCAACAGGGTATTTTGGCTCTCCTAGACTATAATCTACGAATTCCAATGATAAATTACCTGTAAAGTCCTCAATTGGAGAAATATCCTGGAACATTTCCCGCAAACCTTCTTCTAGAAACCAATCATAGGAAGCGGTTTGTATCTCGATTAGATTTGGCAATTCGAGTACTTCACTAATGCGTGCATAACTTCTACGTTGGCGGTGTCGTCCATACTGAACTAGTTGACCTGTCAACTGATTCACCCCTCAAATCAAGAATTAGAAATACCGGGTTTAATATCTTAATACAATCCCAGAATTCCTCTAAAAGTACACCGAGCCACACCTTAACCAAAGATGCGGTTCTATAAGCGCAAAAACTGTCCGGCAAACATACCGAACAAACTTGTGAATCAGTAATCTTCTATCACAAGTTTATATTTAGACACTTGCAAATTTGCAAATGTTTTTTCACCTCTTCTAGCCCTCTAACGTTAGAATGAATTTTTTCAGGGATAGATTTGTATGACTGCCACAACAGCAGCCTTCATTTAAAAAAATTTAAATTTTTTTAAACAGCAAACCGGATAATTAGACCGATTTTACCATTCTTGCCTTTATGACAAGGATTATACATAAAATAATAAAATTAACCCTTGACAAAGGCAACTGCCTATTGGCATTTTTTAATATTATCACACCAAAAACACCGAGTCAACAACAAGGATTCAACAAATGGCAATTAATAGGAAACGGGACTTTCCCCTACCCTTTTACAGAACGAAAGATGTAATAGCCTTTGTTCTTCAAGACTGTTTCACAGTTTCCAAACAACTCTTCCATCTTTTTCTGAGCTGAAGGGGCTCCTTGTTTTTTCTGTATTACCACCCATAACTCACCCTCGGAGCTCAATGCTTCATAACTTTGCTCAAACATCTGGTGGACTACTTTTTTGCCGGCACGAATAGGGGGATTTGTTAGTATTGCTGAGAATTTTTCATTTTGGAGGGATTCCAGCCGGTCGCTTATTTTAAACTCAACGTTCGTGATTTGGTTTTGTTCTGCATTTAACTCAGCCAAACCTAACGCCCGTTCGTTCACATCGCTCAATACAACTTGACGATGAGGATAAGCTTTAGCAAGTGACAAGCCAACAGGGCCATAGCCGCACCCTAAGTCAAGCAATTTCCCTTCAGTTCCCGGATCCACAAAAGCTTCAATCAGCGTTCGCGAGCCAAAATCCACTTCATTTCTCGAGAACACACCATGATCAGTGGTAAATGAAAAATGATTCCCTTTCAATTCATACTCCCATGTAACGGGATTGCTTTGGGACTGTGGCTGATTTGAATAATAATGGTCTGACATGTTAAACACCCACTTTTATCATAATTTCCTGCACATATTATTTCTAATATGGACGACCATTAACATTTTATGTCACATACTAAACCTGACTCCATCCGTTCTTCAGGAGGGTTTGAATGTTTTTCCCCTTAAGTCGAAAGGAAAAGCCCGCCTATGAGGCGGGCTTATTGGATCCATTCAATACTACTTCAATTCTACAGAAGCGCCTGCTTCTTCAAGCTTAGATTTCATTTCTTCAGCTTCTTCTTTAGAAACGCCTTCTTTGATTGCTCCAGGAGCGTTATCTACAAGATCTTTTGCATCTTTAAGGCCAAGACCTGTGATTTCACGAACTGCTTTAACAACTTTGATTTTAGAAGATCCAGCACTTTCTAGTACTACATCAAATTCAGTTTGCTCTTCAGCAGCTTCTCCACCTGCAGCTCCTGCAGCGGCAACTGGTGCAGCAGCAGTTACTCCGAATTCTTCTTCGATTGCTTTTACAAGGTCGTTCAATTCTAGAACGGTCATTTCTTTGATTTGCTCAATGATTTGCTCTTTAGACATGTTTAGTTCCTCCTTGGAATTTTTCATATTATTTATAATAAACTGTCGTTGTGGCTCTTTTTCCTATCCCTTCAACACAAGTTGTGTGATGGATGTCGATTAAGCGCCTTGCTCTTCTTTTTGCTCTGCAATTGCTTTAGTAGCGTATGCAAAGTTACGTACAGGAGCTTGAAGTACGCTAAGCAACATAGATAGCATTCCTTCGTAGTTCGGAAGGTCCGCAAGTTCCTTGATTTGTTCAAGAGAAGCTACATTGCCTTCAATGACTCCGCCTTTGATTTCAAGAGCTTCGTGATCTTTAGCGAAGTTGTTAAGGATTTTAGCAGGAGCTACTACATCATCGGCACTAAACGCGATTGCAGTCGGACCTACCAATGTATCGTTAAGGGCAGTAAAATCAGCTTCTTCTACCGCACGGCGAGTCATTGTGTTTTTATAAACTTTGAAATCCACACCAGCTTCGCGAAGCTGCGTACGAAGTTCTGTTACTTCAGCTACGTCAAGGCCGCGGTAATCCACAAGGATCGTAGATTTACTTTCGCGGAACTTGTCGGCGATTTCTGTAACGACTTGTTTTTTGAGCTCGATTGTTTTGGACATTGTTCCACCTCCTATTGACTTATCATCATACCGTTTAGATGTCATTGTCTTCTAAGTGACAAGAAAAAACCTCCATGCAGACATGGAGGTTTTGTTTTCGACATAGATAATCATACGGGATTATCTTTTCTATTCACACACCTCGGCAGGAAATTAAGCATTCATGCACCTGCTGTCTACGGTATAACGTATATAATTTAAAATTAACTTTTTGCAACATTGACTATTATATAGGAATGTTAACTGAAAGTCAATAGCTTATTTATTAGCGACGCGCAAGTTCTGAAACATCCACTTTAACACCAGGGCCCATAGTGGAAGCGATAGAAGCATTACGCATGTAGATGCCTTTAGAAGCTTGTGGCTTAGCTTTTACCAAAGCGTCAGTAATAGCTTCAAAGTTTTCGACAAGTTTAGTGTCATCGAAAGAAACTTTACCAATCGGTACATGGACGTTAGAAGATTTATCTACACGATATTCCACTTTACCAGCTTTGATTTCTTGAATTGCTTTTTCCACTTCGAAAGTCACTGTTCCAGTCTTAGGGTTTGGCATTAGGCCTTTCGGTCCCAACACACGACCAAGTTTACCAACTTCCGCCATCATGTCAGGAGTGGCTACAACAACATCAAAGTCGAACCATCCTTGATTGATTTTAGAAATAAGGTCTTGTTCTCCAACAAAGTCTGCTCCAGCATTTTCTGCTTCTTTTGCTTTGTCGCCTTTAGCGAAAACCAACACACGTTGTGTTTTACCAGTTCCGTGAGGCAATACCATTGCTCCGCGGATTTGCTGGTCAGCTTTCTTAGGATCTACTCCTAAACGGAATGCAGCTTCTACAGTTTCGTCGAAGTTTGCTTTTGCAGTTTGTTTTACTAATTCAACTGCTTCTTTTACATCGTAAGCTTTAGTACGATCAACAAGTTTAACTGCTTCTTGTTGCTTTTTAGTCTTTTTTGCCATTTCTATTTCCTCCTTGATTGTGGTTTTAACGGTTATACCTCCCACTTGAAAAAGCGGAGCGGGCATGCGCCCGCACAGCCAGCCTGCAATAATAAAGGTTGCGAAAAGGCTATACCGCCAACATCGCAACCTTCCCTCTAGTTAGAGTGCCGCTGTGGGATTAGTCTTCGATAACAATACCCATACTACGCGCAGTTCCTTCGACCATACGCATAGCCGCGTCAACATCAGCAGCGTTCAAATCAGGCATTTTTGTTTCCGCAATTTCTTTTACCTTGTCACGCTTAACAGTCGCAACTTTATTACGGTTTGGTTCGCCTGATCCGGATTCGATTCCAGCTGCTTTCTTAAGTAGAACTGCAGCAGGCGGAGTTTTTGTAATAAATGTAAATGAACGGTCTTCAAAAACCGTGATTTCTACCGGAATAATCATACCAGCTTGATCTTGAGTACGGGCATTAAATTCCTTACAGAATCCCATGATATTAACACCTGCTTGACCCAATGCTGGTCCAACTGGCGGTGCCGGGTTTGCTTTCCCTGCAGGGATTTGAAGTTTAACTACTTTAATTACTTTTTTAGCCACGAGACACACCTCCTTAAAGTCCGTGATGTGGTAATAGGGTTTTCCCCTCCCACTCCATATATAACTTTATACATCACGCATAAAGAACATAAAAATTCTAGCATCTTTACAGATAAATTGCAAGGGCTTGTTCAAAATGCTTTGTATTTCTCCCTTGACCGGGATTAAAGCTTTTCGATTTGAGAGAATTCCAACTCGACCGGTGTTTCTCTCCCGAACATGTTCACGTGTACTTTCACCTTTTGTTTGTCGAGATCGATGGATTCGATTGATCCGGTGAAATTGGTGAACGGTCCATCTGTCACCCGGACACTCTCATTCACTTCAAAATCAATTTCTGTAACTTGTTCCTGCATACCCATCCGCTTCAAGATGAATTCCGCTTCTTCCGGCAAGAGAGGGGTTGGTTTTGATCCTGAACCAGCAGAGCCAACAAACCCAGTGACACCCGGCGTGTTACGGACTACATACCAGGAATCATCAGTCATAACCATTTCCGCCAATACATAACCAGGAAACACCTTTTTCTTAGCGACTTTCTTCTTTCCGTTCTTTATTTCTGTTTCTTCGTCTTCCGGGACAAGCACTCTGAAGATCTTATCTTCCATCCCCATCGACTCTAACCGTTTCTCCAAATTTGTTTTCACCTTATTTTCGTAACCGGAATAGGTGTGGACAACATACCAATTTTTTTCCATGTTCACAGGACAACTCTTTGCCCTTCCCTCCCTTGTCAAATCTTCTCCAATTTTTTTGGAATATTAAAAAACCCGCCAAAACGGGTTTTTACAGGCAAAAAAATCATATTTATTTTTATTATAGCATAAACTAGGTATTATTATTCAAAGAATATATTAAGAATTTGAGTGATTCCAAGATCGACTAACGCAAAAAATATAGTAACAAATGCAACTGTGCTCACTACTGTAATCGTATAGCGAGTCAATTCCTGTCCTTTAGGCCAGCTGACTTTTTTCATTTCCCTTGAAACATTTTTGAAAAATGTAATCACGCTTGTACTACCCCCAAACTTAGCCCACTTGACGGCTTCTCTCTCATTTAGTCTCTCGATGCAGGGTATGAGCTCCACATCTCTTGCAGTATTTACGTACTTCCAATCGCCCGGATTGGTTTGATTTATTTTTATCTGTACTATAATTTCTACTTAAACATGTGACACATGCCAACACTACTTTATTTCTCAACTTTTTCACCCCAAATCAGGGTTTTATTCACTTCCACTAATGTAGCACGGTTGCACAGGCATGTCAACGTGCGTTAAAGCGTGATTTCACTGATTTCCAAGTAACGTTCCAGCTTCCGTTTCACCCTCTGCAGCGCATTGTCGATTGATTTCACATGCCTCTGCAATTCTTCGGAAATCTCCTGATAGGTACGTCCATCCAGATAAAGGCTGAGAACCTGTCTTTCCAAGTCGCTCAACAATTCTGACATTTTGCATTCCATGTCCCCGAACTTTTCCCTGTTGAGGAGAAGTTCCTGAGGATCAACAGCCTTAGACCCGGCTATTACATCAAGCAGCGTGCGGTCGGATTCCTCATCATATATCGGCTTGTCCAGTGAAACGTATGAATTTAACGGGATGTGCTTTTGCCTTGTCGCTGTTTTAATGGCAGTAATAATCTGCCTTGTAACACACAATTCAGCAAACGCTTTAAATGATGATAATTTATCGCCCTTATAATCCCGGATTGCTTTGTATAAACCAATCATGCCCTCTTGTACAATGTCCTCTCGATCAGCGCCAATTAAGAAATAGGTCCTTGCTTTAGCCCGGACAAAATTCTTGTACTTGTGAATTAGATGGTCCAATGCATAGCTTTGACCTTTTTGGACCAGCTCCAGAATTTCATCATCCTCAAGAATTTCAAAATCTATTTCCTGATTGTTTGTCTCCTTTTGCATGGTGGTCACCCAGGATTCCCCCCGACTCTTATGCCGTTGAATATATAGAAATATTATACAGTAAGCGTTTTAATATAGTCAACAACACTTGGCAGGCTATTTATCTCCTCTTCTCCATTTCTCGAACACTTCCAGGACTTCTTTTTTTATTGGAATCTTACTTGCAGACTGAATTTTTTTGTGGTTTTCCAGCTCTTCTTCTATTTGTTTTTCAATATTATTTGTCTCTATATATAACTCTCGGGCTGACTTACGAAGTGCCCCTTGGGCGAAAATCGTCCTCTGTTCTGTATAGTCGGAAGTCGCTACATAAACTTGTGTTTTGACATTCTTCAAATCTTTTATCAGTCTCTCTATGCATTCGTCCGCCGTTTCCTTCTCCTTGGTATATATTACTTCGACTTTATAGTCCTTGTGTTTATGTTCCAGGCCCCTCACGTAATAAGCATCAAATACAACAATGACCCGGTTTCCGGTGTACGCCTGGTACTCTGCCATTTTTTCAACCAAAAGATCACGAGCCTGGGCAAGGTCGTGATCCTTTAAGATTTTCAACTCATCCCAGGCACCGATGATGTTGTATCCGTCCACCAATAATACGTTCATATCATTCACCAATCGCATGCCGTTTTCTAAAGACTTCGTACATCAGGAGGCTTGCAGCAACAGAAGCATTAAGAGAAGTTACTTTTCCTTTCATCGCAAGCCGGACCGTCCAGTCGCATTTGTCTTTTACCAACCGACTCATTCCCTTTCCTTCGTTGCCGATCACAAGTGCTATCGGCATACCTCCGTCAAGTTCACGATAATCCTCCGAACCATCCGCAGCGGTGCCGACTATCCAGACGTTCCTTTCTTTCAGTTCATCAATGGTATGCGCAATGTTCGTCACCCTCGCAACTGGAATATACTCGATTGCCCCGGCAGAAGTTTTGGCCACTGTGGCTGTCAGACCCACAGATCTGCGTTTGGGAATGATTACTCCGTGAACTCCCACTGCATCCGCCGTCCTAAGGATCGAGCCCAGATTGTGCGGATCTTCTATTTCATCCAAGATCATGAAGAACGGCGCCTCGCCACGCTCCTCCGCAACCTTGAACAGATCATCCAAATCACTATACTCATAGGCAGCCACCGCTGCAGCGACGCCTTGGTGGTTCCCTTCCACCATTTGATCTATTTTTCGTTTCGGGACCTGCTGGACAGTCGTTCCTGCCTGTTTTGCAAGTGATTGTATCTTTTGGGCGGACTGTCGTTGTAATTGATCGGAAATCCATACTTTATTGATTGAACGCCCCGACTTCAGCGCTTCTGTGACTGGGTTTTTACCAATTATCCATTCTTCGCTCATTATTCATTCAACTCCTTTCCTCAACAAGCTCAATGGCTGAGTGAACTAATTCTTCCAGCCTGCCCACATCTTCTTTTAAGTACAAAAAACCAATCAGTGCTTCAAAAGCCGTGCTGTATCTGTAAGTTTGCACATCCGTATTCTTGGGGATGGTACCGGATTTAGCATTTCTTCCACGTCTGACGACACTCTCTTCATCATCAGACAGCACTCCTTGTTCCAACCATTCCAAGATCACTTTCGCCTGGGATTTGGCTGAAACAAATTCGACCGCTGAACGATGCAGTTGATTTGTTTTAACCGTCCCTTTTGCAATCAAATGGCGGCGCACGTAAATTTCATAGACAGCATCACCCATATAGGCAAGTGTCAAACTCTTCATCTGCCTTACATCATCTGGTGTCGCCATAGTCAGCCTCTCTTCCAGCGGGTGCCCTGTGGCGTATCTTCCAGGATGATGTCCTTCTCTTTTAGATCATCCCGTATTTTATCTGCTAGAGCAAAGTCCCTGTTTTCTCTGGCTTTGTCTCGTTGTCTCAACAAGTCTTCAATCTCCTCGTCAAGCAGCCCTTCTTCCTGCACCAACTCGATTCCGAGCACCTTTGTCAGTTGATCCAGCAACTCCTGAAGTCCCTCAATCACTTTGACAGAAGTATGACGGGCTTGCAGGTACACATTGGCGTCTTTCGTGATATCAAATAATACGGAGATAGCATTGGCGGTGTTGAAGTCATCATCCATTTCAGCGATGAAACGGTCTTTATACTGACCGATTTTCTCCAGCCACTCCGCTTCGTGCTCGTCTAAATCCGTACTCGACTGCTTTCTGTGATCAAGATTCTGATAGGCATTTCTAATGCGCTCCAGACTGTTTTTTGCGCTTTCCAACAACGATTCACTGAAATTGATAGGGTTTCGATAATGGACGCTCAACATGAAGAACCGGACTACCTGCGGATCGTGCTGTTCCACTAAATCATGCGCAAGGACAAAATTGCCAAGTGATTTGGACATTTTCTCATTATCAATATTAATATAACCATTATGCATCCAATAATTTGCAAACGGGCGGCCATTGCCGGCTTCCGATTGGGCAATTTCATTTTCGTGGTGAGGGAAGGTTAAATCCTGTCCGCCTGCATGGATATCAATCGTTTCTCCTAAATACTTCTTTGCCATTGCGGAACATTCGATATGCCAACCCGGTCGTCCTTTGCCCCAAGGTGAATCCCAGGAGATCTCTCCCGGTTTCGCTTCTTTCCATAACGTGAAATCCAACGGATCTTCTTTCTTCTCTCCAATTTGGATACGCGCTCCGGATCTTAACTCATCAATAGACTGATGGGATAGTTTTCCATACCCTTCAAATGACCTGGTTTTAAAATACACATCTCCATCCGCTTCATACGCATGCCCTTTGTCGATCAGGGCGGAAATGAATGCGATAATGTCATCCATCGTTTCCGTCACCCTCGGATGATGAACTGCCTGCTTCACACCCAAAGCTCCCACATCTTCTTTGTAGGCATCAATAAAACGCTGGGATATGGCCGGAACGTCTTCTCCCAATTCGTTTGCGGCTTTGATAATTTTGTCGTCCACATCTGTGAAGTTCAGTACATAGTTGACTTCATAACCTCTGAATTCCAAATATCTTCTGACTGTATCAAAGACGATTGCCGGTCTCGCATTTCCGATATGGATATAGTTATAAACCGTCGGACCGCAGACATACATCCGCACTTTCCCCTCTTCAATCGTCTCAAATGCCTCTTTTTGCCGAGTTAATGTATTATAAAGTTTTATTGCCATGCTCTTTCACTCCTTTAAGTTCCGTAACTTCCCGCTTCAAGCTTTCTATTTCCCTTTCCATGTCTTTGAGCAGCACCGATACAGGATCAGGCAGTTTATGGTGGTCCAAATCTCTTCTTACTCTTTCCCCATTCTGAATTACTACACGCCCCGGGATGCCCACCACCGTGGAGTGGTCCGGAACATCATGCAGCACGACTGATCCGGCGCCCACCTTTGAGCTCTCCCCAATCTCAATGGAACCAAGCACTTTCGCCCCACTCGCTATCAGGGCATTATCCTTGATAGTAGGATGCCTTTTCCCTTTTTCTTTTCCAGTACCACCAAGAGTGACCCCTTGGAATATCGTTACATTGTCACCGATTTCGCATGTCTCCCCAATCACCACTCCCATTCCATGATCGATGAAAAACCTGCGTCCGATTTTAGCTCCGGGGTGGATCTCAATACCAGTAAAAAAGCGGCTGATTTGCGAGATGACCCTTGCAATAAAGTAAAACTTCCGCTTGTAAAAAGCATGCGCTATCCGGTGTGACCATACTGCATGAAGCCCAGAGTATGTCAAAATCACTTCGATATAGGTGCGGGCTGCCGGATCCTGATCAAACACAACACTTATATCCTGTTTTAGCATCTTAAAAAAACCCATCCAAGATCACTCTCCTCTACTGGTATTTGCCAATATTTACACATGGAATTTGATACAAAAAAAGCGCCTCTGTGCATAACACACAGAGACGCTTTGGCGCGGTCCCACTCTGTTTAGGGATAAACCCTCTACTCGGACTCTCTGTAACGGGAGAGAACCGCCCTTGTCTACTGTTAATTCGACAAGGGACTCTGAGGTGCATTTCAAAAGCGTAGTCTTAGAATCACTTTCAGCCGGTGGTGATTCTCTCTGTTTAAGCTTTCCGCTTTTTACTTCTCCTCTTCGACGTTCGTGTTTGTAATAATACTATATTACATAATTTAACTAATGTGAAATTATTCAGCTGTTATTTGATCAACCGCTGCACGCAGTCTGCTTAAGACTGTTTCTTTTCCGAGTAAATGAATGGCATTCGGGAGTTCCGGCCCATGGACTTGTCCAGTAGTAGCGACCCGGATCGGCATAAACAGCTTTTTCCCTTTTTGTTTTGTCTCTTTTTGCGTGGCCTTGATTTCCGCCTTTATAGCATCCGGACTGAATTCTTCGATTGCAGACAACTTCTCCGCATATACAGTCAACACTTCCGGTACTTGTTCCTCTCTAAGTACTGCCAAAGCTTCCGGACTATATTGAATTTCTCTCTGGAAGAAAAGCTCTGTCAATTCGACAATTTCAGCTCCATAGCTTAATTGTTCTTTGTATAAACCAATCAACTCAAGCGCCCACTCTTCCTGTGTTTCATCCATGTTGGCAGGAAGTTTTTCCGCATGAATAAGATGTGGCAGGCTTAATTTGACCACCTGATCAAAATCAGCAGCCTTGATGTATTGGTTGTTCATCCATTTTAATTTCTGAGGGTCGAAAATTGCCGGAGAAGTAGACAAACGTTCCGGGTCGAAAATCTCGATAAAATCTTCTTTCGTGAAAATTTCTTCTTCTCCTACCGGCGACCATCCAAGTAATGTAATGAAATTGAACAAGGCTTCCGGTAAATAACCCAAGTTTTTGTATTGTTCAATGAATTGCAAGATGTGCTCATCACGTTTACTCAATTTTTTACGGTTTTCATTCAAAATAAGCGTCATATGACCAAACTGTGGTGCTTCCCATTGAAAAGCATCATAAATCATCATTTGCTTCGGAGTATTGGAAATGTGTTCTTCCCCACGCATGACATGAGAGATTTTCATTAAATAGTCATCAATCACTACCGCAAAGTTATAAGTCGGCATACCATTCTTCTTCACAATAACCCAATCGCCGAAATCGCCGGACTCAAAAGTAATTTCTCCACGGACGATATCTTGAAATTTATATGTGACGTCTTTTGGAACACGGAATCGTATACTTGGCTTACGGCCCTCCGCTTCAAAACTTTCAATTTCCTCTGCAGAGAGATTGCTGTGAGCTCCTGAATATTTTGGTACTTGACCTTGAGCCCGTTGTTCTTCCCGTTCTTGTTCCAGTTCTTCTTCTGTCATGTAACATTTGTAGGCAAGGCCTTTTTCCAGCAACTCATCCACATACTTGTTATAAAGTTCCAAACGTTCTGTCTGACGGTACGGACCGTATTCTCCGCCGATGTCTGGTCCTTCATCCCATTCGATTCCAAGCCATTTAAGATAGCTTAGCTGACTTTCCTCTCCACCAGCTACATTTCGCTTGTCATCCGTGTCTTCGGTCCTGATAATGAACTTTCCGCCTAAATGACGCGCATATAGGTAATTAAACAAAGCCGTCCGGGCATTTCCTATATGCAGATGGCCAGTCGGACTTGGTGCATACCGCACCCTTACTTCATTCGTCATGTTATGAACCTCCTATTATTCGAGTCCGTTCGTTGTTTTCTATCAGTTTAACATTTCCGGTTTTCATTGTGGATTGTTATGCAATAAAACCACTGCCTGGGCGGCAATGCCTTCTTTTCTGCCGGTAAATCCTAGTTTTTCTGTTGTAGTCGCCTTGACGTTCACCCGGGAAGGTTCCGCTTGAAGGATCCTGGCGACATTTTGGTTAATTTCCTCTATATATGGAGCCATCTTAGGAGCCTGAGCGATCACTGTGCAGTCAAGATTGCCAAGTGCATAACCTTTTTCCCGTACAATCGCCCATACTTCTTCAAGCAATTTGACCGAATCGGCATCCTTATAGGCCGGATCTGTGTCCGGAAAGTGTTTGCCTATATCGCCTTCCCCGATGGCTCCCAGACAAGCGTCGGCAATAGTATGTAATAGTACATCTGCATCTGAATGCCCCAGAAGTCCCTTCTCATAAGGTATTTCAATTCCGCCGATGATACACGGTCGTCCTTCGGCAAACTGGTGTACATCAAAGCCTTGTCCAATACGAAACATATCAAGCAAACCCCTTTACTTTGATTCACTTTATTCGATTAAAGAAAATCCTTAATATTCTTTATTCCTGTTTATAATCTAAATAAGCTCTGGCTTTACCGAGGTCTTCGGGAGTTGTGATTTTTATATTATCATAACTTCCCTGGACAATTTCCACAGGTTCGCCGTACCTTTCAACCAGAGAGGAATCATCTGTACCGATATAACCTTCTTCAGCGGCCTTTTCATGAGCATTCATGATTAATGAATAGTCGAAACACTGAGGAGTCTGGGCAGCCCAGAGTGTCTTTCTATCGAGCGTTTTCAACTGATTCCCGCTCTTCTGTTTGATTGTATCGGTCACCGGGACTGCAAGTAAAGCCGCCCGCTTGACGTCGGTCACTTCCGCCAGCGTGTGAAGAGTGTCTGGTGAAATGAACGGACGCGCACCATCATGAATGAATACGGGACCTTCGTAGGAAGACAAGCTTTTCAGGCCTTCAAACACGCTTTGCTGCCGTTCAGCTCCACCTTTTACCAGGTCCACCTGTTTTCTGAAGGATGCACTTCCGACCAGTTCATTCATCCTCGCCTCTTCTTTAGGATTTATGACCAGCGTGATAGCCGAACACCAATCATCTGTGTCAAAAACATCCAGTGTATGTAAAATAAGCGGCTTGTCCTGGATAGTGATGAATTGCTTATTTTCCCCAGTCCTCATTCGTTTACCCTGCCCGGCAGCCAATACGATCGCATGATATTTTATCATTAGTCAATCCATCCTAAACATAAAATGGGATTATACATGAGGTGTAGGACTCCGATTTACCCGTTGTCCGATTTGACCCATATAAGCAACAAAAGCGATAACAGTCGACAGTTATCACTTTTGTTTTCCACTATATGTTATACCCTTTTTACAATGCTTTTTCAAGTAATTTCGGCTTCGCAAATATCATCCGCCCTGCCGATGTTTGTAACACACTTGTTATGAGAACTTCAATTGTCTTTCCGATATAGTCTTTTCCTTCTTCGACGACAATCATTGTCCCGTCATCCAGATAAGCGACACCCTGGTTATGTTCTTTACCGTCTTTTATCACCTGTACAGTCAGCTCTTCACCAGGAAGGACTACAGGTTTTACGGCGTTTGCCAAGTCATTGATATTCAATACTTGCACATTTTGAAACTCACAGACTTTATTTAGGTTGAAATCATTTGTCACGACAATACCATTAATCACCTTAGCCAGCTTCACCAGTTTGCTGTCCACTTCCTGGATTTCCTCAAAATCGCCTTCATAAATCTCTACATTAACCGGCAGGTCTTTTTGCATCCTGTTGAGCACATCAAGACCGCGACGACCCCTGTTTCGTTTCAACACATCCGACGAGTCGGCGATATGCTGCAACTCCTCGAGCACAAACTGTGGAATAAGGATGGTTCCTTCGAGGAAACTGGTCTGACAGATATCGGCTATCCTGCCGTCGATAATGACACTCGTATCCAAAATTTTCACCTTTGGATTGTCGGGTGACTGTGTTGTTTCTTCCTGTACCGGTTTATCTTTTTCTTTCTTGGCCAGGGTTAGAAGATTCAAAAATTCATCACGCCGTTTAAAGCCAACCTGGAAACCAAAATATCCGAGCAGGAATGTCACAAAAATAGGTAGAACCTGTGACACGAGCTTGATTTCTATGTCCAGGATAGGAATAGTTATCAAAAAAGCGATAACCAGCCCTAAAATTAAACCAAGACTACCAAACAAAAGATCTCCGACGGGTATTTTTATCAACGTCTCTTCGACCCATCTCAAGAAGTCCACAATAAAATCGACAAGCCAGAATGTAAGTAAATATAAAATGATAGCACCTATTACCAAACCTACATACGGAGATTCCATCCAATTTCCGTTAGTGAAACCTACCAATCTGAGAACGTCAGGAATATATAGATACCCTATTGTACCACCAGCAATGACAATAAATAACTGCACAAATTTTTTCAGCACTCTGGTCACCTCCTAACAGACAGTATTTCCTGACAAATAAAAAATAACCTCATTTTTTTAAAGATATTTATAATAAAATAACACACTTGACAAAAACAGTCAAACTTGTAAAATTTTAATTTTATCAAAAAAAATCGACAAAGTCAATTATACAGCATTCGACAAAACTTTCATTATATATGCCGATCGATAAATAACTGTTCCTGGATTCTGTTCAAGCCGTCCTTTATCTTCTCTGCCCTCACCTGACCAACTCCGTTTACTGCAACCAGCTCTTCGGTGGACGCTTTGAGGACTTCATTTAATAATCCAAATTTTTCAATCATGTATTCCACAATGATATGGGGCAGTCTTGGAATCTTACTCAACACTCTGTAGCCCCTCGGATAAATAATGTCATCGAGTTTTACATCGATGGGATAACCGAGCATTTTCACGACTTGATCATCATTCATTAATTTCGTTGAAGATATCTCCTGCATTTTCGAAAGAATCTCTTCCGGATCTGCCAAAGTGGTATTGCTGTAATCCTTGATGATCAGAGCTGCTTCTAACTCTATATCAGAAACTAGTTCTGTCAGTTGAAGCTGAATCAGCCTTCCTTCGGTTCCTAGTTCATTGATATAATTGTGTATTTCTGTTTTGATCCTCATCACCATATCGATCCTGTGCATGACCTGGATTACTTCATTCAGAGTGACCAGATCTTCGAATTCCAGTGCACCGAGATTGGTAAGACTCTGATCCAGCACAATTTTATATTTTTCCAAAGTCTGCATTGCCTGATTAGCTTTCGTAAGGATTACTCCCATTTCTTTGAGGGCATACCTTATCGGGCCTTTATAAAGTGTGATGACATTTCTTCTTTCAGATATGGCTATTACCAATGTTCCGGTTTGCTTTGCAACCCTTTCAGCAGTGCGGTGGCGCATGCCGGTTTCCTTCGAAGGGATAGAAGATTCAGGAGTGAGTTGGACATTCGCGAACAAAATTTCGGATGCGTCGGGACTTAAAATAATGGCTCCATCCATCTTAGCCAACTCATACAGATTAGCAGGTGAAAAAGGAGCATCAATAGTAAATCCCCCGTCAACCAAGCCTTTCATTTTGTCACTATAGCCGACAACGATTAATCCACCTGTCTTTGCTCTCAATACATTATCAATTCCATCTCTCATCGGGGATCCCGGTGCCACAAATTTCAACATTTCTCCAATTGTCGAAGACTTGTCTCTGTCCTGCCACTCCATTTAATTTCCTCCCAGCGTAGCTTTTAGTGCGTCATGAACTGTATTCACTCCAAGAATTTCAATCGAGTCGGGCGGTGTCCAGCCATCCAGGTTCTTTTGGGGGATAATTGCGCGTTTGAACCCCAGTTTGGCGGCTTCCTTCACCCTCTGATCAATTCTTGCCACTCTTCTCACTTCTCCAGTAAGCCCTACTTCGCCGATCAATATATCATCCGGTCTAGAGGGCTGATCCCTGAAGCTCGAAGCTACACTAACCGCTACGGCAAGGTCAATGGCAGGCTCATCTAATTTCACTCCACCGGCCACTTTTACATAAGCATCCTGGTTTTGGAGCATTAAACCCACTCTTTTTTCCAGGACGGCCATCAAGAGAGGTACTCTATTATGGTCGATACCTGTAGCCATTCTTCTTGGATTACCATAACTTGTCGGTGAAATCAGCGCTTGTATCTCCACTAATACCGGCCTGCTGCCTTCCATAGAAGCCACTACCGTGGAACCAGCCGCACCCTGCGACCGCTCTTCCAGAAAGATTTCCGAAGGGTTGCTTACCTCCCTCAATCCTTCTTCTTTCATTTCAAAGATACCCATTTCATTTGTACTTCCGAACCGGTTCTTTACTCCACGCAAAATACGAAAAGTATGGTGCCTTTCTCCTTCGAAATACAAAACCGCATCAACCATGTGTTCCAATAAACGCGGACCAGCTATAGATCCTTCCTTTGTCACATGGCCTACTATGAAAATGGGAATTCCCTTACTCTTAGCTATACGCATTAATTCGCTTGTACATTCCCGTACTTGAGAAACACTTCCAGGGGCACTCGAAACTTCTTCCCGATAAATGGTCTGGATGGAATCGATGACGACAAAGCCCGGGTTTAGCTGCTCTATTTGATTTCCGATATCCACTAAGTTTGTCTCAGATAGCACATATAAATTGTCAGATGTGACTCCTAACCGATCTGCCCTCAACTTTGTCTGTCTGGCAGATTCTTCTCCGGAGATATACAGGACATTCAACTTCTTGTCTGCCAGCTGCGAGGAAACTTGCAACAAAAGAGTGGACTTCCCGATACCAGGATCGCCGCCAATTAAAACTAATGACCCGGGGACTATCCCACCTCCAAGTACACGGTTGAATTCCGGCATCATGGTAGTGACTCTTGGTTCTCTCTCCGATTGAATCGCAGTAATCTTTTCCGGCTTTCCCTTTAACGAACCTTCCACTTGGAAGGTATGCCTCGCACCAGAGGTTTGGGAAGCCACGACTTCTTCTACAAACGTGTTCCAATTATGACAGCCAGGGCATTTCCCCATCCACTTAGGAGTCTCATACCCACATTCCTGGCAAACATATTTTGTCTTTCTTTTTGCCAAATTAATCTCTCCTCGTGCCTGTCTCTATTATATACGAATGACATATCGAACAAGTTACAGACTTCTATCAATTTTTTTAAAAATCCATTTACAATTTCTTTTTCAACGATCATATCGAAATTAACTAAAAAACGGAAGGAACATACCTTCCGTTTTTAAATCCAAGCTGATAGAAAAACTTGATTATTCAGCTGTTACACTGAATTGGTCTTTTTGATCAACATCTATTGTTACATTCTGGCCTTTTTGGATATTTTCTTTTAGCAGCTCTTCGGAAAGAAGATCTTCTACGTTCTTTTGGATAGACCTGCGCAATGGACGAGCGCCATATTCCGGGTCAAATCCTTCATTTGCTATCTTTTCAATCGCTTTGTCCGTCACAGTGAAGTTAATTTCTTGTTCAGTCAGACGTTTTTGTAATTGTTCCACCATCAATGTCACAATTTCATTCATATGTTTACGCTCAAGAGAATGGAAGACAATCGTCTCATCGATCCTGTTAAGAAATTCCGGACGGAAGGCTTTTTTCAATTCGCCGATCACTTTATCGCGCATGTCTTTATGATCTGCTTCGCCATCGCTTAAGTTGAAACCAACATATTTATTGCGTTTCAACTCACTTGCACCCACGTTGGAAGTCATGATCAAAACGGTGTTCCGGAAGTCTACGACACGGCCTTTCGAGTCTGTGAGCCTTCCATCTTCCAGGACTTGGAGTAAGATGTTGAACACTTCCGGGTGAGCTTTTTCAACCTCATCCAATAGGACGACAGAATAAGGCTTTCTTCTTACCTTTTCAGTCAGTTGTCCGCCTTCTTCATACCCAACATATCCCGGAGGAGAACCTACTAATCGAGAAGTCGAGTGTTTCTCCATATACTCGGACATATCGATTCGGATCATGGCCTCTTCATCACCAAACATGGTGTCTGCAAGAGCCCTTGCAAGTTCAGTCTTACCTACACCAGTAGGTCCTAAGAAGATAAACGAACCGATTGGGCGTTTTGGATCTTTCAAGCCTGCTCTGGCACGGCGAATTGCTTTAGAAACTGCTTTGACTGCTTCTTCCTGTCCGATGACACGATCGTGAAGCACATCCTCCATGTTCAGTAGACGCTCGCTTTCATCTTTCGTTAACTTAGACACTGGGACACCTGTCCAAGTGGATACAACGCTGGCGATATCTTCTACTGTCACCTCAGAGCTCTCCTGACCCTGTTGCTCTTTCCATTCATCTTTGGTTTGTTCTAACTCGTCTCTCAGGCGCTGCTCGCTGTCTCTTAAAGAAGCTGCCTTTTCAAATTCCTGACTTTGAACAGCTGCATCTTTTTCTTTGCGGACTTCTTCCAACTTCTGCTCTAAATCCTTTAAGTTCGGAGGAGCAGTATAAGACCGTAAACGGACCTTGGAAGCAGCTTCATCTATCAAGTCAATCGCTTTGTCCGGAAGGAAGCGGTCAGTAATATAACGATCCGAGAGTCTTGCAGCAGCGTCAATTGCTTCATCTGTGATTGTTACACGATGATGCGCTTCATACCGGTCACGGAGACCTCTTAAAATTTGGATGGATTGATCCAGTGTCGGCTCATCTACTTGGATTGGCTGGAATCTGCGTTCAAGGGCAGCATCTTTTTCGATGTATTTTCTGTATTCATCCAGTGTGGTTGCACCGATACATTGCAGCTCACCGCGGGCAAGAGAAGGCTTAAGAATGTTAGATGCATCAATAGCACCTTCAGCTCCCCCTGCACCAATCAATGTGTGAAGTTCATCGATAAACAGGATGATGTTGCCTGCCTGGCGAATCTCCTCCATCACTTTCTTCAATCGGTCTTCAAATTCTCCACGGTATTTCGTACCCGCTACAACGGTACCCATATCTAATGTCATTACCCGCTTATCACGAAGGATTTCCGGAATCTCATTATTGACAATTTGTTGAGCAAGGCCTTCAGCAACAGCTGTCTTACCTACACCAGGCTCTCCAATAAGTACCGGGTTATTCTTTGTACGGCGGCTCAGCACTTGAATTACACGTTCTATCTCTTTCCCTCTTCCGATGACTGGGTCTACATTTCCTTCTTTTGCAATAGCAGTCAAGTCCCTGGCAAGAGAGTCAAGCGTCGGTGTATTAGCCGCTGTAGATTGGGAACCGCCACGGCCATGTTGACCCGAGGAAGATTCATTGCTTCCTAGTAATTGAAGCACTTGCTGGCGGGCTTTATTCAGGCTGACTCCTAAATTATTCAATACCCTTGCAGCAACGCCTTCTCCTTCCCTGATTAAGCCAAGGAGGATATGTTCTGTACCAACATAAGAATGGCCAAGTTTTCTCGCTTCATCCATCGATAGCTCGATTACCTTCTTTGCCCTTGGAGTGTAATGGATTGTTTGCGATACTTTTTGTCCTCTTCCGATAAGCTGCTCGACTTCCTCCTGAATTTTTTCCGTTTCTAAACCAAGCGAACTCAGTGCTTTTGCAGCAATCCCTTCTCCTTCACTTACCAAACCTAATAAAATATGTTCTGTACCTATATTATTATGGCCCAATCTCACTGCTTCTTCTTGTGATAAGGCTAAAACTTTCTGAGCCCTTTCTGTAAATCGACCAAACATCATAAAGCTTTCCTCCCTACATGGTTATTTTTCTAATTTAAACCGCTCCCGTATCAATGATGCTCTAAGAACGTCCCTTTCTTGTGGAGAGAGGATTCTCTTAGCATATTGTTGCAAAAAGCCGGGCTGCGTTAAAATCATCAGTTCATTCAAAATCGTTTTGGAGATATCCTCTATGAAGCCGACATCAATACCAAGCCGGACGTCGGACAAACATTTCGCAGCCTCTTTTGATTCAATGATCCTGCTGTACTTTAAAGTACCGTAAGATCTGAAGATTCGGTCTTCCAGCTGCAGTTCTGATTGTTCCACCAATACCTTGCGTTCTTTTCGCTCTTGTTCTATTAATTGGTTGACAACACTCTGTAAATCTTGCACAATATCTTGCTCCGATTTACCTAGAGTGATTTGGTTGGATATTTGGAATATATTTCCTATAGCTTCACTACCTTCTCCATATATACCTCTTACCACAAGACCGAGCTGGTTAATCGCAGGAATCATCCGATTAATTTTTTGAGTTATTGCCAGTGCAGGCAAATGCATCATAACGGAAGCCCGCATACCGGTCCCCACATTTGTCGGACAGCTGGTTAGATATCCTCTCGTTTCATCAAATGCATAGTTCACTTTTTCCTCTAGCCAATCATCGAATGTGAATGCTTGTTCTAAAGCTTTATTCAATTGAAATCCAGGAAAATACAATTGAATTCTTATATGGTCTTCCTCGTTGACCATAACGGAAACCTGCTCATTTGAAGAAATCAATGCAGCAGATTCCTCCTGGTTTTCAGCCAGATGAGGACTTATTAAATGCTTCTCCACCAAGACTCTTTTTTCTATTGGCTGTAAATCTTTCATTTTCAATAATGAGAAGTCTGTATAATTCTTGAAGGATTTTTCTTCATAGTTTTTTTCCATGAAATCCAGCACTTCATTGAGTTCTCCCTCTTTGGCGATAATCGGAAAAGGAATTTGATCAAAATTTCGAGCCAGGCGTATTCGGCTGCTCATAACAATGTCGCTGTCAGGACCCTCTTCTTTCATCCAAGGGCTGATTGCTTCATTCATAAACTGCTGCAAGCTCACTCCTTCTCCTCCTCTCCGCCATTATGAAGGTCTTTCTCCAATGCTTTTATTTGGTCTCGTATCTGCGCTGCTTTCTCAAATTCCTCATCGTTAATTAATTGCTTAAGGTGGTCACGGTATTCATTCAGCTTTTTCTTCTGTTGAATACTGCTCCCCACACGTTTTGGAACCTTGCCATCATGAATAGTATTCCCGCTGTGGACCCTTCTGAAAATTGGGTTCAGGCGATCAGCGAATGTCTGATAACATTCGTAACAGCCAAATTTCCCTATCCGGGTGAACTCTTGGTAAGTAAGCCCGCACTTTGGACACTTCACCACTTGTTTAGAAGATACATTGTTTGCTTGCTGTCCTCCGATTGTTGTTTCAAAATTAAATAGTCCGGACAACAAATTATGCAAGGAGTAAGCTTCATCTTCATATCCCATATAACCCTTTTCTTTGGCACAACGTTCACATACATGAATCTCTGTTTTGTTTCCATTCACCACTTTAGTAAAGTGAAGTGTTGCCGGGCGTTCATGGCATTCCTGGCATTCCATACCAATCTCTCCCTTCTCCGGCTCTTTTAATATTTCAAGGTAGATAGCATAGCTGTCATTATTTTAGCCCGAACTTCATCCCGTATAGGAAGTTGGAAGGGCAGTGTATTTCTGTCGATTGCACTTGCCATTATTTTTGCTTCCCGTTTGGAAATTAACTCTTCTTCCATCATTCTCTCCAGTATGTCGATAGCTGCTTGTTGGGTAACAGTAGGCTGGATCATCTGGATTATTTCGTCAATCAACTTGGCCTTCTCTTCATGCTTTATTCTCGCAATTCTTATATAGCCACCGCCGCCACGCTTGCTTTCGACTATATAACCTCTTTCTACAGTAAATCGGGTATTAATTACATAGTTGATTTGAGAAGGAACACATTGAAATTGATCTGCTATTTCGCTCCGTTTGATCTCAACGATGTTTTTCTGGTTGGCTTGAAGAATTTCTTTCAAATAACGTTCAATTACATCAGAAATATTGCTCACCTTGCGCTCCTCCTCTCTTTTTGACTTTGACTATCTTTGACTTTACTTTCATTATACCCAACTTTTTTTATGTTGCAAACAATTCGTTTTTATTATCATTGCCTGAAAAACACAAGATAAACTTACACAAGTTCACTATAGTATCTATTATCTAAAAAGAGGATAAATCCCTGCCTTTAAGCAGGGATTTTTTTATTGTTCATTGACTTTTTTCACATGATTCAATGTCGATATATCATCAAGCAATCGAAATTTATCGATCTTCATTGTACTTTCAACCTGAATCAAGTAAATCCTGTCTTTATTTTCTTCTTTTTCCACCTCCAGCTTACGAAGCTTTACGTTGTATATTTCGAACAAACGGATGAGGCTTTCCATTCGGAGTTCCTCGCTGACAACTAACTTAAAGTGGATATTTGATCTTTTGTTCATGAAAAAATTTTCTACATGATGCAGTAATACAAGGCTAAGCAAGATGACAAAAGTCGTTAACACAGCAGCACTGTACATGCCTGCTCCTACTACCAGCCCCAGGCCGGCTACCGTCCAAATGGAGGCTGCTGTGGTCAACCCTCTAATCGTCATCCCATGGACCATTATAGTGCCAGCCCCTAAAAACCCAATACCGCTGATCACGTAAGAGGGAATACGCGCTGGATCGAAGCGGACATTATCATATTCTTCTATAAAGGACTCAAATCCATAAAGTGACAACAACATCATTAAACATGAACCCACTCCTACGAGAATATGAGTTCTGAAACCAGCGGAATGGTTTTTCAGTTCTCTTTCAAAGCCAATCAGACCGGACAGTATTAATGCAATAAATATTCTTAATACCATTAAGGAAAAGTCCTCATTTAAATATTGCTGAATGTTTTCGATGAAGTCCAATATCCCTTCCCCCTCGTATTCTTTTGTTTTCTTTTTTTGTCTTTTTACCCTGAATAGCATAAAGGATAGCTTATTAGATCAAATTTCCCTCTTTATTGTGTTATGAAGCGGGCAGAGATAATATCCCTAGTAGAATTGGATGGAATATCTTTTTGTTCTTCTGTTTTCTTTTGTCTAAATATACAAGTTTTGTTATTTGATTGTTTTTCTGTACTCCTACTAATATTATAGAGCCTAATAAAAAAAACCTTCAAAAGAAAGACTTTCTTTTGAAGGTTTTCAATCTTACCTGGGGTCCTCGACTCCCACTTGGTCTTACAGGACAAGAAAAGTTCCTTGGATTCGCATCGCACGAAGAAAAGGCGACCTTCTTTTACAAGGATATAGGTCAGTTCGACGTTGCCACAGGACGTGGCGTTCTTAGTCGAACTTCCTTGCCCTTCTTCATGTTTTTTCTTCTCTTTCATCTATCCTCTAAGCAACTATTTTCTCATAAAAAGAACCCCTGAGATGATGTTTCTTCTCAGGGGTTCTCTCTTTGCCTGGCGGCGTCCTACTCTCGCAGGGGCAATACCCCAACTACCATGGGCGCTGGAAAGCTTAACTGCTGTGTTCGGCATGGGGGCCTACAGGATGTAGGTCAGTTCGACGTTGCCACAGGACGTGGCGTTCTTAGTCGAACTTCCTTGCCCTTCTTCATGTTTTTTCTTCTCTTTCATTTATCCTCTAAGCAACTATTTTCTCTTAAAAAAACCCCTGAGATTATGTTTCTTCTCAGGGGTTCTCTCTTTGCCTGGCGGCGTCCTACTCTCGCAGGGGCAATGCCCCAACTACCATGGGCGCTGGAAAGCTTAACTGCTGTGTTCGGCATGGGAACAGGTGTGACCTTTCCGCTATTGCCACCAGACAATGTCTT
>NZ_LT732535.1:2859286-2913003 GCF_900156915.1 Sediminibacillus massiliensis | reverse complement strand
GCAGGGGCAATGCCCCAACTACCATGGGCGCTGGAAAGCTTAACTGCTGTGTTCGGCATGGGAACAGGTGTGACCTTTCCGCTATTGCCACCAGACAATGTCTTTAAATTTCAAGGACAAGGTATATTATATGCAGATTCCGTGAAAAAAGCAAGCTTTTTTTGAAAATCTTTTTTATAATTTCTACCTTCAAAACTAGATAAGAGGGTGGAGACATCTAAAGGTGTTTTCATGTTGTGGAGTCTAGTTACGGCTCCTAACAGCTAGTGTATAGTTCATCCATCACCAGGACTCCAAAAGCAGAGTCCTTTGTGCTGGCTGATCTATCCATACGCTGTTGGACAGTCGCCTTCACTTTCTTTTTATAGTTAAGTCCTCGATCGATTAGTATCCGTCAGCTGCACGTGTCACCACGCTTCCACCTCGGACCTATCAACCTCATCGTCTCTGAGGGATCTTACTCATTTAAAATGATGGGAAGTCTCATCTAGAGGGGGGCTTCATGCTTAGATGCTTTCAGCACTTATCCCTTCCACACGTAGCTACCCAGCTATGCTCCTGGCGGAACAACTGGTACACCAGCGGTGTGTCCATCCCGGTCCTCTCGTACTAAGGACAGCTCCTCTCAAACTTCCAACGCCCACGACGGATAGGGACCGAACTGTCTCACGACGTTCTGAACCCAGCTCGCGTACCGCTTTAATGGGCGAACAGCCCAACCCTTGGGACCGACTACAGCCCCAGGATGCGATGAGCCGACATCGAGGTGCCAAACCTCCCCGTCGATGTGGACTCTTGGGGGAGATAAGCCTGTTATCCCCGGGGTAGCTTTTATCCGTTGAGCGACGGCCCTTCCATACGGCACCGCCGGATCACTAAGCCCGACTTTCGTCCCTGCTCGACTTGTAGGTCTCGCAGTCAAGCTCCCTTCTGCCTTTACACTCTGCGAATGATTTCCAACCATTCTGAGGGAACCTTTGGGCGCCTCCGTTACTCTTTAGGAGGCGACCGCCCCAGTCAAACTGCCCACCTGACACTGTCTCCGGACCGGATCACGGTCCTGGGTTAGAATGTCCGTACAGCCAGGGTGGTATCCCACCGACGCCTCCACCGAAGCTAGCGCTCCGGCTTCTAAGGCTCCCACCTATCCTGTACAAGCTGTACCAACATGCAATATCAGGCTACAGTAAAGCTCCACGGGGTCTTTCCGTCCTGTCGCGGGTAATGCGCATCTTCACGCATAGTATAATTTCACCGGGTCTCTCGTTGAGACAGTGCCCAAGTCGTTGCACCTTTCGTGCGGGTCGGAACTTACCCGACAAGGAATTTCGCTACCTTAGGACCGTTATAGTTACGGCCGCCGTTTACTGGGGCTTCGGTTCAACGCTTCGCCTTGCGGCTAACGCGTCCCCTTAACCTTCCAGCACCGGGCAGGTGTCAGCCCCTATACTTCGCCTTACGGCTTCGCAGAGACCTGTGTTTTTGCTAAACAGTCGCTTGGGCCTTTTCACTGCGGCTTCTCGCAAAAGAAGCACCCCTTCTCCCGAAGTTACGGGGTCATTTTGCCGAGTTCCTTAACGAGAGTTCTCCCGCTCACCTTAGGATTCTCTCCTCGCCTACCTGTGTCGGTTTGCGGTACGGGCACCTCTTTCCTCACTAGAGGCTTTTCTTGGCAGTATGAAATCCGGAGCTTCGGTACTTATGTTCCCTCCCCGTCACAGCTTGAGATTGTTGGACGGATTTGCCTATTCCAACTCTCTTACTGCTTGGACGCACATTTCCAATCGTGCGCTCTCCTTATCCTCCTGCGTCCCCCCGTCGTTCAAACGGAAAGGAGGTGGTACAGGAATATCCACCTGTTGTCCATCGCCTACGCCTTTCGGCCTCGGCTTAGGTCCCGACTAACCCTGAGCGGACGAGCCTTCCTCAGGAAACCTTAGGCTTTCGGTGAAAGAGATTCTCACTCTTTTTTCGCTACTCATACCGGCATTCTCACTTCTAAGCGCTCCACCAGTCCTCACGGTCTGACTTCGCTGCACTTAGAACGCTCTCCTACCATTGTTCGCAAGAACAATCCGCAGCTTCGGTGATACGTTTAGCCCCGGTATATTTTCGGCGCAGAGTCACTCGACCAGTGAGCTATTACGCACTCTTTAAATGATGGCTGCTTCTAAGCCAACATCCTGGTTGTCTAAGCAACTCCACATCCTTTTCCACTTAACGTATACTTTGGGACCTTAGCTGGCGGTCTGGGCTGTTTCCCTTTCGACTATGAACCTTATCACCCATAGTCTGACTCCCAAGATCGAGTAGCTGGCATTCGGAGTTTGACTGAATTCGGTAACCCGATGAGGGCCCCTAGTCCAATCAGTGCTCTACCTCCAGTACTCAACTCTTGAGGCTAGCCCTAAAGCTATTTCGGAGAGAACCAGCTATCTCCGTGTTCGATTGGCATTTCACCCCTACCCACACCTCATCCCCGCGTTTTTCAACACGCGTGGGTTCGGGCCTCCAGTCAGTGTTACCTGACCTTCACCCTGGACATGGGTAGATCACACGGTTTCGGGTCTACGACCAACTACTACAGGCGCCCTGTTCAGACTCGCTTTCGCTGCGGCTCCGTCTATGCGACTTAACCTTGCAGGTGATCGTAACTCGCCGGTTCATTCTACAAAAGGCACGCCGTTACCCATTAACGGGCTTCGACTACTTGTAGGCACACGGTTTCAGGTTCTATTTCACTCCCCTCCCGGGGTGCTTTTCACCTTTCCCTCACGGTACTGGTTCACTATCGGTCACTAGGGAGTATTTAGCCTTGGGAGATGGTCCTCCCGGATTCCGACGGAATTCCTCGTGTTCCGCCGTACTCAGGATCCACTCCGGAGGAAACGGCTTTTCAACTACAGGGCTCTTACCTTCTTCGGCTGATCGTTCCAGATCGATTCGTTTAAACCATTTCTTGGTAACTCCGATGGAGTGTCCTACAACCCCAGAAAGCAAGCTTTCTGGTTTGGGCTGTTTCCGTTTCGCTCGCCGCTACTTGGGAAATCGCATTTGCTTTCTCTTCCTCCGGGTACTGAGATGTTTCAGTTCCCCGGGTCTGCCTCGGTTATCCTATGAATTCAGATAACCGTACTGCTCCATTACGAACAGTGGGTTCCCCCATTCGGAAATTCCCGGATCAACGCCTACGTACGGCTCCCCGGGACATATCGGTGTTTGTCCCGTCCTTCTTCGGCTCCTAGTGCCAAGGCATCCACCGTGCGCCCTTCTTCACTTAACTATTAAACATGAAAAGACGTTTTGTTTGATGTCTTGTATTAGTCTAGTTACAGCTCCTTTTCAGTCGCCTTCACTTCCTATTTTACTCTTATCTAGTTTTCAAGGTACAAGCTTCCACACGAGGTGGTGACTTCTGTGTTCGTCACAGGACGTGACGGTTCTTAACAGAAGATCCTTTTGAGGTTTTTAATCCCTCAAAACTGAACCAAACAATCGATTATGCCATTCGTTTTTGCTCCGAAGAGCAATTATCCTTAGAAAGGAGGTGATCCAGCCGCACCTTCCGATACGGCTACCTTGTTACGACTTCACCCCAATCATTGGCCCCACCTTCGGCGGCTGGCTCCAAAAGGTTACCTCACCGACTTCGGGTGTTGCCAACTCTCGTGGTGTGACGGGCGGTGTGTACAAGGCCCGGGAACGTATTCACCGCGGCATGCTGATCCGCGATTACTAGCGATTCCGGCTTCATGCAGGCGAGTTGCAGCCTGCAATCCGAACTGAGAATGGTTTTATGGGATTTGCTACACCTCGCGGCTTCGCTTCCCTTTGTACCATCCATTGTAGCACGTGTGTAGCCCAGGTCATAAGGGGCATGATGATTTGACGTCATCCCCACCTTCCTCCGGTTTGTCACCGGCAGTCACCCTAGAGTGCCCAACTGAATGCTGGCAACTAAGGTCAAGGGTTGCGCTCGTTGCGGGACTTAACCCAACATCTCACGACACGAGCTGACGACAACCATGCACCACCTGTCACTCTGTCCCCGAAGGGAACCTCTTGTCTCCAAGAGTGGCAGAGGATGTCAAGACCTGGTAAGGTTCTTCGCGTTGCTTCGAATTAAACCACATGCTCCACCGCTTGTGCGGGCCCCCGTCAATTCTTTTGAGTTTCAGCCTTGCGGCCGTACTCCCCAGGCGGAGTGCTTAATGCGTTAACTTCAGCACTAAGGGGCGGAAACCCCCTAACACCTAGCACTCATCGTTTACGGCGTGGACTACCAGGGTATCTAATCCTGTTCGCTCCCCACGCTTTCGCGCCTCAGCGTCAGTTACAGACCAGAGAGCCGCCTTCGCCACTGGTGTTCCTCCACATATCTACGCATTTCACCGCTACACGTGGAATTCCGCTCTCCTCTTCTGTACTCAAGTTCCCCAGTTTCCAATGACCCTCCACGGTTAAGCCGTGGGCTTTCACATCAGACTTAAGGAACCGCCTGCGCGCGCTTTACGCCCAATAATTCCGGACAACGCTTGCCCCCTACGTATTACCGCGGCTGCTGGCACGTAGTTAGCCGGGGCTTCCTCGTTAGGTACCGTCAAGGTACCGCCCTATTTGAACGGTACTTGTTCTTCCCTAACAACAGAACTTTACGATCCGAAGACCTTCATCGTTCACGCGGCGTTGCTCCGTCAGACTTTCGTCCATTGCGGAAGATTCCCTACTGCTGCCTCCCGTAGGAGTCTGGGCCGTGTCTCAGTCCCAGTGTGGCCGATCACCCTCTCAGGTCGGCTACGCATCGTCGCCTTGGTAGGCCGTTACCCCACCAACTAGCTAATGCGCCGCGGGCCCATCTGTAAGTGACAGCCAAAAGGCCGCCTTTCAACTCTTCTCTATGCAGAGAAAAGTGTTATCCGGTATTAGCCCCGGTTTCCCGGGGTTATCCCAGTCTTACAGGCAGGTTGCCCACGTGTTACTCACCCGTCCGCCGCTCGTTCCACAAGCCCACACCCCGAAGGGTGATTGCTTGCTTCCCGCGCTCGACTTGCATGTATTAGGCACGCCGCCAGCGTTCGTCCTGAGCCAAGATCAAACTCTCCATAAAATGTGAGCTTGCTTGCTCGAAAACTTGACTAGCATTTCTTGCTTGACATAATGATTGTTTTGTTCAGTTTTCAAAGATCAAATTTCGTTGTTGTCGTCCAAAAGGCGACTTAATTATCATAACACGCCGTCCAATTCTTTGTCAACAACTTTTTTAATGAGTTGTTAGTTAATAAAGAGTTGTTTTTTGGCGACTAAAATAATATACCATGCATTCACTGACTAAGTCAACAGCTTTTTTAAGTTTTTCTGTGTAAAAAACTTGTTTGATAAAGCAACCGACTCAGCGACGCAACGTTTAATAATTTACCACGATATCCGTCCAAAATCAACACTTCTTTTCAAGAAATAAATGGCATTTTCTGTCCACCTGTAACAGCCGCCTCAATCATTCATTTAATCACGCTTATTTTATTGGTGTTTTTCGCCCATAAAAAAAGACCGCCCTGACGGACGGCCTTTCTGCTTTCTATTATCTGTTCTTCATCTGAGGGAAAAGTAAAACGTCACGAATTGATGGTGAATTGGTAAGAAGCATCACCAGACGATCTATCCCAATACCTAATCCTCCTGTTGGCGGCATTCCATATTCCAGAGCTTCAAGGAAGTCTTCATCCATCTCATGAGCCTCATCATTTCCTTGTTCTTTCTCTTTAACCTGAGCCTCGAACCGTTGTCTTTGATCAATTGGGTCATTCAACTCAGAGAAAGCATTCGCATGTTCACGCCCTACGATGAACAACTCGAATCGATCTGTGAACCGCTCGTCTTCAGGGTTTTTCTTAGCAAGTGGTGAAATCTCAACTGGGTGGCCATATATGAACGTAGGCTGAATCAACTTCTCTTCCACTTTTTGTTCAAAAAACTCATTTACAATATGGCCGAACTCCATTGTATCTTTTATATCAATGCCATGTTCTTTAGCTAAAGATTTCGCTTGTTCATCGCTCATTATCTCCCAGAAGTCTACACCGGTGTACTCTTTGATGGCATCAACCATGTGCAACCTAGTCCAAGTTGGTTCCAGATTGACCTCATGATCTCCATACGTAACAGTAGTAGTTCCATGAACTTCTTTGGCAATATGGGCAACCATATTTTCAACGAGTTCCATCACATCATGGAAATCTGCATATGCTTCATATAATTCCAACATAGTAAATTCAGGGTTATGGCGCGTAGATACCCCTTCATTACGGAATACCCGGCCAATTTCATATACTTTCTCCATTCCACCAACGATTAGTCTCTTCAAATGGAGCTCAATGGCTATCCTCATATAGAGCGGAATATCCAAAGCATTGTGGTGAGTGATGAACGGACGAGCGGAAGCACCTCCAGCTATTCCATGCATCATTGGGGTTTCCACTTCCAGGAATCCTCTCTCATCCAGGTATCGGCGCATCGATTGAATGATTTTACTACGCGTCATAAATGTTTCCTTACTAGTCGGATTAGTTATTAAATCCAAATAACGCTGACGGTACCGTTGTTCGACATCTTTCAATCCATGGAATTTTTCCGGAAGAGGGCGCAAGGATTTAGTCAGCATATGGAACTCGGTCGCTTTGACAGATAGTTCGCCAACTTTAGTCTTGAAGACAGTGCCGGTCACTCCTACAATATCCCCCATGTCGGCTGTGTTGAAAAGCTCATATGACTCTTCGCCCACTTTGTCCTTCCTTACATATAATTGAATTTGGCCGCTTAAATCCTGAATGTGGGCAAAACCCGCTTTACCTTTACCACGTTTGGTCATGATTCGTCCAGCCACCGTAACTTCGATCGCCTTCTCTTCTAAGTCTTCTTTGGAGAATCTGTCATAAGCAGCTTTTAAATCTTCCGCAAGATGTGTCCGTTCATATTTATTGCCGAAAGGATCAAGGCCTTGTTCCCGATAATGCTGCAATTTTTCTCTGCGCACCCGCATATGGTCGTTTAATTCTTCTGTCATCGCACTCTCACTCCATTTATTTATAATTAATGAGCTATAAACCGATACCAATAAAAAACTGCCAGTTTGGCACTGACAGCATAACTAGTATTTAGTATAGAAAACAAGCTGTAAGGTGTCAACGTTCAACACTTTATCCCTATTTTATAATTTATTGTAAAAGACAACATCCTATAAGGCCAGGCTGAATGGCTAGTCATTACCATTATAACTACTTCCTCGTCTTTTAAACGGAACGGATCATCATCCTTCAAATGTGTTTATCTCATACCTTCTTTTCCCGGTTGTGCGGGGATAGTTCTTCTATGCTTATATCCAGCGTATTAGCTATATGGTTAATCAATCGTTCATCAGGCATCCTGATGCCACGCTCTATTTCTCCCAGAATAGCCAGGGAGACACCCAAGGTTTGGGCAAACCTTACCTGGGTATATCCTTTGAGCTTGCGATAGGCTTTTATTCTTCTGCCCCATTCATCGGCTCCCATTTCATTACTCCCTTTTTATGTTCTATCGGCATCTTATCGAGAATTGCTGAAACGCTATTGTTTTGAGCAGGAATGACTCCTTGGGGATGGATGTCATTTAACGGGATTAAAACAAAAGCTCGTTCGTGCATCCTCGGATGGGGAACAATTAATTGCTCTGTTTTAATATTTTCTTGATTAAAGAGCAAAATGTCAAGGTCCAATGTACGCGGGCCCCACCTGATTTCCCTTTTCCTTCCATGGTCTTTCTCAATGGATTGGCACAAATTCAACAGCTCCATAGGGGCAAGTGTAGTATTTACCTCGACGACCATATTCAAAAAATTCCCTTGATCTGTATAACCCACTGGGGCTGTTTCATAAATTTCTGACTGGGCCGTTACCGAAACAGAATGGTTCCTGTCGAGGCAGGTGACAGCCTCTTTTAAATACTTTATCCGCGGAGATATATTGGAACCAAGCGCTATATAGGCAGTATTCATTATGGACGCTCCCTGTAAATTTCAATTGCGACTGATTCATAGTGACCCGGTATAGGTGGATCCGGTTTTGTCACTTTAACGGAGCATGCCTTTAAATTTTGGAAGGAAGCAAACAGTTGCTGCGCAATATCCTCCCCAACGCTTTCCACTAGATTCTTCGCGGTCCCTTCAACCACATGTTTTGTCACCTGATATACATGACCGTAGTCAATTGATTCGGTCATCTCATCAGTCATACCAGCTTTTTTTAAATCGAGTTCCAGGACCAAATCGACATAAAACCTTTGACCAAGTTTGTTTTCTTCCGGGAACAAACCATGATAGCCGTAAAAAGCCAGTTTATTCAAATATATTTTATCCATCAATTTCATCCCCTTTTCCAAGCATTGCATCCATCATTCTGGTCATTCTTGCTGTCATTTTCACATTATGGACACGGACGATATCAGCGCCTTTCGTCATTCCATAACAGACGGTGGCCCCTGTCCCTTCGTCTCTTTCTTCAGGAGGCAGATCCAGCACTTTACCAATCATCGATTTGCGGGACGTCCCCAGTAACAGCGGATAGCCGAGATTGGTGAACCGTTCCATATGGCGCATTACAAACAAGTTATCTTCTGCCGTTTTCGCAAAACCGATGCCAGGATCTAAAATGATGTTCTCTTTTTTAACACCTGCTTTGATTGCAATATCGATGCTTTCCTGCAAATCGGCTTCGATATCATCCAGCATGTTGTGGTAATCCTTGTTGTCCCTGTTATGCATGAGAATGATCGGCACCTCATATTCTGCTGCCACAGCAGCCATTTCCTGATCATACTTGGCACCCCAAATATCATTGATAATCGATGCTCCTGCCTTGATCGCCTCCCTGGCTGTCTTCGCTTTATAAGTGTCTACGGAAATCGGGATATCGACTGAATCTTTTACTGCCGAGATAATTGGAATGATCCGTTCAAGCTCTTCTTCTGCTGAAATAGGCTGAAAACCAGGCCTCGTGGATTCTCCTCCAATATCGATGATATCTGCCCCATCGTTTTCCATGGTCTTTGCTTTCTCCACAGCCAGTTCTATTTCGTTATATTTTCCCCCGTCCGAAAAGGAATCGGGAGTGATATTCAATATGCCCATGACCAATGTTTTCTTGGAGAGGTTGTACCTTTTCATGGGAGTATTTAACCAATATGCCATTTTGTCGTCACCATCCACTGCTTATCTTGTCTCTATTTTACATCAATGGTCTTCCTTAATCGAGAAAACAAGTCCATGAAAAAACCCCCCGCAATAATGCGAGGGATTCACTTTCATTTATAACTATTCTTTATCTTCAAACTGATAAAGCGGTGTAGAAAGGTAACGCTCACCGTTACTTGGAATAACAGCCAACACTTTTTTGCCTTTTCCTAGTTGCTTTGCCACTTGTTTAGCAGCATGAATGGCAGCTCCAGAGGATACGCCACCCAAGAGTCCATCTTTACGAGCAGCTTCACGTGCTGCCGCGTATGCTTCATCATTGCTTACTTTAATCACTTCGTCATATACTTCTGTATCCAAAACTTCTGGAACGAATCCGGCGCCAATTCCCTGAATTTTATGAGGGCCGGGGCTGCCTCCGGACAAAACAGCAGAACCTTCTGGCTCGACTGCATAAATTTTGATGTCTTCATATTTTTCTTTAAGTACTTTCCCAGCTCCGGTAATAGTACCTCCAGTTCCTATTCCGGAAACAAAGGCATCCAATTGATCGCCCATTTGCTGGATAATTTCCTTACCGGTCGTACGGGCATGAACAGCCGGATTTGCAACGTTATTAAACTGCTGTGGCATGAAGTAGCCATTTTCTTTTTGAAGCTCTTCCGCTTTCTTAATGGCACCCTTCATTCCGTCTGCTCCTGGGGTGAGCACAAGTTCTGCCCCATACGCACGAAGCAGGTTACGGCGTTCCATACTCATCGTATCAGGCATAACAAGGATTGCCTTGTAACCTTTAATAGCGGCGACCAAAGCAAGCCCGATACCTGTATTCCCGCTGGTAGGCTCGATAATTGTATCTCCCTCTTTAAGCAGCCCATCTTCTTCAGCTGCTTCAACCATTGCTAGTGCAATCCGGTCTTTAACGGAACTGCCGGGATTCATGAACTCCAATTTTGCGTAGATCTCTGCCCCATCGTCTCCGGATGTACGATTAAGCTTTACGATTGGGGTATTGCCAATTAATTCTGCGATTGATTGTACTGCTTTCATTTAATCCACTCCCAATTCCAAGTATTTTTATAGGTTTTGAACTCACTTTAATGAAAAAATTGTAAAAAGTCAACCAATTCGCTGACAATTAACAGACTTTTTTCACTATTGACATATTTGACCCTAAACCGATATTCCCGTTGTTGAGCTGACTATTACAATTCCGCCACCCTATATACTTCGAAAAGCATTCAAGAATTCCTGCCTATAGAACAAATAAAATACAGCGAAAGCAGGTCGCTCCCGCTGTATTAGTTTATTCAGATTTTAATTGCTGGAGTTCTTCTGCGTCGAATGTGTATTGTTCATTACAAAAGTGGCATGTGGCTTCTGCTCCATTATCTTCTTTAATCATTTTGTCTATTTCTTCATTGCCGAGGCTTTTCAACGCATTTTCCACACGTTCTTTGGAACAATGACACTGGAACTGTACTGGCAGCTTCTCATGTATCTTTAAATTTTCTTCTCCAATTAGCTTTTCCAGTATTTCTTCAGGGGTATTTCCATCTCTGACAAGACTGGAGATTGGCGGAATCGAGTTAATCCGTTCTTCCAATAAATCAATTGTCCCATCGTCGGCACCGGGCATTACTTGCAGAATGAAACCGCCCGATGCAAGGATGGTATGGTCAGGGTTCACCAAAACTCCCGCTCCAACCGCAGACGGTATCTGCTCAGAATTTGCAAAGTAATACGTAAAGTCTTCCCCGACTTCTCCGGAGACTATTGGTACTTGTCCCGTGAAATTCTCCTTCATTCCCAAGTCTTTGACGATACTCAAACTACCTTGGGTCCCAACAGCCCTGGCTACGTCTAGTTTTCCTTTTTCATTCAAATCAAAATCGACATGAGGATTCGTAATATAGCCTCTAACTTCTCCCTTGGCATTGCCATCAGCGATAATTGGGCCGACTGGACCGTCTCCTTCCAATTTGACAGTCAGCTTGTCATTTCCTTTCAACATCGCACCCATCATTGCCGTAATGGTTATTGTTCTGCCTAAAGCCGCTGAAGCAGTGGCAAAAGTATCATGCCTTCTTCTTGCTTCTTCCACTGTGTCTGTAGAGGTAATTGCATAGGCTCTTACCATACCTTTAAAAGCCGTGGCCTTGATTAAATAGTCGTTCATTATCCATCATTCTCCTTTAAATCGTGGTTTGTTCTCATTGTGTTTATAAATTAAATAAAGTCCCTTCAGCGTCAATGAAGGATCTATAATATCGATTGTGGCAGAGTCATGGCCTATTAACGGAGCAAGACCACCGGTTGCTACAACCTTGACATCTGTTTCGGACTCCTTTTTCAACCGTCGTACCACTTCATCCACTTGGCCGATGTACCCAAAGTAGACTCCCGACTGCATGGCCTCGACTGTAGATGAACCGACTACGCTTTCCGGCCTTTTTATTTCTATTTTGGGCAGCTTCGCCGCATTCGAGTATAAAGCTTCCATCGAGATATTTATGCCTGGAGCAATCGCACCCCCGACATACTCTTTCGCTTCGTTAATATAACAGTAAGTTGTCGCAGTACCAAAATCAATAATGACAAGCGGTGAACCATACTCTTCAATAGCCCCAACCGCATTTACGATTCTGTCAGCACCTATCTCAGCAGGATTAGGGTATTTCATGTCTAATAAGTTATCCACTTCCGAACTGCCAATAATCATCGGTTGTTTATGAAAGTAGTTACGGCACATGCGGTCTAAAGCATTCATGATCGGCGGTACAACTGAAGAAATAATCACTCCTTTAATGTCGGAAAAAGTAATTCCTTCATGTTCAAGCAGGGATTTAATAAGCATGGCAAACTCATCTTCTGTTTTGTATCGATCCGTTTTAATCCGCCACTGATACTTCAATTCCTCGCTGGCAAATACGCCTAATACAGTATTGGTATTCCCTACATCCAAAACAAAAATCATTTATTTCACACGTCCTTTTCAGCAATGGCACAATACCCGTGCATGATCGTTTCATTTCTTACCTTAGCATTCCTATTCATTTGCTTTATCTCCTATTTTATTATATTCACATCAGAGCTTGTATCCAATCAAACAGACTTATAACAAAAGGAGAATACACTCAAAAAACGCCTTCCCGGTCAGAAAGACAGAGAAGGCGCCATTTGGATTATTCTTTTTTATCTTGACCAGAGTCTTGAGTTTCTTGAGAAGTATTTTCTTCTTCTCTTTTTTGGATATTCACTTTCACATCACTGTCATCGACCGCCTGGTCTGCTGACCTTTCTCCATCTTGTTCAGAAATGACGGGATCAGGCATTTTCCCCTCTTCAAACAGGGATTTGATTTGACCAGCATCGAGAGTTTCCACTTCAAGCAACGTTTTAGCTACCAACTCAAGTTTATCTTTATTTTCAGTCAGGATCTGCTTCGCTCTAACGTAACATTGATTGATGAAGTTCTGCACTTCTTGGTCAATTTCGTAAGCAATAGCATCACTGTATGTTGGTTCATTCTGCATATCTCTACCAAGGAATACTTGCCCACCGGAGCTTCCGAATTGCAATGGCCCAATCTTGTCACTCATACCATATTCAGTAACCATCTTGCGGGCAATATTGGTTGCACGTTGGAAATCATTATGTGCGCCGGTACTTACTTCACCGAAGATGATTTCCTCTGATACACGACCGCCCAGCAAACCAGTTATCTTATCGAGCAATTCAGGTTTTGTCATGAAGTAACGATCTTCCCTCGGAAGCATTACTGCATAGCCGCCGGCTTGTCCGCGCGGAACAATGGTAACCTTGTGAACCATGTCAGCGTCATCCAATACCATACCGATAATAGTATGACCACTCTCATGGTAAGCAACAATGTTGCGTTCTTTTTCAGATATAACCCTGCTCTTCTTGGCAGGACCTGCGATGACCCGGTCAATCGCTTCATCTACGTGCTCCATACCGATTTTCTCTCGGTCACTTCTGGCAGCAACCAACGCAGCCTCATTAAGGAGATTCTCCAAATCGGCCCCGGAGAATCCAGGTGTACGCATAGCAATTGTCTTAAGGTCCACGGAGTCATCCAATGGTTTGTTTCTTGCATGTACTTTAAGTACTTCTTCTCTTCCCTTAAGGTCTGGACGATCCACCGTAATCTGACGATCGAATCGGCCGGGACGCAGCAAGGCCGGATCGAGAATATCCGGACGGTTCGTCGCAGCGATGATGATAATTCCCTCATTCTCGCCGAAACCATCCATTTCAACCAGCAATTGGTTCAATGTCTGTTCACGTTCATCGTGTCCGCCGCCTACACCGGCTCCACGCTGTCTACCAACCGCATCAATCTCGTCTATAAAGATGATACACGGGGCGTTCTTCTTGGCATTTTCAAACAGGTCACGTACACGGGATGCACCGACACCTACAAACATTTCCACGAAATCTGAACCACTGATGGAAAAGAAAGGCACACCTGCTTCTCCGGCTACAGCCTGCGCAAGCAAGGTCTTACCAGTACCAGGAGGTCCAACTAATAGAACCCCTTTTGGAATTCTGGCGCCGATAACAGAGAACTTACGTGGATCCTTCAAGAAATCGACGACCTCGACAAGTTCTTGTTTTTCTTCGTCTGCACCTGCTACATCTTTAAATCTAACCTTCTTCTTCTCTTCACTGTAAAGCTTCGCTTTACTCTTACCAAAGTTCATCACCCGGCTGCCGCCGCCTTGTGCTTGGTTAAGCAGGAAGAAGAATAAAATAAATATAATAACAAACGGAATCATTGTGGTAAGGAATGTCACCCATCCGCTTGGCTGTTCCTCTTCTTCAACATTCAGAATTCCCTGCTCTGTTGCCTGATTTGTTATAGAAGCAACGACTTCAGGATTGTCAGGCACATTGGTTACAAACGTTTCATCCTCAGCAACTTCACCAGTGATGCGAATAACACCATTTGATGGCTGCATTGTCAAATCCGAAATCTCACCATTGCTAAGCGCCTGCATGAATTCATTTACATCATATTCTGTTTCTTGATTGTTCTGTCCATTAAATACTCCCACGACTCCTATAACAACAAGGAATATCAGGAAATAAAAAATGACGTTCCGAAATACTCGGTTCATTGCCTACCTCCTCCCAAGCGAGAAAACTATAGTAAATAGTACCATATTAAAAAGAACCAATACAACTAATTACCCTTTTAAGATATGTCTTTTTTTTGACAGCCATACCTGTAAATACATTCTGTAATAATATCGACCAGCAAGTGGCCATACACGGCCGGTAACTCAGGTTTTATTCTTCGCCACCGTACACCCTTGGTTTCAACACTCCGATATAAGGTAAGTTACGGTATCTCTCTTGATAATCCAAACCATATCCAACCACGAATTCATTCGGTACTTGGAAACCGACTACATCGGCTTTGATGTCCACCGTGCGTCCTTCCGGCTTGTCTAACAGTGTGACAATCTTTATTGAATTGGCCTTTCTGTACTTAAACAAGTCGACCAAGTAGCTGAGAGTAAGACCGCTGTCGATAATATCTTCAATAATCAACAAGTCTCTGCCTTCTACCTTTGTGTCCAAATCTTTGATGATTTTCACTTCACCTGAAGACCTCATTTCACCGCCATAGCTGGAAATGTCCATGAAGTCCATTTCAAGATATGTGTCCATGTAACGAAGCACGTCTGACATGAACGGCATTGCACCTTTCAAAACACCGACTGCTAATGGGAATTTCCCCTCATATTCTTCTGTTAAACGTGCTCCTAGTTCTTTACACTTTTCTTCAATATCCTGCTGGCTGAACAATACTTTCTCAATGTCGTTATGCATCCCTTGATCCTCCTACATATCGCTCTTCTTTTTATAGTTTAATTGAAGAAATTTCCTGGATTCTTCATTTCCATTCACAATGCCTTTTTTCAATCCCGCCAACCAAAGTATTTCTCCTTCGGCGTCTGTCACAACAGGCCATTTTTCTCTTAACTCCATGGGAATCTTTTCATCGATAAAGATATCTTTTAGTTTCTTTCTGCCCTTCATACCCTTGATTTTCATCCTGTCCCCCTGTTTCCTGGATCGGATGATTAAGGGCAGTGTTATGTTTTCCAATTCACATACAAAAGCGGTCCCTTTATTATCTACCGGGCAATCCGTAATGGAAGCCGAGATAATAGATCCATCGGGTAATACAGCTTCACCCGGGACACTAAGAGTTATGTAAAAATCGATAGGTTTAACGTTCTCAAAGGAAAAAGTGATTTCTTCATATGCTTTGGAAATGATTAAACCTGAGGGAAAATCCACCGTTATATTCGGTTTAGGGCTGTGGAGAAGTCCAAAAAACTGTTCCTCATGTATATAAGAAAGATCTGCTGGAACGGATTGGTATAGATAATTTAATATTAGATGAAAGGCCCGCCTTTGTAAAGCGAGGGGAATACCCCGGAACATTTTTATAGATAATCTGGCTTTCTTCTGTTTTTCATCAAAAAGCACAGATTTATTCATGGCTTTTTCTGCTTCCATCTGCATAAACATATCATCCTGTGTCATCGACTCACTCAACCGCTGCATGTGGTGCATAAGATTGGGATTTTGCTTTTTTAATAATGGAACGATATGTAGACGATAAAAATTCCTGGTATAATTGTCTTCCTCGTTTGATGGATCTATGCGCGGATTTATTCCATGTAACCGGCAGTATTCACCAATCTCATCCTTTGAAAGACAAAGAAAAGGGCGAACAATCGACCCGCCGGCAAAATCACGTTTGATCGGAATTCCGGTTAAAGATGATGGGTTTGTTCCCCGGACAAGGCGCATGACCATCGTCTCCACTTGATCATCTCCATGATGTCCAAGGGCCAGGTAATCTGCTTTAAACTTTTTCATTTGTTTTCCGAAAAAATGATAGCGCATTTCTCTTGCTGAAACCTGTGTCCCCTTACCGTATTTCTTTTTATACGAAGGCACATCCAAAAAGGTTCCAACAAATTCAATATTCCATTGTTTGCAAATCGCTTCTACAAAGTCTACATCCTCTTTTGCCTGATCTCCCCTCAATCCATGGTCGACCGATAATGCAATCAACCGTAACTTCCAGGAAGTTCGGGCTTCTGCCAAATAATGAAGCAAGGCCATCGAATCAGGTCCACCGGATACACCGACCAGAACTGTTGCACCTTCATGGAATAATTGATGTTTTCGGGCGAAATTATTCACTTTTACTTCCACGTTTTCTCCAACTCCATACGTATAATTCAAATACGACCCTCTTCATCCTAACACTTCCAATTGGCGTCTGTAAAAGGAATAACTGCTCATTTAAGCAAACAACAAATAGAAGAAGTAAAACAACATGACTACCGCTAAAATACAGACAGTCTCCATAACGGGATGGCTTTTATTTTTTTGCTGTGCCTTCCGATTAGCGGTTCTGGAAGCTGGTGCCGAGTTTACAGATGTCTTGGGTTTATCCATTAACAACGCCGACAACTCCCTTCTCATTTCGCCGCTTGAAGTGTACTTGCCGTATAAACCTTTTTTCATCCAAGAAGCATATTTTTCAAGTTGGGGTGTGCTTTTGATCCTATCGATTAGCGTTTTTTCCGGACTTGTTCCTTTATCAAATCTTGTTGGATAATAAATCTGGAGAATCACCATCACAAGAGCAAATAAATCATAAGAAGGTTCTGCTTTCCTCGAGCCCATCTGCCAGTATCCTCTGTCGTAGAATTCTGTATATTCCTTAATGGACCTGCCGATTTGTGTAGTTCCTCCCACATCGATCCATCTCAGTCTGGGCGGATGTGATGCGACAATCAAATTTTCTGTCTTTAAATCGCCAAAGACCCAGCCGGTTTTATGAAGCTTTTCCAAATCGTCCAACAGCTGAAGAAGTAATATGCCCAGCCACTCTTGTCCGCTTGTTCTGATAAAAGTAGATAAGGGTTGCCCATGGACGTATTCCATGACATAAAACGAGTACCTCTGTCCGCCCGGGAGCACCCAGTCATCTACATCCAGTAAAGAAGGCCCAAGGTGGTCATTTCCTTGGACCTTCTGAAAGGATTTCAATACATTGACCTCCATTGTTACGGAAGAACCTTTGTCACTGATTTTCAGTGCTGATCTCCGGCCATTGTGCTCACATAAGTATACGGCTCCGATAGCTCCGCGGCCAAGTAATTTTATGATCATGTAACGATTGTTGTGCCATTTCCCGGATATTAGTGTTCCTGGCTTTAAATCGAAACTATGCTTCTTCGATGTTTGATTTGTTTTCATCCCTGAAACTCCTTAGCATGCCCGCCTTCCCAAACTCAAACATGGCTTCTTTGATAGCAGGGCCCGTTGGTGTAATCCCTCCGCTGGACAACTTCGGGAAAACAGATGAGACTGATTCCAGCCTTGGTGACCAGTCCAACACCTTCGAGATGTTCTTTTTCTTTCCCGGAAAAGCAAATATAGAAAAACGGTTCCTGCCGATGCGCGCGTTCAAACTCACCGACAAATCGATCAATGACTCTTTTACAGCCTGGAGTTTATTACTCATACTCGCACTTGTATCTACTAATACAAGGACTTCCAAATCGCAGGTTTCACCAAGGTCTTCTACCACTTCCATTACTTCCCCACGCTGTTCGGGAGGTAATTCCTCCAAGCTTTGACCTGGACCGAGGATTTGTTTCAGCTCTTGATTGACCACCCCTTGTAACGTTTGTGTCATAGCTTGTTTCGTAACCGTCTGGACAGTTTGCGACAAAGCTTCCCTGTACACGATTTGACTCACTCCGCCCCCTGATAAAGAGATTGCTTCCACTTCTTTTAACCCAGCGTCTTCCTCTCTCTGGTCATCTTCGAGTATGCCAATCACATTGACCGTGATCCCCTGTTGGAAGGCTAGCGCTGCGACCGCTGCTGGGTCTTCCCCCTTATTGGAACAACCATCTGTAATTAATAATATTTGTTTCAGCGTCCCCTTCTTCATGATTAATACCTCCCTGTTTATGTGAAGCTATGGTTTTCTTCCTTGAAAGTATTACCATCATCACCAACAGGGATTAGATTTATACCTTTCTAATCAAGAGATATTCAGCCATCTTTGTTTATCAGGCATGCTGCTTAAAAGCAGGAAATGCAGCCCATTTCGGCTGGTTGATGTCAATTTTGGCAACCAGAACGGTCATGTCGTCTTCTATCTCTCCTTCCCGGTTTCGCACCACTTCTTCCAGAATAATATCGGCAATCGCTTGAGGGTCGTCCGTTTCCAACTCATTCAGCTTCCGCTTCATCCAAACATCCACATTCTCCACGTACTTCGGTCCTTCAAATATTCCGTCACTCATCATAATCAAGTAGTCTCCCTCTTTTAACTGTTCACTGACCACCTCTACTTCAAAGTCCCGAATAATGCCTATTGGAAGATTGCTTGCCTCCACTTTATGAAATTGTTTCCCCCTTTTAATGAAGCTTGGCGTACTGCCGATCTTTAAAAACTGGGCAGTCGCACTATGGAGATCGATCACCGCCAGATCCAGGGTAGAAAAGATCTCTTCATTCGTTCGTAGAGAAAGAATAGAATTGATCGATTTAATGGCGATTTGTTCTTGGATTCCCGATTGGAGTATTTGATGCAGAAGCCGGAGAGTTTCCGTGCTTTCTTCATGAGCACGTTGCCCATTGCCCATTCCATCACTTATCGCCATCGCATATTTTCCTGCTCCTAATTCTATTGTCGAGTAACTGTCTCCGGAGACGAAACCTCCCCCTTTCGCGGCATGGGCCACCCCTGTTTCAATCACATACTTTTTGGCAGAACCAAACGCCAAATAACATTCTCCATTTGGAAACGCAGATATCTCTTCCGATTTGACGATCACCGTTTCTTTCAAAATATCGGAAAGAAGTGGCGCTATCAATTTCGCTCCTTCCCCATGATAATGGCGAAAAACAAGTTGCATTTCTATGTCGATTTTCCCTTTTTCCACACTATAAATATCAAGCTTTTCAATCTCTATCCCCATATGCGTCAAGGAGGCCACGATTTCCACTTCGTGCTGCTCGTGGTGCTCCCTTTCCTTTAGTATTTCTTTGGCGAAGTCTCCCATCACCTCTGACACTCCCAGTAATTGATCGGCTACAAACCTCCTGCTTTCTGTGACCTGCCTTTTCAGTTTTTTATTAGCTTCATAAAAAGAGAGTTCATGTTTCATTGTTTCTCTTACCTTACCAGCCTTCACACAATGGCTTTCCAACCTCCTTTGGAGAATTTTGTTCGGTGGATGGCTGGACTCCATGTCATTCTTCAAATCTGTCATCAACCCATAAGTTTCTTCAAAATTCTTAGCCCAGCATTTATCTTTCTTAAAACAAGTCTGACAGGTCTTTTCAGTAATATTGCTGAGAAAAAAATCTGTTTCTTTTATTTCTTCTTCCTCAAGCGGTACATCAGACTGGTTGCTGAAACTTTTCGATAATGCCTGAAATACATTGGAAAACTGCTCCACCCTGCTTGCAGTCACGTCCCTTACCTTTTGCATGTACTGTTCTTGTTGCTGAGAGTGTTCATTCGTCCCAGGTATAAACCTGGATAGCTTTTTCACCCAGCTCTCAGGTGTGCATAAGAACAAGAAAACCGCCACTAATGATTCCATCAAAGAAGGAAGCAGAGCATCCAGTCCTTCTCCATAGACGCCAATCAGTAAGGTTCCGATAATTAACCCGATACTGACCCCGATTTTTCTCCCTTCTTTAAGCAATCCTCCCAGCAGGCCGGAAAATGCAAGCAGACTCATCTGGTACAGGCTCGCAACATTGGCCAGACTCAATATCAAACCCGCTACCACGCCTACAGTTGAACCGATAGCGGCTCCCCCGACATAGGAGAGCCATAATACCAGATAACGCGATGAAACTTGCTCAATCGACGCACCTTGAATTTCCCAGCCGATTGTTCCTGTCAGTACAGAGGCCAGCAAAATAATCATGCAGACTATTTCTTCATTCTTTAATGCAGGTTTGTATCTTTTAGGTGATAATAGCGGAACACTCTGCATAAAGATAAGTACCAGCACCGCACTCAGCACACCCTCGACTGTGACAAGCATATATTCGTATAAAGTTAAGTTGTCCATGATGGAATATCCGGTTATGCGCGGAATAATACTGGATATAAACACAAGAGCAGGCAGCAGCCATTGTTGGTTCTTTACATTTTTAAATGCTGCGGCAGCAAAAATGAACAGGACCATCGCCGACAATACATACAGGGAGTGCTGCCATTGATAGCTAGCCGCTCCCGCAAGTAATGCAAGCATAACTTTGAATGATTTTTCCTTACGGATAAACCACACTGAAGCGAGAAAAGAAAGGGCAAAAGGCGACATGGAAGAAAGGATAACTGCTCGTCCTAGTAAAAAACCGACTATGATCAACAGCCAGCCTTTCTCCAGGAAGAACAACTTCGCCTTCTCTCCGGACTTCCGCTTCAACCTCTCGAGACTTTTTCTACCTGCCAACAAGGACTTGGACTCTTGACTTGTAGCTGATTCTATCATTCCCCACCACTCCTTCTTGCTTTTCTATTGTGCTATCTATTGAAACACAAGTTGTCTCAATATTTTGTCAAAACAACAGAAGGATTCATAAAAACCGTTCGACTACTTTCAGGTATTGGAAGCCCATTTCTACATAATTGGGGAAAGGGGGAGCAATCGCCTGTCGATTTCCACAAATCAGACACGCTGCTGTCGGACAAGGGTTCCCGTCACCAAATACCGCGCGGAAAGAATGATGGCAAACTGTCTGTTCCTGCAATGCAGGTAAAAACGACAAGTGTCCGGCAGCAGGAAATCAGACTGCAGCGAATACTTGTCGTTTTTTAAACTTATTTCATTTTAAATTTTGACAGGTGGGTTGTCTGGTTATAATCGTGTACTTTCCATCCTTCTTTCAAAAGTTGAATATTGCTTATGCATGCGTTGATCAGTTTTGTTTTCCCCGATCCGATTTGGCCGTTGGAAATCGTCGACAAGATAACATTGATAACTCCGCCATGGGCGACGAGCAATAACTCTTCGTCCAGATATCTTTCTGTTACCTTATTGATTCCTGCCATTACTCGGTTTCTGAAAGCTTCGAAGTCTTCTTGTCCAGGGTAATTCCGGTCTGGATACAAGTGTTCTCGTTCATCCATCGGCATACCTTCCGCAACACCGAATGATCTTTCCCTGAACTCCTCCATTATTTCGATTGGCTTTGCTAATTCTTTGTTAATAATGTCAGCTGTCTGCTTCGCTCTTGTCAGAGGGGAGGCGATTACTCTGTCAATTTTTGCTTCTTTAAAATATTCCCGGCATTCCTCTGCCTGCTGTATGCCTGTTTCGTTTAAGGGAATGTCTGTCTCCCCTTGCAGCTTGCCTTGCAAGTTCCAATCCGTTTCTCCATGTCTCACCAAACAAATCATTCGCCCATTCCTTCCTTTCTAATCAATGTACCAACCGTTCTTGATTCTAAATTTGCTTTCAGTAACCTTGTAAAGTGAAACTCAGCCTTAGTGAGCCTTCCTACAAATGAGTGGTATGAAGCCGCTGCGGCAGAACACTTCGCTTTCCGCGGGCATGGCCTCAGCTTCCTCAGAAGCAAAAAGCGCTTCTCCGGGATCTTCGGACTCGTGGGACTGCGATTACTCGCCCCATCGAAGACCTTTGGGACTGCGATTACTCGCCCCATCGAAGACCTTTGGGACTGCGATTACTCGCCCCATCGAAGACCTTTGGGACTGCGATTACTCGCCCCATCGAAGACCTTTGCTGTTCCCACAGGAGTCTGCGTGTTCTGCCTTCGCTGTTAGGGATTTGCTGAATTTTGGTTAAGGAATACCCATGTTAAACAAATTTAGGACCACTTCCCATTTGATCAGAGGTTCTATTCAAAGCGGAGGAAAAATGCGAGACTCCAGTGGGAAAGGAACAGTCTGAAGACCCCGCAGTGATGCGTCTGCGTCTTCTAGTATCGCTTCGTAGTAAGCTTCCTCGACGCAAGGGAGCAAAGGAGCCCACCCAAGTAGTACCCTGGCTGAAGCGTTCCCCACGGAAAGCGAGTATTTTTCCGCAGCGTTGGACTACCACTCAATCAGAAAAGGATGGAAGGAAGTCCCGTTAAATGAAGTTAGTTATGTCACAGTTCATAGTTCCTCTTCATTAGTTCCTCTTCCTCTTTATTGAAACCGCAATCATTTCCGTTGGGCAACGGAAAAACAATGTGTGTAGATGAAAGCGGTTGTAAACTACAATGTAGTTAAGCAAGAACAAACAATAACTTTTTAACATTCTAAGGAGGAATTTTTAATGAAACATATATTACTAGCATGTTCAGCAGGTATGTCTACAAGCCTATTGGTGTCCAAAATGAAAGAAGCAGCTGAGAAAAAAGGAATCGACGCTGAAATTTGGGCGGTCGCACAAGATAAGGCACCAAAAGAGATGGAGAGAGCCGATGTACTATTAATTGGACCTCAAATGAGATTCATGAAGAAGAAGTTCTCTAAAACTGCAGAAGAAGTCGGCATTCCATTGGATGTTATCGATCCTGTCTCTTACGGAAGAGTCGACGGAGAAGCAGTACTTAACAAAGCTTTAGAGCTTATGGGTGAAAAATAGAGAAACCTTCGAGGGGGAGAGTTAAGCCATGAACAGATTTATGGAAATTCTTGAAAATATATTAATGCCAATTGCGGACAAGTTGAACAACAACCGCTATTTAACAGCTTTGCGTAATGGCTTTATGGTCGCACTACCATTCATCATTTTCGGTTCTATCTTCGTTGTTATTGCAAACTTGCCGTTTTTAGATAAGTTAATCGGAGAAGATGCATTTGCTTCTTACCAGGCTGCNTCGCTGCGGCAGAACACTTCGCTTTCCATGGGGACGGCCTCAGCCTCCTCATCAGCAAAAAGAGCTTCTTGCGGGGTCTTTAGACTCGTGGGACTGCGATTACTCGCCCCATCGAAGACCTTTGGGACTGCGATTACTCGCCCCATCGAAGACCTTTGGGACTGCGATTACTCGCCCCATCGAAGACCTTTGGGACTGCGATTACTCGCCCCATCGAAGACCTTTGGGACTGCGATTACTCGCCCCATCGAAGACCTTTGCTGTTCCCACAGGAGTCTGCGTGTTCTGCCTTCGCTGTTAGATATTTTCTGAATTTTGGTTAGGGATATCCCATGCTAAATAAATTTAGGACCACTTCCCACTTAATCAGAAGTTCTATCCAAAGCGAAGGAAAAATGCGAGACTCCAGTGGGAAAGGAACAGTATGAAGATCCCGCAGTGAGCGGTTTTTGCTCGCGAGGAAGCTGAAGCGTTCCCCACGGAAAGAGAGTATTTTTCCGCAGCGCTGGACTACCACTCAATTCGAAAAGGATGGAAGGAAGTCACACTAAAGTTACGCCGCAGTTTATGCTTTTTTAAATGGTAACAGTTTTTAGCAACCAATATTGTTTTTGGTTTTTTCAGACTTTATGATTTTCTATTGACATAAATCTTGTGCTATTGTATTATATTTTTTGTTGCCTCATTGGTCTTATGAGGTTTTTGATTCCCAATTCGGGATGATGATGGCGGTGTAGCTCAGCTGGCGAGAGCGTACGGTTCATACCCGTGAGGTCGGGGGTTCGATCCCCTCCGCCGCTACTAAAAGAATACGCATGGGATTTGTATCTTGTGCCATGAGAGAGATGATCACTTCGATCGTCTCTTTTTTCTATTGCTGACAGTTAAGATAAAAAAACTGGTGCCTGACATAATGACATGCAGGGCACCAGTTTTTTTATTATATATAATAAGGTCCATTTCTTCTCAAAAAATAGCTCTCTCTATAGACAGCAAGTTTTATCTTTTAGCACCTCGACCCCCACGTTTAGATTCTGTGTGCTTTTTCAATGAAGCCAAACGATCCTCTGAATCCTTCAGGAAACGATTCATTTTTGATTCAAATGATTCGCTGCGGTCGCGGTTGTTGCTTTTAGTATTTCTGTTACGGCGTCCAGCATTCGGATTGTCTTTCGCCTTTTTGATGGATAATCCGATTTTTCCATCTTTCTCAACATTAATGACTTTAACTGTCACTTCATCGCCAACAGTCAAATGTTCATTAATGTCTTTAACATAGTTATCGGCAACTTCACTAATATGAACCAAACCTGTTGAACCACCAGGCAGTTCAACAAATGCTCCAAAATTAGTTATACCTGTTACCTTACCCTGCACCTTGCTGCCTACTTCGATTGACATAAAAAAAATGCTCCTCCTTAGAATTTTAAAGATATCCTACTTTTATATTATATATAAGCAATAAAAAGCGTGTCAATAAGACGGATTTTCTTCTGGAAGTTTAAAGATCAATTCCCCTTCCTTCGAGAAGAAATAATTGGTTCTGGCAATCTCCAATACATACTCTTCATCCTGCAACAGCTGTACTTCTTCTTTCAAATCCTTCTCCTCTTCTTTCAAAGAAGTCATCTTGTTTTCCAACTGCTCATACTGTTCCTGTTTTTCGGCAAGAAGAGTACGTTGTTTGAAGTGATAGACAGTCAAACTCGCTATCATCACAACCATCAATAAGGAAAATAGCATGAGGCGGCGGTATAGTCGTTTCTTCTTCTTTTTCTGTCTTTCTACATAAGCATCATACTGCTTAACGTAACTAGAATCAATTTTTGCTACAGCTTTTTGTCTTCCAGGCACCTGTAGACTACCTCCTTTTTTTCATTATCATCCTCACCCATTTAATTACTGTATTCTTTATTCTACTATAAAATCCTGCAAGATTGTGGAGGTATTTTTTTATATTTGCCGGAATCAAATACCATATCATTCTCGCTATCAGCTTAAACGGATAAAACAGGACTCTCAAAATGGTCCAGACAATCCAGACAATGCATGTCCAAATTCCGATCGCCAGATACATCAACAGCCTTACAAGGGCGATAACAGGCCGGACAATCATCAGCTGCCCAAGTCTATAGAAAAAGCGGGAAATAGAAATGATCAACCCGATCAATAACTCCAGCCCTCTTTTGTAGATAACTTCCAAAAGAGCTTTATACATAGAGAATCCGCAAATAAGCGCCAGAAGAATATACAGGCGTAATTCCCCTTGATTCATCCTAAACAGTAGATAAAACAAAACCAATGTTTGAAGAAGCCAGAATCCGATTTCCACAGCATATGAAAAGAAGACTCTTCGCTTCCATACCGTCTCAAATCTTCGGAATGTATCGATAGCCGCGCCGAGGTATATTCCGCCGGCTATCATGGTAAGAATGGTTGTGAACTGAACCGTAAGTGTCATTTAAACAGCTTGCTAAAGAGTCCTTTAGCTTTCTCTCCATGCTGTTCGTCCAAATAAGAGAGTTCAAAAATCTTCCCCTTGATGGAAACATTCCCTTCTCCAACATCAAGGTTCTTCATCTGCAGATTTTCTCCGCGGACAATCAAATAACCCATGACTGTTTGAAGAAGAAACTCTTCATTATCGAAACTATCTACCTCTTTTACCCCGGATATTTCCAGACTCTTTCTATTGTTCATTTTAATATGGTGTTCAATTTGGGGACGAATCGAAGGATCTTTCTCATAATAATTCATTTTGCAGCCCTCCCTTTATCATTATCAATTTATGAAGGGAGGGACAAGATTAGAACACGCACATTCCTCGTATTATTCAGATGATACCCGATTAACGACTGGCGTTAACTTCTTCCTCGTTTTTCACTTTATACAGTGAAGCAGCCTCGTCTTTCTTGACCGTCTCTCTCAGGGATTCAATTTGAATCGTTAACAGTTTTTGGCCGAATTGAATCGTCAATTCATCGCCGACATTAACATTGGAAGCAGCTTTCGCTTGGTTTCCATTGATGGTGATCCTCCCCTGATCGGCCACTTCTTTAGCAAGAGTTCTCCTTTTGATGAGACGAGAGATTTTCAAAAATTTATCTAAACGCATAAATTAATTGTCACTTCCTTTTTTCATATTCTTATTCAGATTGTTTCGCTTCATTCCAATAGCCATCCATTTCCTCAAGGGTCATGTCATCCATGTCCTTTTGTATTTCTGCAGCTCTTTGTTCTATATAAGCAAATCTTGATTTGAATTTCTGGTTGGTCCGGCTCAAGGCAATTTCCGGATTAATCTTATAATATCTGGCAAGGTTTACAATGGCAAATAAGACATCTCCGCCTTCCTTTTCCATTTCCTCTAGGCTCCCTGTATCAATGGCCCGTTTCCATTCTCCCAATTCCTCTTCTACCTTGGCCCAAATAGGTTCAACACTATCCCAGTCAAAGCCCTTTTTTGCCGCTTTTTTTTGTAGTTCTTCTGATTGGAGCAATTGAGGGAGATCACTCGGGATGCCATCTAAGAAAGATGTTGCCGCTTCTCCTTTTTCTTGTTTTTTGATTTGTTCCCAATTCTGCACAACATCTTCAGCAGTATCCGCCTTCACATCGCCAAACACATGGGGATGTCTGCGGATCATTTTGGTTGTTATAGTATTTATTACGTCATCGATAGTAAAAAATCCTTCATCTTCTCCAATTTGGCTATGAAGCATCACTTGCAGGAGGACATCCCCGATTTCTTCCACCATAGCTTCATCATCTTCCATATTTACCGCTTCGATGAATTCATATGCTTCTTCTAATAGATATTTCCGCAGCGACTCATGTGTTTGTTTTCTATCCCATGGACATCCGTTAGGTCCTCTTAGTTCTGCAATCACTTCCCGCAGCCGGAAAAATTGATGATTTAATTCTGTTTCCTCTACTGGGGGTATGTAAACACTAGTAAGATTGCTTAATGTGGCCGTTTGATCAAGTTCGACTAGAGGCACTGTCACAACTTTCTCATCGCCGCTCCCGGCAGCCTCGACGATTGTAACCGGATGGTCATGTGGTAAATCCTCCAGCAAAGCCAGCTTGACTTCCGACGCAATAAACTCATCGTAAACCTGGCAGAAGACAAGATGGTGCCTGTATTCCAATTCATTCCGCTTAAAGGAAGTAGCATCGACAAATTGAAACCCTTCGATCGGGTCTATCTTCAGTGCAGTAAATAAATCGTCCAAGTAGCTTTGTCCCCCGACGATTTTGACCTCAGTATCTTTTTCCAGCAACAACTGGACAGTCCTTTCTGCGAGCATCGGATGTCCTGGGACAGTATATATAACCGGCTGTCTCTCCGCAGCTTCCATTAAACGGGCAGTTATCTGTTCATAAACCGCTTCAAAGGTGTCATTGCGTTCATACACCTCATCAAATCCAACGAATTGTATTCCTTCCTCTTTTAGACTGTCGATGACAGGATGATCTTCTGTCCTTACATAAATTTGTCCTTGATGGTTTGTCAATTTGCGATATATGCCCAGGGAAAGCTGATTGATATCCCCGCCCCCAAGGCCGATCACTTCTATCGGATAAGTCATCATTCATTTCCTCCTATCACTAATCTTGACGAGCACGTGTCCATATGGGAAGTACTCGAGTTCCTCTTTTGTAAAACCGTTGCATCTGACCACTGCACCCAGGTAAATGATTCCTCCTGTTACGGACACAAATAACGTGTAGACTAAGTATTCCCACCTGGCTGTGATAGTAAAAAGATATTCCGCCATCAAACCCATTCCCGCCAAAAATACAAGCATACTCCCTAATGCCACAATCAAAGCATACCAGTTTACACGAGCAAGCTTTACAGGCGGGGCTGTCCGTTTTAGTTGAAAGATATTTAAAAATAAGACAATGGTCACACTTATAACCGTAGCTGCTGCACTTCCCGTAATTCCGAAACCAGGAACCAGAAAGCCGTTTAAAACCCATTTAACCAAAACGCCGATGACTACAAAACCTGCAGTTATCCGCACCTTGCCCAACCCTTGCAAGATAGAAGAAACCGTAATAGCAAGAGATGTAACGAATACAGCTACAGCCAAAATCCTTAAACTGAATGTACCGCTGTTATCTTCAAATAGCAGCTGGTTCATAAAAGGAAAAATCGAAACCATCCCGGCAGTTGCTCCTGCCGATATGTAGAAACTGAACTTCCAGGCGCTGTGGATATGTTTGTACAACATGCCCGGCGCCCGTTCCAGTCTCTTCTTTGTCACTGTCGGGATTAAAGCAAGAGCTATTGAAGAACCAAGAACGGTACCCAACTGGATCAAAGGCTGTCCTCTGTCAAACACACCCTTCCAGGACATTGCCTCTTGCTTCACAAAACCGAAATCCATCAGTCCGGGCACAAGCGTAAAAGCATCTGCCATTTGGAACAACAACAGCATCATGTAGTTTAAACAAATAAAAATACCGTGAAAAAATATCGTTTTAACATATTGTCCCCATTTAATGATTGAGGAACTCTTTTTCAGCGGAATACGCCGAGCCCATACAACAAGTAAAAATAATGCCGCCATGCCGGTCCCGATCAAGGAAGCAAAGGCGGCGCCAATTCCTATTTCATATACGTCCCGGCCTTGGTTGACAAGAAATAGAGCCGAAAAAAGAATAATGGTAACCCGGAATACTTGTTCAATTATTTGCGATATTGCAGTAGGCTGCATGTTGTTAATCCCCTGGAAAACTCCTCTGAACAAAGAAGTGACCGGAATCACCAGAAAGGTGAAAGAAGCAACCTTTAGCGGCAGCACCAGATTTTCATCCCCCATCCAGGCGGCCAAAGTGTGCGCTTCTGCAAACAAAACATAAAACAAAGTGGCGTTAAATACCACTAAAAGTGCAAATATCGGTATATAAAAAGAAGAAAAAGAAATCGAGTCTCCCCGTTCTTTTCGTTCAGCCACCAACATGGAAATAGCTGCAGGATAACCGTATAAAGCCAAAATCAAGGCCATTCCAAGGAAGGGGTAAATTTGCTGATATATGTAAAAACCCTTGTCCCCGGTAATATTCTGTAAAGGAATCCGGTATCCTGCACTAAGCACTTTGCTGATCAAGCTTGATAATGTCAATAGGAGAGCACCTTTGAACATTTGCTTTGAAGACAATTCATCTCCCATATAAATACGCCTTTCTCTTCTCCAAAATGTTTATCCGGATTTTCCATGCCATTATACCACATCCCCCGTAAGACAATCCTCCTATAACAAGAGGCGGCCCGTTGAAACCGGACCGCCTCTTGCTTGTGTCTTACTTAATTGCAATGATGTCTTTGTCGTTTTTAGTTACGTTTCCTTGTGCTTTTACTTCCACTTGTTTGCCTTCTTCCAAGTTTGTAAATACGATAGGCGTAATAGTGGATGCTGCATTCTCTGCAATATAATCCAAGTCAACTTCCATGAGTGTTTGCCCTTGTTCTACAAGGTCGCCTTCTTCGACTTTCGCCGTGAAGCCTTCTCCTTTAAGTTTGACCGTATCGATTCCGATGTGAATCAGTACCTCTGTACCATTATCTGCCTGAAGGCCGATAGCATGCTTGGTAGGGAAGATATTCACTATTTTACCGTTGATCGGAGAGGCAATCACACCCTCGGATGGCTTGATAGCAAAACCGTCACCCATCATTTTTCCGGAGAATACTTGGTCAGGCACTTCCGTGATCGGCATGATTTCTCCTGTAATCGGGCTTGTGAATTCCAAGTTGTCCAAGTTCACAGGTGCTTGTTCAGCATCACTTGCCTTATCGACGATTTTGGACACATCTTCTTTGGATCGTGGTGTTTTTCCGTCGATGATATCTTGCATTTGTCCACGAAGGGAATCAGAAACAGGGCCGAAGATTGCCTGGATGTTGTTGCCCACCTCCATGACTCCTGAAGCACCTAGTTTCTTTAAACGATTCTTATCGACATTGCCTTTATCTTCCACGCTTACACGTAGGCGGGTGATACATGCATCCAAGTGGGCGATGTTTTCTTTTCCGCCCATCGCACTGAGGATCTCGTAAGGAAGATCGCCGACTTCTTCGTCATCGCCAGCGTCATCCGCCTCGTCTTCACGACCCGGGGTAGCCAGGTTGAACTTAAGGATCGCCCAGCGGAAACCAAAGTAGTAAATGACAGCCAGTACAAGACCGACAATGATCACCCACCACCAGGCGGTTTTATTCTGCATGACACCGAACAATATAAAGTCGATCAAACCACCGGAGAACGTCATACCTATTTTGACATCCAGCAGGTGCATGGTCATGAATGAAAGACCTGCAAAAATGGTGTGGATACCAAACAACACTGGTGCTACAAACAAGAATGAGAACTCAAGCGGTTCCGTAATCCCTGTCAGGAAGGAAGTCAATGCAGCTGAACCCATGATACCTGCAACAACCTTTTTTCGTTCTGGTTTAGCAGTGTGGTAAATAGCAAGAGCTGCAGCCGGCAGACCGAACATCATGAACGGGAATTTACCGACCATGAACGTACCTGCAGTAAATTCTTCTACGTTATCTCTCATTTGAGCAAAGAATATTTGCTGGTCACCACGGATGATTTCGCCCGCGGCATTTGTATAAGAGCCGAATTCGAACCAGAATGGTGAATAGAAAATATGATGCAGACCGAACGGTATCAATGCCCGTTCAATTACACCAAACACAAACGTGGACAAGGTCCTGTTTGTCTCAAGCATGAAATGCGACAAAGCATTCAATCCTTGCTGGGCATACGGCCAGAAGATCAGCATAATCAAACCTAATATCAAAGCAGAGAAAGCAGTTATAATAGGCACGAACCGTTTACCTGCAAAGAAACCCAGGAATTGAGGAAGCTGGATATTAAAGAATTTATTATACATATAGTAAGCCAGTAAACCTACGATAATACCGCCGAATACACCTGTCTGGAGTGTCGGGATCCCCAGAACCATCGCATATGCAGGTTCTTCTGTCATCCCCTCGGTTACATTGCCGAATACACCCATGGTGACATTCATAATTAGGTAACCAATGATAGCCGCCAGTCCGGCAACACCGTCACCGCCGGCCAAACCAATTGCTACCCCTACTGCAAATAGTAAAGGTAAGTTATCAAAAACAATTCCCCCGGCTTCAGCCATTACTTCCAGGATTTTTTGAACCCATGGATTACCGAAGAACGGGAATGTTTCCACAAATGTATCCTGCGCAAAGCTTGTACCGAAAGCTAGTAGAATACCTGCCGCTGGCAAAAGGGCCACAGGGAGCATCAAGGCTTTACCGACTTTTTGCAAAGTCCCAAAAGCATTTTTAAACATGCGAATTTACCTCCTGATCATTTTGGTGAGTTGATACAAAATCCTCATTAAACAAACTCTCTAAATCGTTTTCAAAAATCCAACAAAAAAAGGCATGAGTAGTAAAGATTCAGGTTAAAAGGGTACACTTGTCCCTTAGGGTAACCTATAAATCTTATCATACTCATGCCTGATCGAATCAGTAACACGTATTATCAGGATTTATTAGTCAATCGTTGTAAATGAATCGTTAAATACAATACTTCTGATTCATCCACCGGTTTGTTTAATTGTTTTTGCATCACTTTAATCAATTTCCAAGCTAGATTATAGCACACGGGATATTCATCTTTCAACAATTCCGCCAACCTTTTTTCTTTTCCAAGCACTTCTCCTTGATGTGCACGGTCAATCGCTCTGTGAAGATGCTGTATCAGACGGAAATAGTCTACGTCTTGTTTATCCAACTCTATCGATAACTCTTTCTCAATAAGTTCAATCATTATGGATAACAGCTGATGGTATCTATTGATATCTCTTAATGACTTATCTGTCACCGCACTATGGATATGCAATGCAACAAATCCGATTTCCCCTTCAGGAAACAGGACTTCCATCTCCTCTTCGACTTTCGCGACTACTTCCCTTGCAACTTGATACTCTTTTGGGTAAAGTGTTTCAATCTCAAACAAGAATGGATTGGCAAATTGCATTCCCTTCTTGGCCCTATTGATTGCAAAAGCCAGGTGGTCTGTCAAAGCTACATGAATATGCTCGTTTAAGTCAGTGTCCATTCTTTCTTCAATATAAATTAAAATATCATTTATGAATTCGAGGAGTTTCTTATCAATATACGGCAATAAATTGACATACTGTTCTTTCTCTTGTTCATCCTTCAACAAGAAAGTCTTATCCGCATGGTCAAAAGAAATGGAGTCACCTTTTTTTCGATTAAATCCAATTCCCTTTCCTATCAGCACAACTTCTTTATATATATCGTGTTCCGCAATGACCACATTGTTATTAAGTACTTTATTTATGATGAGCACTTGTTCCATCTCTTTCCCTCCACCTGACAACGCGCAATAATCCTTACTACATGGTAAACGTTGACAGCGCTTATTACAAGGAAACATCCTTAAGGCGGTGGTCTGGCAGAAAACAAAACAAAGCGGACTAAAAAGCTGATAACACAAGAGTCAGAACTCCAGGTTACCAGCTTCTACATTTTGCTGACTATGCTATTATTCCATTTGCCTCGCTAAAAAGCTTGCAGCTGTTTCAACCGCTTTGTGTTCGACCGTACTGAGCTCTTTGTCGTCTTTCGACATAATCATCACACAACCGATTGGGTCGCCGTTGGCAATTATCGGGCTCAAAACATAGGAAGAAATGGTCTCTTCGCGCCCTTCCACCAATTCGATAGTCGAGTTTGATTCTGCAAGTACAGAGCGGTCATCCATCGCTTTTTCCATCAATGTACCGATATTCTTTCCTAAGTACTCTTTCTTCGATTCTCCGGATACAGCAATGAATTCGTCACGATCACAAATCAATACTGGAGACCCGAGCGAATCGAAAAGGGCATCTGCATACTCTTTCGCAAAGTCGCCGAGTTCACTGATCGGAGAGTATTTTTTTAAGATAACTTCTCCGTCTCGATCGACGAATATTTCTAAAGGGTCACCTTCACGTATTCTTAACGTTCTTCTGATTTCTTTCGGGATTACAACTCTGCCTAAATCATCAATTCGACGTACAATTCCTGTAGCTTTCATTTCTGTGCAGCCTCACTTTCTTTGATGATCATTCTGGTTGTGTTTCCACCTTCGGTATTTTCAAGCAGAAATAACCAGGTGTGGCTATAGTATAAATCACCATGAAATTCCTATACATAAATGGGTGAATTAATGTATAAAAAGCATCCCGGCAAATCAATCAGTCTCTTTTTGTACCCTGTAATCCCTGAATCAATTCTTCCACGACTTCGTACCGCCTGTTCTTCGTCTTCTTATCCCACTGGAACACCATCTTCAAATTGCGGTTTTCTGTACCGAGCTGCACCATCCTGCCATAGTGGGTGGCAAATTCAAACAACTTCGCCCCATCGATTTGCTGGCTGGTATCTTCTTCGACCAATATCTCGATTTTATTCTTCTTCTCGCTGACTGCTTCTACCCGCTCTTTTTTCGCCTTCAGCCTTATGGAAGACACATGGAATAGATTGCCTACTTCATCCGGATAATCCCCGAACCTGTCGATCAACTCTTCTCTAAGGTCATAAATATCCTCTTGCGAAGAAATCGCCTGAAAGCTTTTGTAAATATCGATTTTTTGTTTTTCGTCATCTATATAACTATCAGGAATATAAGCATCCAAGTCCAGATCTAGTTCCACCTCAAATGGTTTCACATCCTCGACAGTCTTACCTGCCTTTCTGGCGTTGATGGCATCCTGAAGCATCTGGGAATACATATCGAATCCAACAGAATCGATGAAACCATGTTGCTGGGCGCCAAGCAGGTTTCCTGCTCCTCTGATCGACAAATCGCGCATGGCTATTTTGAATCCGGAACCTAGTTCTGTGAACTCCTTGATGGCCTGCAGCCTTTTCTCTGCTACTTCCGTCAACACTTTATTCTGCTGGTATGTGAAATAAGAATAGGCTACGCGGTTTGAACGTCCGACCCGGCCTCTCAACTGATAGAGCTGGCTCAAGCCCATCTTGTCGGCATCATAGACAATCAGTGTGTTGACATTTGGAATATCGACCCCTGTTTCAATAATTGTCGTGCTCACCAAGACATCGAACTCTCCCTCAAGGAAAGAGAACATGACATTCTCCAGTTCCGATTCGTTCATCTGGCCGTGTGCGAAGGTTACCCTTGCATCTTCGACAAGAGCGGAGATTTCCTGGGCCATCCGCTCGATATTGTCGACCCTGTTATAAAGGAAGAATACCTGTCCTCCCCTGGACATTTCCCGTTCAATTGCTTCCCGCAAGAACACAGGATTATATTCCAGAACATAAGTTTGAATTGGGAATCTGTTCTCAGGCGGTGTTTCGATAACAGATAAGTCTCGGACGCCAAGCATCGACATATGAAGGGTTCTTGGAATCGGTGTAGCCGTCAGCGTCAGTACATCGACATTTGTCTTCAGCTGTTTGATTTTCTCTTTATGTTTAACACCAAACCGCTGTTCCTCATCCACAATCAGCAAGCCGATATTTTTATACTCCACGTCTTTCGACAACAAACGGTGGGTGCCTACCACAAGGTCGACAGTTCCTTTTCTCAATCCATCCATTGTTTCTTTTTGTTGTTTTCTTGTCCTGAAGCGGCTCAACAGGCCGATATTGATGGCGTGATCCTGAAATCTTTCCATAATTGTTTCATAATGCTGTTGGGCAAGAATAGTTGTAGGAACGAGAATGGCTACTTGTTTTCCATCTGCAATCGCCTTGAATGCAGCTCTGATTGCCACTTCTGTCTTTCCGTAACCGACATCGCCGCATAGAAGGCGGTCCATCGGCCGGGATCTTTCCATATCCTTTTTGATTTCTTCGATACAACGAAGCTGGTCTTCTGTCTCCTGATATGGGAACGCATCTTCAAATTCCCGCTGCATAAGCGTATCTTCCGAAAAAGCATATCCCTTTGTTGCTTCCCTTTCGGCATATAGCTTGATTAAATCATCCGCAATATCTTCAACAGACGACTGGACTTTGCTTTTCACTTTTTTCCATTCGCTGCCGCCAAGCTTATACAGCTTTGGTTCTTTTGCCTCTGAACCTACATATTTCTGTACAAGATCAATTTGATCGATCGGGACAAATAATTTGTCGTCTCCAGAGTACTTCAGCAACATATAGTCTTTATGAAGACCGTTTACTTCCAGTGTTTCTATCCCCAAGTATCGGGCGATTCCATGGTTGGCATGCACCACGTAATCTCCTACTTTTAGCTCCTGATAACTTTTGATTCTTTCAGCGTTCGATATTTTCTGCTTGCGTTTCGGCCTGCTTGTTCGTTTTTTGAACAGTTCACTTTCAGTCAAAATAGCCAGCTTGTGCATCGGCAGTTCAAATCCACTGCTGATATTGTCAATGATAATAGTCGGTTTGGATACCGGAAGTGTCACTTCACCATATGTTTTGACAGCTTCCATATCATAATCGGCCAGCACGGCTTCGATCTTTTCAGCGCGCTTTTCGTTCGGAGCGAATAAAATAACCGAATAATCGCTTTTCTGCCATCTGGAAAACTCGTTTTTCAATAAATTCATTTGTCCATGAAATTGCTGCATGGCACGGCAGGACATATTGACGATGTTCTGCGGATTGGTATTCGGAATATGGCGCAAAAACACAGACATATAAAGACGAGGCTGCTCCATTTTATGCCATATCTCATGCCAGTCATAGGAGATCGTCAAGTCTTTTACTGTCTGATTGGCTTCGAGCAGACTCTGATACCATTCTGCTTCTTCTTCATCCAAACGGTTGGCCGTTTCCTGGACACGGCTCATTTCGTCCAAAATAATCAGCCCATCTTTCGGAAGATAATCTAATAAACTACCAGGCTCCTCATAGAAGTAATTGACATATTTATACATTTCCTGAAAACGTTCATGTTGCTGCATTCGTTCCAAATCAGGTCGGATTGCCTGGGATAGCTCTTCCTTCCGGTCAGCTGTTTTAACTTTTTTTAACGAAGACGCCAATTCTTCTTCCAGCCGCTGCGCACCCGTAGTAAGATCCTCTTTTGTGAGCAGCAGTTCTGTAGCCGGACCAATCGATACCTGCTCTATCTTTTTCAATGATCGCTGGTTGGCGGCATCGAAATACCGGATAGAATCTACTTCTGTATCAAACAGTTCGATTCTCACGGGATTTTCTTCGGTTAGCGGATAAATATCCATAATACCGCCGCGCAGGCTTATTTCACCTGGGGTTGATACCATATCCACCCGTTCATAACCCATTTCAATCAGGAAGGACAGGTGTTCATCAATGTCGATCTCTTTTCCCACCTCGTATGGAAGCTGATATTTGCCCCAGTAATGGGAAGGTGGAAGAATCCTTTTCAGAGCCGCAACCGGGGCGACCAGAATTCCCGTTTCGTTCGTCATCCACTTATTCAACGCTTCGATCCGCTGACTTTTCAGCTCGGGACTCGCAATGGCGATTTCTGAAGCAATCAATTCATTCACCGGATATAGGTGTACTTTGCTTGCATCAGAAACCTCTACTAAATCTTCATATAGTTGTTGTGCCTGCATGAGTTGATGAGTGACTAAAAGAATTGGTTTTTTCGCAGACTCACTGATCAACGAAGTCAACAAACTTCTCGCTGATCCGGTCAATCCTGAAACCAATTGTTCCTTCAGCCCCGCAGATACTCCTGCAATGATTGAATGTATGTCGTCATGTGACTTTAAAAAGTCTTTAATTCCCTGCATGCTGCCTCCCCCTAAAAGTTGTTGCATTTATCCAAGTAAAGATAATGGAACAAACTCTATAAGTGCAAAAACGCCTTGGCTGTAAACCAAAGCATTGTTATCCTATTTCATTATTATTGAATGTACTACTGAATAAAAAAATCGAGTTCATGATAATGCGGGTGTTGCTGAAAGGTATCCTCGCAATTTTCACATATTGTTTTAATATGGATGTCACCGTTTTGCTGATAGTTGATCATTTCAGCCCGTTCCTCCTGGCTCAACTGATTCCAGCCAAGTTTTTCTGTATCCAAGACTTGTTGGTCCAACTGGCCTACAACGACTCCGCAATGGTTGCATCGGTACACAACAGACATTTTGTAACCTCCTCGGGAAATCTCTTCTTAGTTTTTCCCGAGATAAACCGGATTATACATCCGGCCGTCATTCACCTATTGATTGAATTCGTTCATTACTTCGAGGAACGGTTTCTCCAGCCAAGTTTCACAAGCATCTGCTGCCTTTTCGATCACGTCGTCTACAAGCGGTTTTTCTTCTTTTGAAAAGCTGCCAAGTACATAATCGGGAACAGGCATAGGCGTTGCAGGTCTCCCGATTCCTACCCGGATCCTTTTGAACTCCTTCGTGCCTAAGTGATCAATCACCGACCGGATTCCATTATGTCCTCCATGCCCGCCTTTCTCACGCAGCCTGATCTTTCCAAGCGGCAAATCCAATTCATCATAAATGATCACCACGTCTTCGACTGCCAGATCATAATAATCCATCAATGGACGTAAAGACTCGCCCGAAAGATTCATATAAGTTTGCGGTTCCAATAAAAGTACTTTCTCATTATTATGCACTTCCAAAGCGTATAAACCGTTAAACTTTTTCTTGGTCAATTTCCAATTCTTCCGATTAGCTAGTTCATCTATTATCATAAAACCGATATTATGGCGTGTTTGCTCAAATTTTTTACCTGGATTTCCTAGTCCGACTATACATTTCATAGCATTCACGTCTTCCTTTAATAATGTGATGTGTTTCGATTAACTTCTCTCATTGTACTTATTTTAATAGCAAAAATAAAGCATTTGGCCAGCCTCTTCCTAATAAACTTCCCGGATTTCACCCCTCTATCAGGGAAGACTGCAGATATTTCACTCGTTAAAAAAGCTGATAACAGATGCCCTGTTATCAGCTTTTTATGAAATTTATGTTCTTTCAAGCATTCGATCAAGAGCGAGTTTCGCTTGTTCTGCAATGAGTGGTTCCACTTTTATTTGATTGGTTATCCGGCCTTTTTCCAATGACTCAAGTGACCAAAGAAGATGGGGAAGGTCAATTCGGTTCATGGTCAAACAAGGACACATTTGAGGATTAAGCGATATAATTTCTTTATCTGGGTGATTATTTTTCAACCTGTTGACCAGATTCATTTCCGTACCGACTGCCCACTTGCTGCCGGAGGGAGCTTCTTTAATTTTATCGATTATATATTTAGTCGAGCCTGCATAATCGGAGAGTGAGACAACTTCCCTGCTGCATTCCGGGTGGACGATGATCTTCATATCAGGTCTTGTTCGGCGTAGATGCTCTACATTCTGCACCCTGAAGTTCTCATGGACAGAACAATGACCCTTCCATAAAATGACGATTACGTCTTCCAAATCCCCGTCATATTCAAATTCATTCACTATCGGATTCCAAACAGCCATTTTATCCAAAGGAACCCCAAGATCATAGGCAGTGTTTCTTCCCAAGTGTTGGTCAGGAAGAAACAAAATTCTTTCCTTTTCACCAAGTGCCCATTCAAGCATCCGTTCAGCATTAGAAGAGGTCACGGTCGCACCGCCGTTTTTCCCCACAAAGGCTTTAATCGCGGCCGTCGAGTTGACATAGGTGAGTGGAATAATCGTATCACCAAAAACATCCTGCATTTTGTGCCAGCCCTGCTCGGTTTGATTTATATCTGCCATGTCTGCCATAGAACAACCTGCCCGCATATCCGGCAAAATAACTTTCTGGTGTTCATCCGTTAATATATCGGCTGTTTCTGCCATGAAATGAACTCCGCAAAACACAATATATTCCGCATCATTTTCTGATGACAACTGGGCAAGCTGAAGGGAATCTCCTGCCGCATCGGCAAACTGGACAACTTCATCTTTCTGATAATGATGGCCGGGGATAAACAATCTCGAGCCAAACTCTTTTTTTATTCTTCCGATTTCTCGTTCCATAACATCCACGGACATATGCTTATATTTATCCGGTAACAGTTGACTTTCTATTCCAAGTAAGTCCAGTACACTCATCTTTATTCCTCCTTGTTCATTTGGCAAGGACATTCAGGCTAATATCCAGCGATTTTACAGAATGTGTCAAAAATCCCAGTGAAACGAAATCAACGCCTGTATTTCCGTATTCGGGCAAGTCGGATAATGTTATCCCCCCTGATGCCTCTGTCACAATATGACTCGGTACCTGCCCGAGGAATTCCCGCACTTCCTCCGGTTTGCGATTGTCGAACATGATTATATCCACTCCAGCCTCCACCGCTTCTCTTACTTGGTCGATTGTCTCCGTTTCGACTTCTATTTTGACCATATGGCCTGTATTTTCCCTTACAGACTCTACAGCTTTGGAAATTGACCCTGAAAAGGCAATGTGATTGTCCTTGATCATGACGGCATCGTATAAACCGTAGCGATGGTTAGAGCCTCCGCCGCATACTACAGCATATTTCTCCAACATTCTAAGCCCGGGGGTTGTCTTCCTTGTATCGCATATCCGAGTATGGTCACTATTCAAAAGGCTTACACTTTTTTGTGTGATGGTCGCTATTCCGCTCATCCTCTGCAACAAATTCAAGATGACCCTTTCTCCTGTCAACAAATGGGTAACCGGCCCCTCTACTTCGGCAATTGTTTCCCCTTGTTCGATAGACTGTCCATCCCCTTTATAGGCAGTTACACGAATGTTGTCATCCAGTATCCGATAGGCTTCCTGAATGACCGGGAGACCACAAACAATCCCAGCTTCCTTCGCGATAAAAGAACCCACTCCTCTTTGTGTTTCGGGAAAGATGGAAGAGCTGGTAATATCCCTGTCTCCGATATCTTCCAAATAAAATTGTTCGATCAGCTTTCTTAATTTAATCCGATTCATCCAGTTCCCTCCTGGCAAACATCCCAATATCATACAGTGACTTTACGTTCCGCAATATGACGTGCCACTCGCTTTTGATTCCAATCGACAGTCACAGCTGGATAATCAGCTCGAAAGTGACTTCCCCTGCTTTCTTTCCTTTTTAGTGCGGAAGTTGTAATTAACCAGGAAACTAGCAGCATATTGGCTGTTTCTACCTGGCCCAATGATTGCTTTTCTGGATCGATATGAAAGAAATCATATCCTTCCAGCCATTCCTTCATCTCTACTAAGCTATCTTCCTGTCTAATGACTCCGACATACTCCATCATATAGTCTTTGATTTGTTGTTTTTCAGGCATCATGGAGTCTCCCAAGACCCTCTCCTCATCCTTATATCCATATTGACAAGGAATCGATGGCATGGAAATAATCTTATCAGCCACAGCGTTGCCACAAACAATACCTTCCAGTAATGAATTGCTTGCAATCCGGTTCGCTCCATGCACACCAGTACAGCTTGCTTCTCCTACTGCAAACAAACCGGGTACCGTTGTCTCCCCTTCCAAACTGGCTTTTATCCCGCCCATAGAAAAATGTGAACCCGGAACAACGGGAATTAATTTTGTTTTTAAATCGATATCATTCACCAGACAACTGTTATAAACTGCCGGAAACCTTTTTTCAAAGTTCTCGACAGAGGAGATATCAAGGTAGACTTGCCTGCCTTGCTTCATTACCTGGTAAACTTTTCTGGTCACGATGTCCCGGGGAGCTAAATCTTCCAGAGGATGAACGTTTTTCATGATTCTCTCCCGATGATTATCGACTAGGACAGCACCTTCTCCCCTGACCGCTTCAGATACTAGTCCCAGTACACGGCCGTTTTTGTGAAGCATGGTAGGATGAAATTGGATGAATTCCATATCGGTAAGTTCAGCCCCGGCCCGATATGCCATAGCCAGGCCATCTCCGGTTATTGTGGGATCATTTGAAGTAAGGGAATAAATACCCCCGCATCCTCCTGTCGCTATGATGGTCGCATTTGCAAAATGGCGGACTGTTTTTCCGTTCTCCTTTTTCGTTAGGACTCCCACACACCTTCCGTCTTTCAGGAGCAGTTCCATCGCCATTTCATTTTCCACTATTTTCACTTTTCCTTTTATCTGTTCAAGCATGAAGTCGACAAGAACTCTTCCGGTCGAGTCCCCTTCTGCATGCAGTATCCTCCTTACCAGGTGAGCCCCTTCTTTTCCCAGATCAAATTCTCCCTGAGCGTTGCGATCAAACTCCATTCCTCTGCCGATTAGATTTTTTATGTACAGCGGTCCTTTCCTGACGAGCTCTCTTACGTTACCTGCATGGTTATGGAAACAACCAGCTGCTAAAGTATCATCCGAATGATTTTCCCAATGGTCTTCTTCCGTGATTGCCACTGCCACTCCACCTTGAGCCAAGTATGAATTGCTTGAACGCACACTTCCTTTTGTGAAAATAATCACATTTTTATCCGCTATTAACCTGCTGGCAGCTGTCAAGGCTGCAATTCCACTGCCGATGATAAGCACACTATCTCTGTCCATGCCGGCAACCCCCTTACTGCATGTGAAAAGTGTATATCTATGTGTCTTGACACCTATATTTACATAATATTTAATTAAAGGCAAGACCTTTTTTGTTGGAAACCGGTTATTCTATCATTTATCTTAGACATATAACTTAGTAGTTTATGGAATGATCAATTATTAGCTAATATTAAATAGGGATGTGCTCAAATATGATATACCTTGATTATGCAGCTACCACTCCAATGTCTGAACGTTCACTTGAAACTTTTACAGAAGTTGCACGCCATTACTTCGGAAACCCGAGCAGTCTGCATGATGCTGGTTCTTCGGCTTCAACCATTCTGAATAAGTGCCGCAGGAAACTGGCCGAAATTGTGAATGGGAGCGAGCAAGGAATATACTTCACAAGTGGTGGGAGTGAATCGAATATACTAGCCCTTCAGTCGCTTATCGATGCCAACAAGCAGAAGGGAAACCACCTGATTACTACGGTGATCGAGCATTCATCTGTGCTTAACCTTTTTGCCAAATTGGAAAGGCAAGGTTACGAGGTCACGTACTTACCCACTAATAACGAAGGGCAGATAGAACTCGATACGTTAAAAAAAGCTGTGCGGCCCAATACGATATTAGCATCCATCCATTGTGTAAACGGGGAGCTTGGAACGATTCAGCAGATAGACCAATTTGGAGAATTTCTGCATTCCCGTGGTATCTTACTGCATTGTGACAGTGTCCAGGCATTTGGCAAACTTCCGATTGATATTCAGAAGATGAAAGTCGACAGTATATCGCTTTCCAGTCATAAAATATATGGCCCAAAAGGCGTTGGAGCCGTTTATATCGATCCTTCCGTCCATTGGATCCCCCAAATACCCTCAACATCACACGAGAGAGGGTTCAGGCCGGGAACCATCAATGTGCCTGGAATTGCAGCATTCATCACTGCTGCTGCAGACATGATCGATGAAATGCAAACAGAAAAAAAGCGAATGGGAGATTTAAGAGAAAATCTCATTAATTTACTATCGGACATCCCCTATCAGCTGATAATCGAGGAATCAGCAACCAGCCAATTACCGAATATCCTGGGACTCCGGATTGTTGGTATGGAAGGACAGTATGCTATGTTGGAACTGAATCGGCATGACATAGCTGTTTCCACCGGAAGCGCCTGTCAGGTTGGCAGACAACAGCCTTCCAAAACGATGAAGGCCATCGGAAGGACAGATGAAGAATCGCTCCAATTCATAAGAATTTCAATGGGGAAACATACAACTAATGAGGATATCCAACGAACGGGCGAATTTCTGCGCTCGATATTAGATAAATACTTTGATGAACAATAGCTGGATTTCGGGTTTTTAAGGAGAGAAATGGAATGAATGAAGAGAAAAAACCTTCAGGAAAAGCAAGAAGAGAACAGATTCTGAAGTGGCTGAAAGAAATCGATGAACCACTGACAGGTGGCCAAATAGCAAAGAAAAACGGTGTCAGCAGACAGGTAATTGTCCAGGATATCTCCTTATTGAAAGCTAAAGGAGAACCTATTATCGCCACAAGTCAGGGTTACTTATATATCCGGGATGAAAACAGTGATTCCACCCTTAATAGAATTATTGTTTGTGGACACGCACCGGAACAAACACGGGAAGAACTTTATATTCTCGTCGACCATGGAGTGACGGTCAAAGATGTAAGAATAGAACATCCGGTATATGGAGACCTAACTGCATCTATTATGGTCAGCAGCCGGATAGAAGTGGATCAGTTCCTCCATAAAATAGAACAGACAAACGCTGCTTATCTATCGGAATTGACGGATGGGACACATCTCCACACGATTGAATCCGATTCAATAGCTAAACTGGACCAAGCATGCGAAGCATTGCAAAAAGCTGGGATTCTGTTAGATTCGTGATACATCACAATTGTCATGGGAAATAAAAAAAAGCGCAGTCAGTTGACTGCGCTTTTAGCTGTTATTCATTGTCGTTTTCTGAATTATCCTCTGCACCGACCAATTCCGGCTCGGACTGCCCTTCATCTGTATCTTCTTCAACCGTACCTGAATCTGGGGTCAGGATACTGACGACTGTTGTATTTTCATCTTCTGTAATTTCATATTCATTGCTGGATTTTAAGTCGGCAACTGTGATACTATCTCCGACTTCCAATTTTGAAACATCGACTTTAATTTCTTCTGGAATGTTTCCCGGCTTAGCTCGTACAGCTAAATAGTAAAGAGGCTGCTGTAAAACACCGCCGTCTTTAGAACCTTGAGCTTCACCATCAAGATGGATAGGCACTTCCACATCGATTTCCTGGGACATATTGACCGCATAGAAATCAGCATGGATTAATTCGTCTTTGATCGGCTCCACTTGATAGTCATGAAGCATAACATCAACCGGGGAATCTCCTTCGACATTAAGGGAGATTATTGCGTTTCTTCCCTCATCACGTACTGTTTTAAGTAGTTCTATACTATTTACAGCCACTGTCTTCGGCTCTTTTCCTTTTCCATATACTACAGCCGGAACGAAGCCTTCTTTTCTAATCTTTCTCGTATAAGAACTTTTTAAATCCTCTCGTTTGTCTGCTTTGAGTTTTACTGCCAAGTTCATCACCCTCCATTGAAATTAAACAATCTAATTGTTATTATTTCCCGCTATGTGGTGTGTTTAAACCTTGGTGCAGTGCGAAAAGGGGTAGATACCCCCAAAAGGGGACCCTTCTTTCTAAAACTGATTAATCAAACAATACACTTACGGATTGCAGTTCATGCACTCGAATAATTGCTTCACTGATTAATGGAGCAACGGATAGCTGTTTTACTTTTTCGATTTGTTTTTCTTCTCTTAGTGGGATGGTATTCGTAACTACTAATTCTTTTATCTTGGAATTTTCGATTCTCTCTATAGCGGGTCCGGATAAAACCGGGTGTGTACAACAAGCATACACTTCTTCCGCTCCGTTTTCAATTAATGCATTCGCCGCAAGCGTGATGGTTCCGGCTGTATCGATGATATCATCGATCAAGATGGCAGTTTTCCCTTCGATATTACCCACGATATTCATAACCTCTGACACGTTTGGACGAGGTCTTCTCTTATCGATGATGGCAATTGGAGCCTTCAGACGATCCGCCATTTGACGCGCCCTTGTCACACCACCGTGGTCGGGCGACACAATGACGAGGTCGTCGAAGTTTCTTTCCTGGAAGTAATCAGAAAGAATTGGCACACCTACTAATTGATCAACCGGAATATTAAAGAATCCCTGTATCTGTGGTGCATGGAGATCCAATGTGATCACACGGGATGCTCCTGCCGTTTGTAGTAAGTCAGCTACCAGCTTAGCAGTAATCGGTTCTCTGGCACGGGCCTTTCTGTCTTGGCGTGCATAGCCATAATAAGGCATCACAATATTGATGGATTTTGCCGAAGCTCGTTTCAAGGCGTCAATCATGATCAACAGTTCCATTAAATGTTGATTAACCGGTTCACTTGTAGACTGAACGACATATACGTCACAGCCTCGAATGCTTTCTTCAATATTTATTTGAACTTCCCCGTCGCTAAACGTGGAGACAGAACATTTACCCAATTCTGTTCCGATGTTAGCAGCGATAGCTTCTGCCAGGCTTGGGTTGGAATTCAGGGTAAAAACTTTAAGGGATGAATCTTTGTATCCAGTTGACATCTGATGAGCCCTCCATTAATCTTTTTTCTGTTTATTGATTTTTTTTGCATATTCTTCTTTGTTGGTTTGTCTGGCACGTGCGATGGAAAGTGCTTCATCCGGTACATCTTGGTTAATCGTTGAACCTGCGGCTACATATGCACCTTTACCTACTGTTACCGGGGCAATCAAATTGGAGTTGCAACCAATAAACGCATCATCGCCTATTTTTGTCAGATGCTTGTTTTGCCCATCATAATTGACGGTAATTGTTCCACATCCTATGTTTACACCCTTGCCGACCTCTGCATCCCCGATATAACTCAAATGAGAAACCTTGCTTTGATCATCCAAGGTTGCTTTCTTCACTTCGACGAAGTTGCCGATCTTCACTTCATTTCCGATATTTGCCTGCGGCCTTATATGAGCAAATGGACCAATCTGGACTCTGTTTCCGATCGCACTGTCTTTGGCCACACTTTGGCGGATGACTGTTTCTGAACCAACCGTGCAGTTATCTATTTCTGTGTGAGGCCCAATGACTGCCTCCGTCTTAATGACTGTATGACCATTGATGATACTACCAGGATAGACAACAACATCCTGTTCTATCGCCACGTCCGGGCCGATGTAGGTGTTTTCCGGATCTGTAATGGTTACACCGTTTCTCATATGATGTTCATTTATCCGCTTTTTCATTAATTTTTCCGCCTGGGAAAGTGCTACCCGGTCATTGACTCCAATTGTTTCATCGAAGTCACCGGTTTGGAAGACACTAATTTTTTCATTAGCCTGTTTTAAGATTTCCAATACATCCGGAAGGTAATACTCTCCCTGTGCATTGTCGTTGGAAACTTGTTTCAACGTTTCAAATAAAGATTTATTATCGAAACAGTAAGTACCTGTATTGATTTCCTTGACAGCCAACTCTTCCTTGCTCGCATCTTTTTGCTCCACGATTCTCTGCACTTCATCGGCATCATTTCGAATCACTCTGCCGTATCCTGTTGGATCCGGAGCCTCGGCAGTAAGCACGGTAGCCTTTGCACCTTCTTTGTCATGATGGTTAAGCAATGCTTCCAAGGTCTTGTGTGTAAGCAGTGGCGTATCCCCGCTCACCACAATTGTCGTTCCCTCTTCATTTTCCAGAAGGTCTTCCGCTTGAAGAACGGCATGTCCGGTACCTAATTGCTCTTCCTGGATGACATATTGTGAGTTGTCTCCTAACTGGTCCTTCACTTTCTCGGCACCGAATCCGACAACCGTGATCAGTTTATCCAATTCAAGTTTATTCAGTTGGTCGACTACATGCTGCACCATAGGGCGACCCATAACAGGATGTAGTACTTTGTACAATTTCGATTTCATTCTTGTCCCTTGTCCAGCTGCCAGAACAACTGCATATCGATTGCTCATATAAGAACCTCCATTCGAATACCTCTATCAAATCAACCATCTATAATCGACTGTGTTTTTTTTATTTTATCCAGTTACGAATATATATCAAAACAGGGGGTATTTCAATAGAGAGCCTCTATCAACGCAGGAAAATCGACATAAATAAAAAACACCTGAGCCTTTACCCGGTGCTTGTTCTCTTAAAATGATATAAGTGGTTCCTAAAAGATTGTTCGTTGCTGCATAAACTACGACATAACTTTTTCCCGCTTCCTTCCATTCTTTTCGAATTGAGTGGTAAGCCGACGCTGCGGAAAAGTAGAATTTTTACTATGTCGCAATTTCTCTCAACCGTGCATTTAAATGTTAGCCAGCCTCTTCGTATATAACCGCCGGCCGAGATTTGGGCCAAACAAAAAGAAGTCTAATCCTTGAAGATTAGACCCCCTGCTGTCATTGCTTTTTGCTTTAGGATGCGCCTGCTTCCTCGTATTCCACTTCAACTTCACCAGCTCGATGGTACTCTTCCAATACAGCGTCCTGGATTTTAGCACGTGTATTCGAATTAATTGGATGGGCGATGTCGCGGAACTCACCGTCCGGAGTACGTTTAGAAGGCATCGCTACAAACAACCCATTATTTCCATCAATTACGCGAATATCATGGACAACAAACTCCTGATCCAACGTAATAGAAGCAATTGCTCGCATTCTTCCCTCGGTATTAACGCGGCGTAATCTAACGTCAGTTACTTCCATTATGTCTCACCACCTTTTCCCATTAGAACTTATTATCTAGATTCAACAAAATAAATAGAATTCCTGCTACATTCTGAAATTTTTTTGAAAATATTCAAATAATCTTAAAAAAAGGAAAAGGTTTGGTTTTATATATGATTTTCGGAATAGTGATCAAAGAAATTGCCTTCCCGCACCTCGATCTGTTTGTTCTTCATATCCACATTATTTATTTGAACGATTGACGTATAATCCAGAACGACCCGGTCCTCTTCTTCATCCTCAGCCTCTGCCAAAACGCCTACAGCAGTCACTTCTGCTTTGAATTCATCAAGAAGGGCTTTCATACCGTTGATCGTGCCGCCTGCCTTCATGAAGTCATCAATGATGCAGACTTTTGCTCCTTCCTGCAAGCTTCGCTTGGGAAGTACCATTGTTTGTATCTTTTTTGATGATCCTGAAACATAGTTAATACTGACGGTTGAACCTTCCGTGACTTTCGGATCCCGCCGTACAATGACTACAGGTACGTTCAGAAAAGATGCGACAGCATAGGCAAGCGGAATACCTTTAGTCGCCACTGTCACCACTACATCTATTTCCAAGTCGGAAAAAGCTGAAGCGAACAGCCTCCCGATATTCCTGACTTTTGATGGTTCATTGAGCAAATCGCTCATGTATAGATAGCCTCCAGGCAGAATCCGTCCCGGATCCTCCAGTTGTTCACAAAGATCCCGAATAAAGGATTTGCAATTTTCCAGAGAATAGCTTGGGATGTATTTCACACCACCGGCAGCACCAGAGATCGATTCCAAGTAACCGATACCCTGTTTTTGAAAGTTCTTATTTATGATGGTCAGGTCCTCACTTATCGATGACTTTGCTGAATCCATTTCTTTAGAGAAAAACGGCAAAGATACCAACTGTGAGGGATGCTCAATTAAATAGTTTGTCATCGCTACCAAACGGTCGCTTCTTTTCATATTCCACCTCAAAAACCGAATATTTTATATAGAATATACCACTTATATACGTGTTTAATCAAGTGGCTGGCGATAGCCCAGCATTCTGACTACATAAACTTCCTCACAAAACCCTCTAAGACTGTTATAGATTCTGTATGCCCGGCTTTCCTGCTGGACAAGGGAAAATACAGTTGGTCCACTTCCGCTCATCAGTACTGCTTCCGCTCCTGCTTGCTCCATTTGGTTTTTGATTTGTTCCACCTCCGGGTAAAGAGAAAGCGTAACAGACTCCAGTACATTGCCCACTTTCCGGCACATAAGTTCAAAGTCGTTTTTACGCAGTGCTTCCATCATCCCCTTTGTATCCGGATGGGTCACATTGTCCAGTTTCAAATTTTTATAAATGGACTGTGTGGAAACACCGATGGTCGGTTTAGCCAAAACGACCCAGCATGAAGGCGGTGCAGGCAGTTCCTTGATCCGCTCTCCCCTTCCCTTCGCCAATGCGGTTGTATTGTAAACACAAAAAGAAATATCGGAGCCGATTTTCGCACCTAAATCAGCCATCTCGCGAGTCGACAACCCCATGGACCACATTCTGTTCAGTCCTCGCAGCACAGCAGCTGCATCACTGCTCCCGCCTGCAAGCCCGGCTGCCACCGGTATATTTTTCTCGATGAAAATTTTGACGCCCTTGTCGATTCGGTATGTATCTTTCAGTAATTTAGCAGCACGGTAAGCCAAGTTGCGTTCGTCATTCGGCACAAACTGGTTTTCCGATTCAATAATAATCCGGTCACTGGCTAGCGGGGTAAGCTCGATCCGATCCGCTAAATCAATGGTGGTCATCACCATTTCGATTTCATGAAAATTATCCGGCCTTTTATATAATACATCTAATGATAGATTGATTTTGGCGGGTGCTTTTTCAAGTAAATGCACTTTTTTCACCTACTTTTGAAGATATATCCTAAATTGTATCATATCCTTTCCCCACAATCATTAATGCCTAGCACTACCAACGCCGCTTAATAAAAAGGAGACAAACCCCATATTAGGATTTGTCCCTTGCCAACTGTTCTTCAGCCATCTCTACTGCCCGTTTCACCATATTACCGGCATCACGGGCGCGTATTCCTCCCCAACCTTCTCGCTGGACCGTGTCGTAAAAACCCAACTCTTTAGCAATTTCTTCTTTCAACTGGTCTGACATGATTCCTCTTCGCCTGCCCATGAAAGAACAACCCCTTTCGAATAGTTCTTACGACAATATCAGTTTGCCCGGCCAGACACGATGTTACGCATATAGATTGCTTGCAATTATGGAAATATCTTCAGTATATTTCCCTCTTTTTTAGAGTATAAAAAAAGCAGTAAACACTGTTTACTGCTCCCCTAATGCCATCTTGCTCATATCATCGATGAAATTTAGTTCTACGGTTTCTGTCAATACATCTGCATAGCTGTAAGATACACGCTCAAACGCATTCTCATCTTGATCCAGCTCTACGATAAATACTGAGGGATACGTTTCAGCCAGTGTTCCAAATCGTTCGATAGTCTTCCTTCTTCCGCCATTTGCTCTAAGCTTCAGGCGCTTTCCGATTTGTCCATCTAAACCTTGTTTGATTTCCACTAATGTTTTAGCCAATAGACTCCACCTCACTACTCACACTATACCACATGCTTGTTTCAAAGTCAAATAAAATCTTATATTATAACAGCATAGCAAATTTACTGTCAATAATAAAAAGTTCTTTTCTCTAATTATTGTTTATTTTATCTAATAAAAGGAATTTTATGTGTGATTTTTTTACATTTCTCCATGACTTCAATTTTCAGTATTGCCAAGTGGAGGCTAATCGACTGTATCTTCCGCTGCTTCTTCACTGATGTAAGGCATTCCAGTCCTTAACAGACCTCTTGTCTCCACTCCTCCAAGTCCCTTTTCCCCGCTCAGTGTATTTCTCAGCGCATCCCAGACACCGACCTTCTCCATAAAAGGAGTAAAGGCAATTTTCGCTGCGATATAAACCGGGTCCAATGCGTGAATATTGATTCTGGAAGGCGAGCTGGCAAAGTTAGCACCGGCACGGATCAGTGATTCAAAATGAGATTGGCATGCCCCTGCAAAAATGACCAATTGATCTAAATGCGGGACTACATTGCGGGCTTCTCTTACCGTCTCAGCAAAATACTTAGAATGACGGTATGCCCTCAAGTCATTTTTCGTACCCTTGTTCCGCGAAAAAGCATCATGCCCAGTGATGACAATAATATCCGGATGGATTTTTTTCACTAAGGAGGCTATTTCCATCGGCATTTCTTTTTCACTTAAGTGGACACCGTGAACTTGGAGACCGATTCTTTGATAGACATCGATACATTTCTTGAGATAAAGACGATCACCATCCAGATGAAGAACCCGCGCAGGGATTTGAAAGTAATTTGTGGATTGATGGTACCCATTCGTGGACTCATATTCCCTCTTTTCTTTCATCAGTTGATAGTCCTGGCGAAACAGACGGAACGAGTAATCTTCTTTTTCCTTCACAAGTTTACGCCTGTGCTCCAAATCTCTTTGTTCCACGACTGCCAGGTCTTCCGGGAGAGCGTCAGCAACTAACCGGATATCTTCGCCATGCAAGAGTACATGGTTTTCTGATTTATTGATGACTCTGAACAATATATCGTTATTATAAGAGTTTCGGGTTACTAATTCTCCAATTGCAAATTGCATAATTCCACCCCATACATTTCCGGTTGTGATTTGTTCACATAACTGAGACCATTTGGTTATTAAATAGCCTATGTATTGGCGGTAAAGTTGTGCGTATCCTGACTTGCGAATATGAAGAAAGCAGGGCTGCTTATTGTCCCTGCTCCTTTCTGTATTCATAGCTTGTATTCGCAAGATCGGCGAATTCTTCCATCGTCAGTGACTCGCCCCTGCGAGTTCCGTCGATTTCTGCTTTTTCCAAAATTTCTTCAATTATTTCTTTCGACAATGTATCTTTGAAATAGCGGATAAGATTGTTCCTTAATGTCTTTCTCCTTTGCCCGAAACATCCTTGTACTAAGTCGAAGAAAAACTCTTCGTTCCTCACTTCGACAGGCGGTTCCTCTCTAAGCTCGAGATGCAGTACAGAAGAGTCCACATTTGGCTGCGGCATAAATACCGTTTTCGGAACATTAATCGTCACTTTAGCTTGTGTATAGTACTGTACAGCAATGGAGAGAGAACCATAGCTTTTCGTATTAGGTTGTGCAGCCATCCTGTCGGCTACTTCCTTTTGGATCATCACGGTGAAACTGTCCACCGGCAGCCTGTCCATAAGCAATTTCATCAAAATGGGGGTAGTTATATAATATGGAAGATTGGCAACGACTTTGACACGCTGCCCCTCTTTGAAGTTTTCCTTCATCACCTTCCTGATATCTGCTTTTAAAATATCTTCATTGATGATTGTTACATTGGTATAGGAATCAAGGGTATCTTCCAAAATTGGAATAAGCCGCTGGTCTATTTCAAACGCGACCACTTTTTCCGAATAGATGGCCAGTTGTTCTGTTAATGCACCCATACCAGGCCCTATTTCCATTGTCCCTGTATGTTCATCTATTCCTGCTTGTTCGATGATGTTTCTCAGCGTATTTACATCGATCAAAAAATTCTGGCCTAGGCTCTTTTTAAAAGAAAAGCCGTATTTGTTTAGTATTTCTTTCGTTTTAAAAGGAGTCGCTATAGCTTTCTGCTCACTCATTTTCTTCCTCCTTTATTATTCGCTTCATTGTTGTTGAAAACTTTTCTTGTGGTATTTCAAACATTTGCAGCCGTTTCAATAACTGCTTGCCATTTGTATAACCTATTTTCAGTTCAGTTCCAAGTCGCTCACGTCGATGCCTCGCTTTGGGACCTCCAAGAAGGCCGAACCTTAATAAGTCCTCGCGTGTGATTTCATAGTCAACACTGACGCCAATTTCGTACACCTCAGACAATGCTCGGCGAATCGATGCCGCGGAAGCATGTTCTATTCCTATTCCTTTATCGTGTTTGGCCTTTGCTTCCGATCTGGGAAGAAAGGCGTGTTTACATCCGGGCACTGCATTGGACACAATATGCCTGATTCTTTGTCCGGGGTAATCCGGATCGGTAAAAATAATCACGCCGCGTTTTTGCTGGGCATGTTTTATTTGGTCGAGAATTTCTTGATTCACTGCAGATCCATTGGTTTCAATAGTATCTGCATCAATCGCCTGCTTTATTTTGGCTGTATCGTCTTTTCCTTCTACTACGATGATTTCCTTAATTCTGGAATTATCCATTTCTTCACCTGCATTTACTTGTTATATAACCACTTTATCTTAATACCTTTCACGAATAAAGAAAAGTATACACAAGTTGCTGTAGTCCTTTTGAAAATGAAATTTATTCATACTTTGTGGATTTTTTGAGATTTACATTTGAGGGAAATTGCGACATAGTGAAAACTACTTTTTGTGACGTTTTCTCTCATTCTGATGTTTATTGAGTGTTGGTACTCGCTGCGGCAGAACACTTCGCTTTCCGCGGGCACGGCCTCAGCCTCCTCATCAGCAAAGAAAGCTTCTTGCGGGGTCTTCGGACACGTGGGACTGCGATTACTCGCCCCATCGAAGACCTTTCGCTGTTCCTGCAGGAGTCTGCGTGTTCTGCCTTCGCTTTTAGATTTTTTCTGAATTTTGGTTAGGGAATATCCCATGTTAAACAAATTTAGGACCAATTCCCACTTGATTAGAATTTCTATCCAAAGCGGAGGAAAAATACGAGACTCCAGTGGGAAAGGAACAGTCTGAAGACCCCGCAGTGATGCGTCTGCGTCTTCTAGTATCGCTTCGTAGTAAGCTTCCTCGACGCATGGTTTTCGGTGGGACGAGTAATCGCAGTCCCAAAAGGTCTTCGGTGGGACGAGTAATCGCAGTCCCAAGGGAGCAAAGGAGCCTACTCAAGTAGTACCCTGGCTGAAGCGTTCCCCACGGAAAGTGAGTATTTTTCCGAAGCGCTGGACTACCAACTCAATCCGAAAAGGATGATAGGAAGCCACAAAAAGTTATGTCGCAGTTTATAGTTTTTCTGCAGTGGCATGGGTTTTCGGTGGGGGAGGTAATTGCTGCTTCTGGAAGTAGTCGAATTGAAAAAAGCCTCTGCCAGGAATTTGGCAAAGGCTGCTATTTATAATCAACAATTAATCCAATACTTTCACTTGTACTTTTTTGCTTCCGAAACTTTTCGCAGCAGAACTGGAC
>NZ_LT732535.1:2842060-2859026 GCF_900156915.1 Sediminibacillus massiliensis | reverse complement strand
AAAAATAATCACGCCGCGTTTTTGCTGGGCATGTTTTATTTGGTCGAGAATTTCTTGATTCACTGCAGATCCATTGGTTTCAATAGTATCTGCATCAATCGCCTGCTTTATTTTGGCTGTATCGTCTTTTCCTTCTACTACGATGATTTCCTTAATTCTGGAATTATCCATTTCTTCACCTGCATTTACTTGTTATATAACCACTTTATCTTAATACCTTTCACGAATAAAGAAAAGTATACACAAGTTGCTGTAGTCCTTTTGAAAATGAAATTTATTCATACTTTGTGGATTTTTTGAGATTTACATTTGAGGGAAATTGCGACATAGTGAAAACTACTTTTTGTGACGTTTTCTCTCATTCTGATGTTTATTGAGTGTTGGTACTCGCTGCGGCAGAACACTTCGCTTTCCGCGGGCACGGCCTCAGCCTCCTCATCAGCAAAGAAAGCTTCTTGCGGGGTCTTCGGACACGTGGGACTGCGATTACTCGCCCCATCGAAGACCTTTCGCTGTTCCTGCAGGAGTCTGCGTGTTCTGCCTTCGCTTTTAGATTTTTTCTGAATTTTGGTTAGGGAATATCCCATGTTAAACAAATTTAGGACCAATTCCCACTTGATTAGAATTTCTATCCAAAGCGGAGGAAAAATACGAGACTCCAGTGGGAAAGGAACAGTCTGAAGACCCCACAGTGATGCGTCTGCGTCTTCTAGTATCGCTTCGTAGTAAGCTTCCTCGACGCATGGTTTTCGGTGGGACGAGTAATCGCAGTCCCAAAAGGTCTTCGGTGGGACGAGTAATCGCAGTCCCAAGGGAGCAAAGGAGCCTACTCAAGTAGTACCCTGGCTGAAGCGTTCCCCACGGAAAGTGAGTATTTTTCCGAAGCGCTGGACTACCAACTCAATCCGAAAAGGATGATAGGAAGCCACAAAAAGTTATGTCGCAGTTTATAGTTTTTCTGCAGTGGCATGGGTTTTCGGTGGGGGAGGTAATTGCTGCTTCTGGAAGTAGTCGAATTGAAAAAAGCCTCTGCCAGGAATTTGGCAAAGGCTGCTATTTATAATCAACAATTAATCCAATACTTTCACTTGTACTTTTTTGCTTCCGAAACTTTTCGCAGCAGAACTGGACGGCATATGGACATCAATTTTATTTCCATGTATAGCTCCGCCGGTATCACCAGCTATTGCAGTCCCGTAGCCTTCCACCCAAACCTTGGAACCTAGAGGGATCACATTGGGGTCAACTGCAATGACTTTGGCATTTGGATTTGATTTCAAATTGATGCCTGTTGCAGTAATTCCCGAACAGCCGCTGCACTGGGCTGAATAGGCGGTGGCATGCATATAATAAGATTTAGATGAATCAGCATCACCCCTTGATACAGTATCAGCACCACTGTTAGGACTTTCAGAACTATTAGAACTGTTAGAACTGTCTGCCTTTGATGTGCTGACGCTCACCGTTTTTACGGGGGCAGGCTTATTGACTTTTGTGCCAACCGCAACAATGCGTTGTTCACTTTCCTTTTCCACTTCTTCTTTGACCAGTTTACGGTCTACTTCTTTGCCGTTTTCCATAGTGACCTCGTAATGTTTAACGAGCACCCCTTCTTCACCAGGGGAGACAACTTCCTCTTTTCCCTTCTCCAAGGAGTCATCCTCTTTCTTTACCACAGAAAAATCAATCGACTCTTCCATCACATCTGTCACCTTTTCGACCCGGGTAATAACAATATCCTTGTCTTTGGACACCTCTTCATCTGATTCGACATTAACCCGGTCTAATTCCCCAAGCTTAATGTTTTGTTCGTTAAGCAGTTCCTTAACAGTTCCGCCTGCGGTTGTCCATATTTTCGACTCTTCGCCTCCGTCATCAAGAGTCACTTGAAAGGCTCTTTTGATTTCAAGTGCATCCCCTGCTGTGATAGAGTCTGTATTTTCATGGGAAAATTCATCATGCTCGTTTAATACAATTTCATTCTCTTTTAAAAATTCTCCAACGGTGCCTGCTGTTGTAAAGTATGTATTTTCTTCGCCATCTGTAATAACAGATATTTCTACGGCCTTCGTATGTTTTATGTTCATGCCTGATGTAAGGTCTTCCTTCAGATCATGCGAAAGTTCATCATGCTCATCTACTTGGATGTTCAATTCTTTTAGAACTTCTTCCACTGTGTCTGCATGGGTCCGCACAGTTGTTACTTTGCCCTCTTGCGAAACAGTTACTTGTGCTTTTGTAACTTGATAGGTGACCATCCCCCCAAGAGCAAAGACCGCAGCTATGCTAACAACATACATGATCAGCTTTGTTCTAAAAGCGGACAATAGCTTTGAATTTGACTTCATGCTCGCTTGCCTCCTTTATTCCCGTTGATTATATAAACAACGATTTTGCATGTCAATTTGCCAAAATGGGGTCAAAAGGCTCTTTACTCCCCGTCATTACTGAAGTGGAAGGAACTAAAACCGGCAATATTTCAATTGTGTTAAAATTAAGTTACAGCATTCTCTGTTTGTCATTAACCCTTGCTAAAACCTGTCATATCAGGCAAAAATGGTGGTCATTCAAGTCAATCCCCCCTTCTTTTTGACAAAATAAAAAAAGAGCCAGACTAAATCCGGCCCTCTCATTATGTCTTCAGTCAATAGGAAAATAAACCCAAAATTTCCGACAATTACATACAAATACGGCTAAGTATCAGCAGGGATACCGTGCTTACCGATCAATTCCAAAGAAATGTAAGGCGTTTTCTGTAGTTGCCTGACTGACTTCCTCGAAAGAAACTTCCCTTAACTCTGCAATTTTTTCAGCGACGAGCTTCACGTAAGCAGGTTCGTTCCTTTTACCCCGATTTGGATGTGGAGCAAGGAATGGACAATCGGTTTCTACCAACAATCGATCCATTGGGACAACTTTCGCCACTTCTTTTGGAAGTGTCGCATTTTTGAAGGTTACGGGACCTCCGAGAGAAATATAGAAGTTCATGTCGAGACATGCTTGTACATATTCAGCGGAATCATTGAAGCAATGCATGATTCCCCCTACTTCTGCGGCATTTTCTTCCTGCAGTATTTGAATGATATCTTCTGTTGCCTCTCTGTTATGGATAATTATCGGCAAATTCACCCTCTTAGCAAGGGCTATTTGCTTTCGGAATACTTCTTTTTGCACTTCTTTCGGCGACTTGTCCCAATGATAATCAAGACCCATTTCGCCTATTGCAACCACTTTTGGATGGGAAGCCAGCTCTTCTATCCACTTTAAATCGCTCTCTTCCATATCAAATGCATCTACTGGATGCCAGCCGACAGCTGCATATATGTTCGGGTTTTCTTCAGCCAGCTTGATGGCATCTGGAATCGTCTGTCTGTCGAAGCCCACGACCACCATATATTCTACTCCTGCCTGTTTCGCTCTTCCGATAACTTCCTCTCTATCTTCGTTAAACTGACTAATATTTAAATGTACATGTGTATCAAATAACATATTTGTTCCTCCTTGGTCGATGTCTACTGAGTTTGATTCCCAGTTTCTACTATAAGAAAAACGCTTATCTGCAATCTAACGATAAGCGTTTTTCTGAAACTGCCGTTTTTATTTTACCTTGGAACCATTTGGCAGTGAACTTTCAACAGTTGCCAGAGAAAGGTTTCCTGATTCATCTTCTCCTGACAAGATCATTCCTTGAGAAAGCTCGCCCCGAAGTTTCACCGGCTTCAAGTTTGTCACACAGATGACTTTTTTGCCTACTAACTCATCGGGGTTATAATAGTTGGCTATTCCAGAGACAATTTGTCTTTTCTCCGTCCCCAAATCGATTTGAATTTTCAACAGTTTATCGGCATTCTCCATCTTCTCAGCTCGTATCACTTCGGCGACTCTTAAATCTAATTTCATGAATTCATCGAATGTGACTTCTTCTTGTTGAGGAGTGTTTGCTTCCTCTTGTTTCGGCTCCGGTTTTTTCATCATGTCCTTGATCGTCTGGATTTCTTGTTCGGCTTCCAAACGAGGGAAAATCGGATCTTTCTTTTGTACCTTCGTTCCTGCTGGAATAGCACCCGGTTTAGCAAGGCTGTCCCAATCCTGCAGGCTCTCTTCACTTACACCAAGTTGTTCGAAGATACTGTAAGGCGCTTGTGTTAAGAACGGTCTTAGCAAGACGGCTGTTTGGCGAAGCGACTCTGCCAAATGGGCCATTACATTCCCTAACCGGTCTTTATTCGCTTCCTCTTTCGCAAGGATCCACGGCTGTGTTTCGTCAATATATTTATTTGTCCGGCTGATGTACTGCCAAATTGTAGCAAGAGCAACCGAGAACTCCATCTTTTCCATTGCATCTTCGACTTTTGATACAGTTTCCCTGCCGATAGCTTCCAACTGTACATCGAATTCATCTTCAGCTTCGCGGTAGGCAGGTATCTCACCACCAAAGTACTTGTCAATCATGGCAACCGTTCGATTAAGTAAATTACCTAAATCATTTGCCAAATCATAATTGGTTCTTTCGACAAAACCTTCCGGAGTAAACACTCCGTCAGAACCGAACGGGACTTCCCGGAGTAAGTAATAACGCAAAGCATCTAATCCATAACGATCGGTAAGTTGGATAGGGTCAACTACATTGCCCTTTGATTTCGACATCTTTCCATCTTTCATTAGGATCCAGCCATGGGCAAACACCTGTTTTGGAAGCGGAAGATCCAAAGCCATCAACATGATCGGCCAATAGATTGTATGGAAGCGGACAATTTCTTTACTCATTAAGTGGACATCTGCAGGCCAGTATTTCTGATATCTTTCATCCTGGTCTGTGCCATACCCAAGAGCAGTAATATAGTTGGAAAGTGCATCGATCCATACATAAATAACATGCTTGGGATCACCAGGCACTTTTACTCCCCAATCGAAGGTCGTTCTTGATACAGCTAAGTCTTCCAAACCTGGCTTGATGAAATTGTTGATCATTTCATTCTTACGGCTTGCTGGTTGAATGAAGTCAGGGTTTTGCTCGTAATATTCCAAAAGCCTGTCAACATACTTACTCATTTTGAAGAAGTAGGATTCTTCTTTTACCTTTTCAACTGGTCCTCCGCAGTCCGGACAATGTCCGTTATCAAGCTGTCTCTCCGTAAAGAAAGACTCGCACGATGTACAATACCATCCTTCATATTCATCTAAATAGATATCACCCTGTTCCAACAGTTGGGCGAAAATCTTTTCTACTGTTTGCTTGTGTCTTTCTTCTGTCGTGCGGATAAAATCGACATACGAAATATCCAGACGCTTCCACAAATCTTTTATCCCACTGACGATTTCATCGACATAAGCTTGGGGGGTAACCCCTTTTTCATCTGCTTTCTTCTGAATTTTCTGTCCGTGTTCATCCGTCCCAGTCAAATACATGACATCATATCCACGCAGTCTTTTATATCTGGCCATCGCATCCCCAGCCACCGTTGTGTACGCATGGCCAATGTGCAAATTACCGCTCGGGTAATAAATTGGCGTAGTAATGTAAAAAGTTTTGTCTTGATTTGCCATTACAGGAACCTCCTCTTTGCATCTTTCTATGCCCTTCTTTTCTATAAGAAGGCTTCTAAACTCGTTTCTATTTTGTCGACAAAGGCCGAAAAATTAGTATGTGTCTATTGTAGCTATATTCAAACAATTTTTCCATCGTTATACAGGATTGAATGCTTTTGAAAACGTCAACAAGGGAGAAAAACAGTAAATTTAGTAAAAACTATAGTCTTCCTCGATGAAAATATCAAGGCAAGCATTCATAATTATTTGTCGAATTTTGTCGATATAGTGAGATAGCAAGAAATAACACCGCCAACATCGAATAAAATAGTAAATTTATAGAAAAACTAATTGACACTAGATGGAAACATTGGTACGCTATTGCTAAATAGATGTCGAAATCTGACGAAACATTTGAATTGAGGGGAGTAAACTTTCATGAAATCTACTGGAATAGTCCGTAAGGTGGACGAATTAGGCCGGGTTGTTATACCTATCGAGCTGCGTCGCACATTAGGTATTAATGAAAAAGACGCTTTGGAAATCTATGTAGATGATGACCGGATTATATTAAAGAAATATAAACCAAATATGACCTGCCACATCACCGGCGAGATTTCCGAACAAAACATGTCCCTTGCAGATGGAAAATTGGTGCTGAGCCGAGAAGGCGCAGAAGCTCTTATAGAAGAAATTCAATCACGTTTAAAATAACCCACATTAATAAATCCCGGCCTCTAAATGACTAGAGGCCTTTTTTTTGTGATTTTCAATCAACGTGATAAGCCTGATATACTTCCCGCTTGGATTGTCCCCGGTCTTGAGATGTCTTTTTGATTGCTTCTTTGCTCGTCAACTTCTTCTCTTCTATGTAGTAATCTACGTGCTCAACAAGACTGTAATCCTCCCACCAAACATCCTCATTGGAATCTTCAGGAACTCCCCCCTCTACAACAAGGCAGAATTCTCCTTTTACTGTATTATTCTCTGCCCACTCGATGACTTCTGGGATTGTGCCCCTGATGTATTCTTCATAGCGTTTGGTCAGTTCTCTGGCTAGAACAATCTGCCTGTTTCCAAGTTGTTCTGCCATCGATTTCAATGTTTCCTTCAACCGGTGCGGCGATTCATAAAATAACAATGTGGCCCGGATTGACCTTAGATTTGTTAATTCCTGTTCCCTCTCTTTTTTCTTTCTTGGTAGAAATCCGTAAAAATAAAACTCTTTCGGAGACAATCCTGAACCGACCATGGCACATAATGCTGCGTTTGCTCCCGGTAATACAACAACGGGAAACTCTTCACCAATAGCACTAGCCACCATTTCATAACCTGGATCTGAGATAGCAGGCATCCCAGCATCACTGACTAATGCAATGTCTTTCCCATCCTGCAAAATTTCTACAAGCTGGTTCTCCCTCGAATGTTTATTGTGTTCATGGTAACTGATCATTGGCTTGTCTATTTCAAAATGGTTCATCAATTTTCTCGTATTCCTGGTATCTTCTGCTGCGATATATTCTACATTTTTCAATGTATTAAGCGCTCTTAAGGTTATATCCTCCAGATTGCCTATCGGGGTCGGAACAATATACAAAGTTCCACCATTATATTTCCCTTGGAAACTGCTTTGCGTTTTCATCTTTCATCATGCCCTTCTGCATAGGAATTAATCAATTTTTCTTTACTAGACCGATTCAACTGCTTTATTCTATATTCCTGCTGCATCGCTTCTTCCTTAGTCTCAAACCTTTCCAGGAAAACAATCTGGAACGGACCTCTGCCACGTGTATATTTGGCTCCCTTACCACTCTCATGCATTGCTATTCTTTTTTGGAGATTATTGGTATAGCCGGTGTATAAGGAACCATCTTTACATCTCAGCATATAAACAACATGTTTAAGTGGCTCTTCCATATAAAATCCCCTCAAGCTCTTCTGTGTAATTCCCATTTCTATCATAGGCAAATAAAGGCGGAAGAATTTTTAAATCGGGTTTTCCATCTCTGATTCCTTCTAAAAGCAGAATATTGGCTTCCTTTCCTGCTTTCGGATACACCAGTCGCATTCTTTTTGGCTCGATTCTGTACTTCCTGAACAATGTTAGCAAATCCATAAGCCGGCCGGGACGGTGGACCATCGCTACTTTTCCACCTGGACGGACAAGCCTGCTGCAAGACTGGACAACATCTTCCAATGTGCAGTAAATCTCATGACGGGCTATGGTCAAGTGTTCGTTTGCATTTTGTTCTTCTTTTTTAGGCGTCTTGAAATATGGGGGGTTACAGGTCACAAGGTCAAACTTATTATTGCCGAAATAAGCTGGCATATCTTTCAAATCGCCGTGAATCATCTTCAACTGCTCTTCCAGCCCATTCATTTTTACATTGCGGACTGCCATATCGTACAGACGTTCCTGGATTTCCACTCCGGTTATTTGTGCTTGGGAGCGTCTGCTGAGCAACAAAGGGACGACCCCATTCCCTGTGCATAAATCCAATATTTTTCCTCTCTTGATCGGTACGTAAGTGAAATCAGCCAATAGGACAGCATCCAAAGAAAAAGCGAATACTTGAGGACTTTGAATGATCCGCATCTTCTCTTCTGCAAGCAAATAATCAAGCCTTTCATCGTCATATAATTGTATATCCATGTTGTTAATTTTCCCTTCCAAGTATGTTTTATCTAAAGAATGCATTTTCTTTAATTGTGGGGCACTGCCACCCCTCGCCCCTTAGGGTTTAAGCATTACAGTTGAGAGGAACTGCGAACTAGTGAAAATTTTACTTAAGGCGAGACTTCCACATGTTCTTTTCAAGCTGAGTGCGAACCCGACGCTGCGGAAAAATGCTTGCTTTCCGTGGGGAACAGCCAAGGTCTTCGATGGGGTGAGTAATCGCAGTCCCAAAGGGAGCAGGGAAGCTTATTCAAGTAGTCCCCTGGCTGAGGCCGTGCCCGCGGAAAGCGAAGTGTTCTGCCGTAGCGGTTGTATAGCACTCGACTTAATCAGGATGGGGGAAAGTCACACTGAAGTTATATCGTAGTTTATAGGTTTTGTCTAAACAATCTTAAAGGGTAAAAAAAGGACTGACGCAAAAGAATATATTCATTCCTTTTGGTGTCAGTCCCTGCATTTGGGGTATCAACGTCCGATTTTCGGAGTTGTACGTTATATAATCCATTATTTGCTTTTATTCAAAAACAACAGGCAGAACAGACAATCTTCATCCTGGCGTGGACTGCCGAAATGGACATTGCAAATATGGAAACCTTCTTCGTATAATCGGGCAAGATTATCGTATCCTTCACCTACCGGCACATCCGATCCGTTATTATCATCTGCATCCTGATCATCCTTTTGGCTGGACGTTGTTCCTTCCAGCCGGTTACGAAGATGGTGATTTTCCACGGATAATCGATGGTTTTCTTCAAGCAACTCGCTTAGGTAGTTTTTCAAATCACCCAGTTGTTGGTAAAGTTGTCCGATTTTTTCTTCCATATCTGTTACTTGTTCAAATACTTCTTTTTTATTCACGCTACCTTCCACCCCATTATTCCGTGGCTTGCGTTGTGATAACTCCTTCGTCGATAAGTTCATCCACCGTATATTCAATCACACGTTCTTTCTCAGGAATTTCGATCTGGACAAGTCGTTCTAGAATGTTCAATCCAACTACTTTGCCATGTCCGTATGTTGTATTTATCTTTTCCCCTAAATCAGGAAGAATCTTCTTGGCCGACTCATAATCATCATTTTCATACTTCAAGCAGCACATCAATCTTCCGCAAAGACCGGAAATTTTAGCTGGATTAAGCGATAAGTTCTGATCTTTGGCCATTTTTATGGAAACCGGTTCGAAATCTCCTAAAAACGTGGAACAGCACAGCATTCGTCCGCATGGACCAATTCCGCCAAGCAGTTTGGCCTCATCCCTAACGCCAATTTGGCGAAGTTCTATCCGTGTTTTGAAGACAGAAGCCAAATCCTTAACCAAATCCCTGAAATCCACTCTTCCATCCGCTGTGAAGTAGAAAACCACCTTGTTTCTATCAAATGTGTATTCGACGTCAACTAAGTTCATGTCCAACTTATGGTCCTTGATTTTCTTCTCACAGATACGATGGGCCTCACGGGAATTCTCCTGATTCTCGGCAATGGTTAATTTATCCTTGTCACTTGCAAGGCGGATGACCTTTTTCAATGGAAGGACTACATCTTCTTCATCGACCTGCTTATTGGCAATGACTACTTTGCCGAATTCAACACCTCGAACAGTTTCTACAATAACGTAGTCGTCCTTGGCTATCGAAAACTCTGCGGGGTCGAAATAATATATTTTACCCGCTTTCTTAAAGCGGACACCAATTACTTCTATCACTATGGTTCACCTCTGAATGTGAAGTGTAAGTTGCTCCATCACTAAAGCTGGATGTACATTTTGTTCCAATTTGCGTTTTGCCTCCAAAATGTAACGCAAAGCCTTAGTGGCATGTTGCTTCGACCAATGCATAGACGACTCTGTCAATTTATCTTGTTCGTTTATAAATATGATTGCTTCTTCGTTCCCTACATAATTGTAAACTATGTCTTTAAACCACAACGCTAATAAATCCAAGCCCCTTTGCAATTGTTCTCTGTCTTTAAAATGGGGCATCCACTGGTTATTAATGAACAGCATAGATTCATCAGGATTAGTTTGGAGCACTTCTACTAATTGTACCACTATCCTTCTAGCCATGGCAAACCACTCATCACTATTTATTTCCATTGCTTCGGTAATATTATTCGTCAAAGCTGAAATCAACCTAGCGTTAGAACTCGATACACCTTCCGCTTCCAATCTTTCCTGAAAAAGGCCGGTATTCAACGGTTTGAGAGCCATTATCTGGCACCTTGAACGTATCGTCTGCAAAATGGACTGGCTATTAGAAGTTAGCAGCATGGCAGTCGTCTGCCTGCTCGGCTCTTCCAGGAACTTCAACAAACGGTTCGATGCATTGGCTGTCATTTTTTCGGCATCTTCGATAATATATACCTTTTCATTGGATTCCAGTCCGGTGTATGTGAATTCTTTTTGTAAATGCAGTATTTGTTCTTTTTTAATCGATTGTCCATCAGGAATGATCCAGTGGACATCCGGATGATTCCCTGAATCGATCCTTTGACAGTCTTTGCAGTTCTGGCATGGCTCTGCATCGTTCTTATATTGACAAAAGATTGCTTTCGCCATTAACAGACTGATCGCCTTTTTGCCAGTACCGCGGCTGCCTTGGAACAGATAAGCATGGGAAACTCTGTCTTTCTTCAGGCTGTTCACCAGCATTTTAACAGCTAAAGGCTGTATCGAAGCCATCTCAGACCATGTTTTCATATTTGTTTATTCCATCCCTTGCTTCAAGTACTATCTGTATAAATTAACAAGTAAACCCTTAATTTCTCCAATCATGCCAAGAACATGGATCGACTTTTTTTCCTGGTCAATGACAGTTTCAGTCAGTTCCACCAATTTGTCATCAATCATATCAACCGTTGTCAATTTCCGGGAGTTTCCTCCCCTGCTCCAACTGTGAGAATGATTTAATTCCATTCCGTATTGGATGGTTTCTTTGACAAAATCCTTCACCATCCGTTTATATTTTGCCAAATCCTGAAAAGATCTTGCCTTAGCGAGTCTTTCACCCTGCTCCGTCAAATTTTTGATGAGCTTATCAAGTTCCTGTTCTTTTAACTGCCTGCTTTGTTCTTCCACCATGGAACTAAATTGGTTAGGATTAGAACGTAACTTAGTAACATTTTGTTTTGAAATATCAGGTGTCGAGCGCATTTCTTGAGTAATTTTCATTATTTGAATCTCCTGTTAAAATTGAAAAAATGATTCAACAGGCAGCACGAATACCGTCGCTCCGCCTACTTCGACCTCAATCGGCCTTGGAATATAAGAATCGGCATTACCGCCCATCGGGGAAATCGGTGCCACCATCTGTTCTCGCTGACTGCAATTGTCCCGGATGATATCAAGTGCCTCATCTACATAATCATCCTCGCAACCTATCATCAAAGTAGTGTTCCCTTCTTTCAGAAATCCGCCTGTGGTGGACAGCTTGGTTGTTTTGAAGTTTTCTTCCCCCAACGCGTCTATCAGACGATTACTGTCCTTATCCTGCACTACGGCAAGTATTAATTTCACTTTTATTCGCCCCTTGTATAAATAGTTTCCTTCCCAAAAAGGATTGTTATAGAAGACTATTCCTTTATTGCAAGTTTCGTGCCTTAATGCCCGGAACGGTTTGTCTCAAGAAACGAGACAATTTGCTGATAAGCGGCTTCTATCACCTCAGGAAGCTCTGCTTCGGCATCGATTCGTGTAATGCGCTCCGGGTACCGTTGTAAGAGAAGCTGATACGCTTCATACACTTTCTGATGAAACTGAAGTTTTTCCAAATCCAGTCGATTCTGCTCCCTTGCTTTGTTCGCAGCAATTCGATTCAGCCCGGATTGAGGTTTTATATCGAATAAAAGAGTCATATCCGGCATAGAACCTTGTATAGCAAATTCGTTGATTTTCAATACGTCCTCAAGACCAAGACCCCGTGCATGCCCTTGATAAGCAAGACTGCTGTCGATGAAGCGGTCGCACAGGACTATTTTCCCTTCTTGCAGTGAGGGCATTACCTTTTCCGCCAAATGCTGCCGGCGTGCAGCGGCATACAGAAGGGCCTCTGTTCTCGAGTCCATGGAGGTATTAGCTGGATTCAGTATTACCTTCCTTATTTCTTCGGCTATTTTTATTCCTCCAGGCTCCCTGGTGGCTATTACATCATAGCCCTCGCTGGCAAGCCTCGTTTTTACAGCATCCAGGACAGTAGATTTTCCTGCTCCCTCGCCGCCTTCAAAAGTAATAAAGTATCCCTGCACATTGATTCTCCTTTAAACGTCCACCTCAAACAAAACAAATAATTCCTTTTCCAATTTCTTTGTTTTGAAAATTGGTACCTCTATTTAATAAATATTCTACCATTTTTACATGCTTCCCCGTAATCTTTTCTCCTTTGAAAATAATTGGTATTCCCGGGGGATAAGGGATGACCGATTCGGCTGCAATCCGGCTCTCCGCCTGACTCCATTCAAGTCGTACTTTATCCCTTTGTTTCATTTCCAAGTAACTTAACTCCAGATTCTGTACCTTGACAGGGAACATATCTGCTATCTCCATTGTATCATGCTTGGGAGTAGAATTTAATCGCTCTTCTATCTTTTCCAGCGCGATACTTAGGCGTTTCCATTTTTGAAATGGAGCCAATCCGTGTACGAAAAGGACTTGATGATAGCTCGATAGTTCTGGATAAATGCCATTGCTTTCAAATAACTCCGCTAGTTGATGCCCTGTCATTCCGTTATTTACTTCAAGGGTTATTTTTAATGGATCATCATAGGTGGTTGATTCGACCACTTTCCAATTATGTCCCAATAACAACATTTCCCTGAATTGGGTGATGCTTTTTTTGAGCTTGTCTATCGTTTTTTCATCTATATTAGCCAAAAAGTGCCTTGCCAAATCAAGGCTCGCCATCAATGGATAAGATGGACTGCTCGACTGGATCATTTGCAGGTAATGAAAAACATCTTCTGCCCTTATCAGCTGGGATCGAACATGCAAATAGGATGCCATTGTCATTGCCGGGGCCATCTTATGAGCCGACTGAACAACTACATCTGCTCCCAGATCCAGTGCAGATGGAGGAAATTCATTTTTCAGGGAGAAATGCACCCCATGTGCTTCATCAACGAGTACAGGTATGTTTTGCTCATGGGCATAATCGATAATTTCCTTAATATCAAAAGTCTTCCCATAATAATCCGGATAAGTCAGAATAATGGCACCTATCTCCTCCGACTCTTCTACAGCGTTCTTTATCGAACCAAACGAAGGAGCCGTGTACCGGTTTGCTCGCGTGTCGAATTCCGGTGCTACAAAAACAGGCTCTGCATTGCATAATTCCAGACCATTTAAGATAGATTTATGACAGTTTCTTTGAACAATCATTTTTTTTCTGACAGACCCCGCTGCCAGGATCATCGCCAAATTCCCTGCCGTACTCCCGCCTACCAAAAAATGGGTTTCGGACGCTCCAAACCAGTCAGCTGCAAGCTGCTGTGCCGCCTTTATCACTCCACTGGGGGCATGTAAATCATCCAATCCGTTTAATTCGGTTAAATCGAACTTCAATAATTCTTGAAATTTATCTTTCCCCAACTCTGAAAAGAGCTGCCCATTTTTGTGACCTGGGACATGGAAGGAAATTGGTTCATTTTGAATGAATTTTTGTAAGGCTTGATGCAATGGGGCATCGCGTTGATTCAGAGTCATGTAATAACTTCCTTTATGTAGTAACAAACTTTTAGTAAAAGAATAACACCTCACAAGCAAGAATGCATCTATATCTTCAAACCAAAAACCCCTGCGGTAGGAACAGCAGGGGTTTTTTCGTTATTTAAGAATACAATGTTGATTGATGCATCCGTTTAAGCTTTTTCAAATAGTGTTTATATTGGGCTTCCTCCGGATCTGTGTGAACAATCTTTTGCTCGCAATCGCAGCAGATAAAAAGTGTATATAGATGAATCCCTTGTGGTTTATTCTGTTCACAAATACCGCATTTTTCATTTTGACGCATGGACTTCAATTTCTCCACCTCCGTTAGCTTAGTATCTCCTAATCTAACGAAACTATACATCTTAGAAAATATTTATATCTTATTCTATGAAAACAAAAACGAAAATTGTCTGTACCAACGATTTAATTAATTACAAAGTCTGATGTAATTTTTTTACAATACATATATAATTAACCAAAACTCGTCCCTTGCTGGAGGTGCCTCATGTCTGTTGATTTTCATTCAAAAGAAAACCGGTTTACTTACACCGGGCGTGATGTCGATCCTTTCTGGGAAAATATGCTCCTGAATAATGCCATGATTAAAAACAAGACAATTCTGGATTTGGGTTGTGGTGGCGGCATTTATACAAAAGCCTTGTCCCAAATGGGAGCCAAAAAAGTAGTTGGTCTTGATTTTTCGAAAGAAATGCTTCAAACCGCTCGTCGTTATTGTAAAGACGAACATAACACAGAGTTTATTTTCGGTGATGCACTCGCAACTGGATTAGATAGCGAACAATTTGATTTGATTTTAAATCGGGCTGTCATTCACCATATGAAAGACCTTTCCCTTTTATTTAAAGAAATGAATCGTTTGCTTACACCAAATGGCATGGCAGTGGTGCAGGATCGTACATTGGAAGACTGCTTGCTTCCCGGAGATAAAAACCATATTCGAGGTTACTTTTTTGAAGTTTATCCTACACTTGTTTCCTTTGAACGGAATAGAAGACCGCTTCTTGATGATATTAAGGAACTTTTACAGGGTTCCGGTTTCGAGCACGTCCGATCTACATTGTTTTGGGAGATAAGAAAACAGTATAGTTCTCTTAGCTGTTTGGAGAAAGACCTGCTTGCAAGAACAGGTCGATCTATTTTACATGAATTGAATGACAAAGAAATCAAAACATTGACATGTTTTATTATGGACCAATTGAAAAATCAGGATGGCGCTATTCTTGAGAAAGATAGATGGACTGTTTGGTTTGCCAATAAGGTTGGTTAGCGTTGAACAGATTTAGAAAACTGAAAAAGACCCCGAGAAGATGTTTCTTCTCGGGGTCTTCGTCTTTGCCTGGCAGCGTCCTACTCTCGCAGGGGCAATGCCCCAACTACCATGGGCGCTGGAAAGCTTAACTGCTGTGTTCGGCATGGGAACAGGTGTGACCTTTTCGCTATTGCCACCAGACCTTAATTTTAAAGGATGTACCTTCAAAACTAGATAAGAGGGTGGAGACATCTAAAGGTGTTTTCATGTTTGTGCAGTCCAGTTACGGCTCCTAACAGCTAGTGTATAGTTCATCCATCACCAGGACTCCAAAAGCAGAGTCCTTTGTGCTGGCTGATCTATCCATACGCTGTTGGACAGTCGCCTTCACTTTCTTTTTATAGTTAAGTCCTCGATCGATTAGTATCCGTCAGCTGCACGTGTCACCACGCTTCCACCTCGGACCTATCAACCTCATCGTCTCTGAGGGATCTTACTCATTTAAAATGATGGGAAGTCTCATCTAGAGGGGGGCTTCATGCTTAGATGCTTTCAGCACTTATCCCTTCCACACGTAGCTACCCAGCTATGCTCCTGGCGGAACAACTGGTACACCAGCGGTGTGTCCATCCCGGTCCTCTCGTACTAAGGACAGCTCCTCTCAAACTTCCAACGCCCACGACGGATAGGGACCGAACTGTCTCACGACGTTCTGAACCCAGCTCGCGTACCGCTTTAATGGGCGAACAGCCCAACCCTTGGGACCGACTACAGCCCCAGGATGCGATGAGCCGACATCGAGGTGCCAAACCTCCCCGTCGATGTGGACTCTTGGGGGAGATAAGCCTGTTATCCCCGGGGTAGCTTTTATCCGTTGAGCGACGGCCCTTCCATACGGCACCGCCGGATCACTAAGCCCGACTTTCGTCCCTGCTCGACTTGTAGGTCTCGCAGTCAAGCTCCCTTCTGCCTTTACACTCTGCGAATGATTTCCAACCATTCTGAGGGAACCTTTGGGCGCCTCCGTTACTCTTTAGGAGGCGACCGCCCCAGTCAAACTGCCCACCTGACACTGTCTCCGGACCGGATCACGGTCCTGGGTTAGAATGTCCGTACAGCCAGGGTGGTATCCCACCGACGCCTCCACCGAAGCTAGCGCTCCGGCTTCTAAGGCTCCCACCTATCCTGTACAAGCTGTACCAACATGCAATATCAGGCTACAGTAAAGCTCCACGGGGTCTTTCCGTCCTGTCGCGGGTAATGCGCATCTTCACGCATAGTATAATTTCACCGGGTCTCTCGTTGAGACAGTGCCCAAGTCGTTGCACCTTTCGTGCGGGTCGGAACTTACCCGACAAGGAATTTCGCTACCTTAGGACCGTTATAGTTACGGCCGCCGTTTACTGGGGCTTCGGTTCAACGCTTCGCCTTGCGGCTAACGCGTCCCCTTAACCTTCCAGCACCGGGCAGGTGTCAGCCCCTATACTTCGCCTTACGGCTTCGCAGAGACCTGTGTTTTTGCTAAACAGTCGCTTGGGCCTTTTCACTGCGGCTTCTCGCAAAAGAAGCACCCCTTCTCCCGAAGTTACGGGGTCATTTTGCCGAGTTCCTTAACGAGAGTTCTCCCGCTCACCTTAGGATTCTCTCCTCGCCTACCTGTGTCGGTTTGCGGTACGGGCACCTCTTTCCTCACTAGAGGCTTTTCTTGGCAGTATGAAATCCGGAGCTTCGGTACTTATGTTCCCTCCCCGTCACAGCTTGAGATTGTTGGACGGATTTGCCTATTCCAACT
>NZ_LT732535.1:2477642-2842055 GCF_900156915.1 Sediminibacillus massiliensis | reverse complement strand
CCATGCAGAGAAAAGTGTTATCCGGTATTAGCCCCGGTTTCCCGGGGTTATCCCAGTCTTACAGGCAGGTTGCCCACGTGTTACTCACCCGTCCGCCGCTCGTTCCACAAGCGCACACCCCGAAGGGTGATTGCTTGCTTCCCGCGCTCGACTTGCATGTATTAGGCACGCCGCCAGCGTTCGTCCTGAGCCAAGATCAAACTCTCCATAAAATGTGAGCTTGCTTGCTCGAAAACTTGACTAGCATTTCTTGCTTGACATAATGATTGTTTTGTTCAGTTTTCAAAGATCAAATTTCGTTGTTGTCGTCTGAAAGGCGACTTAAATATCATAACATGACTTCCATTTCCTTGTCAACAATTTTTTTTACTTCGTTTTTTTGTCTCCGTTACGGCGACTATAATAATGTAACATGTTTTAGCTTCAAAAGTCAATAACTTTTTTCCGTCTTTCGAAGCGACAAGAAATAATATACCATATAAAATTAAAGTCGGCAATAGAAAAAGAGCCTCCATTTTTTGGAAGCCCTTAACCTAAAACGAATATATGGATTGCAGCTAATGAAGCAAGACCAGGTATTCCTAAAAATCCTGTTATTAGTGCAGTATATAAATTAATAGGAAGATGTAGTCCTATAGAAGCCCCAAACACATTAAAAAAGAATAAGAACAAAACTCCTATTACTAATTTAACCGCTCCTTGGGCTGCAAAGCGCATTGGTTTTATCGGCGCTCCTACGACTAATAGTAAAGCAATTAGTACAACCATGCTGATGATCACTAAAGTTGTATCCACTATTATCTCTCCTTCCGCTTGTCCTCCTTATAAAATATGAAGCCAAGGGAAGAAAAAGAACTTATGTTAATTTATCTGGCACTTACTTTGCGTTGCCTTGCTTCTCTTAACAGATAGAAATATTTCACTTCGGCGACCGCTAGATCAAATCTGCCTCGTTCGGTCGGCTCCACACTTTTTTCAATAATTGATTTAATGCTTCGCCATTCTTCTTTTGATTGATATATATCATTTAACAACTGTCTGTCTACATCTTTCTTTCTAAGTTTTCTGCTTCGAAACACACTTTCACCTGTCCTTCCCATGCCCTTTTACCAGCGCTGACTTATAATTCTCTTCTGCCTTCCAAGGCCTTGGAAAGAGTCACTTCATCTGCATATTCCAAATCCCCGCCCATAGGGAGTCCATGCGCAATTCTGGTAATTCTTATACCAGAAGGCTTCACCAGCCTTGAGATGTACATTGCTGTTGCTTCTCCCTCGATATTAGGGTTTGTCGCCAATATTAGTTCTTCCACCCCTTCATCTTTTAGTCGATTTAGAAGAGAGGGAACATTAATATCTTCCGGTCCAATCCCATCCATCGGCGAGATTGCCCCATGAAGAACATGGTATTTCCCACTGAATTCCTTCATTTTCTCCATGGCTATTACATCTTTCGGATCTTGCACAACACAAATCACAGAGTTATCCCTTGATTCATCCTGACAGATGGAACAAGGGTCTTGATCAGTAATATGTCCGCATACCGAGCAATGAGTAAGCTCTCTTTTGGCATTCACCAGAGCTTTTGCAAAGTCGAGTACATCATCTTCTTTCATATTTAGAACGAAAAATGCCAGGCGGACAGCAGTTTTCGGTCCGATCCCCGGCAATTTTGTAAAGCTGTCGATCAGCTTTGAAATCGGTTCAGGATAATACATGAAGCATGCCTCCTAGAACATTCCTCCAGGCATATTCAAACCTTTCGTGAATTGTCCCATTGTATCGTTTGTTTTATCTTCCACTTGCTTAATGACATCGTTTGTTGCAGCAAGAATCAAGTCCTGAAGCATTTCTACATCATCAGGGTCCACTGCTTCTTCATCGATTTGGACATCTGTTATTTCTTTTTTTCCATTGGCTACAACCTTAACCATTCCGCCGCCTGCCGTACCTTCAAAAGTCATTTCATGAAGCTCTTCCTGAGCTTTCATCATATCCTTCTGCATTTTCTGCATTTGTTTCATCATTTTGTTCATATTTCCACCACCACGCATGGAAACCCCTCCTTTAAAATAGTTTTATTCGTGTATTTCCAACAAATCATCACCAACAAGTTTCCTTGCTTCAGCGACAAGAGGATCTTCCTCAGGAGTGCCCTCATTTTCTTCACTTTCTTGCTGGCGTTGTTTCTTGATGTATTCTTCTCGCAATTCCTGCCAGTTCGCTTCCGGAATCGGGATGACCTTCAGTTCTCTTCCCATTGTATCCGTTAATATAGATTCTATCGTTTGCCTATGGTCCAAAGCAAGTGAACAATGAATTTCATATTTGAAAGCAATAACCAGAGCTTCCTTTGATGCAGCACTGGGCTTACTGTTTTGAATCGTAGCATGTGCCGGTGCGCTTTTCTTTTTGAGGCTGTTCATAAAGTTGGCCCATTGGCCCTGCACATTTTTCAGTTCCGATTTCGATGCATCGCCCAAAACCTGCCTGATCCGTTCATATGGAATCTTATAACTATTTTTATTCGGCCTTGGCTGGCTTCGCTGGGGAGCAGTTGCCGCACCGGCATTGTCGTTTGCCGCAACACCGTTCTGTTTCAGTTCTCTTAGTTCTTTCTCCAGCTCTTGCAGCTTGTTCGTCAAACCGCTGACCGCTTCTGTTTCCTCAGCAGATGTCTGTTGCTGCTGATCTGTGATATTCAGTACTGCGATTTCTATAAATACCTTTGGGCTGTTTGTCCACTTTATTTCCTGCTGGCACTCATTGAGTAATTTTATAGCCTCCTGAATCCAAGAGGGATCAATCTCAGCAGCCAGCTGTTTGAAGCTTTCATTCAGGATTGCTCTTTCAAGAATATTTTCCAAATCCGGCGCACTTTTGTACATCAGCAAATCGCGTAAATAGTAGATTAAGTCAAAAACAAACCTTCCTGGATCTTTCCCCTCCTGGATGAGTTCATCCACATACTGGAGAGCCTGCTGCACATCGCGATTGTGCATGGCTTTCGTCACATGGGTGAGTTTGTCTTGAGAAACAGATCCCGTGACTGCCAGGACATCTTCCAGGGCTACTTGTTCCTCGCTATAGGATACAGCTTGATCCAAGATGCTCAAAGCATCACGCATGCCGCCTTCAGCTGATAAGGCTACAGCTTCCAGTGCTTCTTCGGAGGCCGTAATCCCTTCTGAATTCGTTATCTCTTTCATCCGTTCAACCATGGATGACTGGGAGATGCGCTTGAAATCAAAACGTTGACAGCGGGAAATGATCGTTAAAGGGATTTTGTGAGGTTCCGTTGTAGCAAGAATGAAGATGACATGTTTAGGGGGTTCTTCCAATGTCTTTAACAATGCATTAAAAGCCCCGATAGAAAGCATATGCACTTCATCGATAATATACACCTTATAAGTGACCGCACTTGGAGCATACTTTACTTTGTCACGGATATCGCGAATCTGCTCCACTCCATTGTTGGAAGCCGCGTCTATTTCTATAACATCAGAAATCGACCCATCCTGAATGCCTCTGCAGGCAGCACATTCATTGCAGGGCTCCATTACAGGAGAGTGTTCACAGTTGATGGTTTTGGAGAAGATTTTAGCCGCACTTGTTTTCCCGGTCCCGCGGGGCCCGGAGAATAAGTATGCATGAGAAAACTTTTGCTGGACAATAGCATTCTGTAATGTCCGGGTAATATGGGTTTGTCCTACTACGTCTGAAAAGCTCTTCGGACGCCAAACACGGTAAAGTGCCTGATAGCTCATTTGATCACTTGCCCCTTTTATTCATTCTTACTTAATTATAACTGAATTGCATTTCCTATGGAAACATTACAGCAAAAAAAGCAGAAGTAACTTTCTATACTAAAAACCTCTTGCCGGAAGCTGACAAGAGGTTGAATTTATCATGTATAAAGCCGTGCACCCATCTTCGATGATAAAGCCCTAAGCGTTACTCAAGTTCATGGCTCGACCCGGGCTTCCCCGCGGCACACGAGAATGACCGCTTACTGCTGCTTCCTTCCGGACCTGACAGGATTCACGGGTTCCCGTTGCGCAGGACCCGGGTGTCAACACCAATCCCTTGAGGCAGGCCTTAAAGCTCTACCACCTGGGATGGGGATTCAGCCTCGCTATAGCGGATTGCGAGTACAGGGCACCGCTACCTCCCCGCCTAGCACGACAAATTTGCTAACTATTATTATGGTGCGCTGTGATAGCGCAATTCATAGTATAACTACTTTTCGCGAAAATTGCAATAGGTGGCGACTGGAAATGATTACAATCGACTGTCCTTTCTTTTTTTCCTTAAGTTCCGAAAAAAGTCGGTAAGCATCTGTCCGCATTCTTCTTCCAGGACACCGCCGTTCACCTCTGCTACATGGTTGAACCTGTCATCCTCCAATAGGTTCATCAATGTTCCTGCACAGCCTGCTTTTTGGTCATATGCTCCAAATACAATCCTCGGAATCCTTGCTTGCAAGATTGCGCCGGCACACATGGGACAGGGCTCTAACGTGACATAGAGCGTGCAGTCTTCCAGCCTCCAGCTGCCGATATGTTCATTTGCCTTATCTATGGCAATCAATTCAGCATGTGATGCAGTGGTTTGAAGCGATTCCCTTAAATTGAAGGAAGAGGCTATTACTTCATCCTGATGAACAATTACCGCTCCGATGGGAACCTCTCCTAATTGTTCTGCCTTTTTAGCTTCTAATATAGCAAGTTGCATGTACTCTTGATCATTCATTTTAGACCCACTTTTCGTTTTAGGTTTCATTTACCTCAATTTAGATAAATATATAATGAAGAAAGGAGAATTACAGTGAAAAAAAATCATACCGCCATCGTCCTCATCGATATTTTAAATAATTTTGATTTCCCGGAGGGAGAACAACTGCTGAAGAACACCAAAAAAATCCTTCCTCATTTAGTGAAATTGAAGGAACATGCCAGAAAAGAACAAATTCCTTTTATCTATGTAAATGATCACTATGGCATTTGGCAATCCGATTTTCAAAAGATCAGCGATCATTGCAGAAACGATGAGAATGCTGACATCATTGATAGTATGCGGCCAACCCATGATGACTACTTTTTGATGAAACCGAAACACTCCGGTTTTTACCAGACAGCTTTGGAATCCTTATTAAAGGAACTGGAAGTTGACCATATCATTTTCGCAGGAATCGCGGGGGATATCTGTGTCCTGTTCACAGCAAATGATGCACATATGCGTGAATTCAATATCAGTGTACCAAAAAACTGTATCGCCTCCAATGAAGATCAACAAAACGAGCGGGCACTACGCCTGATGGAAACAAAACTGAACGCCGACACAGAACCGATAATCGTTTCATAAACTCCCACCACCTCTCATAGGATGATAAAAGATCAATCCGCCCAAACGGCAGATATCACACAGCATACTGGCTGTATGGATCATTGAGAGGAGGACTGCACGTGCAAATCCATGTAGTGGCCCCCGGAGAGTCGACCTACTCGATCGCGAGGCGATATGGCGCCACTCCTGAAGCGGTAATCGAAGCCAATGAGTTGGATGCCCCGGGAGATTTGGTTGTCGGCCAGGCCCTTGTTATCCCTATTGAGGGCAACATTTATTATGTACAGGAAGGAGAGGGGCTATATTCGATCGCACAAAAGTTCGGTATAAATTTTCAGGAACTTGTCAGAGTGAACAATATCGACCCGAACGCTCCATTGGCTGTCGGGGCCAGACTTTATATCCCTCCCAGAGATGTCACAAGTATCGAAGTAAATGCTTATATAGAACCATATGGAGAAACGGTTTCGGAAACATTGGTAAACTCTGCGCAAAAAAACGCCCCATACCTAACTTATCTCGCGCCATTCAACTATCGAATAAACCGTGACGGAACGTTGATACCGCCGCCTTTGGACAATTTTGCAGCTATTGCTGCTGAGAACAATGCTGCCCTTGTACTGGTTGTCACAAATCTGGAAGAGGGTGCCTTCAGTGCAGAACTCGGCCGCATCATTGTCACAAATCGGGAAGTAGAAAATACATTACTAGACAATATTATCTCCACAGCTAATGAAGTAGGCTTCGGGGACGTCCATTTTGACTTTGAATTCCTGCCCCCGGAAAACAGGGAAGACTATAACAATTTCCTCAGAAGGGCAAAACAACGGTTATCCGAGGCAGGATTGCTTATGTCTACCGCCCTTGCTCCAAAAACAAGTGCAGAACAAGAAGGGGAATGGTATGAGGCACATGATTATGCAGCCCACGGAGAAATAGCCGACTTTGTCGTATTGATGACCTATGAGTGGGGATACAGTGGTGGACCGGCAATGGCTGTTTCGCCAATCAACCGAGTAAGGGAAGTAGTCGAATACGCTTTGACAGAAATGCCCGCAGATAAAATTATGCTTGGACAGAATCTATATGGCTATGACTGGACGCTCCCATATGAACCTGGCGGCGAATATGCAGAAGCACTTAGCCCCCAACAGGCAATTGCCAGGGCTAGAGAGTACAACGTGGATATCGAGTATGATGCAGAGGCCCAGGCCCCTTTTTATTTGTATACGGATGAAGAGGGGAGCAGACATGAAGTCTGGTTTGAGGACGCCCGTTCCATTCAGGCTAAGTTTGAGTTGATCAAAGAGCTTGATCTGCGTGGTATCAGCTATTGGAAGTTGGGATTGGCCTTTCCTCAGAACTGGCTCCTGTTAGAAAGCAACTTCGATATAGAAAAACGGAACGAATAACGAGAAAAAAGGAAATAAAGCCCTGATAAATAAGGCTTATTTCCTTTTTTTAAAGAACTTTCCCATATTAAATTGATACAGATGCCCTTCTTTACTTATAATGTTTAAGAGAATTTCATTGTTTAGGTAAAGAGGGGTACTTTATTTGGCTAAAAAGCGGGTAATTAAGAGAAGAAGACGAAGAAGACTAAAGTGGAAGAATATCATTGGCTTATTCCTTGTGCTGGCTGTTTTTGCCATGCTCGTTACAGGAGGATATATTTTTTATCAAGCTTATACCGCTGCTAAAGGTTCTTATGAGGAGTTGGACAGGCCAGGTGAAAAATCGGAGTTGCGGGAAGAGGATGTGAAAATTGGTGAAGATCCGGTATCTATTTTACTCCTTGGAATCGAGGACTATCAGACAGGCGGCAAAAACGGCCGGGCTGATTCCCAAGTAATTATCACCCTTAATCCTGATACCGAAAAAATGACCATGACCACTATCCCTCGTGATACACGCGTTAATTTGGTCCAGCCCGAAGAGTATGCTGGCTATCATAAGATCAACGCTACATACACATATGGATCGATTACTGGCTATGGCGCCAACAAACTAACGGTGGAAACAGCCGAAAATCTGCTGGATGTTCCGATCGACAAATATATCGCTATTAACTTTGAAGGGTTCAGAGATATCGTCGATGCGCTTGATGGGGTAACAATCGATATTAAAGAACCATTCTGGGAGAAAAACATTTACGATGACAATAATCGGATCTACTTCGAAGAAGGCCCTGCCCATCTTGACGGGGAAGAAGCACTTGCCTTTGTCCGGATGAGAAAACGGGATGTGAATAATATTTACTCCAGGGAGGAAAGGCAGAGGCAATTTATTAAGTCGGCAATTGACGAAGCCATTTCAGCTGGAACCATTTTTAAAGTAGATGATATATCAAAAATCTTACGGAAAAGGATCGATACCAACCTGACTCCCGGTGAAATTTATACGCTGCAAAGAGTTTATTCTTCCATGGACTCTTCTAAAATTGAAACTATTGAATTAGAAGGATCTAATCAAAGAGTCGGTGGTTCGTATTATTTCATCCCTACTGAAGAGGGGTTACGTACGACTAGTCAAAAAATCAGACAGGAGTTGGACCTTCCCTCTGAAAGCAGCAACTAACAAAAAGCCTGTTCCATGTTCTTTTTTGCAGAGACCGGAACAGGCTTTTTGGTTTATCATAATTTTTTATGAACAGTTCACACTATTACAAAAGGAGTGTGAGCAATATGAATATAGATTTAGCATTTGTAATCAAATCGATCATTCTTGTCCTTGCCGGAATTTTATTGCTGCGAATCTCCGGCAGAAAGTCTATCTCGCAGATGACTCTTGCCCAAACGGTAATCATGATTTCGATCGGCTCCATTATCATCCAACCTATTATCGAAACGAGCGTCACCAGAACAATCATTGTCGCGGCCATTTTCATCATGACCCTTGTTGTCATTGAATGGCTGCAGGTAAGAGTAAATGCGGTGGAGACGTTCATCACTGGGAAATCCAAAGTAATGATTCAAAACGGACAGTTGATGGAGTCCCAGTTGAAAAAGCATCGATTGACCGTCGACCAGTTGGAAATGTTCCTAAGGCAACAGGGAATTACAAAAATCTCGGATGTAAAAACAGCAACACTGGAACCGAACGGCCAGCTTGGATATGAATTGAAAGACGATGCAAAGCCGCTGACAATCGGAGAGTTCAAGAAATTGATTCATCCAAGTATGCTAAACCCTGATTCTTTGTCCAATCTACAACCGCCTTCCCAGCCCAAAGTCAATCAATTATTCGAGGAAGTATCTCATAACCACCCGAATCAGCCTCCGGATCAATTGCAATAGTTATGGGACAAACTGTATTTTTTTGATGAAATCCTTCTTGGGCAAGGTCATTTCCGTATCTTCGTGTTTCAGTATTTTTTTGAAAGGGATCTCGTAAGCAAATATCTGTTTAAAAGGGAAAGGGGTAACTCTGATATCTTGTTCATTCATCCACTCAGCCATCAGCCCATGAGGGGCAAAAGAAAATCTTTGCCGGAAACCCTCCCGGAACCAGGGGACTTCATCTGCTTTGGCTGTGCCGGGTGCGTTCATGCATGCATACAATGACAGGTCATCACAGAACTGAAGCAGTTTAAAAGCCTGTTCCAACTGATTTTCATTATGTATTCCCACTTGTTGGCGGAGCCTGTTCTGTCTTGCATTTTCCTGTTCAAGAAATCGATCAATCATTGCTGGCTGGTCCTTCTTCTTTTGGAAAAAAGAAGAATAGTGTTTACTGCAAAGGATGGCTCCAAACGCCGTTTCAGCCTCCACCTCATCGATTCCGTTTGTGTATGCGGATAACTTCTCCTGAAAAGGATAACTTGTGAAGTCGTATGGGGAATTGGTTTGAGGATTCCATAAAAGCTCCTGATCTAACGGAATCCATGCCCGGTCGTGATGTCTGGCGGCATACAGAATATCCTCTCTATAATCCGAACTTGGGAAATGCTCCTTTTGCCAGTGTTCAGCAATCATACAAGACAAGCGGGCATGTTCATGCTGTTTGATCAACTCGATCTCTTTTCCAACATGATTAACAATCATTCATCAAAACCCCATTCTTTAATTAAGTAAAAAGAAAAGGCTGCTCAGGTGAACAGCCTTTTCTTCATCATTCATTAACCGAGCAATGCAAGGGATTCGCGGTTGAATGCAGGAATATCATCTGGTTGACGGCTGGTTACCAATTGGTTGCCGCAGACGACAACTTCTTCGTCTTTTAAATCTGCTCCGGCATACTCCATATCGACTTGGATAGATTTAAAGCCAGTCGCTTTACGACCTTCAAGTGTTTTAGCTGTAATAAGCAGCTGTGGACCGTGACAAATAGCGAATACCGGTTTTTTCTCATCCATGAAATGTTTGGCAAACTTCACGAAACGTTCATCTGCGCGTAACTGGTCTGGAGAAAAACCACCAGGGATGAACAAAGCATCAAAGTCTTCCGGCTTAACATCGTCGATTCCTTGATCAATGGTTACTGTTTCTTCACCTTGTTTACCAGTGACCTGCTTGCCTTTTTCTTTTTCAATTGTCACGATTTCGTGTCCAGCTTCCTTATAGGCTTTGGCTGGATCTGTATATTCTACATCTTCGAACATATCGGTAAGGACACATGCAATTTTACTCATTGTAAACAACACTCCTTTTTCCATAATTAGGATTTGGTTACAACGATAATTTACCCGGGTGTAACGGAATTAAACATAGGAACGGCAAAAGCACCGGAAAAATCCGATGCTTTTTGTTTATTCTTCCAATGTTGATGTATCACCGGTCGGCAATCCTAATTCCCATGATTTCAACAAGCGGCGCATGATTTTACCGCTCCTTGTCTTTGGAATGGTATCCTTGATCTCAATTTCTCTTGGAGCAGCGTGGGCACTCAATCCTGTTTTGACGAATTTCCGTATATCCTCCACCAGTTCATCGGAGGCTTGGTAGCCTTCATTCAATGTGATAAAGGCTTTGATGATTTCCCCGCGTTCTGGGTCTGGTTTACCGATAACACCCGCTTCGGAAACGGCCTCATGTTCGATCAATTTACTTTCCACCTCAAACGGCCCTACTCTTTCCCCGGAAGTATTGATCACATCATCCAGTCTTCCCTGGAACCAGAAATAACCGTCTTCATCACGGTAAGCACTATCACCGGAAACATACCAGCCATTGATGAAATAGCTTTCATACTTGCCAGGATTGTTCCAAATCGCACGCATCATCGAAGGCCAGCCCTGCTTAATAGCCAGGTTCCCCATTTGATTAGGAGGAAGTTCATTTCCTTCATTATCGATGATCGAAGCCTCTACCCCGGGGATTGGTTTCCCCATGGAACCGGGACGAATATCCATATCCGGGAAGTTGACGATAAGCATTGCACCTGTCTCGGTCATCCACCAAGTATCATGGATCCGTAGGTTAAAGGTGTTCACTCCCCATGTTATGACTTCCGGATTCAATGGTTCACCGACACTCAATATGTGCCTCAAGGAAGATAAATCAAACTGTTTGACGACCTTTTCACCGGAACTGACCAGCTTCCTCAGTGCTGTAGGGGCTGTGTACCAGACTGATACGTTATATTTGTCCAAGGTTTCATACCAGGATTCAGCTGTGAACCGCCCGCCCCGGATTACGTTTGTGACCCCGTGGAGCCATGGAGCAAATATTCCATAACTTGTCCCGGTCACCCAGCCGGGATCTGCGGTACACCAGTATATATCATCTTCTTTTAAGTCCAGGACCCAGTCACCAGTCGCATAGTGCTGTATCATCGCATTGTGGACGTGGTACACCCCTTTGGGTTTTCCGGTTGATCCCGATGTATAATGTAGCAGCATACCATCCTCCAGATCAACCCAATTGATTTCAAACTCCTCGGAGGCATTTTCCATTTCTTTATAATAATCGATGTATTTATCTGATTGCTCTTGCGGTTCTCCTACTAATACGATTTTCTTAAGATGAGGCAATTCATCCTGCGGCACTCTTCCAAGCAGTTCCGGAGTGGTAATCAACATGGTTGCTTCACTATCTTCCAGACGGTCGCGGACAGCCTGTTCCATGAAAGCTTCGAAAAGCGGACCAGCAATTGCCCCTACTTTCAATATGCCGAAAAACGCTGCATAAAATTCGGGACTTCTCGGCATGAACAGAAATACACGGTCGCCTTTTTCCACATTGTTGGCCTGCAGTATATTAGCGAATTTGTTGCTTGCCTTTTTTAATTGTTCGAAGGTCCATTTTTCTTCCCTGTCCGGTGCAGAATAGATCAGGGCCGGTTTATCCTTTTTGGTGGGGTTTTCTGCATGGCGGTCGATCGTTTCATAGGCAATGTTCACTTTCCCTGTCTCGTGCCAGCTGAATGTTTCTTTCACCTTTTCCCAATTAAAAGATTCACGGGTTTTTTCATAGTTTTTAAGATTGTGGTTTCCTTCTCTTGCTGGGATTGGTTGCATGTCCATTAGATCACCTCATTTTAAGATTTTGAAAACGATTTCAAATTAGTAAACGGGTTTGCAAAGGAAAGAGCATGGGATATCGCCCCGCAGTAACGCTTTTGCTTCCTTGCTTACAGAACACAATTTTCTTCTCCCTCAACAACATATGTTGCATTAAGGAATTTTATTAAATTTTGGAAAAATTCCTTTATTTGATTCTATTTTAGACGATTCTGTGACAATTTTAAAGAGAAAAACACCAACAAATACCAAAAGGGCTTACCGCCATATTCCAGCGGTAAGCCTTGATAATGATTACTTATATTGCATATAAACTGTTTGCGTGACCAGGAAGTCTTCCATTCCGTGTTTTCCATCTGTTCCACCAAGACCGGATTTTCTCATTCCGGCATGGTACCCTTGAACAGCTTCAAAGTTCTCCCTGTTGACGAATGTTTCCCCAAACTTCAATTCATTGACCACTCGCATCGCTTCATGCACATCATCCGTATAAACGGAAGAGGATAAGCCATATTCTGTATCGTTTCCCAGTTCAATTGCTTCCTCAAGGGTTTTAAAAGTCATCACCGGGATGACAGGACCGAATATTTCTTCTTGTATTATTTCCATGTCCTGTTTCACATCTTTGACGATCGTCGGCTCATAGAAGTAACCTGCATCTACTTCTGGGCGTTTACCCCCGGTCACGACGGTAGCTCCTTGGTTGACTGCCTGTTGCACCATCTCTTCTACTTCTTCCAGCCTGTCTTCACTGACAAGTGGACCCATATCCGCATCCTTGTTTTCCAGCGGGTTGTCGATTGTAATTCCTTCAAACGCCTGTTTCAATTTACCAATGAAATCTTCAGCGACATTTTCATGGACATATACACGTTCCGCATTTGTACATGCCTGCCCGCTGTTGGCCACTCTCGATAGCTTGATGTTTTCAACTGCCAAATCCAAATCGGCATTTTCCGTCACGATGGCCGGAGCCTTTCCGCCAAGTTCCAGATTTACTTTCGTGATATTCTGGGCAGCGGCTTCCATGACTTTAGTGCCAGCTCCCACACTTCCCGTCATCGAAACCATGGCCACCTTTGGATGGGATGCAAGGGCATTACCCATTGTAGAACCGGTTCCGGTGATAAGATTATAAACGCCCCTCGGGATTTCCTCCATTTCATCTACTAACTTTGTAAATTCTATGGCGGTATTAGGGGTTTTCTGACTTGGCTTCAACACGATGGTACAGCCAGTCACAAGTGCTGTGGCCACCTTTCTGGCCAAAATGAACATCGGGAAGTTCCATGGCACAATACCGCCGATTACCCCGATCGGCTTTTTATAAATAAAAATGTTTTCGTTTGGCCTGTCACTCGGGACAATATCCCCTTCAATCCGGCGCGCCCATTCCGACATATAACGGAAGTAGTCGATCGCCAGGTCTATTTCGCCGCTTGCCAGCTCATAATCTTTGCCTTGTTCTTCCTGCAATAACTCAATAAACCGCTCTCTTCTTTCTTCTATCCTGTCTCCAAGCTTTCTTACCACTTTTCCTCTTTCAACAGCTGGTGTGTGTTCCCAACTCTTTTGTGCCTCAAATGCCGCTTCGACTGCTTTATTGACGTCTTCTTCATTTCCTTTGGGCACTCGTGAAATCAATTCTTCTGTTGACGGGTTCAAAATATCAATCGTCTCATTAGTCGATGCTTCTATCCACTGTCCATTTATATAAAACTGATGGAGCTGCATATACATCCTCCTTTTTAAAAATAGGACTTTATCTACTTCTTCCACCTTTTTCCCATCTTGAAACCGAAGGATCACAGGAACAATCCCGGCCTTTATTGCTTGTAAAAAGAACCATAAAAATTTATCCTAGTTTCAAAATATAATGGTTGACGCATGGAATTTACTATTATATACTTACTTACAGAAAGTAACTTACTCATTTAAAATAATCTTGAAAACATTTGATGGAGGGATTGGAAATGGCAAAGCAAACTTTTAAGGTAGATCCGACACATACTAGTGTAGACTTTTCGGTAAAACACATGATGGTATCCAAAGTGAAAGGGACATTCCATGATTTTGATGCAACAATCGTGGCAGATCCGGCAGATATGACTACTGCTGAAGTAGATTTCACCGTAGATGTCAACAGCGTGGATACCCGCAATGACCAGCGTGACACCCATTTGCGTTCTGGAGACTTTTTCGATGTAGAAAACAACCCGAAGATGACTTTCAAATCAACAGATGTTAAAAAAGTCGGAGAAGATCAATACGAAATCATTGGTGACCTTACTATCAGAGGTACGACTAATCAAGAAACATTCAAAGTGGACTTCGAAGGAAGCGGAAAAGATCCATGGGGAAATCAAGTATATGGTTTCAGCGCAGATGGAAAAATCAAACGCAGTGACTATGGTTTGACATACAATGCCGCTCTTGAAACCGGTGGTGTGCTTATCGGGGACGAAATCAAAATTTCGATCGAATTGGAAGCCACTACTAATACAGAAGCATAAATACCAACAAATCAACCACCCGTTACAAGGGTGGTTGATTTTTATTTTCCCGCCAAATCTCCTCTTACTATAAATATTCCTCTTCCTTTTTTCATAATTTCATGTATTTGGCAAACAATAACTCCAAGAAAAAAATTGGGGGTATTTCTGTGTTTTTCCGAAAAAAGAAACAAACAGAAGATAATAAAGCATTGCCTTTAAGCCGAAATTTAAGCAAAAACACAAAGAACCTCAAAGAATTATTTTCGTTTGGCCTTAACAAAGACTTTACCGTAAGAGAGTTAATGGCTGCTTATAACCAGAAAACAGTTCAGTTATTCTTTTACTCTTCCATAGTAAATCAACAGAAAATTTACCAAGGAATCATCCGCCCGCTCCTTGAGGCAGATGGTGACGATATCTATTCCATTTTAACGATAGAGAAAATCAAGGAGATCAAAAACCTCCAAGACGCAGAAGATGACATTAACAGTGGGAATGTCGTACTCCTCTTTGAGGACGAAAAAATAGGATATTCCCTGAATGTCTCGGACTTTAAACACCGCAGCATAGGAAAACCAGAAAATGAAAATGCTGTGAAGGCGCCGAAAGAAGCCTTTACGGAGTCTTTGTTTGTAAACATCTCCCTGATCCGCAAACGAATCCATGACAAACAGTTGATAGCCGAGGGAAAAGCCGTAGGAGACCGATCAAAACTGGATGTAACCATCATGTATGTGAAAGATGTAGTCAACAATGAAGTTCTCGAAAATGTGCGGGAACGCATTTCCGACTTATCCGTGGACAATGTGAGGAATATCGAATCACTCGAACAATACATCGAAGAGAGGCCATATTCCATCGTTTCCACGATGCTGTACACCGAGCGCCCTGATCGTGCTGCTTCCCATCTAGAAGATGGCTATATTGTTTTGCTTATGGAAAACTCTTCGGCATGTCTGGTATTACCGGTCACCTTTTGGTCCTTTTTTCATTCAGGAGAGGATCGCTATCTACGGTTCCTTTTCGGTAACTTCTCCAGGCTGATAAGATTTTTTGCCTTTATTTTGTCCCTGTTGGTTTCTGCGACCTACATTGCGATAACCAATTACCATACAGAAATGATTCCGCCGGACTTACTATTGGCCATTACTGCCGCCAGGGAACGAGTGCCTTTTCCGGTCATTTTCGAAGTATTGTTAATGGAGTTAGCTTTTGAATTGATTCGTGAAGCGGGATTGAGAATTCCCAATCCATTAGGACCGACGATCGGGATCGTAGGAGCCTTGATTATCGGACAGGCAGCGGTTGAAGCAAATATTGTCAGTCCGATTGTCGTTATTATCGTCGCATTGTCAGGGCTATGCTCTTTCGCCGTCGCCAATGTCAGCATGAACTACACCATCCGGATCACGAGATTCATTTTTATTTTTGCTGCTTCTTTCATGGGAATGCTCAGCCTGACTGGAGCTTTTCTCTTATGGATGATGTATTTGGCATCCATCAAATCGTTCGGGGTCCCATTCCTGTCTCCATTATCGCCTGCTTACAAATCAACACAGGATACCTTGTTCCGGAAAATGATCAAGAACGAATACTTTCGGCCTGGCCAGTTAAAACCAAAGGACATTAGAAAAAAAGGGTAGAAAAGGAGGATTACGATGTTCAAAAAGGAATCAAGACTCGGAGCAAGGGAAGCTTTTGCCATGATCATCCTCATGCTCGGCGTCAAAATATCGAATACAACCCCATCTCTGTTCGCCCAGTACGGCGGCAATGCTTTCTGGATGATGCCATTTATTTCTATTGTCGTAATCCTTCCTTCTATTTTGCTGCTTTATTATCTGTTGAGAAAGTACAAAAACAAGAACCTTGTAGAACTTTCCGAACAAATAATGGGAAAGACGGTCGGCAAAATCCTCTGTTTTATCCTGTTTTTGATTTTTTTCAGCATGATGGCTGTGGAAGGACGAAGTTACACGGAACAGTTAAAGCTTCTATACTTTCCTGAAACCCCGACGCCTTTCATCTTTTTTGTCTTTTTTCTTATAGCTTTTTACGGGGCTAAAAGAGGATTGGAAACAATCGGTTCCACTTCCTGGTTGTTTCTTTTTTACATAAAGGCTTCTGTATTTCTACTGGTTGTGCTGGCTTTTCGGGAAGCGATTTTTATGAGGATTTTTCCCATTTTTGGAAAGGGATTGAGTTTGCTTCTTATTGAAGGGGCTAAAAAAGCATCTCTTTTTTCAGATTTTTTTATCCTTGCCATGGTCTACAATGTATTCGACAGCTCGAAAAAATTCACAAGAGGCATTTTGACAGGCTTTGTGTTCATCTTTTTTGAAATGACATTCTTCTTCTTGTTATATTGCACGATTTTCGACTACAATTCTATAGACAAAGTGGCATTTCCTTTCCACGAGCTTACCCAATACGTGGATATCGGTGCTTTTTTCACAAACATCGAAACATTTTTTATGATTTTCTGGCTGTTTGCCGCCTATATAAAGTACATGATTTATCTCTACTGTATATCTTGGATTTTCGGCGCCATTTTCAATATTAAAGAATTTGAACCGCTCATTCTTCCATTTGCTTTTTTCGGGGTCGTCTTTGGCATGATACCGGAGAACGCGGTGATGAATGAATTGGTATTCAAGGCAAGATTGATGGATATCGCCACACCTATTTTGATTGCATTTCCTGTATTGCTTTGGATAGTAGCTAAATTAAAAGGAGAATTAAAGCGATTATGAAAAAAATCCTCCTCTTGTTAGTCATCCCGTTCATTTTATCGGGGTGCTTTGATCGTATCGAAATCGAAGAGCAATCTTATGTTATTGCTATAGGAGTCGATAAAGCGGACGAACAAGGAAAATATAAAATTACGTTTCAGTCTGCAAATCCGGAAGTCGGCAGTGCACTTACAGGAAGCGGTGCCCAGGAAGAACCGAGAGAAACCGTGACATTAGAAGGAAGTGACCTGCTTACCGCCAAGGACACGGCCAACTCTGTCATAACAAAGCAGCTTGCGCTGGATCATACAAAAGTTATTGTTGTCTCGGAGGATCTAGCTCGTTCTGGGGAATTTATTCGAGTCATCCAGGCAGTAACAAGAACTACCGAGTTAAGAAGGTCTGTCCAAATCATTGTTTCAAAAGAAAACGCAAGCGACTTTCTGAACAATAATAAACCACTGATGGAAACACGGCCACATAAATATTACCAATATATGCTGAACCGGGCCAGGGAAACCGGAATTATCCCGGAAGCGGATGCCCACCGATTTTTTCAAATTACCGAAGGGGATGCAGATGCCTTTTTAGCCATATATGCAACAACCGAAAAAGAACAACGGAATAACAAGGAAAAAGGCCATGAAGATGAATACACGGCAGGGCAGGTCCCGATAGAAGGCGGGAACCCTACTGAGTTTATGGGCGCTGCAGTTTTTAAAGAAGGAACGATGATCGATACCCTCACTGGACAGGAAACCAGGATTGCCAATGTATTGGATGACACAATGGACATGGAAGCCTATTTTGCTACATATCCTGATCCGAAAAATGAAAAGTACAGAATAGCTGCAACCTTCTCAAAAGAAAGGGACACAAAAGTAGAGATCGACTATAAAAAAGGCCAATCAACCAAAATAAATGTCACCGTCCCATTCACCCTTGAGGTAGTCGCTATTCCGAGCCTGATTGATTACTCCACCAACCAAGCGGAAAGAACCATGCTGCAAAAACATCTATCAAAAATTCTTGATGATGCGGCAGACAGCCTTGTCAAAAAAACGCAGGAAGAGTATGGGACAGATCCATTTTACTGGTCCCTCTATATTCGAAAATATTTCAAAACAGTTAAGGAATTCGAGGAAGCGGACTGGAACAATAAAATTTACCCAAATGCCGATATCGACGTGAATTTTGAACTGAAACAGCTTTATTTCGGAAAAATGATCAATGACTCAAATCTAGATGAAGTGAGGGACTAGACGATGGGAAGACTATTGATTCTCCTGATTTCTTTATATATTGCCTACTATTGTATCTCTTTCTCAAAGACGGTTTACAAGGAAGGAAACAAAGCAGGCGCAATCGGGACGGCCATATTAGCTTTAGTTGCTATCGCCTCACCCTTTATCTTCTTTTTTACTTGACTGGCAGCAGTCCATACCAAGGGAAATTCCCTTGGTATTTTTCATTTAACTTAAAAATCATTTCCTGCCATCTTGCTATACAACCTGACTTAGAGTAAAATAGGGGAACAAATGTTCTTTTTAGGGGTGATTGAATGAAAGTTACACAGATCACCAGAGATGATACGTATATGCTGTATATAACTCAGCCGAAAAGAAAAATTCTGATAGAGCATGATGGTAAAAGAGGATTGACCATTATACTCAGGGTCGGTTCAAAGAATATTTTCATCTATATCCCCTATCCTTTTCGCATATAAAAATGCCGGGGGTTTAAACAAAAACCCCCGGCATTCATGGCATAATGGTACGGCCCCAGCAGGATTCGAACCTGCGACGCATGGTTTAGGAAATCGTTCAGTTATATTTATTGGCGTTTGTAGGTATTTGTTTACCCTTATAAAACGCTAATCATCAAAAATACATTTAAATATTTCGTGATTTTTATTTGTTGGTATTTAATATCCATGTCCCGTCTTTGGACCAATAAAAAAGCCCCCTCTTTAATAAGAGGGGGAATCCAATAAATGGAACATGAAAGGATATTTCCAATATAGCCTTTTAAAGTGCTATTAGACAAGTTGTTTAAGCTTTCCTCTCGTTTCAGGACCATACTTTCCATCCTTTTTAAGACCATAATATTTTTGAAATCTATATACGCAATTTTCTGTTTTAGGTCCGTATCTTCCATCTATTCCATTATTTTTAGCGCCTTTTTCTGGATAGAAGTAAATGGAGGCAAAGGCCGCTTGCATATCTTCCACTTCCGTCCCAGAATCTCCTCTCTTTAAGTTAGTTTCTGGGACCTTTATTTTGTTATCCTTTTTAAGTTCCGCTTGTGTTTCCGGGCCTACAAATCCATCAACTTCAATTTCACGATCTTCTTGGAACTGTCTGACTGCATCTTCTGTTTCGTCTCCAAAGTTACCATCCGCGCCATATTTCGGCAGCTTATAACCAAGATCCAGCAACCGTTTTTGAAATGCTTCCACCTCAGGTCCTGAGTCTCCATTCTCGTAAAACCCTTTTGCAGTAGCTGATTTCACTTGGCCAACTTTAGCCTTTGAACTCAAATTAGGTCTTGCTCCACGTTGTAATTGAGAAATAGACAATCCACCTGTCATTTGTAAGTGAGGATAATCTTTAAAGCTTGTCCAATCGCCTCCCCACTCAAAACCAAGAGACTTACCAATAGCTGCAACCCGTTTCCATTTGTTATTCACTGTCCATAACGCTTTAGACCCATCGCTAGAAACAAGGAAATAGTCTACAGCCAAACCATAGTTGTGATAGCTTGTGCCAGGACGGGCGTTGGTAACAATATTACCTGGCGTAGTTCGCCCTTGGTTGTATAGCTGTTGCTGTCGTGCGTTACTACGATAACCGGAAGAAATTTGTGCATAGATGCCTTCGTCATATGCTCTTTTGATCACTTCAATAGCTGCTTCTTTTACGACTGGATGAATTCCACTACCCATATTCCTTACAGAACGATCAATCAATGTTTGTACTGATAACGCCATATGAAACACACTCCTTTTTATTTTGTTGTGCCTTCTCGCTTATTAACCGCCAATTCGAATAATCCAGTTCCAGCTAATCCTGCAATGCCTCCGGCCCATAATCTCAGCACCAATTCAACATCAGTGAATGGGTAGGCAATAGCGCCAATAAGAATCCCCACCAGGAAAGAAATGGCGGGGACAATGTTTTTCGGGATATTTATTGTTTTCTTCGCTAATTCAACTAAAGCAGTGACAAAAGGCAGCAGGACTGTAGCAAAAATCAAAACTTCTTCCATGTTTGATCACCTCCTTTTAATTGCATTAAAAAACCGACTACCTGGGCGGCAATCGGTCTTTTATATCTTTCAATTCATCAATAACGTCGTCATATTTTTCGCTGAATTTTTCTAATAAACTCTGCAATCGCATTTCTCTCTGTTGGTTTGCATTCATTACATATATCAACAACCATACAAAAAGAGCCGCGAAAGGACCCTGTGTTAAAAAATACTGAAGCACCGTTTCGATGGTGATCTCCTCCATTCTATTGACCCCCCGTAAACCAATTAAATCTTTCGTATATCTGTATATGGCCACCAGTTAAACCATTATCAATTCCCCGTTGATGACAGGAGGGCGTGGTGGCCGCCCATTTTTTTGCAATAAAAAAAGAACCCTCGTCAGGTTCTCAATCATTTTTTATTTGATTCCATATGTCTAATGCTTGCGCTTGTTTCAAAGTGCTTTTGCTTATTGATTCTGCTTCTCTTGATTTAAAAGCTGCCAGTCTCATTTCGTTTGTTTCTAATTGGAGCTCTATATATCCATTTAATTGTTGGTCGTCTGAATCAATTGCTTCCAATGTGTTGTTGAAATCTTCTATAGCAGCCTGGAAATCAACGTAATCTCCATTACCTACGGCAAACATCTCGCTTTGTTCCTTCATGGTTTCAATATGTTTATTAATTTCATCTGTATAATCATTGGAGTAACCCATTAATACTGCTGAGAAGACTAAAACTAATAATGCTTTTTTCATTTTCATTCACCCCTTATCTTTACTATACACATCACCACCTCAAGCTTGAATTCCTATTTGGAATATAAAAAAACGCCTATATGGCGCTGGTTTCTTCTTCCTCTTCTATTGTTCTTGTTCCCTTTATATCTATGCCTGAGAATGTTTCGCCGCCAAGCTCTACTAACTGGGAGCCGGCTTCGTTAACCTCTTGAATGAATGCTTTGCTATCAAAATCTTCAACTTCCACCGTTACGTCGTCTCCACTATGTGTTAGAACCTTTATTTTTATCATTAATAATTACCTCCTAAATGTGATTGGATAAATACTCTTAAAATTACGTCAGCCTCTATCCTCGCTAAATCATTAGGTGAAATTTCTATTTCATGCCGACCTCTTGTTACTTTCCCAGAGTCATCCTTCTCCAAATAATCAACTATATCGATGCGATCACCACTTGTGCTGTCAAAATCAACCACGTTACCATCCACTCTTATTTCCACATTGGATGGTGTTTCATTAAGTTCATAAATGCCATGATTGATATCGTGAGTATGATTCGGCAGTTCTATCTCATGAGAATGATTTGGTATATCAATTTCATGCGTATGATCTGGAATAGTCACATCATGAGCGTGATTCGGTATAGTTACTTGGTGTGTATGATTTGAAATCGAAACATCATGTGAATGATTTGGCGTGCTAAATGAATGAGAATGGGCCGGTATGCTTACAGAGTGATTATGAGCTCCGTCTGCCGAATGAGTATAGATATCCCCTGCAGCTCCTGGTATAAAAACGGCGCCTATAGCAGTACCGTCAGCAACCCTTGGAGCAGAATAATACTGCCAGTTATCATCTGCAGGCACCGTCCCGAAATTGTTGTTGTAATTAAAAACTCTGTGGCGATGGGTTCCAGCTGACGTTGATGATTGAGTGGTAGAACCTCCACTGTTTGTGGATTTGCTTGTCCCTCCACCACTACTGGAAGTGGCAGTCGTTCCACCCCCAGAGCTAGATGTCGCTGTGGTACCCCCTCCGGACGTGGTAGATCGTGTCGTTCCTCCTCCTGAAGAAGTTGATTTTACAACCGAACCACCACTGGAAGTGGATTCAACAATTGCCCCTCCTCCATGAGTAGCCTGACTGTATGCCCTGAAAGCCTTTGTCCGGAAAGTTAACTCGCAAGTATTAATATTCACTACATCGTCATCAATATAGATAGGTATTAATGCAGGGACTGCGCTGTCGCAATTGTCCTGATAAGTGAAATTCATGATGTTCGTTGCTCCCATGCTATACGCATCATTAACTTGCTGCTTTCTTTCAACATCTGCCTGAGTAGTCGCAATATCATCCAATTTATTATTCAACTCAAAGTCTATATCTTCATATCTGCCAAATAAATCACCTTTTGACTCATTAACTATTCTAACGATGTAGCTATCCCTATCCGGGACAATAATTTCAACCAGGTCACCCTCGCGAAGCCTTTCGTGCTTGAACTCTTCTTTCATGGATAAATCAGAGGCTTTGGCTTCTAGTGATATTTTCGGGTCCTTCCACTGACTTAACAGCGACTCACCGTTTGCCATTAACGTTTTAGCATTTTCAAATCGATTATCCACCCATACATATTGAAAGAGTCCATATTTTTTGATGGATTCTGCATCCTCGATATAAGGAACACTGTTATTCACTTCGGTAATATCGAGTTGATTGACCCCTTCACCAGCTCCGAGAGGATAAATCCGGTTTACAATTTCAGTAGGGTCCAGAACTTCATCAAAGGAGCCCATATTCTTCCCCCAGCGTAATTCGCCCTTAACGACTTCAGAGGGTCTTACCAGGCTTAATTCCCAAGGGTATGTTTGCGTATTATATTCAAATCGATATGGTTCATTAAATGGTTCTGGAATCGACAATACCGGAGCAAGCAGACCATTCTCATTTTCAAACTTATAATGAAATCTACGCTCGAAATCAACTCTATCCAATACCCAGTGCTTGGTTGTTTGTTCATCTAGGATGAATTGAAGAACTTGTCGTGTCGTATAATTCGTGAATTGATGGTATTTAAAAAGCACGTCCCCCAACAGAGTGGCCAGAACGTGCTCGCATTCATAGTTTATTATATTGTCTTGGATGCTTGTTTTCTGCGGTATAATACGGAACAAGCCGATATATTCATCGTGATGTGTTATCTCAAGGACATTGAAGGAATCACATAATTCATTCTTCGGATCGTCTATCGGCAAAGAAAAATAAGCCGTCCAAAGTTCATTGGTTGGCTTCTCGTATCCTACATTTGAGGCGTTTTCCAGTATGCCTAAATCCTGTAAGTCTTTTGTTTTTACAGTTAGTATAGCGATTCACCTCCATAAAAAAAGAACCACTGCAACAGAGGTTCTTCTAAATTATTATCAATATGTTAAGCCTTCGGTTGATTATTAACTAACACGTAACTTTCCTTTTTTTACTTGTTCTTCCTCATTTTCATTACTATCTAAAAGTATTTTATAATTATTAATTAAGATGCTAGACAACAGTATTGGTATCCCGGCACTAGTGTATGAGATAGCAGACTCCGTTAAGAAAGCAGTTGAGAATATAGCTACCATCACAGCCAACAACGAAACTGAGACAGAATACAGAAATTTATCATCAGAAACCAACTTTAAAAATTTCATCAACCTGTTAAATATCAGGATAAAGAATAAACTGAATAAAGCAAAACCAATAACACCAAATTGCCCGACCACTAATCCCAAAAAGCTTTCTGCTCCAGCTCCCTCCGAAACAGTCGCATTGCCATTATATACCTCTGCCAGGTTTCCTACAGTGCCCAATCCTGATCCAAATGGATGTTCAAGTCCTTCTTTAAAGCTATTAGTAAAACCAAATATATGGTCTACCGCTGAAAGTCCTTGTTTTATTACTTTATTAATATATGCTGCCGCCCCTAATACACCTAAGCAACCTAAGATGTAAGATAAAAAAGGTCTTTTTAAGACAAACAACAAATAAAAACCAAACCCGATAGCTAAAGTGATAATTCCGCCTTTGCCTAGTGTTAAAAATACACCAGCAGACAAGAATAATATAGAAAACCAACTCTTGCCAATGTATTTCCGGTTAAACAGAGAAAAAACAGCTAGGAATCCTATAATATGTGCGAGTACGGGCGGGTTTGATACAAAAGAAGCCGTCCTCCTTAACATTTGCCCAGTATATTTTACAAAGTCAGAAGTATAAAAATTCGAGGGTAGCCCGTTCACCATTGTCAATGCTTCCTGCCCTCTTTTTTCTAAAAAGAAATTATATATTCCTATATCCTGCCAAAATTCAGGGTATAGATAACTCTCAAAAATGCCAAACAAGACAATAATAACTCCAAAAACATGCAATTTAGTCAGCAACTTCTTTAAGTTAGACCTACTAAGTACAATATGCTTACCTAAAAAGTAAAAGATAAAAGGGAGCATTACCTGTCTTAAGGATGCAATTTTTGTAAAATTATTAGCATCACCAAGCCAAACCGAAATTGTCAAAACATAAAAAATAAACAATATCGAAACAAAGTCAATTCTTGTTAAATTATGGAAAAGTCTATTCTTAAATAACAATAAATATCCCAATAACCCTAACAAGAATAACTCTTTATAATACTGAAGTTCATAAGCTTGTGAGATGCCTAAGTTCCCCATTAAATAAATAACTACCGTGTTTTGAATAATCGACACAACAAAAAGGAAATATATCATTTTGTAATTGGACTCAACAAAAAAGTAGAATGTCACACATAAACCCAAAATTGCTATAATTATTCCGGCTGTTAGAATTGGATAAAATCCTATTAAAAGCAAGAAAGGTATTGCCACAGCTCCAATCACTATGTTTTCACGTCTTTTATTAATCGTTAGCATTTTCTTGAACCCCTGTCAGTATTTGTATCTACCTAATAATACCAGTATCATAATACTAACTCAATGAAATTTTATGAAAATACCGACTTTGGACCATAACGATAACCAAACTTACATACTACTCCAAGAGCTTCCATTCCATAGCAATGTTATAACATCTTTCGGCTGTAATGTTACTGGTTGGCTCATTCGAAGTTCTGTCCTGTAAGAAGAACTTGATCTAATTACAAGTGTATTCATACTACTGTCATTCTTTATTGTTAGAGTCTGTCCTCTTCTATTTCCAGCAGGAAATTCATAAAAGCCAATAGAGTCTGTGCTCGGGTTTACTTTTAGATAAATGTTGTCATGTAAACTCTGACCGATTTTATAATGTGCATCTACATTGGTGTTTATTGTCTGGTTTAAAAAATAAAAAGTATTATTGTAATCATTAGCAGATGAAAAAAGGAAAGACGGTATGTCTTTATCAGTTGCCACTTCTTGATTCCCTGAAAAATCAATAATTTCACATTTAGTTGTAGAAGAATCACCTTCAGCGACAAGATGTACACTACCACCACCATATATAACTTTGACATCCTTCGCCTTCATTTTAGACCCCTCGTTAGTGGTGAAAATTCTTGATCCCGATAGTGAATATTCACTTAAATCTACTGTTAAATTTTCAACAATAAAATCAGATCTTGTCTGTTTTATCATCCGAGCATAAGAGGAATTAGTCTTACATTTAATCTTTACTCCCTCTATTCTTCCGTTTGAATCAGCGAGATCAAATACGACACTCCCTCGCAATAATTCAAAGTATCCACCCTTTATGAATACATTATTAACTATTTGACCAGTTCCCGTTTTATTGACGATAACGGCAGCACCAACTATATTAAATGCTTTACAGTCAGTTATGAATATATCTTTAGTTGAGTTTGGAAACCCTTCAAAAATGTTAAAAGCGTATCGACAATTCTCCGCTACACAATCCGTAAACTGAATCTTCCTCCCTCTAGCACTAAATGCTGTACCACTAGCTGATTTACCTTTGTAATTTCCATAAACCGTACATCCCCTAAAGTGAATGTTGTAAGCTTCATCATGGGTATCAAAAGCTGAATTGGAACACCCGTGACCAAAACCTTTTACGGTCGTATTCGCACTTCTTCCGAAACTCTCAATCTCCGTAGAACCGGCTTCCACACCGTTTGTGTTAGTGGTATAGCCATGACGACAATTAATAAACAATGTTGAATTCACGGAACCATATTCGCAAGAAATGTCGTTAATCCCATAACCATAAGAACCGGTAGCCGGATCATTTTTTAAATTTTTAATGTGAGTGTCAGTTACTGAATATCCGTAAATTCCGGTTAACGTTACAAACGAACCGTACCCTTTTTCGCATTGTAAATCATTGAGTGTTATGTCCCTCGCTGCTTTTATGGTGATATAGGAAGCGTTCCATCCAGAAGAATCTCCAGAATTCAGAGAGTCAAACTTGAATCCTTCAATGGTAAATGTGATATTTTTTAACTTCGATACCCTTGGACTTGTTATATATGTTTCGCGAAGTTTGCTTGTTAGAACAACATCTTCACCCTCCACCGCTCCTACTACGGCAAATTCTCCTTTTCTACGTACACCTGTTGCACTTTGTTTTGCTCCTTCTATTTCGTCATCTGAAACTACCTTGATAACATCTCCCTTTTTAAATGCAGGTGTTGTAGAAAGGGTAATTTTATCAGTTATAATAGAACCTTCCCCAGAAAAATCATAGTTGGTTTCAGAAATGGAGGAAATACTGCTCGTTTCCTCCCACCCTCCTTTGAAACTCATTACAGGGGAATTTACATTTTGAATAATTCTTGCACCATAACTTATAACACTAAGCGATTTACCTTCACTTGAAACATTGCCTAGATAATAAGTTTCGGTAGGAGGGAAGATAATCACGCCACCATCTAATGAATCATCCACCGTTTTTTGGAATGCGGCAGTCCAGTCCCATCCGTTCGCAACAGCTATTTTTAAACTTTCATTTTCTTTTATGCTTTTAAAATAATCTACTTTCTTTTCTGTTGCTTCTATTTGCGAACTAAGTCGTTGATCAACTTCATTGACTGGACCGGTTGTTATCTCGGAAAATTCAAACCATTCACCGTCTTTTCGAACAAATACTTTTCCTGTATCCCGTATAAAGACTCGGTCGTTTTCTTCAGGGTTAGGATAAGTAGATGCTAAATCTGATAGTGTGGCTACTGGTTGCAGGTATTTACCAACGTTATATCTTAAAGCAGCTTCTGAATCTTTTATAGCTTTGTCAGACTCGGTTTTCGCTTCATTAGATATATTAATCGCTTGATTCGACTTATTTTCAGCTCTATCTGCCGCATCAATGGCAGCATTTACCTTTTTGGCACCTGATGCCAGTGATTCTTTCTCTCCAATTTTAATTTTATCTAATGACATATCACCCACCGTCCTTCTACATGTATTGATCTATGACTATTACTGATAAATTAAAGTCCATATTAGATCCACTTATTTCAATGTCATTTAAACCTGGCAACAACTCTAAAAAGTCTTTGCCTACTTTTTCACTAAAACCGTTTGCTCCATCCTTAATGATCGTGTAATTTTGTCCATTTATCTCAAAAGAAGCATCCGTGAAATTCTTCAAAGAAAAAGACTTCCCATTCGCACGGAAAGTCACATTGTCACCACTGCCTGTAATTATTATTTTTGGTCTTATAGCATAGCCGTTTACAAAAGTCTGTACCGTTTGCGGTGAACTAATATGTTCATCGTCAACATAAACAGTTTCGAAAGAATAGTCATCATCAAAGGTCACTGTTTCACTATCCCAGTGAATTTCATTGTTCTCCACATTACTGTAATGCCAAGCTTTGTTGTTAATAAAAGGCAAGGTGAAATCTCCGGCTATAGCTCGCCTTAAAATATCCAGCGATCCAGAGTATCTCACCCAATGATACTTATTCGACTCTAAATCGTAGGACAGCTTAACATTTTTCGGTCTTCCCCAATCATCCAAGAGAAGCCTGGTTAATTCTTTCACCTTTCGTTGGACATCAGCCATATTGTTGCTTCTAACCCTTAGAGGAATGGCATGAGGTACAGGGTCCATTTCCGATGGGAAATCATAGACCCCATGCATACCAGGTATTTCTAATGTTTTGTCGCGGGTAGGAGGTAAACCCGGAAGCTCTATATCTAGCAATATATCAATGCCTAAATCCTTTTTTAAATGTACACCGTCAATTGCAACCATTACCTGTACCCCCTACCTCTTGCAGATTTTACTTTTTCCCCTTGCAGATATCGCTTCATCGGCTTTCCTGTTGTTCTTACAATAGCCTCACCGTTAACATCAAAGGAAGTTTCCAACACAATTTTGTCCAGGACTTTATCAACCAAAGCCCCGATATCAATGCTTCCTCCACCGCTGTTACGTTGCATTTCGCTAGAGAATATATTTCGAAGCATCTTCTCAGGTGCTACAATTTCCGGGTTTCCTGTTCCGGCATCACCAATCATGGCCAAAGTTGGATCGGCTGCAACACCACCAGTTGCCAGTGAAGGGATTCTCGGTAAAGAAACAGATGGGATGTGTGGCAATCCGAAAGAACCACCGCCTATTCCTGGTACCCAATCCGGAATATCTATGCTCGGAATACCGTTTATTGCCCTAGAAATTCCATTGACCATGCTCTCTATGGCACGCAGGACTCCGTTCGCCATAGAGATAATTCCGTTTATTGGTCGTTTGACCCCATTTTTGATGGCTACCCATGCTGAAACAAAACCGTCCTTCAAAGAAGATATCCCCGAAAGTAATTTAGACCAGGTTCGAGAAAAGAAGCCAGAAATACCCGACCAAATAGAACTCGTTGTATCGGAGACCCAGCGCCAAGCTTTGCCGATTATTGACTGACAAAATTCTACCGATTTAGTAAAAATCGACCCTATTTTTGAAAAAATTGAGCTGAAAAAACTAGCGATTCCGGAAAAAACTGATTTTGTTAAATTAGAAGCAGATTTCCACCCAGAAGCTATCTTAGCAACTACTAAAGCAATAAATTTTAAAGTTACATCCCAAAAATCCTGCCAGAATTTTTTTAAAAACGCTGCTACCGCTACAAAAATTTGCACCGTAAATTCCTGAATTTTGCTCCAGTTTTTCACTATCACTGTAGCCAAAACAGCGACAATTGCAATTACCCCTACAATAATGCCAGTCCACATTAAAAATGGAGCACTAAGCCCCATTACAACAAGCGATAAGCTACTTAATAAAATCAATAAAGGACCAATGGCTGCAATAATAGCACCAACTACCATAATGACTATTTGGGCAGTCGGTGACAGATTTGCAAACCATTCCGCGACTTTTTGAACAGCAGAAATCAAAGGAGGCAAAGCATCTTTAGCAAGGTTCAACAAAGTTTGTCCCAAAGGTTCTAGTGCTGTCATAGATTGGTTTTTGAGTTCCTGGAATTGTTCTCCTATGGTTTTAGTTTCTTCTGTAGTCTCGTTTATCAGGCCTTGAGAACCTTCCATACTGTCTCCAAGTTCATCAAAGGCAGGAATAGCACCATTTTTAATGGCCGTCATCAAACGCTGGGCACCTTCTGCACCAAATGTTTCGGTAGCAAGAGATAACGCTTCCTGACTGTCCTCTGTTTCACGTATTTTCTTAACTACCTTTTCTAGTTCATCACGGCTGTTTTTCCCTTCGGATGCCCAGTCACGAAATGACTTATTCAACCCTGGCATGATACGACTCACTGCAATACCATTTGATTCCAAGCTTGCCATAAATTCAGCAGATTCCTGCATATTAAAGCCGGCGTTACCCAAGACAGAACCATAGGTTGTCAATTGACCACTTAATTCTCCTAACCCCACGCCATAATCCTGGGTCATTTTGTATAGGTGATCTAATTGGCCAACACCTTCATCAGCAGGAATTTGCCATTGTTTCATAGCCCGACCGAATGCTTCACTATTTGCAACGCCATCTTCCCCTAATGTCCTCGAAGCATCTAAAACACCCTTGGTTAAATCACCTAATTGATCCCCGGTTGCTCCTGTTAAGGTGTTAATCGTTGATAGAGCATTGGAAACTTGGTCAGCACTATCCGGAACGCTTTCAAATACATCTTTAAAGGTATCTTTCAAGCCTTCCAATTTATCACCAGTCGCACCAGTACCAACTCGGATATTTCTATAGGCCTGATCTAAGGAGTCTGCTGCTGCAAAACCAGCTGCACCCACAGCCATTATAGGAGCAGTTAGATAAGTGGACATCTTTTTCCCGACGTTATTGGCTTTCTTTGCAGAACCTTGAAGTGTTTTTTGAAGGTCCTTTACTCCATGCTTTGCTCCCAGTTGATCTATTTTTGTACCTATGGTTATTTTCCCATCATTAGCCATGCTTTCCACCTCCTTTGGCGGATGCAATGAATGCAGCTCCTAGTTGGTCAAATGTTTGATTGATGCTCTCCACGGATGGTTTATCAAGCTTGTGGAGACGTTTTAATTTGAGAAGCTTGTCCACGTCTTTGGCGTTATGCTTGTTGCGTTCTGGGACATCGCATGTGCGAATCTCAATCACTTTCTTAAATGGCGTTCTTTCACTCAGTCCAGTTAGAAGTGCAATGAATTTCTTCCAGTGAAGCCTGCCCTGGTACTCGAATAGATCCATGTTGTAATCCATTAAAAAAGACGCGAATATCAAATCCGCATCCTTCTCCAAGTCATATGTTTTTTTAGGTGTTGAGCTCTCTTCCTGGTTGTCATCATCTTCTTCTGGTTCTTCCTCGTCCTCTTGATTTAGAATGAATTTATCAAATATAAAACCTACTAATTCCGATTTGTCATAGATAGAAAGCTCAATATCTCCGCAATTAATGACCAGCATTTCAAACATTTGTTCAATTTTCTCTGTGTCTGTGAAATCTTTATCTTTCTGCAATTCAAAAAGGCGCAAGACATTATCGAAAGCCATATCAAGCTTTAATTCGACCCCTTGCACAATTAAAGTGTCATCCAACCAGTCCGTAAGCTTCATTTGATCACTTCTTGCGTTTTGGTTTGTATCGCTGTTTTTTCTTGTCATCAACTGTTGCCAGTTTGGAATCTAACCATTCCATAATTTGATTTATAAGTCCGACAAGATTAATCATTGATTTACCACAAGCCTGGTACATCTTTTCGTATGAGCCGGCACCAAGGAATGTTTCTATGAATTCCTTAACGAACTCAAACCCTTCATCTTCAAGCTTTTTGCGTTCTTTTTCGCTCATTTCAGGGATTTTATCTTGTTTCTTCGCATAATCAGATGCTTTTTTCGAGTAAATTTGCGCTTGTTTTTGATATCTTTTTAAGCTTTCATCATCATAGAAGAGCTTATAATCTTCTCCAGCAATCTCCACTTCGTCATATGCTTTACTGTTTACATCAAAACTTAACTTTGCCAATATCTTTCACGCTCCTTTTGAAATAAAAAAAGAGCAGCCATTAAGCTGCCCTTATATTAGGTTGTTGTTGTAGTTGTAGTGGTATCTGGTGGTGTAACATTCGGTTTACCATTGAAGTGAACAGCCACTGTGATTTCGCCTTTTGCATTAGCCTCACCACTAGCCCCTGTAATCTCAGCAAGAGTACAATCCCCTTCTACTATAGTCCCGTCAGGCATTGTCCAACGATAGTCCGTTTCTCGTTCTGTCCCAAGAGAAAACTGCCTAGAAAAAATAAAATCTTGTGCTTCGTCCCCATAGTAGCGATGACCGCTGAAGGTCAAAATCAATTGCCCACCCATTACAGTGGATCGTAACCAACCGTCATCTGTTAAATATGCGGTTTGATCTACTTCCTCATTGTTTGATGGTTCGACACCTGTAAAACCTTGCCCCATTCGGGCGTATGTGCCTGGATCAGTACCAGGTGTAGTATTAATTTCAAAGCGATGTTTTGATTGTGTAAGAAAACCCTCTGGCATAGTTCTTCCTCCTTTAATTTATATATAATTCCGCTTCAAACATGGCTGTCCATAACGCTCCATAGCTTGTCTTCTGAACAAAATTAGGAGTCGTAGTACATTGGAATGAAACCAATTGAAAAGAGCCATCACTTGATGTGATAGCTCCGTTGGAAAGATTCTCATATTCACTTAATAATTGCTCGATCATTCGATATGCTTCTAAATTGTCTCGATGATGGACCAGCAGCTGAAAGGAAAAGGGATATATTTTCGATTTCTCCATATACCTTTCGCTAATGTTAGCTGGAGAAGGCCGCAATGCTATGCTGTTTCCATCTTCTTTATATAATCCAATACCAACAGTAGGAGGTGTATAAGACAACCCTTCTGTATATGCTTTTAATCGTTCAAGAAAATCCATCAGATACACCCCCTAAATGTGCTTCTTCACTTCTTTTTCAGCTCCATCAAGCCATTCTTTAAGAAATTGTGCTTTGGCATTTTCGAACCAGAATCCCCTGGCATTTGGATTTTTGTCAGTTGAGAAGTCATAATACGGATTGTAATATAACCGTCTTGCATATTTGGTTTTCCATACTACTTCACCACTACCAACTTTCGTATTAATAACTCCACTATCCCGTAGGTTCCAAGTTCTAGCCGGGATATAAAAATTACTGTCTTTAAGAATTTCACCATCAAGGTATTTCTGGCCATGACCTAATGCATCATCAATCTTCTTCTCGATATCGAAAAACTCTACTTTGACATTGAACATCTAAACCAACTCGATTTCTAAGTGGTGTGGTTCAGGGCCAAATGCTGTGGGAGCCAAAACTTTGGTGACTTCCCGGTATTCAGTCTCTCCAAGCACTCTGAATCTGTCCCTTTCTTTCACTTGTGGGAAGGATGACGAATTAACTCGATCAATGATCAATAAATGATTAGCTTCTTGCCCTTCAGAGTTAGAACTCCTATTCAAGGAGGTTGCAGACTCAACACGTACATAATGAATCGCCACTGGATCTGCATATTTTTCCTTCCACCCATCATTATTTAAATAAGCTTGATATTCAGTAGAATGTGGCAACAATCGCTTAGGAATCGGTTTAACTCTTGGCATTACCTCACATCCAATCCGGCATAAAGTAATCCAGTTGGTTCCAGGTAAGATAAGGCGCTAGGGCTTATTCTGTCGGCCTGTTTATTTCCGGTGCTTCCACCGCCACCATAGCTGAACGTACCTACTTTTACATTCCCTAAATCGCCCTCTGTTCCGGCATTAACTTCAGAATCGCCGTCCTTCTCCACATAAAACTCCACTTGTGCAGCTGTAGCCTTTTTAACTTGCTTCTGTAGAAAGGTTGCCAGGTTATCAATGCCGTAATTAGCAACGGAATACCTGGTCACTTGATCTATAACATCACTGGCACGTTCAATATACCTTTCAATTGTGGTATCGTCCGGTTCTTCTTTTCCTTTGAAATCATCCCGGTAATAGGTAATATCGATATAACCCATAAATAAAGCGCCCCCTTATTTAGAGGACGCATTATCGTTATTTTCCTGCTTATTAGCTGATTCAGCTTCTTGCAGGGATTTTTCAAGTTCTTCAACCTTTGCCTTCAACTCTTTATTTTCTTTCAAAACTTTCTTATGAGTTGACTCAGCAACAGTTTTTTCTTGCTGCTCCTCCACGATTTTCCCGTTTTTATCGGCTTCTTGATAGCCCATAGCCTTTAATTCCTTTATTTTCCCCTTATCATCTTCCTGCAAAATTACATTATCTCTACGAAAGTAAGGCATGTTATCACTCCTTGTAATTATTAATTATTTAGGCTCCAGTAGGCTCGTGAGATACGATTACACCGGCCGCTTGATTCTTCATTACAAACAGATCATGATACAAACGGTTTTGGTACAAGTACCCGTCGCCTTCTGTATGATCCCCTGGTTGGAATAGATACACAGAATTCAATTTTGATTTCGCTACAACCGCTCCACGATAGACAATAACCCAATTCAATTGAAGTGCATCAGCAGCAGGAACAAATCCGTCTGTGAAATCAAAGCTAGAATGGAAACGATCCACGTCAAATACCTCAATCAAACGAACACCGTCAAGCGTGGTTACACGAGTTTCAATGATGGTCCCCTCATTGCTGATTGAAATACTTCCTTTGCCCTCTTTATATAACTCAATGGCATCCATTACATCAGCAGATACATAGACCACTAGATTCGCAATCCCGTATTTCCGTACTTTTCGTAGGTCTCGCTTAAGAGCAGTGATAACATTGTCAGCTGTAATTGCTTCACCTGTAGCACGGTTTCCATTGATTGCATTGGTAGCAAGCTTAGAGAACCGATATGCATCAATTTCAGGTCCCGCATGGTCATTCAAGAAAGTACGAGTTACGTTAGCAGCACTTGCAGCCTGGTTGGATTCATCTACATCCATTTGGTCAACAAACAGCTCGACATCACGGTCGAATTGCAGCGTATATGGCTCATGGGTTACATCAACCGTACCTCGGTTATATCCACCGTTCCTGCTATGGTTTTTAAAGCCACTAACAGATAGAGAAGGTACATGGAAAGTCTTTGCACCCATCCATTGAACGTTTGGCGTCTCCAATACATTTGTTAGAGTAGCCTGTTTAATTACTTGATCCAGTTCCGTTTGATACTTTTCAGCGTAGTTAATCGCCATTAATAATCATCTCCTCAAATTATTCTTTACCTAGTAATGTTTTTGCGAAAGCGTCCATGTTACTCTCAGAAGAATGTTGGCCTGTTGAGAATGAAGGTTTTTGTTGCTGTTGTTCTGTTTGGTCTTCTTCAAAAAGGTATGGATCACTTTCTTTAATGGTTTTCAGCTGATCATCCAAACCTAATAGTTTATTACCATCAAGTTTGATATTCTCAGTATCTAGCAATGCTTTAATAGCTTTAGGATTGCGGGCTTTAGCATTTCCTAGCGCATCTTTTAAAGCATAGTCAAATTGCTGTTGTTGAATTTGCGATTCATAATCATCTTTAAGTTTTTGGTTGTCGTCTTGCAGCTGTTGAATCTTGTTCTGCAATTCTTCATTTCCTGTGGCTTTGGTTTTAAGGTCTTCAAGTTGCTGATCGCGTTCTCCGAGAGATTTCTTGTAGTCATTCTTTTCTTTGTTGACTGCATCAAACTTCTCTTTCGGAATGTAACTTCCATCAGAAACCACAGCAAGCTTGTTATCACCAGCTTTCTCCATGACTTGGTTGTACAGTTCTTCTCCAAGCAATTCTTTTAAATCCATCTATATCGTCTCCTCATTAGTTTTTTTAACGTGTAACCCTCCACGCTAAGGAATCCGCTTAGTTTCACCCCAAGCCTTTAAAAAGGGCATAAAAAATAAGCTTGTTTAACGTCTGTTGCTTAAAGACAAGTGTTACCTCATACCTTTTATTCGCGCTTCCTTTCGTTCTGCTTCCAACAATGATTTCTGTATTGCTTTAACAGTCTCTCCTCCGGTTTCCAATTCTGGAGGGCTTTTTCTTTCAGACAACATATTTGGATTATCTTTTAATACTTGATTCAAGACCTTTCCCAGACGATTAATCATTTCCTCGTCTTGTTCGTCATATCCTGCAGCTTCGAATATGGCGTGAGTCAATTCATGTACAAAGACCTCTTCTTTTCTTTCATCAGAGATATTTTCAAGAATCTCAATTGTTGTTTGGTCATAATCACAAGCACCCAGAAAATTTTTGTTGTTATTAATCCCAACATAAGGTTTTTCTTCAACTACATAATTCAATCCAGCGACTTTCACTTGTTTAGGTATCAATTCCTCACCGCCTTTTCATAATCATTGCGTAAACAAAGAATGCAACTATAGGAATAGTGATAAATATAGTCATCAATAAACCAGTTAAAAACATTTCATCACCTACCCTAAGTAATTAGGCTCCTTCTTCTCATCTTCAAGCTTTTTCACTTTTTCTACTAGCTGAAAGAACATCATTTCAAGCTGCTCGTGCTGGTTCTTTAGTTTCTCAAACTCCTTTTTACTTACTGGCAATTTGGCACCTCCTAATAGATTTGCTCTCTATCATACTGGCGTGTACGATTTGTAGACTTAATGAACCCTCTCATGTTTGCTTGTCTATCCAAAACCTTGCGTTTGGCAGTTTCAAGACCTTTTGAATCCTCCATAGCCTCCATCATCCGCATTTCACGCTTAGCATCACGGATGCGCCTTTCCAGATATCGTTGCTTCTGGCTGTTTTCATACTGCCTATCATTCGTTTCCGGATCCCGGGGCTTATAAGTCCGTTTACTGACTCCTTCAATGAATGGATATTTAATATGGCCGCAATGAACACCGAATAATCCGTCCGGCTCTCCAATACTTGTACTAGCCAAGGCAGGGTATTTAGGATGATTGCCACTTCTGGAATAAATTCTACCCTGATAAGGTGCACATTTAGGACGGGCGCCAGAGTGGGAGCTTACTTCCACCAAATCATTGCCATATTCGTCCATTCTGGCGTCTTGCATGTCGTTTGCTATGTTGTTGCTCATGGAGCGGGTAATCATGCTCACATAGCCTTCTGTGTACATTCTAGCGCCATTGCTTTTCTCTAAAACTGGCATTCCTTTTTCTGCCCATTCAGAAGCAGTCTTTCTCAATGCTTCTTGTGGTGTGGAGACACCCGCCAATACTTCACCTGTAGTCCGGTTGATAATGTCTAAATAGACTTGCTGTGATTGCTCTAGCATAGTCGTATTGATGAGATTGAATCTATCCTTTGCTTGCCTATCAAAAGCAACTAAAACATCCTGCAGGGCTGTGCTTTCCTCGACTGGTGGTGCTTTTCGGAGAACACCCTTTTCAGCACCCTCTTGTAAGTCATCCTCTGTCTCTTGAACAGCAGAATAACCGGCTTCTTCCAACATCTTGGTTATTTCCTCAATTGCCTTGCCAGAATACTGGGATAATGTTTCAAGATTCTCTTCTGTAAGAGTGTTTAGATCGTTAAGCCTTAGCAGCTGCCAGGATTCAATCTTGCTGACTTCTCCACCCTTTTCGATTTCGTCTAGCAATCTCTTATCCTTGGCTATTTTCTTAGCGATATTTACAAGGATTTGTTCTTCAATCCCCATGTAAACATCAACGATAGGCTTAGAAAGATTCTGCAGCTTCTTTTTGTCCATCAGTTACCACTGCCTTGGCCTGTTCCGAAGAAATCCACGTCTTGAGCTGTTGCTGTAGCATTCTCTTCATCGATTTCCTTCATCATTTCCAACGCTTCCTCTTCTGTGACCCCATGAATTTTCATGATTTCCTTTTTCCGGGGACTGAGTTTGTTACTTACCAACTGAATAGACCTGGCAACCTCTGCCGTTTTGTCCTCTGCCACGCTATCATCAAAAGTAACAGTGACTTCCACATCTTTCGGAGCGCTAATCAATTTGTAAAGCTCACCTATCTGAACGATAGATTCAATCAATTCCTGCAGTCCGGCCTCAATAATGGTTTCATGAGACTTCTTCGATTTAAATGTCTTAGATTGTTCGGAAACAACCTCCGTAGCTGTTTTCATGCTCTGGCCATCGAATGTGAATGTTCCTGAAGAAAAGCCTGTCTGCATAGCAAGAAGGTTCAACATGGCGTTAATGGCGCTAATATGCTCTTCCACTCTTAACTCAATGGAGATATCATGGATTTTGCCTTCTTCTGGCTGCTGATATTTCATTGCTTCGTAGGTTTCGTCATCAGCATCAAAGTAACGATGAAACTCTTGGGTGTTTGGATCCACCACTGTTTTAACCATTTGCGCCGGCACCAAGATACGCTTTTTCCCTAGACGGAATTCTCTCTGAAAGCTGTCAAAGGCTGTATCAATTGATTTAATGGTATCTATGGAGTTTGCATACAAAGATATGCCCATCGGGCTCTGAGTATCGATATTGTTAGCGATATTCGGCTTAAAATAAACGAATAAAGGCCGTTTCAAGTTTTCGATTGGTACTTCTTCATCCAGATCAGGGAAGAATCGCTCCAAAGGAACTTTAATCCCTAAATCATTGCCGTTTTTGCTCTCATACACTTCGTTGCGGATAACATATATACCGTTTTCCCAGATATGCCATTCCAAGTGAGTGTATTTCTTATTGCCTTTTCGGAATTCATTAACAAAGACACCCTCTCGAACGCCATCATTGCCCCATGAGATAGGGATAAAGCAATCAGCTGTCACAAACGAAAACTTTATTTGCTCCCCTTCTACATAAGGCTTGATGACCATACCACCATGAGCGAAGTTATATTCAAGATAGTCCTGGAACTTTTTATAGAACTTGTTCTTTTTGAAAACATCGTTAATGTCTTTTTTCAGGCCCTCATCGCCAATGCTAATCTCGCATTTTTCATTAAAAACTAAAGAAGCCATCTCCTCTGAGATGACCTTTGGCATGTTCAATGTCTGCATTCGGCGGGTTTGCTGCCCTTTGCCAACAGTATGATATTTAATTGTGTGTATTTCTTCATGATAGCCTTTGTATAAAGCCTTCCAGTCATCTATCTTCTGGTACATTTCCTCATTCATGTAAATGTCCTTGTGATTCTCCAAGCTATTGATTCCTTTAATTATATTCAATCGATACAGCACCTCCTTTATCTTGTAAATTATGCTCTTGAACATCGTTTCACCGCCTTACAGGACGTATTCTCGATAGAAATGATTATTAGCGTATCTCGCTTCATCCATTGCATGGTTAAAATCATCAATGGGGTTTCCGTTATCATCTCTTACATACATACCAATTTCTTTGATGAAATCGTAGTGATCATATTTATCGTTTTCCACCAGGAAGAATTGTTCGTTGGTCATGGAATTCTGGAATCGTTCAATACCTGTTTCAATCCCGCCGCCTTGCCTCTTAGCGTCAGTAGCATTGTTATCAGCTCTTTCTGTATCAACGCCTATTTTGTGTAATTCTTCGCGAAGTGATTTACAGGCAGGGTCCACAAACACATCCGTATAGCGCATTTCGTATTTATCAACGCACCATTGAATGAACTCCTTTATTTCCTTGGCATAGGTACTCATAGCTTTTACTTGGCCTGTTTCAGCCCCGCTATGATAATAATTTCCTGCTCGATTCAATCTGAATTTTTCTCCATACCTGGTAACAATGTTGCAGCTGCAGGAAGTGGCATCTGATTGACCGCCATCAGCCACAAAGTACATTTCATAAGGCTTACCTAACAAAGCCGGTATCTGGTGGACTGCCGGATTGAACATGGAATAAATAACACCTTCTGGCATTACTCGTTTTCCGTACCAGTCACGATCCAGCAAGTATGGATTCTTTTTCAGCGTTTCATAGATTTCCTGTTTACGCTCATCGCTGATTATCGGGTTGTCCTGAATAGTCCAATGCGTCCAGCGTGTGTTTTGAACATCGAATACCTCGGTAATAACCGGATGGTTAGGTGCTGGCGGGTTTAAGTCTGCAAGAAAATATCTATCCTGTGCAGCAAAGGTACGTCTAAAGCATTCTTGAATCATTCCCATGTTCAATAAGTTAATCTCACAAAAAACAACAGACCCTAGCGACATACCAGTTATCGCGCCGACACTGTTTGCCTTGGCTCCGCCTTTGTAATAGACACGTTTTATTCCATTAGGTGTATGGACTTCCAAGTGATCTCCATGCTCATCATGTTTGATATCAGCCAAATCTCCGAATATATGCATCAACCCGGTTCCGTCACCATCGATAAAAAGCCTAAATGCTTGCTCCTGGTTATATGCGGCAATCAAATGGTTTGAATCTCTGGAAAGAGTAAGGTAATCAGCGTATCTGAAATGCCCTGCAGTCGTCTTACCACTTCTAGGTGTTCCTTCCAGCACGTCCATGGTGTAATCATATGGTCTGTAAATCGTTTCAAGTTGTTTTTGCGAAAACTCAATTCCTGTTTTGCTCATAGGCTTTACGTCCTTCAATTAATGCATCGAGTAGAGAAGTATCTTTCTTTTGACCTTTAACAAGCTTGATTCTTTCCTCCAAGAACTCAATTTCTTTCTGGTCTTTCTTGTTCTTAATCTCAAGTGACTTCAATTGCAATTGTAGCTTTGGATCGAACATGCCTATATGCTTGCCGATTAATTCAGTAGCTTTATTGGCTCCGTTACTATCGAATTGATACTCTCCAGTTGGCACCATTTCACCTAATGCCGGGTCCCACGTTTCAACAGGTTCTGCTTGCATGGATCTGTCCGATATATCTTTCAATCGTTTTAGAACCCAGTAAGCATCAAGTTCCAATTTCTCAGCGCGCTTATCCTTCAATTCTTTCACACGCGCGGAAATGTTAGCTTTTGTTAACAGTCTTGCTGCCGTCTGCCTAGCTGTTTTCTCACTATAACCAGCTCTAATGGCTGCCTGTGTAGCATTCAAGTCTATAATGTATTCCTGACAGAATAACTCTTGTTTTGCAGTTAACTTAGCCATTTATGTCATCACCCTACCCCCTTGTTTTAATAAATTTACGCAAAGAAAAAGCACCCCGGTTGGGATGCTTTCAATAAAAGGTTATTTTGCTTTGTATATTACCATCGCAGCATAAATATCTATAGTTCCGCCATACGGCTGACTGTCAGGCGCAGTATTAGAAACATTAAATTTTATATCTATTAGTCTATCTTCAGGTAAATTTGCCAGGAATTTATTCAATTCATTTTCTAAAGCTGCATTATTAGCGCCCCTAAGTATCTTTGTTTGAACCACTGAGTATCCCTCCTCTCATCAAACAAATTCGACAAAAGGAAGTACCTTCCTGCACATTAAGACAACCGCAAGAGTATTCCAAATTATAATTTTGATTTGAATTTTTCAATCAATAATTTGATATTTTTAATATCTGCTGCATTATTTTTTTCTATTTCTTCTTTTTTGGTTTGCAATAACTCCACACTTTGCTGCACATTTTCCAACCATTCGCTATATTGAGAGTACACTTCTCCCTCGTTTACACCACTGTTTTTAATTACTGAATAGATATCTTCAATCTCTCTGATTTGGTGCAATTCACTCAATACGTTTATTTTTTCAATACTCTTATTCGGATAATTTTCCGGACGCTCTATGGTATAAATGTCCTCTAGCTTTTTTTCTAGTTCTTTAATATGCTGTTCACAAAAATTTTCAAATGCTACTTTATCCATCTATTACCACCCCCTTTATTATTATTTTACGATAATTAATCATTGCTATGGGGTGGCTTTTTGCGACACAAAACGACAAGACACCCGAAAGGGTGCCTCCTATTTGCTATTCTTCTTTGGTCCGGAGCGACCTTCTAAACGGCTGTCTTTCTTACTGGTGTTAGAAGAATTCTGTTTACTCACCGGACCTGGCTTCGTTCTGCCTTTTTTGGCCATGAGACATACCTCCTTATCGGGTATTTCTCGTATTCCGGGACGGGAATCTGCCTCGCCGTCCTCCCTTCCAGTTTACACAGCAGATTTTTCTTCAATCAAATCATGCAAGAAGTGGCATTTTTGGCATAATTGGCACAGCATGTCCTCTTTTAACTCTCTAATTTTATTTCTGTTAAGGCTTAAGTGATCAGCGATAGAACGGTAGCTCATGCCTTCCATCATGCAATCTAATACAATCTGCTGCTGTTCATCTTCAAGGTAATCGACCATTAATTCAATTGCTTGTACTTTCTCTTGATATGCTAACCAGCGCTTGTATAATCGTTTTTCTCTAGCTTCCATAGCATCAATTTCAGCAGCACTTTTTATATTCGTATTCGCTTTTGGCAAAGAAGCTTCTACCCCCATTTGCTGGACTAAACCAAAAGAAGGTGACTTTGAATATCTTCCCCAGATAATAACCTCGATACGATCCAGTTCTTTCTTACGCCAATGATATTCATAAATGAGATTTTCGACTTGTTTCTTATTCATTCCAACCAGCTCCAATCTCGAATAATTGTTTTGCATATTCGCTTCTTTTCACTGGCTCTTGTGGCTTCTTATCCTTGTCTTTCCTAAATTCACTTACTTTCCACTGCATTTTATACACTTCATCGACCCCCTCGATAAAATAAAAGAGGACACCAACTAAGCAGCTGCAATCAGCTAACTTAATCAGTGTCCTCGGTTTTTCCGATAGACTTATTTAATTTTCATTTTCTCCTAGTATGTGTTTAATTTATAAAGTCACTTTCATCTTCGAATATCCAATCGGTAATTACATCTTCAATGGGAGGCATTTCCCCTAATTTTTCGAAAGCTTGCTTTCTCATATCCTGCAGTTCTTTTTCAAAGTTATTCCTTTTACTTATAACTCGATTTATGAATTCACCAACTTTATACAAAAATTTCATGGTATCTTCTTTTGATTCGGTAGCCGTCATCACTTCTAAATTCATCGGTATTGTCATTACTCTTGCTCCGGATGTTGCCTCAGATACATTTATACCGCTATTTAATGGGATAGCGCAGAAATGATACTTTCCCACTTTGATTTCATGACCAGTAACAGGCAACCATTCATCGAGTGCTAAATAGAACTTTTGAGTTTGTTCGTTAACCGATATTTCCATTTATTTTCCCCTTTCCCTCTTCAATAAATTGGTCTATCCCTACCTCTTCGAATAATTAATCTCATATCGTTGCGGCTTGCCATCCTGCCAATGAATCACTTGCTTTCCAAACCCTTCACCAGGGACATCCACTCGATCTAGTTGCCCGTCTTTTACTCGATACACCGCGTTTTCCTTAAGGTTGATCTCAGCCGTCTTCTTCTCTACATCCATTTTCATATCAGGCGCCCCCTTGTTTATGCTATACTTTAGTTATTCAGGCTAAAGTCGGGCGCCCGCTCGGCTTTTTGTTATTCTTCAGATGCTAAATCAAATGCGTGTTCAAATTGCTCACTTGTAATATCCAAGTTTATTGGTTCGTAAATCTCAAGCCAGGCTTTTACGTCGAAGGACACATACGCATCATCTCCAAATTTATCTTTCAGGAACTTCTTGTGAGCTTCTGATAGGGTTATCAAATTATCAACATCTTGTTCATCCGGTTTTGATAAATCCTCTCTCCAGATCATCATGGCGTTTTCTATTTCATTTATGGATACATCTAACTCTTCATCGCTCCAATCTCCCACATCCATAGAAGCAGCTAAATAACGTTCATCCTTCGATTTGTTTTTAAATGCGATAACAGGTATTTTGTTCATCTCTTCCCCTCCATCACTTGTCTTTCAAGCTTCCTGGCATAATGCAGCGTTTCAATTAAAATCTTCCGGTTTTCCCCGAGAATCTTGTCCTCAAAATCAGAGCCTTCCACCAACCCAATTGCCTTGGAAAGCTTTTCTTGATCAGTCATTGTTTTCACTCCTTCGTAATTTCGTCGACTGCGAAGCTATCTTTCTTGTTTCTCTTTTATAGTTTGTTCATTATCGCATTGTTTACATTTCATCAGACCAACTTCTACACCATCTGACATAACTAAATACTCGTTTGAATAAACCATTTTTTCACCGCACTTTTTACATCTCATAATTCATTCTCCCTTCTAATGCTTTTGTTGTATTCGTCAAACTCTGCCTTGGAAACTTCGATATACCCATCACCTAAACAACTAAGGCATTCTGATTCGGGTATGTCACGGTCTATTCCATATCCTTCGCACATTAAGCAAGTTATTTTATACTCCATTTAATCACCTTCTCACTTCGCTTTTCAGTCAACTATAAATTACCATTTATAAGAACAAATGTTCGTGATAAACTAATATAAAAAAGGCGGTGTACCCATGAATCCAGAAATTGAGAAAACGATCTACAGCTATATCATCCTTCCGTATGCCCTCAAAATCTTTAAACGCGATCGGAAGCAGTTCGAGAATTTCAGTTCGTCTGCAGCATATCCGGTGTACCTGGACAAACTAGACACCGTGATTGATTCCGTCCAGCAGGATTTGAATTCCATTAAGCTGGAGATTATCAAGAAGTATCACTTGCGCGTCAAATACATAGGCAAAGAGAATGAAATGGTGCAATACAAGTGGTACTCCAAAAGTGATTCCGGCGTTATTTGGATTGCTGCAGATGACCTTCGAAACTTAACCAAAGACATGATGAGCGATTATCTGTATGGGTCCTTGGCCGTTGAAGTAACACCTTCAGGGCGACCTTGGGCTATGCATTAATGCCTCCTAGCTTTTTTCCGGACATAATCCGGGAGACTTTCTTCTATGATGGTCTCCTGGGTACTAAATCGGGTAAGACATTCTGAGTATTCATATCTGCGCCATCTTTTAATTACTTTGATTTTTCTTCTTACCTCTAGAACTTTAGCTTTTTCGCCACAAACAGGACATTTCATCCTAAGCCCCCATTTCCTCTAAGACTTCCACCCTTACCTCGATCCTTGGCTTTTCGCTGTAAAACTTGGAAACTCTCATTTCAACGATCTGGCTGTCATCCTTCCAGATGATTTGATTCAGCGCATCTGCAACAGCTTTCCCGTAGTTATCGACATCCGGCTTGGTAATCGGCCTGTATAATCCTGCCTCGGCTTCTTCTCTGCGTTTTTTAGACATATTCGAGAGCAATGGCTTGTACACTTTAATAAAGACAACTACAGGCCCCTCTATTGGCATTTTGGGAGCGTGTTGCTGGGCGACCAATCGGACGTACTGTTTATAATCCTTTGACTTGCCCGGATCATAGACAACTGTTTTTCCTTTTCGGTTTTTTCCGGCCCTTGGTCTGCCCTGGGCAACTGCCTCGCCTAAGACAGTGAACTGAATCATGCTAACTCTCTCCCAAGACGACATTTTGCATTAATGTACTCATGTTCCAAGGTAAACAGGCTGACATCCTCCAGTTTCCGGCCATCTCTTGTTTTATCTACATCCATCAGATAAAGCTCCGTGATAAGCTTTGTTTTCCGTTCCTGCACTGCTCTAGCTTTCTGCTTTTCTACCAAATCCATAATTGAATCACTCCTCCTAACGTTGCTAATAGTCCAAAACCAATTAAGACATTCGTAATCAAATTGCTAACTGTCGCGGCCTTCGTCCTTTCTTCGTCTAAATTTGGGTTCACTTTTGGACCTCCTAATAGCCGTTTACTTGCCGATCATGGTTGATTTTGTTTTTCTCCAGGTATGCAGCTTCGATTTGTTCAGCCGTAAATCCTAATAACTCTCCTAAATGATTAAATCCATGAAGGACACTTCCGTAATTATGTTTCTTGTCAGCTTCTTCATATTTCAAAGTGCTTACACCCATAATTAAGTCTGATAAAACCTCTGTAACATTGCTGGATATTAGTCTGTTTCTTGTCAATATATCAATATCAGTCAGCTTTAAATCCAATCCGATACTTAAGATAAAGTGCAGGCAGTCCACGTACTCTTCTAGCACCTTTTTTCCATTCCGTTTGAATCCTAACTTCCAAAACTTCCATGCATCCTGAACTTCTTGCGCCAGCTCCCCAAGCTCAACCTGTAGAGCAAGGATTTTCTGTGGCAATAAATCCTGCCCTTGCAGCCCTTTTTCTTTAGTTATGTGGAAGTCCAAGCCTCCCTGTATCTCGAATAACTTATCCCAGTTCATTGTCTGCCTCCTCTATCGTCCATTTGCCGTTAATCCATTTATCAAATGATAAACCCGTTCCCTCTAAGAACTGGATGGAAATGCTTTTGTTAAAAGAAGTTAAGAATTCATTGGTACGTTCATTCCAAAGCGCAACCCTTTTCCCATCCTTCAAAGCCCTCACTGCTTCTTCAAAAGACACATAGTTTGGTAGTATGCGCCATTTCCACGTAAGTACATGTCCAAATATTTGTAACGGAGAGGGACTTGGTAGACTCCCATCATTTTTGCACCACCGAATGTCTCCATCTTCTTTCTTGATTACGTGTTTATAACTTGGTCCATAGTTGCTCGGTATGCATTTTGCTGATTCTAACTCCGCGCGCTCGCCCACCTTCAACCGATCTATCATTTCACCTGTTGTAAGCCATTCACGCATCCTTCTACCTCCTAAATATAATCAAATATTTCCGTCTGTCCTTGCTCTCGCAATTCCTGCTGCAGCTTCATGATTGCTGCTCTTTCCTGCACCTCCTGGGGCGGATTGTAAGCCGGCCTGTCCAGTTCGTCGTTCATCAGAATGTTTTGAGCATTAAGCCGATATGGATAGGGAAGACCGCAACGTCCCAGCCATTCTCTTTCAAGCTTTGCTCGATGTTCTGGATGTTTTTGGTGCAAGGCGACTATTTGATGTAGTGCTAGTTGATTTAGGTTTTGCATTGGCTTCCTCCTTAAAGCAAAGGTAGTTCTTTTTCTGAGTGAACCTCATCCCAATCAAATGTTTCTAAAATTTTCATAAGCCGTTCCATCTTTGGTGCCCTCCAAGCTGTCATTGCATATGTGTGGACTTCTTTTGTATAGTGATAATGATTCAACCGGATATGTTGTTTTGCTTCCTCTTTCGTTAAAAACATAGTATTAGGTATTACATAATGTTCTTTTACTTCTGGGACTAAATATGCACCGTCATCAACATATTCCTTTATCCAATCAAGAGCGCTTAATTCGCATCCTATATTAGCAAACCCTTCCTGAGCTTCTTCATTAAATTCTTCTTCAAGTTGTTCTTCTTTGTCTTTCAGGTATTCCTCTAGCTCCCAATCTTCTCCATCATTAGGTATATAAACTGAATATCTTTCTGCTGCTGAATCATCCCATGTACCTACCCATCTATAATCTCCGACTGTCCAAAATCTTGGTTCAGCTTGGCTGTCGCGATCCTGCGTTTTTAATTCTTTCTGCAATTCTTTTAAAAATTGAATATCGTTATTCACTTTTACTCTCCCCTTTCAGCCTGTAAGTAAATGGCCGTTCAATAATCCCTTTCCTCGCTTGATGAAACAGAGCAAGAAACACTTCATCCGGATGCCGTTTGAACCTCTTGGCCATAAACTCAATTGAAGCGCCTTCTTCCCATTGCTTGGTGATTTCTTCAAGCTGATCCTTAGGGAAGGCTAATTCCAATTCCTCCAGGCAATACTCATAATCTCCGGTCAATGGCAACACTGGAATGATTTGTTCATTCGATGTATTGAATTTCCTTGCTGTTCTCATGCTGTCTCCCTCTCTGATTCATCCAGTTTTGCTAATATTGCAGCATACCGATCTTTGAAATATTTATCGGATAAAGGCGGGCACTTCGGGCAAGGGGTGATTTCATATCCAAATCCGTTGTAAGAATGAATTGCGCCTGTTCCGTTGCATGTTTGGCACATTATGTCGTCGCCTCCTTTATCAAATGGGGATGCTCGTAAATGTTGCCTAAATAAGTCCAACTGGTTTCATGCAATCCGTAAAACATACAGATTGGTATTTTCTCGTCTTTGAATTCTTCGGGGTTTCCATATCCCATATATTTTCTTATGTCGTGATGATTTACTTTTGTTAAGCAAACGCATGCTTGATCATCGTTATAAGTTAATACGCCGACTACTTCATCTTCGTATTCGTCACCATCAAATAGAAATTGATGCATGCTTACAATATCGCCCGTGTACAGTTCCTTTGGTTCTTCAAATTGTTCAATGTCTTTCAGGCCTGTGTACTGCCTTGCCACCAGTTCCACTTCTTCTTCGGCGCTATTGTTCGTCCCGAATCCTACATCAATCATTTGGTGAATGATGCCTCTTAAAGTTTTGTCACTAGCTGCAAAGTATTGAAAGGTCCAACCATTTAAGGTTTCACCGGCTTCATCTAGTTCCCACATCTTTTGATTGACCGCATCCCAAAATTGGATCTTGATCTCTTGCATGAAATACCTCCTTAGGCGCCTTTCCTCAACCGATAATCAGCGCCCTCCACTTTGTATAATCGTTCTCCGCACATTCCTAGCAATCTACTGGAAGCTGCATAACCAATCTTTTCGCTCAAGGTTCCGGTGTCCTCATTAGAGCTAAACAAGATCGGGAGCTTATGCAGGTACCGGTGATTGATGATTTGGTAGTAGAAATTCTCTTTCGATTCCGACCACTTTGCTTTGCCCAGATCATCCCAGACAAGAACATCCACCTTGAGAGCGCTGTTCAACAGTCCTGCCAATGTGACACCTTCATCGTTCATTCGTTTGGCATTAATCAGATCATCCATAAACGTTACGTCTGACACGCATAGCACCCGGCAACCTCTTGTGAATCGGGAATACTGTTTTTTGTCGCTACGATTAGGTGATATCTCATCCCTCACCTTGATTTTCCGCATGATATACTTTGCGGCAGCCATTTGGAGATGGGTTTTTCCTAATCCAAAATTGTTATGTTCCGCCTTGGCTTGATACCTTTCTCTTGGATCCAGACCTCTAATTCGTGATTCGCCAAGAACTGCAATAAACCCCATGCTGTTATGTTCTGGTTTGCCGTCCACAATTGATTGGAATGTCTTTAAGTAATCTGTCGTTGCCTTAAACAATGTTTGCTGGACGTCTGTGGCTTGTTCATAATTATCAAATCTTGCATTCTCAAATTCACTTGGTATCAGGGCGTTTTTAAAGCGATTTTGAAGATTCAATGTTTCCTGGCAATGGCACGGCCTATAGACATCCTTTTCACGTTCTAAATAGTCGTCATATACTTTTTCAAGCAACGAACCGGTATCCTTGCAGTCATTGCACTTATAACTTTCTTCCGAGGGCGTGTTCTGCTTGTTCTGCTTCTCGAAGTGCATCTGCATAGCTTTTGCTCTTTCCATTACCTGTTCGATTTCCTTTCCTATGTGTTGCATCTCCTTCACCCCTATTCGTTTGTTCAACTTCTTCCAGAGTCAGCAATGATTCATTGATCCAGTTTTTAAGAATCCCTTCAATGTAGTTGAGCCTTCTCTTGTTATTCGAACAAGCAATATCCATGGCTTTAAGAATCATTTCTTTCGGATTGTTAAAATTGGTATCATCCAACCACGACAACAACTGTTTTTTAGCCTGCATGTTATTAAAACCGAATCCATTATGGTCCCAGAACTGAATAACTTCAGAAACGTCTCTTTCTTCTTGTTCTTGTTCTCTTTCTTCTTCTCTTTCTCTTTCTTCTTCTCTTTCTCTTTCTTCTTCTCTTTCTCTTTCTTCCCCCGAGTCTATGGATGGACTATGGATAGGGTATTGATACGGTATCGAACCCGCATGGTTAAGGGATTCTTGCTTTTTTGAGTCGATACGGTATTGATGCAGTACCGATAGGGTATCGATAGGGTATCCACACTCTATGCATTTGGTATAAAACATGCTTAGAAAGTCATTGTTTTTTATTTCTTTTAACTCTTTATTAATTAGAGAGAGAACTTTAGGTGACTTAATCCAGTTAAATTTAATCCAATTAATGATCATAATTTCTCTCGTTGGCTCGTGATAAAGAATCTTTCCGTAATCCTTAAACCTTTGAAGGAGTTTTTCTACTGTCTCCCGGTTGTAGCCCGTTTCTGTTTCAATAATCCGTTTAGGCAACTCATAGATTCCGCATTGAGTAGTCTTGCTGTTCGTCATAAGGTAAAGATAGAAGTATTTTTCTTCGGGTGTTAGATCTAAGACAAAACCGTCCTGCCAGAACTCAATGTGTATTTGTCGGTATTTAGCCATTGCTTTCGTCTCCTTTTACCTCTGTTCGTTCACAAATCGCCGTCATGCCCTTTATATCCTTCAGCTGATAACCGGGATGAGAGGACTTAACATATCCCCTCACATACCCGATAAATAGCTTTTTGTTACCCCTGGACATCCAGATATAACAGTGGGGAATGGTGGTTTTAATTACCTTCTGACTCGGCACTGTTGAACAAATCCTCAGCTTGTTTTAATTCCTCTTCGCCAGGCTCGTCCACTTCGCTGAATTCCCCATCGATAATGTCTTCATCGACTTCCTCATTTTCGTTATCGATATCAATTGGTGCTTTATCATCATCAGCAAAAGCCTTCTGCATATCGATGGAGAGAATCCCCCATTTGTTCAACATGTTTCGGATCACCGTTTTCTTAGCCATTGCATCCCAGTCGTTCTTCCACCCGAAATCTGATTTACTGAACTTCTTTTTGTGCTTCTCTACATCAGCCTTGGACCAATAAACGGTTTTTCGGAATCCGTTGATCAATTCGAAATATCCTGTATAACCAATCACCTTATCTGATTGCTTTTCATCGAAATCCAGTTCAATTTCTTCAGTAAGACGATTCCATTTCAATAATTCGCCTTCATATACCTCAATGACGTTGATGTTTCGGTACTGGCCTGTCCGTAAAGCCAGCTGAATATAGCCTTTATAACCAAGCTGAAACTGGGCTTTCCCGCTGTAAGGAACAATCCAGGCATATCCAAGGTTCTTATCGACTGGCAAATCCAATGTTGCTGCTATCATAGCTGAAGAAATAACGCTCATAGGTTCAGCCTTCTGAAGCATCTTTTCGCTGTTATATAGGCTTAAAATGGAAGCTGTGAACTGATTGGCACGTTTGCCTAAGACTTCCTCGAAACGTTTCATTACTGCCGGGGAGTTAAGCAGCCCTTTCATGGTTGTCCCTTGTCCATTGGATGGGGCATTGTTCTTTCGGTTAGATATCTGGTTTTTCAAGCTAGAATTAGTGGCCATATTAACTAATCTCCTTCACTTCGAATTTTCGATATTTACTTGGCTTCGTGACCTTCTTATAAATCTCAGGGAATTCTTTCTTGAGATACTTTGTGTCTACACGGTTGCTGACTATCGGTTTCCAATTCACTTGGTAGTTGTGAATGAAGCCTGTCTCCGCTTCTTTTAGTTCATTTTTCATTTCATTTTCGAGTTGTTTCTTTTGAGTTTCTAGTTTCTTAATAGAATCTTTCAATTCATGGTACTGCTCGATTTTCGATTTGTAGGCATGAGCTAAATCGACGGTTAAATCTGGGTTTGATTTTTCATATCTTTCTTTTAAAAACTTCTCAGCTGCACTGGATCCATCCAACGCTGGAGGAATACCTTGCTTAACGTGGTGCTCCCAAAAATGAACTTCTGCTTCGAATATCATTTCAATCAATTCTTTATCTCGTTCAATCTCTTTCCAGACAAACCTTTGACCGCCGATCAATACAGCGATATAAGCTTTTTCATAGCCGGTAACTCCTAAATAGTGCTGCACCTGAACCAAGTAAGCTTCGGGAATCTCTTCGCTTTCCCAATCCTTTGCCAGGAACATGCTTGCAGTCTTACATTCCAAAACAGCCTGTTCACCAACCACTTTCCGATCGATGTTTGCAAGAATGTAAGGATGCTCTGGGTGCTTCAGAATAGCGTTCCTTTTACGCACCTTTTTACCGGACCTAATCTCGAATTCTTTCGCGACCATATCTTCCAGAATGTTTCCGAAGTATGCAGCTTCACCTGCCGTATCTTCTAAATCGGTTTGACCTGTTTTCTCCAACCACAATTCAAATGGTGTTTTGTATTTGTTCAATCCAAGAATGATAGATGCATCGGAGCCTCCAATGCCCTTTGTACGTTGAGCCAACCATTCTTCATGAGTTAAATCAGCTGTAGCAGTTAATACTTCTGCTTGCGCTTTTGCCATGGATAAGTACCTCCTTGCTTATTTCAGGCCGACCAGCTATAATTAAGGTGTCAAAATAATTAAGTGATCGACCCGGCCTGTAGCTTTGCTGCAGGTCTTTTTATATGGCTTCCTTTATCTGTGCACCCATCAACTCAACTAGGTAACGCTCCAAGTTCTCTTCCAAGACGGTTTCACCATCGATTTCGAAAATCTTGTCGCCGACAAGTATCTCGTCGCCTAGAGCATCAATCCCGCAATGTTCCGGTTGTTCCAGAGCTTCTTTCGGGTAACCTGTACGGTTGATCTGTGTGACCGTCGGGTGTTCAAGTTCTGGCATGTTCATCCTCCTTTTCATAAAAGGCAATTACATTTGTGCTAAATATCTCGAATAGCACCTTTTCGTCCTGGTCGAGTCCTATATAACAAGCCATTTCGCGGTTGTTTCGTGGATCGTTGGCATAACCTTTGATTTTTTCTAAAAGTCGGCCGTTATAAATTTTTCCGACTTTGAATTCTTCGTTGTTAACAATCAACCAATTTATCTTTTCCAAATTAATCCTCCTTTTTATAAGACGGGCCGCACCACCAGCCCGCCACCACATTTACTAACCCTCAAGATACATGACCGCATTACCGGTCTAAATCATGACAACCACCTTCCTTCTATAGGAGTGAAATCAATATATCGCTTGGGCATTGAGGAGTATTCAATGCCGGGACTGAAACGCTCGTCGCCAAGAGCGTTGGAGAGTTTGAGCTCTCCTTAGCAACCAGGAACATTTGAAAGGAGGAATTTAGGGTGATGGCAAACCCTTGTAACAGATAACGCTCCTGGTCACTAAGGAAGGCCCAACGGCCTTGCCTTTTGTTTTGTATGGGGTGTATAATGGATTTACGATATAAACTAGGTTGTGCACTGAATTGCTTTGGTCGGCTTCAGTGCTTTTTTATTGCCTCAAATTCGTACCCGAGATAATTAACCACTGATTTTAATTCGCTTAAACGATTTTCGTAGGCATTGACTTGAAAATTACTTCCTCTTTTCTCCCACTCATTTATTTTCCTTTGAAGATAATTGTGTCTTTTTTCGAAGAACTTCTTCGTTTTTTCATCCAACTCAGTAAACTCATTGAAAAAGCCATCTATTTTACTCAATTTCTGTTTCAGTTCCATCTCTCCTCACATTGCCGATATCCGGCTTGCTATGATAAAAAATATCGCGGTTATTACAGCCAGGACTTGATAGAATCGATTGATAGATTTGTCACTCATGGCAACCTGTCTCCAGCTTTTTTTTCGTTTCATTAGCTAAGTCCAAGTAACAAATAGATTTGCGATACTCGCCTTTCTGATACTCCTCTTGAGCACGCAGGTGAGCGTATTCATAACGCCTGTTTAATTCTTGTACATCTTCCATAACTGCTGCTGTCTTCATTTCCTTCACCTCTCTAAATATGATGGATAACAATAAACAGAAACGGGATAAAACCTAACCAGACTAAGCAATTGTCGTTTGCATCCTTCAAAACAGCATTCCTCCCATGATCATTCCAATTGATGTTGTAGTGAAATCGACCAGGTTTTGCATCATGCCGATTCCATCCAATCCGCAAAGATAGGCGACAAATACTTCCTGTGCCTGTGTATTGGTTGTCCACTGCTGGAAAAGGCTTATCGACGGCTCTTTTGTATCATTTTCATACTTCGATATGTCTGATTGATTAATGTGCAACATGTGCGCTAATTCTTCCTGGCTGAATCCTCTCCTTTGCCTTGCAGCTCTCAAAATTGCTCCTACTTTCAACGCTCTCCCCTCCTTCCATATTCTTAATTGGAATAGCTGCCAAGAGGGGTATCATTATATAATTGAGATATACCAGGTGACCCCCTTGGTATAAGAAAAGACCTACTCCGAAAACGATTCTGCTAGATAACACGATATGGATACTTCGCTTTCGGAGCGTTGTCTTTCACCCAATCAGTGTGCTGATCTATCCAGTACATAAGTTGTTGTAAAGAAACTCTTGGATGACCAAACTCTCTTATAACTGGGAAGTCATCTCTATTTAAAAGTTCAGATGCCTTGTTATCCTTAATTTGAAGGAATTCCATTAAGTCTTTTTTCGTAAGAATAGGAGGCCACTTGGAATATTGATCTAGCTTCGTTTTAATTTTTTCAAAGGCCATGTTTGCGATCTTATCTGCAACAAGTTGTGCGGTTTCTTCATCAAAATCGACTTTTAGCATTTAAATCACCGCCTCATACTCTTTAAGTAACAACTCTGCAAAGTAAACCTGTCCTTTTCCGGTGATTAATGTAGTAATACTTTCAACATCACCTTGAGTTCTGCTTACAACTGTCACGGTCGTGTTAAACAACCCTTGCTCGATATAGCGCTGTTTTGGATTATTTCTTTCTCGACCCGATTTGATTAGGTAACCTTTTTCTCGAAGCCAGTTGAACATTTTGTTTCGACCAATCCGTATTCCGTGTTCGTCATACATCATCTTGGCAAAAGCTCCGACATTGATAGATGCATTGGAATTTGAAACAGCTTTACCGAATGTTGTATAAGGCAAGTCAGCTTTCTGTTGCTGCTCCAATCGCTGGCGTTCTTCTCGCTCCTGTTTTAAGTCAGTGGCCAGACGAATGAGGGTATCTGGATTAAGAAGCGCTTCCTCTACTTTCTCTGGCGTGAGATACCCGCCGTGTTTTCTGATAGAAGGAATTACCTCGTGAGTGATCCAACGCTTAAATTGTTTGGCTTCAGGCTTCCGGCTAGCTAGTACAAGCGAATAAAGTCCAAATTCGTTTACAGCTTGCAAGTGTCTATTTTGGCTACCGTCATTTAAAGTGACACCAGCTTTTTCATCATTATCCAATCGTGTTAAGGCTTGTCTGCTATTGTTAATTTCCAAGATGTCACATACATCTTTTGCTACAAACCACGGCTCATTGTTTTGTTCGATAATTCTTAATTGCTCGCCGTCAAACATCTTTGTTAATTGGTTCATACGATCAACTCCTTAATTCTTATTTCCACCCTTTTCTAGTAAACTGGTGCTAGGAAGGGGGTGTGCAATTTGATGAAAAAGTACTTAATATCTTTTTATTGGGAAGACGATGTCAATAGTGAAATCGCCGTTTCTATTAGGAAAAAAATTGAGAAGTTAAGTCCAAAAACTTGGATTCAAATTTTTCCTAACCTTTTAGTAATTCAATCAGACCGTTCCATGGAGGATATTTATTCTGAAATTAAAACCGCTTCCTCTAGCAAACGCTTTATTATCACGGAAGTATCTGAAATTGTTACGAATGAAGATCGTTCAAATAGCTTATTGAACGAATATGGATATTAAGATGAGCATCTTCGAACGTATTCTTCATAAGCATTGATGTAATCTTCTTTTGACACCGGGGGATACTTGAAGCTCATACCTTCAAACAATTCTCCGGTATCTCTTTCATCTTTTAAAAGAGAATGGGTTTGTTTTTCAGTTTTCTTTGGTTGATTCATTAAATGGCCTCCTTGGATTTTTGTGATACAGCATTACATTTTTGTAATTCTTGTCGAACATTATTAGTAAAAAAAATTTCATCTACCCTTTTGTTGAAGAAATTCGCAATAGAAAACATCAATTCGTAAGAAGGCGAAGTTTTTAACTTATGCCTTTCAATGGCATGAATGGTTTGTCTTGTAGTGCCGATGGCTAGTGCTAGTTCTTCTTGTGTTACATCGGCTCCTCTTCTTACTTTTCTTAAGCAATTGTTCATTTATTTTCACCTCCTGACTATATAGTAATTCTTGTATTACACAATGTCAAGTAAGAATTACAACCTTTTTATTTATTTTTGGGAAGTTTTGCATTACAATTTGTAATATAAGTTTTACATTTAGAAAGGAAACTTGCGATGAATGATTTGTACAAGCTTCTTAAAGAGTTGAGAGGTAAAGAATCGTTAAGAGAAGCCAGTAAAAGGGCTGGTATAAGTCATAACTACTTAAGCCAGTTGGAAAAAGGTATTGATCCAAGAACCAAAAAACCTATTAAACCATCTCCTGATACATTAAAGAGACTAGCAGATGCTTATAACTATTCATATAACAAATTGCTATCTTTAGCTGGTTACACAGAGGAAGCTGAGCAGGAAAAAGAGTTAGAAACATTCATAAAGGATCCAGAACTTGAAAGATGGTATAGAGAGCTACCCAAGTCCAAAGAAGAAGATTTGCGAAGACTACGTATAATTCATGAGGCTTTTAAAGAAGAAGAAAACAAAAACAATAAAAAGGATGATTAAGAAATGTCTGGTAAACAAGGACAACAAATAATTCATTGTCCTAAATGTGGCGAAAATAAAGTATCCATGATGCCTATTGCTCTAATTATATTTTTATCTGGAGGATGCTTTGTTTGGATTCCGATTTTAGGATGGATCGTAGCACCAATACTATTTTTAATCGCTATTATTATGTGGGTTATTCCAACTGGCAAAGTATTTATGAGGTGCGAGAGTTGTAAACATGGTTTTAGCGTACCGAAATCAGAGTATAAACAATATAAAGAAGCCATCAAATAAGGTGTACAGATTTCTGTGCGCCAACTTTTTTAAAAATCAACAGAACATACGTTCCGTTCCAAGGGGTGTCATTGTGTTTTACACAGCGTTAGAGGACTATATTACAAACTTATATTTGACTAACTCTATCCATTCACCTGAACAATTAGTGCTAGAGAAAGTGGCAGAGAAACTGAAAGTGCCTATCCGTTACTGGAAATACGGCAGTGAAACAAACAAAAAGAACGGAAAATATATTATCTTTATCAATAAGCACCTTACACCACAACAAAAATGGCAGGAATTCGGGCATGAACTTTGTCATCCCCTTCGGCATGTTGGCAGGCAAGAGTATTTACCCTTTCCCTTTTATGAAATGCAGGAGCGCCAGGCCAATTCCTTTATGTACAACTTTTGTGTTCCCACTTTTATGTTAGAAAGAATGGAAATGAAGTCGACTTATCATGAAACTGCTATTCTTATAGCCGATTCTTTCAATGTGGAATATGGCTTCGCCTTAAATCGATTAGAAATGTACTTAAGGAAAAGGGATGAATTTGCTTTCTATGAAAAAATGAAAAAGGAGGTATCTTCTCATGCGAGAACCAACTATTTATAAAATGGCTGGCGGCTATGGTTTTCGAATGGACACAGGGAAGGATCCAAAGACAGGAAAAAGAGTGAGACAACGTTTTGGCCCATATCGGACCAAAGGAATGGCCAGGACAGAACGAAACAGGATTATGCAGCAAATCAATGAGGGTACTTTTGTAGCAGCAAGAGATATGAAAGTGAGCGACTTCTTGTTGAAGTGGTTGGAGCATAAGAGGGTCAATGTTTCAGCAGGAACCTATTCACACTATAAGCCCTATATCATGAATCATTGGATACCTAATCTGGGAATGGCAAAAATTAATGAAGTGAGGCCTTCCGACATTCAGCAACTATATGATGAATATGTAGAAGAAGGGACGCTTTCCAATCAATCCATTGTTCATATGCACCGCATCCTGAATAATGCTTATAATGCAGCCATTACATGGGAATGGGCAGTAAGAAATCCTTGTACTTCTATTAAGCCACCTAAACCAGAAAAATTTGAAATGAAGGTGTGGGATGAATTCGAAGTAAATCATTATTTAGAGGTAACGAAGAATGATCGTTTCTATATTGGATATTTGCTTGCTCTGTCCACAGGAATGCGTAAAGGGGAAATACTCGGATTGCGCTGGCAGGATATAGACTTTACCAATCAGGTTATTGCGGTAAGACAAGCAGTTACCCGTAAAAAAGGTGGAGGATATCGAATTGGTGAGGTGAAGAATAAAAACAGTCATCGAACCATTTCTTTGTTTGATCATGTCATGGAGGAATTGAAGAAGCATCGCAAGCAACAAATGACTTATAAGATGGAGAATCGAAATACTTATGAGGACCAGGATCTAGTCATTTCTGCAAATAACGGTTCTTTTGTGCTTCCAAGGAACTTTGATAGGCACTGGCGCCCATTGATGAAAGAATCCAGTTTGAAGATGATAAGATTCCATGATTTTCGACATACCCATGCAACCTTGCTGCTAAAACAGGGTGTACATCCAAAAGTTGTCCAGGAACGACTTGGCCACTCTTCTATCACCGTCACCTTGGATTTATATTCGCATGTATTACCTAACATTCAAAAGGCAGCTGCCGAACAATTTGGAGAGTCAATTTTCGGTTCAAAAAGTACGAACGCAGATTCGCTTTAAATGCCCTATGTCCCAAATTCGGCCCAGTTGCCCCAAAAACGTAAAAATACCAAGGGATTGAAATATCTCAAAACCCTTGGTATGACTGCCTTTAGGAGGTACGGCCCCAGCAGGATTCGAACCTGCGACGCATGGTTTAGGAAACCAACGCTCTATCCCCTGAGCTATGGAGCCATAATTTATCATCATTAAATCGTGCACTATTTATTATACATAATCCATTGCATCTTGAAAAGGGAAAAACATGACAATTGATAAGCAAGTCTGTCCTTCCTCTCCTGCCTTGTGTTAAAATATACGTTGCATGTCTAAAATAAACGAAATTACTGATATAGATACGTTCGATAGTCGATAGGAGGAGGAGAAATGGGAAATTTGCCTTTTATTGCTGTAGAAGGGCCCATCGGGGTGGGGAAGACGTCTCTTGCAAAGAAGCTTTCCTCACATTTTGATTTACACTTATTAAAAGAAATCGTGGAAGAAAACCCATTCCTAGGTAAGTTTTATGATGACATAGAAGAGTGGAGTTTTCAAACAGAAATGTTCTTTTTGTGTAATCGATATAAACAGTTGGAAGATATTGAGAAAAAATACTTAAGCAAAAATAAAGCTGTCATTTCTGACTATCATATTTCCAAAAATATGATTTTTGCCAAGCGGACTCTCAAGAATAAACAGTTTGAAAAATATGCACAAATATATGACATTCTGACAGCCGATATGCCGCAGCCTAATATGATGATTTACTTGGATGCTTCTTTGGACACGCTGTTAGAGAGAATTAAAATGCGCGGACGAGACGTTGAACAAAATATCCAGCCTGATTATTTACAACAGCTAAGCCGTGATTATAATGACTTTATGGATGAATTTGAAAGAGTTAATCCAACAATTCCAGTCATCCGCTTAAACGGGGATCATATCGATTTTGTCAAACATCAGCAAGACTTGGATATGATTATTGAAACAGTGGAAGAGCATCTTAAAAAAGGGGAAGTTATTCGATGAATTTAAGAGAAAAATACAATATTCCATCTGACAGTGTGATCACGATCGCCGGTACTGTCGGTGTTGGAAAATCAACTATGACCAATGCGCTGGCTCAAGCATTGGACTTTCGCACTTCACTTGAAAAAGTAGATACAAACCCGTATTTAGATAAATTTTACGCCGACTTTGAGCGCTGGAGCTTTCATTTACAAATTTACTTTTTGGCCGAGCGCTTCAAAGAACAAAAACGGATTTTCGAGTATGGCGGGGGTTTTATTCAAGACCGTTCCATTTATGAAGATACAGGCATTTTTGCCAAGATGCATTATGACGAAGGCACCATGTCAAAGGTAGATTACGAAACATACAAGAGTTTGTTCGATGCGATGGTAATGACTCCCTACTTCCCTCATCCGGATTTATTGATTTACCTGGAAGGTTCATTTGATGATGTCATCGGGAGGATTAAAGAGCGAGGACGTCCGATGGAGCAGCAGACTCCTTTGGATTACTGGGAAGAGATGTATAAACGGTATGACCAGTGGATCAATAATTTCAACTCCTGTCCAATCCTGAGGATCAATATCGCTGATTACGACTTGCTTAATAACGAAAATTCCATTGAACCTGTTTTGGAGAAAATCGGCCACTTCATCCAGCAATCAAGAAAATGGAAGTCCCGTCAATTGACGAAATAAAGCAGAAAAAAGCACTTGCTGAATAAAATCAGCAGGTGCTTTTTTTTATTATGACTGCGGGTTTTTTAGTTTACCTTGGTAAGGACTGCCGAGTTCAACCGATCTTGCAGCAGCTTGTTTAATGCATGCCATCAATGCTTCCTGATATTTATATCTTTCAAGGGTATCCAATCCGGCTTGAGTCGTCCCCCCGGGACTTGTAATCCGCTGTCTCAAAACTGCCGGCTTCTCATTGGACGATTTCAGCATCTCTGCAGCACCTACCAATGTCTGAATGATGAGTTGTTTGGCAATATCCTTTTGTAAACCAGCCTCTGCTGCTGCTTCTTCCATTGCTTCTACGAAATAATATATATAAGCGGGACCGCTCCCAGATAAGCCGGTGATAGCATGCAAGTCATCTTCCTTCACAATGGTCGTCGTTCCGATTGTTTGAAAAAGATCCCCTACCTGATCCATATGGTCTCTTCCTGCATATTTCCCTGCTGCAATGGCTGTCGCCGAGTAGCCGATAGTTGCCGATGTATTAGGCATGGCACGAATGACCGGACACTTTCTCTCTAACTGTTCGGAAATGTACTCTGTAGATACGCCCGCCAGCACAGAGACAACTATCTGACTTTCAGTAATATAATCCCTGATGTTTTCAATCGCTGTCGCAACATCCTTGGGTTTTACGGACAAAATAATAACGTCCGAGTGCTCGATCACTTCTTGCTTATCCATGGAACAATTTACGTGATAAACGTTGTGCAATCGTTCGAGTCGCTGCCTATTCTCCTTATTTGTCACCCATATCTGTTCCGAATGAACAAAGCCTTTAGCCAAGACACCCTGGATGATTGCTTCAGCCATTGCTCCGCCACCGACAAATGCCACTTTTCGATACACATTCATTCCTCCTAAACCTCATGATTGGCCAAAACTTTTCGGCAATATAAAAACCCCACACCGCCCTTGACTAAGAAGGACGGAATAGGGTTGACATCCGCGGTACCACCTTGTTTGACAACGTTTCATGTGAAACAGTTATCCACTTGATCCGATAACGTCCGGAAAACGGTCAGATTTAGCCTGACAGCTCACAGGTAGGTTTCCACAACATTCAAAACGAAGGAATCTTTCAGCCGATGAATTCCTATCTCTTACGCCGAGATGTTACGTACTGGCCTGTTCATTGCTTAAAATATTTTGTTATTTTTAAGTATTATGCAGGGTAATTTAATTTATGTCAATACATTTTTTCATTATTTAGACTTTTCCAATAAATTATTAATTGTTTTTTTTATATCATTATAGGAATGGCGGTCAGGAATAACAAAAAAAGCTGCCACCTGAGTGACAGCCTTTTATATAATCTCCAATTTGTTTGCGTGTGTATGTATGGAGGAGGATGAGGGATTCGAACCCCCGCGGGCGGTGAAGCCCCTGGCGGTTTTCAAGACCGCTCCCTTCAGCCAGACTTGGGTAATCCTCCGTGTCGACAAGTATTACTATATCATCCGAATCAAACACTTGTCAACACATTTCGATATTTTTTTCTAAAGTTCGCCTTTTTTCTATTTGATGACTTCTTTGCTGCCCATATATGGTCTTAATACTTCCGGTACTTTTACCGTACCATCTTCCTGTTGATAATTTTCCAGAATGGCTGCGACTGTCCTTCCCAGTGCAAGTCCAGAACCATTGAGGGTATGCACAAATTCCGGCTTGCCTTGATCCTCACGACGGAAGCGGATGCCTGCTCTGCGTGCTTGGAAGTCTTCAAAATTAGAGCAAGAAGAAATTTCTTTATAATCATCGTAACTTGGCAGCCAAACTTCAATATCATACTTTTTAGCAGCTGTGAAGCCAAGATCGCCTGTGCACATACTCATAACTCTGTATGGAAGTTTAAGAAGCTGCAAGACCTTTTCAGCATTACCAGTCAATTCTTCTAAAACCTGGTAAGATTCTTCCGGTTTTACAAACTGGACAAGTTCCACTTTATTGAATTGGTGCTGGCGGATCAAGCCTCTTGTATCCCTGCCCGCAGATCCTGCTTCAGAACGGAAAGAAGCACTGAAAGCCACGAACTTTTGCGGCAGGTCATTCATTGTCAGTATGTCATCCCTGTAATAGTTTGTCACCGGAACCTCTGCTGTCGGTACCAAAAAATAATCCCAATCTTCTGTTTTGAATGCATCTTCTTCAAACTTAGGCAACTGACCCGTACCTGTCATGCTAGTACGGTTCACCATATACGGTGGAAGCATTTCTGTGTAGCCATGTTCATCGGCATGTAAATCCATCATAAAGTTGATCAAAGCCCGCTCTAAACGTGCCCCAAGTCCTTTGTAGAACACAAAACGGCTTCCGGTTACTTTACCGGCACGTTCAAAATCCAAGATATCCAAATCTGTCGCCAAATCCCAATGAGGCTTTGCTTCAAATTCGAAAGATGGAACGTCTCCCCATTTGCGGTCTTCAACATTATCGTCTTCATCTTCCCCGATCGGCACACTTTCGTGAGGAATATTCGGGATGGATAACAAAAGCCCTTCAAGTTCTTCTTCCACTTCTTTTAATTCCGTATCAAAAGACTTAATTTTCTCGCCTACTTCTCTCATTTCGGCAATGTATGGATCTGCGTCTTTCTTTTCTTTTTTCATTTGCGCAATCTGTTTGGAGACTTCATTCCTCTTCGCTTTAAGCTCTTCTGTTTCAGCGATCAGTTCCCTTCTTCTTTCGTCGAGGTCACCGAATTTGTCCAATTCTGATAAATCTTCCCCACGGAACTTCAATTTCTCTTTTACTTCATTAAAGTTATTTCTCAGATACTTCATATCGAGCATTTTTATTTCCTCCTTTTTTATAAGCTTTCGCCTCGAACAAGCAATTTCTTTCATAAAAAATACTCTCGTCCCTAATATAGAAAGGGACGAGAGTATAATTCCCGCGATACCACCCTGATTGAAGAGTTCACTCTTCCGGCTCACTTACGATAACGGCGTCGGACCGGGTATGGATTCACATACCAGTTCAAGGATGGATTCGCAGGCACTTACATCGATTCACACCAGCCATCGACTCTCTTGAGAAAGTTATCACTGCTACTATTTCCTGTCATTACATTCGGCTTATTGCTATATAGAATAGCGAAAATTCCCTTAAGATGCAAGTTCTTTCAGTGATTCTTCCACCATTTCCACGAAATACCCTGTCAAACGGTGGTCATCCGTCAATTCCGGATGGAAAGCACTGCAAAGATATTGGCCTTGTCTCGCAGCAACAACTGCTTCATTGTACGAGGCAAGCACTTCGACATTTTCTCCTGTTTCCAGGATATATGGAGCACGAATGAACACAGCATTAAAGTCTACCGCCACACCTTTAACTGTAAGATCGGTCTCAAAGCTTTCTTTTTGGCGGCCAAACGCATTCCGTTCTACTTTGATATCCATCAATTTTAAATGGGCATCCTTTTGGCCGACTATTTCACTTGCAAGCAAAATCAAGCCTGCGCATGTACCAAAAATAGGCTTTCCTTTATTTCCGAACTCTACTAATGCATCAAAGAAATCATATTTATCAATCAACCGGCGCATTGTCGTGCTTTCCCCGCCGGGTAAAATCAATCCATCGATCTCTTCCAATTGTTCTTTTTTCTTGATGATCAGACCTTCTGCTCCAGAAGCTTCCACAGAACGGATATGTTCTCTTACAGCTCCTTGAAGACCTAAAACCCCTATTTTAACCATTTACACATTTCTCCTTTAAGAGGAAGTACAAAAAGTCCGGTTTACTTAGAAGCAATTAAAGGTAAATACTTACCAGCCGCGCTCTTGCATACGGTTTTCTGGTGCCAGTGTACTGATTTCAATCCCTTTCATTGCAGTACCAATATCTTTGGAAACTCTGCCGATTAACTCGTAGTCATCATAATGAGTAGTTGCCTCCACGATAGCACGGGCATACTTTTCAGGGTTGTCTGATTTAAAGATACCTGATCCGACAAATACGCCATCTGCACCCAATTGCATCATGAGCGCCGCATCTGCAGGAGTTGCCACACCACCTGCTGCAAAGTTAACAACAGGAAGGCGTCCGTTTTCTTTGATATCAAGCAATACTTCATATGGAGCACCGATATTTTTAGCGAAAGTCATTACTTCATCATGTGACATAGCGACTAATTTACGGATTTGTGATTGAACTTCACGCATATGACGGACGGCTTCAACGATATTGCCTGTTCCAGGTTCACCTTTTGTCCGCAGCATGGAAGCACCTTCCCCGATACGACGGGAAGCCTCTCCTAAATCGCGGCAGCCGCATACAAATGGTACCGTATAATCACGCTTGTTGAGATGATATACTTCATCGGCAGGTGTCAATACTTCACTTTCATCGATATAATCGACGCCCATTGCTTCCAATACGCGGGCTTCGACGATATGTCCGATACGGGCTTTTGCCATTACCGGAATAGAAACGGCATTCATTACCTCTTCTACGATAGTAGGGTCGGCCATTCTTGCCACACCGCCTGCAGCACGAATGTCAGATGGCACGCGTTCCAAAGCCATGACTGCAACCGCACCGGCTTCTTCTGCAATCTTTGCTTGTTCAGCATTGACAACGTCCATGATGACGCCGCCCTTCTGCATTTCAGCCATTCCACGTTTTACACGATCTGTACCCAAGTTAGACATGTTTGTATTCCTCCCATTTATCTTAAAGCAATCTTTTATAGTTTTTAAATTCTAACAATTAAAATATATTGTAACGCAATTCACTTAATTTCCCAACTATATTGCGCAAATTAATCAGGAATTATTAGAACCAGCCTTTTACAGTATCAGTCACCGTAGAAAAAACACTACCGAAGAAACTTCCCACTGCACTCATAGACAAGACAAACCAATTGGATTTTTCCACCGCACTTGTCGTAACAAGATCGACCGTTTTCGTTTTCGAACCATTGTTAATATAGCCGAAATCCTCTTCCCCGTTATAGGTCACTTCCATTGTGCCGACTTTTTCTCCGTCTTCTATTGGAGCAACCAATTCGCCATCTTCATTTACCTTATCTTCATCGATATTGTATTTAACATCATAGTTCTCTTCATCGCCGGCTTTGACCGATGTAGAAAATGCAGAGCTTGAGGCAACTTCCACTTCCTCTTCTTTTCCTTTGGCAACCGGGACTGTTTCTTGATCATCAGCTTGATAGCCAGCAGGGTAAAGTTCTTTATTCTCAAATTGCTCAAAACCATAATCAAACAGTTTTGCAGTTTCTTCAAAACGAACTTCCTTGCTCTCTGTCTTCATTACAACGGAGATGAGCCTTCTTCCATCTCTTTCCGCTGTCCCTGTGAAGCAGTATCCTGCAAGTTCCGTATAACCTGTTTTCAGTCCATCAACACCATCATAACTGAATTGTTCAAAGTTATTGTTATCCCATGGCAGCATCCAGTTCAAATTTTCCAACTGCTTCCCATCGAATTCAGTTGTTAATGTACTGGAAACAGTCAATGCCTCTGGATAATCATTCACTAAGTGATAGGCAAGCATCGCAGTAGACTTAGCTGACAACAAATTATCGGCGTCAGGGGCGGTTCCTTCAGGATGGCGGTCACCAAGATGGGAGTTGGAAAGCCCGGTTGCATTGACAAATTCATAGTCAGTCAAACCCAATTCTTCTGCTTTTTCGTTCATCATCTTTACAAAATCACTTTCAGTACCTGCAACCAGTTCTGCAAGCGCAATCGTCGTGCCATTATCTGAGATGATGGCCATCGCTTCATATAGTTCTCTAACTGTGTATTCTTTATCCTGGATAAGGCCTACTCCTGAAAATGCCGGATTGGCCGATAGTTCATATGGATAGTCACTAATTTCTGTCGTCGTATCCCAGCTGATTTGACCTTCTTCGATGGCTTCCAATACGAGATATTCCGTCATCATTTTGGTCATACTAGCTGGAGGCAATTTAATATCTGGCTGCTTTGCGTATAATATTTTTCCTGTATCTGCATCTACTAGAATTGCAGATTCAGCCCGCAAATCCAATGATTCAGCACTGGCTTTTTCCGGAATGAAAAAGAGTGACGTACACGCAATCAACAACGCCACCATTATATAAAAAGATGCTTTTAAATTATGTCTCAACTTTCTCTACCTCCACCAAAAATAGTATGCATCTCAACTATTCTATCATATGGAGGATAAAAGGAGAATACTCTTTTCAGAGCAGTTTGCAAACGAAATGCATGGGATAATCGTTTATACCTATTCAAAATGTTTGATAGTCTTATCAGCTTATTTTACCGGAAGGCACCAATCAATGGGGTCTTGGCCAAGTTCCTCCAGGTAGCCGTTTGCCCTTGAAAACGGCTTGCTCCCAAAGAATCCCTTTCTTGCCGAAAATGGGCTGGGATGGGGTGAAGTAATAATCCGGTGTTTCTCTGTGTCCAACAATTCCTGTTTCTCCTGGGCATGACGGCCCCAAAGGAGGAAGACAACCGGTGTATCCCGTTTATTCAATTCTCTTATTACGCGATTGGTGAAATTTTCCCAACCTTGCCCGCGGTGGGAGGCCGCTTTTCCTTTCCTTACCGTCAAAGCAGTATTTAAGAGCAACACCCCTTGGTCTGCCCATTTCTTTAAATAACCATGCTCTGGAATCGGGCAGCCAAGATCGTCCTGCAGCTCCTTGAATATATTTTTCAAAGAAGGCGGCGGGTTAACACCAGGCTGAACGGAAAAACTGAGCCCATGTGCCTGGTCAGGCCCATGGTAAGGATCTTGTCCAAGGATAACTACCTTCGTTTCCGAATATGGAGTTAAATTTAACGCCTCATAAATATTTTCCATTGCAGGGAAGACAGTCTGATTATTATACTCCTGCTTTAAGAATTCTCTTAAGTTAAGATAGTATTCCTCCTGAAATTCGCTTTGCAAGATATCCTGCCAGTCATTATTAAGTATTTGCTTTACCATTCGCTCACCTCTATCTCTTGTTTCTTTGCTATTACCACTTTTTGTGGTTATGTAAAAGTAAAAAAACAGCCCCTTCCACAGAAGGAGCTGTCATTTTCAGGCTCTTGCCCGTGTTTCCGGTACACCCAATTGATTTCTCTTAAGGAGAAATTGCATGGCGAGTAAAATACCGAATACTGTTAGTCCGATTACATCGGTCCAAACACCAGGATAAATCAAGGTAAGGCCTCCGGCTACAGCAAGTATTCGTTCCGGCCAGTAAACTTTCCGATACCAGTAACCTATTAATCCAGCTCCTATTGCTATCATACCGGCTATTGCTGTAAACAAGACCCATATCAACTCCCAAAAAGTCGTATCAATCATCAGCAACTGCGGCTGTAATACAAACATGTATGGGATAATAAAAGCTGCGATTGCTATTTTGGCCGCGTTCAGACCAGTCCTGATTGGCTCGGCGGATGCGACACCAGCTGCCGCAAAAGCAGCCAAAGCAACTGGAGGAGTGATATCTGCTACAATGCCAAAATAAAAGACAAATAAATGGGCCGGCAAATCTGCAACATCCAACAGGATAATCGCCGGGGCAGCAATGGTCGATGTAATAACATAGTTTGCAGTTGTCGGCGAACCCATCCCGAGGATAATCGCAGCAATCATGGTGAAGAACAAGGTAAGCAGCAATTGTTCATTCGCCAATGAGACAAGGCTGTTCGCCAGTTTTAATCCAAGACCGGTTTTTGTCACTACGCCGACAATAATACCTGCAGCTGCAGTTGCTGCTACGACAGCCAATGCCGTTCTTGCTCCATCGACAAGGGCATCGACAGAATCTTTAAAGTTTTCATCAAAGAAGTAACTGACGATCACCGTAGCGAGCGCGGCAATTATCAACCCCTGTGTAATCGAGACACCGCCAGTTATCCAACCAAAAATGAGATAACCGACAAAGGCTATACCGAAAACCGCCGGATAAATCTTCCTGAAACGTTCTTCCCTCAGCAAGCCCACCAAAATGGTCGTCAAAATTCCATAGATGGCCGCGCGCATTACACTGATACCAGTACTAAGGAAGAATACGATTGCCAGGATCGGCAGTAATAAGTATATTTTTTTGAGTACTTCTTTTTTATCGGGTATTTCTTCGTCGGATAAACCGCTTAATCCGGTACGCTTTGCCTCGAAGTGGGTCATAATCCATACCCCGGTGAAATATAACAATGCAGGTATGGCAGCCGCCTTGGCAATTGTCCAGTAATCTATACCGATAAACTCGATCATCAAGAAGGCAGCAGCCCCCATTATCGGTGGCATTAATTGCCCGCCGGTGGATGCAGCAGCTTCTACCCCGCCTGCAAATTCTCTCCTGTACCCCAGTCTTTTCATCATTGGGATCGTAAAAGATCCGGACGTGACAACATTTGCCACAGAACTACCGCTGATAGTCCCTTGCAGGGCACTGGAAAAAATGGCGACTTTCGCAGGCCCTCCCGTTCTTTTTCCGGCAAATGCGACAGCCAAATCATTAAAATACTGACCGACACCGGTTTTTACCAGGAAAGAGCCAAACAAGAGGAATAAGAAAATAAAGGTAGCCGAAACGGAAATAGGTGTCCCTAATATCCCCTCGGTCGTAAAAAACATTGATTGTACCAGGTTATCAAAATTGACCCCTCTGTGGATCAGGAAACCTGGCATTTGTCTTCCCCAATAAGCATATGCGAGGAAAACAGCTGCAATAATGGTGATCGGAAGGCCGACTGAACGTCTGGTAGCCTCCAGCACCAACAAGACAGCAATTGTCCCTACCAGCAAATCCATCTGATTGATTTCCCCGGCTCTCATTACTATTTCTTCATACATCAATGGCCAGTATGCCCCGACCCCAAATCCCAATGCAGCTAGAATGTAATCATACCAGGCAATTTTTCCATTAAGCCTTGATTTTTTTCTGGCAGGGAATAGAAGAAAGATTAATACAAGACCGAATCCAATGTGAATGGAACGGTGCATTTGAGCAGGCAGAGGATAGATTGTAGTGGCAAAAAGTTGATAAAGCGAAAAAGCCAGCAATCCAAAAAATACAAACTTCGCCATAAATCCAGTCAATTGCCTTACAGCGGATTCCTGATCGTATTTTTCCAGTAAGGCTTTCTGTTCATCATCTGTGAACGTTCTATTGTTATCGCTCAAGCATGTTCACCCCTTTAAACAAATTCCAGTTATTCTGGTAAACGGGTACAATGGAAATAGATGTACCTGCTCCCACATAGTCTTTTAACAAGTATTCCTTGTTATTATACAGAATAGTATGATTAGCCCTGACTTGGCCTACAGCCAGGTTGATTTCAGGATAAGAACCCTGCAGATTGGAAATGTAATACTTTCCATCTTTCACTTCGAATGTTTCGCCTTCCTGTGCATTGGAAGGCATACCGATTGCCGTATCTTCATATACCAATTGAACGGGATAAATGGTATCCCCGATTATCTCATATTCTTCGAATACTTCAGAAAGGTGTACAGAATGTGTGAATTGTATATAAAAATGGTCTCCATTTTTAATCGGCAAGAAGGCTGCAACTTTATCCGTGAAAGGATCTTGAAAGGACAAAACATATCGATAAGGATAAAAAAGGAAAAGAAAAACGAAAGAAGAAAATAAAATAAAAACAACACTAAACGATAAGACTTTTTTATATCTAGCCATTCAAAACCGTCCTCAATGAAGTTAAAGGAAAGAACAGATTAATTTCACGTAAACTTTTCTCACATGAAAAGATGAGGCTGTTCCATTGAGGCCAGCCCCTACGTTACTATAATGGAATACTAGAACTATCTTAAACTAGTATTTCGCAGTAGCAAACCAGGGGACAACCCCACCGAAACATCCTCATCCGGGCTTTACATTTTGCTATTCAATTCCTTTTTCGTCAAAATACCGTTGAGCTCCCGGGTGGAGGTCGATTCCTACACCTTCCAATGCAGTGTCTGCAGAGATGAATTCTCCTTTAGGATGACTAATCTGATCGGTATTTTCGAAGATAGACTGTGTAATCTCATAAACCAAATCTTCACTCAAGTCAGAAGATGTAACAAGCATTGCTTGTACTGCAACTGTTTTGACAGCCTCTTCAAGACCATAAGTGCCGCTTGGAATTTCGTCTTCTGCATAATATGGTTTAGCATCGATTAATTCCTGAATCTTATCTTCATCAAAGCGCACGATATTTACATCAGTAGTTGCAGCAAGACTTTCTACAGCCCCTGTTGGTGTTCCAGATGTAATGAAAGCAGCATCGATTGTTCCATCCTGGATGCCCGATGTGGAATCTCCAAAGTCTAAGTCGCGTGCTTCGATATCATCCATGGTTAGTCCGTAGACTTCCAGGATATCTGTTGCACTGGCATTTGTTCCCGAACCAGGAGCACCTACAGATACTACTTTTCCTTCTAGATCTGCTACTGTTTCAATTCCAGAGTCTGCCGTAGTAACAATTTGGATTGTCTCTGGATAAAGCGTACCAATCGCTTGAATATTATCAATCTGATCACCTTCAAACATTACAGAACCCTCAGTTGCATAAGAAGCGATGTCTGTCTGAGTGAAAGCCAGTTCTGCTTCGCCGTCTCTCATTGTTTTCATGTTTTCCACCGACGCACCAGTAGATTGTGCATTTGCCTCGACATTATCTACGTTACTATTGATAATTTGTGCAAACGTACCGCCAAGTGGATAATATGTACCTTCTGTACCGCCTGTCAGAACACTGATGAATTGTGTGTCACCGCTGTCAGCACTTTCACCACTGTCAGACCCTTCACTTCCTCCATCGCTTGATTCCGGGTCGGCTTCTCCACCGCCGCAAGCTGCAAGTAATAGGGAAAGAGTAAATACCATAACCAAAGTGAGTAACCAATTTCTTTTCTTCATAATTTACCCCCTTTTCAGAATATAACTTATTATAGCAAATAAGTTTTTATAGATTCAAATATTCATGTAAACTATCCTTACATATAATATAGCTGTTTGTCCTGTCTTTTACAAGGAAAAAAGATTTTGATAAAGGCTGTTTTATGAAGATTTTTGTTTCTGGATAAACCTAAACTACAACATAACTCCAGAGTGACTTCCTCCCATTCTTTTCAGATTGACTGGTAAGCCGATGCTGCGGAAAATACTCGCTCGTATGATATAGGTAACCTTAATTTAAGGGCCTCCATTATATTTGTATAATGGGGGTAATCAGATGGAGGTTGTCGTAAAACTCGCTTGAAGCTTTGTCTTCGTCGGAAAGTCAGACACCTCCTTCTTTGTAGAATGATCCGTATCAGCTGGATGACACAGATGTTGTCGGATATCGAACGAGCATGGATATCTATAAAGATGTGGAGGATCTCCCCTATCTGATTTAATTATCATACGGGTGGTGTTTACATGTATTACTTGGGTATTGATATAGGCAAAAACATGCATGAAGCCGGAGTGATAGATGATAGGGGGAATCCCATTGGGAAAACCCTTCGATTTTCTAATTCTAAAGCCGGAAGTGATAAATTGTTAGCTTTTATAAACAAGCATCAACTTACCCCGGATAATTGTGCTTGCGGCTTAGAAGCAACGGGACATTATTGGCTCTCCGTTTTTACCTTTTTACATCAACTCAGCTTTAAAATAACGGCATTTAACCCATTACAGTCGGATGCTTTGCGCAATTTTTATATTCGCAAGACCAAAACCGATACGCGTGATGCTTTTCTTATTGCTCAAGTTATTCGTATTGACGCCCCAGAAGCAACTCCTTTTATTGAAGAAGATCTCCTGCGTATCAGGCATCTAGAACGGCTGCGTTATTCCATCGTAGATCAAAGTTCGGATATCAAACACAAGATCGTCTCTCTCCTTGACCAGGTCTTTCCAGAATATGAAGACTTATTCTCAGAAGTATTTGGTCAGTCTTCAGCCAAATTACTCGAGTATTATCCAATGCCTGAAGATATACAATCCATTGATACCAATGACTTAGCTGCATTTTTAAATGAAGCTAGTAAACAATCTTACGGAAAAAAACGAGCACTTGAAAAGGCAACAAAGATCAAAGATTCTGCAGAGGAGAGCTTTGGCATTTCCATCGCCACGGATGCTTTCAGAACCCAAATTCATCTGTTACTTGAACAACTGTCTTTACTAGATCATCAAGTTAAAAAGATTGAGGAAAATCTCAAAACACTCATCGAGCAACAAGAGACTTATTTAACCACCATAAAAGGGATTGGTGATGTCACGGCAGCTGTAATCATGGGGGAAGTAGGCTCCATAGATCGTTTTGAACGTCCCGAGCAATTAGTGGCATTTGCAGGCTTGGATCCAGCAGTGAAGCAATCTGGAAATTTCAACGCTTCGGAAGTACACATGTCGAAAAGGGGATCCCCTTATCTGAGACGAGCCTTATGGTGTGCTGCATTTTCTGCAAGTCAGTGTAATCCAGCGTTATCCCAATACTACAAAAAGTTAAGAGCTAAGGGAAAGGGCCATTATGTAGCCGTGGGTGCCGTAGCAAGAAAACTTACACGTATTGTTTTTGCCATATTGCGAGATAACAAGCCTTATGAACCACATGTGAAATAATCCAAGATAAGAGAATAAATTCTTAAAAAACGCCTCTTCTGGAGGTGTAGTTTGATATGCCTTTTTTTAAGTGAAAATAACTTCAAAACATTTTCAATATAACCTTGACTTTCCATAGCTGGTCTTTCCGTGGGGAACGCTTCAGCCTCCTCGCTGGCAAAAAGCGCCGGCTGCGGGGTCTTCAGACTGTTCCTTTCCCACTGGAGTCTCGTATTTTTCCTCCGCTTATAGGAAAAGCGACAATATTTGCGAAAAGTCATAAAAAAACTGAGCCCCTTTACGGCTCAGTTTTTTCTTGTTCCCTATTAAACGGAATAATTCGGTGATTCTTTTGTAATTTGGACATCATGTGGGTGGCTCTCTCTAAGTCCGGCGCCTGTCATCCGGATGAATTTGGCCTCATTGCGGAATACGTCCAGATCTCTTGCTCCGCAATATCCCATGCCGGAGCGAAGGCCTCCAAGCAGTTGATGAACCGTATCTGCCAGCGGGCCTTTGTAAGCGACCCTTCCTTCGATACCTTCTGGAACTAGTTTCTTCGTTTCTTCTGATTCCTGGAAGTAACGGTCCTTGGAACCGGATTTCATCGCCGCGACTGATCCCATGCCGCGGTAGACTTTATATCTTCTACCTTGGAATATTTCTGTTTCACCAGGGCTTTCACTTACACCGGCAAACAAGCTTCCAAGCATTACAGCGTGTGCTCCGGCTGCAAGAGCTTTAGCAATATCCCCGGAATACTTTATCCCACCGTCCGCAATAACGGGTACGCCGTGTTTATGTGCTTCTTCTGCACAGTCATTGACTGCTGTAATTTGAGGGACGCCAACCCCGGCAACCACTCTTGTCGTACAAATCGATCCAGGACCAATACCTACCTTGATGATGTTGGCTCCCGCTTCGATTAAGTCCCGTGTCGCTTCCGGAGTCGCCACATTGCCGGCGATTATGTCGATGTCCGGATATTTCTCTCTTACAACCCTTACCTGTTCGATAACGCCTTGGGAATGCCCGTGTGCCGTATCAATAACAAGGACATCGACACCTGCTTCGACAAGTTTGTCGATTCTCGTCATTGCATCGCCCGTCACTCCGACCGCAGCACCTGCAAGCAGCCTGCCCTGACTGTCCTTGGCAGAGTTCGGGAATTCAATCACTTTCTCAATATCCTTGATTGTGATCAATCCTTTTAAGACACCTTGTTCATCGACGAGTGGAAGTTTTTCGATTTTGTACTGCTGCAATATCTTTTCCGCTTCCTGCAAGGTAGTTCCGACCGGTGCCGTGACAAGGTTGTCCGTTGTCATCACTTCCGAGATCTTGATGGAATAATCCTGGATGAACCGCAAGTCTCTGTTGGTGAGAATTCCGACCAAAACTTGATCCTTTTCATTGTTGACAATCGGTACGCCGGAAATCCGGAATTTACCCATCAAGTGTTCTGCATCGAATACCTGGTTCTCCGGAAGAAGGAAAAATGGATTGGTGATTACTCCGCTTTCTGATCGTTTAACTCTGTCGACATGCTCCGCCTGTTCTTCGATAGACATGTTCTTATGAATGACTCCCAATCCACCCTGGCGAGCAATGGAAATAGCCATATCTGCCTCTGTTACGGTGTCCATACCGGCACTGATCAACGGCATATGCAACTTGATTTTAGATGATAACTCCGTTGCCACTGAAACTTCTCTCGGCAGTATTTCCGACTTGGCCGGCATGAGAAGTACATCATCGAATGTCAAACCCTCTTTAGCAAACTTGTCCTCCCTCATTTCATTTCCTCCTTAAGCTTTTATAATGGTTTGTGTTAAATTGGTTAAAATAATTCCAAGTACCTAAAATCTTATTGTTACTTACAATACGACAAGCGTTTTGCTTTTTCAAGCTTAAATTCTACATTTTTTGACTAGAAAAAAATGACTGCGTTTTCTTTTTAAATGTAGGAAAATTCAGAAATTATCGATGGATATTGAAAGGGATTACTTTATGTGGAAGGATAAGGTCAACAGCTTTCTTACTTACTTACATTCAGCTGAATCGGCTCAACAATATTTGACAAGTTGCTATGAAAAAGAAAAGATGGACGATCCCCAAAAATACGGCTATCAAAATTGCTACCGTTTTCTTTATTATTTGCAGCATGGGCAGACTTTCTATAAATCGGGAAAAGATTCCCCTTTTATGATACAACCGATTCTTTACTTTTATGGGATGGTTCACCTGTTGAAGGCATGCCTGCTGACTGTTAAACCGGGATATCCGGAGAACACGTCTGTTCTGGCCCACGGGGTATCAACTAGAAAAAGGAAAAAACAGCAATACTCCTTTTTAAAAGATGAAGTCAAAATACAGCATAAAGGGCTTTTTCCTTATTTCGCAAGTCATCTATTCCATATGGAAAATAGGAGCAATGAGAAAAAAACGATGCAGGAACTGCTGGAAGGGATACCGGAAATGAATGACTTGTTCTTTTTTCATGCTGGCAGTTTTCCATTGATAAAAGTGGGTTCTATAAAAGAAAAAACATTCACTTTTCCTGCAAACATACTGGATGACTTCCATCTCACCGAAAAAAGCTTTCTCTCGTATATAAACAACTATTTTCCGGTGATGGACCACCAGCTGGAGAAAGAACAGTTCGTTATAAAGCTTTCCGAATACGTGTCTCCACTTATGAATTCACCGGCTGTATTCCATTTGGAAGAAGAAAATGTTTATTTCCCTGTCCGTAAACGCTCTGGTCACAATTGGCATGAGGTGATGTCACATTATTTGCTTTTATATAACTTAAGCATGATATGCCGATATGAGACAGAGTGGTGGGGCGACCTTCTTCATACACTGCCTAATACCGACTATTCATTCATTCGTTTATTCATGGAAGTAACTTCCCAAAAAATCCCGAATATACTTGGATATTACTTGTTGGAAAAGCACAATAAAAAGAACTAAGGGAGAGTCGTCTGCACCAAAATCGCAATGCAGCAAACAATCAGCGGACGCTGGCCATAACCGCAGTGATTGAAGGTTCACTTTATCCCTTAGTTCTTCAATTAGTTCAATATTTCCTCGATATATAAGGACTTTTCGTCTTTCAATGGAACGATCATTTCTTTCTCAATCAATCTTACCATCGGGCGGGTCGGGAATTTGGATTCAATAAAAACTATTTCCGCCTCTTCTCCAGAAGATAGCCTTACCTTTGTGCCTGCCGAGAAATTTGTCAAAGTAGACACAAATGCCTCGACCATACGGTGGTCATATTTTCCGAATTGGTCATAAACCATTTCTTCCACCACCTTGAAAGGTGACTGCCTCTCCTGATACATTCGTTCAGAGGTCATTGCATCGTACATATCGCATATTGCCAATATCCTGGCATATGGATGGATTCTTTCCAATTTAACCGCCATCGGATAGCCGGTTCCATCCAATTTTTCGTGATGTTGCAAAATGCCTAATTTAACATCTTTGGTGATGGAAGAGATGTTTTCCACCATCCGGTAAGAATAGGTCGGATGCTTTTTCATTTCTTCATACTCTTTTTTCGTAAGAGGCCCTTTTTTCATAATAATCGATTCATCCAATTTAGCCATTCCGCAGTCAGCCAGGAAACCGGCAATTCCCACCTGGACTGCCTCTTTTTCATAGCCGCATTTCCTGGCAAGCAAAGAAGCGAGAAGAGAAGTCATAACTGGATGGTGATATATGTAATCTTCTTTCGGTATCAGCCTTTGAAGTGATAAAATTTTCAGACCTATCTCATCAAGTTTTTTCAAAAGTGGAAATAACAGTCTGCTGACGGTAAGTGGATCGACTTCTGCTCCTTGTCTCCAACTATCGAACAACAGCTTATATTGTTTTACGGTATGATAGTATAACTCCATGAAGGATAGATTTTCTTGGGCCGCTTTTCTTTCATGTTTTTCCTGTGTGTTGCGGGAGTCAGTCGGATAATCTTCAGGAACAAAAGCGGTACCATCGGAAAGCTTGGAGGATACCTCTACTTCTTTAATTAAAAACCTTTGCAAAAATTCAATTAATTTTTCGTTTAAAACTGTTTTTTCAACAACTATCGGCCGGCCTGTTTTGCCAATTACATCTTTCGTGACAACACACCCCAGGACCAACTGCTCCGGATGCACTCTCATTTTCATCCCCCTTAAGATTCCTTACTGCTACTCGCCATGCAATTATAGATAGGGACTGGCCTTTGATCTAAGCCAGTCCCTAATTCGTTCCTAGTTATTCCTCGTCGTCCTCTTCCAATTCTTTCTCTTCTTGTTCATCCAGCAGTTCTTCTACCTTTTCTGGATCAACAGGAATTTGTTCATTCTCTTCGACCGTAGTTTCCGTTTCTTCCAAAACCTCTTCCAGTTCTTCTTCAGTTTCGATTTTGGCGACTGTAGCAACTTCTTCATCTTCTTGCAGTCGAATCAAGCGAACCCCTTGTGTATTTCTTCCGGTTACCGAAATTCCTTCGACAGGCATTCGGATAAGTACACCTGCTGCAGTAATGATCATGACATCTTCCTCACCGGTCACCGCTTTTACAGCAACGATTTTGCCGGTTTTTTCTGTTAAGTTGGAAGTGACAATACCCTTACCGCCACGATTGGTTATACGGTAATCAATCGCCGGTGTCCGTTTACCATAACCCTTGCTTGTAACATTCATTACTTGCAGCCCGTCTTCAATTATTTCCATCGATACGACTTTGTCATCGTCTCTTAATGAAATACCCTTAACGCCTGCTGCTGTCCGTCCCATCGATCTGATTTGATCTTCCGGGAACCTGATCAGATAACCATTTTGCGTACCGATCATGATATGTTGTTCACCATCGGTCAACCTGACGGAAATCAATTCATCTTCTTCCCGTAAGTTTAAAGCGATTAAGCCGCCTTTTCTTATATTGGCGAATTGGGATAACTTGGTCCGTTTGGAAATACCCTGTCTGGTCGTAAAGAATAAATACCAATCCTCGACAAATTCTTTGACGGTGATGACAGCATTGATCCATTCCTCTTTTTCTATTTCGATGAGGTTGATGACCGGTATTCCTTTTGCCGTCCTTCCGAATTCAGGAACTTCATATCCTTTCGCCCTATAAACTTTTCCTTTATTCGTAAAGAAAAGGAGGGTGTCATGGGTTGAAGTGGAAACCAAATGTTCGACAAAATCATCGTCATTCGTACCCATTCCCTGTATTCCTCTACCGCCCCGTTTCTGGGAACGATAAGTGGAAGAAGGAAGACGTTTGATATAGCCTTGGTGTGTCAATGTAATGACGACATTTTCCTCCGGTATCAGGTCCTCGTCCTCGATAAAGTCCGTACCGCCGATCGCTATTTGTGTACGTCGGTCATCGCTGAACCGCTCTTTGACTTCTGTCAGTTCTTCTCGGATGATTTCCAATACTTTCTCTTCATCAGCAAGAATTGCCTTCAGTTCGGCAATCAGTTTGATAAGGTCCTGATACTCTTGTTCGATTTTTTCCCTTTCCAATCCGGTCAGTCGTTGTAAACGCATGTCCAGGATGGCTTGTGCCTGTTTCTCAGAGAGTTCGAAGTTCGTCATTAATCCTTCTCTTGCAATGTCTGTTGTTTGAGATTGTCTGATAAGGGCAATGACTTCATCTAAATGATCAAGAGCAACACGCAGGCCTTCCAGGATATGCGCTCTCGCCTCTGCTTTTCGCAGCTCGTAAGCCGTTCTTCTCTTAATGACGACTTTCTGATGATCTAGATAATACTTTAGTGTTTGTTTCAGATTTAAAACTCGCGGATGACCGTCTACAAGTGCAAGCATGTTGATACCAAAAGATGTCTGCATAGCAGTCTGTTTGTAAAGGTTGTTTAATACCACATTTGGGTTGACGTCCCGGCGCAGCTCGATGACGACCCGCATGCCATTCCGGTCTGATTCATCCCGCAAATCTGTGATGCCTTCAATCCGCTTATCGCGAACAAGCTCTGCAATCTTCTCGATCAACTTTGCTTTGTTGACTTGATAAGGGAGTTCGTCAACGAGAATAGTGGATTTTCCGTTGGACTGCTCCTCGATCCGGGTCTTTGCCCTGATAGTAATCGATCCTTTACCGGTTTCGTAAGCTTTACGGATTCCACTTCTTCCAAGTATTTCACCGGCTGTCGGGAAGTCAGGGCCGAATATATGGTTTTCCATTAACTCTTCAATGGTGATATCTGGGTCTTTGCTCAGTGCCAGGACGGCGTCGATGGTTTCTCCTAGATTATGAGGCGGGATGTTGGTCGCCATACCTACCGCGATTCCCGATGCTCCATTCACCAGCAAGTTAGGAAAACGGGATGGAAAGACAATCGGCTCTTTTTCGGATCCGTCATAGTTATCGGTATAATCAATGGTATCTTTGTTGATATCTCTCAACAACTCCATCGATATTTTGGACATCCGCGCTTCTGTATAACGCATGGCCGCTGCAGAGTCACCGTCGACGGAACCAAAGTTTCCATGGCCGTCTACAAGCATATTCCGGTAACTGAAATCTTGAGCCATCCGGACCATAGCCTCATATACAGCCGAGTCGCCGTGTGGGTGGTATTTACCGATTACCTCACCGACGATACGAGCAGATTTCTTATATGCTTTGTCTGAATGCATCCCTAAATCATGCATAGCATAAAGAATTCGGCGGTGTACCGGCTTCAGGCCGTCTCTGACATCGGGCAGGGCTCTGGAGACGATGACACTCATCGCATAATCCAGAAAAGATGTTCTCATTTCTTGGCTAATATTCACTTCTTGTACTTGGGGACGTGGTTGATCCACCATAAGATTACCTCCTATCAGAATGAGGAAGAGAGACTGCAACAGGTGTCCCCCGGAATTTCGATCAGCTTCCGAAAGCCATTATAAACGGGCAGTCTCTGCATATTAATTTCATCAGATTTCTATTGTTAAAGAATTAAACATCCAGGTTTTTCACATACTGTGCATTGTCTTGGATGAAGTTTCTTCTCGGTTCTACTTTATCACCCATCAGGATATCGAAAATTTGGTCAGCATCCATGGCATCTTCCAAGCCTACTTGAAGCAGGGTTCTTGAGTCAGGATCCATAGTAGTTTCCCAAAGCTGGGTGGCATTCATCTCTCCCAAACCTTTGTAACGTTGAAGTCCTGGTTTAGGTGTTTTCGGAATCTCGTTAAGGATTCTGTCCATTTCTTTATCATTGTAGGCATAATAGGCTGCTTTACCTTGCTGTATTTTGTACAAAGGCGGTTGGGCGATATATACGTAACCATATTCGATCAATGGCCGCATGTAGCGATAGAAGAAAGTCAACAGCAGGGTTCGGATGTGAGCACCATCAACATCTGCATCGGTCATGATCACTATCTTATGGTAACGTGCTTTGGATATATCAAAGTCTTCGCCGATTCCCGTACCAAGAGCAGTAATGATGGTCCGAATTTCATTGTTTGATAAGATTTTATCCAAACGGGCTTTTTCGACATTGATGATTTTACCGCGCAATGGAAGAATTGCCTGAAAGTGACGATCCCTTCCCTGTTTTGCAGAACCGCCTGCAGAGTCACCCTCAACAATATAAAGTTCACTGATATTGGCATCTTTTGAAGAACAATCAGCGAGCTTACCAGGAAGGTTGGAAACTTCAAGCGCGCTTTTTCGCCTGGTAAGTTCTCTTGCTTTCTTCGCTGCTATTCTTGCTCTGGAAGCCATCAAACCCTTTTCGACAACAATTTTGGCTGTATCAGGATTTTCAAAAAGGAACTTGGAGAACAATTCACTGAAGGCTTGGTCTGTAACGGTCCGTGCCTCGCTGTTTCCCAATTTCGTTTTTGTCTGTCCTTCAAACTGCGGGTCTGGATGTTTGACGGAAATGATCGCTGTCAGGCCTTCCCGGACGTCATCTCCCGAGAGATTTGGATCTGTTTCTTTAAACATATTATTTTTACGGGCATAATCATTGATGACTCTGGTAAGTCCCGTTTTGAAACCTGATTCATGGGTTCCGCCTTCATAAGTATGAATATTATTGGCAAACGAGTAGATATTACTAGCAAAGCCATCGTTGTATTGCAAGGCAACTTCGACAGTCAGCTGTTCTTCTTCCTTTTCTGCGAAGAAAGGCTCATGCAGTACTTCTCTCGTGCGGTTTAAATGTTCCACATAGGACTTGATTCCACCTTCATAGTGGAATTTCTCGGGCTCTTTGTCTTCCCTTTTATCCTGGACACTGATTGTAAGTCCTTTGTTCAGAAACGCCAATTCCCGCAGCCTTTGGGCTAACGTTTCGAAATTGTATGTTGTTTCTTCGAATATTTCCGGATCGGGCTTGAAATGAGTTTTGGTCCCTGTCTTATCTGTTTCTCCGATTACTTTCAAATCCTCATTCGGCACGCCTCGTTTAAATCCTTGGTGATGGATCTTCCCATCCCGGTATACGTACACATTCAACTCACTAGACAAGGCATTTACAACCGAAGCACCTACACCGTGCAGTCCCCCGGAAACTTTGTAGCCGCCGCCTCCGAATTTGCCTCCTGCATGGAGGACCGTCATGATTACTTCAACCGCAGGCCGGCCTGTCTTTTCCTGGATACCAACAGGAATACCGCGTCCATTATCTGTGACGGTAATGCTGTTATCTTTCTCGATAATGACTTCGATTAGGTCACAATAACCTGCAAGTGCTTCATCGATACTGTTATCGACAATTTCCCATACCAGGTGGTGCAAACCTTTTACGTTCGTTGAACCTATATACATTCCTGGTCTTTTCCGGACGGCTTCCAAACCTTCCAATACTTGAATTTGACTTTCATCATACGATTGTTCGTTTAGTATATTGTCTGCCAATTCTTTCACCTACACTTCTTATTAAGGGTTATTACCTAGCGATTTATTCATCAAAAGACTCTGAGTAGTCTTCTAGTTTGCTTATGGTGGAAATCATACTGGCCCGTTTCTTTAGAGTAAGGACCGAGAGGGGACTGTAATAGATATACTCCTTCGTGATGACCAAGGATTTTACGGCTTCATCGGAAGGATCAAGTACCTTTTTGTTTTTCCGTTGATTGAACAGCATCTGTTCGTTAATAGTGGATGAAGATACCAGTTGATGGTCAATAATAGCCACTACATCTTCTGAACGGATAACATTGTCTGCCCCAATATGAATAAACACGTTTTTTCCCCCATTTCTATTTGACGATTCGTCCTTTTTCAATCCTGAACAATTCAGCTTTCTCAAGTGTCTCATGTTTGATTCCGTCCACACTTGTTGTGGAAACGAATGTCTGGACCTTTCCCTGAATGGTATGCAGTAAATGTGACTGCCTGAAGTCATCCAATTCACTCAAAACATCGTCTAAAAGGAGAATCGGATATTCGCCTACTTCATTATTGATCAACTCTATTTCCGCAAGTTTCAATGACAATGCCGTTGTCCGCTGTTGTCCCTGGGAACCATAGGTCTGTACATCTTTTTGATTTACCAGGAAAAACAAGTCATCCCGGTGGGGACCGATCAATGTATTCCCCCGTTCTACTTCTCTATTTTCCATTTCAGAGAATTTCTGGGTATATATACTAGTTATTTTCTCCCTATTCCACTCTTCTGATACCTCTACAGACCCATCATAATGAATTTCCAGTTCTTCCAGCCCTCTGCTGATCCCTTTATGGATCGGTGCTGCCCAATTTCTCAACAGCTTGAGAAAAGCAAATCGTTTTTCGACAATAATCGACGCATGCTGAATCAACTGGTCGGTAAGAACTTGGAGCATCGTCCGGTCAGATTGATGTTTCCTTTGAAGATCTTTCAGCAAGTGGTTCCTCTGTTTCAGGATTTTTTGATACTGACCAAGGTGGTATATATAAACAGGTTGTATCTGTCCTATTTCCATGTCAATAAAACGTCTTCGGACCTGAGGACTCCCTTTTACTAGGTTTAAGTCCTCTGGAGCAAACATGACAATGTTCAATGCTCCAATGTAATCGCTAAGACGCTTTTGTTCTAAGTGATTCAGCTTTGCTTTTTTGCCTTTGGAAGAAATGATGATTTCGAGTGGGAATTTCCTGTTTCTCTTGAACACACTTCCCTCTATTTTAGCATATTCTTTCTCCCATTGAACAAGTTCTTTATCTCTTGGTGTACGATGTGACTTGGAAAAGCCCAAAACATAGATAGCTTCCATCAGGTTGGTCTTGCCTTGGGCATTTTCTCCGATAATGACATTGATTTTATCATCGAATGTTAGCTCTAAATGATCATAATTACGGTAATTCTTAAGGGTTAGCTGATTAATATGCATCTAAATTCCCTTTCTTCCTACTATCCCCCGATAGCACGAGTACATCTATCTCTGCTAACAAGCTCCTTTAGAATCAAGGAGACTTAGCTACTGTAAAACTACCTACTTCTTCTATATCCACTGAATCCCCAGGGTAAAGCTTTCGTCCCCGGCGGCTCTCCAACTCACCGTTGACATATACTTCATACTCTGCAAGGAACAATTTCACCATTCCGCCTGTTTCCAAAACATTGGCCAGTTTCAAAAACTGACCCAATTGAATGTATTCTGTAGATATTTCGATTTGTTCGCTCATTTTATCACCTTATTTTTTTGCCTTCTATTTATTTTACTAAAGATTGGTTGAGAAGAAAAGGAAACGGTATAAAGATAAAACACATTTGCTCTTTTATTATTTATTTTACAATGCAGCTTATACAAGATTATTACCGGCCGGATTTTCCAACAGGTAAAAACTCTTACCGATGCTTAAAACGGTAAGAGTTTTGTCTGGAAAAGTTGATACTTTTATTAATATATGCTCACGCTCAACAAAGGGACGATTAATAAGTTCTGACCGGAAGAATCAGCTGTAGTATTTGATCATTATCTATTGGTCTGATGATAAATGGTCTCATTGCCCCTGTGAATTCAATTCTGACTTGTTCATTTTCGACAGCTTTTAAAGCATCCATCATGTATTTGGCACTGAACGAGATTTTCAATTCCTCACCCTCGATCGATTTAGCCGTTACTTCTTCTGTCACATTCCCGACTTCAGGCGAGTTACTGCTGATTTCCACTTGTGCATTTTGTTTTGTCATCAACCGGACGACGTTGTTTCTGCTTTCTTTCGCAAGCAAGGATGCCCTGTCGATTGATTGGAGCAATTCTTTGGTTGCACTGTGGACGATCGTTTTGCTTTGTTCAGGTATCAACCGTGAAGTTTCCGGGTAATTTCCATCCAACAGACGGGAAAGGAAGTACAGATGTTTCGTACGGAAAAGAACTTGGTTTTCCGTTACGCTTATTTCAATATTCTCCTGCGTGTCTTCAAGAATTTTATTCAGTTCATTCAAGCTTTTCCCCGGAATGACCACGCTGCTGAACTTCAAATTGGCTGGATCGATATCCAAAGGTATTTTTCTAGAAGCGAGCCGGTGACTGTCCGTTGCTACAAAGTTTAAGAAGCCTTCTTCGACTTTAACGTTGACTCCTGTAAGGATCGGTCTTGTTTCCACTGTGGATACGGCAAAAACGGTCTGCTTGATCAAATTTTTCAGTAAATCTGTGGGTAAATCAAAACTGTCTTCAGTATGAAGTTTGGGCAGTTGTGGATATTCATCCGCATCTTGTCCATTCAGATGGAATTCAGATCCACCCGAACGGATGGTTACTTTTAATCCGTCAGATTCGATTTCGACTGTCTTTTCTGGAAGTTTTTTAATAATATCAGGGAAATATTTGGCTTGTAAGACAATGCTACCAGGTTCGATTTGTTCGACATATACTATTCCGTCTTCTTCTGCAGGAATGAAAGATTCGATAGAGATATCGGAATCACTCCCTGTCAGGGTTATTCCATGGTTGGTTGCTTCCACTTTCACTCCGGTAAGAATAGGAATCGTAGTTCTGGGCGATATGGCTTTCATTACATTCTGCAAACTGTTCATTAACTCATCGCGTTGAATGACAAATTTCATAAAAATAAATCCTCCTAAGGGAAGTATATTATATATTTATTATTAATAAAAAAATAGTAGTAATAGTAATAGGGCATGTGATTATGTGGATAACTTTACAACAACCAGGGAAACAAAGCCTATCCGGCTGTGGATAGACTGTTAGTAAGTGTGGACGGGTTATTCACGTTATACACATGTGGAAAAGGCCGTTTCGTTTTAAATAGACTTCAATCTTTCCTTAATTTCTTCTATTTCTCTTTGCAGTGCATTATCCTGACTGACCATTTTCGAAATTTTTTCATGAGCATGAATGACGGTGGTATGGTCACGTCCCCCGAATTCTTCCCCAATTTTAGGAAGGGAATAATCCGTAAGTTCCCTAGTTAAATACATGGCGATCTGGCGCGGAAAAGCGATCGATTTCGTCCGTTTCTTTGCCGCAAAATCCTCCAGTTTCACATTATATTTTTCCCCGACTATCTCCTGTATTGCATCTATCGTAATTACTTTCGGTTTGGAGCTCGGAATTATATCTTTCAGTGCTTCTGCAGCCAGAGAAGCGTCAATATCCTGATTTGTCAGGGAAGAGTAAGCGACTACCCGGATTAAGGCTCCTTCAAGTTCCCGAATATTTGTGTCGATTTGGTTGGCAATATAAAGCATGACTTCGTTTGGTATATCTAATCCTTCCGCCTTTGCCTTCTTTCTTAAAATGGCAATCCTTGTTTCTAAATCAGGAGGAGTAATGTCGGTAATTAATCCCCATTCAAATCGTGAACGCAGCCTGTCTTCCAAAGTAGGAATTTCTTTCGGCGGCCGGTCACTTGAAATGACGATTTGCTTGCTTTCTTCATGCAAAGTATTGAATGTATGAAAAAATTCTTCTTGTGTTTGTTCTTTCCCGGCCAAGAACTGAATATCGTCAATTAGTAAGACATCGACATTTCGATATTTATTGCGAAAATTGACAGCTTTGTTATCACGGATCGAATTGATGAATTCGTTAGTGAACTTTTCCGACGACAAATAAACCACTTTCGCATTTGGATTATGATCGAGTACATAATGGCCGATTGCATGCATAAGGTGGGTTTTACCTAAGCCAACCCCTCCATAAATGAATAAAGGGTTGTAAGCTTTTGCCGGAGCTTCTGCGACGGCCAGCGACGCTGCATGGGCGAATCTATTTCCAGAACCGATGACGAAAGTATCAAATGTATATTTGGAGTTAAGCATCGATTTTGGCGATTCACCGTTGTCTGTTTTCTTCTTATCAGGAACTTTTTTCACCGGTGGTTTGACTTCATCAATTTCATTCATCGTTTCCGGTATGATGAATTTCGTTTTGAGTTCAGCACCAGTGACCTCGAATAAAGCATCTGAAATTAAATTTGTATAACGGCTTTCCAGCCAATCACGTGCGAACTCATTCGGTGCCGAAATGATCAGTGTGTCTTCCTGGAGTGCATCAGCTTTTGTGTTTTTCAACCAGGTGTCATAGCTTGGTTTACTGATCTTTCCTTCGATGGTTTTCAGCGTGTTTGTCCATAATTCTTGTATGTTTTCCAACCGGTCGTCACCCCTCCCAAACGGAATATAATTATCAATGAGCGGACTAATTAAAGCCCTTTTTTTAAATGCTGCAGATCAGACAATGTATGTTCTTAAAGTGCACAGAAATAAAAAACCTCTCGCAATCTTTCCTGGTTTCACTAGAAGAAAGATCGAAAGGTGTGAGAATTTACCAATAAAAGATGTGGATAATATAATACGGTCATATCGGGGTATGAATCAGGTTATCGAAGTATTCCACAACATTGTTGATAACTTTAAAAACAGGGTTGTGTGTAAATGTCCACAGACTATCCACAATCTGTGGATAATGATAATCGGCCAATATAGTTTTCAACTGTTAAAACACAAATATGATATCAAATAAAAACGGATGACGCAATGGTTTTTCGACAGTTATCCACAAAAACTACAGGTTGTAGACAAAGAATATCCACAGCACTATATTTTGTGATTAAATTGTCGATAGGTGTTGTGGAAAAATAAATGTGGATGGAAAAAATGTATACATGCCCTGTGGATAAAAAATATGATATAGTAATTCGTAGTTCTAGTCGATCTTCTTTTTACTTTTTAAGAAACGAAATTAAATTGACTGTTGAGGGAAAATGCGATAGTAACAATTCTATTTTGTGAAGATTTCTCTTCTTCTGATGTTAATTGAGTAACCCGACGCTGCGGAAAAATACTCGCTTTCCGTGGGGAACGCTTCAGTTCGGTGCAAAAAACGCCCCTGCGGGATCTTCAGACTGTTCCTTTCCCACTGGAGTCTCGCATTTTTCCTCCGCTTGGATTGGCATTCTGTTTAAGCAAGAGGAAATACCAGTTGAAGAGTTATAGAGATTTTTCTACTTAAAATACAGAAACCCACAGGATAAGGAAGGCTTCGTCAGCATTACATCGCACGAAGAAAAAATTGATTTGTATCTTCGGGGAGACTACGTGTTCTGACTCCGTTGTTAGGTGCTTTCTGAATTTTGTTTAGGGGGATACGTCATATACGCAAACTAAACATATTTTAGGGCCACTTATCGCCTAATCAGATATCTATCCAAAGCGGAGGAAAAATGCGACACTCCTGGGGAAAGAGCAGCTTCCGAAGACCCCGCAGTGAGCGCTTTTTGCTCAAGAGGAGGCTGAGGTGCTGCCCCCGGAAAGGGAGTATTTTTCCGTAGCGCTGGACTACCACTCAATTCCAAAAGAATGGAAGAAAGCCATAAAAAGTGATGTCGTAGTTTATGGATATTATGTACAAGCAACAATCATTAAATAACGGTCTTCTTTCTAAATCGAGTTGACAGAAGAAGTGTTTATTACTTATAATAAGTTGGACTGTCTTTTGAATAATTGAATTTTTAAATCCTCAGGGAGGTGTATTATAGATGAAACGTACATTTCAACCAAATAATCGTAAACGTAAAAAAGTTCACGGCTTCCGTAAGCGTATGAGCACAAAGAACGGACGTAAAGTTCTAGCTCGCCGTCGTCGTAAAGGAAGAAAAGTATTATCTGCATAGGCCACTGACAATTTCAGTGGTCTTTTTTTTCGTATCAGTATCTTGCTGGCTGTTACGATCGTACAAGCAATCAGTCGGTCCAATAGAGATTGCATATTAATGCAGTTAATAGATAAGATAAATTTATGCTCTGTTGGCTAAGAGGGCTGTATTCTCAAATGGAGGGAATCCACCCATGAAAAAAGCTCATCGGATGAAGAAAAACGAAGAGTTTCAACATGTATTTAAAAAAGGAAAATCGTTTGCTAATCGTCAGCTTGTGTTATATTTTTTGAAAAAAGAGCAACAACCTCATTTTCGGATTGGCCTGTCGGTGAGCAAGAAAATAGGGAATGCTGTGGTCCGCAATCAGGTAAAGCGCTATCTCAGACAAGCTTTCCTTGAACTTGAAGATCAAATCCATCATCAGTATGATTTAATTATCATCGCAAGAACCCCTGTCAAAGACATGGATTACCATCAAATCAAGAAAAGCCTCATCCATGTTTTGTCGAAATCCAGGCTGCTTTCGAAATAGTTCCTAATTTATATAGAAACTAGAAGAGTATAAATGGTAGAATACAACTTAGAGGCTGTTCAACGATGGAGAATGGATTGCTGGTCCAGCAATATCAGAAGATAGCATTCTTATTTAAGTTTATGAACAAAATCTTTAATATATCCACCAGGAAGTCGAGTAAGGAGGAAGTAAATTGCGCAAAAAGGTCTTTTTATTGATGGCCTTGACCTTAGTACTAGGCCTGCTTTCCGGTTGTACGGAAGTGGACCAAGATATTACGAGTGAAAGTGAAGGAATTTGGAACGTTTATTTCGTTTATCCTTTATCTTGGTTAATTACTTATGTAGCTGAAATGTTTAATGAGAATTATGGATTGTCCATTGTCATTGTTACTATTTTAATTCGTCTGGTGTTGTTGCCTTTGAACATCAAGCAATTGAAAAGTTCCAAAGCAATGCAGGATATCCAGCCTGAATTACAGAAAATAAGAGAGAAATATAGTTCCAAAGATGCTAATACACAGCAAAAGTTACAGCAGGAAACGATGGCGCTTTTCCAAAAAAATGGTGTAAACCCGCTTGCTGGTTGTTTGCCATTGATCGTGCAGATGCCGATATTGATAGCCTTTTACCATGCAATCATGAGGACTGCAGAAATCAAAACGCACAGTTTCCTATGGTTCCAGTTGGGAGATCCAGATCCTTTCTTCATCCTGCCGATTGTTGCTGCAGGGGCGACTTTCTTGCAGCAAAAATTGATGATGGCTGGCACCAATACAACGCAAAACGCCATGATGCCGCAAATGACGATGATGCTTTATATGATGCCGATCATGATTGGCGTCGTAGCTGTGTTCTTCCCGTCAGCATTGGCGCTATACTGGGTAGTCGGTAACATCTTTATGGTATTGCAAACACTATTTATTCGTAAACCGATGATGAAAAACACTGATCCTGAAACAGGAGGAAGCAAATAGTGAGACAAGTAACTGCTACTGGCCAAACAGTTGAAGATGCGGTCCAATCAGCATTGAAGCAGTTAAACACCATAAGGGACCAAGTTGATGTCGAGATTATTGACGAAGGGAAAAAAGGCCTGCTAGGTTTGTTTGGTTCCAAGCCGGCAATCGTCAAAGTCTCTGTTCTGCAAAACCCGATTCAGAAAGCTGAAACGTATATAAAACAGGTAACCCAACAATTGGGTGCAGATGTCGAAGTGTCTTCGTTTGTGAATGGGAAAGAAGTGACATTCGAACTAACAGGCGACAAAATAGCCATTTTGATAGGAAAAAGGGGACAAACCCTCAATGCTCTGCAATATTTGCTGCAGCTTGCATTGAATAACAGTGCGGATAAGTATTATACCGTCCATTTAGATGCAGAAGGATACAGGGGGCGGAGGAAAGAAACATTACACAACCTAGCCAGCCGATTAGCGGAAAAGGCAATCAGTACGAGAAAAGAAGTCTCTTTAGAACCGATGCCTTCGTATGAAAGAAAAGTCATTCATACTGCTCTTCAGCATCACGATAAAGTAACAACACACTCTGCTGGGGAAGAACCTAACCGGCATGTTGTCATAAAACCATCTTAAATAAAGGTTTTTGAAGAAGTCTCTTACCCAGAGGCTTCTTTTTTTGTGCCTATTGCTGTATGTATATTTGAATATCCTTGCTTGGGAAAGGAGACAATGAGGGAATAAGCCAAACTCATGTAAAAATAATGACCGATTCCAGGTTTCCATTCTATATATTATCCACAAAAAGTGGTAAAATATTTTTTTGGATGCAAATGTGGATATTGCTATTTTCGACCGCATCCCTTTATTCACATGTGGATAACTTTTTTGTTTTAACATAAAACAGTGTGTGGATAATTAGTTTTTCAAAATAGCGGATGTGTGGTATTCTAATACGTTAGTGGTTGATTAAAAGCACTAGCAAACAAATGAATGAACAGAAATCATTTATATATAAATCATTTTTTTAATAAGTGGAGGTGAAACGCATGGATACAGATACAATTACTGCCATCTCGACCCCGATTGGAGAGGGAGCAATCGCGATTGTCCGTTTAAGCGGTCCTGAAGCTATTTCAACTGCTGCAAAGCTTTTTGACGGAAAAGATTTGACCACGGTAGATTCCCATACCATTCACTATGGAAAAATCATTGATCCGTCTACCAACGAAGTGGCTGAAGAAGTCATGGTAACAGTCATGAAAGGACCTAAGACATTCACCAGGGAAGACGTGGTCGAAATCAATTGCCACGGCGGACTGGTTTCTGTCAATCGGTTATTGGAAATTGTCCTGCAACAAGGAGCAAGACTGGCAGAACCCGGTGAATTCACCAAGCGGGCGTTCTTGAATGGCAGGATCGATCTGTCTCAAGCCGAGGCTGTCATGGATTTAATCCGGGCCAAAACCGATAAAGCCATGAATGTAGCACTAAAGCAAATGGATGGCAGGCTTTCTCAACTGATTCAAAAGTTAAGACAGGAATTATTGGAAACAGTCGCCCATGTGGAAGTGAATATCGATTATCCCGAATATGACGATGTAGAAGAAATGTCCAATAACATGATGATGGAAAAAACAAGAGAGGTCTATCGGGAAATTGAACGTTTACTAGAAGTAGCCAAGCAAGGTAAGATTCTAAGAGAAGGATTAGGTACAGCTATTATCGGACGTCCCAATGTAGGGAAATCTTCTCTGATGAATGCGCTTGTACATGAAAACAAAGCAATCGTAACCGAAATTCCCGGCACAACAAGAGACGTAATAGAAGAGTATGTCAATGTCCGGGGCGTTCCGCTAAGACTGGTTGATACGGCTGGAATCAGGGAAACAGAAGATATAGTGGAAAGAATCGGTGTCGAGAGATCGCATCAAGTCCTGAAGGAATCCGATTTGATTTTGCTTGTCTTGAACAACGGGGAAGAGTTGTCCGAGGAAGACCGCAATTTGTTTAAGGCTGTAGAAGGTTTGGAAGTCATTGTAATTGTCAACAAGACGGATTTACCAAGGAAAATCGATGTTGACGAAGTGAAGAAACTGGCTGGTGACCAGCCGGTTATAACAACGGCCCTTATAGAAGAGAAAGGGATAGATGATTTAGAAAAAGCTATTTCTGAGACTTTCTTTGAAGGGGATTTAGATGCTGGTGACTTAACGTATGTTTCCAATGTCAGACATATACAGTTGTTGAAGCAGGCACTTGAAGCTCTGAACGATGCAATGAATGGAATGGAAGCGCAGATGCCGATTGATTTAGTGCAAATTGATGTAACAAGGACATGGGAAATACTCGGAGAGATAATTGGGGATACGGTTCACGAAAGCCTCATTGACCAGTTGTTTTCCCAGTTCTGCTTAGGAAAATAGACGATAGGATGAAGGATTATATACCTGATTGCTATCTTTAAATAAAAGGAGAGACAGCAAATGACTTATGATGCTGGACATTATGACGTAATAGTAGTCGGGGCCGGCCATGCTGGTTGTGAAGCTGCAGTGGCGTCCGCCCGCCGTGGTGCTAAAACATTGATGTTGACGATGAACCTGGATATGGTCGCTTTCATGCCGTGCAACCCTTCAGTCGGTGGCCCTGCCAAAGGTGTTGTTGTTAGGGAAATAGACGCATTGGGTGGAGTAATGGGTAAAGTGATCGACAAGACGTATATCCAGATGAGGATGTTAAATACCGGCAAAGGCCCTGCAGTCCGTGCATTGCGTGCACAAGCGGATAAACCTCTGTATCAAATGGAAATGAAAAAAACGCTTGAAAACGAACCGAATTTGACCATGAGACAAGGAATGGTTGAACGATTGATCGTGGAAGATGGTGAATGTAAAGGAGTAGTTACAGAAACAAAGGCTGCTTACTATGCAAAGTCCGTAGTGGTAACCACCGGAACATTCATGCGGGGACGTGTCATCATTGGTGACCTTTCCTATGAAAGCGGACCTAACAATCAACGTGCCTCAACAGCCCTTTCCGAACATTTGGAGGAACTGGGAATCAAACTTGTCCGATTCAAGACAGGAACTCCACCAAGGGTGAACAGTCATACGGTTGATTATTCCAAAACGGAAATACAGCCTGGAGACGAAAATCCACAACATTTTTCATATGAGACAACAGAAGCTATTCAGGAGCAGATACCTTGCTGGCTGACTTACACGAACGAATTCACTCATAAAATCATTGATGACAATTTAAGCTTGTCAGCAATGTATTCCGGTATGATCAAAGGAACCGGCCCGCGTTATTGTCCTTCTATCGAAGACAAAGTGGTTCGGTTCAATGATAAACCCCGCCATCAAATATTCCTTGAGCCAGAAGGAAGGAACACGGAAGAAATTTATGTGCAGGGACTATCGACCTCGCTTCCTGAATATGTACAGAAAGAAATGCTCAGAACGATTCCCGGATTGGAAAAAGCTGAAATCATGCGTGCCGGTTATGCGATAGAATATGATTCCGTCATACCTACACAGCTATGGCCAACTTTGGAATTGAAAGAAATACCGGGATTGTTTACAGCTGGCCAAATTAATGGCACATCAGGTTATGAGGAAGCATCCGGACAGGGAATCATGGCAGGAATCAATGCAGCTGCGAAAGCACTTGATATTGACACCTTGATTTTGGACCGCTCCCAGGCATATATCGGTGTATTGATAGATGACCTTGTTACAAAGGGAACCAATGAACCATATCGTCTTTTGACTTCCAGAGCGGAATACCGTTTGCTTTTGCGGCATGATAATGCCGATCTGCGGTTGACTGACATTGGTTACAAATTAGGCTTGATCAAACAAGACCGTTACGATTTGTTCAATGAAAAGAAACGCCTGATTGAGGAAGAAAGAAAAAGACTAAGCAAAGTCATTTTGAAACCGGAAGACCATGTGCAAGAAGTGATCAGTGAGGCTGGGGGAACACCGTTGAAAGAAGCGGTAAAAGCTTCTGATCTTCTAAAACGGCCGGAAATGACTTATCGACTGATCCAAAAACTGACCAAGGCAGAGAAAGAATTGCCGGAAGGTGTAAAGGAACAGGTCGAAATACAGACAAAATATCAAGGATATATCGAGAAATCGAACCAGCAAGTCGAAAGAATGCAGAAAATGGAAAACAAAAAAATTCCGGAGAACATCGATTACGACGCAATTGGCGGAATAGCCACAGAAGCGAAAGAAAAGTTGAAACAAGTCCAGCCGCTTTCTGTTGGGCAAGCTTCCCGCATTTCCGGTGTAAACCCGGCTGATGTTTCCATTTTACTCGTTTATATCGAACAGGGAAATGTAACCAGAGTATCTAATCAATAAGCATGTGAAAGGATTATTGAATGAATATACAAACCTTTCTGAACCATCTAAAAGAACAAGGCATTGAATTGAACGACAAACAACTGCAACAGTTCGACACTTATTTCCGTACCCTGGTAGAGTGGAATGAAAAGATGAATTTGACCGCTATCACGGACAAAGAAGAAGTTTACGCCAAACACTTCTTTGATTCTGTTTCAGCAGCGTTTCACTTTGACTTTTCAGGTCCTCTGCAAGTTTGCGATGTCGGTGCAGGAGCGGGCTTTCCGAGTATTCCTTTGAAAATTTGTTTTCCTGACTTAAAAATCACCATTGTCGATTCATTGAAGAAAAGAATTGCCTTTTTGAATCATTTAGCTGCCCAATTGGAGTTGAGTGACGTTGCTTTTTATCATGACCGGGCAGAAACATTCGGGAAAAACGCGAAGTTTCGGGAACAGTACGATGTTGTTATGGCAAGAGCTGTGGCAAGAATGTCTGTATTGAGTGAACTTTGTCTGCCGCTTTGTAAAACGAAAGGAACTTTCATTGCAATGAAAGGTCCTAATTTAGCCGAAGAGCTGAAGGATGCTGAAAGTGCCATCCAGTTGCTTGGCGGTGAGCTGCAGGAAATCCACACCTTCGAGTTGCCAGAAGATAATGGAGAGCGAAATATAGCGACTATTACCAAAAATAGAAAGACCCCGAATAAGTACCCGAGAAAACCTGGAGTGCCTAATCGGACGCCAATAGAATAGATTTTAAGAGCTGCCTGTCACAGGCAGCTCTTTTATTATGACAACCTTTTATACTACATTTGTTTAACTATTTTATTACAAAGGTTTGCAACCTTTCCCAGGTGGGGATACAAGTAGTACTAAAAACAAATAACACAAGGTTGGAGGAGCTATTATGAATATATTAATAACGACTGGTGCTAGAAGGATAGATTTCATCGAGTTTTTTAAAAATGCATTAAAGGAAGCAGGCATATCCGGAAACATTGTTGTGGTTGATTCCGATTACAACGCCCCTTCACTCCAGGCGGCAGATTACGCATACGTCGTACCGAAACAAGCCGATGATGATTATATAGATGAATTGTTGAAAGTATGTAAAGAAAGAGAAGTCGACGTTTTAGTGCCTCTCAATGACTTAGAAGCACCAAAAATAGCCGCAAGTAAGCAGCTTTTTACAGACAAGGGAATCACAGTACTTGCCCCTGATCAGGATATCGTCGACAAAGTAAGGGATAAAGGGAAGTACACGCAGCTGTTGGGACCATTCGGTTTGAAAACACCAAAGACATACTTCACTGTGGAGGAAACGGAAAAGGCCATCAAAAACAACGAGGTGGATTTTCCATTTATTGTAAAACCAAGGAATGGTTCGGGGTCGATTGCTATGGAAATCGTGCATAACCTTGATCAGTTAAATTCAGCCTATAAGCTGGCAGTACAACGATTGGAGGAATCTGTACTGGATACAGTCACTGATAAAAATTCAGAAGACAATGTACTGATTCAGGAAGTTATCGAAGGAGAAAAATATAGTCTCGATGTCGTCAATGACCAGAATGGTAATTATTTAACCTCTTTTGCAAGGAAACAACTTGCGATGAGGGGAGGAGACATTGATAAAACAATTACGAGCAATAATGAAGATATTCTGTCCCTGGGCAGGAAATTAGGTGAAAATCTCAAACATGAAGGTTATTTAAATACCGATGTTTTTTATGATGGCAAAGAATATTATGTTATTGATATAAATCCACGATTTGGTGGTGGCTATGCCTTCTCACATGCTGCGGGGGCGAATATACCTGCAGCATATATCGCCAGTCTGGCCGGGAAGGAAATTAAACAGGAATGGCTGGAATCAACCCCTGATGTAGAACTTGCCAGATATGATGTTGTCACACAAATAGATGAAACAAAGGTTAAATACAAAAATTCATAATGCTAGATTGTTGGAGAACCTGGCCTGATTTCAGATAGGCCAGGTTCTTAATTGCCCGAAGGTTTGCCTTTCTATGAATTTGAGTTTCTTACATAACAGGGAAATTTTAAAAAATTACAAACAACAACCATACTTTTCCCGATAGATATATGATAAAATGATAGAAGAAACTGAGATGGCTAATAATGCGCAGCAGCTTCTGTCTGCAGCGCTTTTTTCTGTCTCCATTTGATTGTTTCACGTGGAACAGGTCATCTGAGACAGCCAAGGATCGTTTAATAAAGGTGGTGTCTGATGGTGTTACACCCTTTCAGCCGTATATTCGGACTAGGAGATAAATCAGATTCAGAAGTGCAAGAAGAGTATCATCCGGATGAAGTAATCCAACTTCCCGTAAAACAAATTGAACCTAACCGTTATCAGCCTCGCTCCATTTTCAGCCAGGAAAAAATAGAAGAGCTGGCACAAACCATCCATACCCATGGAATGATTCAGCCAATCGTTGTTCGTAAAATAGAACAACAGGAGGACAGCTATGAGCTGATTGCCGGTGAAAGAAGATGGCGTGCTGTTCAATACTTGGAGTGGGAAAAGGTTCCTGCTATTATTCGGGAAATGAGCGACACCGAGACAGCTTCTGTGGCATTAATCGAAAACTTGCAAAGAGAAGAGTTGACGGTTATTGAAGAAGCCAGGGCATATGAGCGTTTATTGGAACTTCATGGACTCACGCAGGAAGCATTGGCACAGCGTCTTGGAAAGAGCCAATCCACTATTGCGAACAAAATGAGGTTGTTGAAACTTCCGGAGAAAGTTCAAGTTGCTTTGCTGGAAAAAAAGATTACAGAGCGCCATGCCAGAGCGTTGATTGTATTGAAAGAATCGGAAAAACAAGAAAAAATTCTAGAGGAAATCATTGAAAAGAGTTTGAATGTCAAACAGACGGAAGAACGGATTGCCAAACTATTTGATGATAAGCCTAAAAATAAAAAGCCAAGATTGAAAGGCGTCAATAAAGACATGCGGATTGCGATGAATACGATCCGCCAGTCTCTGAATATGGTATCTGATACGGGTATCAATTTGGAAACCGATGAAGAAGATTATGAAGATTATTATCAAATTACCATAAAGATTCCAAAGAAAAATACGAAAGAGTAAATCCCCATCTGTTCCAGGTGGGTATTTTAATACCGTGTCAGACAGAAAAGATTACAATCTATTAACAATTCATAAAATGGAGAAATAGCTCGTCCAGAAAAATGAAAAAATGGTAAAATAAAATAGTATTTAGTCTTAGGTAGGTGACACCATGGGAAAAGTAATCGCCATTGCGAATCAAAAGGGTGGCGTAGGAAAGACTACTTCAGCAGTTAATTTAAGTGCATGTCTAGCATATTTAAACCATAAAGTGCTGCTTGTCGACATCGATCCTCAAGGAAATGCGACTAGTGGAGTGGGGATAAATAAAGCTGACGTGGAGCATTGCATCTACAATGTGCTGGTTGATGACTTGGAAGCTGAAAAAGTACGCGTTCCTACAACCGTAGAAAACTTGGATATCATTCCTGCAACAATTCAACTAGCCGGTGCTGAAATTGAATTGGTGCCGACAATATCGAGAGAAGTTCGTTTGAAGAAAGCAATTGATAGTGTGAAGGATCAATACGATTATGTAATTATCGATTGTCCACCCTCCCTTGGGTTATTGACGATAAATTCATTGACTGCATCTGACACTGTCATGATCCCAGTGCAGTGTGAATATTACGCGTTGGAAGGGCTCAGCCAGTTATTGAATACGATAAGACTTGTTCAAAAGCACCTTAACAAACAACTGATGATAGAAGGCGTTTTATTGACTATGCTGGATGCCAGGACCAATTTGGGTATTCAGGTAATTGAAGAAGTGAAAAAATACTTTCAAGATAAAGTCTACCAATCTATTATTCCAAGAAATGTAAGACTTGGAGAAGCGCCTAGCCATGGCCAGCCAATAATTATATATGATCCGAAGTCTCGCGGGGCGGAGGTTTATTTAGATTTAGCAAAGGAAGTGATCGCTAATGGCGAGAGGGTTGGGGAAAGGTATTAATGCTTTTTTTCCTGAGTTAGATACAAAAAAGGATGAGTCGGTCCAGGAAATTCCTGTGAAAGAGTGCAGGCCGAATCCATATCAGCCACGAAAAACTTTTCATACCGAGTCGATTGAGGAATTAAAGGAATCGATTATTGAGTATGGAATTCTTCAACCTTTAATTGTTAGAAAGAGTATAAAAGGTTACGAAATCGTTGTCGGGGAGCGGCGTTTTCGGGCTGCAAAAGAAGCTGGGCTTGCTCATATCCCTGTTATCATAAAAGAATTGAACGATGACAAAATGATGGAACTCGCTTTGTTGGAGAATTTACAGCGAGAAGATTTATCGCCGATCGAGGAAGCGACAGCTTATGCCAATTTGATGAAAGAGTTGAAAATTACTCAGGAAGAATTAGCAAAACGGCTTGGCAAGAGCAGGCCGCATATAGCTAACCTGGTCCGATTGTTGACCTTGCCGGAAGAAGTGGCGAATCTCATTAATAATGGAGAATTGTCCATGGGACATGGACGAGCCTTACTTGGATTGAAAGATAAGGAAAAGTTGTTGTCATTGGTGGAAAAAATTCAAAAAGAATCGTTGAATGTACGTCAGGTTGAACAACTTATTATCCAGATAAACGAAAAGGTTCCTCAAAAAAAGAAACGGGAAAAATCAAAAAAAGACGTGTTTCTATCTGAAAGAGAAAATCTCTTAAGAGAGCATCTCGGAACAGGAGTGACCATCCAGAGAGGGAAGAGGAAAGGGAAAATAGAGATTGAATTTTTCTCCAACGAAGATCTGGAAAGAATCTTAGGTAAGTTTCAATCATAAATAAACGGCCGGGCTTGAGCATTGGATACTAATTCCTTTGGTTCAGGCTTTTTTTATGCTATATTTTTATAATCTTAAATTTATTTTCTCTTTTTAGATAAACTACGACATAATTTGGTGTGGCTTCCTCCCATCCTTTTCGGATTGAGTGGTGAGCCGTCGCTGCGGAAAAATACTCCCTTTCCGGGGGCAGCACCTCAGCCTCCTTGAAAATACAAAGCCATTTTCTGCGTGCGATGATTCGCTGTCGAAGCCTTACTTGTCCTCGTGAGCAAAGTGCTTTCACTGCGGGGTCTTCGGAAGTGGCTGAGGCCGTGCCCATGGAAAGCGAAGTGTTCTGCCGCAGCGAGTACCAACACTCAATGAACATCAGAATGAGAGAAAACGTCACAAAAGTAATTTTCACTAGTTCGCAGTTTCTCTCAACTATGAAATGAAAACAACAATGTACATAGAAAGAGTCAATTTGAAAAGTGTTTTTTCTTTCTTCGTTTCACATGAAACAGCAGTAAAATTACATAGATGGAGATGTAACAATGGTACTTCTTGGAACAATCATAAATGGCATATGTATCATCTGTGGATCAACGATCGGGTTGTTTTTCACAAAGATTCCTGAACGTCATAAAGAAACAGTCATGCACGGCATCGGCTTAGCAGTGGTATTAATTGGAATGCAAATGGCTTTTGAGACAGAGAACATCGTGGTTGTACTGCTCAGTCTGTTATCAGGGGCGATCATCGGTGAATCACTTTATTTGGAGAAGAAACTAAATGATGCAGGACAGTGGATTGAAAGCAAATTTCAATCCAATAAAGAGGTAGGAGTTGCCCAAGGCTTTATCACAGCTTCCTTGATTTTCGTGATAGGGGCTATGTCTGTAATCGGTGCGTTGGACAGTGGTATCCGCGGTGATCACGAAGTATTGATTACTAAATCTATTATTGACGGCTTTGTGGCCCTGGTTTTGACAACGACTTTAGGTTTCGGAGTTGTATTTTCCGTTATTCCTGTGGTTCTTTATGAAGGCAGTATAGCCCTTCTTTCCACCCAGATCGACCGCTGGCTCCCGGCAGAATTTCTGGAAGGGTTTATTGCAGAAATGACAGCAACAGGGGGCTTGATGATTGTCGCTATCGGTTTGAACCTCTTGAAGTTGACTCATATCCGAGTGGCGAATTTGTTACCTGCTCTTTTGACAGTCGGTTTTATCTACTACTTATATGGTTTATTCCTGTAAAAGAAGCCAGCAGCAAACTGCTGGCTTTTAACGTGCTTCCAATGGATAGACTTTTGCCTGGGTCAACTTTTTATCCAATTGATAGAGTACGTCAGATAGTTTGCGGGCCATTTGCATGACAGTATTCAGCCGTGTGTTCTGCAAAACAAAGAATTCCATATAGCCACTTACATTGACCACCCCTGTCAAATGAATATCTCCGACGTCGGGAAGTGGCTTTTTTAAGGCAGCTCCAGGTTTTAAAGGTCCTGGCGCCAAGACGATTGAACCGATCGAGTTCACACGGCCGAGGCATGCATCGATGGCTATAATAAAGGCTTCGGGATGTTCTTGATGAATCAATGCCATCTTTTCTTCTAAATTTACGGCATGAATCGGTTCCTCAAGGGTGCCATAAACAGAAATCATTTTCGTGTTTTTTTCATTAAGTAAAGTACCTGTCAAAGGGCCTAGTGAGTCACCGGTGGAACGATCGGTACCCACACACACTATGACAATTTCTTTCACATCTTCGGGTAGTAAATTCCATATACCTGTTCCGAGTTGTTTATTTATCCCCTCGTCATTAAAGTGAAAACGTCCTTCTTTTTTGCCGGAAAATCTACTTTTTAGATTCATAGCTTATCCTCCAGAAACATATTGGTATTAGTATACGGATTTTTCTTGATTTCTATACCTAACAAGAAAAGAAGGTGGCAGAAATATGTGGAGCGCAGGCTTGAAGTGGATGTTTTTAATAGTAGGCACAATGATTGGCGCGGGATATGCTTCGGGCCGGGAATTATGGCAGTTTTTCGGAACAGAAAGCGGACTGGCTATCCTGTTGTTTACTATATTATTTACACTCAGTTGTTATGTAGTCCTGAAAATTTGCTATGAGAGTGAGTCTACCCATTACATACCCGTGCTGAGGATGATCGTAGGAAAACGATTATCTATTCTTTATGATGGGATGATCATTTTGTATCTGTTCTCTACCACTGTTATTATGCTTGCCGGCAGCGGAGCCACCTGGCATGCATTCAACTTTCCTTATTGGTTGGGAATTATGGCGATATCCATTCCGTTGGTCGGAGTGTTCATTTGGGATATAAAAGGGGTTCTATCGTTGAACAGCATCATCCTCCCCTTATTGATAACCGGTTTACTGTCCGTATTACTCATTTTTTCCATCCAACATTCATTGACCTTCATTCCGGACATAGCCAAACAAAGAAATTGGCCAGCCGCATTCCCCTTTACTGCCTTGAACATTTTGCCGTTGATCGCCGTACTTGGCGCTATCGGAAACCAAATGAAAAGCAAAGGGGAGGTATGGATTGCCAGTATTGGAAGTGGTTTGGTATTAGGTGTCATTTCCTATATTTACAACAACAGCCTCGTCCAAATATCGGATGAAGTACTCCTGTATGAGATTCCTTTATTCGCCATTCTGAAACATTATCCATATGTGATGTTTTTGTTTTTGTCGATATTACTCTGGCTTGCAATTTTCACCACGGCAGTGTCTGGTACTCTGGGACTTATAACCAGATTCCGTGACAAGCTCCATACACCTCTTTGGATCCTGGCTTTTGTAACCGTCCTGTTCATGCTACCTCTTACCACGATTGGTTTTTCAACCTTAATAGAATATCTATACCCGCTCTATGGGCTATTAAATCTCTATGTTTTATCCTCGATTATTTTGTATCCGGTCGTAAATCGCTACAAAAATCCTTAAAAAATGATAAAATGACTAGTATCAAAATCTGTTGGGGGAGAGAACGTGGACGTTTTAAAGACCGAATGGAGCAAACTTGTAGAAAAAGTCTCGGGTCCGGAACTTTGGATGACATTGGGTAAGGGTTTTTTGCAAATCATTGTCATTTTAATCCTTGCTACACTTATTGTCCGGGTAGGATCTTCTTTGGTCGTGAAAATTTTCAGCAGACGTGATACTGGCCCGTTCCGAATTTCGGAACGAAGAGAAAATACACTGAGAAAATTAGTTCAAAATACATTGAAATATGTTGTTTATTTCACTGCTTTTGTGATGATTCTGGATACATTGACAATTCCGATCGGGGCGCTGCTGACCGGCGCCGGGGTAGCGGGACTTGCGATAGGCTTTGGGGCCCAAAACCTTGTCAGAGACATTATTTCCGGTTTTTTCATCATTTTTGAAGACCAATTTTCCGTCGGAGATTTCATTCGTACTTCCGGGGCTGAGGGCTTTGTGGAAGAAATAGGTCTCCGGACAACAAAGGTCCTAAGCTGGACAGGAGAATTGAATATAATCCCGAATGGAAATATTACGCAGGTTATTAATTATTCGATCCATAACAGTATTGCAGTAGTGGATGTGAATGTACCATATGAAGCAGATATTCCATTTGCGGAGAAGGTCATTCTCGATTTGATCGAGGGAATGCCTCAGCAATATCCCCAGCTTATCGCAACCCCTGAATTGCTGGGTGTACAGACATTGGAAACCTCCCATGTAGTATTGCGGGTAATTGCCGAGGTAAACCCTATGGAACATTGGGAAATGGCACGGATATTACGTAAAGAAATCAAGGGACGGTTCGATCAACACGGTATAGATATACCTGCACCTCGGATGGTAATGTATTCTGGGGAAAAGCAGCAGGGCGATCATAATAGATAAAAATCGTGAGGTGGACAATAATGCAGGAAAAGGAATATCAATTGAATGATGTCGTCCAAATGAAAAAAGCACATCCTTGTGGGGAAAACCGTTGGAAAATCATCCGGATGGGAATGGACATAAGGATAAAATGTGAAGGCTGCGGACACAGTGTGCTCATTCCGAGAAAGAAGTTCAATAGTAAGTTGAAGAAGGTATTGGAACGAACAGAAGAGTAATAGTGTGGAATGCAGCATTGTATAGACTGGTTGTTTCACGTGGAACAATTTCATGCAATCAAGACAGTCATCACTAGTTGTTTATAATAATATAGATGGATCAACCAAAAACAAGGAGAATCAGCCTCCTTGTTTTTCAATTATGATAACTTGTCATTTGGAAAAAGTGTATCTATAATTGGAATGACTGAAACGTTCATATGAGCGATATCCTTAAGGAGTGGAAGTTTTTATGGCTTTAACAACAGGAATTGTCGGTTTACCGAATGTGGGCAAATCAACGTTATTTAATGCGATAACCCAAGCTGGAGCAGAATCGGCAAATTACCCATTTTGTACAATAGATCCTAACGTAGGAATAGTAGAAGTACCGGACCATCGTCTTACTAAATTAACAGAGTTGGTGAATCCCAAGAAAACTGTGCCGACTGCTTTTGAATTCACTGATATTGCAGGTATTGTAAAAGGGGCGAGCAAAGGGGAAGGTTTAGGAAACCAATTTTTGTCCCATATTCGCCAGGTGGATGCCATCAGCCATGTTGTCCGTTGTTTTCAGGATGAGAATATTACACACGTTTCCGGGACAGTAGATCCAATTTCAGACATTGAAACGATTAATCTGGAATTGATCCTCGCTGACTTGGAGACAGTGACGAAGCGCTTGCAGCGTGTTGAAAAAATGGCCAGACAAAAAGATAAAGAGGCAGTAGCCGAATTCGAGGTGCTTTCTAAATTGAAAGACGCTTTGGAAGAAGAAAAACCGGCCAGAGCAGTGGAATTCACAGAAGAGCAGCAGAAGTTGGTCAAAGCCTTGCATTTATTGACTAACAAACCAGTTCTTTATGTGGCAAATGTAGGAGAAGATGAGCTGCTTGAAGCGGATCAGAATGAATACGTTAAACTAGTCCGGCAGTTTGCTGCAACAGAGAATGCCGAAGTAATCGTCATCAGTGCAAAAGTCGAGTCAGAAATTGCAGAACTAGAAGGGGAAGAAAAGGCTGAGTTTCTTGAAGAGCTTGGAATTAAGGAATCCGGTTTGGATCAGTTGATCAAAGCAGCTTATCAGCTGTTGGGACTAGCGACTTACTTTACTGCCGGTGAACAGGAAGTCCGTGCGTGGACATTCCGAAAAGGAATTAAAGCTCCACAAGCAGCAGGCATTATCCACACAGACTTTGAAAGAGGCTTTATTAGAGCAGAGACGGTTTCCTATGATGATTTGGTTGAGGCAGGTTCGATGAACGCCGCGAAAGAAAAAGGGAAAGTTCGATTGGAAGGTAAAGACTATTTGGTGAAAGACGGGGATGTCATCCATTTCCGCTTTAATGTGTAAGGAAGGATACTTCTTTGAAAGCACAGTTTTTATCGGTGCTTGCGCATTCTATTTATCTTTGATATAATACAGCATTGTGAGTAATGAAATGATATTACTCCTTGCTCCTTTTAAAAAAAGGAGCCGCTAAGTCCAAAAGGAGGTGCAAACGGATGAGAAACTATGAAATCATGTACATCGTCCGCCCAGACATCGAGGAGGAAGCTCAAACAGCTTTGATTGAGCGTTTTAACAACATTCTTACTGATAATGGAGCGGAAATCGATAAAGTTGACGAGAAAGGCAAGAAACGTCTTGCTTATGAAATCAACGACTATCGTGATGGCTACTATGTATTGATTAACTTTAAAGGCGACCAAAACGCCATTAACGAATTCGATCGTCAAGCGAAGTTCTCTGATGACATTATTCGTCACATTGCTATTCGTGAAGACGAACAATAAGGAGTGGTTCTGATGTTAAATCGTGTCGTACTTGTCGGCAGGTTGACGAAGGATCCAGACTTACGCTATACACCAAATGGAGTAGCAGTGGCTAATTTCACGTTAGCCGTCAATCGACCTTTTTCTAACCAGCAAGGAAACAGAGAAGCCGATTTCATTAATTGCGTTGTATGGAGGAGAGCCGCTGAAAACCTGGCAAACTTTATGAGTAAAGGAAGCCTAGTTGGAGTGGACGGACGCCTTCAGACCCGCAGCTTTGATGGACAAGATGGTAAGAGAGTGTTTATTACCGAAGTCGTGGCAGATACTGTTCAATTCCTTGAAACCAAAGGTTCTTCCCAAGGTGGAGGACAAGGTTCATCTGGATTCCAGCCGAATCAGAACCAATCAAACAACAATGACTATTCAAGACAGAACCAAGAGGATCCGTTTGGAGACAGCGGAGAACCTATTGATATATCAGATGATGATCTACCGTTCTAACGGTAAAACGGTAGCTTAAAACAAATAATCTAAAGGAGGTAATAGCTATGGCAGCTCGTCGTGGTCGTGCAAAACGTCGTAAGGTTTGTTATTTCACAGCGAATGGTATCACGCATATCGATTACAAGGATGTTGATTTGCTAAGACGTTTCGTTTCTGAGCGTGGAAAAATTCTTCCTCGTCGTGTAACTGGAACTTCTGCAAAATACCAACGTAAATTGACTAGAGCAATCAAACGCGCTCGTCAAATGGCTCTTTTGCCATACGTGACTGAGTAATAGAGAAGGAATCCCCATAACCTGAGGTTATGGGGATTTTTCTTGTCTAGGGGTAGATGTCGGGTCATTCGTCTGCACCTGTTTCCCTTCACCGTCATAGTTTATATAGGGAATATATCATGATTGGGGAAGGGGGATTATCATGGAAGACCAGCATAATAAAAGAGACAGGGACAGGGAACTGAGGCGACCTGCCATGAACAATCCAATGCAGCAAATGGAAGAATTCTTTATGAATGCCTCACAAAACAGGCTATTGGATTCCATTGATTCATTTTTGCAAAGGCCTTTTTTTGGAAAGGGCAGTATCCCGATTGACTTGTTCGAGACTGAAACGGAATGGGTTATACAGGCAGACCTTCCCGGGGTGAAAAAAGAGCAAATCAATATCGAAGCTTTCAATGAACAAGTCAAAATAGCAATTACAGATACACGGGAAAAGGAAGAAATAAACGAAAAAGGCAATTATTATCGCAGAGAGAGACGCATGCAGGGCGCAGAAAGAATTGTACAACTGCCCTATACGGTCCGGAAACAGAAAATAAAGGCAAAATATAGGGATGGCATTCTGGAAATCAGAGGGCCGAAAGAAGAAAGAAAGTATAACCAGATAGAAATTGACTGATATTACCCGACACTTCTAAACCAGAGATTAGAAGTGTCTTCTGTTATTTTTCATTGCTTTTTTACAACATACGGAAAAAACACTGTTACCAACGAAGAGAACGTTTGCAAGTCGTGTTGTTTGTCTTCAAGCCAAAAATTAAATTGACGAAATATATTGACAATAATGATATTTCTGCTATGATAAATTCAAAATTCAACTTAATACATAAACTATGTAGAAGAAGACAATGCCGTTATGTTACGAAACTTCAGAGAGCTGGTGGATGGTGTGAACCGGTGTTTCTACTTAACAGATAGCACTTTGGAATAGATAGATTGAAGCACGAGTAGATCTGTCCGGTTCATGCCCGTTACCCATGGCGCCAATGAAGGCTGTCCTTGCAAAAAAGGGCAGTGAAAAAAGGGTGGTACCGCGTGAACTATAAACTTTTCGCCCCTTGCCAAAGCAAGGGACGGGAAGTTTTTTATTTTGGCTGTAAAAGCTTTGATAAGCTTCGGCTTAGAGGCAAATTGCGACATAACTCTCAGTGTGGCTTTCTTCCACCCTTTTCGAATTGAGTGGTAGTCCAGCGCTACGGAAAAACACTCCCTTTCCGGGGGCAGCACCTCAGCCTCCTCTTGAGCAAAAAGCACTCACTGCGGGGTCTTCGGAAGCTGCTCTTCCCCCATGAGTGTCGCATTTTTCCTCCGCTTCGTTAGATTTTCTGAATAAGTGAGAAGTTGTTCTAAAGTATGTCTAACATAAGTATTCCTAACATCAAAATTCAGAAAATCCCTACCAGCGAAGGCAGAACATGCAGACTCCTGTGGGAACAGCAAGGGTTTTAGATGGGACGAATAATCGCAGTCCCACGAGTCCGAACACCCCGAGTGATGGGTCTGCGTCTTCCAGTTCAGCTTCGTAGCGAATTCCTCGACCCAAGGGAGCAGGGAAGCTTATTCAAGTAGCCCCCTGGCTGAGGCCGTGCCCGCGGAAAGCGAAGTGTTCTGCCGTAGCGGTCGTGCAGCAGTCGACTGATTAGGATGAGGCCAGTTATGTCGCAGTTTATGGTTTATACGCCCCACGCAAAAATAAAAAATGGGCTTTTGGTTGTAAAGAGGAAGGAGCGTGGTTATTTGTCAGGTGTCTTATAAATGGGTAGTATAGAACGATAGAAAAGAAACTGAAAAACGAAAACGAAAAAAGAAATTCGTAGGATAAATACTTAGGAGGTCTAACCATGGCGTTTAACATACTAATCAGCGATCCACTTAGTGAAGAAGGCATTCAGCCGCTTCGGGCAGCAAAGGATATGAATGTCGTAGTAGAAACAAACTTGACTCCAGAGCAACTTGGCAGCAAAATTGGAGATTTTGATGCATTGATTGTCAGAAGCCAGACCCAAGTCACAAGGGATATCATCACAAAAGCCACTAAATTGAAAATCATCGGAAGGGCTGGTGTCGGAGTCGATAATATCGATTTAGAGGCAGCCACAGAGCATGGAGTAATTGTCGTAAATGCACCGGATGGAAACACCAACTCAGCAGCAGAGCATACAATGGCCATGATTATGTCGCTTGCTAGAAATATTCCACAGGCGTACTACTCATTGAAGAACCAGAAATGGGATAGAAAAAAATATGTAGGGGTGGAGTTGAAAAATAAAACCCTTGGTATTGTAGGGCTCGGCCGGATTGGCGCTGAAGTTGCTTACAGAGCGAAAGGGCAGCGTATGAATGTAGTTGCGTATGATCCGTTTTTGACCGAGGAAAAGGCCGAAAAGATGGGCATCGGGTACGGAACATTGGAAGAAGTGCTGCAAGCAGCTGATTTCATTACCGTCCATACACCACTATTGAAGGAAACAAAGCATCTGATCAACGCGGAGGCTTTTGAAAACATGAAGGAAGGCGTGCAAATCGTCAACTGTGCGCGGGGCGGCATAATTGATGAAGATGCTCTCTATGAAGCCATATTATCCAAGAAAGTAGCAGGAGCGGGCTTGGATGTTTTTGAAGAAGAGCCTGTTTATGATCATAAGTTGTTGGAACTTCCCGAAGTGATTGCCACTCCTCATCTAGGGGCCAGCACGGTTGAAGCACAGGAAAGTGTCGCTGTAGATGTCAGTTACGATGTGGTCAGCTTCTTAACCGGGGGTCTTGCCAAGAACCCTGTCAACCTGCCATCTGTACCGAAGGAAATCATGACAAGGATAGAACCATACTTCAATTTGGCAGAAAAACTGGGCCGGTTCTTGACCGATTTGACCGAGGAGGTTACAGAAGAGATTACAATCTATTATTCTGGCGAGCTTTCTGAGCTGGAAACGGCTCCTCTGACACGAAACACAGTAAAAGGGATATTGAAACGCCATCTGGGCGAGCATGTTAATGATGTCAACGCTTCTTTCCTTGCGGAGAAAAAAGGAATCCGGATTAATGAACACAAAACGACAACCACCAAAGGTTTTACCAATTTGCTGACCGTTGAAGCCAGAACGAAATCAGGAACCAGGCAGGTGTCAGGGACCCTTTTGAACGGGCTTGGTCCAAGAATCGTCAAAGTGGATGATTACATCGTGGATGTCACCCCGGAAGGACACATTGTGTTTATCCATCATAAAGACCAGCCGGGAGCGATTGGAAGAGTAGGAAGCCTTCTTGCAGAGCAGGATATCAATATTGCAACCATGCAGGTGGGAAGATCGAATGTCGGTGGGGATGCAATCATGATGCTGACCATTGATAAACAATTGGAAAAAGAAGGACTGGAACAGCTCCAACAGTTGGCGGACATATATGATGTCACCGGAATTGACTTATAAAAAAAGACTGTTTTCAAAAAGATCGTTTTTTCTGGATTACCATAAACTGCGACATAACTTGAGTGTGGCTTCCTATCATCCTTTTCGGATTGAGTACTGAGCCGGCGCTGCGAAAAAACACTCGCTTTCCGTGGGGAACGCTTCAGCCAGGGTACTACTTGAGTAGGCTCCTTTGCTCCCTTGGGACTGCGATTACTCGTCCCACCGAAAACCATGCGCCGAGGAATCTTACTACGAAGCGATACTAGAAGACGCAGGCGCATCACTGCGGGGTCTTCAGACTGCTCCTTTCCCACAGGAGTCTCGCATTTTTCCGCAGCTCGGTAAAGTTTTCTGATTAGGTGAGAAGTGATCTTAAAAGTATGTCTAACATGTGGTATTCCTTAACAAAACTTTCAGAAAGCCCCTGACAGCGAAGTGTTCTGCCGCAGCGAGTGCATGCGCTTAACAATCATTAGAATAACAGGAAATAAAAATGTCACTATGTCGCAGTTTCCCTCAAGATGAAATTAATAAGCAATAATACTTACGAAAAGATTCTAAAAAAACAAGCACTCCACATGGCGGAGTGCTTGTTTTTTTATGTGTAGAAGTCATTCCTGGTTAATTTTATCAAGAATGGGAAAAAGCTCATTGAGATGGTTGATTTCAAAGGTAGGCGTCACATCACCTGCAGCCTTGTGGTTGCGGTTGATCCAGACGGACCTGATTCCGGCACGGGAAGCACCGAGTATATCTGTCATCAAGTTATCGCCGACCATCACTGCTTCCTCCTTATGGATAGATAAACTCTCAAGGGCATGCTCGAAAATGGAAGGATCGGGTTTGCCTTTACCGAAACCACCGGAGATGATGATGCTGTCGAAGTAGGGACCGATTTCCGGTGTGAGCTCCAGCTTCGTATTTTGCAAATCTGGCGAACCATTGGTTAGCAGCAAAAGCTTGTATTTCCCATGAAGGTTATCAAGAACCTCAAAAGTTTCTTCATATGTAAAAGGATGTTTCTTCCTTTCGACAGGGAACCTTTCTGCCAATTCATAGGCGAATTCCCGGTCGTCGATTCCAAGGGATTGCAGTCCCTTTCTCCAGGCGTCTTTCCGGTAGATGGGAACGATTTCTTTCATTTTGCGAAAATTGTCTTCCTCGTCGAGAAAGTTTCCCCATAAACCTTCAAACGGATTGATGCCTATCATTTTGGTGAACTCATAGGTTTCATAGGAAGCATATAACTCCCTCGCGTGTTCCCTTACGGCTTGTTCCAATTGTCCGGGATCAATGTCATATCTCTGAGCTGCTAACTGGCACGTTGCAGAAAATGCAGCTTCCACACTTTTTTTGTCCCAAAGCAGCGTATCATCCAAATCAAAAAGGATTGCTTTCAACATGTCTGCTCCCCATCCTTTCTACTTTTTAAGATAACGTTAGCTTACTAAGAATCGACAAATAAGTAAATGGAGAAGCGGTCTTTTTCGGATATATTTCCAGTCATCGTTTTTTCATATCTATTGGAGATAGAATAAGTATGATTTGTAAATGTCCGTTTGTATCGTTTATAATCGGTTAGTAGACGAAAGGAAAAGTAATGCCGGATATGTATCCAGGCATCCTGATAATCTAGTCAGCACAGCACACAGGAGCTGTGCTTTTTCTGAAATAAGGATGTTGCTTGAAAGAGAACTGGAAGGTTTTCTTTTTTAGGTAGCAGAATGAGTTGAACGAACGAGGTGCCACATAAGTGAAGAATCAAACATTATTAAAACAGGGTGCAGTATTAACTGCTCTTTATTTACTATTATTATTTATCACTATCTTCGTCCCCTTTCTGGAAATGATTGCTCTATTTATTCTTCCTTTGCCATTTCTCCTCTTTGCGTCGAGACAAGGCTGGAAACCCGCAGCCATGATGGTGGTCGCAGCCGCCATGGTTTCTTCCTTGTTTGTCACAGTTGTTTCTTTCCCCCTAACCGTTATGGCTGGATTGGGAGGAGGACTGATCGGGAGTGCCATTCACCAAAGGTTGAGTCCATATGAAACGTGGGCTAGAGGCAGTATTGGCTTTGTAATAGGGCTGGTTACAACTTTCATCTATATTCAATGGTTGTTTTCCATCAATATTGTCCAGGAAATCAATCAGTCTGTAGAGGAATCGATGGAGACAAGCCAGCAATTATTGACCGATTTGGGCATGAATCTAACGGAACAGGATATGAGCATGATCACCGATCAGATGAATCAAGTGATCAATCTGCTGCCGGTAATTCTGGTTGTCATTGCTGTTTTCTTTGGTTTTCTAACCCAGTGGATTGGATATAGACTGATTAACCGCTTGGACAAACAAGAGCTGAAGTTTCCGCCATTCCGGAACTTCAGACTTCCACTGGCCGTCCTATGGATTTATTTTGGCGGTCTTTTGGTCACCTGGATAATGTCGGAACCTGGTTCTGCTCTCTATACAGGGGCTGACAACGTTGTCCATTTGGCAGGATTGTTTATAGCTTTGCAGGGGTTGTCTTTTGTATTCTTTTATGCAAAAAACAAAAAATCAACGAAGGCACTACCAATTATTGCTATTATAATTGTTATTCTTTTTCCTATTATAGGACTGTATCTTATGAGAATCTTAGGTATAATTGATTTAGGATTCCAATTAAGAGATAGATTGAATAATAATCAAAATTAAGCTCAGAAAAGAGATTTAGGAGCTGACTTTTATGCCGGAACAATTTAAAAAGCCAAAAATGGGCAGTCATCTGCTGGTGATTTATTCTTTGTGCTTAGTATTCCTTGTACTGATTTGGTATTATCAATGGATGCTGGGCATTATCATGACTGTTTTTTTGGCGGCCTCTTTGTTTTATAGCATTAGGCAGGAACAAGTATTGATCAATGAAACAGAGGAGTATATTTCGACGCTTTCCTACCGGGTCAAAAAGGTCGGGGAAGAAGCATTGCTCGAAATGCCGATTGGGATTGTGCTGTTCAGTGAGGATTATCTTATTGAATGGACGAATCCTTATATGAACCGGTTGAAAGAAGAAGATACACTTGTCGGAAAACCGCTCAGCGACCTGTCGGATGAGTTGATACCGCAAATAAAGGATAATAAAAATGAAATATGGCTTGGGATTGCTGATTACAAGTTTCAGGTGCTCTATAAACGCGATGAAAGGCTCCTTTACTTTTTCGACCGAACCAAGCAGACAGAAATCCAGAACCTATATCATAATGAACAGACTGTGATCGGCATCATCTTTCTGGATAACTATGAAGAAATTACCCAGGCGATGGATGATACAGCAAAAAGCCAAATAAACTCGAAAGTCACGTCGATTTTGAATGAATGGTCGACTGATTACGGGATTTATTTGAAAAGAACTTCACAAGAACGTTTCCTTGCCGTTATGAATCAGCAGATTCTAGGCCGGCTCGAGAAAACCAAATTTGAAATTTTAGATGAAGTCAGAGAACTGATTTCCGATAAAAATGTTCCATTGACCCTGAGTATCGGCGTCGGTCTTGGCGGGGTATCCATCCCTTCTCTCGGAGAACTTGCCCAGTCGAGTCTCGATCTTGCCTTGGGCCGTGGTGGAGACCAGGTTGCCATTAAAGAAGAATCAGGAAAGGTGCGTTTCTATGGCGGAAAAACAAATCCGATGGAAAAACGTACGAGAGTCCGGGCCCGCGTTATTTCCCATGCCATGAAAGAACTTGTCAAGGAAAGTGATCAGGTTTTAATTATGGGTCACAAGTCACCCGATATGGACTCGATCGGTTCTGCTATAGGTATTTTGAAAATAGCCCAGGCCAACGATGTACTTGGGAGAATCATTATGGACCCTGAGGACATCGATACAGGAGTTCAGCGCTTGGTAGAAGAAATCAATGCGAATGAGGAATTGAGCAATTACTTTGTAGATCCTGACGATGCATTGGACACAGTTACGAAAAACACGCTGCTGGTAGTTGTCGATACGCACAAACCTTCCATGGTCGCCGAAGAGAAACTGCTCAGCAAAACAGAGCATGTTGTCGTGATCGACCACCATCGCCGTGCAGAGGAATTCATCAATCATCCAACGCTCGTCTATATGGAACCATATGCTTCTTCTACTGCTGAGTTGGTGACGGAGCTGCTTGAGTACCAGCCGAAAAATCTTAAATTGAGCATGTTGGAATCGACCGCACTGTTGGCGGGTATCATCGTTGATACGAAAAGCTTTACACTTAGGACTGGTTCCCGTACATTCGATGCAGCTTCCTATTTGAGGTCAAAAGGCGCCGACACCGTATTGGTGCAGAAGTTTATGAAGGAAGAACTGGATGTATTTGTGAAGCGGAGCCGTTTGATTGAACATACGGAGATATACCGTGACGGGATTGCGATATCTGAGGGTGAACCGGGAGAAACATTCAGTCCGGTCCTCATTGCGCAAGCTGCCGATACACTGCTTACCATGAGTGGCATTGTAGCTTCCTTTGTCATTTCCGAAAGGTCGGATGACCGGATTGGAATCAGTGCCAGATCGCTCGGTGATGTGAACGTCCAGGTGATCATGGAAAGAATGAATGGAGGCGGGCATCTGACGAATGCCGCCACCCAGTTAGATGACACAACAATTGAGGATGCAAGCATCCAGTTGAAAGAGATTATCGATGAGTATTTTGAAGGGGGAGACTCAGAATGAAAGTAATCTTCGTGAAAGACGTAAAAGGTAAAGGCAAAAAAGGTGAAGTGAAGAATGTTTCTGACGGATATGCCCGTAATTATCTTTTGAAAAACAACATGGCTGTGGAAGCCACCGGTGGAAACATGAAGGCATTGGAAGCCCAGAAAAACAAAGAAAAACAGCAAGAACAAGAAGAAGTGAACGAAGCGAAACGATTGAAAGAGCAACTGGCTGACCTGACGGTTGAGCTGAAAGCAAAATCAGGGGAAGGCGGCAGATTGTTCGGATCCATAACGAGCAAACAAATTGCCGAAGAATTGAAGAAAACCCATAAAATCAAGTTAGATAAGCGAAAAATTGAATTGGATAATCCGATCCGCGCTATGGGTTATACAAATGTTCCTGTGAAAATCCATCCGGAAGTGACAGGAACCGTGAAAGTTCACGTGACAGAAGAGTAATAAAAACAGATTCAGATCATATAAAACTAGTATCTGATTTAAAAGTTTTCAAATAGGAGCTGCTTTTCCACTTGAGTGGATGGCAGCTCACTTTCTCTTCCCAAAATTAAAGGAGGAACAGCAATGAGTGAAGTATGGAATGACCGTACACCCCCTCATAATATCGAAGCAGAACAGGCTGTTTTGGGAGCAATTTTTTTGGAGCCTGATGCTTTGTCGAGAGCATCCGAGGTATTAATGGCAGACGACTTTTACCGTGCCAGCCATCAAAGAATTTTTGGTGTGATGATGAATCTGTCGGACAAAGGGGAACCTATCGATTTGGTTACAGTGACAACTGCCCTGTCCAATGCCAAAGTTTTGGATGAAGTGGGTGGAGTCTCTTATTTGAGTGATTTGGCCAATTCTGTACCGACAGCAGCGAATATAGAATACTACAGTAAGATTGTTGAAGAGAAAGCTTTGTTAAGAAGGCTGATCCGCACAGCAACAGATATCGTCACAGACAGTTTTTCGAAGGAAGATGAAGTAAGTGACGTTTTGAACGAAGCGGAAAAAAACATCCTCGAAGTATCGCAACGGAAGAATTCCGGGGCGTTTCAAAATATAAAAGATGTCTTAATAGATGTCTATGATAATATCGAACAGCTACACCAACACAATGCGGCGATTACGGGAATCGGCACTGGATACCGGGATCTTGACCAGATCACTTCCGGCTTCCAGCGAAACGATTTGATTATCATCGCAGCCCGTCCATCTGTAGGGAAAACGGCATTCGCTCTTAATATTGCCCAGAATGTCGCAATCCACGCCGAAGAGAATGTTGCCATCTTCAGTCTCGAGATGGGAGCTGACCAGCTGGTGTCCCGTATGCTTTGTGCGGAAGGGAATATTGATGCACAGCGGCTCAGAACAGGAAGTCTTGAAGCGGAGGACTGGGGCAAACTGACCATGGCAATGGGGAGTCTCTCAAACGCCGGAATTTTTATTGATGACACCCCTGGTATCCGTGTCAGCGAAATCAGAAGCAAATGTAGAAGGTTGAAGCAAGAGCATGGCCTTGGCATGATATTGATCGATTACCTGCAGTTGATCCAGGGAAGCGCCAATTCCAAGGAAAACAGACAGCAGGAAGTTTCAGAGATTTCCAGGTCCTTGAAGGCCTTGGCAAGAGAATTGAATGTACCGCTGATCGCCCTTTCTCAGTTATCCCGTGGTGTGGAATCCCGTCAGGACAAACGACCAATGATGTCCGACTTGCGGGAATCCGGAAGTATTGAGCAGGATGCCGACATTGTCGGGTTCTTATACCGGGATGATTACTATGATCAGGAATCAGAGAAGCAGAATATCATTGAAATCATACTTGCAAAACAACGTAACGGCCCGGTCGGCACTGTAGAGCTGGCTTTTGTGAAAGAGTATAATAAATTCGTAGATTTGGATCATCGTTATCAAGAGAGCGATATTCCTCCCGTTGGAGCAGCCGGGGCGGGAACTTAATATTCTAGTAAGAAACAAGCAGGCAAACTATGCCTGTTTTTTTTCTTGAAATCTAGTTAATACGAACGAAATTTTAATTGTATTCGATTAATGTTCGTATGTTCAATTGACACAGTTGATATTGATTGATAAACTAACTTTGTCAAACATAACGAATAAATTAAAATGGCGGAGGTGCCTGTATGTCCTCAGTAGTTGTAGTAGGAACCCAATGGGGCGATGAGGGTAAAGGTAAGATAACGGATTTTTTGTCACAAAATGCAGAAGTGGTGGCTAGATACCAAGGTGGTAACAATGCCGGCCATACGATCAAATTCGATGGCATTACGTATAAATTACATTTGATTCCTTCAGGGATCTTTTTTAATGATAAGACGTGTGTACTGGGCAATGGCATGGTCATTAATCCAAAAGCACTGTTAGAAGAACTGAAGTATTTGCACGAGCGGAATGTGGATACAGACAATTTGCGTATCAGCAACCGTGCTCATGTCATTCTTCCATACCATTTAAAGCTGGATGCTCTTCAAGAAGAAGAAAAAGGTGTCAATAAGATAGGTACAACCAAAAAAGGAATCGGTCCTGCCTATATGGACAAAGCGGCCCGTGTAGGTATCCGGATCGCCGATTTGCTTGATAAAGAATCCTTTAAAGAGAAAGTAGAACAAAACTTGAAAGAAAAGAACCGTCTGTTTGAGAAGGTATATGAAACAGACAGGATCGAAGTGGAAGACATTGTGGAGGAATACTATGAATACGGCCAGCAGCTGAAGAAGTATGTATGCGATACTTCCGTTGTCCTGAATGACGCATTGGATGAAGGGCGCCGAGTGCTTTTTGAGGGAGCTCAGGGAGTCATGCTGGATATCGACCAGGGAACATACCCGTTTGTGACTTCTTCCAATCCGATCGCCGGTGGTGTGACAATTGGCTCCGGTGTCGGCCCGTCAAAAATCGATCATGTTGTCGGTGTATCCAAAGCATATACGACCCGTGTCGGCGACGGTCCATTCCCGACAGAACTTCATGACGAAATTGGCGAGCAAATCAGAGAAGTAGGCAGGGAGTATGGTACTACCACCGGGCGTCCGCGTCGCGTCGGATGGTTCGACAGTGTCGTAGTAAGACATGCACGTCGTGTCAGCGGCATAACAGACTTGTCTTTGAATTCCATCGATGTGTTGACAGGTATCGAAACAGTGAAAATCTGTACAGCGTATCGCTATAAAGGGGAAATTATCGACGAATTCCCTGCCAGTCTGAAACAATTGGCAGAATGTGAACCTGTATATGAAGAAATGCCTGGCTGGAAAGAAGATATCACAAACGTCAAAAGCCTCGGCGACCTTCCGGAAAATGCGCGTCATTATGTAGAGCGGATTTCTCAATTGACAGGCATTCCACTATCCGTCTTCTCGGTTGGCCCGGACAGGTCACAGACGAATGTTGTTCGCAGTGTTTACAGCTAATCGTCAAAGGCTGACATATAAATACATGGACTAGACAAAATGTCCCTGATGATAGTAAAATAAGAGAGATAGATTATATCTATTTCATAAGAAAACAGCCCGTTATGTAATGCTGATAAATAAATAACAACGATGATTATTACACCAATGCAGCCCTTGTCAAACTGATGACAAGGGCTTTTGTACAGTTACTTGTCTACGGGAGGAATTCCGGCAGTCTGGGTAATTACAAAGACAATCAGAAAGAAATGCGATAGAATGTCATTATCATAAGTATGCGGAAAAGGGATGTGAAATACATGAGTCAGAAGATTCTTGTAGTAGACGACGAAAAACCGATTGCAGATATATTGAAATTCAACCTCGAGAAAGAAGGATATGATGTAGTATGTGCATATGACGGGGACGAAGCGATTGAATTGACAGAAAAAGAAAACCCGGACTTATTGCTGCTTGACATCATGCTTCCAAACAAGGATGGAAATGAAGTCTGCCGTGAAATAAGAAAAAACCACACGATGCCGATTATCATGATCACTGCAAAAGATGCTGAGATTGACAAAGTGCTCGGGCTGGAACTTGGAGCAGATGACTATGTCACCAAACCGTTCAGCAACAGGGAAGTGATCGCAAGGGTTAAAGCAAACCTTAGAAGACAGCAAGTGGTACCGGAAGACAATGCAAAAGCCAATAAGGACATCAAAATCGGCAGCCTGGTCATTCACCCTGATGCCTATACGGTGACAAGAGATGGAAGCCAAGTAGAATTGACCCACCGGGAATTCGAACTTCTTCATTATCTTGCCAAACATATCGGCCAGGTGATGACCAGAGAACATTTGCTTGAGACCGTTTGGGGATATGACTATTACGGAGACGTCCGTACTGTAGATGTTACAGTTCGCCGGCTTAGAGAAAAGATAGAGGATAATCCTAGTACACCAGTTTGGATTGTGACACGAAGAGGTGTTGGGTATTATTTGCGCAGCCCGGAACAGGAGTAATGTTTTATGAAGAAAGTAGGCTTTTTTCAGTCTATTCGCTTAAAATTCATTATTATTTATATTTTGTTATTATTGCTGGCGATTCAAGTGATCGGAGCCTATTTTGCCGAAAATCTAGAAGAAGAGCTGTTAGGGAACTTCAGGGAATCAGTCGATGAACGGGTCAGGCTGCTGACCTACAATCTCGAAGAACAGTTCGCTAAAGAACGGCCGGAAGACGGGAGCGGCCCGACACTTCAGGATGACATACAGCAGCTGCTTTACGATTTCGATAGTGAAGAGATCACCAATATCCAGATAATTGATGAACAGTCACGGATAATCGGGACAAGCCAGCTTGACAGAAGCCAGCTGGGCAGACTGGTGACAGGCGATTCAAGAATAACGCGTGCACTTATATATGGACGTTCCGACTCGACCATTATGCTCAACCGGAATACGGAAAACCGGACGCTTGTCCGGGTTTTCCCGATTGAAAACGGCGGAGAGCCCGTCGGAGCTGTGAAGATGGAAGCTTCGATCGAAGAAGTCTATGACCAATTAAAGGAAATCAACCGGATTTTCGCCAATGGGACGATTCTTGCCATCACCATATCCGCATTGCTTGGTATACTCGTAGCCCGTACGATAACCAAGCCGATTACGGAAATGAGAAAGCAGGCTAAAATCATGTCAACCGGAGACTTTTCCCAAAAAGTCAACGTGTATGGCGGCGATGAAATCGGCCAGCTTGCGACTACCTTTAACGATATGAACGATAAACTAAGACTGGCACATCTGACGACAGAAGGGGAAAGAAGGAAACTTAGTTCCGTATTGTCGAATATGTCAGATGGCGTCCTGGCGGCTGATAAGGACGGAACCGTCACGCTTATCAATGAACCGGCAGCAAGACTGCTTAACAAAACATTTGAAGAGGTAAAAGGCCAACAATTGATCGAAGTACTGAATCTGGAAGAAAGAGGCGCTGATCTATCTGAATTCCAGGAAACAGGCTCATTGATCATCGATTTTAGCGATGAGGAAGAATTCTTCTTGATTAAGGCTAACTTCTCCGTTGTTTTGGATGAAAGTGAACAGGTTACCGGATTTATTACCGTAATAAGTGATGTTACCGAACAGGAGAAAGTCGAAAGGGAACGCAGGGAATTTGTATCGAACGTTTCACACGAACTGCGTACACCATTGACCACCATGCGGAGTTATATAGAGGCACTGACAGACGGAGCATGGAAAGATGAGGAAATCGCTCCGAGGTTCCTCGATGTAACACAAAATGAAACAGACAGGATGATAAGGCTTGTCAATGATCTTCTTCAGCTGTCGAGGATGGACCATAAAGAAAGCAATCTCTATAAAGAGAAAGTAAACTTCGTGTCTTTCTTTCATCAAATCATCGACCGCTTTGAAATGAATAAGTCGGAAGATATCATACTGGAAAGAAAACTTCCGAATGAAGATATCTTTGTCTGGCTTGATAAGGACAAAATGACACAGGTAATTGACAATATTATTTCCAATGCGATTAAGTACTCCCCTGAAGGAGGAAAAATCAAATTTGGGTTATCCAAGGAAAGAATGAGAATCAAGGTGAGCATCTCTGATGAAGGGATGGGAATCGCCCCGGAAAAATTGGATAAGATTTTTGAAAGATTTTACCGGGCGGACAAAGCACGTTCAAGAAAACTTGGGGGAACAGGTCTTGGCCTTGCCATAGCGAAAGAAATAGTAGAAAGTCACCAAGGGCATATATGGGCTGAGAGTAAAGAAGGAAAAGGGACGACTGTCCTCTTTACGCTGCCGCTGATGAAGAAGAAGCGGGGGAATGCAAAATGAGTATCGAAGCAATAAAGTCTGCAGTCTTAGTCGGTCTTATTGCGCTAAGCTTGCTGCTGACCTTTGCTATATGGAATTTTCAACCGGAATATGACGAACTGGAAGATAACAACGAGGTCGCATACAATACGAAGTTAGATGGAATCGAAGAGACGAAAAGAAGTCTTATCGAGCCATCTCAAATTGTTTTTCATCGTGCCGGTGATCATTATTCATTCATGGAAAAGAGCGAGCAGAAAGATTTTTTTGATGGAATGATGCAATGGTCTCTCGATCATTTCAATACGGTCACCGACGAGGAAATGCCTCCTGAGGACACACGTATGGAAGTGATCTTCCCGACCCCGTTGCCTGCCAATATTATTAAAGATTTATTTAATACCGAGCAGCAAGAAGAAATATTGGGAAATGCTTTCAATCGAATTTATCTGAGTTATCGGGATGTCGATGACCAGCCGACTGTCCGCCTCTATTTTCTAAACACAGAAACTGGAAACGGAATTTCCGCCCAAGTATTGAATACAGGAGTCAGAGCCCAGGTATCTGATGCTTTCGACACGGACAGTCTGGCTGAATATTTGATTTTTGAACAAGAAGACATGCCGTCGCTTTATCTGCCTGCAGAGTCTCTGGAATTGGAAAGAAAGGCTTTCTATGCACAGTCAATCGACATTGATCCGTTGATTAATGTATTGTTCCGTGACCCTTCCGTTGTCCGCAGTAATTTTATCAACGGCGGTGAGACATATACAGACGACAGGAGAGAGATGAAAGTCTATAATTCGAATTATATGGAATTCATCAACCCGCTAACGACAGACTTTGTCCAAATGGATGAAAGAGAATTGATCAACCAAAGCATGAGTTTCATCAACAACCATGAAGGCTGGACGGCAGGAGAGGATTACGAATTCAACTTATTCGAGTTGAGCAGTACGAGTAATACAGTGACCTATCGTTTAGCGTACAAGGGATTGCCTATCTATGATAACGATAACCTATCGACAATATCGGTTACTTATCGGGACCAGGAACCATATGAGTATATCAGGCCCACCATTCAGCTTGGGGCCCCTCTCGAAGAAGGCAGACAGACTGTCACATTGCGAAATGGCAGTCAAATCAGGGAAATCTTGCAGGAAAGCAAGGAATACAGTTCTAAAACCATTGTCGATATCGGGATCGGTTATACCATGGAAAAGGATTCCCCGGACAATCCCTACTATATCTTATCTCCAGAGTGGTTTATTAAAACCAATCTGGGCTGGGAAGTAGTGACAACGGATGACTTAACATTGGACAGGGGAGGGCAAGGTTTTGCAATGGAATCAAATTAAGACATTATTCATCCTCTGTTTTTTGATCCTGAATATTTTTCTTCTGCAGGAATTTGTGGAAAAAAGAGAACAGGTGGATTTGGAACTCCTTTCCGACTCCTCCACAGAAGAAAAAATAACGGATAATATAAAAGGCTTGGAAGATCTTTCTGATGAAACAGTCAATGAGTCATATATTTCTGCTAAAAGGAAACAGTTTACTTTGGAAGACGTTGAAACACTCGAGGATAAAACAGAACAGGAAGCTGCCATCATTAACGGCAATGTCCTATATTCCAAATTGGAAGAACCAATTTCCTTGAGTGAAGACACGACGAATGATCTTGTCCAGGAAACGTTGGAAAGCACCGTTTTATCCGGATCCAACTACCATCTTTGGAACCGGAATGAAGATACGAATACGATGATATTTTTCCAGCACAATCAAGATTTGCCGATATATTACAGCCAGACAGCTTATGTACTATTTATCATGAATGAGCAAAATCAAGTGACGCATTACATTCAAACAATGCTGGAGGATATCGAGGAAGGCGAACCGAAACAGTTGATCAAACCAAGCGATGCGGTGGCCAATATCTACTCAAAGGGCAGTTTGAAAGTAAATGATGAAGTGACCGCCGACAAATTAGGATATTATCAAGCTTTGAGTTCGACGGAAAATGAAGTGCAAGTGTATGCTCCTACTTGGAAGATTACGATAAATGGAAACCAGGATTATTTCGTCAATGCAGTGGAAGGTCATTCCCTGTCGAATGGGGATATTTCTTTCCTGCAAAAGACGGCGGATGGGTTGCTGACAGCTTCTCCTGACACAGAAGAAACGGAAAATGAGGAAGCGCTGGTGGATGAAGTGTCTACGTTGCTTGAGGAAATTTTGGAAATAACAAGGGTGAGTGGAGAATAATGACAATAAGTTTCAGTGTACTTGCATCAGGAAGTACCGGAAATGCATTTTATATAGCTTCTGAGAGAGAAAAGATATTGGTTGATGCCGGCTTAAGCGGAAAAGAAATGGAACGTTTGCTGGCAGAAGTGAACATCGATCCGAATGAGATAACGAGACTGCTGGTGACACATGAGCACAGTGATCATATAAAAGGGCTCGGAATCATGGCAAGAAGGTACAACCTCCCTATTTTCGCGAATGAAAAAACATGGAAAGCAATGGAAGGATCGATAGGCAAGATATCCCTTGATCAAAAATTTCTTTTCAACATGGAAGAAACAAAATCGTTTGGCGATATCGATGTAGAGTCTTTCGGCGTTTCACACGATGCTGCAGAACCGATGTTTTATACCTTCCATCACAATAAGAAAAAAGTGGCTCTTGTGACAGACCTTGGCTATGTATCCGAAAGAATTAAAAAAACAGTGGAAAATGCCGATGCCTATATTTTTGAGTCCAATCATGATGTTTCGATGTTACGGATGGGTCGATACCCATGGAACGTGAAAAGAAGAATCCTAGGCGACAGCGGGCATGTTTCCAATGAAGACTGTGCACTTGCTTTAAGTGATATCATTGGCAATGAAACAAAGCGTATTTATTTGGCACATTTAAGCAAAGATAACAATATGAAGGAATTAGCCCGAATGTCTGTGGAAAACTATCTGAATGATAATGGATTTACCATAGGTGATAAAATCAGCTTGCATGACACAGATCCAAAAATGCCCACACCATTATATGAAGTGGTTTAACCATTCAGCTAATTAGGGAAAAAATCAATGGATAGATTAACATTCAAGCAGAGGATTGTCGTCAAAGGGGGATAAAGCCCATATCTCCCTTGTCTGACAAATAAGAAAGGATGTGTGCCATGGGTTATTATGATGATCATACCAAGCCTGAGCGATCGGGGAAGAAGAAGTCAAGCTGGTTGATCCCGTCCTTCGTGGGCCTGGTTATCGGCGTAATACTTATTATACTGGCATTGCCGACATTGCTGGAATCCAATTTACTTCCATACGACATAGCGACACAAGAGGAGGGAAGCCGGCTTTCACAAGACAATGCTGCAGGCAATAGTTCAGCTGGACCCACCCAGAATGTCAATGTCGACATTTCCACACAAGTTACGGAAGTGGTAAGTGAAGTCACTCCTGCTGTAGTCGGAATAGTGAATATCCAGTCCCAGTCAAATTTATGGCAGCAACAGGAATCCGGGGAAGCTGGAACAGGTTCAGGAGTAATATACAAGACTGAAAACGACCGGGCATATGTGGTAACCAACCACCACGTAATCGAAGGGGCAGATGAAGTGGAAGTCGTATTGTCCGATGAGACTCACGTTTCCGCAGAATTACGGGGCAGCGATCTGTTTACAGACCTTGCAGTATTGGAAATGGACGCAGCTGAGGTAGACAAAGTCATCGAACTGGGCAGTTCTGAAAATGTCAATGTGGGCGAGCCGGCAATTGCAATCGGTAACCCATTAGGATTGATGTTTTCCGGATCAGTGACACAAGGTATTATTAGTGGCAAACAAAGGGCAATTCCTCAAGATTTTGATAGTGATGGCCGTGCCGACTGGCAGGCTGAAGTCATCCAAACAGATGCTGCTATCAATCCAGGGAACAGCGGTGGAGCATTGATCAACATGAATGGGCAGTTAATCGGAATTAACTCGATGAAGATTGCTCAGTCTTCTGTTGAAGGGATCGGATTTGCTATACCGATTGATTCTGCTGTACCGATTATTGAGCAATTGGAACAGGAAGGCACAGTTACACGTCCATATTTGGGCGTTGAAGCTTATTCACTTGAAGAAGTAGCCCAAGTAGAATGGCAGCGGACATTAAAGCTTCCAGAGGACGTAGAAGGCGGAATTTACTTAAGAAGCATTGAACCTATGTCACCAGCCGACCAGGCGGGTCTTCAGGAACTTGATGTAATAACAGAGCTGGATGGTGAACCGATACAAGATGTCATCGGGCTGAGAAAACATTTATATCAAGAAAAACAAGTGGGAGAAGACATGACGATCACTTATTATCGTGATGGAGAACAAAGGGAGACAACCGTCAATTTATCTTCTCAAGAGTATTGATTGAAAAGAACCGGGTTTAGAGATAATCCGGTTCTTTTTTTGTGCCCATGTGAATAACCAGAACCATTATTCACACCCTGTGGATATAAATGTAGATAACAAACCATATGTGGTGGCGAACATTTATTCTTCCACAAAATAAAGGCCGGGGGGTGTGATTATGTGGATAAGTTTAGTGGATAACTTGTTCACAGGGTGGGGAAAAGTCCTCTTTGATGCGGATAAGAGCTTCTGTGAATAAAATTGTGTATAACTTTTTAAGAAGAATGGACTAGATTCGACAAGGATTTTGTCCACATATTGATTTTTTTGTCGATACATAGTAACCTGAACTTATTAAAACCATTTTAAAAAGTTATTGCCAAAGAAAGGGGGAGTAATCGATCAAAGATAATTCATTTACATACGCAGATAAAGGGAAAAAGACAAATCGCAGCATGTTATTAAATCAGCTGTTCAGACATGCTCCAATCTCAAAAGCTGAGCTTGCAGAAATTACGGGTTTGTCTTTTATGTCTGTCTCGAACATCATCAGTGAACTGGAACGAGAGAATTTGATAGAGGAAAAGGGGATTGGCTCGTCCAAAGGAGGGCGGAAACCGACACTCTACCAACTGCATACCCGTGCTCATGGCATGTTGTGTGTTGATATTAGTGTCGAAGAAGTCAATGCAGCAGTTGTGGATTTTACAGGCAGCATAATCAAACGTGCTACAAGTGGATATCAACAAACTGCAGATGGATTACTAGAAACTCTCTACGAATTGCTCGATGCCCTATTCATTTCCGAATCAGATAACATAGCAATCCATGGAATTGGTGTCTCTTCTCCAGGTCCGATTGATAAAAAGAATGGAAAAATCTTATCTCCCCCAAATTTAGAAAAAGTGCAGAACGTAGCAGTAGTCGAAGCACTGCAAGATTGGTTTCAACTTCCCACTCTTCTCGAAAAGGATGCAAATGCTGCTCTTTTTGGTGAATATTGGTTCGGCAAGAGTATAGGCCATAATAATATATTTTATGTGCTTGCCGACCAGGGAATAGGAGGAGCACTGCTTTTTCAAAAAAAACTGGTACAGGGATTCCTGAGTGGAGCGGGAGAAATAGGACATCATGTAATCGACGTAAACGGTCCGAAATGCAGTTGTGGAAATCATGGTTGTTTAGAGACCTTTGCCTCTGGCATCGCCATTGTGGATAAAGCCAGACAGGCATTCGAGAAAAATAAAAATAACTCCTTTCCAGAATTAACAAGCAGCGAACAGATAAATTTTCCGTATTTAATACGAGCTGCTGTCAAAGGAAACATACTTGCCACGCAATTATTGGAGGGAGCTGCCAATTTTCTTGGTACGGGTATAGCCAATATGGTCAATTTGTTCAATCCCGATGAAATTATTGTTGGCGGTTCTTATATTCATGGTTACCCAAAAGCGCTGGAAACCATTCGTTACATTGTAAAAGAGCAGAGTTTGTTTGATAAAGAAGGAAAAACAGGATTAAGGATTTCTGAGTTCACAGAATATTCCCAGTTGATCGGGGCTGGGGCAGTTGTAATGGAATATATTTTCGAAAATCCAGAGCGCTTGCTTACTTAATATAGGAAAAGGTGATGACATGGCATATGCAATAGGGATAGATATCGGTGGCACAAAAGTGGCGCTGGCATTAGTAGACGAGTATGGTAAGGTAAGAGAACAAAGTAAAATTCCGACAGATACATCCATCGAACCGACGGCCATGATTGCGAAAATCAATCAAGAAGTGGAATCCTTACTCAAACAAGCAGCAGTTTCCTTGGAAGATATGGACGGAATAGGGATTGGTTCCCCTGGACCGTTGGACAGTAAAAACGGAATGATTTCCTGTCCTCCAAATCTTCAAAACTGGCGGGACGTGGATATCGTAGCACAAGTCAAAAACCATTTCGGCCTTCCAGTCATCCTGGAAAATGACGCCAATGCCGCAGCCATGGCAGAAAAGTGGCTGGGTGCAGCAAAGGAAAACGACAATTTTGCTTATGTTACGATTAGTACAGGAATAGGTGCAGGGCTGTTTGCAGATGGTAAATTGTTAGGTGGAGCCAGAGGAAACGCCGGGGATATCGGCCATACCGTTGTCGATCCCGCATACGGCAGATGCCCATGTGGACAATATGGCTGCTTGGAATTCATCGCTTCAGGAACAGCCATAGGAAAAAGGGGATCGGAAATAGCCGGCAAGCCTTTAACTACAGAACAAGTTTTTGATTTGTACCACCAGCGAGATGAAAAAATACAAACCTATATTGAAGATGTCTTTCAAAAAATAGGCATAGCGCTTGTATCTTTAATCAACACCTTTGATCCGGAGAAAATAGTCCTTGGTGGCGGGGTATCAAAGGTGGGCGAACCTTTGTTTTCTGCCGTTCGGGCATATGTCAGTCAGTATGCCTTAAATCCAGCCGGCAGGAACACGGAAATTGTCCCGGCAGAGTTAGACCAGAACGCCGGAGTGGTCGGAGCTGCAGGCCTAGTATTTAATTTGAAATAAGAAGTCGACAGGGAGGCAATAACATGTATAAGGAACCGATATTTTTAGAACCAGTTTTTCAGGAACGAATATGGGGAGGACAGAAACTGAACACGGAATTCGGATATGACATCCCTTACCAGCATACAGGTGAGGCCTGGGTTATCTCCGCCCATCCAAACGGGCCAAGTAGAATAACCAATGGGGAATTGAAAGGCATGACATTGTTGGAAGCATGGCAAAAACATGGCAGCCTGTTTGGAAAATCAGATTCAAACAAAGAAGATTATCCTTTATTGGTAAAAATACTAGATGCGGCCAATGACCTTTCTGTCCAGGTCCATCCAGATGACAAATATGCCAGAGAAGTGGAAAATCAACCATACGGAAAAACGGAGTGCTGGTATGTGGTCGATGCAGAAGAAAACGCAGAAATAATTTTTGGCCATCATGCCCAGACAAGGCAAGAGTTCAAGGAAATGGTAGATAACGGGCAATGGAACGATTTGCTCCGGAAAGTGAAAGTGAAGCCGGGCGATTTCGTTTATGTTCCAAGCGGCACGATCCACGCCATCGGTAAAGGAATTGTTATTCTCGAAACCCAGCAAAGTTCGGACATCACCTATCGGGTATATGATTATGACAGGACAGATGATCAGGGAAATACAAGAGAATTGCATTTGGATTCTGCCATCCCCGTTTCGACTGTTCCACATGAAACAATCGATATCGCTCAGAAAGAAGAATTGCATGCCGGGTTGAAGGAGAAATGTTTAGTCGAAGAACAATACTTCACCGTCTATCATTGGGATTTGGATGGAACGGCAGAACAGAAACGAAAAGGTGACTTCTTGCAAGTCAGCGTTCTCTCTGGAACAGCCAGTCTGTCGGTCAATGGCCAAGATTTTGACATCAAAAAAGGAGATCATTTCCTGCTCCCGCAATCGATTGAAGAATACCGATTAAAAGGGAACGCCCAATTTATCGTATCTCATCCATAGTTCAGAGTAAAACAGCGCCGAATGATCCATTCAGGCGCTGTTTCGATTATTTAAGGATATCTTCAATTGTATTTAATTCCTCTTGGGTAAAGGCGGAATTATCCAATGCTTTCACATTTTCTTCGATTTGCGAAACCTTACTTGCTCCGATCAATGCCGAAACGACGGACTTCTCCTGTAAAATCCAGACAAGTGCCATTTGTGCAAGCGACTGGCCGCGCTGTTGAGCGATTTCGTTCAGTTTTTGCACCTTTTCGATAGTTTCAGGATTGATATCTTTTTCGTTTAAGGACTTGATGTATTGTTTAGCTGCTCTGGAATCTTTCGGAATACCGTTTAAATACTTGTCTGTCAACAGACCTTGAGCAAGCGGGACGAAAGCGATGCACCCAGCCCCACGCTCTTCGAGAAGCTGTGTCAATCCATCTTCCACCCATCGGTTCAGCATGGAGTAAGATGCCTGGTGGATGATGAACGGGGTTTTTTGCTGGTTCAGAATATCGATCGCTTTCTTTGTATCTTCTACCCCATAGTTGGAAATGCCGACATATAGTGCTTTTCCTTGGCGTACGATCAAATCAAGGGCTGCCATCGTTTCTTCCAGCGGTGTCTCGGGGTCCGGGCGATGATGGTAAAAGATGTCGACATAATTGAGATTCATACGGGCTAGACTTTGATCAAGGCTTGCGCAAAGATATTTCTTAGAGCCCCAATCCCCATATGGACCAGGCCACATGCCGAAGCCGGCTTTGGTGGAAATCACCATTTCATCACGATATCCTATAAAATCCTTCTTCAAGATGCTGCCGAAATTTTCTTCCGCAGAACCGTGTGGTGGACCATAATTATTGGCCAAATCAAAATGGGTAATCCCAAGATCAAATGCACGTTGTATCATTTTACGCTGATTTTCAAACACATCCTCGCCGCCAAAGTTGTTCCACAATCCCAGCGAAATCGCAGGCAGCTTCAATCCGGAGTTGCCGCATCGGTTATAAGGGATCGATTCATATCTGGTTGAGTCAGGTATGTAAGCCATTCAAACTTCCTCCTATAAAAAACATTCACCATAACTTCTTTCGACAATTTGGATGAAAACCCTTTAAAATACAACAAAAAACCTCCCCCATGCATAAAGGGGGAGGTTCCATTCCACTAATATCCTACTTCAACTGCTGCATTGACCATATACATTAAGTCATTATCGTCATTTTCCTCTTCCAGTATGATTCCGCTGGAAGTTGCCATTCCGCCTTCGGTGACTTCGACCGTAGCAGAACCGTAAGGAATCAATTTCCTTATTTCCTCTTTATCGACTTCCTGACGGTCGAGAGGAACGGCAAGTTTTACATTCACTTTTAAATTTTCGATAGATTGATCAGGTAAGCTCTTCTCAATGCCCGGCATAGAATTAGGCAAAATTGCGTCTTCAACTGCCCGTGCCGCTGCTTTCGTAATATTTTGACCATGAACATCAATACCGGTACCTGTCTGCACAAATAAAAGTTGATCCATATCGAACTCTCCTTTGCAGATGATTATCCAATGTTCCTGAGCAGCAACTCCATATATAATCCGATTCCCGTTCTTTGTCCATTAGAAACATTGGATTCGTCCAGGTATTAATGGGATCCTTCCATCTCTACCAGCTTGTTTGTTATCTTGCCTATCTCTTGTTCAGCCACTTCCGGGGAAATGATTCCTTCTGTCAATAGATGCTCAATCGCTTCATGCTGGGCGTATAAAGAATGCTTTTTCAATGTGTTCATCTGTTTTTGTTTCAACTCTGGATATTTATTATAAAGTTCCTCAATTTTTGTTTGTAATGTATCGAGCTGTTGCTTGTATTGGCTAAGGACTTCCTGTGTGACGATTTCAGTCGTCATGAAATTATCTTCCAGCTTTTTCACTTCAAAGATAGCGATTTTCAGTGCATGGGCCTGGGCAATGAGTTCTTCATATTCGTGATACCCTTTTTCCTTTTTGTTCACCCCTAACCAGGATATTAGCGGTTTTATGGATAGCCCTTGTAAGACAAGCGAGAACAGGACGATGCTGAACGCAAAAATAAGTACTTCTTCACGACCGGCAAAATCCCTTGGAAGACTTAAGACAAGCGCTATTGATAAAGATCCCTTTAACCCGCCCCAGTTCAAGGTATGTTTCCAGGATGCCGGTACATCTTTAATAAAAGCAAGGCTGGTGTACACGGCAGCACTTCTTGCCACAAGTACAAGCAGAATTGCCAAAGCTATAAATCCCCATTTATCCGTCATGTCGATTCTGGTAATTTCCAACCCTACCATCAGAAAGACAATCGAATTCGCCAGCAAGGTAATAACATCCCAGAAATTGTTGATGTTTAGTTTGGTAGTAGGGCTCATGCCGATTTTGGAACCATAGTTCCCAAGGATAAGAGCTGACACGACGACCGCAATCACACCAGATGCTTCTACGCTTTCTGCCAACAGAAAAGCCCCATAAAAAAGAATGATACTGAAGATGATTTCGAGCGGGTAGTCATCGAAATATTTGGTAAGCCTGGATACGGCATAACCCAATGCACCACCGATCATAAGACCAAGTGAAACCACTTTGATGAACTCCCATAATCCGTAACCAAATCCCAGTAATCCCAGCTCTGTATAGGAAAGTAAATAAAAAGCGGAAATGTTGAACAGCACGACCGCCAGCCCGTCATTAAACAAGCTTTCTCCTTCAATGATGGTGGCGAGCCGTTTATGGACGCCGACGCTTTTGAAGATAGACAAGACACTGACCGGATCGGTCGCACTCATGACAGCGGCAAACACAAAGGCAGCGGGCAGTGTCAATTGTAAGAGCCACATTGAAGAAAAACCGATGATGATGAACGACAACAGTGTGCCGGCAAACGCCAATGCGATAATCGGTGTTTTATTTTCCCGTAAGTGGGAAAATGGCAGTTTCAAAGCTGCCTCCCCAAGCAAGGCAGGCAGGAAAAGAGTGATAATGGCGAAATTGAATATTTCTCCTTCGGTAGCGAAGTCTTTCAGAGGTTCAAGTACAGGCACGTTAATTAAACCTATGATTGCTCCCACGATGACCAGGGCAATGGGATACGGCTGCTTGAATTTCTTGGCGATTGCTGTGATTCCTGCAGCTATCATGACTAGAATCAGGCCGATAGAAAAAATATGGTGTAAATCAAACTCATGCATGTCCATCCTCCTAGCTTGGTTAAATACAAGTTATAGTCTTGATTTTCCCTAAATGAGTAAAAAAATTCCTTGCGTAACAACATAAGAAGACAAAAAAGGACTCCAATATCGGAGCCCTTTCATTTAATAACCTACTTCTACCGAAGCATTGACGATGTACATTAAATCGTTTTTATCTTCTTTGTCTTTCAGAACGATACCGCTGGTTGTAGCCATTCCGCCGTCCATCACTTCGATACTTACTGTTCCATAAGGAATTTCCTGTTTGATTCGTTCATGGTCCAGTTTTTCCTTATCAGTTGGAACCGCAAGTTTAACTGTTACCTTCATGTTATCGAGAGATTGATTTGGTAAGTAATGGCGAATTCCCGGCATCGAATTATAATGAATGGCATTTTCTACAGCCCGGACAGCCGCCTTTGTAATATTTTGTCCATGGACATCGATGCCTGTCCCTGTTTCGATAAAGATAATTCTCTCCATTTTATAGCCTCCTAATGTTAAAACTGGATCTCTATTAAGCGTAAGCTATGAGGAAGGCTAAATCAATTAGGGGAATTTCAGGAGATTTGATAAAATGAAAGTAGCATAGCAAAGGAATGAATGATAAATGAAAATTTCTATTATTGCAGTTGGCAAATTGAAAGAAAAGTATTTAAAGCAAGGAATCCAGGAATATGTGAAGCGGCTGGGAGCTTATGCCACAATCGAAATCATCGAAGTACCGGATGAGAAAGCCCCGGAAAACATGAGCGAGGCAGAGATGGTAGAGGTAAAACGGAAAGAAGGAGAAAAAATCCTCTCCAAAATTTCGACAGATTCCTACGTTATTTCCCTGGAAATAATGGGCGATATGTTAACTTCTGAACAATTGGCAGCCAAACTAGATAAATTGGCAACCCACGGCAAAAGCAAAATCGCTTTCGTGATCGGCGGATCATTAGGATTGAGCGACCAAGTGCAAAAACGCAGTGACTATGCTTTGTCATTTTCCAAGATGACATTTCCGCACCAGCTGATGCGTTTGGTGCTCGTGGAGCAGGTGTATCGGTCGTTTCGGATAAATAGGGGGGAACCGTACCATAAGTAAATGATGTTGTCTGAGTTGATATTAATTAAGTATTGGTCCTCTAAGATAGCCAAGATAATTCCGAGTAATTAACAGCCGAATTATAATTCAAGTTAGAAAATGTTAATGCTTGCCAGCCATAAAGAACTTTTACATCTATGTTTCAATTCTGTTAAGACCTCCAAAAGAAATAGCCTTCTATGCGATATCTTTAGCAGATAAAACATAGGAGGTTATTATGATTAAACATTTAACACTAGTCACATTACTAACTTTTGGATTCATTTTATTTGCAGGAGAAGTATCTGCAAGCAGCAAGTACACGGTTCAATCCGGCGATGTATTGTCGGAAATCTCAATGGAACATAATGTTAGCGTAGATTCTTTGCTGGAGTATAACTCCTCCATTACCAACCCGGATGTTATTTTTTCCGGACAAACGATCAAGATTCCTGACGCAAAGGGAGAAACCTATAAAGTAACTGCTTATACGGCTGGTTATGAATCAACCGGAAAACAACCAGGAGACCCGGCTTATGGCATTACAGCATCGGGAACCAAAGTCCAGGAAGGGGAAACGATTGCCTGTCCGCCATCTTTATCGTTTGGTACAGAGGTGTACATTCCTTACTTTGATGAAACATTCACTTGTGAAGATAGGGGAGGAGCCATCACACAAGGACGGATGGACATATATATGGAAGATGTAAAAGAGGCATTGGAGTTTGGTGTCAAGGAATTGAAAGTAGTATATTAGGATAATCTTTTTACATAGAAACCAGGTCCCCAATCATCACAGCATGAGCTGGGGTAATTGGCGATCTTGTTGTAAAATCATTCAAAATAATATCTAATAAATAAGCACTTATCCCCGATTTGGTTCAGTCGACGACCTCCGGGTGCATGAGTTACCGGTTTACTCCTTTTCCAATATCAGGGATAAGTCATCTGATTACAGAAAGAAAAAGCTAATGACCAAAGGAAGGAATATCGAATTAATTATCGAAATAATCTGTATAGTACCCCAAGAAACATTTATACACTTGCTATGAAGGGATGAAGGGAGAAGATGTGGAGAAAAGTGAATTTCCGAGATGGAATTTAAATATTTTTTTCTATTAATCGCTATAACACGAATGACCTTAGACCAACTTTAAAAGCACCCTCGCCTCACACCTCTGATTAACACTACATTTGTTAACAATAATGATGGAACAAATGTTTCCGAATTCATACCATTGGTTACTAGTACGCCATTTTCCATATTTCAATACACATCAAACATCGCACAGGATTGTCTACTATATTGAAAAGAGGCTTAAAGATTTTCACTTTCCAGCAAGGAGGTGGTTAATCGCGAATAAAATGTAAGCGTTTTCTATAGGTGGAATACTGTCGGATTGTTGGACGAAATGTAATTAAAGGAGGATAGACAATGGGAGAACCAGAAAAGGTACAAACACTTGATGATAAACAAAATTGGTATTGGAAGAAAAACATCAAGTTTATATCGGTTTTGCTAGTGATTTGGTTTCTTGTTGGCTTAGGCGGAGGTGTACTTTTTGCTGCTCCTCTCCATGAAGTTCCGTTTTTCGGCGTGACGTTATCATTTTGGATTGCCCAACAGGGTGCTATTTTGGTATTTATCCTGTTAATTTTGAGTTATGCCATCAGAATGGACAAATTGGACAGGGAGTATGCCGAAAAGAGGGAGCAATAAAAGAACAAGTTTGATGGAGGGATGACATTGAGTGTAGAAGCAATCACTATTATCATGGTGTTGTTTACATTCGGCCTCTATACTGTGATTGGCTGGTGGTCGAGGGTAAGGGATACTTCCAGTTTTTATGTGGCAGGACAAAATGTGCCGACCGTTGCAAACGGGGCAGCAATTGCGGCGGATTGGATGTCGGCTGCATCATTTATCTCCATGGCAGGGCTCGTAGCCTTCTTGGGATATGACGGAACCATCTACTTGATGGGATGGACTGGCGGTTATGTTCTTTTGGCATTATTGCTGGCACCATATTTAAGGAAGTTTGGGAAATTCACTGTACCGGACTTTATCGGGGACCGTTTTTACTCAAGTTCCGCCCGGACAGTCGCGGCAATAGCGACGATTTTTATTTCGTTGACTTATATTTCAGGACAGATGCGCGGGGTTGGCATTGTCTTCAGCCGGTACTTGCAAGTAGATATTATTATTGGTGTTTTGATTGGAATGGCCATTGTCGGTTTCTTTGCTCTTCTTGGAGGGATGAAAGGAATCACTTGGACACAAGCTACGCAGTACTTTGTCATCATCATTGCCTTTTTAATCCCTGCCATAGCCATTTCGCTCCAGTTAACGGGAAATCCGGTGCCGCAACTTGCCCTAACCGGCAGCGATATTGTCGAACGGTTGACTAACATCCAAATCGATCTTGGGATGACAGAATATATGGCACCGTTCACCGACTTATCCATGCTCAATGTATTTATGATTACATTGGCGTTAATGGCGGGGACGGCAGGGCTTCCGCATGTCATTGTTCGTTTTTATACGGTTAAAAATGTCCGGGCCGCGCGTTGGTCTGCGGTATGGGCAATCATTTTTATCGCACTGCTTTACTTGACGGCTCCAGCTGTTGGCGCATTTGCGAAGTACAACCTGATCAATACCATTGCGGATCAACCGCTGGAAGAAGTTCAAAGTATCGACTGGGTCAACAAATGGGAGACAACCGGATTACTTCAATTCAATGACCTCAATGGCGACGGTATCGTCAATTTTTCGGAAGGGGAAGAAGATAATGAAGTGGTGATCGACGGCGACATTATTGTCCTTTCCACTCCTGAGGTTGCCAACTTAGCACCGTTCATTATCGCGCTGGTGGCCACCGGCGGTCTGGCGGCGGCACTTTCGACAGCTTCGGGGCTGTTGATTACCATGTCGAGCGCGGTTTCACATGATATCTATTACCGGATTTTTAACAAAGAAGCTTCTGAAAAACAGAGGCTGAGGGTCGGCCGGATTACATTGCTGGTAGCCCTGTTGATTGCTGCTTATGTCGGAATCAATCCACCTGGGTTTGCCGGGGAAGTCGTCGCTTTGGCATTCGGTTTAGGGGCGGCGAGTCTATTTCCTGTTATTTTGTTAGGTATATTCGATAAGCGGATGAATAAAGAAGGGGCAATTTCCGGGATACTTACAGGCCTGATATTTACCCTGCTGATGATCGGGATGATACTCTCTGAGTCTATCTTCGGAACAAGTAGTGCCATATTGGACAGCTTCTTTGGCATCAATGCACAGGGCGTCGGTGTTATCGGTATGATTTTGAACTTTATCGTAAGTTTCGTCGTATCGCGTAATACTCCCGCACCTCCGGTTGAAATTCAGCAGTTGATAGAAAATGTGCGGGCTCCTGAAATAGATAGTGGAGTAGAGATAGCAGCAACAAAAGAAGATGAGTAGTTAAGAAGGGTACTGTTATGGTGAAGGAGGCGGATGCGTTGAATGTAATCAATATCGTGGCAATCTCTTTGACAATCCTCGTTTGGTTTCATCCTATGATGGGGCTGCTAACCTTCCGAAAGGTAATCGGCATCACGCTATTTCTGGAACTGTTCTATCTGATCGGCTCCTATTTATTAGACTGGCCATTTCCTACACCTTATGTTCTCATCCAATTGTTCGTGGTGACTGTATGGGGCGTTGTTCTGGGGATTGTATTTTCACGTATCTGGCCGTTGCCTTCACATAAAGGTTTGGAACGAATTTTCCGTACATTCCTGGTGGTGATTCCTGCTCTGGGGCTCGGAATGGGCCTTCAAGTATTGTTGCAGGGTGCTCAGGCAACACAAGCCATTTATCTGATTTTTGCACTTTCGGCCTGGCTAGGATCCGGGCACTTTGTCAGAGGCGCAGCAGAGAATTATGGCTGAATTTTTTTTGTAATGGGAGTGTTCATTTTTATTCAGTGCTTCTTCACATATTTAATCCGTGGAAAAGGGTATGGAATAATTTTCTTCTATACCCTTTTTGCATTATATCCTGAATATTACTCCCAATCTTCTAAGAACCTCGGTATTATACTTTAACTCGTTCCGATGGATAGCTGTCCAGTTTGTATATAAATGTACATAAAGAGAAGTCTACTTATTAAAAGCAAGCAGTTAACATATTTTGTGGGTTTATTGCTGTAATCTTCTGCTAGACGGAGCTGGTGGGAATATATGAGATCGGATAAAACCAATTTAAAATTAAAAATGATTATTTTCCTGTTTCTCCTTTTAATCATTGTCTTTACAGAGGTTAAATGGATGAAAAGTGAGGATGTTTACACCAGGCAAGGTGACAAAGAAGGACAAACTGTGACAGAGATACTGGCCGAGATGAGTCTGGAAGAAAAAATCGGTCAAATGGTCATAGCCGGCATGGCAGGTACCTCGTTACAAAGTAATGAAAAGGAACTGATTTCAGAATACAGAGTAGGCGGTATGATTTTTTATGCAAACAATCTGGAAACACGAGAACAGACGGAGCAATTAGTGAAAAACATAAAAGAAATAAACAAAGAAAATAAACTTCCTCTGCTGATCAGCACCGACCAGGAGGGTGGAAGGATTTCCAGACTTCCAGGTATCAATGAAACTCCAACTAACAAAGAAATCGGAGAGAAAAACGATAAGGAATATGCTTTTTCCGTGGGTCAAACACTAGGGGAGCAATTGCTGGCAATGGGTTTCAATACAAATTACGCACCGGTACTCGACGTAAATAGCAATCCGGAGAACCCTGTGATTGGAGACAGGGCGTTTGGTGACAATGCCGATCTCGTCAGCAGGTTGGGGATTCAAGTGATGAAAGGAATCCAATCCAAGGGTATTATACCGGTTGTCAAACATTTTCCAGGACATGGTGATACAAGTGTCGATTCTCATATTGAGCTTCCAAAAGTAAACAAAAGCCTGGAAGAACTAAATGAGCTGGAGTTAATCCCTTTTAAACAGGCTATTGCTAATGGCATAGATGTCGTAATGGTCGCCCACATACTGCTTCCGAAACTGGATGAGGAATTCCCGGCATCCATGTCCGAAACCATTATTACTGACCTGCTGAGGGGTCAGCTTGGCTTTCAAGGTGTGGTCATCACGGATGACATGACGATGGGAGCTGTTATCAATCATTATGGAATAGGCGAAGCTGCCGTTGAATCTGTTAAAGCAGGTAGTGATCTTATTTTGGTTGCTCATGATGATAACAAGGTGAAAGAGGTAATCAGTTCGTTGAAAAAAGCAGTTGAAGGCGGCCAAATATCCGAGGACAGCATAAATGAAAGTGTTGAAAGGATCCTGGGATTGAAAAATAAGTATCTTATAGAATAAACGCAGGTTAATGAAGCTCCCCAATTCATGGTGTTTTATTTCTCCATTAGTTGGATATACAACTATATATTGTTTTTTCTAGAAGGAGGAAAGATATCATGAAATCACTGGAAGAAGCATTAACGCATAAAATAGGGCTTGGTACGGCTCCTTTAGGTAATATGTTCAGGGAAGTTCCAGAAGAGGAAGCGCTAAAAACGATTCAAAATGCCTGGGATCAAGGTGTACGCTACTTTGATACAGCCCCATTTTACGGCGCGGGTTTAGCGGAAATGCGTCTCGGGAAAGTATTATCGAATTATAACCGTGATGATTATGTGATAAGTACGAAGGTGGGCCGTTATGTAACCGATGAGCAGGAAGAAAAAGAAGGCCTGTTCGAATATGCCCGTGATAATAAGGTTATTACGGATTACACCGAAGAGGCGACGATGAGGTCCATCGAACAGAGCCTTGAGAGATTAAAGACTGATCGTTTAGATATCGTGAATGTCCATGATATTTCTCCTGACTTTCATGGCGATGAGTGGATTTCGAAATTTGAGGAAGCTAGAACTGGAGCATTTCGTGTGTTATCACGCCTTCAGGAAGAAGGCGTAATCCGGTCCTGGGGTGTCGGTGTCAATACGACAGAGCCGATTGAATTGGCGATGAGCCTTCAGGAAACACAACCAAATGTAAGTTTGTCCGCTACTCAATATACGCTCCTTCAACACGAACATGCATTACAGCGGATGATGCCTATGGCTGAAAAAAAGGGTGTGGACATCATTGTAGGAAGTCCTTATAACTCCGGTGTATTACTGGGCGGAGAGCATTACAATTATGAGAAAGCAGGCCCCGATATTCTTGAAAGAGTAAGTCAATTAAAAGAAATAGGGCAAAAATACGATGTCCCATTAAAAGCGGCAGCGCTTCAGTTTTCTACTGCCCATCCTGCTGTTAAAGCGGTTATCCCGGGTTCAACCCATCCGGAAAGAATCGAAGAAGACCTCGCTATGATACGAAGAGATATTCCAAAGGATTTCTGGGATGAGTTAGTGGACAGAGGCTTTATCTCCTCAAAAGCTCCACTGCCTGCCTAATCAAATTAAAAATTATAAAAAAAGGAAAGGAACCTCGAGCATGGTTCCTTTCCTTTTTTCTTTGGCTATCTGGTAAACAGGCTCTTCAGTTGTGTCTCTGCCTAAAAACTAATTGACAATGATTCTCAATAACAGTATTATAAATGATAATGAGAATCAATATCATTTAGGTGCATTGATTCTAGAAAACATCAACCATGCTAAAAAGGAGAGGATTAATATGAGAAAAATATCATTCATCTTTACCTTCCTGTTAGTGATTGTATTTCTCTTAAGTGCGTGCGGTAATGCCGCTATAACCAACAGCACGGAGGAATCTTCAACCACCGAAAATGAACAGGAGGAAACAAGTTCCGAAACTATTACCTATCAATCAGAAAACGGACCTGTAGAGGTACCTGAAAATCCAAGTCGGATTGTGGCACTTTCCAATGCTCCAAACATGCTTGCCTTGGATGGAAAAGTTGTTGGGGTAGACGAATGGACAAGTACCAATCCCTTGTTTGAAGAAAAGGTGGAGGGGATTGAAGTAGTATCCGACGAAAATCTGGAGAAAATTATCGAATTAGAGCCTGATCTTATCGTCGTGGGATCGTGGATGAAAAACATAGATAAAATGAAAGAAATAGCCCCGACTGTTGTTTCTACCTGGGGGGAATTAGATTACTTAGAACAGCAAGTTGAAGTTGGAAAGCTCATTAATAAGGAACAAGAAGCAAAGGATTGGGTGGAAGACTTCCGAAAGCGTGCAGAAAAAGCCGGCGAAGAAATAAGGGAAAAAATCGGCGAGGATGCAACAGTTTCCGTTTTTGAAAATGACGCCAAGCAAATATATGTGTTCGGAGATAACTGGGCACGAGGGACTGAACTGTTATATCAAACGATGAATCTGAAAATGCCGGAAAGAGTGAAAGAAAATGCGCTGGAACCTGGCTATTATACATTGTCGATTGAAGTAATCCCCGAATTTGCGGGCGATTATATCGTCCTTAGTAATAACCCGGATGGAGACAGTTCCTTTATGGAAACCGATACATGGAAGAATATCCCCGCCGTGAAGAACAATCGGGTTATAGAATTAAACACTAAAGCGGTTACCTATAGTGACCCCATAACGGTAGAATATCTTCTAGATACGTTTAAGACCGCATTTCTTGAAGAGATAAATTAGGATATGCCGAAATGAGTACCTTTTATAAGATGCAAAACTGCTTCCTTGAAAGGGAGGCGGTTTGGTATTTGTTTATCAGTCAGTGTTTGAAAGCTTTCTAAAGTATGCCTGCCCCTTTTATATCATCCATAAATAGGTTATAATTATCAGAAAAGTAGATATTTTGCCTTGTAAGATATTATAATAGATTGGAAAAGATTGTATCTATATGGAGAAGTTGTGTTACTAGATGGGGGCCCTTTATTGGATGCCTGAGCAGGAGTGCCTCCTCTTTTTCAAATATAGACGATAAGGAAGGGTATAATGAGCAGCGTACAGAAGAAAACAGACGTAATTTTAATCGGTGCCGGAGTCATGAGTGCGACTTTGGGATCTTTGTTAAAAGAGTTAGAACCGGATTGGGAAATCACCGTATTCGAGAAACTCGCAAATGCAGGAGAAGAAAGCTCTAATGAGTGGAATAATGCCGGGACTGGCCATTCTGCACTGTGCGAACTTAACTATACATCTGAAAAAGCAGACGGGTCTATAGATATCAGTAAAGCAATAAAGATCAATGAACAGTTTCAGCTTTCCAGACAGTTTTGGTCCTATCTTGTTAACAACAACCTAATTAATAAACCAGAAGACTTCATCAAGCCACTGCCGCACATAAGTCTCGTACATGGGGAAGAAAATGCCCTTTTTTTAAAAAAGCGATTTGAAGCGCTATCACAGACCCCGTTGTTTGAAGGAATGGAATATACGGAGGATGACGATAAGTTAAAAGAATGGTTGCCGTTAATCATGGAAGGCCGTACAGGAAATGAAAAGAAAGCGGCGACAAAAATCGATTCTGGAACCGATGTCAATTTCGGTGCCTTGACACGAAGGATGTTCGAGCACCTTGAAAGTACAGACGTAGTCGTAAACTATAAGCATAGTGTAGAAGATATAAAGCGTACCAGTGATGGATCATGGGAAGTGAAGGTCCATGATATTGATAATGGAAAGATCGAATACCACACCGCGAAATTCGTCTTCATCGGCGGAGGCGGAGGTAGTCTGCCTTTACTTCAAAAAACCGGCATTCCGGAGTCGAAGCATATTGGCGGTTTTCCGGTAAGCGGTTTATTCATGGTATGCAACAACCCGGAAGTGGTAGAGCAACACCATGCAAAGGTGTATGGAAAAGCTAAAGTCGGCGCACCTCCAATGTCTGTTCCGCATCTTGATACGAGGTATATAGGCAATAAGAAAACGTTGTTGTTCGGGCCGTTTGCCGGCTTTTCGCCAAAATTTTTGAAAACAGGTTCCAATTTGGATCTAATTGGATCGGTCAAACCGAACAATCTTGTTACTATGTTGTCCGCAGGTATAAAAGAAATGAAGTTGACAAAATATCTGATTCAACAAGTCATGTTATCAGATGAGAAACGCCTGGAAGAATTACGTGAGTTCATTCCGAACGCCAGAGCAGAGGATTGGGATATAGTGGTCGCAGGCCAGCGTGTCCAAGTAATCAAGGATACCGAAGGCGGCAAAGGAACATTGCAGTTCGGAACAGAAGTGGTGAGCGCTGCTGACGGATCGGTAGCTGCTTTGCTTGGCGCTTCACCGGGTGCTTCTACTGCCGTCCATGTTATGATCGATTTACTCGGAAGATGCTTCCCACAAGAAATGAAGGGTTGGGGAGAGAAGATTAAAGAAATGATTCCATCGTATGGCGTGTCACTAGTGGATAACCCACAGCTGTTCCATGAAGTACATGCTTCTACAGCAGAAACTCTAGGTTTAAGTGAAAAAAAAGAACCAGTGTATAGTTGAAAATTTATTTTGCGAAAAAGCTCCTGACACATGCGTCAGGAGCCTTTTCATTTATATAGACTACTCATCACCATGTTTCTAGAAGAGAAGCCAGCGTCCTATAATAAACCGCTGGCTTCTAAGTTTATCTATTTTTTGTTAACAGAAGCATCATAAATGGAATTTACTGCTTCCTGAAGGGCTGAATTAAATTCTTCATCAGATTGGCCGGCGCTCAAGTCTGCTGCCAAGGCACGGGAGAAGCTGGCTATCAGGCCATCATTTTCTTTCAATCTCTCGTTTGCTTCTTCGCGTGAATAACCTCCTGAAAGGGCAACTACTCGTACGACACGAGGATGTTCGATCAACTCTTTATAAGCATTTGGTTGTGTCGGAATAGACAGCTTCAACATCACATTTTCTTCTTCTGACAATCCGTTTAGGTGCTCGATGATTTCTTCGCGGAGGATTTCTTCTGATTTTTGTTTATCCTTGCTGTAAACATCTACTTCCGGTTCGATAATCGGGACTAAACCGGATGCAATGATTTTTTTCCCTATATCAAATTGTTGATCGACAACGGCTTTGATACCGGTAGGATTTGGTTCCTTAATGACAGAACGCATCTTCGTCCCGAAGATATGGCGATCGGTAGCACGACCTAGTGTTTCATCCAGATCATGAATCGGCTTCATCAATTGGACGCCATTCTCTTCTTCCGCCAAGCCTTTATCCACTTTCAAGAAAGGTACTATTCCTTTCTCTTCCGCAAGATAATCACCTGTAAATTTACCTTCGATTTCACGGTCCATTGTTTGTTCGAATAAAATCGCTCCAAGGATGTGTGCTGAATCAAAAGCAGGTGACGTAATAATTCGAGTCCTCATTTCGTGCACAAGGTCGAACATTTCGTCTTCATTCGAGTAGGAAGACTCCGGCACACCATATTCTGCCAAAGCTTTCGGAGTACTTCCGCCACTTTGATCAAGGGCAGCGATAAATCCTTTTCCATTCTTAATTTTGTCGAATTGGCTGTTGTTCATCTTTTCCACTCCTTTTAAGTTTTCCTATTGTCTCTTTGCTTGATTCTCACAGAGAGAATAAGTCTATTATAAGTGTAGCACTAGAGAGACACGGATTAATAGTTAGGAGCTTGAATTCAAGCCCCATCTCTCATTTCTTTTCCCGATTATCATTCATCTAACACAACCGGATGATCCGGCAAGGTTTGCATGTATGGATACCTACTGTTTTCTACTAGTTTCTACCTAAATATATATGGTTTAAAAGAGAGTCGGTCGGGAACTTTCTTAACAAGGCCCCTAAGAGCTAGAAGTAAATCATGAAAGGAGGTTATTTGAATGAATGCTGCAGCAGAAATGGCCTATCACTTAAAAATTGTGGAGGGACTGGCTGACAGGGTATTGCAACAGAACCCCGTTTTAAAAAATCCTATGGAAGACAGGTACACGGAAATACTCCAGGAAAAAAAGGAAGCAATCCATAACACATTGTCGGAACTGAAACAAGAACCTTCGATGACCGAAGAACTACACAAAAACCTCAGTGTTATCTATCGGGCGGATGAAACGGATAAACTCTTGTTTGAACAATGGAAGAGAGTTTCCAGCCAAAACAATTGGGTGAATCAAGAAGAGCTGGAAGAACTGGAAAAAGATATGCAAAGAATGAAAACAGAACTGGAGGAGGTAGTTCCATTCATAGAAGAAATGGCCGGTGGATGGGAGAAAATGAGGTTCGTTGTTCCGGCGTTATATCGGGAACAAGCCAGGAAAGGAGAATGACAATGGACAGAAGAGACATAAGACAGGACCAAGTTACTGCAGAAGGCGCGGATGTTGATAAATGGGTCCACAGTACATGTAACTTATGTTCAGTAGGATGTGGGACAGATATAGCTGTCAAAGATGACAAAATTGTCGGTATAAGGGGAATCAATGAGCATTCCATCAACAAAGGAAGGCTGGATCCAAAAGCTAAATATCAATGGATTCCCAATAACAGTGAAGATCGTGTGTTGACTCCGTTGATCAGGAATTCGGCGGGAGAGCTTGAACCGGCAAGCTGGGATGAAGCAATGGAACTGGTTGTGAGAAAATCCAAGCAGGCTCTCAAGGAAAAAGGCGGTGATGGTGTTTCCATCTACTCGACAGGTCAAGGTTTTCTGGAAGATTATTATACTATCGGAAAAATCGGCAGAGCCGGATTGAAAACACATCTTCTTGATGCCAATACGAGATTGTGTACAGCTACCACCGAATGGTGTTTGATCGAATCTTTCGGTTCAGATGGCGTACCTGCCTCATTTGATGACGTTGACAAAGCAGATACCATCATGTTGTTTGGACATAATCCTGCCGAAACGGGGACGGTGTTATGGGATAGAATCCTAACAAGGAAAAAAGCGACCGGCAAACCTTACTTAATTGTTGTTGATCCAAGAAAAACGCCGACAGCGGAAGAAGCGGATTTACATTTGGATTTAAAGCCCGGCACTAATCTTGCCCTGCTGAATTGCATTCAAGAGCAACTTATCGAACACAACTGGATCGATCCTGATTTCATTCAGAATCACACCATCCAATTTGATTCCCTCCAAAAAGAGCTGGAAAATTGGAGCATCGATAAAGCGAGCTCGATTACCGGTCTGCCTGCAGATAAGATTAATCTTGCTGCCGAAAAACTCGGTAAAACGAACACATTGGTTTCCACCACCTTACAGGGTGCGTTTCAAAGCAGTGATGCAACTGCATCCTGTGTTGCAATTAACAATATCCATCTGATGAGAGGGTTAATTGGCAAAGAAGGGTGCGGACCTCTTCATATGGCAGGTCAGCCAAGTTCCTCGGCAAACCGGACAGTAGGGGGAGTCGGAACATACCCGGCCAACCGAAATCCTAATAATCCGACCCATATTAAAGAGATTGCCGAGCTATGGAATGTAAGAGAAGAGGATTTGGAAATCGGACCGAATAAGGATATCATCAAACAAATCGAGTTGATAGAAAAGGGGCAAATCCAATTCTTCTGGAACATCCATACGAATCCGCTTGTCTCCCTGCCTAACAAAGGGCGGGCACGAAAAGCGTTGGAAAAAGTATTCCTGGTCGTACAGGATCCATTTCTGACAGAAACAAGTGAAGTAGCGGATGTCATCCTTCCTCCTGCGATGTGGGGAGAAAAAGAAGGGACGATGGAGAATGCCGACAGAACGATCAACTTATTGCGCAAAGCAGTAGAACCGCCAGAAGGGGTTAAGTCCGATTTTGAAATCCTTGTCGATTATGCGAATCGGATGGGTTTCCAAGACAAAGAAGGTAATCCTTTAATTGGCTATAATACGCCTGAAGAGGCATTTGAAGAATGGAAACGGGTTTCAGAAGGCCGTCCGAGCGACATGACGGGGATGACCTATGAACGGCTGGAAAAAGAAAACGGCATTCGCTGGCCGTGCACCAAAGAAAACCCTGAAGGAAAAACAAGGCTATATGAAGATTTTCACTTTCCTACCGAAACGGAATATTGTCAAAGCTTCGGGAAAAATACCTTTACAGGTAGACCATTGTCGAAAGAGGAATTTAAAGAAATGGACCCGGATGGGAAAGCGATGTTTCAGGTAACCCGTTATGGAGGGCCTTCGGAAGCGCCTCAGAGCGAGTACCCATTCTGGCTGAATACCGGACGTCTGGTATGGCATTGGCATACCAGGACAAAAACGGGCAGAATGCCGGAGATGGAAGAAAAAGCGCCACAGGTTTTTGTGGAAATCAATGAGGAAGATGCCAGGCATTTATCAATCAGGGAAGGCGACCAAGTACGGATCGTGTCTCCACGTGGTAAAGTCGAAGTGCCCGCAAAAGTAGGAAATAAGATGAACAAAGGGGAAGTATTTGTACCATTCCATTATGGAAACTTTGAAGGAGAACAAACTCCTAACGAAATGACGATGGATGAAGTGGACCCTCTTTCTCACCAACCGGTCTTGAAACATGCAAGTTGCCGATTGGAAAAAGTGGGATAACCAACGTTTTAGGCCAGAGTGATGGACAACCGTCTGTTTGTCTATCACTCTTCTTGTTTTCTGATTGTTTTTCACAGCTAAAGCTATACTATTATTATTGTTAGAAGAAAGGAGCGGTAAAATGAGCGGAAATACAAATAAGGAACATACTGCTGCCGCGAGGGACATACTTGCCAAGGAAAGGACAAGATTAGCCAATGATCGAACCCTCCTAGCCTTTATTCGGACAGCTTTGACATTTTTTGTAGGGGCAGCAGCACTGATTGAATTTTTCGGAGAGAGCAGAAAATTGGAACTAACTGCTTATGCTACAGTTCTAATAGGATTCATAACCCTCTGGATAGGGGTATATCGCTATTATCGTTCCAGAAAATCTATCGAGAATGCTGTGAAATAATTTTTTTATCTTCAATAGGAAAAAAGGTATCTTCCAACTATCCCTTTCCCTTTTACCAAGCCTTTTTTTCCTCGCTAAACCTTGCGAATAAACATCAACTCCTCCCCTTAAGTACAGATGAACTTATATTTCATGTTTATCCCCCCCTTTGTTTTTTTGCCATGAATATTGCAAGACTGGCGGACTTTTATTGGAAAAGTCCGCTTTCCTTTTTTTTTCAGTTATAAAGAATTTAATTTTCGGTAGTTAGTACTAAGGATGTTGAACTCATTTGATAGTAGTTAGGGTACATGCCGTGCCAAGCCTTTCCCTTCTTTCATAAATTGCTGTAAACGAAAGGAAGGGAGGGGCAATATTTGTTCAATTACTCGATGGTGCAAATGGCGAGGACGAATGCCCGCAGGTTGGATCGGCCTTTACGGGAGGAAATCCTCAACATTTATAAACCATTTAAATGGATGCCGTGTTTTCTGCATAAAGTTCTGGAAGGTTCACTGAGGAGAAGTCGTAATATTCCGGTTATTATTGAATTCGAAAAAGAGTGTTATCTGGAAGGCTGCGCTCAAGTTGATGGAATAATGAAAAAGCATCGAAAAAATAAAATTAAACGGCATTTTTCCAGAATAGGCTGCTGTAGTGCACGTGTAACTCCTAACAGTCTTAATGAGATTCTTTCCACTTGCAGCAGGGTAAAGAAGGTACATTTAAACCGGAAAGTGCATGCCTTACTCGATGTGGCTGTACCATCAGCGAATGCCAGCAATGTTAAAAGGGATAATCAAGTATTGACTGGAAAGGGAGTCAATATCGCTATTCTTGATACAGGTATTCACCCGCATCAAGATTTGAATGGTCGAATTACAGGATTTAAAGATTTGGTCAAGGGAAGGACAGAACCATATGATGACAATGGCCATGGAACGCACTGTGCTGGCGATGCTGCTGGTAACGGGTCGGCTTCCTCATCCCGCTATAAGGGACCGGCACCTGAAGCAACTCTGACAGGTGTGAAGGTGTTGGATAAAAGGGGCTCAGGTTCCCTCGACACAGTAATAGAAGGAGTAGATTGGTGCATTCAATATAATGAAGAAAATCCAAAAAATAAAATTGATATCATCAGTATGTCGCTAGGAAGCTCTGCACAACCTTTTGCCAATGAAGATTTGGACCCAATGGTGCAAATGGTAGAAGAGGCTTGGGCTGCGGGAATTACTGTCTGTGTTGCAGCAGGAAACGAAGGACCTGATAGCGGTACTATTTCCAGTCCGGGCATAAGTGACCGTGTCATTACAGTGGGAGCACTTGATGACAGAGATACTTCGGATACAAAAGATGATGACGATGTTGCAGATTTTTCAAGCAGGGGACCGACCATTTATGGAATAGCCAAACCAGATATACTTGCTCCCGGTGTAAACATCGTTTCTTTAAGATCTCCAAGGTCCTATATTGATAAATTGCAAAAAGCTAATCGTGTAGGCGATGAATATTTTGTAATGTCCGGGACCTCGATGGCAACCCCGATATGTGCCGGGGTGGTCGCATTGATGAAGCAGCATAATCCTGAGCTTCAGCCTGATGACATGAAGGATCTGCTGCTGAGTGGAGCGGATTTATGGGAAGGTAAAGACCGTAATATCTATGGAGCCGGATATATCAATGCTGAGAGGTCAATTCCTCAATAGGTAAACAGACAAAAAACTTACCTTTATGATGGAACGGTAAGTTTTTTGTTTGATTTTATTTACCTTGAAGTGCTTCTAAATCAATATTCTCCTCTTGTTTAGACCATTCCCCGGTAAATTCCTCTTCGTTATAGGAAAAGAAGTCTTCCAATATTTCTTCTCGATCGTCGAGAAAAAGCTGATCGGCAACAGTTGTAACCAGTTTTGGAATGCCAAATCTCATTCCGGACAATGCGGAAGCGGCAATTCCACAGCTGATTAAGGCTGAGTAATTGAATGCGAACAGACCGTGTAAGGACTTTTTTCCTTTATCATCCCGACTTAGTAGTCCGAATCCCGGTGTTAGATAAGGATGTGCATCGAGCAAAGGGTTCGCACATTCAGCCGGTGCTTTATATTTATCTCCCCAACGGGCAATCGAGTTTTCTACCAATTTTAATTCGGGTCGCAATGCCGGATCAGTTACCAGACCAGTACTGATAATCAAATAATCGAAAGAAAATTGTCCTTTTGGCGTTGTTACGACTGCACCTATATCCGACGATTCAACATCCAACCATGGTGAACCTAAATGAAGATGAAATCCCGACCAGGAACATGCACGGTTAAAGGTGTCATTAGTAGGCGGTTGGTTATGTTTAAAGAAATGGTTGATAGCATCGTATTTATCAGAATCCGGCAAGGAATGAAACCGTTCGATCATTCCGGAGACTTCCATCTGCCGTATCGGATTAATGCGTTGCATCTTTTCACGCCGGACAAAAACGTGCGCTTCTGAAACCCCTTTAGAGAGAGCATAGTTGGCATTATCAAAAGCTGAGGCTCCCCCTCCAAGAATGCCAATCTTTTTGCCTTTTAGTTTATTGTAATCAATACGTTCAGAAGTGTGGGCATATAACGAGCGTGGCAGTTTGTCGGAAATCATGGAAGGTACATGCCATTCACCGCCGCCCTGAATGCCGGTTGCCAGGATTACTTTACGGGCGAAAAGGGGGGAGGAAGGATAACCATTTCTCTCAACATGAACACGGTACATTCCATAAGCTTCCGGTTCAATCAAACTTAATTTCATATTGTTAATTAGAGGCAAGTTAAGGATGCTTCGATACCATTTCAAATAGTTCATCCAATCCCCTCGGGGAATCTTATCGACCTCCTCCCAGCCTTTTGCGCCGAATTGTGCTTCCCACCACGATCGGTAGGTAAGGGACGGAATGCCCAAGTCGACAGAGGTCAAATGTTTCGGAGTGCGTAGTGTTTCCATACGAGCATAAGTGTCCCAAGGACCTTCCTGCCCCTCGGGATTCTCGTCAATAAGAAGAATGTTCGAAATGCGCTCCCGTAGTAAGCCGAAAGCAGCTGCCAATCCGCTTTGTCCTCCTCCGACGATTATTACATCATAGACGTGCCCTTCCGGGTGTTTGTGTGGGCGGACCCAGTCCGGACCCCCGAAGTTTAAGTAGGATAAATCCCTTTTCACTTGTTCGTTCAAGGCCTCTAAGCTCATATTTTTCCTCACCCTTCATCGCAAAGTATGTAATGGTCAATAATTTGTTAATAAATGTATCGCTCCATGTAATGTTAATTTACATACTAACATTGAACGCCGGGATAGTGTATATACAAATTATCTAAATTTTCTATTTTTAGTTGGTTAAAATCGCTAAATAAAACGAGCAAGGTGCTGAACGAACAAGAGTTGGCAAATTTCCAACTGAACACTAGTCCGAGAAGGTTGAATGCATACCTTTTTTATATTGTTGCAAACTATAACGGATATCTTTGCAAGTATCTTTTTCTCTTGAAAAAGTAAAGAAAGAAGGTAGTGAACATGGCATTCAACCCACCGAAAGAAACTGCGCGTCTGGCTATGGAGCATGGGGAGAAGAAGGCTGGTTTGCCGCTTACAACGCAAGCTGTTCTTGGTTTCCTGGCTGGCGCATTCATTTCATTGGGTTTTTTACTGGATATCCGGGTTACCGGAGACATGCCAGAAGAAGTATGGGGATCGATGACAGCACTCATAGGCGGATTGGTCTTTCCGGTCGGCCTTGTATTTGTCTTGTTGGCTGGAGGTGAACTGCTTACAGGCAATATGATGGCAGTGGCAACCGCAAGATTTGCAGGAAAAATTAAGACGATGGATATTATTAGAAATTGGTCGATTATCACGATCACTAACTTTATCGGTGCTATTTTCGTTGCATATTTTTTTGGGCATATTCTTGGTTTGACTGGAACCGGCCCATATCTTGAAACAACGGTATCCATTGCAGGACATAAAGTAGAGGATTCCTTTTTCCATGCGTTTGTGTCAGGGATAGGCGCCAACTGGCTTGTTTGTCTTGCGGTTTGGCTTTGTTATGCGGCAGACGATGTAGCCGGTAAGATTCTCGGCATTTGGTTTCCGATTATGGCATTTGTCGCTATCGGTTTTCAACACGTTGTCGCCAATATGTTCGTCATTCCAGCTGCCATTTTTGAAGGATATTTTACGTGGGGGGAATATTTGGCGAACTTTGTCGCCGTCTTCCTTGGTAATGCCGTCGGGGGTGCCATTTTTGTCGGAGCGATGTACTGGTATGCTTATTTAAGACAGGATGTGTAGATCAAGTTGATTAAGGAAAATGCATTAACGACAACATTACCATGATGACTACATATCGGAGATCGCTTTAGTTAGTGTTATATCGACAAGAAAACGGATTAGTCAAAAAAGGTTCCGATCATCGAAGCGTGATGAGGGAACCTTTTTTCATTTGTATTTTATGTTTCATTCACTTATATCTGAAAGTGGGTGGACGACATGTTCCGTGCATTGCGGACACACATCCAAAATGTCGTATTTATGGTCTTCTTCCAGTATGTCTTCTATTCTGCCGCAAACTTCACAAATTCTGCTCACCGGATAGCCTCCTTTTACATTTCGCTTTCCAATTCGTTTGCTTCATAGCCAACATCCATGATGGCTTGCTGGAAGTCATGTAAAGCACCTGCATTTTCATCATAGGAAATGATCGCTTCTTTCGTCTGTACATTGATTTTGACATTGCGGACGCCCCACACATCGTGCAGAGCATCACTGATTTTTTGTTCATCTTCCTTTTGGAGGTCAGGAATAGAAAGTTTATGGGTAATCAAAGGAGCCACATCCTTATTAATGAGTTTGTTTACTGTTCAAGCCTTCTCCCAGCCCATTTAAAAAGTGCATCATGGTATTCAACGATGTTTTGACATTGGGATCTCTCATCGACTTCATCAATCCCCACATACCGACCTGTTTGTCATTTGAACTTGTTTCGGCTGCTTTTTGCATGCCATGGGTTAAACCGTCACTGAATTGTTTTAACTGGTCAGGATCGATTGCTGACAAGAGCGCCATTCCGCTCATCGCGTTTTTGATAATGTTGTGCATGCCGGGCTGGTTGATCTGTTCTATAGCGATAGAACCGACTTTTTCTCTTGTTTGGAGGAGTCCTTTTATCATGGGCAGAACACCGGATTTGTGCAGTTCCTGCAATATGCTGAGACTTTCCTCGATTACTTCGCGGTTATCAGCTATTTGCTTTAGGATTGCCGATAAATCCTCTGAGCGTTCTTCTTCCACATTGCTCTCTTCCCGTTCAATTTGCTGTATCGCTTTGGCCATCGAATAACCCCTCGCTTTCCAAGGTTTCAGGAATAGATGTGAAATCTGGACGGCTCCACTTTTTCTCGACCTCTACACCGATATGCGGTTGAGGATTACCGAACCTGTGGTTATGTTCAGGCAGGGGCGATTCTCCTGTTTTCTCCAATAATTCCATCTTTACCTGTGTTTCTTTATAGTTTGGTGTGTGCGTATCTTTGTCATAATAGCTGCTTGTCAGTTTATTTACAGCCTCCTGGTTAACTCTCGTATTCATCGGCAAGTATAACTCTTTACCTTTGACACGGTCTGTCACTAACACACGGATTTGCACTTTTCCGTATGGAGAGGTGAGCCGGACGAGTGATCCTGTTTCAAGGTTCCGTTCTTTGGCGAGTTCATGTGACACTTCCAGCCAAGGATTCGGCACGATGTGATGGATTCCTTCTGATCTGTCCGTCATGTTGCCTTCATGGAATTGTTCCAACAGTCTTCCGTTATTCAGATGGAGGTCAAACTCATCGCCCATTTCCAATGGTTTGGTCCAATCCACAGGGAAAAGACGTGCCTTACCATCCAAAAATTTAAACTTATCCGTGTACAAAAGCGGCGTGCTGTCTCCATTTGCTTTAACCGGCCAAATCTGGCTGTCCCAGCCTTCGAGTCGTTGGTAACTCACGCCGGCAAAGATCGGTGCCAATTTTGCCACTTCATCCATTATGTCGGAAGGGTGGTTATATTCCCAGCCAGCCCCCAGTTTATTGGCGAAATCCCTGAATATTTCCCAATCCGGCTTGCAGTCGCCAAGCGGCTCAAGCACTTGGTAAAAGCGCTGGATCCGTCTTTCGGTATTGGTAAAGGTACCTTCCTTTTCCAGGCTAGGAGCTGCTGGTAAAACGACATCCGCAAACTGTGCCGTTTTTGAGAAGAAGATGTCCTGTACAACGAAGAAATCAAGTTTTTCGAAGGCCTCGTGTACATAGTTGATATTCGAGTCAACTAAGGCCATTTCTTCACCGAACAGGTACATTCCCTTGACGTTGCCTTCTGAGATGGCTTCTACGACCTGATGATTATTCAATCCGGGTTTCTTCGGTATTTTCGTTCCCCATGCTTTTTCATAACGGGAACGGACTTCGTCATTTTCGACTGGTTCATACCCAGGCAGCCAGTTAGGCATTGTCCCAAAATCGCTGGCCCCTTGAACATTATTATGGCCGCGGAGAGGGAAGGCTCCTCCTCCTGGCTTTCCATAGTTGCCTGTGACCAAGAGAAGGTTGCTAATTGCCGTACTGGTGTCAGTACCTCCCATGTGCTGGGTGACACCCATTGCCCACAAGATACATGTGCCCTTCGACGCATGAATCATTTCTGCCACTTGAATGATGGTTTCCTTTGATAAACCTGTTATTTCCTCGGCATATTCCAATGTGTACTTTTCAAGGGAGTTTCTATACTCGTCTACTTGGTTTACCCGTTCTTCCAGGAACTTTTTATCTTCCCAGCCTTGGTCAAAGAAGTACTTTGTAACAGCTGACAGCCAGACAAGGTCTGTACCAGGTTTAGGGTGAATGAAAAGATCCGCCCTGTCAGCCAGTTCATTTTTCCTTAAATCTGAAACAATCAGTTTTTGATTGTGAAGCTTATGAGCGCGCTTAACTCTTGTTGCGAGTACAGGATGAGATTCCGAAGGGTTGGCGCCGACTACCATGACAAGGTCGGCATTTGCGATATCTTCCATCGTACCCGAGTCGCCCCCGATACCGACCGTCCGCATCAATCCAGCTGAAGCCGGCGTTTGGCAATAGCGTGAACAGTTGTCGATATTGTTCGTGCCGAATACGGATCTGGCCAGTTTCTGGAATAGATAATTTTCTTCATTGGTACATTTGGAAGAGGCAATAAAGCCAAGTGCATCAGGTCCATCTTGCTCTTTGATGTGCTGGAATTTTTCGGCCATAAGTGAAAGGGCCTCATCCCACGTAGCTTCATAGAATTTATCGCCCTTACGGATGAGCGGTTTGGTCAGTCGTTCCTCGCTGTTGACGAACTCCCACCCGAATTTACCTTTTACACAAGTGGAAATACCGTTGACCGGTGCGTCTTCCATAGGCTGAACTCGAAGTATTTCCCTGTCCTTTGTCCATACTTCGAAACTACAACCAACACCGCAGTACGTACACACTGTCTTTGTTTTTTTGATTCTGGCTTCCCGCATCGCTGCTTCGACATTGGATATTGTAAATATCTCCTTGTAGCCTGGTTCTACTTCTTTTGTTAAATCGATCATCGGCTCGAGAATATTTTGCGGAATTCCGGTCATAAACCCTGCATTGCCAAGCATCGACTTTTCCATCAAGGCATTACACGGACAAACAGAAACACAATGCCCGCACGATACACAAGAAGATTGGTCTATCGGGACATCATTGTCCCAAATAACCCTTGGTTGTTCTCTTTCCCAATCGATGCTCAAGACTTCGCTGACCTGGAGATCTTGACATGCTTCTACACAAAGGCCGCATAAAATACATTGATCTGGCTCATACCTGTAAAAAGGATGGGAATTATCAGGCGGGTATGGCTTCGGTTTGAATTCGTATTTCTGATGTTCAAGTTCCAAGTACTCTGCCGTGTTATGGACGACACAGTTTCCGTTATTGTTATCACATACGGTACAATATAGCTCATGGTTTTTGAGTATTCTGGACATGCCCTCCAATTGAGCTTCTTTTGCTGTTTCGGACACAGAGTCGACTTTCATATTTGGTTCCGCTTGTGTCGCACATGCGCGCTCCAATTTGCCATTGACTTGTACATAACAAGTGTCACATGTTTGGATGACGCCGACACCAAGATCAGGCTGGGAGGAACAGATCCCGGGGATATAAATATTGTTCTCCAGTGCTGCTTCCAGAATGGATTGTCCTTCTTTCGCCTGGATCTCCTGGTCGTTCAGCTTTAGGGTGAAACTTTTTTCTCCCATATGTATAACACCTCCTGTATTTGTTAGCCTGTTCTCAGTATCTACAAATCAGGGAGATGTATGACAATTTTTTGATGAAAAATAAGAAGCATGACCTTTTGATGGTCATGCTTTAAAACGAAGTGTTTTGGTTTTTTTCGGCGTTAGAAATGCTTTTTATTCACTCTGCGTTCCTGAAAGATACGTAGTGGGGCGGTCAACTTCCAGGACTTGCTGTTCAGCGTATCCTCCAGCCGTCGGTGTAAATTTTTCCGCTCCTCTTTCAATACTTGGTTCTTCTGCTGCAATTGTTCAATTTTTAAATCCTTTTGTTTTATTTCATCTTCATATTGCTTGTACTCTTCCTGCAATTGGTTTCCCTCCTCGGTTAACGTCCATGTCAAAACTAATTTTTCCAAATCTTCTATAGCCGGGAGTAAGTAGATGGATAACTCTGTTTCAATACCTTTTCGACCCAGTTTTTGAAAATAAAAAAGGACCAATGCATAAAGGAAAAAAATATGTTCGATCAAGGTAAGGTCTTTTCCGAGCTGATCATCTTCCAGAAAAAGTGTTTTGATGGTGGAGTAGGGAAGCAACAAACTTGTCAAAAACCTGGCGATATCAATGAAGTGTGGCCCGGTTGTATAGGAGGTCCAGTCGATAACCTTTGGCTGCCCATCTTTTTTGTCGATTAAGATATTCTGGAAGGCAAAGTCCCCATGAAGCAGACTATAGTGTTCGCTTGGATTGAGGTATTTAAATAATCGGTTGTCCATAATAGCTTTTTCAAGACGGCCAATTATTTGAACAACAGCATCAGGGTATTTATGCTGCCTGGCGATCAACTTTAAAGATTCAAATACTTTCTCATTGTAGTATTTTTCGTGAATTTGGGTGAAGAAATGGACAACTGAAATTGCCCGTCCTTTTTTAAATTGAAATACATACTCCGGCTTTGGGTGCTTAGAGGCAATGTCCCCAAACCTTACGCTGGTAAGCTTTTGGGATAATAAAAGAATCTGCCTGTAATGATCTTCTTCCATTGGAAAGGTTTCGATCATTTCGATTGTCAGATAAGAAATCTTATCAATGATTTGTGCATCGACAAATTCCGGCACTGTACCTCTTAAACTTGGGAATTCTTTCACTATTTCTTTGTAAAAGGTTTCTTCCCGTCCTGCACCGGTTTTTGGATTGTGATATTTGGATATTTTGGTGAAATATCGTTTGTTATTGTACCTATGGATAAATGCACCAAGATTATTTTTCCCATCGATGAAAATGTATTTTGAGCTCATACCTGATGGTTCTTCTGAAATCCCTTTCTGAATCTTTCCTGTCAACTCATCAAAAGACAGGCCATGGGTCAGTTCCAATGCCTTCCGGTAAGCTTTTTTAGCCTTCTCATATTCCGACAGAAAGGAGTAAGTCCTTCCAAGACGAAAGTAATAATCATCATTATCGGGGTGCCTTCTCACAAGCAATTTTGCGATTTCTTCTGCATTTGTCCAATTTCCTGTAAAATCGTCTAAATTATGAATCTCTACTAATATTCGCTGGCTTTCAGGATGCTGCTCCAACCCTTTTTGAAGGATTTCCTCCGCTGCATCTGTTTTGCCGATAATTCTAAGAGAGCGAGCATATGCCACGAAGGCGGTCTCCGGGCATTGGTGTTTATTTAGTTTCATGTACTGGCTGAAGCAATTGGCGGCTTCTTTCCAATGTTTCTTTTTTTGATACTCTTTTGCCTTTTGTAACAAATCACTTTCCAAAATGGATCACCTGCTTTGTTGGCATTTCCATAATATAGGATATCACGGTTTTGCGGTTACGGGTAGCATTTCAACGTAATTGCTTGTCTATATATAAACTTGATAGGGTAAAGGGAATGTAAGGCCGAAAACGGAGCATGTGTGATGGTGAAAACAGCAAAAAGCATGACCGACTCTGGCCATGCTTTTACAAGAATACTGTATTAATGAAAGTACCATTTCTTCCATATATCTGCGGAGTCTGTACATCCGTGTTTATTATTCCAGTCTTTCTTATGCTTGCCGCATTTGTCTTTGTGCTTGTAATCCCAATCCCAGTCCCACCAGCAATCCCACCAATTATCTTTATCCTTTTTATAATGCTTTTCATCTTTTTTCTTTTTATCCTTGTTGTATTTGTGATCAGATGAATCACTATTTGAATGAGGAGTGTCACCAAAGTTGAAGGTAAACAAAAAACCGAAGATTGATTGTAAAAAGTTATCATTCGACTCGTACTGGGATGAATAAGATGAAGCAAAGACAGAAGTGGGGGTCAATAAAGTGAAAACGAAAATAAAACATACTACTTTTTTTAGTATATTCGGGTAGTGCAAGGTCATCTTCCTCCTTCGTACCGTTAAATGAACGAGTTGTTCTCTATTAAGAATTATAGAATAACTGGTACTGTTTGTAAATGGAAACTCCCAAAACTTCTTTCATTCATTGCCGTTTCCGCAATTTGTTTGTTTTCTCCTTGTAAGGGACTTGCTACATCGGCATAGATTCAGTAGTATAAGGGAAGGATGAAATGTAAAGATTTGAAATGAGGGTAATGAATGAAAAAAGAATCCATTTATGGGATGACTTTTGAACAGCTGACCTCTTGGTTGGTGGATAATGGACAAAAGAAATTCCGCGCTAAACAGGTGTGGGATTGGTTATATAAAAAGCGTGTCACCGAATTCGCTGAGATGAAGAACTTGAACAACGATTGTATTCAGTTACTGGAAGATAACTTTGTTATTCAGACACTGAAAGAAGCAGTCAAACAGGAATCCAAGGATGGCACGATTAAATTCCTGTTCGAATTACAGGACGGTAACCTGATCGAGACGGTGTTGATGAGATTTAATTATGGATTGTCGGTTTGTGTGACAACACAGGTCGGTTGTAACATTGGCTGTACATTCTGTGCAAGTGGATTGCTAAGAAAGAACCGTGATTTGTCCAGTGGAGAAATCGTGGAGCAAATCATGAATGTACAACATCATCTCGACAGCAAAGCCAAGGACGAACGTGTCAGTCATATCGTGGTCATGGGTATTGGCGAACCATTTGATAACTATGATAACATGATGGACTTTTTCCGGGTCGTCAACGACCAAAAAGGACTTTCCATTGGCGCCAGACATATTACCGTCTCAACAAGCGGGCTTGCGCACAGAATTTATGATTTTGCGGATGAAGATATCCAAATCAACTTAGCGGTCTCTCTTCATGCACCGAATAATGAACTGCGGACAAAAATCATGAAGATCAATAAAGCTTTTCCTTTGGAAAAACTGATGCCTGCGATTGATTACTACCTGGAGCAGACGAATCGCAGGATTACGTTTGAATATATTTTATTGCGAGATGTGAATGATCATAAAGAAGAAGCGCTCCAGCTGGTAAAACTGTTAAAGGATAAGCGTCACCTCTCCTATGTGAACCTCATCCCTTATAACCCGGTTGATGAGCATAACCAATACCAGCGCAGTACGAAGACGTCGATTCTGGCATTTTATGAAACATTGCTGGAGAACGGAATCAATTGTGGTGTCAGAGTCGAACAAGGTTCTGATATCGATGCTGCATGCGGACAGTTGAGAAGTAAACAAATCAAAAAAGAGAAAGCTTTGCAGAAGTAAAGGTGAGCTGTGTTCCTGATTTCATAGGGACACGGCTTTTTTATATGCCTGTTTATTTATAATACCTAAAAAATTAGAAAAATTATAAAATAATGTTTTTTTTAATTATGTCCCGGGAAATAAAGTACGGGGAACAAGTCTCCAAATTTTCAAAAGGAGGAGAAGCGAAGTGAGTAATGACCAAAACGTGAATGGAAACAGCAGTAAAGATGAACAGTTGGACAAATTCCGAACGGATGACAGAGGCAAACAATTGACGACCAATCAAGGGGTTAAAGTATCCGAAGATGAGTTTTCCCTAAAAGCCGGGGTCAGAGGGCCGACTTTGATGGAGGATTTCCACTTCCGTGAAAAAATGACTCATTTTGACCACGAACGAATCCCTGAAAGAATTGTCCATGCAAGAGGGTTCGCTGCACATGGAGAATTCCAAGTGTACGAATCGATGAAAGAGTACACAAAAGCAGGTTTTTTACAAGACCCATCGAAAAAAACACCTGTTTTTGTCCGTTTTTCAACAGTTGCTGGCTCTCGTGGTTCTGGTGAATTAGCGCGAGATGCGAGAGGGTTTGCGACAAAATTTTATACAGAGGAAGGGAACTATGACCTTGTAGGCAACAACATACCAGTCTTTTTCATCCAAGACGCCATCAAGTTCCCGGACTTAGTGCACGCCATCAAGCCAGAACCCCATAACGAAATGCCACAAGCTGCAACGGCACATGATACTTTCTGGGATTTCGTAGCAAACAATCAGGAATCCGCACATATGGTTATGTGGGCGATGTCTGACAGAGCCATACCGAGAAGCTTTCGAATGATGGAGGGATTCGGGGTACATACCTTTCGATTCGTGAATGATCAAGGCAAATCCCATTTTGTGAAATTCCATTGGAAGCCGGTACTCGGTACCCATTCTGTTGTTTGGGATGAAGCTCAAAAAATAAATGGGAAGGATCCTGATTTCCACCGCCGCGATTTATGGGAAGCTATCGAAAATGGGGATTATCCGGAATATGAACTTGGTGTTCAAGTAATCCCGGAAGAAGATGAATTTAGATTTGACTTCGATATTTTGGATCCGACAAAAATTTGGCCGGAAGAAGATGTGCCGGTAAAGTTGATTGGTAAGATGACATTGAACCGCAATGTTGACAATGTGTTTGCCGAGACAGAACAAGTGGCATTCCATCCTGGACATGTGGTGCCTGGCATCGACTTTACAAATGATCCTTTGTTACAGGGGCGCTTGTTTTCTTACACAGACACTCAATTGATCCGGTTAGGAGGTCCTAACTTCCATGAACTGCCAATCAATCGTCCGGTATGTCCGTTTCATAATAACCAGCGTGACGGTTATGGTAGACAGACAATTAACAAGGGTCCTGTCAGCTACCATAAAAATTCACTTGCAAATAATACACCATCTCCAACAAGTGAAGCAGAGGGCGGATTTAAACATTATGAGGAAAAAGTGGAAGGAAGAAAAATCCAAGCTAGAAGTGACAGTTTCAACGACCATTTCTCCCAGGCTACACTGTTTTGGAACAGTATGAGCAAGCCGGAGAAAGAGCATATGATTCATGCCTTCAGCTTTGAGTTGGGTAAGGTACAAAGTGAATCTGTGCAACAGCAGGTAGTCGATATGTTCGCTAACGTAAGTACGGAGCTGGCCCACGGATTTGCAGAAGCTATCGGAGCGAATCCGCCGGAAGCACATGATACGGGAGTAACGAAATCATCTCCTGCTTTAAGTCAGGAAAATACGAAAAAGAAACCTGAAACACGAAAAGTCGCTGTCCTTGTAGGAAAAGATTTTAATGGTCCAGAAGTTCTCGCTGTATTGGATTCACTCAAAGCAGCAGGGATACAAACGGAAATAGTCAGCAGCAAATTAGGAAAGATAAAGGGTAGCGATGGAGCAGAATTGAATGCCGACTTTACGTTCCTTACCGCCGATTCTGTATTGTTCGATGCTGTATATGCAGTTGGAGGAAGCGATGAAGACAAGGCCTTTTATAAAGAAGCAGCATACTTCGTTTACGAAGCCTTCACGCATTATAAACCGATTGGAGCCACACAAGAAGGTAAGAAACTGCTGAATGTAGACAATATGGAAGATAGTCCTGGTGTGGTGAAAGGCGGAGATGCTAATAATTTCGCCAATGACTTTATCGAGGCTATATCAGCTCACCGCCATTGGGATCGTGAAATAGTCTGAGGCAGAGAGATTTCTCTCTGTCTTTTTCCTCTTTTTATGAGTCAGAATATTTGAATAGATACAAAAAAATACATATACTTTATTCTACATCATGAGATAGGAGGGATGTAGGAAATGAATGAATGGAAAAAAGCTGTGCAGGAATTGCGAAAGCCCGCATATGATATCGATCCGGTTTATATCCAGCGGTGGTCCCCGCGGTCTTTCCAGGACAAAGAAGTACAAGAAGATACTTTGTTCAGTTTGTTTGAAGCAGCGCGTTGGGCGCCTTCTGCTCTCAATATTCAACCGTGGAGATTTATCCTGGCCCGTACCAAGGAAGATAAAGAAAGATTTCAGTCATTTATCATGGAAGGGAATAGAACATGGGCAGAAAAAGCCCCCGTGTTGTTTTTGATTATTTCCAGGAAAACTGACGATAAAATCGGTGATAATGTTTCCCATGCGTTTGATGCTGGCACTGCTTGGGGATATTTATCATTGGAAGCTGCAAGAAAAGGTTTGATCACTCATCCAATGGGTGGATTTCATAAGGATATGGCAAGAGAAGTGTTGAACATCCCAGATGATTATGCGTTGCATGCAGTAGTAGCTGTAGGCTATCAAGGTGAAAAACAAGCTCTTCCGGAAAAATTGCAGCAAAGAGAACAACCATCAGACAGACGTTCATTGAAAGAATCTGTATTTGAAGGAACTTTCCAGTAAAAGCGGGTCGCCTGGACGATTCGCTTTTTTCCATGAATGGGTTTGTTGCATATTGAATTGCCATACATGCTATGTTATAATTTAGGAAACGAATAGCAAGTCCCTAAGAAGGGGAGTAGCGACCGTTATACGGTTAGTGTTCCGTCATATCAGTGATTTTTCACTCGGGACATTAAGCTTTCCATAGGCGAAAGTACGCAAGACCTTTTTATGAGCGTTTTTGACATTAAAAAACGTTCGTAAAAGGGTCTTTTTTCGTTTAATCGAAAAGGAGGCGGTTTTTTTGATATTTGTCTACCTTGTATTGGCGGCAATGGCTACCGTGTTTGCAGCAATCAAGCTGTCCAGTTACGCAGATGTCATCAGTGGGAAAACAAAAATGGGCGGACTGCTTGTCGGCACCTTGCTGCTTGCTGGAGCAACTTCACTTCCGGAGGTTACTACAAGTATCTCTGCCGTGGCTATCGGAAACCCTGACATAGCTATAGGCAATATGCTAGGTTCCAATTTATTTAATCTGTTCATTCTGGCGAGTTTTGATCTTTACTTCAGGAAAAATAAATTGTATCAGTGGGGCGGCAGAAACCATGTGTTCACAGCCGGGCTCGGTCTTTTGCTCACTTTATTGACGATGGTTTCCCTGGTGCTGCGTATAGATTATACGGTGCTCGGAGTAGGTATAGATTCGCTGGTGATTGCTTTGGCATATATCGTTGGAATTTATTTAATGGGTAAACTACCAGCAGACAACTCTGTAAGAAGCACCGGTTCATCTTCGCAAGATGCGAGGGAAGAAACCAGTGATGGCAACATTACAGTCAAACATGCCGTTATTGGTTTCATCGTAGCTGCCATTTTCATTATGGCTGCTGGATCTGTACTATCTATTACAGGTGACAGAATTGCTGTTATAACCGGACTGGGTTCCAGCTTTGTCGGCAGTTTCCTTATTGCTGCCACTACATCCTTGCCTGAAGCAGTCTCGGTGTTCATTGCTTTGCGTCTGAAGAATATCGATATGGCGCTTGGTTCTATTCTCGGGAGCAACATGTTTAATATGCTGATCATCGCAGGTTCTGACGCTGTGTACCGCAATGGCTCTATATTGGCGGATGTTTCAAGCTCCCATTTAGTCACGGCTCTGGGAGTAGCCATCTTGTCTCTCTTCTTGATTCAGGCTCTAACCAGAAAAGAAGCGAAATCAGCATTCAATTACAGCTTTCCATCATTGTTAATTATTATTGGTTACTTTCTCACATCGTATCTTATATTTATCGGTTGATCGAGCGGCTCTTGCCTGGCAAGGGCCTTTTTAAATTACTTGGAATAGGGTAGGGGAGGACATTTTATGAAGACAGTTATCATTACGGGAGCATCCAGTGGCTTTGGGTTGCTCTCAACTTTGGAATTTGCAGAAAAAGGCTGGTATGTTATAGCCACCATGAGAAATTTGAACAAGAAGGCTGTGCTGAGAAATGCTGTCGAGGAAAAGGGAATAGTAGACAGGGTAAAAATAGTGGAGTTGGACATAACCTCCAAAGATTCGATTAATAATTTCAAAGAATTTGTCGCAACTTTGGATACCATCGATATTCTCGTCAATAACGCCGGATTTGCAGCAGCAGGATTTGTTGAGGAAATCCCGATAGAAGAATATCGTCAACAATTCGAAACGAATTTGTTTGGAACTATTTCAGTGACGCAAGCTGTCCTTCCAGTGATGAGAAACCAGAATAAAGGTACGATTATCAATATCAGCAGTATCAGTGGCCGTGTCGGCTTTCCGGGGCTTTCCCCTTATACTTCCTCCAAACATGCCTTAGAGGGTCTTAGTGAGTCGCTAAGACTGGAAATGAAGCCTTATGGTGTAAATGTGGCGCTAGTAGAACCTGGTTCCTATCAAACCAATATATGGTCAACAGGTAAGCAGATAACTAGCAAATCACTAGATTCATCCTCCCCGTATTTTCCTATGGTGAAAAAGTTAATGGCTCGTTTAGAAAATACCGATAGTTTCGGGAACCCTTCATGCGTTGCCAGATTGATAGTCAAAATAGCCGACCAGAAGAACCCCAGGCTGCGCTATCCGATCGGAAAGGGGATTCGCTTTATGATTATACTTAAAAAGGTTCTTCCATGGAAAATGTGGGAAAAGATCGTTAGAAAAGTTGTATCTTAAGAGGAAAAATAGAATGTAAACAAATTTGAACACATGTAAACAAATTGTAAGTAAAATGATTGCAAAAGTGTGTGCAAGTTTACAAATCCGTACGCATCTTGATATAAAAGTATGTGTGCAATTAAGTATACATGTGTGCATATATGATTGCTTGTACACAAAATTAAAAACATTATGACCTGTTTTTAGATTGAAAGGTTCTTGCTTATGATAGTTTCAAATAGAATGATTCCCCTGTAACTATATTCATGACAGGTAAAAAGAAATGTTTTTAGTTATGAGATTATAGTATGGCTGCTGTTATCCGCAATGCTGTGTTGATTAGTTGCTCTCTCTGAAGAACAAAAGCAAAATGATCTAATTAGTAAGGGAGGGCAGTCGATAATTCAGTAAAGCAGATTATTCGTGGGGTTAGTAATTAGAATGAATGTTTGCTTAGCAAGAACCAGTATGTGAAATTGATGAATTAAACATTTTTGGTAATGGAAAATCAATATACTTTCTTCGGTTTTAACTTTTCTCCTTTTCAGCTGTTTTGTTCAAAAGTATTGCACCAGTTAAGAATTACATTTTGAAAATATTTCCCTCTGTTGAACCACATTTTTTGATATGAGGCTAAGCCGCCCGTATATATTCTAATTACATTTTTAGTAAGTTGTTTGCCAGAGCAATAACCTTGTGGGGAGAAGGCTATAATAGATTCCAAGCTAAACCTCGTATTACTTCATGTAATTATCCGGTTTCTCTGTAATTTATAAAGATATCCGTTATTAATAAAGGCTCTTTTCGTAAGTTTTGTCGCCTTTTAATTTCCTCTTCGACACAAACTGCGAACTACTGAAAATTTACTTCAGCGAGGCTTCCTTATGTTCTGAAGATAGTAAAGTGGATATTTCACGCTTCAGCAGAACACTTCGCTTTCCTCGGGCGTGGCCTCAGCCACGTGACTACTTTGAATAAGCTTCCCTGCTCCCTTTGGGACTGCGATTATTCGTCCCACCGAAAATCATGGGTCGAGAAATTTGCTGCGAAGCTTTACTGGAAGACACAGACCCATCACTTGGGTTCTTCGGACTAGTGGGACTGCGATTACTCGCCCAATCTAAGCCCTTTGCTATTCCCATAGGAGTCTGCGTGTTCTGCCTATCTCTAGTAAAAGTTTTCTCTTTTTGTTAGGGAGAACCTTGACAGACACAATGCTGGACCACCACTCAATCCGAAAAGGATGGTAGGAAGTCACGTTTAGTGAAGCTAGTTATGTCGCATTTTATGTAATCCAGAAAACACAATCTTTGTGAAAACAGCCTAAATTAACCCGCCTGCAAAATCTTTTGTAATTCAACAAATTTATCCAAATGTTTTAGAAGCATAGAAGAGGACGTATTCTAAGATCTCTTTAGAATCTCCGTTAATTTATTTCCTGACAGAAAATGCATCCCTTATCCATTAAACTTCGATCGAATGGCAAATGTATATGTGGAGCAAGTAATCTTTTAGGTACGGACATTCATAAGCATTGCTTTTACACGAATCTTATTAAGGAGCAGATACCAACTAGAATTAAGCGGATGAAAACTATTAATATGAAAGGAGGGTAATATAAATACTCATGTTTACGACATTGTTTGCATGCACACAAAAAGAAAACAAACTGTTTGCAATTATGAAAACATGTACACAAACATGAACACATACTGGAATGACAGGAAGCGTGCAAAAATGTATGCATGTGTGCAAATAAAGTTGTTTTGTATGCAAATAAGCGTGCAAGCAAACAAATATGAGTACAAAGGCATGATTGACTATTGGGGCAAAATTTTATATTGTTAGATTAATAGGTAAATAATAGTAAAATTCAAATGAAAGAATGGAGAGTTATATAAATGTCAAATTCAAGAATAGCAGCGGTTGACGTAGGTAATGATGCGTTAAAGGCCAATTTCGGGAAGATGGAATCGGAACTTTATATTCCTAACGTAATTGCGAGAGATATAGAAGATCGTCCTGTAATCGGGATTGAAGAGCTGGATGATAAGGATCCAATAGATAATTTACATATACGAGTGCACTCACCAGCACTAAAAGAAAACAATGCCATCTACCGGGTGGGTAATCTTGCAACGAAAGCTACCAACTCTACTGAACTGGATCCTGGAAGCAGCAAATCAGAAGAAGATCAAACATTGGTGATGATGTTTGCTTCATTGGCACTTGATTCTGTAACAAATGGTGAGTTCAAATCGGTTAAGAATGACGTGCTTGAAGCTAATTACACATTGGGTACGGGACTTCCTTTGCGTGAAGTGAAAGAAGGAAAAGATGTAGGTTACCGCTCTAAACTACTGGGTTCTGTGCATCAGGTAGAGTTTTTGGTTACACCTAAATACCAGGGCAAGAAAGTAAATATAAAGTTCGATGAGGTAAAAGTATATCCGGAAGGTTTTGCTGCATTTGTGAACCTTGTTATGGATAATGACTTGAATATTATTAATAAAGATCTAATCGATAAACAAATCCTTATCCAGGATATCGGCGGTCTTTCCACAGATATTGCAGTGATCAGAAACCGTAATGTCGATGATGATAAGGCGCAAGGATTCAATTTGGGTGTTTCGGAATCATTAGAAGCTATTCGTGAAGAGATCTATACCAAACATGGAGTCGAGTTAGACAGCCGTCGGGAAGTCGTTGATATCATTACTAGAAAGAACAACCGCCACCATATTATGGTGAAAGGAAGCAGGACAAGTGTCCATGACATTACAGACAGGATTCTTCTGGAGCTTGCGAAGAAGGAATACCGTTACCTGCGGAATGTTTGGCAGAGAAACTCTCAAACAGAAATCTGTTATTTTGTAGGCGGTGGATCTGCTGTCCTTAAAGATTACTTGAAATCACTGAACAACAGCCTGGACGGGTTCAACATTGAATTTTTTGAAGACGAGAATGAGAGCATCTGGATGATGGCTAACGCTTACTATAAGTTGGTTTCAGATTTTATCCGTAAAAACAAAAAAGAGAAAAAGGATGAGAAACAAGAGGTTTCTTCATCTAAATAGGATGAGATTAAATGAGAGACTCTAAGAAAAGTATTGAACGGGGACAATCGATTACCTTTCGTGTCCCCTCTGATACTCCTGAGCATCTTTTAAAACAACTACAGCAACTTAAAGAAACAGAGCGAAGAAACTTTTCCAGCAGGATTGCCCAATTCGTTTTGCAGGGTGTCAATGAATCCCGTTCCAAACAAAAAGAGACAGTCACCATTCCTTTGCCCCGGCAATTAACAAAGGAGCAGCGGAACTGGTTGAAGCATGAGCATTCGGAAGCGTTAATCGGCAGTATTTTATACCACTTGTTGATGGATCCGATGCGTGCCACTACATTGCTGGCTTCATTGAACAGTAACGCTTACGATATCGATGAAGCATTATACCTGCAGGAAGATGAGATTCCTCCAATGCCTGCCGATCCTGAAAAATATCAAACTCCGGAGGAAATTCCTGCGGCGGCAGCCCAGGAAGAAGCGGTCGATGACTGGGACGTAAATTCGGAAGATGATTTAAACAATTTCAGCCTCGAGAATTTGGGCAGCGATTTGCATGGCGAAGAAGAGGAAAGCCCGGAGGAAGAAGAAGACTTATTGGGAGATTTCCTTTCCAGCATGAATAAGTAATCAGTGAAAACAAGAGCCGGCAAGAGGTTCTTGTTTTTTCCTTGATGATAGAAGTGGTTTATGCAAGACAGGAGTAGGAAATAATGTAACAGTGCACTTGAAGGAAGAAGATTGTATTCCTAAATGTTAACAATTCTAATTCAAACGAAACTGCTGTATAATTATTTTACGAGACACTTCCTGTCAGGACGGAATAATAAGTGAAGAGAAAGTGTTGAGACAACCCTTGTTAAATTTATTTGAATAACGAATTACTATATTTACGATTATAAGTTTTTGTGAAACGAGGAGTTGAAATAATGGATAATAAAGCCGTCATTTTAGGCTGCAATTACTATATAGGACTAAGTATTATCAGGTGCCTCGGGGTTCATGGAGTACATACCGTAGCCGTTGATTATTCCAGCAAAAATAATTATGGAGCACATTCAAAATATTGTTCAGAAAGAATACTTGCTCCACATTATCAGGAAGATCCAGAGGGCTTCCTGGCATTTCTGAAAGCTTATGCTGAAAAACAAAGTGAGCCGCCTGTATTGATTCCAGGCCATGACAATTATGTAGAACTGATCGATGAGCATTTGGAAGAATTAAAGGGATATTATTTGATTCCTCAAACAAAACCAGGCCTTTATTCGCAAGTAATGAATAAAGAGACTGTGCACAGGCTTGCAGAGGAACACGGCGTGGCAGTACCGGAAACAGTAAGAATTAATGAAGACGACTTATTAGAAAAAGTGGATAGGATCATTAAATATCCTTGTATTGTGAAACCTGTGGACTCCCCTGCTTTCGTGGCAAAGTTCAGAAGCAAACTGTTTAAAGTTCATAACCAGCAGGAATTACAGGAAGCATTGGCTAAAGCAGAGAAAGAAAATTTGGAGGTTATCGTTCAAAGAATCATACCTGGTTTCGATGACCATATGTACACATTCGATGCATACCTCAATCAAGATTCAAAAGTGACCCATTGGGTAACTTGCCAGAAACAACGACAGTATCCGATCAATTTCGGGGCTTCCGTTTACACAGAACAAAAATATGTACCAGAACTTTACGATTTAGGCTCCAAGTTTTTGGAGGCAATTGGATATAAAGGTTTTGCAGAAATCGAGTTTAAAAAAGATGCAGAAACGGGAAAATTCTATCTAATAGAAATCAATGCCAGAACAACGAATTTGAACAATTTATTGTATAAGGTAGGCGTTAACTTCCCTTATGTTACCTACAGGGAATTGACGGGCAATCCTTTGGAACCGATGGCGGTCACCAAGGATACTAAAACTGCCTTCTGGTACGGTTATGAAGATATGCTAGCTGTTAAGGATTATATAAAGACAGGACAACTTTCTGTCCGCGAAGTTTTGAAGTCATTATGGAAGCATAAAGCATACGCCATCTGGGATTGGAAGGATCCTAAACCGGCTGTGTCTTTTGCCAAAATGATGGGCGGAAAGATTCTGGGAAAATAAGAGAAATAATAGAAAGGGATCATAACTATGAAATTAAGCAACCTTTTACAATCAATTGAGGTTTTGGATTCCCTTAATCCAAAGGAGTCCGAAATAGCCGGGCTATCCTATCATTCACAAAAAACATCAAAAAATGACGTGTTTGTGTGTATAAGGGGTTACAAAACAGATGGGCATAAATATTTGCAAAACGCCGTCAACAACGGAGCGGTAGCTGCAATAGTCGAGGAATTTCAGGATGATATCCGCATTCCTCAGTACCGTGTGGAAAATAGCAGAATTGCCTTGGCAAAATTGGGCGATGCCTATTATGATCATCCATCGAAAAAGTTGAAAATGATCGGAATCACGGCCACGAATGGGAAGACAACTTCTTCCTATATGACGAACGCCATCTTGGAAAAGGAAGGCTTAAAGACTGGTTTGATCGGTACGGTTAACATCAAAATCGATAATGATTCGATCCCTTCAGAGTTAACGACACCGGAGTCCCTGGACTTACAATATTATTTACAACAAATGGTCGAAAAAGAAGTTACACATACTACAATGGAAGTATCTTCTGCGGCACTCGAAACACATCGGGTGGAGCAAGTCGATTACGACATCGTTACCTTCAATAATATAAGCAGGGAACACATTGATTCACATGGATCATTCGAGAAGTACTTTGAAGCTAAATCAAGTCTGATTCGGAATGCTGGAGAACATAGCTTTGCAGTGCTTAACCTTGATGACGAGTACTCCGCTTCTTTGATCAGCCAGACAAAGGCACAGCCGATCACATTTGGAGTGAACAGCCGGGAAGGCCATTTACACTGTAAAGATCTTGATCTCTCTACAGGTAGAGCCAAATTCACAGTCGAAATTTTAAAACCATTCAACGGTGATGGCGTGGAGTACACCCCTAGTGAGTTCCAAGTAGAATTAGGGGTGCCAGGGCTTCATTCCGTTTATAATTCAATGGTGGCCATTACAGTCGGACTGCTTAGCGGGGTTTCCATTTCCACCATACAAGAAACACTCCGGTCCTTTGGTGGAGTGGAGCGCAGATTTGAATTTGTATTCGAAGATTATTGTAAAATCATTGATGACCACTTCGCCAATCCGGGAAATATAAATGTCACTTTGGAGACACTGACTCAAATGGACTATGATGATTTGCATTTAGTATATGCAATCAGAGGTGAAAGAGGTCCGACAGTCAACAGAGAAAATGCCGAAGCAATCGCAGAGTGGGCACCAAAGCTCAATCTTCAGGAAATCATTGCGACAAAGAGTGTTTCACATGTAACAGACAAGGATAAAGTGACAGATGAAGAAGTGGAAGTTTTCATGGATGTAATGGAGAAGGCCAACATCAAAGTCCATTTATTCGAGGAACTTCCGGATGCGACGTCACAGGCTCTCCAAGAGGCAAAAGACGGCGACCTTGTACTATTGGCGGGCTGCCAAGGCATGGATTTCGGAGCAGAAATCGCCCTGAATCAATTATTGAAGATGAAACCGGACCTTCCGAAGTCCAAGCTGCTGTCTTACTGACTATGTGAATGGTCCCTGCCAAATTGGAAATAGGATGCCATGAAAAAACCAAGATGCGTTTCTTGGTTTTTTCATGAATAAATACCTCGATGGATGCATGAATGAATAACGGTCAATTATATAAATAAAGTAGGGTGGAAATATGCAATACAACAAACTAGGTGTACTAGGTGGCATGGGACCAAAGGCAACGTCCGTTTTCTTTGATAAGGTGATCGATTGTACTGATGCACATAAAGACCAAGAACATATCGATATGGTAATCCTGAATCATGCTACCCTTCCTGATCGGACCAAAGCCATTTTGGAGAATAAGGGACATATCTTCCTGTCAGCTATTGAAAAGGATATAAAGCTCCTTGAAACAGCAGGTGTTGCCAACATTGCGATCCCTTGCAATACTTCCCATTATTTCTATGATGAGATGCAGAAAATGACCGACATCAATATCATTAATATGGTGGAAGAGACGGTTAAGGAAATCGCAAAACATTATGGGGAAGGCAGTAAAGTCGGAATAATGGCTACGAATGGTACGATAAGCACCGGTATATATGAAAAAACTTGTCATAAATATAATATGACGGCATATTTGCCTGCAGAAGCAATGCAAAGCAACATCATGAACATCATCTATCATGATATTAAAGGCGACTCAGGCGAGAATGCAGCACTTAAAGTAGAAACAATCATCCAAGAGCTTGTCAATAAAGAGAAATGTGACTGTATTATACTTGCCTGTACCGAGCTGTCAGTCGTAGCCTTGAGGGAAGAAGTATCCCGTTACTGTGTGGATGCCATGAGAGTTCTAGTCAACAAGTCCATTGAACTATCCGAGAAATCAAAAATCACTCAAAAATAGTTGAGTGAATTATTCATTAGAAGGAAGGTATATAGATGGCCGCTAATGATTATGAAAGATTGGAAAGGTTTTTGATGGATTCATTTGGTGATGGCATTTATTTCAGAGAGTTAAGGTTATCGCCAGAAGAGGCTGAATATGTACAGAAACGTTATCCCAAGGCCAAGCTGAAAAAAGCACAGTTTGGAAGAGAACCTGATGAAAAAAACTGGTATGAAATATATCTTGGGGAACAGGCTTCTTTCCAGGATGGACTTAAAGCAGGCCTGGAAGCGGTGAAACAGGAAAATGTTCGCTTGAAGCGGGAACTGGAAAAGGCAAGACAGTCCTCATTTCAATCCAAAGAATGATAAGCAAAGAGAACCTCAAGTAATTTATTTGGTATACTATTAAGAGCATCCCATCCGGATGCTCTTTTTGAATCAGGGAAGGGGATGAAGATGGTTGACGAACAGATTTATCTGGAAGTCACAGAAATAACCGAGATCGGGGAAGGAATGCGAGTTTGCATCGACTTTGTGGATGTATTAAGTGAGAGCGACGGTTTATTTGTAGGAAACACTGGAGAGGGGTACATCAAAGTACTCTCGGAAAACCGCCACTCAGAAGGCTACCCGCCACGCCCGTTCCGTATTAACTGTGGATCCTTTCACCAATACATATATCAAGAAGATAAAAGCAACTATTTGCATGAAATAGAACCAGGGGTTGGCTTGATCATTGCTGGAGAAGACGAAAAGAAATCGGTTCCCGTCGGACGCGTGAAAATGGAAAAAAGACCGCTTATAAGAGTAGTATGTTCTGACGGCAACAAAACCATTTCGGCGACGCTTCAAAAATCCACGAGTGTTTTTGTTACTACAGAAGCTCATCCGGCAGTAAACATACTGGATTTGAAAACTGGTGACCGTATTCTATGCCAAACCGATAAACCAGGCAGGCATCTTGGAAAACAAATCGATGAAATCATTGTCGAGAAATAATACAGGGAAGCCCCGTCTACTGCGGGGCTTCCCTGTTACCGTTTCAGCTTTTGAATGACATTTTCGTCGATATTCCGGATATTTAAATCTCTTTGTGGAAATGGTATTTCAACCTGATGTTCATTAAACAATTTGTTTATCCGGAAGTTCAAATTACTTCTGGTGACGATGACGAATCTAGGGTCCTCAATCCATATAAACAGCTCGAAGTCCAAAGAGGAATCCCCAAACCCGACAAAATGAACGAATGGTTCGGGATTCATTAAAATCCCTTCAGAATTTTCGTGTTCATCTCTGGCCGCCTTAAGAAGCAATTCCCTTACCTTCTCTACGTCTGTTCCGAAAGCAACACCAACAGGTAACTTCAAACGTAGCGTCGGATCACTATAGGAACGATTGACCACGTGCTCTTCAAGAAAATAAGAATTCGGTACGATGATATGTTCATTGTCTATTGTCCGGATAATCGTCGCCCGCATACTGATTTTTTCGATATCGCCCATGATCTCATTCACGATTACCCTGTCGCCGACTTTGATCGGACGTTCAAACAACAAAATGATTCCGGAAATGAAATTGGAAGCTATGTTTTGCATCCCAAAACCTATCCCCACTCCAAGTACACCTGCAAAGACGGTCAAAGCACTTAAGTCGATTCCGACAGTGGTTAAACTAATGATAAAGGCAACCACCATTACCGTGTAATGGAACATCCTGTTGAAAGTGTACTGCATGCCTTGATCAAGCTGATGGCGGTGGTAGATATTCGGAAGCAAATACTTGGTAAATACTTTTGAAGCGCGGTTGGCAAACGTAATGATCAACAGGGCAATCAAAATGAGCGATGCTGTGACTTTGACACTCCCTACTGAAAATATCTCTGCGGTCAGCCACTCAGAATCTGCAAAGTATACCAGCGTGAATATCAATATCCCGTAAAAAGCGAGCCAGTTAACAAAAAAGTAAACGGGAGTCTTTCTGCCAGGGATTCCTCTGTTTCGATTAACTGTATTAAAAAACAAAAGAAAGAGCCAGCGGGCACATATAATCAGAAATACACAGACCCCATAGACCGTAAAATCAATCCAGTCAAATGTCTGGAAAAAAGGAATGATATTTCCGGGGAAATGAATAGTGGTGTTTGTTAAGTACATGTTACTCTCCTAACTTGAGTTCTAAATCTTAACTAGTACCCATATTATATAGCTATCTAAAAGATAAATAAATATTAGATAAGTACTTGAATAGTAGGAAGTATTGATTTAGTATAAAGATGTTCTTTATCAAGAATGCGCCAGGAGCGGATAAATAATTTTGTAAATTTCCAGTAGATAAATATTGACATGTTCTTTATAAAGAACTAAAATAAGACGAAAGACTTAGTGAAATATCAAAAACAAGCAAGTGAAAATTTTTTGGGTTTGATGTTCTTTATAAAGAATGAAAAGGTGGTTGCAATGGGGATATTAAAACAGGTTAGGGTACAAGAGGAAAATAACGCTAAAGAGATCAGCTTAAGAGATTACTTTGAAGTGGTGAAAAAACGGTTTTGGATGATTATCGTTATTACGATTCTTACTACCTTGGCTGGCTATTACTATGGGGCGGCAAACAATGTATCATTATATCAATCTTCGACTAGGATGATCGTTAGTACAGAAAATGAAAATATGAATACATTGATGGTGATGATCACGGATCCAATTATTATGGAACAGGTTACAAGTCAGCTGAAATTAGATACAACACCAGAATGGCTTGCCAGACAAATAGAGGTTACACGAATCAATGACTCAGAAGTAGTCGATATTTCTGTCACACACATGGATCCCCAGACAGCAGCCGATATTGCCAACACTACTGCAGGAGTATTTAAAAGTGAGATAGTGAATATTTTAAAGTTTGAAGGCGTTCAATTGTTGTCGGAGGCAAAAGTAAATCCAGTTCCGATAAATGGCAGTCAGAATAATTCCCTAATCGTTGGGTTCATTTTTGGAATCGTAGCTGGGATTGGTCTAGTATTCCTTCTTGATTCCATTGATGGAACAGTGAATAAAGAACGAGAAGTGGAGGAGGTTCTTGGAGTGCCGGTTCTTGGAGTTATCTCCAATATGAATAAGAAAAAGTTATCAATGAAAAAGCAGAAAGCTATAAAAAATGAAATGGAATTCAGGGGGGAATCCGTGGATGTTAAATAAAAGCAAAAAGTTAAAAAAAAGAAATCTCGTCACATATGCTAATGCGGATTCTCTCATATCTGATCAGTTTCGGACAGTTAGGGCCAACATTCAATTTTTAACAGTAGATGGAAAGAAACGAACCTTTCTGATGACTTCTTCGGTAAGTGGTGAAGGAAAGTCTGTGACCACAGCAAATTTGGCAGTATCAATGGCACAGCAAAAAGAAAGGGTGCTTCTTATCGACGCTAACTTGCGGAAGCCAATTATCCACGAAATATTTAAAATATCTCAAGATTGCGGGTTAACGAATGTCTTAATGAAGAATGCAGCCTTAGACAGGGCAATTAAAAAAACGGGGATAGGAAAATTAGACATTCTGCCATGCGGGAACAGTGTCAACAATCCTGCGGAACTGTTAACGAGTGATTGGATGTCCAGTATATTGAGACAGGTTTCTGAAAGTTACGATATTGTTCTGATTGATGCCCCTGATGTTTTACATACAACCGAGACAAGAGTACTAGCCAATTACTGTGATGGTGTTGTATTAGTGTTAACTAAAGGAAAGACGACCCTGGAGAAAGCAATAAAAGCACGAAAAGTGTTAGAACTTGCTCATGCAGAACTGGTAGGAGCAATAATAAATGAAAAGTAAGCTATTTTTTTAACAAATTTGTTCTTTATTAAGAATAAATGGTTCTATAGAGAATGTACTGGTGATGCCTACTTGCCATTATAAAAGAAGGCACTCGGCCATGCTGTGGGTTGGATTCAACCTTAGCGCTCGTCTGCATTAGTGTGGTGTGAGGATGGGTTAAATGCCCTTTTATACATAACAGAAATGTGTCTTTCTCTAAGAGAGTCTTTATGTATGGGGTTTTTAGAAAACCCTATACATAAGGGCTCTTCCCATTGGGTAGAAGACCTAGACTGTAATTCCAAGTCAGTCAAAAAGGTTCCGTATATAAACAAAGAGCCAGACAAGAGAGATCATGGGAGTATGTATCGAATAGAATGCAAACGTTAAATTCAAAAAGGAAATTATTGAGCTGAGAAAGGAGCAAGTAAATGACATACCCGCAAAGGCTTTCTTTATTCATCGTTATTGATTCATGTATTGTTTTGGCAGCCATTTTTGTCAGCGGATTTCTCGTAAATGCAGATATTCATGTGTGGAAAGGTTCCATCATTTTGGGTTCCGTTATCATTTTGATCAGTCATCATTTATTTTCCTTACAACTTAAGCTTTATAAGAAAGCATGGGAATACGCGAGCATCGGGGAACTTATTATCATATTCAAAGTTGTTACCTACTCCATCGTCATGGCGGTCGCTGTCCAGCAGTTGGTTTTACAGGAAATATTTTTTCGGTTGATGGCCGTGACATGGTTGTTACACATGTTATTTATTGGAGGATCGCGGTTTGTATGGAGGATGTATCGTGATAATAAACTAGCAAAAAATGATAACAAAGTCAGAACGTTGATAGTAGGGGCTGGCGCAGCCGGTACGATGGTAACAAGGCAGCTTTTGAAAAATGAAGGGGATTTGCTTCCGGTTGGATTCATTGACGACAATATAAGCAAGCAACAATTAGACATATTCGGCGTACCGGTGGTTGGAGGCGTGAAAGATATTAATGCGAAAGTAGAAGAACTACACGTAGAAAATATCGTCATTGCAATACCGTCACTTAATAAAAAACAGCTGAATGATATTTTTCAAGAATGTGCTAAAACAAATGCGAAAACACAAATCCTTCCAATGTTGGAGGATTTGGTTACTGGCAAGGTCTCTGTAAGCCAGTTCAGAGATGTTCAAGTAGAAGATCTGTTAGGACGAGATCCGGTTGACATGGATATGGAAACCATCTCTGGCAGTATTACTGGAAAGACAGTATTGGTGACAGGTGCCGGCGGTTCGATTGGATCAGAGATATCGAGACAGATAGCGGCTTTTGAACCAAGACAGTTGATTCTACTTGGGCACGGAGAAAATAGCATCTACACGATCGAGATGGAATTGAATGAAGTGTTTCAACATACCCCAACCGAATTTATTACAGAAATAGCGGATGTTCAAGATGCACAAAAGATGATGTCTATAATGAATATCTATCGGCCGGATGTCGTTTACCATGCAGCAGCCCACAAACATGTGCCACTAATGGAACGAAATCCAGAAGAGGCAGTCAAAAACAATGTGATTGGAACGATGAATACGGCGAAGGCTGCCAGCTGGAATGATGTGGGTACCTTTGTAATGGTATCAACAGACAAAGCGGTGAACCCGACAAGTGTGATGGGAGCTACAAAGAAACTTGCAGAAATGATTATCCAAGGAATGGATCAAATGAGCAAAACGAAATTTGTTGTCGTCCGATTTGGCAATGTGTTGGGGAGCAGGGGCAGCGTTATCCCGTTATTCAAGAAACAGATTGAAAGAGGAGGACCTGTCACGGTCACACATCCTGACATGGTTCGATACTTTATGACTATCCCAGAAGCGTCCAGATTGGTGGTCCAAGCAGGTGCCTTAGCCGAGGGCGGGGAGGTATTTGTTTTGGATATGGGGGAACCCGTAAAAATTGTCGACCTTGCCAGAAATCTAATAAAATTATCAGGTTACTCTATTAGCGAAATCGGCGTTGAGTTCACCGGCATAAGGGCTGGAGAGAAGTTATTTGAAGAATTGCTGAAAGATGACGAGATTCATGATAGGCAAGTGTATCCCAAGATTTATGTCGGGAAAACAACCGGGCTTTATTTAGAAGAAATAGACGACATTATCTCCAATTATTCGAATTTAGATAAAGAAAGCCTTCGGAAAGCCTTACTAAACCTGGCGAACAACCAAGTGGTGAAACAGCCGACATCTGCTATTTCCGTGTAACTCTACTACTATAAAATAGGTGATTGAATGAGGAGTATATTGTTTTGTGCAACAGTCGATTATCATTTTAAACTTTTTCACATGCCATATATCAAATGGTTTAAAGAGCAAGGATGGGAAGTACATGTGGCCGCCAGCGGGAGTCTCCCATTGTCTGGTGTAGACCATAAATTTGATTTACCCATCGAACGCTCTCCTTTCCATTTAAACAATAGGAAAGCTTATAAGCAGTTAAAGTCTATTATCGATCAAAACAACTACCAAATGATTCATTGTCATACTCCAATGGGAGGAATAATTGCCAGATTAGCCGCAAGAAGCGCGCAGAAACAAGGGACCAAAGTTATCTATACGGCTCATGGCTTTCACTTTTGTAAAGGAGCTCCAATGATTAATTGGCTTGTGTACTATCCAATCGAATTGACCATGGCCCGTTATACAGATTGTCTGATCACCATTAACGAGGAGGATTACCAGCTAGCTGCCCAGCGTTTCAAAGCAAAACAAGTGAAACATGTTCATGGTGTGGGCATCAATACAAACCGATTTAAACCAATAGATGAATATAGGAAAAAGGAAAGAAAGAAGTCATTTGGATACGATCCCGATGACTTTTTATTGTTTTATGCAGCCGAATTTAACAAAAACAAAAACCAGCAGTTCCTTATAAACTGCCTGGCTATGATAAAAGAAGACATCCCTAATGCCAAATTGCTGCTCGCGGGAGAAGGAAAATTATTAGACAGCTGTCGAGAGCTTGCTGCCAAGCTTGATGTAACACATATGGTGAACTTCTTGGGTTTCAGAGATGATCTGGATCAACTGCTTCCCATGTGTGATGCTGCAGTAGCCTCTAGCTTAAGAGAAGGGCTGCCAGTGAACATCATGGAAGCCATGGCGTGTGGATTGCCTGTCGTTGCTGTCGATAATCGGGGGCACAGGGAGCTGGTGAAGGATAATATCAATGGGTGGGTGTTAGAACCTGGAAACAAGGAAGTGTTTGCTGAAAAGGTGAAGACACTATACCAATCAAAAATTATATGTGACAACTTGGGAAAGTCCGCAAGAGAGTTAATTAACAAATATACTATTCCAGAAGTTAGCAAAGAATTAGAAGTTGTCTATTCTAGATTTATGTTGGAGGCAAGTTATGGACCCCAAAATAAGTATAATCGTGCCCATATATAATGTAGCAAAGTATCTTAGTAGATGTCTTGATAGCTTAATCGGACAAAGTATAGAAGAAATCGAAATTATTGCAGTGAATGACGGTTCTACAGATAGCAGTTTAGAAATTCTCAAAGATTACGCTGTTAAGGATAAACGTATCGTGATTAAAACCAAAGAAAATGGTGGCGTTTCATCTGCTAGAAATGAAGGGATTGAACTGGCTAAGGGAGAGTATGTAGGATTTGTAGATCCTGATGACTGGATAGAGATTGATATGTATAAAGTCTTATATCGGGAAGCGAATAACTATGGAGCTGAAATAGTAATGTGTTCTTATATAAGAGAGTTTGGAACACATTCTAAAGAAAAGCACTTTCCCTTACCAGAAAAAGTATTTTATCAAAATAATGATGTTCAAACACAGATTATGAGGCGATTAATTGGCCCGATAAATGAAGAAGTTTCAAACCCTGAACTTCTAGATGCTTGGGGAACTGTTTGGTCTAAGTTATACAGAACTGACATTATTAAAAAAAACAATATAAGATTTACTGACTTACATAAAATAGGATCCAATGAAGATTCTTTATTTAATATGGAAGCATTTCACTACACTAATAGTTTTCTATTTATTAATAACCCTTTTTATCATTACTGGAGGGCAAATGCTGAATCTGAGACAGTAAGTTATAGGCCGGATTTATTACAAAAATGGTCAAACTTATACAGTTTAATTGAGAGGTTTATTGAAGAAAAAGGATTAGATGTAAAGTACAGTCAAGCATTAAACAATCGAATAGGGATGAATACTTTAGGACTTGGTTTAAATGAGGTAAGTAATTCAAATGAACTATCATTTAAGTTGAGATTGAGAAAACTGAGAAACATCTTATCCGATTATCGAATTCAACAATCCTTTCAACAACTGGAATTTAATTACTTTCCGCTAGTATGGAGGTTTTTTTATTATTGTGCAAAAACAAAAAAGGCTATAAGTTTCTATCTTATGTTACTAACTATAGAAAAATTAAGAAGGGTCGTTAGATAGGAGTGTTAATTCTGGAACCTATAAGAGTATTACAAGTAGTTACAATTATGAACCGTGGTGGACTGGAAACCATGTTAATGAATTACTATCGCAAAATGGATAGATCTAAAGTACAGTTTGATTTTATGGTCAATAGATTAGAACAGGGGGATTACGATAATGAAATAGAGAAGTTGGGTGGAAAAATATATAGAATGCCTTCTATAAGGCCTGGTAACTACAAAAAATATTTTAAAAAATTAGATGAATTCTTTTTAAGAAACAAAAATTACAAGGTTGTCCATTCCCACATTAATGAGAATAGTGCATTTGTTTTAAGGGCGGCTAAAAAAGCGGGAATTCCTTGTAGGATCTCACATAGTCATTTAGCGGGCTTACCCTTTGATCATAAGTTAATCTTTCGAATGTATGCAAAATTTAATTTAAACAAAAATGCCAGCCATTATTTTGCTTGCTCACAAGAGGCGGGGCAATGGCTATTTGGAAAAGATGAAAAGATAAAAAGAGAACTAGTCATCTTTAAGAACTCAATAAGTTGTGAAGAATTTAGTTATGATGAAAGTATCCGATTTTTTATTAGGAAGAAGTTAAACTTAGAAAATAAGTTTGTTATAGGGCATGTCGGAAGATTTAACCCTCAAAAAAACCACGCCTTTTTAATCGATATCTTTTATGAAGTATATAAAAGAAACAAAAATGCAGTGTTGCTTTTAGTTGGAGAAGGATATCTTGAGGAGAATATTAGAAAAAAGGTGGATAAGCTATCACTAACCCAATCTGTCAGATTTTTAGGGTTAAGAGGAGATGTGGCCAATATTATGCAGGCAATGGATTTGTTCCTATTCCCTTCACTATATGAAGGTCTAGGGGTTGTATTAATAGAAGCTCAAGCAGCAGGGTTAAAATGTATAACTTCTACAGGCATCCCAAAAGAAGCTGATGTCACGGACACAGTGGAATTCTTAAAATTAAAAGACTCTGCTGAGAGGTGGGCAATTAAGGTATTAAATTCAGATTTGCAACGTAACAGTGGAATACAAAAAATTAAAGATAGAGGGTATGATGTCCAAACTAATATAGAATGGTTAACAAGTTTTTATACAAGATATTATCAAAAAATAAATGCTGCAGAGGTGATGTAGTTGAAAACCCTAACTATTTTCACGCCAACATTTAATAGAGCATACACTCTGCATAAGTGTTATGAAAGCTTAAAAAAACAAAGTTGTAAAGATTTTGTATGGTTAATTATAGACGATGGCTCAACAGATGAAACAGAGAAGTTAGTTAAAAAGTGGCAATCCGAAGATATTGTGCAAATTACGTATCATTTTCAAGATAATCAAGGAATGCATGGCGCGCATAACACTGCATATGAGTTAATTAACACCGAGTTAAATGTTTGTATAGATTCAGATGACTATATGCCTGATAATGCAGTAGAAAGAATTTTATCATTCTGGCACAGATATGGAGATAAAAAGTATGCTGGTATTGTAGGGTTAGACGCAAGTCCGAATGGTAAGTTGATTGGAACCTCAATGCCCAAAAATATAAAAGCTTCTCCTCTAATTACTTTATACAGTAAATATAAAGTAAAAGGAGACAAGAAGTTAGTTTACCGGACTGAAATAATAAAAAAAACACCCCCATACCCGATTTTTAAAGGAGAAAATTATTGTCCTTTAAGTTATAAATATCTATTAGTTGATCAACAATATCCCTTGCTGATAATGAATGAAATTCTCTGCCATGTGGAGTATTTAGAAGATGGTTCCAGTATGAATATGCTTAACCAATATAAAGCGAATCCAAAAGGGTTTGCTTTTTTTAGAAAAGAGGCAATGAAATATGCACCAAACATTAAAGAAAAATTTCGAGAGTCTGTTCATTATGTTTCCAGTAGTTTAATAGCCAAAAATAACTATTTTTTAGTCGAATCACCGCGTAAGTTAACGACAATAATTGCAACACCTTTAGGATTGTTACTTTATTTATATATTAAGACTTCCAAAAATAAAGCTATTGGAATAAAAAGTGGTGGTTAATTTGAAAAATAAAATAAATTTTAAGGAGTAAATATTATGACACTCCTTTGGATAAATCTTTTCCTAATATTCAGTTTAACTTTTTTTGCGAGGTATTTTGCGAGCCCGGTCTACGCAGGCGGCGTTGTAGTCGACACTAGACCAGTTAAATTTCTAATGTTTGCTGCATTTCTAATTGTAACAACAATAGCTGGCTTACGCTCGAATATTGGTGATACCTATTTTTATATGCATTCGTTCGAAACATCTACTTACACATGGGAATTTATTCAGTCGCAAAAGGATATAGGTTTTGGATTCTTGCAATTGTTGTTACAAAATTATGTATCCACAGATCCCCAAGTATTGATTTTTACTGCAGCTATGGTTACTTATATTTTTGTCTTCATAGTTTTTTATCAGTATTCAAGGTTGATAGAGCTAAGTTTTTTTGTGTTTATTACTAGCGGCTGGTTTTTGGTATCCATGAATGGAATTAGACAGTGTCTAGCGGCAGCAATTGCTTTTATAGCAATAAGATATATTATAAAGGGCAATTGGGTTAAATACTTTTTAGTAATAATTATTGCTTCTTTATTCCATCAAAGTGCACTTATACTGTTACCTATTTATTTTTTGGTAAGAGTGAAAGCATGGTCTAAAGCGACAGTAGGTATAATAACAGTTGCCGTTATTATTGCAGTTGGCTTTGAGCAATTTTCAAGTCTATTATTTTCTGCTATTGAAGATACACAGTATGGGGCGTATAAAGATTTTGCAGAGGGAGGAGCAAATATTCTAAGGGTACTCGTTGACGCAGCCCCTTTGGCAGTTGCTTACTTAGGAAGGGATAGGCTTCGAGATATTTTTCCGAATAGTGATTACATTGTCAATATGGCATTACTTGGGTTAGTATTTATGGTTATAGCTACCCAAAATTGGATTTTTGCCAGGTTTACAATTTACTTTAGCTTATACCAGGCAATTATAGTATCCTGGATCGTCCTTTTGTTTAGAGAAAGAGACAGAAAGCTAATATATAGTGGAATCCTCATTTGTTATTTGGCTTATTACTATTACGAGAATGTAATCAGTTTAAATATTATTTATGAAAGTGATTTTCTAGTTTTATAAAAGGAGGTAAATAAATGACCATCCTTATAACAGGAGGTGCCGGTTATATCGGCAGTCATACGTGTGTTGAACTGCTCAAGGCAGGTTTTGATATCGTCGTCCTAGACAATTTTTCAAATAGTCATCCAGAATCATTAAGAAGAGTGAAAGAAATTACCGGGAGAGATTTTAATGCATATGATCTCGATTTAAGAAATAAATGCCACGTGGAAAAAGTGTTCGAAAAATATAATATTAAATCAGTAATACATTTTGCTGGCCATAAGGCAGTGGGAGAATCTGTCTCAAACCCGCTTATGTATTATAGGAATAACTTGATGAGTACAATTGTTTTATGTGAAACAATGAAAAAATATGGAGTTAGGAACCTGGTGTTTAGTTCATCAGCGACTGTATATAGTCAAAAAGCAGATATGCCTCTAGGTGAAGATACAGGGCTGGGTGCTGTTAACCCTTATGGAAGAACCAAGTATATGATTGAGGAGATTCTCTTCGATATCTATAACTCGGATCCTTATTGGAGTATTGCGTTACTTAGATATTTCAACCCGATTGGTGCACATGAAAGCGGCCGTATTGGTGAAGATCCAAACGGTCTTCCAAACAACCTGATGCCATTCATATCACAGGTGGCAATCGGAAAACTGCCAGAGTTACAAGTCTATGGTAATGACTATCCTACTAAAGATGGAACTGGAGTTAGAGATTATGTTCATGTAGTTGACTTGGCCATCGGACATGTTAAAGCATTACTTAAAGTTCAATCTTCCAAAGGAGTTGAGGCGTATAATTTGGGAACAGGAAATGGTTATTCAGTATTGGAGATGGTGGAAGCCTTCGAAAAAGCCTCTGGTAAGAAAATACCCTATAAAATATCAGGACGTCGTCCAGGTGATTCACCTGTTTGTTATGCCAACGTTTCCAAAGCTAAAAAAGAGTTAAATTGGGAGGCCAAGAGAGGATTGGAGGAAATGTGCAGGGATACATGGAGATGGCAGAAAAATAACCCAAATGGATACAAGAAAGTCCTTAATGCAGAAAGCATTAAGGTTTTTTAATTTCTTAAAGATGAGGATGGAAGTAATGAAAGAATTAACTTCTTTAAACGAACAGCGACTGCGTGAATTATTAATAAAGATTTATAAAAAAGGTAATGAAGAAACCAGTAATATCAATGTCCAAGAGGTAGTACTGGAGATGGAAAAGACTCTTTTATTTAGGGATTCCAACAAAGTAAGTGGGACGTAAAAGCAAAGTGAAGCGGACATTCGATATTTTGCTCTCCTTGTTTTTACTTCTATTTCTCTCTCCAGTCATTGTCATCATTGCTTCAATTGTAAGACTTTCGATTGGAAGGCCAATCTTATTTAAACAACAACGACCAGGCTTATATGGAAAAGGATTTTATTTATACAAATTCAGAACCATGACAGACAAAAAAGGAAAAAACGGCAAACCGCTACCAGATGAAGCCCGCTTGACGGCTGTTGGAAAAAAACTGAGAAAGTACAGTTTGGATGAATTTCCACAATTCATTAACGTCTTGAAAGGCGATATGAGTTTCGTCGGTCCAAGACCGTTATTAATGGAATATCTGCCGCTTTACACCCCTGAACAAATGATCAGGCAAAATGTCAGGCCGGGCATCACGGGCTGGGCGCAAGTAAACGGCCGGAATGCTATCACATGGGAGGAGAAATTCCAATTGGATACATGGTATGTCGAAAACCAAAGCTTTCTTCTCGACTTGAAAATACTCGCAATGACTGTTCGAAAAGTTATTAAAAAAGAAGGTATCAACCAGCAGGGCCATGTCACAACTGAAAAATTTAAAGGATCGAAAGAAGTGTTATGACATGAACATGATCTTAATTGGAAACGGCGGTCATAGCAAGGTAGTTAAAGATATTCTTCATGCAATGGATCATTCTCTCATCGCCATTCTAGATGATAAGTTCGAGTTGGAATTTATAAAGGATGGCATGATCTATGGCCCGCTATCATCCATCTATCGCTTACATGCCCCAGATGTAAAAGTGCTCATAACAATAGGCAACAACTTCATTAGAAAAAAGCTATCTGATTCATTAAATCTTCCTAAGGAACAATATGGAACGATTGTTCATCCTACTGCATTGGTGAGTGCGACAGTAAGACTGGGAAGCGGGACGGTGGTTATGCCACACGCAGTTATAAATGCAGATGCAAAAATCGGGGAGCACTGCATCATCAATACCGGTTCCATCATCGAGCATGAATGTCATATTGGCAGCTATGTACATGTATCTCCGAACGCCACACTAACGGGAAATGTACGTGTCGGTACTGGTTCCCATATCGGTGCATCTGCCACGGTTATCCCAGGGAAACAAATTGGAAATTGGGCAACAATCGGAGCGGGTTCCACTGTAATCCATGATATTCCGGATCACAGTACCGCTGTAGGATCCCCAACGAGGTTAGTTTCAGAGATGCCAATTTAAAATGGAAAGGCGGTGGGTCTTATTGAAAAAGAAAATACTGTTGTCACCACCCCATATGAGTGGACGAGAGCAGGAATACATTCAAAAAGCATTTGACTCCAATTGGATTGCTCCATTGGGGCCCAATGTCGATGCCTTCGAAAAAGAATTAGCTGATCACGTAGGAGCCAAGCAAGCTGTAGCCGTTAGTTCGGGAACTGCAGCAATTCACTTGGCTCTTTCTTTATTAGACGTAAAACAAGGTGACAAGGTATTTTGCTCAAGTCTTACTTTTGTGGCAAGTGCCAACCCAATTCTTTATCAAGGTGCGGAACCGGTCTTTATTGATTCAGAACCAGAAACTTGGAATATGTCCCCTTTGGCCTTAGAGAGGGCCATGAGGGAAGCATACCTGGAAGGGCAGCTGCCAAAGGCTGTTATCATTGTCCATTTATATGGTCAAAGTGCCAAAATGGATGAATTATTGGCTATCTGTAACCAATATGAGATTCCGGTTGTCGAAGATGCTGCTGAATCACTCGGAACTACCTACAAAGAAAGATTCAGTGGTACCCTCGGTAAATTCGGGATTTATTCGTTCAATGGCAACAAAATCATCACTACATCTGGAGGCGGTATGCTCGTTTCTGATGATGAAAACGCAATGGAGAGGGCTCGCTTTTTAGCAGCCCAAGCCAGGGACCCAGCTCCTCATTATCAGCACAGTGTACTTGGCTACAACTACCGAATGAGTAACATTTTAGCCGGTGTAGGAAGGACACAGCTGCAATTGTTGGATGAACGAGTTATTGCCAGGAGACAAATCTTTGAAAACTATCGCCGGGAATTGGCTTACCTTCCAGGGATAGATTTTATGACTGAATTAGAAGAGACACGAATGAACCGCTGGCTGACTGCTTTCACTATCAATCCCCATCAAACAGAAGTTTCCCAGTCACAACTCCTGACTGCGTTACTGATGGAAAATATCGAAGCGAGGCCGGTATGGAAGCCGCTGCACCTGCAGCCTCTTTTTCAGAATGCCAAGTATTATCGTCACAAAGATGGTTTTGATGTTGCGAAACAAATATTTGGGACGGGAATATGCCTTCCATCAGGATCAAACCTCACTGAGTCTGAGCAAGACAGAGTTATTACTTGTTTAAAAAAGACAATTAGCAAGTTAGTGCGTAAAGAAGAAATTATATGAAAATATGAGGTATTGCTAAATGATTGGAGATAAGATCCACAAAATCAGGAAACGGAAAGGTCTTACGTTAACCGGTCTTGCAGAGAAAGCGAACATATCTAAGTCTTACTTGAGCAATATAGAGAGAAATATAAACAAGAATCCATCGATTCAAGTGTTGCGAAAAATTGCTGTTGTTCTGCAGGTAGATATGAAAATGTTGATCAATGGAGAAGATGAAGTAACTCAACAATTGGAAGAGGAATGGCTGGTTTTTATTAAGGAATTGAAAGACTCGGGAGTACAGAAGGAGCAAATAAATGATTATAGAAAAGTAATACAATTTATTAAATGGCAAAATGAATGTACGAAAGGTGATAACTAAGCAAAGGAATGATGAAAGGAGACTTGGTATAAGGTGAAAATTCCTAAACGCATACACTACTGTTGGTTTGGTGGGAAAGAAAAACCTGACATTGTTAAAAAATGCTTAAATAGCTGGCAAGAGCATTTAGTAGAATATGAAATTATTGAGTGGAATGAAGAAAACTTTGATATAAATGTAAATCCTTATGTTAAAGAAGCCTATGAAAATAAAAAATACGCATTCGTAAGTGATTATGTAAGAGTTTATGCCTTATATCACCACGGGGGGATATATTTAGACACTGATGTCGAAGTATTTAAGCCATTTGATGACTTTTTACGCCATGACTCATTTTGGGGCTTTGAACAAGAAAATTATATTGCTACCAGTACAATCGGTGCAGCTAAAGGCAATAAACTTATTAAGTTGTTTCTAGACTCTTATCATAATAAAAAATTTGTCAGAGAAGATGGTAGGTTAGATCAACTAACCAATGTAGCAGTAGTAACAAGTATTTTAGAAAACATGGGCTTAAAAAAAGATGGCAATTATCAAGAATTGAAAGGGCTGGGTGTTTTTTATCCACAAACCTATTTTTCTCCCTATGATTACATTAACTGTAGAAGGTTTGTTACAGATGATACACATGCCATACATCATTTTTATAAAAGTTGGCTTCCTTTTAAGTCTCAATTTAAAAGTACCTTTAAAGTTATTACTGCCAAGGTGATTGGTGGAGAAAATATAGCCCGCTTACGAAGCTTAGTCTCTAAGGGTTAGGTGGTTACCATGAAAAATGTATTAATAGCCTCTTTTGACATGGAAGTTGGGGGAGTGGAACGAAGTCTTATTAGTATGTTAAATAATTTTGATTATGATAATTATCAAGTTGATTTAATGCTGTATAGTCATACCGGTGATTTTATGGATCAACTGCCCAAAAAGGTTAAATTGTTAAAAGAATCAAAAGCTTACAAAACATTTCGAATGCCAATTAAAGAAATATTTAAAACAGGAAATGTTCCAGTAGCATTATCTCGGTTGATGGCTAAAATCAAGACTAGCAAAGATAAGACACTAGAAAGTGGCTATAAACAGATGCAATATATGTGGAAATATGCGCTTCCTTTTCTGCCAAGAACTCAAAAGGAATATGATGTTGCAATTAGTTATCTTTGGCCCCATTACTTTGTAGCCGAAAAAGTAGAAGCTACAACTAAAATAGCTTGGATTCATACTGATTATTCTACTATTAAAACAGATATAAAGATGGACTTGGAAATGTGGAAGAAGTTTGACTATATTGTCGCAGTTTCTGAAGAGTGTAAAAATTCATTTTTGAAAAAGTATAAAGAATTAAAAGAAAAATTGGTAGTAATAGAGAATATTACTTCACCCGATTTTATTAGAGAAAGTGCAAATGAATTAATAATTAACCCAATGACAAAAGACCAAAGGTTTAAAATTATAACGGTTGCTAGATTATCATATGCAAAAGGCATTGATAATGCAATTAAGGCACTGAAAATATTAAATGATAAAGGACATCAAAACATTGCTTGGTATGTAGTTGGTTATGGAGGGGATGAGGGTAAACTAAAAAAAATGATTAGTGAAAATAATTTAGAAGAAAATTTTATTTTGCTGGGAAAAAGAACAAACCCTTACCCTTATATAAAAGAATGTGACCTGTATATTCAACCTTCAAGATATGAAGGGAAAGCCGTAACGGTTGGAGAGGCACAAATCCTTTGTAAACCTGTTTTAATAACTGATTATAATACAGCTAAAAGTCAAGTAAAAAATAATTTTGATGGATATATAACAGAACAGTCAGTTGAAGGTATAGCTAAAGGGATTGAAAAATTAATTTTCGATGAAAAATTAAGACAAAAAATAGTAAACAACTGTATTATTACAAGTTATGGAAATGAATCGGAATTGTTGAAATTATATCCTTTATTCTGTAATGGAAGTGATTAAAATGAAAAAAATACTATTTTTTATTGAGAGTCTCTCAGGGGGCGGTGCTGAAAAAGTATTGGCTGAACTAGTCAATCGGTTTAATAAGAATAAATTTGATATTACTGTTATAACAGTAGTAGATGTAGGTATATATAGAAATGAAATTAAAAAAAACTGTAAATACATTAGCATACTTCCAAATCCAGAAAAATTGAAAACAATGAAATTATTAATATATAAGCTAAGGTATAAGCTTATATATCTACTACCACCCTCCTTCTTTTATAAATTTTTTATAAAAGAAAAATACGATTTAGAGGTAGCGTTTGTAGAAGGATTTGCAACTAAAATTATATCAAAATCTACTAACACTTTGAGTAAGAAAGTAGCCTGGGTACATGTAGATCCAATAAACAGGGGATATGCTGATAGATATTTTAGAAATTTAAGAGATCAAATAGAAAGCTATAAAAAATACGATAAAGTTGTATGTGTATCAAAAAAGGTAAAGAATTCATTTGAAGAAAAAGTATATAAAGATAAAAAAGTTATTGTAAAATACAATCCTGTTGACAGTAAAGCAATTATTTATAAAAGTAATGAAAAATGTGAACGCACAAAGCCTGATAAATTCTTAATAGGAACAATAGGTAGGTTAACACGTCAGAAAGGCTATGATAGATTATTAAAAATAATGAAAATTTTAAAGGATGATGGATTAAATTGTGAATTGTGGGTACTGGGCGAAGGCCAAGATAGACCCCGACTAGAACAATATATTAATGATAACAATTTAAGTGATTCAGTAAAATTGATAGGTTTTAAAAGCAATCCTTACAAATATATTGCTATGTGTGATTTGTTTGTATGTTCTTCTAGAGCTGAAGGTTTTAGTTTAGCTTTAGCAGAAGCAATGGTTCTTGGTTTACCTACAATTAGTACTGAGTGTGCAGGTCCAAATGAATTATTAAATTCAGGAGAGTATGGGATGGTTGTTAAAAATAATGATCTTTCACTTTATGAAGGAATTAAGACATTAATTAATGACAAGGCACTGTTAGCAAGATATAAAGCCAAGTCGTTAGAGAGAAGCAATATTTTTACTATTTCTACAGCAATAAAAGATATTGAAAAAGTGTTTAACTAGGTGACGATATGAATCCATTTATAAGTGTAATAGTACCTGTTTATAATGTTGAGAAGCATTTAAGTAGATGTATTGAGTCGCTATTAAAGCAAACATATACACATTTTGAGATATTACTAGTCAATGATGGATCTACTGATAAAAGTGGAGATATATGTAATTATTATAAACTAAAAAGCAATAAAATTAGAGTTTTTCATATGTCTAATAAAGGAGTATCTAGTGCAAGGAATTATGGAATAGAAAAATGTAAAGGGGAATATATTCAATTTGTTGACTCCGATGATTTTGTAAATGAAACTTATATATCCTCAATGGTAAATATAATTAAAGATAGAAGTATCGACTTAGTCATTAGCGGAATAAACCAAGTAGAATCTAGCAATGGTAAAATAAAACAAGTTAAAGAGATAGTAAGCAAAGTATCTGGCTTCTATAAAAAACCAGAACTGAAAGATATTATGCCTGATTTAATCGAATCCTCATATATAAATTACTGCTATTCAAAGTTGATAAAGAGAAATCTAATTACAAAAAAGCAAATACGCTTTGATGAAAATATCAGTTTAGGCGAAGACACTCTGTTTGTACTAGAGATTATTAAGGCTAGTAACAAAATATATATTTTATCAACCGCTGAGTATAATTACCTAAACCATTCAGATGATACTCTTACCTATAAGATAAGACAGGATAAATTTTATATCTTAAACAAGTTATATAGCGCGCTGTTAAACTTCTGTCAAACAGAGGGATACTATACTCCTTCGACAAAATATAGTTTAGAGAGAAGATATTTAGAAACGATAAGATTCTGCCTCGATGAAAATTTCAAACTGGTTGGTAGCTTAAACTTCTTAAAAGGGTTAAGAAATATAAGTAATATATTAAATAATAAAGATGTCTGCAACTATTTTAATGATAATAAAACATTATTTAATAATTATCCCAAAATGTTAATAAATGCAATACGCTCTAAGAGTTCTGTTCGGTATTCTTGTATATATTATTTGTTGATCATTAATAGAAAGTTAAGGAGCCTTTTATGAAAAAAGTTCTATTTATAACAAAAAGTCAAATGTTTGGAGGGGTAGAAAAAGTATTAATTGATATAGTAAACCTCCTTGATCCACTTAAATATCAAATTACTGTTATGACAGAAGAACAGAACACGGAAGTAAAAAAGAATTTACCTAGTCATGTGGAATACAAAAGCATATTTAAAAAGAGATTTAGAGGCTTGGATAGAGTTTTAGTCCATTTTCCCCCTTTCCTACTACACAAAATGTTTATAAACAACTTTTACGATATTGAAGTATCTTTTCAAGAAGGGTTTCCAACAAAATTAGTTGCTGGAAGTAATGGAAAAACGAAAAAAATTAGCTGGTTTCATAATGATCCATATTATTATGACTTTAATCTACCCTATTTCCGTGAAAAGAAGAATTTAAAAAAATATGTTAATAAGTTTGATCGACTAGTTACTGTATCAAATGTAGTTTCTAATAATTATAAAAAATATATTAATTTTGATAAAGAATTAAAAGTTATATACAATCCGATAGACACTGCTCTCATAAAAAAGTTATCTAAAGAAACAGTGACAGATTTAGAAAACAATGAAAGTATCTTTCGGATATGCTTTATCGGAAGGTTATCGGAAGAAAAGCAAGTAGGTATGTTAATTGATAGCGTAGTTAGATTACATACAGATTATAGCAATATAGAGCTAATTATTGTTGGAGATGGTCATCAATTTAGTGATATTGAAAATAAAATATCTAATTCACATGCTAATGGATTCATCAAACTGTTGGGTTATAAAGATAATCCTTACCCTTATATTTACAAATCATCTTTATTAATTTGTTGTTCTAAAACAGAGTCATTTTGTTTAGTAGTGGCTGAATCACTACTATTAGGTACACCAGTTTTATCCACAAAGTGTGGAGGACCAGAAGAAATTTTAGAAAATGGAAAGTATGGAATGTTAGTGGATAATGATTCTGAATCCTTATTAAAAGGTATAGAAAAAATGCTAAAAGATAAAGGATTATATTTTAGTTATAGAAATAAGGGTTATACAATTTTGAACAAGTTTGACAAAAATATAATTAGAAAAGAAATAGAAGAAGTATTAAAGGAGGAAGAAAATGAAAAAGATTGTGCTATATAGCCATGGGGGAAGTGGAAATAGGGGATGTGAAGCTATAGTAAGAGGTACTCGTAAAATAATTGACTATACAGAGAAAAAACATAAATTCTACTTGTGTTCACTGGATAAGTCTGAGGACTTGTCAGTAGGAGTATCCACGTTTAATGAAACTATAGAATATTCAAATTATATTAAACGCTACTCTCTAGATCATATTATTGCGGCAGCGAATAGAACAGTATTTGGAAATGTAGATAGCTATGTTTCATTAGCTCAAAAAAACTTATATAAAATGTTTAATAAAGATACCATAGGAATATCTATAGGGGGAGATAACTACTGTTATTCTGATTCAAAGTGGCTTTACTTAAGTAATAAAAAAGCAAAAAAAAAGAATACAATAACCATCTTATGGGGATGCTCTTTAGAAGAAGGAAAAATGGATAAAGAAATGATGGAAGACTTGAATAGTTATGATTTAATTATAGCAAGGGAAAACATTACATATAACTTACTCCTAGATAAAGGTATAAATAAAAACACCAAGCTTTATCCAGATCCTGCATTCCAATTGGATTATGAGGTTATAGATTTACCAAAAAATTTTAGAAAAAAAAATACTATTGGAATAAACTTGAGTCCTTACATTTTTAAATCAAAATTACCTAAGAATGAAGTTATAGATTTATATGTAAAACTAATAGAGCACATTATTAAAACAACAGATTTACATGTGGCACTAATTCCCCACGTTTTCTGGGTGCATAATAATGATTTAGAAGTGTTAAATCAAGTCTATTCTAGACTTAATACCACAAATAGAGTTTTACTTATTAAGGAAAAGTACAATAGTAAACAACTTAAGTATATTATTTCGAATTGTAGAATGTACATCGGAGCGAGAACACACTCAACGATTGCAGCATACTCATCTTGTGTACCAACTTTGGTGTTAGGCTATTCTGTAAAGTCAAGAGGAATAGCAAGGGATATTTTTGGTAGTGAGCGAGATACGGTTCTACCCGTACAAAAGTTAACAAGGTTAGAGGATTTAGTTCAGGCATTTGAGTATATAAGAGAAAAAGAAGAAGAATTAAGGAATCATTTAGTAGAATTCATGCCAAATTACAAAGAAAAAGCACTCCTAGCAGGAGACGAAATAAAAACATTTATATAGTAGAAAAGAAGAATTACTTTATCTAAGTACTTCTTCTTTTTTATTTGCATTCATTTTTTGATAAATCAAAAAGAAATTAAATTATAAATAAATTTCCAAAAGGTGAAATATGAATAATAAACAATATAAAGTCGGAGCTGCATTGTCCTATGCTTCTATATTTATAGGTAATATAGTAGGAATAATATATACACCCATTATGTTAAGAATGCTTGGACAGGAAGAGTATGGTCTTTATGCTCTTGTAGGTTCACTCATAGCAACACTGAGTTTGGTTGATCTAGGGTTTGGGAACGCTTGTATAAGGTATGTATCAAAATACAGAGCTCTGGGAGACAAAGAAAAAGAGTATAACTTAAATGGTATGTTTTTATTAATAAATATTTTCATTTGTAGTTTAGCTCTATTGATAGGGTATATTTCATTTTACTTTTTAGACAACTTTTTTAGCCATAGTTTGTCAACAAATGAGTTAGAAAAATTCAAGATTATGTTTTTAATATTAGTATTTAATTTAGGTATAAGTTTTCCTTTCTCTATTTTTGGGTCTATTATAGTTTCATATGAACAATTTGTATTTCCTAAATTGATAGGAATAATTCGCATACTGCTAAATCCTATAGTTATTTTAGCTGTATTATTTGCTGGTTATGATTCGCTAGCTATGGTTCTGGCTAATACTGTAATTAACATTCTATTTTTATGGGTGAATGTCTTCTATTGTTTTAGAAGATTAAAAATCAAACTTTATTTTAAAAAGTTTGATATGAAACTACTGAAAGAAATATTTATTTATTCAATGTTTATATTTATAGCAATTATTGTAGATAAAATATATTGGTCTACAGATCAATTTATTCTGGGCATGTACTCGGGCACTATAATGGTTTCTATATATGCAATTGCGTCTCAAATTAATATGTACTATATGCAGTTTTCTACAGCTATTTCAGGCATGTTCTTACCTAGATTAACTGCTATGATAACTAAAGAAACAAATATTAAAGAACTTTCACAACTTTTTATAAAGATTGGAAGAATTCAATACATAGTTATTGGATTAGTATTAGTTGGTTTAATATCATTCGGGAAAGAGTTCATTATTATATGGGCGGGTCAAGAATATGCACATGCATATTATATATCTTTAATACTTGTGTTACCTTTTACAATTCCTTTAATACAAAACACTGGACTGACAATATTACAAGCGAAAAACTTACATGGTTTCAGGTCTATTGTACTGTTAATAATTGCACTAGGTAATTTAGCAATAAGCATTCCTCTGGCACGAAATTTCGGAGGGGTAGGATGTGCAATAGGCACTGCTATTGCTATGTTAGTTGGTAATGTAATAATAATGAATATATACTATTATAGAAAAATTAAAATAGATATATTTAAGTTTTGGAAAGAAATCTTTAATTTAAGTTTTCCTTTAACTATGTGTTTATTGATAGGTTACTTTTTAAATGAAATTTTTCTAGGCTATGGATTTTTCTCTTTGTTATTAAAGATAGTATTTCTTACTATTTGCTATAGTGTGTTAATGTATTTAATGGGTATGAACAATTATGAGAAAGAGTTGGTAAAAATTCCCATTCTAAAAATAATGAATAATTTTAAAAAGTGTTATATTGCTCTTAACGTAAATGAAAGAAAAAGTAAGGGTTAAAACTAAGAAAATAAAAAAACGCTGTTATCAGCGTTTTTTACAGGCTGGCGAGAAGATCTCGGCAGCCTTTTTTTATAGATTAATCCTACATATCTCGGGGGTTACTACTGTCTATCTTAATACTCTATAATACGATCAACAGAAAAATAATTAAAATTCCTATCCTCAAAAGTCCAATTTAAAAACAGGAGTTATTCTATTAACTGGTGAAAACCATAGTTACCAGTGGTTTAATAGATTTTTATTTTTAAAAATTGTTTTTACTAAAGGAGGAGGTCTTTAGGTCTTTCTTTGAAAAGTAATAGACGGATAGAATCATTGGACTCATTGAGAGTTATTGGTTTGTATTAAATACCAAAAAAAGGTAATGCGATTGAAACCCTAGTGAATCAAAAATAAAAAATTAAGGGGTTTACGTGGTAAAAATGAGCTAGGGGCAATAAAAAATTAAAGGTAGCATTATCTACTTTTATCATATATCTACATGCTATAAAAAGGAAAGATATAAGAATACTTGTTTAGGTTAGATTAAAAAAAATTTAAATAAATTAACCAAGTAACTCTATTGGTTGGAAGGAGAAACTATGGAACTTTCAAGAAATGATACACGAATTCTTAAAGGTGTAGGTATTATATTTATGGTCATGCTCCATCTATTCACACGAAAAGAAATAAATGGATTATATGAAACTTTTATTTTAATAGGGGATGTTCCGTTAGTATATTATATTGGACATTTTGGTGATGCTTGTAGGCCTATATATTTGTTTGCTAGTGGATACGCTTTTTATATTGCTATAAATAGTGAAAATAACATAATAAATAGAATAAAGAAAAATACTAAGCGAATAATGAAGCTGCTTATCAATTATTGGATTGTATTAATTATGTTTATAATTATTAGTTTTTTTATAGGGAAAGAATATATGATGCCAGGATCAGTTAAAGAGTTTTTATTAAATTTTTTTGTTTTATCTAATTCTTATAATGGTGCATGGTGGTTTTTACAAATCTACATTATATTGGTGATTCTTTCTCCTATTTTAATGAAATTGGTGAAGAATAATAACTCTATTTTGTCCTTATTTTTTATAGGTGTTATTTACTCCATCAGTTACTTACAATTTTATAAAGATATTTTTGAAATCGGAGACCATGGTTTCTTAGCTGCAATTACTAGAACTGCAGTATTAACGGGGACTTCACTATTTTCTTTTATTGTTGGTGCATTATTTGCAAAGAAGAAAATTTTCACCTATCTTCATAAAAACTTTTATGAAGTAAAGTTTAGGAACTTTATCTGCTATTTAGGTATCCTTATTCTGCTTGTCATACATTCTATTTTTGAGTCAACTAGCATAGCCCCTTTAACAGGCATATCATTTATTTGCTTTTTTATATTTATCGATAAAAGTAACTGGGTGAAAAAGATACTTAACATATTTGCTGAACATTCAACGAACATATGGTTAACTCATATGTTTTTTTATTTAACCCTTTTTCCAGGATTAACTTTTGCTCCTAAGTACCCAATATTAATATTTATCTGGCTGCTTATCTTGTGTATTGTTACTTCTTATCTTATAAAGTTTATTTATAATCCTATTTTGAGGTTTATAGATACGGATAAGAAATTAATTAGTTTAAAACGTCAAGCAGTAAGATAGAGATAATTGCTTGTAACAATAGTTCCTTAGTTAATTACAATAAATAAGTATTGCAATTAACACAAAGTTATAGTAATGTTCTTTATAAGGAACGGAATTACAGACATATATAGGTTTATTTTATTTTAGCTGTTTATCAGCTATTTTATTTTGTTGTATAGTTCTTTATTGAGAATATGTGTTAGAGAATTGTAATATTTTGTATTGGAGAGAAATCCATGAGTGCAATTGCTGGTATTTATCAATTAAATAATGAACAAATATCTGATGACCACATCGCAAACATGATGAATAGCTTGCAAAGATATCCAGCAAATGATGTACAGGTATGGCATCAGCAAAATACTTTCTTAGGCTGCCATGCCCAGTGGATCACTCCTGAATCTGTGGGTGAGCTTTTACCTTATTATGACTCTGAGAGAAAGTTGTCGATTACTGCCGATGCGATCATAGATAACCGTGAAGAGTTATTTGAAAAATTGCAAATAGATAAATCTAGACAACGCTTTGTACCTGATAGCCAGTTAATTTTGCTTGCTTACTTTAAATGGGGAGAAGACGCGCCGAAATACTTAATTGGTGATTTTGCGTTTATGATATGGGATCAGAGGAATGGAAAGCTATTTGGAGCTAGGGATTTTTCAGGTGGGAGAACGCTCTACTACTATCATAATCAAAAACAGTTTGCTTTTTGTACGATAATGGAACCTCTTTTTACTCTTCCCTACATAAAGAAAAAGCTAAATGAACAATGGCTTGCAGAGTTTTTAGCTATTTCTAGTGTAATAGAAACCGTAGATACTAATATAACAGCATATCAAGATATTAAACAAATTCCACCTTCTCATTCTATTTCAATAAACGATAAAGGAGTCAAGCTTTCAAGGTATTGTACGATAACTTCTGGAAAGAAATTAAAGCTTAAAGACAATAGGGAATATGAGGAAGCATTTCAGCAGGTATTCCAAGAGGCGGTAAGATCTAGACTTCGCTGTAATCGGCAAGTCGGTTCCCATCTAAGTGGAGGGCTTGATTCAGGAGCGGTTGTTGGTTTTGCCTCTAGGATCTTACAAACAAAAAATGATTCCTTATATACCTTTAGCTATATTCCTCCAAAAGATTTTATCGACTTTACACCAAAATATAGGGTGGCAAATGAAAGCTCCTTTATTAATGAGACTGTCCAATATGTTGGCGGTTTGAATCACCATTTTATGGACTTTAAGGGGGTTAGTCCTCTTTCAGAGGTTGATTTTTTCCTTAATACTTTAGAAACACCATACAAGTTTATTGAGAACTCAATTTGGCTAAAGGGGATCTTTGAAAAAGCTTATAAGGAAGATTTAGGTGTGCTTTTAAATGGAGGAAGGGGAAACTTAACAATCTCATGGGGCTCGGCAATGGAATATTATGCTCTTTTGCTGAAGAGAATTAAATGGATCCGCTTTTTTCAGGAATTAGATTATTATAGCCAAAACATGGATGTGAGTAAAACTAAAACTATACAGTATGTTGGAAAAATGGCGTTTCCTATTGTTAATCAAATTCTCCCAACTTTTAAAAAGTATCAATCAAAAACAATGATAAGTAAAGAGCTAGCGGCAAAGACGGAAGTTTATAAAAAACTTAAAACACATGGAATTAATGAGCAAAGTTCCACTTTACCTAATATTTTTAAAGAAAGAAAGCGACATTTTCATGAGTTGTTTCACTGGAATGCAACTAATACACTTGGAACTAAATTATCTTTAAAATACTCATTATGGAAAAGGGATCCAACAAATGACCTTAGGTTAATTCGTTTCTGCCTATCTCTTCCCGAAGAACAATATGTTCAAAATGGGATGGATCGTTCTTTGATTCGACGGGCGACCAAGAATTTATTACCAGACAAAGTGAGATTAAATTTAAAATACCGTGGTGTTCAAGGAGTCGATTGGGTTCATCGAATGATTCCTAATTGGGATTTATTTGTAGAAGAATTGGAAGAGCTAAGGGCTGATAAAGAAGTATTTAACTATTTAAATGAATCAGTAGTAGAAACTGCTATTAATAAGGTTAAAGAAGGGCCTGAAACAGAACATGCAATTAATCCAGATTACAGAATTGCTCTTAGGAGCTTAATAGTTTATCGCTTTTTGAAAAAGTTTAATTGAAAGGGGGTGATATGATGAAACAAACGTGGAAAAAGCCTGAGTTAGAAGTTCTTAAAATCGAGATGACTATGGCATCAGGATATGAAGGATATCATGATGAAGCCTACAATGGTGAACCTGCTTATGGACCTCATCATGAATCATAAAGCAATTGTAAATAAATACCTACCCCTCATATTTAAATATGAGGGGAAACAATTTAGTTGAAAGCCATTGATTAATTTTTAGTTTGAACATAGTGGTTGTTATCTCTTCTAACGTACAGGAGGAAAATATGATAATTAAAGAAAATAAAGCTTTGTATAAGGCGTTTGGTCTGCATTTTCTTAGTGAAATCGAAATGCCAGAATTATTTAAGGTTAGTCCTGTAGAAGAAAGAGTAGACGTCACAATAGTTATAGAGGATTTGTTAGATTTATGGGCTGCTTATTCTGAACCAAATCGATACTTTTATGTGGAACCAAATCTCTGTATTTTCCTAGTACCTGAAGTAGCGATATTTAAAGTTAATAACGGAAAATGCATCTCCATATCGCCTATAAAAGGAAGCCACGAAGATCAAATACGTCTTTATTTATTGGGAACTTGCATGGGCGCTTTATTAATACAAAGAAAGATTCTTCCATTGCATGGCAGTGCTTTGGCTATAAATGGAAAAGCTTATGCGATTATAGGAGAGTCTGGAGCTGGAAAGTCTACACTTGCTGCAGCATTTTTGAAAAATGGCTATCAGTTGTTAAGTGACGATATAGTTCCCATTAGATTAGATAATAAAGGCATACCGTATATAATACCAGCTTATCCACAACAGAAATTATGGAGGGAAAGCTTGGATAGTTTCGGAGTGGATACAAGCAAGTTCCGTTCAATTATTAAAAGAGACACCAAGTATATCGTTCCTGTCACCAATCAGTTTGCTCAAGAAGCATTGCCTCTTGAAGGAATCATTGAACTGATAAAAACAGATCACTTAGAAATTAAAATGCAGCCTATTCCTAGCCTTCTAAAATTGCGTATCTTATTTGCGCATACGTATCGGAACTTTTTCATTAATCCTGCAGGTTTACTGCAATGGCATTTTGATATTACTACCAAAATTGCTCACAATTGTGTTTTATCCAGATTAGAACGTCCGATAACACGTTTTACTGCCGAGGAATTAACAGAAGTCATTCTAACCACTATCAAGAAGGAGGAACTAGTCCATGATTAATCAGCAAGTTATTGAACTTGATAACGTTGTTGTCCAAACAGAAGGTAATATCGTGAGTGACATGGGTGGAGAGAAAGTTATGTTAAGTATCAGTAATGGTAAATACTATAATCTTGGGGAAATTGGTGGAGAGATTTGGGAGCGGATAAAAGAGCCTGTATCTGTTCATTCGTTAGTGGATTCACTCATAGATCAATATGAAGTCGAAAAAAACGAATGCCGCAATCATGTAACAGCTTTTTTATGTTCATTAGCAGGGGAAGGATTAGTTCAAGTGAAGTCATAAGGAAGGAATTAAGTCTAATGCAGAAGGTAAAACTTTTTTTGCAGACGAACAATGAGTTTAAACTGCTATTAATAGAATCTTATGTTTACTTAGCGTGGGCAAGAATATTAAAATGTGTTTCGTTTTCAAAGGTTGCTCCTTCTTTAGGGATGCAAATGCAAGAGACTTCTTTTGAAATCGATATATCGAATGAAAAATTAATAAAGAATGTTTCTCAAGCGGTCAATCTGATGAGTCGCTATACTTTTTGGGAGAGCCAATGTCTTGTTAAAGCTATTGCCGCTATGAAAATGCTGGAGAAGCGTAAAATAGAAAGTACTCTTTATTTAGGGACGGCTAAGGATGAATCAGGAAAATTAATTGCACATGCCTGGTTGCGAAGCGGTTCATTTTTTGTGACTGGTTATGAAGGCAGGGAGCGGTTTACTATTGTAAATAAATTCGCTAAGAAAGTATGGATATAAAGGAGAGAACAATGGAGACTACTTTTCATCTGGATAAAGCCGACATACCAAAAGAATTAATGTTAATCATAAACATTATAAAGGATAAGAAAGATCATCTAGATTCTCGAATACTTACAGATATTAACTGGGATTTATTTATCGAACAAGTGAATCACCATCGACTTTATCCCACTCTTTATAGAAGATTGAAGCGACTCAAAAAGGGAATTATACCTGAATATGTAATGAAAAGCATCGAACAGCAATATAAAAGGAATACCTTTCAAATGCTGCAGCTTAGTGCAGAAATGGAACAGATAAGTAAGTTGTTTAGTAAAGCCGACATCCTCACTATTTTCCTCAAAGGACCTATGCTTGCACATGAGTTATATGGAGATGTATCTCTCCGAACATCAAGTGATTTGGACCTGCTTATTCCGATTGATCAGCTGGAAAAGGCAGATCGGTTATTAACAGATTTGGGATATGAAAAAGATGATTACATTCAAACTGTATTGAATGACTGGAAATGGCGGCATCATCATGTTACCTATATCCATCCTAAAAAAAGAATGAAGTTGGAAATACACTGGAGGTTGAATCCTGGTCCAAGCTTAGAACCATCCTTTCGACAGTTGTGGGAGCGGAAAAGTAAATGTAACCTTACTAGTTATCCTGTTTATTTGCTAGGAAAAGAAGACTTATTTTTATTGCTGGTTTCTCATGGTGCCCGGCATGGATGGTCACGTCTTCGATGGCTGTTAGATATTGATCGTTTGGTACAGCAAGGGCTTGACTGGAAAAAGACTTGTAATTTGATAAAAAGATATGGTTATCTTCAAACAGGAGGACAAGCGGTTATTTTGGCAAATGATTTGCTAAATACAAAGGTCAGTAAGGAGGTGCGTGATCTATTACAAAATAAGTATTCTCAAAAGCTAGCTCAGGAGGCTGTTTTTTATTTAGAGACAATGATTAATTTACATACAGAACCCCTTCCGGAAAAAGTATCTAACTATCATAAACAGCATTTATTCGCCTTAATGTCTGTAAGGCAAAAAATATTTTTCATTTTAAGTTTTCTATTTCCTTATCCAGAAGATGCTGATACGCTGCCATTGCCAAAGAAACTTCATTTCCTTTACTTTCCGCTACGTCCCTTCTTATGGGCTTGGAGAAAGACGAGGAAACAAGCTTTATCCTAGGGGGATAGACAATGAAAGACTTGTTGTATTTTGTGAAACAAATTAATCGTTATGCTGGGAAAATTCTTTATATAAACCTATTTGCCATGATTGGGATTGGATTGTTAGAGGGGATTGGCGTTCTATTGCTAGTACCAATGATTAGTATAAGTGGTATAGTGGATTTAGAATCCAGTGAGATAGCAGCCTTAAGCTTTTTAGACTTCTTTCAGCAAATGCCTTCCTTAGTGAGTTTATCGATTATTTTGATAATCTATGTTTTAATTGTAGCTGGCCAAAGTATTTTAAACCGTAATATTACTGTTAAAAACGCAGTGATCCAACAAGGTTTTCTTCGACACATACAGCTAGAGACGTATCGTTTAATTACTCACTCCAATTGGAGTTTTTTCATTAAGAAAAGGAAATCTGATTTAATAAATTTACTAACAACTGAAGTAGCTCGTGCCAGTATGGGAGCCCACTCTTTCTTACAGTTTGCAGCTTCTCTTGTTTCTACAGTGATACAAATCGGCCTGGCGTTTTACTTATCCCCTAATATCACTACATTTGTATTATTAAGCGGACTCATTCTTCTCTTTTTTAACCGGAAGTTCCTTACGAAATCAATGAAACTTGGTAACAAGAATTTTGAATTGAGAAAAACCTATATGGCTGGTATCACTGACCAAATGAACGGTATTAAAGATATTAAAAGTAATACATTAGAAGCATCAAGGATGAATTGGTATCGATCTCTGACAAAACAAATGCTGGATGAACAAGTGGCATATACAAAGTTAAAAGCCACTTCCCAACTTTACTACAAAGTAGCTTCTTCTGTATTAATTGCTGCTTTTATTTTTATAGCCATACAGTTATTCAGCAGTCAGGCTGCTCAATTAATGTTAGTAATTGTTATCTTTTCAAGATTATGGCCGAGGGTTGCAGGCATTCAAGCGTCTCTTGAACAAATTGCTACTACCATCCCATCATTTAAGTCTGTTAAAGCTATACAGGAAGAATGTAAAAACGCTTGTGAATTTGAATTTGGTGCGGAAAAAGTTAAGCCGCTTCATATAAATGAAGGAATAAGATGTAAAGGTGTTTTTTTTCGTTATAATCATGCGGAACCTATGTACGCATTAAAAAACGTTAACATAGCTATTCCAGCTAACCAAATGACAGCGTTTGTCGGAAAATCGGGTGCTGGGAAGAGTACCTTAATCGATCTATTGATGGGACTCAATCAGCCAGAGCAAGGTCAGGTATTAATTGATGATCAACCGTTAACAAGTGATAACTTAATAGCTTTAAGGCGTTCTATAAGTTATGTACCACAGGATCCATTCTTATTTAATGCCACCATCCGGGAAAACCTGGCATTAGTTGTGCCTGACACAAGCGAAGAACAAATGTGGGAAGCTTTACGCTTTTCCTCCGCAGCCGACTTTGTTTACAAGCTGCCAAATGGATTAGATACTGTAATTGGAGACAGGGGTATTAAGTTATCCGGCGGTGAGCGGCAACGATTAGTGTTAGCGCGCGCTATTTTACGAAATCCATCCATTTTGGTGTTGGATGAAGCAACAAGTGCCTTGGATACCGAGAACGAAGCACACATTCAAGCAGCATTAGAACGGTTAAAAGGTAAGATGACCATCATTGTAATTGCTCATCGGCTATCTACTATCCGTGATGCGGATCAGGTGATTGTATTGGATCAGGGAGAGATTGTCCAGCAAGGGGAATTTAACCAACTTTCTGAACAGAAACGGAGTGTATTTAGTAACTTACTTGCTAAACAGATCGAAGTCCTTTCATAAGGCAAAAAAAGTGTCGAATGATTATTCTTTAAAAAGAACAAAAGGTGTTTTATTATATTAAGTAAAGGTCAAGTTATTTTTTATAACAAATTTGTTCTTAATAAGGAACGAAAAGGGGGTGTTCAAAATGAAGGTTTATAAAAAACCAGAGGTCTTAAATCACCAAACGATAATGTTTGAAACTGCCCAGAGTTGGAATCGAGGGAAAGGGAATCGAGATCACAAAGGAAACGGTAATGGCGGTAAGAACTATCCACATCCACCATACACAGGTCCTAGACCTAAACCATGGTTTTAATTTTTAAGAGATAAAGGCCAGGGATTTAACTCCTGGCTTATGAACTATAAGGCCAAGGAGTTATTGTTTATGTCTAACTTTATTATAATCGGTGATCATAAATTTAGTATTAATATAGAGGAACATCTCTTTGGTGAATTGTTCGATATAAATTATAAAATATTTAATGAATCGAACAATCATACCGAAAATATGAGGATAGATATTATGCAGGGATATGGTCTCCCCTTCCAAGACTACATAGTTACCATCCAAGAGAACGCCCATAAAATCACCTACCAACGAGCCGACTACCTGATCGAAGTAAATCCATCCTACACCAAAGCAAAGATATTCTTTCATGACGAACTCGCCCTAAAACACGCCATGATGAACCTCTACAGCGCCTTCATCGTCCATAACAACTGGGGGCTGCTCGTCCATTCTTCATGTGTAGTGGATAATGGCGGGGCCCATATTTTCTCCGGCCACTCGGGTGCAGGAAAGTCAACAGCAGCCAAGTTATCAGCGCCGAGACAGCTGCTGTCTGATGAAGCGACTATATTAAAGGTTACAGATAATGGGATAACCGTCTTTGATTCGCCTTTCCGCAGCGAATTGGAAACAAAGGGGGAAGTGACTACAGCCCCTTTGGCAAGCATTAATCTGCTTCATCAAGCCTTGTCCAATAATAGAGAAGTTTTGAAAAAAGGAGAAGCATTTACGAGCTTAATAGATAAGGTATTCTATTGGCCTTATAATTCGGGCGAAACGGCTAAGATCATGATGCTGTTAAGGAAACTGGTTGAGCAGGTTCCGGTCTATAATCTTCATTTTCAAAAGAACAATTCATTTTGGGAGTTGATTACGAATGACAAGTTACAAATGCAGGCAAAGCTTTGAGAAAGTGGAATTGGATGGAGAATGGCTTGTGATGAATACGGATGCTTATACAGTTACCACTTTAAATGAAGTTGGCAGTTTTTGTTGGGATCTGCTTCAGGAGCAACAGACCTTGTCAGAAATCGTGGACGCAGTAAAGAATAAGTATGCAGTACAAGGAGAAGATGTTCAGCATGATGTTAAGTCTTTTGTATCCAACCTGATCAAATGCGGGTTATTGGAACATGCAGGTTAATGCAAAGACATGCCTCATTATAAAAGAAATTATTAAAAAAAGAGGATGGGTGGAGCTGCCGGCGCAAGGAACAAGCATGTTTCCCGTCATACAAGAAGGGGATATTTGTCGATTTGTTTCATGTGAAACAAAAAATTTGCAGAAGGGTGACATTATCTTGTTTCAAGATTCCACGGGCAAGCTGGTCACGCATCGTTATGTAAAAAGTTATGAGGAGTTAAACGAACAGTTTTACCTATTTAAAGGGGACACCAACCTTGGATTGGACGCGCCGATTGCCAAGGATAAGATTATCGGCAAATTATTCTTGATAAAGAAGAAAAAGACAGTGAAAAAAGCGTCTAGTCTGTCATTAGTGGTATGGGGGGCTGTCATTATCCGCTGTCCCATCGTTTCGGGCTGGCTAAGAAGCTATCTGAATAAGAAAACGAGGAAAGCAGTCGCAAACCTTTAGAGGATGGATACATATGAAGAACAGCCAAAAACTGATGAACAAAATACATATTCGGCAGTACTTTTCCCTGGAGGAAGTGAAGCGTACATTCTGGCTGCTCAGGCCTTATATATGGAAGTATAAAAAGGCCTATTTTGGGCTTTTCTTCTTAATGTTTGTCGATATCGCCATAACACTGGCATTTGCCTGGTTCCTTGGAAACATAACGGATGCCGCTGTACAAAGCAATTTTGAGCGGCTTAAATACTTGCTCATTATCGGTGTTGTTCTGTCTGCAATCAGCATTATCTCGAATTTTATTGATACATACTTGGAAACAGTGGCGATCAATGCTGTGAAAAAAGATGTGAGCATAGATTTATACCATCATGTCTTGAGGCTTCCTGGAAAAAATCTTGCCAATATTCATTCCGGGGAATTGTTCTCTCATTTTACAAACGAGCTTCATCATATCGACGGTGTTGCCGGAAGAGGGCTTATCAACTTAGTAAGACTGCCGATTATTTCAGTTGCCGCTTTTATCTACCTCGTGCAAATCAGCTGGAAACTTTCCCTGTTCAGTTTAATGATTGCACCGATAGCGATAATCGGCGGCGCTGTATTTGGCCTGTTAATGCGTAACAATAGCAGGGTAATTAACGAACTGATCAGCAATATAAATAAGAGCCTCAATGAAACGTTTCATGGGCTGACAGTGATTCGGTCATTTACGATGGAAAAGCTGTTTTATAAGAAATATATCAATAACAATAATAAACTCTATGCTTTGGAGTTGAAAGACGCAAAGCTAAGAGGTTCTTTTTATGCAGGAGGAGAGGCTGTCGGCTCGATAACGTTTTTAGTCAGCCTGATTGTCGGAGCCTTTTTTGTTTCAGACAATATTATTACCATTGGTGCCTTGTTATCTTTTATCAATTTGATCAATCATATGGTCTATCCTATGACGGGGCTTGCCGGGCAGTGGGCTGGTTACCAGCGCTCTATTGCAGCTTTAGAGCGGGTGACAAATCTTCTGGATCAGCCAACCGAAGATAAACAACTGTCCACCTATGCACGTCCTAAACAACTAACTAACGGAATCGACATAAAAAATCTTTCTTTCAGTTATGACGACAACCATAATGTCTTTGAACGTTTCAACTTACATATCCCGGCAGGTAAAGTTACCGCTTTTGTAGGGCCGAGCGGTGCAGGGAAATCGACTTTGTTTAACCTGTTGCAAAGCTTTTACAAGCCACAGTCAGGTGACATTCTCTTTGATAAATCAACAATCGGGAATATCGGTGTTTCAGCTTTAAGAAATATGATTGCTTACGTGCCACAGGAGACTTTTCTGTTTAGTGGTACGGTCCGGGAAAACCTTATGCTTGTTCGTCCCAATATTCAACATTATGAAATGGTCGAAGCTGCAAAAAACGCAAACATACATGATTATATCGCGTCACTCCCAGAAGGATATAACACGGTAATTGGGGAGAGAGGGTTAAAACTATCTGGCGGTCAAAGACAGCGAATGGCAATTGCCCGAGCTATTTTAAAAGATGCTCCTATCCTGCTATTGGATGAGGCAACTTCTGCACTCGACAGTGAAACGGAGCATTTGGTAAAAGAAGCGCTTGATCGATTGATGGTTGGGAAAACAACATTGGTGATAGCACATCGGCTATCAACCATTCAACACGCAGACCAGATTGTCGTAATGGATAAAGGACGAGTAGTGCAAATGGGAAACCACGTCGACCTTATCAGCCAGGACGGCTTATACAGGGAACTTAACAAGTCGGATCGTTCTATTCAAAATGAAGCTAGTCCGGTGAGTATGCTTGGATGAGGAAAGGAAAGATGAAACCGTGATAGAAAAGCTTATCAATATACTATATGATTCAGAAAAAGAGCTGCCTTCCAATCATGACTTTTACCATCAAGTCTTAGAGGAAGTGGAAGTCGGTTTCGTCTCCTCGCAAATCTATCATTTGTTAAAGAAACAGGACAGGTTGAAAGAAACACCTTCTTTTTTCCAAGATAGCTTAAAGCAACAGTTTCAAACGGTTTTATACCAGAATATGATTATTAAAACAGAAACAGAGCGTATCCTGAAACTGCTGGAATCTAAGCGAATCGCAGTAATGCCGATCAAAGGCGTTTATTTTTCAGAAAAATATTACGGAAATATCGGAGCCCGAGAAACGTCTGATATCGATTTATTAATCAAGGAAGAGGATTACGATATGGTGGTCTCTGCTGTTAAGGAATTGGGATTTATTCATGAGGAAGAGTTCATTCCAGGTCACTTCCACACTAGTTTCAGTAAGGATATCCCTGGTTCAGCCATTCCTCTGACAGTGGAATTGCATTGGTCTATTTTGAAGGATAATACTTCAAATTTATCAATGGAAGAATTTTGGAGGGATTCTCACAGCATTGGAAATTATCAATATGTAAAGAGCCTGTCAGATTACCACACCTTTTATTTAATCTGTCTGCATGGGTGGAGACATAATTTGGATGCCCCTAAATACTTTCTGGATATTATTCAAATGGCATTCTATATAGGAAAACAACTGGATTATGAAAGATTGATGAAGGATGGCAAAACACATCAAACACGAAGAAGGCTTCAGCGTACGTTGGCAATCGTGTATAGGGAATACCCGGTATTATACGCGATAAGAGATTTTTCACCAGATAAAATTAATAGATATTGGAAAAAACGCAAGTCGAAATGGAAAAGGATAAACGGCTATGCAGTGTTTTTTGATTATCAATTTTTTAGTTATGATAAGCCCAGTCACGGCTTTATAGAATTTTTTCATTGGCTGTTTCCACAGAAACCAGAGATCTTAGCGGAAATAAGCAATCATACGGATCGAGATAAAAGATATGCTTTCCTGTTGTTATTGCTCTATAAAAAAAGATGTACAGGTGCATTAAAATCAATCTTTATCTAACACCCACCCCCGGGTGTTTTTCCATCCTAATAACATGGGAGTGCATGTAATTTGAGAAAGCTGGTAGGTGGTGCATTTATAGCTCTTTTCATTCTCTTAATCTTAGTAGTTATCTATACCTTTTGGGACAACAACCGAATAAAAGTCGTAAAACAAGAGATAGAAATAGAAGGACTGCCTGAACAGCTGGAAGGCTTTTCGATTTTACAGGTAACGGATTTGCACGAAAAACAATTCGGGAAAGAACAAAAGCGGCTCATCGAAACAATCAACGAGATCAACTACGATGCGATCGTTTTTACAGGCGACATGCTTGATGGTACCGATAGTTCAAACTACGGGCCTTTCTATAACATCCTGGAAGGCATCGGTAACAAGCAGCATGCTTGGTATGTATCCGGCAATGCTGATCCTGATAGTTACTTGGTCAATGATTCTCTGGAAAAAAGTGAATTTGTCCGGGGAGTGGAGGCGCGGGGAGTACAGCTTCTTGAATCTATGGAGACTGTTTCGGTAGATGGTGCCAACATTCACTTTGTTAACTTCGAGTTATCAATAGTTAAAGAGCCGGGGGGCAGAGTACAGGGGATTGTGCAGCCTGCTTACACGTCGACACCTCAGTACTTGGATTATCAAGAACAACTAATCAAACAAATGAAGCCGCTTGATCATTTGAGAGATTCGGATATTCTTGTCGCCCTAAACCATTACCCGGTAGTCGATGCGAGAATCGACTTCATTCAATCATCTTCCAACAACATTTGGAGAAACTTCGACCTGATCATGGCAGGACATTATCATGGTGGCCAGATTCGTCTTCCGTTGATAGGCGCCTTATTTGTCCCCGAGGCCTGGTATGAGCCGAATGGCATGCTGCCTCCACGGAACCGTGTGAAAGGGTTATGGGAATACAAACAGAAAAAACAATATGTGAGCGCAGGGCTGGGAAGCAGTGATGCTATTTCCTTGATGAAGTTCAGGTTGTTCAATACACCGGAAATAAATTTATTGAAACTGACAAGCAAGTAAACCACCTAAAGGCGGGGGAACGTACCGATTACGTTCCCCCACCTTTTTGCCGTTTAGGAAAAAATTCCAAACAATTGGTAGATATTACATGCCTTTGTCGCGTTTCATTCCCGGTAGTAAGGGAATTGAAAAACCATGTAAGTTAAAAAAGGAGGAAGTCCTGTGAGTGAGGAACGTGTGAAAGAACGACTGAAAAGAAAGAAGGACGATGTGGAAGATAAAGTCCAGGAAAAAGTGCATGAGTACAAAGATCAGGCCGAAGACAAAGTCGAAACACTGCAGAATACTTCTAACGGAAAATTTATTAAGGGAGCAGTCCTGGGAACGATGGTCGGTGCTGCTATGAGCTTGATTTCTTCTCCGAAATCGGGAAAAGAAGTCAGAGGCAAATTCAAAGAAGGCTACGGAAAAACAATAGATAAAGGAAAGCAGGCCATCGAAAAAGCAGAATCTCTTCCGGAAGAAGTAGAGTTATGGTCCGTTCAAAAAACAGACCAACTCGTCGGCAAGATAATCGAGAAAGCCGAAAAAGTGAAAGGTAATATCTCTGAAAACTATGAGTACGTAGAAGAAGGCTTAGATGAAGATGGCGAACAACAAGAACCAGAAAACCAACAAGGGACCGGGGATCAGGATTCTTCTCCACAGGACCAGAAGTCAAGCAGTCCACAGCAATAAGAGGTAATACTCGCAAAAGGTGGTGAGCTGAAATGGCAAGCTCTCCTAAGAAAAAGCTGAAAAAAAAGGCCAAAAAGACCAAAGAAAAAATAAAAGATGCAGCTCAAGACAAAGCTGAAGACTTAGCAGAAGATTCACCTAAAGCTAAGAATGCCGCCGCAGCAACTATGATTGGAAAAAAATTTTACGACACATTCGACAAAGCAACCGAAAAGAAGGAAGAAATAAAGGACCAGTTTGACAACCTGGGTGATCAGCTTGAAGAAAAAGGACAAGAAGCGAAGGAAAACGTCGGAAAGCTCGGTGAAAATTTAAAGAGCAGTGCCAAGCAAGCTAAAGAGGAAATCCAGGATAATGCCCTGACCAATCCTGGTAAAACGAAGAAAAAGACCATTAAAACACCAAGTGATGTCAAAGGAGTTTCAAACATCAAGGGCGCTACAGATATTAAAGGCGTGAATGATATTAAAAAAATTGATGACTAAAGGAGTGTGCCAAATGGCAGCTATTCAAAAAAGTACAGATAATTCCAGCCTTGCAGAAGTAGTTGACCGTATTTTGGATAAAGGTGTCGTTGTTGACTTATATGCTCGTGTTTCGCTTGTCGGTATAGAACTTATTACAGTAGAAGCAAGAGTCGTTATTGCCAGTGTCGATACATGGCTGCGCTATGCGGAAGCTGTAGGCCTACTAAGAGATGATGTGCAGGGAAGCATCGATGAAGATGAAGTGGATGAAGGCGAGCGTGGGCGCAGTCAGCTCAACTTTGCATAAAGATACCTTAGAAAGCAGGCATATGTGCTTGATGCATATGCCTGATTCTATTTTTTGAATTAGGAGTGGACCGGAATGAAAATCGAAAAGGTAAAAGAGGCCGTAGAACAATTTTTCACATCAAATATTAACCCCCCATTTAAAATAACCTCTATCCAAAAGCAGGAAAACGGATGGGAGGTAGAAGTCGAAGTAATTGAAGAAAAGGACTATATGAAGCGGTATGCCAAAGACCATTTGATTGGAGTATATGAAGCCAAGCTGGATGATGAAATGGAAATTGTCTCCTATCAACGGAAAAGTCTTCGACCGCGCAGCGAACCACTAGTTTCAGAAGAAGGGAGATAATCGAGAATGGCATCAAGTTCCAACAATCAAGACAACAAATCGAACGGCAAAAAAGTACTGCGGAAGAAGCGAATCAAAGTAAAGCCAGACGTGGAATATGTGGAAGACGATAAGCAAGAACAACAAGATGAGAACGAACAGAAGCCTGAATTGAGCGAGAAATCCAGTAATAGTGAGAATAAACAACAAAGTAACCCAAGCGAAGAAGACCAGCAAGATGCTCAAAACAGCGAAGGAAACGATGATTCAGATTCCCAAGTAGATAACGGACAATCGGAAGAGGAACACTCTGCCGAAGAACAAGAGTCTGATCAAAAAGATGACGGCAATGAATCAAAAGAATCCAGTAATAATGGCAGCGATGACCAAGAGAATCAAGATGAAACAGAAGACACAGCATCGAATCAAGAAGGTCAGCAATTAAAAGGTGAAGAGATGCCAGATGAGCAACAAGAACAAAATGACCATTCATCGGGCATAAAAGAGTATCATCCATCCAACGACAGTAATGAGTCAGAGGAATCCAGTAATAATGACAGCGATGATCAAACGAACCAAGACGAAGAAAAAGACACAGCATCTAATGAAGAAAATCAACAATCGGAAGACGAAGGCAAAGAGGATCAAGATGAAGAGCATGATGACCAAAACACCGAAGAAAGGAATGATTCAGATACTGGAGGCGAAAACGATCAATCGGAAGAAGCATCTTCAAGTGAAGAACAACAGTCGGGCATAAAAGAATTTCACCCAACTGGAGACAGCGGTGAGGAGCCAGAAGAACCCAGTAATAGTGAAAATGAAAATCAAGATAACGCTGAAGAGGATCAGCAATCAGAAGAGGAATCTTCAAGTGAAAAGCTGCGATCTGCTATAAAAGAGTTTCACCCTACAGATGAAAGTAATGATTCTAGCGAAAAATCCAGTAACAGAGACGTTCAAGAGAACCAGGACGATACGGAAGCTAAATCGTCAAATGAAGAAGAGCAACAAGAACACGAAAACACCGAAGAGGGCGATGATTCAGAGTCTGAAAAAGAAAACGACCAATCAGCTGAAGATTTTTATCAAGAAGACAAGCCTGATGATAATAGAACATCCAATCAACCTATAGAAGACCAACCAAATAAGAACGAGCAGTATCAGCAAAAGAAAGACGACAAATCCAGCAACAAACGCAGAATCGATATGGATAACTTTGTCGAAACGGACTATATAAAACAAATTGCGGATCGCGCACAAAGGTATATTGAATCCGGATACCCTGTACACTTTACCGGACCTGTCGGTGTCGGGAAAACGTCTTTGGCACTTCATCTGGCAAGCAAGTATGACAAACCGGTGATGCTGCTGCAAGGGAACAGCGAATTATCGAATCAAGACTTATTAGGCTCGATTACCGGTGTATCGACCAAATCTGTCATCGACAACTTTGTCCGTCAGGTTCATAAAAAAGAGGGAGAAATCAATGAAAAATGGACACCAGGACGCCTTGTCGAAGCCGTAAAGAATGGATATACACTGATTTATGACGAATTTAACAGATCAAAACCCGAGATAAACAGCTTATTCTTATCTGTGTTGGAAGAAGGCGTACTGCCGTTGTACGGAACCAAACAGAACAAGCCGTTTGAGAGAGTCCATCCGGATTTCAAAGTCATTTTCACAAGCAATCCTGTTGAGTATCAGGGCGTTCATCAGCCGCAGGAAGCGTTATTAGACCGGTTAATCACAATTGAGGTCAACGGAGTCGGTGAAGAAGCGGAGAGCGAAATTGTCGCAGAGCGAGCGGGAATTGACCCGGAAAAAGCAGAGAAAATCGTTGAATTTGTCAATAAGATCGGTAAGCGTTGCGAGAAAGAAGATGCACAGGGTCCAAGCTTGAGATCGATGTTAATGATTGCTTCCATTGCCAAACAGAATGACATTTCCATTAAGGGTGATGACGAACAATTTGAGGATCTTTGCATGGATGTTCTCGGTGCTCAGCTAGCACGTTGTCTGGGATATAACCAGACAGAGGAAGTTCATTCGATCATAAAAGAAGAATTGAAGGCCGTGTAAGGAGGAGAAAAGATGGAGGAAAAACTAGGTATCTACCTTTTCGGAATTATTGAAACGAATGAATCACAATCTTTTGGGGAAGTAAACCTGGCTGGTGAATCCAGGCAGGTTTACACCGTTTCCTGTCAGGATACAGCCATGGTAGTCGCAGAAGCGCCTGTTCAAATCTATGAGCCGACTCGCCGTAACCTAAAGGCCCATCAAGATGTGGTGACAAGGGTTATGAAGCAGCAGACAATCGTGCCGATGAGCTTTGGCAATGTCTTAGAATCTGAACAAGATGTTGCTATTTTGCTAGAAAAACTTCAGGGCCAGTTAAAGGAAATTTTTCCGAAAATCAGCAACAAAATCGAAGTCGGTCTCAAGGTGATCGGTCATAAGGAATGGATTGAAAAAGTCGCCCAGGAACAGCACGATCTTCAAAATGCCCGGAATAAAGTAGAAGCAAAATCAAAGGAAGCGGGCTACTATGAAAGAATTGAACTGGGAGAAGCGGCCAAGAACTTTATGCTCGGCATGCAGAAGCAATGCGAACAGGAAGTGTTTGAGCCTTTGACAAAAATCGCGGATGCTGCCAAAAGCAATGAAGTTATCGGAGAAAGAATGCTGCTGAACAGCTCATTTCTCGTAGATCTTGATAAGGAAGAAGAGTTTGACCGGAAAGTGAATGAAATCTTTGAGGACTGGGAAGGGAAAGTCGAATTCAAATATACGGGTCCCTGGCCTGCATATAATTTCATCGACATTAAATTGAAGGCTGCCGGTGCTTCATGATCCACAAACTTTTCACCTGGCCGATTGATACGATCATGATGGTCGGCAAAAAGGTAAAGGAAGAAGCCGACAAGGAGTTATATGATGTCGAGCATATTCAAAAGAAACTTGTCCAGTTGGAAATGATGCTGGAGATGGACGAATTATCTGAAGAGCAGTATGACAAACAAGAGGAAGTGCTGCTTGCACAATATCGGATTGCCAAACAGCTGGAGCAGCAAAGGTTGAAAGAAAATCTGGAAGAATAGGGGGAAGTGAACGATGAGTGAACAGCAACTAGTATATCTATATGCTTTTGTTCCGACTGAAGAGTATGAGAACAGTTCTCCTGCCCAATTAGAAGGAATCGAGGCAGGCTCATATGTGGAATATATCCCATTTGGGGAAGTCACTGCTGTCACCTGCAGTGTCGGACCAGAGGATTTTTCAGAGGAAAATCTGGCGAAAAACACAGAAGATATGACTTGGCTGCAGGAAAAAGCTTTTCATCATCACAACATGATGAATGAGTTACATAAAGCTTTTACCGTGTTGCCTTTGAAATTCGGGACTATTTACGAGCAGACAGCCAACTTAGAATCCATCGTGGAAGACTGCCGCGACAATATTGTAAATTTGTTGGCAAAGCTTGAAGGACATGAAGAATGGAACGTGAAGATTTACGGTAAGGACGATAAATTCCGGGAGACAGCGATGGCGGACAATCGGGAAATAGAGAAAAAGAAACAAGAGATTGAACAAATGCCAAAGGGAAGGCAATTTTTCGAGAAGAAAAAGCTGGGTCAGTTTATGGAAAATCTCGTGGAAAAAGAAATCGAAAAAAGCTGCAGAGAAGTCCATGATAAACTGACTGAATTCAGCCAGGCGGATGAAATCAAGAAAAACTGGGCGAAGAAGGTGACCGGAAAGACGGATGAAATGTTTTGGAACAGTGCTTATTTAGTTCCTGAACAAGATGTGAAGGCGTTTCTTGAAACAATCAAGCGAGAACAGGAGCAGGCTGTGACCCAAGGAACAGGTTTTACGTTTGAGGTGACAGGACCATGGCCGGCCTATCATTTTTCCAATTTCACGGACAGAGGTGTCAAAAGTGGAACGTGAAGTTCTGGATAATAAAGACGTTTCGTTGTTGGATGTACTGGATGCCGTTCTCGAAAAAGGCGTTGTCTTAAAAGGCGATCTTACTATTTCTATTGCCGATATCGATCTTGTCTATTTAGATTTACGCGTCTTATTGAGTTCGGTGGATACGTTAATTGATTCTGCAGAAGGAAGAAGGAATTCAACAAGCAAAGAAGAGCATACTCTTAGGTCTTATCCTGTAAAGGAGGAATAATTCGATGAAGCAACCTCAGCAATTGCTAGATGCAAACGGCAATCAGCCGTCAGGGCGTGTCAACTTGGATCCGGACAAAGCAGAAGAAGGATTGTCTCAACTTGTCATGACCGTGATTGAATTGATTAGGCAGCTTGTAGAGCGACAGGCGATGAAGCGTGTGGAAGGTGGCAATTTAACCGACGAAGAAGTAGAAAAACTGGGCATCGCCTTGATGAATTTAGAAGAAAAAATGGAAGAACTGAAAGAAATCTTTGGTCTTGATGACGATGATTTGAACATCGACTTAGGACCTCTGGGAAATTTACTTTAAAGAGGAGGGTGCCATATGTCCGGAAACCATCCGGCCCAAACGAGTAACGGCTTGGTAGAAGTACTGGAAACGGTGCTGGATAAAGGAGTCGTTATTGCAGGGGATATTAAAGTCAACCTGGCAGAAGTGGAATTGCTCACAATCAAAATCAGACTGCTTGTTGCATCAGTCGATAAAGCGAAAGAGATTGGCATGGATTGGTGGGAAAATGATCCACATTACTCTTCCCAGGCTAATCGATTGAGAGAAGAGAATCAGCAGCTGCATGAGCACATCCGTCGCCTGGAAGAGAAGATAGATAGAGTGGAAGAAACGAGCAAGGAGTGATCAATATAAAAAAGAAAGATTTTTTTCAGGATGTCCGGCAGATTATAGAAGATCTAAAGCATTCTGACCGTGCCACAGTTAGACGTACCGAGCAAAATAGAGAGGACAAACCAAGTGAAAAAGTAGAATATCAAATGAGAGCAAGGACGATTGAGTCGATAGTAAAAGAAGAAAATAAGAAGAAATCGCGAGGAAGATCCTATTAAAAATAAGGTTCTTCCTCTTTTTTTGTATTGGCTGTTTTAGAAAAGGTTGATGACTCAGGATATATATAAACTGCGACATAACTTCAGTGTGACTTCCTTTCATCCTTTTCGGATTGAATGCTAAGCCGGCGCTGCGGAAAAATACTCGCTTTCCGTGGGGAACGCTTCAGCCAGGGTACTCCTTGAGTAGGCTCCTTTGCTCCCTTAGGACTGCGATTACTCGTCCCACCGAAAACCCTTGCACCGAGGAAGCTTACTACGAAGCGATACTAGAAGACGCAGGTGCATCACTGCGGGGTCTTCAGACTGTTCCTTTCCCACAGGACTTTGATAATACCTCCCTGAATTTACACCGCACGCAGAAAATTGACCTTTATTTTCAAGGAGTCTCGCATTTTTCCGCAGCTTAGAATAATTTTCTGATTAGGTGAGAAGGGATTTGGAAAGTTGTCTAACATGGAATATTCCTAGCAAAGATTCAAAAACTCCTGCCAGCGAAGTGTTCTGCCGTAGCGAGTGCATGCGCTTAACAATCATCAGAATAACATGAAATAAAAATGTCACTATGTCGCAATTTGCCTCAAAGAAAGCATTAAAAAGCAACAATAGCTAGGAAAAGAGCCTTTGTATCTTACCAACATTTCATCTCTCCTATAACAAAATCCCCAAACTATCCTCCAGAATTTGTACACTCTACCAATGACAAAAATGTCTAAAATTAATATGCTGTATTATAAGTTCACTAACAATGTTAATTAATATAACATTGTTATTTCATAGAATCGAGGCGGTAAATGATGAAGACATTGTTAATAAAAAATGCCAGGAACATTATCACCATGAATGATTCTCGCGATAAACATCCTGGCGGGAGCATTTACATAGAGGGGCAGGAGATCAAGGCGATCGGAAAGGATATTCCGTATAAAAATGCAGATGAGGTAATCGATGCAAGTGGGAAGATCGTTTACCCTGGGTTGATCAATACCCATCATCACTTATATCAGACATTTACCAGGAATATTCCGAGAGCGCAAAATGTGGAATTATTCGACTGGTTAATAACTCTATATGATATTTGGCGCCATATCAGACCGCAGGATGTTTATTTGAGTGCGATGACAGGGCTTGGTGAATTATTGAAGAGTGGATGCACAACGATTGCTGACCATTTTTATGTTTTCCCTGATGGGGTATCCGGAGAGATGATTGATGAAGAGGTAAGGGCTGCGGAAGAAATAGGAGTGCGCTTTTTTCCGACCAGAGGATCGATGAGCCTTGGTCGTTCGCGTGGTGGCCTGCCGCCTGATCAAGTAGTGCAGAAAGAAGATATTATTCTCAAGGACACGATGCGGGTGATTGAAAAATACCATGATGCAAGTAAGTTTTCTAAAGTCAGGGTCGGGGTCGCACCTTGTTCGCCGTTTTCGGTTAGTGCGGACCTGTTAAAAGAATCGGCGGCATTGGCCAGATCGTATGGGGTGCGGATGCATACACATTTGGCCGAAACGAAAGATGAAGCTGATTTTTGCCGGGAGACACTTGGGATGCGGCCGTTGGAATTGATGGAAGAGACTGGCTGGGTCGGTGAGGATGTATGGTACGCCCATGGGATATGGTTTAACGAAAGGGAAATTGCCACGCTTGGTTCGTGTGGATGTGGTGTTGCACATTGCCCGAGCAGTAATATGAAATTGGGTTCGGGGACGATGCCGATCATCGATATGTTGCGATCGGGTGTGAAGGTTGGGTTGGGGGTAGATGGATCTGCTTCAAATGATGCTTCCAACCTATTGCTTGAACTGAAAGTGATGAACTTACTTCATAATCATCATCATGGTACAACTGCCTTGAGTGCGGAAGATTGTTTGTACATGGCGACAAAAGGATCCGCCAAAGTACTCGGATGGGAAGATGCCATCGGCTCAATGGAAGTTGGGAAAGCGGGGGATATGTTTATGATCGACGCTTCAAGACTTGAATTTGCAGGAGCCTTGTTTGACGATACCTCTCTTCCTGTGCTTACCGGTACGCCGCAAGTTGATATGACGATCGTTGGCGGGAAGGTAGTTTATAAAGAAGGACATTTATTGAATGTCGATGAGAGAGGGTTGGCAATCCAAGCCCAACAAGCTGCGTATAGAATGATGGAAACGGCATCGAAACATACGAAAGCTAACTATTTAAGGGCGAGATAATATTCCTGGCAGAATGGGATTTGTATAATATATCTAAAATATTTTGGTAGATTCATCTATTTTAGCCAATGACAAAACGAGTGTTATCCATTAATCTAAGAATAAGCAATAAACTTAACGTAAAATGTTAAAAAACTTAACATACTTCTGTTTTTATTTATCAGAATATTTCTTCTATTCCATAGTAAGGAGAGGATCTTATTGGTTACAGCTCAGCGGGAAGTCGTGGCTTTTCAACATGTTAGTAAAATTTTTGATCAAAAAACAGTCGCTTTAAAAGATTTTCATTTATCGATAAATGAAGGCGAATTTGTCAGTTTTCTCGGTCCTTCCGGTTGTGGAAAGTCGACAGCCTTGAGGCTGGCGGCGGGGCTTGGGGAGGCGTCACAAGGAGAAATTAAGGTTTTTGATAAATCACCGCAAGATGTTATAAAAGCAACGAATGATGTAGCTTTTGTTTTCCAAGATGCTAATTTACTTCCATGGAGAACAGTAATTGACAATGTATTGCTTCCACTGGAATTACGAGGCGGAAACAAAAAGGCACATAAAGAGGAAGCAAAACGGGTCCTGGAGATGGTTGGTTTGAAAGATCACATGAAGTCCTATCCAAGACAATTGTCCGGGGGTATGAAGATGAGAGTCTCCATTGCACGCGCCTTGGCGGCCAAGCCGAAGATGCTGTTAATGGACGAACCATTTGCAGCACTCGATGAAATTACCCGACAAACCTTACAAATGGAATTGCTGGATATCTGGAGACAAGAGAAAATGACGATATTATTCGTCACCCACAACGTATTTGAGGCTGTGTTTCTCTCAACAAGGATAGCGGTCATGTCAGCAAGACCCGGTAGATTGTCTTCCTTACTAGATGTTGATTTAGCATATCCGCGACAGTTGAGCATAAGAACCGAAAAGAAGTTTACGGATTATGTCGAGATAGCCTCAGCTAAATTGGAAAATAGTTCAGAAGGGAAGGAGTAAGGAATATGTCTATGCCTCAAGCAGAAGTGACGAAGAAACAGGAAATCTTGAAGAAGCCCGAAAAGCCGAATAAGTTTTTGTCTTCCTTCAAGCAGTTATACTTAGGTCCTATTATAGCGTTTATCCTCTTTATTGCCTTATGGCAGGCCATTCCGGTCATACTGGGTTTACAGCATTACATTATGCCCAAACCGACTGATGTAGTGGCAGCGGCGATCGAGGATTGGAGCTTGCTGTGGCCCGCTGTACAGATAACTATTATTGAATCTGTCATCGGTTTTCTATTAAGTGCAATAGTCGGTATTGCTGTTTCCGTGTTACTGGCCAGCTCTAAAATCCTGGAAAGAAGTATATATCCATATGCGATTATCCTTCAAACAATCCCGGTAGTTGCCGTCGCACCAATCGTTATTATCTGGTTCGGAGCTGGATATAACTCGATTGTGGTAATCTCTTTCTTGATTGGATTTTTCCCGGTTATTTCCAACACCTTGATGGGATTGAATTCTGTTGATAAAAACATGGATGAATTATTTACCTTATACAACGCTTCCAAATGGCAGAAGATGTGGAAATTAAGAATTCCGTCTGCTTTGCCATATATGATGGCTGGATTGAAAGTATCTTGTACATTGTCCATTGTCGGAGCGATAGTCGGGGAGTATATTGCAGGAATCGGCGGTGGAAAAGGTGGGCTCGGCTATTCCATCACAGTCGCCGCTATTCAAGTGAAGACTTCGTACTTATTTGCCTGCGGAATAGCGGCAGCTTTCTTAGGGATTGGATTTTACTTACTGGTAAGTTACTTATCGAACTTGATGTTGAAGTCTTGGCATGAGTCTGCAATGAAAACAGATAAATAAGGTGATTATCGAAAGGGGAAAACGAATGGGTAAATTAGCGGGAGTTAAAAAGAAATATTTATTTCTATTGAGCACATTGCTTCTATTGCTGTTGGCAGCATGTGGCGGTCAGGATGCAGATGGAGCTTCAGGAGCAACGGAAGGTAATGCAGAAGAAGCTGAAACAAAATCGGTTAAATTGGTACTCAACTGGTTTGAAAAAGCGCAACATGGAGGTGTATTTGCTGCACAGGAACAAGGGTATTTTGAAGAAAATGGTTTGGACGTAACAATAGAGCCAGGTGGCCCGCAAGTTTCTTCCATTCAAATGGTTGCGTCCGGCAGTTCAGAGTTTGGCCTTGCACATGCCGATCAGCTGGTTATCGCAAGAAATGAAGGGATTGAACTGGTTGCAGTAGCCGCTGCCATGCAAGGAAGTCCACAAGCATTAATGTTCCATGAAGGGAAAGGTATCGACGAATTTGAGGAGCTGAACGGACGGACCGCATATATCCAGCCTGGTATTACATACTGGGACTACTTGAACAATCAATATGATCTAGGAGATGTAGAAGAATTAGCCTATTCCGGGCAGCACGTCAATTTTATCGAAGATCCTGAATCAGTGAGCCAGGCGTTCGTCACATCGGAACCCTATTTCATGGATGAGGAAGGTATTGAAACAGAAACAAAGCTAATTTCGGATGCTGGATATGATCCTTACAATATTGTCCTTTATGTGACGAAAGATTACTTAGCAGAAAATGAAGCGACTGTTGAAAAGTTTGTGAAGGCATTTGTGGAAGGCTGGGATTATTATAAAGAATCACCTGATGAAATAACAGAAGTGATCAATGGAGAAAATCCGGATATTTCTTATGAAGCCCTCCAGTTTGAACAAGAAACCCAGGAAGAATTTATTTATGGCAGGGATGCCGAAGAACATGGCGTTGGTTATATGACGGAAGAGCGCTGGGCAACATTGATTGATCAGCTGCTTGAACTGGGACTGCTAGAGGAAGAGTTCGAAGCTTCCGACATATTTACAACAGAATATCTTCCTGAATGATGGTTGATGAGAACGAACGGAGCTGTGAAATTTGCAGCTCTTTCGTTTATTTACCATATATTTGTAAGCATATCTTACAAGAAGATTGAACCTAAGGGGAATTTGTTCCATTATTAGTCAATAAATAAGAATGGTTAGGGAGTATTTATGACAACTATCTTTGAAAAGGAGATACTGAAATGGAAGATATGCATCAAATCCTTGAAGAATTACAAGCATGTGAAGCTGACGGAGTACTTGCTACCGTTATCCATGTTGAAGGATCGGCGTATAAAAAAGAAGGTGCGTGCATGTTCTTTCGACTTGATGGTTCCCGGTCTGGTTTATTGAGTGCAGGCTGTTTGGAGGAGGACCTAGAAGCGAGAATCAGCCAAGGGCTGGGAAGTAATCCTGAAGTGATTGTTTATGACATGAAAGGTGGAGATGAATTTTCCTGGGGAGAAGGTTCGGGCTGTAATGGACTTATCCATGTTTTGGTAGAACCGGTTAACAAACAGATGCGCAGTTATTATAAGCAGCTGCAGGAAAACTTGAACCAGGGAAAAAGTGTCACAATGATTAAACAAATTGCTCCTTTTAAAGAGATGGGAGAGTTTCTATATATATCAGAGGATGGTCATACATTCGGAACCTGGGAGAAAGCTGATTTACCAAGCGAAACAAATCTATTAATCTCTGAAGTGGTAAACGGATCTGCTGGAAACGGGAGAAAGCACCTGTTTTCCTCTAACAAGGATGTATATGTTCATCATTATGAACCGAAACCCAGGTTAATCGTTTTTGGTGCTGGCATGGACGCTGTTCCGTTAGTTGGGATAGCAACACAAGCGGGTTTTTCTGTTACTGTATCTGACTGGAGACCGGCATTGTGCAATGAAAACAGCTTTCCTACCGCAGCCAGGCTTATCGTTGACTTTCCGGTAAAGGCGCTAAGTAAACTGGATCTCCATCCACGGGATTTTGTAGTCATTCTTACGCATAATTTCCAGAAGGACAAAGAGCTGTTATCCGTTTTAAAAGACAAGAAGTTCCGGTATCTTGGAATACTTGGTTCTGAACAGAGAGCAAAGCGTGTGCTTGGTGTAAGGGAACTCCCTGACAATGTCATCTCCCCGATTGGTTTGTCCATTCATGCCGAAGGACCTGAGGAGATTGCCATCAGCATAGTGGCAGAGTTGATCAAAGTAAGAAAAGAAAGTCGTCCAATGATCAGGGCTGTATGTTCATGAATGGACCCCGATTGTTTGGCATTTACCTGGCCGCTGGAAAAAGCAGCCGGATGGGCTGTAATAAACTTTACCTACCGATCGGGAAAACAACGATAGGGAGCAGGTCGTTAATCGCCGCTCTCGAGTCAAACCTTGACGGGATTATTGTGGTTGTCCGAAGAAAAGATTCTCTGGCATGGATGGATGATGTGTTGTTTTCTGATAAATATAAGCATAAATGGACTCCCATCATTTGTGATGAAGCTGAAAAAGGCCAGTCGTTTTCCATCAAGTGCGGTTTGGAAGAGGCGGTGAACCTCGGCGCCGACGGTGTGGTTATCCTTCTTGCGGATCAACCGTTGATTGAAACCAGGATGATTGATCAATTGTTAGTCTGTTATCAAACTAATCCTAGGAGTACACGATTTATCGCTTCAAAATATGATGGAAAAACTCAGCCGCCCATCCTGTTTACAGACTTGTTTTTCCCCGTACTTCGACAAATAAAAGGTGATGAAGGAGCCAGGGCCGTGCTACGCAGACAGGATACAGGACAGATTATCAATTACGAAGATGGGAGAGGTTTTTATGACGTGGATACGGAGGAGGATTACAAATGGGTAAGGAAGTTAACGAATTACTGACACCCACCAGCACTGCATCCACTTTAACAACGACTGTACACCTACCGGGAACCGTTGAAGAAGCATGGGATATGAAAAAGGCATTAGGCGGTTCCTCTGAATATATCGCCGGGGGCACCCTTATGCAGTTGCAAAGAGAACAGGGTAAGCAATTTCCTGCACATCTTGTCAGCCTGGAAAGAATCAAGGGCTTGAAAGGGATCGAGAAAATATATACAGACAGAGGGTTTTTACGAATTGGAGCTATGACAACTCTGTCTGAATGTCTGAAAGACCGGTTAATAAGTGATAGTTACTCTATCTTTTACAAGGCAGTAAAAGAGGTAGCTTCAACGGCTGTGCGAAACAGGGCAACCATTTCGGGGAATATTTGCTACGGCATCGGAGATACAATACCGGGATTATTGGCATTGGACGCTCGGGTATCCTGGTATGACGGAGCTTATATACAAACCGACTCACTGGAAAACTATTTGATGAAAAAAGAAGATACTCTTCTGTTATCAATACTGTTGCCGGAGCGTACAAAAGCGGTTCGAGAATTAAACTTTTATAGAAAGGTAGGGAGGAGAGAATCTTTTATACCTTCTTTGGTGACGACCTCCATTTATCATTGTCAGAATATTGAAAATGAAGCAACCGTTGCCCGAATTGCGGTCGGCGGTGGTACAAACAAGCCTCTTCGTCTGATAAAAATAGAAGAATATCTTATTGGCAAGAAACTTACCGAGCGAGTGCTGACGGAGATATATCAACAGGTGTTCACTGAATTCAATCCAGCATCCGATCCGTTTGTATCTGGTGATTATCGAAAAACCACAGCTGCAAATTTGATTTGTTCAGCATTTGTGCAATTTCAGGAAGAATAGAGAGGGGATGGCAAAATGAATGCAAAGAGAATACGTCCGGATGGCCGTGCGAAGGTAACGGGGGAATTGAAATACCTTACAGATCTCTCTTTTCCCGGTATGTTGTACGGAAAAATTTTGCGAAGTTCCTTTCCTCATGCGGATATCATCTCTATCAATACAGAACGTGCGGAAAATCTGCCAGGTGTTCACGCCGTCATCACATATAAAGATATACCTGGACTGAATGGTTATGGCATCATTACACCGGATCAGCCGGTGCTTTGTCAGGACAGAGTCCGTTATGTAGGTGACGCAGTTGCTGCGGTCGCAGCAGATTCAGTAGCCAACGCGGAGCAGGCTTTAAGTTTAATTGAGGTGGAATATGCACCCCTCGAAGTATTGGATGATCCGCTTAAAGCATTGACACCGGGCGCTCCCTCTCTTCATCCTGATGGTAACATTCTCCACCAAGCTGGATTTAAAAGTGGAAATATCGATGAAGGTTTCAGCGACTGTGCGTTAATAGTAGAAGAGACATACGAAACCCCAAGACAGATGCACGCATACATGGAAACAGAGGGTGGGGTGATTGTACCGGAACCAGGGGGAGGAATTACCGTTTATGTCGGTACACAACATGGATATAAAGATCGTTTCCAGTTATCAAGGATCCTGGCTATTCCAGAAGAAAAAATCCGAATCATCTCGAGTCCGATCGGCGGCTCATTCGGTGGCAAAGATGAATTGAATATTCAACCATACGGCGCACTTTTGGCATTAAAAACAGGATCTCCTGTCAAGATCCACCAAACCAGAAAGGAGTCAGTAATATCAGGACTCAAACGTCATCCAATGAAAATCACCATGAAGACAGGCGTGGGTAAAGACGGGAAATTGCTCGCACACAAAGTCAGGATTTATGCTGATACAGGAGCATATTCTACTTTAGGACCGGCCATTTTAGAATTTGCTGTTGAGCATGCTGCGGGACCTTATATGATTCCGCATATCGATACAGAAGGAATATCGGTTTTCACCAATAACGGAGTGGCTGGAGAGTTCAGGGGGTTTGGCGGTAATCAGATCACTTTTGCGTTAGAAGGGCAAATGGACAGACTCGCAGAGAAATTGGCGATGAATCCCTTGGAATTCCGAAAAATCAATTTGCGTAAATCGCATGACAGGGGACCATTAGGACAGCGAATTGCTGAAACAAATGGTGCAGCTGACGTTTTAGAGTCCGTTAAACACAGGCTTGAAACAAAAAAAGAGAATGAGATACAGGAGAGTCGGTGGATAAAAAGGGGTACTGGTACCGCAATCACAATGCATGGGGGAGGTTTGGGATACGGACGACTCGATCCGGCAGGGGGGCGCATCTCCTTGAACAAAGAAGGGAAAATTGAAATTGCTTTTGGATTCGAAGAAGTGGGCCAAGGTATTTTAGGAGTAATCGAAACAATTGCCACCGAAGAAATGGGCTGTGCGGCGGAAGATCTTGCGATTGTAATTGGGGATACGGAGCTTGTCCCGCACACTGGCTCTACGACAGCCTCCCGAGGAACCAGCATGGTATGGCATGCAGTCCAACGGCTAAAGGGACCGTTTCAACGGCAAATGCTGCAGATGGCTTCCGAGTTGACTGGTGTACCGAAAGATTACCTTCATCTTGGACACGGTGGGGTCGTTTCCCAGGCAAATAATTTCTCTATTATTATCACTTATCAGGAATTGGCGAACGGATTCCGTTCTGATCCCCTAGTTATATCGACGAACTTCGACTTTCCGACAACACCAGATGCCGTGGATTCCGGTCATTTTCTTTATTCTTTTGCCGGTGTATTTGTTCAAGTAGAGGTGGACTTGTTAACGGGCAAGGTTAAAGTAATCAATCTGGACCAGTCTATTTCTGCAGGACCGGTCGTGAATCCGATTGGCTACAGGGGGCAGATCGAAGGAGGAGGGGTAATGGCGCTCGGCTTTTCCTTAATGGAGGATGCTGTCATGGATAAAGGGAGCTATGTAACAGAAAACCTCGATGCATATTTGATACCCAGTATTTCGGATATCCCGTTTGGTATGGAAGTAGAGGCTATTGAACGATTGGCAGAAGGTGATCCGTATGGGCCTAGAGGAGTTGGAGAAATTGGCTCGGTGGCAGTAGCGCCGGCTATCGCAAAAGCAATCCACGATGCGATTGGGTATTGGCCGTGCCGGCTTCCGGTATCCTCGGAAGAAATACTTCAGGCAGTCAGTGAGAGGGGGCTGGTTGAATGGAACACAGTAAAACAGTAAGCGTGCAGGCAGGAGCTGTGTCGAAAATAGCTATATCTTTCACGCTGAATCAAAAATGTGTGGAACTGCATGTATCGCCGACCCTTCGTCTTGTCGATATACTTCGTGACGAATTGAAGGTGACTGGCACTAAGATATCGTGTGGAATCGGCCGGTGTGGGGCCTGCTCCGTTTTGATGGATGGGATGGTCATCAACTCATGTCTATTGATGGCTTATCAAGTTGATAATGCGGAAATAACCACTATTGAAGGTTTGAAAAGAGATAGTGAACTGGATCTAATTCAGCAAGCCTTTCTGGAAGAAGGCGGGTTCCAATGCGGATACTGTACTTCTGGAATGATCATGGCCGTTAAGTCGCTATTAGATGAGAACCTGTCTCCTTCAGACGAAGAAATAAAAGAACATCTGTCAGGGAATTTGTGCAGATGTACTGGTTACGGTGGGATTATCCGGGCAGTCAAAAGATTGTCGGAGCAGAGGAAGTAAGTGTAATAGAAACAAGGTTAAAATAAGGAGAGGTGAATAGTATATGGTGGATAAATTGAATGCTTTTGTCGATGAAAAGCTGAGGCTTGAGCCAAAAGGAAACGGTGAATTGACTGGTTATTCATTTGCAGTTAAAGACGTATTTTCGATTAAAGGCTATACAAATACAGCTGGAAATCCTGATTGGCATAAAACACATATCCCTTCGTCCAAGAACGCTATTGTGATTGACCAATTGCTGGTTGAAGGAGCAGTAATGACAGGAACCACCCATACCGATGAAATCATGTACAGTTTGAACGGGGAAAACCACTTTTATGGGACGCCTGTGAATCCAAAAGCTCCAGATTTAATCCCTGGAGGTTCCTCAAGTGGATCCGCTTCAGCAGCGGCCGGAGATCTAGTCGACTTTGCACTGGGTACCGATACGGGGGGATCTGTGCGGATTCCTTCTGCTTATTGCGGACTGTACGGCATACGGCCTACACACGGACTGGTGGACATAGAAGGGGTAATTCCGCTTGCCGAAAGCTTTGACACAGTCGGCTGGATGTCGAATGATCCGGAATTGTTGATGAAGGTTGGCGATGTCCTGCTTGAGGGCAAAGCCGCTGATGTGAAGGAGGAGTTTAAGCGGGTATATTTTGCGGAAGACGCATGGGAACTGTTGGAGGAGGAAGTCCATCAGGTTCTTAGGGGATACATTCCTTTAGTGGAAAACACTATCAGTAAATCAGAATCCATAAACATCTCAGACGAAGGATTGGATAAATGGGCGGAGACTTTTCGAATTATTCAAGGCCTGGAGATATGGCAGGCACATGGCGAATGGATAGAAAAAGAGAGCCCTGAATTCGGGCCTGGTATAGCAGAACGATTTGCCTGGACAAGTACTTTGAGGGAAGAGGAGCATGAGGATCGGTTTTTGTTGAGAGAACAAATAACAGAACGTCTGGAAGCCCTCTTGGATGATCACGGATTACTGATCATTCCTACCGCGTCCGGTCCAGCTCCTCATCGGAATTTAACCACCGCGGAACTCGAAGACAGGCGGACCCGGACGATGCAGTTATCGTGCATAGCTGGTCTGGCTGGGCTCCCGCAAGTAACAATCCCTATTGCAACAATAAAAGGGCAGCCGCTTGGACTATCTATCATTGCCGGAAAAAATCAAGATAAAAGACTATTGTCACTCGCCGCCAGCCTAAAAACAGGCCTGTCATTATCCCAACCTTATTAAAAAATACAGGTGTTGTTCTCTTTGTTAATACGCATCGCATAATAGATAAACTACGACATAATTTGGTGTGGCTTCCTCCCATTCTTTTCGGATTGAGTGGTGAGCCGTCGCTGCGGAAAAATACTCCCTTTCCGGGGGCAGCACCTCAGCCTCCTCGTGAGCAAAGTGCACTCACTGCGGGGTCTTCGGAAGCTGCTCTTCCCCCAGGAGTGTCGCATTTTTCCTCCGCTTGGGATAGAATTTCTGATTAAGTAAGAAGTGGTCCTAAAGTATGTCTAACATGAGATACTCCCAACCAAATTTCATAGAACTTCTACCAGCGGATGCAGAACACGCAGACTCCTCGAAAATGAAAAACGATTTTCTTCGTGCGATGTCTTGCTGTCGAAGCTTTCCTTATCCTATGGGAACAGCGAAAGGTCTTCGATGGGNGAGGTTCCTCAAGTGGATCCGCTTCAGCAGCGGCCGGAGATCTAGTCGACTTTGCACTGGGTACCGATACGGGGGGATCTGTGCGGATTCCTTCTGCTTATTGCGGACTGTACGGCATACGGCCTACACACGGACTGGTGGACATAGAAGGGGTAATTCCGCTTGCCGAAAGCTTTGACACAGTCGGCTGGATGTCGAATGATCCGGAATTGTTGATGAAGGTTGGCGATGTCCTGCTTGAGGGCAAAGCCGCTGATGTGAAGGAGGAGTTTAAGCGGGTATATTTTGCGGAAGACGCATGGGAACTGTTGGAGGAGGAAGTCCATCAGGTTCTTAGGGGATACATTCCTTTAGTGGAAAACACTATCAGTAAATCAGAATCCATAAACATCTCAGACGAAGGATTGGATAAATGGGCGGAGACTTTTCGAATTATTCAAGGCCTGGAGATATGGCAGGCACATGGCGAATGGATAGAAAAAGAGAGCCCTGAATTCGGGCCTGGTATAGCAGAACGATTTGCCTGGACAAGTACTTTGAGGGAAGAGGAGCATGAGGATCGGTTTTTGTTGAGAGAACAAATAACAGAACGTCTGGAAGCCCTCTTGGATGATCACGGATTACTGATCATTCCTACCGCGTCCGGTCCAGCTCCTCATCGGAATTTAACCACCGCGGAACTCGAAGACAGGCGGACCCGGACGATGCAGTTATCGTGCATAGCTGGTCTGGCTGGGCTCCCGCAAGTAACAATCCCTATTGCAACAATAAAAGGGCAGCCGCTTGGACTATCTATCATTGCCGGAAAAAATCAAGATAAAAGACTATTGTCACTCGCCGCCAGCCTAAAAACAGGCCTGTCATTATCCCAACCTTATTAAAAAATACAGGTGTTGTTCTCTTTGTTAATACGCATCGCATAATAGATAAACTACGACATAATTTGGTGTGGCTTCCTCCCATTCTTTTCGGATTGAGTGGTGAGCCGTCGCTGCGGAAAAATACTCCCTTTCCGGGGGCAGCACCTCAGCCTCCTCGTGAGCAAAGTGCACTCACTGCGGGGTCTTCGGAAGCTGCTCTTCCCCCAGGAGTGTCGCATTTTTCCTCCGCTTGGGATAGAATTTCTGATTAAGTAAGAAGTGGTCCTAAAGTATGTCTAACATGAGATACTCCCAACCAAATTTCATAGAACTTCTACCAGCGGATGCAGAACACGCAGACTCCTCGAAAATGAAAAACGATTTTCTTCGTGCGATGTCTTGCTGTCGAAGCTTTCCTTATCCTATGGGAACAGCGAAAGGTCTTCGATGGGGCGAGTAATCGCAGTCCCACGTGTCCGAAGACCCTGCAAGAAGCGCTTTTTGCTGATGAGGAGGCTGAGGCCGTTACCCATGGAAAGCGAAGTGTTCTGCCGCAGCGAGATTGTACCACCCCTTTAGTATCAGAACGGGAGGAAGTCTCATAATTTTCACTATGTTCCAGTTTTCCTCTACTATCAAATTTTAAAAGTGGGGAATCCTTAGAGAAATAGATAGGGGAAGAAATTCGGCATTTGTCCTGGAGGGGGACGAATGCCGAATTTTTTGTTCATGCCAACTCAAGAAAAAATGGAGTGCATATAAAATGGGTATCTGCGATAATAACAGCCATTTATTTCAGTTGTATAGCTTTCCCTTGAAGCCAGTTGCCTGATCCAGACTTCACTGAACCTTCGTCATACACTAAATTCCCTTGACAGTATGTCTGAATCACACGGCATGGAAAAGAATGGTCCATGTACAATGTTTGTTTATGCTTTGCGAAATAATTGTCAGCAGATACCCGGTGGTTTTCTGCAAGACTGACAATAGCTAAATCAGCATCGTACCCTTTTTTTATCATCCCTTTCGATTCAAGATGGAAGCGACGGGCTGGGTTCGCTGCTGTCCATTCTGCCACCTTATCCAGGGGAATCCCATGTTCCAGGGCAAGTTCGATCAAAGCCATTAAACTGAATTGACCGCCACTTATTCCGCCCCAGGCATTAAGTAAATTATATTTTTCCGGATCTTTCAGCTCAAATGGGGAGGGGGAGTGATCGGAAGCAATGATGTCGAAATAGCCTTTCAGCAGGCAGTCAATTAAACGACTTTGATCCTCTGCACTTCGTAACGGCGGAGCGCATTTCGCTATCGCCCCTTTCTCGATAAGGGCTTGATGGTTAAAAAGTAAATAATGTGGACAAGTTTCGACGGTTACGTCCAAGCCTTGTTGCTTTGCTGCTGTAATTCGATCGACTGCCTGCTTGCTGCTGATATGGACAAAATGCAGTTTGCATCCTGTAATGGCAGCATAATGCAAGGCGCGTTCTACGGCTTCAATCTCGGCGGAAATAGGACGGATCTCGGCATAATCATCGGCACTTGTCTGTCCATTCCGTTTCTTTTGGTCCATAAGAAATTCGGTGATAGGCAGACTCTCGGCATGCAGGGCGAGTACTTTGTCGAGTTTGGCGATTTCACGCATCCCATTTAACAGGGTCCAATCATCGGCAGCTTCAAATTCTTCATTCCCGCTGGCGGAAAGGAACGCCTTGAATCCAACTACCCCTGCGTCCGAAAGAGCAGAAAGGTCTTGTACATTTCCAGGGACCAATCCACCCCATAAACCAAAATCGATGATGGACTTTTGCTTGGCAATAGAGGCTTTTTGATAAAGTGCATCAGTATTGGTAGTCGAGGGGACGCCGTTCAATGGCATATCGAAATAAGTGGTACAGCCTCCGGCGGCCATCATGGCAGATCCCGAAGAGAATCCTTCCCATTCTTCCCGGCCGGGTTCATTAAAGTGTACATGTATATCAATCATACCGGGAAATACATAGTGGCCTTCAGCGTTAACAATCTCTTCAGCGGATGCTTCAATGGATTTTTCCACAAAAGCAATTTTCCCGTCTTTTATACCGATTTCCTGTCTCGTCACACCTTTTGGAAGAACTACAAGACCATTTTTAATAATAAGGTCCAATTGCTTCATTTATTCCATCCCCTTATTCAAGTCGTTACGATGATGCAACAGGTGCCGGTTTTTCTGTTTTCTCCCTTGTATAAACATCGAGGGCAGCTTGCAGTGCTTTCCCGGTAGGAATGGAAACCCCATGTCTGACTAACACTGCTTCCAAAGCGCTCAATACAAATAGAATGTTTTCCTGACGGCAGCTGAATCCCATGGAGCCTATCCGCCAGATTTTTCCATGCAAAGGGCCGAACGAACTCGCTATCTCAATACCGAACTGCTCCAAAAGCATGCTGCGGACAGCATCTGCTTCCACCCCTCCCGGCACTTTGACACACGTAACAGTCGGCAATTTGTTTGCTTTGTCTCCGAAAAGCTCGAGTCCCATAGCCTCCAGTCCGGCAGTAAGCGCGGTTTCATGGAATTTATGTCGTTTAAAACGGTTTTCCAGTCCTTCTTCAAGTACAATCCTTAATCCTTCACGCAACGCGAACAGCATGGAAGTTGCTTCGGTATGATGATTGAGTCTTCTTGGACTCCAATAATCCTGCAGCATACTAACATCGAAATAATTGCTTTTCACCATAGGGCGGTTCATAGTCGATTCTCTCTGACGATCGTCTGCGGTGCTGATACCGCGTTCGACCTTCTTTCTGGAATTGATCACTTTTTCGATTCGCTCATTGTACGTGATCGGCGCCATTCCGGCGGGAACCGACAAACATTTTTGTGTACCTGCAATGATTCCGTCTATACACCATTCATCCACTTTCACCTCTGCACCAGCAATGGAGGCAACAGCATCGACGACAAGGAGGGCATCCACTTCCCGACAAGCTGCACCAATTTTTTCAAGAGGCTGCATTCTTCCTGTGGATGTTTCCCCGTGAACAACGGCCACTACTTTTGGAGACACTTTCTTTATTTCCTCAATAACGGTTTCTTGCTGGAATACTTCTCCCCACCGACATTCCATCGTATGAACGTCAGCGCCGTATCTTTCACATATTTCTGTCAATAAGTGCCCAAATCTGCCGAAAATAGGGACCAGTACTTTGTCGCCTGGCTCAATTATGCTGCAAAGGAGCGCTTCTACTCCGGAACGGGAAGTACCGTCGACTGGAAAAGCCCACTTGTTCTTTGTTTGGAATAGTTTTCGGAGCATATCCATTACTTCGTTCATAATATTAGTGAAAGCGGGGTCGAATTGTCCCAGTATCGGTGTGCTCATGGCCCTTAATACTCTGGGGTCCACTTCAACCGGCCCAGGCGTCATAATGGTTCTAAGCGGTGTGTTAAGTTCTGAATACGTCATGAGAAAATCCTCCTTCAGATCAATAAGCTAGCTTATACAAAACCTCTGTCAATACATCGATCCCCAGATCCATATCCTGCTTCTTGCTGAATTCCCGTGGAGAATGACTGATTCCTTCCAGGCTCGGAATGAACAGGAGTGAGGTGGGGCAATAAGTTCCGAAAACCTGAGCGTCATGCCCTGCACCGCTAAACAAAGTTTGGTGGGGGATGTTTCTGGATTGTGCTGTTTGTTCAAACAATTTCATCAGCCGGCTGTCCATCTCAACTGGTTCGGCTTCCATCCATTGATTGATAGTCAATTGAAAATCTTGATCTTTAGCTACCGACTCAAAATGTTGGAAAACTGCCTGGCAATACGCATCCAGGACTTCTTCTTGATAGTGTCTGACATCCAAGGTGAACAAAACATCACCTGCAATGACGTTGGGGACATTTGGATTTGCATTGATTTTACCTACTGTGGCTACCAGATCCGGATCAGTCTTTTTTGCCTTTTCGGCAATATAGGAGATAAACTCGGATGCCATTTGCAGGGCATCTTTTCGAAAACGCATTGGTGTCGTCCCGGCATGATTGCTTTCCCCGCTTACTCGAATATTGAACCTTCTTTGCCCGACGATATGACTTACAGTCCCCAACGTATCTCCAGTCTTATCTAAAATAATGCCTTGTTCGACATGAAGCTCCAAAAAACATTCCAAATCTTTACGTCGCGGTGAATGATAGGATTCCGGATCAAACCCAGCATCTTTCATAGCCTCGAGCAACGAAATTCCATTAGAATCAACAATTGCTTCAGCATCTTTCAGGGTATATTTTCCGGTAATATTGCCAGAGCCCCAAAAAGTAAGGGGGAAGCGGCTCCCCTCTTCTTCGCATAAGGAAACCACCTCTATTGTCTTTTTCGGATTGCCATATCTTTGTTTCAGTTTCTGTACGGCTACTAAACTAGCAATGATACCAAAAACACCGTCATAGATGCCGCCGTTTACAACAGAGTCGATATGGGACCCCGTTAGTATTGTCTTTGAGCCTATCTTTGAACCTTCAAGTCTCCCAAACAAGTTGCCCACACTATCAAAGTATGTGCTTAAACCGTCCTTTTTCATTTTTGCTTGTAATGCTTGTTGCGCTTCGACCCAGGCTGGAGTGTAGAGTAAACGATTAATACCTCCGTTGTCCGTCTGCCCGAAGGAAGCAAGCCATTTAACCAGCTGTTCCGAGTCTTCTTCTATCAGTTGGCGATCTTGAGATTCTATCATCGTGCTCCCTCCCTCGCTTTTAGCTCTTAATCATATTTTATCAAGATGCTTCCATGACTTCATTGGCAGAAATGTAGTAAATATTCATAATTTTTGTGCAAATTAAATAATTATTCGTATAATTATGATAAGATGGACAGTAAACCACAGAACAGGAGTGCTTTGATGAAGGTATCAGAAGTATTAAATATTCCGGCGCTGGAAGGTTGTCATTTGATTGCAGGAGAGTCTGGTACTAGCAGGGAGATACTGCATGTAAATATGATGGATGCCCCTGATATCGCCCGCTTTTTGAAGCCCAATGAATTGCTGGTAACGACTGCTTACCATGTCAAAGATGATCCAGAGCAGCTGATCGACTTGTTGGAAGCCATGGCTGAACAAGGCTGTGCGGCACTCGGAATTAAGACTCAACGGTTTTTAAAAGCTATCCCGGAACGAGTACTCGACTTGGCAGATAAGCTTGCCTTTCCTGTAATTGAGCTGCCAAACAGTACCTCGCTGGGGGATATTGTCAATCAAACGTTGAGCAGTATATTGGATAAAAGGACAAATGAACTCCGATTCGCAATCGACACCCATAAACAGTTCTCCAAACATATTATGAGCGGAAAAGGCATTCAAAAATTGTTGGAGAACTTGGCAGATCTCGTCGCGCTTCCGGTAGTATTGCTGGATTCCTATGCAAAGCCGATTGCTTTTTCCCATACAGATCCAAACCACGTACATGAAATGGAGAGTCTATACTTAAGGAATGCAGCAGCACTTTTTCCAAACACCCCATTTTTTACTTTTTCCACGATAAAAAACAGACAGACATTCTCTGTGTTTCTGGTGTACACTCATGAAAAAAAGGCCGGATTCTTGATCGCACTAGGAGAAATACATCCGCATAATCACTCTGCAACATTGACAATTGAACAAGCCACCAATGTGATTTCATTTGAATTGATGAAAGAGAATGCGCTTAAACAATATTCCCGCAGAGTCAGAAATGAATTTTTCCTTAATTTCACTGAAGGGCATTTTTCTTCTGATGAGGAAATCGTGAACAGGGCCAGGGAGTTTCAGTTGGAAAATGACCAGAATTATTACTGTGCAGCAGGTAAGCTCGAAGTTCACAATGCGGTTAGAAGTTACACACACAACCAGAAAGAATTCGATACGATTTATGAGTATATCGAAGAGGAGTTGGTGAGTTTGTCCTTATCGACAAACTTATTTACGAGAGGCGATCTTTGTATTTTGCTTTTCCAAGTGAAAGAAGCTTCTAAGGAAACAGCTGAATTCGTTCAAAACTCCCTACAGGTTGTCCAGAAAATGATAGAAGTCAGGTTCGGGAGGTCGATTTCTTTCGGGGTAAGTAATATTTCCCGAAACTTTTTGAATGTCTCTGAAGCATACAACGAAGCACAGGACGCATTACAGACAGGCAAGCTTTCTGGCAAGTCGGGATTCATTCACCGATACCAGACAAAAGATATCATGGAATTGTTGCGGACGGTACCAAAGGATGATTTAAAGGAGTTTTATTATAATTGTCTTCACCAGTTTACCCGGGCTGGAGAAGATGAGGAACAGACGTTGCTACATACGTTATTTGTTTATCTGGAAACGCACTGCCAAATATCGGAAACGGCCAAACGGTTGTTTGTTCACAGAAATACGGTTGTCTACCGCTTGGAAAAGTGTGAAGAATTGCTCGGAAAGAGTTTAAGTGATCCCGAAATGACTTTGCAAATAAGGCTTGCACTCAGAATAAAAACGATGTTGGACTTATAATCCGGATATGCAGCCAACAGAGTGGGGCTGAATTTCATTATGCAATCTGCTTATTAGAGATGGCCACAATTGTTTATTTTGAATAATGACAACATTCACAGAAATATATATTCTAAGAATAAGAACCATTCAATTGTACTAAAGGAGGCGGCAAATGTTGACAATCGAGGAACTAAACCGGCTTGATCAGGATGAATTCGTCAAATTGCTCGGAGAAATTTTCGAACACTCCCCCTGGATTGCCAAAAAAGCAGAAAAGCTCCGGCCATTTCCGACAGTAGATGCTCTTCATCAACAGATGGTGGAAATTGTTCAAAACGCGACCAAAGACGAAAAGTTAGAGTTGATTCGTGCCCACCCGAATTTAGGCGAAAAAATGGAGATGAGCGCAGATTCCAACAAAGAACAACAAGGGGCGGGATTGAAAAATTTAACGGAAGAGGAATACCAAAGTTTTCTTTCATTAAATAAAGCGTACACGGAAAAATTCGCCTTCCCTTTTATATTTGCTGTGAAAGGTAAAACAAAGCATGATATCCATCAGGCTATGAAAGAAAGGATTAATCATTCCATTTCTGAGGAATACGAAGCTGCATTAGCTGAAATATACAAAATTGCTAAGTTTCGATTAAACAGTAAGATGCTGCCTGAGACTGTTGAACCAAGTATTTAAGGGTGTCTATACTGCTATCGGAAAGAAAGGGGACGGAAGATCAAATGGCGGGATTGACTACACACGTTTTGGACTTAACTCATGGTCATCCGGCTTCAGGGGTGAAAATCGATTTATATCGAGTGGATGACCAGGATGTGCGCAGACTGATTGCTTCCAGTATAACCAATCAAAGTGGCAGGTTGGACGAAGCGTTGTTAGTGGAGGAGGATACGGTAGTAGGTCGGTATGAAATGGTCTTTCATATCGGGTCTTACTTTCGCAAGAAGGATGCACATTTAAAGGAGCCTCTTTTTTTAGAAAAAGTGCCTGTACAGTTCGGCATCAGTGAAGACACAGCCCATTACCATGTTCCATTACTCGTTTCTCCCTGGGGATACCAGGTGTACAGGGGAAGCTGATCGAAGTAGATAGACTATCCGTAAATTTTACGGGTAGTCTTTTTGTCATTTTAAATCAAATAAAGCAAAAAGCATCAGCAGCAGGTTCAGCCAGACAACCCCATTTAAAGAAATCAAATAACGTTTTGTTTCCCTCTCATATTTCCATTCAAAGTAAACACGAACACCGAATAAAAGGATGAAAAATGTAATCAAAATATAAAAATGTTTAAAATATGGATAGTTAACGGCAAATATAAAACTGAAAATGATGAACAATATAATCAAACCGATTTCTGCGTGTAAATGTTTTTTATTCACACGGCGGTAGATTCAGCCTTGTTTAGGAATATGGAATTTCTTTTTCACTACCTGTTCACTGATAATACTTAGGATGAAGACAAAGGCCCCTATTGCAATCATTGTAGTAAGATTCATCCTGTGCCTCCTCCAAAAGATGCTATTTTACTCATTTCGACCAAAAGTCTGATTATCCTTCCTTGATAAATCACACCTGTAGCCAGTTGCCCGGATTTTGGTTTATAGTACAAAGGGCGCATGGAAAATCTGTAAACGAAGGGACGGAAAATCAAGTGAATAGCAGGCAGAAAGATATTCTCCGTCTTCTTTTGTTGGAAAGAGAAGGCTACACTTTGGTGCAGGAGCTTACTCAAAAACTAAAGTGTTCGGATAAAACAATCAGAAATGACTTGAAAATCATTGAAGAATTCTTGAAAGACTCTTCGACAGCATACCTGGTCAAAAAGCCCGGGCTTGGTGTCTTTTTGAACATGGAAGAAAAAGATAAAAAAATGCTGTTCCAATATACCCAGCATGACACTGCTAAAGGAGAGGATGATAGAAGGGCGATTTGCATAGCCTACGACCTGCTGACGAGCAGGAAGGCGATCACCATGAACCAATTGGCAAGTAAATACTATGTCAACAGTTCTACCATCAGAACAGATATTGAGAAGGTGAAGAGATGGTTGAACAAAAAAGACTTGGTGCTGATTACAAAGCAAAAAGTGGGCTTAATAGTGGAAGGCGATGAGAAAAAAGTCCGGTTTGCCCTATCCGATTTATCCAGTTTGATAACGTCTCCTATATCTGTCGAGCAATTTTGGGAGGACAAATTTTCCCGCTTTGAAATCGATACAGTGAAAACGGAGCTTCATCATATGGAAAGTCTTTATGAAATGAAGCTTACAGATGAAGCATATGACAGGTTGCTCATGCACGTATTGATCATGGTCAAAAGAGTCAAAACACGGCAGACCATTAAGGTAACCGAAAAAGAACAGCAGGTAGTGAAGAATGCCAAAGAAATTCGAATAGCTGCTGAGTTGTTAAAAAGGATCGGGGAGTCTTTTATCGTCCGCTTTCCGGAAGAGGAAGTAAGTTATCTAGCTCTCCACCTCCTTGGTACGAAAGTCAGGAATGTCCCACTGGAAAACCATCAGAAAATGGCCGAATTGACTGATGAGGCCCCAATGCTTGAGAAGATTATGGAAACTCTTTTAACACGGATGTCTGCACTGATGATAATTGATTTCTCGAAAGACTCCGAGCTCAGGAAGGGATTGAGCCTTCATTTATATTCGGCCTTGAACCGACTTCACGCCGGATTTCAAATTAAAAATCCGATGCTCAGCGATATTAAAAAAATATATCCATACATGTTTGACATGGTGATTTATGTTTTGGATGAAATTAAGGAAACATTTGACGTCACCATACCGGAGGAAGAAGCTGCGTATTTGACCATACATTTTCAAACGGCTATTGAGCGGATGCGAAAGCAGGATTCCGGAAAAAAGCGGTCGGTAATTGTGTGTCATATGGGTATTGGTATGTCGCAACTTCTGCAGGCAAAACTGGAACGGCACTTTCCTCAATTAGAAGTGATTGATACCTTAGCCAAATCGGACATTGATCCATATCTTTCGCAAGAGAAAGTTGATTTAGTCATCACTACTACTTCTTTAGAAAATGTTCCTGTTCCCAACATAGTTCTCTCCCCGTTGATGGCTGACTCTGAGGTTGAAAAATTGGAAGGCTTTTTGCGGGATTTAAATAGCACTCAACAGAAACCAACAGATCGAGACAAATTGGAAAATTTTCTGGATACCTCTCTGGTTTTCTTGGAACTGGAAGAAGAGCATCGCTATGAAGTTATTGAAAAGTTAGCTGTAGCTCTGCATGAGAAAGGGTTTGTGAAGCAGGAATATGGACATAGTGCCATAAAGCGCGAACAAAAATCGGCCACATATATCGGCTCAAGAGTTGCCATCCCACATGGGGCCCCCTCATTGATCAATCATCCTGCGATTGCGGTGGCTACATTGAAACAGCCTTTGGACTGGGGAGGAGAGAAGGTATCTCTCGTTTTTATGCTGGCCATCCGGAATGACAGCCGGGATACGACGAGACATTTGTTCAAGCAACTAGCCTCTTTGACGGACAACCCTGAGTCCATCCAGCATTTAATCGGAGAAACAGATGCGAAAGCTTTTCTTGAAATGCTTCATCATAAAATGGTTAATCAGTAAACCGCTAAATTATGAATGGGTTTCTATCGTTCCGGTAAAAAAATCATTTTTTTAAGAATCGTAACAAGGGTATAGTGGATGTATCGTTAAAAAAGGACAGGAGGATACACCAATGAAATTGTTAGCGATTACTTCTTGCCCTAATGGTATAGCACATACCTATATGGCAGCAGAGAATCTCCAAAAAGCTGCCGATGAACTGGGGGTTGAAATAAAGGTTGAAACCCAGGGTTCTATCGGTGTGGAAAATGAATTTACGGAAAAAGACATTGAAGAAGCAGATGGTGTAATCATAGCTGCGGATAAAACAGTCGAAAAAGAACGATTTGCAGGTAAGAAATTGTTGGTTGTCGGTGTGCAGGAAGGGATTAGAAAACCAAAAGAGCTGATAAATAAAATAGCCTCTGGCGACGTAGAGGTTCATCAAGGGCAGGCGGGAACGGAAGACACTGCCCAGAAAGACAAGAAACAGAAGCAAAATCCCATATATCGCCATCTGATGAATGGTGTTTCTTATATGATTCCATTTATTGTAGTCGGTGGTCTGTTGATTGCAATCGCTTTATCTATAGGTGGAGAACAGACGCCAGGTGGAATCCAAATTCCGGAAGGCTCCTTTTGGAAAACAATCGAAAGTATTGGTGCCGCTTCCTTTACATTCATGGTACCTATCTTAGCTGGATTTATTGCTTATAGTATCGCAGACAGACCAGGTTTGGCGCCAGGTGTCATCGGCGGGTATATAGCCGCTAATGGGAGTTTTTACGGCAGTGAAGCAGGAGCTGGTTTCCTCGGCGGTATTATTGCAGGTTTTCTTGCTGGTTATGTAGCTTTATGGGTGAAGCGGTTGAAAGTGCCGAAAGTCGTTCAGCCGATTATGCCGATCATCATCATTCCGGTATTGTCTTCACTTGTAGTCGGATTGGCATTTGTGTTTGTAGTTGGAGCCCCAGTAGCGCAATTATTCGAGTCTTTGACCGGCTGGTTAGCGGGAATGCAGGGGACAAGCTCGATTCTACTCGCGTTAATCCTTGGTGCGATGATTTCCTTTGATATGGGTGGACCTGTTAATAAAGTGGCATTCTTGTTTGGATCTGCGATGATTGGAGAAGGAAACTATGAAATCATGGGTCCAATCGCGGTAGCTATCTGTGTACCGCCAATCGGCCTTGGACTGGCAACATTCCTTTTCAAAAATAAATTCCAACAGGCCGAGCTGGAAACAGGGAAAGCATCCTTTACTATGGGATTGTTTGGAATCACTGAAGGCGCCATCCCCTTTGCTGCCCAAGATCCGCTTCGCGTCATTCCGAGTATCATGGTCGGTTCGATGGCAGGATCAGTTGTAGCGATGATGGGAAATGTCGGAGACAGAGTTGCCCATGGAGGCCCTATTGTCGGGGTGCTTGGAGCAGTTGATAATGTTTTCATGTTCTTTGTTGCAATTATTATAGGTGCGATTGTGACGGCATTAATGATTAAATTGATCAAAAAGGACGTTCCGGCAGAATATCCTGACACCACTGATGAAGAGCAGGGTGCTGAGCTGGAACAGCCCCAGACCGCAACAGGCCAAGCCCCTGCAGAGGAAATCAATAACGAAGAAATCAATAAACTGACAGATATCACTAGTCTTGACTTAATTGATATTAATCTCCGTGGTAATACAAGAGATGAAGTCATAGATGAAATGATCGAAAAACTGAACCAGAATGATTTAATTAGTTCCTTCGCCGAATTTAAACAAAAGATTTTAGATCGCGAAAGTGAAAGTACCACAGGCATAGGTATGAACATTGCCATTCCGCACGGTAAATCGAATGCTGTTAAGAAGCCAAGTGTTGTCTTCGGTATTAAGAACGAAGGAGTGGACTGGCACAGCATGGATGGTACCGACGCCAAACTTGTGTTTATGATAGCTGTTCCGGAAAAAAGTCAGGGAGATGCCCATTTGAAAATACTACAAATGCTGTCCCGGAAGCTGATGGATGAAAATTATCGTGAACAATTGCTTTCTGTCCAATCAAAAGAAGAGGCTTATCAATTATTAAAAGAAATAGAATAACAACCACAAAGACGCCTGGGATATCACTCCCAGGCGTTTTCATTTACAATTAGCCTGTCAGAACCCCTCATCTTCAGAATAAACCATAAACTGCGACATAACTTGTGTGGCTTCCTTCCATTCTTTTTAGATTGAGTGGTAGTCCGGCGCTACGGAAAAATACTCCCTTTCCGGGGGCAGCACCTCAGCCTCCTCTTGAGCAAAAAGCGCTCACTGCGGGGTCTTCGGAAGCTGCTCTTCCCCCAGGAGTGTCGCATTTTTCCTCCGCTTTCAATAGATTTCTGATTAAGCGATAAGTGGTCCTAAAATAATTCTAATATCAAGTAGTCCCCTGGCTAAGGCCGTGCCTATGTAAAGCGAAGTGTTTTCTGCCTCTGCTGTTTGTAAGTTTCTGCATTTTGGACAGAAAAATCTCTATAATTTCTCAACTGTTATTTCCTCTTACTATTACAGAGTGCGATTACAAGCTGCGATAAAATGCGAGACTCCTACGGGAAAGGAACAGTCTGAAGACCCCGCAGTTGGCGCTTTTGCCAGCGAGGAGGCTGAAGCGTTCCCCGTGGAAAGCGAGTATTTTACCGCAGCGTTGGGTTAGCATTCAACTAACAACAGAAGGAGAGAAAACTTCTTCACAATGTAGAATTATCACTAGTTCGCAATTTGCTTCAACTGTAATCCACACAAAGTGCTTTTGGTTAAGTACGACGGGCAATACTGATCCGGTAGATGGAAAAGAGCTTTGTGCTGTCAGTGAACGATTGGGGGAAGGGAAGTTTGCTCGTCTATTAGGGATATATGTAATTGTTTGTCTTTATTAATGGAAGCATAGAAAACCGAATCCAGCAGAATATTTTGTGTTTCAAGCTGTTTATCCAGCCAAGTTTTGTCCAGCTGGAATCTTTCCAAAACGGACTCATAGACTTTTCCCTCGACAATGACAGGAAAAGTAATCGTGGAATTAGTATGAGAGATAGCCATATCTTCCCTGGTTACTGTGTTCTTTTCGGGTTTTTTTATCACACTTAAAGAACCGTTTGCTTCAATAATTGCTGTTTCCACTTCTGAGATGTCAAAAACGTTTTTCTCTCTCAGCATTTGCAACACATTATCGATTGAATACCGGATTTTTTTAAGTTTAGCCCGCTGCAATTTTCCGTCCTGGATAACGATTGTCGGTTCAAAAGTAATCCATTTGCCAAGTTTGCGGTGGGAAAGTTTCCAATAAGCTACAGTCCGCTGGAGCAGGGTGATGGTTAAAATGGCGACAAAAGTAGGGATATGGTGTATCGCGGGATCAGCAATATCCGCTCCGACCACTGCTCCAAGGACAATGACGATCAAGAAATCGAAGACTGGCAATTCGCCGATCGCCCTTTTTCCCATAATCAGAGTGACAATTAACAACAAGGGCAAAATGGTTATGATCCGTCCTATCACCAGTAACAAATCTTTTAGCATTTCCATTCGGAATATTCTCCTTTGCTTTCCAAACTTTGTATAGTTACCTTTACTTAAACAGGCGAGATTTATGCAAGTAAATCCCATAAGTTGTCGAAGGACGGAGAAATCAGGCAAAATGAATGGAGAAGGACTATAAAAGAGGTGGATATATGAATTACATAGATTTTGATGGTGTAGGGCTTGCAGAATTGGTGAAACAAAAACAAGTGTCGCCAGAAGAATTGATCGAGGCTTCATTTAAAAGGATGGAAGAAATAAACCCAGAAATAAATGCTGTGATTCGTACAAGGAAAGAAAAAGCAGTCAAGGAGGCAAGGGATATAGACTTTTCCCAGCCTTTTGCCGGTGTGCCGATTGTGTTAAAGGATATTTCACAGGCAATCCAAGGAGAGAAGCTGACAGCCGGAGCAAGGCTGATGAGGAACTTCACGGCGAAACAAGATTCCCACCTTGTAGCACGTTTAAGAAAAGCCGGATTCTTGTTTATCGGACAAACTAACACGCCGGAATTTGGTCTGAAAAACATCACGGAACCAGAAATTCACGGACAGACCAAAAACCCGTGGAATACAGACCATTCAGCCGGTGGCTCAAGCGGCGGGTCTGCTGCCAGTATAGCTGCAGGTATTGTTCCGATTGCTGGTGCGAGCGATGGCGGGGGTTCGATTCGGATACCGGCATCGTTCACAGGTTTATTCGGGTTGAAACCGACTAGGGGCAGAACCCCTGTAGGACCTGGAACGGGACGGCAATGGCAGGGGGCATCCATCGACTTTGCGTTAACCCGGTCTGTGCGGGACAGCGCTGCTCTGCTCGATGTGCTGCAAACCTTTCAACCGTCTGCAGCTTTTCATATTCCTAAATTTGAAGTCAGTTATTTAAAAGAACTGGAGAATCCTAAGCTGCCTAAATTCCGTGTTGCGTTTACAACAGAATCCCCAGTAGGAACGCCTGTGAGTGAGGCGGCGAAAAAAGCTGTTCATAAGGTTGCCGGTTCGCTGGTAGAACAAGGCCATCATGTCGAGGAAAGGTCGAATGGTGTTGATGGAATGCGGCTCATGAAAAATTACTACCTAATGAATTGTGGAGAAATGTCGAGTGTCATCTCTAATTTCGAACAAGGACTGGGAAGGGAAATAACCTCCCACGATGTGGAAATTGTGACATGGGTGTTGTACAAAGCCGGGGAAAAGGTTTCAGCCGCAGAATTCGCCAAAAGCCTTGCAGAGTGGGATTTGGCTGCCGCCCAGATGGACGAGTTCCATCAAACTTATGATTTATACCTGACACCTACCAATGCTTTTCCTGCTCCGTTGAATGGAGAGCTGACCCATTCCCATTCGGAAAGGGAGGAATTGCTGGAGGTTGGCAATTTAAACAAACAAGAACAACAGCAATTGGTCTACGATATGTTCGAGCCAAGTTTAACCTATACACCATTTACCCAGTTAGCCAATTTGACCGGTCAGCCGGCAATGAATGTTCCTGTTCATTTGGCTGAAAAAAATCTTCCGATGGGAGTGCAGTTTACTGCCCCGAAAGGAAAGGAAGACTGGTTGTTGTCGCTCGCAAGTCATATGGAACAGTCGGGTCTATGGTTGGATATCACCAAAGCAGCAACAAATCAGAAACCAAGATAAAATGGTTTAAAATCCCGTCGAGGGAGGAAAACTAACCATAAGCAAGATTCGAGGAATGCTTATAAACTTTCACCTCTAAGTTAGGAGGAGTATCAATGGGCAGACTTATCAGGCGAATCATTAAATGGGGACCTGTCATATATCCTCTCATAAGAAAATTCCGTAACAGCCGAAAAACAAACGCTTATAGAAGATAAGGCAAAAACCTGCTGATTCCCAGCAGGTTTTTTGTATAATCAAGCGGTTCTGGCGGTTGTGAACAAGGATTTTACCAATAAAGCCGATTCGATAAGCACTAGGCCCAGTATTGCCCACTTTCCATAAGTAAGGACAGCCTTCAGCATGGCAGATACAATGGAATTTGTGATCGTGTAATTTGTCTTGAAAAAAGAAGTAAATGCATACAACATCCCAAATGTAAAAACCCGGGACCACTGGGATACATCATAACTGAATATCCCTTGCACCAGGCCATACGCTTTGATTCTTACAAGACCTCTTGCACCCTCGATAAGCTCATGAATGACAAAGACAGTAACCGCCAATATCCAGATGAAAAGGATGGCAGTATATCCGAAAGACTGGGATAATGCAGCTGCAGAGCCTGTAATGGAAATCGAACCATGCAGGATGCAATTCGTGTTCTTCCAGTCATCTGCCAGGCTCCAATTGCCCTTGATGTATCTTGTAACAACCATGGTGGCATAAAGCAGGTACAACAAGATGCCGAAAACAATGACACTGCTGTTTAACCAAGTCATCGATTGAATGGACTTCCAAATAGTGTTCGCCATTAACACCATGGATTGTGTTGCAACGACTGTCAAAAGAACGATTCCATGCAGACTGTCTTCCCGGCCATTTTCATAAATAGACGGTACACTTTTCAGCATGAATAATAGATAGATTATCCAGCCTGCGATGATCAAAAAGCCTGCGGACTTTATAAATGATGTAGCCAAGGAAAAATGTTCACTCAATAACATTAAGGAGACAGAAGACCCCGCTATCCATGTTCCTATCGCATACCGCTCAAGCGGATCTTGATAATAATTTTGTTTGAAACTCCCCTCCATGAAAGCCTTTAAGTAAGAGACGAGTAGAAAGACACTAATCACCACAATCAGCATAGTCAAAAACTGAATGTACAACAAATTTACTTTGAATTGAGGCATGACACTTTGAGCGAAAATACCATACGACATGACGATTGCCATAGAAGCAGGTTTTCCGTAGAAAGGTTTCTTTGCAACCAGGAAATAAACTAAGGTTATAGCAGTTGCTGCATATAACAGGTAATAAAGCATAGGAACTCTCCTTTAACGAGGCTATACTGTTTATTTCCTGTATCCGGAAGCGATAAACACTTCGATTAAATAAAAATACCTCCTGTCGGGCGGTATGGGAAAGCTTACTCTGCTGTATCACGTTTTTCAAATACATATTCTATTTCATCGTATTTTCGTTTATATTTAATGTGAAAATCATAATCGTTGAAATACCATGCATCTGACTGTTCTACAAAGAAAGTGACCCCAAGTACTTCTGCTTGGAAAGCAGGATCGTTTGGTTCGTCAAGAGAAACAGCCAGTGAGAAACCTCTATGAATATCGCCATGTCCGCCGTATCTTGCAAAGAAACGGACATAATCACCGTTGGTCAAATCCATTTCATTTATGTACCATTGGGCGGCAGGTTTAGTGATCGAAAATTTCATGATGCACCTCCTCTTACTATCACTATATCAAAAAGGACGGGACAAACACTAGGAAATCAATTGATTTTATAAGTGTTTTAAACTATTGCCTTATCGGAAAGGAAGGCATATAATCCGAATATATTACTAGATTCTGTTAAAGGAAGTGTCTTCGATTGATCAGTCGCTTTTTTTCCTATTATTTACCTCATAAAAAACTGTTTATGCTCGATTTCAGCTGCGCTGTGGTCGTAGCGTTGTTGGAACTGGGTTTTCCGCTGGCAGTTCAATGGTTCATTGATGAACTGCTTCCCAAGAATAACTGGACAGCCATTACGTGGGTGAGTATCGGTCTTCTGACATTATATGTGCTTAGTACATTATTGCAATATATCGTCAACTATTGGGGACATAAACTTGGCATTAACATCGAAACGGATATGCGCCGGCAGTTATTCCAGCATGTCCAGAAGCAGTCATTCCGATTTTTTGATAATACGAAAACAGGCCATATTATGAGCCGTATAACTAACGACTTGTTTGACATCGGGGAGCTTGCCCATCATGGCCCGGAGGATCTGTTTATAGCTGTGATGACATTTGTCGGGGCATTTTGGATCATGTTCACGGTCAATGTGAAACTGGCATTAGTCATTTTGCTGATTGTTCCTTTTCTAGTATGGCTGATTGCATTTTGTAACTTGAGAATGAACAAGGCGTGGAAAAGGATGTACAGAGATATTGCGGAAGTCAATGCCCGAGTGGAGGACAGTGTATCCGGTATCAGGGTCGTTCAGTCCTTCACCAACGAAGAGTATGAAATCAACCGTTTTAACAAAGATAATTACAGCTTCCGGAATGCGAAATTGAATTCTTATAAAGTCATGTCCTATGGAAGTTCGGGAATTTACATGATGACTCGTTTCATTGTTCTTATCGTTTTGGTCTTGGGTGCCTGGCTTAGTTTTAACGGCGATTTATCGTACGGGGAACTGGTTGGATTCGTCTTGTATGTGAATGTCCTGTTCAAACCAATTGATAAAATCAGCGCGCTCATGGAACTTTATCCAAAAGGAATGGCTGGATTTAAACGGTTTACCGAATTGATCGACACGGTTCCGGAAGTTCAGGATGAAGAAGGGGCTAAAAATGTTGCGCACTTACGCGGTGACATCCAATTTGAAAGAGTGACATTTGGATACGAAGATTACAAGCCTGTATTAAAAGACATTGATTTAAATATTCCGGCGGGAGAGACGGTTGCGTTTGTCGGGCCGTCTGGTGCTGGTAAGTCGACAATTTGTTCTTTGATCCCCCGTTTTTACGATGTTGATCAAGGGCGAATCACGATAGATGGAATTGATATTCGGATGATGAAGAAGCAATCTCTTCGCTCTTATATAGGTATTGTTCAGCAAGATGTATTTTTGTTTACCGGTACGCTGCGGGAAAACATAGCCTATGGTAATCTTGAAGCGACAGACGAGGAGATTAAAGAAGCGGCACGGAAAGCCCATCTGGAAAAATTTATTGAATCACTGCCACATGGTTACGAGACTCAAGTTGGTGAAAGAGGACTGAAATTGTCGGGAGGACAGAAACAGCGCATCGCTATTGCCAGGATGTTCTTGAAGAACCCGCCGATCCTTATTTTGGATGAAGCAACATCTGCTCTGGATACAGAAACAGAAGCGATCATTCAATCAGCTTTGAATGAACTTGCCAAAAACAGGACGACACTTGTGATCGCGCATCGTCTGGCAACCATTCGCAATGCCGACCGGATAATCGTCGTGACAGAGAACGGAATCGAAGAGCAGGGCAGACATGAAGAACTGCTCGAAAAAGGCGGCATATTCGCCAACCTCCACAGCGTACAGTCATAGGGCAAAACATGAAACAATGGGGAAAGATCCGCTGATAATAAAGCAAAATGCGCATTTCTTCCATAATAATTTCCATGCCAGCAGCTTTTTGCATAGTAGAGGGAAACTGCGACATAGTGACAATTCCTTCTAGGGAGACTTCCTCTCGTTCTGATTAAAATGAGTGGTATGACTTCGCTGTTAGGGATTTTCTGAATTTTGATGTTAGGAATACCTCCTGTTAGACATACTTTAGAACAACTTCTCACTTGATCAGAAAAACTAATGAAGCGGAGGAAAAATGCGAGACTCCAGTGGGAAAGGAACAGTCTGAAGACCCCGCAGGGCGCTTTTCCCGAGGAGGCTGAAGCGTTCCCCAAGGAAAGCGAGTAATTTTCCGCAGCGCTGGACTACCACTCAATCAGAAAAGGATGGAAGGAAGTCCCGTTAAGTGAAGTTAGTTATGTCGCAGCTTATGGATATTATGGAAGAATAAAGACTTTAAAGCTTTTGACCTTTTGGCCAACGAAGCAGGTACTTACTTAGAGTATCTGCTTCTTTATAATCTCTAAAAACTTATCTGCACATGTAAATTAATTTCACGTAATATACATTTATGTAAGATAATCTTACAAAGTCATATAATCGTTTGAAAATTCCGTGTATACTCAATGTAACGTGTGATTACGAAATCTTAATGGCGGCGGTGAGTAAATGGAACAAGAGTCATCTTATAAAGAAAGAAAAGTAATCACTATTGGTGTGGTTAGCGAGTTAACCGGTCTGACTGAAAGACAAATCCGTTATTACGAAGAACGCAAATTGATTTTTCCGGAAAGATCCCCACGGGGAAACAGGAAATACTCATTCATGGATGTAGAACAATTAATTGATATAGCAAACAAACGAGAAGAAGGCGTACAGACATTTGAAATAAGACAAGACATGTTAAAACAAAAACAAAAAGAAGATGCCAGAAAGGTACGGAAAGAAATGATGAGAGGGCAGATCAATGCCCGTTTTGGCGTACAAAAAGAGTAGTCTTTCTAATTGCCTTCATGCTTCATTCATGAGAGAATTTAAATTGACAGAAAATTTAAATTAAATATCATTCAGCAGATTCTTTCATGTGAGGTGATTCTATGGGATTAACAGCAATGGATGTAATGCAGTTGCCTATCATGGAAACATCAAAAGTAAAAGCAGGAGGCAATTTATTAAAAGAAACCCCGGTTGAATGGATTTCTGTGATAGAAGGGCCTGTAGAAAACTTTGTCCGAAAGCATGAATTCGTTCTGAGTACAGGTATTGGTTGTGAAGATGACCCTGTTCAACTGGAACGGTTTGTCGAGGATGTGATTCAGTCGGGTGCATCCGTCCTTGCGATAGCTACCGGAAGATTTATTTTTAACATCCCCGACCGGATTACCGAATTGGCGGTGAACAACCGCTTTATCCTGCTGGAGGTCCCCTGGGAGGTCCGTTTTGGCGATATAATCCAGGGTGTTCTGCAGGAAATAAATGAAGATAAGCATGTGCAAAGACAGCAGGCGGAGGGAGTCAGGCAGGAACTGACTAACTGCGTTCTGGAAGACAGGGGATTACAGGCTATCACCAAGCTGATTTATAAACACACTCAAATACCAGTGGGAATTGCTGATCAGTCGAAATATATCCGGGCCAACCAGTCATTGAGCAAAAAGATGGTAGACATTCTTGCCAGAGAGCAGCCTGGTAATATGGAAGCCGCTTCCGAGACGGGTGTCCCGTTCCTTGATCACCCTTTATACCATTATATGAAAGAATGTGCTGTCGACGGACAGAAGTGCTATGTGCTCACAATTCAAAACAATAATAAACCCCAGGGGTATATCATTGTTCAACCCGAAATCCCTACACAACTGACATGGTTTGTGATGAATGTACTGGAACATGCTTTGACGGCTTGTGCTCTTTATTTTGCCAAGGAAAATGCCGTGGAAATGGCAGAAATAAGGTTGAAAGACAATTTTGTATTGAATTTGGCTAAGGAAAAGCATATTAACAGTCAAAAGCTGGCGAAAGCACAACTGCTTGGATATGATCTTTCCTTGCCTTATATATGCCTGGTCGGGAAGCTTACCTTGAAGCATTCAGTGTCTATATCTAATGACAATCCGGTCAATTCAAGCATGCAGAGTGTTAACTATTATTTTCAAAAAGAGATAACAAATGCGGGGAATGTCTTGCATAGGAGGACGATGGCCACTTTTGAAGAAGGAAGGGTCATCATTTTTCTAGAGGCAGAGCAGGTTTCTTGCGCAGAGATTGCCAGTCAGTTTATGGACATTATTGAGAGGCGTCTATATGAATTACTCGGTGGAGTAGAAATCTCCTGGGGGGTATCCAAACATGGAGATGGGCTTTACGCTTTTTATGAAAGTTGTCAGGAAGCAAGTACTGCATTAGATATAGGGGAGAAGCAGAACGGTCCTGGGGAACGCACATTTTTTACCGATACCAGAATCAATCGACTGCTCATGGCTGTATCGAGTGAAAAAGTCATTCTGGATATAGTGAAAGACACGCTAGATCCATTGGTGGAATATGACAAAAAAAGACATACTGATTTAATTTATACTTTTTTGACATACAACAAGCATAAAGGAAATGTAAGCCAGACCGCACGGGCATTAAACTTACACCGTCAGTCGCTCCTGCACCGGCTCCGTAATATTGAATCGTTGACCCAGCTCTCCCTGGTGGATTCGGATGATATATTCCTGTTGGAATTGAGCATCCGTTTATGGATGTTGAACAAAATTATTTAAACTGTATGAAGGAATCAGACGCTTCAAAGCAACTTGCTTTGAAGCGTTTTTTTATATTTTGACCAGGCGTTGGATAGTTGGTTAAAGCCGCTAACGTTAAATCTGTATAACACAAATGGATAAAAGTTCATACAATTTTGCCATTACATTAAAATGTATTATTCAATATGCTAGTAGTAAGAAAAAAATAAAATATTCAGTTAACTAGGAGGTAAGCCGATGCTTCCATTTGACATTGTGGAATATCAAAGCCGGTTGAAAAAAACAAAGCAGCGAATGGAAGAAAAGGGGATCGAAGTCTTGCTGATCTCCGACCCTGCCAATATGAATTATTTAACAGGGTATGATGCTTGGTCCTTTTATGTGCACCAGATGTTAGTGATCATAATTGACCAGCCCCAGCCTATATGGATCGGCCGTTATATGGATGCAAATGGAGCAAGAGCAAAAACATGGATCTACGAAGAAAATGTGATAGCTTACCCGGATTATTACGTTAATTCATCCACCCATCATCCAATGGAGTTCATTGCGGAGATTTTAAAGGAAATAGGGCAGGGCAATCGAAGAATCGGAGTGGAAATGGATAATTATTACTTTTCTGCCAAGGCATTTGTTCGTTTGCAACAAAACCTTCCCAATGCCGAGTTCCTGGATGCTGACCTGCTTGTCAATTGGGTCCGCATCGAAAAATCCGACCAGGAAATCGAGTATATGAAGCGGGCAGCAAAAATAGCGGAGAAGGCAATGTTTAACGGTGCCGAAAGCATTCGTCCCGGTGTGCGGGAGTGTGATACAGCTGCCCAAATCTATTATCACATGGTATCAGGAACAGAGGAATACGGCGGAGACTACCCGGCCATCGTACCTTTTCTACCGACTGGGGAGAATACCGCGATACCCCATCTAACCTGGTCAGAAAGGCAGTTCGAAGCGGGAGAAACCGTAACCATCGAACTGGCCGGCTGTTACAAGCGCTACCACGTTCCGTTGGCCAGAACGGTTGCCATAGGCAATCCACCGGAAAAGGTTATCAGTCTGACATCCTATGTTGTGGAGGCAGTAAATGAAGTCCTGTTATCGATTAAACCAGGAATTACTTGCGGAGAAGTGGATGATATTTGGAAACAGTGTATGAAAAAACACGGAATTATCAAAGAGTCCAGGCTTGGATATTCGGTAGGGTTGAACTATCCTCCTGACTGGGGAGAGCATACCGCAAGTCTCCGCAGTGGAGATGCTACGATATTGAAACCTAACATGACCTTTCATATGATACCTGCTTTATGGTTCGACCACTATGGCATCGAATTAAGCGAGACAATCAGAATTACAGAAAAAGGTTGTGAAACACTGACAAATTATCCAAGAGAATTAATTCGAAAAGACCCTTTTATGCCACAACCTCAAGACGGAATCATCAGCTAAAAACGTTTATGGACAAATGTTTACAAGGAGGAATGAGTGATGAAGGACATTAAACAAGGAACACGTGCCATCTGGGCTGGAGAAAAGGACTCCCTAGCATTCGGAGCGACGCAGGTCCCGGTCGTTCATAGCGTATCATTCGGTTATGACGATATGGATGAGTGGTATGAAGTAGCAATCGGCAATAAAAAGGGACACATATATGGTAGGAATACTAATCCTACTGTCCAGGCCTTTGAAGAAAAAATCAGGATATTGGAAGATGCGGAAGCTGTGACAAGCTTCTCGACAGGAATGGCGGCTATCAGCAACACACTTGGGACCTTGCTGCACCCAGGAGACCGGGTCGTCTCTATTAAAGATACGTATGGGGGAACAAACAAGATTTTCACAGAATTCCTTCCTAAGCAGCATGTAGAAGTAGAGTTATGTGAAACAGGGAATCATGAAGCAATCGAAAAAGAAATCGCCAAGGGTTGCAAAGTCCTATACCTTGAAACACCGACAAATCCTACCGTGAAAATTACGGACATCGAACGGATGGCTAAGGCAGGTAGAAAGGCTGGGGCGATTGTCGTTGTAGATAACACTTTTGCAACTCCGATCAATCAACAGCCGCTGGCTCTTGGGGCGGATTTAGTCATCCACAGTGCAACGAAGTTCCTCGGCGGACATGCAGACGCACTGGGAGGATGTGTATGTGGTTCAAAAGAACTTGTCGAACAAATCTATCATTATAGAGAAATCAATGGTGCGACATTAGACCCTATGGCAGCCTATTTACTGTTAAGAGGTATGAAGACACTGAAACTTAGAATCGACAAGCAAAATGAAAATGCAATGGCAGTTGCGAAGTATCTACAATCAGTAGACATTGTAGACGATGTGTTCTATCCAGGTCTCGAAGGCCACGCGGGTCATGAAATCGCCAAAAAACAAATGGCCGATTTCGGAGGGATGCTCAGCTTTGCCGTGAAAGGCGGCGTGGAAACAGTCCGCCAGCTTCTTCCTAAACTTCAATATGCCAACAGAGCTGCTAATCTGGGCTCCGTGGAAACAGTGGTCGGTCCATCACGTACAACCAGTCATGTCGAGTGTACCCCAGAAGAAAGGGCGGCAATGGGGATTCCGGAAGGATTGATTCGCTATTCTGCCGGAATTGAAGATGTGGAAGACTTGATCGGTGACTTGGAGCAGGCGTTTCAGTCACTTCCGAAGAGCTTATATGAGTCAGTAGTTTAGTAGATATACGAATCGAAACAGGAGAGAAGCAGGAATTTGCTTCCCTCCTCCATTTTTCCCGGTGTAACCGTCCGTCTTCCGGTTCAAACCAAATAAGGGACGGAGATCGTTTAGCTGGTGAAAATGGACTCAGCACCACGATGATCAACAGTCAGTGGGGTATGAACCTAACCCCCACTGAAGATATACCTTATCGTCAGCAGGGGGGTGCCCGGGTTGTCAATTGAAACAGAGAATCTAATCAATCGATCAAAAGCATTAAAACCGAGTCTGTCGGAATGGCGGAGAGCACTACACCAATTTCCTGAACTAAGCTTTCAGGAAGAAAAAACGAGCAGATATATACAGGAGAAACTAGAGGAGATGGGTGTTTATCAACTCCATACAGGAATTGCCGGCTTTGGAATGATAGCCGAGCTGAAATCCGGAGATGGACCGGTCATCGGAGTGAGGGCCGATATGGATGCTCTTCCTATCCACGAAAATACGGGGGCTCCCTATACTTCCCGTAATAACGGAATCATGCATGCATGCGGACACGACGCACACAGCGCGATGCTGCTAGGTGTTGCAAACTTGCTTGCAGAAGATTTCAAGGAAGGCAGACTTCAGGGTACGGTCAAGCTTATCTTTCAACCAGCAGAAGAGGATACCGATGAACACGGCAGTACCGGTGCCCCTTACTTGTTACAATCCGGGAAAATAGATGATGTGGAAGCGGCAATCGCGCTTCATGTATGTCCTTGGAGGAGGGCTGGAGAGATTCAGATTCATGCTGGTCCAAGTATGGCGAGCATTGACAACTTTATTTTGACAATCATGGGGACTGGAGGCCATGGGGGGTACCCTTATCAAGGAACAGATCCTGTATGGATAGCTGCAAGTGTGATTCAGGGAATTTATGGATTGATCAGCAGGAGGGTCAATCCTTTGGATGTCGGCACAATTAGTATTGGGGGCCTATACGGCGGAAGTGCCTTCAATGTCATTCCGGATAAAGTGATGCTTAAAGGAACAATCAGATCCTACACCCCGGAAGTAAGACTGTTGCTCATGAAAGAGCTGGAGAACGTTGCTCAAATTGCCAAGTCGCTCGGGGGCGATTTTAAGCTGGAGATAGAACACGGGGAACCGGCATTACGGAACGATCCGATTATAACGGAGCTGATGAAGACGTCAGCCCAGTCACTATATCCGGAAATGCCCATATTCGAAGAGCCTTATGGAATGGGGGGAGAAGACTTCAGCCATATCACGGAAAAGGTGCCCGGTGCCATGTTGTTTTTGGGATGTGGTTGGGATGACGAACCTCCGTATCAACTCCACACAGCGGATTTCGATTTGAATGAAGAAGCATTGCCGGTCGGCGTAGCTCTATTGACAGACTGCACTTATCGGCTCTTGCAAGATAAAGGACAATCTTGGAGGTGAAGGAAAATGAGAATAGCTTTTATCGGTTTCGGGGGAGTCGGACAGTCATTAGCCGAGATCATAAGCTCGCAGTCAGCCAAGTTATTGGGTTCATATGGAATGGATGCTAAAGTTGTGGCGGTCTCGGATGTGATGAAAGGCTCTGTATATGATCCGGAAGGGCTGGATATTGGCGAGCTGTTGAAGAGTGTCCGTGATATGGGTAGTATCGAGAATTATCCCGACGGGCCTGGGATTGTAAAAGGTTGGGACAGCATGGAAACCATCCAGAACTCGAATGCGGATGTAATTGTAGAAGTGACGTTTACTGATGTCAAAACAGGCCAGCCCGCCATCGACCACTGCCGGACGGCCTTCGAAAACAAAAAGAGTGTTATTACTACCAATAAAGGGCCTGTTGCCATTGCCTACAAGGAACTGCAATCCCTGGCAGATGAGAATGGTGTTTACTGGGGGTTCGAAGGTACGGTGATGAGCGGGACTCCTGCCCTGAGGATGCCTGTAACAGCATTGGCCGGAAATGAAATAACAGAGATTACAGGAATCTTAAATGGTACGACAAATTATATCCTGACAGAAATGGAAAAAGGCAAATCCTATCAGGAAGCACTTACTACCGCTCAAAGGCTCGGGTATGCCGAGGCGGATCCTACCAGTGATGTGGAGGGCTATGATGCTAGATACAAAGCGACGATTCTTGCCAATTATTTGATGGATACACCGCTTGCTGCGAAAGATATCCCGTGTAAAGGGATCAGCGGTATGACTTCAAAGATGGTGGAAGAGGCAGTCGGGGAAGGGAAACGGTGGAAACTACTCGCCACAGTCAAAAAAGAAAATGGGAATGTAACTGCTTCGGTTCAGCCTGAATTAATCGATTCCGACAACCCGTTGGCAGGAGTGACAGGTGCTACCAATGCAATCCTTTATCAATGCGATCTCGCTGGCCCGATCATGCTCACGGGAGCCGGAGCAGGGCTGACAGAAACCGGATATTCTCTCCTCATCGATTTAATTGATTTGCAGAGGCGGAACAGTCTAGTAAAAGCATAGCGAGGTGAAATGCAATGCAGACGAAAGTGAGAATGGAACCGATGTTGCTTGCAGGAGAATGGGTCGAAAGAGATCAGACAATTGATGTTTTTGATCCCGGGGATGGACGGCTTCTCGCCAGAGTTCCATCAGGCAGCACCGAAGATATGCTGGAGGCCATAGATAGAGCGGAAGAAGCTTTTTTAAATACAGAGAATTGGTCGACAAAGGAACGGATGGATGTGCTCCAGAAAGCTGCTGCTTTTATGGAGGACCATAAAGAAACCTTTGCCCTAACGATTGCTTCGGAGGGAAGCAAAACAATCACAGAAGCCAAGTCAGAGGTAACTCGGGCAATTGAAACGATTCGCCTTAGTGCAGAGGAAGCGAGAAGGATTAACGGGGAAACCATCAACTTCGATCAGAGGCCTGGAAGTGAAAACAGGGTCGGGTATTACTATCGATTTCCGATAGGTGTAATCGGAGCGATCACTCCGTTCAATGACCCGTTGAATCTGGTCGCACACAAAGTGGGACCGGCGATAGCCGCTGGTAACGCAATCGTGGTAAAACCTGCTTCCGTCACACCGTTAAGCGCCCTGTTATTGGCGGAAGCTTTATTAAAAGCGGGACTCCCCAAAGGGTTTTTATCAATCATAACCGGCCCTGGGCGCGAAGTCGGCGGTGCTTTGATCAATCATCCTTCCGTGAAAATGGTTTCCTTTACAGGAGGATTGGAAGCGGGGCAAAAAATATCCCGTCAAGCAGGGTTAAAGAAAGTCAATATGGAATTGGGATCAAACTCACCGGTGGTTGTATTTGAAGATGCGGATATAAGTGATGCTGTGGAAGCTTGTGTATCTGGTGCATTTTCAGCAGTAGGACAGAACTGTATTGGGGTGCAGCGTATATACGTGGAGAGGGGGGCGTATGAATCCTTTCTCAAAGACTTTGTGGGCAAGACAGCGGAATTGAAAGTCGGCCGCAAAATGGATGAACAGACAGATGTTGGCCCGCTTATTCAGGAACGGGAAGCAGAGCGGGTGGAGGAATGGGTTGAGGAAGCTTTGCTGGAAGGTGCTACGCTGAAGATCGGGGGTTCTCGTCAGGGGAATTTTTATATGCCGACCATATTGACTGATGTGCCTGACACAGCCCGGATCGCCAAAGAAGAAATATTCGGTCCGGTGGTACTCGTTTATCCTTTTAATAATGCTTCGGAAGTTGTAAAAGCCGCCAATAATGTGGATTATGGCTTACATGCCGGCGTCTTTACTGAAAGTCTGGAAAAAGCTTATTATATGATAAAGCATCTTGAAGCGGGCGGCGTAATGATCAATGACAGCAGTGATTACCGGGTGGACGCCATGCCGTTCGGAGGTGTAAAAGGTTCGGGGATCGGAAGAGAAGGGATCAAATCAGCTATCGAGGCGATGACAGAACCAAAAGTAGTCTGCTTCCGGCTTAAAGGTAATGTTGTGTAAGTGCTTGTAAAAGAAAAACAGGAGAGACAGTCCGTACCCGGAACTGTTTCTCCTGTTTTAACTGTTTTGAATCATCCGCAGGAGTTCATAAGCTTTATCCCCTGCAAGTGCGGCAAGGTTTTCCCACTTCTCGTCTCTTTCTATATCCAATTCGACTATTTCTTTTGCCAAATCAACAGCCTCTTTGTTAATCATCACAGTTATTCCCTTCTCAATATTTTAAAATTGATTGACCATAATCTTTAAGTGCGTCTTGGTATTCTTCCAAAAGCTCAGCGACTGTCTTACTGGAAATCTGAGTATCATCGCGACTGACAATGCCTTCACTAATCAACTTTCGAATCATGGCCTGCTTTTGCTGTTCTACAGCTTCCCTTAAATAAGACATACCATCGCTCCTTTACTAATAAGCATACTCTAATAGTAAGGGAGAGAAGAAAACCTATCACTATTTCAGTCAGAAATTCTAACATGGTTTTTATATATGTTTCAATGGATAAGAGAAGAATCTTTGGTGGCCTATTTGTCAGTTTTTAGCCCGTTTTAATCAATTGGAGGAGAATGTAGAAGGAATAAGTAGTATAATATAGTAAAACCAGAATTTGTAATAAAAGACAACTTGATAACAAACAAGCCTTTTCACAGCTGGATCCCCTTTCGCCATTGCAAATTCTAAGGAAAGAAAGCAGGATTGGTATGGGTTCGAACATCGAGAAAGAACTGAAAGAGTATGTATATGAAATGCAAAGCCATTTGCATGAAATACCTGAGCCGGCATTTCAAGAGAGGAAAACAGCGAGTTATATAGCATCCCAACTAAAAGAACTTGGCTATACGGTTCAAGAAAAAATAGCCGGGACAGGCATTGTCGCTTTTAAAGAAGGAAGAAAGAAACGTCCGTGCGTGGCTATCCGGGCAGATATGGACTGCATAGTCCATGATGGACATGACGATCTGCTATATCGGCATTCCTGCGGTCATGACGCTCACTCAAGTATTGCGCTTGGCGCAGCCAAATATTTAAAAGACCGTATTCCGGAGTTGGACGGCAGCGTGAAATTTATTTTTCAGCCGGCCGAAGAGGTTGGGAAAGGTGCAAGGGCGATGACAGAAGCAGGAGTACTTAACGATGTCGATTATTTAATTGGATATCATTTGCGAACAAACCATGAGTGTGAGGTCGGACAGATGGCTCCCGCATTGTATCACAGTGCTGGTCTCAAAATCACTGGTGAAATCGAAGGCAAGACGGCCCATGGCGGGCGGCCGCATCTGGGAATCAACGCAATCGATGTTCTGCATTCTTTGATTTCCAATATCAATACGATCCGGACAGATCCAATGACAGCTACCAACATTAAGTTCACGCAAATTTCTGCGGGGAAAGGTTCGCTGAACGTCATACCTGCCCATGGGAGTTTTGGGATGGATATTCGGAGCGGAAGTAATGAAGAATTGGAAGAAACACTGGAAAAAATCAAGACAATGATAGAACAAACTGCTCTCATGCATCATGCTGAGATTAACTATAACATCAGTGATGGCCTTCCTGCACCAAAATATGATGAATTCCTGATCGAGACTGCTGCCAACTCCATCAAAAAGGTGATGGGCGAAAATGCGTTAGTAGACCCGATTTCTACCCCGGGAAGTGAAGATTTTCATAATTATACAAAATTGACAGAAGTAAAAGCGACTTACTTGGCAATTGGCGCCAACGTTTATCCAGGATTGCATGACCCGGAAATGACCTTTGAAAAAGAAGCAATGAACGACGGGGTCGCTGTTGTGTCAGATATGGTTGAAACAATATTGGTGAGTAAAAAATAAAGCTGGATTCGAAGGACAGGCCATGGCCTGTTTTTTTGTTTGATAAATAACCTTCGTTTAAAGCCGCCTCCCATGCTTATCGGGAAACAGAGTGCTAAGATAGAAAGCAGAACGATCGTTAAGGGAGTCCTTCAAATTGAAAAAACAACATGATTTTACGGAAGGTAATATAGTTAAGCAAATGTTGGTGTTTTCGGCTCCTATTATGTTTACCAATCTATTGCAGGTTTCCTACCAGTTTACAGACAGCTTGTGGGTCGGGAACTTGCTTGGAGCGAACGCACTTGGGGCTGTGGCTGTTTCCAGTACAGTCATTTTCACTATATTGTCTTTTATTATCGGAATAAATAATGCAACCCTGACCATCCTTTCCCAGCAAAAAGGGAAAGACAATGAAACCGGACTGAAAAGATATTTAAACGCATTTGTTGTCGTTTTAACCTTTATGGCAATCGTATTGGGGAGCATTGGGTTTGCAGCAGCTGAATTTGTCGTGGAACTACTCGGAACACCGGAGTCTATGATTCAGGAAGCATCAGCATATCTGCGGATAAATTCACTAGGCATCCTGTTTTTATTGGGATACAACTTCATTGGCACGGTGCTCCGTTCCCTCGGTGACAGTAAAACACCACTAAGGTTCGTCATGATAGCTGTGTTATTGAATATCGTGCTCGATCCCGTTTTTATTTCCTTGTTTGGCCTCGGGGTGAATGGGGCTGCTTATGCAACAATCTGCTCGCAGGGGAGTGCGTTCATATACGGGATATACTATGTACTGCGACACCAATTGGTTCCATTCACCTTTCCATCTCTTCCTAGACGGGAAGAAGTGAAACTCATTTTGCATCTAGGGGTTCCATCTGGCCTGCAAATGTCTGTTATTGCAGCGGGAGTGGCAGCCATTATGAGTGTTGTTACATCACACGGAGAAGATGTGGTAGCCGGTTTCAGTGCTGCCCAACGGCTTGATAGTGTACTCATGCTTCCAGCCCAGGCACTTGGAACCGCCGTTAACAGTATGGCAGGCCAGAATATCGGCGTGGCAAAATGGAATAGGGTCAGAGATATTTCCAAATATGGCGTCCTTTATAATCTGGGAATCATGCTTGTACTCGCATGCCTACTAGTCGTTTTTGCCGACTTTGCGATCCGCTTATTCATTCAGGAAGAGGAAGCTGTGCAGTTTGGCGGAGATTATCTGCGGATTGTTGCCTTCTTTTATCCATTTCTCGGAATCAACTTTATCCTAAACGGAATCGTCCGAGCATCTGGGGCCATGTACCAAGTCTTGATTTTAAATGTGATTTCATTTTGGGTGCTTAGATATCCACTGACATATTTGTGTTCGGCATGGCTTGGAGAAAAAGGCATTGCATTCGGCATGGGCATCAGCTTTGTCATCAGCAGTATCGCAGCATTTCTTTATTATCGGTTTGGAAAATGGCGGGAAAAACAGTTGTTCAAACAATCATAGTCTAATGGGGAGAGATAGCATGAGAATAGAAAAGTCACAATTTGCCGAAAGAAATATGAGCAAGCTGGTCAAAGGGGCTGTAGTTCCAAGACCGATTGCATGGGTTTCCACCATCAGCAAGCAAGGTGAAAGAAACCTTGCCCCTTTTAGTTTTTTTACCGTAGCTTCCATGGACCCTATCACTCTTTGCTTTTCAGTCGGTGGCGGAGACAGGCAAAAAGATACTTTGCAGAACATAGAAGAAACGAAAGACTTTGTGATTAATATCGTTTCTAAACCTTTGGCAAATCAAATGTATGAAACAAGTAAAAATTTCGATGCTCCTATCGACGAATTCACAGAGGCAGGCCTTGCCTCGGCAAAAAGCAGGTTCGTGCATTCTCCATTGGTGAAAGATGCTCCAATCCAGATGGAATGTGAACTGGACCGAGTAGTGGAAGTAGGAACAAACCGGCTTGTGCTTGGAAAGTTGGTTTGTTATCACATCAAAGAGGAAGTATATATGTATGGGGATAAAGTGAATCCCGAGAAGCTTGAAGTCATTGGCCGAATGGCAGGGGATTACACCCTGATCAACAATTTCTTCCCACTGCCAGAACAATAAACATGTCCAATCAGGACACCTTTCACAGCAGCAGAGTTGAAATTTTTTGTTCTTAGTTGAGAGAAACTGCGACACAACTCTCAGTGTGGATTCCTTCCATCCTTTTCGAATGGAGTGGTAGACCAGCGCTACGGAAAAACACTCCCTTTCCGGGGGCAGCACCTCAGCCTCCTTGAAAATACAATTCGATTTTCTGCGTGCGATGTTTCGCTGCCGAAGCGTTCTTGGGCCTGCGATTACTCGGCCCACCGAAAACCTTTGTCCTCGTGAGCAAAATGCACTCACTGCGGGGTCTTCGGAAGCTGCTCTTCCCCCAGGACTTTGAAAAAACATCGATGCATTTACACCGCACGCAGAAAATCGAACTTTATTTTCAAGGAGTGTCGCATTTTTCCTCCGCTTTGGACAGATTTCTGATCAAGTGAGAAGAGGTCCTAATATATGTCTAACATGGGTTTTTCCCACCAAAATTCAAAGAACTTCGACCAGCGTAGGCAGAACACGCAGACCCCTGCAGGAATAGCGAAAAGTCTTCGATGGGGCGAGTAATCGCAGTCCCACGCGTCCGAAGACCCCGTAAAGAAGCGTACTTTGCTGATGAGGAGGCTGAGGCCGTGCCCGCGGAAAGCGAAGTGTTCTGCCGTAGCGGTTGTATGGCACTCGACTTAATCAGTATGGGGGAAAGTCACACTGAAGTTATGTCGCAGTTTATGATTTTTTCGATATAAAACACAAAAGGAGGATGGGAATGAGGACTAGTAATCCAGTTTGGAAGACGGGAGCATTTCAGGATGCTAGAGGTAGTGGTGAACGCATGACAATGGGCGGGACCATCGGAAAAACAGCAGTGTTGTTCCTGTTTCTGTTGGGAACCTCCATTTATACGTGGTCTCAATATATCCAGGGTAACGATATCGGGATGATGATGTTGATTGGTATCGTCGGCAGTCTCATCTTTGCTCTGATCACCATATTCGTTCCGAAAGCAGCCCCTGTCACTGCACCCATATATGCTGCATTGGAAGGATTCATGATCGGAGGAATCTCTTCATTTGCAGAAGCAAGATTCCCTGGGATTGTGATCCAGGCAGCCATGCTCACCCTTGCCGTAATGGGAGCACTGCTGTTCTTATATACATCGAGAACAATCAGAGTGACAAAGAAGTTCCGGGTAATGGTGCTGTCTGCGACACTTGGGATCTTACTGGTGTATGTCATCAATTTCGTTCTAAGGATATTTTTTCAAACAGAAGTGCCCTATTTGCACTCCAGCGGACCGATTGGTATCGGGATAAGTTTGTTTATCGTTGCAATCGCCGCATTGAACCTTGTTCTTGACTTCGACTTCATTGAACGTGGAGTCCGAAGAGGAGCTCCCAAGCATACGGAATGGGTCGGGGCGTTCGGTTTGATGGTTACATTGGTATGGCTGTACATCGAGATACTACGGCTTCTTCAAAAAATCAGAAGATAGGCAGATTGGAGCCTTTGTAATTGTTCTTCCTTCCCTTTTGCCATTATAATGTACGTGTAGAAAAGCAATCGGAGCGATCAACATGAAAACAGATTTGAATGTAACGGAAATCGTAGAAACATGTCTCCTGGCAGGCAAAATTATGCTCCAAAGCGGTGCTGAAACACACAGGGTAGAGGATACCATGCAGCGAATGGCCCACTCTTTCGGGGTAACTGGTTCACAGAGTTACGTTACCCCTACCGGGATTATTTTCTCGACTGAGGGGACTGAACCTACCAATTTTCTGCGAATATCCGAGCGTTCAACAGACCTCCATAAGATTGCTGCTGTTAATAACATCTCCAGAAAAATTAGCAGCGGTGATTTGTCTCTTTCCATTGCTAATGAAAAACTGAAGAAATTAGATGTAGAGAGCCAAACTTATCCGTTATTCATTCAAGTAATAGCTGCAGCGCTTGTCAGCGGATGTTTCACTATCATGTTTCAAGGAAGCTGGCCGGATTTTATTCCGGCAATGACAGCAGGAGGAATTGGTTTTTATGCGATGGTGCGTTTTCACAACTTAGTGGAAATCCGTTTTTTTGCCGAGTTTTTGGCTTCCTTGATCATAGGATTGCTTTCTTTCCTGTTTATTAATGCAGGGGTCGGAGCGGAAATCGATAAGATTATCATTGGAGCTGTCATGCCGCTTGTTCCGGGACTGTTGATTACGAATGCGGTCAGAGACTTGATGGCTGGCCATCTGGTGGCAGGATTATCTAAGGGAGCGGAAGCTTTTCTGACTGCTTTCGCCATAGGCGCCGGTATAGCCGTCGGTTTTTCATTTTTGTAAGGAAAGGGTATACATCTATGGTAGAGCAGTTGATTACTAGTTTTATTGCGGCAGCCGGGTTCGGTATTCTCTTCAATGCCCCCAAAAACTCACTGATTCAATGTGGTATTGTCGGTATGCTTGGCTGGGTCCTCTATTTTGGTTTGGCGGCAGAAGGAACGGATGCTGTTCCCGCCACGCTAGCCGGAGCTACTCTCGTCGGCGGTCTCAGCCAGGTTTGCGCAAGATTCTATAAGACACCGGTCATTATCTTTAATGTATCCGGAATCATCCCGCTGGTACCGGGAGGACTTGCTTATGATGCCATGCGAAATTTCGTGGTGAATGATTACAACCTGGCAGTACAGCTTGCCGCAAAAGCATTCCTAATTTCAGGCGCAATTGCAATTGGACTTGTTTTCTCGGAAGTTGTCAATCAGATTATTAAAAAGGCTGGCAGTAAACCAACCGTCAGATAAACATCAGACCGGCTTTTGACTCAATTTAGAGGAGGAAGTATATGATACATAACAAATTAAAGCCTTTTCCGGATAATTTCCTATGGGGAGCTGCGTCGGCAGCATATCAAATTGAAGGGGCATGGGATGTAGACGGAAAGTCGCCATCCATCTGGGACGAATTTGTCCGTATCCCCGGAAAAACATTTAAAGGTACAAACGGAGATATCGCTGTAGACCATTACCATCGCTGGAAAGAAGATGTACAGTTGATGGCTGATATGGGATTGAAAGCTTACCGTTTTTCCGTATCCTGGCCACGCGTGATCAAGGATGGAAACGGTGAAATCAATGAAAAGGGACTAGAGTTTTACGACAATCTTGTTGACGAACTGGTAAAAAACAATATTGAACCGATTGTCACGTTGTACCATTGGGATTTACCACAAGCATTGCAAGAACAATACGGCGGCTGGGAATCCAGGCAGGTAATTGATGACTTCTATCGCTATAGCACGACGTTGTTCAAACGCTTGGGAGACCGTGTGAAGTATTGGGTAAGCCTTAATGAACAGAATATATTCATCAGTCTTGGCTATCAGAAGGCGGCCCATCCGCCAGGGGTAACCGATATGAAGCGAATGTATCAGGCGAACCACCATGCGAGCCTGGCCAATGCGAAAGTGATCGCTGATTTTCACGATTATGTGCCTGAAGGAAAAATAGGACCGAGCTTTGCGTATGGCCCAGCCTATTCTTATTCTTCCCATCCAGAAGATGTATTGGCAGCTCAAAATGCAGAAGAGATGCAAAGCCATTGGTGGATGGATGTGTATGCATGGGGCAAGTATCCACAAGCGATTTGGGATTACTTGGAAGATAACGGGTTGGCGCCGGATCTCGAAGAGGGCGACATGGAGTTGTTGGCTAAAGGCAAACCTGATTTTATGGGCGTCAATTACTACAAGACGACCACATATGAGCGAAATCCGCTAGTTGGCGGAACAGGGGAAGGGGAAATGAATACATCCGGTAAAAAAGGGACAACACAGGAGAGCGGTATTCCTGGACTCTTTAAAACGAAAAAGAACCCCAACCTGGAAGCCACTAATTGGGATTGGGAAATAGACCCTGTGGGGCTCCGAGTCGGGTTAAGACGCATCACTGATCGTTACGGGCTCCCGATTTTGATTAGTGAAAACGGGCTTGGAGAATATGATAAACTAGAAGAAAATGATGTGGTCAAGGACGATTATCGGATCGATTATTTGAAAGGCCATTTGCAGGAGTGCCAGAAAGCAATTACGGATGGCGTAGATTTGATGGGTTATTGTGTCTGGTCTTTCACCGACTTGCTCAGCTGGTTGAATGGCTATCAGAAACGATATGGCTTCGTCTATGTAAACCGTGATGAAGAAAGCGAGAAAGATTTGCGCCGAATAAAGAAGAAAAGCTTTGACTGGTATAAGGAAACAATTGAAACGAATGGAGAAAAACTGAACGGATAAACGTGCTAATCGAAAGGGCCTTGGTACAGGCCCTTTTTGATTGGTTTGATCTGTTGGTAAAATCGAACTGATGCTTGGGGGGTGATATGATGGAATTTTTAGGGGTACTGATTCCGATTTTCGGTGTGTTTGCCCTTGGCTTTGTTGGCCAAAAGGTCTGGAAATTCGATATTAAACCGATATCCACGGTCGCTATTTACTTAATGTCCCCCTTCCTCGCCTTCCGTACTTTTTATGAAAATGAAATTACGCTTGATTATGTTTACTTGAGCATATATTTGGCAGGACTGTGCCTGATTTCGATTATCTTCTGTTATTTGCTTGGAATGATGAGGAAATGGGAGTCGGATAAGACGAGCAGTATGATCCTTTCTTCTGCCTTCATGAACAACGGCAATTACGGGGCCCCGTTAGTCTTATTGATATTTGGCGAAGAAGGGTTTCATTATGCGGTTATATTGATGGTTTTACAACAATTGATCATGTGTACGGTCGGGATATACTATGCAGCCAAGGGTGGTGATGCGGGAGGTAAAAAGGTATCGCCAATTAAGGCAGTTATCAAGGTACCGATAGTTTATGGTGCTTTGCTTGGCATCGTTTTCAACCTGATTTCCATCCCGATTGGTGACAGGATAAGTACAGCGGTGGATATGGTGGCTGATGCAACGATACCGACAGTGATGATTGTCTTGGGTATGCAGCTTGCCAATATTACGTTGAAAAAACTGGAATATACAGATTTGTCCATTGCCTTAGTAATAAAACTGGCCCTTGCTCCAGCTATTGCATATTTAATTACCAGTTTCCTTCCTATGGATGAGATGGTCAAACAAATCATGATTATTACCGCTGCTACTCCTACAGCAGCCAATACAACTATTTATGCGTTGCAGTTCAATACAAGACCCGGGTTTGTATCAAGCGCGACTCTGCTAAGTACTCTTTTCAGTATAATGACCATTCCGGTGCTGATGTGGATTATTTTGTAAGGTGATCGTAACATTGTCCCGTTGATTTGTAGTTCTATTAAGTGTGAAGGCAATAATTTTTTCCACTCCTCCCGTCCCTCCTTTTGGGAATTGCTTACTCGGTATCAATGCAATCCTGCGATTATAACAGATAAATGCAAGGTCAATTCGTTGAAATTACGGACCCGGTGAAGCAATTGGAGATAAATACCATGATGAAGTATGGTTTGCCAGCTTATACTAATAAGACAATTAACACGGGAAGTGATGCCTATATGCATGATTGTATTGTAATCGGAGGTGGAATAGCAGGGCTTCAGGCAGCTATCCAGCTTGGTAGATATCAACGAAATGTCCTGGTTGCTGACTCCAATCAGGGTCGCTCCAATTTATGCCGGTGCTATCACAATATTCTCGGCTGGCCAGACGGAATCAGTGGGGAGACTTTGCGTGAAACAGGCAGAATCCAAGCAGAAGAACTGGGTATTGAATTCAAGGATGTACACGTTCAAAAAGTGAACAAAGAACCAGGCGGTTTTAGAATCATAACAGCCCAAGATCAATTCAAAGCCAAATCGGTTTTGTTTGCAACAGGCGTTGTAGATCGTTTGCCCAATCTAGACAAACTTCTTCCTTGTTTGGGAATCAGCATGTACATTTGTCCGGATTGTGACGGCTATGAAGTATTGAATAAACCAGTCATTGTAATTGGTTCGGGAGATGCCGGAGCAAATATGGCCATTGCACTGACTTACTGGACTGATGAAGTAATATTGATTAACCATGAGATTGAAGAGATAGACGACCAATTATTGAAGGAGCTTTCCGATAAACAAGTGACTATCCACCAATCACCCATTCACTCATTGGAAGTGGATGGAGACAGGTTGAAAGGTGTCTTGCTGTCAAACGGTTTGAATATTAAAGCAGAACATGGTTTTGCGGCCCTTGGCGGAAATGAGGTCCGATCAGAACTTGCTGCGGATCTGGGCGTTGAACTTTACAAGAACAAGCACATACTAGTAGATCAACGGACAAAGATGACCAATATAGAAAACGTCTTCGCTGCCGGAGACGTAGTAGCTCATTCCGAACAAGTAACAATCGCCATGGGAGATGGCATGCAGGCAGCCATATGGATTCACAAAAAACTGAAACAAGCAACAGAAAGAAGCATGTAAAAATGCTTCTTTTTTTTGCTTTTTTCCAAGGTATTGGCTATTAAAAAATAAACAGTAGAGGGGAACTGCGACATAGTGAAAATTCTATTTTTTGAAGCTTATTCTTGTTCTGATTTTAGTTAAGCTTATATACTCGCTGCGGCAGAACACTTCGCTTTCCATGGGGACGGCCTCAGCCTCCTCATCAGCAAAAAGAGCTTCTTGCGGGGTCTTTANGCAATAATTTTTTCCACTCCTCCCGTCCCTCCTTTTGGGAATTGCTTACTCGGTATCAATGCAATCCTGCGATTATAACAGATAAATGCAAGGTCAATTCGTTGAAATTACGGACCCGGTGAAGCAATTGGAGATAAATACCATGATGAAGTATGGTTTGCCAGCTTATACTAATAAGACAATTAACACGGGAAGTGATGCCTATATGCATGATTGTATTGTAATCGGAGGTGGAATAGCAGGGCTTCAGGCAGCTATCCAGCTTGGTAGATATCAACGAAATGTCCTGGTTGCTGACTCCAATCAGGGTCGCTCCAATTTATGCCGGTGCTATCACAATATTCTCGGCTGGCCAGACGGAATCAGTGGGGAGACTTTGCGTGAAACAGGCAGAATCCAAGCAGAAGAACTGGGTATTGAATTCAAGGATGTACACGTTCAAAAAGTGAACAAAGAACCAGGCGGTTTTAGAATCATAACAGCCCAAGATCAATTCAAAGCCAAATCGGTTTTGTTTGCAACAGGCGTTGTAGATCGTTTGCCCAATCTAGACAAACTTCTTCCTTGTTTGGGAATCAGCATGTACATTTGTCCGGATTGTGACGGCTATGAAGTATTGAATAAACCAGTCATTGTAATTGGTTCGGGAGATGCCGGAGCAAATATGGCCATTGCACTGACTTACTGGACTGATGAAGTAATATTGATTAACCATGAGATTGAAGAGATAGACGACCAATTATTGAAGGAGCTTTCCGATAAACAAGTGACTATCCACCAATCACCCATTCACTCATTGGAAGTGGATGGAGACAGGTTGAAAGGTGTCTTGCTGTCAAACGGTTTGAATATTAAAGCAGAACATGGTTTTGCGGCCCTTGGCGGAAATGAGGTCCGATCAGAACTTGCTGCGGATCTGGGCGTTGAACTTTACAAGAACAAGCACATACTAGTAGATCAACGGACAAAGATGACCAATATAGAAAACGTCTTCGCTGCCGGAGACGTAGTAGCTCATTCCGAACAAGTAACAATCGCCATGGGAGATGGCATGCAGGCAGCCATATGGATTCACAAAAAACTGAAACAAGCAACAGAAAGAAGCATGTAAAAATGCTTCTTTTTTTTGCTTTTTTCCAAGGTATTGGCTATTAAAAAATAAACAGTAGAGGGGAACTGCGACATAGTGAAAATTCTATTTTTTGAAGCTTATTCTTGTTCTGATTTTAGTTAAGCTTATATACTCGCTGCGGCAGAACACTTCGCTTTCCATGGGGACGGCCTCAGCCTCCTCATCAGCAAAAAGAGCTTCTTGCGGGGTCTTTAGACTCGTGGGACTGCGATTACTCGCCCCATCGAAGACCTTTGGGACTGCGATTACTCGCCCCATCGAAGACCTTTGGGACTGCGATTACTCGCCCCATCGAAGACCTTTGGGACTGCGATTACTCGCCCCATCGAAGACCTTTGGGACTGCGATTACTCGCCCCATCGAAGACCTTTGCTGTTCCCACAGGAGTCTGCGTGTTCTGCCTTCGCTGTTAGGGATTTGCTGAATTTTGGTTAAGGAATACCCATGTTAAACAAATTTAGGACCACTTCCCATTTGATCAGAGGTTCTATTCAAAGCGGAGGAAAAATGCGAGACTCCAGTGGGAAAGGAACAGTCTGAAGACCCCGCAGTGATGCGTCTGCGTCTTCTAGTATCGCTTCGTAGTAAGCTTCCTCGACGCAAGGGAGCAAAGGAGCCCACCCAAGTAGTACCCTGGCTGAAGCGTTCCCCACGGAAAGCGAGTATTTTTCCGCAGCGTTGGACTACCACTCAATCAGAAAAGGATGGAAGGAAGTCCCGTTAAATGAAGTTAGTTATGTCACAGTTCATAGTTCCTCTTCATTAGTTCCTCTTCCTCTTTATTGAAACCGCAATCATTTCCGTTGGGCAACGGAAAAACAATGTGTGTAGATGAAAGCGGTTGTAAACTACAATGTAGTTAAGCAAGAACAAACAATAACTTTTTAACATTCTAAGGAGGAATTTTTAATGAAACATATATTACTAGCATGTTCAGCAGGTATGTCTACAAGCCTATTGGTGTCCAAAATGAAAGAAGCAGCTGAGAAAAAAGGAATCGACGCTGAAATTTGGGCGGTCGCACAAGATAAGGCACCAAAAGAGATGGAGAGAGCCGATGTACTATTAATTGGACCTCAAATGAGATTCATGAAGAAGAAGTTCTCTAAAACTGCAGAAGAAGTCGGCATTCCATTGGATGTTATCGATCCTGTCTCTTACGGAAGAGTCGACGGAGAAGCAGTACTTAACAAAGCTTTAGAGCTTATGGGTGAAAAATAGAGAAACCTTCGAGGGGGAGAGTTAAGCCATGAACAGATTTATGGAAATTCTTGAAAATATATTAATGCCAATTGCGGACAAGTTGAACAACAACCGCTATTTAACAGCTTTGCGTAATGGCTTTATGGTCGCACTACCATTCATCATTTTCGGTTCTATCTTCGTTGTTATTGCAAACTTGCCGTTTTTAGATAAGTTAATCGGAGAAGATGCATTTGCTTCTTACCAGGCTGCTCTTGGTCCTGCTTCTGCAGCGACCTTGAGTATAATGGGACTGTTTGTCATCGTCGGAATCGGCTATAAGCTCACCGAGCATTACGGTGCTGAAGCCATTTATGGCGGAACAGTAGCCCTTGCATCCTTTTTGATTCTGACTCCGCAAACCATTGATTTTGTCACATCGAATGAAACTACTGAACAAGTCAGCGGAGTAATTCCAACTTCAGTACTTGGCGCAGAAGGTATGTTCCTTGGAATTTTCACAGCCTTCATAGCAGCAGAGTTGTATCGCTTCTTTGTTCAAAAGAACTTGACAATCAAGATGCCGGCCGGTGTTCCGGATGCGGTTTCAAGATCATTCAGTGCATTAATTCCGATTACATTGACTCTTAGTGTATTCTTAGTTATTCGTATTATCTTCAGCTATACACCATTCAACACGGTGCAAAACTTTATTTACACATTGATTCAGGAACCGTTGACCGCTCTTGGAAGCGGGTTGCCTGCAACAATCATTGCGGTATTACTAATTCAGTTGTTCTGGTTCTTTGGCCTTCATGGGCAAATTATCATCAACTCCGTATTCGATCCAATCTGGTATGCACTTAACGACCAAAACCTGGCAGCGTTTCAAGCCGGTGAAGAACTTCCGAACATCGTAACAAAACAATTTCTTGATACATTTATCGTAGGTATCGGGGGATCTGGTATGACGCTTGCAGTTATTATCGGTATTTTCTTGATTGGCCGTAGCCGTCAATTGAAAGAATTGGGTAAATTGGGTGCTCCTGCGGGCATATTCAATGTTAACGAACCGGTTATTTTCGGTCTGCCTATTATCATGAATCCATTAGTGCTAATTCCTTGGTTGGTAGCACCAGTAGTCGTTGCCCTTATCACCTATTTCTCTATGGCAACAGGCATAGTACCGAAACCTGCGGGGATTATCGTTCCGTGGACGACTCCGGCCTTAGTCAGTGGATTCCTTGCAACAGGTAATGCATGGCAGGGGGCAGTATTGCAGGCGTTCAACATCTTGGTTGTCTTCATTATCTGGTGGCCGTTCTTGAAAATCATGGACAAACAATACTATGAAAACGAAAAATCTGCCGGAGAAGACAGAAACGAAGCCACAAATATGTAACTAACTTAGTGTTCAGGAGTGAAATTCATGGATAATATTACAGAAATTGCTTTTCAAATCATCCTTTTTGCCGGCAATGGTAAGTCCAGTGCAATGGAAGCCATCCAAGAAGCAAAAGAAGGTAATTTTGAAGAAGCTGACCGATTAATAGAAGAAGCCGGAACCGAACTCGGCAAGGCTCATAATTATCAGACAAAATTGCTGCAAGAAGAAGCAAGTGGGGAGGGGACTTCTGTGAATGTGATTCTTGTCCATTCACAGGACCACCTGATGACTTCCATGACCGTACGGGATCTCGCAGTAGAAATCATCGAAATTTATCGTAACAAGTAATCGAAACAAATATTGGAGGAATCGTCTATGTCTTTGAAATACAAATTCCCTGAAGGTTTTTGGTGGGGAAGTGCTACTTCTGCTACGCAAATTGAAGGGGCGGCAGATGAAGGTGGAAGAGGAAAAAACATCTGGGATGAGTGGTATGAAAAGGAACCAAACCGTTTCTTCGATGGTGTAGGTCCGGAAACTACTTCTGATTTTTACCACAAGTACAAAGAAGATGTCCAGTTGATGAAGCAAATCGGACATAACACGTTCCGTCTTTCGATCTCCTGGTCAAGATTGATTCCTGGTGGAAGAGGAGAAGTGAATCAGGAAGCAGTTACTTTTTATAACAATGTCATAGATGAATTGATAGCTAATGACATTGAACCATTTGTGAACCTTTATCACTTTGACATGCCGCTTGAATTGCAAAATGAAGGCGGCTGGGAAAGCAGAAGCGTGGTGGACGCTTATACCGAATATGCAAAAGAAGCGTTCCGTTTGTTTGGCGATCGTGTTAGTAAATGGTTTACATTCAATGAACCGATCGTTCCTGTCGAAGGCGGATATTTATATGATTTCCATTATCCGAACGTGGTGGATGCCAAGCGTGCGGCTCAAGTTGGATACCATACGATGGTGGCCTCTGCGAAAGCTGTAGAAGCATTCAGGACTTTCGACATTGCAAATGGGCAGATTGGTATCATCCTTAACCTGACACCTTCTTATCCAAGAAGCCAAAATCCGGCTGATTTAAGAGCTTCAAGAATCGCTGATTTGTTCTTCAACAGAAGTTTTCTTGATCCTGCCGTGCTAGGTGAATATCCTCAAGAGCTGGTCGAAATACTGACAGAGCATGGCCAGCTGCCAGTTACCGAAGAAGGGGACAAACAGTTAATTAAAGAAAATACGGTAGACATCCTTGGTGTAAACTATTACCAACCACGCCGGGTGAAAGCCAAAGAACATCTTCCGAATCCTTACAGCCCGTTCATGCCGGAGTGGTTCTTCGACCATTATGAAATGCCTGGCAGAAAAATGAACAAATATAGAGGCTGGGAGATATATGAAAAAGGCATTTACGATATCATGATCAACCTTAAAGAGAACTATGGAAACATAGAGTCGTTTATCTCTGAAAACGGTATGGGTGTCCAAGATGAGGATCGCTTCATTGAAAATGGCCAAATTCAGGATGATTACCGGATTGAGTTTATTCAAGGACATTTAGAATGGCTTCATAAAGCAATCCAAGAAGGTGCAAATGCCAAGGGGTATCACCTATGGTCGTTCATGGATAACTGGTCATGGATGAATGCCTATAAAAACAGATATGGCTTCTTCTCAGTAGATATCGAAACAAAAGAACGTACTCCGAAAAAGAGTGCAGAGTGGATTAAGCAAGTAGCGGAGAACAATGGTTTTTAACGTTGGTGAATAGAATAAGGCGTGACGGGAACATCAAAACCGTCACGTCTTATTTGCGTGATGGAAGTAAAACCATTTTCCCAAAGGTTGTTCTTGTAATATACTAGATTGGTACTATTTCCTCACACGGCAAGATGCGAAAGGGAATCTTGCCGACAAGGATATTCTTTTATGAAAACGAAAACACGGGTTGTGAATTATCGCTAAGAATGCCATCTGCAGGCCGGGATCCTTGCTTTTGGCTGAATATTTCAAATAGATATAGAGAGGGGTGATAGGATGGACTCTCGTATTATTACCATACTCCGCGAACTGATGGCTGCTAATACACCGCTCACCAGTGAATACCTTGCAAATCTTAATCAAGTCACATCCCGTACGACAAGAGAGGATGTCAAGCACCTGGATGAATTATTGGCGGGTAACGGTGCCAGTATTCAACCAATCCGGGGAAAGGGTTATTTACTAGAAACACCAGATGAGCAGAAGTTTCGCAAGTTTCTGCAGGAAGTATTGGAAGACGAAACAGAGGATGACCAGTCGATTCCCAACCTTCCCGAGGAAAGGACAGCTTACTTAATCAAGCGGTTGTTGCTGGCGGAAGGTTATTTAAAGCTTGATGATCTGGCAGATGAAATGCATATCAGCAAGTCAACTATCCAGAACGATTTGAGAAGTGCCAAGAAAATACTGGGTAAATACGGAATCTCCCTTGAAAAGAGACCGAATTATGGGCTGAAAGTTTCCGGTAGTGAATTGAAACTCCGTTTTTGTATGTCGGAATATCTTTTTGATCGGAGCGAGGAAGTTGGCTATGGAATGTTGAATGCACAGCTTTCTTCCATAGCCAAGGAAGACTTGACGGCAATTTGGCAAATTATCATGAATCAAATCAAGGAAAATGATATCACTTTGTCTGATATTGCCATCAATAATCTATTTATCCATATCGCCATCGCTTATAAAAGGATAAAAAGCGGTTACCATATCTCCTTGTTTAAAAAAGAATTGCAAGATATTATCGGACAAAAGGAATATGATGTGGCCAAGAAGATTGTCGACAAGGCCGAAACCGAATTGAATGTTATTTTTCCGGAAGCGGAAATTGCTTATATAGCCATTCATTTGCTCGGAACCAAAATGCTCAACCAGACTAACGACAAAGAAAAAGCAATGGAGCAAATGATGGAAGAGGATGTCTATAAACTTACCATGTCTGCCGTTGGCAAAATGGAAGAAAAGCTGCACCTCGGTATAAAGCAAGACCAGGAATTGATCATCAGTCTGGGCCTTCACTTGAAGCCTGCGATCAATCGCTATAAATATGGGATGAATATTAGAAATCCGATGCTTGACGATATCAAGGCCAATTATCCACTTGCTTTCGAAGCAGGAATTATTGTCGGGCTGGCATTGGAAGAGCATACCGGCGTGAAAATCGATGAAAATGAAATAGGCTACCTTGCTCTTCATATAGGTGCTGCTATAGAGAGACGAAAATTGAAAACAGGGCCTAAGCGTTGTCTGGTGGTTTGTGCTTCAGGCATGGGAAGCGCACAGCTGCTTTTGTATAAAATAAAGTCGAAATTCGGTCAGAAAGTCGAGGTTGCAGGCACAACAGAGTATTATAAACTACATGAAGCGGATTTTGACGAAATTGATTTTGTGGTAAGTTCTATCCCTATTCCGGACGAACTTCCTGTACCAGTGATAGAGGTCAATACTATACTGGGTGAAAACGATTTGAAAAAAATTGAAGGGCACGTGAATGACAATAATAAAAGTGTCTATGAGTTGTTCAGGAAGGATCTGATTTTTTTCGATCAGGCTCTTGATACAAAAGAAGAAGTGCTCGCATTTTTTGAAGAAGTTTTAAGGGAGAAGGGACTGGTCGGGAATACTTTTATAGATGCTCTGCGTGAACGTGAAGCAGTAGCTCCGACAGCATTCGGTAACCTCGTAGCTGTTCCGCATCCCATTACACCACAGTCAACTGAGACATTCTTATCTTTCTGTATTCTGAGGAAACCGATTGAGTGGGCTGACAAACGGGTACAGTTTGTCTGTCTGCTAAGTGTTGCAAAGGATAGCACAGAAGATTTACAAAGTATGTATGACATCCTTGGTAAGGTGATTGATGATCCAGGAGTTGTCCAGCGGTTGTTGAAAACAAAAACTTATGAAGAATTTATGAAGATCATTATCAACAGTCACTAAGAAAAAACAGGTAGTCTGACAGACTATTCTGTTTTTTTTCTTTCAGTAAGCCGAAACGGTGGTAGAATAGAAAGAAATCAGAAAAGGGGAGTTGTGTATGAAGTTAATCAGTTACAAATTACGCGGGAAACCAGGTGATTACAGAATTGGTTCTGTGATTGACGATAGGAGAATCATAGACGTTCAGGACGCTTACCGGCAACTCTTACTCTCCAATCACCAAAAAGATGGGGCGTCGGCAATAGAGCAATTCCTTCCATCCGATCCCGATAAATTCTATTCAATGGGGAAAATTGCGGTGGAAAGAGCCGGAGAAGCACTGGATTTTTGTAAAGATTCTCAAGAGCAATCGTTTATTATCGAGAAAGAAGATACATACATTGGACCGCCTGTACCGAATCCATCCAAAATCATTTGTATCGGTACGAATTACGCCGACCATGTAGCGGAAATGAAGAGTGACATACCGGAATTCCCGGTTCTGTTTGCCAAATTTAACAACGCTTTAATCGGACCAGATGATAACATTCACAAACCATCGGCAACAGAAAAATTAGACTATGAAGTCGAATTGGCAGTAGTAATTGGCCAGGAGGCATCAAGGGTCAAGAAAGAACAAGCACTTCAGTACATTGCCGGCTACAGCATCGGCAATGATACATCCGCCAGGGATTTGCAGAAACGGACTCCACAATGGCTGCAAGGAAAGTCACTGGACAATAGTACACCGGTCGGGCCCTGGCTGGTAACGGCTGATGAAATTCCTGATCCATCCCAGTTGGCAATCCGTTCCTATGTAAATGGCGAGGAGCGGCAGTCATCAAACACGAGCAAATTGATATTTGATATCCCCACCCTGATTGATTTCATTTCACACCTGATCACATTGAAACCAGGCGATATCATTTTAACCGGCACACCGGATGGAGTGGGTTTTGCAATGGACCCTCCTGCATTTTTGAAAGAGGGGGATACAGTCCGAATGGAAATCGAAAAAATAGGTGTCTTGGAAAACAATGTGGTGGAAAGTAAATAAGCTTGTGAAAATCGGGATCAGTACATACGGATCCCGATTTTTGTTTCAACGAAAAAAGGGGTTAACATCCCCTACTGTTTATTTTCGGAGGGTTTGGGGTACGGAATATTAGTTGACCCTAACTTGGTTAATCAATCTCTTTGTGTGCTCACATTTTAACTTATCCATAACTGAGCTTGAAGGAGGAGAAAGAATTGGCTTTCCATCCACCGGATAAAATTGCGGAAGTAGCCGTGGAAAAGGGTGCTCAAAAGGTCCATTTACCACTAGTGAATGTGCTGCTGTTGGGCTTTCTGGCAGGAGCGTACGTGGCCTTCGGTTTCCTGCTGGATATCCGTGTTACAGGGAACATGCCGGAAGAAATATGGGGGTCCTTCAGTACATTTATAGGCGCCGCCGTTTTCCCTGTGGGATTGATATTTGTTCTGGTCGCAGGTGGAGAATTGTTAACAGGGAACATGATGGCAGATGCTGCTGCCGTTTTTGCGGGTAAAGTGAAGGCGGGTCTGCTGGCAAAAAATTGGGTGATCGTCTGCATCAGCAACTTTGTCGGTTCCATTTTTGTTGCCTATTTTTTTGGCCATGTCGTCGGATTGACTGAAACAGGCCTCTTTCTGGACAAGACGGTAGGAGTGGCCCAGGCGAAACTGGATGATACTTTTTTTCAGGCTTTTGTATCTGGGATAGGGGCTAACTGGCTTGTTTGTCTTGCGGTTTGGCTGGCATTCGCTGCACAGAATGTGATGGGGAAAATCCTGGGTATATGGTTCCCGATCATGGCCTTTGTTGCAATCGGTTTCCAGCACGTGGTCGCTAATATGTTCGTCATCCCGGCAGCCATATTCGCAGGACACTTTACATGGTTGGAGTATCTGGAGAATTTTGTTGCCGTTTTTGCAGGAAATGCTGTGGGAGGCGCCATTTTTGTTGCATGGTTTTATTACATGGCATATATAAGAAATGCAGAATAATATGTGACTACAATCGATGGAGAATCATTTCCGGCAAGCTGTTTTGGCAGTCTTAACCTGATAATCGGGAGACTGCCATTTTTTGTCATACATATACTTGTCAAATTCAAACAGACTATAGTGCCTTTCTGGCCTATATTTGTTAAAATATATACAGGAATTAATGATTGTATAAATATTAGTTATAAAGTATAATTATTTACCAACTAACTGAATTTTAGGAGTGAAATAGCTGTGAAAGTAGCTGTCATTGGTGGGACCGGTTATGGAGCGATCGAATTAATCAGATTTATACACAACCATCCATATGTAGAACTCGAAACGATCATCTCCCACTCGCAAAGTGGTGAAACAATAGATTCAGTGTATCCGCATGTTACCGATGTAATTAATCAAACGATGGAATCATTGAATGTGAAGGAGTTATCTTCCAAAATAGAATTAGCCTTTTTTGCAACACCTCCGGGAGTAAGCAAGAAGTTGGCTCCGGAGTTCCTTTCCCACGGAATTAAATGTATCGACTTATCCGGTGACTTCCGTTTGAAGTCTCCGGAAGTATATGAGGAATGGTACCAGCTTCCTGCGGCTGATCAGGAACAGTTGAATCTAGCAACCTATGGATTAAGTGAATTATATGCAAATGAAGTAAAGGATTCCTCCCTGGTCGCGAACCCTGGATGTTATCCGACCGCGACACTGCTCGGATTGCTCCCTGCTGTCAAACAAGGGATCATAGATGCAAAATCAATTGTTATTGACGCAAAATCAGGTGTATCGGGTGCTGGGCGGAGTACTTCTCTTAACACGCATTTCGCGGAAATGAATGATAATTTGAAAGCATATAAGCTTGGCCGGCATAAACATATTCCGGAAATCGAACAAATTATACAGACGGAAAGCGGTTTGAATGCTCCAGTAACGTTCTCTACCCATCTTGTTCCAATGACAAGGGGGATCATGAGCACTATGTATGCAAACCTTATACAAGAAACGACTACACAAGAGATAATTGACTTATATAAAGAGTTTTACAAGGACCATCCTTTTGTCAGGATCAGACCGGAAGGCACTTTTCCGGCCACTAAAGAGGTCTATGGCAGTAATTATTGCGATATAGGCTTCCATGCCGACCAGCGAACTGGGAAATTGACGTTGGTATCGGTAATCGACAATTTGGTCAAAGGAGCATCCGGTCAGGCTATTCAAAATATGAATATATTGAATGGCTGGGACGTGCAGACAGGTTTGAACCATTTACCTGTTTATCCTTAAGGAGGACGATTTAAAGATGGCGGAACAATCAAAACAATTAGTCAGAGATAAAGTCATAATGCTTGCAGACGGCCATGTGACAACACCGGCTGGATTTTCAGCAGGGGGCGTCCATTGTGGCATAAGGAAGAGAAAGCTGGATCTTGGCTGGGTCCGTTCGGAAATACCGGCGACTACTGCCGGGGTCTATACAACCAATACCTTCCAGGCGGCCCCTTTGAAGGTTACTCAGGAGAGCATCTCAAAAGAAAATAAAATCCAGGCGTTGATTGTCAATTCCGGTGTGGCGAATGCATGTACAGGGGAACAAGGCTTGGCCGATGCTTACCAAATGCGGAGATTGGCTGCACAGGCGATGGATGTTTCGGAGGATCATACAGCTGTAGCTTCTACAGGGTTGATCGGGGAACTGCTTCCGATGGAAAAAATAGAATGGGGCATCCAGCAGATCAATCAGGCGGATAACAATGAGGTATCCAGATTCGAAAGCGCCATCCTGACTACCGATACAAGGGAGAAAGGCATTGGTGTTCAAGTCGAGGTGGATGGTAAGACGGTCTCTATCGGCGGTGCTGCAAAAGGATCGGGAATGATCCATCCCAACATGGCAACCATGCTGAGTTTTATTACGACAGATGCCGAAATAGAAGCAGGAGCATTATCCACCCTCTTGAAGGATATCACAAATACATCGTTCAACATGATTACCGTGGATGGTGATACTAGCACAAACGATATGGTATTAGTTATGGCAAACGGACAGGCTGGAAATAACCAGCTGAAACCAGGGCATCCTGATTGGGATGTGTTCAAAGAAGGCCTTACCATGGTCTGTGAGGAACTGGCAAAAGAAATAGCCCGTGACGGAGAAGGAGCTACAAAGCTGGTTGAAGTGCAAGTAAACGGTGCCGTTTCTGAAGAAGCTGCGCGTGCCATTAGCAAATCTGTGATCTCCTCCAACCTGGTTAAAACGGCGATCCATGGTGCGGATGCCAATTGGGGCAGAATCATCACAGCCATCGGATACAGTGGACAACAATTGAACCCGGACAAAGTGAGCATTGCATTAGGTTCGATTCCGGTCGTGGAAAGTGGAATGCCGGTTGTCTTTGATGAAGAACAAGCGAAAGACTACTTATTGGAAGACTCTATCACCATCTATGTAGAAATGGGAGATGGAGACGGAAAGGCTACTGCCTGGGGCTGTGATTTGTCATATGAATATGTGCGCATAAATGCTTCATACAGGACATAGGAGGAGAATTCCATATGAATTATCTTGTCATCAAGTGCGGCGGCAGTGTTTTTGAGGCGCTGCCTTTTTCCTTTTTCGAAGATATCGTCAATCTGCAGAAGAACAGCCCATATCAACCGGTTATCGTACACGGCGGTGGCCCGTTGATAAACTCTTTATTAGAGCGGCTTGAAGTAGAAAGCCCCTTTGTCGACGGGCTTCGTGTGACAAACAGTGAAGTGCTCGACGTAGTGGAGATGGCATTGAGTGGTTCACTGAATAAACAAATTGTCAGGAAACTGCACAAGGCCGGGGGAAATGGGTTCGGGCTGAGCGGCATCGACGGCCAGCTATTAACAGCGGTTCCCGCCGGTGAAAATCATTCGCTTGGTTTTGTCGGCAAGGTTTCCGAGGTGAATTCAGTAATCGTCGATCAAATTGCCGGTCTTGGCTATATTCCTGTCATTTCGCCTTTGGGGATAGACGAACAAGGCCAAACCTATAATATCAATGCAGACATGGCGGCGGCATCTATTGCCCAGGCTTTAAAAGCCAAATTGTGTTTTATCAGCGATATTCCCGGCATCCTTGTCGAAGAACACGGAGAGCAAACAACATTACACCAAGCGACAGCTGAGAAAATAGAAGGGCTGATCGAAGCGGGCATTATAAAGGGCGGTATGATTCCTAAAGTGCGCTCGGCGATAGAAGCTCTCGGTCATGGGGTTCCGGAGGTATCTATTATCAATGGCATGGCCCCGGACAGTTTGACCGAATTTACAAATGGTGAAAAAATCGGTACGAAAATCACTCTGGATTAGGAGGCAACTCATGGATAAAGAAGGTTCATTATCAAAAGCACAAGTTATTATGCCGACATATAACCGGTTTCCGATTACCCTCGTCAAAGGTAAAGGAAGCTATGTATGGGATGACCAAGGAAATAAATACTTAGATTATACGTCAGGAATTGCTACATGCAATTTGGGCCATACCCCTGAGCCTGTCAAACAGCAAGTGCAGGAACAATTAGACAGCCTGTGGCATTGTTCTAATTTATATCATATTCCATCTCAACAGCAACTTGCGGAGAAACTCGTCGAAAACAGCTGCGGAGACCAAGTGTTTTTCTGCAACAGCGGTGCGGAAGCCAATGAAGCTGCGATAAAGCTTGCCAGAAGATATGCACAAGAGGTAAAAGGTACCAATGCCTCAGAAGTCGTTACTTTTACCAACTCTTTTCATGGAAGAACTTTGGCTACGCTTGCAGCCACAGGCCAGGAGAAAATCCAGAAGGGTTTTGCACCCTTGACACCGGGATTCCGGTATTTACCATATAATGATCCTTCTGTTTTATCGACGGTCGTTTCAGAGCAGACTTGCGCCGTCTTGTTGGAGCTTGTTCAAGGAGAAGGCGGAGTTATTCCTGTCGATCAGGAATGGCTGAACCAACTATCGGAAATCTGCAAACAGAACGACATATTGTTAATGGTGGATGAAATACAGACTGGCATGGGCAGAACAGGCACATTGTTTGCCTATCAGCAATATGGGATAGAACCGGATGTCATCAGCCTGGCAAAAGGATTGGGCAGCGGGATTCCAATTGGTGCAATTATTGCAAAGGAAGAAGCCGCCAAGGCGTTCACACCCGGTTCCCACGGCAGCACCTTCGGAGGCAATCCACTAGCGACTACAGCCGGACTGGCTACGATCACGGAGCTTGTGGAAACAGATGTTATTTCGGAGTCTGCTATATTGAGCGATTATTTAGTTGAACAAATGCGTCAATTACAGGCTAATCATTCTTCGATCAAGGATATCAGAGGAAGGGGAATGCTCCTGGGTATTGTAGTGGAAGGAAATGCGATCGATTATGTTCACAAAGCAAGGGAACATAATTTATTGATTCTGGTCGCAGGTCCACAAGTAATCAGAGTGCTCCCACCGTTAACGACTGACCGTCAGGAAGTGGAAGAGTTCACTGCCATCATGGCAAAAGTCTTTGAAGAGATAGAAGAAGTATGACATTGCTTCCGGTCTGCATTGATTGGACGTAAATTTTGAAGTAGACTGGAAAAAGTATGGTCGATGAAGTTTAATTTATGATATATGAAGAGGTAGTAAAATGAAAAAGTTTATCAAGGAAAAGTTGGAAGACTTCCAACAACAGCATGAAAACCGGGCAAGGCTGCTTATTCATTGTCCGGACCGGCCTGGAATTGTTGCTACTGTATCGGAATTCCTGTTCAGGCACGAAGCAAATATTATCGAGTCCAGTCAGTACACCACCAATCCAGAAGGTGGCGAATTCTTCATGAGAATTGAGTTTGAATCGCCGCATATAGATTCTTCAAAAGCCCAGTTAGAACAAGCATTTGAACAAATTGCCGAAAAGTTTCAGATGGATTGGCGGATTACTCGCGTCTTCGACATAAAAAAGATGGCGATTTTTGTCTCGAAAGAATTACATTGTCTACGAGAGCTTCTCTGGGAATGGCAAACTGGTGATTTGATGGCAGACATTTCCCTAGTTATCAGCAATCATGAGGATTCCAGGGAAATTGTCGAATCTCTTGGTATTCCTTTCTATTACATTCCTGCAAATAAGGAAATTCGTAAACAAGTTGAACAAAAACAATTGCAGCTTGTTGAGGAGCATGATATCGACTTCATCGTATTGGCGCGCTATATGCAAATATTGACTCCCGATTTCGTGGCAGCCCATAAAAACCGAATTATTAACATCCATCATTCGTTTCTGCCTGCCTTTGTCGGAGCCAAGCCATATGAACGCGCTTATGAACGAGGGGTCAAGTTGATTGGCGCCACTTCTCATTTTGTTACCGATGACTTGGATGAGGGACCTATTATTGAACAGGACATCAGTAGAGTAGACCATCGCGATAACAGTGAGGATATGAAGAAGATCGGGCAATCTATTGAAAGAAGTGTCTTGGCAAGAGCGGTCAAGTGGCAGTTGGATGACAGAATTATTGTCCATAAGAACAAGACCATCGTATTTTAAGATACGATGGTCTTGTTTTGTGAAGTACCTATGCGTACTATTCAAGGTTGCTTGAAATAAAGAAAAAGTATGACCCTCAAAACGTATTCAGACACAACCATAATATCAACTAATAAAACCAGGATCCGGGATTTACCCGGGTTCTGGTTTTACTAATTTGTGAGTTCAGGGCACATTTTCCATCGTTCGTGAATAGGTTAGTTGTGGGCGGTGGTATCATGAAAAGAGGTTTTGAAGTCAAACAGGATAAAGAGAAACTTACCATTATACCTACACATGACATGGAGGAGCATTTTTACAATGTTTTTCTTGATGAGCATCTAGTTGCTATTCATATGATTGGAAGGTATTTTTTCATAGATATTTCCTGGCTTAAGGAAGGCAGCCATCATTTGGTGATTGTTGCATCACGTAAAGACACCGGAACTCCGGCTTTTGCTGAACAATATCTGTTCCATGTAATGGGTTTACACCGGGATCGGGATTTCCAGCCTGGTGATATATTAGTAGCGAGTGATAACCTGGATATGACAAAGACGGGGTATGTAGGGCATTCAGCACTAGTCGTAGAAGGCGGAAAAGTCATTGAATCTCCGGGGCTTTCTCCTGCTATAAGGAAAGACACAATCGACCAATTCCTAAGGAAACACCCTGAACATGCCCAGTTTCGGCCGAAATCAGCTCAAATGGGACATAATGCAGTAGTTTATGCGGAAGCATATCTTTCCGAGTTCAAGGAGAAAGGGGAAGAAGCACCTGTATTTTCTTTCAGCTTGTCGTCTTCTTTAGACGACCCTTGGGAATATATTTACTGCTCTAAACTAATTTGGTTAAGTTATTATCACGGTGCAGGGTATGAAATGAAAAATGATTTTCTTTGGTTTTCCCCGGAAGACTTATATAAAAACTTAAGCAGTAATGGCGACTTCGAGCTCATTTACGAGCATCCTAATGTAAAGTTCATTCTCAATACGTAGCCAAACCGGCTGCGTATTATTTTGAGCGTTTATTCTGATAGGATAGAATGAGGATGTATGTTACGACTACCTGAAAAATGGGAAACAGAAACAAGATAAATGACTACTAACTGGAAAGGAGCGCTGAAAATGGCAGAATCATTTCGCGCATTTGTCGTCAATCAATCGGAAGAAGGTTTTTCGGCGAAACTGGACAAGCTCACCAAAGAGGAATTGCCTCAGGAGGGAGTCTTGATCAAAGTTCATTACTCCAGTGTCAATTTCAAAGATGGTATGGCAAGTACACCAGACAATAAAATCGTCCAGTCGTATCCAATGGTGCCTGGTATCGACTTGGCCGGAGAAGTAGTGGAATCAGATGATAATCGTTACAAACCTGGAGACCAAGTCATCGCTACCAGTTATGACATTGGGACAGACCATTTCGGAGGATATAGTGAATATGCCCGTATTCCCGGTGAATGGATTGTGCCTCTTCCCGACGGATTGACTCTAAAAGAAGCAATGGTCCTTGGTACAGCCGGATTTACTGCAGCATTATCTATTCAACAATTAGAGGAAGCAGGGCTAGCTCCGGAAAAAGGGAAAGTACTTGTAACAGGCGCAACCGGAGGGGTCGGCAGTACAGCCATTTCTATGTTGAAAAAACGTGGATACCATGTAGTTGCAAGCACGGGTAAAGAAAGCTCCCATGACTATTTACGGCAAATAGGTGCTGATGAAATTATTTCCCGAGAAAAAGTCTATGATGGAAAAATCCGACCGCTTGATAAACAACAATGGGCCGGAGCAGTGGATCCAGTCGGTGGTGAACAGCTGGCTGCTTTACTAACCAAACTCAGCTATGGAGGCGGTGCTGCTGTAAGTGGTTTGACAGGCGGGACAGATGTGCCGACCGTTGTATTTCCATTCATCACGAGAAATATAAAGCTGTTAGGTGTCGACTCTGTCCATTGCCCGATGGAAATAAGGGCAAAGGTATGGGAACGACTTGCAGACGATCTTAAACCGGACGGCTTGACTGAACATATTCAAAAAGAAATTTCACTCGATGAATTACCAGATGCTTTGAACACAATTATAGAAGGACAAGCCCAAGGCCGGATGGTCGTTAATTTGCAAAAGTAATCACCTTTATCTGCATGATGTCATTCATGCAGATTTTTTTTGTATATTTTCCAAATTCAAGGCAAAAAGTAAAATAACTTTCAGTAGAAAAGGAGCAGTCAAAATGAAGAATAAATGGATTATATCGGTTGTGTTTGCCTTGTTTTTGACTTTGATTGGTATAAGCGGCACTCAGATTCAAGCAGAAGAGGAGTCCGGCCGTGACAACGAGAAAGTCGAACTGACAGAGGCCCAGAAAAAAGAAATGGCCATTCTCTATCAAGATTTAATGGATAAGCGTAAAGGGATCATCAATAAATATCTCGAATATGGAGTGATTGATGAGGAGGACGCTAAGAAAATGACAGAGCACATGGATGCCCATTACAAAAAGATGGAAGAGAGCGGGTTCCAAATGCATTGGGGAAAGCATAAAAACAGACACATGGAAAAACCACCAGTAAAGTTTCCACATTAAGTAATGATTTTGTACCCCTTTATTTTACAACCGGCCTCGTTCAGTTATAAGATGATGCCATAGAAAGGGAAACAGCCAAATCAGGAATGATTGTGCGGGTTTCCCCGGGATAAAAGGAAAAGGGGTCTTTTGATTGGAATTAATAAACAAACTTGCTAAAGAAATAGCCAAAGCTGACTCAATCACCGTGTTGACAGGAGCCGGTGTCTCTACTTCCAGCGGGATACCGGATTTCCGGTCTGCAAATGGCATCTGGACGGGTAACCACAGTCGGGAGTATTACATGTCCAGGCGGTATTTCTTAGAAGATCCGGTAGACTTTTGGGTTAAATATAAGGAAATTTTCCGGTTGAAGCTGCTGAAAGATTATGGGCCCAATCATGTCCATTATTTCTTGAAGAATCTGGAGGATTCGGGAAAGAAAGTTTCCATCGTTACCCAAAACGTTGATGGACTGCATAGTATGGCGGGTAATCACCATGTCATCGAATACCATGGAAATCTGAATACAGCTACATGCCCTGTGTGCGGAAGTGAATACAACTTGGAGTATGTCATGGAAAATGATACACCAGTCTGTGAAAAACGCGGTTGCGGGGATATTTTGAAGCCGGATATTGTGTTGTTCGGAGATCCGATTATGGGACATGAACAAGCGGAAGCGGCTATAAACGATTCGGATTTGTTGTTGGTGCTGGGTACGTCTTTATTGGTATCGCCGTTTAATATGCTTCCAAACTATGCCAGCATGGCGTTGGATATGCCGCTGGGAATTGTCAATCGCGAACCTACCCCAATGGATGCTTTATTTGATTACGTCATCCATGATGATTTGGTAGATACGGTCCGTAAAATCGAGACACAGATGTAAGGGCTGCCGGGTATGACCCGCAGCCCTTAGTTTGTAGATTACCCTTGAATAATCTTGGCCTGGAATTTTCTGTTTCGGGGACCGTCGAATTCACAGAAGTTCACTCCCTGCCATGTCCCGAGCGCGAGTCTTCCGTCCATAATAATTAATGTCTGAGCATGGCCGACCGTGCTCGTTTTTAAATGGGAAGCAGTATTCCCTTCACCATGCCTGTCTTTGGGGTGTTCCCAAGGATAAATTTCATCCAGCCGCATCAAGAAGTCTGTTTTGACATCAGGATCAGCATTTTCGTTCACAGTGATTCCTGCTGTTGTATGAAGGGAGGATACAACCAATAAGCCATCCTTCACGTTTTGTTCCCTAATCCAGTCTTCCAGTTCATGGGTAATATCGATCATCTCTGAATGGTGATGGGTTTTCACTTGAAAAGTCTTATTCATGTAATTCCTTCCTTTCTAGTCAATTATCCGAATTTGCATTAATACAAACGGACTACACCCTTTTGTTTACTGCTTTTGACGGCAGTTTCGATGATTCTTATTGTCGCAAGGCCTTCCTCGGCAGGTACTGGGTTTTGCCCTTGTCCACGGAGGCAGTTATATATCCCTTCATAATAGGACGGGTAGGAACCCGGTACGGTTTTCACTTTTTTTTCGAAGGGTTGTCCACCTTCATTGACATAAAGTGTGCCATGCCATTCCGGCTTGTCTGCCCCCCAATTTTCGCCAACAGGGGATTTGCCATCCATTAAATCTTCCGCTTGTCTGTCTTCTCCGTATTTAATAAAGCTGCCTTTGCTTCCGTGCAGTAAATATTTAGGACCTTGCTGTTTGACGATAGAGCCAGAATGGAGGATTACCCGCATCCGTTGGTAACCAAGAATCAAATGGAAATAATCATCCACAACGGAAGCTTCCCGTTGGTTCCATAAATCACAAAACACTTCCTGCGGCTCTCCGAACAAATGCAATGCCTGATCGATCAAATGAGAGCCAAGGTCGTATAGTGTGCCCGCGCCTTTTTCTTTTCTTTCCCGCCAAAGCTGGTTGGGTTTAGGATTGAAACGATCATAATGGGCGATAAACGTATTCATTGTGCCGAGTGATTCATTTTTGATGAGTTCTTTTATAGTCAGGAAATCATTATCCCATCTCCTGTTTTGATAGACGCTCAGCATCAGCTTTTTCTCTTTAGCCAGCTGAATCAGTTCTTCCCCTTGTTTCGAATCGAGAACCATCGGTTTTTCCAAAATGACATTTTTGCCTGCGAGCAAGCTTCGTTTAGCCATGTCATAATGATATCTGTTCGGTGTCGTAATGATGATTAGTTCGATTTCCCGGTCGTTCAGAACGTCTTCCAATTCCTCTGTGACTTCGACAGCGCCAACTTCTTCGAAAACTTTATCTCGCTTGGAACTGACGACCTTTTTGATTTCAAATTGGTCTAAGGCCTTTAAAATCGGCGCGTGGAAAACAGCGCCAGAAAACCCATAACCGATAAGGCCGACCTTTACCTTGTTCATTGACAGTTCCCTCCTTTTACCACTTCTCGCTTATATTGTATCATGGGAGATTTTTGCAAGCTTATGATATGGTTGAATTTATGGTAGACTAACAGAAAAGTACATAAAACAGGAGGTCTTATCATGGTAAGAAAAGAAATCCAAACTCGACAAGCTCCTCAAGCAATTGGGCCATATTCACAAGCAATAGAAGCTGGAGGATTTGTCTATGTTTCCGGTCAGATTCCGATTGATCCTGCTACAGGAAACGTTGTAGAAGGAATAGAGCAGCAGACGCATCAGGTCATGAATAATCTACAGGCAGTACTTGAGGCGGCTGAGCTGAGTTTCGCGAATGTAGTGAAATTTACGATTTATATCACTTCCATGGATGACTTCGCGAAGGTGAACGAGGTTTATGCAGGATACCTCGAACAACCCTATCCAGCACGGGCCACTGTAGAAGTGAGCAGACTTCCAAAAGGAGTCGCCATCGAAATGGATGTCGTAGCAGTAAAAGGTTAATACTAGAAAAAGGATGGCAAATGCTGTCCTTTTTTATTGGCACTCTTTTCTCATCCTTTATTAGGGCAGCCACAACCCGACTATCCTTAGCTTTACAGTTGAGGCAAACTGCGACACAACTCTCAGTGTGACTTCCTACCATCCTTTTCGGATTAAGTGGTAGACCAGCGCTGCGGAAAAAATACTCCCTTTCCGGGGGCAGCACCTCAGCCTCCTTGAAAATACAATTCGATTTTCTGCGTGCGATGTTTCGCTGCCGAAGCGTTTCTTGGGCCTGCGATTACTCGGCCCACCGAAAACCTTTGTCCTCTTGAGCAAAAAACGCTCACTGCGGGGTCTTCGGAAGCTGCTCTTCCCCCAGGACTTTGAAAAGACATCCATGAAATTACACCGCACGCAGAAAATCGAACTTTATTTTCAAGGAGTGTCGCATTTTTCCTCCGCTTTGGATAGATATCTGATCAAGTGATAAGTGGTTCTAAGTCATGTCTAACATGGGCTATATTCTTAACAAAAATTCAGAAAGCCTCTAACAGCGAAGGCAGAACACGCAGACTCCTGCAGGAACAGCGAAAGGTCTTCGATGGGGCGAGTAATCGCAGTCCCACGTGTCCGAAGATCCCGGAAGAAGCGCGCTCTTTGCTTCTGAGGATGCTGAGGCCGTGCCCGCGGAAAGCGAAGTGTTCTGCCGCAGCGGTTGTATAGCACTCGACATCATCAGGATAAATTTATGGCGCAGTTTATGGAAATAATGTGATAGCAGGTCATATTTGCAGTCTTTATAAAAAGCCTTTTTGGAAATTTTTCTTTCCATATTCACCAAAAAAACGCATAATATAGACGTGGACCATTCATGTGGGATGAAGTGAGGTCTTGTCCCTTGGTGGACGAAGAATCAATAACAAAGGAGATCAATCGTTATGATCAAACGGCTTTTACATGTATCGATCGTTTTGTTGCTAATGGTAGGATTTGCCTCTTATTCAGCGGGAACTGTCTCTGCCAGCAGTGGAAACAGCACTGAATCAATCAATGAAAAATTCGGGTTGCCAAGAGTTGTTTATGGTGAAACACTGACAGAAGCACAAAAAGAAGAAGTAAGAAGGCTGTTAGGCGTAGAGGACCCTGAAATGGTTGATGAATATACAATCACATCAGAAGACCTTGTTAATTATATCGGCGGTGATGCTGGTGCACGCATGTTTTCTTCTGCTAAGATCACTCGTGAAGAAAAAGGACATGGCCTAGTGATCAACATCGTCAATTCGGAGAATATAACAGAAGTAACCAATGAAATGTATGCTAATGCCCTTATCACAGCAGGAGTGGAAGATGCTACCGTCGAAGTGGCTTCGCCGGTAACCGTAAGTGGACATTCCGCTCTGACAGGTATATACAAAGCATTTAATGTAGAAGGGGAATCTCTGGATAAAGACAGGATGGAAGTGGCCAATGAAGAACTGAGTGTTGCCACAGATCTGGCAGATAACGAAGGAATAGACCAAGAGAAGGTCAGCGAGCTGCTTGCGGAAATTAAACAACAGATCGCAGAACAAAACCCTGTCACAAGAGAAGAAGTAGAGCAAATTGTCCAGGAACAGCTTGATCAGCTAAATATCCAGCTAAGCGAAGAAGACAAAGCAATGCTTACTGATTTGTTCGATAAAATGCGAAATTTGAATATCGATTTCGATAATGTTGCCAGCCAACTGGATGACCTTGCTAACGATATCAGAAGTAAATTGGAAGAAGTTGCAGGCAACGAAGGATTCTGGCAAAAAGTATCCGACTTTTTCGATAAACTCATCGAAAATCTAAGAGGTTTGTTTAGCTAAATAGTATGATTACCAGAGCCGCTATAATAGACGATAGCGGCTTTTTCCTATTATGATAGTAATAGGACATCGAGGGACATTTTCGGAGTGCCGCAAAATATTCCAAGAAATAACAAGATAGTGGTTGTAGGAGCGAATGTAATGAAACAAGCAGTAGCAATTTCAAAAGATAGTCTGGAGACTTTACAATGGTTTATTTTTTTACTGGCTAGTTCTGTAGCATTGCCGATCGTAATCGGTTCTTTATTTGACATGGATTTCAATCAGTTGGCAGGACTGATGCAACGAACCTTCTTTGTCGTCGGGATTGCTTCTTTGCTTCAATCTGTCATCGGGCACCGCCTCCCGATTATGGAAGGGCCGGCCGGATTGTGGATCAGTATTTTCTCAGTGATGGCCGTGACGGGCAGTCAGCAGGGGTTGTCCTCTATGGAAACACTGCAAACGATAGAAACCGCCATGTTGTTTACGGGTATATTTCTATTACTGTTCGGTGTTTTTAAGTTTGCGGAAAAATTATTGCCATTGTTTACACCACTGGCGACAGGGTCGTTTCTATTCTTATTGACTGTCCAGCTTAGTGGTACATTCCTGGAAGGCATGCTTGGCATACAACAAAAAGTGGAAGCTATCCATGGTACGGAAGCACTCTTGGCTTTCCTTACCTTTTTTATTGTGCTCGGATTGTCTTTGTTTGCCAAAGGCTGGCTCGGAAGCTATGCAGTCTTGATTGGAATCGGAATCGGCTGGATTTCCTATGTCTTGCTGGTGGGACCTGGAGCGGCTGACAAGGAAGCTGTATCATTATTTGCCCTTCCTGAAGTATTCAGTTGGGGACCGCCACGCCTGGATTGGGGTGTTCTCCCGATCTCTTTCATAACGGCGGTCATTTTATTATCAAATATAGTGGCCTCTGTCGTTGCAGCCAGTCAATCGATCTCGGGAAAAGCTTCTTACTCCGCCAGACAAATTAATAGGGGAAGCAGCATGCTGGGGATCAACCATGGTGCTGCCGGTTTGTTTTCGGCAATCGCCAATGTTCCGTTAGCCACTTCTGCTGGTTTCATCAAAATGACAGGACAGAAGCGAAGGAAGCCGTTCGTTTATGCTTCTATCTTGCTTATCTTCATTTCTTTGTTTCCGCCCGTGGTGGCCTTGCTATCGGCAATTCCTGCGCCCATAGCCAATGCAGCCATTCTGGCTACCTTTGTGCAGTTGATGGGGCTTGGTTTGAGTAATATTGCCAGTGAGAAATTGGATAACCGCAGGCTGACGATCATTGCCGTTTCCTTTTTATTCGGAATTGGAATCATGTTCTTGCCGCTGGAAGTTTTTGAAGAACTACCGGCACTTGCCCAGAACCTGGCAAGCAATGGATTGCTGGTAGGGACTGTTCTGGTTATTGTGATGGAACAATTATGGAAAGATAAGGAAAACGGTGCTTAATGATAGGCGATAAAGGGAATACTTCATAACCATGTAGAAAGGCATTGCAAGTGAAGGATGTGTTCGAGTTAATGAAAAAAGTTTATGACTTAATCGGGATTGGTATCGGTCCGTATAACATGGGGCTTGCTGCATTATTGGAAAAAACGAAAATCGATAGCATATTTTTCGATAAAACGGAAAAATTCGAGTGGCATCCGGGCATGCTGATAGAGGGAACGAGCCTGCAGGTTCCCTTTTTGGCCGATCTTGTTTCTTTTGCTGATCCCACCAGCAGGTATACTTATTTAAACTACCTCCATGAACAAAACAGATTGTACCAATTTTATTTCTTCAAGAAGTTCGAAGTGCCCAGAGAGGAATACAATGACTACCTTCAATGGGCTGCTGCCAAGATGGATAACCTCCATTTTGGTTATTCCGTGATAGATGTCCTCGACCATTCTGAGTCAGAGGAACCTTTGTTTGAAGTAGTAACAGAAGATGTAAAAACGGGAAAACAAGTACATTATCTGGCAAAGAATATCGTCATGGGAACCGGAAGCGAGCCCGTGATTCCTAAAGGTATGGGAGGCCACCCATCGAAAGATGTCATTCATACGAGCCGTTACATGTATGAAAAACACAGCCTTTTAGACTCCGATGTGGTAACTGTGGTCGGTTCCGGTCAAAGTGCCGCAGAAGTGTTCCTTGATCTGTTGAACGAACAGGATAAGCACAGCTTTGAACTGACATTGCTGACAAGGTCGGCCGGACTGTTCCAGCTCGATGAAGCGAAACTGGGACAAGAATACTTTTCTCCTGACTATGTCGACTATTATCATTCCCTGCCGTTTGAGCAGCGAATAAATGCGCTTGATACATTGGGGAATTTGCGGAAAGGAATAGATCCGGACACGTTGACTGCAATTTACGACAAGCTTTATTACAAATCAGCCGGTGGACGGAAGCTTGATATAACGATTCAGCCGCTGACCTCGGTTGAATCTGTGAAGAGTTATGGTGGGAAGTACGTACTGGAATGCAATCAGTGGCAGGAGGAACATAGCTTCGAACATACCACTGACAAAGTCATATTGGCGACTGGTTACAAACCGCATTTGCCTGAATGGTTCATGGATCGTTTTGCCGGCAAAATTGAATGGGAAAAAGACAAATTATTCAAAGTTACACGAGATTATCAGCTGTCATTTAAGGAAGAGCGCAAGCATAAGTTCTTTACGCTGACAAATCTGGAACACACCCATGGTGCAGGAGCGACAAATCTGGGTCTTTCCGTACAGCGCAATATCCATATCGTCAACTTGCTTGCAAATGAACAGGTATACGCAAACAAACGCAACACAATTTTTCAGCAGTTCTCTGTAAGAGAAAAATAAAATAAAGGCCGCCGGCAATTGCCGGCGGTTTTTTGTATGGATGTCATTCAGCGTCCGACGGAATGGCTGTGGTGCCGAAGCAGCCCCGGATGTTTGTATAGAGAACCGAGCAGAATCACACCGCTTAATATCAATAATCCGCTCGTGACAAAGAAAACAGATGAAAAGCCGAAATACCCGGAAAGCATGCCGCCCATTGCAGGACCAATCATGTTCCCGAAAAAGCGGATACTCGTGTTATACCCAAGTACTTCTCCTTGCATGGATAATGGTGCTTCCTGCCGGATATATGCGATACGGACAGGGATGATGCCGCCGATTGCGACTCCGAGGAAGAAGCGGAGTATAACCAACTGCCAGATGTTCGTGACAAATGCTCCCGGAAAATAAACAATTCCGGCCATGAATAGCAAGAGAACCAATATTTTTAGATAACCAACCTTGTCTCCGATTTTCCCCCAATTTCTGGCCATAAGGAGATTTCCAAGCCCGGCAGCGGAAAAGGCAATCCCCGAGAAAAAGGCAAGGTTCACCGGTCCATGCAATTCACCAACATATAGGGACAAAATTGGCTGGATGCTGAAATGGGCGATTTGGACAAACATGGAGATCAGCATCACATTCAGCAATAATGGATGTTTCCCTATATGCAACAGCACTTCTTTGCTGGAATAATTGGTTTTTGTCTCTTTAGAAGAAATAGACTGTTCCTTGATTCCGAACAGGACGAGCAAGGCGGAAAGGAGCAAGGCGAATGAAATACTTTTAAAAGTAGTCGCATAACCTAAAGCATCAGCCATTGCTCCACCGATTAACGGGCCCATCAGGCTACCGGTAATACTTCCAGTTTGAAGCGTTCCAAGCACGCGGCCGGCGATATGCTTCGGTGTTTGAGTGGAAATCAACGCCTGAGACATTGAAATGAACCCGGTGAACACACCCATAAACAGCCTGAGCAAGAACAGCTGCCATACCGAAGTGACAAAGCCCATCAAGAATACCGACAGTCCTAAACCGAGTGCAGAAATGACCAGAATCGGCTTTCGACCATATTTATCTCCGATCCTTCCCCAAATTGGTGAAAAAATAAACGCGGCCACAAAGGTGATTCCGAATGTCCACCCAGACCATTTTTGAACATACGAATCAGAGAAGTTTCCCAATGTTTCAATATATAAAGATATAAACGGCAATACCATAGTGATACTTCCCGCGATGAAAAAATTGGCGAACCACATGATACGCAGGTTTTTCTTTGCGGTTTTCTCCTGGTCGGTGATAATAAATCACTTCTTTCCAAATTATTTCGTAACACTAAATAAGTATTCTATCGAATATAGAGCAAGATTGAAAGGGATTTGCAACTTGAGAAAAGAAGGTAATTAAATCCGCCATGTCGAATTTGATTAGGATATGCAGTGATCAGGATTCTTGCTGTCTTTACTACATAGCTAATACCCGGAGGAGTTAGAAATGAAGACTATTTTTTCTTATGCGTCTGCTTACCGAAAAGCAGTAACCATTGCTTTAATATTGATGGTAGTAGAATTAATCGTAGAACTAGTTCAACCAATTATTATGGCGGTTATCATCGATGAAGGAATAATGAAGAGGGACTTCGGAACAATTGTCTTATGGGGTGGTGTGCTGCTTGGATTGACCATTCTTGCTTTTGCGGCCGGAATCATCAATTCATTTTATGCCTCGGAGGCAAGTCAGGGCGCTGGATTCGACTTGCGAAAAGACCTTTTCGAAAAAGCACAGGCTTTTTCGGCGCAACAGATAGAACGGTTCGCCTCCTCGTCTCTTATTACCAGAATGACCAATGATGTTACACAGGTGCAGGCATTCATCTTCATGAGCCTCAGAATTATGCTTAGAGCACCTTTATTTATTATCGGGGGCCTGATTATGGCATTCACCGTCCATGTCGAACTGGCACTCATCTTATTAGCCACGGTCCCTTTTTTATTAATATTTATGCTCTGGTTAATGACGAAAGGCGTTCAATTGTTCAGGCAGGTCCAGATAAAAATCGACAAAATCAACTCGATTATTCAAGAAAACCTGCTGGGCATGCGGTTGATAAAGTCCTTTGACAGAGGTGACCATGAAGGGGCACGGTTTCAAACCGAGAATAACTCGCTAATGGATAAGAACAAAAAAGCGCTGCAAGTAATGGAAGCGACGATGCCAGTCATGATGCTGGGGATGAACCTGGGAATTATTGCAATACTCGCCTTTGGGGCGGTGGAATTGGACAATGGTACGGCCCAGGCAGGGGAAGTTGTTGCGATTATAAACTATGCCACAAGAATGCTTGGTTCTTTTGGCGTTTTTTCCTTCTTACTTATGAACTTTTCAAGAGGCAGAGCTTCTGCAGATCGTATATCGGAGGTGCTCTCGGCTCAAGCTTCGGAACCGGTGGGGGTTCAACAGGGGAATGATATGAAAATCAGGGGAAAGATAGAATTTAATCAGGTCACTTTTCATTATCCGGGAGTGAACCAACCAGCCTTGAAAGATGTATCTTTCATTGCCGGGGAAGGTTCAGTTGTCGGGATCATCGGGGAAACGGGATCTGGGAAAACCTCTCTAGTCCAGTTGTTGCTCCGTTTATATGATCCGACAAGCGGAGCTATTTTGCTGGATGGGAGAAACATCAAAGAGATGGATCTGAACTCTCTCCGTGCCCAAATCGGGTTGGCGACACAGGAAGCTCATATTTTTACAGGATCAATAAAAGAAAACCTTTTGTGGGGGAACAGGAAGGCATCCACGGAAGATATCATGGATGCTGCCAAGGATGCGTGTATTCATGACTTTATCATGAGTCTGCCGGAAAAATATGAAACAATTGTCGGACAAAGGGGAATTAACTTGTCCGGTGGTCAGAAGCAGCGCCTTTCTTTAGCCAGGGTGCTAGTCAAAAATCCGAAAATATTAATCATGGATGACAGTACCAGTGCCCTTGATGCCAAAACGGAAGCTAACGTCCTCCGTGCGTTGGAGAAAAGGGATTGCTCTATGTTGATTATTGCCCAGAAGATGACATCCGTCCGAAATGCCGATCAGATTCTCCTGATGAAAAACGGCGGGCTTTCGGCAGCGGGAAATCATCAACAATTAATGGACACTAGTAAACTATATGCGGAAATGAATCGTTCGCAAGTAAAGGAGAAGATAAGCAATGTCTCCCAACACCAATAATACGAATTCGCTGCCGATGAAGCGAAACCGGCATAATCGCGGCGTGAAGATGAAAAAGCCGACTATTTCAAACATGAAAGAAACGTTATACAGAATATGGATTTTAATGGCGGCCAAAAAGGTACTGTTGATTTTCGTATTGATTATGGTTTTCCTCAGTTCTGCATTGTCTCTGCTCGGCCCCTACTTGCTGGGGGTGACAGTCGATAAACTTATCGAAGACTTTGCTTATCAACAGTTAGCGACGATGCTATTGCTGTTGGGAGTTGTCTTTGTCATTCAGTCTGCAGCTGTCTGGTTTCAAAACTATTGGATGATTTCTATCGCACAGCAAACCGTCTTCACGTTGAGAAACAACTTATTTTCCCATCTGCAGCGACTGCCATTGTCCTTCTTTCAAAAACGGCAGACAGGAGAATTGATGAGCCGTTTGACAAACGATATCGAGAATGTCAGCAGAACGTTGAATTCTTCCGTCATTCAGCTGGCGACAAGTATATTGACACTAACCGGAACGATTATCATGATGTTACTTTTAAGTCCTTTGCTGACTTTGCTGACAATGTTGATTGTACCGTTGATGTTTTTAGGAATGAACTGGATTACAAACAGGACAGGCCGGTTCTTCAAGCAACAGCAATTTCATCTTGGTGATGTAAATGGATATGTTGAAGAAACTTTGTCCGGCCATGAAACGATCAAGATATTTTCCCAGGAAAAGCAGGTTATCGACTCCTTTCATGAAAAGAATACCATGCTGAGGGATGTAGGCTACTGGGCGCAGACTTATTCAGGGTTTATTCCTAAACTAATGAACTCTTTAAATAATGTCAGTTTTACCATTATTGTCGGTGCCGGAGGATTACTGGCTCTCAACGGAATGGTTTCGATCGGGATAATCGTCACCTTCACTACCTATGCGAGACAGTTTACAAGACCTTTGAACGATCTTGCCAATCAATATAATGTCGTGCTGTCTGCCGTCGCCGGTGCGGAACGTGTATTTGAAGTTATGGATGAAAAAGAGGAAAGGGATCATTCGGGTAATGAAGATTTGGAAAAACTGAAGGGAGATGTCGAGTTTAATTCTGTTTCCTTTTCTTATGAAGAAGACCAGCAGACTTTAAACAATATCGATTTTCACGCATATCCAGGCCAGACAATTGCACTTGTCGGCCCGACTGGTGCAGGCAAAACGACTATTATTTCTTTACTATCTCGTTTTTACGATGTGGAAGATGGAAAAATTCTTCTGGACGGAAAAAATATTAACCTTATAAAAAGGAGTTCCTTAAGGAAACATATAGGTGTCGTCTTACAAGATACATATCTATTTGAAACCTCTGTAAAAGAGAATATCAGGTATGGGAAACTAACTGCCTCAGACAATGAAGTCGTTCAGGCAGCAAAGCACGCCAATGCTCATGATTTCATTATGAAACTTCCTGATGGATATGAAACAATTCTTCACGCGGATGGAAGGGGGATAAGCCATGGGCAGAGGCAGCTTTTGTCCATTGCGAGAGTCATGCTGGCTGATCCTTCATTACTTATATTGGATGAAGCGACAAGCAGCATAGACACTATTACCGAAATGAAAATCAATGATGCCCTGCAGAAGTTGATGAAAGGAAGAACCAGTTTTGTTATTGCCCACAGATTAAATACTGTCGAGAAGGCCGACAATATTCTCGTACTCCAGCAAGGGGAAATTATCGAACAGGGGAATCATGAAGAATTATTGAAAAAACAGGGCTATTATTATCATTTGCAGCATGCTTAGCAAACAGCCTTTGTGCACGCCATTGGTAAATACGCCCTTTAGGTTGTACCATATGGAAATAACAAGCAATTATTTTTGCTGCAGGAGGGATATAACCATGGTAAGGTTGAGCGTTTTAGATCAATCAGCAATCAAAAAGGGCGGAACTGCCCGTGAAGCATTACAAAATACAGTGAAACTAGCCCAAGTCACCGAGGATTTGGGCTACCATCGATTTTGGATATCGGAACACCATTTGGAAACATTGGGTCATTCCAGTCCGGAGGTATTCCTACCGCATATCGTTGCAAACACATCTACTATCAGAGTTGGATCAGGTGGCGTGATGCTCCCTCATTATAGTGCTTATAAAGTCGCCGAAAACTTCCGGCTGCTGGAGGCGCTTTACCCCGGCCGGATCGACCTTGGGGTGGGGCGTGCACCAGGTGGGATTCCCCTTGCTACAGCAGCATTGCAGGAAAATAAACAAAGAGGCGGGGAAAACTACGCCCAACAGATAGAGGACCTGGTTCATTATTTGACAGGTTCCTCTAATAAACACCATCGGTTCAGGGGGTTGAAGGCAATGCCGGATATACCTACCGTTCCGGAATTGTGGCTGCTCGGATCGAGTGGAGGCAGTGCGGGGCTTGCTTCTGGACAAGGAATCTCATACGCTTTTGCCCAATTCATCAGCGGCCAGCATGGGGGTCCTGTCGTCAAACAATATCGGGATAGATTCCAGCCATCGATTATACAGGAGCAACCACAAGCTTTAGTAGCATTTTTCTTGGTATGTGCAGAAACGGATGAAGAAGCTGAGCGTCAGGCTACAAGCATGGATGTTCAATTTTTGAAAATTGCGAGAGGGGAAACTGGAGAAGGAATCATACCGCCGGAAGAAGCACTGAAATATGAATTCTCCCCCTATGAAAGACAATATATCGAAGAAAACCGTAAACGAGTGCTCATTGGGTCACCGGAGACGGTTAAACGTAAGATTATACAATTAGCCGATGAATACGGAACAGAAGAGTTTATGTTGGCAAGTATGGGTTATGATTTTGAGGACAGAGTGAAAGGTTATCAATTGTTGGCAGAAGCATTTGCGGAAAAGTAAAAATGGATATCAGGGCAGACAACCATATCGGTAAACCTTCTTAGGAGTGTGGCTGTATTGAGTGAGAAAGATAAGAATTGGATGACAGAGCAGAAACGTCTGGAACAGGTGTTGGAAATCATTAAGCACCAATCAAGAATCTTGGAAGAAAGAAAGGGAGGATTGAAAGACAGGGTCATCGACATTCGTAAAAACTTTTGGGAAGACGTCACCGTCAACCTGGATGAAATCGATGATATTATTGAAACACAAGCCAGTTTAAAACAACAAGCAGAATTTCTCGGTGAGCGTGAAAGAAGCCATGGGCAATTGAGCGATCAGTTGAAAACCCTGGACAGACTGAAAGATTCTCCTTACTTTGGCCGGATTGATTTCCAAGCAGAAGATGAAGATGCTCCGGAACAAATTTATCTGGGCATTGCTTCTCTGATGGATGAAAATGAAGAGGATTTCCTCATCTATGATTGGCGTGCACCGATTTCGAGTTTATATTATGACTTCCCGCCAGGTCCTGCGGAATATGAAACGGCGGAGGAAAAGGTCAGCGGGGAAATGACTTTAAAGCGTCAGTACATTATCCGAAATGGACAACTAAAAGGGATGTTCGATACAGGATTGACGATCGGCGACCATTTACTGCAGGCCGTTTTGGGTGGTAACGCAACTAATCAAATGAAAAGTATAGTAGCAACCATTCAGCAGGAACAAAATCAAATCATCCGGAATGAAAAGAGCAAGCTTCTCATCGTTCAGGGTGTTGCTGGTAGTGGAAAAACATCTGCAGCCTTGCAACGGGTTGCCTATTTATTATATAAATACCGGGAGACCCTGTCTTCAGAGAATATGATTTTGTTTTCGCCGAATCCGTTGTTTAATAGTTATGTTGCAACGGTTCTCCCTGAATTAGGCGAAGAAAACATGAAGCAAACGACGTTTTATGAATATTTGAAAACACGGCTTGGCAGGCGCTTCCTGATCGAAACGCCGTTCGAACAAATGGAATACTACTTGAATGCTGAACAGGACAGGGATTACAGAGCTAGAGTGACTGGCATGCAATGGAAAGGGAGTCTCCGTTTCAAAAATCTGATCGACAATTTCCTGGAAACTCTTCGAACAGAGGGACTGGAATTCAGGAATATCGTCTTCCGTGGAAAAGCGGTTGTAACCAACAGCGAAATAGCCAGCTATTTTTACTCCCTTGATAAGGCCATGTCTATTTCCAACAAAATGGAAGGTGTTTCGAAATGGCTGTTAAAGAAGGTTAAGGATTATGCCCGCAACGAACTATCGAAGGATTGGGTATTGCAAGAGAGTGAGCTTCTGGAGAAGGAAGAATATCATGATGTCTATCACAAAATGCAGGAAGAAGATGCAGCTTCGGACGACCCGTTCTTTGATTTCGTGAGGGAAGAAGAACTTCTACGAAAAAGGGTAATCAAAGAGAACTTCCAACCATTGATCCGGAAAATCAAACGGATGTCCTTTGTCCATGTCAAAAATACTTACCGAAAACTATATGAAAGCCAGAGTGTGGAGAGTGGTTCTGCGAGCCTGCCGGACGGGTGGGAGGATATCTGCAGAGTGTCCATCGACATGCTGGATGATAATAAACTGACATGGGAAGAAGCGGCACCGTTTTTATACTTCCAGAACAAACTGATCGGTTTTCAGGTTAATCGCACCATCAGACACGTATTCATCGACGAGGCACAAGATTACTCTCCATTTCAGTTTGCCTTTTTCAAAGAGATATTTCCTTACAGCAGGATGACGCTGTTGGGAGACATTAACCAGGCCATATATGCACATGCACTGGAAGACGGGACATTATTATCAGAGGATATCGAAGACCGGCACGAAAGAATCACTTTGATGAGGAGTTACCGATCTACAAGACAAATTGTCGAGTTTACAAAGGCTTTTATGCCAGGTGGTGAAAAGATCATCCCGTTCAACCGGGATGGAAACAAGCCCGCTGTTAAAGAAACAAATAATAAGCAGGAGCTGCATGATCTGTTACTCGAGCAAATAGAAGCATATCGTTATAAAGGATATAAAAATGTGGCGGTTATTTGTAAAACGATGGCAGAAAGCGATGATGCCTTTGACTTTTTGGAAGGGAAAGTAGATGCGGCATTAATCGACCAGGAAACCTTCACGTTCCAGGAAGGCCTTGTTGTCATCCCTGCTTACTTGGCAAAAGGAATCGAATTCGATGCAGTCATCATCTACGACGGCTCACAGTCTGCATATAATGACGAATTGGAACGTAACTTGTTCTATACAGCCTGCACACGCGCCATGCACGAACTAACAGTCCTGTCTCTCGGTGAGCGAAATGACTTCATCAACCAGGCCGGAAACGACAAGTATATCCTTCTCTAGGCAACCATGTAAGCTTCACAGTANCGAGCACGGCGGTCAAATCGTCTCAAGCGGGACACCGAAACAAGTGATGAAGGATAAAAATTCCCTGACAGGCCAATATCTATCAGGAAAGAAATTCATCCCGCTGCCAACGGAACGGAGAAAGCCGGATAAACGGGCGATTGAAGTCATCGGGGCGGAAGAAAACAACTTGAAAAAAGTGAACGCCAAGATTCCGCTTGGATTGTTTACAGCCGTGACCGGTGTTTCCGGTTCCGGTAAAAGTACGTTGATCAACGAAATTTTGCACAAATCTTTGGCCATGCAACTGCACCGCGGCAAACAAAAGCCCGGCAAGCACAAGCAAATCAAAGGGATAGACAACCTGGAAAAAGTCATCGATATTGACCAGTCCCCGATCGGTCGTACGCCTAGGTCCAATCCGGCGACATATACCGGGGTATTCGATGATATCCGGGATGTATTCGCCCAGACCAACGAAGCGAAAATCCGCGGCTATAAAAAAGGCCGCTTCAGTTTCAATGTGAAAGGCGGACGCTGTGAAGCATGCCGCGGCGACGGAATCATCAAAATCGAAATGCACTTTTTGCCCGACGTTTATGTCCCTTGCGAAGTGTGCCACGGCAAAAGGTACAACAGGGAAACATTGGAAGTGAAGTACAAAGGCAAAAACATTGCCGATGTGTTGGATATGACGATTGAAGAATCTCTTGATTTCTTTGCCAACATCCCGAAAATCCAGCGCAAGCTCCAAACGATTTTCGATGTCGGGCTTGGCTATATCAGGCTCGGACAACCGGCAACTACTTTATCAGGCGGAGAAGCACAGCGTGTCAAACTGGCAAGTGAACTCCATCGCCGTTCCAACGGTAAATCGTTGTATATACTGGATGAACCGACAACAGGGCTGCATGTGGACGATATCTCCCGTCTGCTTGAAGTATTGCAGCGTCTCGTCAACAATGGCGATACAGTATTGATCATCGAGCATAACCTCGATGTCATCAAAGCTGCCGACAACATCATCGACCTCGGCCCGGAAGGCGGAGACAAAGGCGGCCAGATTATCGCAACAGGCACCCCGGAAGAAATAGCCGACCATCCACAATCCTATACAGGCAAGTACTTGAAGCCTATTTTGGAACGGGACAGAAAAAGAATGGAAGACAGAATAACCAAACAGGAAAAAGTCGCACAAAATAATTAACAAATAACCAGCCCCTCTCTCCAATAGAGGGGCATTTTTGCATACTTATCAGGGTGTACTCGTCCCGCTTTTTACTTACTTTTAAGGTTCAAAGTAGAGGGAAACTGCGACATAGTGACAATTCTATTTTTTGAAGCTTATGCTGTTCTGCCTTCGCTTTTAGGGATTTTCTGAATTTTGATGTTAGGAATACCTCATGTTAGACATACTTTGGAACAACTTCTCACTTGATCAGAAAAACGAATGAAGCGGAGGAAAAATGCGAGACTCCAGTGGGAAAGGAACAGTCTGAAGACCCCGCAGGGCGCTTTTCCCGAGGAGGCTGAAGCGTTCCCCACGGAAAGCGAGTATTTTTCCGCAGCGCTGGACTACCACTCAATCCAAAAAGGATGGAAGGAAGTTCCGTTAAGTGAAGTTAGTTATGTCGCAGTTTATCTATATTGCGTAATAATGATGCCTTTTAAATAATGGTCTTTTACAGATATTGTTAAATAAATCGACAAAAAAATATTGAAATAAACCCTAGTTATTTGATATGATTTAAACAAATAAATATGAATCTTATAAAGAGCGGCGGAGGGAAAGGCCCTATGAAGCCCGGCAACCCACTGGATTACCAGGAAGGTGCCAAATCCTGCAAAACATTCGTTTTGAAAGATAAGAGAAGCGTTGATGGAAAACTTCTTCTTGTCGAAGAAGTTTTTTTGTGTCTATAAAAATTTTCTGACATCGATGTGAAAGAATAGAAGGAGAGAAACGAAATGAAATATGGTTTTTGGCTGCCAATCTTTGGTGGATGGTTACGAAATGTAGAGAATGAAAACATGCCTCCTACATTCGATTATGCAAAAAAAGTAATTCAATCAGCTGAAGAGTGGGGCTATGATACTACTTTGATTGCTGAATTATATTTAAATGATATAAAAGGAACAGACAGGGATTCCCTTGAAGCATGGTCAACTGCAGCCGGCTTGGCAGCAGTAACAGACAAAATAGAAATCATGACAGCGGTCAGACCGGGATTTCACAATCCGGCAGTGGCTGCAAAAATGGCCTCAAATATCGACCATATCAGTAACGGCCGCTTCACTCTGAATGTAGTCTCGGCATGGTGGGAGGAAGAGGCCAGGCAATATGGAGGTGCTTTCACAGCACACGATGAACGATATGACCGTACTGAAGAGTTTCTGGACGTATTGAAAGGCATGTGGCATGAAGATACTTTTTCTTATAAAGGAAAGTACTATGATGTACAGAATGCCAAACTTGAACCAAAACCCGTACAGAAACCGAATCCTATCCTGTATGCTGGTGGAGAAAGTCCGCGTGGAAAGCAGGCCATAGTTGAAAATTGCGATGCATATGTCATGCATGGAGGAACAATCGAAGAAATTGCCAGCAAAATTGCTGAAATGAAAGTATTAAGAGAAGAAAAAGGCAAGGAACCTTTCCAGTCATTCGGCATGGCGGCATATATTATTTGCCGTGACACAGAGGAAGAAGCCCTCGAGGAATGGAAGCGGATTACAGATGTAAAAGATACAGGCGGATATGCAGGTTATCAGGACTTTGTAAGCAAGTCGCAGCTGGAGCAACAAGTGAAACTCAATGATTACTCTGTTTCCAACAGGGGACTCCGGCCAAATCTTATCGGCACACCAGAACAGATTGCGGAACGGATTGTTGCTTATGAGGATGCGGGGTTGGATTTACTCTTGTTACAATTCTCTCCGCAATTGGAAGAGATGGAGCGTTTTTCAAAGCAAGTCATGCCAGTGGTAGAAAAGAAAAGACAAGAACGGGAATACTAGGGGGAGGACATACAGATGGAGAAAGTCTACGTCATTCATGAGAATAAAGAATGGACAGAGCATTTAACGAAACGATTGGACGAGCTTGAGGTTCCATATGAAGAATGGCATTTGGACCAAGGGCTCGTAGACCTGACGGAAGAACCGCCGCACGGAGTCTTCTACAGCAGGATCAGTGCTTCATCTCATACAAGAAATCACCGCTACGCTCCAGAATTGACTGAAGGAGTTCTTGCATGGCTGGAGCGTCATGGCAGGAAGGTAATCAATGGCAGTAAGGCCCTTCGCCTTGAAGTCAGCAAAATCAATCAATACATGGCCCTGAATCAAGCCGGAATCCGGACACCAAAGACCCTTGCGGCAGTGGGAACGGAACAAATTATACAAGCGGCTGAGAAGCTCCAGACACAATCATTTATTACCAAGCACAACCGTGCAGGCAAAGGATTGGGTGTGCAGTTGTTTCATTCCATCCAGGCCTTAAGAGAGTATGTGGAAGGACCTTCATTTGAGGAGCCTGTTGATGGAATAACGCTTGTGCAAGAATACATTCAAGCACCAGAGCCTTATATCACACGATGTGAATTTGTGGATGGTAAGTTTTTATATGCGGTAAAAGTCGATACTTCGGAAGGATTTGAGTTATGCCCGGCGGATTCATGCACCATTGACGATTTATTCTGCCCGGCGGGTGAGAAACCGGAAGACCAATCGAAATTCCGGGTTACCCAAGAGGTCGATAAGGCCCTTATCGAAAGTTATGAGCGGTTTTTAAGCGAAAATAATATTCAGGTTGCCGGAATAGAGTTTATCAAAGATCAGGACGGGCGAATCTACACTTACGATGTGAACACCAATACGAACTATAATTCAGATGCGGAAGCAAAAGCCGGGAAATACGGCATGTTGGAAATGGCTGCCTATTTAAAAGAAGAGTTGGATAAAGTGAAAGACAAGCAAATATTAACAGTATGATGATAACGAAATGCTTACCCATATCAGGGTAAGCATTTTTTTTGGACGGGATGAACAATGTCATTATTTGACGCTTTTTAAGCATAAACTTATAATATAACTTATGTTTGGAAAGATAAGAAAGGTGTGAGCAGTTTTCCTGTTTTAAAATCGAATGACAAGTGACTAAACAAGTAAAAATACGGAGAGCAAGCCGATGGTCTTTCGGACTTGAAGAATTATTCGATTTTATAAGGTAAGAATAATTTCCCATCCAATGGTCTGCAATGACAGATAGAGAGAGAGGGAAACGTTGTTGTGGGCACTTGCTCCTTAAAAATCAGGAGGAAAAAAGTGCGACAAAAGAAAAACATACCAGCTTCTGCAAAAACCGACAAAACCGTTTTTGCGGTAAGTGGAGGATTATTACTATTATTTGTGATTTTATCTTTAATTGATTTAGATATGGTTGGAGAGTGGATTACCCAATCATTTAACGTATCTGCAAAATACTTTGGATCATATTGGCAGATATTATTATTGGCAAATCTGGTTATCGGCCTGGTCCTTGCCTTCTCTAAGTATGGAAAAGTTCGTTTAGGGAAGAAGGACAAGCCTGAAAATTCCTATTACCGCTGGATTGCCATGATTCTATGTACCTTGCTGGCAAGCGGTGGAGTATTTTGGGCTGCGTCGGAACCAATGTACCATTTCATCACCAATCCCCCGTTGTTTGACGATAACTCCTCAACTATGGCAGGAGTAGAGCCTGCTTTGGCGCAAAGTTTTCTTCATTGGGGGTTTATGGCTTGGTCAATCTTAGGAACACTGGCAACCATTGTGTTAATGTATGCCCATTATCATAGAGGCTATCCTATGAAGCCAAGAGCCATGTTATATCCTGTCTTTGGCGAAAAGATTTTTCATAAAAGCATCATCGGCAGTCTAGCAGATATCATATCGATAGTTGCGGTGGCTGCCGGTACAATGGGACCGATCGGGTTCCTGGGAATGCAAGTAGGATATGGTGTGCATTCGTTGTTTGGTATTCCGAATACATTAACAACCAATATCATCATTATTGGCGTATTGGTTGTTATAGCTGCCATTTCGGTTGCTACAGGAGTCGACAGAGGAATCCAGTTTTTAAGCCGCATGAATGTTGGTTTGACTGTTTTTCTTGCGATTGCCATGCTTATTGTCGGACCGACTATGTTTATTATCAACAAATTTATTTCTTCAGAAGGCTTTCACCTTCAGAATATGCTGACAATGTCATTATACCAGGGAGATCAGGCGTGGCTTGGTGCCTGGACCGTGTTTTTCTGGGGATGGTTTCTCGGATATGGTCCAATGATGGCTATTTTCATCGGCAGAATTTCGCGAGGCAGGACGATTCGTGAACTAATTATCGCAGTCGCTGTGGTTGCACCTCTTGTCAGTAATTTCTGGTTTACTGTAGTTGGCGGGAGTGGCATCTTTGCGGAGTTGAATAATCCAGGAGTTATATCCAACCCCTTGAACGAGGGTGGAATGCCGGCTGCGGTTATGTCGATTATGGATCAAATGCCAATGGGATTATTATTGGCTATCGGGTTCCTGATCGTTACAGTCGTGTTTGTGTCGACAACGGTCGATTCCATTTCCTATACAGTGGCAGTGACACTTACTGGTGATGATCATCCGCAGAAATGGATCAGAGTTTTCTGGGTACTATTATTCGGTATCTTGTCTGTTATTTTGCTGGCAATCGATCCTGGCAGTGTGACAGCTATTCAAAACTCCATCGTTGTCACTGCAGTTCCCGTGTCCATTTTGATGCTGCCGACACTCTGGGATGCTGTGAAGGTTGCACGTCACTTAGCAGCAGAGCAGGGGATAACGAACACAGTAAAAAAACCAGTCGGGAAGAAGTCTAACCCGGAAAAAGATTTAGTAGAAGATTGATTGCTTGTTATATTTGTGCCATCACCATTAAAAGGGTGATGGCTTTTTTTTTGCGATTTCCCGGTTATTACTCTGCTGCATCGCTGCTCATAAGCTTTTGGAGATTATCTTTGTTAATAATCATATCCCCGAGTGTATAAGCATCCAGTGTAGCCAAAAAAGCATCAAGTGCTTTCTTAAGGACTCCCTGTAGACGGCAGGCATCAGTCAGGATGCAAGAATCAGTAGAAGGATCGAAGCACTCTACGACAAAGAAATCCTCTTCCGTTTTTCTAACCACTTCCCCTATGTTAATTTCTGCAGGAGGCTTGGCCAGCTTCAGCCCTCCGTTCCTGCCTCGGGTTGTTTCCACATATCCCAATTTACCGAGCTCGTAAATAATTTTCATTAAATGATTGTGAGAGATATTGTATATAGAAGAAATCGTCTTGATTTGAACCAGTTGATTATCAGGACGAGTCGCCAGAAACATGAGTACTCTAAGCGAATAGTCCGTGAAACGGGTCAGTTTCATTTTGTGATCATCCTTTGATTGGATTTTGTACTTAGTTTATCACAATTAGTCCATCAGCAAAGAATGAAGAATACTTGAAAAGTTTATGATAATTATGTGTCCATTCCTGAAAACATGTATTTTAGATATTGCTTTTACTCAATAATAGTGAAAAGATGTATACAAAATACATGTTAAATAATAGGAGGCATAATCATGTTAGATCAAAAGTACATTTCCATTGTTAAGTCGACTGTTCCAGTATTAGAAAAGCATGGCACCCAAATTACGACAAGGTTTTATCAAATGTTGTTTGAAAACCATCCTGAATTATTGAATATTTTCAATCATGCCAATCAGAAGAAAGGCCGCCAACAACAGGCATTGGCAAATACTGTTTATGCTGCTGCACAATATATTGATCAACTTGAAACAATCGTGCCGGTTGTCAAACAGATAGCACATAAGCATCGGAGTCTTGGTATAAAACCTGAACATTATCCTATTGTCGGTGAGCACTTGCTCATGGCCATAAAAGATGTGCTTGGAGACCAGGCAACCGATGAGATTATCGAAGCATGGGGAGAAGCATATGGGGTAATCGCGGATGTCTTCATTAAAGTCGAAGCAGAAATGTATGAGGAAGCGGCAGCTGCCGAGGGTGGCTGGAGAGATTTCCGTTCCTTCGTCGTCGATAAAAAGGTGAAGGAAAGTGATGTGATTACCTCTTTTTACCTTATACCGGAAGATGGCGGCAAGCTTCCGACTTTCCTGCCTGGACAGTATATTTCCGTGAAAGTGGATGCTGAAGGGGAAGAATACACACAAATCAGGCAATACAGCTTATCAGACGCACCAGGCAAACCTTATTACCGAATCAGCGTGAAAAGAGAAGAGGGAGCCAACACTCCAGACGGGAAGATATCGAATCATTTACATGCTCACGTCCATGCAGGGGATAAGTTGGAAATCAGTGCTCCAGCAGGTGACTTTGCCCTTGATCTTGACTCAGATGAACCAGTTGTATTAATGAGCGGAGGAGTAGGGCTTACACCGATGATGAGTATGCTGAATACCATTGTTGAACAACAGCCGGAGCGAAAAGTTACTTTCATCCACGCGGCACAGAACAGTGGCGTGCATGCGATGAATGACCATGTCAAAGAGTTGACAAAAAGACATCCGCAACTGACAAGTTATGTGGTTTATGACCAGCCGACAGACTCAGACCGTGAACAAAGCCTCTTTCATAAAGAAGGGTACGTTACGCTTGATTGGCTGAAAAACATCCTCCCATCCAATGCTGCCGAATTTTACTTCTGTGGCCCTGTTCCGTTTATGAAAGCAGTCAACAGTGCGCTGAAGGAATGGCAAGTTCCTGATGAGAAAATTCATTTTGAGTTCTTTGGTCCGGCTTTGGATTTAGAAACGCAAGCTTCTTGAATGATTGATTGAACAGTAAGGTTTTCCTCCTTCCCATGAGCAAGATACGTTTAATTGTGAAAAGAGTATGGGAAAATACCTTTGTATAGAAAAAAGGAGGAATGAACATGCCAACTAGTTTACAAGATACCACTACCTTGCATAACGGTGTGAAAATGCCATGGTTCGGACTCGGAGTATTTAAAGTAGAAGAAGGCGACGAAGTAATCCAGTCCGTGAAAGCCGCTATTGCGAACGGCTATAAAAGTATTGATACAGCTGCAGCTTATCAAAACGAAGAAGGAGTCGGACAAGCAATCAAAGAGTCAGGGATTGCACGTGAAGACCTATTTGTCACGTCAAAAGTCTGGAATGCGGATCAGGGTTATGATTCAACCATCGAAGCTTTTGAAACAAGTTTAAATAAACTGGGTCTTGAATACTTGGATCTTTATCTTATCCACTGGCCAGTGGAAGGTAAATACAAAGATACATGGAAGGCAATGGAAAAGTTGTATAAAGACGGCCGCATCAAAGCTATCGGTGTCAGCAACTTCCATGTACACCATTTAGAAGATCTTCTTCAGGATGCTGAAATTAAACCTATGGTAAACCAAGTGGAGTTCCATCCTCATCTTGCCCAAAAAGAACTACGCGACTTTTGCAAGAAACAGGATATCCAGCTTGAAGCATGGTCTCCTTTAAAGCAGGGACAGCTATTAGAAGATCCTGTGATCAACGAAATCGCAGAAAAACACAGTAAATCTGCAGCCCAAGTGATTTTACGTTGGGACTTGCAGAGCGGAGTTGTGACAATTCCAAAATCCGCGAAAGAACATCGCATTAAATCGAACGCCGATATCTTCGACTTTGAACTTTCTGCTGAAGATATGGAAAAAATCGATGGACTTAATAAGGACGAAAGAGTCGGTCCGGACCCGGATAACTTTGATTTTTAAGTAAAAGTTTATAGTTTAAAAGCCGGATCCAATACAAGCGGTCCGGCTTTTGTTTTTCCTGCTGCATACAAAAGGCTTATCGTTATTTTTCCAAATGTGTTACCATAACTCTATAAAGATTTGTTGTTGGATACCTATTGGATTTGATGATTGTCAGTATATACTTACAGGAGGAGTTAGCATGGCTTTTGTTATTACAAGCCCTTGTAAAGATGAAAAAGCAGCAGAGTGTCTAACCGTATGTCCGGTTGATTGTATAGAAGAAGGTCCGGATCAATTTTTCATTGACCCGGATATCTGTATTGATTGTGGTGCATGCAAGGCTGTATGCCCGGTCGATGCGATTGAAGAAGAGTACGACCTCACTCCAGAGCAGGAAGTCGACCTCGAGCGAGCAGAAGCATTCTTTGCCAACCGGTAAACAAACAAGCTCCTTCCCAAAATGGGAGGAGCTTGTTTTGATAAAGGGCGGTTCCTGAACAGATTACAAACACTGCAATTAGATCGTAAAGATAACTGCTGCTTAGGTAATAACCATAAACCGCGACATAACTTTTATGTGACTTCCTACCATCCTTTTCGGATTAAGTGGTAGGCCGGCGCTGCGGAAAAATACTCCCTTTCCGGGGGCAGCACCTCAGCCTCCTCTTGAGCAAAAAGCGCGCTCACTGCGGGGTCTTCGGAAGCTGCTCTTCNTCTATTTGAATTGCCCTTTATAGACAGTAATGAATTATATCAGTTGGAAGAGGATAAAGGAAAGATCGTTGTCATCACTTTCTGGGTATCCTGGTGTCCTGATTGTGCTGTCGATCTGCCGAAAAAAGAACAGCTCTACCAAACGATGGATAGAGAAAAAGTCAAAATGATGACAATTAATGTAACTGGAAGAGAACGAGAAGAGAAAGCAGGGTTATCATACAAGGAAAAATTTCTAAAACAACCAACTCTCGCAGATGAGAATCGAAAGGTATATGAACGATACAATTGTGAAGGGGTTCCCTCCACCGTCATTATTGATCAGGATGGAGAACTAAGAGGACAGTTTGGAGAGAAAGCAAACTTCCTGGAAATCGTCAAAACCATCGGCGGCTTACTTGATTGACAGTCTGCAATCATGCCAAAAAGAGCAGTGTTTCAAAAAACAAACAATCCCGGTAACTTCCATTCCAACTGGCAAGTGTATTTGGAAATGAAGTGAGCCTTCCCTGGCCCTCAAACAGTTGGACTAATATGCCTTCGCTTACTTCAATAGATAAATCGGATTTCTCTACGAACCACTCTTTTGTAACAGTGATTACACCGGATTTAAAGATAATCCAGTACTCAAGGTCATTTCGGAGTTTCAACTGTACACAAAAGTTTTTATCATGATATAAAAATAGCAAATCACCATTTGCGCTCAATCGTTTCTGCCATTGATGGATGACGGCTTCGCCCATGTAAATCCCCCCTGTGAAATAATTCTACAAAGGGGGGATTTATCCTTTAATTAGTGGATCAATTCGTCAATAATGCAAGTCTCCATCAGCTGGTTAAAGAAATATATTCATCTCATTTTTCTCGAGAAAGATAGGGAGTAATTCTTTCGATGATATTTGGAATCGAGCGGAACGCATATATTTTTTCTTTCACAACCCCAGATTGCAGGATGATGAGACACGGAACACTTTCCACTCTTTGATTTTGCATGAACTCAGGAAATAAAGAAGCATTCATTTCATAAAAATTTATATCACTATCCATCTTTTCGATTGTAGCCAGCATCTTACTTGCCAGCTGACATGTTCCACAAAAAGGAGTCTGGACAAAAAGAAAACCAGTCCCCACGGAAGCTAGCGGATCTATATCAATTCGTTTCATAAAACCCTTCCTTTAAATGCCTTAAAATTGCCGCGATTACTCGTCCAACTAAAGATACCCCGCACTGACTCAATAACCATATACTGCGACATAACTACAGAGTGGCTTCCTTCCATCCTTTTCGGATTGAGTGATGAGCCGTCGCTGCGGAAAAATACTCCCTTTCCGGGGGCAGCACCTCAGCCTCCTCTTGAGCAAAAAGCGCGCTCACTGCGGGGTCTTCGGAAGCTGCTCTTCCCCCAGGACTTTGAAAAGACATCCATGCATTTACACCGCACGCAGAAAATCGAACTTTATTTTCAAGGAGTGTCGCATTTCCCCTCCGCTTTGGGTCGTTTTTCTGTTCAGGTGAGAAGTGATCCTATAATATCTTTAACATGGAATATTCGTAGCCGAGATTCAGAGAACTCCAACCAGCGGAGGTAGAATACGTAGACTCCTGCAGGAATAGCACGCGTCCGAAGATCCCGCAAGAAGCGCTTTTGCTTCTGAGGAAGCTGAGGCCGTGCCCGCGGAAAGCGAAGTGTTCTGCCGCAGCGAGATCATACCACTCCGTTATCAACAGAACTACAGGAACAACATGAGAATAGAATTTTCACTATGTCGCAGTTTCCCTCAACTATGAAATTTAAATAGTAAAAAGAAATGATTCAAAAGCTATAAAAGATCTTATAAGGGGTAATCGAATGGATTATATTAGTTATTTACGTTCAATGGTTGGACATGAAAAGGTAATCATGGTAGTTGCTGGTGTGTTGGTTTTTGATCTAGAAGACCGCATACTTCTCCATCTTAGAGCCGACAACCAGTCATGGGGCCTCCCTGGAGGGTTCATGGAAATGGGTGAAACCGTTTCGGAAACCGCCAGAAGAGAAGTCTTTGAAGAAACTGGCCTACGTCTTGGAAGTTTAGAACTTTTCAGTCTATATTCTGGCCCGAAAAAAGAGAAAACACTTCCAAGTGGTGATGAAGTAGCAATGGTCCAATTATGGTTCACCTGTAAAGACTTCCAGGGCGATTTGGTTAAAGAAAATGAAGAAAGTTTAGATACCGGGTTCTTCGCCCTTGATAATCTCCCCGAGAAACTATTTTCCAGCCACGCAGAAATAATCGAAGAGTATTTATCAGGGAAACAGTTCCCGATTATTGACTGATGATCCAAGTCTTCCAATTAATCCGATTGGGAGACTTTTGCTTCCTGCAAGGTTTTCTCTTCATCGCTTGCTTCTCTAAATAAATAAGCCTGATACTTTTTTGTCCAACGTTTCAAAGCCCATAGATAACAAATAACGGTTAAAAAGGCTAGCGCACCGATTGCGGGCCAGAATACCGGTGATACCACCCCGGCCGGGTAAGCCAGACCGACCGGGGAGAACACGATATAGACAGCGCACATGGACGCCAGTAAGACGACGGTTATCGGTAGGGCATGCTTCCACGGTGTCATCCCCACTTTTGGATCTTTCTTGAATACATAAGCTTCTTTTCTTGGTTTCCAATATCGTAAGACAAGCATGATCAATACTTCAATGGCAAACAAAATACCATATATATGAATGTAGTTGATATTGACAGGAAATCCGAACAGATGGTCTGTACCCCATACCAACATATAATAGGAAATGATATGGAAGATGATGACAACCTTTGCGGCAATTGCCGGGACAAATTTGGAAAGTGCGCCTGCTAGTAATATGGTGACAATCGGTATATTGAAGAAACCAGTAAATTGCCTGATCAAGTTCCACAAGCCAGTCGGTGCATTCATGAGAAGAGGAGATATAAAGAAAGTGATAAAGGCGATGATTGTTCCGAATATCTTACTGACTTTGATCAACTTTTCATCACTTACTTCTTCTTTTGCACGAGGTTTATACACATCAAGCGCGAACATGGTAGCGGCACTGTTTAACAAGGAATTATAGGAACTTAGGACAGTTCCCAGCAGGACTGCCAGAAAAAAACCTGATAAGTAAGTCGGCAGTAACGCATTAACAAGAGTCGGATAGGCAAGGTCAACATTTTGTAGGTTATCTCCATATAAATGGAAAGCGATAATGCCTGGAACCATCATCATGAACGGAACCAGCAATTTATAAAAGCCTGAAAAAATAACCCCCTTTTGCCCCTCTTTCAAACTTTTCGCTCCAAGTGTTCGCTGGATTACATACTGATTAGACGCCCAGTAGAATAGATTGGCAATGACAAGTCCGGTGAAAATACTTCCGAAGGGCACATCATCATCCGGTCCTCCAATCGCATTCAGTTTTTCAGCATTATTTACCGTGATTTCCTTCATGCCGTTCAAGATATTTCCATCTCCAAGGGTGAAAAACCCCAATACAGGCATCAGAAGACCGACAATCAAAAGTCCAATACCATTTAATGTATCAGATATAGCCACAGCTCTAAGCCCTCCGAAGATAGCATAGGCAGCACCTATTAATCCTACAACCCAGACAACCAGCCATACTGCGCTCGTGAAAGATATACCGAGCAGTTCCGGGACGTTGAACAGCCTTAAAACCGCTAACGCTCCTGAATATAGCATGGATGGTATCGTTACAAATATATAACCTAACATGAATAACACAACAACAAAGAGCCGGACCGTGCTGTCAAACCGTTTATGCAAAAATTCAGGTAAGGTGGTGACAGACCCTCCTAAGTAACGTGGAAGTAGATAAAGAGCCATTATGACTATTGCAATAGGCGCCGTCACTTCCCAGGCCATATTTGACAGATTTGCGCGGTATGCCTGGCCATTTAACCCTACCAGTTGCTCAGCCGATAGATTGGTGAGTAATAGTGACCCCGCAATAAATCCACCAGTAAGTCCACGGCCTGCCAAAAAATATCCTGAAGAGTCACTTACTTGATTTTTTGTTTTCCGGTAGGCAACAAAGGCTATAATTCCCATGAAAAACAAACAGGATAGTAAAGTAAACCAAAGACTTGTATAATCCATGAAGCTTCCCTCTAATCTTAATGAAATAATAGTTAAATGGAGAATACCCTTACTTGCTTGTCCTAACACTTCAAATAAAGTTGTTTAACTACGTTAAAAGGGGAAATATATAAGGAACAAAGAGAGACATACCTTTATTCGGGGTTCCATACGAGAAGTTCATTTGAATAGCCTGCAAAACAGAGGAGGAAATATATTGAAGAACCTGGAAGGTAAAGTTGCGGTGGTAACGGGAGCCGGTTCAGGAATAGGTAAGGCGTCTGCTTTAAAACTAGCAAAATCCGGCGCCAAGGTGGGCCTGATTGATTTAAAAGAAGAGAATGCTGCTGATGTAAGGGAGGAGATCATTTCATCAGGAGGGGATGCAATCGTCGTCGACACTGATGTATCCGATTCTAAAGAAGTGGCACATGCGATTGATGTCTTTGTAAAAGAGTGGGGAAGACTGGATGTGGTGTTTGCCAATGCTGGCATAAATGGTCGAGTTGCCCCTATTGAGGATCTTGAGCCGGAAGATTGGGACCAGACATTGACAACCAACTTAAAGAGCACATTTATGACAGTGAAATATGCTGTTCCTCATTTAAAGAAACAAGGTGGAAGCATAGTGATTACAAGCTCCATCAATGGCAACAGAACCTTTTCCGGATTTGGTATGTCAGCATACAGCTCTTCCAAAGCTGGCCAGATGGCTTTTGGAAAGATGGCAGCCCTGGAACTTGCGGAATATAAGATCAGAGTCAACATTATTTGTCCGGGAGCAATTCAGACAAATATCAGCAAAAATACATTTCCCGATGAGGAAAACTTGGATAAAATAAAAATTCCTGTCGAGTTTCCGGAAGGCAATCAGCCGCTTGAACATGGAGCGGGGAAACCGGAACAAGTTGCAGATTTGGTTCATTTCCTGGCCTCTGACGCTTCTTCTCACATTACTGGAACAGAACTGTTTATTGACGGTGCTGAATCGTTGCTAAGATAAATAATTGTAGGGATGGCCGCATTTCCATGCGGCTATTTCCCGGGAAATGTCTGAAGGACAGAAATAGTGTCGATAACTGGGGATATTTTCCTGTTTGACATCCGTTACAATCTGTATTAATATATATCTTGAAATCGAGATAATTACAAACATTGAAAAGAAAGAGGGATGGGAATGGAACTGAAGGGAATTCACCATGTTTCCGCCATCACTGCTAATGCAAAAAACAATTATGATTTTTATACTAACGTTATGGGGATGCGCCTTGTGAAAAAATCAGTCAATCAGGATGATACAAGCATGTACCATTTATTTTTCGCAGATGAAAAGGGCCGTCCTGGAACTGATTTGACATTCTTCGAAATTCCAAGGGCAGGACACACTTATGAAGGGAATAATAGTATTTCTGCCACATCATTGCGAGTTAGAAACGATGAGTCGTTACATTTTTGGAAAAAGCGTTTCGAGGAAAAAGGGGTAGAACACGAAGAAATCAAAGAACAATTCGGTCGTAATGTTTTATCTTTCACTGACCCGGAAGGACAGAGACTTTTGTTGGTTTCTGATCAGAATAATCAAGGGGTGGAAGCTGGCATCCCATGGGACAGGAGTCCAGTACCACAGGATAAAGGAATAACCGGCTTGGGGCCTTCGAAACTAACGGTTCCAAATGCAGAAAAGACTGTCCAAGTACTAACAAGTATCCTTGGCTTCAAGAAAACGGGAAGCTACTCCTCGCCCGTCGCAGGAAATGCTGATATTCAAGTATTTGGGACTGGAGAAGGCGGAACAGGTGCAGAGGTGCATGTCGAGGAAAGGGTAGATGTTCCGAAAGAGCGACCTGGTCGCGGAAGTGTCCATCATGTGGCATTCCGGGTGGAAAATTATGAGGAACTTGGACAGTGGGAACAACGAATCAAGCAAGCAAGATTTCCTAATTCCGGCCTTGTTGACCGTTATTATTTCCAGTCCTTATATTTTCGGGAGCCAAACGGCATATTGTTCGAGTTGGCTACAGATGGACCGGGATTTGCGACAGACGAAGATATTGAACATCTTGGCGAAACCGTCGCCTTACCGCCATTTTTGGAAGATCAGCGCGAACAAATCGAAGCAAAACTTACCCCTTTGGATACAAGTAATCATTAAGAACAGGAGCAAAAATCCCCGCTCCTGTTCTTTTTGAAATCACTTATTATTTCAGAAAATCCATAAACTGCGGCATAACTTCAGTTTGACTTCCTTCCGTTCTTTTTAGATTGAGTGGTAAGCCGACGCTCCGGAAAAATACTCGCTTTCCGTGGGGAACGCTCCAGCCTCCTCGCCGGAAAACCACCGGCTGTGGGGTCTTCAGACTGTTCCTTTCCCACAGGAGTCTCGCATTTTTCCGCAGCTCGGTATAGGTTTCTAATTAGGTGAGAAGTGATCCTGAAATGTGTCTAACTTGGTTCTCCATATCAAATACGGAAAAAAAAACATTTACTAGGGAGGCATAGCCAGACACCTGTGATTATTTCACAGCACTCACTGCGTGTCTTGGGACTGCCTTACTCCTAAAAAGTCATCCATGAATTTACACCTCAAGACGTAAATCGAACTTTATTCCCCAAGTACTAAAAGAAATTTTCCACTGCATAGGATAGTTTTTTGATTAATTGAAAGGAAATACCACAATATGTATAACATAGGTATGCCTAACATCAAAATTCAGAAAAACCCTAACAGCGAAGTGTTCTGCCGCAGCGAGTGCATGCGCTCAACAATAAAAAGAACATCAAGAAATAAAAATTGTCACTCTGTCGCAGTTTCCCTCAATCGTGAAACCCTAATGGCAAGAACTGCAAGTATGCAAACCTTTTTGATTTAAACAAAAAGAAAAATTCGAGTATCATAGAGGAATGCAATTACTACAACGGAGGTATGGACATGAGTTTTGACGCTAAAGCAATAATCCTTGATATGGATGGAACAATGCTGGACCAATACAATGAAATAAGCGAAACATTAGTAACCGTAATTAGCCAACTTCGTGCTAGTGGCAAATTAGTATTTATCGCAACAGGCAGAACAAAAAAAGAAATAAACGACGTCGCTCCTTCCAAGCTGAAAGTTGATGGAGTAGTCTGTTCAAATGGAATGGCCGTCTATACCGAAACAGGTTATTTGATCAAAAATCGGCTGGACAAAAGTCTTGTTGATAAACTTGTCGAGAAAGCGAGAAGCAACCAAGTATATTATGAGGTTCACTCGTTAGAACGGCCCGCTGCTGCCCTCAGGGAAGACAAAAGATACTTTGAAGAGCTGATAACCGACCCGAAGCCCGAAACGGTCAAGGAAGATGAATGGCGTTCAAGAGTGGCCGCTATAGATAATATCGAATGGGGAGACCACTTACCCACGGATGATGCAGTGAAGATTTATTTTTTCAACCGGGAAAAGCAGGGAAATACAGAATGGAAGCAAACACTGGATCAGATCAAAAAGCAAAAAGATTTTAGCACTTTCTCTTCCTCAGATCATAATGTCGAAGTGATGGGGGAAAGCATCTCCAAGGCTACTGGCGTCCAATACATATTGGAAAAGTTCGATTTGGAAAATGAAGAGATTATGATGGTGGGGGATAGTGAAAACGACCTTCCATTGATGGAAATAGCCGGTTACGCTGTGGCCATGAAAAACGCTCCAGACCATGTGAAAGAAACTGTCGATGAGGTCACGGAATTCAGTCATACAGAAGACGGTTTGGCTCAATTTTTAAAGAATACATTCAATGTGGATAAGGAAAAACTCCAAGGGTAGCTGTTTGAACAGCCTTTCCCTTTCTTTGGTTTGGTGAAAGCGTTATATTTGTCCTTGTCTCCTGCACATGCCATAATTGGGTGAAGATTGATAGAATATTACAACATTTTATTTTTGGCTAAGGAGTTGTTGCAATTATGAACTATCGTCAGTTGGGCAACACGGATTTGAACATAAGTGAACTGAGCTTCGGAACTTGGGCAATCGGTGGCTCATGGGGTAATACTAATGACGAAGAGTCTCTGAAGGCACTTCAGCATGCAATGGATGCTGGTGTAAACTTCTTTGACACAGCGGATGTATATGGTGCAGGGCACAGCGAGCAATTGCTGGCCAAAGCTACTAAAGGAAAAGAATCAGAAATCCATATTGCGACAAAGTTTTGCCGGGCGGGGGACATCAACGACCCTGCGACTTATTCAGAGGAAAGTGTAACAGCTTACTGTGAGGACAGTTTACGACGATTAGAACGAGATCAAATTGATTTGTATCAAATACATTGCCCGCCCATGGAGATTTTGAAGGATGGACGTGTGTTCGAAGTACTTGATAAATTAAAAGATCAAGGAAAAATAAGGCATTACGGAGTCAGTGTTGAGACAGTAGAAGAAGGATTGTTCTGCCTTGAAAATACGAATGTAAGTGCCCTGCAAGTAATTTTTAATATTTTTCGTCAAAAGCCTCTGGAAAAGCTGTTTCCACAGGCATATGAACAAGGCGTTGGAATCCTGACAAGGGTTCCTTTAGCCAGCGGACTTCTGACCGGAAAGTTCACTGCAGACCATTCATTCCAGGCAGATGACCACCGTAATTTCAATCAAAACGGGGAAGCATTCAATGTCGGGGAAACATTTGCTGGCCTTGAATTTAACAAAGGCGTGGAATTGAGTGATCAGTTGAGTTGGATTGCCAACGACCGTGGAAGCATGTCCAAAGCAGCTTTGCGTTGGATTTTGGATCATGAACAAGTTACTTGTGCCATCCCTGGCTTTAAAACAGTGAAACAAGTGGAAGATAATCTTCAGGCACTCGAAGTTCCTAGTTTTAGCAGCGAGGAAATGGACAGACTGAACAAATTTTACGAAAAAGAAGTACACGATCATATCCGCGGAGCATATTGATAAACTGGAGGCTTGCCTGTCCTGATTGGATAGGCAAGCTTTTTATTATTTTAATAAATTAATTTAATTAACTTGATTTATGTTATAATTAGTCATTATACACAACCTGCCAGATGGAGGATTTTTACAATGCAGCACGGAAGTTTTCAGTGGATGAAGTTCCTCAATAAATCCATTATATTAAATAAGATTAGGACGGATGGACCGATTTCCAGAGCCCAAATTGCCAAGGATACAAAGCTTACACCGCCGACTGTAGGTAGTATCGTAAAGGAATTAATCGATCAGCAAATCGTGACAGAAAGCACATTAGGCAGTTCACAGGGAGGAAGAAAGCCTAAAATGCTGGTCATCAACAGCAGTGGATTTTATGTGATTGGCATAGACGCCGGACCGCGTAATATCAAATTCATATTATCTGACTTGGCTGGAAAGGTCCAGGAAGGCCATCTTATTTCCATGGAAGAGAACATGTCGAATCAGACATTTATCGACATACTAGTCCATGGTGTCAGGAAATTGTTAGTCGATTATTCCGAATCTGAACAGCAAATTGTCGGAATAGGTGTTGCGATGCATGGAGCTGTAAATGTGAAGGAAGGCATTTCTCTATACGCGCCCAATTTGAATTTGAGGAATGTAGCCATAAAGAAAGAATTAGAAAAAAACTTCGGCTATGAAGTGAAAGTCGAAAATGACGCACGTGCTATCGCTCTTGCCGAGTCCTGGTTCGGTTCCGGTGCTGAAACAAAAAGTATGCTGGCACTGAACTTGGGTAGCGGAATTGGTGCGGGGTTGATTATAGACGGAAGGCTCTATCACGGTGAATTTGATATAGCCGGAGAAATCGGCCATATGACTATTGATCTGGATGGAGATATCTGTACTTGCGGCAATCGGGGCTGCCTGCAGACGTTTGCTTCAGGGCCTGCCATTGAAAGGAAGGCAGAACAAGCGATCAATCAGGGGAAAGCACCGGTTTTGACCAGACTGATCGACGGCAATATTCATCAAATTACTGGAGAAATGGTATATGAAGCAGCAATATCAGGTGACAACGATTGCCGCAATATCCTGGAGGAAGCTGGCAGATACGTAGGAATCGGACTTACCAACCTTATCCATATCATAAATCCAGGCAAAATCATTATCGGTGGTGGAGTGGCTAATGCAGGAGAATTTTTGCTAGAGCCAATCAAAGCGACTATCGCCGAAAAAGCTCTTACAGCAGAAGCAAAGCAAACCCAAGTTACAGTGTCAGAGCTGGGCGGAAGGGCGACGGCACTCGGAGCAGTTGCCTTGCTTTTAACAGAACTCTTTGAACCTGTGAAGAACGATGGATAGGCATACCAGCCTATCCATTTGCTTGTATGGACCCCCTGAATCTTAACATCTTACATAGAAAAAAAGCTGCCGGGGGTTTCCCGACAGCATCCAATCAGCGTGTGGATAATCACTCAATTATGGTTCAAGCTGTCCACAAAGCGTTTAAATGCTTGTATTCCAGCCTCATTTTGTTTGAATACACCGGCATCCTCGAGTACTCTTGTGAACTTCTTTCCTAACTCGTGCTCAATTATGCCATTTACATTTTCGTCATTTAGTTCATGGTTTGCTTTGATTTGTTGCGCCCAATCCAAATGATAGGAAGCTACATTGCTTTTTTCACCGAGCAGGAACTTCTTTATTTCTTCTATTTCCGTTTTAAGTCTCGCTGGTAAAACTGCCAGTCCCATTACTTCAATCAATCCAATATTCTCTTTCTTTATGTGATGGACATCCTCATGCGGGTGGAAAATACCCATCGGGTGAGTTTCCGTAGTGCGGTTATTTCTCAACACCAAGTCCATTTCAAAGAGGCCCTTTTTGTTTCTGGCAATAGGCGTGATCGTATTGTGGGGCACACCGCCGCTGAATGCCAGAATGTCAGCTGTTTCATCGGTGTATGCTCTCCACTTTTTGAGTATTAAATCAGATGCTTCAATTGTTTCGGCACGGTCCGAACTATGCAGGCGGATGACGGATAACGGCCATTTTATGACGGAGGCATGTATGTTTGGAAACTTCTCAAGGGCGAAAGAAAAGAGTTTCTCCGCTTTATTCATGGCAAATTCATAACGCCCGCCTTGATAATGGTCATGACTTAAAATCGAACCACCCACAATTGGAAGGTCGGCATTCGAACCAAGGAAATAATGTGGAAACTTTTCTACAAACGCTGTCAATCTTTCAAAAGTGGTTTTGTCGATTTTCATGTCCCGGTGCTCTTCTGCAAGGACAATACTATGCTCGTTGTAATAAACATAGGGAGAGTACTGCAAATACCAATTCTCTCCGATTAGCGGCACCTTGATGATTCGATGATTGGACCTGGCCGGATGTCCCATTCTCCCCACATACCCTTCATTTTCCGCACAGAGCAGGCATTTTGGATAATGTATGTCCTGTTTCAATTCTTTTTCCCGCCTGATTTGTTCCGGGTCTTTTTCCGGCTTGGAGAGATTGATCGTAATATCCAACTGCCCATATAAGGAGTCGGATTTAAAGTGAATGTTTTTGCTGATTCGTTTTGTCTGGATATAATTGCTGTTTTTGCTCAGTTGATAAAAATAATCAGTTGCCTCTATAGGTGAATGCTCCCACTTTTCATAAAATTGTTGATGTATTGTCGAAGGAAGAGGGAGAAATACATCCATGATGTTAGCGGAAAAAATCTCTTTTTCATCTAATATATTTTCTATTAATCCTTTTTCCACAGCGTACTCCAACAGTACATCCAGTAAATCAGGAATCGTCTTATCAGTTTCCGGTAAGCCTGACGATTTGTAATCATTCAATTGTAAAAGACCGAGTAATTGGTTCCGAACATAGTAAGTGTCTTCATCTTTGATTAGATTGGTCTGAATTCCCTTGTTGATTAGCTGATCGATTGCCTGATAAATAGTCATATCAAGAATGCACTTCCCCTCGATATCCATTTGGTTTGCTGCTATGCCAATTCCAAGCATCTTTGATGATATTGTCGATTGATGTTCTGGAAGGATTCCATCCCAGAATTCGTCTTGCTTTATCAGAGGAGGCAATTAATACACCAGGGTCACCAGCCCTCCGGTTTCCTTCAATGGCTTTGATTTCCTTTCCTGTCACCCGGCGTGCGGCCTCGATGATTTCTTTCACAGAAAACCCCTGGCTGCTTCCAAGGTTGAAAATGTCGCTTTCTCCACCATCTTTTAAATAATCCAGAGCCAGAATATGGGCATCGATTAAATCTTCTACGTGGATGTAATCCCTGACACATGTACCATCCTCTGTAGGATAATCCTCCCCAAAAATGGTGATCGATTCACGCTGACCTAGAGCTGTTTGAAGAACAATTGGAATTAGATGGGTTTCCGGCTGGTGATCTTCTCCAATTTCGGCGGTTTCCCGTGCACCTGCAACATTGAAGTAACGAAGCGAAACATATTTTATCCCGTAAGCCTTATCACACCACTTCATCAATTTTTCCATCGTTAGTTTTGTTTCGCCGTAAGTGCTCTCCGGTGAAGTTCTCATGTCTTCTGTAATCGGCACAATTTCAGGCTCACCATACGTTGCAGCAGTGGATGAAAAGACGATCGACATTACATTGTGTTCTTTCATCACTTCCAATAATACTTGTGTTCCATGGACATTGTTGTCGAAATACTTAAGTGGTTCTTCCATAGACTCACCTACTAGTGAGTTTGCGGCGAAATGAAGAACGGAATCGATCTGCTCTTTTTCAAAAACACTGGAGAGAAACTGACGGTCTCGAATATCCCCATTGTAAAAGGATGCCTTGGGATGGACTGCCTCTTTGTGCCCTGTTTCCAAATTGTCAACAATTACGACGTCCTGTTTACGGTCAATTAGCTGATACACAGCATGTGAACCGATATAACCTGCACCACCAAGTACCAAAATGCTCATTTTTTATCTCTCCTTTTTAGTATTCTCTTGCTCCATCGCTGATTGTGGCAGGATAAAAGTCTGCATCATACCCCACTTTATCCTTATAAATCCGATTGACGTTTGCCTGAAAGCTTTCGATAGTTTGAGCCGGAACTAACGCAATCGCACAACCACCGAAACCTGCGCCTGTCATCCTTGCACCCAAGACACCTTCCTGTTTCCAGGCGGCCTCTACAATTGTATCAAGTTCTAGTCCAGTGACTTCATAATCATTTTTCAAGGAAAGGTGTGACTGGTTCATTAAATCACCAAACCCTGGTATGTCACCGCTTTCAAGGTATTCCAAAGCCTTTATTGTCCGCTGGTTTTCATAGACTGCGTGTTTAGCTCTTTTTCTGTCGGTCTCGTTCTTTATAAGATGCTTTTTTTGTTCGAATTGCTCAATGGAAATCCCGCCGAGACTATCAACCGAAAGCTCCGCTTGTAACTCCTTCAAAGCTCGCTCGCATTCTGAGCGTCGTTCATTGTACTTTGATCCAGCCAATTCCCGGCGCTTGTTAGTATTGATGATCATCACCACATAGTCTCTTAGTTTGAAAGGGGCATAAGAGTACTTTAACGTATTACAGTCCAACAAGATGGCATGATCCTTTTTTCCTTTACCTATGGCGAATTGATCCATGATCCCACTGTTTACGCCGATATAATGGTTCTCGACCCTCTGTCCAATCTGAATTAATTCAAGCCGGTCCAAGGTAAGTCCATAAAGAGATTCCAGTAACACTCCTGTAACTAATTCTATCGATGCGGAAGAGGATAATCCAGCCCCATTCGGAATATCGCCATAGTAAAGAATGTCGGCACCCCCATCGATGGAGTAGCCTGCGTCCATCAGGAACTTTATCATACCTTTAGAATAATTAGCCCAATCATCTTCTGGATCATAATCCAAACTTCCAAGCTCGCACTCTATTATTCCTTGCTCAGGGAAATTAAGAGAATAAAACTGAAAGACAGAATCCTCTCGTCTTCTTGCAAGCGCATATGTGCCAAATGAAATCGAAGCAGGGAACACATGACCTCCGTTATAATCTGTATGCTCTCCGATCAAGTTGATCCTTCCGGGAGCAAAAAAGCTTTGCAGATTCTCCGTTGTATCATAGACTTCTTTAAAGTGTTGGAAAAGTTGTTCTTTCTCCAATTCAGTCACCTCTCTTATAAACTTAATTAAATTAATTTATTAATTAAGTTCAGTTTACTACGACTCCTTGTAATATTCAATTATCTTTTAAATTTTTTTGAATGCGCAAAACAATTGACAGTATTACATTTTTTAGAAATAATAATGATAATGATTCTCAATAAAACTTATTTTTATGTGAAAGCACCGATACTTAAGGAGGCGGAGTAGATGAATCTTGAGGAATTGATAAAAGGAAGACGTTCGATTCAATTGTATGAAGATCGACCTGTATCAATAGATGAACTGAAAAATATGTTGGAAACAGCTGTCTGGGCACCGAATCATAAGATGACACAACCATGGCGGTTTATTTTTGTTCAGGGAGAGACGAAGAAAAAAGTAGCAGAACTCAATAGAAAGATCGGTGAAAAAGGAAAAGACGCCGAGGAACGAAAAGCAAATGGAGAAAAAGCATTCAAAAAAATAGATGACGTACCAGTCTTACTAATTGTAGCAATGAAAGAAAATCACAGCCCCAAATTCCGGGAAGAGGACTATGCGGCAACAAGTTGCGTCATTCAGAATTTCAGTCTGTTGGCATGGGAAAAAGGAATCGGTATGATTTGGAAAACAGGCCAAATTACGATAGAAGACGAATTCAGAGAACTGGTTGGTGTTCAACCAGGAGAACGTGTCGCGGGAATGCTGCAAATCGGTTACCCTGCCAAAGTGCCAAAAGCGCGCCCACGTAATGATGTTCAGTCTTTAATTACGGAATTGGACTAAAAAAAGAGGGAAAGTCTTCCCGAAAGAAAACTTTCCCTAATGAAGGGGTATTAATGTAAGTCCAATATTAACAGGCAAATGCTAATCTACTATGTATACAGGTTAAAGATATTGTAAAGAAGAAAATGATTCCAATGAAGAAAATGAAGAAATGGAACATTAAAGTTGAATAAAGCCGTTTCTGAAAGATAATTGCCTTAGGCGTAATAACCATAAACTGCGACATAACTTCAGTGTGGCTTCCTTCCATTCTGTTTAGATTGAGTGGTAAGCCGACGCTGCGGAAGAATACTCGCTTTCCGTGGGGAAAGCTTCAGCCTCCTCGCTGGCAAAAAGCGCCAACTGCGGGGTCTTCAGACTGTTCCTTTCCTACAGGACTTTGAAAAGACTTCCGCGAATTCACACCGCACGCAGAAAATCGATCTTTATTTTCAAGGAGTCTCGCATTTTTCCGCAGCTTGGTATAATTTTCTGGTTAGGTAAGAAGTGATCCTGAAATGTATCTAACATGGTTCTTCCTAACAAAAATGGAGCTAGTGTGAGGTAAAACACAAAGACTCTTGCGGGAACAGCACTCACTGCTTTCGGAAGTCCAAGGACTTAAAAATACATTCATCAATTTATACCGCAAGAAAAAAATCAAAATTTATATTCAAGGAGCGTAAGTAATTTCCACTGCCTATAATATATTAGATTTTTGATTACTTGAGATGAAATCCCATAAATTCACTAAAACCGGTATTCCTAACAACGAAATTCAGTAAATCTTGAACAGCGAAGGCAGAACACGCAGACTCCTGTGGGAACAGCGCGAGTCCGAAGACCCCGCAAGAAGCGTACTTTGCTGATGAGGAGGCTGAGGCCGTGCCCGCGGAAAGCGAAGTGTTCTGCCGCAGCGAGAATATACCACTCCATTAGCATTAGAACGAGAGGAAGTCTCACTAAAGTTAATTTTCACTATGTCCCAATTTGCCTCAAGTGTGAATCTTTAAAGCTGTTATATGTAAGGAAATGATGAATTGCAGATCCGTTAAACAGGCAGAGATAGTTTTGGATATAGACCTTTTCCAGATGAAAAGTATGTACGTACTTTTCATCTGGAAAAGGTTTTTTTATGTGCAAAGACATAAACAAACATCCAGGAAGTCCAAAAGATAGAATCGGGAAGTCGTTATTTTACAAAAAAAGGGTACAAATATAGAAAAAGGGGAAAATAATAGGGTTGAAATCTATTTTTTTAAATTTTTTATAGGAAAATATTCATGAAAAAGATGGCGGAAAAAGAGGAAAATAGTAGTTAAACGTCTTTTTTTTTACATTTGTATGATGGAAATCCAGGAATATTTCCCCAGGGTTACAAATATGACAACTCTATGTAAAAAAGAAATCTTTGTAATTTACTCTTAAACGAGTTGTAACCACAATAGGCATTTGCATGTGTTACGATAAGTCCTGTCAGAAAAAATGAGGAGGGAAACACAGATGAAGAAACTAGTAGTATCTTTAGCTGCAGGACTTATCCTTGCAGGTACAGCTGCAACATCTGCATCCGCCGCAAGTTATCAAGTAGAAAAGGGCGATACACTTTGGGGAATCGCTCAAAACAATCAAACTTCCGTAGAGAAGTTGAAAGAACTAAACTCTTTAAATTCAGACATTATCTATCCAGGCCAATCCTTAGAAATAGATGGACAAACTCAAACTCAACCAGCAAGCTATACTGTTAAAAAAGGAGATACCCTTTACAGTATCGGTCAAGAATTTGGTGTCAGCGTATCCGACTTGAAAGCATGGAACGCATTAGGCTCTGATATTATTCTGCCGGCACAACAGTTGCATTTACAGCCAACTGAAAACGTTGATGTGCTTCCAGAACAAGTAGAAGAGAAGCCTGTTAAAGAAGAGGCAAAACAAGCGGAACCAACAGAAACTCCCCAACCGGAAGAAAATACAACAGAACCAACTGTTGAACAATCAGCATCCGCACCAGCACCTGAAGAGGCTTCTGGTAAAGAAGTAACGGTGACAGCTACTGCTTATACAGCAGGTTGTGAAGGATGCTCTGGAATCACTTATACTGGAATTAACTTAAATGAAAATCCAAATGCGAAAGTAATCGCAGTAGATCCAAATATCATCCCGCTCGGCTCAAGAGTCCATGTTGAAGGATATGGAGAAGCTATTGCAGGTGATATCGGCGGTGCCATCCAAGGAAATAGAATTGACCTTCACGTACCAACCAAAGAAGAGGCTTATGACTGGGGTACAAGAACAGTCGATGTAACTATATTAGATTAATAATTTAATAGAAAAAGCAGAAGCTTCAGGAGCTTCTGCTTTTTTTTATATTAATTTAGTTTTTCCGTACCTTTGTCTGCCTCGACTTCGACTTCATCTTCTGTTGAAATAGATTGCATATATCCGGTTACTCCAAAGCTAACTACTAGAAACAGAAACAAAACGATTAACGCTTTCCTCAAATAAACTCTCTCCTTGATATTTGCTCTCTATATTGTAATAGAAATTACTGTGTTATTTCCATAGTAATTAAGAAAATAATTGCAACTATTTTCTTAATTTTTGAAGAAGGATAACCAGCAACGTATAATAAGCTGAAGAAGCAAAAAACTGTCAACCCGAGGTTACTAAAAATACAGACGGGAATAATACGGACAGTATCAATGAAAGAGGTGAGTGGCTTGTCGGATTTTTCCAAGATTGGAATATCAAGCGAGTTAGTGAGCATATTGAAACAGCAGGGAATTAAAGAACCAACTCCTATTCAGGAAAAGACAGTCCCTGTATTGTTGGAAGGGCAGGATGTCATTGCCCAGGCTCAAACCGGCACAGGAAAAACCATTGCTTTTCTCCTGCCGATATTGGAAAAAATAGAAGTGGAAAGAAATGTTGTTCAGGCCTTGATCGTGTCACCGACAAGAGAGCTGGCATTACAGATAACTGCCGAATTGAACAAGTTGACTGGTTACCTTGAAGGCCTGCATACTTTGGCGGTGTATGGCGGTCAGGACATTCAGTCTCAATTAAAAAAATTAAACAACCAACCACAAATCATAGTGGCTACACCGGGTCGATTGCTGGACCATGTACGACGGGGAACGATCGAACTAGGAAGTGTATCGATGTTTGTTCTTGATGAAGCAGATCAAATGCTGCACATGGGATTCCTTCCAGAAGTGGAAGATATAGTCGATGAATTGCCTTCTGAGCGGCAAACTATGTTGTTTTCGGCTACTATGCCCAATGAAGTACGGACACTGGCAGACAAATATATGGTCAAGCCAAGGCATATTGAGGCCAAGGGCAGTAATGTCACGTTGGAAGGTATAAAACAAATGGTGATCGAAACATCCGACCGGCAAAAACAGGAGAAATTAATAGCTGTCTTAAACCAGTTCCGTCCCTTTTTAGCCATTATTTTCTGCAGGACCAAAAGACGTGCAGCCAAATTGAACGATGCTTTGCAAGGACATGGTTTTCTTTCTGATGAATTACATGGTGATCTTTCGCAGGCTAAACGGGAAAAAGTAATGAAAAAATTCCGCGACTTGAAGATTCAATATCTGGTAGCGACAGATGTCGCAGCAAGAGGACTCGATGTTGAAGGAGTAACCCATGTAATCAATTATGATATTCCTCATGATGTGGAATCATATATTCACCGGATCGGCCGGACTGGACGTGCTGGAGTAGATGGCATTGCCATTACCTTCGCTGCTCCTAAGGACTCCCAGTATCTTCGGTTGATAGAAAAAGGCATCAAAGGCAGACTGAACAGAAAAGAAATATAAGGAGGAATGATGATTGATTTTTCCTCCTGACAAACACACTTCGATAATCCAGTTTGAAGAGTTGCAAAAAAAACAGCCGGAAGACCAAGCTGCCTGTTATCCTGGTACTAAGACAAGCATTGTGCCAGGTGATGTTCTCTATTCCTCCAAAGGATTGTCCACTTTTTTGGTCGGGCATGCAGGGATTTTGGGACCGGATTTAATGGTTTATCATTCCCATCCAAAAGGCGGTTTCCGTGATACTCTGCCTATCTACTTATCAAGGCACAAGTATGGGTCTGACATCACTGTTTTCCGGCCTGTCTCCGGTGCTGATCAGGCAGCAGCATGGGCAGCCGGAAACGTGGATAAAATCAGACGTTATTTATTCCATCCGAGGCTGGATAATATATCCTATAATTACTGTTCAAAATTCATTTGGCAAGCCTTCTGGTACACGGGGATGGGTGATCTCACGGCTAAAGGAATGACTGATGAGGTGGTACGATGGATATATCCATACCAAATTAAAAAATCGAACCTATTGGAGTTACATGCAAAAATCAGGTTAAACCCTTTAAAAAAAACGATGTAATTTAAATATTATAAAAATTTAAATTAATAAGATTTTATCCATTGACAAAAAGCTGCCGGCATAATATGATAATAACCAATATTTCATTAATAAATAGTTGGCTTTGACGAAGAGTAGTAGCCTTGTTTGATACTAAAGAGAGCTGGTGGTTGGTGCGAACCAGTGTGTTGGCAGGTGTGAATGGACTTCCGAGCCCCAGACCGAACTTCGAATTTTTTGAACAGTAGGCTTTGGCGAAAGGTCTCATCGTTATAAGAGACAGCATTGAACAAACTTGTTCAATGTGCTGAAGCGGCTGTTTACTTTTAAATAGTCAAAAAGGTGGTACCACGGGTTTCCTCGTCCTTTATGGATTGGGAAACCTTTTTTGTATTAAAAAAGAAAAAGATAACTCGTTGATTAAGAGAAGTATGCTTTATCGATTCATCAAAGAGAACCGGTGATGGTGGGATTCCGGTATGATAGAAAAGCAGAATGGACTTAAGAGAGACTTCCCGAATGTTTTGTGCTAGTAGGGAAGGACGGTTTTCCCCCGTTATCGGGATAGAGTATCGACCAGGAAAGAAGTCCGTACTCGATAAGTGGAAGGATTCTCCTTCAATTAGTGGTGGCACCGCGGCACAGACCCGTCCCTATAGAAACAAGTGTTTTGTTTCTATAGGGTTTTTTTTATCCATTACTTATTAATAGTTAAACGGAAAAGGAGAGAATGATGATGAGTGAATCGAAGTCCCCTTTATATAAAACGACGCAGTTAAATGGTGATACATTGACCCCGATTTCAGTGTTCAACAGATTGGAAGGGAAGAAAAAGTTCTTATTGGAAAGCTCGGCCAGCCATTCGGGGAAAGGTCGTTATTCCTTTATAGGGATGAACCCTTATAAAGAAATAATCGGAGATGACGAATCAACAACGGTTAAATCAGCAGCTGGACAGTTTGACGAATTGCAAGAAAGACCATTGGAAGTTCTTAGTAGACAAATTTCGAATCAGGAGCTTCTGCTGCCTTTCCCGTTTTATGGTGGAGCGGTTGGATACATCGGGTATGATGCCATCAGGCAATATGAGTATATCGGCGGGCCGTTAAGGGATGACATAAACATGCCGGATATGCACATGATGTTCTACCAGGATGTGGTCGTGTTCGATCATCTCCGGCAAACCGTTTCCATCCTGGTCATCAATTTAAACGGTAATCGTACAGAGGAAGACTTGGATCAGGCACTCCGTTTATTACAGGAGGAGATAACCAAGCCAAAAGTGGAGCCGAATCAAACATTGGAAAATGTATCCTTTGAACCTTTCATTGACCAAGAAACCTTTATGAATATGGTGGATAAAGCCAAACGGCATATCGTCGATGGAGATATCTTTCAAGTGGTTTTATCCCAACGGATGAAAGCAAGCTTTGATGTTGATCCGTTCACTTTTTACCGGCACTTACGAAGGGCCAATCCTTCTCCATATATGTTTTATCTCGATTTTGAAGATTATATTGTTTTGGGAGCATCACCCGAGAGCCTTATCAAGACGAAAGGAAGACAATTGATCACGAATCCAATTGCCGGAACAAGGCCTAGAGGGGCAACAGAGGAAGAAGATATCCGGTTAGGTGAAGAGTTGCTTGCCGATGAAAAAGAGCAGGCGGAGCATAAGATGCTCGTTGACTTAAGTCGGAATGACTTGGGCCGGGTTTGTGAAGTTGGAAGTATCACAATCCCGAAATATATGGTGATTGAGCGTTACCAACATGTCATGCACATTGTTTCCGAGGTACAAGGAAATTTGAGGCCGGAATATAACGGGATAGACGCTCTTATTTCGACACTTCCGGCGGGTACGGTCTCTGGCGCTCCAAAAATCCGGGCGATGCAGATCATCAACGAGCTGGAACAGGAAAGACGCGGAGTATATGCCGGTGCTGTCGGCTATATCAACATGAACGGCGATGTGGACCTGGCACTGGCAATCAGGACACTTGTAGTAAAAGACAAACATGCATACGTGCAAGCCGGTGCTGGAATTGTTTATGATTCGGATCCTGCATCCGAGTATCAGGAAACGTTGAATAAGGCAAAATCGCTATTGGAGGTAAACATCCATGATTTTATTAATCGATAACTATGATTCATTTACGTATAACTTGTTTCAATATATTTCCGAACTTGGCAAAGAAGTGAAAGTCGTCCGCAACGATAAAATCAGCGTTAAGGAAATCAGGGACTTGGAACCAGAAGCAGTGATCTTATCGCCAGGTCCTGGCACGCCGGAAAAAGCCGGTATTTGCATGGATATTGTAACCGAACTATCCGATAGGTTTCCGATTTTGGGGATATGCCTGGGCCATCAGGCGATCGGTGCAGCCTTTGGCGGGAAAGTCATTCATGCAAATCACATTAAACATGGAAAAACTTCTGAAATAACCCATACCGGAATCCAACTGTTCGATCAATTAAAAAAGCCGCTCGACGTAATGAGATACCATTCGCTTGTTGTTGACCGGAACAGTCTCCCGGAATGCTTAGAAGTTACGGCGTCCGCGGTGGACGACAAAGAAATAATGGCACTGCGCCACCGTCAGCTTCCGGTTTTCGGTCTTCAATTTCACCCGGAATCAATTGGCACGAAAACAGGCAAAGCAATTCTGGAGAATTTTTTCACACAGATTGGAGAGGAGAATCCATATGAAACAATTTCTTAATAAAGTAGTGGAAAACGAGTCTTTGACTATGGAGGAAATGCAGGAGGCCTCCAATCAGATGTTTGAAGCAAAAACATCAGAAACAGAAATAGGTGCTTTCCTGACAGGATTGAAAATGAAAGGCGAAAAAGCGGAGGAAATAGCCGGCCTTGTCAGTGTGATCCGAGAAAAATCTGTAGCAGCAACAAACCAGCTGACAGGAGTGATGGATAACTGCGGTACAGGTGGAGACAGATCGCAAAGCTTTAACATCAGTACCACGTCAGCCTTTGTGATAGCAGGAGCAGGAATTAAAATCGCCAAGCATGGGAATCGCAGTATTTCCAGTAAGACAGGAAGCGCGGATGTCCTCGAACACTTGGGTGTATCGCTTGAGACGACTAAAGAACATATGCTGGAGCTTTTGGAGGATAACGGAATTGCCTTTTTGTTTGCGCCAAATGTCCATCCCGATTTGAAAAGAATTATGAAAGTACGGGGAGACCTGAAGATTCCTACCATATTTAATTTGATCGGTCCCCTCACCAATCCGGTTCGTCTTGACTCCCAGCTGTTGGGGATATACCGGCGTGATATGCTCGAGATGATGGCCAGTGTACTGTATAAATTAGGCAGGAAAAGGGCAATCGTCGTCAACGGTGCAGGTCATATGGATGAGGCATCATTAGCTGGAGACAATCACCTCGTACTCATGGAAGAAGGAGAATTAATCCCGTTCACTCTTCACCCGGACGAAGTTGGACTTCCGGTCTATGAAAACAGCCGGATTATTGGAGGAGATGCAAAAGACAACGCGGAAATTCTGCACCAGGTCCTGAAAGGGCAACATGGACCATACCGCGATACCGTCGTACTCAATGCCGGTCTTGCTATTCTAGCCAATGGCAAAGCGAATACTATCCAAGAAGGAATAGCACTTGCAAAAGAAAGTATCGACTCTGGTGCGGCATTGCAAAAATTGGAGAATCTAATCGATTTCAGCAAACGTCATAAACGGGAGGTAATCAGCTGATGACTATATTGGACAAGATACTGGCAGAGAAAGAGAAAGAAGTAGCCGCGTTGAAGGAGAATTATCAACCGGGAGCGAAGGTGACAGGCAAAAAATTATCACTTTATGAAAGTTTCAAACATGCAGATAAAATGAGTATCATTGCGGAGATAAAGCGCGCTTCCCCATCTAAAGGTGACATCAAAACAGACGTCAATCCTCCCGAGCAGGCGATCCAATACGCTGACTATGGAGCGGGTGCGATTTCCGTACTGACCGACCAGCCTTTCTTTAAAGGGAGTATGGAAGATTTAAAGGCGGTCAGGGAAGCTGTTCAAGTGCCTCTTTTGAACAAGGATTTCATCATCGACGAGATCCAGATTGATAGAGCGAAAGACTATGGGGCCAATGTCATCTTATTGATTGCTGCTGCATTGCCAAAAGAAAGACTGGAAGAATTATATTCCTATGCGGTAAAAGCCGGGCTTGAAGTTTTGCTGGAAGTTCATAATGAGGAAGAGCTTTCCATTGCAAATGACATGGATGCGAAAATAATCGGCATCAATAATCGGAATTTGAAGACGTTTGAGGTTGATCTTGCCATTACAGAAAGGCTGGCTGCCCAGGTGAAAAATCCGGATGCACTGTTAATTAGCGAAAGCGGTATCCGCACTGCAGAAGATGTAGATAGGGTACGAAAAGCTGGAGCACAGGGGATTTTAGTTGGAGAAACGATGATGAAATCCGGGAATCTCAAGCAAACATTCGACCAGCTTAGAATACCGGTTTAGGGGGGCGGCCGTATGATTGTAAAAATATGCGGGATAAAAAACAAACAGGCTGCAGCTGATGCTGTCCAGGCTGGAGCGGATTTTCTTGGCTTTGTCTTTGCATCGAGCAAGCGAAGGGTGACAAAAGAGCAGGCAAAAGAAATTGCTGAAACACTGCCAAGACGTGTAAAAAAAATCGGCGTTTTTGTCAATGAGTCACCGGAAGTGATCAATGATATCGCCGAGAGTGTTGGCCTCGATTACGCCCAACTTCACGGGGATGAGTCACCAGAAGAAATGGAGGAGATAAAGGTTCCGGTGATTAAAGCCTTCCAAATTAACTCGAAAGAAGATTTTGAGCAGATAGCCAGCTATCCATGTGAATATTATTTGCTTGATAGCCCTGCCGGTAAGTATCGGGGAGGTAATGGAGAAGCATTTGACTGGTCACTTGCAGAATATATGCCAGAAGTTAACGGAAAGATTTTCCTCGCTGGGGGATTGAAACCTGGCAATGTACAGCAGGCGATAACCGAAGTAAAGCCGGCTGGTGTGGATGTTTCCAGCGGAGTGGAAACAAATGGAGAAAAAGACCGGGACAAAATAGATGCTTTCATTAGAGCAGCAAAACGTATAGAGGAGGAGAACAGAAAATGAAGACATATCAACAGCCTGATACAAAGGGCCATTTTGGCAAATTTGGGGGCAGGTTTGTGCCGGAAACGTTGATGCCGGCCGTACTTGAACTGGAGAAAGCATATCAAGAGGCGATGGCCGATCCTGCATTTTTAAAGGATGTAGACTATTATTTCAAACAGTATATCGGGCGTGAAACACCGCTTTATCATGCTGAAAACTTTTCCAGGCACCTGGGTGGGCCGAAAATCTACCTGAAAAGAGAAGACTTGAATCATACAGGAGCCCACAAGATAAATAATGCCGTCGGGCAGGCTCTTCTTACCCAAAGAATGGGCAAAAAGAAAGTGGTTGCCGAGACAGGGGCAGGCCAGCACGGGGTGGCAACTGCTACTGTATGTGCATTGCTGGATTTGGAATGTGTCATTTTTATGGGGAAAGAAGATATCCGCCGTCAGAAGTTGAATGTATTCCGGATGGAGCTCCTTGGTGCGAGAGTGGAAAGCGTCGAACAGGGCAGCGGAACATTGAAGGATGCGGTCAATGAAGCATTGCGTTACTGGGTTACCAATGTGGAGGATACCCACTATATTATCGGTTCGGTAGTAGGCCCGCATCCGTTTCCCCAAATCGTAAGGGATTTCCAAAGTGTCATCGGAACAGAAACGAAGCAGCAGATTTTGGAACAAGAAAAAAGACTGCCTGATGCGGTCGTAGCATGTATAGGCGGCGGAAGCAACTCAATGGGGATGTTTTACCCGTTCATAGAGGATGAAGAAGTGACGTTGTATGGTGTGGAAGCAGGTGGATCGGGAATTGAAACCGGCAAACATGCAGCGACATTGACCGACGGAAAAGCAGGGATTCTACACGGCACGCTAAGCTATCTTTTGCAGGATGATAACGGGCAAATAACAGAAGCCCACTCTATCTCGGCAGGACTGGATTATCCGGGTATCGGACCGGAGCACAGCCATTTGAAAGATACAGGCAGGGTAATCTATGATTCTATTACAGATGAAGAAGCGTTGGAAGCACTACAGCTGCTTTCCAAAACAGAAGGGATCATCCCGGCCTTGGAAAGCGCCCATGCGATTGCTTACAGTATGAAGCTTGCAGAAAAAATGAGTGAAGAAGAAACATTGGTTGTGTGTTTATCAGGACGCGGGGATAAAGATGTTGAAACAGTCAGAGCAGCGTTTGGAGGTAGTTCACATGAGTAAGGAATTTATAAAAGAAGCATTCCAAAAAGTGCTTCATAACGGGGATAAAGCGTTCGTACCATACATCATGGCTGGAGACGGAGGCTTGGATCAATTAGAAGACCAGTTGCTGTTTTTGCAGGAGAGCGGGGCTACAATAGTCGAACTCGGTGTCCCTTTTTCTGATCCGGTAGCAGATGGTCCAACCATTCAAAAAGCGGGTATCCGTGCGCTGGCCAAAGGCGTCAGCATGAAGTCCATTTTGGAAAAACTGGAGAGTTTTAAAGAAAAACGTGGAATTCCTGTTGTGCTTATGACCTATATGAATCCCATTTATGCATTCGGGGTAGAAGAGTTTGCTTTTGCTTGTAAACAATCCGGTGTCAGCGGGTTGATTATTCCGGATTTGCCTTTAGAAGAAGAAGACCTGATCACGCCTCAATTGAACGAAAATAATATAGCACTCATACGGTTGGCTTCTTTAACAAGCCCGGAAGACCGGCTCACAGAAATAGCGAAACGGACGGAAGGGTTTTTATATGCTGTGACCGTTACAGGAACAACAGGAGCAAGAGCAGAGTTCAAAGGGAACTTGAAGGGTCATTTACATGAATTGAAAAAGAAATGCGAGGTACCGGTATTAGCAGGGTTTGGAGTATCGACAGCAGAGCAGGTGAAGGAGCTCGGGTCCTATTGCGATGGTGTCGTGGTCGGCAGTAAGATCGTCGATTCCCTCCATCAAGATAAGAGGGAGGACATTCTCGAATTGATTCATGCATCCAAACAAAGCAAAGTTTAAAAGAAACAAGCCGCCCATTAAGAGGCGGCTTGTGCTGTTTTCTGAATTGCTTTTTTGGCATTTTCCTGTTTCATCGCCTCGATACATACTTGGTTCAAATAGTTCCAAGGTTTGTTGTAATGAGGTTGGAAGAAAAAGTCGGTCATTGCCATTTGTTCAATAGTCATCCTGTTTTGTATGCTGACACTTAGCGTGTTAATTGCCTGTGTGAAATCGGCATCGGAAATTACCTGGGCACCGACAATGCGGTGACTGTCATTCTCGTAGACAACCTTCAACTTAATCACAGCGTTTTCCGGCATGAATTCTGGACGGTACGTATCCTCGATTATTGCTGTGCTGACAGACAATCCTGCTGCTTCGGCCGCAGTTCCCGTCAATCCGGTCGCAGATATGTTGTGCTGATGGATTTTTAATCCGGAAGTACCCTGTGTACCAGGATGAGCAAGTTGTGGTTGTACAAGGTTATATGCAGCCAATGTTCCCATCCTGACCGCGTTGGTAGCAAGCGGAATGTAGGAGGGCTGCTCTGTCGGATTGTAGTTGACTGCACAGCAGTCTCCTGCAGCAAACACATCTGGAATATTGGTGCGCATGAATTCATCGACAATAATGGCTCCATTAGCGAGCATGTCCACTTGTCCCCTGAGAAGAGCGGTGTTCGGACGGAACCCGATGCACATAATGACTAAGTCAGCTTCATAACTATCTGCTGTCGTGTTGACTGTAGTAACTTTTCCATCTTTTCCGTCAAACGATTTAACGGTTTGTCGCAGGGCCAGGTTCACACCTTTTTCTGCTAAAGTAGTCTCGATAGGGCTGGTGAACTCCTCATCTAAATAACGATTCAAAATTCGATCCTCGCTATCGATCAGTGTAACGTTTTTGCCAGCTTGTTCAAAAGCTTCCACTAACTCAATTCCAATATATCCAGCACCTACGACTACAATGTTTTTAGCTTCTTTGGAACGATCAATAATTTCATTAGCATGGTGGAAATTCTTACAAAGCTGTACATTTTCAAGGTCAGAGCCTGGAATAGGCGGAGTGACAGGCCAAGATCCGGTCGTAACGATTAGTTTATCAAAAGTGTAATCGGTCGTTTCATTCGTCTTCAAGTCCATTGCCCGAAGCGTTTTGCCGGTAACATCACAATCTGTTACCACATGTTCCATGTGCATCCGTACACCGTTCTTTTCAAATTCTTCTACAGATGCATAAAACAGTCCTTCAGGGTTTTTAACTACTCCGCCAACATATAATGCAATACCGCAAGATAGAAAGGAAACATTGTCATTTTTTTCGAAAACATCAATTTCAGCTTCAGGATACATGTTCAATATATTTGAAATAGCAGCAGTACCTGCATGTGTACATCCGATAACAGCAACTCTCATTTATAAAACCTCCATTGAGTAATTTGATTATATGTGATTTATTTCACAAATATACTTATGCTTATGTGAAAATAATCACAATTGCTTATAAATTGAGTATAAAGGGTCAGGATATAAAATGCAATAGATATTGTGATATTTTTCACAAATAATTTTTGAAGAATTAACTGGCTTATAAAAACAGTGGATAACCTGTTGATTGTGGATATGATTTCACCTTATATAATCAATTACTAACAAAATGTGTATAAATCAATTTCAAGAGCAAAGAATCCGTGGATAAAGTGAAGACAAACTGCTTCTCGAAGGGAGAAAATAATTAACATGTGGATAAAAAAGTTCGTTAAGCAAGGTATGTGCATAAGTGAATGAATGATTACCCTAAGAGGCATTTTCAATTATTTGTTTTCTAAATTGGCTAGTGGACAATTACTATAAACTGCGACATAACTGCTCCCATTCTGAATCAATCGAGTGCTATACGACCGCTACGGCAGAACACTTCGCTTTCCGCGGCACGGCCTCAGCCAGGGGACTACTTGAATAAGCATCCCTGCTCCCTTTGGGACTGCGATTACTCGCCCCATCGAAGACCGTTTGCTGTTCCCACAGGATAGGGAAAGCTTCGTCAGCATGACATCGCACGAAGAAAATCGATTTATATTTTCGAGGAGTCTGCGTGTTCTGCCTTCGCTGTTTGGAATTCTCTGCATTTTGGGTAGAAAAATCTCTTATAGCGCTTAAACTGGTAATTCTTCTTACTTAAACAGAACGCCAATCCAAGCGGAGGAAAAATGCGAGACTCCTTGAAAATAAAGGTCGATTTTCTGCGTGCGCTGTATATTCAAGGAGGTCTTTTCAAAGTCCTGCGGGAAAGGAACAGTCTGAAGACCCCACAGCTGATGGTTTTCCGGCGAGGAGGCTGAAGCGTTCCCCGCGGAAAGCGAGTATTTTTCCGCAGCGTCGGATTAGCATTTAACTAACATCAGAATGAGAGGAAGTCTTCTTAGATTAATTGTCACTATGTCTCAAATTCTCTCAACTCTGAAGTTGAAATTGTAGTTTTATTAGGAGAGGAACCAACATAAATCAACAAAGTATTGCGAAGTGCATCAGAAAAAGGCTGTCCATTTGGACAGCCTTCTCAGATTTAAGCATACATTTCTTGGATCTGTTTTTGCAGGTTTTTGTCTGCTACGTATTCATCATAGCTCATTTCTTTATCAATGATCCCTTTAGGTGTGATCTCAATCAACCTGTTGGCGATACTGTGGACAAATTGATGGTCATGAGATGTGAACAAGATAGAACCTTTAAAGTTCACCAGGCCATTGTTCAAGGAAGTAATGGACTCCAAATCCAAGTGGTTGGTAGGTTCATCAAGTAAAAGAACATTTGCACTGCTCAACATCATTTTGGAAAGCATGCAGCGAACTTTTTCGCCACCGGATAGAACATTGGATTTCTTCAATGCTTCTTCGCCAGAGAACAGCATTCTTCCAAGGAAACCACGCAAGAATGTTTCTGTTTGGTCATCTGGTGAATATTGGCGGAGCCAATCAACAAGATTCAAATCACCATTTTCAAAAAACGCAGAGTTATCTTTAGGGAAGTAGGATTGTGAAGTTGTAACGCCCCACTTATATGTTCCTTCATCTGGTTCGATTTCTCCCATAAGAATCTGCAACAGCGTTGTCTTGGCAATTTCATTTTTCCCCACAAGAGCGATCTTATCATCTTTATTCATGGTAAAGCTGACATTATCCAGCACTTTTTCTCCGTCAATGGTTTTAGAGAGACCTTCAACTCTCAACAAATCATTACCTATTTCACGTCCAGGTGTGAAAGCGACATATGGGTAACGGCGGGAAGACGGTTTAATGTCATCCAAAGTGATGTTCTCCAACATTTTTTTACGGGAAGTCGCCTGCTTGGACTTTGAAGCGTTGGCACTGAATCGTGCAACGAAATTCTGAAGTTCTTTGATTTTTTCTTCTTTTTTCTTGTTTTGCTCTTGCGCCATTTTTAGTGCTAACTGGCTGGATTCATACCAGAAATCATAGTTTCCGACATATACTTCAATCTTTCCATAGTCCACGTCAGCTATATGGGTACAAACTTTGTTCAAGAAGTGACGGTCATGGGAAACTACAATGACGGTGTTTTCGAAATTGATCAAGAATTCTTCCAGCCATTGAATTGCCTGGATATCCAAGTGGTTGGTAGGCTCATCTAATAATAGAATGTCCGGATTGCCGAACAATGCTTGAGCTAGCAACACTTTTACTTTTTCAGAACCAGGTAGTTCTGCCATTTTCTTGTCATGAAGTTCTTCACCGATGCCCAATCCTTTCAACAAGACAGCAGCATCAGATTCGGCTTCCCATCCGTTTAATTCACCGAATTCACCCTCCAGCTCAGCAGCGCGCATTCCGTCTTCTTCTGAAAAGTCAGGTTTCATATAAATAGCATCTTTTTCTTGCATGATATCGTATAAACGCTCGTGTCCCATCACGACTGTTTTTAAGACTTCGTGTTCTTCATAGGCAAAATGGTCCTGTTTCAAAACAGCGAGCCGTTCTCCAGGTGATAGGGATACATTCCCGGTTTGTGGTTCTACTTCACCTGAAAGGATTTTAAGAAATGTAGATTTGCCGGCTCCGTTTGCACCAATCAAGCCATAACAGTTTCCGGGTGTGAATTTTATATTAACGTCTTCAAACAACTTTTTATCGCCATAACGTAAGCTTACATTATTAACATTGATCATAGGTTTTAACATTCCTCCAAAAAGAATTCCATCCTCATCAGGATATAGGTTTTATACAAGGAAGTCAATGCAGCCTTGATTTTCCCTGTATCTTTCTAATAGCAGTTCTTAATAACTTCTTCTCTTTCACTATAACCATAAACCACGACATAACTGCTCCCATCCTGAATCAGTCGAGTGCTATACGACCGATACGGCAGAACACTTCGCTTTCCGCGGGCACGGCCTCAGCCAGGGAACTACTTGAATTAACATCCTTGCTCCCTTGGGTCGAGGAAGCTACTACGAAGCTTAACTAGAAGACGCAGACCCATCACTCGGGGTCTTCAGACTCGCGCTGTTCCCACAGGAGTCTGCGTGTTCTGCCTCCGCTGTTTGGCATGTTCTGAATTCTGGTTGGAAATACCGCATGTTAGACATATATCAGTATTTTTCCGCAGCGCCGGGTTAGCATTCTACTAAAATCAGAACAAGGAGAAGCCACACAAAAGTAGAATTTTCACTATGTCGCAATTTCCCTCTATTGTAAGGATTCTGGGCAAGAGAATTATGATTAACTCGATGTAGTATAATGAGTCTTTTCTTATTAAAAGAAGAGACCAACCAAAGAACGGTTGATCTCCTGCGTTGTTAAACGATTTTCTTGCGCAGGTAACCGGAAATCATATCGACAATTGTTACCATAACAATGATACCTAACAGAATGACGCCGACCCGGCTCCAGTCCCGGGACTGCATGGCGAAAATCAATGGGGTACCGATTCCGCCTGCTCCGATGATTCCCAAAACACTCGCAGATCGGAGGTTTATTTCGAATCGATACAGGGTATAAGAGATAAATCCAGGCAAAACCTGAGGAAAAACTGCAAACCAGAGCGTCTGTATCGAATTGGCACCGGTTGCCTTCAATGCTTCAGATGGACCGAGGTCGATATTTTCGACTTCCTCTGAGAACAGCTTGCCTAGCATACCGATTGAATGAAGACCTAAAGCAAGTACACCGGCAAATGATCCAGGCCCGACAGCTTTGATGAACAATAAAGCCATAACCAGTTCAGGGAAAGTCCTGATGAAGCTTAGCATGAACTTACCGACAGCCGGGTTGGCACTGCTTTTACTCATATTGGTTGCAGCCCAGAAGGCAAAAGGAATACATAGGAACGCTGAAATGAAAGTACCTAGAATAGCGATTGCCAGTGTGTCGAGAAGCCCGCGCAGCAAGTCTTCTCCTTCTGGTAAATAAACATAATCCCAGTCAGGGGATAAAATACCGGAGAAAATCGCTTTGGAAATCTGGCCGGCAGTCTCTTTGAATCCTTCCATCGGAACCCCTGCCAATGCCCAGACATAGATGACGGCAAGAGATAGATAGATAAGCCAACGTTTCATATTATTCTTTTTTGGTTTTATAGGTCTAGTTGCACTGCTCATAATAAATTCTCCCGTAATTTAGTGCTGACATAGTCGATAATCAATACCACTACTAGCGTGAAGATAATAATAGTACTCACTTTGTCATATTCCAGAAAACCGAGCGTCCGGTCATAATATTCACCGATCCCGCCGGCACCGACCAATCCAAGGATTGCCGCTGCCCGTATATTAATCTCAAACGAGTAAAGCACATAGGACACATAGTATGCAGACACTTGCGGAACTACCGAAAATGAAACCCATTGTACTTTATTGGCGCCGACAGCCGTCATGGCTTCTAATGGTCCTTTGTCAATGCCCTCGATGGCTTCGTAAGTCAATTTTGCAATAATACCCGTTGAAAAAATGCCCAATGCGAAAATACCTGGGAGCGGTCCAAGACCGAAGATTGCAACGAATATTGCTGCCAGAAGAAGTTCCGGAATGGTACGGACTAAGTTAAGGACGAATCGTACCGGGTAATAAATCCATGAATTCTTTACCATATTGCTCGCTGAGAACAATGCAAACGGAATGGCAAGCAATGCGCCGATCGTTGTCCCTAGTACGGCCATGCGAATGGTATCAAGCATCGCTTGAATGATATTGTCGAAATAAGCCCAGTTCGGCGGCACCATCTGAACGAGCAAGTCTAGCATATTAGGGAATCCTTCAATCAGTTCACCTAGCGTACTGTCTGTTTGAAAGGCACTCCCCCATAGCAAAAGAATGATCAAGGCAAATGTTAAGTAATGTTTTATCTTGCTGGGAGCTTTAGGGATTTTCTGTTCATTTAGTTGATTCATGTGCAGACGCTCCCGTTTCTTCGTCTTCCTGGGTTTCAAGAGGACGGCCGTAAATTTCAGAAAATCTTTCGTCGGTTGCTTCTTCGACAGGTCCGTCGAAAACTACTTGTCCAGCCTGAAGACCGATTATTCTGGTTGCATATTGTCTGGCAATATCAATGAAATGCAGGTTTACGACAGTGGTGATGCCCAATTCCTGGTTGATTCTCTTTAGATCGTCCATTACTTGTTTCGTGGTTAAAGGATCCAAGGAAGCTACTGGTTCATCAGCCAAAATAATTTTGGCTTCCTGGGCAAGTGCTCTCGCGATAGAAACACGCTGTTGCTGTCCGCCTGAAAGCTGATCAGATCTGCTGTACGCTTTTTCCACAATGTTCACTCGCTCTAAAGCAGTCATTGCCAGGTTGACATCTTCCTTGGGAAATAAACCTAAAACTGTTCTGAGTGTCGAATGGTAGCCGACTCTTCCGGATAAAACGTTTTTTAGTACAGTAGATCTTTTAACTAAGTTAAAACTTTGGAAAATCATTCCGATATCTCGACGAATATGACGTAAATCCTTGCCTTTTGCGCTTGTGATAGATTGTCCATCGATGTTAATTTCACCGGATGTAATCTCGTGCAATCTGTTAATCGATCGGAGTAACGTCGACTTACCGGCACCGGACAGACCAACAATTACCACGAATTCCCCTTTTTCAATGGTTAAATTAATATCTTTCAGACCTTGTGTCCCATTGGGATATACTTTGGAAACATTGTTGAATTCAATCACTCTGCATACCAACCTTTTCAAATATTTCGAAATTATCAGATGAAAAATTTCTGGATTATTTTCGTTTTCTTATGAAGACATAGAAGAAAAGCCAGTACGAGAGAAAAAATCGACTGGCTGTATTTATAGGTAATCTATTAAAAGTTAAGGAAATCTATGAAACAAACTATTACTATTCTGTTTTTACTTTTTCGGAGTATTCTCTTACAATGTCGAAATTGCTGTCATCAGATTCTACATAACCTTCATGAGTATAGATTTCTTTAATGATTTGATGACCTTCTTCATCTTTACCGATGTCGATGAATGCTTCTGTGATTTTATCCTGCCATTCTGGGTCCATGTCGGAACGAACGGAAACAGTATCATTAGGGATGAATTCAGTAAAGTGGATAACTTTTGTATCTTCAAACACCGTAGGGTAATCTCCCATAACCGTGTTGCGTGCATCTTGGAATACTACTGCTGCATCAACATCTCCGTTCAGTACAGAAATGACACCTTGGTCATGCCCTTTTACTGTAACACCTTCTACATCTTCAAGTGGATCAATGCCTGCGTCCAATAGAGATGCAGCCGGCCATACATATCCAGCTGATGAAGTAACATCCTGGAATGCGATTTTCTTCCCTTTCAAATCTTCGATGCTTTCGATATCAGAATCTGCCTTTACAACGAACTCTGATTTATAGCCGTCGACTAACTCATCGGTAGGTTGTCCTGTTTCATCTTCAACCCCATAACGTTGTGCTTGTAAAAGAACTTCTGCTGCACCTTTTTCTTTCGCTAATACATATGCAGTAGGTGGTAAAAATCCTACATCAACTTGTTTAGAATCCATTGCTTCGATAATAGTATTATAGTTAGTCGATACGCTCACTTCGACAGGTATATCTAAACGCTCACTCAACAATTCTTCCAATGGCTTTGCTTTTGCTTCCAAAGTATCCGCGTTCTGAGACGGAACAAACTGAACGGTCAATTCTTCCGGAACGTAACTTTCTGAACCTTCATTCTCAGCTCCTGCAGACTCCTCTGAACTACCACAGCCGCTAACGATTCCAGCTGCCAACGCTAGGGTCGCCCCCACTGATGCAAGTTTCTTAAACATAGGATTGATACCTCCAAAAAGTTTTAATAGATGTTTCATAGGTTAATATAGCACATAATCTTGTAAAATGTTGTAAAAATTTTGTAAAAAGCAAAAAAATTTTAACAAAGGTGAAAAGAAGGGAATATTTTTCTGCTAGTATAGAAGAAGAGACAATTTTTTTTAGGAGGAAGACGATGCCTTTATCGATAAGTTTGCTTGTAACTAGCGATGTTCACGGATATATATACCCAACACATTACCGGGACCGGACAGTTCAAAATTTAGGTCTGGCAAAGGTTGCTTCAGTAGTCAAGAAAAAGAGGCAGGAAAAAGAGACCCTTTTGATAGATAACGGAGATATCATCCAGGGAAGTCCGATGACATACTATCACGCAAAGTACAAAAGAGGAGCGGCCAATCCGGTCATCAAAGCAGCCAACAAGCTTAAATACGATGCATCGGTTTTCGGAAACCATGAGTTCAACTATGGGTTGGATTATTTAAAAGGAGCCATAGAACAAGCTGATTTCCCCTGGCTGTCAGCATCTGTTCTGAACAAAGAAACAGGGGAGCCGGCTTTTGGAACTCCTTATATCATTAAAGAGGTTGGCGGAGTCAGAATTGCAATCTTGGGGGTCACAACGCATTTTATACCAAACTGGGAAGAACCCCGCAATATTGAGGAACTTGACTTTCGGGATGCTGTCGAAGCTGCAAAGCATTGGGTTGCTTACATACGAGATAAGGAAAGGCCTGATGTGATGGTCGTTTCCTACCATGGCGGATTCGAACGTGACTTAGTGACGGGTGAACCGACAGAGCGCCTGACCGGTGAGAATCAGGGCTATCAAATGTGCCAGGAACTGGAAGGGATAGATGTGCTGATTACAGGCCATCAGCACCGTTCACTGGCCGGCAACGTGAACGGTGTCACGGTTATCCAGCCTGGTAATAATGGTCAATTGCTGGGAGAAGTGGAACTTACGTTAGAAAAGAATCACACTGGATGGGTCCTTAAAGAAAGCAATCCGCAATTGATTACTATTGATGAAACTGTGGAACCTGATAAGGATGTGACCGATTTAATCGCAGATTTTGAACAGGAGACACAGGAGTGGCTTGATCGTCCAATTGGTGAGATTGTTGGCGATATGAAGATAGAGGATCCTTTTCAAGCACGTTTGCAAGATAATCCAATGATCGAGTTCTTTAATAGAGTTCAGATGAATGCGGCCGGTGTCGATATTTCCAACACTTCACTGTTCAACAATGATTCGGCAGGGTTCCGTAATGATGTAACAATGAGAGATATTGTTTCTAACTATATTTACCCTAATACACTTAATGTCATCCGGATCAGCGGTAAAGATATGAAAGATGCACTTGAGCAAAGCGCGAAATACTTCGCAGTTGAAGATGGTAAGTTGACTGTAAACCCTGCGTTTATCGAACCCAAGCCACAACATTACAACTATGATATGTGGGAAGGAATCGATTATGAATTAACCATTTCAAATCCAGTCGGTGAACGAGTGACTAAGCTGATGTATAAGGGTGAACCAGTCAAAGAAACAGAAGAGTATGATGTCGTAATGAACAATTACAGAGCAGGAGGCGCGGGGGACTTCGATATGTATCGGGGAAAACCGTTGATTAAAGATATTCCAATTGATATGACAGAACTTATCGCCAATTATATCCTGGAAAGGAAAACGATTGAAGCTTCCTGTGATGGTAACTGGCACGTGACATTATAGATAAACAAAAGTCGGATGGAGTAACCATCCGGCTTCTGCTTTATCGGAATAAAGCGAGTTTCTTCTATTAAATAGAATGTTGATTGCGCTTACAAAGAGAGGGGTATTAGTTACACCAGATTTTTCAAAAAACTTATTGATAATGAGAATCATTCTCATATAAAATGATAACAAGCATTGAGAATGATTCTCATTTTTGCTATTTGCTAAGATCCCATTGTATTTATATACCCCCCTTTTTAAATAGGGATCAAAGGTTTCTTGCCGCCACTTTCGGGTTGGTAAGAAACCATTTTTTTAAATTTGCCTTAATGGATACATTTTTTGTGGACCTCATTAAGTCTAGTGCCAAGAGAGTTATATAGAGTATGGACGAAAAAGGAGTGGTGTAATGGAACGCAGGCAACTGTTCTCATCTTTAAGTTTTTATTCCGACATTAACCAATGGAACTGGCAGACAGCTGTTCGACACTTTATTAATGGAGTGGTCCAGGAATATTCCAAGCTTCCACAAGATGCCCGTAGCACTTTGAACATATTGAAAATGATTGATAAACACTGGAAGAAAGTAAACCCTCGATTATTCGATTCAGAAAAACACTATTATCTTGTATTGGCAAAATCCACCGATTTATTGCTTCAATCCCTTACCAAAGAAGTAGAGAAGAGAATGGCCGCTTTTCCATCCATACGGAATATTCCATACATAAGGTGAAAACGGTCTTGCTAATATCAGGGGATTATTTTTAGGACTAGATGGTAAACCCTAACCCCTATAAAAACAAATCATGAGGAGGATCATTTTGATGTCCAGACACTTCATTGCAATAAAACCTTTTTCACATCAGGTCGACTGCTTCACTCCCGGGGAAGAACAGCCCCATTCCGTAGAAATAAAGAAAGCTGACATTCTGACAATCAATAGTGAAAGAAAATATATCATTGGAGCAGGGTGGTATTTTCTTATCGGGATAAATGATCATTCCAACTTTTTTATCTCTGTTTCGGACCTTGAGAAATACTATACCAGCGGAAGCTTCTCTTCTGTAACAGATATTGAATTGAACTTGATTTATTGGCAATATAAACTTAATCAAGCGCTCGATGATGCGGACGAATTACAGTTTGGGTATGTTGCAAAGGAATTAACGGAATTGGAATCCTTGAAACAGAAACTCAAGGATTTTTCAAATTCAAATAATGCCACTGCTGCAGGCTGAATAGAGGAATGCTTTCATTCCTCTATTCTTAAATCTGCACTGTAAAAACTCTTGATACGCCAGATAGATGTCCGAGAAGATACAAGTTACGGCCAATTCCCCCTTGCATGCCAAAAAGAGGATGGGTTGTTCCAAAGTCCCGATGTCTGCCCGAAAATAAGCCACCATTCCCCCCCGATCCTAAAACATACAGGGTTTGCGATGTACGCATTCAAATCGCTCATCAGTCTTATGGTTGGAAAGGTAATCTTGAGATATTAAAGACAAGCCAATCGGGCGGTGTTTCTTTCTGTATGGATGAAAAATGTGATAAAGTTAAGAAAGCAACATTCGAAAGGATGGAATTAATGGGTAAAACAGTAGTATTAGCTGAAAAACCTTCCGTTGGCAGGGATATTGCCAGAGTATTGAATTGTCAAAAGAAAGGCAATGGATATTTCGAAGGTAATCAATATATAGTAACTTGGGCTCTTGGGCATTTAGTAACTCTTGCAGATCCCGAAGTTTATGATGATAAATACAAAACATGGCGCATGGAAGATTTGCCGATGTTGCCGAATCAATTGAAACTAGTTGTTATAAAAAAGACAGGTAAGCAGTTTAGTACGGTTAAAACACAGTTGACCCGAAAAGATGTCAATCAAATTGTCATTGCAACAGACGCTGGCCGGGAAGGAGAATTGGTGGCCCGTTGGATTATCGAAAAAGCCCGCGTCAATAAACCAGTCAAGCGATTATGGATTTCATCTGTGACAGATAAAGCAATTAAGGATGGTTTTAATAAACTGAAGCCTGGCAAGCAGTATGAAAATTTATATGCTTCTGCTGTTGCCAGGTCTGAGGCAGACTGGTATGTTGGATTGAATGCTACACGGGCATTGACAACAAAATTCAATGCACAGCTTTCAAGTGGAAGAGTGCAAACGCCGACTCTGGCTATGATTGCTCACAGAGAGCAGGAAATCAAAGAATTCCGTCCAAAGGATTACTATGGAATCCAGGCTAAAACGAAACAAGGTTTCACGCTTACCTGGAAGGATCAAAACAACAATTCAAGAATCTTTTCTAAAGAGAAGGCAGAACAAATTATTGAAAGGCTGAAAACTAAGTCTGCAAAAGTTATCTCAGTCGATAAAAAACACAAGAAGAGTTTTGCCCCGCAATTATATGACCTTACAGAATTGCAGCGGGATGCAAACAAGATTTTTGGGTACTCTGGAAAACAAACTCTGACACTTATGCAGAGGCTCTATGAGCAACACAAGGTACTGACTTATCCTAGAACCGATTCCCGCTACCTCTCTTCAGATATTGTGCCTACGCTGAAAGACAGATTAAGAGCATGCGGCGTTGACCAGTATGCTAAGCTGGCTAACAAATTGCATAACCGTGACTTCAAACTCTCCAAGTCTGTAGTGGACAATAACAAGGTCTCTGATCACCATGCAATCATCCCGACAGAGCAGCCAGTCATATTGGAAGAATTGGATGATAAAGAACGAAAGATTTATGATTTGGTTGTAAAAAGATTTTTGGCCGTACTTTATCCGCCACATGAATACGAACAAACAGTGCTGACGGCCAAGATAGAGGACGAGACATTTACCGCATCAGGAAAACGCATCCTTAGCCAAGGTTGGAAAGAAGTATATAACAACCGTTTTGAAGATGAAAGTGAAGATGATACGGATAGCCAAAAACTTCCTAAAATAGATCAAGGATCCATTATAGACAATCTCCATGTCACACTTACTTCCGGAAAAACAAAACCGCCAGAACGGTTTACCGAAGGAAGTTTACTTCAGGCAATGGAGAATCCTGTTCGTTATATGTCGAGTGAAGAAAAGCATTTGGCAAAGACCATTAATAAAACAGGCGGGCTTGGAACAGTGGCTACCCGTGCCGACATTATTGAAAAGTTGTTCAACAGTTTCTATATGGAGAAGAAAGGCAAGTTTCTTTACATTACTTCTAAAGGCAAGCAATTGTTGGACTTAGTTCCAGAAGAATTACAGTCCCCAGCTCTGACTGCAGAGTGGGAGGAAAAGCTCGCCAAAATTGCAGATGGAAAACTCTCAAAAGCAGATTTCATCAAGCAAATGAAGGGATATGCAAAGGATGTCGTCCAGCAAATCAAGAATAGTGAGACGACATTTAAACATGATAATATAACCGGCAGTAAATGTCCGGAATGTGGTAAATTGATGCTTGAAATAAATGGCAGGAAAGGGAAAATGCTAGTCTGTCAGGACAGATCCTGCGGTCACAAGAAGAATATCGCCAAAAAGACGAATGCAAGATGCCCGAATTGCCATAAGCGCATGGACCTTCGCGGTGAGGGAGAAGGGCAGATGTTTACCTGCAGCTGTGGGCATAGAGAAAAACTATCAACGTTTAATGAGAGAAGGAAGAAAGAAAAGCAACAAAAGGTATCCAAAAAAGATATAAACAAGTACATGAAAAAGCAGGATAATGAAGAATTCACCAACCCGGCATTAGCCGAAGCGCTGGCCAAGTTAAAGAAAAAATAGACAGAACGAAAAGCACCCGCCACATACAGGCAAGGGTGCTTTTTGTATGTGTGGAATAAGCCTGAAGTCTTATAAAGAATTATAGCTTAGGGTCGTTATCCAAAACCCGGTCGATAGGTATGATAGAAGCATGAAAGGAGGGAACAACAAAATGAAAAAAATTCTGTTAATCTTGCTAGCAGCTACAGCCGTGATCATCACACTGGCCAATCTTGGTCCAATGATCCTTCTGGCAGTCAGTTTGGTGATTTCGTACTTTGCAGTCAAGAAATTTATACTGGCTGACTCATTCACGTATAAAGTGTTGTGGGGATTCGTCATCTTGATAGGATTGTCGATTTCGCTTGCCAATTTACCAGCACTGATTGGAGTCGCCTCCTTTATCGTACTTTACTATACCTATAAAAAATGGAAAAAAGATAAACAAGATGAACAATTTCTGGATGACGATTTATTTGCAGGAAGCGGCAAAGAATCCTGGTTGAATTAAACATATAAGGAGATGGAAACATGGGAAACTTATTTACAAGACTGAAAGATACAATTGTAGCAGACTTTAATGAAATGCTTGATCAGAAGGAACAAAAAAACCCGATTACACAGCTTAATCAGTATGTAAGACAATGCGAGCAGGAAGTGAAAAAAATTCGTGCGCTTGTAGAAAAGCAATATACGTTAAAGCAAGAGTTCACCAAGGAATTCCACCAGGCAAAGAACATGGCGGACAAGCGCAAACGGCAAGCCGAAGTGGCCCTGAATGCCGGTGAGCAAGATCTATACGAGCAAGTCCAAGAGGAACAGACCTATTATCAAGAACGTGCAGATAAGCTGGAAACAGTCAGGCAGAACGCGATAAAAGAACTGGAAACATTAGAAGCCAAGTATGTGCAAATGCGGCATAAGTTGAAAGATTTATACGTTAAACGTATGGAATTGAAAGGAAGGGAAAACGTAGCAAAAGCCCACAAAGGGATGAACAAGGTGCTGCATTCGGACATGCATGCAGAGACAAGTTCTTCTAAATTTGCAGAAATGGAAAGCTATATCGAAAGACTCGAAAACCAAGTGAATTCCGATTACAGGGTCTACACATTGGATGCAAGAATTGCAGAGCTCGAAAAGAAAGCCCAATAGAAAAAGCTGTGCCATAAACTGATTCAAAGAACACGGCGGCCGAACCCCACCCCGCCAAAACATCTGCTTTTACGCAAAACCAATAAACTGCGACATAACTTAAGTGACTTTCTCATTCTGAATAATTCGAGTACTATACAGCCGCTGCGGCAGAACACTTCGCTTTCCGCGGGCACGGCCTCAGCCAGGGGACTACTTGAATAAGCCTCCCTGTTCCATTGGGTCGAGGAATTCACTGCGAAGCTTAACTGGAAGACGCAGACCCATCACTCGGGGTCTTCGGACTCGTGGGACTGCGATTACTCGCCCCATCGAAGACCTTTGCTGTTCCTGCAGGAGTCTGCGTGTTCTGCCTCCGCTGTTAGGGATTTCTGCATTTTGGGTAGAAAAATATCTTTTAACCCGTAAACTGGTATTTTTCCGCAGCGTTGGGTTAGCACTCAACTAACATCAGAAGGAGTGAAAACTTCACAATGTAGAATTTTCACTATGTCGCAATTTCCCTCTATTGCAACCGAGTCCTTGTTAGTCCCGATGGTGCGAGTAATGGAGCAACATAACTAAGTATGCGGAAAATAAACATTCATGGTAATCTAGAAGAAGGCGTACATTATGTGCGTCTTCCATCCGTTTTGCTGGTATTACCAGACAACCCCAAAAGAAGAGGAGACAGAAAGATATGATAAATAGAAGAAATACCGACATCTTAGATTTGATTGTATTGATTGCTATTGTCATATTTATTTTTGAACTGTTCTTTGCAGGCTCCGGACTTCTCTTCATCATATTAATTTGTGCAGCTGGCATTTATTACGGGAAAAAAAAGATCGATAAAAATACCGGGAAACTGTTATTTTGGGGCGGAATCCTCTTTCTAGGCATTACGATCATCAGTACAAATACATTCAAATTCATCCTGTTATCTGCAATTGTATATATTTTCTTAAAATGGTACAGATCTAAAAAGAATCCCGTCGACCATCGCCCTGTCTTCACGGCCGTCAGAGATGACGAGCAGACAGTGAAACAGGATATTTTATTTACTAACAAATGGTTCGGGCAGCAAAAAACGAACAGCAGCTCCTATGAATGGCAGGATGTAAATATTCAGGTAGGTATTGGCGATAGCATTATCGACCTTAACAATACTGTTTTACCCCAAGGTGAAGCTGTCATCTTTATCAGAAATATCATCGGCAATATTCAAGTTATCGTGCCATATGAGATGGAGCTCAGTGTCCATCATTCCACCTTTTTTGGTTCTGCTGACATTCTTGATCATTCAGAAACCAATACGTGGAATAAAGTCATCCACTTGCAAACCAAAGGATATGCAGCCTCTAAGCAACGGGTCAAAATCCACACTTCTATGCTGATTGGCAAGATAGAGGTGAAAAGAGGATGAGAACCGTGGTGCAGCGCTCGACAGCAGTGGGGATAGTGTTCGGCTTGTTTATGTTGGCTACCCTGATGGCGGTGTTCTTTGTCGCATTTCCGGTAAATGATTGGACTGCCTTGTGGGAACGTAAAGTGATGCAGCTTCCTTTTGCCGTATTTGCTGTCTTGCTGAGCTTGCTATCAGGGGCGGCATTTGGCATCAGCGAGGGGCTGTTTTGGAGAAGGCAAATAGAGCAATTGTCTGCTTCGATCAAAAGTCTGAAACAAGGAAACAAAATGGTGCAAAGCCCTGTTCATTCCCTTGAGGAACTGAATGAATTATGGGCTGAAATTGAAAATGTCCAGACCTATATTCTTACTCAGAAGAAGCTCACCCAAAAACTGACTACGGAAAGGGTGGAGGACCAGGAAGAAAAAATCGAACAGGTCATTTCAGCAGAAAGGAATCGCCTGGCGAGAGAGCTTCATGACTCTGTAAGTCAGGAATTATTCGCTGCCTCCATGATGATGTCTGCTGTCAATGAAATGAGCGATCGAATGGAAGAGACTACTTCTGCCCAACTCAGGCAAGTAGAAACGATGATTCAACAATCACAGTTGGAAATGAGGGCGTTGCTTCTCCATTTACGTCCGGCTCCGTTACGGGATAAGTCTCTCCAAGCAGGAATGGAACAGCTGTTGGCAGAATTAAAACAAAAAGTGCCGATTGAAATTTCATGGAAGATGGATGAGGTATCCCTTAGAAGAGGAATAGAAGATCATCTTTTCCGTATTTTGCAGGAATCTGTATCCAATACGCTTCGACATGCAAAAGCGCATTCCTTGGATGTGTTGCTGTTGGAAAGAGAAGGAATGGCGATTTTGCGAGTCATGGACGACGGGGTGGGCTTCCGGTCTGAAGAACAGCCATCGGGTTCTTCCTATGGTCTGCAGAATATTAAAGAACGTGCTTCGGAAATAGGGGCGTCAGTGAAAATAGTGAGTGTGCCCGACAAAGGAACAAGATTGGAAGTAAGGGTTCCGATCATAGATATAGAGGGTGATAATGATGATTAAAGTTTTATTTGTTGATGATCATGAAATGGTGCGGATTGGAGTAAGTGCTTTTTTATCGACACAGCCTGACATAGAGGTTGTAGGAGAAGCGGGAAATGGACGGCGTGCGGTGGAACTGGCATTGGACCTTCGCCCACATGTGATTTTGATGGATTTGGTCATGGAGGAGATGGATGGAATTGAAGCCACCAGAAGAATAGTCGCTGAATGGCCGGAAGCAAAGGTTGTGGTGGTTACCAGTTTTATAGATGATGAGAAAGTTTATCCTGCGATTGAAGCAGGCGCTGCCAGCTATATCTTAAAAACCTCCAAAGCAAGTTATATTGCAAATGCTATTCGGGCTACATACCGAGGCGAAGCTGTTTTTGAACCTGAGGTGACCAATAAAGTCATGGCCAGGATGCGTTCAACTAAAGAGACATTGCCACATGAGTCATTAACAGCAAGAGAAATGGAAATTCTGCTGTTGATTGCCCAAGGTAAAACCAATCAGGAAATTGCTGACCAATTGTTCATTGCATTGAAAACCGCCAAGGTCCATGTCAGCAATGTTCTAAGTAAATTAGAGGTGCATGATCGTACACAGGCTGCTATATATGCTTATAAACAGGGTCTTGTATAAATATCAATTCAATTATTAAAAGCAGCCTTTTGTAACAATTACCTGCCAGGAGGAAATAAAAAAGCGGCTGCTCTCGTAGGTGAAAGCATGGCCGCTCGACAGTATCGTTAATTCTTTCTATAATCCAAGCGTTTCATTAGGCACTTTCAATCGGAAAGAAATATCATCGTTCGGGAGATCAAATTTCTCGGCGCGTACCTTGAAATTACTTTTGATATCTATTTGGGTAACAGCTATATAGATAGTTTCTTCTTCCGGATTGACTACGACCCAGTCTGGAGTCGGATAGCTTTTGTTGAGGTATTCCAGCACTTTTCTGTTCGGCAAATAAAGCAGCCCAAGCGAAATATCTTTTTGCTTCAGTACCAGATCTCCATTTTCCTGGACGATTGGATCCATACGGATGGTAAAAGGGATATCAGTACTGAAGGCTTTTAATGTACCGGTGATCTTCACCTCTTCTTCCAGCGAAACTTGATAGTTTCCTTCGTTATCCTTAAACATTTCATCAATATATGCGTTGACGAGTTCGCTTAAGTTTTCCTTGCTGGAGTGAATGGTGAATTCAGCTCCGGGCTGCTGTTCGATATCCTCCCAATCCATGTTAGAAGTAGTCCAGGAAGGGATGAATATCAAGAACAACAAGATTAACAGTATCACAATATTGATTCCAAGCAGGCTGAAAAAGAGCAGTTTCCATTTGTTCCTAATTCTATTCTCTTTATTCATCTTCACTTTCATCCGTTCCAGCTCTTTCTATTTCTGGTCTAATGTATTCCAATACCCTTTCAGCCATCAGTTTATAGCCGGTTGCATTTGGATGGAAATTGTCTTCATAGAGCAGATCTTCTTCCACATTGTGAAAGAGGTCACTGGTTGGAATATAATGGACCTGATCATATTCCAGCGCCACGCTGCTGCTAGTTCCGTTCCATTCTTCTACGATTTGGCTGAGTTCTTCTATATCACTAAAATATTTTTGAAAAGGATTATAAAAACCAATTAAATAAATTTCTGTCTCAGGATTCATATCAAGCATTTTATCGATAATACTCCTTAAACGTTGTCTGAAATGTTCCTGTTCTCTCATAAAAGGTTCATATTCCAGATTAGTAAAGTTATTTTTTGCTACCTTCATAATATCATTTGCGCCGATTGTCACTAAGACAAGATCGGCTTCAGATATAGAAGCGGCTATTTCAGTTTGATCAAGTCTTTTTAGAAGTTGATCAGAGCGGTTTCCTCTTTTACCATAATTGGAAATTTCAACATGCTGTCCTTCACCATCATTCAATGTGTTTTCAATAATTCCCACATATCCACCGTTGTTGGTGGTATCTCCCACACCTTGTGTCAAGGAATCGCCGATGGCCACTATCTCGAGGTCCTTTTTAATAAAAAGTCCAATTGCACTTTCCACGACCTGGGAGACCCTTTCCTTGATTTCCTCTGTAATTGGTATATCATCACCTTCCGAGCTGCCTTCCCCTTCCTGCAACTCGGTGTCCTCTGGTATTTCTTCTTTTTCTTTGAGACTATCCTCCTGAATCGAAGGGCTTACACTCACCTCCGTCTTAGAGGGTTGTGGAGTGATATATATACTATAAATAGTGAGAATTGCCAAACTAATAAGCAAGATGCCGCTTAAGATGATCATGAGGTAACGTTTCTTGCGCATCATTATCACACCCAAAAAATTAATAAAATTTCTAACATGGTTTCATTCCCTTGAAAAAGGGATGAAAAACTCATGGGCAGAATCTCTATAAATTATATTATGCCGAAAAAACAGCATATTTTAATATAAATCATAATTAGTTCTATGTTGAAACAGTATTAACTAACTAAACCAAAACACCTTCGTGTTCAAGATGCTTCTTTAAGCCTGCTTGTAACGGAAAAATGTACTACTAATATTCTATTTTAACATAAGTTCCCCTCTTAAACCTTTAGTAATATTAATATTGTCTGTCAATTTTGTTACTAAATATCGGCTGTCTGGTGTAATGGTATTCAAGCGTTTTGCGGCAACTGGATGAGCGGTGACCAGGCGCGAAAATAACGGAATGAAAAAGATGGCATCAGGGTATATGGGTAATACAAATATTTTTGAGGTGATTTATATGAAATGGAAAAATCCCCTTTCAAATTCAGTACAAAGACTGGAGGGGATAGATAATAGAAGTCAGAAGGAAGCGGTGGCCGACCGGATTGCAAACCGTGTGAACGACGGAGATGTAATAGGGGTGGGGTCTGGATCTACTTCTTTCCTTGCCATTCAAGCAATCGGTAAGCATGTCCAAGAAGATCAATTAAAGATTACTGCGATTCCTACATCGCGTGAGGCTGCTCTTAATTGTTCCGCATTGGGAATACCAGTGACAGACCTGATGCATGCCCGTCCGGATTGGGCTTTTGACGGAGCGGATGAAGTGGACCCTGACAATAACTTGATTAAAGGACGCGGAGGAGCGATGTATGTAGAAAAGTTGGTGTTAACAAGCTCACCGGAAAATTACATTCTTGTTGATGAGTCAAAATTCGTCCAGCAGTTAGGAAGCAAATTTTCTATACCGTTGGAGATAGATCCTCAGGCAATTCATGTAGTAGATTCTTCCCTTGAAAGAATGGCTGCTGAAAAAGTTGAACTTAGAAATGCTGAAGGAAAGGATGGGCCTGTCATAACCGACTCAGGAAATTTCATTTTGGATGTCCAGTTCAGAATTATAGAGGACACACTTGAAAAGGAGTTAAAGTCCATACCAGGAGTTATAGAATCAGGCCTGTTTATTAAGTACCCTGTAGAAGTCATTAGTGGCTGATCATATGAGAGGTTTTGTTTTTAATCTCGATGGGAAGAGTTCTATAAAAGAAATAAAGGAGCGATGAAAGATGAAGGAATATACAGTTACTCCAGATAAAGACGCGTCAAATTGGTATGTGAAAATAGAAGACGTCGCACCAACAGATTTATACAGCAAGAAAGACGATGCTATCGAACAAGGCAAAAAAATGGCGGAAGAAAATAAGCCGAGCCGATTAATGATTTTGGATGAAAATAAAGATGTTGTCGACGAATTAAGATATTCCTAAAAAGGAAAACCGTCCTCCCGTAAACTGGGGGACGGTTTTTTTAGTTATTGAACAGCAGCTGCTCCGGCAATGGACGTAGCATTTCTTAATCGCAATGCTTCCTGGTATGGACATTGGGCCTCAACGACAACCAAACCTGCTGCCCTGGCTTGGTCAGTAAGATCGAGACTTAGCGCATCAGTATCGAGCCACAAGATTTTGGTGTCAGGAACGCTTGTCTGGAAAGCTGTTTCGGCAAGCTCTTCGCTCCTTGTGTAGACAATGTCCAATTCTACGTCAATGGCATCTAAGTTAGATACTGTTTGTTCCCCAAGAATGGAGTCCTCTTGACTGCTTACAGGAATGATTTTAAAGCCTAATTTCTTCAGCTTAGCCGCTTTTTGATAGGTAGTCTGGTCCTGATCATTTTCGATTCCAAGCACAGCAATCGTTTTTTGCCTCAACCCATCTTCCCTTGCAAATGGAGAGTGGAGAGCCCACTTGATCGCTTTATCAGTCGTGTCAGTGATTGTTTCCTGGCTTCCTGTAGCCTTCGCTATGGCCTGGTCTAAATCCTGAATAATATCAGCAGCTGTTTCAATGCCGACTGATAGCCGGATCAATTCTTCTGTCACGCCACTTTCTTTTAAGCCTTGGGCATCCAGCTGTTGATGGGTGGTCGAAGCTGGATGGATGATCAGCGATTTGGCATCTCCTACATTGGCCACGTGCGACCATAGTTGGACATTATCGATGACCTGTCGACCTGCATCCCTTCCCCCTTTAATTCCAAAGACAAGGATGGAACCGAACTTGCCGTTGAGATATTTCTGGGCTAAATGGTGGGAAGGGTGCTGCTGAAGACCTGGATAAGAAACCCATTCCACGGAAGGATGATTGTTTAAATATTCGGCTACTTCAAGAGCATTCTGGTTGTGTTTTTCGACACGCAAATGGAGGGTCTCCAGTCCCTGAAGAAGTAAAAATGCATTTTGCGGGCTTAAGCATGCCCCGATATCCCGTAATAATTGGACACGGAACTTGGTGGCGAAAGCTGCGGGTGCCGTATCATATGCGTATCGGAGGCCGTGATAGCTTTCATCCGGCTCGGTGAATTCCGGGAATTTCGGGTTATCCCAGTCGAATCTCCCCCCATCCACTACGACGCCGCCAATGGTCGTTCCGTGACCTCCGATCCATTTGGTGGCCGAGTGAACAACGATGTCTGCTCCGAATGTAATCGGCTTAGCAAGATATGGGGTAGCGAACGTGTTATCGATGATTAGAGGAATGCCATTTTCATGGGCTATATCAGCAACAGCTTCGACATCGAATACATTCAAGCTAGGATTGGTGATGATCTCTCCGAAAACCGCCTTTGTATTTTCTGTGATGGCAGTCCGGAAATTTTCCGGATCACTTCCGTCTACAAAGCGAACATTTATGCCATACTTTGGAAGTGTCTTGACAAAAAGGTTGTATGTACCTCCATATAGATTGCTGTCAGCGACGATTTCATCTCCTGTACCCGCAATGTTCAAGATTGAAAGAGTGATAGCTGCCATTCCGGAAGAGGTGGCGACAGCTGCAACTCCATCTTCCAAAAGGGCGATACGCTGTTCGAAGGCGTCGACAGTAGGGTTCATGATTCTGGAATAGATATTGCCCGGTTCAGCGAGACCAAACAGGTTTTGGGCATGTTCTGTATCTCTGAAAACATAAGAAGTTGTTTGATAGACTGGTACAGCCCTTGAACCTGTGGAAGGGTCTGGCAGTTGTCCTCCGTGAAGTAGTTGTGTTTCTGGTCCTTGCAGGTGAAATAAATTGGCCATGTGATAATTCCTCCTAAACTGTTTTTAAGGGAAATCCGTTTTTATAGAGGTGGAGCATAGTCCGGCGTGAGAAATCCCCTTTGCTAAAAATAAGAAAACCCTCTTCTAAGAAGAGGGTTCTGTTGTCCATACCTCCTCTTATCTGCCAGATCTGAAATCTGTAGGAATTGGCACCTTTTCAAGTTGTCTTGAAGGTTGCCGGGCATCAACGGGCCTAGTCCCTCCGCCGCTCGTGATAAGAGTCTATATAGTTTTTAGAAAATAAAGTCTTTTATTGGATTATAGTGTAAAGGTTTCCATACGTCAACCGGACTGATGGAAAAATGTTCACTGCCCTACATTAATCTTCAAAATTCTGGTTATGCAGCGGAGGTGGGATCAACCAGCCTTTTTCTTTGTTCATTCTTAGCAATTTTGCACCCATTTGCGCTTTATTCATATGCATCTGGCCAAACATCATAGCAATGTCTTCGCGAATACACTGGCCGATCACCTGACTGCATGCGACGAGCCCTTGTGCCACATCCCTGGAGAGTGCAGCACTAATTTCAGGATCATTGAACCTAGCTCCTGGAGGAATCTGTTCTAGTGCCGCTTTTGCTCTTTCCGGAGGGGATGGTGGAAGTGCGATTCCGTTGTTTTTTAATACTTCCTCAATATCCTCGGATTCCTGTTTCATTGCTTGGATAGTGTCCTCGATATATTTTTTTAAATCCCTGTCACCGGTATGGTTTGCCATTGTCTGGTAACCGGCTATCATCCCTTTATTAGCTGCCAAAAAAGACCATATACCAAATACTTCACCATAGTGCAACGGTTGGTTTTTTTGATTTCCGCTCATTATGCCCATATGTTCACCTCTAGAAAATGTAATTTAGTTCCTTGAAAAGGAAACAACATGTCTAGTCTTTGTTATTAAAAAGAAACTATTCTCTCCATCAAAAAACACCAGCTTTTTCAAAAAAGCTGGTGCGTCTTCGGATTTAATGGTTGAATGATTTTTTTCGAACAAAATATTTATTCTCCAAATGATGAAACCATTTCATTCTGGAAACGGTATAGATGGTTAAAGCAGTCCAAATACAAATGAAAGATATCATATGGGCTCTTGTGAATGGTTCGTTGTATAAAAAGACTCCGATCACCAACATGAGTGTCGGTGCGATATATTGAAGGAATCCCACCATGGAAAGGGGGATTCTCATTGCACCACTTGCAAACAATAACAGCGGCACCGCCGTCGCAACTCCTCCGCCGATGAGCAATGCCATCAAGGTACCGTTCAGCTCATAAGTGGAGCCTCCGCCGACTTGAACAATCGATAAATATATAAGTGCGATAGGTGATACAATCAATGTTTCAATGGTAAGTCCGAACATTGCACTGATTTTGACCGTTTTTTTCAAAAGGCCATATATACCGAAGCTTAAGGCAAGCATAATTGACAACCAAGGAAAAACGCCGAAATTGACCGTCAAATTGACAACACCGATAGCGGCAAGCGAAAAGGAAATCAGCTGCCATTTTGTCAGTTTTTCTTTAAGAACAGCCATTCCAAGCAATATGCTTATTAACGGATTTATATAATAGCCAAGGCTTGCCTGGATGACATGGTCGCTGTTGACCGCCCAAATATATAAAAGCCAGTTCAGGCTTATGACAAGGGAAGCCAAAGTAATGCCGAGAAGTTTCTTTTTGTCTTTCCAGATTATTTTTGTTTCTTGGAAAAATGCAGGAACTTTCCGCAGTACTAGTAACAAAGCGATCATAAATACGAACGACCAGATAATCCTGTGTGCAAGAATTTCCCCGGCGGGAATTTCCTGGACAAGTTTCCAGTATATTGGCAAAAACCCCCAAAGAATATAGGAAGCTGCGGTCAGGATGATACCCGCTTTTTGATCTTGAACTTCCATTAAACGTTCCTCCTCACAGCTTGCATAATAAAACGAATAGAATCAGTTTAGAGGTCGGCTGAGGAAAAATCAATTGTTTTAACCTATGAATTTTGAAAAATTAGATATATCCGGTCTTGTTGCTGCAGGGAGTTGGGTTAAGATGGAAAAGGGGATTAGTTATGGAAGGGAGAGGAATGAATGTCTAGCTTTTATGGAAAGCTTTCTACTGAAGTATATGATTTGGATAAACCGACGGGGTATTCATTCGGGGACGTAGAGTATTACAAGGAGAGATTATCCGGGGTAAGTGGCCATATACTTGAACCCGCATCAGGTACGGGGAGAATCCTTATACCGCTGATTGAGGCTGGATTGCATGTCGAGGGACTGGATATGTCGACAGAAATGATGGAAGTATGCAGGGAGCGAGCCGGGGAAAGGAACCTGGACATAAAATTGTATGAAAAAAGCATGGTTGATTTTAAACTCCCAAAAACCTTTGAAGCAATTATTGTTCCGGCCGGCTCTTTTCTGTTGATTAAGGACAGAGCTGAATCGATTGAAGCGATCACCAATTTTTATAATCATCTGCAACCTGGCGGCAGGTTGATCCTGGATTTATTCCTTCCTGATAGTTTCCGAATAGGAGAGACAAAGTACCGCTCCTGGAAAACACAGGAAGGAGATCTGATTACCTTACAAGACACATTGGCCGAGGTGAATATGCTTGAACAATATACCCTCTCCTACGGCCGGTATGAAAAGTGGAGAGATGGGAGCCTGGTTCAAACCGAACTCGAGCCTTTTTCTTTAAGATGGTACGGGGTGGAAGAGTTCCGGCTGATCCTTGAAAACACCGGCTTCGACCATATCACTGTTTCTGCTGATTATCAGCACGGAACAATGCCGGTCAATCCAGAACAGGCCATAACTTTTGAAGCAATTAGAACCAATTAATGTTTTAATTTTTCCTTGATAAGGCCTGGATCTGTATTGGAATATCGTCTCGTTCCATGGCCTCCCGTAGTCGCTGCTATAAAGGCTTTTGCCTCATTATAAGACATTCCCGATTGTTGATTTTTCTTTTTAACTAAGTCTATATCTGTACCGGCAATCGTATATTTAGCCAATATCCTTTCTCCTTTCCTGGTGCTGATGAAAGCCTGTGGCCTTCCTTTATATTTTTCGCTCAAGCCTGTGGAGAGTATGCAGGGTTTATGGCAGGAAAGCGATGGGAAAAAGGGAAGGAATAAGAGCTAAAATCAAACGATTTATTCGTTATTAGTGTTATACTTTCGAAGGATGACTGGAGAGGGGGAGAACCAATGGCCGCAATTTTTCCCTATATTGTTAGTACTGTACTGATATTTAATATATTGCTGGCCCTGGCAATTGTCTTTCTGGAACGGAAGGATGCGACTGCCACATGGGCATGGCTGATGGTCCTGTTGTTCATTCCGATTGCGGGATTCATTTTGTATCTTATATTCGGCAGGAAACTGAGCAATAAGAAGATTTTTACATGGGATACGAAGAGCCGTTTAGGTGTCAAAACTGCTGTGCAAGCACAGCTGCGGGCATTGGAAGAAGGTAATTTCGAGTTTAAAGACAATAGCCTTTTGCCTTATAAAGATTTATTTTATTTACATTTACGAAATGACGACGCTATTTTCACACAGGATAACCAAGTGGAAGTATTCACTGATGGAGAGAAGAAGTTTCATTCCTTGATACAAGATATTGAAAATGCAGAAGATCATATTCATTTGCTGTATTATATCATCAGGCATGATCAACTCGGCCAGAAATTAGCAGAAGTGCTGATTAGAAAAGCGCAGGAAGGCGTTCAAGTCCGCGTTTTATTTGATGATATGGGATCAAGGGAACTCAGCCGGAAATTCATCAAGCGGATTCGGGCGGCAGGAGCCGAAGTAGAAGCCTTTTTTCCGCCGTTCATTCCGAAGGTCAACTTGAAGATCAATTACCGCAATCATAGAAAACTGGCGATAATCGATGGCAAGATCGGTTATATCGGCGGCTTCAATATTGGTGATGAATATTTAGGCTACAATAAAAAGTTCGGTTACTGGCGCGACACCCATCTGAAAATAATCGGAGATGCTGTCCGTAATATGCAGACGAGGTTCATTCTTGACTGGAATCAAGCTTCACGGCATGATATTTTTTATGAAGACAGGTATTATATGGCTGAACCTGCAGGTGATGTAGGAATCCAAATTGTATCGAGCGGGCCTGATTCGGACTGGGAACAAATAAAAAACGGTTATATCAAAATGATCATGTCGGCGAAGGAATACGTTTATATCCAAACTCCCTATTTCATTCCGGACGACAGCCTAGCAGACGCCTTGAAGATCGCAGTGCTGTCAGGAGTTGATGTCAAAGTGATGATTCCTAGTAAACCGGACCATCCGTTTGTTTACTGGGCGACACTTTCCAACATCGGTGAGTTATTGAAAGCAGGTGCGGATGTATATGTATATCAAAACGGGTTTCTTCATGCCAAGACAATCGTCGTTGATGGCAAAATAGCCTCCGTCGGTACAGCCAATATTGATGTAAGGAGTTTTCGCTTAAACTTCGAGGTCAATGCCTTTCTCTACGACAAGAAGGTTGCCGAGGAACTGGTCGGCAGATTTAAAGATGATATCCTGCAATCAACCCAGTTGTCGTATAAGCTATACTTGCAAAGATCCCTGTGGATTCGCTTTAAAGAGTCGATTTCCCGATTGATATCGCCTATTTTATAGCTGTTTTCACAGCAGCAGTTTATGTGCTTTACAATAAAGGAGAGGATGAGAATGGAAGCAAAACCATGTGTAGCCTCATTGACGGTGAAAAATTCCCATGTACTGCCTCCTGATACCAACAACCATGGAACACTCTTTGGCGGGAGGTTGATGGCGCATATTGATGATGTAGCTGCCATTGCTGCCAGACGGCACTCAAGGAGGCCTGTTGTAACTGCTTCAACAGACTCGGTTGACTTCTTAGCCCCTGTCAAAGAAGGGGATACAATCTGTCTGGAGGCGTTCGTCACCTGGACACATAACACTTCGATGGAGATTTTCGTGAAAGCTGTAACGGAGAACCTGGCAACAGGTGAGCGGAAAGTATGCACCACAGCATTCATCACCATGGTAGCCTTGGGGGACGATAACCGTCCGACCCCTGTGCCGCCGGTTTATCCCGAGTCGGACGAAGAGAAATTCCTGCATGAGGAAGGACCGAGACGGGCTGAACTGCGAAAGGAACGGCGAAGAAAATCCAAAGAAATGGCCCGCACCTTTGGGACTGCTTTTCCTTGGAATGAGAAGACGCGTCTATAAGAATTTGACCCGCCATTAAGAATGGCGGGGTTTCATGTTTTTGCGGATTGTCCCATTAATGCC
>NZ_LT732535.1:2244118-2476513 GCF_900156915.1 Sediminibacillus massiliensis | reverse complement strand
AAGATTTTGACCCGCCATTAAGAATGGCGGGTTTTCATGTTTTTGCGGATTGTCCCATTAATGCCAAAAAAAGTCGGTTGAGCTTGTCTATTTCTGCCTGAGGATTTCCGGATGCCAATTGGATTTCCCTTATTTTGTTATACAGTTTCCTGATAGCTGTCGAGTCGGATTCTCCGACTTTATCAATATCGATCACCATCGTTTCTTTCAAATCATTAGGTTCCAGCTTTTTTAATCCATTGCCGTATTCTCTGTGACTGGCTGCCAGTAAATCCCGTGCGATATCTGTCATGAAAAAGGCCATCAGCAAGTCCGTCTTTTCCTTGTATGGAGGTTTCACATACAAGCAGTGAAAAGGTGTCAAATTGCGGATTCCTGCCTCATTGCGGATAAACTTGGCCTCGCTTCTGTTGAACGTGGAGACGAGGATATCGGCAGGCTCTCTGTTTTCATTTTTAAACCATGGACTCCTCCGTTTTGTTAAATAGCGCTTATGATAATCGTTTCTTTCCCCATGGGTTATGTAACGCTTCAACTTGTCATCGGCCAAATCAGCTTCCTGAACGTGCAACAGCTTAACTGCTTGGTCTTTGTGTATTAATTGTTTGTGCAAATCGGTAGTCATAAAATTGCCGGATACCTGACTCGCTTTTGACAAGACAGGCACGAAATACTGGTTTGGCAATTTCCATTCAAGCCTTTTCGATTCCGTGAAGCAGAAGAAATGGTTCGCTCCTGTTGCAATTCCTCTGTTTATCCGAGCAAACTGGTCTAACGTGCAGACGTTTGAATAATGGTCCGGGCGCTCCGGCTGATAATATTTTCGCCACTTATCACCTGGGTTCATGTCTTTGTGCTTGCGGATGCTCCCAAGCGCCGGCATGTTATAGAAGTTTAATACATAAGCTTCCAGCTTTGATAAATCATCGCTCGTGGTCATGGAGACAAATTCTGTCTGTGTGGTTTGGTGTTTGTTGTCGAAAAAGAATATTGCAGAAGTCGTGGCAGCCTGGTCGAACCAGCCTACCTTGAAATCCGTGACAGCAACAAGCTGAAGATTGTTCTGGGATAAAAGATATTCCTTGATCTCGGTACCATATCTGGCATTCAGAAAATCGGAGGGAATAATAAAAGCAGCACGGCCGTTTTGCTTTAACTGTGTCAAAGCTTTGATCATGAACAACACATACATGTTGGTAAACCCGGACAACTTTAAGCCAAGCTTGTCGTGGAAAAGGTTCAGGTATGCTTGTTTTTGCTCGTAATGTTTAAAGCGGATATAGGGAGGATTGCAAATGACTCCATCGTAAGCCGCTTTCCAATCGGAGTATAAAAAGTCTTCCTCATATAGACGGATATTGTTCTTGTTGGAAAACTTCTGCTCAGCGTAAGAGAGGATGAAGGGTTCTATTTCAAAACCGTCCACGGTGACATTTTCGGGAATATCTTCGATTAAATCACCGAGTCCGAAGGCGGGGTCCAAAACTGTCCGGCAGTTTTCTGAAGACAGTACCCAGTTCGCCATCAAACGTGCCAGAAAGTCCGGTGTGAAATATTGACCGAATTTTTTCCTGTGTGTATTAGATGACCTTTTCAAATAGGATTCTTTCAATCGATTAGCGTGTTCTTGTTTCAATGCCAGTATCCCTGCCTTTTTATCAATTGGCTTATCATACAAAAAGCCGCTGCCTTTACGGAAGCGGCTGTTATCTATCGAATCATCCTGCACGGCGGCCAGCTGTCACAGACGTGAATTCCCATCAGCTTTGGAGAGTCGGCAGTATCAAGAATATTATACGTTGTTCTCTAATTCTTCCGCTGTCACCCAGTTTTCGGACCAGCTTTGAATTTCTTTGATGACAGGTTTTAAAGCTTTCCCTTTGTCAGTTAGTTGGTATTCAATCCTGACAGGAAACTCTGAATATATTTTTCTTTCAACGATTTGTTCTTGTTCCAGCATTTTCAGACGGTCTGAAAGCAATCTGCCGCTGATAGGGAGGTCTGTTTCCATTTCGGAAAAACGTTTCGATCCTTCCAGCAGTTCAAATAGGATGAGGCCGACCCATCTTTTTCCGAATAGCTGCATCGCCTTTTCGAATTTAGGACATAATTCCTGCATTGTAATCACCCCTGCTTCTTCTAATATATCTTATTATGGACGAGTATGAAAGGAGATATTGACAGAAATTTATTACTAATATACACTTACTTACTAAAAGTAACTGATAATAGAATAACATATAAGGATGGTATAGTAAATATGAACCAGGACAAATTGGAATGTTTCCGCATCGATCATATCGAATTAATAGTCCGAGATTTAGAACGATCATTGGATTTTTACCTGCAGATATTGGGTTTTGCTTTAATGGAGAAATCTGATGGTAAGGCAATTCTGGGGGCTGGAGGGAGGAAACTGGTAGAGTTGACAGAATATCGATCCGCTCCTCAACCGACAAGGGGGATGACGGGTATTTATCATTTTGCGATTCTGGTTCCGGGCCGTGAACACCTTTCTGCATTCCTGGAACATATGCTTCAAGTGAAATATCCTCTTACAGGAGCATCCGACCATCTTTTCAGTGAGGCTGTTTATTTGCAAGATCCGGACGGAATCGGTATCGAGGTGTATGCGGACAGATCCAGCAAGAGCTGGTATGATTCGCAGGGAAATATCAAGGTTGCCACAAACCCGTTGGATGTAGAGGACTTGTTAACACATGGCGATCATGCGTGGAGCGGTTTTCCTGAAGGCACCATAATCGGTCATTTGCATTTTCATGTATCGGACATCCCGGCGGCAAGGCATTTTTATGTCGAAAAGCTCGGCCTTGACAGTACGATCGAATTTGGCGAACAAGTGCTGTTTGTGTCGGGAGAAGGATATCATCATCACATTGGTTTAAACACTTGGCAGGGGACAGGGGCAAAAGTACCCGATCATGTTGTTGTAGGCTTAAAAAAAGCTTCCGTACAAGTCAGCAATACCGATTTACGGAACCTCATAGATAAAAAAATCTTGGATGCAGGGACATTAGAAGTAATCGATCCATTCGGCATCCACTATCAATTTTCCTCATAAATAGAGATGGGCACTTTTTCCGATTACGGAAAACGGTGTCCTTTTTTAATCGGCCCCGGGCAAATTTGAAGTTTAAAAATACAAAAAAGATGGAAAAACATAAACTGAAACAGCCTTATAAAGGAGGCAGAAGTGATGGCAAAAAAAGTACTAATGATTGTGACTGGCGCTCAACAGATGGGCGATCATCAAACAGGTCTATGGTTATCTGAATATGGCGAACCATTCAGCGTATTTGAAAAAGCAGGCTTCGATATAACGGTGGCAAGCCCTGAGGGGGGTAATGTACCGTTGGATCCAAACAGTTACGAAGACGAAGCGCCAGATGAGTTGGAAAAACCGGTAAATTTACTGGAAAATACCGAAAACCTCGGTGCGCAGGATCCTAGTCAATTTGACGGTGTTTTCTTACCTGGTGGTCATGGAACAATGGTAGACTTTCCAAACAATAGTGCCATGCAGACGATTTTAAAAGAATTTGCTGAAAATAATAAGCCGATAGGTGCTGTCTGCCATGGGCCAGCCGGATTTGTGAATGTTACACTTTCCAACGGCCGCAAACTTGTTGACGGAAGAAGGGTCACGGCCTTCACGAATGATGAAGAACAGCAGATGAACCTGATGGACCAACTTCCTTTCAAGTTGGAAAGCAGTTTAAGAGGGGAAGGCGCAGAGTTCACTAAGGGTGAATCTTTCTCCGATTATGTCGTGACAGACGGCAACCTCATAACAGGTCAAAACCCGCAATCAAGCATTACAGCAGCTAATGAGTTCGCGGATCTGTTAAAATAACCTATTTGCAAATAGGATTATTATACAGGGGGCTGTCCCGGATGATTGGGACAGCCCTTTTAGTTTTTGAAGGAAAACGTGTAGAATAGACAAGGTGATTGTTTTTTAAGCAGACATGCTTAAGAGAATTAGACAATCGACAGGGTAGGAGGAAAAGTATGTTTGAAGACTTATTAGGCGGGATTAATGACTTGTTATGGGGCTATGTATTGATTGCCGTATTGATCGGGCTTGGTCTGATTTTTACCATCTTAACGCGATTTGCACAGTTTACATACATCCCGGAAATGTTCCGCGTTTTATTTGATAAACGGACAATCAGTGCTAAAGGAAAAAAAGGAACTTCTGCTTTCCAGGCATTTACCATAAGTACGGCATCCAGGGTCGGAACGGGAAACTTGGCAGGTGTTGCATCTGCCATTGCAGCAGGTGGACCTGGAGCCGTGTTCTGGATGTGGGTTATCGCCCTTTTAGGTGGAGCGACCAGTTTTATCGAGAGTACGCTTGCTCAGGTATATAAGGTTCCTGACAAAAACCAGTATCGCGGAGGCCCTGCATATTATATTGAAAAGGGCTTGAAGAAACGCTGGCTTGGCATTGTGTTTGCAGTAATTATCACATTTACCTACGGGCTGGTATTTAATTCTGTACAATCAAACACGATCAGGCTGGCATTCGAAGAATCCTTTGGGATCAATCCTGGTTGGGCGGCAGTAATTTTGACTATTTTAACTGCGCTTGTCATTTTCGGTGGACTTAGAAGTATCGCCAGAGTCACTCAATTCATCATACCGATAATGGCCATATTATATGTTTTGCTTGCACTCTATATTTTGGCGGCTAACTATGCGGCAATTCCGGAAATGTTCCAGTTGATCTTTCTAAATGCCTTCGGTCTAAGGGAAATTGCCGGTGGTGGATTTGGTGCCGCGATCATGATGGGGATAAAGCGAGGACTGTTCTCGAATGAAGCCGGAATGGGTAGTGCACCGAATGCAGCGGCGACTGCGGAGGTGACACATCCAGTTAAGCAAGGTCTTATTCAGACTTTGGGAGTGTTTATCGATACATTGGTGATATGCAGTGCAACAGCACTTATCATTTTAACGACAGAAGGGTATGCAGGCAGTTCCCTGCAAGGAATCCAGATTACCCAGAGTGCTTTCGAAACGCAAATCGGGCCATGGGCATCCGTTTTTGTGGCAGTTGCAATCTTTCTTTTTGCCTACTCTTCCATCTTAGGAAATTACTATTATGGGGAAACCAATATCCAATTTATTAAAAGCAGTAAAACAGCTTTGACAATTTATCGTGTTGCCGTGCTTCTGATGGTGATATTCGGAGCGATGCAGACATTTGATCTTGTTTGGAGCATGGCCGACTTATCCATGGCGATCATGGCGCTTATCAATCTATATGCGATTGCCATGCTATCCAAAGTGGCATATATGGCATTACAGGATTACCGCCGTCAAAAAAAGCAAGGGAAAGACCCAGTCTTTTACAGGGACCATCTCGAAGGTGTTTCCGGTATGGAATACTGGGGCCGGGACCAGACGTCCTATAAAGAAGGCGGTAAATAAAGAAAATGAAAAGAGGAAGAAGCAAACCGCTTCTTCCTCTTTTCGCGTTCCTCGTCCATCATTCGTTAAAGCAGCAATTACCAACCCACCGAGAATATCCCTTTTGAAATGTGCGACATAATGAAAATTCATTCAAGGGAGACTTCCTCTCGTTCTGATTATAAAGACTGGTATGGCCTCGCTGCGGCAGAACACTTCGCTTTCCATGGGCACGGCCTCAGCCTCCTCAGGAACGCTTCTTGCGGGGTCTTCGGACACGCGCTTTTCCTATAGGAGTCTCCGTGTTCTGCCTTCGCTGGTAAGAGTTCTCTGAATCTTGGCTGGAATATGCCATGTTAGACATATTTTCGGACCACTTCTCACTTAATCAGATGAACTATACCAAGCTGCGGAAAAATGCGAGACTCCAGTGGGAAAGGAACAGTCTGAAGACCCCACAGTGATGCGTCTGCGTCTTCTAGTATCGCTTCGTAGTAAGCTTCCTCGACGCATGGTTTTCGGTGGGACGAGTAACCGCAGTCCCAAAAGGTCTTCGGTGGGACGAGTAATCGCAGTCCCAAGGGAGCAAAGGAGCCTACTCAAGTAGTACCCTGGCTGAAGCGTTCCCCACGGAAAGCGAGTATTTTTCCGCAGCGATGTCTCACCACTCAATCCGAAAAGGATGATAGGAATCCACAAAAAGTTATGTCGCAGTTTTTATGAAAGAAAGCAAAAATAATAATATTAAAAACCAGACCAGAATTATAGTGCCTGAGCGCCCGGTTGTTTCAACTTATTGGCGATTCCTTTATAATTGAATGGATGAGAAGTTGCTATGGAAATATATCAAGGCGCTAAAGGGTGAAAATAGTGAGTTTAATAACTGTAGAAGATTTATATAAATCATATGGCGACAAAGTACTCTTTGACCATATATCTTTCACAATCGAGGCAAAAGAACGTATCGGACTGATCGGTGTCAATGGTACAGGCAAGTCTACTTTGCTGAAGGTGATTGCCGGCATTGAATCAAAAGAAAACGGCACAATTAAACATGCCAACGATTTCCGGGTTGAATACTTGCAGCAAGAGCCTGAATTAGACCCTGAGCTTACCGTACTCGAGCAAATTTACTATGGGGAATCTGTCACAATGAAAACGATGAGAGAATATGAATGGACCCTGAAAGAGCTCGAGAAAAACCCCGAAGATGCCGACTTGCAGGAAAAACTGCTTCAAGCCCAACAACGGATGGAAGAGAATGAAGCATGGGACGCCAACACTGCTGCCAAGACCATTTTGACTAAGTTGGGTGTCGGGGAATTCGACAAGCAGACAGCCAATCTCTCCGGTGGTCAGAAAAAACGGGTTGCAATCGCCAGGGCTTTAATCCAACCAGCTGACCTGTTGATCTTTGATGAGCCCACAAACCATTTGGATAATGCAACAATTGAGTGGCTGGAAAGCTATCTGCCTCAATACAACGGCGCAATTATACTGGTCACGCATGACCGGTATTTCCTAAACCGAATCACTAATCGCATTTATGAGTTGGAAAAAGGCCAGCTATATACTTATGAGGGCAATTATGAATTGTTTTTGGAAAAAAAAGCAGAACGGGAAGCATTGGAAATTCAACAGGAACAAAAGCACCGGAACACTTTGCGACGTGAATTGGAATGGCTGAGAAGAGGGGCGAAGGCTAGATCTACAAAACAAAAAGCGCGAAAGCAACGGGCCGAGGAAATGAAACAAATGAAGTTCGATACGAGCCAGCAGCAGTTGGATTTTCAAATTGGTTCCTCACGGCTCGGGAAGAAGGTTCTAGAACTTGAATCTGTTGGAAAGTCTTATGGAAGCCAGGTACTTATAGATGATTTCAGCTATCTTGTAACACCAGAAGACAGGATAGGCATCATTGGTCCGAATGGTAGCGGCAAGACGACCTTGTTGAACATGATGGCAGGCAGAACCGCTGCTGATAAAGGTACTATCGATATGGGGCCGACAGTGAAAATAGGTTATTATACCCAGGATCACGCTGAGATGGATGAAAATCTGCGTGTGGTGGAGTATATAAAGGAACAGGCAGAAGTTGTCCACACAGCCGGTGGCGACATCGTTACTGCGGAACAAATGCTGGAACGTTTCTTGTTTCCCCGATCACAACAGTGGACTTATATCCGCAAGCTTTCAGGCGGGGAGCGCAGACGTTTGTATTTATTGAGAGTTCTAATGGAGGAACCGAATGTTTTATTCCTCGATGAGCCGACAAATGACCTCGATACCCAGACACTAGGTGTACTGGAGGACTATTTGGATCAGTTTCCGGGCGTTGTCATTACTGTCTCGCATGACCGGTACTTCCTTGACCGGGTAGTAGACCGTTTAATCGCATTTGAAGGCAAACCAACCCCGCGGTTGTATTACGGCAATTATACCGATTACCTGGATGACGGAAAGGTCAATCAGCAAGCTGCTGTCGCAAAGCCTGAGAAAGAGCAGAAGAAACTGCCGAAAAAGAAGAAAAAACTATCCTATAATGAGCAAAAAGAATGGAACGAAATCGAAGATAAAATCACTTCTCTGGAGGAAGAACTGGAAGAAACAAAACAGGGAATAAATGAGGCTGGAAGCGATTTGGACCAAGTCCAGAAGCTCTTTCAAAGACAAGAAGAGCTTGAGCAGAAATTGGAGGAAGCAATGGAACGCTGGACCGAGCTTTCATTGCTGGTAGAAGAGCTTGAACACAACAATTGAACATGAATCGTAAGAAAATTGTTACTTTGCTGATTTTATGAAATAATAGAACTGGTAAAATTTAGAGACCTTTGGTCGAACATTTGGAGGGGATCAAAATGGCAGAACGCAAGAATCTTGAGAAGTATGCAGAATTGGCATTAAAGACCGGCGTTAATATACAGGATAATCAGTCAATTATGATTAATGCTCCGATCGAGGGAGCTGACTTCACCAGAATCGTAGTCAAGAAGGCTTATGAACTGGGTGCCAAAAATGTGCATATTAATTGGACAGACGATGAGATCAATTTATTAAAGTATGAGAATGCACCTGAAGAAGTTTTAACGAATGTACCGCAATGGCAGGTGGATAAATACGTTTCATTTGCAGAAGAAGGGGCTGCGGTCCTTTCCATTCGCTCAACAAACCCAGATCTATTGAAAGACATCGATGCGGGCAGAGTGGCTAAAGCTGCAAAAGCAAATGCCGAAGCGATGAAGGAATTTAGAAAATACACAATGAACGACCGAATTCCCTGGTCGATTATTTCCATTCCGACCGGCGATTGGGCTCAAAAAATTTTCCCGGACAAGTCAAAAGAGGATGCGGTTGAATCCCTATGGGAGCAAATCTTCAAAATTGTCCGCGTTGATCGGGAAGACCCGATAGCTGCTTGGAATGATCATAATGCCACTTTGAGAAAGGCCCGTGAATTCCTGAACAAAAAACAATACAAGAAATTGATATATAAGGCACCGGGCACCGACCTTGAACTGGAACTTCCGGAAGGACATATATGGAAAGGCGGCTCGGCAAAAACTGAAACAGGCAGGGATTTCAATCCGAATATGCCGACGGAGGAAGTTTTCACCCTTCCACACAAGTACGGTGTCAATGGCACTGTTTCAAGTACTAAACCATTGAATTACGGCGGCAATTTGATTGATAACTTCAGTCTTACTTTCAAAGATGGAAAAGTGGCCGACTTCAAGGCTGAACAAGGTTATGATACTTTGAAACACTTACTCGATACAGATGAGGGAGCACGCCGGCTCGGGGAAATTGCACTCGTACCTCATGAATCACCGATTTCCCAGTCAGGTTTAATTTTCTACAATACCCTTTACGACGAAAATGCTTCCTGTCATGTAGCCCTCGGAAAGGCTTATCCGACAAGCCTTGAGGGTGGAGCGAAGATGGATGATGAACAGCTTGACAAGCACGGTGTCAATGATAGTCTGACACATGTTGATTTCATGATTGGCTCTGCAGATCTTGATATCGATGGAGTGACAGCAGACGAGAATTCTGAGCCTGTTTTCCGAAAGGGCAGCTGGGCGTTGGATTTCGATGCTTAAATAATACTGTGGTTTGAAGTAGACAAACCGGGGGTAAATTCTTCTTATAAGTTCGGTTATTTCGATAAAATACCGAAAGGAGAATTTACATGGTAAGGCGTAATGAAGGAGAATTCATGGGTTTTCAAACAAACCCCAACGAATTTGAAAAGTGCAGTAATTGCGGAAAGCTTCTTACAAGCAAACAGGAAGAAAAAGTGAAACTTTGCAAAGAATGTCAGGAGCGCCATAAACAAAGTGATATCAGTAACAGTATATAAATAAAAAAGAGGCAGTCCACCCGGGACTGCCTCTTAATTTTATTAAAGAGAGCTCAAGTTAAATAAAACTCCCGTTTCAAAATTACAGTAACATGCCATGCTTTATGAGAACTGATTTGATAATTGTATAATTGAATTCCGTTGGCAGTGCCTCTTTCAATGGCTTTAATTTCGGCTCATCAATCTGGGCACGGACTTCAAGTACTGCTTGCTCCTGTTCTTCATTAAACAACCGATCCCATGGGATGGGACTACCTTCTTTATAAGCTTTAAAGAGGTGGTTGGTGACTGTCTGGGTTGTTATATTGCGTTTGGTTGCGACAGTTTCAATGGTTTCTCCATCGATGAAAAGGTTATAACTGATAAGATGGCTTGGTGCGTCATCTTTTGGTTGTTTTTTCGTAAAAGAAGGTACTTGTTCCATTAAGCCGTCTGCTTTGGCCTCAGTCGTCCTGGCTTCCTGTTCACACCAAGGCTCTACAGCCTGTAAGAACACTTCCCCATATTGCTCGTACTTCCTGTTGCCGACCCCTTTAATCTGAAGCATTTCATGTTTGTTCCTAGGAAAATATCGGCACATTTCTTTTAGGGTGGCATCAGAAAATAACACATAAGGGGGGACTTTTTCTTCCTCGGCTATCCGTTTTCTAAGCTGCCTTAACACTTCAAACAGTTCCTCATTGTAATCTTCTGAAATTGGGCTTTTAACAAATCCGGTTTGTATCATTACCTGTTTTTGGCCTTTAAGCACTTCGGATGCCAGGCCGGTTAATTTTAAAATGGGATAACGGTCTTCCCCGGCGGAGAGGATATTTTCTGCTACCAGAAAATGAATAAAGCTGGTTATTTCTTTTTCCGTGTATGCAGACATCAATCCATAGGTTGACAGCTGATCAAATTGGAATTCGCGAACCTTTTTATCTTTGGAACCTTTTAACACTTTGGCAGTCATTCCGGCGCCAAAGCGTTCACCCATTCTTTTAACACAAGAAAGCACCATTTGGGCTTCTTTCGTCATATCTTCTTGTTCCCCATCATTTAAGCAATTGCTGCACTTTCCACAATCCGCTTTGACAGAGTTGTCATTAAAATAATGAAGGATGTACGTTTGCAGGCAAGTATTGGTATGACAATAGTTAATCATTGCCTGCAGTTTTTGGTATTCCTTTGTTTTCTTGTCTTCAGCCATAAGCGATTGTTCAATCAGATACTTTTGTAATTGAATATCCTGTCCGCCAAACAGCAGAATACATTCACTGGGCTCACCATCCCGCCCGGCGCGTCCTGCCTCCTGATAGTAGGATTCAATGTTCATTGGCAGCGAATAGTGAATCACATACCGGACATTCGATTTATCTATTCCCATTCCAAATGCATTTGTTGCCACGATAATTGTTTTTTTGTCGTTAATAAAATCATTCTGCTCCTGCTTACGGATGTTTTCGCTTAGCCCTGCGTGATACTTGGCAGCATTGTATCCTTTTGCTTTGAGCAGTTGATGTACGGTATCTGTCTGTTTTCTTGTTGCAGTATAAACGATACCGGCTTCCTGTTTTCTTTGTGTAACATAGTCGAGCAGAAAATCCTGTTTGTTTCGCCCTTTAACCAGGTGGAAGGAAAGGTTATCCCTGGCGAAGCCTGTGTTAATGACATGGTCGTCTTTTACATGCAGCAGGCGGCGGATATCTTGTTTCACTTCATCTGTGGCAGTAGCCGTCAAAGCAACAATTACTGGCAAATCTTGGATTTGCTCAAGTATGGGTACGATTGATCTGTAACTTGGCCTGAAATCATGCCCCCATTGGGAAATACAGTGAGCTTCATCAAAAGCAATCAAAGAAAGGGGAATGGATTCAATCGATTCCAGGAATATAGAAGATTCAAAACGTTCAGGAGCTACATAGACAAACTTGTATTTTCCTTGTCTGAGCTGATGCATTCGTTGATGAAAAGATTCGGTATCTAGTGAGCTGTTAATATAGGTGGCTTCTATTCCCTGGGAAGTTAAGGAATCTACCTGATCTTTCATTAACGAAATAAGCGGAGAGATAACGATTGCGGTTCCTTCCATTGCGAGTCCGGGAACTTGATAACATAGTGATTTTCCACCACCGGTTGGCATGATAGCCAATGTATTTTCTCTATTGACAACAAAGTCAATTACCGTTTTCTGACCTGGTCTGAAAGTTTGGAAACCAAAGTAATCTTCTAAAATTTGCTGGGTGCTTTCAAGCATCATTCTAGTCATCCTTTATCTATCAATATGATCAAAAAAATTTGTTAATTTGCTGATTGGGATAAGCTTCTTTTCTATCCTAACATGTTTTGCACACTGGCAGGGAGGACGTAAAAATGCAAGTTCTATATTGAAAGCGTTTAACTTTTAATAATACAGGGGAAATTTAGGGAAAGATATAACGGAAAGGAGATTGATTATGACAAATCAAAAACCAAAGAATATTCCTGCACAGCACCAAAATCAACAGCCTGGCATAGAGTCGGAAATGAATCCTTTACCACAGTTCAAGGGCAATCTGGCCGGTTCTAAACGAATGGAAGGAAAAGCTACCTTGATTACAGGCGGGGACAGCGGAATAGGAAGAGCAACAGCTGTGGCCTTTGCCAAAGAAGGTGCGGATGTCGCTATATCTTATCTGAATGAGCATGGAGATGCCGAAGAAACGAAGCGGCATGTAGAAAAAGAGGGAGCTAAATGCTTGTTGATCCCTGGAGACATCGGTGATGAACAATTTTGTAAACAATTGATCAATCAGGTGATCGATCAATTTGGCAAATTAGATGTCCTTGTGAACAATGCTGCTGAACAACATCCCCAGTCCTCCTTAAAGGATATAAGCACAGAACAACTTGAGAAAACTTTCCGGACCAATATTTTTAGCATGTTCCATTTAACAAAAGCAGCATTGGAATATATGAAAGAAGGGAGCTCCATTATTAATACGACTTCTATTACGGCATATAAAGGGGCTCCGACCTTAATTGATTACTCGGCTACAAAAGGTGCCATTACCTCCTTTACACGTTCCTTATCCCAATCCTTGGCTGAACAGGGAATCCGTGTAAACGGTGTTGCACCCGGTCCGATTTGGACGCCATTAATTCCTTCTACATTTGACGAAAACGGGGTCGAAGGATTTGGAAGTAGTGTACCGATGAAAAGGCCAGGTCAACCTGACGAATTGGCTCCTACCTATGTATATCTCGCTTCTGATGATTCTTCCTATGTATCAGGTCAAATATTGCATGTGAATGGTGGAACTGTAGTAAATGGGTAATTTAAATAAGAAGGCTGCCGTTAAGGCAGCCTTCTTAAATGTAAATAGTAGATTAAAATTGACTATTTTTCAAGTGATTGTGCAAGCTGGTGAAGCACCTCAGCCTCATTTTCTGTGAAAAGTTTCCCTGTTTTGGCCTTTACCTGATTCATGTAAGCACCAAGTTGGTTGTTGTGGGCCTTTGTATTTTCTTTTTCAGCCGATTTTTCAGCGACCCTTAGTTTTGAGATTAAACCGTTCACGTTACCATCGGCAAATTGTTCTGTCAAGGAGCCAAGGCTGCTGTAATCCACTTCTATATTGATTTCTAACTCTTCGCTGGAAGTGTTTCCGGCTTTATCAGTTGCCTCTGCTTTTAAAAGTTGGGCACCAAGTCCAAACGAATAGGCTGGACCATCCCACTCTTTACAAGTTGAACTATCGACCCCTGATAAATCGTCCTCCGCTTCACATGTGATTGTTACATGGTCAGAAACGGAGAATATAGTACCGTCTTCTGCCGAGAAAGTGATAGTTGGTGCTGTCTTATCAATCGATATGGTAAGTGTCTTTTTATTTTCCACATTCCCATTGCTGTCTTCACTCCAATATTCTACCTCGTGTTTCCCATCATCCTTAATTACCAGTGTGTTACCGGTCTGTTGTTTGCCATCAACAGTATAGTAAGTAGCGGCAACATCTGTTTCATCGTCTGCAGCAGACAGGTTAATGGTAACTTCCTTGTTATACCATCCGTTTGTCTCTTTCTGTTCAATGGAATGTGTGGTGATTGGCGGTAATTCATCTTTATGTTTCACTTTGACAACATCGATAGAAGGAAGAGCCGGTTCTGTCATTCCTTCTCCAATGAAGAAGCTAGGATGCGGCGGCTGGTTATAGCCGACGTTTTGCCATGCAACAGCGGTTCTGTATTGTGGATCATGCATCAGAGTAAAAATCTTGTGGTCTGAACTTTCTGTAGTCATATATACTCGTAATGCGCTACTGTCTTCGGTTCTCCATATAGCTTCTTCCCGCCAATCGCCAAATAAATCGGCTTGCAGTGCAGGTGTCCCTTTCGTTGAATTGTTTGAAAGAGTACCCTCCGCTTTTAAAAGTGTTTTTGTTTCCTTGTTCTCGTAGTCCCATTTTTCGATGGTACCGATTCCTGTACCCGCAGCCTCATCCCACTCATGATTCAGTAGCTCACGGAGCGGGTCGCCATCCCACCAGATTGCAAAATTGGCACTAGGAATCGAATCGGAGATTTTCTCACCTTCTGCAGTATGCAACCCTCCGGTTGTACTGTTCCATGCACCATCGACAGCCCATGCTTCGGCGCCTTCATTCGTCGGGTCTACATCAGCTGCTAAACCTCTTCCAGTGTCTTGGCCGGTTTCTACTCCCCAAATAATTTCACCGGTTCTGGCATCCCGCATGTCATAACCATAAGGGGAATCAGTATGTTCTTGTGCTGAGAAGATTTCCAATCCTTCACGGCTTGGTAGGAAGTCGCTGACGTGTAATGCATCACCATGTCCCAAACCCGAGTTATACAATCCAGTGCCGTCATCGTCAATAGTGATTTGACCATAGACAATTTCATCTTTTTGATCATTATCGACATCTGCAACACTCAGGGAATGATATCCTTGACCTGCCCAATCGCTGTACCCTTCGTTATTTGTATCAAATTTCCACTGCTTAGCAAGTTTGCCTTCTTCAAATGTGTAAGCAACGACAACTGATCTCGTATAGTAGCCGCGTGCCATAATAAGACTTGGTGTTTCTCCGTTCAAATAGGCAACTCCAGCAAGGAAGCGGTCCACTCTGTTACCATAGCTGTCACCCCAGGAGGATACATCACCACGTGGAGGGTCGTAGTCCACTGTATCAATGGCAGCTCCTGTCGCACCATCAAAAATGGTGAGGTATTCATCACCTTGTAAGACATATCCACTTGTATATCGATGATCTGCGTTTTCTCTGCCGATGACATTACCTTGACCGTCAATTGTGCCGTCGGCAGTTTTCAATGCAATCTCTGCCTTGCCGTTGCCGTCGAAATCATAAACGATAAACTGGGTATAGTGGGCTCCTGCCCGAATATTTACCCCGAGATCCATCCTCCAAAGTTGAGTACCGTCCATTTCATAAGCATCCAGATAAACATTTCCTGTATAACCTGACTGAGAATTATCTTTCGAATTGGATGGATCCCATTTGACGATAATCTCATATTCACCGTCACCATCTAAATCACCGACACTGGCATCATTTGCTCTGTATGTGTATGGGTCACCTAGTGGCGTTTCCCCGTCTTCGGGTTTGTTTAATGGTATATCGAAAAAATTGTTTTCCAATACTTCTGTCTTACTTCTCGATCCTTTCGGTTTTCCATCTACAATTGGGTGAATCTCATAGACTGAGTTTGAATTTCCACTCTCGTCAACAAAGTTTGTCCTGTCTGTTAAAGGCTCTTTTGTAAGCAGCTCGCCATCCCGGTAAATATTAAAGCCAATTTCGGCAGGGTCTGTGCCCAACATTCTCCAACTGATAAGCACGCCTTCATCTGTTTTCATGGCAACAGGTGCTCTGTCAATGTCCTCCATTTGCTTTTGCAACTTTGTCACAGCTGGAGTTTCCAAGGCTGATGACTGTTCAGATATCCCACCGGCATTTACTGCCGCAACTTTGTAGAAATATGGAATGGTAGTCAAAACTGATTTGTCAGTAAAGCTGTGACCGCTTGTCTGGCCGACAAGTTTATAGTCACCGTCTATATTTTCCGCCCTGTACACAAGATAAGATACAGCGTTTTTGGATTCGCCCCAGCTAAGGGTTATGTCATTTTTATTTACATCGCCAAGTGTGAGGTTTTCAGGAGCTTTTGGCGCTTCCTGTGACTCGTCAATCATTTTGACGACTAGTGGAACTGACGGAACTGTTTCAGTATCAACATTGTCAATCGTCGTGACGGTATATTCATATTCCATTCCAACCGATACATCTGTATCTGTGTACGATGTTTCAGTAGTGCTGTCGATTAAGTCTGTTTTATTGGATCCTATCGTTCTTCTGTAAATATTATAAGAAGATGCTCCTTCGGCGGCTTTCCAGGAAATTGTCGCAGAAGCGTTAGTTGCTTCCAAAGATTGATCTTCTAATGTTAATTCAGAAGGTGCCAATAGAATTGGTGTTAATTCCAAACCGTTAGCAATACCGGTGGAACCTCCGAAATGGACATTCATTTGACCATCAGTTATGGCTACTTCCGGTATCACTTTGTTTGTGGATCCTTGTTTAGGAGCATTAACCGCTCCATAACCATTTCCCTCAATGGATAGATCGGTCCTGGCACTGCCAAGAAAGTCTCCAACATGGACCTTTACAGCATATAATCCATTCGGTACATCGACATTGAAATCCCAGCCGACAGAGAAATAGCCGATCCAATCACGGAGCAACTTGTCGCCGCCGCGGTCACGGTGTATCACTCCTTCGTTGCTATCCAGGCCATAACCTCTTTCTTTTGTATATAGTGTAGATGGATTGACTTCGGTATATCCATCCGCAACGGGAGAATCTTCTGGTCCGAAATCATACTTATATGAAGCCTCTTTTGTAGTGACTTGAATGATATCAGATTGTTCCGATTCGCCTTTTGCGTTCACTCCTGTAACGAAAATATCATACGTTTTTCCTTCATCCATTCCTGTCATGTTCAGTTGAGGTATTGTTGAAGTACTAATCATCTTGAACTCTGTTTCCTCTTTCAGTTTTCGGTAAATCCGATATATATCAGCATTCTCTACAGCTTCCCAAGTAAGGACAGCTCCAGCATTGCTTATATTGGAAACAGTTAGTCCTGCAGGTTTGTCTGGTACGTTGTCTGGAGGTGTTATATCAGCCACGTAGTTTGCGAGAGGTGTATCGAGTTCTTTTATCCCTCCTGAAAGCAGCCTGGCAATTTGAATGGCGCCATACTCCTGGAAGTGTGTATCATCAGCTCTACCATCAGGATAGGCCTCGTATACGCCTGGATCAATATGCATGAATACGGAAAGAGTTCCTTCAGGGCCGATTTCGTTGTAATACTCGCGGCTCAGGGTACTTAAATCGACGAGTAAAACATCCAATTCTTCAGCAACTTCTTCCATGCCTTGTATATATTCGGGGAAGCTAACATTGAATTGTCCTGTATCAGGGTTAAAATCGCGCCTACCGACTGGAGTTATCAAAATAGGAATGGCCCCGCGCTGGCGTACTCCTGTTACATAAGTTTTTAAATATTCCTTATAGTCCTCTACAGGTGTATATCGGTCTGGAACACTTGCGGTAGAATCATTATGTCCGAATTGAATTAGTAAGTAGTCATCTGGCTTGATTTCTCGTAATATCGTATCTAATCGGCCTTCCGTATAAAAGGTCTTGGAGCTTCGTCCGCCGATTGCATGGTTTTCTATTGTCACCTCTGATTCAAAAAAACGATCAAGCATCTGTCCCCAGCCTGCTTGTGGTTTCCAATAGGGGTCGTAAGTTTGAGCGGTAGAGTCGCTTGCTGTGTAAACCGTCGGGTGGTCAGAGGCCGATCGTTCCGGAAGCTTTATAATAGATATGGCATTGATCTTTGGATCGGTTCCGGTTAACTCGATAGACAATTGTCCATCAATTAAAGCAATCTCAAAGTCACGGTCTGTAACCTCCCCTGCCTTCAAAGATGTGTTTTGGACTTTTTGAATGGATTCCGCCTTCACACCAAAGTCAGTTGTATCTTCCTGGTCACCGACCGTCACCTGAACGCGATAGTCGCCATTCGGAAGGTCCACTTGGAAAACGGTATCCTCTGAATAGGAAACAAAATCTCTCTTTAATGCATCCTCTCCATCCCGACTCTCTGCTGTCACGTTCTCTAAGTTTGAAAAACCATACCCTTGTTCTTCGGTATAGCTTGTTGCAGGTGTGACTTGCAAATATCCTTCTGCAACAGCACTGTCTTCATTTCCAAAATCAAACAATTTCTCTACATTAGTTGAGTCCTCCGCTGCCGAAACATTGATCGGACTTAAGGGCATACTTGTAATAGCCAGAAGTACGCAGAGAAACAGTACACAAATTCGTTGGATTGATGTTCTCCCCTTTGTCATTTGCAAAATATCCTCCCGTTATTATAAATAGTCAGTCAGGGAAACATATGTACATTCTTGATAGATTTACTTTCCTTTATTTATCATTCCCTGCAAACGTAAGCAACTGTAAAATACTACTAACCCTCCTCCCTTTTAATTAAAGCGCTTACATAAGCAATGCTAGCACAGGTATTTTGAAAAAATATGGAAAAATCAGACACTAATGTTTAAAAAAAAGAGGTTTCTTCGACGTAAAAACCGATCACTAATTCGATGTTCCTAACCAACTTGTCGGTTAATGTCTAAACTAGCCCATAATGCTCTCAGGTATTTTTTACTAAGCCCGAGTTTTGAAGGCAAAGGAAATCCGATTTATCCTTGCTACTCCTTAGTTGTTATTTTAGAAACTCTCTGTTTCTGTTTTATTAACAAACACAACTGTTTTTTCTCTAATAAATAACAGAGTGTGTTGCTATAATTTTGTGAATGCTTTATAGGCAAAAAAAGAGGGCTGTTCACCTGAAACAGCCCTCTTAATCAACTACTGAAATATTTAAGCTAGCACTCATCTGTAGAGCAAGTCACACTAAATTGCGTCTAGTTACCAGTCTGTGATTTACTATTTTCATTGGTGATTCTCTTAGCGGATAGCCGTCATTTATGATCGATAAATCCGCCGATAGCTCCACCTACTACAGCCGGAAGAAGCCATCCAAGACCGACAGAAAACAGCGGGAGTTCTTCCATTAAAGGCTGGATGGCCGCCATTGGGAGTCCGAATTCTACAAGCCCTTGATAAATACTGACGACAGCTGTCAGCAGGATTGCTCCCCGGTAGACCAGTTTTGAACCAGAAAACCATTTATCGATAAAGGATAAAATCACGAGCACGATAGCTACAGGATAAATAGCTACCAATACAGGTACAGAGATAGCAATGATTTGATTAAGTCCGAGATTTGCTGCCAGGAAACTGACTACAGTAATAATCAAAATCACTTTTTGGTAACTTACTTGAAATGTCCTGGAAAAAAACTGTCCACATGCCACAGTCAACCCAATGGATGTAGTGAAACATGCAAGTGTGACGATAATTCCCAGTAATAGCAATCCAAAATCTCCATATATTAACTGGGTGGCGCTCGACAGGATTTGCCCTCCATTTTCGAAATTCCCCTGGGTGGACATCTTTGCACCGATCCATCCGAGAGAACCATAAACAAGGGTCAAAGCAACGCCTGAGATTAATCCGGCTTTTATGGTGGACATTACCATTGTCCGGTTATCTTTAACACCTCTTTCCTGGAAGGCTGTTACGACAATAATTCCGAACGCCAGAGCGGCAATTGCATCCATGGTCAAGTAACCTTCGACAAACCCTTTGAAGAAGGGTGCTGTCTGATATTTTTCGATAGGAAGCTGCAGTGGCTCGTCTAGAAGAAAAAAGCCTCCTATGCTGAGAGCTGCGACAGCAATCAATAAGATAGGTGTCAGCCATTGTCCGACCCGGTCCACAATTTTAGAGGGATTTGCACTTAACAAAAGGACAAGCCCAAAGAATACTGTGGTGAATAATAACAATAATAAATCACCCTCTATTAAAGTGGGTGGAACTATCGGAGAAATCCCCATTTCATAAGCGACATTGGCGGCTCTCGGGATACCGAAAAAAGGCCCGATGGCCAAGTAGATAATGGTCGTAAATACAATTCCGAAGATTGGATGGACTCTTTTTCCCAACTCTGTCGCATCATTTTTTACTAGTCCAATTGCAGCGACTGCCAGAATGGGCAGTCCGACACCGGTGATGACAAAGCCGGCAATAGCGGACCAATAAGAGGTACCTGCCTCCAAACCGAGGGTCGGAGGGTATATTAAATTCCCTGCGCCGAAAAACAGAGCAAAAAGCATAAAGCCTATGAAAAAAGTGTGTTTAGTCAAAACATAAAACCTCCAAGGTGAACAAAAAACAACGATTTTTCTATTATTAATGGGTAGATATAAAACCGTCAGTTGGTTTTTTCAGAAATTTATAAATAGCAGAACTATACTATCAGCGGCTCTATCATTTGTCAATCCGCGTTTTATTACCATATTTTATCCAGTACAAGGGTAATTAACCTGTCGTTTAGTAAGAACCGATAAAGGGAAGAAAGAGGAATCAGTGTTTAGAATGACTGCTTATGGGAACGTCTTATCCAGAATTACAGTATCTACAGGCAGTTGCTGCTGTAAACTTATAAAATACAGAAGGGGGAAAAAGGATGTCTGATTCCCTTTTATTTGAATTTATGATCATAGGCCTGCTTGGCCTTGGGTCCCAGTGGCTTTCCTGGAGATTCAGAATGCCTGCAATCGTGGTTATGTCGATTGCGGGTCTGCTTGCCGGACCAATCCTGGGGATAATGAACCCGGAACAGGATTTCGGAGAACTGTTCCAGCCACTTGTCTCTGTGGCGGTGGCCATCATTCTTTTTGAAGGAAGCCTGAATCTTCATTTTAAGGACATAAGAGGATTGGGTGGCCCTGTCTTCCGGATTGTTACCATCGGGGCATTCCTCAGTTGGATTTTCGGATCGTTGGCTGCACATTATGTTGCTGGATTGTCATGGGCCGTTGCATTTGTCATCGGCGGGTTGTTCATCGTAACAGGCCCGACAGTCATCCTTCCATTGCTTAGGCAGTCCAAACTAAAACCAAGGCCTGCCAAGATATTGAAGTGGGAAGGGATCATAGTCGATCCGATCGGCGCTCTTCTCGCAGTGTTCGCTTTCGAAATTATTGTCTTTATAACCGGAGAAAACAATGATATCACTTCTTTATTGTTTTTCTTTTTGGCTTCCATCTTTGCCGTTCTTCTCGGTTGGGGATGTGGAAAAGGAATTGGCTGGATGTTTGAAAGCGGCTATATACCGGAATTCCTAAAGTCTCCAGCGGTGTTTGTGGTTGTTATCGCCTGCTTTACGATTTCTGATGAAATCACACATGAAACAGGTTTACTTGCAGTCACGGCCATGGGGATGACACTGGCCAATATGAGGATTTCTTCAATCCAGGATATGCGTCATTTCAAAGAGAACATATCCATATTGTTGATATCTACGATTTTTGTTATGTTGACAGCGTCACTGACAAGAGAAACATTGATCCAGGTATTTAATTTTGAAATAATCGGTTACGTGTTGCTGATGCTCTTCATCGTCCGTCCGCTATCTATTTTGCTATCCACAATAAAAACCGATTTATCCAAATCGGAGAAATTGTTGGTAGGCTGGATTGCGCCGAGAGGGATAGTTGCATTGACAGTCTCCGGCTACTTTGCATCTGTGTTATATGACGAAGGTTTTGAAGATGCTGCATTGGTTACTTCGATAACGTTCGCTCTAGTGTTCTTTACAGTGGTGGCCCATGGGTTCTCCATTGGCTGGCTGGCAAAGAAACTGAACTTGTCGGCAGAAGGGCGTCCTGGCGTAATGATTATCGGAAGCAATAGTTTTACGGTAGCATTGGCTAAGATTTTTGCTGAATTGAAAGTGCCGTCTGTCCTTGTCGATTCCTCTTGGGAACGACTCGGTAAAGCCAGAAGGGCAGGGATATCCTTCCATCGAGGTGAGATTCTTTCAGAGCAAACAGATTACCGATTTGATATGACACCGTACGAATATTTAATTTCCGCAACGGAATTTGATTCATACAATGCACTTGTCAGCACGACCTTTGTACCGGAATTCGGGCGAAGCAATGTGTTTAAATTAAGCATCCAGAGTGAAATCGGAGACCATGTGGAAGATCTGGACCCGACGATAGGAGGAAGAGTCCTCTTCTCGGAAAGGGTTTCTCTGGAAGATTTGATCAACAAGATAGAAGGCGGTTATGTTCTGAGAAAAACAAACATCACCGGGCAATATAAGTATGAAAGGTATTTGCAAGAGCGGGAGGAAGATACAACCTTGTTGTTCATCTTAAAAGCATCAGGAAAGATTGATTATTACACAGAAGAAATTAAAAGAAAAGCCGAGCCTGGTGATACGGTTGTAAGTCTTACCCCGCCGAGTAAAGAGTTTAATAAAATCAAAGCTAAAATCGACGACCAGAAAAATAGCCAAAGTGTGACTGCTAATCCAGAAACCTAATTGGAAAAACCCGGACAGCATTTCGTTGTCCGGGTTTCTGTTTACAGCTGTTTATTAAGCTCTGCCAATTCTTTTTCCATTTCTTCCAGCTGCTTTTCTGCATTTACTGTATTGCCGCCTACAGAATCGAGCTTCTCGATATCGGACTGAATCCTTACATAATCAGATTTCAGTTCTCTGATCCTGTCCTCAATTTCTTTTTTCGTCATCCGTATCACTCCTTATTTTAAAGCCTATGCCAATTACCGTTTCCAGTCAATAACACGTTATGTATAATATAATACATGCATATAAACTATTGTGTTAGTAACTTGTTTAGTTGAGGGGGATGGAAGATATGGAAGTGTTACTTAACAGCAATCCAGAAGATTTCTGTGAGAAGGCCGAGCCTTTACTGTTACCGAAAGAAGCGTGCAATAATCTGGCTTTGGGGTTACTGAACCGTCTTAAGGAAAATGTCCAGGGGCCAATGGAAGCTAAACCTTATTTGGGAATGGTGAAAAAGAAGGGAGAATTAATCTATATCTTTCTTCAGACCCCTCCGAATAATTTAATTCTTCCTGAAGTAGCAAATGCGGACGAGGCTGTATATGAGAAAATAGCTGAATACTTACATAAGCAGGGGATTGTGATACCAGGAGTGCTTGGTCCAAAAAAGGCAGCGTTAGCCTTTGCGACGCATTGGAGAAAATTGACAGGGGAAGCCTTTGAAGTGCATATGGAACAACTGATCTATCGACTTGAGAGTGTGAGTGTCAGGGCGGTGGATAAAGGCAGAGGCAGCTTGAAAAGAGCTGACAAAGAGCATCAAAATCTCATCATGAAATGGCTTGTTCTGTTTGGGCAGGAGGCTGGAGAGCCGATATTGGAAGTACAGGCGGAAAAAATGGCGGACAACTTTATCTCGACTGGTTCCTGTTATCTCTGGATGGTAGATCACAATCCTGTTGCAATGGTGAACCAATCGAGAAAATCAAAGAATGGCGTAACCATCAACGGAGTATATACCCCTAATGAGCACAAGCGAAAAGGATATGCAACAGCAGCAGTCGCAGCTCTTTCCCAGCAGTTGCTTGATCAAGGCTATTCATTTTGCAGTTTATATACGGATAAATCGAATCCAACTTCTAACAGTATATACAGTAAAATCGGCTATCAGCCGGTTGGAGAGTCCATCGTCTATCAATTTCAAACGACATAGTGATGTAACAAAAAAGAGCCAGCAGAAACCCTGTAGCTCTTTTTTTATCGTAATTCAAGTAGTCCTCTCGCTGACGCCGTGCCCAGNTCATCTTAAAAGCATCAGGAAAGATTGATTATTACACAGAAGAAATTAAAAGAAAAGCCGAGCCTGGTGATACGGTTGTAAGTCTTACCCCGCCGAGTAAAGAGTTTAATAAAATCAAAGCTAAAATCGACGACCAGAAAAATAGCCAAAGTGTGACTGCTAATCCAGAAACCTAATTGGAAAAACCCGGACAGCATTTCGTTGTCCGGGTTTCTGTTTACAGCTGTTTATTAAGCTCTGCCAATTCTTTTTCCATTTCTTCCAGCTGCTTTTCTGCATTTACTGTATTGCCGCCTACAGAATCGAGCTTCTCGATATCGGACTGAATCCTTACATAATCAGATTTCAGTTCTCTGATCCTGTCCTCAATTTCTTTTTTCGTCATCCGTATCACTCCTTATTTTAAAGCCTATGCCAATTACCGTTTCCAGTCAATAACACGTTATGTATAATATAATACATGCATATAAACTATTGTGTTAGTAACTTGTTTAGTTGAGGGGGATGGAAGATATGGAAGTGTTACTTAACAGCAATCCAGAAGATTTCTGTGAGAAGGCCGAGCCTTTACTGTTACCGAAAGAAGCGTGCAATAATCTGGCTTTGGGGTTACTGAACCGTCTTAAGGAAAATGTCCAGGGGCCAATGGAAGCTAAACCTTATTTGGGAATGGTGAAAAAGAAGGGAGAATTAATCTATATCTTTCTTCAGACCCCTCCGAATAATTTAATTCTTCCTGAAGTAGCAAATGCGGACGAGGCTGTATATGAGAAAATAGCTGAATACTTACATAAGCAGGGGATTGTGATACCAGGAGTGCTTGGTCCAAAAAAGGCAGCGTTAGCCTTTGCGACGCATTGGAGAAAATTGACAGGGGAAGCCTTTGAAGTGCATATGGAACAACTGATCTATCGACTTGAGAGTGTGAGTGTCAGGGCGGTGGATAAAGGCAGAGGCAGCTTGAAAAGAGCTGACAAAGAGCATCAAAATCTCATCATGAAATGGCTTGTTCTGTTTGGGCAGGAGGCTGGAGAGCCGATATTGGAAGTACAGGCGGAAAAAATGGCGGACAACTTTATCTCGACTGGTTCCTGTTATCTCTGGATGGTAGATCACAATCCTGTTGCAATGGTGAACCAATCGAGAAAATCAAAGAATGGCGTAACCATCAACGGAGTATATACCCCTAATGAGCACAAGCGAAAAGGATATGCAACAGCAGCAGTCGCAGCTCTTTCCCAGCAGTTGCTTGATCAAGGCTATTCATTTTGCAGTTTATATACGGATAAATCGAATCCAACTTCTAACAGTATATACAGTAAAATCGGCTATCAGCCGGTTGGAGAGTCCATCGTCTATCAATTTCAAACGACATAGTGATGTAACAAAAAAGAGCCAGCAGAAACCCTGTAGCTCTTTTTTTATCGTAATTCAAGTAGTCCTCTCGCTGACGCCGTGCCCAGGGAAAGCGAAGTGTTCAGCCTCCGCTGTTTGTAAGTTTCTGCATTTTGGGTAGAAAAATCTCTATAACTTCTCAACTGTTATTTCCTCTTACTATTACAGAATGCCGATACAAGCTGCGGTAAAATGCGAGACTCCTACGGGAAAGGAACAGTCTGAAGACCCCGCAGTTGGCGCTTTTTTGCCAGCGAGGACAAGTAAGGCTTCGACAGCGAAACATCGCACGCAGAAAATCGATTTGTATTTTCAAGGAGGCTGAAGCGTTCCCCGTGGAAAGCGAGTATTTTACCGCAGCGCCGGGTTGGCACTTAACCTGTAAAGGATTACAGAAAGTCTCTCTAAGGTGAATGGTCACTATGTCGCAGTTTCCCTCAACTGTATAAATTCCTATAAATCATTTAAAGCAGTCCGGAATGTGTCTGATCGAAAGAATAAAAGAGAGGTTTAGGCGGCGAGGGGAGTGGGTATTTATTACTAACCACTCTTTTTCCAAAAACGGCAGGTGGAGCATACGGCAACTATTTGGAGTATATAGCTTTATATTTAAAGGAGAGCAGCACATAGTCAACTCAGGCATATATTTATCGGATAATTATGAAAAATAAGTGAAAATACAATTTGAGACCCTTGAAACATTTCTGTAACATGAAAGGTATCTGGAAGTAGAAACCCAATAATTCCTTGGTTTTTCCAGATGCATATAGGAAAAAAGTTGAGTGTAAAAGCAACAGTCAGCTCGGAAATAGGAAAGTAGATATACATAACGAAAGCAGACTTAGGAAAAGTCTTACCGTAAACATTAAAAAAACTCTCCTAAAAATAGAGGAGGAAGACAAGCGTTGAAATTCTTTAGAGCAATTGACAAATTTATATTAAAGTTGGAAGAAATTATCCTTAGCTATGCTGTGCTCCTGATTGCAGTCATGGTTGTCGGCAATGTACTAAGCCGGGCTATCACCGGTTCCAGCTGGTCGTTCTCCAATGAGATCAGTAAATTTGCCATCGTTTTAGCTACCTTTATGGGAATCTCCTATGCGGCCCGGAAAGGACGGCATATCAGTATGTCGGCTTTCTATGATTTGGCTCCTTTTAAAGTACGTAAAGCACTGGCGATATTTATACCTGCCGTGACAGCCATTATCCTTTTCGTACTTACCTATTATTCTTCCTTACATGTTATATCAATCTATGAAAGCGGAAGGGTAACTACCGCTCTTCAATTGCCGTCCTACTACATCTCCATATTCATACCGATCGGGCTCTTTATGGGCGGTATCCAGTATCTTCGAAATGTGTGGATTAACATTCGGGAAAAAGAGGTTTACTTAGGTACAGATCTTAAAGACTATAACGATGATTCTAGTGTGACAGATCAGACACATGTTTAATATTTACTAAAATACGCAGAAGAAAGGAACTGAAAATGCTAGCCACATTGATGACGGTTATGATCGTCTTATTGTTATTGAATTTTCCAATGATGATTCCGCTGATCGCGGCGCCATTGGTCATCCTGTTTATATATTTTCCAATGATGGATCCTATGCTGATGATGCGCCAGCTGGAAACAGGGATTGAAGCCTATGTATTATTGGCTGTTCCGTTGTTTATCCTGGCAGCAGACATTATGACAACTGGTAAAACGTCCAACAGACTGCTGGATTTCATCGGTTCATTTGTAGCCCATATGCGGGGCGGTTATGCAATTACCACCTCGGCGGCTTGTACGTTGTTTGGTGCAATATCCGGTTCCACCCAGGCAACAGTAGTTGCTATCGGAACACCGATGCGCCAGAGGTTATTAAAGGCAGGCTATAAAGACTCAAGTGCCATCGCCCTCATTATAAATTCCAGTGACATAGCATTGCTCGTTCCACCGAGCATTGGAATGATCATGTATGCCCTTGTTTCGGGAACGTCAGTAGGCGATTTGTTCCTAGCAGGGATAATACCAGGTATTCTCGTATTCCTCAGCTTTGCTATTTATAGTTACATATATGCAAAAGTGAAAAACATTCCATTGGCGGAAAAGGCGACTTGGAAGGAAAGATGGATGTTTACAAGAAAAGCTTTATTGCCGCTTGGGTTTCCAGTAATAATTATCGGCGGGCTTTATTCAGGGATTTTTAGTGCGACAGAGGCAGCAGGTGTTTCCGTTCTTTATGCATTCATACTGGAAGTTATTATTTACCGTTCAATAAAACTTTCCGATATGCCGAAAGTGGCATTGTCGACAGGGTTGGTAACATCGGCGGTATTCGTTCTGGTGGCCGGTGGACAAGCGTTCACTTGGATGATTTCCTTTGCCAGAATACCGCAGATTGTGTCAGATGCAGTGTTGGGAACCGATCCTAGTGCCATTTACGTGTTGATTATGGTGTCTATATTCTTTTTCATAGGATGTATGTTTGTGGATCCTATCGTAGTTATTCTAGTATTGACGCCTATATTCATGCCTGTAGCAGAATCCGCAGGAATTGATCCGGTACATTTAGGGATCATTATTACCTTCCAGGCAGCATTAGGTTCTGCAACACCGCCATTTGGTGTCGATATATTTACGGCCAGTGCTGTCTTCCAAAAATCGTACCTCGATGTAATCCGGGGGACACCACCTTTTATCGTTATTTTATTAATAGTGGGGGCACTACTTATAGGTTTTGAGGAAATCTCACTCGCTTACCGCTTCTTTCAGTAGGTAGCGTGTAGATTCACATAAAAATTTCTTAGGGGGTAATTGTTATTTTTAAAAAATACTTATTTGGTTTAATCGCCATTCTATCAATCAGCTTTGTCTTAGTTGCTTGTGGCGGCAATGGGGATTCCGGAGAAGAAGCAGGCGGAGGAGACAGCTCCGGCGGAGACGAAGGTTCCTCAGAAGACACCTCAAACATTGAAGCACAAACTTGGCGTTTTGTAACAGAAGAAGTTCAAGGCCAGGTGCAATATGAATATGCTGCAGAATTTGCAGATAGAATCAGTGAGAAAACAGATGGAAAAATCACCGTCGAACCATATGAATATGGTGGTTTGGGAAGTGAAAGCGACCAAGTGGAATTACTGCAAAACGGCGGTGTAGAAATGGCAGTCATGTCTCCAGGTTTTACTGGAAACATGGTAGCAGAAGGGCAAGTATTTGCTTTGCATTTCCTTTTCCCGGATGATTTGCAAACAACGCAAGATATCTTAACAAACAGTGAAGCACTTAATACAGACTTGTCTGCAAGGTATGAAGAATTTGGCATTACACCACTAAGCTATTGGACTGAAGGTGCGATGCAATGGACAAGCAGTGATGTGAAGATTGATGAACCATCCGATTTCGAAAACTTCAAAATGAGAACCCAGACTTCTCCATTAATTTTGGAGTCCTACGAAGCATATGGGGCAGAGCCGACACCAATGAGCTGGAGTGAATTATACACTGCTCTTGACCGCGGTACAGTACAAGGTCAGGAAAATCCTATCTTCTTTATTGGAGATGCTTCTTTCCATGAAGTACAAGAGTATATGACTCTTTCCAATCATAACAACTATGTGGCGATGACTACGGTTAACACCGATTGGTTTAACGGCCTTTCAGAAGAAGTGCAAGGAATCGTAAATGAAACAGTCGATGAAATGCAGGATTGGGTATTCGAGGAGCAGAATAAGCAAAATGAAGAGTTCCTGGAAACAATCAAGAACGACGACAACAACCCTACTGAAGTTGTTGAGCTGACAGAAGAACAACGCCAGGCATTCAAAGATGAAGCCATGCCTGTTCGCGATTTCTACAGAGAAGAAGTATCCACTGTGGATGGTGAAATTTTAGACAAGCTGGAAGAAGAGATCCAAGCTGCAACAGAATAATGGAAAAAAACCCGGACTGAGCGCGCTATGCCTAGTCCGGGTTTTTTTAGGAACGGGCAGCTTCGTTCCATGGCTGGGTTTGTTTTCGCGAATCGATGTAAGTCAATCCCAAAACCACGAGGAATAAGAAGCTGGAGATTTGGAATAGTACTGCAGTACTCACAAATGCATGAATGGAACCGAGCACGACAGCACTTAAGCCAATGCCGAAATCGATACAGGAATAAAACATGCCATTTGCAATCCCGCTTCGTTCGGGATCTGTCTTGGAGATGATCCATGCTTGTAATGCGGGAAGCATGGAACCATATCCAATACCGAACAAACTGCCGGAGATAATCAGGTGCCAGTTGGTTGTGGCAAGTGACAAAATCCACATGGCAATAAAGGCGAGAATCGTACAGGCCATAATCAGGATCCAAGGACCTTTCCTATCAAAAAGCTTCCCGGTAATCGGTCTGCTTGCTGTAGCAAACCCTGCATTGAACAAATAGAAGAGAAATGTGCCGGCCAATCCTCTCTCTTCACCGAATATGACCAGATAAGTCACGATTGCTCCATAACCAAATGTTGCAAAAAATGTAACAAGGGCAGGATAGATGCTTTTCTTTTCTATCAAAGACCCAAAGAAAGAAAACTTCTGTTTATTCAGCCGGTTTTCTTTTACCGATTCAGGTGTCTGAAAATCAGTCAACATAAACAGGATCAATGCCACAACCCCAAGTATGATTGATATCCAAATCAACAGATTGAAAGTATAATGCTGATAGACATAGATACCGACACTGGGAGCCATAATCATACCTATGGTAATCGATAAACCGAAGTAGCCCATCCCTTCTCCGACGCGTTTTCTCGGCACGATATCAACAGCGGCGGTGCCATTGACGGTAGTAGACCAGCCCCATGCCGCTCCATGAAAGAACCGGAGCACTAATAGAAGGACGACAATTTGTGTTAATGGATACAAGACGGTCATTGCAAGCAGAGCGATTGATCCTGCTATCACCAGAGGTTTTCTCTTCTGACTGAGCAGTATATGACCGATAAAAGGACGGATCAAGATGGCGGAAATGGAAAACATGGTCGTAACCAACCCAATTTGAATGTTACTGCCACCGATTGATTCAATATAAGGAGGCAGGTTTGGCAATAGCATTTGAAAGCTCATAAAAGTAAATAAGTTCGCTAGCACAAGAAAAATAAACGGCCGTGTCCACAACTGTTCTTTATTTGTCTGCATACATGACATCCTCTTTCCTTTATTTCGTGTCTGGAAACTTTTTTCATTGTATCAGGATAAGGGAAAAAAGCAACAAATCCAACCCGAAGAAAAGGCCCTCTCCTAAGACATGAGAGGGCTTTTCTATATCGATTATATAATATTTTGCTCGTCTTCAGGCTGCTTTCTTTTCCACTCTCCATAGAAGTGAGAGACAATTGTTTTTACAACGGCGTATGCAGGGATGATGAACAGCAAGCCAAGAAAGCCTGCAATACTGCCTGCAGCAAGAATCAACGTGATAATAGTCAAGGGATGTAGTTCAAGCACTCTGCCCATCACATTCGGAGAAATCAGATTGCTTTCAATCTGTTGGGCAATTACCATTACTAGAATGGCCCAGACAGCAAGCATCGGGTCTTCAAAAAATCCGACGATAATAGCAGGGATCGCCGATAAAAACGGACCTACGAACGGAATGAAGTTCATTACAAGTCCGAACAAGGCTAAAGTAAGCGAATAAGGGAGACCGATAATAACATAGCCGATATAAAGCATAATCCCTACACAAACACTTACGATGAACTGTCCTTGGATGAAGGAAGCAAGTGTATGATTTATCCCGTCCATCAATCTACGGAAGCTTGTTGCTTTGTTTTTACTCAAGAAGTTGGATAAAAATGGTACTAATTTTTCTCCATCTTTAAGCATGAAAAACAAAAAGAAGGGTATTAATACAAAGGCGAACAGGAAACCGAATAACTGTGTCAAAAAATCAATCAAAAATGAAATGATATTTTGTGCATACGTATTTAAATTGTTCGTGATTTCTTCTATGGTGCTGTCCAGTTGTGAAGGCATGATATCTTGGTTGTTCCGCCACTCATCAATCAGAGATTCCCCGTTCTCTACCATTACGGGCAGATTGTCGGTCAATCTAGTAAACTGCTGCTGGACAATAGGAGCAATAAAATTGATAGATAACCAGATAAACCCAATAATCAGCAGGAAAACAATAAAAATTGCTAAGACTCTATGTATCTTGTAGCGTTCCAGCCAATTAACCAGTGGTTTGGTAATATAATACAATGCTCCTGCACCTATAATTGGAACAGCTATGGCGGTCAAGTAGGCGCCTACAGGGGCGAATATGAAGCTTGTAATCGAAATGAAGTAAATGAGCATGAACACAAGTATAGAGACAATCAGGGCTTGAAACCATCTCTTATGTAATAAATTCACAGAAACCACAACCTTATTCAATGGGATTATTTCTCATTATATAATACTTTAAATTACTTGCATAAATTATTTTCAGAGCCCAAGTCTTTGGCGATTTTTTAACAGCATGCCCGATAGCTTCCATTTATAAACCCAGTGCCGTCTGAAAGACTATTTTACATAGAACAATAGAATTATATATGGTAAAATTTTATAAAACAGTAAGCTGAATACTAAAGGAGGATTTTCATGTCTTGGCAGGATACGTATAAAAAATGGCTCGACTTTGTGACAATCGACGAATCATTAAAAAAGCAACTGGATGAAATGCAAGGTTCTGATAAGGAATTGGAGGATGCATTTTATAAAGAGTTGACATTTGGTACCGGCGGCATGCGCGGCATGTTAGGCCCTGGAACAAACCGGATGAACATCTATACTATTCGGAAAGCGGTAGAAGGGCTTGCTAATTATTTGAGCGATTCAGTTGCCGATGCAGCTGAAAAAGGTGTGGCGGTAGCATATGATTCCAGATACATGTCCAGGGAATTCGCGGTTGAAACAGCAAAAGTACTCGGTGCCCATGGCATCAGATCATATGTATTTGAATCATTGCGTCCAACTCCTGTGCTCTCATTTGCGGTAAGACATTTGAAAGCTGCCGGGGGTGTTATGATTACGGCGAGCCACAACCCTCCTGAATACAACGGCTTTAAAGTCTATAACAGTGATGGTGGGCAGCTTCCTCCAGCAGAGGCAGCTGATGTAATTGCCAAAGTACAGGAAGTCGACAATGAATTGACTGTCCCGGTAGTTGAAGAAAGCGAACTGGCTGATAAAGGTTTGTTGAACTGGATCGGCGAAAGTGTTGATAAAGCGTATCTTAGTGAATTGAAACAAATTTCTAAATTGACTGCTGAGGAAATCGCTGAACATCCACTTCAAATCGTATTCACCCCACTGCATGGTACTGCCCATGATACGGTGTTGAACGGTTTCAAACAATTAGGATTTGAAAATGTACACGTGGTAAAGGAACAGGCAATTCCGGACCCTGAATTCTCTACAGTTGCCTCTCCGAATCCAGAGGAACACCAGGCGTTCACACTAGCAATCGAAGAAGGCAAGAAGCACGGTGCCGATATACTTGTAGGTACCGACCCTGATGCAGACAGACTGGGAGTAGCTGTACAAGATGGAAACGGTTCTTATCAAGTATTGACAGGAAATCAGCTTGGTACTTTGATGTTGGATTATTTATTGTCACATACTGATGAAGCAGGAAGAGAAAACGGAAAACTGATTAAAACAATCGTGACAACAGAAATGGGAAGAGCTGTCGCCGAACACTATGGCGTAGACACAATTGATACATTGACAGGTTTTAAATTCATTGGAGAGAAGATCAAGGAATTTGAATCAACTAACGACAAATTCCTGTTTGGATATGAAGAAAGCTATGGCTATCTAATCGGAGATTTTGTCAGAGACAAGGATGCTGTCCAATCTACAATGATTGCTGCGGAAATGGCCAGCTATTGGAAAGCGAAAGGAAAAACATTATTAGAGGCGCTTGAAGAACTCTATCAAACCCACGGCTATTATTTCGAAGACATGTCATCTTTGACTTTAAAAGGGAAAGATGGAGCAGAAAAAATAGCAACGATAATGGAAGAAGTAAGAAAAAATCCTTTACAAGAAATCGGTGGATTGAAAGTTTCTACTGTGGAAGATTACCAGTCATCAGAACGTCTATATCTTGATTCTAAAAACGTAGAAAAGATCGACCTTCCTGTTGAGAATGTAGTCAAGTATTTACTGGAAAAAGACAGTTGGGTTTGTCTTCGTCCATCTGGTACAGAGCCAAAAATTAAATGCTATTTCGGCGTTTCTGGCAACAGCAGGGAAGAAAGCCAAAAATTATTGACCCAACTCAAAGAACAGATGAACAGCCGGATCGACTCGATTGTGAATAATGGATAAAGATATTTCTCCGGTGTTTTTGAATAACCGCGGGACCGGCAGGGTATAGAAATACAAAATGGCGGTCCGTGTAAGCAATGACGAAATCTTTTCGTTGACTTTTTAGAAGGTTATGATTATGATATAACCAACTAAAGGGGAGTAGCTGTACAATTTAAGTCGTCATTTCGAGAGCAATCTCCGGCTTAATTGGCAACCATCGTTGTTAGCGAGACCTTTACCGCCATGGTAAAGGTCTTTTTTAATGGCCTTTACCGTCAATGGTGGGGTCATTTTTGTTTGGAAAAGGAGTGTTTTACAATGGATGCACAATTACTTATCGAGTATGGCTGGGTATTGTTGGTTTTGATTGGCTTGGAAGGAATTCTTGCCGCGGACAATGCTTTAGTGCTGGCAATTATGGTTAAGCATCTGCCTGATGAACAAAGAAAGAAAGCCCTGTTTTACGGTCTTGCAGGTGCCTTCATTCTCCGGTTTGGGTCCTTATTTATTATCTCTTTTCTCGTCGACGTGTGGCAGGTCCAGGCACTCGGTGCAGCTTACTTGCTATTCATTTCCGGAAAGAATCTCTATGATATCTACTTCAAAAAGAAAAATGATGCTGATGTGGAAGCTAAGGAAGCGAAAGGCAGCGGATTCTGGATGACAGTCTTGAAGGTTGAGGTAGCCGACCTGGCATTCGCCGTAGATTCCATTTTGGCTGCTGTGGCATTGGCAGTCGCTCTTCCTGTAACCGGACTGCCAAACGTAGGCAGCCTTGATGGCGGACAGTTTGCCGTTGTATTGGCGGGCGGAATGATTGGCCTTATTATCATGAGATTTGCTGCAAATGTTTTTGTTAAGTTATTGCATGATCGTCCTGGTTTGGAAGCGGCTGCCTTCTTTATTGTTGGATGGGTAGGGGTGAAGCTTGTCATCACCGTTCTCGGCCATGATGCAATCCACGTGTTGCCGCATGATTTTGCCCATTCTACCACATGGAAAATCTTTTTCTATGGAGTATTGGTTGCCATTGCAGTAGCAGGATGGTTTCTGTCAGGAAAGAACAAAAAGAAACAGGAAGCATAATATTCAAGAAAAGACTGCTCTTGCTGGAGCAGTCTTTTTGTGTTAAAGCCCGAGCAATTATAAAATGGAACAGAACTATTTAGATACAGGAAGGGGCAAGACAAAATGGCAGAACATCATTTTCATTTAAACGCAGAATGGCCGGGAGGGAGAAACAACGTCGGCCGAATAGAAGCTGGAAATTTAAAAACGGAGATTTCTATCCCCCCTGAAATGGATGGGCCGGGTATTGGAACCAACCCAGATGAAATGCTGCTTGGTGCTGCCTCAACATGCTATATCATCACATTGGGAGCGATGATGGAGAGAGCATCGCTGCCGCTCAAAACTATGGAACTTCAATCGGTAGGCGTAGTGGACGTCACGAATGGCGTTTTTACTTATAAGAAAATCATTCATCGACCGACTGTAGTTCTTAAAGAAGGCAGTTCACCAGAAGAATTGCAAAAAACGAAACAACTCGTGGAAAAAGCTGAACAGTCTTGCATGATTTCCAGAGCCGTACAGGGAAATGTTTCGTTACAACTAGAACCGAATGTATCAATAGCCTCCTAACAAGCTGTCGAGATAATCGACAGCTTTTCTTTTTGGAAAATGGAGATAATCACTTCATCTCCATCAAAGACTCCTTTTCAATATTGGTAATGATTGAATTGTACATAGGTCCAGGAGTAATCAAGTATAAATTATAAAGCGTAATAATTACTATTTACAAGTCGTAATCATTACGATATAATTTCGATTAGACTTAACATTTGCATTTAAGAGGAGGAAGAACATGAAAGGAAAAACGTTTTTTTTGCTTGCGTTTCTGCTAGCTATATTGACCGCTTGTAATACAGAGCAGGTCCAGCAAGAAGAAGCAGAAACAAAAGAAGAACAACTAAATGTCTATACAACACTTTATCCCTTACAGTTTTTTGCGGAGACAATTGGAGGAGACCAAGTAGAGGTACAGTCTATACTACCGCCGGGATCTGATGCTCATACATATGAGCCTACTTCCAGCACTATGATAGATATTGCGGAGTCGGATGCATTTATATATATTGGAGCTGGCATGGAGGCTTATGCTGACAGTATTTCAGAAGCAGTACAGGATGAAGATGTAAAATTGGTGGAAGCGGCAGACGGAGTTCCATTACTGGAATCTGGAGTAGAAGAACATGGGAGCGAAGAAGAGGACCATGGTCATGACCATGACCATCAAAGCGAAGAGGGTCATACTCATGAAGAGGATACCGAAGAAGGAGAAGCCGGACATGTGCATGGAGATGTTGATCCACACGTATGGCTGGACCCGGTTCGGTCGATTGCATTAGCAGAAAATATAAAAGATACCCTTGTATCTCTACAACCGGAGCAGGAAAGTCTCTTTGAGGAGAATTACGAACAATTGAAAACAAGATTACAAGAATTAGATGAAGAGTTTCATACTCTGATAGATGAACAGGAACAGAAAGATATATTAGTTTCTCATGCCGCTTATGGATATTGGGAACACGCATATGGGTTGAATCAAATTGCTATAGCCGGACTCTCTTCTTCCAGTGAGCCATCACAAAAGCAGATAGAAAGAATTATCGAAGAGGCAAAACATCATGGGATTGACACTATCTTGTTTGAGCAGAATGTTACACCGAGAGTAGCGGAAATCGTCCAAAAAGAAATCGGAGCCGAACCCGAGCGCATCCATAACCTGGCAGTGCTTACAGAAGAGGATATAGAAAATGAAGAAGATTACTTCACCCTAATGGAAAACAACATCCAAACACTTGTCAAAGCATTGCAATAGCTTATGAAAAACATCGTTATAGATAATAACAATAAACCACCACATGACTGGCCCCATCCTGAATCAGTCGAGTGCTACACGACCGCTACGGCAGAACACTTCGCATTCCGCGGGCGCGGCCCTCAGTAGGGGACTACCTGAATACTCATCCTTGCTCCCTTTGGGACTGCGATTACTCGCCCCATCTAAGACCTTTGCTGTTCTCACAAGTTAAGGAAGACTTCGTCAGCATGGCATCGCACGAAGAAAATCGTTTTGTATTTTCGAGGAGTCTACGTGTTCTGCCTCCGCTGTTAGGGGTCTTCTGCTGTTTGGTTGGAAATGCCCCATGTTACAGATATTTAAGGATTACTTATCACTTGAACAGATATCTACCCTAAGCGGAGGAAAAATGCGACACTCCTGGGGGAAGAGCAGCTTCCGAAGACCCCGCAGTGAGCGCTTTTTGCTCAAGAGGAGGCTGAGGTGCTGCCCCCGGAAAGGGAGTATTTTTCCGCAGCGCTGGACTACCATTCAATTTGAAAAGAATATGGGAGGAAGCTACACTGCTACCTGAGAGTTGTGTCCCAGATTGCCTCAACACCGCTGTTGATAAAGCCTGGTACTTTTGTGAGGACAAGTAAAAATAATGAGAATTGTTCATAAATTTATTTCGGATGCTACTCTTTTTCAGAAGTTTGTGAAATAATAGAAGAAAAAGAGAAGGGAAGATTTACCTATGACGACTCATCAGGAACAACTAGAGAAATATGCGAAGCTTGCTATACAAACAGGCGTCAATTTACAAGAAGGCCAGGGCTTAATCTTGAATGCACCAGTCGAGTCAGCCGAATTTGCTCGTATGGTTGTCAAGGAAGCTTACCACGCAGGAGCTGAAAATGTACATATTGAATGGGGAGACGACGATGTCACCTATATGAAAATGAAGCATGCTCCGATGGAAGTTCTCGAAAACTTTCCGAAGTGGCGTGCCGAAGGCCTTGAAGAAATGGTTAAGGATGGTTACGCATTACTAACAATCTATGGAACAAATCCAGACCTTTTGAAGGATATCGACGGCGACCGGATTGCTGCTGTCAACAAAGCCAGCGGAGAAGCACTGTCTGAATACAGAGATTATATTATGAACGACAAGGTCCGCTGGTCCATTGTTGGCTACCCTACACTTGCATGGGCGGAAAAGGTTTTTCCTGACCTGCCGACAGCAGAAGCGCAGGAGAAACTATGGGAAGAAATCTTCCGTATCTCCAGAGTCGACAAAGCTGATCCTGTGCAAGCTTGGGCGGATCACAACGAAACACTGCGCCAGGCGCGTGAATACTTGAACAAAAAGCAATACAAACAGCTAGTTTATAAGGCAGAGGGAACGGACTTGACGATTGACCTTCCTGAACGTCACATTTGGCATGGAGGTTCAGCAGTATCCTCGGACGGCGCTGCATTCAATCCGAACATGCCAACCGAAGAAGTATTTACGATGCCCCATAAGTATGGTGTCAACGGAACTGTGAAAAGTACGAAACCATTAAGTTATGGCGGTAATTTGATTGAGAATTTCACTTTGACATTCAAAGACGGCAAAGTTACAGACTTCTCTGCAGAACAGGGAGAAGATACATTGAAGCATTTACTCGATACTGATGAAGGCTCCCGCCGTTTAGGCGAGGTAGCACTTGTGCCGCATGAGTCGCCAATTTCCAAGTCGGGAATCATTTTCTTTAATACACTGTTTGATGAAAATGCATCCTGCCATTTGGCCTTAGGAAAAGCATATCCAACCAATATTGAAAACGGACCTGCCCTTTCAGAAGATGAAATGGATCAAAAAGGGGTTAACGACAGTATTAACCATGAAGATTTTATGATGGGAGCCTCCGACCTAGATATTGATGGAATCACGGCAGACGGGAATGCTGAACCTATATTCCGTAACGGCAGCTGGGCGATCACATTTGCATAACATTACCCACCGCTTTCAGAAATAAAGTTTTTAACTATCTCCATAGGTTGCCTGCCTCTTGCTTCTTCATATCCGGCAAAAGGGCAGCCTTTTTCTTTTACCCTGCCGGCGACATTTTTTATGGTAAATTGTTCTGGTGACAACTGATCGGTGACTTCTTCCCAGTATAAAGGAGTGGATACAGTTGCTTTTGGATTTTTCCTTGGCGAATAAGGGGCAATTAATGTCTTGTCCTTTCCATGTTGGACATAATCAATATACAGCCGCCCTTTGCGGTTTTTCTTCAATCTTTCGGTTGTAAACAAGTCAGAATGCTGTTTTTCGATCAGGAATGCAATGGCCTGGGTGAATGCTGCTGTTTGATCATAGGATAAACTGTTCTCCGGAATAGGAATATATACTTGCAAGCCTTTGTTTCCGGATGTTTTAATAAACCCCTCCAGTTGGAATTGGTCAATCAAACGTTTGATCAACTTTGCTGCGAAGACCGCCAAGGGAAACTCTTTGATGCTCGGCGGATCTAAGTCAAAGACAATTTCAACTGGGACAGGTTTACCCATTTTTTGAAAAGGTACATGGTACTCGAGTGCGCCGTGATTACCAAGCCATATCAACGCTTCGACACTTCCGCAATGAAGCAGCGTATCATCCCCGGATTTTTCTCCCGCGATATAGACCGGTGCATAATCGGGTAAATGCTTTTGGAAGAAAGAATCCCCTTCGACACCGTCTGGACAACGGATGACTGTTAAGGCGCGATTGGAAAGAAAGGGTAGAATGTATGGCGTCATTTCCCGTAGATATAAAAGAAAATCCCTCTTCAACAAACCTTCTTTTTCATAAAATATTTTATCTTGATTGGATAGCTCAATTGTTTCAGGAATCATGGCAAGACTCTCTTGTACTTTCTCTAGTGTACAAGAGGTGATGTCCATGTCGAATCGGAACCGGTTGAATAATGGTTCCCTTAGCTCCCCCTCTTTCACATCAAGACAATGGACCTCCATACAGATTGCGGGCGGAAGATGGTAAGTGTTTCCCTGTTTTTCTGCATTGGCAACCAGCAGCGTTTTCAGCGTTTCCAGTTCTTTTCCTTCCAGACCATGCTTGAACTTGCCGATAGGCTTCAGCTCTTCTTTCTCATAAACCGCAAGTTCAAAGTAACCGTTACCCTGATCATAGTTCGTCATGATGCCACTTATGTTCCGCCAGTTCTTGATTTTCAGCCAGGCATTATGCTTCTTGCCGTCGGTATAGGTGCTTTCTGCCCTTTTGGCTACAATTCCTTCGCCTTTATGGGTGAACAGGTTGCTCCAAATCGATTCCAAGTCCGGATAACTGTCAATGAATCCAATCCTGCTGTCCCACCGAATTGCAGGTATTTGATCTATACGTTCAAATACTTTACGAAGCTTATTTTTTCGCTCGGTATATTTGTTGTCAGTCGTTCCCTTTCCGTTTAACTGCAACAAATCAAAGCACAGGAAATGGGCTGGTCTTTTTAGTGCAGCCCTCTTGATCGTGGCTTCGGACTTAAATCTTCCGCGCTGCTGTAAAAGGGAGAAATTAGCTTGGAAAATGGTGTTGAGAATGACAATTTCTCCATCAAGTCTCAAAGGGAGGAGGGGTGCGGCTAACTCCTGCAGTTCATTACAATAAGAGACAATCTCAGGGAAGTTATCTGTCAGGTCCTTGCCATTCCTGCTTATAAGGGAGATTTTTTCGGCACTCCATTCCAGTACAGCCCGGAAACCATCGTATTTTATTTCATATACCCACTCTTTCCCTTCAGGGGCTTGTTCACTTGCGATTGGCTGCATCAATTTCAAGCTTCTCACCTCGGTTCCTCGTTTGCTACTAGTGTTTTCTATACATTAATTCCTAGTCATAAATTAACTGTCATCCCGGCAAACTAATCAAAAAGGAGGTTCGATTACGATGCATACAATGTGGAAAGGGACCATAAGCTTTGGACTTGTCAATATCCCGGTAAAACTCCATGCCGCCACTGAAAATAAGGATGTAAAACTGCGACAGCTCCATAAAGAATGCCAGTCCCCAATTAAGTATCAAAAAGTATGCCCTGTCTGTGACAAGGAAATCGAGAGTGAAGAAATCGTTAAAGCTTTCGAATATGCAAAAAATAAATTTGTCGTGCTAAGTGATGAAGAGCTTGAGGAATTGCAAGAGGAGCAGACAGATAAGTCCGTTGAGATTGTCGATTTTGTTCAGCTAGAGGAAATTGACCCCATTTACTTTGAAAAAAGTTACTATCTATCCCCTAATGAAGGGGGAAGTAAAGCATACACCCTGCTACGCAGTGCGTTGAAAGATACGGGGAAAATCGGAGTAGCAAAGATGATCATCCGCTCCAAAGAACAGCTTGCGGCAATTAGAGTGTATGAGAACACTCTTGTTGTTGAGACAATCCACTATCCTGATGAAGTACGAGATGTCAAAGAAGTCCCCAATGTCCCAGAGGAAGCAGAAACTGCAAAAAAAGAACTCGATACAGCCAAAATGCTGATTGAACAGCTGACAACAGAGTTCGACCCGGAAAAGTATAAAGACGAATACCGGACAGCACTGCTTGATTTAATCGAAGAAAAGAAAAACACGGATCAAACAGCTACGGCGAAAGACAAGCCTGCACCGGACAATGTCACCAATTTGATGGATGCGCTCGAAGCTTCCTTGAACAGAGCTAAAAAAGACAAGCCGGAAAAACCGGCAGCCAAGAAGAAGACGACAGATCCTAAGAAACCAGCACCGAAAAAGAAGAAAATGAAGAAAAATGCATAAATGCAGAAAACGTCACTTTACCTTCACGGTACAGCGGCGTTTTTTAATGACAAAAGAATTTCATTTGATGACATTTTGTTAACAACCTCTTTAAGTATGCTTAAATCGACGAAAAGTTGTAGAAGATCGGGTATAGAGTAGTAAGTACTCTTTTGAATTCTAAACACAAAGGATTGAGGAATATGCAAAGAGAATCATTTTTTGATAATGCGAAATTCTTTCTGATATTTTTAGTGGTTTTCGGACACTTGATTCAACCTGTAGTGAATGATTCGCAGACAATGAACACCTTATATCATTGGGTTTATCTATTCCATATGCCTGCTTTTATCTTCCTTGCCGGCTTTTTTGCCAAAGGATCGGGCAGTAAAGACTATATTGCCAAGCTTGCCAAAAAGTTGCTTTATCCATATATGGTTTTTCAAGTTGTTTATACGGCTTACTATTTTTTGATTGGTAAGAGTAGCTGGATGAACGGACCGTTTACACCTCACTGGTCTTTGTGGTTTTTGTTCAGTTTATTCAGCTGGCACCTATTGCTTGCTCTATTCAAGAAGATGCCTCCTGCTCTGGGAATTGGAACGGCAATAGGTTTAGGATTGGTAGTAGGGTATTTTGAACCAATCGGCCAGACATTCAGCTTATCAAGGACGTTTGTATTTTTCCCATACTTCTTGATGGGTTACTGGGTGACCAAAGATCAATTATTCCTGGTGAAATCAAAGGCAGTGAAAATAGCTTCCATCCTGATAATGGCAGCTGCAGCTACCATCATCGCGGTGTATCCTGAATTCTCTACCGGCTGGCTGCTGGGTTCTAAATCGTACGAAACACTTGGTATGCCTGTCATGGGAAGCCTGGCAAGAATGTCGGTATATTTTGCAGCAGTGCTTATGTCGATTAGTATCCTGGCATGGATTCCTAAGAGAGAAGGATTATTGACCAGCTTAGGCCAGCGCACCTTGTATATTTACCTGTTGCATGGCTTCATTATTCAATTCATTCGCCAGCAGGATTGGTTATTTTATAATCATCCTATCGACATCATTGGTTATGCGGCCATTTCATTAGGTATTGTGACACTGCTTGCGAGCAAAGTAATGCTCGGTTTATGGCAGCCATTTATAGAGGGTAAGACATCTATTCTGAAAAAGGCGATTTTTTCCAGGAAGGATAAGGGACTGCGGTAGTTTTCTAAAATATAAAGGGAGCTGATAGCATGAAAATCTGTGTGTTCGGTGCTGACGGTTATCTAGGCTCTGCCATTTATAAAATCCTTAAGGAAAAGGGAAATTTCCATGTTTCTGGAACCTATTATCAAGAGCCGGTCCATGGCCTGGAAGATTTAGAGGAGTTAGATATTAACCAGCCTGAAGCTTTTTCCACTTACTATAAGAACCATGAACCAGACGTGGTGATCTGGTCGTTGATGAACACAGAAGAAGAGGATGTACTGGTGAATGAAGGATTGACTCATTTAATCACCCATTTATCTCCTGAAACGAAATTAATTTATTTATCAAGCGATTTTGTGTTTTCGGCAGGAGAAGGTCCTTACTCAGAAGAAGACCAGCCAAAACAGCTTTCAGAGGACAATCCAAGGTCCGTCTACGTCAATGGCAAAATCAAAGCTGAAAAAATCATCCAAAAAGAAATAGGGAACTACCTGATTCTGAGAATGGGTCCGTTATATGGAGAGAACCTCCTCGGTATCAATGACGAACGCTCGAGTAAACTAGAAGAGTCTCTGAGTGCAGGAGAAAATGTATTTAAATCCGACTTGTTGATTAGAAGCTTCGCTCATGTACAGGATATTGCCAAAGCGGTTGTTGAGTTGGTACCTCAAGACTTATCCGGGATATTTCACATGGGACCTGATCAACATGCGAGTTACCATTCGTTCTATCGAAAAAGAGCGCAGGAATTGAGCCTGGATCCAGGGATGGTCAAAGAACAGCCTCCAGAGGAAACAGATCCATCACTTCCGATCAATACTTCCCTAGAAACGAAAAAATTGAATGGTGTACTCGATGCGTCATTCCGAGAATTATAAAAAGGATTCCAATCTGGAATCCTTTTTAATTGCTATTAAAAAATGATGTGGGCAATCAATACAATGATTGGCAAAGTAATTAAAGTCCTCTCAAGGAAAATGATCACTAAGTCCTTGAAATTGACGGGCACTTTTGAGCCAAGCAACAAACCGCCGACTTCTGACATGTAGACCAACTGGGTGACAGAAAGTGCAGCAATCACAAAGCGGGTCAGTTCACTTTCTATCGAGCTTCCAATGATAGCCGGCAGGAACATATCAGCAAAGCCTACTAAAATAGTTTGGGAAGCTTCTTGGGCATAAGGGACTTGCATTAGTTCCAGCAACGGAATGAATGGGACACCGAGCCATTGGAATACCGGTGTGTATTCAGCCAGGATAAGAGCAATCAACCCAAAGGCCATAACAACCGGTGCTACCCCCATCCACATATCCAGTGTGTTTTGCGTACCTTGTTTGAAAAATTTAAGGACACTTGTCTCTTGTTTTCCGCGTGATACAGCACTTTGATAACCCCAGGTGAATATGTTGTATCCTTCTGGAATCTCTTCGTCTTTTACACCCCCACTATTATCGACATACGTATCGGCCTTGCGTGATAATGGAGGTATTCGCGGCATAATCAATGCAGCGATAAAGCCAGACAACAGGACAGTACCATAAAATGGAATAAACATATGCATCAAATTGACTTCGGAGACAACGACCAACGTAAAGGTGATCGAGACAATCGAAAAAGTGGTACCTATTACAGCCGCTTCCCGCTTGGTATAGTAACCCTCTTCGTATTGCTTACTTGTTAGCAACACGCCGATGGTGCCGTCGCCTAGCCAAGAGGCAAGTGAATCTATCGAAGACCTGCCTGGAAGTTTAAACAGCGGCCGCATGATTTTGGACAGAATCGTACCGAATAGTTCCAACAATCCATAGTTTAGCAATAAAGGCAGAAACAGGCCTGCAAACAAGAATACACTGAAAAGGACATGCAGTAGATCGCCTAATATAAAACCGCCTGTATCTGGTGAATAAATGGCTTCATGGCCGAGTTCAAAGAATACCATTATGGCAAAAACCATCGCCAAAAGTCTTGTAATGACCCAGAACCAACTTACTTGCAATAATTGTTGAAAGAATGGGAAACGTTTTAAGGATTCTCTCCCGGCCAACTTGGCAGCAAGACTCGCGATTGCGGTAATTGCGATGATGATCATCATAATAGCAGAAAGCTGGCCTGACAGTTTTTCCTGGAGCCAGTTCGATAAAATGGCAATCGGGATGGTGATGCCGTCCTCTTCACTCTTCATGGGCGTCATAAATAAAAAGATGCCGATAAGAGAGGGGACGATAAATTTCAAATGATCCAATATGGTAAAGCGATTGTTATTCATAATTTCCTCCTACATCGAGTAACCACTGAGTGTATATATACATGGTTGTCTAATCGGGCATAAAAATGCAGCATTTATCATTTTAATTCATAATTGGTAAATAGCCAAGCATTTCCCACGATTTTAATCAAGTAAATTTACCCAATACCCTGTCGACAGAGCTGCCATAAGTTTCTCCGAACATATTCAAGTGGACGAACAAATAAAAGAGCTGGTATAAAGGTTTAATTTCTTCATAGTAATCAGGGAAAGGTAATACGCTTTTGTATGCTTGATAAAAGTCGGCAGGAAATCCACCGAATAACTCCGTGAGTGCCATGTCAAAACAAGGGTCGCCAAAAAGGACAGAGGGATCGATAAGATATGGATCTCCTGCAGGTCCTGCTATCCAGTTACCTCCCCACAAGTCTCCGTGCAGAAGGGAAGGGGAAGGGTCAGGGAGGAGATTGCCATTCCCAAGCCGATCCAGTAATTTATCGGTTTTCTTTCTTCTCTCAGGAGGCATTAATCCCCGATCAAGGGCACACTTGATTTGCGGTTCTAGTCTTCTTTGTCTGTAATAGTCAGGCCAGCTTTTATAAAATCCATTGGGCTGTCCCAAAGTGCCGACAAAGGTGTTTTCTTCAAAACCATGGTCAGAATGTTTGTTTTGATGCATATGGGCGAGTTCTTCTCCTAATTGTTTCGTTGTCTGGCTTGTTTTTGTGCCTGTTATCCAATCCATAATAAGCACTCCGTCCTCGCCGGAAGCAGGTTCATCATAATAGAACACTTTGGGTACCTTGACTGTGTGAGTATCTCTTATGTAAGCCAACCCCTTTGCTTCTACTCTGAAAAAGTGGGAAGGGACGTTCTTGTTGCCTTTTATGAAATATTCCTGTTCCTTTGTCTGCACATAAAAGGCCTGGTTGATATCTCCCCCCGAAACCTGCCGTATTTCTTCAATCCCGGATTCATCTCCAACCAGGCTTAGTCGGTCACCGATAATCTGTCTCATTAAAATCATCCTTCACTTTTATATTCTCCTATAATAATCGAACAAAAAATCCATCCAACAAAATTGCTCTTGCGCAAAATCCATAAAAATACTCCCTTTCCGGGGGCAGCACCTCAGCCTCCTTGAAAATACAAAGCCATTTTCTGCGTGCGATGATTCGCTGTCGAAGCCTTACTTGTCCTCGTGAGCAAAGTGCACTCACTGCGGGGTCTTCGGAAGCTGTTCTTCCCCCAGGACTTTGAAAAGACATCCATGCATTTACACCGCACGCAGAAAATCGAACTTTATTTTCAAGGAGTGTCGCATTTTTCCTCCGCTTGGATAGAATTTCTGATTAAGTAAGAAGTGGTCCTAAAATATGTCTAACATGAGATACTATCAACCAAAATTCATAGAACTTCTACCAGCGAAGNCAAGTAAATTTACCCAATACCCTGTCGACAGAGCTGCCATAAGTTTCTCCGAACATATTCAAGTGGACGAACAAATAAAAGAGCTGGTATAAAGGTTTAATTTCTTCATAGTAATCAGGGAAAGGTAATACGCTTTTGTATGCTTGATAAAAGTCGGCAGGAAATCCACCGAATAACTCCGTGAGTGCCATGTCAAAACAAGGGTCGCCAAAAAGGACAGAGGGATCGATAAGATATGGATCTCCTGCAGGTCCTGCTATCCAGTTACCTCCCCACAAGTCTCCGTGCAGAAGGGAAGGGGAAGGGTCAGGGAGGAGATTGCCATTCCCAAGCCGATCCAGTAATTTATCGGTTTTCTTTCTTCTCTCAGGAGGCATTAATCCCCGATCAAGGGCACACTTGATTTGCGGTTCTAGTCTTCTTTGTCTGTAATAGTCAGGCCAGCTTTTATAAAATCCATTGGGCTGTCCCAAAGTGCCGACAAAGGTGTTTTCTTCAAAACCATGGTCAGAATGTTTGTTTTGATGCATATGGGCGAGTTCTTCTCCTAATTGTTTCGTTGTCTGGCTTGTTTTTGTGCCTGTTATCCAATCCATAATAAGCACTCCGTCCTCGCCGGAAGCAGGTTCATCATAATAGAACACTTTGGGTACCTTGACTGTGTGAGTATCTCTTATGTAAGCCAACCCCTTTGCTTCTACTCTGAAAAAGTGGGAAGGGACGTTCTTGTTGCCTTTTATGAAATATTCCTGTTCCTTTGTCTGCACATAAAAGGCCTGGTTGATATCTCCCCCCGAAACCTGCCGTATTTCTTCAATCCCGGATTCATCTCCAACCAGGCTTAGTCGGTCACCGATAATCTGTCTCATTAAAATCATCCTTCACTTTTATATTCTCCTATAATAATCGAACAAAAAATCCATCCAACAAAATTGCTCTTGCGCAAAATCCATAAAAATACTCCCTTTCCGGGGGCAGCACCTCAGCCTCCTTGAAAATACAAAGCCATTTTCTGCGTGCGATGATTCGCTGTCGAAGCCTTACTTGTCCTCGTGAGCAAAGTGCACTCACTGCGGGGTCTTCGGAAGCTGTTCTTCCCCCAGGACTTTGAAAAGACATCCATGCATTTACACCGCACGCAGAAAATCGAACTTTATTTTCAAGGAGTGTCGCATTTTTCCTCCGCTTGGATAGAATTTCTGATTAAGTAAGAAGTGGTCCTAAAATATGTCTAACATGAGATACTATCAACCAAAATTCATAGAACTTCTACCAGCGAAGGCAGAACACGCAGACTCCTCGAAAATGAAAAACGATTTTCTTCGTGCGATGTCTTGCTGTCGAAGCTTTCCTTATCCTATGGGAACAGCGAAAGGTCTTCGATGGGGCGAGTAATCGCAGTCCCACGTGTCCGAAGACCCCGCAAGAAGTGTTCTTTGCTGATGAGGAGGCTGAGGCCGTGCCCATGGAAAGCGAAGTGTTCTGCCGCAGCGAGTACCAACACTCAATGAACATCAGAATGAGAGAGAACGTCACAAAAGTAATTTTCACTAGTTCGCAGTTTCTCTCTAATGTAAAAGTGTATTTATATATGTTATATCCCGGATTCTTCCGTTCGTAACCATTTTCTCTACGACTGGGAAAAATGGCTCAAATGGTTTAGCTGGCAGATGTAGTGGTATGGAGTATTAGGTGGACTATGATTACCATTTGACCGAAACCGGAAGGAAAGGGTAAGTTATACATAGACACATCATCGGCAAACCGAAAACCTATTGCAAAGGAGTATATTCAAATGACTTGGAAGATAGAAAGCCATTCATTAAGAGATATAGACCTTTTAAATGAAGAAAGCCTCTTCTTCTTGGGAAATGGTTACCTAGGGGTAAGAGGAAGCTTTGAAGAGGGTTACGGACCATCATATGAATCGATAAGAGGGACATATATTAACGCTTTCCATGATACAATCAATATTTCCTATGGGGAAAAATTATATGGGTTTCCGAGCACCCAGCAAAAAATGTTGAACGTCATCGATACCCAGACGATCGATATCTATATCGGTGATGACAAAGAAAAGTTCGCCATCACCGAAGGGGAAATCCTCGACTATAAGCGGACATTGCATATGGATAAAGGGTATGCGGAGCGTTACATCCATTGGCGGTCTCCAAGTGGCAAAGAAGTGAAACTGACGTTCGAACGGATGGTTTCTTTTATTCACAGAGAACTTTTTATCATCAAAGTTAAAATCGATCCAGTTAACTTTTCTGATAAAGTGACTGTGGTGTCCACGATGGATGGCGATATATCCAATTACATCAGTTTATCAGACCCAAGAGTCGGCGCGGGTCATTCAAAATCCCTCCACGTAAAAGAATGCGATGTGCATAAGCACACGGGATTCTTGCTGAGCGAGACTGAAACATCGGAACTGCAGATGGGCTGCCATACCAGTCATTATCTGCCTGGAAATGAGGACATCAATCCGGAGATAAACGAAGACGGTCAAAAAATCTTTTTCTCTTATACATTCGATAATAAGAAAACAGATCCAGTGGAATTTATTAAGCAGAATATCTATGTAGACACGTTGAGACATGGCGAAGAAATCCATGAACGGGCCAAAAGTATCTACTACCGTCTTCTGGATGTGGACTACGAAACGCTGATAAAATCTCAGGCAGACTATCTGAATCTTTTCTGGGCACGAAGCGATGTGGAAATAGGCGGCGAGGAACAGCTCCAGGAGGGGATCAGGTTCAACTTGTTCCATCTCCTGCAGTCGGCCGGGAGAGATAAGTACAGCAATATTTCTGCTAAAGGATTGTCGGGAGAAGGATATGAGGGACATTATTTTTGGGATACCGAAATATACATGTTTCCCGTATTTTTAATGACAAATCCCGAATTGGCCAAGCAATTGTTGATTTATCGATACTCTATCTTAGAACAGGCAAAAGAATGGGCAAAAACACTCGGCCATACCCAGGGAGCCCTATTTCCGTGGCGGACGATAACCGGAGCAGAGTGCTCCTCTTATTTCCCATCCGGCTCTGCCCAATACCACATCAGTGCAGATATTGCTTACAGCTATATTCAATATTACCATGCAACCCATGACGAACAATTTATGATCGATTATGGCGGCGAGTTGGTGATAGAGACTGCAAGACTTTGGATGGATGTCGGCCATTTCCGAAAGGACGGTAGTTTCTCCATTGACGAAGTAACAGGGCCGGATGAGTACACTTGCCTTGTCAACAACAATTATTACACCAATGTTATGGCTAAGCATAATTTAGAGTGGGCAGTTAAATTGTTTGATTTACTTCCACAATGGGACGAACGGCTCGCGGACCATCTGTTCGAACGGATCGGAGTGGAAGAAGAGGAAGTAGAAGAGTGGAAAAGGGCTGCAGCAAGTATGCACTTGCCTTATGATCCAGAGTTGGATATCAACCCTCAGGACGATACCTTCTTGAACAAGGAACGATGGGATCTAGAGAATACTCTGGCAGAAAATAAGCCGTTGCTGCTTAATTACCATCCTCTGACATTGTACCGCTATCAAGTATGTAAACAGGCCGATACAGTGCTTGCCCACTTCTTATTAGAGGATGAACAGGAATTCAGCACAATCGTTAACTCATTCGATTATTATGAAAAAATCACCACACATGATTCTTCCTTGTCATCTTGCGTATTTAGTATCATGGCTGCTAAATTGGGTGATATAGAAAAGGCCTACGAGTATTTTAGCGAGACTGCAAGGCTCGATTTGGATAACACAAAAGGCAATACAAAAGACGGCCTGCATATGGCCAATATGGGCGGTACCTGGATGGCGATTGTATTCGGCTTTGCTGGTTTGAGAATCAAGGAAGACGGACTCCATTTGTCTCCGCAGCTTCCAGAGCAATGGGACCGCTATGCTTTCCATATTCAATATAATCATCAGCCGATCAAAGTGGAGAGGGAAAGCGGAAATCGTCTCGTCCTCCATTTATTGGATGGTCCGGAAATCAATATTTGTGTGAACAAAGAAAAATACATTCTACAGCCGGAAAAGGACTTGGTGATCGATTTAAAACCAGTAAAACCTTTCGAAGACTGTTCGCCAAATGATCCGGCTAAACCGAAAAAATTAAGTGATGCAAGCAATGTCCAGTAAGGAAACTCCTGAATCATTGTTCTTGTAAACAGCAAAAAAAACAGCTGCAGATTCAGTATCTGCAGCTGTTATATTGTTGGTTTATTTATTCTTGTTCCCTTTCCCTTTTTTACCTTTGTCCTTGTTTTTTTCTTTGCCCTTTTCTTTCAATTCTACATTATACTCAAATGGGACCGGACTGTTATCACCTGAAGGGGCTGCATACCAAGTGGTCATGTAGTTCGTGCCTTTTTTAAACAGGTTCTTTAATTTCAGTTCATCCGTCTGGGTCATGTTAAATGGATCAATATGTTCCACCTTGTACTTTCCGTGTTTATCTTCGTTTACAAAAGTTACGGAATAGTTAACATACTGTTCAAGCAGCTCTTGTTTGGATTGGAATCCGTCAAGAGAGGTTCCGTCATAGCTTAGACCGATTTCGGGAACTTCAATGTTATCAACAAACCACCCTGCATCATTGTGGCCCCAGTCTGTTAGATAGCGGAAAGAAATATATACTTCTTGGCCCGCATAGTCTGTAAGATCAAACGTTTCCTGCTGCCAGTCATCATAGTGACCGGTAAAGCCAGGTACATTTTCCTTGATTTTAGGATGGCCTTCCTCCACTACGTCTGATCTTGTGTTTTCGTTAGAAAGGCTTGTCCATTCTTGGCCATCGGTTGTAACTTGGACTGCTCCGAAATCCCATTGCTCTTCGATATCGACGTAATTATCAAACTGGAGTGTAGCTTCTGATACTTCACTTAGGTCAGCTTTGAAGATAAGGTTATGATCTGCTTCATCTCCCTCGCCGCCCCAGTACACTTCATTGTCTGAATCCAATGGGTCTGTGACAGTTTCCCAAGGAACACCCTTGAAGTTAATTCCTTCAAAAGAAATACTTTCGATTTTAGAATCGAAATCGAGTATTTTATAGTCAGCTCCCCAAGCCGGAACACCATCTTTTTCGTATTCCTGCGCTTTTTCAAAGTTGACAGTCATTCCTCGTTCTTTACCATCTTCAACAGGAAGTTCACGCAAATCAATCGTTTCAAAACCATAAATACCTTTTTTGCCTTTGATATTTTGTTTTTCATCAATCAATAGGGCGGTTACAAACTTTTCAAATACACTTTGGAAATCTTCTTTAAAACCGAATTCTTTATAAGCAGCATTATAACTTTCAATTCCGTTAAGCGGGCTTGTTGCTACTTCACGGATAAATTCCTGTCCGAATTGTTCGTAGTTATATAAAGTGAACAAGTAGACAAGACCGTAATCGGCAATAGTTTCCGGGCCGGTTTCGGCTCCGACATGTTCATCCCAATTAACAAGGGAGTTTTCAGGGTGATCAAGTAGGAAATTGATAGACCCGGCATCATGTCCATAGCCGCCCAGGTACTCGGAAAAGGTGGACATCCCTTCATTGAGCCATGTCGTTTCATCTCCATCATTGTCCGCATGGATTAAATGTTGTAGTTCATGCATTGTAGTGGAGAAGAAAGTGCTTTCCAAGCGCTCTTCCCAATTGTTTGTATCAATCGTCACGATATTGCGGTCAATATAGTTTTCCAGTGTCTGCCAGAAAAAACCTGCAACAAAGAATGGATAATCAGGATCATGGTAGTTGTCATCTTCTACGTTATCAACAAGCATGATCACCTTGTCGCTTCCTTCGTAATATCCTTCAGGAAGTCCGACCATTTCAGGAAGAGGGGAACTGCTTCCATCTAATTTATCCGGATTTCCGAAAAAGGCGGTTGTTTTTGGATAAATATTTGAATCGAATTCCTCTGTAAGTTTATCGACTTGTTCTTGGGTGACAACATGTGCCGGTCTCGGATCTCCTTCTGGGAAGCTTAAGTCGTTGGCGACCCATATCTCTACATTTTCACCCACACTGCGAAGGGTGAACTCTTTAAATGCTAGATTTCTATCTAAAAATACTTTTGTGCCCCCGTCATATGTAAAATGGCTGTCAGCACTCTCAGAAGCAGAAGCTTCCTCCTCATCTAAATGGATATTTTTTGCGGATTCTTTAATTTTCTGCTTGGCTTCTTTTTGAAACTCTTCATCTTGAGATTTTTCATTTAGCTCTGCAGATATGTCCAATTCATCGCCATAACGCTCAATATTCCAGTTCTCTTTATCCGCAGCTTCCGCCTTATAGGAGAAAGCAGGAACTAGGAGAGAGAACGTTAATACACTGCTCGTTACTATCGCTGTTAGTTTTTTCTTCAAATAATCGTACCTCCATATATTTTTGTTTGCGTGCAATTGCCAGAGATTCGGATAGGCGCGCCCTATGTAAACTAATTATAGTAGATTTATCAGAATTTTTTAAATAGTGATAAGGAATCAAATTGGCGGGAATTACCATCGATTTCATACTAATTAACTAAGTCTAATGTACTATTATTTTTTATTTTATTCGATAAAAAGTAATAGCTTCTTAAGGGAAAAATACTAGAGTTGGAAGTGTTACGAATATAGGTATTCTCGTAGACGGATGACCGTAAATCATTGATAGACGCAGATTAATTTAATAATTCCACCAAGCATTAGAGGTGAAAGCCTTTGGGAACTTTATGTAAATGACTGGGAAGAAACAAAACTATTAGCTTTTCCACACGTGCAGAGTGCCAAAAAGAGATATTTAACAAACAAAGCATATTAACTTGTATCCAAGTAGCCTTCCGCCGCTAAATGTTCAGACGGTATTCTCTCCATGAACCCTGGGCTTGTCCCGATGGTTCCATTGACCGACATTTTTTCAAACATACTTTCCAGTGAAACGGCTTTGGAGATTGATTTATTTTTCGGTTTGTTACCGGTAATCTGCTCGGACTCTGCAGCCCTGTCTTTTCCGGGAAGCCCCCCTTGTTCAACTGTCTCCCTCAGCTTTTCCTGCTTGGCTGGAAATTCCGTCACAGGTGTTTCCAAGTTCTGTTCGGCGGCCAGTTTCAAACCATTATTACGATCTGTATTCGCATTCTTTGTTTCCTCTGCTTCGGCATGGTGGGAAAAAAAAGGGACAAGTAAGGAAAGCGATAGCACACTGCTGGACAAAATTGCCTTTAATCTTTTTTTCAAATAGATCAACCTCCAAAATAATTTTTTTTGGTTCAGTGTTGCTGCTTCCGCTTTGAAAAGTGGAATGGAAGCGATTTATTGGGTGGGGCGCCCTGTAGACACAATTATATATACGTCTTTTTGAAAATTTAAATGGTCTTTTTGTAGGTACTTAGTGACAGGAAGCTACACAAAACAGCATCTTCATAGGTCTAAATGACTAGTTAAATCCATAAAAAATCATTATTCGATTTCTTTTAACGTTCGGAAAGGGGTTATTTGAGGAATAATCCCGACATATATCCTTCATTGATGTAAAGAAGATTCATATAATTAGAGATTAGTTTTCAGGTGAATGTTTATGGGTATTCGTTAATATAGCAATGATGAACGGATGGCGGGAACAGGTGGTGAAATGGTTGAAGTATAATCCTATATATCGCATGTATGCAATTGTGTTCATGACAGGAAAATTCCTTGTGCAACTATATTGGTTCCATTTAACACATCGTGTATGGGACAGAGCCACAAAGCAGAAATGGGAAGGACTGCTGATCAAGCAGGCAAGGGAATACAGACGGACTGCAGTAAAACTGGGCGGGCTGTTGATAAAATTCGGTCAGTTTCTAAGCACCCGAGGCGACTTGCTTCCGGCTGCCTTTATCAAACAGTTAGAAGGTTTGACCGACAGGGTGAAACCCATCCCTTTTCATTATTCACAGAAAATACTTGAAGAGGAATGGGGAGAAGGCTTGAATGAGTGGGTAAGTGAATTGGATGAAGAATCAATCGCATCCGCTTCTATCGGGGAAGTTTATAAAGCTTTCCTGCACGATGGTACACCCGTAGCTGTAAAAGTACAAAGGCATCGAGTCCAAGAAGTTTTCCACAAAGATTTCCGTGCACTTCGCCTCGTTTTCTGGATGCTGTCCCGGTTTACATCATTTGGAGAAAAAGCTGATTTGAAAGAATTGTACAAAGAAATCGTGGCGGTGATGAGCAGAGAACTCGATTTTACCCAGGAATTGAGATACGCCAAGTATTTCAAAGAAAGATTCGCCGAGTATGAAGATGTTTATGTCCCGAATTACTATGATCATTTATGCACTTCAAGGGTGCTGGTAATGGAGTGGATCGATGGCAGAAAAGTGGATGACCTGGCATTCATGCACACAAATCAAATCGAGCGAAAGCATGTAGCCAAGACCTTGTTTGATCTATACGCAGATCAGTTCATTAATCCGGGTTTGTTCCATGCAGATCCGCATATCGGCAATATATTGTTGCGACAAGACGGATCATTGGCCATCATTGATTTCGGAATGGCTGGAGAAGTGAAAAAAGAGGATACCAAACATTTACGAAACATAGTTCAAGGTATCATTCTTGATGACTATGGACGGGTGATCCGTTCATTGATCGAGATGGATTTCATTCTGGAGAACGCCGATACTGAAAAACTAGCCAAAGTTTTAAGGAAGACGTTCAGTTTATACAAGGATGATTCAAGCAGGATGCGGGCAGAAGCGATGGAGCAAATGATGGAGGATATCCAGCTTTTTGTGAAGGAGCAACCGATTCAGCTTCCGGCAGATTACGCCTTTCTGGGACGTGCAGCATCCATCTTGCTCGGTGTATTGACCACCATTTATCCGGAAATCGACTTGGAGGAATGGGGCCGCCCAATAGTCAAAAAGTGGGCATCCGGCGAAAACGGTAAAGGCTCTATTTATACGGAAGTATTCAAGGAATCTGCAAGGCCTCTGCTTTCATTGCCCAGGGAAATAGTTGAATGGTTGAATGATGGAGAGAAAGACAGAGAATGGGCGAAAAATAAACAAAGATATAAATTCATGCATCATTTCTACTTATTTTATGCGGGTTTAAGCTTTTTCCTTGTATTGTCTGGTACTGCCGTATCTGCAGTCGGTTATTACCGGGAAGGGGATTTGTTTTTCCAGGCAGGTGCAATCGTGGCCGGTGTGTTTTTGTTGATTCTCTTGGTCCTGGTAAGAAAACACTTTAAAATGATTCGGTCATTAAAATATAACAGGAGGTTTTGGTAATGAGTGATATGTTGAAAAAAGGTTTCCTGTTGGGTTTAGGAGCAGCTATCAGCGGAAAAGAGAAAATGGAAAAAATGTTAAATGATTTAGTGGAAAACGATCAATTGACGCCTCAGCAAGCAAGGGAGATGTTCCGTGAATTCATTTCCAAAGGAGAAACAAAAGCATCTCAATGGAGCAGACAGCAAAATGAACAATGGGATAAAATTATTGATGATGTTGGGCTTGTGTCTAAAAAAGAATTTAAAGAATTGGAAGCCAGAATCAGAAGATTGGAAGAGTACCAGAAATCTGAAGATAACCAGAGACCTGATTGGGAAATGTAGACGGCAAAGTCCCAAGTCTCTTGTAGACAAGGGACTATTCGTTTTAACATCAATTTTGTCGTTTGTTTTTTCGCTTATACAGCATTTCGACTGCTTGTTTCAGGTGAGACTTTGTCAGGACGTTATTCTTTTTCGTAAGCCCGAGTTCATTGGAACGTATGCTCAAGTCGGGTCTCATTCCGGTAACGATGACGGAAATGCCCAGTAAACTTAATGTATCGAATAATTTATACAAATAACTGACAAACAGGTCATCTACTTTGAACAAACCTGATAAATCGATCACCAGCCAGTCAATTCCCATTGTGCTTGCGGTTTGGGCGGTTTCTCCTAACACGATTTCTGCCCGCTTTTCATCCATTTCTCCTACAAGTGGCAGGATAGCGGCTTCATCCATGATCGGGACTATAGGGGAGGAAATTTTTAAATACCTATTTTCATAGTCACTTAGTTTTCGGTCTTCTTCTTCTTTATAGGCAATGCTCGCACCATTGATGAAGTAGTTGAAAACATGGTCGATTTCCATCATGACAGAAGTAACTTCTCCTGAAGTGTACCTGCTGTCACTGGCTCTATCATCTATGAACATCCATACCGCTTCTTTAAAAATAGAAAACTTAGCAAGGCTGTCAGACAGATTGTTGCTTTGAGTAAGTAAATTTTTTCCCATTGAGTATCCGATATCGACCGCTCTCTCTCGATAGCTTTGGTCATTCTCTCCAAGGATGGCGGCTGTAGTGGCGATCATTTGTTCAATGTGTTCGGCTGTTACAGATAACCGTTCAGCGGAATAAATTTCAGCAGAGTAAGCCGTTTGCAGTTGGCGCAAGATCGTTTCAGTAATTTGCTGGCTGTTTTCTTCTATCTCTCTGTGAAAAAAACGGTATGTATCCTGTGTCTCCATATTCCCCAACCCTTCTCTATAATATAGCCTCATTATAAACAAAGCTCTTCTATAAGTAAATCGTAATCCAAGTTAAAGGAAAAGTGCCTTTTCTATCAATTTACCAGGAAAAAGTTTGATAGACTGCTGGTTTGGATAAATAAAAGGGAATACATATTTAATAGAAGAAAAAGGGCGGATGTAGTGGTGAAGAAACTCTGGTTGATGTTTACTTTGCTGATGTTATCCGGCTGTGGGATTAGAACTCTGGATCCTCATAGCGGCACAGCACGGGATCAGGCATTCCTTATATATTTCAGTTTTGCAATCATGGTTGTTGTCATGGTGATTGTTTTTGCGTTAATGATTCGGTTTGTGTGGAAATACCGCCAGACAGCAAAAAACAAGGATGATCTGCCGGAAGAGATTAACGGAAATAAACGGTTGGAAACAGCCTGGACATTGATACCTGTTGTTTTACTGACCATCCTGGCAATTCCTACGGTGGCAATCACCTATGACTTATCCCCTACAACTACGACGGATACAGAAGGAGCCATTCATGTACAAGTCACCGGTGAACGTTGGAATTGGACCTTCGAATATGCCAATGGCAAACAGGCAGATAATGTTGTCCTCCCTGTCGGTGAAACGGTTGTTTTTCATTTGAATTCCAATGACGTCATTCATTCTTTCTGGATCCCCGAGTTGGGAGGTAAACAGGATGTCATCCCTGGAAAAGAAATTCTTTTTGAAGTGACACCAGATGAGAAGGGCAGCTTTATCGGAAAATGCGCAGAATTTTGTGGACTTGACCATGCGAATATGCGTTTTGATGCCAATATCGTATCAGCAGAAGCATATCAGGCATGGCTGGAAAAAGAGTAAATAAATTAATTTCTGGTTAAAGGGTGTAGGCTGATGACTTTCAATTTTCTTGATAGGGTTCTCTATATGCCGGGAGATGTGATTGCTGCCTGGGTTTTGGCGATAATTCTGGGTCCCGTCATTTTGTTTTTGATTACAAAATACAAGAAATGGCCGCTTATATGGGAATACATGCGGACGACCAACCATCGGAAGGTCGGAACGATGTATTTACTTTTCGGAGTGTTGTTTTTTTTACGGGCTGGTACAGATGCTTTGATTATGAGAACCCAGCTTGCTGTCCCTGAAAACAACTTTTGGGTATTTCAAGGCGAAAAATATAATGAGGTATTTTCCACCCATGGGACGATGATGATTTTCTTAGTGGCAATGCCACTCTTGATAGGACTGATGAACATAGCGGTACCGTTGCAGATAGGGGCGCGGGATTTGGCATTCCCTTTCCTTAACTCAGTGAGTTTCTGGTTGTTTTTTTCAGGGGGAATGCTTTTCAATATGGCTTTCTTTCTGGACAGTTCTCCGAATGCGGGCTGGACAGCCTATGCTCCTCTGTCGACTGATACTTACACACAGGCAACCGGCAATGATTATTATGTGTTTGCTCTTCAAATATCAGGACTTGGTACCACATTTACAGCTATTAATATGATAGTGACGATTCTAAGGCATCGTGCACCGGGAATGAAGATGACCAGGATGCCTTTATTTCCTTGGGCGTCTTTGATCACCTCTTTTTTGATTCTGGTCGCATTTCCTGTACTGACGATTGCCCTGTTCCTGCTTATGTTTGACCGGTTATTCGATACGTCCTTCTTTTCAGGCGATGTCGGCTCGCCGGTTTATTGGCAACATCTGTTCTGGATTTTCGGGCATCCGGAGGTATATATTCTCGCATTGCCGGCATTTGGTATTTTTTCGGATGTTATCTCGACTTTTTCAAGGAAGAAAGTGTTTGGTTATACAATTATGATTGTATCGCTGGCGTTAATTGGATTTTTCGGATTCATGGTGTGGGCGCATCATATGTTTACGGTAGGGCTTGGTCCAATGGCAAACACGTTCTTTGCGATTACGACGATGATCATTGCCGTACCTACTGGCATCAAGGTATTTAACTGGCTGTTTACGATGCGTAACGGTGTTATTCGTTTTGAAACACCGATGTTGTTTGCGATTGCCTTTATCCCGACATTTGTGATGGGCGGAGTGACAGGGGTCATGTTATCTGTCGCAGCAGCAGATATGCAATTCCATGATACCCACTTTGTGGTTGCACACTTTCATTACACTATCATTGGATCGACGATTTTAGGCATTTTTGCCGGCATATACTACTGGTATCCGAAGATTACAGGTAAACTGTTAGATAACAGGCTCGGAAAATGGCATTTTTGGCTGTTTGTCGTCGGCTTTCATCTGACATTCTTCATCATGCATATTACTGGATTGGAAGGAATGCCGCGCCGGGTGTATACCTATAAATGGGAAGACGGGCTGTTCATTTACAACTTAATCAGTACGATCGGCGCCTTTATGATGGGGATAGGTGTATTGTTTTTTGCATGGAATATTTATAAAACACATCGATCGGGGGCAAAGGCGCCGGCAGATCCTTGGGAAGGAAGGTCACTGGAATGGTTTGTTTCTTCGCCATCTCCTGAACATCCTTTTGAAGAAATGCCGATTGTCGAAAGGCGCGATGCTTTCTGGTATTCCAAACAAGATAAGAAGCAGCTCCAAATAGACAAAAACGCAAGGCCCGCACCTGTCTCCGTACACACTCTCCAGCCAGCTGTGATTTCAGGTATTTTATTTGTCCTTGGTGTTTCTTTTATCTATGAGTGGTGGTGGCTTGCTATTATAAATGGAATGCTTCTGCTCGGCATGTTCTTCCTGCGTACATGGAAAGACGAACGGGGAGCTTTATATCGAGAGGAGGAGAAAGCAGATGAATAAGAACAGCGGGATTTTATTTGAAGACAAAAGGCAGGGGTTTTTCCTGTATTTAATAGTGGAGGCGGTTATGTTCGCCGTGCTGTTCGCGACCTACTTTGTATTTACTCCTTCTCCTGATGGTCCGGACCCTTCCGAAGTCTTTGAACTTCGGACAGTCATTGTCTCATCCGTGTTCTTACTTTCAAGCAGTGGGACGCTTCTGATTGCAGAAAAAGGATTGAAATCAGCAAATTTTAAACAGATTTGGCTTGGACTTGGACTGACCTTTCTGCTTGGACTGTTATTCTTATGTATGGAGATATATGAATTTTACACTTTTGTTCATGAAGGATATGGATTGACTGCCAATAACTTTATGTCTGCCTTTTACATTCTGGTTGGCCTCCATGCTTCCCATGTTTGTTTTGGTCTGTTATGGATGGCTGCTTTGTTCTTTCACTCGGCCAGGAAGATTCCATATGCGTTATTTGAAGAGAAACAGAAGATTTTTCATTACTACTGGCATTTTGTAGATTTAATCTGGATTTTTATTGTGCTCCTGGTTTATATGCCTTATCTACTATAATCAAAGTCATCTGGCAGAAATACTGATAGGAAAAACCATAGGTAATATTATTTATTTTCGGAAAACTTGAAATAATAGCGTGACAAAAAGGAGGTTTGAAAGTACAATAACTGTAATATAACAATCCTTGAAAAGGCATCTAAATTCCAGGATGGGAGGAAGCACTAAAATGACCGATTATATTGCTTTCAGAAACGACGTAGAGAAAAAGCTGAAAAGAAATCTCTATGAGGAAGAACTGGAATTCTTACAATGGATGTATGAGCGTTACAAGGAAGACCAACCACAGTATAAATTGACAATATAAACATCATAGATAAACCATGGGGAGATTGTTCCCATGGTTTTTTTATGGGCAAAATAATCATGAACTTCTCCATGTCTTGGCCAGAAAGTATAAAAGAAGGAAAGATAGCAAAGCTGTTAGCCCTAGATTGATATAATACCAGATGCCCTCCCCGAATAAATGGAGCAGTGTATAAGCATTAGACCTGCCAGACAAATAAAGATAGTTAGAGTCCGATAGAGGATTGACAAATAGTCCGACAATTAATGCATATACTATCAGGTAAAGGTAAGAGTCGATCATTGATTTAAAAGAAATATCCTTCTTGTTCCCTATCACTAGAAAGAGGCTTGTCCAAGATATCGCGATATGATGGACAAAGAACTTCCAAAAACGGAAATGTTCAGGTCCATAGGGAAGATCAGGAGTAATAAGCGCCAGAAATGCCGGCAGAAAACCGATGAAATACGTAAATGCTACAATCCGTTCATTAGGGACAAGGAGGGAGATGATTGCCATCAGGGAGGCAATTCCACATAGATGTAACGGAGCATGGCTGTTGAAACTCCATATACCATGGTAAACGGCCCAGTATTGATAAGACAGTTCCGATAATACCAATAAAGTAAACAATGTCCAATGAATGACAGCATGTAATGTCGCGTTTCTTGCAATCTTTCCGGAATACTGCATAATAAGTGCCACGCCAAGGAGATATATCGCCAGCATGAGGAGATGGCTGGCAGAAAATGGCGTGAACACAGATTCTGATGATACCCCGAACCAGCTATCCATAATGCACCTCCTGTTTTGCTATTACCCCAACGCTGGCACAGAAATGCCCGGCAAACGATTTGAAATACAGGACAGACAGATCGATTGGATATAATTTTCAAAAAATAAACGTAAGACAACTGTTGTTTCAACATTGAAAGTTTATTACTATAGGAAAGTATGTGATTTCAAAGAACTTAAAACAGGTATATGAGATGGATATCTTTAAAATACCAAAAAAGATTGAAAAGGAGTTTATGTATGAATATGGCAAGAGAGAGTTGGGCGTCTAAATTAGGATTCATGCTGGCAGCAATGGGTTCGGCTGTAGGACTGGGCAATATCTGGCGCTTCTCTTATGTAGCAGGTGAAAATGGCGGTGGCGCATTTTTGATTTTATACCTGATCAGTGTTCTCGTTATCGGGATACCTTTGCTGCTTGTCGAAGTGAGTATAGGAAGAAAAGCACAAAGTGATGTCGTTGGTTCCTATGAAAAACTGGCGCCTGGTAAGCCTTGGTACCTGGCTGGCTTTTTTGGGATAGGGGCCTCCCTGCTGATATTGGGTTTCTATAGTGTTGTTGCGGGATGGTCTTTTTATTATTTCTGGAATTATCTAAATGGTTTTTTCTTCAATGAACCTCAGGAAGGCTATGGACCTGCATTTGAAAGTTTTACTACGACGTTGACCCAACCGCTGATATGGCATGGACTATTCATGGTGGTTACCATATTGATTGTCCTTTCCGGTGTTAAGAAAGGAATCGAATTAGCCAATAAGATATTTATGCCGTTGTTGGCAATCTTATTGATTATTCTCGCGGGGTTCAGCTTGTCGTTAGATGGAGCTGCTGAGGGGATGAGATTTTTATTTCAGCCTGATTGGAGCGTGCTGTCCGATCCAACTGTGTACATTTCCGCTTTAGGGCAGGCCTTCTTCTCACTCAGCCTGGGAGTCGGCGCAATGATGACATATGGAAGTTATCTGTCCTCCAGTCATAAGCTCCCGGGCGCCACTTTCGGCATAGGGATAATGGATACATTGTTTGCCATCATTTCCGGTGTTGTTATCTTCCCTGCAGTGTTTGCCTTCAGTATCGAACCAGACTCTGGGCCTGTCCTTGTTTTTATTACACTGCCTAGCATTTTTAACCAGATGCCGTTTGGCGGATATGTCGGTATATTGTTTTTCCTCTCATTGTCACTTGCGGCCATATCGTCATCTGTTTCATTGCTCGAAGTGCCGGTATCCTATTTAATGCGAGCTGCAAGCTGGACAAGAAGAAAAGCCGCTATGGTGAGTGGATTGATCATATTTATCCTTGGTATAGGCGCCTCACTCGGGATGGGAGTGCTTGCAGGCGTTACGCCAATAGGCGAAAACAATATCATGGACTCCATGGATTATATTGCATCAAACATCTTTCTTCCATTAGGGGGAATGACGATGGCCTTGTTCGTTGGCTGGCATTTCACCAAAAGAACGGCACTGGAGGCTGCTGATTTGTCAGGGACAGGCTTGGGAAGTGTATGGTATGGACTGGTCCGTTACATTGCACCAATCCTAATCGTGATTATTTTTCTTCAAGCTTTAGGGTTGTTTTAAACAACCGTTTGTTTAAACTAATCTATCCTGGCGTGTTATACTAGTTGCAAATGACTCCCAAGAAAAAGGAGGGAGCGCTTATGGCGATTTCCAATCAATCCGTATTGAATAAAATGCAAAAGGAATTGAAAGAAGCGATGGCGAAGGAAGGACAAACAAATGCTGTAAGGGAACATGTCCGTGCCGTTCGCCTGCTATGCGACTTGATCCTTGACGAAGATAAAGGTTCCGGCACTGCTGAGCAGCAGGAGCTGCAGGCAATGATGGGGAATTTAGAGACGTCCTTAAACAAACCATCCAATGTTCAAAGAACGGGCCAACAATCAGTCAACACAGATCATGAAGAAGCAAACGGCGATTCTTTATTTGATTTTTAAATGAGGTGAACAGGATCCATGAAATTATTTTTGCTATTAGGTGTTGTGAATGGTTTCATTGCCGTGGCACTCGGTGCATTCGGTGCCCATGGTCTTGAAGGGAAAATTTCCGAGAAGGCATTAAAAACATGGGAGAAAGCAGTCAGCTATCAAATGTTCCATACGATGGCTTTGTTAGTTGTCGGTATATTGATCGGAAGGTTCCAAGCAGCCAGCCTGACTGCAGCTGGATGGTTTTTCCTGATCGGGATTATACTTTTCTCCGGTAGTCTTTATATATATGCTCCAACCGGAATCAAAACATTCGCCATGATTACACCCCTTGGCGGATTAATGTTTCTGATTGGATGGGTCATTCTTGGTTATGCCGTTATCAAGTTAGTATGAAGTACAGGTAACTGATAAAGATAACGATGACAAGACTCCTTGTCAGCTGCTGGGCAAATTGCAAGGTGTTCCCTTTTTTTCTTTCCGCAATTCCCTCGAACAGGAAGCTCAGGGACAGGAAATAGAAGGCAATGACAATGAGTGAGACGAGCCCATTTATGATAGCCAGAATGCCGACAACCACAGTAAGAACCATCATGAATAATTGAAGGTGAATGAATTTGTTATAAGGGTGGTTCATATATTATCCTCCTTAAAGCAATTCAGCTTTCAATAGAAGAAGAAACCCTTGCATAGTCAGTGTGCAAGGGTTTTTTACGGTAAAAATAAGGGCAGTAACATAATCGTTCATTTATTTATGCATAGGGAATGTTATCTTGGTGGGTAATTGACTAGTTGATTGCCACCGCCGCTATTGTAGGGATATGTGTAATTCAATTCTTCGTCAAAGGTGACATAATCCAAGTAAACCATCAATAGAAGGTACCTGCGACCTGTTTCAGGATCACTGATAATGATGTGATCTCTCCCGGCAGCTTCAATGATTCCATGGAAGACCATCGCATTCCATCGTTCATTGTTCTCAAAAGTCATGTAAAAGGTCGCTTCTTTACCTCTATTCAGACGGAGGATATTCTCAATATAAGATCTTTCCGTCGGCAGCATACCAGGTATGTCGGATACGTTCGCCTGCTGAGCCGGGGTTTGCTGTTGTTGTTGTGCCTGTTGTGCCATTTGACCGGGCATTTGCCGGTAACCCTGATAAAGCGCAGGCTGTGCTTGCTGGTAATAATAAGGCGGATATTGTGCATACCCATAACCAGGAACAGTATAGCCGCTGTTCTGTTGTATTCCTTCATTACCTTGTTTATTTTCATTGCTCATGTAAACACTCTCTCCCTTCATATGGTCTCCAGCCGAAACAAGGACTAGCCGGGCTCTACGGCTGGAAAAAACTTAACGCCCTTATGCCAGCTTCCTTCCATCCAGTTCTTAAAGAGAAGCCATGCTTCTTACGCACACTCTCTAATAGCTATAGGTATGCACCCGTACAACCGCCTATGATAAATTCTTGCATCTCAACTTGGAAAATAAAAAAACTGCACCCTATGGAAGGATGCAGTTTATTCTGCTTTGGTCTTTATATTTGCAGGAAAGATGGTACTTGTTCTGTTGTCAGTCTGTTTCCAACGTAGAAAGCTCCGAACTCACCATAGCGGGCGCTGACTTCATCGAAACGCATTTCATAGACAAGCTTCTTAATATCAAGCATGTCGTGGGCAAATAACGTAACGCTCCATTCCCAATCATCAAGTCCCATCGAACCAGTGATGATTTGACGGATTCTACCCGCATACTTTCTTCCTGTTTTACTGTGTTCATACATTAGCTGGGCGCGGCTGTCGAAAGGAAGCATGTACCAATTATCATCCCCTTGGCGACGCTTGTCCATTGGATAGAAGCAAATGTGATTCCATTTTGGAAGTGTCGGCTTTAAGCGGGCTTGTACTTCCGGCTTTTGTTCCGGATCTTCGCCATCCTTGCTTGGCATGTATTTGGAAAGTTCTACTATTGATACATATGAATATGCAGGGACTGTGTACTCCGCTAGTTTCGATTTATTAAACTCAGCTTCGATTTGCTGCAGTTCTTCAGGGGTTGGCCGTAAAATCATCAAAATGAAATCAGCTTTATGCCCAAGAACGGAATAAAAAGCATGGCTGCCATTCCGGTCTTTCTCGACTTGCTCCCATTTACCGAGCATCTGTTGGAATTCGTGTATAGCTGCCTGGCGTTCTTCGCTGGAAGCAAGTTTCCATGCAGCCCAATCTATTGTGCGCAAATCGTGTAAACAATACCAGCCGTCCATCGTTTCAACTGCTTCTGGCATAGTATCCTCACTCCTTCAAGGTAGATTATGTTTTTAATATAACATAATTAGGGAAAGATAATCATGAGATACAAACTGGAGTGAAAGGAAAGTACAATCATAAACAACCCCTTGCCGGAGAAGCCCTCCAGGTGATAAAGGGTCTTTTTTGTACCTTCGTACGGATGGATTTGTCAACATTTGGACAAAAATCCCATCAGCTTCAAAACAAATTATAGAAGAATGAACAGAAGTCTTTCATTCATACACAAAAAAGCGTATTATATATAACAGAATGATTGTTGGAGGGTTAAATATGAGTGATTTATTTACAAACATAAAAGCGAAAGTGAAAGCGGAAAACAAAAAAATCGTTTTCCCTGAAGGGTTAGACGAGAGAATTCTAACTGCTGCTAGTCAGCTTGGAGCTGAAGGCATTGTGACTCCTGTATTAGTGGGCAATGAATCAGAATTAGTACAGAAAGCCAACGAGGTTGGTGTCGATATTTCTACATCTGAAATAATTGACCCGAATAATTATGAGCAGTTCGATGAAATGGTCTCCAGCTTTGTTGAGCGCCGCAAAGGCAAGAACACGGAAGAACAAGCCCGCCAAATGCTTCTTGATGAAAATTACTTCGGAACGATGCTTGTTTATATGAATAAAGCAGATGGCCTTGTCAGTGGAGCTGCCCATTCAACTGCTGATACGGTTCGTCCCGCTTTACAAATCATCAAAACAAAGCCAGGCGTCAAGAAGACTTCCGGCGTTTTCATCATGGTAAGAGATGAAGAGAAGTATATTTTTGCAGACTGTGCCATTAATATTGCCCCGGACAGCCAGGACTTGGCAGAGATTGCCCAGGCAAGTGCTGAAACAGCAAAGCTTTTTGATGTAGACCCGCGCATTGCCATGTTGAGTTTCTCCACTAAAGGCTCTGCAAAATCCGATGAGACGGAAAAAGTATCTAAAGCAGTAGAAATCGCCAAAGAACAAAACCCTGACTTGGTACTGGATGGAGAATTTCAATTCGATGCCGCATTCGTCCCATCCGTAGCCGCCAAAAAAGCACCCGATTCCGAGTTGAAGGGCGATGCGAACGTATTTGTTTTCCCAGGCCTTGAAGCAGGTAACATTGGATATAAAATCGCTCAGCGCCTTGGAAACTTTGACGCTGTCGGTCCGATTTTGCAAGGCTTGAATCAGCCGGTGAACGACTTATCCCGCGGCTGTGATGCAGACGACGTGTATAAACTGGCTCTTATTACAGCAGCACAAGCATTATAATGGAAACAGAGGAGCCTGGATGAATTCCAGGCTTTTTTCGTATATGATCAGAATGGGAGAAGGGGAGGGAACAATGTGAAGATACATAAAATTATTTTGCACCGGCTTGTCATGCAATTGAAAAATCCTTTTGAAACCAGTTTTGGAACATTCCGGGACAAGGACTTTTTTATTGTGGAAGCAGTCGATGAGCAGGGCAGGCAGGGGTTCGGTGAATCCGTAGCATTCCCGAGTCCCTGGTACACCGAAGAAACAGTCGAAACAAATCGTCACGTTATCGAGGATTTCTTAATACCGTTACTGCTCAAAGAGCCCCTGGTCCAACCGGATGAGGTGATAGACAGATTTTCGGCTGTTCGCAGGAATAATATGGCAAAGGCCGCCGTTGAAGGAGCGGTGTGGGATCTTTATGCAAAACAAAAGGGTGTTTCATTGGCACAGGCAATCGGAGGGACAAAACATCACATCGATGTCGGGGTCAGCGTTGGGATCCAGCCATCTGTGAATGCCTTATTATCGACAATAGACCGCCATCTGGAAGAGGGTTATAAACGGGTCAAGCTAAAAATAAAACCGGGCTGGGATGTCGATATGCTCGAACAAGTGAGACAACGATATCCGGACATCTCCATAATGGTCGATGCAAATTCCGCTTACTCCCTCGCAGATATCGATGTATTGAAAAAGCTGGACAAATACGGTTTAGATATGATGGAACAACCACTGGCACAGGATGATCTGATGGAACACGCTTCATTGCAGAAAGAATTGACAACCCCCATCTGTCTGGATGAAAGCATTCAATCCTTTGCCGATGCCAAGGCAGCGGTCGAATTAGGCAGCTGCAGGATTATCAACATTAAAATCGGCCGTGTGGGCGGCATAACGGAAGCGAAAAGAATTCATCATTATTGTGCTGAGCGAAATATCCCGGTTTGGTGCGGTGGAATGCTTGAAGCCGGGATAGGCAGGGCACATAACATTGCCCTGACAGCTCTGCCGCAATTCCAGTATCCAGGTGATACATCAGCTTCGAACAGGTATTGGAAACAGGATATCATCCAACCGGAAGTCACTATGGAGAACGGTACCATCGCCGTACCTGACTCCCCTGGGATCGGCTATGAAATCAATTGGCCTGTACTTGAATCATATCGTATTGATAAGAAAGTATTTACTGACAGGGATCTGTAGCTCCCTGGTGTTTAACGATCGAACACTTTATATGGCAGGTCTGGAGTCCTGCGAAAACAGGACTCTTTATTTCTGNTATGATCAGAATGGGAGAAGGGGAGGGAACAATGTGAAGATACATAAAATTATTTTGCACCGGCTTGTCATGCAATTGAAAAATCCTTTTGAAACCAGTTTTGGAACATTCCGGGACAAGGACTTTTTTATTGTGGAAGCAGTCGATGAGCAGGGCAGGCAGGGGTTCGGTGAATCCGTAGCATTCCCGAGTCCCTGGTACACCGAAGAAACAGTCGAAACAAATCGTCACGTTATCGAGGATTTCTTAATACCGTTACTGCTCAAAGAGCCCCTGGTCCAACCGGATGAGGTGATAGACAGATTTTCGGCTGTTCGCAGGAATAATATGGCAAAGGCCGCCGTTGAAGGAGCGGTGTGGGATCTTTATGCAAAACAAAAGGGTGTTTCATTGGCACAGGCAATCGGAGGGACAAAACATCACATCGATGTCGGGGTCAGCGTTGGGATCCAGCCATCTGTGAATGCCTTATTATCGACAATAGACCGCCATCTGGAAGAGGGTTATAAACGGGTCAAGCTAAAAATAAAACCGGGCTGGGATGTCGATATGCTCGAACAAGTGAGACAACGATATCCGGACATCTCCATAATGGTCGATGCAAATTCCGCTTACTCCCTCGCAGATATCGATGTATTGAAAAAGCTGGACAAATACGGTTTAGATATGATGGAACAACCACTGGCACAGGATGATCTGATGGAACACGCTTCATTGCAGAAAGAATTGACAACCCCCATCTGTCTGGATGAAAGCATTCAATCCTTTGCCGATGCCAAGGCAGCGGTCGAATTAGGCAGCTGCAGGATTATCAACATTAAAATCGGCCGTGTGGGCGGCATAACGGAAGCGAAAAGAATTCATCATTATTGTGCTGAGCGAAATATCCCGGTTTGGTGCGGTGGAATGCTTGAAGCCGGGATAGGCAGGGCACATAACATTGCCCTGACAGCTCTGCCGCAATTCCAGTATCCAGGTGATACATCAGCTTCGAACAGGTATTGGAAACAGGATATCATCCAACCGGAAGTCACTATGGAGAACGGTACCATCGCCGTACCTGACTCCCCTGGGATCGGCTATGAAATCAATTGGCCTGTACTTGAATCATATCGTATTGATAAGAAAGTATTTACTGACAGGGATCTGTAGCTCCCTGGTGTTTAACGATCGAACACTTTATATGGCAGGTCTGGAGTCCTGCGAAAACAGGACTCTTTATTTCTGTACCGGCGGTGAACTTTCACTGAATCTTCGAGAGCAGCGGTCGATTGTTGTGCCATAATACATCCACTGGAATTTGAAAGAAGCTGGATAGTTTATTGCTGGAAATCATCTCTCTAGTGTTTCCCGCCGCAAAAACTTTGCCATCTCTAAGTAATAAAGTCTTACCAAATGCTGGCAAAATTTCCTCTACATGGTGGGTGACATAGATCATCGTTGGTCCGTCAGGTTTTTGGGCAATTCCTTCAATTGCTTCCAGCAGACTCTCCCGTGCAATGAAATCGAGACCGTTCGTCGGCTCGTCCAGGATGAGCAGAGGCGGTTCGGCCATTAGGGCTCTGGCAATCAACACTCGTTGTTTTTCCCCTTGGGACAGGGTTTCATAATTGCGGTTTGCGTACTCGATACAGCCGAGATTCTCGAGTAATTCCACCGCCTTCTTCCTAATATCATCTGTAGGGGTTTCATAAAGACCGATCGAAGCATAAGCACCGCTCAAGACAACTTCAAAGGCATTATCGCCAGGATGGAATTTCTCCTGCAGAGAAGAGGAAACAAAACCGATTTGTTTACGGAGGCGTTCTGCAAGGTAAGTTTTTCCGAATTCCATGCCCAATACATTAACCTTTCCATGCGTAGGGAAATAATAAGCATTCAATAAATTTAGAATGGCTGTCTTTCCTGCTCCGTTCAGGCCGAATAGTACCCAATGTTGTCCACTCTCAATTTGCCAGTTAATATTTTGTAGTATCCATTTACCACCCCGTCGTAATGCTACGTTTTCTAGTTTCAAAACCATTTCAATAACTCCCTTCACCTGTTGAAAGAAATAAGCGTGATTAATTTCTTAATTTTGGCACAATTTTTAGGCTGCGCTATCCTTGAAGTTTATTATAATGATATTAACCATATATGGAAAGCAGGGATAATATGATCGCGCTCCCACTCCACCAAGTCGCCTGGAAGAGAATCCTGGTTCTACTCTTATTGATTCTGGTTCCGAATTCCATGGTGATGCAGTTTCAGATTTTCGGCCCGATTGATGATAGAATCGGTGTTGCAACAGCAATCGACCTCATCATCTGTTTACCTTTAGCCATTTATTTTTTTGGATTTAGGAAACGAGTATCTTTACTATTTCTTTTTACTTTCATTTTATTTGGCCTTGTAGTAGCTAATTGGATGATTCCTCGCGAAGCTGATGCCTATCTGTCGTATTTTACTTATTCCGTAATAGGTTTAGAAGCGTGTATTATTATATTGGAATTGGTTTTATTCATCTATGTTGCCAGAAGGATACCTTGTCTCCTCACCAACTACCGACAGGAAAGAAACAACCACTACCACTTTTTGCTGAGCTTGTCCGCTGCTGTTCAGCGCACGTTCACTTTTAACATCGATAGCCTCAACAAAATCCGAGTCGTCCTCGGATTCGTTGCAACGGATATTGCTGCTGTATACTATAGCTTGTTCAGCTGGCGAAAATCTGGAGCAACAACAGATAAACACCTTCAAACATTTACCTTTCATAAGGATGGTGGCTATCTGGGAATTTTCATTTTATTGGTCCATGGTATGGTCCTTGAGATTGTTGCTGTCCATATAATGATTGCCCAATACAGTCATACAGCTGCCTGGGTATTGACAGCTCTCGATTTATATACGCTGTTATTTATCATTGCCGATTACCAAGCAATAAGGATTTCGCCAGTCGTGCTTGATGATAAGGGTATTCATTTTCAAAAAGGAATACGACAATATGGCTATATTGCATGGGAAAAAGTGGGTAAAATTGAACCAAACCACGATTCTCGTCCGTCAAGCCGAGAGGGGAGCGTCTCGCTCGTTCTCCAAGGACTGGAAAAAGAACCGGCTCCGTATGTCATCCAGTTAAAAGAGCCTGTAGAGATCAGGCAAGTATTCGGCATGAGGAAGTGGGTAAATTCAGTCTACGTTAAAATGGATGAACAACGACAGTTCAACGAAACAGTGAATTCCTTCATTAAACACGGCAGCCAAACCGAAGAGCAGGAAATATAAAAAAGCCCGTCAAAAAGACGAGCTTTTGCTGTTACACATAATATATAAAGGGCGACATAACTGGCACATGGTTTTCTCCCATCCTGACTAAGTCGAGTGCTATACAACCGCTACGGCAGAACACTTCGCTTTCCGCGGGCACGGCCTCAGCCTCCTCATCAGCACAGTTCGCTTCTTGCGGGGTCTTCGGACGCGTGGGACTGCGATTACTCGCCCCATCGAAGACCTTTTGCTGTTCCTGCAGGAGTCTACGTGTTCTGCCTACGCTGTTTGGAATTCTCTGCATTTTGGGTAGAAAAATCTCTTATAACGCTTAAACTGGTATTTCTTCTTACTTAAACAGAACACCAATCCAAGCGGAGGAAAAATACGAGACTCCTTGAAAATAAAGGTCGATTTTCTGCGTGCGCTGTATATTCAAGGAGGTCTTTTCAAAGTCCTGCGGGAAAGGAACAGTCTGAAGACCCCACAGTTGGCGCTTTTTGCCAGCGAGGAGGCTGAAGCGTTCCCCGTGGAAAGCGAGTATTTTACCGCAGCGTTGGGTTAGCACTCAACTAACAACAGAAGGAGTGAAAAAACTTCAAAATGTGGAATTGTCACTATGTCACAGTTTCCCTCAACTCTGAAGCTTAATAGCTCAAAACTTCAGGGCCTTTTCGTTCCGGTCAATCATTTGTTCAAGCCTTTTCTCATACCAATCTGTTTCCTGTTTGTCGAGTTTGTCTGTAATGATATCATCGCTGAGTTCCTTGAGGGCATGTAAGATTCTTTTTGTGACATCCTCGACCGTCAGATCAACTTTCAATAACTGACAGAGAGATGCCATTGTCTCCGGTATGACATCGGGGTACTCGAATCGGGTTTCTTCCCCTTTTTTACTAATTGAGTAAAAATCCCTGACAAGTGCAGCTCTTTCCACACCATCCCCTTCCACGCATAAATAAATCTGCACAGCAGATCCGTTTTTGACACGGCGCTGGGAGATACCGGCGAATTTTTTGCCGCCGATGCTCAAGTCATATTCTCCGGGGCAGTAAGAGCCTTTGACTTCAAATGCCTTAATATCACGAGTAAGGTCTTGAAACAAGAATTGAATGAAGCCGGCCATTGCCTGATATCCCTCATGAATACCGATATTCCTGGCATCAGGGAAAATAAAAGACAAGTTTAATACCCCTTTATCAAGGGCAACCGCCAGTCCGCCTGAGTTACGTACGACAGCTTGATAACCCTGACTCTTAAGCCAGTCAACACCATTCTTTAGATTAGGCAGCTTTGCGTCGGGAATCCCCAGAATAAGCGTGTCATCGTGTATCCATAGTCTGGCAGCAACAGGCGAATCACCGTTACCTACCGCAATGGCCAAAGCATCATCTGTGGCGAAAGAAGCCGCTGGATTGTATCTATTTTCATGTCTTTGATCTATATAACGAATTGTCGGTACATTCAACAATTTTTTCCAATCATTCATAAATCTTTCTCCTTCTTAATAGTAAGCCTTTCTATTATAGCAAAGTCAGCGCGATGTTTGTCAGTGGGTTAATAGTGGAAAAATAATCAAGAGGGAACTGCCGCATATATGGAAATAAGAATTTGCAAAAAAACCATTTTTGTTTAGGTGGTTATCATATATAATAATAGTACTGTCTATTAATGTTGCTTGGAGTTATCATTTGTCGACATATGTCGTGTGCAAACTTAATTTCAAGCTGATAAATATGGAAAGGATCGAAAAATGGCATACAAAGACGAGCAATTAAACGAAGAAAAGGTGTTTAAAGATCCTGTACACAGGTATATCCATGTAAAAGACCAAGTAATTTGGGATTTGATTGGTGCGCCTGAATTTCAAAGGCTTCGTCGTATAAAACAACTAGGGACATCCTATTTAACATTTCATGGTGCTGAACACAGCCGTTTTAACCATTCACTCGGTGTCTATGAAATTGTTAGAAGGATTCTTTTTAATTTTGAAGGGCGGCCCAATTGGAATGGGAAAGAGCGTCTTCTATGCCTGTGTGCTGCACTGCTTCATGATTTAGGGCATGGCCCTTTTTCGCATTCATTCGAGAAAGTATTCAAACTAGACCATGAAGATTTCACCAAGCAAATCATTCTCGGCGATACAGAAATAAACAGAATATTGAAGAGGGTTGGCCCGGACTTTCCGCAAGATGTGGCGGATGTCATTAACAAAACCTATGCGGACAAGCTTGTTGTCAGTCTGATTTCAAGCCAGATTGATGCAGACCGGATGGATTATCTTCAAAGGGATGCCTATTTTACAGGGGTAAGCTATGGACATTTCGACATGGAACGAATCCTTCGTGTCATGCGCCCTATGGAAGATCAAGTGGTCATCAAGCAGACCGGGATGCATGCTGTCGAGGATTACATTATGAGCCGTTATCAAATGTATTGGCAGGTGTATTTCCATCCTGTTACACGTAGTGCTGAAGTTATTTTGTCCAAAATATTGAACAGGGCAAAGTATTTATACCAGGATGGATACCAGTTTTCATTAAAGCCTGTTCATTTTCTTTCCTTCTTTTCAGGCCAGGTTAAATTAAAAGAATATTTGCGTCTGGATGAAGGGATCGTAAATTATTATTTTCAAATGTGGGTGGATGAGCAAGACCCTGTCTTAAGTGACTTGTGTGAGCGATTTATCAACAGACGATTATTCAAATATATTGAGTTCAATCCCAATCATCAAATGAACGAGTGGATGGAATTATTCCGTTTGTTCCAGGAACTCGGCATTGATCCGGATTATTACCTTGTCGTCGACTCCTCCTCGGATCTGCCATATGATTTCTACAGGCCCGGCGAGGAAGAGGAAAGGCTGCCGATCCATCTTTTGATGCCGAAAAATGGGGAACTGAAAGAGCTGTCACGTCAGTCGGAAATTGTGGAATCGATATCCGGCAAGAAAAGGACAGACCATAAACTTTATTTTCCGTTGGATGTACTAGAGGAACTGCCAGAGGAGAGCCAGGCAAAGGCTCGCATTTTCGAGATATTGTACGGATAGGAGTGGTTAACATGTTGGCAAACCATGCCAAGTTAATGAAGTTTTTTTCCACCGCAGAGGAAGTTGTCGGCCGTAAGAAACTGCAGAAGATGATTTACATATTGAAAAAATGTGATATCCCTTTTGATGAAAAATATGAATTCCATTTCTACGGACCATACTCGGAGGAATTGACTTTACGAATTGAAGAGTTATGCAACCTTGGATTTATAGATGAAACGAAGGAAAAGAAAAGCAATTATTATCAATACCGTTATAAAATGACAGAGTCTGGAGAGGATTTCCTGGAACATTCCCAGGTTGACCTGCCTCCACTTGATGCAATGATTGATACAATGAAGGAAAAGAGTTCAAGATTTCTTGAATTGGTTTCTACTATGTTGTATTTTGATGACCTTAGCAAGGAAGAAATCGAGGAAAAAGTACAAGTCGTCAAAAAAGCACAAAAATATCAGCAGGATGATATGGACGAAGCATGGGAATTCATCGCCAGCCTGCAAAAATCTATTCATTAATACACTTTTCAATAGCTTGGAAATGAATTATCCCAACCTGCCCTAACCTCATACTTGAGGTAAAATGCGAGACTCCAGTGGGAAAGGAACAGTCTGAAAATCCCGCAGGGGCGGTCTTTGCACAGAGGAAGCTGAAGCGTTCCCCGCGGAAAGGGAGTATTTTTCCGCAGCGCTGGACTACCATTTAACCCCAAAAGGATGGTAGGAAACCACACAAGTTATGTCGTAGTTTATGGATGTTATGTAACACTATTTTCATAGAAGCGATTATCGATGCACTTTTAAAGACTATCAGCTTGCAATCAGACCCAAGGTTTGGCTGCAGGCTTTTTTTGTCTGTCTTCTATTTATCCGCCCATGCTTTTAAAACCGTGCTATCCCGCACACCCACAAACCAGAAAAGGTTGATTGTAAATTATGGAAATATTCTATACAATTAACTCATGGAAAAGGGGCGTGGGGTTGTGAAATTTGTAAAATTGCTTGTTTATTATGTACTTGGTGTCCTTGGTATCATCTGTGTAAGCGCGGCACCGAGCTTGATGTTCGGAGAGGGGCTGCTGGATTTTGGCTTGTACCTCAGCAATACTTGGAGTCTGATTGGAGACTTTCTGCATCCAGACCGCTGGGTGTACCAATTTATGGGGCGGGATTGGAATGTATTTGCATTTCTGTGGGATTCCTATCTCTACTCTATGACTCTCCTTTTCGGTGCATTGCTGCTTGGGTTTGGTGTGGCGCTTGCGCTAGCCGTGATCACCCAATTTCTTCCTAAGCCATTAATTGGGGCGGTTAAACGACTGCTTGGGATGATGGAAGCCATCCCGGATTTGCTTGTGGCATTTTTGTTTCAAATGCTGATTGTCTATATTTATAAGCAGACGGATATCTATCTAATGAAGTTCGTCACATTAGGCGAAGAAAGGATTTATCTTGCGCCGATTTGTATATTGGCGATTTTGCCAATGATTTCTTTGTACAGAATCATTCTGTTGTTGATAGAGGAGGAGTTGACAAAGGATTATGCAGAATTTGCCCTCAGCAAGGGAGTGCGGTTCAATGCGATCATTTTTTATCATATATTGAGGAATACTGCACGGAGCATTTTCTACCATTCCAAAATAATCCTCTGGGGCGCGTTATCCAGTTTATTTGTCATAGAGTACTTGTTTAATATAAGAGGTATCTCCAGTTTAGTGCTCGATAATTACCAGCCGATGGTGGTCGCTGCGGCTTTAATCATGCTGTACACCCCATTTTATTTCTTGTATCAGGGAGTTGCGGTGTTCACAGAGAAAGACACGGCCACTGCGGGAAATATCCGGTTCCGTATTGGATTTGGCAGAACATTCAAACAAGGGTCAGGGCTATCAGAACGATTCTCCAGATTTGTGAAAGGGATAGGGGCCCACTTAAGAAACCCGAAGTTTTTATTCGGCTTAACATTGATTCTTGTGATTTTGACTGTCAGTATCATTCATACAGTAGTTCAGGAAGAACCTGTCAAAAACTTCAACTTAATTTATGATGACGAGGGAAACCTGATTAGTACAAAGCCGCATCCACCATCGCAATATGTGCTTCTCGGTACGGACAGGCTCGGCTACAGTATATTGGATCAGTTGTTGTCCGGGGCGAAATATACGATTCTCTTTGCAGCATTGATAGCGTTTCTGCGGATGTTTCTGGGATTTATCTTGGCTGTTCCTTATGCTATGTTTGTCAGCGATCGCTGGAAGCGGGGACTGGAGAGGTTCGTCGACGGTTTTCACTTCCTGCCGCTAAGCATTATCGCCTTGATTTTGCTGCGGCCGGTGCTGATGGGGACGACTTCAGGTTTTGAATATTCCCTGACAATCAGGATTTTGGTGGAAGTAGCAGTTCTTACGCTTTTAGTTGTACCGCTAGTTACGGTGTTGATCGGGAACGAAATAAAACTGATTTCCAGACAGGAATACATAATAAGCGCTAGAACAATCGGCGGGGACTCCAATCATATTTTATTCCGTCATATTATGCCCCATCTTAGGTCAAAGCTTGGTATCATTTTTGGACAGCAATTCATTCAGGTCCTGTTGATTTTAATTCATCTTGGCTTATTTGATATTTTCTTTGGCGGTACAAGCATTATGTATGATGAAAGCTATAAAGCACCGCCGCATTCAGTTACATATGAATGGTCCGGTCTAATTAGCAGCACCCGGACAGCGTTTATGAGTGGCCATGAGTGGATTGTTGTACCTGTCTTTGTCGCCTTCATTATCGTTATCATTGCCATGCAGTTCATCGTGGAAGGAATCCAGGAGGTGCAGCAGGAACGTGTAGGTGTCGTCTTGGCTAAAAGAAGTTTTATCAAACGTTTGTTTGATAAGCAGAAGTCAACACAAGTTGAAGAGCGTCAGACAGAACTGAAAAAAGGAGATTTCGACTTTATAGAAAGAGACAGCCGTTCGGATGAATTGGCATAGCACCTTAAACAATAAATAATAAATTTATAAAGGGATAACTTTGTGGGCTTTATCACTCAAGTTATTATATAGAACAAGTATATAAGCCAATTCACTATGGAAGGCAGGATTAATGAATAAGCTAGGGGGATTACCAATTGTCGACCAGCAAGATATTCTTCATTGTTGCAACTATAACTACTACGTTGATAGGTTGTTCACAGATTGAAGAAGGAACTTTTATTCAAGGGAACATAACGGAAATTAACGAAACAAGTGGAGATATGGAAATTGAAATCGAAGCGTGGTCAGCAGTTAGGGAGCAGGGAACTTCTAAAGTATCATACGGTTTTGATAAGAAGCCCAAGTCACAAACTATTCGAGTTTCCAATCCAACAGATTATGAGGAAGGGCAAGAAGTAGCTGTAAAAGTTTTTAAAGATTATGATGAAGATGTCTGGGATTTAGATAGATTAAAATTTGAAGTAGAAGAGGCTAGTTAAAATATTAAGCTAACGGGTGTTTTAGTTGAAAAAGAAAAAATAAACAGCAAACAAAAACGCTCAGATTTGAGCGTTTTTGTTTATTATGATATTTCTAGTGTTATTGGCACTTTCCCACCGCTAGGCGAAACGCAAAAGTCCTTTATTACTCCTGGTCACTCAACCTTACACCGGCAACCCCATAGTCACTTTTGTTCATTTCTTCGATGAAGACAACGACTTTCTCCTTAGATGCACCGGTGGTTTCTACGACAGCATCGGTAACCTTTTCAACTAATGCCCGTTTTTGTTCGTCAGTGCGTCCGTCCAGCATTTTTACTGTTACATATGGCATGATAAATCCTCCTTGGTCTGCTTGTTCTAGTTAACTGCTTTTGGCATATAACTATAATCATTCTAGCCATACGTTAAAAATCCTGCAAATGAGCAATACTTGTTAGATGAAATGGAATTTTTCCCTGTGCTACAATACAAATAATAAGAACGAATCTGCCTGGCAGCAAATGCCGGGCATTCTGAAGGAGGACACGGTATATGAGTGCGGATCAATCTTCCAATAACAAGAAAAAGAATCAGTTTACGATAATGAAAGATGACTCCACTGACGGACATGGCGGTTATGGTGTGGGTTCGATCAGTCTGGAGAATATTTCGCCGGTCATCATAGACCCGAATGAAGACAGGGCGTTTGTCGATATGGGGGCAATGCATGCCCGCAGTGAGGTAGAACGCCGGGTCAAGTTCCTGCCCGATAAAAGCGAGGTGCCAAATGGTAAACTGTATTGGATCGTCTGGGTAACAGTCGAAAGGACCGAAAGTGGACCATATTATCACGGGGTCGCCGGCAGTGAGATCATTGTTGACCGGTCGATTAAACGAGCTTACAAATCGATGCCAGAGCACGTGAACCACATGGATAAATCCATGAAGGGAAAATTCATTGTTGACCATATGGATGATCACTCGAAAAAACTTTTGGGCGATTTTCTGAGAGAACACAGTCAGGAGATGTGGGAAAACTCATCGGAGGAATTGAAACAGGCACTTCCAGACAAGTAAACTGCTATTATGTAGTTTTCATCACTAGTAAAAGTGAACATTTTGTGTCTGATAAGTGAACTCTCTGCTTAACTCTTGAGGTTTTGTTCATAAATTTGTAAAATATGTATCACATGGTTATCCGTGTACTAGGACAAAGAAAAAGGCCGGAATGATTTCCGGCCTTTTTCTTATGGAACGGAAATTATCCGAACCAGTTAAAGGATAACCACTTGAACCATCGTTTCCATCCGCCCTTTTCTTCCTGCTTTTCTTCCTGATCAGAAGGAAGTTCATCCGGTACTTCATATTTGTGCAAGGAACAGTATGATTGTGGTTCGGTTCCTTTTACAAAGTACATCAACCGTTCTGATTCACAATAAGGAGTTGCCAAATCTCCTGTGGCAGGATCAACATAAGCACCGATCACGCCTTCGGGAACTTCGAATGTATCAAAAGGTAAGTCCTGATGTGCTGCTTCCATAAAGGATCCCCAGACCTGTTTGGCTGTCTGTGTTTCTTGGCCGGTTTTCAGTGGTGTATTTTTGTCATAACCTGTCCATACACTGGCCACAATATCCGTGCTGAAACCGACCATCCAGCTGTCTGTGTTGGTAGTGCCCGATTTTCCGGCATAAGGCCTGCTCAACGTATCGGAAATCGCTGCTCCAGTGACGCTCATATAGCCATTAAGTGATTCGTCGAACATCCCTGTCATCAGATCAGTAAGAATAAAGGCATTTTTCTCATCCAGAATCCGTTCTTTTTGCCGGGACTCCTTCCGGTCAAATAGGACCTTTCCTTTTGCATCGGTGATTTTCTCAATGGTGTAAGCGTCTACTTTATTCCCGCCATTAGCAAGAATGCTGTAGGCCGTTGCCATATCTTTGACAGTGACGGTCCCGGTTCCAAGTGCAAGAGATGGATTTGCTTTGAAGTCCCCGTCTAAACCGAATCTTTTTGCTGTTTGTACCAATTGCTCCGGACCTAGAAACAGATTTGTCTTTACAGCATAAACGTTATCTGACAATGCTAGGGCTTGTGCCAAGGTGATGGGCTTGTTCGCATAATAGCCATTGAAATTGCTCGGCTGATAGACCGTCCCATCTTCTAATTCAAAGGATGTAGGCTTGCTCATCAATGCTGTGGTGGCTGTGTAACCATTCTCAAGTGCAGCATAATAGAGAAATGGTTTGAAAGCAGAGCCAGGCATACGCTCTGCCTGTGTGACCCGGTTGAATTGGCTTTCTTTGTAATCCCGTCCACCCACCATTGAAACAATCGCACCGGTGTTTGGATTCATGGCGACTGCTCCGATTTGCATGTTGTTTTCCGAGTCCATTTTTTGAGCGATGGCTTCTTCCAGTTCTTTTTGGTTGTCAAGGTTGAGGGTGGTGTACACTTGGTAGCCTCCGGACCTGATTTTTTCTATATCTTCATCTAAGATAGTTTGCAGTTCCGCAAGAACGGTATCCTGGAAATACGGAGCGACTTTCTCTTCTTCTTCCAGCTTTGTCTCTTTTAACTGCAAAGGCTCCCGCTCTGCCAGGAACATTTCTTTTTCTGTCACTTCACCTGCTTTAGCCAGGCTGGAAAGAATTTGGTGTTGGCGGTTCTTGGCATTTTCCATGTGATGAAAAGGAGAATAATAGGACGGTCCTTTCGGTATCCCTGCCAGCATAGCTGATTCAGCAAGCGTCAGATTTTGGGCAGGCTTATCGAAGAAGTGCCTGCTGGCAGCTTCGACACCATAAGCCCCATGTCCGTAATAGATGGTATTTAAATAGCCTTCGAGAATTTCATCTTTCGAGTAATATATTTCCAAGCGTAAAGCATAAAACGCTTCTTTCAATTTTCTGGTCCAAGTTTTTTCGTGGGACAAGTAAAGGTTTCTTGCATACTGCTGAGTGATCGTACTGGCTCCTTCGACTTTGGACATGGCCTTCAAGTCTTCCAGGACAGCAGAAGCAATCCGCTTTAAGTCAAACCCATAGTGGGAATAAAAACGCTTGTCTTCTGTTGTGAGAGCTGCCTTAATAATATATGGCGACATTTCGTCCAATTCTACCCAGTATCTGCTCTCTATTCCATGTTCCTCGCCGATCACCTCGGAATTTTCACTGTAATAAACAGTGTTCTCTTCATTGGCAAGCGGGGGCGGGCCAAGGATGAAAACGGTACAAAAGAGGCCGGCAGCAAGCAGCAGTCCTAATGCCCCTGCAGCAAGACCAGAGATGACAGCCCAGCGTAGATACCGGTTATTTATTTTTTGAAAAAGTTTTGTCAGGAAAACCATCGCATTCACCTAATTAGTCCCCTTTGTTAACACCAGTGGATAATCAAAGATGAATTGACAAAGGATAAGACAAGTTTTTTTACCAGTATTGGTAAATTACAGAATAATTAAACATGACAAAACACTTGCTTTTATGAAGGGTAATGTATAAGATTTTTTCAGATTACTTGGATGGTATGCTGTTTGAATGTGTCCCATTAAGTAAATACAATAGTACATAGTAACAATGGCCAGACACAATGATAATGAAGGAAAAGGGGTTATGGATAGATGGACTTGTGGTTTACGGAGAAACAGACAAAGGATTTTGGTATTACAGCAAAGATTAAACGCACGCTGCACTCGGAAAAGACGGATTTTCAGCAATTGGATGTCCTAGAAACGGAAGAATGGGGCAATATGCTTGTGTTAGATGGCATGGTCATGACCACTCAAAAAGATGAGTATGTTTATCATGAAATGGTGGCACATATTCCATTGTTCACTCATCCCAACCCAAAACATGTACTCGTTGTCGGTGGTGGAGATGGCGGGGTCATACGCGAAGTATTGAAACATGAGCAGGTTGAAAAAGCCACATTGGTCGAAATTGATGGCAAGGTGATTGAGTATTCCAAGAAGTATCTGCCTGAAATCGCCGGGAAGCTGGAAGATCCCCGCGTCGAGGTGAAAGTTGCTGACGGCTTCATGCATATAGCTGAAAGTGAGAAAGCTTATGACGTCATCATGGTCGATTCCACAGAGCCAGTCGGACCTGCAGTCAACTTATTTACGAAGGGATTTTATGCCGGTATTTCCAATGCATTGAAAGATGACGGCATTTTTGTGGCACAGACGGATAATCCCTGGTTTAAAGCCGATCTGATCAGCCAGGTGTACAGCGATGTGAAGGAAATCTTTCCAGTCACAAGGCTTTACACTGCGAACATCCCGACTTATCCGAGCGGTCTGTGGACATTTACGATGGGAAGCAAGATTCATGACCCTTTGAAGGTCAAAGAAGAACGGTTCTCTGATATAGAAACAAACTACTATACGAAGGAATTGCACTACGCTTCGTTTGCACTGCCGAAATTTGTAAAGGACCTAACGGAATAAGGAGGGGAATGACCATGCGGTTTGATGAAGCTTATTCAGGAAAGGTATTTATAATGTCGAGACAGGATGCCGAGGAAGCGGACGCCATTATTTACGGGATGCCGATGGATTGGACGGTCAGTTTCCGTCCTGGTTCTCGTTTCGGGCCGAATCGGATCAGGGAAGCATCGCTCGGATTGGAAGAATACAGTCCCTATGCGGATAAACATATGGAAGAGGTCCGTTATTTCGATGCAGGAGATATCCCGCTCCCGTTCGGCAACCCGCAGCGCAGTCTTGATATGATTCACGATTATGTCAAACAAATATTGGATAAAGACAAATTTCCGTTAGGTCTTGGCGGAGAGCACTTGGTTTCATGGCCGATATTTCAGGCAGTTTATGAAAAATATCCGGATATGGCCATTGTGCATATTGATGCACATGCCGATTTAAGAGAAGAATATGAAGGGGAAGCCTTGTCACATTCCACGCCGATCCGAAAAGCATGTGAACTGATCGGACCGGAAAATGTTTATTCATTTGGCATCCGCTCCGGGATGCGTGAGGAATTTCAATATGCTAAAGAGAGCGGCATGCACATGTCAAAATTCGAGGTAGCCGCCCCATTAAAGGAAATACTGCCAAAACTGAAAGGCCGGAATGTATATGTAACCATAGACATCGATGTCCTCGATCCAGCTTTTGCACCTGGAACTGGTACTGCGGAAGCTGGTGGAATCACGTCCAAAGAACTGCTTGAAGCGATCCAGCTGATCACCGACTCAGGCGTCCGCGTAGTTGGTGCTGATTTGGTGGAAGTCGCTCCTGTTTACGATCCGACAGAACAAACCGCCATAGCAGCCAGCAAGTTTGTGAGGGAAATGCTGCTCGGTTGGGTAGAAAAGAGTAAAGGATAAGGGCTGAGTGTTATTCCATCGGCGGAATAAAAGTATCTGTGCACAATTTGGTTATGTTACAATGGTAAGTAAATTGTTGTCGCTTTATGTCGCGAAATGGTAGGGATCTCAATGAAAGATATACAACGTAAAGAAAAGAGCTGTAATTGCCAGCAAGACAATAAATTGAATAACCTGGACCGATTCTTTGCAAATGGTGAAGAACCCGCTGTTTTTCATGTTTTTCAGTCGTTGACCGAAACAGCAGGCATACGAAATGCGATCGATTTGACAAAAGATTTCTGTCTCATGGCCTCAAGCCACCAGAACCGGCGTACCGGAATGGAGTTTTTATACAGTTATGGATTTTTGGAAGAGTTGGATAAGTTGATCGATATCAACCGCCACTCTGACAATGAGTTGAACCGTCGGTGGGGAGAGCTGTATTGGATTATCAATGAACGAAGGAAACGGAATCTTAACACGAAGGAATACTTGAAGCTGTTGTCAGGACTGGAGTTAGGCGAGTTGGAGCTTCAATGCCTAAGTGATTTCTTGAAGGTTTATGCTCATTTTGAACGGAAAGAATATGGGATGCTCGGGACTTATTTGGACCGCCTCCTTCTGGCAGTCCATGAAGTACAGGACCCTTTGCTGAACGAGTTGTTTTCTGTCCGTCTAGATGAAATCATGCTGACCTACCACTGGAAAAGAAATGAAATGATCATTGCCAGAAAGTATGGATATCGAATCCTGAATACGACCCACAGTTCCCGCAAAAAAATCGATATCCATAATACCATGGCGCTCGGATATCTTTTTGACAGTTACCAGCAAGCTATCGAGCATGCGAGAGAGGCCAAAAGAATAGCCCTTCAGACGGAGGATTTGACCGCTATACAGGGTGTCAATAATTTTACGATTCCTTTTATTTCGGCATATCATGGAGTCACCGAAGGAATAGAGACACCTGTCGAATCTGAAACAGCCCATCTTGCCCTTGCACGTGGCGACTATGAGACATGTGTCCGCATTCTTGCTGGTTTTGAACAATTAAGTCCGTTTCAGCAGTATTATCTTGGCAAAGCGCTTCAGGATAAGAACTTATTGGAAGTGGCGTACCGCAGGTTCATCCATGAGCGGAGCGATTACTTTTTTGCCAGACTGCCATTGTTGGAAATACAACGAACGAAGGCTCTTTCATGACGCTTCCAGGACAGGAAGCGTCTTTCTTTCCTGTACAGGCAAAATTAGTTGAAGAAAACTTGAGTTTTTGGGCAATCATTCTTATAATTAGTTATTTAGGAAGTAAGACTATCCCAAGTTAAGGGGAGATTGTTGTTGGCACCGAATAAAACACCAGTCCGAATCAAACTAACCACTGAAATACATGATCTTGGTAAGAAAGATGTTACAGTAGTCGAGGAAGAGGGCAACTTTTATCAAAAAGGGACTACCTCTGTCTTGATGTTTACCGAACGCAATGAAGAACAGGAAGATGTGCAGTCGCTTATTACCATCAATCCTGACAAAGTGAGCGTGAAGCGTACGGGGCCTGTGGATATGCATCAGACTTTCAAGAAAAAACAGATAACCGAGAATGTTTACCGCCATGCCTATGGTTCAATACATATGGAAACACATACAGATCAAATTACGTATCAGCGTCCGGATGAAAGAAACTATGGCAAGTTGTTTATCAGTTATACGACAAAACTGAATGGTGAAGGTAAAAGAAGGCATCGCCTGACACTCCAATTTAAGAAAATAGAATGGAAAGAGGAGGTTTCCCAATGAATATCATGCAGCAGACTCAGGGAAAATTGAAAGAAGAAATAGCCCAGGCTGTCATCAAAGCAGGTTTGGCAGAAGAAAGCGAACTCCCCGATATTGTCCTTGAACAGCCGAAGGACAAATCGCATGGCGACTATGCAACCAATATTGCCATGCAGCTGGCCAGGATCGCCAAGAAAGCCCCAAAACAAATTGCCGAGGATATTATCGGGCATTTTGACCAAACGAAAGCTTCCATAAAACAGATGGAGATTGCTGGTCCCGGTTTTATCAACTTTTTCATGGACAATCAGTATTTGACCAACTTAATCCCGACCATCTTGCAAGCGGGGAAAGATTATGGTTCAACAAATGCAGGCAATGGAGAGAAAATCCAAATTGAATTTGTTTCTGCCAATCCGACCGGTGACCTTCATTTAGGACATGCCCGTGGAGCTGCTGTCGGTGATTCACTTGGCAATATTCTCGAAAAAGCAGGTTACGATGTTTCAAGGGAATATTACATTAACGATGCCGGCAACCAAATTGCCAACCTTGCTCTTTCGGTAGAAGCCCGTTATATGCAGGCTCTCGGGAAAGACTGGGATATGCCGGAAGATGGCTATCATGGGAAAGATATCGTTGAGTTGGGGGAAAAGCTGGTCCAAGAATATAAGAGCGAGTGGGCTGATAAGCCGGAACAAGAAAGAATCGCATTCTTCCGGGAATATGGATTGAAATATGAATTGGAAAAGTTGGAAAATGACCTTTCCCAATTCCGGGTGCCTTTTGACAATTGGTTCTCAGAAACGTCGTTATATGAGGAAGAAAAAATCCAGCCGGCCTTGGATACCTTGAAGGAAAAGGGATATATCTTTGAAGAAGAGGGAGCAACCTGGTTCCGCACAACTGAATTCGGAGATGATAAAGACCGTGTGTTGATCAAACAGGATGGCAGCTATACCTACCTGACCCCGGACATTGCCTACCATAAGAACAAACTTGACCGCGGCTTTGACACGCTCATCAACATTTGGGGAGCGGACCATCACGGTTATATTCCGAGGATGAAGGCGGCTATCCAGGCGCTCGGGTATGATAAAGACACACTTGAAGTGGAAATCATTCAAATGGTCAACCTGTTCCAAAACGGTGAAAGAGTAAAAATGAGTAAACGGACGGGAAAAGCAGTAACATTGAAAGAGTTGATGGAAGAGGTCGGCATCGATGCAATGAGGTATTTCTTCGTGATGCGCTCCAGTGATTCCCATCTTGATTTCGATATGGATCTGGCCCGTTCGCAGTCAAACGAAAATCCGGTTTACTATGTTCAATATGCGCACGCCCGCATTTGCACGATGTTAAAACAAGCGGAAGAAAAAGGATTTTCCGTGTCAGCTGAAATAGATGGCTCTTTATTGACAGCCGAAAAAGAAGAAGAATTATTAAAACGTCTTGGTGAGTTTTCACAAGTGATCGAGGATGCTGCATCCAAGCGGACACCACACCGTGTCACACAGTATATTTTTGATTTAGCCGCTGCACTGCACAGCTTCTATAATGCAGAGAAAGTATTGGATGAAGAGAATCCGGAACGGACAAAAGCAAGGCTCGCCTTAATGGAATCGGTAAGAATCACCATTTCCAATGGCCTCAGCTTGCTTGGGGTGAGTGCTCCAGAACGCATGTAACAGAATAAAAACCGACAGGCAATCCAGCCTGTCGGTTTTTTTAGATGTTCTAGCTATTATTGATTTTCTTCACCCCGGAAGCATGGATGATTTTCAGAACCGGACGAATGAGAAGCTGGGCACTACCCAGGATGAAAAGAACTGTTCCCCAAGTTTGCGTCGATTTAAATAGAAACAGGATACTACCGATCAAGAACCATAAGCCGAGAGTAAGGTCATTGCTAAGCGAGATCAGTTTGTAATTCTTATTGAAAAAGAGTTGAGTTTTGCCCACTTGAATATCCAGGTACTTTTTCTGATCCTCGATTTTCGGCACGATAACAACCTCCTCTTTCTGATAAAACTCTATTTGTGTACCCTTTATAGATTAAGATAAAACAGAGTTTTCCTCTTAAAAAAAATTTGTCTATATATGTTTAGAAGTAAGAGAAAACGTCTATTAGAAGTAATGTAACAGATAATCAATTAACATTTAGAAAGGAGCTGTTAAGAATGGCTAAGAACAACAATAAAGACAACAATAGAAAGATGAGTCTTGAGGAAGCTGGTCAAAAAGGTGGTAACACTACAGCAAGAAACCACGACCAAGAATTCTATGAGGAAATCGGTCAAAAAGGCGGTAAGACCACTTCTAAGAATCATGATAAAGAGTTCTATCAAGAAATAGGACAAAAAGGCGGAGAAACTACTTCTCAAAACCATGACCAAGAATTCTATGAGGAAATCGGTCAAAAAGGCGGCGAGACTACGTCTAAAAATCATGACAAAGAATTCTATGAGGAAATTGGACAAAAAGGCGGAAATACTACTTCAAGAAACCATGACCAAGAGTTCTATGAGGAAATCGGTCAAAAAGGCGGTAACACTACGTCCGAGAAACATGGTGAAGAATTCTACGAAGACATCGGCCAAAAAGGCGGAGAAACTCGAGGCCGTCAGCGAAAAAACAATAATTCTTAATACAATTTAAGAATAGGTTTCGCGAGAAGGAGAGGAAGAAAGGGATTTCTTCCTCTCTTTTTTTGTTTGCGTAGATTTTACTCGTTTATTACGGTTATCAGGTTAAAAGATCCTTTGGAAAAACGGGCCGATCCACAGGAAAAGCTTAAAGCCAATATAAATGCCCACAATCCCCATAATCCCCGCCAATGCAGGAGGAGCAGGTATAGGGAGTTTCCCCCATGCAAAAATAAAGCCGACGACAGCCCCTGTCAACAGGGAAAGTATCACTTCTTTCATCTTTATCTCCTTTCTACAGTCAATCCGAACTTAACTTTTTAACTGTAAACAGAAGTATTATAACCCAAGTCAGCGAAATTAATTATTGACTGAATGTTCATTCATAATATAAAGTAATAGTATAAATGCAGTGTTGATAAGATATTAAAAGAGGAGCAAGAGGGTTGATCAAACGTTTGTTCAACTTCTATTCCAAGACCGGATCAAAAGGGAAATGTACAAAACAGACAAGGGGGAGAAACAGATGGATGGGCTTATGCTGTTAAACTGGCTATTGTTTATCGGAGTTACTAGTTATGGATTATATTTGTTTGTCCGGGTTGTGATGACAAGGATTGCCTATATCAAACTAGGAAAGAAGGAACAGTTCGACTGGGATATCAAACAGCGGCTTCACAAGATATGGATCTATGTATTCGGGCAGAAGAAATTATTGAAAGATAAAAAATCCGGAATCATCCATGTGATGATGTTCTATGGATTTATCCTTGTCCAATTCGGGGCTGTCGACTTCATTGTCAAGGGCCTTGCACCTGGGAATCACCTTCCACTCGGACCGTTGTATCCTGGCTTCACATTTTTCCAGGAGCTCGTCACTCTGATGATTTTAGTCGCAGTTGTATGGGCTTTTTATCGTCGTTACATTGAAAAGCTTGTCCGGCTTAAAAGGGGCTTTAAAGCAGGGCTTGTACTAGTGTTCATAGGGACTCTTATGTTGTCTGTATTATTGGGAAATGGCATGGAGTTGGTGTGGCATGGTCATGCCGGTGGATGGACAGAACCTGTCGCGACCACAATTGCAAGCGCTTTCTATTGGCTGTCACCTACAGCAGCGGCGGTCATTTTCTTTATATCCTGGTGGGTGCATTTGCTGGTTTTGTTAAGTTTTCTGGTTTATGTGCCGCAATCCAAGCACGCCCATTTGCTGGCAGCGCCAGTCAATGTGTTTTTAAGCAGAGAAACGCCGGCAGGAAAGTTGAAGAAAATCGACTTTGACATCGAAGAGGGACAGGAAGAAGAGGTATCGTTCGGGGTAGGGAAAATAGAAGAGTTCCACCAGAAACAGATGATTGACCTTTATGCCTGTGTGGAGTGCGGCCGGTGCACGAATGTCTGCCCGGCAACCGGAACAGGAAAAATGCTGTCGCCAATGGATTTAATCATCAAACTGCGTGACCATTTGACTGAAAAAGGGGCCGCTGTCACCGGACAAAGTCCATGGGTGCCAAGCTATGCGTTTGCTAACACAGAAGGAAACAGACTCGCCAAAATGGCACGTGACTCCCGGACAGCAAGAGAAGAAGCAGCAGCTGGCATAGAGACCGTCCAGAATGCAAGTTTGATAGGCGATGTTATCACAGAAGAAGAGTTGTGGGCTTGTACGACGTGCCGCAACTGCGAAGATCAATGCCCTGTGATGAATGAGCATGTCGATAAGATTATCGACCTCCGCCGCTACCTGGTTTTGACAGAAGGAAAAATGGATCCAGATGCACAGCGGGCCATCATGAATATAGAGAGGCAGGGAAATCCATGGGGACTGTCGAAAAAAGAAAGAGACAACTGGCGGAATCTGGATTCACAGATTTCTATTCCAACTGTGAAAGAATGGAAGAAATCCGGTGAAGAATTTGACTATTTATTCTGGGTGAGCTCTATGGGGGCATATGACAATCGCAGTCAGAAGATCGCCTTGGCTTTTGCCAGATTGATGAACGATGCAGGAATCAAGTTTGCCATATTAGGCAACAAAGAAGCTAACTCGGGGGATACGGCAAGACGAATCGGAAACGAATTTTTGTTTCAGGAACTTGCTGAGAAAAACATCAAAGAATTTCAGAAACACAATGTCAAAAAGATTGTAACGATCGATCCGCATGCATACAATATTTTCAAAAATGAGTACCCGGATTTTGGTTTGGAAGCCGAAGTTTACCACCACTCCCAACTGCTATATGACTGGGTTCAGTCAGGTCTCCTTAAGCCGACAAAGGAAATCAACGAAACATTGACATACCACGATTCCTGTTATTTGGGAAGATACAATGGTGTTTACGATCCGCCAAGGGAAATATTGAAATCCATTCCAGGTATCCGTTTAGTAGAAATGGATCGCAACAGAGAAAACGGGATGTGCTGCGGGGCCGGTGGGGGACTGATGTGGACGGAAGAAAAAACAGGCAACCGCATAAACGTTGCCCGTACCGAGCAGGCTTTGAAGGTGAACCCTACCATGATTTCCAGCGCCTGTCCGTTCTGCCTGACCATGTTGAGCGACGGCACCAAAGCAAAAGAAGTGGAAGAAAACATCGGCACCATGGACATAGCCGAAATCCTGGCATTGTCTGTGTGTACACCGAAAGCGGAAGCGACTGTGTAGCGTTTCAGAAGACGAGCCTCATGCAAAGCGCGAGCAGCAGATGGCTAGTAAATCAAGAGGAACGGATCCATGATCGGTTCCTCTACTTATGAAAGAGAATTGAGCGAGTGTTCAATGGTTTTTTTGTAAGCGTTATCAAAAGGGGGTCGTTATATGGAGTATGCGGTCATTTTGGCGGGGGCGAGGACCCCGTTTGGAAAACTGGGGGGCGCACTTTTCTCTTTATCTGCTGTACAACTAGGCGGAATAGCAATCAAGGCGGCGCTTGAACAAAGCCGGCTGGACCCTGAAACGGTCAATGAGGTGATAATGGGGACAGTTCTCCAGGGTGGCCAGGGACAGCTTCCGTCGCGACAGGCTGCCAGAGAAGCCGGTATTTCCTGGACAGTGAAAACAGAAACAATCAACAAAGTATGCGCGTCCGGGTTGAGAAGCGTGACGATGGCCGACCAGCTGATCAGACTTGGTGATGAACAAATAGTGATAGCGGGCGGCATGGAGAGCATGAGCAATGCTCCGTACTTTTTGCAAGATGCAAGATTTGGCTATCGAATGGGCGACAAGACTATCAAGGATATGATGATTCATGACGGACTCACTTGTTCTTTTACAGGTGTTCACATGGGTGTTTACGGTAACAGCACAGCAGAAGAAATGGGAATAACCAGGGTCGCTCAGGATGAATGGGCCTACCGGAGCCATATGCGGGCAGTCCGTGCCATCAAGAAAGGGATTCTGGAAAAAGAAATAGTCCCTGTCAAAATAACGAACAGGAAAGGGGAGACCATTACCGTTTTCCGGGATGAATCCCCGCGAGAAGATACAACGGTAGAAGCACTCCAAAAGCTTCGTCCCGTATTCGATTCTGAGGGGACAATTACTGCCGGAAATGCACCGGGTGTAAATGATGGTGCTTGTGCGATGGTGATTGCATCTGAAACTGCTGCCTTACAACAAGGACTCACGCCTTTGGCAAAGATTTTGGCACATGAAGAAGTGGCAGTAGATGCAAAAGATTTTCCAAAAACACCCGGCTTAGTCATTAATGCGCTATTGAAAAAGAGCAAAAGATCACTACAGGAGATTGACTTGTTTGAAGTGAATGAAGCATTTGCAGCGGTATCACTTGCCAGCGAAAAAATCGCCGGACTTGATGTGGAGAAGGTAAACGTCAATGGGGGCGCTGTCGCACTCGGACATCCGATTGGTGCCAGTGGCGCCCGGATCGTCCTGACATTGGCACATGAACTTAAACGGCGGGGTGGAGGCCTGGGAATCGCAGCCATCTGCAGCGGCGGCGGCCAAGGTGACGCTCTGTTGATAGAAGTATCCCCATAAGTGGTTGATACGGATAGTAAAGAACGGAAGGGAGAACGGCCGATGAGTATTTCGAAGGTAATGGTGATAGGAGCCGGACAAATGGGAAGCGGAATTGCCCAAGTTTGCGCGCAATCAGGATACGAGGTACTGCTGTATGATGTTTCCGATATCTCATTGGATAACGGAATGGCCAGGATTGAGAACCAAATCAACCGCTCGGTGGTGAAAGGGAAGATATCCGGTCAGGATGCAAAAGAAACACTGAAGAGACTTCAACCTGCCTCAGGACTAGATGCCGTCAAGAGTTGCGATATTGCGATTGAAGCAGTCGTCGAAAATATGGAAGTGAAGAAAAAACTATTTACAGACTTGGATGAAATGGCACCGGCCCATGCAGTTCTTGCCACGAATACTTCCTCCTTGCCTATCACAGAAATCGCCGCTGCAACGGAACGTCCTTCTCAAGTGATCGGGATGCATTTTATGAACCCTGTCCCTGTCATGCAACTGGTCGAAATTATAAGGGGTCTGCAGACGAGTGACCAGACATATGAGGCAGTCAAAGGAATGGCCGAACGGCTCGGCAAAATATCTGTCCAAGTCAATGATAATCCCGGTTTTGCAGCGAACCGGATTCTGATGCCGATGATCAATGAGGCAATCTATGCTGTATATGAAGGCGTTACCTCGCCTGAAGACATTGATAACGTGATGAAACTGGGGATGAATCATCCGATGGGCCCATTGACATTGGCTGATTTTATCGGACTTGATACATGTTTGTATATCATGGAAGTACTGCATGACGGACTTGGGGACAGCAAATACAGGCCTTGTCCATTGCTTCGCAAATATGTGAAAGCTGGCTGGCTCGGCAGGAAATCCGGACGTGGGTTTTACAGCTATCAATAAGAGGAGGAAAAGGATATGGAATTCGCCTTTACGCCTGAACAACAAATGATGCGAAAAATGGTCCGTGACTTTGCCGAGAAAGAAGTGGCCAAAGAAATCCCGCGAATGGAACAAGAAGACCGGTTTCCGATTGAACTGGTCAGCCGGATGGGTGAAATCGGTTTAATGGGCATCCCGGTCCCGGAGAAATACGGTGGTAGTGAGATGGACTTTCTCTCTTATATTATCGCCCTTCATGAGCTTTCCAAAGTCAGTGCGACAATAGGCGTGATTTTATCTGTCCATACCTCTGTCGGCACCAATCCCATTCTCTATTTCGGAAATGAACACCAAAAGCAAAAATACCTTCCGAAGCTTGCTTCAGGTGAATATTTGGGTGCATTCGCTTTAACAGAACCTGGCGCAGGATCAGATGCTTCCAGTCTGAAAATGACTGCAAAAAAATCTGGAAGCAATTATATCCTGCAAGGCACAAAGATGTTTATCACCAATGGCGGAGCTGCAGATACCTATATTGTCTTTGCGAGGACCAGCCAAGAAGGAGGGTATAAAGGAGTCAGCGCCTTTATCGTGGAAAAAGATGCACAAGGACTCACTATCGGCAAGAAGGAAAAGAAAATGGGCCTCCACGGGTCAAACACGGTTCAGCTTCTTTTTGATAACTGTATCATTCCCGCTGAGCAGTTGATCGGAAAAGAAGGAGAAGGCTTCAAAATCGCAATGGCCAACTTGAATACAGGCCGGATCGGAATTGCTGCACAGGCTCTGGGAATCGCGGATGCCGCGCTTTCCTATTCAATCAGATATGCCAAAGAGAGGATCCAGTTTGGAAAGCCGATATCCGAGCAGCAGGGCGTTTCTTTTAAGTTGGCAGATATGGCAACACAGGTAGAAGCAGCTAAACTATTGACCTATCAAGCAGCAAGCCTGCGGTCACAGGGAAGAGAATGCGGAAAGGAAGCATCGATGGCCAAACTGTTTGCATCGAAAACGGCCATGGAGGCAGCCATTGAGGCTGTCCAAATTTATGGCGGATATGGTTACACAAAAGAATACTCTGTGGAAAGGTTGTTCCGTGATGCCAAAATTTGCGAGATATATGAAGGAACGAGCGAGATTCAACACATGGTAATCAGCAAAAAGATTTTACAATAGATCATAATAGGGAGGGACAGGAATGAATTTCCAATTAACCGATGAACAAGAAATGCTCCGGACCATGGTCAGGAACTTTGCGAAGAAGGAAGTCGAACCTACAGCTGTCGAAAGGGACGAAGAAGAACGCTTCGACCGTGCGATTTTCGATAAAATGGCTGAGCTGGGATTGACTGGTATCCCCTGGCCGGAGCAATATGGCGGCATTGGGGCTGATTATGTCAGTTATGTAATCGCCGTGGAGGAATTGTCCCGTGTGTGCGCCTCGACAGGTGTGACGCTGTCTGCCCACATCTCCCTGGCTAGCTGGCCGTTGTTTAAATATGGTTCAGAACAGCAGAAGCAGACATTTCTCAAGGAACTCGCCAGTGGAGAGAAGCTCGGGGCATACGCCTTGTCAGAGCCTGGTGCGGGAAGCGACGTAGCGTCGATGAAAACAGTCGCCAAAGCGGAAGACGATGAGTACATCCTGAACGGGAATAAAGTTTGGATCACCAATGGAGGCGTGGCTGATATCTATATCGTTTTTGCCAAGACAGACCAATCTGCCGGGCACCGGGGAATCAGCGCTTTGGTGGTGGAAAAGGGAACGCCTGGTTTTTCATTCGGGAAAAAAGAAAGGAAACTCGGCATCCGCTCCTCCCCGACAACTGAATTAATATTTGAAAACTGCCGGATACCTAAACGGAATTTGCTTGGTAAAGAAGGGGAAGGATTCAAGATTGCGATGAGCACTTTGGACGGCGGCCGGAATGGTATTGCAGCACAGGCCCTGGGTATAGCTCAGGGGGCACTTGATGCAGCTGTTGACTACGCAAAAGAACGTGAACAATTCGGTAAACCAATTGCCTCCAACCAAGGGATTTCTTTCAAATTGGCTGACATGGCCACGGAAATCGAAGCGGCACGTTTGATGACTTACCAGGCAGCATGGCTTGAGTCAGAAGGAAAGCCATATGGAAAAGCATCAGCCATGTCGAAGTTGTTTGCCGGTGATGCTGCCATGCGGATCACCACGGATGCTGTCCAGGTTTTTGGAGGATATGGATACACAAAGGACTATCCTGTAGAGCGTTATATGCGTGACGCCAAAATCACGCAAATTTACGAGGGGACGAATGAAATTCAGCGCCTCGTTATCGGTCGCATGCTGACGAAGTAAAATCAGAAAATGTGTACAGATATTTTAAAGCCTGGCTACCTGAATGAGAATGATTAAATGCTGATAGAAAGGAACCGGCTCTATGCATGAACTAGCTGACAGGGTGAAAAACAAGGATATACGGGCACTGGCAAGGGCCATTACCATGGTGGAAAATGACCATCCAGATAAATTGGCGATGATGAGCGACATTTTTTCGGTGCCAAACAAGGGCCACTTTATAGGGATTACAGGTTCACCCGGCGCAGGGAAAAGTTCGCTCGTCAATCAACTGATCGGCCATGTCCGTGATATGGGATTAACGATTGCTGTGATTGCTGTAGACCCTTCCAGCCCATTTAGCGGAGGTGCGTTGCTTGGTGACAGATTCCGGATGAACAGGCATTTTTCCGACAAAGGGGTGTTTATCCGCAGCATGGCTGCCCGTGGAAGTCTGGGCGGTTTAGCCCGGGCGACAAAGGATGCCACTCGGATCTGCAATGCGTATGGGTTCGATGTTATCCTGGTGGAAACCGTCGGGGTCGGCCAGTCGGAGCTGGATGTAATGAAGGTGGCTGATACCACTGCGCTCGTCATGACGCCTAACAGCGGGGATGTATTGCAGATTTTCAAAGCTGGCATCATGGAAATTGCCGATCTGTTCGTCATTAATAAAGCGGATTTGGCAGGAGTGGAAAAACTTGAAACGATGTTGAGTGAATTTATCAAGTTGATGGGAGAACCGGTTTACAGGCCACCCATCATCCGCACCATCTCGACAGAGAACAAGGGACTTGACTTGTTATGGAAAGAAATCATTTCCCATAGGCAATTTCTTGAAAAGTCCGAGCATGGCAGACACCAACGAAGGATAAAGCACGGACACGAAGTGAGGGAATTGATGAGAGAGGTAATCTGGCGTGAGGTTCAACATTTTCTGGAGGGGAATGAAACGTTTGATAAAGAACTGGAAAAAGAGGATCCCTATCAATTAGCCTCCAAGTGGGTTGAGCGTTGGCTTACGGAAAGGAGAAAATAAATGCTGTCCAAAAAAGTGACCTCTTCGATAAAGGACCAGGAACTGATCCAGCTGCGCCGGCAGCAGATGATCAAAGGAGCTGTTTCCCTTTTCAAGGAAAAAGGCTTCCACCGGACGACCACAAGGGAAATAGCTAAAGCCTCCGGTTTCAGTATCGGCACACTGTATGAGTATATCCGCACCAAAGAAGACATTCTTTACCTTGTCTGTGATTCTATCTATGAATGTGTTAGGGACCGGATGGAGTCTGCTTTTGACCTTCAAGCAGGATCAGCAGATAAGCTTGTGGAAGCAGTCAGATCATACTTTTTGCTGATGGACGAAATGCAGGATGAAGTAATGATCATGTATCAAGAAATGAAATCGCTAACAAAGGAAGCCCGTGAATATGTCTTGCAAAGAGAAAAAGAAATGGTGTCCATGCTGGAACGAGTAATCACAAATAGTGTCGAGACACCAATGACCCGAGCTGATGTCACATTGATCGCCAACAATATTTTCATCCAGGGACAGATGTGGAGTTTTCGCAGATGGATGTTGCAGAAGGATTTTACGATATCCACCTATATCGAAAAACAGATCGATTATTTGTTGAAAGGATTGCACGCTGCTGGAAACGCCATGCCAAAACTCGGTTGAAAAGGGGAAGGGGGAGCAAACAGATGAAAATGTATAAGCCGGAGTATCCGATCCGATTTGTTACAGCGTCAAGTTTATTTGACGGCCATGATGCCTCGATCAATATTATGAGAAGAATCCTGCAGTCTAGTGGGGCGGAGGTAATCCACCTTGGACATAACCGGGCTGTCGATGAAATTGTCCATGCCGCCGTACAGGAGGATGTCCAGGGGATTGCCATTTCATCCTATCAAGGCGGTCATGTCGAATATTTCAAATACATGATTGATTTGTTGAAGGAACAAGGGATGGAACATATCCGGGTGTTCGGCGGGGGAGGCGGTGTCATTCTTCCGCGTGAAATGAAAGAACTGCATGCCTATGGGGTTGCAAGGATTTTTTCTCCAGAAGATGGACGGCAGATTGGACTGCAAGGCATGGTCGATTTCATGCTGAAGGAATGCGATTTTCCTACACCGCTCCGGTTGCAAGAAGAACTGACACAGCTCAAGACTGGCAGCCATCGTGCGCTTGCCCGCTTGATCAGTTATGTGGAAAACCATCCTTCAGAAGAGCAAGCTGCTGCATTGGAGACTGCCATGAAAACGGCAACAGAGAAAACAGTACCTGTCCTCGGGATTACTGGAACGGGAGGCGCTGGCAAAAGTTCGTTGACAGATGAGCTGATCCGGCGGTTTATCAACGAAATACCCGATAGGAAAGTGGCAATATTTTCTATAGACCCGACGAAAAGGAAAACGGGTGGTGCATTGCTTGGGGACAGAATCCGGATGAATGCGATATTTTCCGACCGAGTTTATATGAGGTCACTTGCCACAAGGGATTCCAACACAGAGCTATCAAAAGCAATCTCCCCGGTTATAGATATTGCCAAAGCAGCTGATTTCGACTTGATCATTGTAGAGACAAGTGGAATCGGCCAGGGGAATGCCGCGATCACCGATATTTGCGATATATCCATGTATGTCATGACAGCTGAATACGGTGCTCCTTCCCAGTTGGAGAAAATCGATATGATCGATTTTGCGGATTTTATTGTGATCAATAAATTTGAACAAAAAGGATCAGAGGATGCATTGAACCAGGTCAGGAAACAGTTTGAACGGAGCAGAATGTTGTTCCATCAAGATAAACAGGACTTTCCGGTGTTCGGCACGATTGCCAGCCAATTCAACGATCCCGGAACGAATAATTTATTTGCAGCGGTCCTGGAGAAACTGAAAGAGGATTATGGATGGGAGTACGTGACATCCCTGCGAACGGATGCCAAGGTCGAAAAGCAGAATATCATCATTCCGAATGACAGAAAACAGTATTTACGCGATATTGCAGCAATTGTTAAAAATTACCACAAGCATGCTGAACAGCAGGCAGATACTGCCAGGAATTTGTACCGCCTAAAGGGAGCGATGGAACTTGTTGAACAGGAGGCGGTTAAAAAAGAACTGGCTGAATCAATTGCCGGGGAAGAACAGAATCTCGACCAGAATAACAAGGAGCTCCTGGACGGATGGGATAACACAAAAGCGAGTTATCAGGAAGACCAGATGCAGTTCCAAGTCCGTAACAAGCAGATTACTATGGAATTGAAAACAGAGAGCTTATCAGGCCTGAAAGTGCCTAAAGTCGCTTTTCCCTCTTACCAGGATTGGGGTGACAGGCTCCTCTGGCTGTTAAGGGAAAACGTACCCGGAGCTTTCCCGTTTACAGCCGGTGTGTTCCCGTTCAAACGGAAGGGCGAAGACCCGAAGCGGCAGTTTGCCGGCGAAGGTACACCGGAGCGCACGAACCGCCGCTTTCATTATTTGTCAAAGGACGATGAAGCAAAACGGTTAAGTACTGCATTCGATTCTGTCACATTATATGGGGAAGACCCCGATGAGCGTCCGGACATTTATGGCAAAGTCGGAGAAAGCGGTGTGAATGTTTGCACATTGGAAGACATGAAAAAATTGTATGCCGGCTTCGACTTGCTCGATCCGAAAACATCTGTTTCGATGACGATCAATGGTCCTGCGCCGATTATCCTGGCGATGTATTTCAATACGGCGATCGACCAGCAGATCGACAAATTCAGGGCGGCGGAAAAACGGGATCCGAATCAGGATGAATTGGAGCAGATAAAAAGCGAGACGCTTGCTACAGTAAGGGGAACGGTGCAAGCGGACATATTGAAAGAGGATCAAGGGCAGAATACGTGCATTTTTTCAACTGAATTTGCCCTAAGGATGATGGGGGACATCCAACAGTATTTTATCGACCATCAAGTAAGAAATTACTATTCCGTCTCTATCTCGGGTTATCACATCGCCGAAGCGGGAGCGAATCCGATTTCCCAGCTGGCATTCACGCTCGCAAATGGATTTACTTATGTAGAATACTACCTGAGCAGGGGCATGGACATTAACAAATTTGCCCCCAACCTGTCTTTCTTTTTTTCCAATGGTCTGGATCCGGAGTATACGGTCATCGGCCGTGTTGCCAGACGAATCTGGGCGATTGTGATGAGGGAAAAATACGGGGCGGATGAAAGAAGCCAAAAGTTGAAATACCATATCCAAACATCGGGCAGGTCACTCCACGCCCAGGAAATCGACTTCAACGATATTAGGACGACACTGCAAGCCTTGATCGCCATCCAGGACAATTGTAATTCCCTTCACACTAATTCCTACGATGAAGCGATTACGACACCGACAGAAGGATCGGTCCGACGGGCGATGGCTATACAAATGATTACAACAAAAGAGTTTGGTTTGACGAAAAACGAAAATTCCCTGCAAGGTGCCTTCATCATTGACGAACTGACAAATATGGTAGAAGAAGCCGTCTTGGCAGAATTCGAAAGGATCAACGACCGCGGCGGTGTTTTGGGGGCAATGGAGCGTCAGTACCAGCGTGGGAAAATCCAGGAAGAATCCCTTTATTATGAAGCGAAGAAACATTCCGGGGACCTGCCGATCATCGGAGTCAATACGTACTTGAATCCGAATCCGCAACCGGCAGACCAAGTTGATTCGATGGAGCTGGCAAGAGCCACCAAGGAGGAGAAATCCCATCAAATCGATGAGCTCCGCAAGTTTCAGAAGGCGCATGAAGATGAAGCTGCTGCCGCGTTGGAAAAACTGCAGCAAACCGCCGCATCTGGCGGGAATGTCTTCGCAGAACTGATGGAAACCGTGAAAACCGCAAGCCTCGGCCAGATCACCCATGCACTTTATCAAGTAGGGGGTCAATACCGCCGCAATATGTAACTTCCGGCAGCACTTCTAATATTGCATTTTGAAAATGATAACCATATAATGTATGGGAGGCTTTACCACATAGGTTAAACAGCTATCATAAGGGTATAAAAAACATACATGTGTGTAAAATGAAATCTAATATTTGATATAAAGGGAGTGCTTGACCGTGAGCTTGACAAATTACAGCGAGGAACAAATTGCTGAATTTTCCATGATCGAACTAGCGAACGTAATCCTGAAAGATAAGAAAAAAGCGACAGATTTCAGAGAAGTATTTAATGAAATCGCTGAATTAAAAGGATTCTCCGATGCTCAAAAAGACGAAAGTATTGCTCAATTTTATACGGATTTAAATACTGATGGACGTTTTTTGACTGTTGGTTCCAATCTTTGGGGGTTGAGGGACTGGTATCCATTCGAACAAATTGAAGAGGAAATCCACAATACTCCTAAGAAGAAAAAGAAAAAAGCGGCGAAGAAAAACGAAGATAAATTCGATGACGATTTCGAAGATGAAAATCTGGATGAATTCGATGACGAGGATTTGGACTTGGACGAAGACGTGGACTTGGATGAATTGGATGATAGCGACGATTTCGAAGAAGATGACGACGAGGATGATGATACCCTCGGCAATGACGATGATGCTTACGATGGTGATTTCCGAAGCGATAAGTTAGATGACGAAGACCAGGAAATCGTCGAGGAAGATGTTTCGTACACAGGCGACGAAGATGATGATACTGCCAACGATGACAATTACAATTAAAAAGCGGCTTGACTTTCACGGGCTAAGTGAGTAATATTTTATTTGGGCTCTTTAATTGTTTTACGTAAATAAGGCGTTCCCCTGAACAGGGGAGCGCTTTTCTTGTTTTTATATGAAAAATCAAGCGAGTTCCGGATTTTGAAGAAAATTTCCGGTCGGATTTCTTGTTTTTCTGAATGAGAATACGATAGCATTATCTTTTAAATAATAAATGAAAACTCCCTAAAAAAGTGGTGCTGCTTTTTTCTAAGCTGTGATGAAAGTCTCGTGCATCCATTATATATAACAAAAACATACAGAAAGAGGGAATCAGGGTGACAAAATATATATTCGTAACAGGTGGAGTTGTATCTTCTCTCGGAAAAGGGATTACAGCAGCATCCCTTGGCAGATTGTTAAAGAACAGGGGATTAAATGTAACCATTCAAAAATTCGATCCATATATCAATGTGGATCCGGGTACGATGAGTCCTTATCAACACGGAGAAGTTTTTGTAACGGAAGACGGTGCGGAGACCGATTTGGACCTTGGTCACTATGAGCGTTTCATTGATATTAACTTGAACAAATACAGTAATGTGACTACGGGTAAAATATATTCTACTGTTTTGAAGAAAGAACGCCGCGGCGACTATCTGGGTGGAACGGTGCAAGTCATCCCGCATATTACTAATGAAATCAAAGACAAGGTGTTCCGTGCAGGAGATCAGACAAATGCCGATGTAGTTATAACGGAAATCGGAGGGACTGTCGGAGATATTGAATCCCTTCCATTCCTGGAAGCAATTCGCCAGATCAAAAGTGATATCGGCAGAGACAATGTTATGTATATCCACTGTACGCTGGTTCCTTATCTAAAAGCGGCAGGAGAAATGAAGACAAAGCCGACCCAGCATAGCGTTAAAGAATTGAGGTCACTCGGGATTCAGCCGGATGTGATCGTGCTTCGTACGGAAATGGAAATAAGCCAGGACATGAAAGACAAAATTGCTCTGTTCTGCGATATCGATCCGAAGTCGGTTATCGAAGCAGGGGATGCAGACACCCTTTATCATGTGCCATTGTCTCTGCAGGAGCAAAACTTAGATCAAATCACCTGTGACCACTTTGGCCTGGATTGCCCGCCAGCGGAAATGACAGAGTGGAAGTCGCTGGTCGACCGTGTCTTGAACTTGTCTAAAACCATCACCATCGGCCTGGTAGGAAAGTATGTCGAATTGCCGGATGCTTATATCTCTGTAGTAGAGGCGTTGAAACATGCTGGCTACCAATATGACTCAGATATCCAAGTGAAGTGGGTCAATGCTGAAGAAGTTACCAAAGAAAATATCGCAGCAGAACTGAAAGATGTAGATGGCATTCTCGTACCAGGCGGCTTCGGAGATCGTGGTATCGAAGGGAAGATTGAAGCAATCCGTTATGCCCGTGAAGAAAAAGTTCCATTCCTCGGCATTTGTCTTGGTATGCAGCTGGCTACAGTTGAATTTGCGAGGAATGTACTTGGCTTGGAAGGAGCACACTCTGCAGAAATTGATCCAGGCACACCGCATCCGATCATCGACCTGCTTCCGGAGCAAAAAGATGTATCAGACTTAGGAGGTACACTGCGCCTTGGTGTTTATCCTTGCCGTTTGAAACAAGGCACAAAAACGCGTCAGGCCTATCAGAACGAAGATGTCGTGTATGAAAGACACCGCCACCGTTTTGAATTCAATAACCATTACCGCGAGCAGATGGAAAGCAAAGGTTTCATTTTCTCTGGTACAAGCCCTGACGGCAGATTGATTGAAACGATCGAACTGGACGACCATCCATGGTTCGTAGCCTCTCAGTTCCATCCGGAATTCAAATCACGCCCGACAAGGCCGCAAGAATTGTTCCATGACTTTATCGGAGCTTCTGCTGAACATAAGTCGAATCGATAAATTCCTAATAAAAACGCTGTTCCTTATGACAGGAACAGCGTTTTTTAAACATTTTTCCGACAAATATAGTTGGTATTCGATTATTCCGTGTAAATAGGCAGGAATATCCACATTTTGCTAGAAGATATTTATAGTATTATCATTATCATCTGGACTAATATACACTATTTTATTTTGTGGGAAGGGCTGAGCCATATGAAGAAAACGGTTATGGTAGTAGATGACCAACCGGGGATCCGCATGTTACTGGAAGAAGTTCTGAAAAGAGAGGGGTATGAGATTACGACGGCATCGAATGGAAAAGAAGCATTGGATAAAATTATAGAAAAGAAACCGGACTTATTAATGGTGGATTACAGGCTGCCGATAATGGATGCCAAAGGACTGCTGAACACTCTGCAGGAAAGGGAAATTTACATACCCGCAATATTGATGAGCGGATTGATAGAAGAAATAGAAAGCAGGAGAGATGAATTTCCGATGGTTGAAGAAGTCTTTGCCAAGCCTTTTAACATTGATGATGCGCGTCTCCATGTGAACAGAATTTTACAGCAAAATCGCTAATAAAATTTACATAATTATCGAAATATAAAAAGAAAACGCTAACTACTGACTGTTTTGTTGCACCGACAGATAGGAGTTGGTATTCTTATACTAGTGTCTATTCAAAATCGAATCGACTGCACAAGCAATATCAAAACATAGAAGTTCATAAGGAGGAAATTACATGCCTTTAGTTTCAATGAAAGAAATGCTCGAAGAAGCAAAGAAGAATAACTATGGTGTTGGGCAATTCAACCTTAACAACCTTGAATATGCTCAAGCTATCCTGCAAGCTGCACAAGAGGAAAACTCTCCGGTAATCCTTGGGGTATCCGAAGGCGCAGCAAGATATATGGGCGGATTCAAAGTGGTAGTGAAAATGGTTGAAGCTCTTATGGAAGAATACGGTACTACAGTGCCTGTAGCCATCCATTTGGACCATGGTTCAAGCTTTGAAAAATGTGCGGAAGCAATCCATGCAGGTTTCACTTCTGTAATGATCGACGGATCTCATTACCCGTTAGAAGAAAACATTGCATTGACTAAAAAAGTGGTTGAGCTTGCTCACATCCACGGCGTATCTGTCGAAGCAGAACTTGGCCGTATCGGTGGACAAGAGGATGACTTAGTTGTGGACGATGCAGAAGCTGCTTATGCGATTCCTGCAGAATGTGAACGATTGGTAAATGAAACAGGCGTTGATTGCTTTGCGCCAGCTCTTGGATCTGTTCACGGCCCTTACAAAGGTGAACCGAACCTAGGCTTCGACCGCATGGAAGAAGTATTCAACCTTGTAAACGTGCCATTGGTGCTTCACGGTGGAACTGGTATCCCGACAAAGGATATCCAACGTGCACTTTCCCTTGGAACTTCTAAAATCAACGTAAATACAGAAAACCAAATCGCTCAAGCGAAAAGAGTTCGTGAAGTATTGGCTGAACAGCCTGAACAATACGACCCACGTAAATATCTTGGACCAGGCCGCGACGCTATCAAAGAAACAGTCATCGGCAAAATGCGCGAATTCGGTTCATCCAACAAAGCGTAAAGGCGACCGCAAAGTAACGGCGCTGAATGCACCATTAGTATTCAATATTTTGTATTATAAGAGAAGGAAGCTGTCATCAGGCAGTTTCCTTTTCATACAATTATCCACTTTAGCAAACATAACAATTTATCTTCCAAGACTTGATGATGATAAATTCAGCCACGCTTCAAATGCTTTGGCTGCTTTTGAGCCATCCGGATGCTTCAAAATCATCTTATGCGGGAATTGTATATCAAACGAATTCTGTCCAATCTTTTGAAAGGGGTTGTAAGGATGAAATTTTTCATTGATACGGCCAACTTAGAAGAGGTCAGAGAGGCAAATGCACTCGGGATTCTGGACGGGGTGACAACAACTCCAACCCTTGTTGAAAAAGAAGGCGTTTCCTTACAAGGCAGGCTTAAAGAAATAACCCGTGAAGTGTCAGGCCCAGTCAGTGCTGAGCTGATATCTGAGGATGCAGAAGGAATGGTTGAAGAGGGCAAAGAGCTCGCCGTCATCGCACCAACTATGACGGTTAATGTACCAATGACGATGGAGGGCTTGAAAGCAGTCAAAGCGTTAAGCGAATTAAATATAAAAACGAATGTCACCTTGATTTCTCATGCCGGTCAAGCATTGCTGGCAGCCAGGGCCGGAGCCAGTTATGTTTCGCCTTTTTTGGGGATTATGGAGGATGCCGGATGTAATGGGCTGGAAGTGGTGTCGTCCATTGCGGAGATTTTCGACCGCCACGGAATTGACACGGAAATAATCGCCGCATCGATCAGGCATCCACTCCATGTCAAAGAAGCAGCCTATCATGGCGCCCATATTTCGACAGTGCCATTTAAAGTATTGACTGATGTAGTAGAATCTCCGTTTTCCAACGGGGAATGGTAAAAATTTAGCTGATTGGCGTAAAGAAAATTAGTATTGTTTGGTAAAAATGGTGTAAACTAAGCGGAGATATATTGAATAATTTGGAAGAGCAGGTTCAAAAGGAATCAGGGTACTACGTGTTGATGAGGAATGAGAGAGCTGGGATACAACCCGGAAAGTATTCCTTGAACATCTTTTTGAACAATCTCAAAAGCGAGGAGTTCGAAATGCATAAAATACTTGTTGAAGGCGGCAGATCTCTTAATGGTAAAGTACGAGTCAGCGGAGCGAAAAACAGTGCGGTAGCATTGCTTCCTGCAGCAATTCTTGCAGATTCCAAAGTGATAATCGAAGGATTGCCGCAAATATCTGATGTCGGTATTTTGGGTGATTTATTAGAGGAAATCGGAGGAACGGTATCCTGGAAGGGTCAGACCATCCATATTGATCCAAGCAAGATGGTCGATATGCCTCTGCCAAACGGAAAAGTGAAAAAACTCCGCGCTTCCTACTATTTCATGGGAGCCATGCTCGGAAGATTCAAACAAGCTGCAATCGGACTTCCAGGAGGCTGTCATTTGGGACCGCGTCCGATCGACCAGCATATAAAAGGTTTTGAAGCGCTTGGAGCGAGGGTGACCAATGAACAAGGCGCATTATACCTGCGTGCAGATGAACTAAGGGGAGCACGTATATATTTGGATGTAGTCAGTGTCGGTGCTACCATCAATATCATGCTGGCTGCAGTCAAAGCCAAAGGGAAGACGATTATTGAGAATGCAGCCAAGGAACCGGAAATCATTGATGTAGCAACATTGCTGACAAGTATGGGTGCGAAAATCAAAGGGGCAGGAACGGATGTCATCCGGATTGAAGGCTGTGAAAATCTGTCAGGTTGTACGCATACTATCATCCCGGACCGTATTGAAGCTGGTACTTATACAATCATGGCCGCGGCTCAGGGCGAAAAAGTGCTTATTGATAATGTTATCCCGCAACATCTGGAATCATTGCTGGCAAAACTGCGGGAAATGGGTGTCACCATCGAAGAAGGGGACGAGCAGTTACTTGTCCTGCCTAGTAAACGCCTCAAAAGCGTAGATATTAAAACACTGGTCCATCCAGGATTTCCGACAGACCTTCAACAGCCTTTCACATCGCTTTTAACGAAGGCTGAAGGAACAGGACTGGTGACGGATACGATCTATCAGGCCCGGTTCAAGCATATTGACGAGCTTCGCCGGATGAATGCTCAAATTAAGGTTGAAGGAGGATCGGCAATTGTGTCTGGTCCTGTCCAACTGGAAGGGGCAAAAGTGAAAGCAAGTGACCTCAGGGCAGGCGCAGCCTTGATTGTCGCAGGCTTAATGGCGGATGGTATAACCGAAATAACCGGAATTGAACATATTGATCGTGGCTATGAACAAATCACAGAGAAACTGACTAATTTGGGTGCGAAGATTTGGCGGGAAGAAATGAGCAAGGATGAAGTGGAACAATTTCAAAATTCCTGATTCCCGACAGATTTATTCATGTGCAGAAAATGCGAGGAGTGTCTTTCCGCTTGGCAAGAGTGCTGGACACTCCTCTTTGCATAACAAGCCCAATATGTACAAAATTGTTCTGCCTCCTTTGGAAGGGGATACAATCTTTAAAAGGTTAAATTATCGATTTTAGTTGATTGTTAAAGGCGAAAAAGGTAATATGGAAGAGGTTTAGAAACAAAAATTATTGGATACGATATGTATGTTAGATTTAATAAACTTCTATTCTAGCTTTATGCTTTCCTTCAATTTCTTCTTGGAACGGCTTTTGGCATTAGCCAATGGTGATGATCATCCTGCAGGAATTCCTCTAAAATAAATTCTCGTAAAGCTGTCCCAAAAAGACTTCGCTACAGGAAGTATATTTATCCAACCCATTCATTTACTAAATAATTTAATTCTAAAAGCATTATTGGTATGTCAGGTGAAGTTTGGTTAACCGTGCCTTCATACGCGAGTATTATTTCTATTAAATATATAAAATTAAATAGGTGTGGTGATTTTGTGGCTGAATTGTCTATTTCTAGTTTAGAGTCGCTTACTTTGAAAGGACTCTATGAAAAAGCAAAAGAATACAAAGTTTCCTATTATGCGAAACTTACCAAAAAAGAGCTTATCTTTGCAATTTTAAAAGCGCAGGCAGAAAAAGATGGCTTTTTGTTTATGGATGGAATACTGGAAATCATTCCATCTGAAGGATTCGGGTTTTTACGACCAATTAACTACTCGCCAAGCGCAGAGGATATCTATATATCTGCATCCCAAATCCGTCGGTTCGACCTTCGGAATGGCGACAAAGTCTCTGGGAAGGTCCGTCCTCCTAAAGAAAACGAACGCTACTATGGTTTGCTGCATGTAGACGCCGTCAACGGGGAAGACCCTGAAATCGCAAAGGAAAGAGTCCACTTCCCGGCACTGACTCCGCTTTATCCGGATCGTTTGATGAGCCTGGAAACGGAAACCAAAAAAGTATCGACCAGAATTATCGACTTGATGACTCCTGTCGGTTTCGGGCAGCGCGGTTTGATTGTCGCACCGCCAAAAGCCGGTAAAACAATGCTGTTAAAGCAGATTGCCAACAGCATCTCTGCAAATCATCCTGATACGAAGCTGATTATCCTGCTAGTTGATGAACGGCCTGAAGAAGTGACCGATATCGAGCGGTCCGTACATCCTGATGTCGACGTAGTCAGTTCCACTTTCGATGAGGTTCCTGAAAACCATATTAAAGTATCGGAACTTGTACTTGAACGTGCAATGAGACTGGTCGAACACAAGAAAGATGTCGTGATTTTGATGGATAGTATCACGAGGCTGGCTCGTGCTTATAACCTGGTCATTCCGCCTAGTGGACGTACTTTATCCGGAGGTATCGATCCGGCGGCATTCCACCGGCCGAAACGTTTCTTCGGGGCTGCCAGGAACATTGAAGAGGGCGGCAGCTTTACAATCCTGGCAACGGCGCTTGTCGATACTGGTTCCAGAATGGATGATGTCATCTACGAGGAATTCAAAGGAACAGGCAATATGGAACTGCATTTGGACAGAAGCCTTGCGGAAAGAAGGATTTATCCAGCAATCGACATTCTCAAATCAGGCACAAGAAAAGAAGAACTGCTTGTATCTAAATCCCATTTGGATAAAATTTGGGCGATCAGAAAAACCATGCAGGATTCCCCTGACTTTGTTGAACGTTTCTTGAGAAGGATGAGGGCATCGAAAAATAATGAAGAGTTCTTCCAAAACATGGAGGAAGATATGAAGCGTAAAGGCACTGCAAGAAGGTAGTAAATCCAACTTTTTCACGTCGTACCCGGAGTTAACGGGTATAAAGCCATATGGATCTGATTATGACAGCAAAAATATCCAGCAGTAATCCCGAACTCAGCCTTGCAAACAGTATTTCACACTGTTATAATCAGTCTATGTGAGCTTAGAAAAGGTTGCTTTAGATAAACCTGTCAGGTTTAACATTTAGTGATGCTTTCGAACCCCGCTCGACGGGGCTTACAATAACTCTGTTTCTTAAGGATTCAGGGCAAAAGGAGTGGAAAGACATGAAGGGACAAATTCATCCGGAATACAGAAAAGTAGTATTCCTTGATACAAGCTCTGATTACAAATTTCTTACAGGATCTACTCAGGCATCTGACGAGACAATCGAATGGGAAGATGGCAACACTTACCCATTGATCCGTGTGGAAATTAGTTCAGCTTCTCATCCTTTCTACACTGGCAAACAAAAAGCTGACAAAGCTGGCGGCCGTGTGGATCGTTTCAAGAAAAAATACAATCTTGGTTAATGCACAAAGGACATACAGCTTGTCCGCTTAACCAGCAAAAGATATGTTGAAAAACAGGCAAATTGTCTTACTTTTGCCTGTTTTTTTTCTGTCAGAATTTATAATATGAGGGTTTTTCTTACACACTAATAGGAAACTACTGTTTATATATAAAGCAAACTTTTTTGATAACAAACTTGGTCACTTTTGGACAACTCTTTAAACCTCGAAGGGAGAGACCCGCTTGTGTATGTAATGAAACAAAGTGGATGGGTGGAACTGATTTGTGGTAGCATGTTTTCTGGTAAATCGGAAGAATTGATTCGAAGAGTCCGCCGGGCTACATACGGAAACTTATCGGTAAGGGTTTTTAAACCTGCAATCGATGACAGGTATGCCGAAGAATCAGTTGTATCTCATAATGGCAATTCGATATTGGCCAGACCGGTGGCAAGTTCGGCCGATATATTAAAATACATGGACGAAGACATTGATGTAGTGGGAATTGACGAAGTACAGTTCTTCGATGAAGAGATTGTCGAGATTGTCGATGAGCTGGCTAATCATGGTCACCGTGTCATCGTCGCTGGTTTAGATACAGATTTCCGCGGTGAGCCATTTGGTCCAGTACCAAAGTTAATGGCATTGAGCGAATCAGTCACTAAACTGAACGCCATTTGTCCAGTATGCGGGTCTCCGGCAAGCAGGACACAGCGTTTGATTGATGGCAGGCCTGCATCCTACGATGATCCCGTTATCCTGGTGGGTGCATCTGAATCGTACGAACCACGCTGCCGTCATCACCATGAAGTCCCTAACCGCCCCAGGCAACCGCTAAATTTAAGAACCTCACCAGCAACGAAATAACCAAAAAGGGTTATCCACATGTGGATAACCCTTTTTAAGTAATAAATCATATCCAGTTGTGCACAACTGGTGGATAACCTTGAACAAATACTCACACATCTTTTCGATTCCTCTGTTCATTGAGGTAAACTGCGACATAGTGAGAATTCACCTTAGAGAGATTTTCTCTAATCCTTTACAGGTTGAGTGCTAACCCAGCGCTACGGTAGAATACTCGCTTTCCGCGGGGAACGCTTCAGCCTCCTCGTCAGCAAAAAACGCCAACTGCGGGGTCTTCAGACTGTTCCTTTCCCGCAGGATTTTGAAAAGACCTCCTTGAATTTACACCGCACGCAGAAAATGGAACTTTATTTTCAAGGAGTCTCGCATTTTACCGTAGCGCTGAACTACCACTTCATCCGAAAAGAATGGGAGGAAGTCACTTAAAATTATGTTGCATTTTATATATTTTGCGACTAGTGGAGTAAATGTGCTTTCTTCTGGTGGATGTAATATTTAAGCACATGTAGGGAGGCTGGTTTAAATCTTTATAAAATGCAAAGAAAAACCCGCCATTTTCTGGCGGGTTTCCCGATTGCTTCCGAAAGTGGAGATTATTCTTTTTTGAACTCCTTTGTGCTTCTGACCGTATCTATCGGACGGACCATTTTCTCAATTTGATCCCGTTTTGGCTCTAAAAACGGAGGTAGCGAAAGTTTTTCACCGAGAGTCTCATAAGGCTCATCTCCCATAAAACCAGGTCCGTCGGTTGCCAGTTCGAATAAAATCTGTGGAGCTACCCTGGTATAAAGAGACTTGAAGAAGAAGCGGTCCACATAACCAGATGTTTGCAGTCCAAAACGGTGGTACCATTGATCCCACTGATCTAATTCGGCTTTGTCTTCGACTCGGAATGCCGCGTGGTGCACCGTTCCGAATCCTTGTCTGGCTTGAGGAAGCACCACGTTATGTTCAACAACTACTTGCGCACCATTTCCTCCTTCACCAACCTCGAATAAATGGAAGGAACCTTCCTGGTCTATTTCTTTAAATACGAGCACTTTCTCCATGATTTGCTTGAAATAATCAAAGTCGGCAATCCGTACGAAAATCGGACCAAGGCCGGTGATTGCATATTCCAAAGGAACCGGTCCTTTTTGCCAAGGTTTGCCGGAAGCCACTCCTGCATTATTTTCATCGGAAATCAGTTGATAGTTCTGTTCGTCAAAATCAACGAACGAGAGAGTTTTCTTTCCGAACTGTTCCTTGATGCCGGTGTGTTTTACTTCCAAACGATCAAAGCGATCAACCCAGTAATCGAGCGCAGCATCGCTCGGGACGCGGAAAGATGTCTTGGAAATCTCGTTTGTTCCATGCACACCCTTCGGTATCCCGGGAAAATCGAAGAAAGTCATATCTGTGCCAGGATTGCCTTCATCATCAGCGAAGAAGAGGTGATATGTTTGAATGTCATCCTGGTTGACCGTTTTTTTAACAAGACGCATGCCGAGTACATATGTGAAGAATTCATAGTTCTTTTCTGCACTGCTGGTAATAGCAGTGACATGGTGAATACCTTTTAATGGATTCATGTCAATTCCTCCTTGTGAATATGACTATTATTCTCTAATCAAAGTGATTTATTTTCGTTTCAAGGACAATCTCGAAAACTGTCTTAGACTTAAAATTACTCCACACAGCCAAAATACTGATTGTGAGCATAATATATAAACTGCGAACTAACTTTCTTTAGCAAGACTTCCTCCCATCTGAATAAGTCGGGTGCTACACAACCGCTGCCGCAGAACACTTCGCTTTTCGCTGGCACGGCCTCAGCCTCCTCATCAGCAAAGTACGCTTCTTGTGGGGCTTTGGACGCGTGGGACTGCGGTTACTCGCCCCATCGAAGACCTTTGCTGCCCCCGGAAAGGGAGTGTTTTTCCGCAGCGCCGGGTTAGCATTCAACTAAATCAGGATAGCAAGAAGCAACACCAAAGTAGAATTGTCACTATGTCGCAGTTCCCCTCAACTGCAGAGTGTTGAAAAGGGTGAAAGTTTTATTAGGAAGATAAATTAATATCTTTAATTCAAGATAAATGTAGCATGGACGTCTGACTCTTGTCAATGATTGTGGGTTGGAAGCGCCGAGACTGTTGAAATTGAGTGTAACAAAATTCCATATAATGCTAAACTGGAATTAGCATTAATACGGAGGAATATCATGTCTACAAACATCTATTTTATTCGCCATGCCCACTCCCGCTATACACCGGATGAATTGGGCAGGCCGTTGTCTGAGGATGGCTGGAGAGACGCAGACAGAATCATAGAACATATGAAGAATGAGTCGATTGACCACATTTTATCCAGTCCTTATAAAAGAGCCATCCAAACTGTGTCCGGACTTGCGGAAGCAAATAACAAAAAGATCGAGATTGTGGATGGATTCAAAGAAAGAAAGCTGACGGAAGGAAGCCATGATAATTTTGAGGAAGCGATCAAAGCAGTCTGGAATGATCCGGATTTCGCATGGGAAGGCGGCGAATCAAATAATGTCGCTCAGCGAAGAGGGATCCGGGCATTAGAGGATGTGTTGAAAAAATATCACGGAAAGAATGTTGCAATCGGAACTCACGGGAATATCATGGTGCTGATAATGAATTATTATGACCGGCAGTTCGATTATCACTTTTGGAGACAACTATCGATGCCGGATATATACAAGCTCAATTTTGAAGACGGCAAGTACATGGGAGGTGAAAGAGTTTGGAACATAAAGAACAAGAAAGAGAGCATATGAAGTTTCTTCCGCTAAGGATTATATTGGAATTGTTGCGCATATGTTTTATTTTTCTGCTTCTTGGTGGCTTGATATGGCAGTTGATTGGCGGGCTGTACACAATCAACAGTCCCACCGCCCAATACTCCTGGCTTGCCGGACTGGGTGTGCTATTGTTGCTGTTTGTTGTGTATCGGAACAGGTGGCAGTTTAGTGGTTGGTACAAAGGGGAGGAACGGGTCAGGCTTTCCAAACGAGTCTCCCTGTCTTTAATTGTCATTTCTGTTTTTTTACTAGTGGCTCCTTTTATTGTTGGAACCCTTTACAGTTAAGTTGAAAAAAAGGTGTATCTTTCAAAAGAGGATACACCTTTCATACATTTAGCGAGCTTTTTTCGTAAACTTAGAAACGACTTCATATACAATTGGTACGATTACTAGTGTCAAAATAGTTGAACTGGTAGGACCACCAATTACTGTTACACCGAGTTTTGGAGTCAGTGGAGGTAGTGACTGCCTAGTCATTAAATAAAATAATATAACGGATTAGTCACTATATTGCAATCAACCAATTGAAGGTATTTACGACGAAAAAGCAAATGTAAAACAATAACTGGACGACTTTATCCTTTTCTTAAAGGGAAAAATGAGTTATTCTAAAGGGAATTAACATATGATATCTGTATATATAAAAAATGACTAAATGGTCAAGATTATTTTGAAGGTTGTGAAATAATGAATCAAAAGAAAGAAAAAATTATTACAACTGCCATTGAGTTGTTTGCGGAAAAAGGATTTTACACTACTTCAATCCAGGAGATCGCCCGGAAAAGTGATGTCTCAAAGGGAGCATTTTATCTTCATTTTCACTCTAAAGACGAACTGCTACTTGAAATTTTCAAGTATTATTACAGTTTGATGAACGAAAAAATCAACCGGGCACATGATGCAACTTTGTCTACAAGGGAAAATTTCATCAGGCAGATAGAAGTGCAAATAGGAGAAATCCTGAAGCATTCCAGCTTTATTATTACGCAATTGAGAGAACAAGCGATAACCCTTAACAAGGACTTGTTTGATTTTATAAGATATAAAGAAATAGAATTGCATAAATGGTATGAAGGTATTTTGAAGGAATTATATGGTGAAGATATCGAACCATATACGATGGACGCCATCATTATGTTTGAGGGAATAAAAAACAGTTATTTGCAAGCGATCATCCAAGGCTCTATTCATGTAGACACTCATAAGCTTGCTGCTTTTGCGGTCAGTAGACTAGATGATCTAGTATTCCAGCTGTTAAGCAAACAAGAACAACCGATGATTACAGAGAAGCAAATGAGAAGTTCGTACACCGACCTGGCTTCACCGGAAGAGGCGATAAAGAAAGAGGTAGCTGCAGAGTTGATTGAAATGCAAAAGCTATTACATGACTTGGATTTTGGTGAGGACAAAGCGAACGAACTGCAAGGGGTTTTGGACTTTTTGCTTGCTGAAGTGAAGAAACAAGAGTCCAAGAAGTTCGTCATTCAAGGAATGCTGGCCAATTTTAAAGGAATCCAAGAATTTGATAAGCATCGCAAATGGATTTCTCAAAAACTGGATGTAAGGTTGTTGTAGTTCTCTTTAGATTCAGAGGCAATAGTATGAAGAAGACCGGGCTTTAATTAGCTCGGTCTTTTCATATTTCATGGCAGACATTCACTTCCCGATCCCGTTCATGATAAATTTCACAATCGCTTCGACTTCGGCGTCTTCGTCCAAATCCTGGATTTCCGGAAGCAAAACGAAACGGGATACGAACTGTGCGCCGACAAAGCTGATAAGCATCCGCTTCAGCCTGTCGATCGGAATGTCTGCAAGTTCTCCGCGTGCTTGGAAACGTTGCAATACATTGGTTAGCCGGCTGCCGATGCTCTCTGATAGATGGGGGAAAAGCTCTTTTCTCAATTCTTCATTATAGAGAAACTCTTTGACTACCACTTGGAAGACTTCTTTGTTCTCTTTGATAAAGGCTATCCGGTTTTTGATCAGCGCTCTGACAAAGTCTTCAAAAGATGCTTCCTCCGACATAATCTCTTGAAATACATCTTCTGCCATCACTGGCACCCACTCTTTCAGGAATGGAAGAATGACAGAAAGCAATAAATTATCTTTGGTGCCGAAATGGCGGAAGATAGTCCCTTCAGCCACGCCGGCAGCCTGTGCTATTTCACTGGTAGATGTATTGGAATACCCTTTTTCGGCAAATATCCTTATGGCTGCTTCTACGATTTTTTGCTGTTTATCTGTTTGTTTTTTCGAAAGCTTCGTCCGGGCGATCATAACGTCGAGTAAATTTTGTTCTGACAAACCATACCACTTCCTTTACTGTTTCCATTATAACCGACGGTACTTTTTCAAAGCGAATATATTGAGAGTGATGAAAACTGCGGCAAAGCCGGCCAAAGCGAGAATATTGACAGTCATCTCACTCAAAGGAAGTCCCTTATACATAATTCCCTTCAATGCTTCTGCTCCATAATACAACGGCATGATTTTTGCCAGGCCTTGCAGCCAGTCAGCCATACCTTCCATCGGAATAATGCCGGAGAAAAACACTTGTGGAATGACGACCACCGGGATGAACTGGACCATTTGGAACTCCGAAGAGGCAAAAGTGGAAAGCAGGGTTCCCAGCGACAGAGCCACTAAGGCAAGAAGCAAGTTGATCAAAAGTACATTCCATATGGAACCAACAAGGACGACATCCAAAATGACAACAGAATAACTTACAACAATAATCGTCTGGATGATGGCAAAAATCCCGTACCCGATCAAATAAGCAGTGACGATTTCCTCTCTTTTGATCGGAGTAGCCATCAATCGGTCCAATGTGCCTGTCGTTCGCTCCTTTAATAGTCCGATTCCAGAGATAAGAAAAACGAAAAAGAAAACAAAAAATCCAATTAAAATAGGGCTCAGGACATCAAAAAACGCTGTCTCGCTGCTTCCATATACGTAATCGGCTGTAAAGTCAGGCTGCTGCTGTCCGGAGCGGGAAGCATTCTGTTCTGCCATCCTGGCCTGAAGTTGCATAGCTGTTGTTTGCTTTACCTTCATTAACAAGCCTTGAGCAGCTGTGGGGTCGCTGTTTTGAAGGGTCAGATTAAATTCCCCATTTTCGACTTGCAGCAACCCTTGCAAATCATCCTCTGCAACCGTCTTTGCCGGATCTGTGACTTGGTTGTATTCGACTATGTTAATGTCCGCTTCTTCCAAGGATGGAATCAAGTCATTCGCAGCGCTTGTAACGCCCAAAGCGGGTTCTTCTGTCTCCCCATTAAAAAAGAAATACATAAGTGTCAAGACGAGTAGCGGGGCAAGAAACAGTAAGGCCAGAGTCCTTTTATCCCGAAACATCTCCATGCAAATCCTTCGAATCAATGCACTTGTTCTCATGATTTCTCCCTCCCTGCATACAAGAATACTTCGTCAAACGTTTCGGCCTGATAAGTGTCTTTGAGTTGTTGTGGGGTTCCGTTTACCAGTACCGCACCATCTCTTATCATGGCTATTTGGTCACATTTTTCCGCTTCATCCATAACATGGGTGGTGATGATAACCGTTTTTCCTTGCTCCTTTTTTAAACGCAACAACTCGTTCCAAATGCTCTTTTTCAAGGCAGGGTCGATTCCGACTGTCGGTTCATCCAGAATAAGGATTTCGGGGTTTTGAATGAGGGCGATGGCAAGGGAAAGCCGCCGCTTCATCCCCCCGGAGTAGGCGGAAACCCTTTTATTTAATTCCTCAGTCAAATTCACCAAGTTTGCCGTGTATGCGATGCGTTCTCTTTGTTCATCTTTAGATAACTTGAAAAGAGAAGCGAAGAAGGTGAGATTCTCTTTGCCGGTAAGCTCTGTATAAAGGGCGTCGGATTGAGCCATGTAACCAATTTGCTGAAGGATATTCAGATTTGGCATTTGCTCGCCGAGCACATGAATCGAGCCGCTGTCGGGACTGTCCATCCCGACAATTAGTTTGATCAATGTTGTTTTACCAGCACCCGACGGACCGATAAAACCATGGATTTTTCCTTTCTCAACTTTCAGGTCAATTGTTTGCAACACTGCCTTTTTCCCGAAGCTTTTGCTGACATTTTCCACCACAATGCTGTTCGTCATAAAAAGACCTCCTGATATAAAAGTGAGTAGTTACTCACTAAATCATCACGCATTTTTGGGATGAAGTCAAGGGGGAAAGTGAGTGGACACTTTCATTTTTTATATTCCTCCTAAATTTGCTGTCATAGTTTTGGAACTGTCGAGGAAAGCTAGAGAAAAGGAAAATGGGAGGTTGACGGAATGCAGAAACGTTGGATGCTTTTGCTAATTGCCACATTAACCATTACGATCGCAGGGTGTGCAGGGAATACACCGGGACCCCAGGGGCAGGGGGAACCGCAAGATGGGGAGTTTGAAACAACAGAAGAAGGGTATCTTCAAATCGGAAATGAAAACCGCCGTATCATAGATCGAAATGGAGAAAGAAACGTCAACGATCAAGGCGAGGAGCATAAAGCGATCAGGCAGACGGCGGAAAGCGCAGCAGACATTAGAGTGGAGGATATCCGGTTTGATGGCAGCAGGGCAAGAGTGGGAATACTGGTTCAGGAACAAATCAATTCGGAGGAAAGAATGGCTCTGATCAACCGGGTAAGAACCGCGCTGCAAAGAGAATTCCCGGAATATAATTTTCAAGTTGCAATCCAGTAACAAGTCCCCTGAAGCTTTTTTTGACGGGGTTTTTCTCCTGTACTATAATTAGACTGTTAAGGAGAAAGAGGTGGAAGCTGTGTTAGATCGACTGCAATCATTGGAAGATCGATATGATAAGCTGAACGAATTGCTAAGTGACCCGGAAGTCATCAGTGATTCCAAGAAATTAAGAGAATACTCGAAGGAACAATCTGACTTGGAAGATATCATCCAAGCCTACCGTGAATATAAAGACAAAAGCTCTCAATTGAAAGATGCGAAAGAAATGTTGGAAGAAGAGTCAGATGCCGAGATGCAGGAAATGGCCAAAATGGAGGTCAGTGAACTGTCTGAACGCATCGAGGAATTGGAAGAAGAATTGAAAATCCTTCTGCTTCCAAAAGACCCGAACGATGACAAGAACGTTATCATGGAAATCAGGGGAGCTGCCGGCGGCGATGAAGCCGCGCTGTTTGCCGGTGACTTGTATCGCATGTATTCCCGTTTTGCGGAAACAGAAGGATGGAAAATGGATGTGATGGAAGCCAATACGACAGGTGTAGGCGGTTATAAAGAGATCATTTTCATGATTAACGGACAGGGTGCGTACTCTAAGTTGAAGTATGAGAATGGCGCCCATCGCGTACAGCGTGTTCCGGAAACAGAATCAGGCGGAAGGATTCACACATCTACTGCAACGGTAGTCGTTATGCCGGAAGCGGAAGAAGTGGAAATCGACATCCATGAGAAAGATATCCGTGTCGATACGTTTGCCTCCAGCGGACCCGGGGGCCAAAGTGTCAACACGACGATGTCTGCTGTTCGGTTGACACACATGCCTACAGGAATCGTCGTTTCCATGCAGGATGAAAAATCCCAAATCAAAAATAAAGAAAAAGCGATGAAAGTATTGCGTGCCCGTGTTTATGATAAGTTCCAACAAGAGGCACAGGCCGAGTACGATGAAACAAGAAAAACAGCTGTAGGTTCCGGAGACCGTTCAGAACGGATCCGTACGTACAATTTTCCTCAAAACCGTGTTACCGACCATCGCATCGGCTTGACGATCCAGAAGCTCGATCAAATCCTGGAAGGAAAGATTGGCGAAGTAATCGATGCGTTGATGATGGAAGAGCAAACCAAAAAACTAGAACAGATCGGTGAATGATATGACTGAAACACGACCAACTTTCCATGAAGCCCTCAACCGGGCTTCTCTTTTTTTAGAGGAGAAGAATCGGGAGCCAAGAGTAGCCGAGCTGCTCTTACTTCATCATGCCGCAATGTCCAAGGCTGATTTTCTGAGCTCTTTGAGAAAGCCTGTGCCTGAAGAAGTGTACAGAGCATTTGATCAGAGTGTGAGAAACCATGCTAAATCCGGTGTGCCTGTACAGCATTTGATCGGTACAGAAAACTTCTATGGCCGGGAGTTTATCGTTAATCAGGACGTATTGATTCCGAGACCGGAAACGGAAGAACTAGTCATGGGTGTACTTGAACACATTGACAAACTGGAGGTTGAAAGGCCTGGTGTCATCGATGTTGGAACTGGAAGCGGAATAATTGCTGTCACCCTGAAACTGGAACACCCTGGAGTTGATATGACAGCAACCGATATTTCAGACAATGCTTTGATCGTAGCGAAACAAAACGCTGCCCAGTTGGGAGCGGACATACATTTTAGCCAGGGGGATTTTTTGCAGCCCGCAATAGACGCTCAGCGTAGTTTCGACGTGATTGTTTCCAATCCTCCTTATATTCCCTATGAAGAAGCAGACGAGCTGGACGATACGGTAAAGAACTTTGATCCGGAAATGGCCCTTTTCGCTGAAGACAATGGCCTTGCAGCATACAAAAAAATACTGTCACAGGCTGTTCAAGTGTTAAAAAGCGGAGGATTGATTGCATTTGAAATCGGCCATCAACAAGGCCCGCAAGTTGCTGAATTAATCCGCCGTCGATTCCCTGAAAGCAGTGTAGAAGTGAGAAAAGACATCAACCGAAAAGACCGAATGGTATTTGCCAAACTCCCTTGAACATACTTTGTGAGTGAGGCCAGAACCTGCACTTTCGAAAACATAATAGGTATGCGAGGTGGATTGCGAATTAGTAAAAATTTGTCTTAGTGATACTTCCTCTAATCCTTTACAGTCTGAGTGCCAAACCGACGCTGCGAAAAAATACTCGCTTTCCGTGGGAAACGCTTTAGCTTCCTTGAAAATACAAATCGATTTTCTGCGTGCGATGTCTCGCTGTCGAAGCGTTACTTATCCTCGGTGCAAAAAGCGCCCCTGCGGGATCTTCAGACTGTTCCTTTCCCACTGGAGTCTCGCATTTTTTCTTCGCTTGGAATGGTATTCTGTTTAAAGTAAGAAGAGATGTCAGTTTAAGCATTATAAGAGCTTTTTCCACTTAAAATGCAGAACATCTCAACAAGCGGAGGCAGAACACGCAGACTCCTGTGGGAACAGCGAAAGGTCTTCGATGGGGCGAGTAACCACAGTCCCACGAGTCCGAAGACCCCGAGATATGGGCCTGCGTCTTCCAGTTAAGATTCGTAGCAAATTCCTCGGCCCAAGGGAGCAAAGTTGCTTATCCAAGTAGTCCCCTGGCTGAGGCCGTGCCCGCGGAAAGCGAAGTGTTCTGCCGTAGCGGAGTGTATAGCATCGACTTGATCAGGATGGAAGAAAGCCATGATAAAGTTAGTTCACAGTTTTTGTCTATTGTTTAATGGCCCTAATTGAAAAAAAAATAGATTGCCAGTTTAAAAGGAAGCCCTCCTGCCCATACTGTTCCTAAGAGAAGAAGGGGGCAGGAACAATGCGAAATTATTTTATTTATTTTATGATATTTTTAGCCATTCTGGGAGCTTTCCCTACACCCGGACTAGGAATCGACAATAAGCAGGAAGAAGATAATTTTCAAGTAATCCCGGATGAGGCAATCCGCCTGCGCATCCTTGCCAACAGTGACAATGAAGCAGATCAGAAGTTGAAACGGGAAATCCGCGACAGGGTTAATGAGAAAATCACCGTCTGGGTCGAGAAAATCGATGATATAGACGAAGCAAGACAATTGATTCAAGATCGGTTAGAAGAAATTGAATCAACAGTAGGCGAAGTCCTGAAAGAAAAAGGGATCGATCAGTCGTATCAAGTGGAATATGACAAGCATATTAACTTCCCTGCCAAGGTATATGGTTCCTATGTTTACCCGGCAGGCGAGTATGAAGCTATCCTTATCACTCTTGGCAGTGGAAAAGGAGCCAACTGGTGGTGTGTATTGTTCCCGCCGCTATGTTTCTTGGATTTTTCCAATGGCACTAGTGTTTCGGCAGAAGAACAAGAGCAAGAACAAGATCAGGAAGACAAGGAAAAGGATAAGGACGAAGATGAAGTGAAAGTCAAATTTTTCTTTTTGGAATGGTTTAGTTAATCTATCATAATTCTCCCTATCACACATACGATAGAATATAAAGAAGAAGCATAGAGCGCAATCCAAATGATAGGGAGAGAGCGGTTATGAAGCTTGTCAAAACCTTGGATGTTGAGGAAAATGTACTGCGGGAGTTTTTCGATGGGAAATGGGAAGAAATCAGCAATCAACAGTCTTTGAAGAAATTCGGGTATCTAGTGAAGTATCAGGATGAGTATAAAGGTTTTTTTGCTTTATCACCGGTGGAAAATAACAGTTATTGGTTAAAAAGTTTGTATATTAAAGATGGTGTGCCGGCATCCTTCCCACTAGCTGTCTTAGAATCTGCGATAGCACTTGCGAAGGAACAAGCCGGAAACTCTTTATTTATCCACAGTCACCAATCTGTACTGGACACACTTCTTTCCTTGTTGAAGTTCGAGTCTTCAGATATCCCCAAATTTGCTGAATATTTTACCTTGAAACAGGGCCAGTGGTGGATAAAACAACTCGATACCTCTGTTTACCATTAAAGAGCTGTGGGTAAAGTTAATTTTATCCACCACTTGTGGATATCTTGTTGGTAACTTGTGAAAAGGATGTTAGTAAGATAGTTACTCAGATGAAAGAGCAAAAAAGTCACCCTTGAATACCTCCGTAATCTCAGGGTGGTTTTTCTTATAAATAAATGGTTTACTTTAACCCCTGCATTATTGGTACAGCAGGGGTTATATTCCATGTAAGCGGGTTACATTAAGTAAGGAATGAAAACGGAAGCATAAAAATAGCAAAATAATAAGAATAATCACATAATGTGGATAACTTGTTGATAAATCATCATTTTGTCTAATCGTAAAGGAGTAATCATAGTGGTAGAAACAAAGGTATGGAAAATAGAAGCAGTGGAAGACAGCAGAGAAGCTATCAACGAAGCTGCAGCTCTACTGAAACAGCAGCAGACAGTCGCCTTCCCGACCGAAACGGTTTATGGATTGGGGGCTGATGCTACCAAAGAGGAAGCTGTCGATAAGATTTTTCAAGCCAAAGGGCGCCCTTCCGATAACCCTTTGATCGTCCATGTTGGCAATGCCGGTCAGATTGAAAAATATGTAGCAGAGATTCCGGAAATTGCGGATAAGTTATTAAAAGCATTCACACCAGGTCCCCTGACCCTCATTTTAAAGAGCAACGGAACTATCGCCAATAATGTGACAGCAGGCTTATCAACACTGGGAATCCGCATACCGGACCACCCCGTTGCGAGGATGCTTTTAGAAACTTGCAAGCTCCCGGTTGCAGCTCCAAGCGCCAACAAGTCAGGAAGGCCTAGTCCGACCAGTGCCTCCCATGTGTATGAAGACTTGAATGGCAGGATAGCCGGTTTGATCGACGGTGGTATAACGGGAGTCGGTGTCGAATCGACCGTCGTTGATTGTACGAGTGAGATGCCGATGATTCTTCGTCCCGGTGGTATTACAAAAGAACAATTAGAGGAGGTGCTTGGTCCGGTGATGGTCGACCCTGCCCTTGCCAAAGAGGGGGAAAAGCCGAAGTCCCCAGGGATGAAATATACGCATTATGCTCCGGAAGCCCCTTTATGGCTAGTGGAAGGCGATTCTGCTCATTTACAGGCGCAAATTGAAAATTGTAAAAGTGCAGGCTATAAAACGGGAGTGATCGTAAGCCGTGAAACCGCAACGGAAATCGAGGCGGAAAATGTGAAAATCTGCGGTTCCCATGCAAATTTGAAGGAAGTGGCTGTTCATTTATATGATACCCTGCGTGCTTTCAAAAAGTCAGATGTGGATATCATCCTCTGCGAAACATTTTCTGAGACAGGTGTAGGCGAAGCTATCATGAATCGTCTTAACAAAGCTGCGGTCAAGAAAATCAACCAACTGTAAGAAGGAAAATAGCTTGGCCGGTTTTTGACTGTTAGGAAACATATAACTTGTCTCCTCCTCATATATTGATATAGCGATGACGGGGGAGAGGAGTTGGAAGGATGCCGGAAGGAGAAATTGCAGAATACATTTCCTTAGTGTTCATGGCGGCAGCATTAGGAATGGATGCTTTTTCCGTTGGCCTGGGAATGGGGATGCAGGCATTGAGGTTGAAACGGATTTTTTTAATAGGGGTTACGGTAGGTTTTTTTCATGTTGCCATGCCGTTCATCGGAATTGGTTTGGGCAAGTTTATTTCTACGAAAATGGAGAATTTCGCAATCCTTGCAGGCGGGCTGCTTTTGTTTGCATTGGGAGCCCAAATGTTGTTTTCGTCCTTCAACCATGAAAACAAGCAAGTCATCCGGCCGATAGGTATAGGACTTATTGTTTTTTCATTAAGTGTGAGTCTTGACAGCTTTTCCGTTGGGCTGAGTCTTGGCATGTCCGGGGTAAAAACCTTTCTGGCCCTTCTTTTGTTTGGACTGTTCAGTACTTTTTTAACCTGGTCGGGTCTCTTGTTGGGCAGAAAAGCCAGGGGGCTGATCGGTGTCTATAGTGAAATTCTTGGTGGAAGCATCCTGTGTGCCTTTGGATTGAAAATCATATTCGGTTATTGAAAACAGGCTGTCGTGCAGCCTGTTTTTTTATGAAGCTGGGAAAGTAAAAACATACAGCTTAAGATGGCTCGATTCTTTTCGGCACTAGGCGTATGTGATATAGTTTTTCTCAAAGAATAATAATACGGAAGCGGTTCATTATTGGAGGTTAATAAATGAAAATTTTGTTTGTATGTACTGGGAATACATGCCGGAGTCCGATGGCAGAAGCACTTCTGAAAAACAAACTGCCTGGTGCGGAGGTTCAGTCGGCCGGGATTTTTGCCGGAAAAGGACAGCGGGCATCCAAAAATACGCTGGACGTTCTAGGCATGAAGCAAATTCCCCTTGACCACCAATCCCAGCCGGTTACAGTCCAGCTGTTGAATTGGGCCGATTTGGTGCTGACGATGACAAGTCAGCATAAACAGTCATTAGCGATGCAATACCCTGCCTATCATGAAAAACTTTATACATTGAAAGAATATGTTCTTCAAGGAGACAAAGATACTTGGGAGCAGTTGAAGAAGGCTTATGCCGATTTGGAGGAAAAACGGGCCAGGTTTTTGAACGAAAATGGAAAAAAACTATCCCCGCACACTTTGGATGATAAGCTTCATCAGCACTTACAGGAGGAAATAAACACTATCCACAAGTTGGAGGCAAGCCTGCCGAATTATGACATTTCCGATCCGTTTGGCGGAAGTGTGAACACTTACCAGGAAACTTTAGACGAAATTGAAAAGTATATTGAACTGCTGGCAAAAAAGATAGACAATAGATAAAGATACAGTTTTCAAAAAATTCGACAATTCCAGCGCAGAATAGACATGAGAGAGGCTGGTAACGTCCTGGAGGTGTAGGGAGTGGTTCAGGGGAAACGGGGAAGCCTGCGTGTGAAGTTAATGGTGTTTACCACCTTGCTGGCAGTCATTACCTATTCGACAAGTGCTGTTTTTATTTATGTAGTTAATGATTATGTGAAAGAGTATTGGGCTGTATCAGAGGCCGTGTTTGTTATGGTTACCCTTCTGGCGGGTATTATCTGGTCCGGTATTCTGGCTTATTTTGCAGCAGGATTTATTATCAAGTCACTGACAAAACTGGAAGCCGCTGCTGTGAAGGTGGCAGAAGGAAACCTGAACGGGGAAGTGGATATCCCGAAATCGAAGGATGAAATTCAATCATTGGCACTTGCGTTTTCTTCCATGCTGTCCAGCATGAAGGAAATCATCTCGAAGATCGATAACAATTTTGAAAAGACCAATCAATCAGTGAAAAAGATTCAAACGGTTTCGGTGAATGCAGCAAAGCAGACAAATGATATTGAAGAAGCAATCCATCAGATTTCAGAAGGTGCGGAAAGCACCTCTACTGCTATCCAAATCACAGCGGAATCAATTGATTCGTCGACGAGGCTTGCGGAGCAAGTACAACAAAAAGCGAATATTTCTGAGCAAAAATCACAGGAAATGGTCCATAATCTGAACGAATCTACCAAAGTTATACATACACTCGTCTCAGGAATCCAATCATTTGCCCAAGAGCAAGAAGAGGCGTTGAAAGATGTCCATCGCCTGGAAGAGAATGCTAAAGAAATCGAAAAAATCACCGGAATGGTCGGAGAGATTTCGGAACAAACAAATTTATTGGCGTTGAATGCGTCAATAGAAGCCGCACGTGCTGGAGAACACGGAAAAGGATTCGCAGTGGTCGCCGACGAGGTGAGGAAGCTGGCGGATGAAAGCAAACAGGCCGTCCAGGGAATATCCCAGCTTGTCGGCAGTATTCAATCCGATGTTCAAAAGGTTGTCGTCACGATTGGCGGACAAGTGACTTTTGCCCGAAAGGAAGCATCTAAGGGAGAAGAAACAAACGAAGCAATCCAAGACATGGCAGTATCTATCAATGAAGTCGTTTCAGCGATTCAGGATATATCTGAGCATGTCACGGAACAGCTTAAATCCATTCATGCGACTTCGTTACAATCGCGAGAGGTTGCAGCTATAGCCGAAGAAACGTCGGCAAGTGCCCAGGAGATGAACAGCATGGTCCGGGAGCAGTCAGAAGTGATTAAAAGCGTTGAAGAACTGGCGACATCGCTTCAAAACCAGGCGGAAATATTGAAAAAAGAAATTCAACGTTTCAAAATGGAAGAAACTAATCCAGAACAAACGAAACGACAGGAACAACTAGATAGAAGTAAGACAATCGACATTCATACCAAACTGGAAAAAGGAGCGTAATGCAATGAAAGTTATCCTTGCCTCTGATCACGGCGGTGTTAATTTAAGAAAAGAAATCAGTGAACTTTTGGAAGAAATGAACATCGAATTTGAAGACATGGGTTGTGACTGTGAAACATCGGTGGATTATCCCGATTATGGCATCCCTGCTGCAGAACGTGTGGCAAATGGCGAGTTTGACAGAGGAATCCTTATTTGTGGGACAGGAATTGGCATGTCGATTTCCGCTAATAAGGTAAAAGGAATTCGTTGTGCACTCGTACACGATGTTTTTAGTGCAAAAGCAACCAGGGAACATAACGACTCCAACATGATTGCTATGGGGGAAAGAGTTATTGGACCGGGTCTTGCCAGAGAAATTGCCAAAACGTGGCTTGAAACGGAATTCCTAGCTGGACGTCATGCCAACAGAATCGGAAAAATAGCTGACTACGAAGAAGAATAGGGTCATAATTACCGAATTACCTAGCATGGGAGTGACAATTCGATGAGCGCGTTGAAAGAGGAAGTGGCTGCAATTGTGGATGAGTGGCTGACGAGCGGTTATTTAAAGTTTGGACAATTATTTGTCATTGGCTGTTCGACAAGCGAAGTTGCGGGTGAAAGAATCGGTACCTCTGGAAGTGAAGAGATTGCTGCCGTTATTTATGCTGAAATGGACCGGCTGAAAAAGGAAACGGGTGTTCAGCTGGCTTATCAGTGTTGCGAGCATCTTAACCGGTCCCTTGTAGTGGAAGCAGCTACGGCAAGGGAAAGGGGTTTGGAACAAGTTTCCGCTGTCCCAGTGCCAAAAGCTGGCGGATCGATGGCTGCTTACTCGTTCAAACAGTTTGAACAGCCGGTGCTGGTGGAACAAATCCAGGGCGATGCGGGCCTCGACATTGGCGAAACAATGATTGGCATGCACTTGAAGCATGTGGCCGTTCCACTTCGTTTTCGACAAAGGTATGCAGGACATGCCAGGGTGAATGGAGCGAGGACAAGGCCGAAGTTGATAGGCGGTGAACGTGCCCAGTATCCAAAAGGTGATGTCGGTGTTTTTTGCGATTGATTGTGATAGTATTTTAATTGGAATGTAAAAAGGCGAATTCCATTCAACTAATAAGATATCGAATAGGGGGATTTACACGGCAATGGAACATGTGAAACAAAACGACCAAGAGCTGTTTGAAGCAATTGAAAATGAAAGAAAGCGGCAAAACGATAAAATTGAGTTGATTGCATCCGAAAACTTTGTCTCCCAGGCTGTAATGGAGGCCCAGGGCTCTGTATTGACGAACAAATATGCGGAAGGCTATCCGGGCCGTCGTTACTACGGCGGGTGTGAATATGTTGATGTGGCAGAGAACCTTGCGCGGGATAGGGCCAAGCAATTGTTTGGTGCCGACCATGCCAACGTCCAACCGCATTCTGGGGCGCAGGCTAACATGGCTGTCTACTTTGCCGTGTTGGAAATGGGTGACACTGTACTCGGGATGAACTTGAGCCATGGTGGCCATTTGACCCACGGCAGTCCAGTTAATTTCAGTGGTAAGCTTTATAACTTTGTCGAATATGGCGTCGATAAAGAAACAGAACAACTTGATTATGAAGCAGTGTTGGAGAAAGCGAAAGAAGTACAACCAAAACTGATTGTTGCTGGAGCGAGTGCATATCCGAGACAAATCGACTTCCGGAAATTCCGTGAAATCGCCGATGAGGTGGGAGCTTATTTAATGGTCGATATGGCTCACATCGCCGGTTTGGTAGCAACAGGTCATCATGAAAACCCTGTTCCATATGCCGATTTTGTAACGACAACAACCCACAAAACGTTGAGAGGTCCAAGAGGCGGAATGATTCTATGCAAAGAAGAGTTTGCCAAAAAAATCGACAAATCTGTTTTCCCTGGCATGCAGGGCGGCCCGTTGATGCACGTAATTGCTGCAAAAGCAATGGCCTTTAAAGAAGCTCTTGACGGTGAATTCAAAAATTATTCCCAGCAGCTTGTCGACAATGCAAGACGTCTTGGCGAGGCTTTGCAAAAAGAGGGGGTTCGCCTCGTCTCAGGCGGAACGGACAACCACTTGTTGCTTCTTGATGTACGCGGCTTGAATCTTACCGGAAAAGTTGCTGAAGAAGCGTTGGACAGTGTCGGTTTGACAACAAACAAAAACACAATTCCTTTCGATCCTGAAAGCCCATTTGTCACCAGCGGAATTCGCATTGGAACTGCAGCCGTGACAAGCAGAGGCTTTGGACTGGAAGAAATGGACGAAATCGGAGCGATTATCGCATTTGCTCTGAAAAACCATGAAGACGAAAGCAAACTCGACGAAGCACGCGGGCGTGTAAAAGCTTTAACAGACAAATTCCCTTTGTATCAAAATCTATAAACAACCCTCAGACTTTTCCTGGCAGTAGCGATGCTGTCATGGAGAAGTCTTTTTTTACATTTGGATATTCTGTGATGTGATTGCTTGTCCTGATTGGTTGGGTTCAATTGAGGGGAACTGCGACATAGTGACAATTCATTCTAGGGAGACTTCCTCTCGTTCTGATTATAAATGACTGTATAGCCCCGCTGCGGCAGAACACTTCGCTTTCCATGGGCACGGCCTCAGCCTCCTCATCAGCAAAGGACGCTTCTTGCGGGGTCTTCAGACACGCGGGACTGCGATTACTCGCCCCAGCGAAGACCTTTCGCTGTTCCCATAGGACAAGGAAAGCTACGACAGCATCGCCTCGCACGAAGAAAATTGGTTTGTATTTTCGAGGAGTCTGCGTGTTCTGCCTTCGCTTTTAGATTTTTCCTGAATTTTGATTAGTGAATATCCCATGTTAAAAAAATTTAGGACCACTTCCCAGTTGATCAGAAATTCTATCCAAGCGAAGGAAAAATGCGAGACTCCAGTGGGAAAGGAACAGTCTGAAGATCCCGCAGGGGCGGTTTTTGCACCGAGGATAAGTAACGCTTCGACAGCGAGACATCGCACGCAGAAAATCGATTTGTATTTTCAAGGAAGCTGAAGCATTCCCCACGGAAAGCGAGTATTTTTCTGAAGCGCTGGCCTACCACTTAATCCGAAAAGGATGGTAGGAAGTCACATAAAAGTTACGTCGCAGTTTATGGTTTTTGAGTCAATAAGAATCATTTTAATGGGATTAATCCTAACGTAGTCATTTGTAGAATCTATCGGATGATTAAGCTCCTCCTTTTTTGGGTATACACAAGGCTAGGAGGGAATGAAGCGAAATGACAGGTAAAACAACGGTATCGATAGGCGGTGTCGTAGAAGGAGAGGGTGGAACATATAACTTTCATATAAAAGGTTATGATGCCATCCAACAAAGGGAATTCAATGATATTTTCATCTATGATGGGTTCATAGTCAGAGGCAAGCATATTGATCCAAGACAGGATCCTTTGTCAGAAGAATGCCGTTTACTTATTAAGCAAAAAATAATGGATATCGTGGACGAACAAGAATCAACTGAATAAATACTTATACCATCCATCATCCGCTGTGGTGATGGATTTTCCATGGATGAAGATAGAAGAAAAAAGGATACTATGAAAGAAGAGTATTTAAATAATCGACAAAATCTGCTGTCACCCTTGAAAGAAGCCCGCATTTTCAGTACAATTTTAAGGATGCAAAAATATCTATAAGGAGTGATCGGACCGTGGGAAAAGTTTATGTACTGGATCATCCGTTAATTCAACACAAGTTAACTTACATAAGGAAAAAGAGCACAGGTACAAAGGAATTTCGTGAATTGGTCGATGAGGTAGCAGGGTTGATGGCCTTTGAAATCACAAGGGATTTGCCGGTCGAAGAAACTACCATCGAGACACCTGTTACAACTGCTAAAACGAAAACATTAAGCGGGAAGAAAATCGGACTTGTTCCTATTTTAAGAGCTGGATTGGGAATGGTAGATGGTATTTTAAGTCTGATTCCTGCCGCGAAGGTCGGCCATGTCGGGTTATACCGTGATCCAGAAACACTTAAGCCTGTAGAATACTATATCAAGCTTCCTTCAGATATTGAAGAACGTGAACTTATTGTAATTGACCCGATGCTTGCAACGGGAGGGTCTGCAAACGATGCAATCCATTCATTGAAGAAACGCGGGGCGAAGAACATTAAACTAATGTGCCTTGTCGGCGCGCCTGAAGGGGTGGAAGTTATTCAAAATGAACATCCGGATGTGGATATCTACCTTGCAGCCCTGGATGAAAAATTAGACGAAAAAGGATACATTGTTCCAGGTCTTGGTGACGCTGGCGACCGGTTATTTGGGACAAAGTAACGATTCACTGGTTTTTAGGGAGGACTAAATATGGGGAATCCGATTAAAGTTATGGCTGTATTCGGGACGAGGCCGGAAGCTATCAAGATGGCTCCGCTTGTTCTGGAACTGAAAAAGCGACCGGATCAATTCGAGGTCATTGTTACAGTCACAGCCCAGCACAGGGAAATGCTTGATCAAGTGCTGAATATTTTTGGTATTACACCTGATTATGACCTGGACATCATGAAGACCCAGCAGTCCCTTGCACAAATTACAACCCGTGCGCTAGAAGGTCTGGACGACGTTTTCAAGGCCAGGCAGCCAGACATCGTCCTAGTCCATGGTGATACGACGACTACTTTTGCCGCATCTCTTGCTGCTTATTACAATCAGATAGCTGTCGGTCATATCGAAGCGGGTCTCCGTACTTGGGATAAGTATTCTCCTTATCCAGAGGAAATCAACAGGCAGATGACCGGTGTGATTGCTGACTTGCATTTTTCACCGACAGAACAGGCTAGACAAAATTTGATAGATGAGAATAAGCAGGAAGATACTATTTTTGTAACGGGAAACACTGCAATCGACGCCTTGAAAACCACAATTTCCGACCAATACAACAGTGAGGTGCTCGACGGACTTGACGGGAAACGATTAATTTTAATGACAGCCCACCGTCGTGAAAATCTTGGCAAAAATATGCAGCAGATGTTTAAGGCCATAAAACGCCTTGTCGAATCTCATGATGATATTCGTGTTATCTATCCTGTTCACTTGAATCCGGTGGTAAGAAAGACTGCTGATGAGATTCTTGGGAATGATGATCGTATCCAATTGATCGCTCCGCTTGGCGTTGTGGACTTTCACAATTTTGCAGCCCGCTCTCACTTGATTCTGACAGACTCAGGCGGAGTTCAGGAGGAAGCCCCATCTCTTGGTGTCCCTGTTCTTGTCCTGCGAAATACTACTGAACGCCCGGAAGGTATTCATGCCGGTACCCTTAAACTTGCCGGAACAGACGAAAATAATATATTTGCTTTAGCCGATCAGCTGTTATCAGACCCTGTTGAATACGACAAAATGGCCGAAGCTTCTAATCCATATGGCGATGGCCAGGCCTCAGCCCGTATAGCAGAAGCAATACGCTATTACTTCAAACAGCGTGATTACAGACCTGAAGGGTTTAAAGCAAAGAACTAAGGTGCTCCTGCCTCTGATGAGGCGGGAGTTTTTTTACGGGGAGAAAATATCGCCGGTCCTTCGTACTGCCTGTAGATTCCAAAGGCATGGAAGATAATATGTCGGTAGCTGTATGTTTGGAGGGTAGGTTAAGAAACTGACGGCATTTTATGTTGGTGATGGAATTTTGAAAGAGAAGCAAATAATCATATATTGCTTGAGTATGACTTGTTTTGGAACTTTTGTGACAAGTTTGGCAATACCAGTGACCACGATTTCTTTTCATAGGAAGAGAATCACAGAACGAACAGGATCTCCGGAAAGGAGCGCTTCCTTTGTAACATCATATTGGGCGAGGATATCAGTCTGCTTGGGAATGTTGGCATGTTTAATTGTTTCACCGATCTCCTTTAGTGAAGGTGGAATTTTGGAAGAGGCTTGCAGATACTGTTCGCATAAATAACCAATTCTATCGATAAGGTCTTCGGCGTGTACTATTTTACTGGTTATCTCTTTATCGGCTGTGTCTGTCTTGATGATAGTAGAGGGAAGGCTGATGACGATGAGGCTTTCAATTGGGAGGCTGGGAAGGTTGTTTTGTTGGAACAACCTGTATAAAAGTTCCTGCTGATATTGGACTTGGGCAAGCGGACTTCTGAAACCTTCTTCTTTATCCTCGGTTTTCCGGATCATCTGGTTGAATACTGTATCAAAAAACAAAGTTCCGGAAATGTTCTTCACTTCCGCGATGAGAATGAATTCCTTAGACAGTATCAATGTGTCTATCTGAAAATACATTGTCTGATACCTTAATCGAATATCATGTAAAATATAATAATGCTTGTTATCCAAGCGACGAAGGTGGTACTTTACATTTTGCTCGCCGCGAAAGCCTGCATAACGTCTGGCTAAGTCGGCTTGCATTTGGGCCCGCTTTGAATGCGATTTGGGTGTTCTTCTGTGGAGTGCTTCAAGCCTGCGGATATTTAATGGTAGTTCAGTATTCGGTTTATTCATGATAACCTCCTTTCTGAATAAACCTATTCGACTAAGCTTCTAAGATTCCTTCTTTGGTTAAGAGAGTGACTTTAGCTTGAAAAAGCGTTCATGATGACATTTAGGAACGGGTTTTCGGCTATAGTCAATCAGGTTATTCGTGTTTAAGTATGGTTATGAGTAGAAAACTAAAATTTTGCAATTGTTTTTTTTGAGCTTCTAGTAACCAGGCGGCGTCTGGATTTCCCCGTATGGCTGTGAATCTCCCCAAAGAGCGGTGAATCATTCCAAACAAAGGTAAAATCGCCCCAACATGCGACATAAACGCCCCGACAAACTGCTTAATCGCCCCAAAAGCGGCAATAATTTCCCCGCCCGCCGTTCCCTGTCTACTCGGGTCCAAGGCCGCTCCCAAGCAAAGTGAAAGGAAAAGCCGGTTTTCAGACAACCTAAATCGAGTGGGGATTTCCCCGTAATGGCCATGAATCTCCCCAAAGAGTGGTGAATCATTCCAACCAAAGACAAAATCGCCCTTACATGCGGCATAAACGCCCCGACAAACCGCTTAATCGCCCCAAACCCGGCACTAATCTCCCTGCCCGCCGTTCCCTGGTCCTGCTCAGATCCAAGGCCGCTCCCAAGCAAAGTGAAAGGAAAAGCCGGTTTTCAGACAGCCTAAATCGAGGGGGGATTTCCCCGTAATGGCCTGAATCTCCCCAAAGAGCGGTGAATCATTCCAACCAAAGGCAAAATCGCCCCATCATTCGGCATAAACGCCCCGACAAACTTCCTAATCGCCCCAAACCCGGCAATAATCTCCCCATCCCCGCCCGAACCCCGCACCCCGAACCCACCCACACCCACAGCGCCACAGTCCACGCATGAATTCCGGCTATCGGCAGATAATACTCATAAACGAGAAAGGGGAAATACGATGCGTAAATTAGTTATGGTGCTTTTTTTAGTCAATATCTGCCTATTACCTATTTCCCCTGTTGTGTACACTGCAGAAGAATCGGAAACAGAGCAGTCAGTCATCATCGAGGTGGAGGGAAACCCTGTTGAATATAAAGAATATATCGAGAAATATCATCCGTTCCTCGAGGTGATTCAGGTATATGACACCTTGTTTACAGGACTGGCCATCAAGGGGAAGGAGCATCAGCTCGACAAACTGGAAAACTTGGATTTTGTACAAAAAACATATCCTGTCCGGCTCTATCAGGCAACTATCGGAGAAAGTATTCCTTTTTTGAAGCAGGAAGAGAACGAGGAGGAAGCGTCGATTTCTTTTACAGGAAAAGGTGTGAAAGTAGGAGTGATCGATACGGGCATCGATTATAGTCACCCTGATTTGAGTTTGAACTATAAGGGTGGATACGATCTGGTCGACCTGGATGATGATCCGATGGAGACGACAGTCGACCAAGGTGAGCCCACTCTTCATGGTACGCATGTGGCGGGTATTATCGGGGCGAAAGGTCAAATGGAAGGGGTAGCACCGGAGGTCGAGTTGTATGGTTATCGTGCGCTCGGTCCGGGTGGCATGGGGACCTCTGTCCAAGTAATTGCGGCCATGGAAAAAGCGGTGAAAGATGGTATGGATATTCTGAACATGTCGCTTGGCAGCTCAATCAATGGTCCTGACTGGCCGACGAGTGTTGCGGTCAACCGGGCAATCGACCAAGGTGTATCCGTTGTAATCGCAAACGGAAATGAGGGGCCGGACAACTGGACAGTCGGTTCACCAGCAACTTCAGTCAAGGCAATTTCGGTTGGTGCATCGACTCCTCCTTTGAAAATTCCTTATTTATTCGATTCTTTTCAGGATAAGAGAATTGCTCTTTCTCCGTTGATGGGCTCTGTTCCGTGGGACTTGGAGAAGGATATGCCGATCATCCATGGCAGTTTTGATGGAAAACCGAACGGAGATGCCCGTGGCAAAATTGTCCTTCTGCAAAGAGGGAAAGTTCCTTTTGCTGAAAAAGCGAGAAGGGCAGAAGAAGCAGGAGCAGAAGCGGTTATTATTTACAATAACGAAAAAGGATCTTTCCCCGGTTCTGTAGTGGATGGGAAGAAACCTATTCAAATTCCTGTTGTTGCTGTGACGCGTGAGGACGGGGAATGGCTCATCGAGAACATTGCATCTAAAGATGGCTGGATTGATACGATATACGAGAATGAACAAGATCAGATGGCGGACTTCAGTTCGAGAGGTCCAGTGACCGTCAACTGGGACATCAAGCCTGAAATTGTGGCACCAGGAGCGGCTATTACCAGCACGGTGCCAGGAGGATACCAGGAACTGCAAGGGACCAGTATGGCCGCGCCTCATGTAGCAGGCGGCTTGGCACTCCTGAAACAGGCCCATCCTGACTGGAGCCATGACCAATTAAAAGGTGCGCTCTTGACTACAGCTCTTCCAATAAAAGATAAATCAGGCAAGCTTTATGACCCGATCGTACAGGGTATGGGGAGGATGCAAATCCAACAGGCAATCGAGACTGCGACAATCCTTCACAACCCGTTGATCACTTTTGGCAAAATCGACCAGTTCAAGCAAACCGCCACTTACTATTTAGAGGTTGAGAATACATCAGAAAATATTCAGGAGTATTACTTTGACATTCCTCACCAACAGCGAGGTCTTAGATGGCAGCTACCGGCCAGGTTCAATTTGGGTCCAGGTCAAAAAACTGTCGTGCCAATTAAGCTGTCGATCACAGGCTCTCTCCTCAAGGAAGGAATCCATCAAGGCTGGTTGACTATGCATAACGGGAATAAGGAGTTCAAGCTTCCTTATTTATTCATCAATAAAGGTGCCGATTATCCTAAGGCCATGGGAATGGAATTTGCGCTTAAGGCTTTTTCCGAGGACAAGTATGAATACAGAATGTATTTGCCGGAAGGAGCGGCAAAAGTGACTGTCGACTTATATAACCCGAAGACGCTTAGGTATGACCGGACCATCTTGGAATTAACAGATCAACCTGAAGGGATGGTGGAAGGAGAAGTCAACAAAAGGGATATAGGTAAAGGAGGTCAATATCTGGCCAACCTGACGATTGAAACAGAGGATGAGGAGCAATACAGTTACCCGACAGCTATATTTATCGAATGAAGACATCTTTATGAAGATGTCTTTCTTTATGAGCAGAATCAAACCTTTCTTACTGTCCATATCATTGTCAAAATATTGTCACAAAACTGTCGTATATTGACTTGGTTTTTCCCTTATAATCAGGCTAGGACAAGTGCATGGGATTTGAATATGTAAGTATTGCCATTTTTGTTTTTATCCTGTAAACCGATTGACATTGAAGTACCCCTATTGTATGCTAATTTAGTGTGGAATGATAAGGGTTACATTGTCTATTTGGAGCAAATCTTGTCGCTTGTTTATAACTGTGGAAATCCTGTATGATTGCTATACTGGATAACAAGGCATGTTGGAATATTTAAGGAAAAAGATGCGTCTTTATACAAATAAGACAAAATTTTTTTGCTCTTTATTAATTTAATTAATTTTGCCGAATTTCCACGAACCCGCTTAATTTCCGTCGTAGACGAATGCATAAGCAGGGGCCGTACATATTAGATGCATCCATTTTAAATGAACAGTTACAGGGGACGAAGACTTCTATGCAGCAATATGAAAAAATGATTACCCGCCAAAAAAAATGGATGTTCTACCTTCTTGCATTACTGGTACTAGGAGCTGGATTCACTCCATATCCGCGTATCTTCCTCGGACTACTCCTTGGAACGGTCATAAGCTTCTACAATCTATGGCTTATGCAGCGAAAGATTAAGCAGTTTGGACAAGCCGTAGTCGAACAACGCTCTACTCGTGGCATTGGTACATTTACGCGATTAGCTTCAGCAGCAGCAGCTGTCCTGATCGCCCTTCAATTCGAAGAATATTTCCACTTGATTTCCGTGATTATAGGATTAATGACAGCCTATGTTGTCATTATGATAGATTTTTTATTATTCAAGTCTCAAGACTAGCACTGGGAAGAGAGGTGAAGAATTTTGGATCATGAGAAACCTTTACTAGAGGACGTCTTTGGAATCGCTTGGTTGGATTTCAATATGTCCAACGTTTTGATGATCGCGATCGCATCTGCCATTGTATTTATCCTGGGGGTCGCTGCATCAAGATCACTGCAGATGAAGCCGACGGGTCTCCAAAATTTTATGGAATGGGTAGTCGATTTCGTAAAAGGCATTGTTGGAGATACGATGGACTGGAAGACAGGGAAGACATTTCTGCCTTTAGGTTTAACGTTGATCACTTATATTTTCATAAGCAACATGTTAGGTGTTGCCTTTATGTTTGTGGATAGTGAACATCATCTATGGTGGAAGTCTCCGACATCAGATGCAGGCATCACATTAACCCTGTCTACGATGGTAATAGTTTTGACCCATTATTATGGGATTAAACTAAAAGGTGTGAAAGAATACGGAAAAGATTATATCCGGCCTTTACCATTCTTGTTCCCGATTAAACTGCTGGAAGAGTTCTCGAATACGTTGACACTGGGTCTTCGTCTTTTCGGTAACATTTATGCAGGGGAAATTTTACTAGGCTTGCTTGCGGGTCTTACCGCTTCAGGTATAGGAGGATTTCTGGGAGGAGCAATACCGATGCTTGCTTGGCAAGGATTCAGCTTGTTCATCGGTGCTATCCAGGCATTCATTTTCACTATGTTGACAATGGTTTACATGTCTCACAAAGTGAGCGCCGACCATTAACAATATACTGGACAGTTCCCTCTATGGCAGTATTTCAAACCAGAAGGGAAACCGTCATAGTAAAACAGCTTTTCTCAGGTACACCTGAAACCGGGTAATTATCTGGGACTGATTAAAGGAATTAAATAAATTCATATATTTTAGAGGAGGATTTTTTATTATGGGAGCTTTAGCAGCTGCAATAGCGGTAGGATTGGCGGCACTTGGTGCTGGTATTGGTAACGGTTTGATTGTAAGTCGTACAGTGGAAGGAATCGCGCGTCAGCCAGAATTGCGCAGTGCCCTTCAAACTACAATGTTCATCGGTGTAGGTCTAGTAGAGGCAATGCCGATCATCGCCGTAGTTATCGCCCTTATCGTAATGTAACAATACTCGGTATATTTCTCCCTGTCAGAGACAGGGGGGAGTACCATAAATCTACGGACAGGCTTAAGCGCTGTCCGTAGATTCAGAATGAAAACTAAACATTCATGGCGAAGTCCACATAGCGGACTCTCGCCTTTGCTTTATCAAAAGAAGATTTTGGATTCATAACAGGGTTTGTTACAGAGAGACGAAAGGAGTGAATCGCTGTGCAATACGCAGGTTGGTTAATCATTAACGCTGGACCAGGTGGCCTTTTGATTGGAGATATGTTGACCCAGTTGTTCTTCTTTATCGTATTATTGCTCCTTCTACGCAAGTTTGCGTGGGGGCCATTGATGAATATCATGAAACAACGGGAAGACCATATCGCAAGCGAAATCGAAACTGCTGAACAAAACAGGGCAGAAGCAGAACGTGCATCGCGCGAAGCTGCTGAAGAGCTGAAGAAAACCAGACAAGAAGCCCAGACTATCATAGAAGATGCAAGACAAGCTGGCCAGAAACAGGAACAGCAGATCATAGAATCAGCACGTGAAGCGGCAGAACGCATCAAACTTTCTGCACAGGAAGATATTGAGCAGGAAAAACAAAAAGCGATCAAAGCGCTTCAAGATCAAGTCGCTACGTTGTCGGTACAAATTGCTAGCAAAGTTATTGAAAAACAGATCAGTGCCAAGGATCAAGAGGATCTGATCAATGAATACATTAAAGAGGTAGGAGAAGAGCGATGAGTGAAGCTATAGCAGCGAAACGATATGCGGATGCTCTTTTTCGACTGTCTGAACAAAAACAAGCGACGGACCAAATCGAGCAACAGCTTCGGATTGTCCTGGAAGTTTTTGAAGGAAATAAACAATTATTGCCTTTTCTGAAGCATCCGAAAGTTAGCAATGACAAAAAGAAACAGCTCATCCGCGAGACGTTTCACCATTTTTCGAAAGAAGTCATTAACACATTCCTTTTGCTTGTAGACAGGCACAGGGAAGAACTTATTCCGGCAATCATCGGCCATTATATTGACATGGAAAATGATGCTAAAGGGATTGCGGAAGCAAAGGTTTATACAACTCGTGAACTTTCTGTCGAGGAAAAGACACAGCTTTCTAACGTGTTTGCCAAAAAATTGAACAAATCTACGCTTAAAATCGACAACATCGTCGATCCTTCCATCATCGGCGGGGTCAAGCTTCGGATTGGCAACAGGATTTATGATGGAACGATCAGCGGTAAGTTGGAGCGTATCGAACGGAATTTAGTATCCGCGAAATAATTGAGGATAGGGGTGAAATGGCATGAGTATTAAAGCTGAAGAAATCAGTGCGCTGATCAGGCAGCAAATAGAAAATTATGAATCTGACATCGAAGTCAACGATGTTGGTACGGTTATCGAAATCGGTGACGGTATTGCTCGTGCACATGGACTTGACGATGTCATGGCTGGGGAATTGGTTGAGTTCTCCAATGGTGTCATGGGTATGGCGCAGAACTTGGAAGAGAGCAACGTAGGTATTGTTGTTCTTGGACCATATACAGAAATCCGTGAAGGCGATGAAGTCCGCCGGACAGGACGTATCATGCAGGTGCCAGTAGGGGAGGAACTACTTGGACGTGTAGTTAACCCGCTAGGACAGGCTATCGATGGGAAAGGTGCCATCGAAACCGGCAAAACACGCCCGATCGAATCACCGGCACCAGGTGTTATGGACCGTAAGTCCGTGCACGAACCATTGCAAACAGGAATCAAAGCTATCGACGCGCTTGTACCAATTGGACGTGGCCAGCGTGAGTTGATCATCGGTGACCGTCAGACTGGTAAAACAACAGTTGCTATCGACGCGATTTTGAACCAGAAAGACCAAGACATGATTTGTATTTATGTCGCAATCGGCCAAAAAGATTCTACGGTCCGCGGCACAGTAGAAACACTTCGCCGCCATGGTGCATTGGATTATACGATCGTTGTATCTGCGGGTGCATCCGAACCGGCGCCATTATTATACTTGGCTCCATATGCGGGTGTATCAATGGGTGAAGAATTCATGTATAACGGAAAGCACGTATTGGTTGTTTATGATGACCTATCGAAACAAGCGGCAGCATACCGTGAACTTTCCTTACTATTAAAGCGCCCGCCAGGCCGTGAAGCATTCCCTGGGGACGTATTCTACTTGCATTCACGCTTGTTGGAGCGTGCGGCTAAGTTAAGTGATGACAAAGGCGCAGGATCATTGACTGCACTTCCTTTCGTTGAAACACAAGCTGGCGATATTTCTGCATACATTCCGACAAACGTTATCTCCATCACAGATGGACAAATCTTCTTGCAGTCTGATTTGTTCTTCTCCGGTGTGCGTCCAGCGATCAACCCTGGTCTTTCCGTATCCCGTGTCGGTGGTTCCGCACAGGTTAAAGCAATGAAAAAAGTAGCCGGTACACTTCGTTTGGATTTGGCTTCTTTCCGTGAATTGGAATCATTTGCCCAGTTCGGATCAGACTTGGACAAGGCAACCCAGGCGAAATTGAACCGTGGTGCCCGTACTGTCGAAGTATTGAAGCAGGGCCTTCACAAGCCATTGAAAGTCGAAAACCAAGTAATGATTATTTATGCTTTGGTTAACGGATATATCGATGACATTCCGGTAGAAGACGTGACCCGCTTTGAAGCAGAATTCCATGAATGGCTTGGAAGCAACAAAGCAGACCTATTGAAAACGATTCGTGAGACCGGACAGCTTGCTGATGCAAGTGAAATGAACGGTGCCGTGGAAGAGTTCAAGAAGACGTTCGTTGCTTCGGAATAAACAGCAGATTGATCGAATCGATCGTAACCTTTGAAGAAAGGGTGGTGAAACGGCTTGGCATCACTTAGAGATATCCAGACGAGGATAAACTCGACCAAAAAGACGAAACAAATTACAAAAGCGATGCAGATGGTATCTGCTTCCAAAATGAACAAAGCAGAACAAAATGCAAAAGCTTTTGTGCCATATAGTGAGAAAATACAAGAAGTAGTTGCTAGTATTGCCAACGGGGATGATAATGCTGATCACCCAATGCTGAAACCTCGTGAAGTGAAAAAGACAGCTTACTTTGTCATCACTTCTGACCGGGGCCTGGCAGGGGCGTATAACAGCAGCATCCTGCGGTCCGTATATCGTACCATTCAAGAGAGGCATAATTCTCCTGAAGAATATACGGTAATTGCTGTCGGTCGAGTGGGCCGTGACTTCTTTAAAAAACGGGGAATGCCCGTTGCAAGAGAAATCATCGGGCTAGCCGACCAGCCTGACTTTGCCGATATCAAATCACTGACTTCGGAAACAGTCCAAATGTATGAAGATGAAGAAATCGATGAACTGATTCTTTATTATAATCATTATGTCAGTGCCATTTCACAAGAAGTTACCAATAAAAAGCTTTTACCGTTGACCAATATTGAAACCGACGGTAAGGCGCTCAGCACGTATGAGTATGAACCAGACCAGGAACAAATCTTGAAAGTGTTGCTGCCTCAATATGCTGAAAGCTTATTATATGGAGCTCTCTTGGATGGCAAGGCGAGTGAACACGCTGCACGGATGACCGCTATGCAAAGTGCGACAGACAATGCCAATGAATTGATCGATGATTTATCATTGTCTTATAACAGAGCGCGCCAAGCAGCAATCACACAGGAAATTACGGAAATTGTCGGTGGAGCGGCAGCGCAAGAGTAAGCTCCATTAGTAAGTAAGGAGGGAAATCGATGAGCAAAGGACGCGTTACCCAAATTATGGGACCTGTCGTGGACGTTAAATTCGAAAGCGGACAGCTTCCTGAAATATATAACGCATTGAGAGTCCAAACCGGATCTCAAGAGGAAAAGAATCCAGGCACAGAGTTAGTGCTGGAAGTTGCTTTGCACCTTGGCGATGACAGTGTTCGTACAATCGCAATGTCATCTACGGAAGGTGTTCAACGCGGAATCGACGTAATCGATACAGGTGCACCTATTTCAGTACCTGTAGGGGATGTGACGTTAGGCCGTGTGTTTAATGTATTAGGTGGAAATATTGACTTGGATGAGCCATTGGCTGAAAACAGCCGTCGTGACCCTATCCATCGTCAGTCGCCGCTATTTGAGAACCTGGCGACAGAAACAGAAATTCTTGAAACTGGAATCAAAGTTGTTGATTTGCTTGCCCCTTATATCAAGGGTGGTAAAATCGGTTTGTTTGGCGGTGCTGGAGTTGGTAAAACAGTACTTATCCAGGAACTTATCAATAACATAGCTCAAGAGCACGGCGGTATTTCCGTATTCGCAGGTGTTGGCGAGCGTACTCGTGAAGGAAATGACCTTTACTATGAAATGAAAGATTCAGGAGTTATCTCCAAAACAGCGATGGTATTCGGACAGATGAACGAACCGCCTGGAGCACGTATGCGTGTTGCCTTGACTGGTTTGACAATGGCTGAATATTTCCGTGACGAGCAAGGCCAGGATGTATTGTTGTTCATTGACAACATCTTCCGTTTTACCCAGGCAGGTTCTGAGGTATCAGCACTCTTGGGTCGTATGCCATCTGCCGTTGGTTACCAGCCGACATTGGCAACAGAGATGGGTCAGTTGCAAGAGCGGATTACTTCAACAGACAAAGGGTCTGTAACATCCATCCAGGCCATTTACGTGCCTGCCGATGACTACACTGACCCGGCGCCGGCAACGACATTTGCTCACTTGGATGCAACAACCAACTTGGATCGTAAATTATCTGAACAAGGTATTTATCCAGCCGTGGACCCATTAGCATCTACTTCTCGCGCATTGGACCCTGAAGTAGTCGGCCAGGAGCATTATGATGTCGCTCGTGAAGTGCAGCGTACATTGCAGCGCTATAAAGAGCTGCAGGACATCATCGCCATTCTTGGTATGGATGAATTGACAGACGAGGATAAATTGACTGTATCTCGTGCGCGTCGCATCCAGTTCTTCTTATCACAAAATTTCCACGTAGCCGAACAGTTCACTGGACAAAAAGGTTCTTATGTACCTGTCCAGGAAACAGTTAAAGGTTTCAAAGAAATTTTGGATGGAAAACACGACAACCTTCCAGAGGACGCGTTCCGCCTAGTGGGACGTATTGAAGAGGTAGTGGAAAAAGCACAATCAATGGAGTAAAAATACAAAGCAGGCAGAGCTGTGAACGTGAAGCTTTGCCTGCCAGCTTGAAAAAGTGAATGCCACAGGCATCGCTTCATTCCAGTCCAAGGAGGGGTTTCATTGAAAACACTAATTGTGAGTGTTGTCACTCCTGATGGGCCTGTAATGGAAGCTGAATATGAAATGGTTAGTTTAAAGGCGGAGAATGGGGAGCTGGGCATTCTGCCTGGGCACATTCCTCTCGTCGCACCTTTAAAGATCGGTGCTGTCCGTCTGAAAGGACAAGACGGTACGGATAAACTTGCTGTAAATGGAGGCTTTGTCGAGGTCAGGCCTGACAAAGTAACCATACTTGCTCAATCAGCTGAAAAACCTTCAGATATAGATGCCGAAAGGGCTCGTGAGGCAAAAAAACGTGCAGAGAGGCGCTTGGAAACTAAGCAGGACGATATTGACTTCCGAAGGGCTCAAAATTCGCTTAGACGTGCAATCAATCGTCTGGACGTCGTTGAAAACAGGTAAGGAGCTGCATGCAAGGCTCCAAAAGCTTACAAAAATTCAATAAATCAGACAACCTAACAAGGGGCTTTAGACCAGAAGGTTTAAAGCTCTTTCTATGTGAAGATGACACAAGTGAACAGGGAAAGAACATCACATCCTAATCCTTCTAACATTAAAACCCCGTTCGAATGACTTCCAGTGATGAACCTGCAGATATCCTGTATTATTCTGGAATAGAAAAAAACGATATTGTCGATATTACCCGGGAAATATCTTTCCCTGTCCGGTAAATTGCTAAACCCCTGTTCACCTTGTTCTTAGTGTCTATTTCAGTTGGTTTTTGTCCTTGACAATTTTTTGACAAGACCAAGGTTTTCCATGTTTAACAAGTGAAAAAAGAAGGTAATGAATACCAGATTGACGTCATACCGTTGACAATTCTTATTGTCCATGTCAATGTTTTACTAGTGAACAGACATAGAGACAAAAGAAAAGGTGTGATGTGAAGTGATGCAATCGCTTGGACAAGAAGCGCTTGTGAGCATGGTTTCCCATTTAATATTTATCATTATTACATGGAGAGTCTTGCAAGGTTTGAATTTGGATCCTCTTATTAGAAAAGGAAGAGTTTTCGAAGCAAATGTGTTACTAATTTTCTTGACGATAACGATTGGCACCAGTGTCAGCAGATTCTTTTTAGACTTCTTGAAATGGTCACAGCAAATGACCTTCCTTTTCTAAGAAGCAGAGCACAAGCCTAATGAAGTAAATTGTCTAAGATTGACGAGAAGTGAACCGTATGTTTTCGTTTCTCCCGTCAATACTTATGAAAGGGTACAAGCTACATTTCATAAGATAAGGGGAGAAATAAAATGAAGGTCCGGTTCATTCTCGTTACATTGTCACTTGCTATTATTTTTTCTTATAGTCATTTAACTGTTGCTTCATCTTTCGGAAAAGAAACCGAATTGGAAAAAATGCACGAGCTGATCAAGGCTGAAGGCCTTTCAGTGCAAAAGTGGGAATTAATTCTGAAAGAAAACGTGCAATTGGCCAATTATTCCATCTTGACAGCAAATCTGCATGAATATTTTCAAGGAGCAGAATTTCAAAGGGAAGAATCGGATAAGGCAGTAAAGTTTTTTTGGGAAGATGCCCATAAAACAAATGGAATCAACGAAACCTTTATAATGATTGTCCCGAAAGACAACCAGGAAATGATAGACCTTACTTATAAAATGGACGGGGCGGTATGGAACAAGCCTGCTCAATCTTATTACTCTAGTAAACTAGCACTAGTCATAAAAGACATTTTTACAGAAAATATGACAAAATTCTCTTGTGTTACAGCGTTGTCAAGTGATAAGATTAGTAGTGTTTATTTTTTTGAAAAAATCACCGAAAAATTAAATGTTCAAACACTAGATGAGATGCAGGAAAAAGACTTCAACGTCCTATCTGGATATACAGAACAGTGGAAAGAAGGAATACCCGGAGAGAATCTTTCCACGAATATACAGTTGGCTGCCCGGACCGGTCTGGGCGGACAGACTAGCATCACAATAGGAACACCTATCATACTGACTGAATATTAATATAGTGAAATTGGACGCAGAGGAGAATGAACAGTGGAAAAAATCATCGTCCGTGGTGGAAGGCAGCTGAATGGCACTGTGAAGGTGGAAGGTGCCAAGAATGCCGTACTGCCTGTCATCGCAGCAAGTATAATTGCAAGCGAAGGGAAAAGCATCATTCATGAAGTACCAGCTCTTGCAGATGTAGTAACGATCAAAGAAGTCCTTAGCCATATGAATGCTGATGTCAGCATTTCAAATAATACAGTAACTGTAGATGCATCAAACCAATTAAAGACAGAAGCTCCATTTGAATATGTTAGAAAAATGAGGGCGTCCGTCCTTGTATTAGGGCCATTGCTGGCTCGCTATGGCCATGCCAAAGTTGCCATGCCAGGCGGTTGTGCCATCGGTTCCCGTCCGATTGATTTACACTTGAAAGGCTTTGAAGCCATGGGTGCCAAAGTACACGTCGGAAACGGATTCGTAGAGGTCCATTCAGAAGGACGTTTACATGGCGCTAAAATTTATTTAGATATGCCTAGTGTCGGTGCTACAGAGAATATTATGATGGCTGCTGCACTTGCAGATGGAAGAACCATCTTGGAAAACTGTGCGAAAGAGCCGGAAATCGTCGACTTGGCTAATTACCTGAATAAAATGGGTGCCAGAGTTGTCGGTGCGGGTACAGAAACCATCCGCATTGATGGCGTCGAATCACTTCATGGTGTCGAGCATACCATTATTCCGGACCGGATTGAAGCAGGAACCTTCATGGTAGCTGCTGCAATTACAGGTGGTAACGTGTTAGTGCAAGGTGCTGAACTTGAGCATATGCGCTCCCTCGTTTCCAAAATGGAAGAAATGGGCGTCTATATTGAAGAAGAAAATGACGGTGTCAGAGTCATCGGTCCAAAAAAATTAAAAGCAACAGATATTAAAACACTTCCGCATCCCGGCTTTCCAACGGATATGCAATCACAGATGATGGCATTGATGCTTAGAGCAGAAGGTACGAGCGTCATCACGGAAACCGTTTTTGAAAATCGGTTCATGCACGTCGAAGAATTCCGCCGGATGAATGCAAAGCTGAAAATCGAAGGCAGAAGCGTGATCGTTGAAGGACCGACCCAACTGCAAGGAGCCGAAGTGGCTGCCACTGATTTAAGAGCAGGTGCTGCGCTTATATTAGCAGGGCTTACAGCAGAAGGATATACACGTGTCACAGAGCTTAAACACATCGACAGAGGTTATGTTGACCTAGCAGGCAAATTTGCTTCCCTGGGAGCTAATATTGAACGAGTAAACGATGAAGGAGAAGTAGTGCTCGACTCCGAACAACTTCAGCACACTTCTATATCTTAATAAAATACACCCAAACCCCCAACCAGCAACCGGACAACAACCGGCTGCTGGTTTTTTAAATTGAACCCCAACCCAGTCGGACTTACAATAAATAAGGATGGAAGGAATCCACACTGAGAGTTGTGTCGCAGTTTCCCTCAATACTGTTTTAATAGTAACCTGTTATCAATTCCCTCAGAAGAAGAAATAACATCCCCATATATCTCACGATTCAAATGAGCACAGCATACCATCAAAACAGGTAATATTACCTATAATAATTTTGACAATTGAAAAATGTCTGAATTGTGATAAAATTGTAATATAATTTTTACAATAACATATACTTCCAGAAGGAGCCGCTAAGTCTATGAAACTATATTTATCAGTAGATATGGAAGGAATCACCGGACTGCCTGACCATACCTTTGTCGACTCGGACAAGCATAATTACGACAGGGGCAGGCGGATTATGACAAAGGAGACTAACCACGTAATCAGTGCAGCATACCAATTTGGCTGTGACGAGGTACTGGTCAATGATAGCCATTCGAAGATGAATAACCTGTTGATTGAGGAGCTCCACCCCGATGCATTGTTGATTACCGGCGATGTAAAACCTTTTTCAATGGTTCAAAGTCTCGATGATACTTATACAGGTGCCATGTTCCTCGGTTATCATGCCCGTGCTGCACAGTTCGGAGTAATGTCGCATTCGATGATTTTCGGAGTGCGGAATTTTTACATAGACGACAAGCCAGTCGGAGAACTAGGTCTGAATGCATATGTTGCCGGTCATTACGGAGTACCGGTCCTCATGGTTGCAGGAGACGATCAGGCATGCAGAGAAGCACAGAAACTCATTCCCAACATAACTACAGCACCGGTCAAACAAACAATATCGAGATCCGCAGTCAAGAGCCTTACACCATCCAAAGCAGGAGAATTACTTCACACACAGACAACGAAAGCATTGGAAAATCGCAGTAAAGTCGATCCATTAGTCCCGCCAAAACAACCTACCTTAAGAATTGAATTTACAAACTATGGAGAAGCCGAATGGGCCAGTCTGATGCCCGGAACAGAGTTGGAACCGAACAGCACCACAGTCAAATTTAAAGCCAAAGACATCCTGGAAGCATACAAAGCAATGCTCGTGATGACTGAGTTGGCGATGCATACGACATTCAGTTAGGAGTGGAGCAATGGTAAATTACATCTTGAAACGGTTTATGATTATGGTTGTGACAATTTTGATCATTGTTACATTGACGTTTATTTTGATGCATGCTATTCCGGGTTCCCCATTTAATGAGGAAAGGGGAACGAGTGAAGCCGTCCAGGCCAACTTAATGTCCCACTATCATTTGGATGAGCCATTATATGTGCAGTATCTGATTTACTTAAAATCAATTGTTACCTTCGATTTTGGACCATCGATTAAACAGCCCACCTCAACCGTAAATGATTTGCTTGGCAGGGGTTTCCCTATATCTCTGGAATTAGGACTCGTGTCGATAATTGTTGCAGTTCTTTCCGGAATACTGCTTGGAATCATAGCGGCATTAAGACACAACGGGTTTATTGACTATTTTGCGATGACGCTTGCCGTTTTGGGAATATCCATCCCTAACTTTATTCTTGCCACACAATTGATCCAAACCTTTGCCGTCAATCTGAATATCCTCCCGGCGGCGACATGGTCCAGTCCGAAACATATGGTCCTGCCGGTGATAGCTCTTGCCACCGGACCGATGGCCATAATAGCCAGATTGACAAGGTCGAGCATGTTGGAGGTGTTGACACAGGATTATATCAAAATGGCCAGAGCCAAGGGACTGTCGCCGTATAAAATTGTCTTCAAGCACGCCCTTCGGAATGCCCTGATGCCGGTTGTTACTATTTTAGGCACGCTGCTGGCCGGAATACTGACTGGTACATTTGTACTGGAGAAGATTTTTGCAATACCGGGGATGGGCAAATATTTCGTTGAAAGCATCAACAACAGGGATTATCCAGTCATTATGGGAACAACCGTTTTTTACAGTACATTCCTCATCTTGATGTTGTTCTTGGTTGATGTGGCATACGGCCTCTTGGACCCACGAATAAAACTGCATAAGAAGGAGGCGGAATAACGTGAGTTTGGCAGAGAAGAAAGCCCGTCAGCAATCGCCACCCATACCAGATGAATGGTTCCGGCCACTGGACAAAAAGGAAAAGAACGCAGAAAAAGTGTCCAGGCCCTCATTATCCTATTGGAAGGATGCCTGGCAGCGACTGAGAAAAAACAAACTTGCCATGTCAGGGCTGGTATTTTTAATACTGCTGGCATTGATGGCCATCTTTGGCCCCATCTTTTCCCCACATTCAGTCAGGGAAATCAATCTTCCAAATCAAAATTTAGCACCTTCAGCTACCCATTGGTTTGGTACAGATGAGCTTGGCCGCGATGTTTTCACAAGAACGTGGTACGGAGCGAGGATATCCTTATTCGTCGGCTTGATGGCCGCCTTGATCGATTTCTTTGTAGGCGTAATTTACGGAGGGATTGCCGGATACAAAGGCGGCCGCACGGACAGCATTATGATGCGGATCATTGAAATTCTGTACGGCCTTCCGTATTTGTTAGTGGTCATCCTGCTTCTCGTCGTAATGGGCCCAAGTCTCACCACAATCATCGTTGCATTATGTGTGACCGGATGGGTCGGGATGGCAAGGATTGTCCGGGGACAAGTATTGCAATTGAAAAACTATGAATTTGTGCTGGCTTCCCAGTCATTCGGTGCAAAAACCAGGAGGATTATCAGGAAGAACTTGTTGCCGAACACAATGGGACCAATCATCGTCCAGATGACATTGACAGTTCCGACAGCCATTTTTGCAGAAGCTTTCTTGAGCTTTTTGGGACTTGGTATCCAGGCACCATATGCCAGCTGGGGAGTAATGGCCAATGATGCACTTCCGACGATTCTCTCAGGAGATTGGTGGAGATTGTTCTTTCCGGCATTCTTTATTTCAGTAACCATGTTTGCGTTTAATGTATTAGGAGACGGACTTCAAGATGCGCTGGATCCGAAGCTCAGGGAGTGACAACGATGGAAAAAATACTCGAAGTGAAAGATTTACATGTGACATTCAAGACCTATGGAGGAGAAGTGCAGGCGGTAAGAGGAGTCGACTTTCATCTGATGAAAGGAGAAACACTGGCCATTGTAGGTGAATCAGGGTGCGGTAAAAGCGTGACCTCCAACAGTATTATGCGCCTGATACCTTCCCCGCCTGGAAAGATAGCAAACGGATCAATCCTTTATAAAGGGAAGGACCTCGTCAAAGTCTCGGATAAAGATATGCGGAAGATCCGGGGTGTGGATATTTCAATGATCTTCCAGGATCCGATGACCGCTCTCAATCCGACGTTGACAATAGGGGATCAACTTACAGAAGGACTGAAGCAGCACAAAAATGTATCTGGCAGCGAAGCGAAGCAACAAGCACTGGATATGATGAAGCTTGTCGGCATCCCTAACCCGGAAGAAAGGCTGAAGCAATACCCCCATCAATTCAGTGGAGGCATGCGGCAGCGGATCGTCATTGCGATGGCACTCATATGCGAACCGGATTTGTTGATTGCCGACGAACCGACTACTGCCTTGGATGTAACCATCCAGGCACAGATATTGGAATTGTTCGGCAAAATCCAAAAGCGTACTGGTGTATCCATCATCCTGATTACTCATGATTTAGGAGTGGTGGCAAAAATAGCAGACAGGATAGCGGTGATGTATGCCGGGAAAATCATTGAAAGCGGCACGAAAAAAGAGATTTTTTATCAAGCGAAACATCCATATACACAAGGTTTGTTAAATTCGGTACCGAGACTCGATTTGGAAGAGGACGACTTGATTCCGATCGACGGCACACCACCAGATTTATTCTCACCTCCGGCGGGATGTCCGTTTACGGCGCGATGCCCATATGCCATGGAGGTGTGTGATAAAGTATATCCTTTCCATTCCAAGCTGAGCGGAACCCACCATGTGGACTGTTGGCTGCAGGATGAAAGGGCCAAACTCGCTGCTGCTTTTTCAGGAGCGGGAAAATAACACAAATAATGAAGGGGGAATTGCAACATGAAGAAATGGCTGTCATTTTTGATGGTGATTATGGCCGTGTTTGTGCTGGCAGCATGTACTGCTAACGAAAGTGCAGGCAATGAAGAGGATGAAACACAACAAGAAGCAGAAGGTTCTAGTGATGAAGGTGCAAGCGATGGTGAGGAATCTGGTGGAGATAACGTCCTAAGGCTCAACAATGGAGTCGAACCGACTTCATTTGACCCGCCTATGGGGTTTGATGCTGCTTCCTGGCAGGCGTTGAACAACTTGATGGAAGGTTTGACTCGTCTTGGCCAGAACGACCAGCCTGAAGCTGCCACAGCAGAAGAGTGGGATATCTCGGAAGATGGAAAAGAATATACGTTTACAATTAGAGACGAAGCAAAATGGTCCAACGGCGATGACGTAACAGCCGAAGACTTCGTATATGCATGGACCCGTTTATTAGACCCTGAAACAGGCTCGCCAGCTGCATTTTTAGGTTACTTCATTGAAGGCGGCGAAGCATTCAACTCAGGTGATGGCAGTGCAGACGACTTAGGATTGGAAGCTGTAGATGAAAAAACGTTCAAGGTTACACTTGCCGCTCCGACAGGATTTTTCCTGAACATCATTTCCAACCCGGCGTTTTTCCCGGTTAACAAAGCAGTAGCCGAGGAGAATCCGGAATGGTTTGCAGAAGCGGATTCATTTGTCGGCAATGGTCCATTCGCACTTGAAGAGTGGAATCATGACAGTGACTTTACAATGGTGAAAAACGATCAATATTGGGATGCTGAAACAGTTAAGTTAGAGGAAGTCCACTGGGCAATGGTTAACGATACCAATACAGAATACCAAATGTTTGAAAGTGGGGAACTCGACGTCTCTGAAATTCCTGCTGATTTAGCAGAGGATTTGCTGGACAGCGATCAGACGCAAGTAGTACCACAGGCAGGAACACAATTCTTCCGTTTTAATGTAAACGAAGAGCCGTTCCAAAACAAAAAAATCCGCCAGGCCTTGGCCTTGGCAGTGAACCAGCAGGAGATTGTCGATTATGTAACCAAAATGGGTGAAGAGCCTGCCCATGGATTTGTCTCCTACGGATTTGAAGATCCATCCGGCAATGACTTCCGAGATGCCAATGGCAACCTGGTCGAATATGATCCGGAACAAGCCAAGCAATTACTGGAAGAAGGCATGGAGGAAGAAGGATATGATGAACTTCCTGCAATCACGCTTTCCTATAACACAAGTGAAGACAACAAGAAAATAGCTGAAACGTTACAGCAAAGATTCCAGCAGGATTTAGGAATTGAAATCACACTTGAAAATGCAGAATGGAACGTATTCTTGCAAGATCAAAAAGATTTGAAACACCAGTTGTCACGGAGTTCATTCCTCGCTGACTACGGTGATCCAATCAACTTCCTTGAAAGTTTCATTACGGATTCTTCCATGAACCGTACTGGCTGGTCCAACGCAGAATACGATGACTTGATTGCACAAGCAAAGAATGAAGCAGATGAAGAGGCAAGATGGGAGCTTATGTATGAAGCAGAAAAGCTTCTATTGGAAGAAATGCCGATCTTCCCGGTCCACTTCTACAACCAAGTACACTTATATGATGACAGTGTGTCGAACATTGTCCGTCATCCTGTCGGTTACTTGGAACTGAAATGGGCGGAAAAGAACTAAACGAACAAGTTGAATAAAGGTTCATGGTCTGGCTCTGTGCCGCTTTCTTCCGTTGGGAGGAGGGCGGTTTTGAGCCATTTCTTTTACATAATCCATAAGTAGAACTTCAGCAACAGGAAAGAAGGTGGCAGCTTGATATTGCCTGCTCGTTTGAAAAAAGGGGATAAAGTCGGCGTCATCGCACCGGCCAGTCCGCCTAAAAAAGAAAAATTGGAAAAAGGAATACCCTTTTTGGAGTCATTGGGACTGCAAGTAAAGCTTGGCAGAAATATTGACAGTAAACATGGTTACCTGGCTGGAACAGATGAACAGCGTCTCGAAGATTTGCATGATATGTTTCAGGACCCGCAAATTTCCGGGATCATTTGTGCGTGTGGGGGATACGGGACAGGTCGGATCGCTGAAGATATCGATTATCAACTCATTGCCGCTAATCCAAAGATTTTCTGGGGATACAGCGATATTACTTTTTTGCATACGGCCATTAGGCAGCGCACTGGCCTCGTCACTTTTCACGGCCCCATGGTGAGTTCAGATATAGGTCTGGATGATTTTGAAGATTTGTCAGCCGAAATGTTCCATCAATTGTTTTCTCCTGGAAAGGTGGAGTACTCTGAGAAGATTTCTCCGCTGACGGTACTGTCAGAAGGACAGGCAGAAGGCCGACTCACAGGCGGGAACCTTTCCTTAATTACAAGCACACTCGGTACGCCTTTTGAAATAGATACAAAAGACAAATTGCTTCTGTTAGAGGATATCGATGAACCTCCATACAGGATCGACGGCATGCTTAATCAGCTCAAACAGTCCGGGAAATTGGAGGATGCGGCCGGCATAGTAGTCGGCGACTTCAACAATGCCAAGCCTAAAGAAGACAAACCGTCATTATCTCTTGAGGAAGTCTTTGAAGATTATTTAGCCGGACTGGATAAACCAGTGATAAGCGGATTTAAAATCGGTCATTGCCAGCCGCATCTTTCCGTCCCGCTAGGCACAGAAGCCCGATTGTCAACCAAAGACAAAGTATTGCACATACAACCGGGGGTCAAATAAATAGAGCGGGGGAATTTTTGATGAGAATAGACACAATTGAAACATCCAGGGTTGCCGTCCCCTTGGAAAAGCCTTTTAAGACGGCACTGCGGACAGTGACTGTAGCCGAATCCGTCTTTGTGAAAGTCACTTGTGACGATGGAACAATCGGGTGGGGGGAAGCACCGCCGACCCACGTGATTACTGGTGACAGTCTCGCCAGCATTGAGAATGTCATCAATTATATTCTAAAACCAGTTTTAATTGGAAAATCGCTGCATGGAAAAGAAGAAATCTTTCATTTATTGGACAGTTTAATAGTTGGCAATTCCAGTGCGAAAGCTGCAATCGATATGGCATTGCATGATTGTTTTGCGCAAATGTGCGGGCTGCCGCTGTACCAGCTGCTCGGCGGATACCGGAATACATTGGAGACAGACTTCACAGTAAGTGTCAACACGCCTGATGAAATGGCTGGGGACGCCCGTCGGTATGTGAAAGATGGGTTTACTGCTTTAAAGGTCAAAGTGGGAAAAGACGATATAAAAACCGATGTAAGAAGAATCATGGCGATCAGAAACGCTGTCGGTCCGGGTATCCTTATCAGACTCGATGCGAACCAAGGATGGAAACCGAAGGACGCTGTCCGGGCGATCCGGGAGATGGAGGACAAAGGGCTTGATATCGAGTTGATCGAACAGCCTGTGAAAGCCCATGATATCGCCGGCCTGAAATATGTCACAGATAACGTTGTCACTCCGATTATGGCAGATGAAAGTGTATTTTCTCCTATCGATGCGAGAAAGGTTTTGGAGACCCACAGTGCTGACTTAATCAACATCAAGTTGATGAAAAGCGGCGGTATTTATCACGCGCTCACCATTTCAAAACTTGCGGAAAGCTACGGGGTCAATTGCATGATCGGCAGCATGATTGAAACAAAGCTGGGTATCACAGCCGCAGCCCACTTAGCGGCCAGCCAGAAAAATATAACCCGTTTCGACTTCGATGCACCGTTAATGCTGGCAAAGGATGTCTTGGACGGCGGTATTATTTATCAATCCAATAAGATTTATCTGCCGGAGGGAACAGGATTGGGTATAAACTCCGTTTTGATTAATGACAACGAAACAGTAACAGGATGAGGGGGCATATAGATGAAACCAGACAACAAGAGAAAGCTTGTAAACGTATCTGTGGCTACACTATGGACGGCACCGGACTCGCCGAGGGAACTCGATGAACCTGGAATAGGAAATCCGGTTGACATCAATAAATGGCTGGACCAGTTGACCTATGAACCAAGACTCGCCCTTTGTGACGACAACCTTGTCCAATCACAGCTTCTTTTTGGCGAGGAAGTGATTGTATTGGAGGAAAAGGATGGCTGGTCGCATGTCATCGTTCCGTCACAGCCATCCAAAAAGGATGAACGAGGGTATCCTGGTTGGATTCCGACCGTACAGCTGCAGGATTCAGAAGTTAAACAAACGTTTGATCAAACGGCGGTAGTTACCAGTCCGGCAACAACTTTATTAGATGAAAATAAACAGCCTTTGTTTAAGGTGAGTTATTTAACCGAGCTGCCTGTCATCCGTGAAGAGAAGGAATATATACAGGTGAAGCTGCCCGTTGGTTCAGGATATCTGGCAAAATCAGCTGTTACGTTGAAACAAGACATACCAAAAGGGGCCGGAACAGATATCATTCGGGCAGGGGAGGCCTTTCTCGATTTGCCTTACTTCTGGGGCGGGATGAGTTCATTCGGTTATGATTGTTCAGGATTCAGCTATAACATGCATAAAGCGAACGGGTATCAAATACCCCGGGATGCGACCGACCAGGCTGCCATGGGGGGAAAAGAGATACCGCTGGATAGGCTTGAACCAGGTGATTTATTATTTTTCGCGTACGAAGAAGGAAAAGGGAAGCTTCACCATGTCGGTATCTATTATGGAGAGGGAAAAATGATCCATTCGCCCACAACGGGAAAACATGTGGAAATAACTCCACTGGCAGGTACTGTTTATGAAAAAGAACTGTGCGGAGCCAGGCGATATTGGACAACGGAGGGACAATCATGACAAACGAAAAAATTCTGAAAGTCAATCACTTGAAGAAATATTTTGAAGTAGGCAAGAATGAGACGTTAAAAGCAGTCGACAATGTCAGCTTCGAGATTTTCAAAGGCGAAACATTCGGGCTTGTCGGGGAATCGGGCTGCGGTAAATCAACCATTGGCAGAACCATCATGGGATTGTATAACCGGACAGGCGGTGAAGTGATTTTTGATGGGGACAATGTCCACGAATTGACCGATAAAGATAAATTTGCGTTCCACCGAAGTATGCAGATGATTTTCCAAGATCCATACGCTTCTTTGAATCCCCGTTCCACTGTAAAAGAAGTCATAGCAGAGCCGATGGAAATCCACGGGATTTACAAAGATAAAAAGGAACGGTTGGAACGTGTCTACGAGCTATTGGAAGAAGTGGGACTAAGCCGTGACCATGCCAACCGCTACCCGCATGAATTCAGCGGCGGACAGCGCCAGAGGATTGGAATCGCCCGGGCTTTGGCGTTGGATCCTGCATTCATTGTCGCAGATGAACCAATTTCGGCATTAGATGTTTCCGTGCAAGCACAGGTGGTCAATCTTTTGAGGAAGCTCCAAAAAGAAAAAGGGCTGACCTATTTGTTCATTGCTCATGATTTATCGATGGTGAAACATATTTCAGACAGAATAGGTGTCATGTATTTGGGCAACATGGTCGAGCTTACAGAAAGCAACCAGTTGTACAAAAAACCATTGCATCCATACACACAGGCATTGCTCTCCGCCATTCCGATTCCAGATCCGGACCTGGAAGAAAAGCGGGAGAGAATGATCCTCGAAGGTGAGCTGCCCAGCCCGATCAATCCGCCGACAGGCTGTGTATTCCGTACCCGCTGTCCTTTTGCGATGAAGGCATGTGCATCCGTTACGCCAAAGTGGCAGGAAGTAGAAGATAACCACTTCGTTGCCTGCCATTTGTACAACGATGAAATCAAAGATAAGACACCGGTAAAAGAATTAGCCTATCAGTAAAAGGAAAGCTGTCCAAGTTTGGGCGGCTTTTTTCTTTATTCGTTTCCCGTCCAAATATACCTCGACACTCCACTTAAGGTTTCCCCCAGCATGGTCAGCATCCTATTTTTTTGGATTCAAAGGTTCTATTGTTTCCGTTTACTGTATAGGTTTATATAGTAGAAATGCTAGAGAGGGAGGCCGCCCATGAAGAAATGGAAACAACAAAAAACCCATAATTGGAAAAAGCCAAGTCTCATCGTGTTTGCGAGTCTGTTTTCCATCATTTTACTTCTTCCGACGCTGATTGTCGTACCCTTTATCCAAGCGGGCGGGGTAGAAAAAGAATCAATCAGTTCAGAACAGACAAAAAAGGTTGCGCTTAAGGAAGAAGACTCATCGTTTTCTGTCAAGGTGTTTCGGACGAATACAGAAAAAGTAGAAACTGTTCCGCTAGAGGACTATGTAAAAAGCGTTGTGGCCTCAGAAATGCCGGTGGAATTCGAGTTGGAAGCATTGAAAGCACAAGCATTGGCCGCCAGGACCTACATCGTCAATTACCTGACACTGGATGAAGGCGGGGTGGAAGGAGGAGCGGATGTCACCGATACCGTTCAACACCAAGTTTACAAGAACGAGAAAGAACTCCGGGCACAATGGGGTGCAGATTATTCCGATAATATGAGCAAGATTACGAAAGCGGTAGCTGCCACCAAGGGGGAAATCGTCACCTATCAGGACAAACCGATCACACCTGCCTTTTTTTCGACAAGTAATGGTTATACAGAGGATTCGGAGAATTACTGGCCTAATGAACTGCCGTATCTCAGAAGTGTTGCAAGCCCATGGGACAAAAGCTCGCCCAAATATCTGGACCAGCAGATTTTCACCGTGGCGGAAGTAGAACAGGCGCTTGGTATCCAGCTTGATCCCTCTGCACCTGTAGTTGCTGAAATGAAGCGGACTGAAAGCAAACGCGTTGCAGAAATTTCTCTGGGCGGCAAGAAGTTCTCCGGCAGGGAGATCAGGGAAAAACTTGACCTCCGTTCGAGTGACTTCGAGTTGGAACAGAAAAATGACCACCTCATTTTTACAACAAAAGGTTTTGGCCATGGAATCGGCATGAGTCAGTATGGTGCCAACGGAATGGCAAAGGAGGGGAAAACGTATAAAGAGATACTCCAATATTATTATCAAGGTGCAGCTATAAATGGAATCGACCAGACTGCTCCTCAACTGGCTTCAAACAATCAATAAACAGAGGTTCTCTAAACGGAGGGCCTTTTTCTTTTTGTTCGATTGCTTTGTTTTCCTATTTGTGAATAAAATAAATCCTTTGTCGAAAAATAAATAGAAAAAAATATTTTTATGATGTATATAACTCTCTCTTTCTGCTCAGAATGGTAGCTGAGGTGATGATCATGAGAGAGGAAAACAACGTTTCAAAAAGTTGGAAACGTATCTTTCGCAAAAAATGGTTTTTTCCAGCGCTTTATCTGACAATTGCAGCATTGCTTTTGACAGGTGTACTTTGGTATCAAAATTTAGATAACCAAGTTCCTGAAGCAACGGAAAACCAAGATGTTGAGAACCAGGATATTTCCGGAGACAATCTGGGAATGGACGAAGAAGCACAACCCGTCTTAGAACAACAGGAAGTAGTCAAGATGCCTGTACAGGAAGAAGATCAGGCAGAAATCGTAACCAAGTTTTACGATTACAGCGCAGACAGTGAAGATCAAGAAAAAGCACTTGTTCTATACAACAATAAGTACTACCAAAGCACTGGTGTTGATATTGCATCTTCCGACGGGGAAAGTTTTGAAGTAACGGCATCACTTAGTGGTACTGTAACAGAAGTAAAAGAAGATCCGCTTTTAGGTAATGTCGTTAAAGTGGCTCATGCAAATGAAGTTTCTACTTACTATGCAAGCCTTGAAGAAGTACTGGTAGAAGCAGGAGCGAAAATCCAACAAGGCGATGCAATTGGAACTGCTGGCAAGAATCTATTCGGCCAGGCAAGTGGTACACACGTACATTTCGAACTTCGCCAAGGTGACAAACCAGTCAACCCTGAGAAATTCTTCAACCAAACAGTGACAAAGATAGAGGAAACTGCGACTGAAGAAGACGAAGCAACTACTTCTGATGAGGAAACACCTGAAGAAGAAGCTACAACCGAAGAAGATGCAGTGACTGAAGAGCAAGCTCCACAAGAAGACACCGTGGAAGACGGCACTGGTTCTGAACAAGAACAACCAGAAGAAGATGGAACTGAAGTAGAAGATGGCGAAGAAACAGATGAGGACTCATCTGCCGGAAAAGAATCTTCTGCAGCAATGGCTAACGCATAATAATAGCACAAAGCTTTGGGATACTCCCGGAGCTTTTTTTTTTGGCTTGAATTGATAGAATTTTAGGAAAATTTGTCGAACGATTGTTTGCCCGTAACGGTTGTAAATCAGGTTGTATATGGGATAATTAAGAGAAAATGACTATGTACATAATGCCTTGATAGAATAAATGACAGAGAAAGGGAGAATGGTCATGGTAGGAAATTACTTGTCTTATCAGAGTGCTACTGCGGTGGAAGAAAATCCAATGCAAGGAAAATACATCTCCTTAGAACAATATATGAATTTTGTGAGCGGTTACGGCGAGAAAGCATCTATCAATTTAACCAGGCAATTCTGTTTTTCATCTCTTTCCGACAATGTACAAAGAGTGGGGATGGAATTCCTTTATTTACATGGTTATTATAGTGATTTGAAAAAGTTGATTGTCAGAAACAAGCAAAGCGTGAACCCCATCAACAGAAAATGGGGAGAAGTTTATCAGCTTTTCATGGACAGAAAAGAGAATATAAGACCAGCAAACGAGATACTGAAAGAAATAGACATGATTAAGACAAATTTGCCTGACTTAACCTGTCTTATCAGATTCCTCAAAATATATCTTCATTTTGATTTGATGCAGTTTGAAAGGTTTGGCTTTTACCTTGACAAACAGTCCGAGTTGATCGGCGAGATAGAGGATTCCCTGCTTTCTTCCTTCTTTCAGTTGAGATACGATGAAGCCCATTTCATGTATTACTGGAGAAGGAACCAGGTAATACTTGCCAGGAAATACGCATTTAAAGCGCTGAACACCCGTCTCTGCCACGAACGGAAGGCAAATATTCACGTCAATTTGGGGCTATCTTATCTCTTCGAAAATTACTTCAGCTGCATCCATCACTTGGAAGAGGCTAAAAAGATTGGTGTGCAATATGACTTGAAACACATTGTTCATGCAGTGGAACAACATAACCTCCCATTTGTATCCGCCCACTTTGGATATGTACAGGGCGTGACAACTAACGATCCCAGTGAACAAGCACATTTATCGATCGCTGAAGGAAATATGGACAAGGCAAGAGAAATCCTTAACAACCTATCATTGGAATCCCCTTTTAGAAAATACTATAAAGGACTTGCCTGTGAAGACCGGGCCCTGTTGCTTCGTTCCTACAATGAGTTTATTATTCAAAGAAGTGATTACTTTTTTTCAAGACTCCCATTAAAAGCACTGAAAGAAAAGTTTGATCTGTAGACTTATAAGAATTTGGAGGAGGCTATATTGAAAAGAATTCTTCTTATATTTTTACTATCTATCTCATTCACATGGAATCTTGACTGCCAAAATACTGGGGAACCTCTCCCAAAGGTTGAAACTGCGGTTCAGTGTGAAAGTGATACCTGTGAGTCAGGAGAAGATGGTCTTCAGGATTATGATCCCGATTACGGCGAAATCGGCTGATAATCTGTCTTTCGCTTGTTTGCTTTAGGAAAAGTGGTATTTGTGTTATAGTTGCCTTGTACAGGAAAGGGGCTACCACTCTATTAAATTTCTACAAGAATTAATGGCAGACGGAATGGAAGACGTTAAGTTCATCTTTTCAAGCAGCCATCAAGTTGATCTAAACTTAAATCGGTTTGAGAGTAGCGAGGAATTGATTAATTTCCTGCAATTGGCCAATCTGGAGCAAATCAGGTATTATCCGCTTGAAAGAAGGCCATATATTGAATTGAAATACACCATGGTTGAAAAATTGCAAAAAATTTATCTTCAAAGAAATAAATGCATGTAAAAAGCACTCTTCGGAGTGCTTTTTTATTTGGGCCAAAATAAAATAAAGAGAGTTCTGCAATCTTTTTCGCCAGTGTGGATTATGGAGCCCCCGTGCAGTTCTACCTAGCAAAAAGAGATTGTCCCACTTCAGCAGACTCTCTTACTGACTGAAATGTATCCGCCTGTATTATCCTCGAATTGTCAAAATTATTCATATTCAACAGAATGTATTAATAAAATGTTACAAACCTAGCATTCAAGCAGGGTCTGAGGTGAGCGAGTGTGGGGCTTTTCATCCAGTCATCGAAGATACTTACAGAGCTGCTCTATTCTTTTATACATATTCACCCAACCATCGATTATTGGCACCTTTGTCTCATTTCACCCATTGGACTTTTCAACTTCAGGGAGGCGAGTGGTGTGCATGATTACATCAAAGAGAGAACTATCAGGATTGGAAAGTATATTGTGGAAACAAGAAAAACTGTCCGTGTGATAGCCAAGGAGTTTGGCGTATCTAAAAGCACGGTTCATAAGGATTTAACCGAAAGACTGCCGGAATTAAACCCGGACCTGGCCATCGAAGTGAAGTCGATTTTAGACCATCATAAGGCAATCCGCCATTTACGTGGTGGGGAAGCAACAAAGCTGAAGTACAGACTAAATACTGCAACGGAAGCGGAATCACCTGTCAAACCGGTAAGCTAATATCCTGATCCTCCTTTTTTGCCTGCTAAGCGTGAGCCGGATTTCCTATCTCAGGGAAATTTGACTTCTTTCAACATCAAACTGCTACCCTTTTAACGCTAATTCCTGCCATAAACATGAAAATTGGAAAATTTTTTTAGGATTCCATCACTAAATAAGTCGATTTGTGATAAAATATATGATTAGTAGCATTGTGTTCATGGACGGATACGACGCACCAACTAAAGGCAGGGAGGATCAATACTCATGTTTTCTAGGGATATTGGAATAGACCTTGGAACAGCGAATGTTTTAATTCATGTAAAAGGTAAAGGAATTGTACTTAATGAGCCATCGGTAGTAGCAATGGATCGTACTACTAGTAAAGTTTTGGAAGTGGGCGATGCTGCTCGCCGTATGGTTGGACGTACTCCCGGCAACATTGAAGCCATTCGGCCGCTGAAGGATGGCGTGATTGCCGATTTTGATGTAACTGAAGCAATGCTTAGGCATTTTATAAATAAAATTAATGTCCGTGGATTTCTGTCCAAACCTCGTATGCTGATCTGCTGCCCGACCAATATCACGAAAGTGGAACAAAAAGCGATCAAAGAAGCAGCCGAGAAATCCGGCGGGAAGAAAGTATACTTAGAAGAAGAACCGAAAGTCGCGGCTATTGGCGCCGGAATGGATATTTTCCAGCCGAGCGGAAACATGGTGGTTGACATCGGTGGCGGTACGACCGATGTAGCTGTGCTTTCAATGGGTGATATTGTAACAGCCCAGTCCATTAAAATGGCCGGTGATAAATTTGATTACGAAATACTTAACTATGTGAAAAAGAAATATAAATTGTTGATCGGAGAACGTACAGCAGAGGATATCAAAGTCAACGTCGCTACCGTTTTCCAAGGATCCCGCAATGAAAGCATCGATATCCGCGGCCGTGATATGGTATCTGGTCTTCCGAGAACGATTACAGTCGGTTCCGAGGAAATTGAAGAAGCATTGAGGGAGTCTGTGTATGTGATTGTCCAGGCCGCAAAAGCTGTGTTGGAAACAACTCCTCCAGAATTATCTGCAGACATAATTGACCGCGGTGTCATTTTGACTGGTGGTGGGGCAATGCTTCATGGTTTGGATCAGTTGCTTGCAGAAGAACTGAAGGTACCTGTTTTCCTTGCAGATGAGCCGATGCATTGTGTGGCAAAAGGAACAGGCATCATGTTGGAGAATATCGATAAAATAGAAAAAAGACGGATTGTTTAATATTACGCCCTGACGGCGAAATTTGTCATTACAGCCCGCTCACTATCGGTAAGCGGTTCTCGTGCTTTATTTAAAGGGGGCTTTATTTTGTTAAGAGGTTTTTATACGGCAGCATCTGGAATGCTCGCGCAGCAAAGGCGCCAGGAAACACTGTCCAATAATATCGCTAATGCCCAGACACCCGGATACAAACAAGACCAGGGCACGGTGAAGGCGTTCCCCGAGTTGTTGATTCAACGGATGGAATCAGCAGATGTGCCTGTCAAACACCGGGTGAATTTCCCCGTCCAGCAGACGATTGGATCGATTAACACCGGAGTGTACATCCAGGAAGCTGTTCCGGACTTCAGCCAGGGAGACTTGCGGGAAACAGGCGTTGGCACAGACATGGCTTTGGTCAACGGAAATATGCCGGATGAAGATGGGAGTATCTTTTTTACCGTGCAAAATCAAGCTGGTGAACAGCGGTACACAAGAAACGGCAATTTTACAGTAGACGGCGATGGAATGCTTGTAACAAATCAAGGTTTTTATGTACTGGATCAAGCAGGAAACCCGATTTCGACTGATGGGTTGGAATTCGCGGTTACGGAAGATGGCACATTACAGATGGAAGGCGGGGACATACCGCTCGGAATTGCCTATTCAGCAGATGCCAATCAGTTGGCGAAAGAGGGACAAGGCCTTTACCAGTTAAATGAAAATGCAGATGAGTTGGCAGATGCCCGTGCGATGGCCGATGTAACTTATTCTGTACAGCAAAACTATTTGGAAGGATCGAATGTCGATTCTCTCCAGGCCATGACCGATATGATGCAGGCTTACCGTATCTTTGAAACAAACCAACAAGTGTTGAAAGCATATGATCAGAGTATGGAGAAAGCTGTCAATAGCATTGGCAGGCTTAGCTAGGGAGGAATCGATTTGAGCCGGATCGGAATACAAGCCGCGGTAACAATGGGACAGCTGCAGAACAAAATGGATTTAATAGGAAACAACCTGGCCAATACAAATACAAATGGATATAAAAGCCGCTCGGCTGATTTTGCTTCCCTTTTGTATCAGCAGATCGACAATTTGTCAGATCCCGCCAACGCGGAAGGAAGGCAGACACCGGACGGAATCCGGATTGGGTCGGGGGCTGCTTTGGGTCATACCAACGCAGACCTATCCGCTGGTTCGATCAAGGAAACCGGCAGGCCCCTGGATGTAGCATTGCTCAATCCAAATCAATACTTCCAGGTCAGTGTTACGGAAAATGGCACAACAGAGAACCGATTCACAAGAGCAGGTTCCTTTTACCTGAATCCGTTGGAAAATGGTGAAATTGCCCTGACTAACCAGGATGGGAATTTCATAATGGGTGAAGATGGGCCACTTACTTTTGCTGAAGGGTTTGAAGACATAACAATCAGGGGTAATGGAATAATAGAAGTAACAAGGAACGGGAATACGCAGCAGGAGGGGCAATTGGCAATAGTGGAGGCCGCCAGGCCGAGACTATTAGAACCTGTCGGAAATAACAGTTTCCGTCTCCCCGATATTGCAATGGCCGGGCAAGAAGGGATTATCCTGGATGCCCCGCTTGATGAAATTGATTTGAAAACAAGTGCACTTGAATCATCCAATGTTAATATGGCCGCACAAATGAGTGATTTGCTTCTCAGTCAGCGGTCCTATCAGTTTAATGCAAAATCTATTTCCATGAATGACCAAATGATGGGATTAATCAATCAACTGCGCTGATGCGGTTGAATATCCGTTTAATTCAAATTTGGGAACAATGAATGAGAGTAAGGAGTCATCATAGCTATGCCAACAACCAATCAATCCAAAGAGCCTAAACAGACACCAACGAAACGTTCAGAGCAAAAGAAACTTCAAAAACAAGAAAAGAAAAATGCCAAGAACTCAACTGACACAAGTGAAGAGAAGGATCAGCGAAAGGCTGCCAAACAGGAAAAGAAGAAGCTGAGGCGCCGGATATTTCCTATTTGGTTAAGGATTATCGTGGTTCTCGTCCTTTGTGCGCTTGCTTTGATTCTGGGATTGATGTTTGGTTACGGCGTACTTGGTGATGGTAATCCTACCGATGCATTAGAGAAGGATACATGGCAGCACATCCTGGAAATTGTCAGAGGGCCTCAGGAATAAGGTTAAAAGGTGAACCGCATCGAAGCGGTTCACCTTTTTTGTACCGTCCGGCTAAGGCCTGCCCCGTCCCCGGATGAATTTCCAGACAAGGACAATGACGGCGACGACTAACAAAATATGAATAAGGCCGCCGACAATATCAAACAGCAGTCCTAATAACCATAATACTAATAAGATCGCTAGTATGGTCCACAACATCATTTTTTCCTCCTTTGTTAGTCTTTTAATACCTCTCTATAAGAAATTCAAAACATGAAGAACCTATAGCATGCTCGACCTTGAATGAAATTATGATTATAATGGATAAGAGTGAAAATCGGAAAAGGAGAGAAATTCCAATGTTGGACATTCAGCAAATCAAAGATATCATCCCACATCGCTATCCTTTTTTGTTGGTGGATGAAGTAACAGAAATCGAAGAAGGGAAACGTGTTGTCGGCAAAAAGAACGTGACCATCAATGAACCATTCTTCCAGGGCCACTTTCCGGATTATCCAGTAATGCCCGGTGTCTTGATCGTGGAAGCTCTTGCACAAGTCGGTGCAGTCGTAATATTGAACAAAGAAGAAAACAAAGGGAAAATCGGTTTTCTTGCCGGTATTGATAAATGCCGTTTCAAACGCCAGGTGAAACCAGGCGATCAGTTGAAATTGGAAGTGGAAATCATCAAGTTAAAAGGACCGATTGGCAAAGGGAAAGCGGTAGCTTCTGTTGACGGCGAAACAGCTTGCGAAGCGGAAATCATGTTTGCCATAAAATAAGAGAAGCTGCGCCCCGGTGCCGGCGGCTGTGACCAGGACGATGCCGGTCGGGGAAATTAACACAGACTTTCGGGCGATTATCCGAAGTATTGGAACGTAAACTGGTCCAATAGGGGAAATAACTGCTCTAATTGGAATGATTCCAGCCTACTAGGGGAGATTTCACCAGCTTTGGGGAAATGGCGGCATTTCCTGCAATACCTAAATTAATTCCAAACCGAACGCATGGAGTAATCCATGCGTTTTCGTTTTCTACAGCGAGTACATACCGCTCCATTATCATCAGAACGATGAGAGGAAGTGTCTTTCACAGTTCGCAATTCCCCCTACCTATAACTTCTTGCAAATAAAACCAAAAAACATGCATATTTTGTGAAATTTAGCAGATATTTAAGGGGAACCGTTCAAAAGACAATATTGTGCGGGATTCCCATTTTTTATGGAGAAGATATCAGTTGCAGCAAAGTGTTGTAATAAAATTCATTTCCGGGATATTTTTTCCGGAAAAATGGGAAAAATAGCTGTTGAAATGACAACAAAAGGAGGTTTGCAACATGAACAAAAAATGGTTGTATAAACTTGGAGCATCTATGCTTGCTTTATCTTTGATGGCTGCTTGTGGAAATGACGATGAGCAGAATCCGCCACCGGAAGAAGAAGAAGCGCCAGAAGCACCAATGCAGGAAAATGGCGATGACGGTACAGGTGATAATGGTGGGGTAGAAGACCAAGGAGAAAACGGTCCAAACAATGAAAATGGCAAAGAAGATGGCATGGAAAACGATGACGGCGGCATGGGTGAAGATGAAGATGGCGCCATCACCGACGAAGACAATGGTGCGACCACTGATGAAAACAACGATAACACAAATGAAGATACAATGACTGGCGACGATGAAAATAAAGAAGACGAAAACCAGTAAACTTCAAAACATAACATCGAATTCCTGCATCCTTACGGGTGCAGGAATTTTTTTGTTTCTAGCAGGCTGAAAAAGTCAAAAAATGGACACAATTCTAAAGTGTAAAATAAGCGCTGGATGTACTTGAAAATGACGTCTCATGGCCGGGCTGATGGAGGATTGGCAATTGTAATCAGCCTGTTAAAAATGGTATAGTATGTAAAGTGGTACCGAGTGGTCATTCGTGTGAACCAACCGGTCATAAAACGTGAAAAAAAGAAAATGCAGATAGAGAGAGGAGTTTTTCAATGAAAAAAGTATGGGTGCCATTCTTGGCAGCCTCCATGCTGCTGGCTGCCTGCAGTCAAGATAATGAGGAAAGCCAGCAGGAAGAGGATACAGTCACTCCCGTTGAAGCGGAAGAGGTTTCCGAGGGTGATATGACGATAGAGAAAGAGTTTTACGGAAGGGCCATGCCGGAAACTTCCTATCCAGTCATCCCTCCAACCGCAGGAGAAGTAGAGTCTCTTGAAGTGGCCAATGGCGACGAAGTGGAAGAAGGGGAAACATTGGCAACCATTCTTTCAGCTGAAGGGATGGGTTCTATCGAAGTAGAAGCCGCCGGTGACGGAGAGGTTAATACGTTGAATGCCCAGGAAGGTGGAATGGTTTCCGGTTCGGAGCCGATGGCGACCATTGTCGATTTGGACAGTCTCAAAGTAGAATTGACAATCACTACAGAAGACAGGAATTTGTTTGAAGATAAGGAGACAGCGGCAGTCTCTTTTTCCACCCTTGAAGAAGAAGTGGAAGCCGACATAGACTATGTTTCCTCTGTACCCAACGATACAGGCTTATATCCGGTCGAACTATCTTTTGACAATAGTGATTACGATATTAAACCGGGAATGACAGCAGTGGTCAATTTGCCGGAAGATGTTGTCAGCGGGACGCTGCTCGTGCCGACTTCAGCGGTAGTTGAAGAAGCCGATGAAACGTATGTTTATCTTATCCAGGATAATCAGGCTGTCAAAACCCCGGTTACAATAGTAAATACTCAATCAGACCTCACAGCAGTGGAAGGGGAACTTTCTGAGGGTGATTCTGTAGTCGTAAAAGGACAACTTACTCTTTCTGACGGCGGAGAAGTCAGCATCATGAAGGAGGAGCAGTAATTCATGAAGCTAGTAAATACATCCGTCCGTCGTCCGGTTGGTGTAGTGATGATCGTCCTGGCCATCCTGGCGCTCGGAATTGTTTCACTACGTAATTTAGCAATAGATTTATTTCCCGAAATTGATTTACCGATTGCTGTAGTGGCAACCAACTATCAGGATGCTGCTCCACAAGAGGTGGAAAAACAAGTAAGCCAGCCATTGGAAGCATCCTTAAGTTCGATCGAAGGGGTGGAGACTATCCAGTCCCAATCACAATCGGGTTCTTCCTTGGTTATCATGATGTTTTCCACCGGGACAGATTTAGATAATGCTTTACTGGAAGTGCGGGAAAATGTCGACCAGGTAAAAGGAATGTTGCCTGATAGTGCAGGCGAACCATCCGTTCTCCGCTTCAATCCGAACCAGATGCCTGTCATGTGGCTTGGTCTCACAGGAGAGGATACGACCGAGCTCCAGAATGTGGCGGAAGATCAATTAGTACCTTACTTTGAACGACAAGGTGGTGTCGCTTCGGTCACGGTCGAAGGCGGGAAAACGAGGGAAATTCAGCTGGAACTCGACCGGGCAAGAATGACCCAGTATGGCGTCAGCTCCCAGGACATCACCCAGGCACTCGGCGGCGCTAATCAGTCCGGCTCAGCCGGTACAGTCCAAAAGGGCGACCAGGATCTGCAAGTCCGGGTCAACGGAGACTTTGAATCAATCGAAGATATTGAAGAAACAATCATCCAGACCCAGGCTGGCGCGCGTGTTCATATCGAAGATGTCACAGAAGTGAAGGATACTTTCGAAGAAGCGAATGGGACGACAATGGTAAATGGGGAATCAGCGGTAGTATTGTCAATTATGAAGAAGACAGATGGCAATACAGTCGAAGTGTCAGACAACGTATTAACTGCGATGGACGACTTCCAATCCGAATTGCCTGAGGGTGTCGAGATGGATGTTGTCATCGATACTTCTGAATTCATCAAGTCATCGATCAGCTCAGTTGTCCAAAATATGATAATCGGAGCTGTTTTTGCGACAGCAATCCTGTTGTTGTTCCTGAAAAGTATCAGGGCGACAATTGTCATTGGCTTATCGATTCCGATTGCCGTCATTTCCACGTTCACGCTGCTTTATTTTACAGGCGAAACGCTGAACGTTCTTACAATGGGCGGACTAGCCCTCGGCATCGGGATGATGGTCGACAGTTCGATTGTCATACTAGAGAATATTGTGTCCTACAGGCAGAGAGGGTACAGTATGGTGGAAGCTGCTAAACAAGGTGCCTCCGAGCTTGCACCTGCCGTTATTGCTTCGACGACAACTACATTGGTCGTATTCTTGCCGATCGTGTTTGTTGAAGGAATAGCTTCAAGCCTGTTTACACCATTTGCATTGACGGTCGCTTTTGCATTGATTGCTTCCCTGGTAGTATCGATCACATTGATTCCGATGCTGTCATCGAAGCTTTTGACCAAAGCGATGAAAGACAATGGACGCCGTTACTGGTTTGACCGTTTTCTGGATAAAGTCAACAATGGCTATAAAGGAGTCTTGCGCAAGGTATTGAAATTCCGTAAGACAACGATATTTGCGACCTTCCTGGCCATTGTCGGAAGTCTTGCCTTGATACCATTCATCGGTGCAGAATTCATGCCTGAATCGGACCAGGGGCAAATTGAAATATCTCTGGAAACACCGACAGGTACTTCTGCAGATGTTACAAGGGAAGTTGCCGGTCAAGTCAATGACAGACTTTCAGAATATGAAGACCTTATCGAAACAAGTTATCTGAGTATCGGCGGTTCTTCGATGATGGGGCCGTCCGGAGGCGGTGGTAATACAGGAACGTACACCATCCAGCTCATTTCTGCCGAAGACAGGGATATATCAACAGATCAAGTGATGCAGGACTTAAGCGAAGATATGGAAGATATTGTCGGGGCCGACATCTCTGTCAACACTATGGGTTCGGGCGGTATGAGTACCGGGTCACCGATCCAAGTGCAGTTGAACGGTCCGGAGCATGAGGTGCTTCGTGAACTAGCCGATCAAGTTGTTTACACTATTTCCAATGTGGACGGCGTTCATAATCCGACCTCTTCCATCTCGGAAACGCAGCCGGAAATGAACATCACAGTGGACAGGGAAGCGGCCGCACAGCATGGGCTGACCTACCAGCAAGTGATGAGTCAGATCCAGATGGGCTTTACCGGCCAAGTCGTCATGAATTACCGGGAAGACGGGGATGACATGAATGTCCGGATGACGTTCCCGGAAGAGGAGCGCACAACCATTGCCGATCTGGAAAACATGTCTATCCAGGCGCCATCAGGCTCAATGATTCCATTGACAAGTATAGCCGACTTTGAACAGATTCAAGGACCGGCAACATTGTCCAGGGAAAATCAACAGCCACAGGTTAATGTGTCGAGTGACATTGTGAATCGGGATCTGGCAAGCGTCAGTGCCGATGTGGAAGCCGAATTGGAGAAAATGAATTTTCCTGATGAATATTCTTACTCCATCGGCGGAGAAGTTCAGGATATGGCAGAAGCATTTACGGATCTCGCCATTGCACTGGTTTTCTCGATATTCCTTGTTTATGCGGTTATGGCCGTTCAATTCGAGAACTTCCTGACACCACTTGTCATCATGTTCTCGCTTCCGGCTACCGTAGTCGGGATTTTGCTCGGGTTGTTTGTGACCGGAAAGCCGCTGAGTATTACCGCGTTTATCGGAATCATCATGCTGGCCGGGATAGTGGTTAACAATGCGATCGTGCTCGTGGATTATATCAACATCCTGCGAGGGCGGGGCATGGATCGTACGGAAGCAATACTCGAAGCCGGCGTCAGCAGAATGCGCCCGATTTTGATGACCACCTTGACGACGATTCTGGGAATGGTTCCGCTCGCTCTGGGACTTGGAGAAGGTGCCGAAACCCAGCAGCCGCTGGCCATTACCATCATTTTCGGTCTTGGTATCTCAAGTTTGTTTACGTTGCTGCTCATTCCGGTAGTATATACGTATTTCGATGGATTATCGGCAAGAGTTGTCCGGTTGTTCAGACGAGATAAGAAACGGGAAAGCGAAGCTTAATGACAAAAGAGCATCATGCCATCATGATGCTCTTTTGTTCTGTTATTGTTCCTATCGCTGGCACGTTGACATAATAGGAAGTTTGGAATAGGTATATTTAGGGGAATTTTTACTATACATCCTCTTATTTTAAAGAATATGGTTACCTTTATTGCCTCATATTAAGATGAATGAAAATATATGCTGCAGGGTAACACTTCAATTACACTTTCAAGCCTGAAAAGTAGGGATTAGTTATATGGTTAATATATCGGAATTGGTAATCGCATTTATGATTTCCTTCGTTGCGACATTGTTACTTGTCTATCCAATAAAGAAACTCGCTGTCAAAATCGGAGCAATGGACTTGCCGAACAACAGGAAGGTCCATCGTAAGCCGACACCGAGGCTGGGCGGACTAGCGATTTTTTTGGGAGTTTGTTTCGGATTGGTTTACTTGAATCCCATCCATTATCAAATGTTTGAGATATCGCTGGGTGCTATTATTATCGTTATTACAGGCATTCTTGATGATAAATATCAGCTCAAGCCTGTTTATAAATTGATCGGGCAGGGATTGTCTGCCGGAATACTCATTTATGCTGGGTTGATCATTGAAAGAATCAATATTCCTTTGGTCGGACTCGTGGAACTTCATAGCTGGAGTATCATCATCACATTGCTGTGGATAGTCGGCATCACAAATGCCATCAACCTTATCGATGGTCTCGATGGTTTAGCTTCTGGTGTGGCGACCATTGCGTTCATCAGCATACTGATAATGGCTCTGGCTGATTACAGAATCGTCGTTATTTACTTTTGCGTTGTGTTGATAGCAAGTAATATCGGCTTTCTCTTTCACAATTTTTATCCGGCGAAAATTTATATGGGAGATACAGGTTCCATGTTTCTTGGCTATTCAGTTGCGGTCATATCCATCCTCGGTTTGTTCAAGAACGTAACACTGTTTAGCTTCATTATCCCGGTAATCGTGCTGGCGGTTCCTATTTTCGATACCTTATTTGCAATTGTCCGGCGCCTGTATAATCGTGAAAATATCATGCTCCCTGATAAAAAGCACATCCATTATCAACTCCTGTCTGTAGGTTTCAGCCACCGGACGACCGTATTGATCATTTATGGCTTCAGCATTATATTCGGGACACTGGGCATCTTATTTTCAAACGCATCGCTCAGTTTTTCATTGATTATCTCCTTTATCATTTTGCTGCTGTTATTGTTGATTGCCGAAATAGGTGCCGTGGAAAAGAAACATAAACCTCTGATAAACAAGATGGAAAAACTGGCAAAAAGGATAAACGACGAAGGTTGAGAACGTAAAAGAATTTTACAAAATTTAATAAACAGAACGATGAAACTGTTCCCAGAGCAAATTTGCTTGGTGGAGCAGTTTTTCTTTTTGTAAATATTGTAAAAACCAAAAATCGACACACACGGCAGGGCTATTAACCATTACCATCCGATGCTAAGATATAGACGTAAAAAGGCATGAACAGCGACTTAAACCCATAAATATCAATTAAGTCTGCAGATGTCAGGTAGATGACATATCCGGAAGGACCTCAAGAACAAAGCGGGAGGTATTTGATGAAAATTGCGGTTATTGGCAGTGGATACGTAGGACTGGTAACAGGTGCTTGCTTAGCGGAAATAGGTCATCAAGTCACATGTTTGGATGTTGATCAAGAAAAGGTTGCTTTGTTGAAAAAAGGTAAATCACCAATCTACGAAAAAGGCCTGGAAGAATTGATGGAGACGAATCGGAAAGCGGGAAGGTTAGACTTCTCTGCAGATTATGCAGAAGGGCTGTTGGGGAAGAAAGTCATTTATGTAGCAGTAGGGACTCCTGAGCAGCCAGATGGCTCGGCTGATTTGTCATTCATAGAGGCAGTCTGCAACAGGATTGCTGAAACTGTAACAGAAGACACTATTATCGTAACCAAAAGTACGGTGCCCGTGGGGACAAACGAGTACATGAAAACCCTCATGGAAAGCCGGCTGCAGTCGCCTGTGTCGATATCTGTTGTTTCCAATCCTGAATTCCTGCGCCAAGGGACGGCGATCCACGATACTTTCCATGGCGACCGGATCGTAATCGGATCGAATGAAAGCCATGCTCTCGATATCTTGGAAAAAATCAATGAACCATTCGATATCCCGATTGTACGCACTGACCTGAGGAGTGCAGAAATGATCAAATATGCTTCAAATGCTTTTTTAGCAGCAAAAATAAGCTTTATCAATGAAATATCCCAACTATGCTCGAAGGTAGGAGCAGATATCGACAATGTCTCGATTGGCATCGGCATGGATTCACGGATCGGCGGGAAGTTTTTGAAAGCAGGAGTAGGATATGGGGGTTCTTGTTTCCCAAAGGACACGAATGCATTGATATCAGTCGGCAAGACACATGGTTGTTCCATGCATATGTTAGAAAGTGTGCAGTTGGTTAACAGAATGCAACGCCTGCATATCGTGCAAATGATCAAGGACCGGTTTGGAGATCTTTATAACCGAAAAGCGGCTGTTCTCGGCCTGACTTTTAAAGCTAATACGGATGATATGAGGGATGCTCCTTCCATTCAAATTATAGATGAATTGATTGCTGAAGGGGCACAAGTTGTGGCCTTTGATCCTATTGCTACTGAAAATGCCAGGAACTATTTGGCGAAAGAAGTATCTTTCACCGATACATTGGAAACAGCGTTAACAGATGCAGATTTCGCTTTGATTTTAACGGATTGGCAACAAATCAAGGATTACCCGTTAGCAGAGTATCAGAGGCTGTTGGAGCAACCTGTCATTTTTGATGGAAGAAACTGCTTGAGGTTGGAGGACATCAGCAGAAGCGGGATTGAATACCATTCGGTCGGGCGACAAGTAATGAATGCTTTCCATACAGAAAGAGACAAGAGCATTCACACGTTTTAACATGAGCTCGGCTATCAGACGTATAGACATAAATGGATAAGGAAAAACTTCACATTAACAGGTTGTGAAATCGGAAGTGGATATTGGAGAAGCTCGAATAAAGTGTAAATTAATGGCCGGATTTCACTGTGGGGGAACCATGAGCACAAAATTGGGATTTGCCAGTATTTTGTTTATATTGACAACTTTATTATTAAAATTATCCGGGTTATTAAGGGATATAGTCATAGCGTATTTCTTTGGAGACACTTACCAGGCAGATGCATTCTTGGCTGCATTCATTATTCCCAATATGCTGTTTTTGTTTATGAACAATGGAATGAAAAATGCATTTGTTCCCAGTTATGTCGAAGCAGATATCAATGGAAGGGGACATAACCATTTAGCGAATGTTTTGAAAGGCACGGCGATGGTGAGTATCTTGATAGCGGTGATAGGCGTCATTGTTTCTCCGTATCTGATCCCGTTGCTTTATGGGAATTTCAGCGAAGATGCAAAGGCAATCGCGGTAAAGGTTTCTGTCGTCTTAATGGCGGCACTGGTATTTGTTGGTGTGAATTCTGTATTGGAAGCCTATCTGGACGCAAAATCAAACTTTTCATTATCGGCTTTGTCCCAAGTCATCGTTGTTTTGACGACTATAGCTGGAGCGGTAATATTTGCTGATAAGATTGGACCTTTGTCTCTGGCGCTTGGCTATCTGCTTGGTGCTCTTATTTCTCTTTTTTACAAACTATTTCTATTGGTACCAAAACAAGTTTTCCATCTGAAGCAGAGTTGGAATATCGAGGAGACATATTCTTTTTATAAAGTATTCATTCCAGTGGCGATGACAGTAATGGTCGGGCAAATCAACTTGGCTGTTGACAATGTATTTGCCGGGAGATTTGAAGAGGGAACAGTCACCTATATCAATTACGCCAAAAACCTTGTCCATTTTCCCCAATCGATTTTTGCAGTCACACTGGCGACCATGATCTTTCCGATTTTATCAAAAGCCTATGTAAATAATGATACTCGCCAATTCAAAGCTGCGATTGGAAAAGGACTGCAGTTCATGTATTTTATTTTGCTGCCGTCTATTACGGGGATGTTCCTGCTCATGCCATACTTGATTTCTTTCATTTACGAACGCGGGGCATTTACCCATGAGGCAACAATTGCGACGAGTTACACCTCTTATTTTTATTTTGGTTCGGTATTGTTCTTCAGCTTGAGTACTGTGATAAATAAGGGGTTTTATACCTTGAAAAAAGGCCACCTGATTATGGGTATCGGAGCGGGTTCCATCTGTTTGAATTTGCTGTTCAACTATCTGTTTACCAATTGGATTGGGTATATAGGTATCCCTTTGGCCTCATCGATGGTCGCTTTCGTTTACCTGATTGCAGGGGCGGTCCTTTTCAATAAATTGGCTGGTGGGTTCGATTTTCGGATTCTTGGAGTGGAATTTACGAAAATCACCCTGTGCGGATTGGGAATGCTGGGTATATTGGCATTGCTCCTGCCGACGTTTTCGAGATTGCCGGACGCCGCCTGTATATTACTTGTCAGCATTTCCGGAGTTTGTATTTATTTGATTTTCACCTATATTGCAAGGGTCGAAACCGTTCGATTTATCCTAAAGGACTTACGGAAGAAAAGGGAGTATTCGAAATGAATGTAAAACACTTGTTGTTTCGGTTGTGCAAGCCGGTAATCACCCCGATCACCAGAGCGATATTAAGACGTCACTATCATGGCAGCCAGCCTGTGAAGAATATCGGTTCTGAACAAAATGTATTGATCATTGCCCCGCACATGGATGATGAGTCGATCGGATTGGGAGGTACGATCCGTTTACACGCAGAGAGTGGAAGCAAGATCCACTGCCTGTTTGTTACAGATGGTTCTCGAAGTGTTAGTGACTATACAGGTACCGAGTTATCGGCTGTCCGGAAAAAAGAGATGGAAAGAGTGAAACCGATATTGGGGATAACCTCTATCGAATATCTCGATTTTCCTGATGGCACACTAAAGGAGAATGCAAAGCAGCTGGCGGATCAACTAACAAAAGTCATCACCACATTTAACCCTGATATCATTTACTGTACTACTTACGTGGACGCCCATCCCGACCATGTCACATCAGCCGAACAACTGGCACGGGCTCTGGAACGACTACCGGATAAAAACCCGGTCCTCCGTCTTTACGAAATTAACTGTCCATTTCCGCCGGATAAGATAAACTGCATCATCGATATAAGCAGGACGATGAAAGATAAACGACTTGCAATCAGACAGTTCCGTTCCCAAGTGATAGCTTTTGATGGTTTTCTTGAGTTGAACAGGTTGAAAGCGAACTTAACTACGAAAAAAGTGGAGGCGGCAGAGGTTTTTCTGGAAATGACGAAACAGGAATTGATAGAAAACACGATGATAGCAGCGGAGAGACACTATAATTATCCCGGTTTGTTCAAACAAGCGAATCGTACGGTTACATTACTATGGGCCGTTTTTAAAAACCTGAGGCTTAAGAAAAAGATTTACCAAAGCCAACTTTAACTTTAGCGGAAGGAGCATATGGATTATGTCAGTAAAGATAAACCAGATATCTTTCGTTCCAATAGCTATGTTGTTATTAGCAGCGGGCATGTTGATAGGAAATAAATGGGTCGGTCTGGCCGTTATCCTCTCATTTGTCGTATATACTTTCCTGAATGAAAAGAACGGCCTGATCTTATTGTTCGTTTACTTTCCGATTCGCCCATTTATTATTGAATTCAATCCGATCCTGAAGCTGGTTGGAGATGCTGTCATATTGGTCTTGTTATTGAAAACGATCTATACATATAGAAAACAATGGCGTTCCCTTCTTCATTTTGAATGGTTCGAACTAGCATTCTTCGCATTTTGTTTTATTGGTGCGGTATCCGCTCTTTTGTCAGGGGTGTCATTGACCGCATTGGTTCTGCAACTTCGTGCCTTTCTTCTCTTTTATCTTGTCTATTACATTGTAAAAAGGATGGATATCACCAGGGCAGATATCGCACGTTTTCTGTGGGCGACCCTGATTACAGCACTGCTGATTTGCGTTCACGGTCTTATTGAAAAACTTTCCCTCCGCGGCTTGCTTTTGCCGGAAACCTGGGAAAATATGCCGCTATCGTCCATAAACCGCATTCGGATTTACGGGATGATCGGTAATCCAAATCTGCTGGCATATTATCTGTCGTTTGTATTCATTTTGACTATCTATTTAAGAAAATCTATCCAAGGAAAAGCAGTCTGGTTCATCAATATTTCACTTGTTTTGATTATGGGTGTATGGTTTTTGACCTATTCAAGAGGGACATGGCTTGCGTTTGCCATCGGGTTCATTATTTATCTGATACTCACCAAAAACTGGCAGGCCTTTAAAATATCGGTCACCACCATTTTCACGGGAATTATTCTGATCGGAATCCCGGTGAACACACTGGCTGGAGCAATCGAGAACACAGATTTCGGCTCTGCACAGCGAGAGGTCCAAAAACAGTTCGACCAAAGAGATGGTGGCTTATCTGACAGGATGCGGGAGACGTTCAATGAGGAGGCGGTAGAGGGGAGTAAACGTGCCGGCAGACTGTATATTGTCGAGAAAGGCTTCACTATCTTCCAAGATAACCCGGTGATCGGCACAGGGTTTGCAACATTTGGCGATTCGGCCACATTAAATGCCGGCTCTCCGATTTATGAAGACTATGGAATAGATAGAGAGTTTTATTCAGACAATCAATATATCCAGATTATCGTACAGACAGGCAGCTTTGGTGTCATCGTGTTTGCGGTCTTTTTGTTACATATGCTGTTTATGCTCTGGAATCGAAGGCAGACGCAAATGACCGCTGTAATGATCGCTGTATTGTTGGGTTCATATGCTGCCGGTCTCGTTTATAACATCTGGGAAAATGACACCTTCACCTTATTCTACTTTGCTATATTGGCCTATGTTTTCAATGCGACAAAAAATAGGCAGGATCAAAATCCGTCGTTCGTTACCTAGTAGTAAAAGGGGGGATAACCATTGCCTGAATCTCGACGCGTGCTTATTTTAAGTACTATGTATCCAGGTAGAAAGAACAAGACATTCGGTATCTTTGTTGAAAACCAAGTTGAAGCATTGAGGGAGCGAGGATGGAAGACAGATGTAGCGGCAATACGGAATCCGCGTAATGACAAAGTGCATTTACTGAAAAAATATCTCATCTGGTTTCTCCAGATTGCTTATATTTTGATGAGGAAAGGGAGAAACTATTCTATTATACACGCCCATTACATCTTTCCGAGCGGCTGGTTCGGCCTCTTGTTCAAACGGTTGTTTAGAGCCAAGTTGATTGTCACTTCCCATGGCGGCGATTTAGACAAAATGGCTAAAAAAGGCTCCTTCTTCGTTAAGCGGACAAAACTAGTCCTTGACCAGGCAGATCACGTAATTGCTGTGGGAGAAAAACTTAAACAGGAAATTGTCTTGAAATTCTCCATTCCGGAAGAAAAGGTGACCGTACTAAACATGGGGGTAAACCGCCATATTTTTCACCCACAGCCGAAAACGGAAGCAAAGGAGATGTTGGGCATCTCTCCCGACAAGAAAGTGATCTTATATGTCGGAAATATTATCAAAGCAAAGGGATTGAAGGAACTTGTAGAGGCATACAGGCGATTGGCGCTTACCCGCAGCGACCTTGAACTGCATATGATCGGTGCTGTCAAAGAGCCTGAATTCTATCGAGACTTGAAAAAGAAAGTACAAACCGGAAACATAAAGAATATTATATTCCATCAAGCAAAGGGGCAGACGGAAATTGCCCGATGGATGGCCGCGGCGGAAGTTTTTGTCCTGCCTTCCCATATGGAAGGGTTTGGTTTGGTGGCTTTGGAAGCCATGTCATGCCATACACCAGTGGTGGGCAGCAGAACAGGCGGCCTGGAATACTTGCTTGAAGACGGTGCAGGTATTTTAGTAGAACCACAAAATGATACATCATTACAGCAAGGATTAGAACAAGTCCTCGACAATACACAATTACAAGAGCAATTGAAAGCACAGGGAGAGAGAAAGGCGCAAGACAATGATCAGTACCGTTTGTTAGATCAACTTATTTCAATCTATCAGAGATAGGAGAGTATCAATGGAACAAAAAAAACTTCTTCTCATTTCATCAATCGGTGGCCACTTGACCCAGTTGCTTCAATTAGAAAGTCTGTTTAAAAACTACCAATACCATATTGTGACCGAGAAGTCGGAAATCAGTAAACAGCTCATGGAGAAATACCCCGTTTCTCTGCTTATGTACGGGGCCAGGAATTACCCGGTCCGTTATGTGTATAAATTTTCTTATAATACGATAAAATCGCTGCTTATATTCCTTAAACACAGGCCTGATGTCATTATAACAACAGGGGCCCATACAGCGGTGCCGATGTGTTATCTGGCAAAATTATTCGGAAAGAAGATTGTGTTTATCGAGAGTTTTGCCAAATCAACCAGCCCGACATTGTCAGGCAGGATGATTTATCCGATTTCCGACCTGTTTATCGTTCAGTGGGAATCGATGAAAGAAATCTATCCTAATGCGGTGTATGGGGGGTCTATCTATTGATACTCGTTGTTCTGGGAACCCATGAGCTCCCGTTTTACAGATTGGTGCGTGAAGTGGACCGGTTGAAAAGAGATGGATTCATTAAAGAAGAGGTCATTGTCCAAAATGGGCATACCAAATTTACCAGCGATGTACTTACTTTTAAAAAATTTGTCACTTATGAAGAAATGGAACAGTTATACGACCAAGCCAGAATCGTCATTACCCATGCCGGGACCGGTTCGGTAATTACTGGTCTACGCAAAGGAAAAGCGGTTATTGCCGCCCCCCGGTTGCAAAAGTACGGTGAACACAATGATGACCACCAGTTGCAGCTTGTCGACGCTTTTGTTTCTCAAGGCCATATCCTGGCATGGAACGACGGAGACAGCCTGGAGCCGGTAATCATCCAAGCGGAAAAGTTCACACCGAAGCCCTTTCGATCAGGGCGTGAGCGGATGCAGCAGATTCTGACTGATTTTATTGACCATGCATGAGTTCTGATGTTTAGGATGCCCGGATGGTGGGAACCTGATTGTCGGAGCCATGCAATTTTTCTTTTCGGCTCAAATGATTTGTAGATGATGGATTAGTCATGATATCTACCGGATATTCGATAGTTCGCTTCGGGCTTGGATTACGTGAAGATTTGTAAATTTTCTACAATATCAGCTGTAATTTAACAAGTTTTATGCTATATTTACTAAAGCAAAAGAAACTGCAAGACTTCTGAAACTTTTAGCAATACAAAACGTCAAATAAATAGAGAAAATATTGCACCAAAGTTATGGAGAGCCAGGAGGAACAAGATGAACTATATTGCATTGCTGGTATGCCTGCTTATATCGCTTGCGATTACCCCGTTGGTAAAGCGTTTTGCCATATGGGTAGGAGCGGTAGATCAGCCGAATTACCGAAAAATTCATAGCAGAGTAATGCCGCGCCTTGGTGGCCTGGCTATATTCATCAGTTTTATGGTTGGCTTCGTTATTTTTGATCCTGTCAGCGAATATTATTGGCCGATCCTGATCGGTGCATTGTTAATTACAGCAACAGGTATCTTGGATGATTTATTTGAACTATCTGCTAAGATCAAGTTTAGCGTACAGTTGATTGCCGCGGGTATAGTCGTATTCAATGACGTGCAAATAAATTTTATCAACCTGCCATTCGGTGAGACGCTGGATTTCGGTTATTTCAGCATCCCGATAACTATTTTATGGATAGTCGGCATCACCAATGCCATCAACTTGATCGATGGCTTGGACGGACTTGCTGCAGGAGTTTCTTCCATAGCATTGATCACCATCTCCGGCTTGGCGATTTCCCTGGGGGATACGTTCGTTGCACTGATGGGCTTGATGTTATTAGGAAGCACGGTCGGTTTTCTTTTTTACAACTTCCATCCTGCCAAGATATTCATGGGCGATACCGGTGCTCTGTTTTTAGGATATATGATCGGTGTATTCTCTGTATTAGGATTTAAAAACGTCACTTTATTTTCTTTGATAGTTCCGATCATTATTCTCGGTGTACCGATACTTGATACGTTCTTTGCTATAGTAAGAAGATTCATCCAGCATAAACCGTTGTCTTCACCGGACAAATTGCATTTGCATCATTGTTTGTTGAAGTTAGGTTTCGGACACAGACAAACGGTCATTTTGATTTATGCGATGAGTGGACTGTTCAGCATTGCAGCTATAATATTTACGAAATCTACTGTATGGGGTTCAACCATCACGTTGATTTCCCTCGCTATCCTGGTGGAAATCGTGGTAGAAATGACCGGATTGATCAGTGAGAATTATAGACCTATCTTGCGGATAATAGAAGGATCGAGATCAAAGAAATACTAGATTACTAAAGCGGGCTTATTCAATAACAGAATAAGCCCGCTTTTGTGTTACAAAAAATCAGGTTATGTACTAAAAAAAGACAATACCTTACTATTTTTTGAAAAAATAGTAAAATACTATCTTAACATTCGACAAAAAATCAGGCATAATGGACAATGTATGACAAATAAATAATTTGTATCATGCTACAGGAGGGATGACTAAAAGATATATAAAGTGGAAGTGAGGACATTGATGTTCTTTTAACTATTTGGAACAGCTGAATTATGGCGATAACAAATGCAGATTGTATTGCATCATAGTGATGATGGTAACACACTAAATTATGAGAGCCGAAACTTCTTACTGAATGTGTTATTCATCAACAATTTTTGTCCTATTTAGTAACTACCCTATATGAAAACTATATAAACCTCCAATTTGGATTTATAGGTTGAGAAGTCTATCAGACTCTTCTGGAAGACTAGTGAAATGTTGCTGGTTAGTTACATAGGACAAGCAACAAATGGAGGTTATATATGAGAAAACTAGCTTTTGTATTAATAGGTTTGTTACTTTTTCAGGTTATTGCTCCCTATCAATTCGTTGCGGCAGCAAGTAATAGTACACAGGTAAATGAAGAAACGAATACTGAACAGGCACCGGAGAAAGAGACTGCTGTTACAGAGGAAACGACCAAAGAAACACAAGTGGAACAAAACTCTACTGATAAAGCGGAAAAAGATTCTCCAGTAGAAGAAGAAACTCCAACTCAAGACCCCTCTGAAACAACGAGTGAAAATGAGTCTTCTCAACAAGGTGATTCAGACGAAGTCGTAGAACAAAATGATTCAAAAACGGAAGAATCATCAACGCAAGATGGAGAAGAACAAGACAGCAATACTCCAAAAAGCGATGACACCACAGAAAATACTGAAAAAGAAGAAACGGATTTAACGGAAGAAAAAGAAGAAGAGAATGAACACAGTGTAGAGCAGACTGATGAGCAACAAGCAGAAGATGACAGTAAGCAAGTTGTTGATCAGGAAAGGAAGGCTCTTACTGAGGAAGAACAGAAAATTACTGAGAATTCTTCCGAGGAACCTTCTGAAGAATTAGAAGAGGAAGCAGATAAAGAAGAGAAAGAAGAAGCCGTTTTTAAAAGCTCTTCTGTCGAAACACCTCAAGAGAGCTCAACTAGCAGGCTTGGCCATCTTCATGGAGATGCGGTCATCTACTCTGATTTAACCAATCTCTCCGCTTCTGTTCCGGCTGAAGGCAAATATACAAACGCAGTTTACTATATTAAGAGACAAGCTGAATTAAATGGCAAAACATACTATCTAATCAGCACTAAACCAAGCAGTACCAATGGTGTTGTCGGCTGGGTTCTAGCGTCTGACATGAACACTTATAGTCACCGTACGCTTGATCATCAATCCAAAACATTCTATATAAAAGGTACAGGCAGTGCTTACAGTAAAACATGGGGCGGTTCTAAAGATTTAGTCTATGGAGATTTAACCGGCTATAAAGGCCAAACTTTTAAAGTGGATCTTACAGAGACTGTCGGAGGAAACGTATGGTATAGAGGAACATTAGATGGTAGAACAGTCTGGCTCCATTCCGCTTATGTAACCAATGTACAGGAGGCGGAAGAAAGTTCTACAAGTAGATTGGGCCATTTACGTGGAGATGCTGTAATTTACAGTGACTTATCTGATTTGTCCTCCTACGAATCTGCTGCTGGTGTTTATACAAGTGCTGTGTACTATATAAAGAAACAGGCAATAATGAATGACCAAACATATTATCTGATTAGTACAAAGCCAAGTAGTGTTAGAGGTGTCATTGGCTGGGTGAAAGCAAAGGACATGGTCACACATACACATAAATCAGTGGACCACGAATCCAAAACGTTTTATGTTAAGGGAACAGGCAGTGCATATAGTAAGGCATGGGGAGGCCCAAAAGATTTAGTTTATGGAGACCTTTCTGAATACAAAGACCAAGTATTTAAAGTCAATTTGACTGAAAGCGTCGGAGAAAACATTTGGTACCGCGGAACACTTGATGGAGAAACAGTCTGGCTCCATTCCGCTTATGTATCAAATATAAATGAAAGTTCAACAAGCAGGTTAGGTCATTTAGAAGATAGTGCCGTGATTTTCACCAACCTTGGTGATTTGTCATCATCGATGTCTGCTGGAGCCAAGTATGCTAATTCTGTTTATTATATCAAAAAACAGGCTGAATTAAATGGCCAGACATACTATCTCATTAGCACTAAACCAAGCAGTACTAATGGTGTTGTCGGCTGGGTAAAAGCAGAGGATATGGAATCTTACAGTCATAAAACAATTGATAGTAACTCTAAGACCTTTTATCTGAGAGGGACAGGCGCTGCATACGATAAAACATGGGGAGACACGAATGATATTCTATTTAGCGATCTTTCCTCTTACAAGAATCAAGAATTTAGTGTTAATTTGACTGAATCTGTTGGCGAAGATGTCTGGTACCGTGGCAATCTAAACGGTAAAACAGTTTGGGTGCATGCTTCTCACGTAACCAACGTGAGAGAAACTGCTACGAGCAGGCTCGGACACTTCCGTGGAGATGCAGTAATTTACCCAGACCTCGGGGACCTATCGTCATCAATACCAGCATCAGATACTTACACTAATGCAGTTTATTATATTAAAAGACAGGCACAGCTAGATGGTAAGACATACTACTTAGTGAGCACAAAGCCAAGTAGTGTGAATGGAGTTGTGGGGTGGACAGAAGCGGGCGACATGGTGACATACAGCCATACAACTGCTGATAGCAAGTCAAAAACGTTCTATATTAAAGGGACAGGCAGTGCATACAGTAAAGCGTGGGGCGGAGCAAAAGATCTGGTTTACAGAGATCTCTCTTCCTTTAGCAATCAGCTTTTCAGTGTTAACTTAACAGAAAAAGTCGGAAACAATACATGGTACAGAGGTACTTTGAACGGCAAAACACTGTGGCTGCATGAAGCGTACTTGCTGAATGAGCCTGCGCAATCTTATTCCACTTATAACTTATCGCTGGCAGAGGCATTAGCAATCCAAATGGAAGCCTCGACAAAGCCGCAAACCGATAACGAGTACGATAGTTATGTATCAAAGAACTATATTAAAGATGGCAAAGTTACAGCCGAAACTTTAAACGTCCGTGGTGGTCCTGGTACTAATTACTGGATTGTCGGTCAAATAAAAGAAGGAACCAGTGTTGACATTGTCAAAGAGTTGAATGGATGGTATCAAATCAAGTACACGGAAAAACACCAGTGGGTAAATGCAAGCCCTACAGATACACTATATTATCTGGATCCTAATAACTTCATCAATGACAGCAGACAGCAATATCAATTCTTGGATTTATCAAAATCCAATGTTGCATCTGCAGGGGTATTAAACAATTACCTTCAAGGTAAGGGCGTCCTGGATGGCAAGGGTTCCGTGTTCTTGGAAGCTGGTAGTGAAAATGGCATAAGTGAAGTGTACCTCGTCTCCCACTCGCTATTAGAGACAGGGCATGGAACATCAGATTTAGCAACTGGAGTACCGGTGGATAAGAATGGGAATGTCACATTTGTTGGTTCAGAGCCAGGTAAAACATCCGCAACTGTTACAACTGTTTATAATATGTATGGAATTGAAGCATTTGATGGGTGTGCATTAACTTGTGGAGCTAAGAAAGCCTTTAATGAAGGTTGGGATACACCTGAAAAAGCAATTAAAGGCGGGGCAAGTTTCATTAAGGATAAGTATATTGGCAACGGTAAAAATACAATCTATAAAATGAGGTGGAATCCGCTTCATATGGAAACTTACGGTTATGCAGGCGGCCAGTATGCAACAGATATCGGATGGGCTTCAAAACAAATCTATTCGATGTACAATTTATATCAACAGCTTGATTCATATGTATTGTATTTAGATATTCCGGTTTACCAAGATTAACGAGAAGCACACTTCCCGGGAACGGGCAGTGTGCTTTTTATTGAAAGTCTGATATTCTACATTTATTTTCAAAATTCTACTAAACTCTTTGGGTTGCTATACCGATATAAAAAGAGTCGGAATTTACAATAATTAGGGGGATTATATGAGGAAACTAGTCATCATAGCATTAGTGGTTTTGGTCTATTCGTCTGTTTTTCCTACATATTTATTTGCAGAGGATAATGGATCAGCGCCAGAAGTCGATGCTGAAGAGCAGGTAAATAACGTTGAATCCGAAAGTAATCCGGAAAAAGATAAGGAAACAACTGAATCAGCGAATAATACAGATTCTGCCGTAAAGGTAGAGTCAGTCGAAGAGTCAGAAGAAGAGGATGCGGAAAATACTGAGTCAGAAGAAAGGAAAGGCGAAACAAATAGTGAAGAAGAAAATAATGAAGTCCTAGAGACAGATCAACAAGATACGAAGGAAGAATCCGAAGAGTCGGGTACAGATACAGAAGACGAAGCAACATCTAAACAACAATCGGAAACAGCAGAGTCTGCAGACATCAAGAAAACCGAGACAGAAACATCTTCTGAAGAGAAGGAAACCGTAGAAAAAAGCAAGACTGCAGAAGAAGACCGAGAAGAAGACACTGCCGAATATAATCAATTCGGAATTAAAAAAGGAACAACTGTATACGGAATTGATATAAGTAAATTTACCGAAAAAGAACTCCAGTATGTCCCGGAAGGTTGGAGGGATGGTGTTGTAGAAAGTGAACACCAGCATGATACAGGAGAAGGAATTGTGGGGGCTAAACGAAGTTATCCCGACGTGAACAGCTATATCAGCAATTTACCTGTAGCGAATGTCGAGTATCAGTTTAAAAACTTCTTTACTCAATTTAATTACAGGAATGGTTTCGGTAAAGTAGAAGGGGTCGTTGCTCATGAAACGGCAAATGATTATTCAACGATAACCAGTGAAATCTCTTACATGTCCCAAAATCATCGAAACGCCTTTGTACATGCATTTGTGGACGATGAAAGGGTAATTCAGATTCACCCATTAGATTTGGGTGCATGGGGGGCAGGACCATACGCCAACCAGCGTTTTGTCCATGTAGAATTGGTAAGAGTGAGTAACTTTGATCAATTCGCCAAGTCGATTAATAACTATGCAGATTACATTGCCTCTATATTGTATAACTATGGGTTAGGGGTTAACAGCGCGGAAAGTGACGGGCAAGGTACATTGTGGTCCCATAAAGCGGTTAGTAACTACTTGGGCGGTACCACGCATGTGGACCCTCATGGATATTTTGCAAGATATGGTTACAGCTGGAATCAGTTTATAAGCTTGGTAAGATCAAGATATGATAACTTTGAGAGAGCAAAGGCAAATACAAGCAGGCTTGGACATCTGCATGGTGATGCTAGAATATTTAAATATGCTGGTGTAAGCTCTTCAGCGGTCTCCGCTGAAAATTATACAAGTGCGGTCTACTATATAAAAGCACAAACAGAAGCTAAGGGTGATACTTATTATCTTATCAGTCGACTGCCGAGCAGCCAAAAGGGAGTTATCGGCTGGGTAAAGGCAAAAGATATGAACACCTATGCACACACAGGAGTAGACAGCAGGAAAAAGACCTTCTATGTAAGAGGCAGCGGTTCTGCTTACAGCAAAGCCTGGGGAGGACCTAAAGATGTGATTTATTCAGATCTTTCCAACTATGTAGGCCAGGAAGTAAACATTGACCTGACCGAGAAGGTTGGAAGCAATTATTGGTACCGTGGAACCTTAAATGGGGAGACTGTTTGGATCCACACCAGCAATTTAACAACGAAACAAGAAAGCAGCACAAGTAAGCTGGGGCATCTTCACGGTAATGCCACTATTTTTCAACAGATCGGTGATAATAGAACGGCATTTTCGGCCTCGCCATACACAAATGCTGTTTATTATATTAAGAAACAAGCAAAAGTAAATGACCAAATTTATTATTTGATCAGTAATAAACCGAGCAGCAGCAGGGGTGTGATCGGCTGGGTCAAGTCTCAAGACATGGACGTGCACAGCCATCGTGGACTAGATTCCAATTCTAAAACGTTCAGCATAGAGGGATCAGGAAGTGCCTATGCAACGGCATGGGGAGGTAAAAAAGACTTAGTTTATGATAACCTTGCAAACTTTAAAAATGCGCAATTCAAAGTGAACTTGACTGAAACAGTCGGAAATAACACTTGGTACCGTGGTGTATTGAATGGCAAAACGGTTTGGGTTCACTCCAGTTATGTTACTGCCGGTGAAGAAAGCAGAGTAAGCAAGCTTGGTCATTTGCGTGGTTCAGCACAAATATATGAAACGGCAGGAGATACGTCTACTACTTTCTCAGCTGACAACTATACGAATGCAGTCTACTATATTAAGAAACAGACAAAAATGAATGGAAAAACTTATTTCTTAATCAGCAGGAAGCCAAGCAGTACAAGTGGAACAATTGGCTGGGTAGAGAAGAGTGATATGGTCACTTATAATCATGCAAGTGTCGACCATAAAGCAAAGACTTTCGAGATTGTAGGCAAAGGAAGTGCCTTCAGTAAAGCTTGGGGCGGCAGCAAAAATCTAGTCATTGATGATCTTGGAAAGTATAAAAGTAGAATCTTCAAAGTTAATTTAACTGAAACAGTCGGAAATAACACTTGGTATCGAGGCACGATTGATGGCAAGACAGCGTGGATTCACAGCGCTTATCTAAAATAGAATAAAAAATACCACTCCGGTGATAAGGGAGTGGTATTTTTTATTGATTGAGCACTCTCGCTCTCTCTTGACTTTCAAATACAAATGAAATGAGTAACTCACTGGAATTACCTCTGGAATACTGATTCCACTCATTGGCGAAATCTCTTATACGCCCCATGTCAAATTGGTTGTTTTTAATGATTTCAACAATTTCTTCTGTGCTGTCGACTACTGGTCCCGGCATGTTTCTTCGATAATCTTCCCAGAAACCTCTGGCTGTTTGATATTCTTCCAAATCATAACTGTAAAAAATCATCGGCTTATGCAACAAAGCATATTCAAATGGAATGGATGAGTAATCTGAAATTAAAATATCAGTTATAAGCAACAAATGATTAATATTTTCATAGTCTTTCACATCTACCACAAAGTCTGGATACTGATTTTTTAATTGAAAAGTGACTGCTGGGTGCAGACGAAGGAATACTACATATTCATCCTTGAATTCCTGGTACAATCTGTCTAAGTCGAGAGCAAGTTTCGGAGATGTCAATTGATCATCCCGGAATGTTGGTGCATACAAAATTACTTTCTTGTCACGGATGACTGGAAACTGTTTTTCCAACTGACGCTCAATTTCATGTGTTTCTTTTTTGTCAAAAAAGAAATCGGTTCTAGGAATCCCTGTACGCAGGATGTTATGGTTACTTAAGCCAAAACTCTCTCTGAAAATGTTGGACATTTTTTCCGAGCCCACCACTACATAGTGGAATCGCTTGTAGACTTCCTCGAAACGTTTAATTGCCCGGTGTGATCTATTCTTTATAGATGGGTCTCTTAAACCAAAGCGTTTGACAGCACCGGCAGCATGCCATAATTGAACGCAAATTACATCAGGTTTAAAATTCATGACAGATAAAAAACCATAATAATTATCAACCAAAATTACCTTTGAAGTTGCTAGATGAAAGATGGAAGTTATAAAGTTTACGAGATTTCTAGACTCAAAATTAATAACAGCAGCATTCAAGTGACTAAAGTCCTTTTTACAGCCTGCTGTTTTTAAGATAATAATTTCGGTATCCGTTTTTGCCGCCAACTCATCGGCTACATGGGAAATATTGTCCCCGAAAGAGGCGACCAAAGTTGTTTTTTCTTTAAGAGGCGCTAAATTAAATAGGTTGAATGTCATTCTGACTAGGAACAGATAGATTGAAATGATGAGCTCTCTACCCATGATCCACCCGAAATAAGTCATTTTTGATTTGTGTGGAGGAGACGCCGGATGTCCTAGGCAAGTAAATGACCTCACAGTATTCTTTCAAGTAATCGAATTTTCCTGCCCAGTCATCTCCCATCACGAAAGTATCGATGTTTAAACGTTTAATATCATCTGCTTTTTGTTCCCAGTTGTTTTCAGGAATGACATCATCAACATAACGGATAGCCTCTAAAATGAATTTGCGTGTTTTATAGTTGTGGTAAGCTCTCTTGTTTTTTTGGTTATTAAAGGAATCTGAAGAAACTGCAACAGTAAGATGATCTCCTAACTCTTTTGCACGTTTCAGTATATTGATATGGCCTTCATGAATTAAATCAAAAGTGCCGTAAGTTATTACTTTTTTCATGATAAGCCCTCCTTTAGGAGCAAATTAGAAAGAGCGTTTAATCTCTTATAATTACCCATAGTAATTTACATATTAAACGTTTATTCGGCTAAAGACAAGGACCAAAACATGGCATTAATTCCAACTTGAAATGCCGTTTAATAATCCTTGGAAAATAAATCAATAATGATACAAATAATCAGTTGGATACTGAGAAGATACAAACTGCCAAGAGTTTTTGCCCTTTAAAGAATACCGTAAGAGTGAAATAATGAAAATAGTAGAAAAACATGCATATCCCTTCCTATTATATAACAGTGTTTATCACTATGTCATTAAGGGTAAAAATCAGGTTGAATACCTCTGATAAAACAGAGAGAATCAATAAACCCTCATAAATACCAGAAATATTATCGAATGTTATCATACCTTTATCAATCATTAAAAAATGGATGTCCAACATTATTGCAAGCCTGTCTGCCAGTATGTTGCACGTATTTGTTAAAACGTGTATATTTAATTTGAAATTTGTATTTTTTGTGTAAAAATATTCGACAATATATATGAAGAAGCGACTAATTAATTAATAAACAGAGAAAAGGAGATTTTATCGTGATATATGCTGAGATTTTAGCTGGTGGTAAAGGGACGCGGATGGGGAATATCAATATGCCAAAACAATTTATTACCCTTGATGAAACGCCGATTATCATCCATACTATTGAAAAATTTATACTAAACGACCGTTTTGAAAAAATATTGATTGTATCCCCGAAAGAATGGATTAATTATACTGAAGACATTATAAAGAAACACATAGGCGAAAATGACCGTTTAGTTGTCGTTGAAGGTGGAAGTGATCGAAACGAGTCTATTATGAGTGGGATACGTTATATTAAGAATGAGTTCGGGATTGGTAAAGACGATGTAATCGTTACCCATGATTCAGTAAGGCCTTTTCTTACACACCGCATTATAGAAGAAAATATTGATGAAGCATTAAAGCACGGAGCTGTCGATACCGCTATAGAGGCAGTAGATACTATCCTGCAGTCAAACGACGGAGAAATAATTGACAATATACCGATTCGTGACACGATGTTCCAGGGACAAACACCACAGAGTTTCAATATACAAACTTTGGTTGACCATTATAACGAACTGACTGAAGAAGAGAAAAATGTATTAACAGACGCTTGTAAAATTTGTGCCCTTAAAGGTGAAAAAGTAAAAATTGTTAAAGGGGAACTGTTTAATATTAAAATTACAACCCCTTATGATTTAAAAGTTGCAAAAGCAATTTTACAGGAGCGGATATCCAAATGATAAATCAAGTTTACCGGTTAGTATCTCCACGACAATTGGAAGTCACCTATAGTAACTATTCCTTAAATTCAGAGTATATAGTGGTCAGACCTACACACTTGTCGATTTGTGCTGCCGACCAGCGTTATTATACCGGAACACGCGGTAAAGAAGCGCTGTCGAAGAAACTTCCGATGGCTTTGATACATGAAGGGATTGGAAAAGTAGTATATGACCCGAAGAAAGAATTTGAACCTGGTACCCCAGTTGTTATGGTACCTAACACACCTTCGGAAGAAGACGAGATTGTCGCAGAAAACTATTTAAGGTCAAGTAAATTCCGTTCAAGCGGATTTGATGGATTCATGCAGGACTATGTGTTCTTGAACAGAGATCGCTTAGTACCCCTGGGTGACAACATCAATCCTCATGTAGGTGCGTTTATGGAATTGATTACCATTGCCATGCATTCTATCGTCCGGTTCGATCAACGCGCCCATGTTAGAAGGGAAGTATTTGGTGTTTGGGGCGACGGGAATCTTGGCTTCATCACTTCCCTGATTCTTAAAACCCTTTACAAAGACAGTAAAGTAATTGTGTTTGGAAAAACCCCTTATAAACTGGATCACTTTTCGTTTGTGGATGAAGTTCATCAAATTGACATGATTCCAGAAAACCTTGAATTGGATCATGCCTTTGAATGTGTTGGAGGAAAAGGAAGCCAATATGCAATAAATCAAATTATTGACTATATCAAACCGGAAGGATCTATATCCATTTTGGGAGTCTCAGAAGAACCTGTGGAAATTAATACCAGGATGGTACTTGAGAAAGGTATTACCATGATCGGAAGCAGCAGAAGTGGCAGAGTAGACTTTGAAAATACGGTCGAGCTGCTGAGCGAAAATCCTAAAATGCAGGAGTATTTTGAAACGTTGATAGGTTCAGTAAATGAAATTAAGTCTATTGATGATATACTTCAGTGTTTTGAAAAGGATTTGACTACCTCTTGGGGAAAAACAGTGATGGAATGGAAGATATAATTGGAAAAGTAAGGATGGATATGGAATGAAGAAGTTAAATAAGATGCTTTTAATTGCAGTTAATATGGCATTGAAAACTATTTATTCTATATTCTCCTTTGTTTTCCCTTTAAAGGCGGATAAGGTTACCTTTGCATCCTATAGAGAGGAACGTTTAAAGGGAAACTTGCTATATTTGTATGAGGAATTGCAAAACAGCGAAAGAGATTACACCTTTACGATGCTTTTTAAAAAGTACCAGTCTTCTTACCTCGGCAAGGTAGATTATGTACTGCACTTAGTAAGGGCCTGTTATCATCTCGCTACTTCGGCATATTTCGTAATCGACGACTACTATTACCCGGTATATGTAATTAAACCGCATAAAAAGACAAAAATAATCCAGTTATGGCATGCAGCGGGTGCATTTAAAAAATTCGGGCATAGTACCAAGGGGAAATCTTTCGGACCAAGTGTAGAGTACCTGCAGCATGTTAACATTCATTCTAACTATTCAAATGCCATAGTCAGTTCAAAAGAGGTTGTACCCTACTTCGCTGAAGCTTTTGATATGCCCGGGGACAGAATTCTTCCGCTCGGTCTTCCTAGAACAGACTATTTCTACGATGGTAAAAAAACTTCTGCTACTATGGCAAAATTTCAGAAGCTTTATCCAGAACTGAACGGAAAAAAGCTAATCCTTTATGCCCCCACCTTCCGTGGGAAAAGTCACTATCAAGAGTCATTTAATCTGCCATTTGATCTGGAAGAAATGGAAAGGCATCTGGAAGGAACCTATGCTCTTGTCACTCACTTCCATCCATATATGAAATTTATAAGATTGGATAGAGAGAGGCATAAGAGCTTTGTCTATGATTTATCGAGCGACTTTGGTATCCAGGAACTGATGTACTTATGTGATGTGTTGATTACAGATTACTCTTCTGTCATTTTTGAATACAGCTTGTTAGACAAGCCGATGTGTTTTTTTCCGTTTGATTTAGAAGAATATATTGAAGAACGGGATTTTTATTATGAATATGAATCGTTCATACCTGGTCCTTTGTTCAGAGATACATCTTCCTTAGTAAAATGGCTTCGGGAAGAACGTTTTAATAAGGAGCAAATTCACAGCTTCCGCGATAAATTTTTTGACTATACGGATGGTAATGCAAGTAAAAGAATCGTAGAGCACTTATTTTAATAATATTGGGTTATATTAATGGAAAAGGGGAGAGTAGATCCCTCTTTTCTATTTTCATTTCAAGTTTTGAGGACAGATTGGAGCTAACATGTATGTTTACTCGTTTAAAAAAACGTCTGAAAAGATCAGTTAAGCGACAGAATGGGCAAGGAAATCCAGTGGTTATTGAAGGAAAAGAAGTTGTTATAAATTCAGATAACGTCGTAAAATATGCCTCTACAGCCGAAACGGACTTTGTGGAACAAGATGACCTTAATGATCTCAAGGTACATAGGGATATTACCTCTCTTAACTGGAATGGACCACAGTTAAAGTTGGAAGGGTATTTTTATCTAGAAGGTGTTCCCATGGACAATGATGACCTTGTTAGAAAAAACTTACTGCTATATTGTAATAATGAAAAAAAGTTTGTAATTCCTTTGAGAGATAAGAAAGTAGTCGAACTTCAGACTGAAGAGACTATCGAGGAACAATATCAATGGGCAGGTTTTGAGGGGGCAGTCAATTTTGCAACCTTGTCAAAGGGAGATAAACCACTTGAATCAGGTGACTATTTCCTCTATCTAGAAGTAGAGGCGTTTGTTTCAAGTAAGGAAAAGTATAAAAAAGTGTTTCCTCTCGGGAACATTGAGAATTATCTGAGTGATGGTTTCCATGCTGCGAAAATGGAATATTTTACTGCCAGAAGAGAAATGAAATATAACTTGTTGGCAACTTATGACTTTACCCACAAAACGTTAAAGCTGGTCTCTACCAAATTGAAAGATCTCGATCCAAGGGAAATGCAGTTGGATGCTCCCGAAACCAGTGGAGTCTTCTATAAGTTTTTTCAAAAGAAACTTTTCGGTGTTATTTATAGATTATGCTGGATATTCCCTGTAAATAAGAAGAAAGTGCTGTTTGCTTCAGATAGCAGGGAGGAGTTGGGTGGCAACTTCAAATTTGTCTACGATGAAATGGCTTCAAGGGATTTAGATTTAACATATGAATTTGCACTTAAAAAAGGTGTAGGAGAAAAGAAAAGCTATGGTGAGTTGATTCATCTTGCCTATCAGTTGGCTACATCAAAATTCATCTTATTGGATGATTTTTATCCAATGGTTTATCCATTAACAATAAGAAGAAATAGTGAACTTATTCAGCTATGGCATGCAGTTGGAGCATTTAAAACATTCGGTTTTAGCCGGATTGGACGTCCTGGGGGACCATCGCCAAAGTCATTAAATCACCGGAATTATACAAAGGTTACCGTTAGTTCAAAGAATATAGCGCCTCATTATGCAGAAGGATTTGGAATACCGGAAGAAAATGTAGTTGCTACCGGCATTCCTCGGACAGATATTTTCTTTGATGAGGATTATAAACAGACGGTACGAGAAGAAATTTATCAAGAACATCCATACTTAAAAGGCAAAAAAGTCATCATGTTTGCTCCCACTTTCAGGGGCAATGGACAGCAGTCTGCCCATTATCGGATGGAAGCATTGAACCTGGAGAAACTCTACAATGAACTTAGTGATGAATATGTATTTATATTAAAGATTCATCCATTTGTTAAGAATGATATTCAAATTCCTTATCAATACACGGACTTCTTTTACGATTTCTCTGATTACAGAGAGATAAATGACCTTTTATTCATCACTGATATACTAGTTACGGACTACTCCTCCGTTTGTTTTGAATTCGCCCTGCTAAATAAGCCAATGATATTCTTTGCTTACGATGTGGAAGAATATGTGCAAAAACGTGATTTTTATTATAATTACCACTCCTTTATTCCTGGGCCGCTTGCGAAGACAACGGAAGATTTAATCAGAACCATCCATCAGGAAGATTACAAAATGGATAAAATCGAACCTTTTATAAATTATTTCTTTGATCATATAGATGGCCAGTCAAGCAGGCGAGTCGTAGATCAATTGATTTTGGAAAAAGAAGAGGAAGAGACACTTACGGACAAGGGGTGATAAACATGAACAATAAGCTATTTATGCTTTTATATGATATCGATGTAAATAAAGGCGGTATCACTCAGGTAATGTTAAACCGCTCAAAGATGTTCAGTGCCAAGGGATGGGACGTGGATCTCATCACATTGGATTATAAAGAGAACTATCCAGACATTTCAGCGCGTCTCAGGGATGTAGGAAGACTTGGAAAAGATGTCAATATTATTAATGTTTATGATTATTATCGTAATAAGAATACCATGTCCGGGATGAGCGAAGAGTCGATTAAGTATTACAGATATGCCTCATCATCTGAAGAAGAAGGACTGGATGCCCATTTAGATTTAGAGTCAAATAACGCACGCTACTTTGAAAACGGGCTATATCGCAAATACAAAAAATGGACAAAAAATGGTGTTCTCCAGCATATTGACTATTTTAATGACAATCGGGCAAGAGTATTAAGAGAAAAGTTTGCAGAAGAAGGCAATATAATCAGCAGGATCTATTTTGACTTGAGTACAAACAAACCAAAGCAAGAACTATTCTATACTCTGGACGGATTTTGCTACTTGAACAGATGGTATAACGACAAGGAAAAAATAAGTAACATTCATTTATTTAATAGACATTCAAGCAAAGTGGAGAGATTCAAGAATAATCAGGAATTCCATACTTTCTGGTTGAATGAGCTATGTTCAGCCCATAAAGAAAAACCTTTTATGATTTGTGACGGGGTGGGATCTGCATCTAAGGTAATGGATATGGATGAAAACCTTGTAAACAGAATCTATGCAATCCATACGAACCATTTCGCCAAGCCGCATGAATTCGGAAGTCCTATAAAAGATAATCATCAACCGCTACTTGATAATATTGATAATGTAGAAGCTATTGTTGTGTTGACGGAACAACAAAAGGAAGATATTATAAAACAATTCGGAGACTATCAAAATATCTTTGTCATTCCTCACTTTGTTAGTGTTAAGGAAAAGCAAGTCTATAAGAAAGACAACTTAGTGACGGCAGTATCAAGATATCATCCAGAAAAAGGTCTGGACGAACTTATTAATGCTTTCAAACTTGTAGTAGACGAAGTGCCTGAAGCCTCGTTGAAAATTTACGGGGATGGTCCGGATAGAGAACGACTTCAACGAATCATTGATGATTTGGCGTTAAATGATCATGTATCCCTCATGGGATATAGCAATTCTGTTGATGAAGTTCTTGGACAAGCTACTGTTTCTACTCTCACATCCCGTTTTGAAGGATTTAGTATGGTAATCATCGAGTCATTAATAAATAGAACTCCTGTTGTCAGCTATGATGTCAATTATGGACCTCGCGATATTATCCAAAATGGAAAAACTGGATATGTTGTACCGAACAAAGACAGGAAAGAGTTTGCTTCAAAGGTTGTCAAATTGTTAAAGGCTCCGATAAAAGCAAATGTAATGGGACAAAACGGGCACAGTTACGCCATTAACAAATATAATGAGGAAAAACATTATGACCTTTGGCTGCAATTATTCGACAACTTAATAAGCAAAGAGCCTCAAGATGAATAGAAAACAGTTGATATAAGAATGATAAGGTATTATCTATATAGATAATACCTTTTTGAGTATTGAAAGAATCAGCTCAGTTAACATGCTGTGTCTTGGTCCTAAATTTATATGGATTAGCTTATCGTTCTTAATTTTGTGGTATAATATTAAGGATTGCGTCAAAGGGAAAGAACACAATCGGCGAACTTTTAACAGTTATTTTTCGGGAACGGGAAAGGTAAATTATTATGAAATCTGCACTACTAGTAATAAAAGAACAGATACAACACTTTTATTTGATAAGAAGGTTATCCTTATATGAAATGAAGAGCGCCAATAATAGTAATTATCTTGGTATGGCTTGGGAAATAATCAATCCACTGATCCAGGTAGCTATCTATTGGTTTGTTTTTGGTTTTGGAATTAGAGAGAAAGAGCCAATTGAATTGGCAAATGGCGAAATGGTTAGTTTCTTTCCATGGATGTTATCAGGTATTCTTGTGTGGTTTTTCTTTTACCAGTCAACCATACTAGCGTCTAAGTCCATCTACACACGTTTGCGCATGCTCTCTAAAATGAACTTTCCAATGAGTGTAATACCGAACTTTATGATATTTTCTCAGCTTTATGTTCATTTTATTATGGCTGCAATTACCATAGTTATATTAGTAATAGCTGGTTTTCCAATAAATATTTACTATCTTCAAATTATATACTTTCTATTTGCAACATTTGCTATTACCTATGCGTTGGCGTTGGTTACTTCTACACTTTCGACCATCGTGCGAGATGTACACATGTTCTTGAATGCGACATTGAGAATGTTTCTTTATTTATCACCGATTTTATGGACGATGGATACTCTGCCGGATAAACTGCAGATTATTATGCAAATCAATCCGCTGTATTACCTAATTGAAGGTTACCGGGCAGGGTTTCTCGGTACTGAATGGTATTTTATCAATAACTGGGAATATACATTGTATTTCTGGGTATTAACTATAGTATTGTTTTTAGTCGGTTCATCTCTCCATGTGAAATTCAGAAGGCATTTTATCGATTTTCTTTAATAGGAAAGGGATTTGAATGGAAAAATCAATTATTGTTAACGATGTTTCAAAAAAATATAAATTGTATTCATCTACTTCCGAAAGAATCAAGGATTTAGTACTGCCTAAAAGTTACGGAGAAGAATTTTGGGCATTGAAAGATATCGACTTTGAAGCGGAAAAGGGTGATGTTATTGGATTTGTTGGGATAAACGGTTCAGGAAAATCCACTCTTTCCAATATTATTGCTGGAATAGTTCCAGAGACGACCGGTACAGTGCAGCTAAATGGACAAGCCTCCTTGATTGCTGTAGCTTCCGGACTGAAGGCTGATCTTACCGGTAGAGATAACATTGAGTTGAAATGTCTGATGCTCGGTTTCTCCAAAAAAGAAATAAAGAAAATGGAATCAGATATAATTGAGTTTGCGGAATTGGAAAAATTCATCGATCAGCCGGTTAAATCATATTCAAGCGGGATGAAATCGAGGTTGGGTTTTGCCATTTCCGTGACGATCGATCCGGATATTTTAATTATTGACGAGGCTCTGTCCGTAGGGGATAAGGCTTTTGCGGAGAAAAGTCTTTCCAAGATGAAAGAATTCAAAGACAGAGGAAAAACAATGATTTTTGTCAGCCATTCCATTGCCCAAATGAAAGAGTTCTGTGAAAAAATTCTTTGGCTCGAATTTGGCAGGGTAAAGGATTTTGGTAGTGTTGAGGAAATTATGCCAAAGTATCAAGAGTTTCTGTCCTCGTATAAAAAAATGTCTAAGGAAGAGAAAAAGCAGTATCGCAGGGACGCTTCCAAACGAAGTCAATTGGTAAGAAATTAATACACAAAAAAGACTGTCACAGAGAGCTGAACACAGCATCTTTGGACAGTCTTTTTTAAATATTAATGTTTGCTTAATTTGTCAGCAAATTTTAAAGCTAAACGCACGCTCTTTCTATTTAAAGTCGCTTTTTGTTTATTGATGATTTTATTTTTTTCTGCCAATTGTTTTTTCTGTTTTTGTCCATACTTCGCTTCGACTTTTGGATAGTAACTTTCCCATCTACTAACCATTTCTTCGAGAGAACAACCGCTTATTGGTACGATGGGCTGTTTAAGATTGATATTGGCAAGTTCATTATCTAATGGCACGGAGGAAGGATTGATGTCTTCTCTATAAATATGGTCCAATTTATTTTTGTTTAAGAAATCGACGAAATGATCGAAGTTTGAACCTTGGTTTTTATGGACTTGTTGGAAATCTAATTTATCTACCAAATCCATTAGTTTGGTTTTTTCATCAATGTCATGTGCCATGACATGCGTTAATTGATGATATTCCGCTAATTCCCTCATGCGGGCGTCTTTAGGTAGCAATATGCTTGGTGTACCGGCAAGAACAGCAGCGATATTACCATGTAGTCTTGCACCGAAACTTAAATCGGCTTGTCGGATAAAATCTAGCCATGTTGGCACATTAAGAAAGTACCGGACTCGGTTTTCCATGTAAACAGGATCGGACATTTTAACTGGATAGTTGTTGGCCGCTTTCCCAATGGTAGGTGACCCTGTATAAGTCAATTCCATTTCTTTTCTCCATTGTGGAATGAAATAATGGTTCGGGAACTCTTTCATACTTCTAGTGATGAAGTCAAGTACATTCTTAGGTGAAAGCTTCGATGAATTGACGGTGACCATCGAATCTGGAGTGATATTTGTCTCCCTTATATTCAGCTCTCTACCAAAGGCATACATGGATGGACATCCGATTACAGTATGGTCAATACCTTCGCGAAAGCCGAGACGAGAAAGGTATTTAGCCGTAATTTCACCGCGCACACCAATCATGTTAGACTTTTCTAATACTGCACTGACAAAAGCCTTAACATCTTCATCGAATGGGAAACCTTCGTTTAATTTCGGTTCGAACGGAGCACGTAAACCTACCCCTATCACGACAACAGGGATATTAAGCTTTTTAATAAGCTTCGTATATTTACGTAACGTAGGGACGAAATCTTTCCGAAAAGCGTCAGCTAACGGAATAATATAGCAGTCATAGTTTTTGTTGATTTCATCTGCTCTTTTTGGATCATAGTTGTAGTAGTCTGGTGTTATGGTTGTGCCTTCCGTCATTAGTGTCCGGAATACACTATATTGATATATCAAATTGCCTACATTTCCGCCGATTGAATTATTAAGCAGCATATAACTTGCATCAAAATTATCAAGCGGAGAAATGCCTGCTCGTATTAGAATATTCTTCATTTTTGAAATAAAGACCCCTTCCTGTTGTTATAAGAAACTCTATCTAAATATTTTATCATATTCCTATAAGGTAAGACATTAGTAATTTCTAACTATCGGAGAGCATCAGTACTTTTGCGACGGAAGCTCTTAAAGGAAAAATCTGAGACAAAAATCAGAAAATACTAATTGTCCAAAATACATTTTAATGGGATAATAGTATGTGGACTTGTCGAAATATAGCTGATTTATTTTGAAAGTTATGTAGATTTATGAGAGGTTGTTTAAATGTGTCGAAATTTATAAATTCCGTATCCATAATGGATATACCTTTCATCAATATGAGTCAGAATGAACTGCTCCAACAACATATCTATCCACGGCTGCAGAGTCATGAAAAAACGTTCATCGTGACAGCCAACCCAGAAATAGTTATGCAGGCTAAAGAGCAGCCGGAATATAAATCCTTGTTAAAAGAAGCTGATTTTATTACACCGGATGGGGCAGGTATCGTTATTGCATCAAGGTTTCTAGGAAATCCAATCAAAAGCAGGCTGCCTGGTTTTGACTTGATGACTTCTTTAATCGGATATGCAGAGGAAAAACAGTTAAGCTGCTATTTTCTGGGAGCAACCAAGGATGTAAACGACAAGCTTGTTAAGAGATTGAAAGAGCTGCATCCATATTTGAAGATAGCTGGCCACCACCATGGTTTTTTTGATTTAACGGACCGGTCGATTGTGGAGGAAGTCAAGAAGGCACAGCCTGATTTTGTGTTTATAGCACTTGGCTCACCTGCCCAGGAAAAGTGGATCACAACATACAAAAATGAATTTGAAAAAGGCCTGTTTATGGGTGTCGGCGGCAGCTTCGATGTTATCGCAGGCGAAGTAAAGCGAGCGCCCGAATTATGGATCAATCTCAACTTAGAGTGGCTGTACCGGTTGATCAAGCAGCCATTTCGATGGAAACGGATCCTCAAAGTCTTTGAATTCATGTTTCGGATTATACTGAAAAAATTTTGATAGGCAAATGGTAACAGGCTACTTCACATATAGTGTATAGCCTGTTTATTTTTTGGGGAATAGTAGATTTTATTCCACACCAAACTTGCAGAATAAAAAAACTGCCAAGAGACATGTCTCTTGGCAGTTTTTTTATTGTTGTGTTTGCGTACCTGTTTCAGTACTTGACTCTGTATCTGGATGTTCTGATTCTTGCAAATCCAGCTGTTCTCTAAGCTCGATTCTTTTGTTTGCCAAATCTGTATCATCCAGCTGGTAATAGTAGATACCATTGATACGTGTATCATAACCTTTTAGATTCAAGGTCTCCACATTGAGGTCTCCACTAGTGCCATAAGAGATGAAACTCTTCATTTCATTGAATGTCATGTTGGTGCGCATGTTGTCCCCAACAGCAACCATCAGATCATCAAACTTGGTAATTGAGCCAAGCGAAGTTGCTTTACTGATGATCGCTTGGATGATTTCCTGCTGGCGTTTACCGCGCTCTATGTCACTGTCCTGTTTTCTTGTCCGGGCAAGAGCCAGAGCTTCCTCACCGTTCAATGTCTGTTCGCCAGGCATTAAGTGAATGGCACCAGCTTTATCGTTAGAATCTTGTTCAGACATTTCATAAGGAACATCTACATTGATACCGTTCAATGCGTCGACTACATCAATGAATGCTTCAAAATCCATTCGTACATAATAATCGACAGGAATATCGAGCATGCCCTCTACCGCTTCAATGGACGCTCTCGGACCGCCATACGCATGGGCATGGTTGATTTTCGTGTTGTATCCTACTTCCGGCACATACACATAAGAGTCCCTCGGGATGCTCAACAGCTTAACAGAGTTATCATCCTTATTAAGGGTTGCCAGCATCAAGGCATCGGAGCGGGAATTCCCATCATAATTACGTTTTTCACTGTCGTCCACACCAATGAATAATACCGAAACATTATCCACATTTGGATCGACTTCTTCTGCCCGCAGTTCGGATTTTTCTCTACCGACATCTTCGTATGAATCAGATACGACTTCACCCGCTTTGTTATATAAATAAGCACCGTAAGCAGTGGTGGCTCCAATCAAAATTAAAAATGGTACTAATATAAACAAAAGACGCTTACGCCTTCTAACCTTCTTTTTCCTAATTCTCGACTTTTTTCGTGTATCAGTCATATATCTATCCCCTTAATATTACAAAAATAGACTTAAATTATAAGAACACTAACTATTATTTTACTACGAATCACCCAAGTAGTAAATTTATTTTTTGCTAGAAAGGGTTTTAAATGAGAATTTTTTACTATTAGTTATCGTTTACCCGAATAGAATGTTCCCTTAACATGGAGGTTTGCAGCGATGTTGGTTCAATCGATTATATGAATCATGATGAAAATAATTACCAATATGAATCTTGTATAAAATGGTCCGACTTGCCAAACCCTTCTTGAAAATGATGGTGATTCTAGTAATAAATTGATAGGATGGCGGATATTTTCCTGATTTTTTTGTTTAAGAGACACCTTTTTTCCACTTCGGAACGATTATAGAAGGGAAAGGAGGTGTCGTACATGGCTGTATCACAAACAATCGATTCAAGGCTGCAGCTGGCATTTCAGACGGGAGTCGATGGGACAACCGGAAAGGCTATCCTGAAGAATAAAACATTCAATAACGTGAAGCTTGATGCCACTGCAGATCAACTGATGGCTGTCACAACAGCATTGATTCCCCTGCAGACGTTGACGCTTTACTCCGTAAAACGGAATGACAGTTCATTGCTCACAGTCGAGTAACGGATGTTTATTAGAAAGGAGGAAACCAAATGAAGACACTGGAAATGAAATTTCTGAATCAGGAAGAAAAGCTGGTCACCATATCCCTCGACAATCCAGTCGAACCGCCTGATGCGGAAGCAATCGAAGCGGCGATGGATACGATCATTTCTGAAAATGCCTTTTTTTCATCGGGCGGTGACTTAGTCAGTAAGAAGAGTGCCCGTATTGTCGAACGGAACGTTTTTGATATTGAATTCTAATTCAAAAGGGAGCGGTTGAGCCTGCTCCCTTTAGAAAACACTATCCTGGGAGTTATTGGCTGTGTGAACAGGTGAGTTCTGATGTTTTCATCTAGCATTTTTACAGCCGACAAAGGAAAAGGGGGAATTGGAAGATGGATACATGGCTGCCTTTATTAACTGATATCGGTTTTCCGGCAGCGGTTACCTTTTATCTGCTCCACCGGATCGAAGGGAAGCTGAACACGTTGATTGAAACCATTCATTCATTACCGGCAAGTTTAAAGTAGAACATATAAATCCCCTGCAGATTAATTACTCCTGCAGGGGATTTTTTCATGTTTAAAAAGAATCGATATCGCCTTGCACTACCCACCAATCCACTATATCCTCCTGGATAGCGGCTCCGTCTTCAAGGGGATGGACGACGAGTTCAGACGGTTTATCTTTTTCCATGAAACCGAACTTTTTCAACGCGACTTCTGCCTCATTCCCTTTCATACACCAGGTCTGGATGATATCGACATCGTCTCTCAGGAAGTCGACGGCTTCCTGGAGGAGGATATGCCAGGTAGGAACAGTGCTTGTCCCTAGCCAGTCGATAATCGAAGCACTAATGACAGATCCGTGTTTAAAAGTCTTCTCTTCTTTTTTGATAACAATGTAGCCTTGTAACTGTTCTTCAATCTTAACAGCAAGGATGGTGTACTGGTTGTCTGGATGGTTCACATATCTCCAGTTCATATATTCAGCGTTCCGCTTCAGGATGAAAGGTTTAAAGGCGGCTGTCTTTTTGGCGAGTTCGGTAAAGCCAGGGTCCAATTCTGTCACTTGTTCGATGGCCAGACCTTCATGAAGGATTCTTGGCTCTTTTTGGGCGCGCAGTTTGTTATAGAAACCGTCGGCAAACGTCATCGGCTTCGCAAGCTTGGTTTTGCCGGCGAGCAATGCAACCGGGTTAAGTACATAAATGTATCTTGAAATTCCGCCCAAATTGACCGCATTGGTATGTGCAAGCAGCAGCTGTTTGGCTTTCGGTGCAGGGAACCCGTAAAGATAAGCAATGCCTGCCTCTTTGGCATAGGATATCATCGCTTCATTGAGTGATTTATAGATCCCTTTTCCCCGTGCCGACGGATCGACCATGGTATCGGCACGCAATCCTGCCTTTTCGACCCTTCCATTGATATAGACTTCCGAAATCCATAACGAAATGTGACCGAGTATTTGCTGGTCTTCCTCAAATACAAGCACCCATGGATTGTCTGATAGTGGCTTCTGCTTAAACTTCCAATCCCAGTGTTCGAGCGTTCTTTCTTTGTTAAATACTTTCTGAAAAAGCTGATTGATCTGCTCTTCATCTCCCGGTTCATAAAAACGAATGCCCATCGTCGCCCTCCATTCGAATTAGGTTTTCTGCGTAAGGTACTTACCTCATTTTCACCAAAAACCAAGGATTGGTCAAATCCTCGCGATTATAATCAAGGCGTTCGTTGTTATCATGCCTGATTACTGTTCCGCCGGCCGCTTCGACGATGGCTTGTCCGGCCCCGGTATCCCACTCCATGGTTGGAGCGAAACGAGGGTAGAAGTCTGCTCTTCCTTCGGCGACAAGGCAGAATTTCAAGGAACTGCCTGCGGACAGGACATCCACTTCCAACCCTTTCGCTTCTTGATCATCGATGAACTTCCTGGTTTCTTCCGACATGTGGGAACGGCTGGCTACAACATGGATCCTGCCCGGGTCATTCGTCTCCGGCAGTTTACTGCTTGCCTGGAAGAGCTCTTCTTCGGTCGTAACAGGAGCTTTGGAAGCATTTTCGAGTTTGTAGGCGCCTTCTCCGATAATTCCGTAGTAAAAAGTGTCGAGTACAGGTGCATAAATGGCACCTTGTACCGGATAATTGTCTTCGATGAGAGCGATATTGACGGTGAATTCCCCATTTTTTTTCACAAATTCCTTGGTACCGTCCAATGGGTCGACAAGCCAGAACCTGTTCCAGCCTTTTCGTTCTCCATAAGTAATTTCCGCCCCTTCTTCGCTCAGGATTGGGTACTGCGCATCCAATGCTTCCAATCCTTCCACGATAACCCGATGAGCCCGTTTGTCGGCTTGGGTAAGGGGGGAGTGATCGGCTTTTATCTCGACTTCGAAATCCTGTTCATAAACATCCAAAATCTCATTTCCCGCTCTTAAACAGATGCCGAGCAGGCTTACGAGCTGATTTTCCCTCATATTAAATGTATCCTTTGTCAGTCAAATAGTCGATGATGACCTGGACGGAATCCTCGAGTGACTGCTGATCTGTTTCGATGGTGATTTCTGGTTTTTCAGGTGCTTCGTATGGGGCGTCTATGCCAGTAAACCCTTTGATTTCCCCAGCGCGAGCCTTTTTATACAACCCTTTCGGATCCCGCTTTTCACATTCATCGACACTGCACTTTACATATACTTCGATGAATTCTCCATCATCCATGAGATCCCGGACTTGGTCGCGGTCTTCCTGATACGGGGAAATGAAGGCAGTCAATGTCACTTGGCCGGCATCGACCATCAACTTGGCCACTTCTCCGATACGGCGGATGTTTTCCGCTCTGTCTTCAGGACTGAAGCCCAGGTTTTTGTTCAATCCATGACGGACATTGTCTCCATCCAGGCGATAGCTGTGAATGTTTCTGTTGTATAACTCTTTTTCCAACTCGACGGAAACGGTCGATTTCCCGGATCCGGACAAACCCGTGAACCAGATGACCATACTCTTGTGCCCTTTCTGTTCTTGTCGCTGTTGCTTTGTGATAACTGACTCATGCCAGACGATATTTTCTGATTTTGCCATTTGTTTCTCCTCCTAAAACCATATTGTATGAACGATCAACACTGTGGTGATCATAACGAGCAGACTTAGAGGTGTCCCCACCTTCACATAATCGGTGAACTTGTAACCGCCGGGTCCATAGACGATTAAATTGGTTTGGTACCCGATCGGCGTAATGAAACTTGCGGATGCCGCAATCGCGATGATCACTGCCATCCCCATCGGCTCGACTTGAAGCTGTCCTGCCAGCTCCATGCCGATTGGAAACATCAAGACCGCTGCTGCACTGTTTGTGAGCAGTTCGGTGAACAAGTTCGTGAATACATACAGTAAAAACAAAATAACGAGTAAACCGAGCGGCCTGCCGAAACTAAGCACACTGTCTGCCACCCATTGGGCCAGTCCCGATTTCTCGACGGCCTCTCCGATTCCGAAGGCGGACGCAATCAACAACAGGACATGGAATTGAATAGACTGCTTGGCATCCTGCGGTGTCAGGATCCTTGTTGCCAAAAGAATAATGACAAGCAAGGACATGGCTTTGAACATCGACAACAAGGAAGAAGTGACGAGCAGGATTGCCACCAGCAGTAATCCGAGCGTTATCCAGCCTTTTTTCTTGTCTTCTTTTAATTCCGGTGCTTCCAACGCGGAAAGGACGTAAAAGTCATTGTTCTGCCGGTATTTCTCGACAAAATCGGAACCTCCCAATACCAAAAGGGCATCTCCGGGCCGTAAGATGATATCCCCGATTTTGCTGCGGATGCGTTCATTGTTACGATGGACGGCGATAACCCCGGCATCATACAATGAACGGAATTTTGCCTGTTTGATCGATTTATTGACCAGGTAAGATTGATGGGATACGACCGCTTCGACAAGCTGGGTATTGCCGTTTTTTAAATCGTCCAGGCTGAATTTGCCGCCAGTTTGCAGCTTCAGTCCTTTGATTTTCTGCAAATCGGCAATTGTCGAGATCAGTCCGGTGAAGACGAGACGGTCCCCGGACTGGATAACGGTCGTTGCTTTCACAGGCGATATGCGTTCATCCTGCCGGATAATTTCGATTAAATATAAACCTTTCAATTGTCGCAGTCCTGCTTCTTTGACCGTGTGATTGATGAAGGCAAAATTTGGGTCAACCGACATTTCGGCGATATACTCCCGGTAATGCTCCTTGACCTGCTGTTCAAAACCTTTGTGGTCGGGCAGGAGCTTGTAACCGACCGTAAATAAATAAATCAAGCCGATGATCGTTATCGGAATACCTACAATGCCTAGTTGAAAAAAGGAAAAGCCGGACATCCCGCGGTCGAGCAGAAGACCGTGGACAACCAGGTTCGTCGATGTCCCCATCAGGGTGATCGTCCCGCCAAGAATAGTTGCATAGGAGAGCGGGATCAAAAACTTGGATGGTGAAACGTTGCGGTCCTGGCACCACTTCCTGATAACGGGTGTAAAAGCGACGACAATCGGCGTGTTATTCAAAAAGCCGGAAAAGGCGGAAATCGGGCCGAAAAATTGAAGCATCGATTTCCTCGGCTTTCCGTTTTCACTTGGCCATCTCTTTACCATGTCATTGATGATACCGCTCTTCTGCAATGGCGCTGCCACGATGAACAAGAGAGCCACAGTCAACATTCCCTCGTTGGAGAAACCTTTCAAGGCTTCTTCCGGTGTGAGAACCCCGGTGATCAAGAAAATAGTCAATACTGAAAAAACAACCATGTCAGGACGGGCTACTTCAAAGAGTAGTCCGCCTAACATGGCTAATACCATGATGGATACAAATATCATTTCAAAGGACATGGTTTTTTTCCTTTACTCAGCTTTGTTTCATGCCCTTGATGAGCACCTCTGCAACTTCCGGACGGGAGAACTGCTTCGGTGGCTTTTCGCCGTTGCGGAGCAATTCGCGAACTTTTGTACCGCTTAAGTGTACATGGTGTTCTTTATCATGCGGGCATGTTTTCGCTGTGCCCATATTTTCACACTTGGTGCAATAGAAAGCATGCTCGAATTTGAAAATGCCGATACCTAGTTCGTCTTCGAATTGAGTGATGAAGTCTTGTGCTTCATATGTGCCGTAGTAATCACCCACACCTGCATGGTCACGGCCGACAATGAAGTGGGTGCATCCGTAGTTCTTACGGACAATCGCATGCAGGATCGCTTCCTTCGGTCCCGCGTATCTCATGGCTGCCGGATAGATGACAAGACGGGTGCGATCTGCCGGATAGTAATTCTTTAATATTACCTGATAACTTTCCATACGGATATCTGCAGGGATGTCGTCAGATTTTGTTTCTCCGACAAGCGGATTCAGCAGCAAGCCGTCGACTGCTTCGAGAGCGCACTTTTGAATATATTCATGTGCCCTGTGGACCGGATTGCGTGTCTGGAAACCTACTATCGTTTTCCAACCGAGGTCGTCGAACATTTGACGTGTTTCACTAGGGTCCATATAGAAATCGGTGAACTCGCCATGATCCGGACGGTTCAGGAGGGTGATGTCCCCGCCAAGATAAACATTTCCGCGGTCATACAGTTTTTTGACGCCAGGGTGTGCTTCATCTGTCGTTCCGTAAATGTTCTGGGCTTCCAGTTGTTTGTCATAAGTAAACTTCTCGCTCAGGGTAAGTGTGCCGTATATGACATCGTCTTCCCCGATCAGGGCGATTTTGTCTCCTTCTTCCAGTTCATTTGCCTGCTGCTCTGTCACAGAAAGGGTGATTGGTACACTCCAAACCGTTCCGGAAGCAAGGCGTGTGTTATGTACAACATTCTCATAATCTTCTTTTCCCATGAATCCTGTCAATGGGCTGAAACCGCCGATTCCGATCAATTCCAAATCGGAAACCGCCCATGGAGAGATGGTGATCGATTTAAGTGATTCAGCTTTTTTCAAAGCTTCCGTTCTTCCTTCAGCAACTAATTCACGGTTGACTAATTTTCCGCCGTGTGGATTGTTTGACATGAAAAAACCTCCTGTAAGTTATTAACAGTGTGCTTTTCATTATAACACACTTTTCCTAGTGAATTACTATGTTTTTAAATGCTTTAAAGAAAATTCTGTATATTCATATATAAGCACGGATGTATTATAATATTTTACTATTATTTTTGATAGGGATTTGAATTATTTTTTTGAAAGCAAATAAATGCCAGTGTGATTTTGCAACTAGCCATTATCTGCCGAGAGGAGGAATTCCTCCTCTCGGGCGGATTTTTTTATATTATATGACACCTCCCGGCCACCTCGAAACGATTATACAAGTGAAGGGAGGTGACGCACATGGCAGTATCACAAACAATCGATTCAAGGCTGCAGCTGGCATTCGAGAACGGTGTGGATGGCTCGACAGGCCGTGTCATATTGAAAAACAAAACGTTCAATAATGTGAAACTCGACGCCACACCAGATCAATTAATGGCTGTCACGACTGCATTGATTCCTTTGCAGACGCTCACGCTTTACTCGGTGAAACGTAATGACAGTTCCTTGCTGACAGTTGAGTAAACAAGGCAAGCCATTCATTAAAAAGGAGGAAAAGATGTGAAAACATTGGAAATGAAATTTCTGAACGAGGCAGAAAAAATCGTGACAGTATCCCTCGACAACCCTGTCGAGCCGCCAGATTCCGGAGCGATTGAAGCGGCAATGGATACCATCATTGCAGAAAATGCATTCTACTCATCCGGCGGTAATTTAATCAGCAAGAAAAGCGCCCGGATCGTCGAACGCAACGTCTTCGATATTGAAATGTAAATAAGGAGGGAGCGGCTGGTGCCGCTCCTTTTTGATGCCATAGTGAATACCTTCCAGTCCTGGACCTTACCAAGCCGATCATGGGAGGGCGGATAACTCCCTGAACGATAAATCGGGCACTTCAGGACCTGTTTTTCGTTATTTTTTTCCAACAGTTTTAGGGCTTTTATATCTTGCAAGCAACGGATAATTCCGCCATCATACCAATAACGGCAACCGGATAACCAGAGGAGGAAGATCATGAAGAAAAGATTGGTTCTCATCACAGCTCTCCTACTGATTGTGGGTGGATTGTTATGGGGATTTAAAGCACCATCCGAACAAGAAACACAACAATTTCAATTGAACGGCCAGAGTAAAAATTGGGAGGTTACGGGATACAACATCTCACTAAAGGAGGACCAGGTCAAAATCGGTCCTGGCAAAATCAAGGAGAAAAATGGAATTGAGACGACCGAAATCTCGTTAAAATATATGGTTCCTGGAGAAGACATGGACAGGGTGGAGTATCAGAAAAAGTTAAATTATCAAACGAGTGATCCCTTTGAAACGATAGGATCTATAGAATACGAGAAAACAGCATCATCTAGAGAGTGGAATGAAGAAGTAGTTTCTAACAGCTACTTTATAATAGAGTGGAACAATGGCCAAGGCAGTGTGTTTGAAGAAGAAATTCCTCTTGACCACGAAAAGTTGTAAGCATAAAGAGTAAGGAGGTGACCATTTATTGGTCACCTCCTTATTGCATTGGTATCAGAATCTCTACGACCTAACAGCACAATTATCAAGCCAACCAACGACAACAGTCCGGCGAAATAAAATACTTCGCTCAACCCCAACCTGTGGGCCACTTCGCCGGCGGCAATCGGTCCAAGGAATATACCAAGAGCATAAAAAGATTGATAGAATCCCATCGCTGACAGTTTAAGTTCCGGTGTACTGATCACCACGACTTCCCCGAGCAGTATCGGCAGGACCAATCCCAACAGGAGGCCTGTTACGATATGGGCTGTGATCAGGTTCAAGATGGAATCGGATTGCGGAATGATAAACAGAAACAAACCCGTGACCAAAAAGCTGGATCCCAATATAAGCTGATTGTATTTGGCGGGCAGGTTATAGAATGCAAGAAACAAGGATGCCAGTGCATGCGGTACGAAAAAAGCAGTCACAAGCCAAATGATTTCCTGTTCACTGAAACCGATCCTGACGGCATAAATCGGCGAGAACCCAAAGATGGTGATAAACAAAATGGCATGACCGATCAGGGACAATGTAGTAACAGTTTTTAATCTCTTTAATGTGATTGTTTTATGGAATATTTCCTTGAAACTGATTTTGGGCGGCTGCCGGACGGGCTTGTATTCTTTGACGAATAAAATAAGTATTGCACCGACAAAAGCCGTTACCGTGCCGATCCAAAACGGGAATTCCCATCCGTAATAGTCGACGAGAAAACCACACAAAATCATACTGACCAATTGGGCGAAGACAGTCAAAAATTGCATCACACCCATCGCCTGTGAAGCGCGGTCGTCACTGAAATACTGGGAGTATAATATGGTTGCCATTACCCACATCGAAGCTGTCACGCCTGCAAGCAGCCTCGCGATAAGGATGAAGGTGAAAGAGTCGAAGAAGACGAGACAAAGTCCACTGACAACCGCCAAAAGAAAGCCGACGAACAGCAGGATTTTCCGCAACTGCTCCAATCCGCTGGAAAACACCCCAAGGGGAAGACGCAGGATGATCTGGGTAATTCCATAGCTTCCAAGAATGATACCGATCGCAGAATATGATAGTCCGGTAGTTTCCAAGTAAACACCGAATGTCGGTATGTAGATATAAGTAGAAAACCAAAAACAAAAAATCGCCAGCCAGAAGACGAGATGGTTTATCCGAGTTATTTCTTTCGGTACATCGATTCCTTTTGCATCAGCCAATGTTTTCATAAAGAGCCCCTCCGTACATGTGAACGTTACCTTTAATCGTATGGTGAGGGTGGGAAAAAGTCAATCAGCTGAGTGGCGGAAATAATAAAAAGGTAATCCTGGACCGGATTACCTGTGGGGAGAAACAACTAATTGTCTTTTTTCGTGTTGGAGCGCCGTTCGCGAATACATAGCCAGCCAAACCAAATATTCAGGAGTAAGATTGCCCCAAAGCCCACCATTTCTCTTCGTTGTTTTTGTTGTTCAGGCATCGCAAGTTGGGCGATTTCCGGCCAGTGGGCAACCAAATGGCCGTCTGGTGTGCCGCCAAGCTTTTGTCCGTTTACACCTATCGCCATTGTAATTCCTTTTAGAGTTCCCTTTTCCACTACCATTACATGAGCGGGTATTTTATCCTCGATAAGGCTGCCGTTCTTGTAAACTTTTGCCCAGCCCCACACTGCAATTGCTGGTTGTACCTTTGGAAGTGCTGTAACCCCTGTATCTGTACTGCCATGCATCGGTTGATTGTAGACCACACCAAACCATGTCGGATCCACCCCGTTGGGATGGTGGATCAGCGGTTCGTCGATGACAACCTGGAATGTTCCTTCTTTTGTGGTTATGGAGGAATCAACCAGCATCTCATCAATATTCATCAAAGCAGACCAGCGATCTCCGATATTATTGGTGCGTACGGAAATGGTCCCATTCATTGCCGTCGTGTTGCCGAAATCGAATGGAGCCTGCCCAGATACGATTTTCCCTTCCCCAGAAGCAGTTGCAAAAGCCTGAAGTCCTTCTTTTGTTGCAGCCTCGACAGTTTGCACAGGTACCAGAAGGAACAGTAGAATGCAAAGTATTCTGATCATGACACTTTATCCTCCATCGGCATCAGACGTTTTGTTATTCCCAACCCTATCATGGATGCAATAAGCGCCCCTGGAAAGATAATAAACCACAGCTCGTGGTAGCCGGGATACGTCGGAAACTTGTCCGGCAATCCAACAGGACCAAGGTACATATTATAGGTGAGCCAAACCAGGCTTAGCAGTAGCGCCCCGCTAATATATCCTTTTACATCCAATCCAACATAGCTGAACCAGACAAATAAGAAAATAAATGCAACAATAAGTCGCTGGATAAAAAACGTCAATCCCGGATTTTCGCCGAGAAGGAATAGTTGGGTAATAAGCCCGTCCAAAAGGAGAATAACTAGCGCAGTTACAAGGGCGAACAAGGCGACCCTGCTTGGTCGTAATTCTGCCATTATTCTTTTCATATGGACTTTACGCCGCCATATCCATAAAGCGAGTAAATAACCTGACATATAAACCAAAAAATGAACAGGGTAGCCTGTAATCCAGACATCATAATCGGAAAGCCAATATGGCTGCTGAGGCAGGCCGATCGGTGCGAGGAAATCATAATAAAATTCCAAAATCAACGCTTGTATGGCTATTAATACTGCCCCTTGCCAGATACCGATGCCCATAAAAGAGGAACCGAGACTGACAATCATGGCTATCAACGATGCATCGGTAATCCAATAAGTCCAGTATGGATCATTCAGCCAAAATAACCCGTGGCCGATCGAGGCATCGAAAAACATCGCCAGCATTCCGGCCAGGATACCGAATTTGATGGCACTATTCGCTGAAAGCTGCATATCCATCACCACTCCTTTGCTGAGAACTTGTCTACAATGGAATAAGTATTCAAACAAGACAGGTGTTATGTATAAATAAGCGATTCTATCAATGGTGGTGGGAAAAGTATTCCCGAGCTGAAGAGGATTTCCCAAAACCGGCTGTAATCTCCCCGAATGGTAGAGATTCGTTCCATAAAGTTGGGTAATTGCCCCAAATCATCAAGTAATCTCCCCGAAATGCTTCAAAATCGCCGGAAAACCCGCAATAATTTCCCCGACCCGTGCCAGACCCGCCCGATCGGGTTCCATAAGTTCCAGCAAATAGCCGAGTACTTTTCTCGGTTTTTAAAATAACAGTTGCATTTTATCAACTGGTTTGTTAAAGTATTAAACAATCAAATAATTAGAAAATTAAATAATATAAAACTCTTATCACGAGTAGGCTGAGGGATTTGGCCCTATGACGCCCGGCAACCACCCCACCCGAGGGAACGGTGCTACTTCCAACAGGTATATGTATACCTGAAAGATGAGAGGTCGGAACGTAGAATACTCCAGCCTCTTTCTTAATGAAAGAGGCTTTTTTTAATTCCGGAATATAGGAGCGTAGCCATGAATAAAGCAGAACGGCTGAAAAAATCAAAAGTCCCGCCGAGGGATTCGACATATGGTGACAGGCTCCCGCCTGGCCAGGTGCTGACCGAAAGATTTCCGATTTTAACCGTAGGAGAAACACCGGCTTATGAGAGTCTGGCCGATTGGGATTTACGGTTCTTCGGAGAAGTGAACAGGCAAAAAGTCTTCACTTTCGAAGACGTCCTGGCATTGCCCCAGCACAAAGTGGTTTGCGACATTCATTGTGTGACGAGATGGTCGAAGTTTGATAACGAGTTTGAAGGTGTTTATCTCAAAGAATTTTTGAAAGAACTCGAGATAAATCCTGCAGCAAAGCATGTCGTTATCCACGGCGATATCGATTATCAGACGAACCTTCCATTGGAAGAGTTGCTAAAAGCCGATGTGCTGCTCGCACACTCCTATAACGGAAAGCCGTTGACGGAAAAACATGGCTATCCGTTGCGGCTGGTTGTCCCGCATCTTTACTTTTGGAAGAGCGTGAAATGGATCAGAGGCTTTGAATTTATAACAGAAGACAGACCCGGTTACTGGGAACAAAACGGTTTCCATAATTACGGTGACCCGTTTAAAGAACAACGGTTTTCCGGAGCAGACTTGGACCTCCCGGAAGATAAATGGAAATACAAAGAATACGACTGACAGAAAGGCAGGAACCCGCATGAATCCGGTAATTTTAGAAGGTATCAGAACTCCGTTCGGGAAATGGAAAGGAAGCTTATCCAATTTGGATGCAAAACAATTAGGAGCAGAAGCGGTCAAAGAATTGATCAACCGCGTACCGGAAGCAAAGCAGGCTGATGGAGTGCTCCTCGCCCAGGTGATTCAGGCAGGACAGGGACAGAATCCGGCTAGAAGAGTGGCCATAGATGCTGGAGTTGACTTGTCGACACCGGCAATCACCTTGAACAATGTCTGCCTTGCCGGACTTGCATCCATATCTGACGCGGTAAGGCGGATCCACTTTGGAGAAGGGGACTTGTACATAACAGGCGGGTTCGATTCTATGACAAATGCTCCGCACACAGCCCCTGTCCGGAAAGAACTTTCTCTCGGACCGATCGAATTCACCGATACGCTGATTCATGACGGACTATGGTGTTCTATCGCGGATGAATCGATGGGCGTGCTGACAGATGCAAAAAACAAAGACTTCGAGATTGATAGACAAGAGCAGGATGAATACGCACTATTATCCCAGCAGCGTGCTTCAGTTGCTCAAAAAGAGGAACGCCTGAAGCCGGAAATCGTTCCGATCAGCAACGGCAAGCAACTAATCGTTGAGGACGAAGGGATCCGGCACGGTTCTACCATCGAGAAACTGAACAGCCTTCGCCCGGCTTTTACCAAAGACGGGACCATTACAGCGGGAAATGCTTCGCAAATGACAGACGGAGCAAGCGTCGGCATCGTTTCCACCGAGGAAAGAGCACATCAGCTTGGCAAAACGCCGTTGGCAAGAATCCTTGGCTGGGCGGATGTCGCAGGACCGGATACAAGCCTTCATACAAAACCGGCGGCAGCTATCCGGAAAGTGTTGGAAAAAACGGGCTTGTCGCTCTCGGATATCGATCTTTTTGAAATAAATGAAGCATTTGCCAGTGTAGCAATCGCCAGCTGCAACGAACTCGGCATCGGCTATGACCGGGTCAATGTCAATGGCGGAGCAATTGCCATCGGCCATCCGCTCGGGGGCACAGGCTTCCGGCTCGTCCTGACATTAGCCCATGAATTGAGACGTCGCGGCGGCGGAAAAGGAATCGCCTCCCTGTGCGGAGGCGGCGGCCAAGGAATGGCTGTATTAATTGAGGTACCGGAAAGGTGGTAAAAAGATGACACAAAACAATCGATTGGACGATTATCGAATAGAATGGCGTCCGAACACAAAACAGATCGAGGATGCGAACATCACCGCTTTCCTATCGAAACACGGACTCCTCAATTATGACAGCTTGCATGCCAAATCACTGAAAAATCCCGACTGGTTCTATCCAGCCGTGTTGGAAGAATTAAACGTCAGATGGTATGAAAAATATACGAACTTAGCCAATCAGGACGATGGCATCGCTTGGACCAAATGGTTCGAGGGGGCGAAAACCAATGTTCTCCATTATACAATCGAACAGCATATCGAAAATGGAAAAGGCAGCCATCCGGCGTTGATCTGGGAAGCCGAGAACGGGGAAACAGTCGAACTGACCTATTCCGAACTGAACGACAAAGTTACTGCTTTTGCAGCGGGGTTGAAAGAGCTTGGCATTGACAAAGGTGACCGCGTGGGCATCTACTTGCCGCCGATTGCCGAGGTGCAAATTGCGTTCTTCGCCTGCGCCAAAATCGGGGCTGTCGTTATTCCGATGTTTTCCGGATATGCCGCTGATGCCATTTCGACAAGGTTGAATGACAGCGGGGCGAAAGCATTGATCACCGCCGATGGTTTCAGCCGGAGAGGGAAGCAAATCGAAGTCAAACATACGGCGGATGAAGCGGCACACCAATCACCGACCGTCAAACATGTAATCGTCGTCGAACACACGAAACAGCAGATCAACTGGAATGATTCGCAAGATGTCTGGTTCCATGATTTGTTGAAATATGATGCACAGGTACCGACAGAGGTGCTGGATGTCGATGACCCGCTCATGATTATTTACACATCCGGAACAACCGGCAAACCGAAAGGGACCGTTCACACCCATGCCGGCTTTCCGATCAAGAGTGCGATCGACATGTACTTCTGTTTTGATGTAAAACAAAATGACCGAATTTTCTGGCTGACAGACTTCGGTTGGATGATGGGGCCATGGTTGTTCTTAGGAGCAGCGGTACACGGGTCGACTATCGTCTTTTATGAAGGCAGCCCGGACTATCCGACATGCAACAGGTTGTGGAATTTGATTGAAAAACACCGGATTTCCATCTTCGGTGTGGCCCCGACAGTGATTAGGTCCTTGATGACAAGTAAAGATATCGAAATCAGGGAGGAAGCAGTATCGTCACTCCGCATCCTTGGTTCGACAGGGGAAGCGTGGAGCGAGAAGCCTTGGCAGTGGTTCCTGAACGAGGTCGGCAAGGGTCGCTGTCCGATCATCAACTATTCCGGCGGAACCGAGGTGTCTGGCGGCATTATCGGCTGCTACCCGACAATGCCGTTGAAGCCATGTGGATTTCATGGCCCGATTCCAGGCATGGAAGCGAAAATCGTGGGACCAGACGGCAAGGAAGCAACAAACGGCGTGATCGGTGACATGACCTTATGGAAAGCCTTTGTCGGTATGACCAAGTCATTCTGGCAGGATGACGAACGCTATGTAAAAACATACTGGTCCCAATGGGAAAACATCTGGACACACGGCGATCTGGTCGGAAGGGACAAAGATGGATACTGGTATATCCTTGGCAGGTCGGACGACACGCTGAAAATCGCCGGAAAACGAATCGGTCCATCGGAAATAGAAGCAGCCCTTCTGTCACATGATTCCGTAGCCGAAGCTGCAGCCATCGGGGTACCTCATAAAATTAAAGGCCAAGTTGCCGTTGTATTTGTAACATTAAAAGAAGAAGCAACCATCAAAGAACTTTCACTCCAGGCCCAGGCAAAGCTTGGGAAAGCATTGAAGCCCCAGGAAATCATCCCGATTTCCGGACTTCCAAAAACACAAAGCGGGAAAGTGGCACGGAGATTGCTCCGGACCAAATACTTGGGAGAACCGCTAGGGGATGTCTCGACATTAAGCAATCCAGCCATCCTGGATGAAGTTCCATCGATTCAATATAACTGACGAAGGAGATTTGACACATGTTTTTAACTTATTTTATTGCTATCGCTGCCTTTTGGACAGGCGGATTGCTCATTTGGAATAAAGTCTATGCAAAAGAAGCGAAGGAGGGGAATAGCTGATGGAATCCATTTCTGGAGGCTTACTATGGACAATCATCGGTCTATTGGCCGCTTATTTTGTATTTGTCTCATACATCGGTAAAAAAGGAAGCAAGTTCAGTAAGTCGATGAAAGGCTTTGCGACTGCCCGCGGCAATGTCAGCCCATGGCTCGTCGGCGCAAGTTTTGCGGCAACATACGCAAGTGCCAACCTGTTCATCGGCGTTCCCGGCCTTGCGTATGAATACGGAACAGCGGTGCTTTGGTACACGCTCGGGTGTTTCGGCGTTTCATGGGTAGGTTTGTTGTTGTTTGCCAAAACGTTTTGGAGATACGGTAAAAAGTTCGGCGGAGTATCGACTCTTCCCGAATGGCTTGGCAAAAGATACAACAGTAAGTTGCTGCAAGTCATCGTCACCTTTTTGATTTTGTTCAATGTTTATTACATTGTCGGCCAAAACGTCGGATTGGCGACCATTTTTGAAACGGTAATCGGAATTCCATACTTCTGGGGTATCTTTATCGGTGTGGCGATCACGATTTTGTATATCGGCCTCGGCGGTGCATTCGCCCAAATCGTCAGTGACGGCATCCAAGGGATTTTGATGGCCATCACATCTGTACTTATTCTTATTTCATTGCTTTGGACAGTCGGTGGCGGATTCAACGTATTCGGAAAGCTGACAAGCGAACTTAATGCCATCGATCCAAGCCTGACAGCACCATTATCGAACGGCGGCCCATATAACAGTGTACTGGCAATCATGGCCGTGCAATTCCTGTTGTTCAGCTTCGTATTAATGCCGCATTTATTGAATAAAGTTTTGTCTCTAGAAACAGAAGAACAGTTAAGGCCGTTCACTCTTTCTGCAGGACTCGTACTATTTTTGATTTCGACGTTGATGGTCATCGGCGGTTTGGCAGCACGTGTGATCGCGCCATCACTAAGCAGCGCCGATGCAGCAATCCCTGTTTATATCCTGGATGCATTCCCGTCAGTCATAGCAGCTATCATGATCGTCGGGATTATCTCTGCGATTCTTTCCAGTACAGACAGCTTGTACTTGGGTGTAACATCCAGTATCGGAAATGACTTATACAAAGTAGTAGCACCATTGTTATCGAAAAATAAACTGTCAGAGTACGAATTGGACAGGAGAGCGGTAAAAGTAGCCAAAGGTTCTCTTGTGTTTGTTGGTTTGTTGACGTTCTACATTTCTCTGGACCGTCCGGAATCGTTATCGATTTTGATCCAATTCAGCTTCTCGGCTATCATCAGCGGTATCCTGGCGCCGATTGTGCTCGGCTACTTCTGGAAAAAGGCCAACGGCTACGGCGCAATCGCAGCAGTCATTACAGGCACTGCCTTGTATGTCCTATTCACCAGCCAGAACATCATCGCCAATATCTACCTGGCCATGTTCTTCGCATCACTCGCAGGCTTTGTCGTCATGGCAGTGGTTGGATTGACTACCTCCCGTGCTGAAAAGAATGAAGAAGTTTTGGTTAAAAATGTGCAGTGATAGTAGTGAGTCTAATTGTGGAGTATTACACAAAAACATAAACTGCACATAACTGTCCCATCCTGAATTAGTCGAGAGAGCTACACGACCTCTGCGGCAGAACACTTCGCTTTCCGCGGGCACGGCCTCAGCCAGGGAACTACATGAATAAGCTTCCTTGCTCCCTTTGGGACTGCGATTACTCACCCCATCGAAGATCTTTGCTGTTCCCACAGGAGTCTACGTGTTCTGCCTCCGCTGTTAGGGGCTTTCTGATTTTTGGTTGGAAATCCCCCGAGTTACACATACTTTAGGATCACTTATCACTTGAACAGATATCTATCCAAAGCGGAGGGAAAATGCGACACTCCTGGGGGAAGAGCAGCTTCCGAAGACCCCGCAGTGAGTGCATTTTGCTCGCGAGGAGGCTGAGGTGCTGCCCCCGGAAAGGGAGTATTTTTCCGCAGCGCTGGACTACCACTCAATTCGAAAAGGATGGAAGGAAGTCACACTGAAAGTTGTTTCGCACCTCAAATTTTAAAGAAAAAAAGGTTCGCGGGAGAAAGCTAACAGATCCTAAAAGTACGAGAAAGAAAGGTGAACAGGTTTGAGTAACAGCTTTACGAAAAATGAGTGCCAACAAGCATTAGTAGAGAAAATCGGCAGGCTTGCCGATGGATTTTCTGAAAGAACAGCCCGGAACGATGAAGAAGGGCTGTTTCCATTTGAAAATTTTGAAGAACTGAAAGAAGCAGATTACCTTGCATTGACCGTTCCGAAAGAACAGGGAGGACAAGGCGCCAATCTATATGACTTCCTATTGGCACAGGAACGCTTGGCACAAGGTGACGGCGCAACAGCCTTGTCGATCGGCTGGCACTTGGGAAGCATCCTGGAAATCGCGGAAAACAAAAGCTGGGATCCCACAGCATTTGAACGACTCTGCAAAAAAGTCGTCCAAGAAAAAGCACTGATCAACCGGGCCGCAACAGAACCAGCAACAGGCAGTCCAACCAGAGGTGGTATGCCGCAGACAACAGCAGTAGAAGACGGAAGCAACTGGATTTTGAACGGCCGCAAGTCCTTTACCTCAATGGCCGTTGCCCTGGACTATTCTTTGGTGACCGCCAGAATAGGTGATACAGACAAAAAGGGCGTCTTCCTTGCCGACCACAATTTGGATGGTGTCGGAGTCGAAGCGACATGGAATACCATCTCCATGCGCGGAACAAGGAGCGATGACTTGGTGCTGAATGAAGTGGTTCTGGACGAAGATGCCTTTGTAGAGGAAGAGGGAGACCAGGCCGACTATCGTTTCCCGAAAGCATGGCTTCTGCATATACCAGCCTGTTACCTGGGCATTGCCATTGCAGCCCGGAACTATGCCGTGAAGTTTGCGAGCGAGTATAAGCCGAACAGCTTGCCGGGTCCGATCAAAGAGGTGCCGGAAGTCCAACGCAAAATCGGTGAAATGGAACTGGAATTATTCAAAGCAAGACAGGTACTGTACGGTGTAGCTGCAAAATGGGTGGAAGAGCCAGAAAAACGCGCAGAACTCGGACCAGAACTGGCCGCCGTAAAGCATATCGCCACAAACAGTGCCAACAACATCGTGGATATTGCGATGAGAATTGTCGGGGCCAGAAGCTTAGGCAAAAACAATCCATTACAGCAGTACTACCGTGACGTCCGGGCCGGGCTTCACAACCCGCCGATGGATGACTCCGTGATCTCCATGCTGGCCAAACGCGCGATAGCAGAATATTGATAGAGAGAGCAGCCTGAAGGTAAGGCTGCTCTTTTGTGTGGGGTTTTTGGATGTGGCACTGTATTCTTTCGTGCTCAAGTATCCCGTTCTTTTCCCTTTAGCTTTTTCATATCGAGTTATAAAATTAATATAAATAACACAGAAAGGAAGGACGTGAAAACATGAAGAATACCATTCTATTTTTAGCCCAGCTGTTTGTTATCTGGCTTATATACATTATTTCCGATTATGCTGTCACACTCCTTCACTTACCGATTCCGGCGAGCGTGTTGGGCATTATTTTCTTATATATTTGTTTATCCAGCAAAATTATCAAACTATCATACATAGAAAAAGCGGTGGTTTTTCTGAACAATCACCTTGCCTTTTTCTTCTTGCCTTATGCGGTTGGTTTGATGAGTTACGCGGGGCTTATCAAGGCTAGTGGCTTCCAGTTGATTGGGATGATTATTTTAAGCACGCTGATTGGTCTGTTGGTAAGCTCTGGTTTGTCGCAGGCTATGACGAAGAAAGAGGAGGAGCCTCGCTATGAGCGGTCTAACTCTCTTTAACATCCTGATGACTGTCCTTGTCTATATGGGCGCCAAAAAGCTGGCTGCACGAATCCATTCCCCGTTTACGACCCCGATTTTAACAGCGACAGTTGCGGTAATTGCCATTCTGCTTTTGATGGATGTCAATTACAGTCAATATGAACATGCGAAGGCATGGATGACTTATATGCTTGGTCCGGCAACGGTTGCTTTGGCAGTACCCATGTACAAAAACAGGGTGCTGATCAAGGAGAATTTGCGGAACATAGGGGCAGGATTGGTGGCAGGCAGTATTTCGACGATTGTGTCTGCTGTCTTGATAGCCAAACTGTTCCACCTGTCAGATGAAATCCAAGCTGCTGCAGCAGTAAAGGCAATTACGACCCCAGTTGCTGTCGATACGGTAAGGATCATTGGCGGGGATCCATCGCTTGCCGCTGTGTTCGTCATCACAGCAGGCATTTTCGGGGCTGCTTTCGGACCTTCCATCCTTACCATATGCAGAATTTCAGACCCAGTTTCGCGTGGCTTGGCAATCGGCACTGTTTCCCATGGAATCGGAACGAGCGAAATAGTCAACGAAGGCTCGATCCAGGGAGGGGTCTCAAGTATCGCAATGAGTCTGGCAGCAATTTTTACATCCATCATCCTGCCGTGGATTTACCCGTTTATTTCATAAAAAAACGAGCGTGCAATTGCATGCTCGTTTTTTCGGTTCACCCGAACCAGCCTTTTCGCTTGAACCAGAAAATCATCGCAGCTGTCATCAGTGCCATGATGATCAGGACGACAAAGTAGCCATTTTCCGTTTCCAATTCCGGCATGTTGACGAAGTTCATTCCATAAATTCCGGCGATAAAAGTTAATGGTGCGAAGATGGAAGTGATCACCGTCAACACTTGAATAACTTTATTTTGCTGGTAGGAGTTCAAAGAAATAAAGTTGTCCCGGATGTCATTTGTGACTTCCCGGTTGGATGCGACCATTTCAGAGAGTTTAATCAAATGGTCATAAATATCAGCAAAGTACTCGCGCCGCTCTCTGATGCCCTCAAGATGGTGGGAGCTCAACATCCTGTAAAACAAATCACGGATCGGATTGATGGTATGCCGCATCCGGAGTAAGTCATGCCGTAAATCGAACAGGTTGTCCAGCAAAACATCCATCGGTTTTTCGTCCGGATTTTCCTCGACTTCATTTATGGCATCTTCCAAACTGTATAAAATCGGGAAGAAATTATCGACGACCTTATCAAGGATTTCATAAAAGACGCGATACTCATCCCAGCCTTCCAAATTCTCTACTTTTAAAAGTCTTTCCCATACTTGGGAAATTTCCTTCGATTTAATTTTGTGGAAGGTCACCACAAAGTTATCGCCGAGAAAAAAGTCGATTTCACGTTGCTCGAATGTTTCTGCATTCAGGGAGTGGGTGACATAAAAAGAAAAATTATCATAATAATCCAGCTTGGGTCTCTGCAGGCTGTGAATGCAGTCTTCGATGGCAAGCGGGTGGAAGTTAAGTGTCACATCGAGCTCTTTGACTTCCTCCTCTGTCGGCTCGCTAAAATCGAGCCACCACCATTGATGCTTGGAAAAGTCGACTTCTTTGATAGGGATATCGGTGAGTTTTTGATTGTCTTCTGTAATAGCCATTACTTGAATCATAGCGGGTACTCCTTTAAAGCTAAATTGTCCACCTACAGTTATTTACCCGAAAATGCAGTCAGCAATCAGGGGAAATAAATATAAAGAATTTATACCCTAAAAGAGCGATGATATAACAGGAAGATTTTCATGAAGAAAGGTTAATGGGGATGAATCAGGACCCGCCTTGAGAGAGGGGAGAGGCGGGTCCCTTTCAAGAAGATGCCCCTAGTGTTGCGGCTCAAATGTTTGGCAGTCTGTTTCTTTTTGGTCTGATGCATCTTTACCAGCGTGACTTACTACATAAATCGCATCTGCAGAACACTTATTTCCTTCTGCCCAATGTACACAGTTCTTAACCTCGCATAGCACGTCCTGAGCCATCAACTGACACCTCCTGTACATATAGAGTTCCAAAAATGGTGAATAACATGCATGTAAAAAGGAAGTACTAAAGTAAAAGAAAACCCACTCCCTAGTAGGGAATGGGCTTTAAGCTGTGAGACTTCTTTCCACTTTTTCTTCTTTGTTTGCTGCTTTTGGCTTTTTCTTGGCAGCTGCTACCGTGACGATATATTGGCCAAACGGCAATTTATGAATAATCTTTACTACTATAATAGAAGTAACAAGTGTGATAGCAAATGTTAGTGGAATCCATCTTGTTCGATCGAGCAACACTGGTGCCAGATCCCTGATTATATATATAATCAGTGGATGGACAAGATAGACGCCCATGGAAAGATTTCCTAACTGTACAATATAGCTCCTTAATTTTCCCCATCGTTCCATCAAGAAATAAAGCCCTGTGCCAGATACGAATAAAATAGGCAGATTGAACATATTTGTTATCCTGGTTGATGAGTAAAAACCAAACGTGCTGTATTCATATATTGTAAAGATTGTTACAATCACGCCGAGCATCACACTGAATGTCGCATTCTTTTTGATCCACAATACTAGTGGTGACCAGAAGTGAACCATCAATCCTCCGAATACGAAATAAAATAACCAGTAAAAGATAGAGGCTCTGTCTTTAAAGAAACTGTTTATCAAGCCGCTGCCTATTTCGAAAGGCTGCTCCATAAAAAAGTAGTTAAGGAAAAATGCAATTAAAGTGAGAGTAATTAAACTCTTTTTCGACTTAGCTAATTGCAAAATAGGAAATAAGATATAAAACTGTACAACTACAATGATGAAATATAGATGATAATAGCTGTCACCGACTAAGAAAGAATATAAAAAATCTTTAGTACTTACTCCATTTTCTGTCCAGGGAAAGGAATAAGAACGGACAAATAAATAAACAAAACTCCAAATGATGAAAGGAACGACAATTTTTGTAAAACGTGAACTAATAAACCTTTTTAAGGTGAACCCCCTGTTAATGGCTTGGTTATAAAGCAGGAAACCACTCAATATAGCAAAAGCAGGAGTCCCAAATCTAGCGAGTTGATTTAAAGAGAGGGTTGCCCAGTTAAAGCTTGACCCATTAAGTGTATAATGACTTGCTGTTATGTGAACCATCACAACACACAAACAAGCGATGGCACGGATGAAATTCATTTCATAGAAATATTTTTTACCACTGGAAACAGGTGTCTTTTCCATTTGTTTCCCCCTTCAAATTGGATTGTCAACTTTTCGACAACATACAACTTAGAAAGTCTACAATAGTCGACAAATTTTGTCCAGAAGTTTTTAGGGAAATGGAAAATTTTTTATAAAAAAGATGTTTACCTATCCACAAAGCGGGTATACATAGAGTAATTCCGACTCTTATTCCCTTTAAATGAGGAACACAGGGCAGCCCACACAGGGTTCGAGACATAAAAAAACAGACCGGAACCCCCTATTCCGATCTGTTCTTCAAAATTCAATTATAAACGTCCATATCCAGCGAAGTGGCTGCTCCAGTAGTTGCTGCTTAGGCTTGCAACTTCTACGCCTCTTGAGCCGGCATGTACGAATTGGTTATTTCCTGCATAAATACCCATGTGAGAAATACCAGCTTTATAGGTATTTTTGAAGAAAACCAAGTCTCCTGGTTGTGGGCTGCTCAACTTTGTAGATTGATTGTAATATCCAGCGGCATTTGTACGGGATACGTTGCTGCCAGAATGATTCAATACATAATAGATGAATCCAGAGCAGTCAAAACCGCTTGGTGTTGTACCACCCCATGCATATGGAGTACCTACATGTTTTTTCGCTTCGTTGACAACGGCACTTCCGCTGGAAACAGTTGAAGATTTAACTTCTTTGCTTGGTGCAGAGCTTGAACTTGAGCTTGAGCTAGAGCTGGAAGATGATCCGTTAATGTTAAGAACTTGTCCGACAAGAATTAGATCACTTGATAAACCGTTCCAACTTTTTAATTGGGATACAGATACGCCGTGTGCACGTCCGATGTGCCATAGGGTATCGCCTGATTTTACTTTATAAGTAGTAGAATTAGATGATGTAGATGTAGTAGATGATGATGTGCTGGATTGTGAGCTGTTATTATCAGTTTGTATAGTTTGTCCTGGATAGATTAAGTGGCCTGAAATATTGTTGATAGATTGTAAGCTAGATACTGATGTACTGTATTTTTGCGAAATTCCCCAAAGGGTGTCCCCTGATTTAACTGTATAAGAGGCAGCTTCCACGTTTGTTGTAAAAGCAGATGCGATAGCGACAGATGCAGCGACAGATAGTATTGCCTTTTTAGTCTTTCTCATTTTCTTCTTTCTCCACTCCCTGTATGTAATAGAAAAAACTTCCTAAATTGTTAACTGCGTCTACTATAGCATGGATTCTACAAAATAATAGTCTTGTAATCTATTTGTAAAGAAACTTCAAAGAAGATGTCATGAAAAGTCGAACTATATCCCTATTTAGGCAATTTGCAATAGAGAATTGTGAAAGAAATTGAATGTATGTAACAATACTACTACTTATAAATAGGAATCTTGTACGCCTTATTAAAGTATTCTATTGATAGATAAAAAAACTCGCCACAAAAAATGACGAGTTATTGAGTAAATGTGCCCCTCGGCGCTTTTATAACTTAAATCTTCTTACCTGGCCTGTCAGATTTTCTGCTAATTCAGTTAGTCCATTTGCATTTCGTGCAATTTCCTCCATGGAACTGCTTGATTGCTGAGCTGAAGCTGCCGTTTGTTCTACACCCGCTGCCGATTCTTCGGTGACGGCAGTAACTTCTTCAATTGTTATCTTCATTTTATCGCTGTTTTTGGTGATATCCTCCAGGCTGTTAGATATTTTTTTTATTTTTTCTGCCATTTCATTTAAGGCGTCATTCATGGTTGTAAAGTTGGAACCCGTAGCTTCCATTTGCTTAGTTCCTTCTTTGACCTCGTTATATCCATGGGTAAGCGTCTCTACCATACTACCCGTTTCTGCCTGAACGTTAGTCACAATTTGGGTGATATCCTGAACAGAATCTGAAACTTTTTCCGCCAGTTTACGGACCTCATCTGCGACAACAGAAAAACCACTACCGTGTTCTTTTGCTCTGGCAGCCTCAATTGCTGCATTGAGCGATAGTAAGTTAGTCTGTTCTGCTATATCTTTGATAACCAATATAAGTTTGGATATTTCTTGAGATTGCTTTTCCAAACTTTGAACTTTTCTAATAGATTCTTTCACTGTTTGATCGATCATGTGCATTTGTGAAACGGATCTTTGCATTAATTCACTGCCCGCATTAATCATTTTTAACACTTCGGTTGAGCGGTTATCAATTTCATTCCCGTTATCATTGATTTGCTGCATTCTGACTGTGAAATCCTCCATCACTGTGTATAAATTAGTGGAATTGGCAGCCTGGACTTCGGTACCCGATGATAATTCCTGCATTGTAGAAGCAATTTGTTCACTTCCTTGTCTTACTTCATTTGCAGATTGCGTTAATTCATTACTATGGGTGGAAACATCTACAGCCGCACTCAATACATTCTGGATAGTTTCCTTTAATTTATCTTTCATGGAATTTATCGAATCCGCTAACTGTTTTATTTCATCTCTCCCTTTGTAATCAATTGGTGTACCTTGTAAGTTGCCATTTGCGATTTGATTCATTTCATCTGCTACTCGCGTGAGTGGAGAGGAAATGGTTCTACTGAAAAAGATAGATATCGATACAACAAGAACTAATGTTAAACCCATAATAGTTAAAGTGATCCATTTATTTTCATCTATTAAACTATTAATGCTGGATATATCCTGTTTAAGTTGAATTAAGCCAATTGTCTCTGATTGTGTAGGCTCAAGCATCGGTATATATGTATGTAAAAAACCGTTTTGTTCGTCTGTTACTGTTTTGCCTGTCAGAACTGCATCAAGCTCTTTTCCTGAAATACTTTCCCTGTTATCAGTTTCTGTGGTAATTAAGGCTTCACCTTTGTCGTTATACAAGTTAATTGAAACACCTTGAAAACTATTTTTGATGCTCTGTAGAAAGGTATCATCAATTCCTGTTTGTAGCGTTCCAATTATCTCTCCATTCGATTTAATAGGTAGGAAGGCCCGGATATTTAAACCAGATGTGCCAAACGAAAAACCAGCAATCTTTTCTCCATTTAATGCTGACTGGATTGCCGGTTTCTCGCTTTTATCGTCACCGTATTTGGAAGGATTATGAGCTCTGAACAATACCTTTCCATTTACATCTCCAAATTCAAAAATCTCAAAATGATGTTCTGTCTGAAGTCTTTTAAAAAGTTTTTCTGTAACTTCAGCCATTTCTTGCGGGTCCCCTGATTTAAAAGCCTCTATGAGTGTTTCATCTGAAGCATATGTATTGGAAATTCTTAAAAGTTCTTGTGAAGCATTATTAAACTGACTTGTAACGGAATCTTCAATTGTCTTCTGTTGAGCATAAGTTAACTCCGAATAACCTTTATTATTAATAAGTAGATTAGCTGAAGATACAGCAATGATAGGTATAATGGCAACTAAAAACATGATGGATAATATTTTTCTGTTTAGTGTCTTCGTTAACAACTTAATAACACTCCTTTGTTCTAAATGCTTAAGTATATAGATCAAAATGACGAGTTTTTTGCTCACCTCCAACTTTCAGTTCTCTCATCATACTATAAAAATGTAAATAAAAAATTGAATTAACAGAAACTTTACATTATAGAATGAGCCAGCTAAGAATTTTTCCCGTCCTAATCGGAAGCATGTTATAATTCTTTTAACCATGGAATGGTGAGAAGAAAGGGAGGATACAATGATCAATCCTTTGGTTCTGCAATCAGATTTCGGTATCAGCGATGGAGCCGTAAGTGCTATGTACGGGGTGGCCAACACGGTGGACCCATCGCTCCGCATTTATGACATCACCCATGATATTCCGCCTTTCAATATATGGGAGGGGTCTTACCGTCTTCTGCAGACCATCTCTTACTGGCCGGAACAGACCGTTTTTGTTTCGGTAGTTGATCCAGGGGTAGGTTCAGAACGGAGAAGCATCGCGGTAAGGACAAATGATGACAAGTTTATCATCACTCCTGATAACGGGACATTGACCCATGTTACCCATTTCAAGGGCATCAAAGAGGTGCGGATTATTGATGAAACGGTAAACAGGCTTCCGAACTCAGGGGAGTCCTATACTTTTCACGGCCGTGATATATATGCCTATACAGGGGCGAGACTTGCTTCGGGCGTTATTTCCTTTGAGGAAATAGGGCCAGAGGTACCGGTCACTTCCCTAGAGACCCTGCCATTATCAGAACCTACTAGTGGAGAAGAAAAGGTCTCAGGTATCATCGAGATTCTGGATGTCCGGTTTGGCAACCTTTGGACGAACATCCCGCGTACCCTCATTAAAGAAGCTGGAATCGAATATGGCGATAAACTGGAAGTGACGATTGAAAAAGGGCAGACACGCAAGTTGTTCAAAAACCTGATGATATTCGGGCGCTCCTTCGCAGACAGCCTTGTCGGCGAACCACTTGTATATGTCAATTCACTTGATAACTTAGGAATTGCCATCAACCAAGGCTCTTTTGCCAACGCCCATAATATCGGCAGCGGGCATGAATGGAACGTGACGATCCAGAAGCTGGCAGATGGCCGTGAAAAAGGTTAAGCGAATATCATTTAATCATTCACTTATCCATGGGTCAGCTTTTATAAAAAATAAGTGCGAAAAGACTGTCTGAATGGTATCAATGCTACCATTCAGACAGTCTTTTTTTGAAGTTCTATCAGTTGGAGCGACGTGATCGATAGTCTAATTCGAACGGTATTTCTTCGGGGTTGTTCCGGTATGCTTTTTGAAGACACGGTTGAAATGGCTGAGATCATTGAAGCCGCAATCGAGGGCTACTGCTGATATTTTTTTATCTTGATTGCCGCGAAGTGTGCTGCAGGCTTGTTCAATCTGCAGGGAATGCTTGTAATCGATCAAAGTCCGGCCGGTATGCTGCTTGAATTTGGCTGTCAGGGAAGAGACACTCATGCCGAAAATCTGGCTTAGCTGAACAAGAGAAACCGGCTGGTTGCGGTGCTCTTTTAAAAACAGGGAAATCGAATCAATCACTTGTTCATCACTCCACCGTGCAGTTTGCTGCCACTGCGCTTCCGCGTAATAGCGGCTCAAAAGGATGAGCGTTTCAATCATCCTTGTCTTGATAATGATCTGGAACCCGTCTTCTTGTGTTTGATATTCCTCATAAATTGTATCTAGCTGGTGTTTGATTTGCTGTTGCTGGGCAGAGACAAGCGGCAGATAAGGAGCATTGGCAGAACTTTTCCGTAAAAAGGGGATCAGGTAAAAAAAGTTGTTGAGGTATGGCCGTGAATTCAGCAGGGATAATTCCTCATGGATGAATTCTTTACTAAACAAGACATTGTAGACCACCGTGTTCTGTCTATGCGAAGCAGAGTACTGATGAGAGACATCAGGCTCAAGGAAAAAGACATTGCCTGGTTCCAATTGGTAAATTTGCTCCTCAATCTGATGGACAGCGTCACCTTGAAGAACATACACCAACTCGAAAAAGTCATGTGTATGGGTGGCGACATTAACGGTTTTCTCAATGACAAACCGGTCCATATGAAAAGGGAACAACGATTTTTGGAAAAACTGTTCGCCATGAAATACACGCCGATTTTTCATTCTTTCCTCCATCTGAAATTTTTACTAACATTATACTATTTTGTAAGCGTTTTCTAAACAGTTGGCAAATCGACTTATAGTCTTGGCAGATGTTCCAAGTTTTTTGAAACCTGATCCTTTAAACTTTTCCATAAATACACTAGTAAAGGAGAGGATGGTATTGTTTCGTGATTCCAGGATCAATCTAACAGATGAGCAAGTATCAAGTTACAAGGAAAACGGCTTTGTGCAAATCGATAATGTACTAAATAGGGAGGAATTAGAAGAGCTGCGAACATGCATGGAGGAAGTGATGAACAATCATGGGGGAAAATCAATCCAGACAAGTGAGGACAAAGCTGCTTATTACAAAGTGCTTAACCAGAGGGTCAACACGTGGCGGGACCATGGTGGCATGGCGCGCTTCGTGCTTTCTGAACGGCTGGCCGGCATGGCTGATCAATTGATCGGCAACAAGGGAGTGCGGTTGTTCCACGACCATGCGCTGTTGAAAATGCCTCATGATTCGAAAGAAACCCCGTGGCATCAAGACTTTCCATATTGGCCGATGAAGAAGCCGGGTGCTCTTTCCATTTGGCTGACACTGGACGATGTCGATGAAAAAAACGGCTGTATGCAGTTTATGCCAAAGACGCATCAATTGAACAAACTGAAAGCAGTCAGCCTGGTTGGCGGCCATGATATTTTTGAAGAAGCCGAGAATAACGGTGCTAGATTTGATAAGTCTCAAGCGGTAACGGTGCCGATGAAAGCAGGCAGCTGTACATTCCATGATGGATTGACCTTCCATGCAGCCTTTGCCAACCAGACCGATAAACCCCGTAGAGTGCTTGCGATCATTTACATGCCGGATGGAACGACATTCAATGGAAAGCCCCATATCACGGTCGATGATCTATCCTTGCAACAAGGGAAGCCACTGGCTGGCGGCAGGTTTCCGAAGCTATATTGAGTTACCGGAAGGAAAGAAAAGAGCCAACACTATTTCAGTGCTGGCTCTCCATGATTACTTATTTTACTGCGTCTTTCAACGCTTTTCCTGGTTTGAATGCAGGAACTTTACTTGCAGGGATTTCCATTTCTTCGCCTGTTTGCGGGTTGCGTCCTTTACGAGCTGAACGTTCGCGTACTTCGAAGTTACCGAAACCGATCAATTGTACACCCTCACCATTGGAAAGAGATTCTGTAATAGTTTCAAGAACAGAGTCTACCACTTTTGTAGAATCTTTTTTAGACAATTCAGCGCGTTCTGTAACTGCATTGATTAAATCTGTTTTATTCATTTTAAAAACTCCTTTTATGTAAAGTACATACTGTTATATTTTTATCATACAAGACCAGGTTAATCAAGTCAGAGCTTAATTTCAAGCGTTTTATAAGTGAATTAAGTTGAAAAAGATGATAGATTTCTGGGTTGAAGGTAGTTTTGAGAAGAGCGAGTCATGTGTTGGGGAGCCTTGGCTGTGCCATTAGGGGGGAGGGGGATTTCCCCGAAGACCCCATAAACGTTCCAAACCCCTGTTAATCTCCCCATTTTTGCAGGTATTCTCCCCGATTACGAAGCTAATCTCCCCGACAGTTGAGGNTTGAAGAACATACACCAACTCGAAAAAGTCATGTGTATGGGTGGCGACATTAACGGTTTTCTCAATGACAAACCGGTCCATATGAAAAGGGAACAACGATTTTTGGAAAAACTGTTCGCCATGAAATACACGCCGATTTTTCATTCTTTCCTCCATCTGAAATTTTTACTAACATTATACTATTTTGTAAGCGTTTTCTAAACAGTTGGCAAATCGACTTATAGTCTTGGCAGATGTTCCAAGTTTTTTGAAACCTGATCCTTTAAACTTTTCCATAAATACACTAGTAAAGGAGAGGATGGTATTGTTTCGTGATTCCAGGATCAATCTAACAGATGAGCAAGTATCAAGTTACAAGGAAAACGGCTTTGTGCAAATCGATAATGTACTAAATAGGGAGGAATTAGAAGAGCTGCGAACATGCATGGAGGAAGTGATGAACAATCATGGGGGAAAATCAATCCAGACAAGTGAGGACAAAGCTGCTTATTACAAAGTGCTTAACCAGAGGGTCAACACGTGGCGGGACCATGGTGGCATGGCGCGCTTCGTGCTTTCTGAACGGCTGGCCGGCATGGCTGATCAATTGATCGGCAACAAGGGAGTGCGGTTGTTCCACGACCATGCGCTGTTGAAAATGCCTCATGATTCGAAAGAAACCCCGTGGCATCAAGACTTTCCATATTGGCCGATGAAGAAGCCGGGTGCTCTTTCCATTTGGCTGACACTGGACGATGTCGATGAAAAAAACGGCTGTATGCAGTTTATGCCAAAGACGCATCAATTGAACAAACTGAAAGCAGTCAGCCTGGTTGGCGGCCATGATATTTTTGAAGAAGCCGAGAATAACGGTGCTAGATTTGATAAGTCTCAAGCGGTAACGGTGCCGATGAAAGCAGGCAGCTGTACATTCCATGATGGATTGACCTTCCATGCAGCCTTTGCCAACCAGACCGATAAACCCCGTAGAGTGCTTGCGATCATTTACATGCCGGATGGAACGACATTCAATGGAAAGCCCCATATCACGGTCGATGATCTATCCTTGCAACAAGGGAAGCCACTGGCTGGCGGCAGGTTTCCGAAGCTATATTGAGTTACCGGAAGGAAAGAAAAGAGCCAACACTATTTCAGTGCTGGCTCTCCATGATTACTTATTTTACTGCGTCTTTCAACGCTTTTCCTGGTTTGAATGCAGGAACTTTACTTGCAGGGATTTCCATTTCTTCGCCTGTTTGCGGGTTGCGTCCTTTACGAGCTGAACGTTCGCGTACTTCGAAGTTACCGAAACCGATCAATTGTACACCCTCACCATTGGAAAGAGATTCTGTAATAGTTTCAAGAACAGAGTCTACCACTTTTGTAGAATCTTTTTTAGACAATTCAGCGCGTTCTGTAACTGCATTGATTAAATCTGTTTTATTCATTTTAAAAACTCCTTTTATGTAAAGTACATACTGTTATATTTTTATCATACAAGACCAGGTTAATCAAGTCAGAGCTTAATTTCAAGCGTTTTATAAGTGAATTAAGTTGAAAAAGATGATAGATTTCTGGGTTGAAGGTAGTTTTGAGAAGAGCGAGTCATGTGTTGGGGAGCCTTGGCTGTGCCATTAGGGGGGAGGGGGATTTCCCCGAAGACCCCATAAACGTTCCAAACCCCTGTTAATCTCCCCATTTTTGCAGGTATTCTCCCCGATTACGAAGCTAATCTCCCCGACAGTTGAGGTAATCGCCCGGAAAGTGCAAAAAATCTCCCCAACCAGCCCACGCACCGTCCGAGTGCTGCTTGCAGTAATAAATTGGTGTGCCTTTGCTGTAAAAATACTAGTTAATTTCCCCAAGAGCCAACTAAACGTTCCAAACCCCTGTTAATTTCCCCGTTTTTGCCGGTATTCTCCCCGATTACGAAGCTAATCTCCCCGACAGTTGAGATAATCGCCCGGAAAGTGCAAAAAATCTCCCCAACCAGCCCACGCACCGTCCGAGTGCTGCTTGCAGTAATAAATTGGTGTGCCTTTGCTGTAAAAATACTAGTTAATTTCCCCAAGAGCCAACTAAACGTTCCAAACCCCTGTTAATTTCCCCGATTTCAGTCATATTCTCCCCAACTAAGTCATTAATCTCCCCGTCTCCTGCTATAATCTCCCCAAAAGCCGAGATAATCTCCCCGAACCGGCCCAGGCCCACCCCCTCACGCACCAACACCTCCACGCACCGCTGCACCAACAAAAAAAGCTGCCGATACCCTCGGCAGCCCAAACTACTATGCAGTTTTCTCATCATCCACTTCCACATCGGAAACCAGCGGCACTGCCAAGTTACTCTTCGCCTTCATGGCGAACAGGATAATCACTACAATCGTCGCTGCTACACCGCCGGTAACCGATGCCTGCCTCGACAGGCCGAAACCGATTTCGGCATTAAGAATATAAGTGATCGTCACCGCGGTCATGAAGATGGCCGGGATGGTGGCGATCCAGTGTGGTTTACGGTTTACGATGAGATACATCGAACCGATCCATAATGCCAGCATGGCGGTGGACTGGTTTG
>NZ_LT732535.1:2123537-2243201 GCF_900156915.1 Sediminibacillus massiliensis | reverse complement strand
ATAAACGTTCCAAACCCCTGTTAATCTCCCCATTTTTGCAGGTATTCTCCCCGATTACGAAGCTAATCTCCCCGACAGTTGAGATAATCGCCCGGAAAGTGCAAAAAATCTCCCCAACCAGCCCACGCACCGTCCGAGTGCTGCTTGCAGTAATAAATTGGTGTGCCTTTGCTGTAAAAATACTAGTTAATTTCCCCAAGAGCCAACTAAACGTTCCAAACCCCTGTTAATTTCCCCGATTTCAGTCATATTCTCCCCAACTAAGTCATTAATCTCCCCGTCTCCTGCTATAATCTCCCCAAAAGCCGAGATAATCTCCCCGAACCGGCCCAGGCCCACCCCCTCACGCACCAACACCTCCACGCACCGCTGCACCAACAAAAAAAGCTGCCGATACCCTCGGCAGCCCAAACTACTATGCAGTTTTCTCATCATCCACTTCCACATCGGAAACCAGCGGCACTGCCAAGTTACTCTTCGCCTTCATGGCGAACAGGATAATCACTACAATCGTCGCTGCTACACCGCCGGTAACCGATGCCTGCCTCGACAGGCCGAAACCGATTTCGGCATTAAGAATATAAGTGATCGTCACCGCGGTCATGAAGATGGCCGGGATGGTGGCGATCCAGTGTGGTTTACGGTTTACGATGAGATACATCGAACCGATCCATAATGCCAGCATGGCGGTGGACTGGTTTGCCCAGGAGAAATATCTCCACAAGATTTCAAAATCTATTCTGGTCAAGATAAATGCAATCACAAACAATGGTGCGGCAATCACCACTCTGTTGAGCAGCTTTTTCTGCTTAAGGTTTATATAATCGGCGATGATCATCCGTGCGGCACGGAAGGATGTGTCTCCGGATGTGATCGGGAGGACGATGACGCCGAGCACCGCGATGGTACCGCCAATTGCGCCGAACATGGATAGGGATACTTCACTTACAACGGCAGCCGGTCCGCCGGAGGCGATTAATTCGTTTAGATTGTTGCCGTTGAACATGCTCATCGCTGCAGCTGCCCAGATCATGGCGATGATCGCTTCGGCAATCATCATGCCGTAAAATACTTTTCGGCCGTTTGCTTCTTTGTTCAATGTCCTGGAAATGACCGTGCTTTGGGTGGCGTGGAATCCGGACAATGCTCCGCAGGAAATCGTCAAGAACAGCAGCGGGAAAATCGGCAGGTTGTCAGGGTGCATGTTGGCGAATGAAAGTTCCGGGATTGGTTTGCCTCCCAGAACAAGGCCACCACCGATTCCGACAGCGCTTAATAACAGCAATCCTCCCAAGAAGGGATAAATCTTTCCGATGATTTTATCGATCGGCAGTAATGTAGACAAAATATAATAGGCAAAGATAATAGCTAAAATAGCTCCTACAGTAGTCCAGCTTTCAGCCAAACCATGCAGCAATGTGGCCGGGGCGGTGACAAACACGGTCCCGACAAGTAACAGTAATAGAACAGCAAAAGCATTGACAACATGTTTCAAAGGTTGGCCCAAAAACTTGCCGGCAAGTTCAGGGATTTGCGCACCTTTGTTTCGGATTGAAATCATGCCGGTCAAATAATCATGGACCGCACCGGCGAATATGGCGCCGAATACTATCCAGAGAAAGGCGACAGGTCCGTATAAAGCGCCGAGTATCGGGCCGAAAATCGGTCCTACCCCTGCAATGTTGAGTAACTGAATCAAAGAGTTTCGTTTCGTGTCCATCGGCACATAGTCGACACCGTCGTTCATGGAGTGGGAGGGTGTCGGCCGGCCGTGATTGACACCAAACACCTTTTCGACGAATTTTCCGTAAGTGAGATAACCGATGATCAATAGAACGATTGATACTAGGAATGTAATCATTATTAACTCCCCTTTCTTGGTTGTTAACGTTTTCAATTAAGAAGAAAAAATATATTTGTAAGCACTTTCATTAACCCATGATATAACACACATGACCGTATTTCTACAGTAAATGTGTACCAACTCTTCCAATCGTGCAAAAGCCCCAAACGGCAAAGGAGCCTTTCTGCCTATGCTCCATCTCTATAACATGCCGTTATCCTGGGTCCGAAAAAATCATGGTCATTCAGGACAATTTTTTTTTGCAGATTTACCTTGATTTTACCCTGTTGAGGTCTGTCGCTAACCTGCTTTCTTCCTTGAAAACGCCCGTTAATAGCTTAACTGCCTAAATTTTCCATAACGTCAAAATTGCTAACAGCTGATAGTGCAAACACAGTATCAGAATTTCTTCGGGAAAAAACAGCAGGTAAATATGTTCAAAAATGCACAATTCCGAGCGGCGGATGGCTGATTCAGTCCGCTTTTTTTCGAAAAGGACGATGTGTGTCCTGATTGACTATGAGAGAATTCATAAAGTGTTTTAGTATGAAAGCAGTAAACAAAGGCTTGCACAGAATAACGAGTATGGGAGGGGTCAGATGCTGAAAGTGGCTGTAGTTGGCGTCAACAAAATCGGTACGATTCACTGCCGGTATTATGATGAGAATCCGGACACGGAACTTACAGCTGTCTGTGATTTGGAGAAGGACAGGGCCGAAGCTGCTGCAACAAGGTTCAGAAGCAATGCCTATACAGATTTAAAAGTCCTTCTCGAACAGGAAGAAGTGGATGTGGTTAGCGTGGCGACAGCCGGTGAAGAAAATGGCAGCCATCATTTTGATCCGGTCATGACGGTCATCGAGGCGGGCAAAGATGTTCTTGTCGAAAAGCCGATATCTAACAACATCGAAGAGGCAAGGGAAATGGTCCGGTTTGCCGCCGAAAAAAATGTCCGGCTTGCCTGCAACCTGAATCATCGCTTCGTACCTGCAGCTTTCAAAGCGAAACAATGGATAGCCGATGGTGAATTGGGGGATTTGTTGTTCCTGAACATGAAGCTTACCATTCAGAACCCGAAGGATATCACGCCGTGGTTCCACCTTCGTGCCCTGCATCCTCATTCGGTGGATGTGATGCGCTATTTAGCGGGCGATATCAACCGTGTCCAGTCGTTCATGACCAAAGCGCCTGAAAGAAGTTCCTGGTCTACCGCCTCCATCAATATCGAATTCGCTTCCGGAGCGGTCGGGCATTTGACTGGCAGCTACGATATGTCGAGAAGGCATCCGATCGAGTTTTGCGAAGCGGCAGGAACAAAAGGGAGGTTGACGATCGACAACGTCTACGAAAATGTCCACCTTTATCCGCATGGCAGCGATGAATTGAAGGTGATGCGAAACTCCATCATGACCGGTGTCGGCACATTCCATGAGACATTCACGAATCGTTTCGACCATTTCATCGACCAAATCAAAACGGGAGTGCCACCTCAAAATATTGACGCATCTGGTCGTGATGCACTGGCATGCCAGGAGGTAATCGAAGCGGCGGTGTCATCGTGGAAGAATGGCGGGGCAGTTGTCGAAGTACCGCAGATTGTGAAAGCTGCCGTACTATAAGAGCGGTTCCTGTTCTTTTTTGTAAATGAAAACAGATTGATAGAGAGGCATGTTCATACTATACTATCCACATATCAAACAGAGCGGATAGCTATTTGGAGAGTGCCTATGTCGTATCAGGACATGCCACCCGACAGGAAGACGGAGGGAATGATCCTTTTTTAAAAAGGTAATATGAAAGCGCTGTCATATTATGGGAAGGAAAAAACAAAGGGGTTGAGAAGAATGGTGAAAAGGAAGTTGTTTGGGCTGTTGACAGGCATTTTTGCACTTGTATTAGTGTTGGCGGGCTGCAGCGGTTCAGAAGAGAGCGGGGCTGAAACAGGTGGAGACGACTCGGAGACATTGACGATGCTTATTTCCGAAACAGCTGACACTGCCGGATTCAGAGCGGTTGTCGATGCGATCGAAAAGGATTTGGGCATCAAGACAAAAGTGGAAAAGAGACCAGGCGGGCCAGAAGGAGAAAACATCGTCAAAACCAGGCTTGCCACCGGCGATATGGCCGACCTTGTCCAGTTTAACTCAGGCTCCTTGTTGATGGCGCTTGACCCTGGCAAACACTTTGTCGATCTGAAAGATGAGCCATATATGGAGAAAGTGATGGATACCTATATCGATGTTGTCAGTAAGGATGGACAAGTATTCGGAATCCCGGCAAAATCCAGCCAGGTAGGCGGATGGCTTTACAACACGAAAGTGTACGAAGAGCTGGGTCTTTCGGTTCCGAAGACATGGGATGAACTGATGGCCAACAATGAAAAAATCAAAGAAGCCGGCAAAACGGCGGTCATCACCACATACGGGGAAGCTTGGACCTCCCAGCTGCCGATCCTGGCTGATTTCTATAATGTCCAGGCAGAGGTGCCGACATTTGCTGAAGAATATACGGCAGGTGAAGCAAAATATGCTACCACTCCAGAGGCTTTGAGAGGGTTTGAAAGAATCCAGGAGCTTAGTGAAAGAGGTTTTATGAATGAAGATTATAATGTAGCTTCCTATGACCAGGGCATGAAGATGCTTGCCGAAGGAACAGGTGTCCATTACCCGATGCTAACACAAGTCCTTCCAGTCATAGCGGAGAATCATGGGGAGCTGGTCAATGATATCGGTGTATTCCCGCAGCCGAGCGATTCTCCAGACACGAACGGTCTGACTGCATGGATGCCCGATGCGATCATGATCAACAAAGAAAGTGAAAATGTCGACGCGGCTAAAAAGTGGTTGGAGTACTTCATTTCTGATGAAGCGATCGAACTTTATACGGCTGAAGAAAAAGCGATCGGGCCATTCGTTCTGGAAGGTGTGGAACTACCGGAAGATTCTTATCCGGCGGTAAAAGAAATGGCTGCATACTTTGAAGAAGGCAACGTGGCACCGGCATTGGAATTCGTATCGCCAATCAAAGGGCCGAACCTTCCGCAAATTTGTACATCGATCGGAAGCGGTACGATGAAAGCCGATGAAGCCGCCAAAATGTACGATGAAGATGTCGAGAAGCAGGCGAAACAGCTCGGCCTCGACTGGTAATCCGACTAAAAAAAGAGAAGAACTCTGTATAGAACGGATACAGGGTTCTTCTTCATAAAGGAGCGTAGCCGATGATCAATTCGAGAAAAATGTATCCTCTTTACTTTTTGCTGCCAGCCGGTATTATCTATTCTGTCTTTTTCCTTGTGCCGACAGCGATGTCTTTCTTCTACAGTATGACTTGGTGGACGCTGGATGACTGGGAGTTCATCGGGTTTGATAACTTCATCCAATTCTTCCAGGAACCTTCGTTACGGATCGGGTTTCGCAATACATTGATTTTCGCTTTCACGACAATGGGCGGTAAGGTGGTTATCGGCCTGCTCTTGGCCGTCTTTCTCTGTTCCAAAATCCGGAATAAAAATTTCCTCCGGTCGGTCGTCTTTTTTCCTGTTCTGCTCAGTACGATTGCTGTCGGTGTCACCTTCAAAACGATGATGCACCCGACAACAGGATTGATCAACACGGCATTGGCCAAAATCGGCATCACCGGGCCGAACTGGCTAGGTGACTCAAGCATCGCCCTTTTGTCCGTCGCCATGACAGATATTTGGAAAGGCGTCGGAATCGCGACTGTCATCTTTATCGCCGGAATCATGGCGATTCCGGGCCACTATTATGAAGCACTCAAAATCGACGGCGGAAATGCTTTTCAAGGCTTTTGGCATGTGACCCTGCCGCTTTCCCGTCCGGCATTGAACACGGTCATCATCCTTGCCTTGATCGGCGGCCTCAGGACATTTGATTTGGTATGGGCGATGACTGGAGGGGGTCCAGGTTTCAGTACAGACTTGCTGGCATCGATTGTTTACAAACAATATGCGGGCGGTTTTTATGGACTGGCTACAGCAGGAAACGTTTTGTTGTTCTTGTTTGTCGGACTAATTGCCTTTCCGATCTTCAAACTGCTTAACAGGAAAGAGGTGGACCTATGAGTTTGAAAAACGAAGGAAGCAATGCCCTGAAAGATTCCCAAGTGTACCCGGCTAAACCGGAAAGCGAAGCAAAACCGCAAACAAACAAAAAGAAGAAAAAGAAAAATCCCGGACTGCTTGCGACTGAAATAGGTGCCGTACTGGCCGCCATCCTGTTCTTCGGCATCCCGTTTTACTTCGTCATTGTCAACTCCTTCAAAACGAGCGGGGAAGCTGCAGCGATGAATATCTCATGGCCGAGCACCTTCCAGGCAATCGAAAATTACCGGGAAGTGCTGACCTTGAATGACGGGGTGGTCATCCGGGCGTTTATCAACAGTACGATCATTACGGTTGGAGCCATTATCACCCTGATTATCATCTGTTCGATGGCTGGATTCGTCTTGCAGCGCCGGCAGGGACTATCCAAGAAACTGAACTATGTCATTCTGGCCGGACTGATGATTCCGCCTTCCATCGTACCGACGATCTGGGTTTTGCAAACAATCGGTGTGTTCAAAACAATGCCCGGCATCATTTTTCTTGAATCTGCTTTGCATTTCTCATTTGCGGCGCTACTGTACACAGCCTTTGTGGCCACGATACCGAAGGAGTTGGACGAAGCGGCCCTTATCGATGGTTGCGGCCCGTTCAGTTTGTTTTTCCGGATTATTTTTCCGTTGTTGAAACCTGTGACATCGACCGTTATCGTGCTGTCGTCGATCCAGATTTACAACGATTTCGAAAACATGCTTTATTTCTTCCCGGGAGCAGACAACGCTACCGTGCAATTGACGCTTTACAACTTCACCGGCCTGTACGGGACTTCTTATCATCTGTTGTTTGCCGATGTGATCATGATTTCGATCCCGCCGCTCATTTTGTTCATTTTCTTCAACAAAAAGATTGTTGCAGGAATGACAGCCGGCGCGGTGAAAGGATAATAACCAGGAAAAGCGAGGGAACGGGAAAAAGCTTTATGCTGTGTTCCCTTTGCTGCTTTTCGGGTGTCTGCACACATTTTTGTCCCAATTGGCTATGCAGTGGGCTCAATGGACAATGAAGGCGGCTGCGTGAACATGCTATGCTAAACAAAAATAACCAGAGGGAGGGAATGTAAAGTCCATCGCGCTATAATAATCCCAAAATTGTAAGCGCTTAACAAATATTCGGAGCTACCAAAACGAGGAGGAGATTGGATTGAAATTAGGAGTGAATTCGGTTTTATTCGGGGGATATGACTTGGCGACAGCTGTGGAATATATCAAGTTTTCCGGTTACCAGGGGATCGAGCTGGCCTCGATCGAAAACATGGCCGTCCATTTAAGCGATACGGCAAGCGATGAAGAATTGGCGGACATCCGGAAATCGGTGGAAGAGGCAGGACTTGAATTTTATTGTGTCGAAGCGGCAACAGACATTTTGGTCCCGGAAAATCGGGAGCGGACGAAACGGGTCTTTGAGCGGGCAGCCAAGCTTGGCATCCCGATGGTGACATCCGGCAGTGCCGGCGAGTCGGACAACGAGGAGAAAACGGAAGCTTCCATCCTTGCGATTGAAGAGCTGGCCCAGGCAGCAGGGGATGTCGGCATTAAATATGCACTGAAACTCCATTACGGCCAAAGCATATACAATACTGCAACCGCCAAGCGGCTCGTGCAAGAAGTTACCCATCCGGCATTGGGATTGAACTTTGACGCCACCCACGTCAGCCGTGTGGGCGATGATCCGGTCCGGGCAATCGAGGCATTACAGGACCATATCATTCATACCCACATCCGCGATACATTCATCGAACAGTTGAAAATAGCTGCACCAGAATACCAGATTGCCGGAAGAGGCACCGTACCGTTGAAAGACGTTGTCAACAAAATGGTCGAAACCGGTTATCAGGGTGCGACCGTGCTGGAAATCATCGGTGCCGGTAGCTATCCGCTGCCAAAGGTGACAGCGATTGCTGCCGAAAGCCATGGCTATTTGAGCCGTTTATTCCAGGAAGCCAATGAAAGAAAGGAGCAAGTTCAATGGTAAAAGTTGCAGTCGTAGGGGTTGGGAACATTGGGAAAATCCACTGCCGGTATTACAGTCAAAACCCGGATGCTGAGCTGGTGGCAGTATGTGATTTGATCGAAGAGCGCGCACAGGCGATGGCCGATTTATACGGTCCGAGAGCTTATACCGATATGGAAGTCATGCTGCAAAAAGAAGAAATCGATGTGGTCAGCATCGCCACTGCCGGAAAAGAAAACGGCGGCGACCACTTCGACCCGGCTGTCATCGCCATCGAAGCCGGAAAGGATGTACTCGTCGAAAAACCGATCTCCAACAATATCGAACAAGCACGGGAAATGGTCCGGCTGGCAGCAGAGCGCAACGTCCGCCTTGTCAGCAACTTGAATCACCGGTTCGTCCCGGCAGCCTACAAAGGCAAGGAGCTTATCCAAAAAGGCGATTTGGGATCCCTGCTGTTTTTGAATATGAAACTCACCATCCAAAATCCGAATGAAACGAGCCCATGGTTCCACCTCCGGGCCTTGCATCCGCATTCGGTCGATGTGCTACGTTATTTTGCCGGCGATATCAAGCGTGTCCAGGCGTTTATGACGAAAGCGCCGGGAAGGGAGATCTGGTCAACTGCTTCCATTAACTTGGAATTTGCCTCCGGTGCTGTCGGCCATTTGACCGGAAGCTATGACATGGCCGGACGCCACCCGATCGAATATTGCGAGGTCGCGGGTGATAAAGGCCGCTTCACGATCGACAATGTCTATGAAAATTTCACCTTCTATCCGCATGAAAGCGACGAACTGGTTGTGCTGCGCAATTCGATCATGACCGGTGTCGGCAGCTTCCAGGAAACGTTCAAAAACAGGATCGATCACTTTATTAAACAAGTAAAAGACGGAGTGGCACCAAGCGAGATGGAAGCCTCCGGAGCAGACGCCCTGGCCGGCCAGGAAGTTATCGAAGCAGCCATCCGTTCCCAACAGGAAAATGGAGCTGTCATTGATGTTCCAGCGGTCAGCAAGGAAATTGTCTTATGACCGGGAAGAAGAATTGGATCATCCCGGATGGTTTCCTACAGCCTAAAAGCCTCGGCGATCAAGTCAGTCATGAAGCGGTCTGTGTCCTGAATCTGACCGAAGAAGCGGCGGACATCAAGCTTACTTTCTACTTTGAAGACCGGGAGCCGATGGACCAATTCGTCTCAAGCTGCGGGGCAAGAAGGACCCATCACATTCGCCTTGATAAAATCACTGACAAGACAGGCGAGGAGGTGCCACGGGGAGTTCCCTATGCAATCAAGGTCGACAGCAGTGTCCCTGTCGTCGTCCAGCACAGCAGACTGGACACTTCCCAGGAAGCTTTGGCTTTGTTCACCACGATTCCATATTCTTTGGAAGTGTAGAAAGCTCAGAAGAAAAGGAAGGGCGGAGGTTCCATGAAGTTAAGAAGCAGCGAGTTTATGAGCGAGAAGAAATTCCCTTTCTGTATAAACCGCAAAATTCATACACAGCGAAACTTACCGCCGGTTCACGGCCATGATTTTATCGAATTGGTCTATGTCCTAGAGGGAAAAGCGGAACACGTTTTTGAAGGGGAAGGCTACGAGATATCTGCGGGCGATGTGTTCATCATCAATCCAGGCGAAGTTCATACGTACCGGATTGAACCAGGCGGCAGGTTCGAGATCATCAACTGCCTGTTTATGCCGACCCTGTTCGACGAGGGCTGGCTGAGAGGTCTCGGAATCTCGGAATCGATGGACTATTTTTATGTCCATCCTTTCCTTACGACGAACGACCGGTTCCATCACTGTCTCAATTTGCGCGGGGAAGATGCGATGACTGTCCTCACCTCGTTTGAAGGGATCATCGAAGAGTTCGATGAACGGCGCAGTGATTACATGACTTTGATCCGCTTGAAGCTGGTTCAGCTCCTTCTGCAGTTATCCAGGTATTACGGGGAACAGGCTGTATTCCCGTGCCAGGCCAAGCGCCGCAAGCAGGAACGGAAAATATTCATCCAGCGGATTTGCGGCTATATCGAACGCCATTATAACCAAAAACTGTCGCTCGCCATTTTGTCCGATTTGTTCAATATCAGCTCCCGGCACCTGAACCGCATCTTTAAAGAAGAAACCGGAAAAACGGTGATCGAATACGTCCACCATGTCCGCATCACCAATGCCAAGAAGCTGTTTAACGATACAAACGAAAAAGTCCTGACGATCGCAATGGAAGTAGGCTATGACGACCCCGCCTTTTTTACCAGATTATTCACGCGGGAAGTCGGCTGCTCACCTGGCAAGTTCCGCGATTTGGATCAGGAAGATCGACTGCTTGTAAAAGAACATTAAAGGAGGAAGGAAGATGGGAAAGAAACCTAATGTGATATTGTTCGGGATTGATAGTTTGCGAAGGGACATCATGAGCAGCTACGGCTATCACCATCAAACCACCCCGCATATCGATAAGTTTGCTGAAGAGGGGGTATTGTTCGAAAAGCATTTCAGCCCAAGCATTCCGACGACGCCTGCATATGCCTCGATGCTGTCTGGCCGTGACTGTTTCGGTACGGATGTCGTGGCGCTCCGCCATCAAGGCCCGATGGGGGAAGGGATGAAAACACTCGCTGAAATACTGGGGGAAAATGATTACAACACGACTTGTGTCGGCTTCTCCAACAATCCATCGTCACGCGGCTTCCAGAAATACTTGGATTACGAAGCATGGCTGCCGGACGAGACAGGCAGATGCCCGAAAGCCCAAAACTTGAACGATGTAGCAATCCCGGAATTGAAGCGCTTGGAAGCGGACGACAAACCATTCTTCCTGTTCCTGCGCCATATGGATCCGCATTCCCCGTACCTGCCGCCGCGCCCGTTCGAGCGGATGTTCTATGCAGGTGATGAAAAAGATCCGGAAAACAAATCGATGGAACCTGTCTATAACTTCAAGCCGCACGCCGACTTCATGAAATCGTGGATTCCGGAAGGCGTGACGGACAAAGATTACGTTATTGCCCAGTACGAAGGCGCTGTTGCCTATATGGATGCCTGTATCCAAAACATCTTCGCCCAAGTGGAAGAGCTCGGAATTGAAGAAGAAACATTGATCGTTGTCACCTCCGACCACGGCGAAACTTTATATGAGCACGACTGCTTCTTCGACCATCACGGCATGTATGACAACTGCCTGGTCGTCCCGCTTATCTTGAAGTATAAAGGGAAGCTGCCGGAAGGAAAACGATTCTCAGATGCGACGTTGATCCAGGATATCACACCGACCATCCTTGAACTGCTCGGCATCGAAGCAGACCTTGAATTCGAAGGGCGCAGTCTCGTCAACATGATCAAAGGAGATGCACCAGTACCGGTTTCCGAATTTTACATTACCGAGTGCACATGGATGCGCAAGCACGGCTGGCGCACACCTGAGTGGAAACTAATCCAGGCCCTTGAGCCTGACTTCCACTTCAAACCGGAAATCGAGCTTTATAACCTTGTAAAAGATCCAGGTGAAAATCATAATGTCGCAGAGGAAGAGCCGGAAGTCGTGAGCTTGCTGCAGAAACGGATGAAGGATTATATCGCGAAGAGAGAGCAGCAGACAGGCAGGGTGAACCCGATTTACACGAACACCGATTACCATGGGCATGGCGATGAGCCGTTGAAGGATTCGCAGCAGGCGTATGATACGCTTTATTTGGGATCTATTACGAATGCGAGAGGTTTGCAGGCGGATGATAAGAAGAAGACTGTTAAATAGAGGAGGCCGGACCCTGGGTGGGTCCGGTTTTTAAGTGCAGCGGGTTGCCAAAGCATTATTCATCCATCTTCTGCTTTCCGCAAATAATGCACTTGCCTGTATAATAATTGTATCGGTGCTTCTTAAAGATACGGCAATCAATCCAGTGTTTAATCTTTTTCATCTAATCACCTGTTTCATTTGCATATGTGGATAGTTTTCCCTTTTTAATGTAGCTATTATGCAAGTGATATAGGATATTCGTATGAATTCGGCTGGATATGTCGGTGGTTTATAAAACTTTTGATTTAAAAAAGCTTCTAATTATTAATTAATCCCTTTATTTTTCTTAATGCATAGGTTTCCCGGACTAGCCATTCATTATGGCCGGGCCGGCTTAAAATCTTTTCATTTTGTTTTATAGCTTTATCTATAGAAACCCAGTGAGGCTGAAATCCCTGCGAAGCCTCATAATCGTCTAAGTATAGATCAGTCTTGTTTTCATTCTTTAAATCACATAAATAATAATCGGAGACCATTTCAAACATAGCTGTTTGATCGAATTCATCTCTTTTTCTTTCTATTATTCTGCCTATTTTTTCTTTCCCGATTCCATTTATATATCCAGTTTCTTCTCTTATTTCGCGAAGTAATGCATCATAGGAGTCTTCTCCATCAACTCCTCCTCCAGGCAATTTATAATCACATTTGTTAGAGAGAATTAAGAGGATTTTGTTTTCTTTTAATAAAACCCCACGTACAGCTATCCTTTGAATGATTTTGCCATTACTATCTTGCGCACTCTCCGCAATAAATTCTTTATAAAACAAAAATTAACACCTACCTTAACTACTAAATATACTCCAATAGGATAAATCCTGAAAACTTATTGCAAGCTTAATTAACAAAAAAACAGACCGCAGCGCAGTCTGTCCCTAATCATCACTATGTTTGCAGCAAGAGTGACTCCAGCCTCTCCCTCGAAGGATTCTCCTTCCACTCATCCCAGGTAAGACCTACTCCATTCAATATCTTCTCGATCCGCTTGCGGAAAGGCAGGCCTTCCATTTTCAACTGATGCATCATCGGATCTTCTTTTCCCTGCAAGATACTATCCACCCATGCGTTCAGCTCGTTTTCAAATTGATGAGCCAGCTCGGGTGAAGTGTCAGCTAGATTGTTTGTTTCTTCCGGGTCGGCCTTCAAATCATATAGTTCTCTAGGTGAACGGGTGAATGGGCCGCTGTCATAGTTGCGGATGAATTTGTAGCGGTCAGTCCTAAGACCGCGGGCTGCCTGCCAGGCGCATTCGCTTAAGTACACTCTTGACTGTGTACCGTTTTCCTGACCATGTATAGTAGGCCACAGGCTTTTTCCATCGATTCCCTCTGGTACAGCAATTTTCTTGCCGTCAGATGCTTCGATTGCTTCCAGAATCGTCGGCATTAAATCGACTTGCTGAACAAATCCATTCACACGTTTTCCGGCCGGAATCTGATCAGGCCAACGCAAAATCAACGGAACCCTGACCGTCTGTTCATACAGGCCGCAATGATCCCAGTAAATATCATGTTCCGTCAAGCTTTCCCCGTGGTCTCCGAACAGGACAAGCAATGTATCCTCTTTGATGCCGAGTTCTTCTAAATAATTATCGATCTCTTTCAATCTATCATCCAAATAACGAACCTCTGCGTCATACAGGGCATTAACATATTCAGCATCTGTCACAGGGCCGATCAGGTCGAAGTGATGGTGTTTGAAAAATGGATAAGCCAAATGATTGTAAGCATCGTCCATGCTTTTATTGTTCGGATCATACGGATTTCCGCTTCCTTCATAAAATTGTTTGTATTCATCGGGTGGCAGGTAAGGGGTGTGAGGATCCCAATAATGAAGAAACAAGAAAAAGTCCTCATCCTTATGGTCACGAAGCCACGGCTTGGCCAGTTCATTGACCGTTTTGCCATCAATCCAGCGATTATCGCCGACACTATTGATGTAATAGCGGAACCCTCTGGCAAACCACTCTTTCAACTGGTAGAGATTGTCTACAGCGCCAGTGGTAAACCCACTCTGACGCAGCATATTCGGCAGCCACTCGGTTGTTCTTGGAAGATGGGTAAGCGTTGAACCGTGGGAAACAATCCCTGTGCGGAGGCCGATTTTCCCGGTAAATATCGAAGTATGGACAACTTCCGTAGGTATGTCTTGTGAGTAAGCGCTTTCAAACAATGCGCCTTCAGAAGCAATTTTATCTATATAAGGGCTTGTCGGTTTAGCATATCCGTAGCTCCCTAACCGGTCAGCTCTCAGGGAATCAAGTGAAATCATGATTATTTTCAATTGAAATGCCTCCTTCAATGGGGGAGTAAATTACTGTTATTGTACTAATCGGCAAAAGTTTTCTCGATACCGATTAAGCCAACTTTATGGTCAATCCGGACATTCAGGAAGCGGTCTTGTAGGTCTTATTTTTCCGGTCAATATTCTGAAAGGATATATACGCCGACGACATGGCCAAAAAGGAAACAAGACTCGCTCCGAAAATAGGAAGAAACCCCGGAAATTTGAGAATGACAACATAAAGGATGATCGTACCGGCAATCATCATAATCGTTGATAGCGGGGAGACAATCATCACGAATAAAGCTGTTTTCAATACTTGTAATACATTTAATTCATAATGGACGAAAACCGGAAAAGCATATAAAAGCGTTAAGATATACATGGAAGTGAGGATCAACAGCAAGTAGTGAAGCCAATGGAAAGTGCCGACGCCGGCCTGGTCAAGAAGCTGGTAGTCTAAATATAATGTGTAGCCAACAGCGGTAAGGATAAAGCCCAGTAGGTTGCTCTTGATGAAGTCCTGTTTGTAAAATCGCCAGAAGGTGGGTAGTACTGGGGTATCTGCCTCACCCAATAGCCACTTTCGCACAACAGCAAACATAGCTGTTGTAGCTGGAAATAAACCGAAAATGATGCCTCCCAGCAGGGAAAAACAAACCCATAACAGGTTCACATAAGCAAACTTTACGATCCATTCCGGAATTTTAAGAAATCCAAGTCCAGATTGCATATTAAACCCTCCGATTCAATTTTGTAAGCGTTTAACATATTATATCAGACTGCAGGTGGTTACTGAATAGCCTGGCAGCAACTAAACGAAAAAACCGGCCAAGACAGATTGTCCCGACCGGTTGATGCTTGATTAGTATAAACGTTTGTATCCTTCAAAACGCTTGCTCCAATAAGAGCTGTTGCTTAACTTTGTGATCTGTACCCCGCTTGACGCTGCATGGATGAATTGGTCATTGCCGATATAGATTCCCAAGTGAGAGATGCCGGAGCGGTATGTACCCGAAAAGAAAACAAGGTCGCCTACCTGTGGATTGTTCACATAATAGGAACGATTGTAGTATCCGTCACTTGATAATCTACCAATGCTTTTACCCGCTTTGTTGTACAAATAATAGATGTAACCGCTGCAGTCAAACCCGGTCGCAGGACTTGATCCGCCCCAGACGTATTTCTGCCCGAGGAACTTCTTCGCTTCATTTACCAGGATGGTAGGGTTATAGTCGACTTCCTGGGATGCGACCTCTTTATTAGGAGTCTCTGTTTTAGAACCGCTGGAACTTCCGTTTGCATTCACCTTTAATGTTTGTCCGGCGTATATCAGGTTGGAAGAAAGTCCGTTCCATTTCTTTAAATCGCTGACAGAGACACCGAACTTAGAAGCAATCTTGCCTAGGTAATCACCTGAAACTACTTTATATGTAGTGGCCTTCGAATTTGTATTCGAATTAGAGGTAGTTTCCTTTTTCTCATTAGAAGAACTCGAGCTACTGCTGGCATTCACCTTCAACGTTTGGCCGACATAAATCATGTCAGAGGAAAGATTGTTCCATTTTTTTAGATTGCTGACGGAAGTGCCGAACGTCGAAGCAATTTTTCCTAAGTAGTCACCGGAAACTACTTTATATGTAGAAGTACTTGAATCCGAACTTGAACTGGAAGAGCTTTTCTTTTGATCTTCCTGTTTCGGTGCAGAACTCGTAGACTTGGAGACTTTAAGAACATCTCCAGGATAGATCAATGTTGTGGATAGATTGTTCCACTTCATTAGGTTCGTTAAAGATATGTTATGTTTGGCGGCAATCTTGCTGAGAGAATCACCGGCTTTAACCTTATATGTATCGGATTTGGAAGTGCTTGTTTCTTTCTTTTCGGATGTATCCTTCTGTTTTGAATCAGAGGAACCGTCTACTTTCAGTACCTGGTTCGGAAAAATGATTTCGTTGTTCAACTTGTTCAGAGACTTCAACGTATCGACCGTCGTATTATTTTTCTGGGCGATGGTCCATAACGAATCCCCCCTCTGGACGGTATAGGATGCTGCATCTACTGTTGCGGCATATGATGTAGCAATGACTGCAGTGGCAGTAATCGAGAGTACTGTCTTTTTCATTCACCATTCCCCTTTTTATGTGATAAATTACTAGATTCATTGCTGTTTTGTATCTTTTCGTAGAATTTCAGATAATTATATCACATGTTACAAACAACCTCGGTATTTGTAATATAATTGTAATGTTTAAACGATATATTTCTCCCTTTCCAACAAATTACCTGTGTCACCAATTGTAAAATTGTGTTATAATTTCGAAAGTGTTAACAGACAAGTATGAATTAGAGAAAGTCAGTATAATAAACACCCGGGGGGAAAGACATGGAGGAAACCATATCTCTGAAGGAAATATTTGAGGTCTTACGCAAAAGAGCGTTAATGATCATTTCCTTAATAATAGGAGCAGCGTTGATTAGTGCCATCATCAGTTATTTTATTATCACACCTACCTATGAAGCCAGCTCTCAATTTATCGTCAATCAAAACAATCAAGATGCCGAAAGTGTAGAAATCAACGAGATACGTTCCAACGTGGAATTGATTAATACATACAACGTTATAATAAAGAGTCCAAGAATATTAGGCGGCGTTGCCGAAGAATTAAATCTCAATTTGTCTGCTGAGCAGTTAAGCGAAAAGATACAAGTTTCAAGTGAAGAGAATTCCCAAGTAGTATTGGTTACTGCATCTGACATCAGTCATGTCACTGCAGTGGATATAGCCAATACAACAGTAGAGCTATTCCAAGATGAAATACCCGATTTAATGAATGTTAACAACGTCAATATCCTTTCACAGGCAACTGTCACAGCCGACCCGACACCAGTTAGTCCTAAGCCATTATTGAATATTGCAATTGCAGTAGTGCTTGGAGCCATGGTTGGAGTGGGAATCGCATTCTTGCTAGAATACATGGACAATACCATCAAAACAGAAACAGACATCGAAAAGAAATTAGAACTGCCGGTAATTGGCGTTATATCCCATATTACAGAAGAGGATTTGGCGGCAAGTGCTTTTGGAAAGTCAGCTACTCCACGAGGAAGGGGACAAATAAATGGCCAAAAGAAAAAAACAGTCTAGAAACAATATAAGACACCTGATTACAAAGCTGAATCCCCGTTCCCCGATTTCGGAACAATACCGCACCATCAGGACGAATTTGCAGTTCGCTGCAGTAGATGACGATTTGAAAACTATGTTAGTCACGTCTTCTGGTCCATCAGAAGGGAAATCCTCGACAGTGGCTAACTTGGCAATCGTGTTTGCCCAGCAAGGGAAACGAGTTTTGTTAATTGACGCCGATATGAGAAAGCCTACCATGCACTATACATTCCGTCTCGACAATCGACGTGGACTCAGTAATGTCCTGGTTGGTGAACAAACATTGGAAGATAGCGTTGTTGGAAGTGATGTTACAAACCTTGACTTGCTGTCATGTGGCCCGATTCCGCCAAACCCATCAGAACTTCTAGGTTCGAAAGCAATGGAAAGAATGATCAGCGAGGCAAAAGGGATATATGATCTGATTATCTTTGATACCCCACCTGTTTTGGCTGTTACAGACGCCCAAATTCTTGCCAATATTTGCGATGGTGCGCTGATTGTGGTGCGAAGCAAGCAGACCGAATATGATGCGGCAGAAAAGGCAAAAGAATTATTGTCACCAGCCAAAGCTAAGCTCCTAGGCGTAGTTTTGAATGACAGAGAAGAAAAGAAAGGTCATTATTATTATTACGGTACCAATTGAGAGAAACCTCTTCCCGAGTGGGGAGAGGTTTTTTTACAAGCAAAGTCAACATTATGAGTGAAATAGAACCTACTAAAATTCCAAAATACGACAAAAGTTCTTATTCAAAACTCCAATTTATGCTGATATACTTGTCATATCGATAAAAAGACCTACTATCATGTCTGAGGAGTGAAATTATTGATCGATATACATTGTCATATATTGCCTGGGATAGATGATGGAGCAAAGCATATGGAAGAAAGCATATCGATGGCAAAAAGGGCTGTAGGAAATGGCATTCATACAGTGATGGCTACACCTAGAATCCAGGAGTTAACCAATAGCCTTCAAAAAGAAATCGAGGAACGGGTATTATTATTGAATGAGCGTCTTATCCAAGAAAAAATCCAGTTGGGAATCATTCAAGGTCATATATTAAGCCTCGATGAAAAGTTAGTCGATACCGTGTCAAAGGGAAACTTGTTTTCATTAGGTTCAGCTGGTGGATACCTGCTAGTAGACTTGCAGGAAAATGCGGATCCAGAGCAATCCAATCAGTTCATTTACAATATTCAAATCCATAACAACACACCAATCATTTCACAAGTAGACAAATCAACCCTCCTGCAAAATAACCCTAACTTTTTATATGAGTTTGTGAAAAATGGCGCATTGGCAGAAGTGTCTGCCAAAAGTATACTTGGAAAAAACGGCAAGAAACTGCAAAAGCTGACGGATATCTTAATAGACGCTAACTTAGTTCATTTTGTTTCTAGTGGAAATAAAGACTCTAAAGAAGAAATCTATTTAACCGAGGCTTATCATGCTATTGGAAAAAGGCACGGACAGGATATTACAGAAGAATTGAAGGAAAACGCACAAAATGTAATAAAAGGAAAGCCTGTTATAAGCCGCGAGCCGAACCGGGTGAAGAAAAAGAAAATATTCGGTTTTATCTAATGTTTACACTAGGTTAGATATAGCGGCAATGAAAGCGTTTTTTGAAATTACTGGAATTGTAAAATTCTAGCAATATGCCAAAAAACGACAGGATTTGCTGTTTTTTTTCGCTATAAAGCCTGCTATAATAGGAAAAGCGAATGAAAGAGAAAAAAGTCCTAAAATTATGGCAGGAACAGGGGAATGAGATAAATGATTGATATACATTGTCACATATTGCCAGGCGTTGATGACGGAGCGAAAACGCTAGAAGATAGCTTGGATATGGCAAATGAAGCTGTCTCTCAAGGAATACATACGATTATCGCGACACCTCATCACCTTAACGGGAAGTATGATAACTATAAACAAGAAATCATCGAACAAGTTGACCTGCTAAATGATAGAATACAAGCTGAAAATATTCCTCTTACCATACTCCCCGGACAGGAAACACGGATAAACGGTGAAATGATTAATCTCTTGGAAGAAGGGGATCTGTTGCCTCTCAACCAGACGAGCGGCTATTTATTCGTGGAACTGCCCTCTAATCATGTTCCTCGATATACCAAACAACTACTTTTTGATTTGCAAGTGCAAGGCTACAAGCCAATCATCGTTCATCCTGAACGAAATAAAGAGTTGATACAAAGCCCTGATCAGCTGTATGAGTTTGTGAATAATGGAACACTCACGCAGATCACAGCGGCTAGTGTTGTAGGGAAGTTTGGGAAGGAAATCCGAAAATTTTCGCATCAATTGATAGAATCTAATCTAACACACTTTATTTCCTCTGATGCACATAATACAACTACAAGAGGATTCTGTATGCAGGATGCTATGAATGAGATACAAACAAGCTATGGGTATTCAATGACTTATTTCTTAATGGAAAACGCTCAATTGCTTCTTGAAGGAGAGACAGTTGTTGGGGATGTTCCTGAAAGAATTAAAAAGAAAAAATTTCTAGGGTTGTTTTAAGGTTAATACTTTCCACCTGGTGTTATATGGCTCCTACCTTAACACCACATACTTCTATAAACCTAACGGACAGACCTCTATCCTTTTCTTATGGATTCGAGTATAACAGTAATTTTGCGGAATTAGTAAAATTTATCCTTGAATTTATTATTTTAATCTAATAAAAGTAAATAATTAGTAAAAAGGTGCTTTTGTTAAGTCTATAACTTTATACTAGTTATTTCCTGTACTATATGATCTTATATTCATCGTTAACTGGAGGAGAGCAACTTGAAAAAAGTAAAAAAAGCTATTATTCCTGCAGCTGGATTGGGTACCAGATTTCTACCAGCAACAAAGGCAATGCCAAAAGAAATGTTGCCAATAGTCGATAAACCAACTATTCAATATATTGTGGAAGAAGCAATTGCGTCAGGAATTGAAGATATACTTATCGTAACTGGGAAAGGTAAGCGTGCAATTGAGGATCACTTTGATAATAATTTCGAATTAGAAGATAACCTTATTAAGAAAGAAAAGTTTGACTTGTTGGAAAAAACAAAGCAACCTGGACAAGTAGATATTCACTACATAAGACAGAAAGATGCAAAAGGGTTAGGGCATGCTGTCTGGTGTGCGCGTAAATTTATTGGTGATGACCCATTCGCTGTCTTGCTGGGAGATGATATTGTTCAAAGCGAAACACCAGGTTTGAAACAGTTAATTGACCAATATGATGAAACCCAGTCATCTGTGATAGGCGTCCAAACTGTAGATGATAATGAAACCCACCGTTATGGCATTATTGATCCAATTGGTAATGAAGGTAGAAGATACAAAGTAAATCGCTTTGTTGAAAAACCGGAACCCGGTACTGCCCCTTCTAATTTGGCTATCATGGGTCGTTATGTTTTAACTCCAGAGATTTTTGAATTCTTGGATAAACAACAGATAGGCGCAGGTGGCGAAATTCAGTTAACAGATGCTATTCAAAACCTTAATGAATTACAAAGTGTCTATGCTTATGACTTTGAAGGCAAGCGATATGATGTGGGCGAAAAGTTAGGTTTTATTAAGACAACGATAGAGTTTGCTTTGCAAAATGAAGAGTTTGGCAAAGAAGTAGAAGCAATGCTTAAAGAACTTCTACCACTAAAAGCAGAAATCTAAAAGTGGAGGTCAAAAAAATGAAAATTGCAGTTGTAGGAACAGGTTATGTCGGTTTAGTTACTGGTGTCAGCCTATCTGAAATTGGCCATACTGTTACGTGTATTGATATTGACCAAGCAAAGGTGGAAAAGATGAGGAAAGGGATTTCTCCTATTTACGAACCAGGCCTTGATGAATTAATGATGAAAAATTTAGAAGCAAATCGGCTGTATTTTACCAATAGTCATGAAGAAGGATTTGAAGATGCTGATGTGATCTACATAGCGGTAGGAACCCCGGAAAAAGAAGATGGTTCTGCCAACTTAGTATTTGTAGAACGGGTTGCAAAGGACATAGCAACTCATATCAAACAAGATACCGTAGTAGTTACAAAGAGCACAGTTCCAGTAGGCACGAATCATAAAATCAAACAGATTATCAATGTGAATCTAGTTCAGAATGTGAATGTGGAAGTCGTATCTAATCCTGAATTCTTAAAAGAGGGTTCTGCTATCTATGATTCTTTTAATGGTGATCGAATTGTGGTCGGAGCAGACAGCGTAGAAGCTGCTAATATAATAGAAGATATTAATCAGCCATTTGGTGTCCCTGTGTTTAGAACAGACATTAGAAGTGCAGAAATGATTAAGTATGCTTCCAATGCTTTCCTTGCTACTAAGATTAGTTTCATTAATGAAATTTCTAACATTTGTGAGCGTGTAGACGCTAATGTGGAAGATGTAGCAAAAGGAATGGGAATGGATAAGCGGATTGGCGACAAATTCTTAAATGCCGGTATTGGATATGGCGGTTCCTGTTTTCCAAAAGATACAAAAGCATTAATTCAAATTGCTGGTAACGTAGAGTATGACTTTGAATTATTAAAAGGTGTAGTAAATGTTAATAAAAAACAGCAGGCTTTGCTGCTGGATAAGTTGGCCGATCGTCTGCCTTTAATAGAAGGAAAGAAAATTGCCGTCTTAGGTTTGGCGTTTAAGCCTAACACTGACGATATGCGGGAAGCCGCTTCTTTAGTTATTACAGAGGAATTGGTAAAGAGCGGTGCAGAAGTAGTTGCTTTTGATCCAATTGCTACAGAAAATGCTAAAACACTTTTAAACGATAAAGTTCAATATACAGAAAATGTAGCAGAAGCTGTTCAAAATAGTGACGCTGTTCTTATTTTAACTGAATGGGATGAAATAAAAGGTGTAAATCCTAAACTTTTTACCACAATGAAATATCCTCTGGTTATTGATGGAAGAAATTGTTTTAGCATAGAAACAATGAGAGAACATCGGGTAGAATATCATTCTATTGGTAGACCTTCATTAAACAATAATTTTAGCAAAGTGACAATATAACTTTTAATCTTTTAGAAAGTTGGTGAACTATTGCCAGTGTCAACTTCTAACAAAAGCACAGTAATACAAAAGAATAGAGAAATACCACTTCAGCAAGTGCAGGTAAGTGATAGTAAATTTTACTTAGCTATGAAAAGAATGATTGATATCATAGCTGCTGTTCTAGGAATAGTTATCCTTTCTCCTCTGTTTATCATTATTGCACTAATGATAAAAGTGGAAGATGAAAAGGGTCCAGTTCTATTTAGTCAGGTACGCATTGGCAAAGATGGTAAGAAATTTTCAATGTATAAATTTCGGTCGATGGTTTCCAATGCTGAAGAATTAAAGGCTTCGTTAATGGAACAGAATGAAGCGGAAGGTCCTGTCTTCAAAATTAAAGATGATCCAAGGATTACCAATATAGGGAAATTTATAAGAAAGACTAGTATTGATGAATTGCCACAATTATTTAATGTATTAAGAGGTGAGATGAGTCTTGTTGGACCGAGACCACCGCTACCCAATGAAGTTGCTCAATATACGAGTTATCAAAAGCAAAGGCTAAAGGTCGTTCCAGGCCTAACCTGTTACTGGCAAGTGAGCGGGAGAAGCAATATAGGATTTGATGAGTGGGTTGAGTTAGATTTAAAGTATATTCGTAAAAGAAATATGGTTATAGATTTCAAGCTGATATTTAAAACTGTATTAGTACTATTTGGTTCTAAGGATGCGTATTAAAAACTCAACATACTAATCATTTAAAAGAAGGGCGAAATATTATGGGAAAAGTGAAACTGTGTCTTGCTAGTTCGACAGGGGGACATTTAACACAGTTGTTACAACTAGAAGAGTTGTCAGGAAACTATGATACTTTTTGGGTTAGTGAAAAAAGCGAAACTTCGAAGAATTTATTGAAGAACAAGAAGAAGTATTACTTTATTCAGCAAGATAGAAAGCAAAAAGCTTTTATTTTTAAATTCTTATTTAATATCTTTAATGCAATTTTTATTCTCGCAAAGGAAAGACCTAACGTAATCATTACTACTGGTGCAGGAGTAGTGATCCCTTTATGTGTTTTCTCAAAGCTTATTAACTGCAAGGTGATCTTTATAGAAAGTTTTGCAAAAGTTGATTCTCCTACTATAACTGGAAAGTTGTTATATAAATTGAAGGTTATAAATAAAACATATGTTCAATCTGAAAAGATGCTTAAACATTATGAAACAGCTGTTTATAGGGGGACTCTATATTGATCTTTGTAACTTTAGGAACACAAAAGTTTCGGTTTGATAGATTAATTAATACGCTAGATAACTTAGTGGATAATGGAATATTAAAAGAAAATATTGTAGCTCAAGTTGGTGAATTCAACTACAATGTTAAAAATATAAAACTGCATAGTTATATTACACCAGAAGAAATGAACAGATATATACTTGAGAGTAAAGTTATAATAACTCATGGAGGAACGGGTTCTATAATTAGTAGTGTTAAAAATAGTAAGAAGCCAATCGTAGTTCCTAGACAAAAAAAGTTTAAAGAACATGTTGATGATCATCAAATTGAAATTGCAAATCTCTTTGAAGAAAAAATGTTAATAGAACCTGTGTATAACATTGATGACTTAACAACAGCGATTCAACGAGTAAGAGAGAATCCCAATGTCAGTTATGAATTTGATAATGGTGTAAATATTTCTGAAGACATAAACAAATATATTAGTAGTATTTTTTAAGGGGAATATAATGAGTAAAGTAAAAAATATTTTTTTAATATGGCATCAGTCTCAAGCTAGAGTAAATTCTATGGAACAAGACTTTGATTACAAACCTTTTTATATAATGTCTGGAATAAAGAAAAAAAAATTGATACTTATTGATTACTTAATAAAGCTCTCTAAAACTATTCAGATATTATTTCGTCATAAGCCACATACAGTTTGGGTACAAATACCTCCTTCTGTTATACTTTTTGCAGTTTACATTTATAAATTATTCTATCCTAATACTGTGGTGGTATCTGATTGTCACAATGGGCAATTTAGAGATCCTTGGCTTAATTTCCCATTTGCAAAAAAAATAATAAATAAGTGTTCAAATTTAATAATTGTGCATAATGAAGATATCTATCAGCAAGTGCTCTCAATGAAGATATTAGATGAATCTAAAATTTTTATATTAGAAGATAATTTGCCTGATCCAGATTTAAATAATGAAAGAGTAATTCTAGATACGGACAGAGAAATAGTTTTATTCCCAGCATCGTTTAAAGATGATGAACCTGTACAGGAATTATTAAATGCAGCTAAACAAATCCCCGACACCGATATCCTTATAACCGGAAATATTAGTGGTGAAAAGTTAAGAAAACATTCTTTAACAGAAAATGACATACCTAGTAATGTTAAATTCACAGGATGGGTTTCCAACGAAGAATATAAGGATTTAGTTGTTAAAGCTGACTTGATGTTAGGCTTAACACTTTACGATTATATTCAGTTGAGTGTGGCAGTTGAAGGTGTTGGATATGAAAAAGCAATGGTTTTGTCAAATACTAATACATTGAGAAAGTTGTTTAGTAAAGGAACCATATTTGTGGACAACAATGCTAATGATATAGCAAAGGGAATAAAAGAAGGTCTCGCTAACAAAAAAGAGTTAGAAGAACAAATGAAGTTATTTAAGAAAGAAAAGAAAGATAACTGGAAAGAAAAGGCAAGGGGAATAAAAGAGATCATTGATTCCATTTAAGTAACATAGGGACTTACATTTTAAATTTAGTGGATCAATCTTTTTTATAATACGAACAAATTATCCTGCATAAGTGAGTTTGTTGTATTAGCTTATAAAGAGTCATTATAAATTCATTTCTATTTTGATGTGCATTTAAAAAATATAAAAAATATTTTATTTAAATACTAAAGCTAAAACTTCGAAATAGTTAGCCTCACTCATGTTAATTCTCTGATTCAAGGAGGCAGTGATGTACAGCAATGATGTATTAAAACAAACTTCAAAAGTTTTTTTGATTTTTATAATAAGTGTAGTAATTGGGATAGTAAGTGTAGTTTCGGAACAAATTGACTTGTTCGGTTATAATCTCGGATTATTCCTTGTACTATTTTCTTTACTATCTACTTTATTAGCAATTATAGTAATATACTATGGCTTAATACCTGTATTAGGTCTACTTTTGTTTTTGACATTGTCATTCAACATTGAAGTTCCCTTAATAAGTCAAGGAGAATATGGTTATTCTGCTAATCATCCTACTGGCTTAAGAGCGGCTGTTGTGATAAATCAGTTTTATGTAATTATCATAGTGTGGTTTTTAGCTTCTTTATTAAGTAGAAAATTTCACAGTTCCAACAACGAGTTTAAAATAACATTAGAATTTATTTTATTTGCTCTAATGGGTATATTTGGTCTTGTTTCTTTGTTATTAGGTGAAAACAAGTTAGCTTCTTTTTATCCATTATTAAGACTTTTCTTTATATTACTGCTGTTTTATTCATTTTCTACACTAAGTTTAGAAAAGATATGGAAGTCTCTTATTTCTTCAGCAGTGTTTATTGTCATTTTTCAATTTTTAATTGGTGTAATACAAATATTTACTGGAAGAGCAGTGGGTTTGGAAATTCTTGGAGAGAGTAGTGAGCCATTTAGAGCAACTAGTTTAGTAAGTATAAGTGAGCGAGGAATGAGTGGTACTTTAGAGCATCCAGGTGTCTTAGGATTATTTATAGTTTTAGTATTTACTTTTATTTTTTCTTCTTATTTAAATTTATCTAATTCAAATAATATGATCATCTTATTTACTATATTTCTAAGTTTATCTACGGTTATTTTAACTAATGCTAGAACTTCAATGGTTTTGCTTCTAGCAAATTTTTTAATCCTCATAATAGGTAGTCTTTATATCAGAAAAAGAAATGGATACCCTGTTAAAAGGCTTTATTATACGATTGCTACTGGATTTATAGCTTTGACAGCATGTATCATCATCGCGTTTGATTCTTTATATAATAGATTTGGAGATTCGGATTTTATATATCAAATCTACTATAGAAGTTATTTAAGTCAAATGAGCTTAGATATTTTTACCGATAATCTAAAAACTATTTTCTTTGGAATAGGATTGAATAATTATACTGATGTAGTTTCAAAATTAGGCGAGGGTTTTGAATATAGCAACCCTGTTCATAATCTTTACCTTCTTAATTTGGTAGAGGGTGGAATATTATTTTTCCTGGCTTATTTACTACTATTAATGACAGTAATTTTTAAAATGATTACGGTTATATTTAAAGGGAATTTTAAACATGCAATAATGGCATTATGTGTGTTATCTTTCATGGCAGTTTTGTGTGTTTACAATTTTACTGGATGGTCTGGGTATAAAAATCAAACATTTATCTTTTTCGCTATTAATTGTATAGTATCCTCAAAAATATACTGGGAATTTAAAAATAATTGGAGTGAGAAAAATTATTACTGACAGATTAGATACCATTTTAAAACAAACAAAAGAAGTAACTTTAATAGGGTACTATGGAAGGAATAATTTTGGCGATGATTTAATGTTAAAGAATATTACTGATACTTTTCAGCAGTATAATCTAAAAGTTAATGTAATAGCATTTGGTGAAATTCCATGGCTAGATAATAGTGTGAACGTCCACCAATGGGGAGAAAATAAGTTAGAAAAGTTTAAAACATTCCAAAAAGCAACTAAAAAAAGTTCTTTAATAATTTTTGGTGGAGGAACATGTTTTACTGACGAAGATGGGGATGGCTTTTTTAAATTTATGTCATTTGCGAAACTTATCCGCAAAAAAATAGCTTATATCGGTATAGGTATCGGCAACCTTAAAAGAACATCCAGAATGCTAAAAACAAAGTTTTTAATAAATTCATCAGAATATTTATCATTTAGAGATAGACATTCATATGATTTAGCAAAATCATGGAAAAAAAATAATTTGGATAAAATTGAACTAGTGGAAGATCCGGCAGATAGTCTACTCGCAAGCTATACAGGTCTTAACCAAGAAAGTGCTGCAACAGGATTAGTTGTTGCATGGAGAAACTTAGAGAGATACACTCAAACAACAATAGGTAATGATTTAAAAAAAGTAGCTCAGCTATCTGTTCGTTTATTTGAAAAGTATAATTTGAAAACTATTACTATCATCGATACTGATTCCTATTTTGACAAGAAAGTTGGACAAGATTTACTATCCTTATTAAAATCTTACAAGGATGTACAGGTCAACTATATGGAGAGTAAGTTGTATGAAGAAAAATTAAAGGTGTTACAGAAAAGTCAAGTTATCTTGACATCCAGGCTACATGTTGCTGTCGCAGCAAAACATTTTAAAAGAAAATGTTATGTATATAATTATTCCCCTAAAATAGAGTATTACGTTAACAATGCTAATAATGAAAAAATTGAAATTTTTTCAAATTCTGTATTTGCAGACGCTTAAGACTGGAGATTTTATGAGTATTAAGAACAAAAGAAAAAATAATCGTGCAGTAAAAGATGTTTCTTTTTTATGGATATCACAATTAATTGCAGTATTCTTGGGCTTTGTTACGCAACTAATTATGGCCCGCTTTTTTGATGTGAAGGAGTATGGAGCTTTATCTACTGCTTTAACGTTAACAACTATACTAGGTTCCTTCGCTGCATTAGGAGCTGGGCAGAACTGGCTTAGAAATTTTGGGAAAGAAGGATGGCAAGCACTAAGATGGGTTAAGCCCACCATCAATATTAATATAATTGCAATAATAGTATCTATTATACTTGGTCTTATAATAACACTTTTAACGGATATCTCCGAAATGACTAAAAGTTTTTCAATCCTCTTCTTCACTATTATTATAAGCCGAGGACTTTCTAACATAGCTGAAGCGGTATATCAATTAGAGGAAAAATATAGTAAGTTAGCAGTATTAAAATCTCTTCTCCATCTTTTTAGATTTCTAAGTGTTGTAGTAGTTTGTCTTTTTGATAAATCAATATATCATGTGGCAATTGGTTATGCAATTTCTTCTATTCTCTTAACATTAGTGTACTGTTATCTAATAAGGAGAATGTGGAAGTTCGAAGTCAATTTAAAAGGGCATAAAGAAAAAGATGAAGCGTTAATTTTACAACTCAACAATAAGTCTATTAAATCAACATTTATTTATATGATACCCTTTTCAGCTGCTTCTCTATTCTATATGGTATATTTTCAGGGAAATGTTTATATTGTGAATGCTGTGCTTGGGGATATAGATTCCGGTATTTATTATGTAGCATTTTCGGTTATGAATGTAATTTACTTATTCCCAACTACCTTTTACCAATCATACTTAATTCCTAAGGTTCATAGATGGATTGGAAAGGATAACAGTAAAATAAGCTTTATTTTTAACTTAGGTTCCAGAATTTCTATTCTTCTTGGAATAATAATGATGAGCTTTCTTGCTGGTCTTTCCACTTATGCGGTTCCTCTCTTGTTTGGTAATAAATATACATTGTCAAGCATGTTACTGGTGCTACTTTCTTTAACTATACCTTTGCGTCTTTTAAGTAATAATATGGGAAGTTTACTTGTAACTGAAAAGCATGTATCAAAGAAAGCCTATTATCAAGGTATAGGTGCCTTATTCAATATTATTACTACAATTCTGTTTGCGAATTATTACGGTTTATATGGTGTTATAATAGCAACATTGCTAACAGAGGCACTGATTACGATGCTTTTTTATATAGGAGTAAAGAATAATGTAAAAGAGGTTAAAAGAACTAAGAATAACAAAAATTTCTCTTACTTAATGATTACCCTATTATCATGCAGCATAACTATTTTATTTTTCTATCTATTATACACCTTTGAAAATAATGTAATGTATAGTGTAGTAATGTTACTTGTACAGTTATCGCTCTGTTTCTTTATATTTAAAAATGTTATGAAAGATTTTAAACTGATAAAGAGCAAAAAAGGTTAAGTCGAGTTGTCGAGAAACAAAAACTTTATCTAAGCCCACATTATTTAATTTGGGCATCTTAGTAAGGTTCTTTAAAGAATAATAAGCTAGGAAGTGATTAAACTGAGGTTAGTTCTATTGTCAGGTGGTTCAGGTAAGCGTCTTTGGCCATTATCAAATGATTCTAGATCAAAACAATTTTTGAAAGTTTTAAGTGATGAAGATGGTAATAAAGAATCTATGGTTCAACGGGTATGGCGACAGCTAGAGAAAAATAATTTAGCTAATAATTCTGTGATTGCAACCAGTAAGTTGCAGGTTGAAATGATAAATAGCCAGTTAAGTTCTGAGGTATCGATTGTAACAGAACCTGAAAGACGTGATACATTCCCGGCAATTGCTTTAGCTGCAGTTTACTTGTATTCTATTCAAGGATGTAGTTTAAATGAAGTAGTGGGAATGCTTCCAGTTGACCCATACGTTGAAGACCGCTTTTTTAGTAGGGTTAAAGATTTAGAAAAGGTGCTGGTAAATTCAAATGCTGACTTGGCATTAATAGGTGTAACACCTACTTTTCCTTCTGAAAAGTATGGTTATATTGTTCCTCGAAATGATATTGAAAGTAATGAATATATAACAGTAGATACATTTAAAGAAAAGCCGGAAGAACAGGAAGCAAAAACTTTGATTAAAAATAATGCTTTATGGAACTGTGGAGTTTTTGCTTTTAAACTAGAATATATTATCAATCTTTTAGTAGAAAAAGGCCTTCCTATTCAGTATGAAGAATTGTTAAATCAGTATGATAGTCTTCCAAAGAATAGTTTCGATTATGAAATCGTTGAAAAGGCAAAGCATATTGTAGCTTTATCTTATGATGGGTATTGGAAAGATTTAGGGACATGGAATACACTAACTGAAGAAATTGCCTATAATGTAACGGGAAAAGGTGTCATTGACAAAGAAGTAAAGAATTCTCATATTGTAAATGAACTAGACATCCCTATTACTCTATTGGGTATAGAGAATGCAGTCATTGCTGCAAGTCCTGATGGAATATTGATTACTGATAAAAAGTCAAGCCCTAAAGTTAAAGAGTATATAAATAATGATAATGATCGGCCCATGTATGAAGAACGTAGATGGGGCTGGTATAGAGTACTAGAGTATACTAAGTACAAAGAGGGTAGTGAGGTATTAACTAAACGTATTGGTATTAGTGCAGGAAAGAACCTAAGCTATCAAATGCACTATAAGCGGAGTGAGGTGTGGACAGTTATAAAAGGTGAAGGAGTATTTGTACTTAACGGTCAGCTAACTCATGTTCGTGCAGGGGATGTAATCGAAATTCCTTTAGCATCTAAACATGCTATAAAAGCCACTACTGATATGGAAATCATTGAGGTACAAACAGGAAGCGAATTAATTGAAGAAGATATTTTGCGCTTTGCTATGGAATGGGAAGAAATTATTGATCTAATTGAGGTTTAACTTAAATAACTTTTATTATAAGTAAATACCCCAGCGTTAAGTACGTTGGGGTATTTAACATATGGAGAGAATAAAATTGAAAAAAATACATATCTATATCTTTTCTTTGGTAAGTGTCTTGTTTCTGTTATTTCCAGATAGTATTTTAGCAGACGGAGAGGGCCCTCTTCTTGAAGAAGTAGAAGTGACACCCAAAATAGTACATGTAGGAGACACAGTGGAAGTAAAGGCGAAAGTCACTGATGCGAAATCTACCGTTACCCATGTGGAAGCAATATATGAAAACCCATCAAATAATCGATACCTTTTCATGAATATGGAGTATGATATCTCAACAGGCTTATGGATTGGTAGGTACACTGTGACATCCAGTGATGAAGCAGGTATATGGACCATTGATCACTGGTTTTTACAAGATAGTGCGAAAAACTCTTCAGGTGTCTATGATTCTGGACCAGAAGCTAATTTTGAAGTGAATGGTAAAGTAAAATCCCTATTACTAGATTTAAGCAGTCCAAGCCCAGAAAAAGCCGGAACACCTATTGAACTAACAGCTACTTCAACAGGGAGCAACACTCCGGAATACCGATTTTTTGTGCGGAATGAACAGGGAGAATTATCTCTCTTGCAAGAGTATGGAAGCAATGGAATCATAAGCTGGACTCCTGAGATACCAGGGAAGTATGAGATTATTGTGCATGTGAAAGATAATAGCAGAGATGGCTCTTACTATTTCTATGAGGTTCGAGCAGCTATAGTATATGAAATACACTAATAGGACTTTATTTATTAAATGCTTCTTAGCGTTGAATAATGTCCACTTGATTTTACTAATTTTATAATTTAGCAGATAAGAAGAAGTACATATAAATATGGCAATGTGCTTCTTCTTAAACAGGAGGAAGGTTTATAGTGATGGAGGTTATGAAACCATATTCCTAAAAGTACTTCATAGTACTCAATAAACTAATACTTAATATAAGTACGTCAAATATAGTTTTAGAGAGGCGATGCTCATGAAGCGCAGAAACTTTTTATCTAATTTATTACTTTGGATATTAGTTTTCTTTTTTGGTTACACATTTAAGAAGGAGGACAGCCTGTCAATTTTTGAAGAAACAGAGGGGGAAACCTTTTTTGGGAAAGAACAAGACTCAGTTGATAAATTAATGAAAATTAAAAAAAGAACTGCTGGCTTTGTAAGTATTCTGGAATATGAAAGTTATAAGGTAGCCACTTCAAATGGCTGGGATTGGACGCCGGCTTTTCAAGAAGCAATCAAATATATTATGACCAATGGTGGCGGGACTTTAATTGTCCCTCCTAATGATTATGAAATTGTTGGTTCTATATATACTCATATGGATGAGTATGATGAGGACGATATTTATTCTCCATTGACAATTATGGGATTGACGCCTTTGTTTTCTGATTTATTTAATTCTAAGTCTAAACATGTGGCTAGATTTATAAAGAAAAATAAAGGGAGTATATTTGTTACCAATCATACTCAATTACAAGAAATTGTATTACCAAAACCATCAGTGTATCGCAATCTTAAAATTTCTGGAATAGCTTTTTATGGCACAGGAACAAATGATGCCACTTATCCCAAAATTTCTGCGTCAACAAGGGCTATATCAGCCATAAAAATGTATCGGACAAGTATTACTTTAGAGAATTGTCTTTTTTGGAAATTAGCCAAAGGTGTAGAGCAACCCGACTTTGTTAATAGTACCGATAACTACTGTGATCAATCTGTATATAGAAGGTTACATTTTAGACATATGGGAACGGGATGGCTTGAGATACAGCGAGGAGACGTTTCAACTTTTGAAAATCTGACAGGATATGACATGGCAAGAACATGTGAATATGGTGTGAAAGCAAGAAAAGGAGAGTCATTTAAGGTAAAAGATATACTAGTAGCTGGAAAAGGGATGCATCTTTGTAAAGATTTCAAGTTAGTAGATTTTGAGCATGTTAATAGTGCCATGATTGAAAATCCTTACTTAGAAAATGTAGAAGGATTGCTTGCCAGATTAAATAATTGCAGTAATATTACAATTAATTCAATTGGAGTACGTCATTATGCTCAAACTCTAATTAAGGGAGAACATAGCAGGAATATTAAAATAGATGGTATATATGGTTTGGTAGAAGAAGGAAAAGTATTATCTGCCAAAGATACTAACTTTACTCAATACAGTAACGTTACTCTGCCACTTGACTTTGATTTTGATTCCACTTGCTATAATATTGAAATTGATCATTTTTTGTATAGAAATGGATTTCATAAAAAAAATGGGACATTTAAAGAAACTAGTTTAAGAATGTTCCCTAAAGTAAATAAAGCAGCACATAATGAAAGAGGCCAAGAATTCAACCTTGTTATTCAATACAATGGAACAGATATAGTGGCAAGTTCAAATGGCAAGGTTGTTAGTTGGTCTTATTTATTGGGAACAGAAGCTCCTACTTTTAATAAAAAAACAGGAGAAATAACTTTTAAGGCTACTGGAATATTTGCTAATAACCCATCTGTTGTAGTATATAGTAGACAATCCCTAACAGAAATCGTTAATGTTCCTGTTGTCATATCAAATCAACCTTTAAAAGTAAGATTGTATAAAACAGATTATGCTTTTGTTGATTTATCAGACATTGCTTTTGGATTAAATGTGAAATTTTAATAAACAAGCAGATATATGATAAATCATTATTTATCAAGTCACCCAAATGGATTGAAAAGTAACAAAATCAAAAAGAATATTCTATCAAACAAAGACTGTTCAACCAATTAGCAGTCTTTTTACGATATTAGTTACAATATAAAAGATTGGTAAAAAATTTGGAGTTTAACATTATTATTTTTAATGGATAATAGAGAAGTAGGATTGGGGTATAAATGATTTTTAGAAACTGGAGGCAGTTATGGAAGAAGAAAAAGAATATTCGCTAGCAGATATAAACTACTTACTAACCGTCAATTGTTTTGGGTTTTACAGTTGATAATAAACGATTTCCCTTGTTACTTTTTAAAGATGGATCATCAATCGTTTTGTTAAAAGTTCAAAACTTGTTCGTTCATATATGGTGAAACTAGAGGCTTTAAATATGAAACAAATTATTGATGGAGTTGGAGTGGATCCCCGTCGGTAGCCACTACAATAATCTTTCATTTGGTTATGGAGGATATTGTCTCCCTAAAGATACGAAGCAATTTCTGGCTAACAATAAGGATGTTTCAAATAATATCCTGGCAGCAATTGTAGATACGAATAGAACAAGGAAAAATCATATTGCAGACATGATTATAAAACGAAATCCATAGTTTGTGCGGAATCTATCGACTTAAGATGAAAATGGACTCTGATAATTTCAGACAGTCAGTTACTCAAGGTATGGTGTTGCGTATCAAGGCTAATTGAATTGAAGTCGTTGTGTATGAGCCGGCAGGAAACATTCTTAAATCCAAAAGTAATAAATGATTTTAAAGAGTTTAAGAAGGTTTCGAATGACATCTTTTGCAAACAGATTGTCTGATAATTTACTGGAAATAGAAGATAAAGTATATACTAGGTATATACTTAGTAAAGATTAATTGTTTGACCCGCTAGGCTTTGGCTTGGCGGGATTTTCATGTTATAAGGTCTCTGTTCCGTAGGGTGTATTGTTTTACAAACAGCTTCTTATTTCATTGGCTATTCCCACAAATATATTTTCCACAATATTTTCAATCCATAAACAGATAAATGATTATCCCCTTTTTATTAATGTATATTATAATGAAAAGGCTTTTTTTGTTGAATGCTGTAGTTTGTAGTGAAAGCAAAGGGAGGAAGAACATGAATTTAAAAGAACGGGCACACAAATATGAATATAAATTAAATGATACAGATGATCAGATTATTGACTATATTGTTGAAAATAAGCAGGAAGTAACAGGGATGTCTATCCAGTCGCTGGCGCGCAATTTATTTACCGTTCCCAATACCATTACCAGGTTGTCGAAAAAGCTCGGCTATGATGGATTTTCTCAACTTAAGAACAGTTTGAAAGAAGAAGTGCAGGAATCCGATCCGATACAGGAAACCAATGTTGAGTACAATTTAAAACGGTCCATCGAACTGGTGGATCATACTATGCTTCAGCAGGTTTCCAATAAACTTCACGAGGCAAGGCGTATATATGTCTTTGGAGTAGGAGATACATTGCCATTTTGTGAAATTTTATCCACCCACCTGAAGATCGGCGGTAAATCTGCAGAATATTTCCTTCACCGTCATGATGCTGTTTATGCAATGAACCATGCCAGCAGCCAGGATGTTCTGTTTCTTATTAGTATGTCTGGTGAAACACAACAGGTATTGGAAATGGCAGACTTGGCTAAGGAAAAACAAGTGCCTGTCATTTCCTTGACCCATTTCAGTCGTAATTTCTTACAAAAAAAAGCAGACATGAATCTTTATTTTTATTCCCCTAAGAAAAAGCTGGAGAATTATAATGTTTCGGATAAGACACCGGTTATGCTGATGCTGCAAATGCTGTCTGATACTTTCTGGCAAAAAACATAGATGTGTATAAATACACATGATAACGCTTTCTGGACGGGTGTCCGTGTAAATATACGAATAAAAGCAAACGCTTTCCTGTGGTGTGCTAGGATGAGGTCAAGGTAAGAAATACAACCATGAAGGGGGAAGACACATGAGACTACAACATCTGACCTCAACTGACTTGATTAATACGAATCTTACTTTTGAATCCAAGGATAAAGCGATTCAATATTTAATCAATCAGTTATGGGAAGCAGGTAAGTTGGACTCGAAAAAAGAATTCTATCAAGCCGTCATGGACCGGGAAGCCTTATCTGCTACCGGATTTGAAGGCGGTCTGGCTATTCCGCACGGCAAGTCGACAGCTGTTAAGGAAGCATCTTTCGCGGTTGCGACTTTGAACACTCCTTTGGAAGATTGGGAGAGCATAGATGAAAACAATAAAGTAGAACTCATTATTCTTTTAGCTATACCTGAGGCAGAGGCCGGATCCACACACCTTTCCTTGCTGTCGGAATTGATGACGCGAATGGCTGATCCGGCTTATAAGGACAGGCTGTTAAAAGCAACATCGAACGAAGAATTGTATCAAGCGTTAGATGGTGAAGAGAAAGTGGAGGAGGAGAAAAAAGCCCCTTCTTCCGGAAAGACGGTACTAGCCATTACGGCATGTCCAGCCGGTATTGCCCATACGTATATGGCTGCTGAAGCGCTTGTCCGAGCTGGTAACGACTTGGGCGTTGAAGTACTTGTCGAAAAACAGGGGGCCAACGGGATAGAAGATCGTTTTACGAAGTCCCAATTGTCGAACGCAGATGCAGTGATTTTCGCTGCAGACGTGGCGGTGAAAGACAAACAGAGATTTTCCCGTTTGCCGAGCATAACGACTTCGGTAGCAGCTCCTTTAAAGAACGCAGATGGACTGATGCAGGAAGCGTTGGAAAAATCGAAACACGCACCTGAACGTGAGGAAATAGTTACAGACGAAGAACCGGACGACGATGGTTCTGAAAAGAAGCCTTTCAAAGCAGAGATTAAAGATTCCATCATGACTGGAATTTCTTATATTATTCCAATCATCGTGGCCGGGGGAATGACACTGGCTTTCGCTGTCCTTGTGTCACAGGCTTTTGGCCTCCAAGAGGTTTATGATACAGAAGGTTCATGGCTATGGCTGCTGCGTCAGTTAGGCGGCAACATGCTTGGTACGTTAATGGTTCCGATATTGTCTGCTTACATGGCCTATTCCATCTCAGATAAACCGGCATTAGGACCTGGATTTGCAGCCGGTATTTGTGCCAACTTGATTGGAAGCGGTTTTTTAGGTGGTATGCTTGGGGGTTTCCTAGCCGGTTATATCATTAAGTTTCTTAGACAAAAAGTACAGACAAAAGGAACTTTCTCCGGGTTTGTCAGCTTTTGGCTTTACCCGGTATTAGGTACCCTGTCTGTCGGATGTATCATGTTGTTTGTCGTTGGTGAACCATTAGCAGCCGTGAACAACGGTTTGATCGGCTGGCTGGAAGGCTTGTCTGGTGGTAATGCAATCCTACTAGGAGCGATTCTTGGAGCAATGGTTTCCTTTGACCTGGGCGGACCTGTAAACAAAGCGGCATACACGTTCTGTATTGGGGCGATGGCCAGTGGGAACATCATGCCATATGCTGCATTTGCTTCTGTTAAGATGGTGTCTGCTTTTGGTGTAACAGGCGCCACGATTATCGGTAAAAAGTATTTTACGAAGCCTGAACAAGAGGTCGGAAAGCAAACTTGGCTGTTAGGATTGGCAGGAATTACAGAAGGTGCCATTCCGTTCATGATTAATGACCCACTGCGCGTGATCCCATCCTTGATTGCCGGATCAGCCGTTACCGGTGGAATTGTCGCATATTTTGATATCGGATTGAATGTTCCGGGTGCAGGTATTTTCTCCCTTGCATTGTTAGAAGGACCCGCCTTAATTGTGGCAGCGAGTGTATGGTTTGGAGCAGCACTGATCGGAGCATTTATTTCCATGGTTCTCCTGATCTTGACGAGAAAAAACAAACTGAAGAAACAGACTAACACCGTTGAGGAACAAGAAAAAGCACAAATGCAAACAGCTACGAATCAATCATAATCGAGGAGGGGAAGTCATGAAACAAGTACACATCGTACCCCATATGCACTGGGACCGGGAATGGTATTTTTCCACAGAGGAATCACGTATTTTGCTTGTGAACAATATGGAGGAGATCATGGATCGTCTAGAGAACGATCCTGATTATCCCTACTATGTACTAGATGGACAAACGTCTATTTTGGAAGATTATTTCGCGGTGAAGCCGGAAAACCGGGAACGTGTGAAGAAATTGGTCCAGCAAGGGAAGCTTATTATCGGACCTTGGTACACGCAAACGGACGAAATGGTTGTCGGTGGAGAATCGATTGTCCGAAATCTTCTTTACGGCATAAAAGACAGTAAAGAATTCGGGAGCCCGATGATGATCGGCTACCTTCCCGATTCTTTTGGACAGAGTGCGCAAATGCCGCAAATTCTGAATGGTTTTGATATCGAATACTCCATCTTTTGGAGAGGAACTTCCGAACGGCACGGCACAGATAAAACCGAATTTTATTGGGAATCCGATGATGGTTCCAAAGTGCTGGTCCAATTACTGCCGCTAGGATACGCAATTGGAAAATACCTTCCGGAAGATGAAGAGGCACTCCAAAAAAGAATGGAAAAGTATTTTTCCGTACTGGACCGGGGAGCGACAACCGATCATTTGCTTGTCCCGAACGGCCATGATCAAATGCCGATTCAGAAAAATATTTATACCATCATGGAAAAGCTGAGAAAGCTTTACCCAGATCGTGAATTTTTCCTGAGTAGATATGAAAATGTGTTAGCTGAAATAGAAAAGCAAGAAAATCTTCCGGCATTATCCGGAGAGTTTATAGATGGGAAATATATGCGAGTCCACCGCAGTATTTTTTCGACCCGTATGGATATCAAAGCGGCGAATACCCGTGTAGAAAACAAACTGACAAGCATTTTGGAGCCGCTTGCCTCCATGGCATATGATTTAGGCTTTGAATACCATCATGGGCTGATTGAATTGATTTGGAAAGAAATCATGAAAAATCATGCACATGACAGTATTGGCTGCTGCTGCTCTGACAAGGTCCATCAGGAAATTGCCAGCCGATTGTTTATCGCTGAAGAAAAGACCGATCAACTGATCGAATTTTATAAACGAAAAATCGTGGATGCAATGGAAACAGACGGGGATGACGACAGGTTGACCGTATTTAACTTCCTTCCATACGAACGGGAAGAAGTTATTACGACAGAAGTCATTTCCAAATATAAATCCTTCCAATTAATCGACGAAAATGGAGAAGAGGCTGATTTTGACATTCTCCATCAAGAAGAAATCGATCCAGGGCTGATTGACCGGCAAATTGTCCACTATGGCAACTATGATCCATTTATCAAGTACCAAATTCAGTGGAAAGAATCGGTACCTGCCATGGGTTACAAGACTTTCTTTGTGGTCGAGCAAGAGGAGACGAAACAGACACTGGATAGAAACTTCGTTGATATGATCGATACTGATTTCTATCAGATAAAAATAAATAAAAATGGTACGTTAACCATCAAAGATAAGCAGACGGATCAACAGTTTGACGAAGTCCTTCTGTTAGAGAACAGCGGTGATGATGGGGATGAATATGACTATTCTCCATTGAAAAATGAACAACCGATTCTTAGCGGTGATGTAGAAGCTCAAGTATCTGTCAGTCAAAATAAGTCGGAAGGATTCATTGATATCAGCTATGATTTGGATGTTCCGGAAGACCTTGAGAGCCGGAAACAGAATAAAAGAAACAGCAAAGTCGGGGTTCACTTCCAAATCCGGATACCGAACCATAAAAAGGTTATTGAAGTGGACTGTGAATTGGATAACCATGCCAAAGACCACCGGCTCCGTGCACTCATACCAACAGGCATTGCTTCCGATTTATCAACAGCCGACAATCAATTTGGCTATATAGAGAGAAATGTTTATGATCCTGCATTAGATGTCTGGAAGGAAGAAAACTGGAGCGAACGCCCTGACACCATCTATCCAATGCTGAACTTTGTCGGCTTATCGAATGATGATTATGGAGTAAGCGTGTTGACGAACAGTACACGTGAATATCAAATCATCGGCGATAATTATGAAACTATTGCCATTACCCTTTTCCGCAGTATTGGTGTTCTGGGGAAAGCGGAACTGGAACGGAGACCGGGACGTCCTTCAGGTATTAAGCTGCCGACTCCTGATTCGCAAATGCTTGGCAAATTAAAACTGGAGTTCGGGCTGCTACTTCACGAAGGTTCTACTCTAGAGGCAAATGTGGGCAGAGAAGCGAAAGAATATGTAACCCCTGTTCATACGTATAATAAAATTCCGCATAACGCCATGAAGTTGAATGCGTCTGAGGTGAAAACACCGACTTCTTATCGATTATTAAAAGAACAAAGTTCGGAAGTCGTGCTAAGTACCCTGAAAAAAGCGGAACAGGAAGACGGGCTCATCCTGCGTACGTTCAATCCGACTGACCATCAGGTGCAGGCTGCCTTTACATTGCCGGACAATTATCAGGAAGTTTACCAAACAAACTTGAATGAGGAAAAGCAAGCTTCAATAGAGGTTACAAAGAGCTCTGTTGAAACAAAGGTTAAATCTAATCAAACACAAAGCCTTTTAATCAAACGATAAGAGGAATGGTGCCTGCGAAACGTGCAAAGGTTTCTCAGGCACTATTTTTTCATAAGAAGGAGTGGAGACATGAAAATAGTATTGGCACCTGATTCATATAAAGGAAGCCTCTCTTCTATAAGGGTATCTGAGGTAATGGCAGATGCTGTTCATTCCATTGACTCAAACATCGAAACGATCGTAAAGCCAATGGCAGATGGCGGGGAAGGGACACTGGATGCTTTGTTAAAGGCAACAGCAGGTAAAAAAATCTCCATCGATTGTAAAGGTCCGCTTGGTGAGGAATCACAAAGCTGGTATGTGGAGTTGCCGGATAAAACAGCCGTAATCGAAACAGCCAATATAGCCGGTTTGCAGCTTCTTTCGGAACAAAATAAAAATCCGGATTTAACAACTACCTATGGAATCGGAGAAGCGATTCTGGATGCATTAGACAGAGGTAACCATACGATTATCGTTACTCTTGGCGGAAGTGCGACGAACGATGGCGGACTGGGGATGCTGCAGGCACTTGGCATGAAAGCGTGGAGTGCAACCGGCCGGGAAGTCGGTATTTACGGGGAAAGCCTGTTTTCTGTAAATAAAATAGACATACGTTCCCTCGATAAACGACTGGAAAATGTGAACATCAAAATTGCATCTGATGTAGATAATCCATTAACCGGAACAAATGGGGCAAGCCATGTTTATGGAATGCAAAAGGGAGCCAATGGCTCAAGGATAATCGATTATGATCAAGCACTTGAGAAATATGGCCCTCTAGTGGAGAAGGCCTTTGATAAACAGGTGATGAACAAAAAAGGGGCAGGGGCTGCTGGCGGACTCGGCTTTGCCTTATTGGCACTTGGAGGGGAACTGCAATCGGGAGCTGATTTGGTGGCAGAAACAATTGGTTTACGGGAAGCCATACAGGACGCAGACTTTATTTTCACTGGAGAAGGTCAAAGTGACAGGCAGACCTTGTATGGAAAAGCGCCTGGACATGTAGCCAAGATTGGTAAAGAGAGCAACAAACCGACAATTCTACTTTCCGGAAGCCTTGATGGTGATTTATCAAAGTTAAATGAGCTATTTGTTGGGTGTTTTTCAATTGTTTCAGGACCGAAAACGCTAGAGGAATGCATTGATAATGTGGAGGATTTATTATTTGAGACTACCAGGCAGGTAACGAATGTTTTGAAGGGAGTAGCGGGTTCTTAGTTTATCCTAATTGTGTATAATTTAACGTTTCATACAAACTATTGGCCGAGTAATAATCCTAACCAAATAATCCACCAACTCTACTAACTTATAGGTTGGTGGATTAGAATTCTACTAGATGCTATTTTCCGCCTTCCTAGTACAAAAGTAGCGAAAATCCTCCATGCATGGATAATGATTGTTTAGAATTATCAAAACATTTTATAATGGATTTATGTTATTTTACATAATCTTGTATCCACTTATATGAAGGAGGGGGCGCGAAATGGAAGAAAAAGCGACAGAACAAGGTTTTCATGGGCAGAAGTCATTTACACCAGTTCCACCCGCTACGTTTATTGGTAAACTAAAAGCTGTTGGACCAGGTTTTGTAACCGCTGCCACAGGTGTGGGGACAGGAGACTTGATTGCCGCACTGGTAGCTGGGGTTAGTTTCGGGACGACTTTGATCTGGGCAATTGTGTTAGGTGCCATCTTTAAATTCTTCTTTACAGAAGGAATGGGACGCTGGCAGCTTGCGACCGGTCGCACGATCCTTGAGGGCTTTCACTCACTCGGGAAATGGGCAACAGGGTACTTTGGAGTTTACTCGATTCTTTGGGGATTAAGTTATGGAGCAGCTGCAATGTCCACCAGTGCGATCATGATGGTGACGATGTTTCCCATTATGCCGCTGTGGGCGTGGGCGATCATTCACGGAATTGCGGGAATGCTGCTTGTTTTAACAGGAAGGTACAAGCTATTTGAACGTGTCATGACCGTGATGATTGGAATCATGTTTATTACGGTCGTCGGATCGGCAGTCATTCTGTTTCCTAGTATCGGAAATATTCTAAGCGGATTTGTGCCGAGGACAGGGGATGGTTCATTATTGCTCGTGTTGGGGTTGTTAGGTGGAGTAGGCGGAACCATTACCATGGCTTCCTATGGTTACTGGATCCGGGAAAATAAGTGGGAAGGTCGAAAATGGCTTCCGATGATGAAATTAGACTCTGCTGTAGGCTACACGATTACAGCCATTTTTACCGTATCGCTTCTTGTTATTGGGGCAGAATTTTTATATGGTACGGGCATTGAAATTGATGGAGAAGAAGGCCTCGTAACGCTTTCCAATATGTTCAGTGATCAATTCGGTGAGCTCGCCCGCTGGATGTTCCTGATTGGTGCATGGTGTGCTGCCTTTTCTTCTTTATTAGGTGTATGGAATGGAGTACCTTATTTATTCGCCGATTTCATCAGGATTGTCAGAGGGAGAAATAATCATAAAGTAACAGAAAAGGATCCGGCTTATCGTGCATATCTTTTATGGTTGACCTTTCCGCCGATGATTTTATTGTTTACCGGCAAGCCAGTGTTCCTTGTCATTTTATACGGTGCCCTCGGTGCGTTTTTTATGCCGTTTTTGGCGATTACGTTGATGTGGCTGTTAAATTCCAATCGTGTTGAAAAACCGCTTAAAAATGGCTGGGTGGCGAATACGGTTTTGGCTGGCTGTGTTTTAGTCTTTGGGTACTTGGGATTAGTGGAATTGATCAACATATTTTAAACATAGCAAAAACACCTTCAAATGAGGAAGTTATCTCGATTTGAGGGTGTTTTTTCTTTTCTCATATTATTGAGTCGCTCTAGGAAGCTTCCTTCCAGCATGGGGTTTTTGTCCAGTTACTGCTTAAAGCTGCTCCAATTCGAAAGTGCTTTTGAACTCCTCATAATCCAAGTCTAGTTGTTCGCAGTAATACTTTACATTTTCGAAAAAGTCGAAGTCAGGATCGACTGGCTGGTCACGATTCTCTGAATAATAAACTACTAAATTAAATAATTCCTGGAAAGCTTGAACTCTGGTTAATTGTTCCATCTCCATCATTCCTCTACTTTTGATTCCGGAAGAACTCCCGTCTTTCTATGGGTATCAGTATAACCTATAAACAAGTCCGCTGGCAAAAGTTGAAGGATTGTCTTGGTGAAATGCATATTGTCAAAATAGACAATAGTTTTTTTGCTTATTTTTGGTTCTAATTGATTTTTTTTATCATTATTTAGCTCTTTTCATTCCAATAGCAGGTTCTAAAAATACTGATATGACAATTGTTAGAAGTTTATTGACTTTTTATGTTAAGAAACTTAACATAAAATTATTGGTTAATTATCAAGTTTCATCATTGGTTTTAATGAAGTTCATTGAATACTTTTGGTCCAAACAGACAAAGAAAATGTCTGAATTTTTTTGTAAAATAGAAAACAAGGGTAAAATTTTTCAATTTAGAAGGGGCGAATGTGAAGTGTTTAAGAAGAAGAATCTAGCAATGCTCATTTTTTCTATTCTATCACTACTGGTTCTGGCAGCTTGTGGTGGGAATGGCTCTAGTTCAGGAGAAACACAGGAATCCGGTGGGGAAGAAGGGGACTATGATCCGATTACGATAACTTTCAGTCATAACCAACCGGTAGATAGTCCGGAACATGAGGGTGCGCTGAAATTTAAAGAAGTGGTCGAAGAAGAGACAGACGGCAAAGTGACGGTTGAACTTTATCCGGCATTGCAGCTGGGCAGTCTTCGCGAGCAAGTAGAAGGGACACAGATTGGTGAAATCGATATAACGATGCAGCCATCTGCTGTTGTATCTCCTTTTGTTGATGATATCAAAGCGGTGGACTTGCCGTATCTGTTCCCTACGGAAACAGAGAAAATGTATCAAGTGCTTGATAGTGAGGTAGGCGATGAACTTCTCGGCACACTTGAACAAGGCGGATTTAAAGGGCTTGGTTTCTGGCCTGGTGGATATAAATTGTTCACTACCAACGGAGTGGAAATCCATCAGCCATCTGATTTCGATGGTGTCACGATGAGAACGATGGAATCGCCGATATTGCTTGCTCAGTATGAAGAATGGGGCGGCAACCCGATTCCGGTTCCATATGCAGAGCTTTACAACGCTTTGCAGCAGGGAGTAGTAGATGGACAGGAGAATCCGCTGCAGACGATCTTCTTAAACAACTACCATGAAGTACAAGATACAATCATCGAGAGTCATCATGGATTGATGGCTTACGTGCTGCTTACCAACCAGTCTTGGTTCGAAGGGCTGCCTGCTTCCGTGCAGGAAACCATTATTGCAGCTGAAGAAGCCGGGCGCACAACAGCAAGAGAAGCGCTGGCTGATACGGAAGACGAGTATCGTCAGAACATCATTGACTCAGGTGTTAACTATTATGAACTCACTGATGAAGAAATAGCGGCATTCCGGGAAGCGTCTCTTCCAATTCATGAAGAGCATTATAACACTCCGGAACAACAGGAACTGCTGCAGAAAATTTATGACAAGATTGAAGAAGTGAACAATCAGTAATAACAGGATTTTAAGGGGCTAGCCTGCATGGTAGTCCCTTAAAACCATATTGTTTACATTTAAACGGGAAGGAGCGTGTACATATGAAAGTGTTGAAAAAGATAGAGGAGACCAGCATTGCGGTCGGATTGCTGGCGGTAACGGTTTTGCTGTTTGTCAATATTATTCTCCGTTATGTATTTTCGGCAAATACGACATGGGCAGAAGAATTTATCCGTTATGTCATGATCTGGATTACTTTTGTCGGGGCAAGTGTCTGTTTCCGGAAGGGGTTGCATGTGGGAGTGGATTTTGTCCTCGATCTTCTGAAAGGAAAAGTGAAAAAAGGGTTGCAACTATTCATTTCCCTTGCTTCGATGGCGTTTATGATTCTTTTGATTTGGTTCAGCATAGAATTGGTAATGTTTACAAAGCAGACAGGCCAAATTACGCCGTCATTGCAAATTCCGCTATATTGGGTTTACCTGGCCATCCCGGTGGGGGCAGCGTTGTCCTTGCTGCATTTGATCGTCAGATTCGTGAACATCATCCTGAATAGACCGCATATAGAAGAAACTTCAAGAGACATTATACAAGAATAGGGGTATCGATAATGGTTAGTTTACTATTGGTTTTGATTATGATTTTTCTCTTTTCCAGCACCCCGATTTTCGTTGCTCTGGGATTATCTTCCTTTCTGTCGGTCATCCTGTTGAGCGATATTCAGCCGATGATTTTAATTCAGCGGCTTTTCGGTGGTCTGGATCAATTTGCGTTAATGGCATTGCCTTTTTTCATTCTGGCGGCGAACATCATGGATGTCGGCGGACTGTCAAAACGGATTCTTCGCTGGTCGCGTGCTTTAGTCGGCCATATAACAGGCGGTGTGGCGATGACCACCCAGGTGTCAAGCATGTTCTTCGGTGCTTTATCCGGTTCCAGCCCGGCTACGGTCATCGCAATTGGAAAGATTATGTACCCGGAATTGCTCCGGAAAAAGTACGATAAATCATTTGCTTCGGGATTGTTGGCGTCTTCAGGAGCCGTATCATTGATTATCCCTCCGAGTATTACTTTGATTATATTTGGATCGGTGACAGGCGTTTCAGTCGGCAGCCTCTTTATCGCAGGTATCGGGGCCGGGGTTATTTACGGTCTGTCTTCGATTGCCTACATTTACTTCTACGCCAAAAAAAATAACCTTCCAAAGGACAAGCGTGCCTCCGGCAAAGAGGTGGTCGATGCGACTGCCAAGGCTTTCTGGGCGCTCTTAATCCCGGTCATCATTCTTGGAGGTATTTACTCCGGGGTTTTCACTCCGACAGAAGCTGCGGGAGTTTCGGCTGTATATGCCCTTTTTGTAAGTGTTGTCATTTACAGAGAGATGAATTGGAAGAGTTTTTATCATACACTGGTCGATTCGGCAATCACGACCGCGCAAGTATTGGTGCTCGTGGCAGCCGCTCAGGTGCTCGGCTGGATTTTGACACGCGGAGGAGTGCCTCAGCAAATCGCCGGCTATATTGCGCAAAATATCGATTCTGTCGTTCTTTTCCTTCTATTAATTAATATCGTCCTGCTTATATTGGGGATGTTTATGGAAGGGGTGGCTGCGATTACTATTTTAGCTCCGTTGATTTATCCGGCTGCATTGTCGATGGGAGTGGATCCAGTCCATCTTGGTGTGATCATGATCGCCAATCTGGCTGTCGGTATGTACACCCCTCCGTTTGGTATCAATATTTTTGTTACGCAGACAATCACGAAATTGAACATGGTCGAAATGCTGCCAGGTTTGATGCGTTTCTTCCTTGTAAATGTTATCGCGCTTTTGATCATCACATATGTGCCTGAAAGTTCTTTGTTCCTGGTAGAGTTACTACAAGATTAGGTGGGATGTAAATGGCAATCACGTTAAGACAGGCGATGAAAATCGGTGGGTTGAAACAGTGTACGGTCATCGCCGGCAGTAAGGGGCTGGACCGTTCGCTTGATTATGTGACGATTATGGAAGTACCGGATATCGTGCGCTGGTTGAAAGGAAAAGAGCTCATGCTGACCAGCCTTTATCCGATCAAAGACGATATGGAAGCGATCAACAATCTGGTTAAAGAACTCCATGACAAAGGAACCTCAGCTCTGGCGATCAAGCCGCACCGGTTCATTGATGATATTCCGGAGGTTATTTTGGCTGAAGCAGATAAATATGATTTCCCAATTTTGACGATTCCGGAAAACGTCAGCTACCTCGATATCCTATCGCCTGTCATGAATGTCATTTTTGATGAAAAGGTCGTCATCCGGGAAGATTTGGAATTGGCATACCGCCTGCTCGATGAAATCAAAAACAGCAAAGGCGGCATCAGTCAACTGGCCGAAACACTGGCCAACCTGATGAAACATGAGATAAGGATAGACAGCTTTGTTCCTTATCTGAAGATTCCGTCCGGGGATGACGGTCTGAGCCCGCTTACCGGGGATCAAAAGAAAGAACTGGAGATGGTCCAGCGTCCGGTCAGGATGTCGAGATGGAACGAGAATGTCAAGGCAGAACAGGACTGCCTGATTGCTCCTGTCATCATTGAAGGCCAGGTGCTCGGGGCGATCACCTGCATCGGCGTGGCATCCGACTTTTTGGAAGTGGATCTGGCGATTCTGGAGCGGGCCGATACCATTTTGTCGTTGGAGTTCATGAGGAAAAAAGCTTCCTATGAACTGGAACAGCAATACAAAAGCCACTTTTTCAAGGACTTGTTGTTTTCCCAGATCCAATACGAGGCGGCCATGCTGGAGAAAGGCAAGATGTACGGCTTTGATGTCGACAAGCAGTATATTTTCACGACAATCGAGTTCACGAAGCGGGAAAAAGGGATTACGTTTATTTCCGATATCATGAACCGGCTCGAGTTGATTTGTGCCCGGATTGATGACGACATCATCATTGGGGCTGTCCAAAACGGTCTCTATCTCCTTTATCCGTCGGCAGGGAAAAAAGCGGAAAGAATCGATGCCGACCTCCAGGCCATCCTCGGTGAGATGCAGAGCGGGGTAGCCGGGGATATTTATATAGGTGTCAGCCGGGCTGCCAAGAACATCGGCGAGATAAGAGATGGTTATGAACAGGCCCAACAAGCTGTGTTGTTAGGACGTAATCTATACAAAGACAAACATATCATCTACTATGAAGAGCTTGGTTTTTACCGGCTTCTGGCAGAAATCGATAATGTCTCAGAAGTGAGGAAATTCTACAATGAATCGATCGGAAGCCTGATCGAATATGATAAAACGCATGATTTGGAACTGGTCCACTCGCTGACCACGTATTTCAACAACAACGAATCTTTGTCAAAAACGGCAAACGAATTATACATCCATATCAATACGATGAAATACCGGCTGCAAAGAATCAAGATGATCACCAACCTTAATGTGAAGAATACCGAGGATAAACTGAACTTACAGATCGGCTTGAAAATTCATAATTTTACGAAAAATGACTATCGGTTTAGATGAAAAATGAAGAACTTTTATGTCCTTCCAGACAAAGAAATCCCCTCCGTTCTTTGGGAAAATAAAAGTAAGGTGAAGAAAAACCAAAAAAAGGATGAGGGATATGGATTCGAAACAAAGAATTCAAGCTACACTCAATGCGTTTAATTCGATAGGGGATACTGCTGACGGCATGCAGCGGCTGGCCTATACAATAGAAGAAAGACAAGTGCAGGACATGTTTGCGGAGTATTGTGCCAAAGAAGGCATGCAAATAAGGGTGGACGAAGCCGGGAACGTGATCGCCAGACGAGAAGGGCGGTTCAAGGATGCACCTGCTGTTGCGGTTGGTTCCCACCTCGATACGGTGTACACGGGAGGAAAATATGATGGTGCGGGCGGAGTAGCTGTCGGACTGGAAATTATCCGCCGCTTAAACGACAAAAAAGTGGTAACAGACCATCCGGTTGAAGTCATCGCTTTTGCTGCAGAGGAATCGTCCAGGTTCGGCATGTCCACGATCGGCAGCAAGGCAATGGCCGGCATGCTGACTGCAGAGGCTGCTAGAAGGTCAACAGACAAGCAGGGAATCAGGCTTGCGGACGCCATGAAGGAAGCGGGATTCCCTATTTCGAAATTAGCCAACGCCAAGCGGCAAAAAGAAGAACTGCATGCTTTTCTTGAATTGCATGTCGAGCAGGGACAGGAACTGGAACAGACAGGCAAGAAGGTGGCGATTGCGACCGGGATTGCTGCTCCAACAAGGCTGCAAGTGACGGTAGAGGGAATGTCAGCGCACTCCGGAACGACTTCCATGGAATTGCGCAAAGATGCATTGACCGCAGCTGCTAAGCTGGTACTGGCGGTTGAGGAAGCTGCCAAACAAGAGAAAATGGATAAAACGGTTGCGACTGTCGGTGTTTTCGATGTCTTTCCAGGAGCCATGAACGTTGTCCCGGGAAGAGTGGAATTCAAAGTAGATATCAGAGGGTTGGATGTTGCCTCCAAACAGCGGGTCGTCACAGCGATCGAGTCAGAAAGCAAACAGCTTGAAGCAGAAAAACAGGTTAGCGTGTCGATTGATGTGTTAAGTGAGGAAAAACCGATTTTGCTGGACGACGGAGTTCAGGAAACTTTGGCGGCTGCTTGTACAGACTTAAACATTGAGCCACTGTCCATTCCAAGCGGGGCAGGCCATGATGCAATGAACATGGCTGCGATTTGCCCGACAGGCTTACTCTTTGTTCCATCCTACAAAGGCATCAGCCACAATCCGGCGGAATTCACTTCAATCGAGGACTTTGTCATAGGAGCGGATGTTTTAGAACAGGCCGTCATGAAGCTGGCCGGTGTTAAAGAGGAGAAGGCATGCTCATGAAACAATACAAGGCACCGGTACTTTCCAATCGGCAGGTCAGCGAACGCTACTGGCACATGGTCGTAGACACCTCGATGATGTCGTGCGCTGTTGAACCAGGCCAGTTTTTTCATATCCGTTGTGCAGATAACTATAGCCCGTTTCTGAGACGTCCGTTAAGTGTTTACCAAATCCATGAAGATACCATCGAATTTTTATATTTGGTCAAAGGCGAAGGAACGACGGGAATGACCCGGATCCAGGAAGGTGACACCCTCGACATGATGGGGCCGCTTGGAAAAGGGTTTGAACTTTATAAACAGGCCGGGACGATCCTGCTTGTTGCACGCGGAGTCGGCATCGCGACATTGGCGGCAGTGGCCCAGGCTGCCTTCCTGCAGAACACCCATTGTGTGGCCGTACTATCGGCCCGGACAAAAGAAGACTTGCTGGCTGCTGAATATCTCGAAGAATTTGGCGCAGATGTTTACAAAGTGACAGAGGAAGACGGCACAAGCGATGTAGAGAGCGTCCGTCATATCATCGAAACGAACATTCTCCCAAATCACAAAATTGACAGCATGTACACTTGCGGGTCGCGGAGACTTTCCAGGCTGTCACAAACGATCGCCGAAATCCATGGCATACCTGGGGAGATTGCCCTGGAGGAACATATGGGCTGTGCGATGGGGGCGTGTTATGCCTGTGTCTGCGATATCAGGGAAAATGATGCACTGAAATCTGTGCGCGTTTGTATCGACGGACCGGTTTTCCCGCTTGATAAGGTGGTGATCGAATGATCGAGTATAAAAACATGGAAGTGAAAATTGGAGGACTGACACTGAAAAATCCGGTCATGCCCGCTTCGGGGGCATTCGGCGCCGAAATGGAGCAGGCCATCGATTTCAATAAAATTGGAGCGATTGTCCCGAAAAGCATTACCAAATATCCACAGCCGGGCAATGCGAAACCCCGCGTGTGTGAAACGAATGCAGGGATGATCAATTCGATCGGTATCCAGAGCAAGGGGTTGGATTATTACCTGAAGCATACAATCCCCGCTTTTGAAAAATACGATGCCCCGCTGATTGCTAGTATTTCGGCAGAGTCGGTCGAAGAGTTCGCAGAGATGTCCTCCGTTCTGGGGAACCATGACAGTGTTGCGGCACTGGAGTTGAATATTTCCTGTCCCAATCTGAAAGGTAACGGACAGGCATTCGGAATGGATGCAAATGTGACCCGTTCGTTAATTGCGGAAACAAGGAAAGTGACGGACCGGCCTTTGATTGCCAAGCTTACTCCGAACGTCACCAGCATTCAGGAAATCGCGCTGGCGGCGGAAGAAGGGGGAGCCGATGGACTGAATGTGGCAAACACGCTGTTGGCGATGGCGATCGATGTAGAAACAAGAAAGCCGAAGATTGGCAATGTGATGGGCGGGTTTTCCGGACCTGCGGTTAAACCGATCATTGTCCGGATGATTTACCAGGTCGCACAAGTCAGTTCACTGCCGATCATTGGCTGTGGCGGCATCATGTCCGGCAAAGATGCGATCGAAATGATAATCGCCGGGGCAAGTGCGGTCCAGGTGGGAACGGCGAGCTTTATTCAGCCGACTGCTTTAACCGATATTCTGGCAGAGATGCAGGATTATATGGATGAACATGGGATAGATGACATCAATGATTTGATTGGATCAGTTTTGATATAAACGGCAGGAGGAGAAGCTATGACTTGGGATGTTAAGATCATCAACGGAAAAGTAGTAAGCAATGGAGATGTATTTGAAGCAGATATTTATGTGAAAGATGAGAAAATCGGGGCGGTCACCACCGAAACCTTAGAAGGCGAATCGGCACAAGTGATCGATGCCAAAGGCAAGTATGTAATGCCGGGTTTGATCGATACCCATGTCCATTCACGTGACCCCGGCCCGACTTACAAGGAGGACTTTGCCCATTCTACCCGCGCAGCCGCAGCTGGCGGTATCACCTCAGTATTTGAAATGCCGAACACGACTCCTCCGGTTAATAGTCCGGAAAATTTTGATCTTCAGCAACAAAACCTTCAGCAAAAAGCATACGTTGATTTCGGGCTGTGGGGGATTTGCCTTGGTTCTTTAAACTTGGAACACATCCAGGCACTAAATGAAAAAGGCGTGATTGGGTTTAAATTTTTCTGGGGCTATGCGGTCCACAAGGAAACCTTTCAGTTGATGTACAATTACAAGCCTGGAATGGAGAATGTGATTCCGCCATTTGATGACGGCGATGTTTACGAAATGATGGAGGAAGTGGCTAAGACCGGAAAGTTGTTTGCCGTTCATGCGGAAAATAATGACTTAATCCAAAAGCTCACCAACCGTGTTGAAGAACAAGGCGGACGCACGTATGAAGACCTTGTCGCCGGAAGACCGAATCTAGCCGAACTGTTAACCGTCAACACGGGGATCGAGATGGCGAAAGCGACAGGGGTGCGTTTCCATGTGCTGCACGTCAGTTCCGGAGAAGCACTCGAATCAGTCCGGACAGCGCAGGCCGGCGGATACCCTGTCACGGTCGAAACATGCCCGCATTACTTATTCTTATCCAATGAGGATTACCCGGAAGTCGGTCCGCAGATGAAAGTATATCCCCCGGTCAAATATAAGAAGGACCAGGATGCGATTTGGGGCGGCATCACAGACGGAACTATTTCCCATGTGTGTTCCGACCATGCACCACATACCGAAGAAGAAAAAGACGGCGACCTCTGGTCGATCCCAGCCGGCATGTGCGGCGTAGAATCGATGGCGCCATTGATGCTCAATGCGGTCAATGAGGGGAAAATAACGATTACGGATTTCGTCCGACTGATGGCGGAAGAACCTGCCAGACTGTTTGGGGTCTATCCGCAAAAAGGCTCCTTGCAAGCCGGCACGGATGCCGATATCACCATTGTTGATCTGGACAAGGACATGGTGATCAAGCGGGAAGACCTGCACAGCAAGAGTAAAGTGACAGCATTTGACGGGTTTGCTGTGAAAGGTGTGCCGACGGAAACAATCGTCCGTGGAAAGGTCGTCATGAAAGATGGCGAAATTACAGGCGAACAAGGTTATGGCAGGCTGATCAAGCCCGTAGCAGAAAAGGCTGGTCAGACTCAGGCATGATCACTTCACCGGAAGTCAGGACATTAATACAGAGCCACCGCTCGATCAGGCGTTTTGAGGACAAACCCGTTCCACAGCAGGTCATCGATGATCTCGTCGAATCTGCCCGCTGGGCTCCCTCTTCGCACAACGTGCAGGCTTACAGTATTATTTGCATCCGTAACCAGTCAACCAAAGACAAACTTCAGGAATTATGCGGCAACCAGCGCTATATTGGCCAATGTCCGGTCTTCTTCGTGTTTGTGATGGATTTTTACCGGCATGCGGTGATCAGTGAACAAAACGGATCAGCCTTCGAAGTGGAAGAAATCGAAAACCTGCTTGTCGGTTCGGTCGATACCGCTTTAGCTGCAGAAAACTTTCTGCTTGCCGCCCGTTCTTACGGGCTTGGCGGCGTCATGATCGGCGGCATCCGCAATGAAGCTGCGGAGGTCGCCAAATTGCTGAAACTGCCCAAATGGACCGTCCCTGTAATGGGAATGTGCATCGGCTATCCAGACCAGCAGCCATGGCAAAAACCGAGAATGGTTAAACAGGCTGTCTACCATGAAGAATACTACCAGACGGATGAATTGGAATCGCAACTAGCTGAATACGAACAAATATCAGCTGATTACTATACGAAACGGACGAACGGCAAAAGAACAGACGGCTGGGGAAAACAGATGTCGGCATATTTTGCTAAAAAAAGAAGAGCCAATTTGACCGACTTTATCAAACGGCAAGGTTTCCCTTTAAAATAGCGTGCCGTCAGATGGAGGCAGAAACATGAAAATGATGATGACCGGGGATAGTTTCATATCCCGCCGTCTTCCGGACAGGGATGCCCGTGCCGCCGGGTTGAAACAATGGCTGGCAGATAGTGAAGTCCGGTTTACCAACCTGGAGATTACCACACATGACAAGGAAGGCTATCCATCTCCCTTCAGTGGAGGTACCTGGGCAATGGCACAACCGGCAGTGCTGGATGATCTGCGATATTACGGATTCAATCTATATAACTGGGCAAATAACCATACGATGGATTATTTATACGGCGGTTTGACAGCGACGGAGAAAGCAATGGACGAGCGGGACATGGTACACGCTGGAGCCGGACAGACACTCGCTTCCGCAGCCGAACCGCGCTACATAGAAACGAAGGATGGCAGGGTGGCTTTGATCGGAGCAACTTCCACTTTCCGCGATTTCTGGATTGCCGGAAATGGCAATCACCATGTACAGGGACGGCCGGGAGTCAATCCGCTCCGCTTTGAAGAAGTAATCCACATAAAACAAGAAGAGCTTGACGTCTTGATCTCCGTCTCCGACGAGACACACCTTGACGCGGCGGAGGAATTGGACCGGAAAGAAGGCTTTTCGACGGCCGGACAGGATGATGTGTTCTTATTTGCCGGCAGGAAATTCAAAGTGGCGGACAAGACGTATAAAGAACGGTGGCCGCATCCGGATGACATGGCCAGACTGACTAGGGCTGTCGAGGAAGCGAAGCGGCAGGCTGATTATGTTCTTGTCAGCCTTCACTCCCATGAGATGGAAGGGTTAGACAAAAACAAACCGGCAGACTTTTTCCAGGAAGCATCCAGGCGCTTGATCGATGCCGGTGCCCATTGCATCCTTGGCCATGGGCCACACGTTGTGCGCGGCATCGAAATGTATCAAGGCAGACCGATTTTTTACAGCTTGGGTAATTTTATTTTCCAAAACGATTCCGTCAGCCATCTCCCCCGCGATTTCTTTGATAAGTACGGATTAGACGAAGATGCCTCTGTTGCAGACGGTTACGATGAACGAAGCGCCGACGGTACCAAGGGATTGGGCGTCAATCCGTTTGTCTGGGAGTCGGTGATTGCCAAAATCGTCTGGTCCGGCGACCGCGCTGTCCAAATCGAGCTGCAGCCAATTGATTTGGGCTTCGATGAACCGAGGTATCGGAAAGGCTGGCCTGAATTATCGGGAAACGAAACTGTCCTGGAGCGGATTCAGAAGTTGTCGCAGCCTTTTGGGACGGAAATCCGGATTGAGGATGGGAAAGGATATGTTTGTTTGTAGGAGTTAGAGTGCGTGTGGAGTTTTTCTCATTTATTAGGAAGATTGTGAAGTGAAGGGATCAATGTCGGAAGAGCAACGCTTATTGTTTAGCGTTGCTCTTTTTAATGACAAGATTTTCAATGCCGTTTTGGTCGAATTCCGTTTCATACTTTCCTTCTTCTTCAAATATTCGCTTAAGCCGGGTATTTGGGTCCATCAGCTTTTCCCCTTGTTTAGCCACATCTCTTTTGGCCAGACGCTCGCTCAGCTGCAGCCAGAATACCGCATCATCATTTTCATCAATCAACGGCTGAAGCTCTTCTTCATACTGCTTTGTCGGGTAGTATTTATCAAATGTCTTGTCAAACGTAATGATATCATCATAGCCAAAGCTTTTGGCAAAAGAACAGACGTATTGTAACATTTCTTCATACTCTTCCACTTGGTCCCCTTTTCCTTTAGAAGAATTAGCCAACCAGTCACCTAAATAGAGCATGTCCAATAAATGCTTGTACTGCTTTTTGGTAAAGTTGATTTTCATGACATTTTTCCCTCCAGAGCTTTTTTTCTATTCTATCACAGTCTGTATTTGGTTAGTGTTTTCGGTATATGGTCTAAAGGTCCTGGTTAAAGACATAAATTTATGTAAGCGGTTGTTTGGTCGCGCTGTATAGATTCTCTTTCTAAGGAAGCGCTATGTTAACCTACATGCAAAAACTCCACGTTGCTTGCTGCTGCAGAAGAACTATATGGAAAAGGGGAATAAAAAAATGAAAAAGTTCTTTGGATGGAAGAAGCTTTTAATAGGTGTTGGAGTATTGGTTTTTTTGTTTATTTTCTTTATTGTCTCTTTTTTGATGGGTGGTACAGGGGCTAAGGGAGCCTTAGATGGAGAGATGGTCAGTTATGAAGAATTAAAGGTTAAAGTACAAGACCTTGAAGCTGAAGTGAACGAAAAAGAAAGTGAATTGAAACAGGACGAAGACGAATTAGCGATCCTGAAAGAATCAATAAAGGAAGAAGAAGCTAAGTTAAATGATAAACAAAAAGAGATAGAAGAAACGATGAATTTAATTGACGAACGAGAAGGTATTGTCAAAGAAATAGATGAGTTATCTAAGACATTCAAGGATCAAGAAGCACAACTAATGAAAGAGTTTGAAGATGAAAAGAAGAAACTGGCTGGAAAAATGGAAGAAGAAAAAGCTGAATTAGAATCGTTAAATGGCGACCTATCCAAACAGGTAGATGACAAAAAAGCTGAATTAAAATCTTTAAGTGCGAAAGTGGAAGAGAAGGAAACGGTACTTGAAAAACTAACTAAAGGGATAGCTGAGAAAAAAGAAGAGCCTATTGAGCTCCTGGCCGGTCAATTTTTGGTAGGTCACGATATTCCGGAAAGCAGGTATCAAGTCACAAATGTAGGGGATGGTTCAAACTTTGTCGTGTACAGTGAAGATGGCAGTTTAAAAGTCAACACTATTTTAGGGGATGAATATGGCAGTGGGGATTATGTTTTCTATGCGGAAAATGGTGACTATATTGAATCAGGAGCCAGGGTAAAGCTCATTCCGGTCGAATAATCCGTTCATGAATATTTTGTTGACGTAAAGAATTTATGAACATAAACTGTCTGAACAAGTTTATATAAGTTCCCTGATCGAAGGCGTATGGGAAGCAGCCCTACGCCTTCTTACTTATTAAATGGTTATTTAAACTAGATATTCAACTATCATAGAATTGCTTCAGTTTTTCACTACCATAGATTTATAAGAATTCTCTTCTTGGCCAGTAGAACCGAATGTTCGAGTCAAATAGACAGAAATTTTCAAAGTTTGCTATAATTGTTAAGTTGAATGAATTTATACATATAGCATACTAGGAGGAAGAAAATGTCTATAAAGATTATAAAAAATGGCTTATTAATAGACGGCAATGGCAGGGAACCACTAAGAGACCAGATTGTGGTAGTGGAAGGAATGAAGATTTTATACAAGGGTCCAGAATCCGGCTATGAAACTAAAGGCAGTGAAGAAATAATCGATGCCCAGGGAGGAACGATTTTGCCTGGCCTGATTGATACACACGTACATATGATGATGGAATATCATCCGGTTGCCCAGAAGTTAGAAACGCCTTTTTCCTATATGTACTACAAAGGTGCGGAGTACTTGAAAACGACTTTGAATGCTGGCATTACTTCAGTAAGGGACGCACTCGGCACAGACCGGGGCGTGAAAAAAGCGGTCGACGATGGATTGATTCCCGGTCCACGGCTGCAGCTCAGCATTAATGCCTTGACGACGACAGGAGGTCATGGCGATGGTTATACCGTTTCAGGCAATGTCGTCGATCTACTCCCGAATGGTTATCCGGGTATGCCGAATGGAATTTGCGACGGGGTGGAAGAGGTCCGGAAAAAAACGCGTGAAATGCTGCGGGCAGGTGCAGAAGTCATTAAGGTCCATGCGACAGGCGGCGTATTGAGCGCTACCGATCATCCGGAATTCACCCAGTTTTCCCTCGAAGAGTTGAAAGTGATTGTTGAAGAAGGGAAATATCGTAAAGGGGTCAAAGTAATGGCCCATGCCCAGGGAGCAGAAGGCATTAAAAATGCGGTCAGAGCAGGGGTTCATTCGATTGAGCATGGTATTTTTATTGATGACGAAGCGATTGAACTGATGCTGGAGAACGGCACCTATCTTGTTCCTACTTTGCTGGCACCGGTTGCCGTACTGGAAACAGCAAAAGATGTCGGGATGCCTGACAGCGCTGTGGAACAGTCCAGAGAAGTGATTGAATACCATAAAGCAAGCTTCACCAAAGCTTATCAGGCAGGCGTGAAAATCGCCATGGGTACCGATGCCGGCGTGATGAAGCACGGCACGAATTTAAGGGAACTTGGCTTAATGGCTGAAGCCGGTATGTCGCCGATGGAAACGATCGTGGCTTCCACCAAAACGGCTGCCGAATGCCTGGGCTGGGAAGATAAGCTAGGCACCATTGAAGAAGGCAAGCTGGCAGATCTCATCATCGTAAAAGGGAATCCGCTGGAGGATATTTACTCCCTTGCTGATCATGATACCATCCAGGTTGTCATCAAAGATGGAAAAGTGGAGAAAAATTTAATCGGGTAAAGTGGTCTAAAAAAGCAGCCGTCCAATTATGGGCGGCTGCTTTTTATGATTATTGGTTCATCGCTTGTTCAATGAAATCTTTTAACACATGAACTCCCATTACACAGTCATTCAAAGAAGACCATTCGGCCGGGTTATGGCTGATGCCGTCTTTACTTCTGACAAACAGCATCGCTACCGGGATGGTACGGCCGAGAATCATGGCATCATGACCGGCTCCGCTCGGAATGCGGATCGGTGCAATGTCATGTTTTTCTAACGAAGCCGCAAGCATGTCCTGGAATTTTTCCGGAATCGGGACAGGGGCAACATCTGTGTTTTGTTTACTGGTAACTTGCACGCCGTGCCGTTCCGCAATGGCGTTTGCTTCCTGGACAAGGCGGTCGAGTAATTCATTTCTGGTTGTTTCCTGGATGTCCCGGACATCGACATGTAAAGTTACTTTTTCCGGAATGACGTTGATGCCATTCGGTGAAACATCCAGTTTCCCTACGGTTGCTACAGCCGTATCGCTAAATTGCCCTGGGAATTCCGGTACTTTATGGACAAATTCCCCGGCCGCGACAAGCGGATCTTTTCTGCCGATCATTGGGGTGTTTCCTGCATGTCCTGCTTTTCCGGTAAATTCGATTTCAAGCCAGGCCGGACCGGCGATTCCGCTGACAATGCCTACGGGCTGATCAGCTTGTTCCAGTTTCAATCCTTGTTCGATATGCACTTCCACAAAAAGCTCAAGCTCGCTGACATCACGTTTTGCTTGATTGAATGCTTCAAGCGAGCTGCCGTAATGCTCGAGGACTTGTTCCAGTGTTTCGCCATTATAATCACGAAGCGACTCTTGCTCTGCGTCACTGACAGTTCCTGTCATCGCCCGGCTGCCGGTCAAACCGCTGTTGAACCGGGAGCCTTCCTCGTCTGAAAAGATGATCATTTCAAAAGGTTTTTCAGGGGTATAATTGGTTTCTTTCCAGGACTCCACTACTTCCAAGGTGGATAAAACGCCAAGGGGTCCGTCGAAATGCCCGCCATTCAGAACACTATCAAGATGGGAGCCGGACGCAATCGGTTTGGCGTCGTTGTTTTGACCGTCAAGCCGGCCGGTAACATTGCCGGCACCGTCTTCTGTTACCGTCAACCCTGCTTCTGTCATCCATTTTTTCACCAGCGTTTTGGCACGTTTTTCTTCATCGGAGTACCCCGGGCGTTTAACTCCGCCTAAATCGGTGAAACCAATTGCCGATAATTCGTCTAGGCGCTCGGCCATCCGATTGCCGTTCACTCCTGAATGGGTCAATTTATTGTCGAAATCTTTCATCAATTTATCATAAAATGATGTCTCGTTTGTCATTTTTGTATTCCTCCTGTCGGTGTTCATGCATGTAAATGTGAGTCGTAATCGGTTATTGCTAATAGTTTATTTTTATAAGAAGCCGACAAAAATTCCGGCCAGGATAACGGAAACAATCGTCACCGTCACAAATCCTGCCACAAGCATCGACGGCAGCATATGACTTGTCAAGACTTCACGTTCTTTTTCATCATCTGTCAGGGATTCGATTACTTCCTGTGTGATGATGTAATCGGCAGGAAAGCCGTATAAAGCAGTTAAGGAAACAGCAAAAGCCATTTCTTTGCTGACTTTCAGGATTTTTCCCATGATAAACGAAAACAGATACATACCGATAATCCCAATCACGATACAGGCGACTAGCGGATAAAGGATCTCTAGCATCATTTCCGGAGTAGCCCGTTTTAGCCCGTCGAAAATATAAAGCAGCAATGCCATGATGGCAAAACCAAAACCGTTTGCTTTTTGAAGCGGGTGACGTTCCAAGAAGCCAATGCTCCGGGCGATAATACCAAAAAGTAAGCAAAGCACAAAAGGACTGATTTCAAAAAGCGGTGCAACTAATGTGGAAACCAGGTAAGCCAGGTAACCGACTAAAGCAAGCCGGAAAAACTTGAAGAACTCTGTGTTATATTGTGCCGGTAATTTAGAGAACAACTTCAATTCCTGCTGTTCATCAGGCTGTTCTGTTGCAGCCATTTTTTTCTCGGTCAATTCGTTGTTTCTATATTTGCCAAGCAGCCGTCTGCCCTCTTTTTTCAACATGATGGATGTTAACGGATAGCCCGCAAACCCCTGTACGACGTAAATAACCACGGCGAACACAGACAATGTTGTCAAACCTGCAGCTGAGGCAGCATCAGACATAAGCAAAGCGGATACGATTCCACCTACTAAAGGCGGGATAGCCACGACGACCGTTTCAAAACTGAACAGCAAGGTGCCGATCGCGAACAAAATCACGACTACACCAAGTATTCCCGCCAATGATATCAGCACGGTACGCCATTGTTGTTTTAATTCCCGTATAGACAATAATGTTCCCATGTTTGTAATCAACAGATAAATCAACATCGAAGCCACTACAGGCGGGACTCCCGCAGTCGCCACGATTTCAGTCGGGAAGAATGTCCAGTAACCAATCAGAAATAATAATCCACTAATAAATATCGAAGGAATCCAAGCCTTCGTACGAATTGAAACAATTTCCCCTATAAAAAGAATCAATATAATAAGTGCTAAAGCCAGCATCTGCGCCATAAAATCTTCCTCTTTTCTCTTTTGTAAGTTTTCCTATCTAGTTGTAAATTGCAGATATTCCTCCTTCTAGTAATAAAAAGACTTTGTCATATTAACACATTTTTTGTGTGAATTGAACAAATTTATAGATAATTTCGAATGTTAATGTCGATTTTTGTTGAATGGCATTTGTTCTGTAGGAAGGGAAGCTTGTCAGAGCTGGCAGGAGCTAGAGTGAATGAATAAATCTTTCAACTCAGGCAACGATAAAAAAACTGGTTCAATTAGTATTTTTAATGAACCAAATCCTTATTAGGCTGGAGGATTCACCATGTCTGAGGAACATAGAAAGAAGAATTTTGCCCCAACAAACCCAAGTAAAAAACGCCCGGATGAGCAAAGAAGGGGTGGGGCTAAATCTAATTCTCGAGGTAAGGCTAGGTAGTGGAAGGGAAAGGGGACTTATGTTCCCTTTTTCTATGAGAAGTGTAATTTTTTCAGGAAAAGTAGCAATGATTTTTGAGTAAGAGAATAAATATCAGTATTAAATGCTAAAACACCGAGTCTTTCATATAAATCTAATCAGATAAACAAGAAAACAATAAAAACTTCCAATAAATTAAAGAGGCAGAAAATCTTTAATATATTTTAGAGATATTAAAAATTGCTTAACATGATAGCCCCTTTTAAACTAATTTTGTTTAAAAGCTTAATTTTTTATGTCGAGAACTTTTTGCATTAAAATCGATAATTCGACAAAGTTACGTTGCTGTTTTTCTACAAACATCATAATATTTTGCGATAACAATGAATAGAAGAATTAGGGGATACTCTTTACAGACGTGCCATAGTGATTACATTCGTTTCCTTCAAAAAAGATAGTATTGTTCAATCTCAAGAAAGCCAGGTAGAAGGGGATAAAGGGTTTTTAGATGTTCCCCAGTGAGTATGATAGAAGTTCAATATATAAGAACCACCATGGTGGACGGAGAATTATACTAGAAGATCTACTTCGAGTCTCAATACTCGTTTTTTGTCGAAGCACAATATTGTATTTTATTTCAATAAGCTGTTGACACTGGGTACTTAATAAATTATATTGGTCATAACAATTTTGTAAGCGTTAACAAAGTGAGTGTTTTATTAGAAGAGCGAAATAAAAGGAGGTTTTTTTTAGAATTAGAATAAACACGTGTTCACACTAAAATCTAGAATGAACCTGATGTAAACATAAAAACAACAAATTTTTTTACAACAAAATAAACACGTGTTCATAAATGTAAAGTCCCAATCCTTAAAATGTGTCTGGCTTACAAAATTTTTTAGTTAGTATAAACGCGTGTTTATGAAAGTTATCATCTTAAAGCCGGGGGAGAAAAAATGAAAGAAATAAACAGTACAGAAATTGCAAACTTAGCCGGTGTATCGCGGAGTACGGTTAGTAGAGTGATTAACAATTACCCGAATGTGCCGCATAGCACGAGGCAAAAAGTACTCAAAGTAATCCAGGAAAATAATTATTATCCCAACTTATACGCCCAGGCTTTAGCAGGAAAGAAGACGGGCACCATTGTATTGATCTTGTTGGATAATGGCCATATCTCGAATGATGCCATTACAAATTTTTTAATTACCAATGTGATTGAGAGCGCCGCTGATTATGGTTATTATGTCTTGACTGTAGTGATTAGAGACATTGATTATCCAGACTCCAGAAAACAAGTGAGAGAAATTTTTCATCAAAGAAGAGTGGATGGAGGAATAGTAATTGGGGCGAAAAATGATGAGCCTGTCATCGAAGAATTAATCAATGAAGGTTTTATCATCGGAATCTTAGACCAGGAAAGGCCTCCAGAAGAACAGTTAAATCGGATTAATTTCAACTTCGATAATAAAAATGGCGCATTGGCAGCACTCGAATATCTGATTGGGCTTAAACACAAAGAAATCGGGTTGATAAATGGTGATTTGAATAGAATCTCTGGACTTCAACGCTATGAGGGATTTGTGGAAGGAATGAAGAAGCATAAGCTGCAGATCCACCAGGAATGGATCATGATGGGGGGCGACTTTAATAAAGAAAGTGGCTATCAGGCAATCAATAGCTTGCTGCAGAAAAACATTGAACTGCCAACAGCAATCCTTGCTGCAAATGACAGTGTAGCTTTTGGAGCCATTCAAGCACTCAAAGAGAGATCCATTAAAGTGCCGGATGATATATCTATTATAGGCATAGATGACCATCTGCTAAGTGCTTATTGTCATCCGCCATTAACTACATTGAAAATCGATTTTCAGGAAACTATGAAACAACTGACTGCTAGTGTGATTCAGACCATTAAAGGGACTGAAGCAGAAAAAACGCATATAACCGGAATGGAATTAATTATCAGGGAGTCGTGCAAAGAACTTACAGAACAGCCTAGCCAGAATTTTTACCTGGACATGAAATTTGAGAAAAGAGAATGACTAAAAACACAGGGATTAAAGGGGGTGACTTTGAGGGGAAGAGGGACAACGGAATCATCATTTATTATCCTGCTATTCTACATATTTCATCATCTAGATACATACCTGCCAAGTTTCATTCCCATTCCGCTTGACCTTCGAGTTATTTCTATTTATACGAAAGCAACAGTAAGTAAGTGTATGAAGGAGAAAGGCGATCACTCTTGCATCCATACATCTTCATGGTGATTCATTCGTTTTTATTGTATAGGCAAGCTGTAATAATAACTAATTGCTTTATATTTGAAGGAGGAGAAATCATGGAAAGAAAACGGTTATTTGGCAGTTTTGTTTCGATGTTAATAGCGATGTTGATTCTGGCAGGCTGTTCGGGTGGAGGCTCAGATGAAGCATCAGGCAATAGTGCTGAAGGTAATGGGAACGGCGATTTTACGTACTGGTATCCTTGGGGCGGTGACTCTGAAAAATGGGATAAATCCAGAATAGCTGAGTATGAAGAGTCGACTGGTGCCAATATTGAAGCCATATACGCCCCTCCAAGCGGCGGTATTGATAATGGGAAGTTGCTCTCGGCGATAAGTGGCGGGAACCCTCCAGATTTGGTTGTAACAGATGGAGATGGTTATAACCTTGCATATGGCCTCGCTGCTCAGGGTGCTTTGGAGCCAATCGATGAGTATTTGGAAGAAGCCGGATTTGAAGAAGATAGTGTTTTAGATGGTTTCCGTGATTTAATGAAGCAGCCGGATGGCAAAACATACTTACTTCCCCAAGACTCCAATGTAAACATGCTTTATTACAATGTAGAAATGTTTGAAGCCGCTGGTTTAGATCCTGACAACCCTCCTACAACAATTGAAGAACTTGATGCTGCAGCAGAGGCGCTAACGGAGGTTGAAAATGGAAAGATTGAAACATTAGGATTTATTCCATGGCTTGATGCCGGTGATGAACCGTTTTTGTGGGGCTGGGTTTTTGGAGCTAATTTCTTTGATCCAGAGAATAAAGAGGTAACGATAAATGAACAACCTTTAGTAGATGCCTATAATTGGATGGACAGTTACGCTCAGAAATATGATCCTGAAAAAATAAAGTCTTTCACATCCGGATTTGGAGGATCCTTCTCACCTGACCATCCATTTATGACAGGAAAGGTAGGGATGACGATTACTGGTAACTGGTTCGCCAATGCATTAAAAATTTATTCCCCCGATACAGAGTACCGGGTGGCACCTATTCCTAGTCCTCCTGAGGGAAGAGAAAAAGCGACAGTGTTTGGGACGAACGTATATATGGTCCCGAAAGGTGCTAAGAACCCGCAGGCCGCCATTAACTTTGCGCTATATGGAAATACAGATGAAGTTCTGGCAGACAACATCAATACTTGGAGATCCATCTCTATTTGGAAAGAAAAATCTGACGCCATTGAATGGGAAAACGATCAGGTCTATGACACCGTTTTGGAAGTTGCAGCCTCACCAGATTCCGGTCATCCTGCTCTTACGTCTATTGCAGGCGAGATGTCCGATGAGCTCACCAGCCTGAGAGACAGTGTTATCTATAATGATAATGATCCAGCGAAACTACTGGAAGAACTGGAGAAAAAGCTGCAAAAAGAAGTGGATGATAAATAATATTCAGGTTGAATTCCAGGCTTCGGTTTGACTGAGGCCTGGAAAAAACCAGACAAGACTGAGAGGGGTGACTTGTATGAAGGCATCATTGCCGGTGGCTGAACCAGAAGTAAGGACAGAACCTGAAAGGAAAACTTCTAATAGATTAAGAGGGATGAAAAACAAAAGACTTAACCAAAAGCCAAAAAAGTCACAAAAAATAAATAAAGGGCTGCAAAAGGTCTCAGTTTATATTCTGCTTATTATATTTGCGCTAGTTTTTATCGTACCGTTTGTATGGCTTCTATCTGGATCTGTAAAAAGCAATTCCGAGTTATTCGCTAACCCGCCGATATGGATACCGGAAGTTTTCCGTTGGTCTAACTATAAGGAAGCTTTTACCGCTTTTCCGTTCTTTCTCTATCTGAAAAACACACTGATTATTGTGTTTTTCACTTGTCTCGGTGCTGTGATTTCTAACTCGGTTATTGCTTATGGTTTTTCCAGAATCGATTGGAAATACCGCGATGCAGTTTTCGTATTTGTTTTGGCGACATTGATGCTGCCTTTCCAAGTTATTATGGTTCCGCTATTCCTTCTTTTTAAACAAATTGGGTGGGTTGGGACATTTTTACCTTTAATTATTCCACACTTTTTTGGAAATCCATTCTTCATTTTTCTTCTAAGACAGTTTTTTAAAGGAATTCCGAAAGAATTATCTGAATCAGCCAGGATAGATGGGGCAAACGAGTTTATGATTTTTTTGAAGGTAATCATCCCGTTGTCGAAGCCTATTTTGGCAACAGTCGTTATTTTTCAATTCATTGAGGCATGGAGAGACTTTCTCGGCCCGCTTATTTTCCTAAGTGATAATCGGCTTTATACGTTATCACTCGGCGTTCAGCAGATTATGTCACAGAATGACCCGAGATGGGCATTATTAATGGCTATTGGTGTTTCGATGTCCTTGCCAATTATCATTATATTCTTCTTCCTGCAAAGATACTTCATAGAAGGCATTACGTTTACAGGATCAAAAGGATAAATAAATGATTTAATCTTGGATAGAATCGTCATCTATATTATTGGGCCTTTATAAGATTGAAAACTCTTTTATGTGGGGGTTACCGCGTGAACATTGAAAAAAGAAACTTGAGAAATGGTTTATTGTTTATATCGCCATGGATAATAGGATTTCTTTGCTTTACTGCAATTCCTCTGTTCAGTTCTCTTTATTACTCCTTTACAGAATACAATCTAATTAATGAACCAAATTTTGTTGGGCTGGACAATTATAAGAAGCTTCTTTTTGAAGACAACCTTTTCTTCACGGTTTTGGGGAATACGATGTACATGATATTTATTGGACTGACTGTGACCACTGTTGTAACTATTTTTATTGCCATCCTTCTAAATACGAAAAATATTAAAGGACTTTCCTTTTTTCGGGTGGTATTCTTCATTCCGACACTTGTACCCTTTGTTGTTCTTGCCATATTGTGGATTTGGATTTTGCAACCTGAGTCTGGTGTAGTTAATTCCGCACTAGGTGTGTTTGGAATCAATGGACCAGGATGGTTCTCCAGTCCTGCCTGGGCAAAACCCGGTTTCATCCTAATGTCTATTTGGATGTCGGGGAATATGATATTGATCTATTTGGCTGCATTGGGTGATATACCGAAATCGCTCTATGAAGCTGCTTCTATAGATGGAGCAAATGTTTTTAGAAAAGTATTTCATATTACGCTCCCGATGCTCAGACCAGCAATACTTTTCAACTCTATTACAGGTATGATTGCAGTATTTCAATCGTTTGCAGAGGCATTTATTATTACCGATGGAGGGCCGGATAACTCTACTCTATTCTACTCCCTCTATCTTTACCGAAATGCCTTTCAATATTTCAATATGGGGTATGCATCAGCACTAGCTTGGGTTCTGTTAGTTATTGCCTTAACCATGACACTGACATTTTTCAAACTATCAAAGAAGTGGGGATTGGAAGACTAGATACAGAATGATTATCCCTCACTAGCATGGCTATCTCTATATTAAAAAACTAATCTTAGGAGGAATGAACAATGAGTGAAAGTACACTAGGAACGAATGTGATTGCGCAAGTAGGTATTATTGTAAGAGATATCGAGAAAACCGCCGAGGCATATGCTGAGTTTTTTGGAGTGGAAAAGCCGCCAATCAACTGGACAGACAGTTATGACAAAGCGCAGACAGAATACAAAGGAGAAGCGGCAGAAGCACGTGCCAAACTAGCATTCTTTGATATGGGGTCCCTCCAATTGGAACTGATTGAACCTGACGAGCATCCAAGTACATGGAGAGAGTTCTTGGATGAGCAAGGAGAAGGAATGCATCATCTTGCCTTTGTTGTCAAAGATCTAAAAGGTGTAGTGAAAAAGATGGAAGCGAAAAATATGCCATTGATTCAAAAAGGAGAGTACACGGGAGGAAGGTATGCTTACATGGAAGGGACGGATCAATTGAAAGTTATTCTTGAATTACTAGAAAATGATCAATAGGAGGATACGATGAATATCTTAATTACAGGGGCTAATAGAGGACTGGGATTATGCCTGGTAAAACAAGCGTTGAACAGTAATCATCAGGTTTTTGCAGGAGTAAGGAATGCGGATGAGGAAAGAATCGAGAAACTATCCGATCTCAAAGAAACCTATCAGGATAAGTTGAAAATAATAGAACTGGATGTATGTGATGATGATTCTGTTAGGTTGGCAGCCAGCCAACTCGATGAGATTCAAGTGAGTCTTGATAGTATCGTCAATAATGCAGGCATACTTAATGAGAGAGAGAAGACGATTGAGGAGTTGGATCTGGAGGCATGTAAGTTGGCGCTTGATGTTAATACGCTAGGTCCTATCCGGGTAGTTAAATATTTCCTTCCACTTTTGAGGAAGGGACAACAACAATCGATTATAAATATTTCTTCGGAGGCAGGAAGTTTAACTAACGCATATAGCGGTGATTACCCGTATGGATTATCCAAAGTCGCCCTCAATATGCTTTCCGAAAAACTGAATGTTTACTTGCGGGATGAAGACATAAACGTCTTATCTGTACATCCCGGCTGGATGAAAACGGATATGGGTGGAGATAAAGCTCCCTGTGACCCCATGGATACTGCCAAAGGAATAATGGATATGATTGAAAGGAAAAAAACAATCAGAAACAAATACGTTTTTGTGGATCATACAGGAAAATCGATGGTAATTTAAGTTTGGAGGGAGCAGGATGGCAAAGAAAATCACAGCTGTATTAGGGGATTACTATCATGAAAGGGAGACGGCGGTTCAGTCTCTAAACGAGGCTGTGCGACTATTAAACGCAGATAGTGGCATGGAAGTGGAAGTAGACTACCTTACTGTTGAGGAGCTGGCGGAAAATATAAAAACGCAACCATCGGCGGTAGTTCTATTTGCAGAAAACAGGATCAATCCCAATGATGAAAATGTAAGAACATGGATGAACGAAGAAACTGCTGGCATTATAAATAACTATGTGGAAGCAGGAGGTGGCTGGCTTGCCTGGCATGCAGGACTCGCCTCCTATGAAAGCGTTGTACCTTATGTCGCTATGCTTCGGGGTTATTTTAAATACCATCCGGAAAAACACCAAGTGGTAAAGTATGCTACCGTACCGAAAAATAATCTAATCGAAGAGAGGGAAACATTTGAATTTCTCGATGAGCACTATTTTGTTCATTGTGAGGAAGAAAATACCAATGTATTTTTAAAATCAGATTCGGTTGATGGCTCATCCATTGCCGGATGGTTCCATGATTATGGAAAAGGGAGAGTAGTATGTCTTACCCCTGCCCATTTGGAAGAAGGGCTGTTGAACAAGGATTTTTTACATATGCTTGTTCGATCCCTGGAGTGGAGCTGCCAAGCAGGCTCTTGAATTTATATGAGAATAGGAAAGGAAAAGGCAGCGATAATTCGCTGCCTTTCTACATGGTATAGGTTTATTTTTTTATCCTGGCGACCCTATTTCCTTTCCTTTGGTTTCCACTCTCCTGAATGTTTTCATTGCTAATGACATGGCTGCCATGCTCAGCAGACTCCCGGAAAAGAGTGGGACAGTTACAGGTATAATGATGAAAATAATACATAAGAGAGCTATGGTAGCTCCTAATAATAGTGTAAGCAGAGGGGAGGCAATGCCCATTAAAATGGCATATTTGAGATAGCCGGCAACTTTTTTCTCATAGTTTGCCATAACCGGAAAAATATAAAGAAGTAGAATGATATAAGGGACTAAACCGGTAACAAATATAGTGGAAACGAGGTAATACGGAAGACCACTAAGGGTTTGAATCAAGTGAGCATAAATATATAACATACCGCCTAGAAGTAACAGTATATAAAATACTATATTTGACTTGATAAACTCAGTGCGAAAAGAACTCCAAAAAGTATGGAAAATTGGCAGATCAACATCTCCCTTGATCCACTGTCTGGTAACCGAACACATAGCCAGGGTGGCAGGTGCGAATCCAAGAAAAACCAATCCCAGAAGGCTAAAGAGTATCCAAAGTAAATTAAGATATGCAAGTTGAACAATAAAAACAACTATCCTACTAATAACTCCTAAAAATCCTGAATATTCCAATAAGCAGACTCTCCTTTTAACGATATTATGAAAGCGTGTTCATTTATTGGATTTATCATATCACATTTAGGTGGGCAACGGTGCTTTTGGAGGTGTTTTAGCAAATTAATAGTTTAAGTGACTGTCGAGGTCAGATATACAAAAAGGTAGGTGGAGCTGTCTGTACGAAAAATAGAGGGAGTCTACTCTGATATCGAACTATTGACACTCCATATGTTGGAGGGCCCCCTAGTTTACGCTTTTGAAGAAGGGGGCTTCATTGCGTCAATTTAATATAAAAAATTTGGTACCTTTAACAGCTTATCAGCTAATCAATAATCAAATACGTTCCAGACAGTTTCATCACTCTCTCCATTCCAATAGGCATGTAACTCGGTTACTTTATCCTTAGCGGCCTTTGATTGTTTATCATCTAACCAGTTCACTACTTCAGCTGGCCTGAAGTATTTTTCTTGAATGAATGCAAGGTAATGTTTGCTGGAGCTCTGCCAGTTTTCCGTGAAAGCAAGCACTTTGGAAATATCTTCGTAAAACACCACCTCATTGGCGTACGAACCTTTATACTTCATTTCAATAGTAGTGATAACTTTAGTGACACAGTCTCCAAGGAAATTTTCCCCGGTCTTTTCAGGATCTATTTCTGCTATAACTAAATCAATCCTTTGGCCACCGATAAAATATTCAGTGAAGAGGCGGAGATTATGATTGTGCAGGAAAGCTTCTCCTAATCTATTTCTTAAATGGAAATAGAAAGCACTCTTTAGTGAATCCTCTTTTAATAAAAAGCTATTGTCATAATCTCTACTCAAATCTTTATTCCAGACATGTTTAATAGCGGCATCGATGATAGTTATTATTTTTTTATCCATCTTACCATCTCCATTATTAGGTTAAATGAGCCTGCTTTTGATGATCATAACAATAAATTTTCCCGTTGAATCTTTTATTGGACAAACAGTAGGTTTTCACTTTCTCCGAAACCGCTTTATTGCAAATGGTGCAAGTAGAGCCGGAACCTGACTTTTCTTCCGGTGTAGTTGTTTTTAATGCGTGTTTATGTTCTTCTCTAGCTTTTGGATCCGTGATATTAGCTTTGGAAAAAGCATTGTAAATTGTAGAGATGTCGCTTTCAGATAGGAGAGGTTCTTTATGATGGAGCTTCAATACCGAGACCTTCCTATGGATAAACTCTGATAACTCTACGTCATAGACGATAATTTCATTGGATGCGATTTTGCGGTAATCCAAATCTACTTTGAAGGTACATCGTTTTGTGAAAGATACCATGGAGATAAAGAAGTCGTGGTACTTTTTATCAATAAAAGATGCCAATGCTCTTATATGCCCGTAGTTTTGCACAAAAGGGTTCATCATTTTAAACTTCCCATTAACCAACCATGTTTTACGGTCTTTTCCACCATAAATGGTTCCTTGGTAGTTCTTCGTTTCGATGGCAAAGATACCATACGGGGTCAACACTGCATGGTCAATTTGTGAATATCCTGACTTCGCATTAGGATTCTCAACGAGAAGATCACTTAAATAGCGATATTCCTTTGGCAGCTGATCAAGTTGAATATTAATCTTGTACTCTCCTAATTCACCTTTTCTGGTAGCAACTTGTTCATTATTTCTCTTTGGCTTTGTTGCTTTAGTGGTAGCTTGTTGTAGCTTGTTCTTGTTCTTTTTCTTCTTCAAAAAGTTTAAAGATAATAGCATGATTTTCTCCCTGTTCATTTTGATGTCCTAATTGTAACTTTTTCTGGTAAGTTTAACCACACCGCTATATGTTTGGTTTTCATTTACTGAAAAGATCAAAAATCTTTACAACACAATTGACTCTTAAATAAATAGATAAATTACTCTTTTTATAGTTAAAAATGCCTAAAAATAATGGTATAATATTCCTGCTTGTCTCATTTTTGAGGTGTTTAAACCTATTTTTTTGCAATAATTTACATAATAAGGGTAAGAAAAGACTATAGGGTGAGAGAGGCAAAATTGAAAAACAGAAAGGAAGATGGAAACATGCATTGTACTAAATGCGGATCGATGAACGAAACAGAAGCTAGATTTTGTGCTGAATGTGGCTCGAAATTAGCATCTGTACAACCACAGGAGGGCCAGCAGTCGGCTAATCTAGAACAAGCTGCTACCGTTGAGCCTGAAGCATCAGCAGGAGGGAGTTATAAGGACAATGAATATGTCCAGAAAGGAAAGGTAATCAGCAGGCAGTTTTTCAGCTTTGCGAAGGAAGCCTTAAAAGGCCCGATGGTCGCAAGCAGAAAAGTAACTGGAGCGGATACGATTAATGGAATTATTTCCCATGTACTTTTTGCACTATTACTTCCATTATTTTCTTATTTCACCGCTAAAAGTTTCAGTGGTGGTTATATTCCTATTCCTTTTGGGGCCACTGTTATTCAGCCGTTCATCTATCTATTAATTTATTTGGCTGTCTATACAGCAGTTGTGTACGGAGTGGCGAAATTAATGAAGGCAAATACCACCTTTTTAGAAGTCATGAGTCGGTTTGGTGTATTTAATGTGTTGCCGGCAGCAATGTTGTTATTGGCAGTTATCTTTTCGTTAATGTCCGCGACAACATTCAGCTTATTACTATTTGGTATTTCACTTGTTCTATTCGTAGCTTCTAGTTTGGCAGTTATTTTCTCTGTCAAAGAAGATTCCGTTGCTGGTGGAATTGATGTTTATTATGGTCTTATCATTGCTAACATTGCCATGGTGATCATCTTTGCCATTATTGGAGACAGCATTGTTGGTAACCTGATGAATGATTTGGAAAACGGTTTTTACGGACTTCTATAATTTGAAGGTAGTGACAGACACCTGATTAAAGGGTGTCTGTTCTTTCCTGAAAATACAACACACATAGGGAGGCTAACATGAAATTTTGTAATCAATGTGGTAAGGAAATAGATACTAGCAAGAAATTTTGTGTAAATTGTGGAGCTTCATTAACGAACAACAAACCATCACCTTCGAAACAGCCAGACCGGAGATCGGAAAACAAAGCGCCAATGTCACCTAAAAAGAAGAGACAAATAATTATTGGCTCTACTATAGCGGCAGTGCTGGTTGTTTTTTATTTTATCGGAGCACATTTTACTTCACAAGAACGACTGGCCAACTCTTTTGAAGAGGCTTTGGCTGAAGGCGATTCTAGTAAGATAGCTGACTTGTTGTCCTACCGTGATCAAGATTTAACGGTCACAACTGAGGGGGCAGAAGCTTTTGTCAGATATATAGAAACTTATCCAGAGGACAAAGAACTACTAGTCGATTCAGTGAAGAAACAAGCAGGTGCTCTTGATGGCAACAAAGCTACTGCAGAAGATGAAGTTTGGGATTATTTGCTTGGTGAGGAAGAATCCTTTGTCCAACTTGAGCAGGATGGTAAATTTTTGATTTTTGATAAATATAAATTATACATAGATCCTATTTATGTGAAACTACAAACGGAATTCAAAGGAACAAAGCTGTACAATGGGGAAGAGGAATTGGCAGAGGCATCCAGTAATGATTTTTCTCAGGAAGTTGGCCCGTTCCTTCCAGGTATTTATACTTTCTCGGCGGAATATAAGCACGAGTATATGGATGTGAAAGAAGAGCAAGATGTTGAAATAACCCCTTATAACAATAATTCAACAATAAATCTATCTGTAGACGGAGGAACTGTGTACTTTGACTCGGCATTTGATGATTCCGTAAAAAGTCAGGTGATCATCAATGGGGAATCGATGGATTTCAATGCATTTTCTGAGGAAGCCTTCGGACCGGTGGCTTTCGATGGCTCGATGGAAATGGCTGTTGAAGCAGAGTTCCCGTGGGGGAATATGACTACAGAAACAAAAACTTTAGAGGATGATTACTTTCAAGTGGATTTTGCCATGAGTGAAGATATGGAAAAATCTTTAATAGATGCTATTGCTAATCATTATACTTCTTATATGAAAGCTTTAGAAAAAGGCGATGTCACTCTTGTTGAAAATATGTCAGAGGATATGAACGACGATTTTGAAGACGAAGTAGGAGACTATAGCCGAGAAGATTATATCTATACAAAAGAAACAACCAAGCTAGAAATGGATACAGGCAAATTCTACTTAAAAAGTACCGATGACGGTTTCCAGTCTACCGTTTATTTGAGAGAAACGGGGAAAGAGGATTTTTACTATAAGGAAGAAGAACCAGAGCTGACGGAAGATGAGAGCTACTGGGCATATGATCTCCTTTATGAGGATGAACAGTGGGTCGTTATTTATAAAGAGGTACCATGGGGAACTCCTAGTGAGTTTGAACAAGTAGCCGATGTAATCGAAGAACCTGTTTCCATCACACTTGATAATAGTGGAGAAGGTAAACCGGAAGAAGATACAGTGACAGCTCAAGCTGATGAGGAATCAGATAGTGGCATAGAGGAATCCTTGAAAGTATTGTACGACAATTATCTGACTGGACTTATCGCAGCTATAAACAGTGGTGATTACAGTAAAGTCGAACCGTTTATCAAGGCAGGAAGCAAGCTGGAAACCGCACAGCGCGACTTGGTAGACCGGTTAAGCGAGAAGAATATTAAGGAAGAACTACAGGAGCATAACTTTGCAGGATATGATTCTAATGGTTCAGACTATGTTCTGGATACATCAGAAACAATCAAAATTAATTATCAGGACGGAACTTCTGAAGTGTTGGATTATAACTGGAAGTACACGGCCGTAAAGGTTGGAGATCAGTATAAACTAACTAATATTGAAGAATAAGGGAGATAATGAAAAGGATAAACACCCAAGCCTGGCGCATCTGAACTGACGCAGAGAAATGAGACTGAATAAAACACCTAAGCTGCCATAGTCCTGAATTCTATAGGGCTTTGGTAGTTTAATTTTGTAAAAGGTCGTATATAGTTGTAATAATACATGTACGACNAGTAACGGAGATCCGGACGAAAAATGAGATTGATTCTTTTGTAAGAGAAATGAGGGATATTAATGGATAAACAAGATTTTCCTTTGATTTTTGAACATAGCAAGGAAGGAAGGACAGGCTTCAGCCTCCCTGACCTAGATGTTCCTGAAACAAATCTTGAACAAGAATTGGATGAAGTATATGTCCGCAAAGAAGCACCTGCCTTGCCGGAAGTAAGTGAACTGCAGATCATCCGTCATTATACGGCTTTGTCAAAACGGAATCATGGGGTTGATTCAGGTTTTTATCCGTTAGGGTCTTGTACGATGAAATATAACCCGAAAATGAACGAAGACATTGCCAGACTTGAAGGTTTCAGTCATATCCATCCGTATCAGGAAACAGAAACCGTTCAAGGCGCTTTGGAAGTCATGTATGATTTGCAAACATCACTTGCCGAAATAACTGGGATGGATGAGGTCACCCTTCAGCCGGCAGCTGGAGCACAGGGTGAATGGACAGGTTTGATGATGATCAGGGCTTTCCATGAAGCAAATGGCGATAGAAACAGGACAAAAGTTATCGTACCCGATTCTGCTCATGGTACCAATCCGGCATCGGCGACAGTTGCTGGGTTCGAGGCTGTAACAGTTAAATCGAATGAACGTGGTACGGTTGATTTAGAGGACTTAAAAAGGGTTGTCGGAAATGACACAGCTGCTCTCATGTTGACAAATCCCAACACACTTGGTCTTTTTGAAGAAAACATTGTGGAAATGGCGGAAATCATTCATCAGGCAGGCGGAAAACTTTATTACGACGGGGCCAATTTGAATGCCATAATGGGCTATGCACGTCCGGGGGATATGGGCTTTGATGTCGTCCATTTGAACCTTCACAAAACTTTTACAGGTCCGCATGGCGGGGGTGGTCCAGGTTCCGGTCCGGTGGGTGTTACCAAAGAATTTGCCAGATTTTTACCTAAACCATTGCTGACTAAGCAAGGGGATACTTTTGGATTTGATTATAACAGGCCCGATTCTATCGGCAGGGTGAAACCGTATTATGGTAATTTCGGAATCAATTTGAGAGCTTATACGTATATCCGGACAATGGGGGCAGAAGGTCTCAAGAAAGTCAGTGAATATGCTGTCCTTAATGCTAATTATATGATGCGGAAATTGGAACAACAATTCTTCCTCCCGTACACACAGCATTGCAAGCATGAATTTGTCTTATCAGGTAAAAAGCAGAAGAAACAAGGTGTCCGCACCCTGGACATCGCTAAACGACTGCTTGACTTCGGCTACCATCCGCCAACCATTTATTTCCCGTTGAATGTAGAGGAAGCCTTGATGGTGGAACCGACCGAGACAGAATCAAAGGAAACTCTTGACGGTTTTATAGAGACAATGCTTCAGATTTCCGAAGAGGCAAGGCATGACCCCGAAATTGTCCAGGAAGCTCCGCACACCACCGTCGTAAAACGTATGGATGAGACGACCGCTGCACGAAAGCCTGTTCTAATGTATGTAAAAGAATAAGCTGACAAAACCCCCTTGGGAGTGAACTGACCCAGAGAAATGAGACTGAATAATAATTTTGTAAAAGGTCGTATATAGTTGTAATAATACATGTACGACTCCACTTTTTCTAGTACAATAGAGTTTGTAGGTTTCACCCTTATTTGGGTGTTGAATTCTTCCGACTTTAGCGAGGAATGGAAGGATTCGATTACGGCATTATCAAAGCAGTTGCCTTTTCGGGACATGCTTGTGATAATGCCTTTTTCTTTAGCTAGCTCCTGAAAAGCATACGAGGTGTACTGAGCCCCCTGATCACTGTGTAAAATGACTCCATGTGTCTCTCTTCTTTCACATGCAGCCTCCAACGTGTCTAAGACTAAATGAACCTCTTGGGTATCGCTTACTCTATAAGCTATAACTTCATTGTTGTATAAATCCATTATGGTGGACAGATAAAGCATTTTTTCACCATAAGGTAAGTATGTAATATCCGTTACCCACTTTTGGTTAGGGTGATCAGCCTGAAAGTTCTGTTTGAGAAGGTTCGGAACGATACATTTACCCTCCCCGGCGATATGGGACTTTCTTTTCTTTTTCACTCTCTCTCTACATTGGATGTGATACTTTTGCATAACCTTTTGAACAGTTTTTCGGTTGACCTTGATCTTATAATCATTCTTCAGTATGCCTCTTACATTTCTATGGCCAAGTCTGTAAGAGAACTGCTTACAAACNAAAAGTTATCGTACCCGATTCTGCTCATGGTACCAATCCGGCATCGGCGACAGTTGCTGGGTTCGAGGCTGTAACAGTTAAATCGAATGAACGTGGTACGGTTGATTTAGAGGACTTAAAAAGGGTTGTCGGAAATGACACAGCTGCTCTCATGTTGACAAATCCCAACACACTTGGTCTTTTTGAAGAAAACATTGTGGAAATGGCGGAAATCATTCATCAGGCAGGCGGAAAACTTTATTACGACGGGGCCAATTTGAATGCCATAATGGGCTATGCACGTCCGGGGGATATGGGCTTTGATGTCGTCCATTTGAACCTTCACAAAACTTTTACAGGTCCGCATGGCGGGGGTGGTCCAGGTTCCGGTCCGGTGGGTGTTACCAAAGAATTTGCCAGATTTTTACCTAAACCATTGCTGACTAAGCAAGGGGATACTTTTGGATTTGATTATAACAGGCCCGATTCTATCGGCAGGGTGAAACCGTATTATGGTAATTTCGGAATCAATTTGAGAGCTTATACGTATATCCGGACAATGGGGGCAGAAGGTCTCAAGAAAGTCAGTGAATATGCTGTCCTTAATGCTAATTATATGATGCGGAAATTGGAACAACAATTCTTCCTCCCGTACACACAGCATTGCAAGCATGAATTTGTCTTATCAGGTAAAAAGCAGAAGAAACAAGGTGTCCGCACCCTGGACATCGCTAAACGACTGCTTGACTTCGGCTACCATCCGCCAACCATTTATTTCCCGTTGAATGTAGAGGAAGCCTTGATGGTGGAACCGACCGAGACAGAATCAAAGGAAACTCTTGACGGTTTTATAGAGACAATGCTTCAGATTTCCGAAGAGGCAAGGCATGACCCCGAAATTGTCCAGGAAGCTCCGCACACCACCGTCGTAAAACGTATGGATGAGACGACCGCTGCACGAAAGCCTGTTCTAATGTATGTAAAAGAATAAGCTGACAAAACCCCCTTGGGAGTGAACTGACCCAGAGAAATGAGACTGAATAATAATTTTGTAAAAGGTCGTATATAGTTGTAATAATACATGTACGACTCCACTTTTTCTAGTACAATAGAGTTTGTAGGTTTCACCCTTATTTGGGTGTTGAATTCTTCCGACTTTAGCGAGGAATGGAAGGATTCGATTACGGCATTATCAAAGCAGTTGCCTTTTCGGGACATGCTTGTGATAATGCCTTTTTCTTTAGCTAGCTCCTGAAAAGCATACGAGGTGTACTGAGCCCCCTGATCACTGTGTAAAATGACTCCATGTGTCTCTCTTCTTTCACATGCAGCCTCCAACGTGTCTAAGACTAAATGAACCTCTTGGGTATCGCTTACTCTATAAGCTATAACTTCATTGTTGTATAAATCCATTATGGTGGACAGATAAAGCATTTTTTCACCATAAGGCAAGTATGTAATATCCGTTACCCACTTTTGGTTAGGGTGATCAGCCTGAAAGTTCTGTTTGAGAAGGTTCGGAACGATACATTTACCCTCCCCGGCGATATGGGACTTTCTTTTCTTTTTCACTCTACATTGGATATGATACTTTTGCATAACCTTTTGAACAGTTTTTCGGTTGACCTTGATCTTATAATCATTCTTCAGTATGCCTCTTACATTTCTATGGCCAAGTCTGTAAGAGAACTGCTTACAAATATTTATGATCAGTTGATGAAGATAAGGCAGTTTATCTGATTTCTTCTTCCAGCGGTAATAGGTGGATTTAGGCACACCGAAACACTCACATATTGTCATCACGGTGTACTTATGGCTTAACACTTCTACAACTTCGACGAATACTTCTGGGACCACTTCCTTTCGATTTCTTGATACTTTCCCATCATTTCTTCCCTCATCTCATAGTAATTAACTTTCTTCTTGAGCTGAGACAGTTCACTATTATCTTCTGGGCCTTTTCCATAAGAATATTGTTTCCCAATAGGCTGAGACAACCTATGTTCTTCTCCCTCTCGAAACCATTTCATCCATGACTTAATCTGAGACTTATTTTTGATTCCGAATTTCTGCATAATTTCCCTGTTCGTTAGATTCCCTTCAAGCTTCAAGCGAATAACTTCCTTTTTTATTTCTTCTGGATAAAACCTTTTCTTTCCCATAAGAAAAACACCTCCAAATGTCGATAATTGTATATACGACTCTTGGGGTGTTTTATCCTGTCTCATATTATTGGGTCACTCTAGCTTCAGGGGAGCCTTCTTTGTGATAATAGAGTGCAACCTAATGCTATGGCTTTATGAAAGGACGGGCCATCCCTTCCTACTTATGCATATGCCTATTCCACTCTAATCCTATCAACCTCATCTGGCGCATCAACTTCTCCCTCCATGCCTTCTAAATACTCAATCATCGCATCCAAGGCAAGAGGACCTGCCACCTCATCTGCACCATCAGTTAACACGGTAAACCCGTCGCCGCCTTCAGCCAAGAAGTTGTTAACCGTAACCGTGTACGGTTGTTCTAGGTCAATTGGATTTCCTTCACTGTCGCTAATCTCTAATACTCTATTTCCAACCGGAGCCTCATCATCCCAAGTATACTGTAGTCCTGAGATTTGCAGGATGTGCGTAGAATCACCTTCCCATTGTTGTTCTAAGACGGCTTTTATCTGTTCTCCGGTCAGTGTCATTTCCACTAGGTTATTACCAAATGGCAGCATGGTGTACAACTCACCCCAAGTGATCGGACCTTCGTCCAAGTCAGCTCGAATACCACCTGGATTCATGAAAGCAAAGTCAGTAACCATTGCAGCACGATGCGAATCAGCTACTAAGTTACCGAGTGCAGATTCTCCGCTGTCATCCTGTATGGAGGTAATTGGTTCTGAGGCATTCGCAATTACTTCGTCCACCAAGTCCTGAATGTCAGCTTCGTAAGTATCAACCATGTTTGCCACTGTTTCATCAGGTTCGATTTGATCATGGTAAGTGGTGACGATTTTAGCTTCTTTAGAAACGATGTCTTTTGTCTTCGGGTCAATCATTAAGTCGACGTCAGAAAAAGCTGTACCACTTGAATAGGATTGAACAATTAACTTTCCATCGATTACTGTATTGGCGTAATCGTGATTATGTCCTCCGAATATGACATCCACTTCGTCATCGATTTGCGGCGCGAATTCGACAACGTCTCCTGATGGCTTGGAACCATCTTGGTCAGAAGAAGCGGGGACATGGGCTAGTACAACAATCGATTGAACACCTTGGTCCTTTAGCTGTTGGACGGCATTGTTGATCGCTTCTGTTTCATCGGTAAACGAAAGGCCTTTAATTCCACTTGGAAGCACACTGTTTTGCGTTTCCGTTGTGACAACCCCGACAAATCCAATCGGCATGCCGTTTACTTTTTTAGTCACATACGGGGGCAGGATGTGTTCACCTGTATCCTCATCGACTACATTTGCCACTGTATAAGGGAAAGAAGCTCCTTCAAAGTCTCCAGTTTGCTCATGTTCCCCTCCATAAATTAAACGGTTCATCTCTTCCACGCCTTCATCAAACTCATGGTTTCCAACCGTCCCTATATCAAAGCCAAGTTTGTTGAGTATGTCAATGGTCGGCTCATCCTGTAATAGTGAGGATACTGGCGAGCTTGCACCGACAGCGTCTCCTGCGTGAACGAGCAAGGTATTTTTATTGTCTTTTTCGTATTGTTTTAGATATGCAGCAAGATACTCTGCTCCGCCAGCCTGTCTTCCATCGATGTCCTGGTATATATCCAGTTGTCCATGAAAATCATTGATTCCCAGCAGCTGGACGTGTTTGTACCTGTTTTGATAGTTGTCGTTTCCAGCCGGTGCTGCGGAAACGGTAGTGCTAAAGAGAGCCACGGATAGAAGGGCGGCTGACAACATTTTTTTCCACATAAAATACCTCCTAGTAGTAATTCTATTAATCCACTTTTCTCCAATGTATAAGTTAAGGGGGAAAATGAACAGGGCAGAAAGTAGGGTTCTACTGGTGTTTAGCCTTCTATATCCCTGGGAAGTTTCTATCATTTCTCGAGATTTACCATAGCTTAACCTTCTATTAAAAGTAGCTAAATAAAAAGACTATATCCTTTTTGGTGAGTACAAAACCGGAAAGGATGATAGAGATGAAAAAAGTGGTCAGCAGTGTACTTGTTGCAGCAACGATGTTCGGAAATGCCCATTTTGCCGTTCAGGAGGTGTCCGCAATGGAAAAGAATCCGCTGAACGAAAAGAAAATTCTCAATGTAGCGCATAGGGGAGCATCTGGTTATGCGCCGGAACACACTATTCCAGCCTATGAACTTGGTGATCAGCAAAAAGGGGATTATGTGGAAGTAGACTTACAGATGACAAAAGACGGCGAGCTTATAGCCATGCATGATGAAGAATTAGATCGCACGACAAATGGATCAGGATACGTTAAGGATTATACCCTGGAAGAGATCAAACAGCTGGATGCAGGTTCCTGGTTCAATGATAGATACCCCTCCTATGCGAAGGATGACTACATAGGTCTGCAAGTCCCGACGCTTGAAGAGGTTATCGAGAGATTCGGCCGCAGTGCAAGGTATTACATCGAAACCAAATCACCGGAGGTTTACCCGGGAATGGAAGAAAGACTGTTGGAAATCCTGGAAGCATATAAGTTGATTGGTCCTAATCCCGCATCCAGTCAAGTCATTATCCAATCTTTCAGTCCAGAAAGCTTAAAGAAAGTACACGAGATGAATAATGATATTCCACTTGTTCAACTTATTTCATATAGCTCACCCGCCGAAATTACAGAGGAGGAACTGGTAGAGTACAGCGAATACGCAGTGGGCCTTGGTATGAATTATACTCAGATCGACCGAGAGTACGTGGAAAAAGTTCGGAGTCATAACTTACTCATTCATCCTTACACGGTAAATGAGAAAGAAGATATGAGAAAGCTGCTGGAGTGGGGAGTAACTGGAATGTTTACGAATTTTCCGGATAGGTTGGAGGAAGTGTTGAAAGAGAATTAAAAGAATACAAAAACCGAGTCTGTAATATACAGACTCGGTTTTTTGTATTCTGTATGGAAAATCAATACCTCACCGCATTATAAGAATTAATCCGGCCATGCTCAAAGTAACTACCAGTACCACTTATTGGATCAGCAGTCTGCTCAATTGCCTGACGAATCTCACTGTTAGAACGCCCCTGTCCCGCAAGTAATCCTGCAAGCCCGGCCACATGCGGGGAAGCCATTGAAGTTCCCGACATGTAAGCATATCCTCTGTTCGGTACTGTCGCAGCAATATCGACACCAGGTGCTGTTACATCGACCCAAGCACCATAGTTAGAGAAAGAAGCTCTTCTATCATAGCGGTCTACCGCACCAACAGCGATGACGTTTGAATAAGATGCAGGCTCAAAGGTAGTCGATACACCATCGTTACCGGCAGCTGCAATAACTGTCGCCCCTTGGCTCCAAGCATAGTCGACGGCATTTTCCAATGTCCTGGTATTACAATCACATCCAAGTGATAGATTGATAACTTCTGCTCCTGCGTCAGCGGCGTAACGTATTCCATCAGCAATGTCGGCTAGTGATCCATTTCCACTTGCATCCAACACACGGACAGCCAGGATGGCTGTGTTAGGAGCCATACCGCTCACCCCTGTACCGTTATTTGTCTCTGCAGCAGCAGTACCAGCTACATGGGTGCCGTGGCCGTTTAGATCCTGCGGGGTATAATCATTATCAATAAAATCATAGCCTCTTATTGTCTTTCCATCCAAATCAGGATGATTATAATCTACGCCAGTATCCAAAACGGCAATTTCTTGGCCGCTGCTTCCTCTTGTAATATCCCATGCATTATCGGTGTATGTGTTCTGTGGTCCATATTGGTAATAGCTGTAGTATGAATCATTCGGCGTCCATGCAGCACTCATCACGTAATTCGGTTCTGCATATTCTACCTGCGGATTTTTAGATAGAGCTTTGGCAACGGCTTCCACATTGCGGACTTCGAGTACTTTGAATGGCGATTTTACACTGTCTTTGTCCTCCACTTCTTTTACCCGTGCATTGTTGAGTGCATCTTGTTTTTCTTTTTTACTGACTTTGTCTTTGAATTTTACGATGACCTGTCCTTTGACATATTCTCCTTTTTTGACCTGGACTTCGACTTGCCCTGGTTCTGCTGGTTTTATTTCCTGTTCCTTTTCAGCTGCATTACTGATCGCTGGAAATGCCAAAAGGAAAACCATGGTGAGTGAAGTGATCCATCTCTTTTTCAATACAAACTCCTCCTTTTTAGTAGTTTCCTAGGTTGTATTCGTGAATTTAGGAAAAATACCTATCTGAAAGAGATTGGGAAAGTTTGGGACGTAAACGAGCTGTTTAGAAGCATTCTGTAGGGACTGGTGTCATTTATGAGTCCTAGATACCAAGTGTTAAGTAGTCTGTTACCGCTATTTATCCACCAAGTAGTAAAAAAGGCTGTTCGCGCTTCTGGGAAGTTCGTGCCCAACCACGATATTATAACTAGCTTATTTCATTCCTAAGGCTAAAAAATTTTCCGGAAAATAGACTTCTTATAACAGTAAAAAGGCTGACTATGAGCAGCCAGCCTTTTGATTATTAACTATATTTTCAAGTAATGGATTAATTATAAGTATCTTTACCGAGTTATTGAGTAATTAAATCTTCATTTCTGGAACGAGTAGGAGCATCATTTGAATGTTGTTTGAAAAGATGTGAAACATAAGAATCTAGTTCAAATTTGTCCTCTCTGATGAATTCGTCTAACTTCACTTGTTTTCTTTGACGCATGTTGTTTTCCCTCCTAATCGTTTTGTCGTTTGTAGTTATATTATTCTCCGATTCTCTCTTTTTTAAACCTGTTAAGTTCATAGATTGATAGGTAAGTATTGGAAAAGGGCGGAGAATCAACGGTTAAAGCATAAAAATTAAATAATAAAAAAACAATGGATGAGTGTAGAAGGCAAGGGCCTCTACACTCTCTATTTGTTACTTCATCATTTTTTTAATAGTCGACTCGCTGATGTTGCTGTTTTGCAGCATCTTCACAATCATGTCTTCTGTTTGCTTAGGGACGCGTTTCCCGGCAAGCTTTCCAACTTGTCTGACCAGCTGCCTGGCTGTTCTTTCATCCTTCAAATCCTTGCCGCCGACAGCATTGGCGAGCTTCGTGACAGCCCTCATATCAACCCCTGTCTGTTTTTCTATTCTTTTAAGCATCTCTTGGTCCATTCATTTCCCTCCTTTATCAATAGTTTATGTTCGCGTTCTTGCAAGGCTTGGATGATTGTACATTTATGAGGAGATTGAGGGGATTGCCTAAGTTTCCGTTCGATTTCTTCCGTTTATTCTAGTTGCTTAAGGAGGAGGGTGATCCAGTGGAGGCTGATCCATGTAAAAAGGCACATATCAAAATATGTGCCTAAAAAGGATTACTATTAAATTCAAATTCTACGAAATGCGCTTTCTCAACCTGCCCATCTTCGGAAAAGGCTCCCCGTGCAAAATCGGTTCCGCAAGTTGAATCCTGAAATACTGGACAAGCGGCCCGGTCAGAAAGGCCGTGATGAGCGTACTTATGCCCACAATTGCTCCGAAACCAAAGCCTATCGCGACACATGTCACATCTGTCATCACGCGTGCAGCGGCGAAAGGGATTTTATTCTTTGTCAGCTTTTCGATGATAAACGCCATGGCATCATATGGGGCAATGCCAAGATCTGCTGTCATATAGAAAGCGACAGCTAAAGAACAAATGATAACGCCTACAAAAATGAGCGCGATTCTGGCAACCAAGGTCGGCTCACCGGCCCCCATGATTCCGAATAGATACACAAAGAAATCAGCTGTGAATCCGATGAATACCATGTTGACAATCGTCCCCGCACCAATAAAATTCCGCCCATAAATCCAGACAAAAGTTAATAGTACAATGTTTAAGATTAATTGATAGGCTCCCAAAGACATACCAACAAAACCGCTAACCCCCAGGTTCATTGTCGTGAAGGGATCGGTACCGAAACTGCTCGTGATGAACAGCGATATGCCGAAGCCGATGAACAAGTTTCCTAAAATCATCATGATCATTCTTCTGGTTAGTTTAGATGTCATTTTGTTTTTCCTCTCTTTATCGTGCTGGTAAAGCGCTGTCTTTTATGCTTGTACAAGTGTTCAGGAAAGAGGCTTAGGTGCTCGAGTCAGTGATCAACATGCTCCAATTCCTGATTGAGATCCTAGTTCACATTAGCAGGGATCCCATTTCGTTCATAAGAAACAATCGCTTCTTCCATGAACCTCATCACTTCCTTGCTGACCGGGTACAAGTTCAAGTCTGCGGATGTCTCCTCCGATTTCCTTGCTTCCCAAAACTTTTCCGCTAACGCTGTATCACCGTTGAATGTTTCATCCGACAATATAATCGTGTCATGGGCGATCAATTGACCATGCTTGGAATCGGGAGTTTTTCCTTCTTCCAGACATAATTCGATCCGTTTAATAATATTGATCCATTTCGCCATTTGATCAGGGTCTTGTTCCATTTTGGGCAACTGCTCCTGGAGCGTTTCCTGTTCCTCTTCATTGAAGAGGGCTTCCATTACTTCTTGTTTTCTTTGTTCCTTTTCCGACTGGTCTTCTTCCATGAACAGGGGCAAAAGGTGATCCCACTGGAGTTGTCCTTCCAGTTTTAAAATGTTGAAAAGTGTGTTGGTATGTTCCAGGGATCGTTCTAGATGGGTGATTTCATGTTCGAGCTGTTGTTTATGTACCTTGAGGGTTTTCTCTGTGGTGATTTGGCTGATGATGTTCTGGATATCCTTCAATGGCATGGATGTTGCTTTTAGCAGCAGGATTTTTTGCAATAACAGTATATTTTCGGCTGTGTAATATCTTTTGCCATGTTCATCTTTGTGAGCTGGTTTTACAAGTCCGATTTGATCATAATAGCGAAGCGTGCGTAAAGACACGTTCAATTGCTTGGAGACTTCTCCTGTCGAAAAATAATTCATATATTTCCTCCCGAAAAAGCTTGCTGGTTACGTTACGTCACCATGTATTCTAAATGTAGCATAGTTGAAGCACAGGGGGAATCATAAATGGAAAAATTTACTTCGATGAAATGGTCTTATCGGGAACTGGTTTTGCTACTTGGTCTTACACTTATCGTGGTTCCGGTGGCAATCGAATTTCTATTGCATGACTATTTGTATGACTTGTTTAAAGACCGCTTATATTCCGGTACACTTACCGGTTTGGTGATGGCCATTGTTTTTAGTTCGGGAGTGAATTGGATTGCGTTAAAGCCCCATCGACTGGGATGGAAGGCGGTAGGAGTACGTTCATTTGAGAAGTCTTATTGGAAATGGATTTTCATGTGGCTCGTTGTGCTTATTGCCGCCAGCATGCTGGCGTTAATCGTGATGGATTTTCTGCGAATCAGCGCCGAAAACACGAAGACAGCGTCCTTGAAGGAAAATCAGACATGGTTAACGGTCTCAATCGGATTTCTTTCGGCTGCGGTCATATCGCCAATTTATGAAGAGATATTCTACCGGGGATTCCTGTACAAGTGGTTCCGGATGAAGTGGGGAGTGAGCACAGGGATAATCGTGAGCTCTGTCATTTTTACCATCGTTCACATTCCTACCTATAATACGCTGCCAGTGAACTTCCTATCTGGGATTGTTTTCGCCTGGACATATGAGAAGTCTGGTTCGATTTTACCTGGGATGGTGATTCACGGGATGTTTAATGGGATTGCTGTGATTTTGATTGCACTGGGGTAAGTGAACTAGAGCGTTTTTAAAAATACTCCCCACTCGGCATGAAGTGGGGAGCACCTATTTACTTCTTCACCGGAAAATAAACAGTATAATGCTGATCCTCCACCTCGTACAGTGGAATAAACTTCAACCCACGGTCCTGCCCGATGGTACGGTAGCCGGGAAGCCACTTTGCCCATTCCCGTTCATTGTCAGGCGCGAGCATTGTTTCCGGCTTTTCTTTGTCCCCATATAAAGTTCTCTCTTCGTCGCTAAGTCCCGCCAGCACGATCGGACCATCCAGAAAGGCGATTGTGTCTGGTTCATCGGGAAGAGGAGAGGCGGTGATAGTCTTCGGCAGTTCGATTTGAATAACATCGCCGTTTGCCCATTTTCTTGTCAGTTGGCAAAAACCATTTTCGACAGGGACAGCCGCCTGTTCGCCATTTATTTTGATGGAGGGCTGTCCTTGCACCCAGTCAGGAATCCGCAGCGTTACCGTAAATTCGACATCACTGCCGGTTTCCATTTTTAGATCGGACGCCCAGCTAGTGGGTCTGTTTGTGGAGTCGACTGCTGTGTTCCGCAGGCCCCAATTCGTCTGTTCATTTTTTGTTTGAGTTATCCGGACAGGACAATTGTCATGCTGAAATTCGATTGTTGACGGGATGTATTGGGAGACGATGACTCCATGATCATTTTGGTAGTAGGTTAGATTGGCATAAATCGTATGGGCTTGTACCAACGATCCGTGGCAGCACCAAAAATGTTTGGTCGGTGTTCCCCATTTCTTTTTGGCCCCGGCGTGCAGGGGAAGAAAATACGTGATCATCCCATCGGAGGGGTTTTGCTGGGCCAATATGCCGTTATATAAGTTCCTTTCGATATAATCCTGATACGCAGCCTCTCCGGTCCAGCGGAACAAGTAGTCTGCCAGTCTGATCATATTGTAGACAACGCAATGCTCCTGATTTCTTTCCCCGAGCCTTGCCGCCAACTGTCCAGGTGGTGTCCACACTTCTCCGGCCGTCTGGCTTCCCGTACAATAAGCTTCCCTTTCCGTGACAGCCAGTTTCCAATACTTCAGGGTTATGTCGCGCCATTTCTCTTCACCGGTTACTTCGTAAGCTCTAGCGGCTCCATGGATTTCTGGAATGGTCGTATTTGCATGCATGTTTGTGAGCACATCTTTCTCTTCTAATACAGCATCGAACAGACTGTTGCGCGCATAGCGGTTCATCAGTTCCAGGTGCTGTTTTTTCTTGGTAACGGCATAAAGGTTGGCCCAAACTTCCATCATCGCCCCTGTTTCCACTTCCAAAATATCGACCAGCTGCTCTTCGGTTAAGTCGCCGGTCCAGCGGTAAAACCAATTGGACCATTGATCCATCACTTCCAATGCTTTGGTGCTCCCGGTGTAAGTGTGCATATCACTTAGGCCCATCAGGGTTTTGTGTAAAGTATAGTGTGGAGCCCATACTTGTTTTCCTTCGACAATCCAATCCAAATATTTTTCCGGGATGGAACCGACCCATTCCCCGCCGTTCTGCACTTGGCATCTGGATAGTTCTTCGACAATCCAATCAGCTTTCGCTTTTGCTTCATAATCATTTGTCGCTGCATAGAGTTGTGCTGCGGCGGAAAGCCAATGGCCCAAAAAGTGGCCGCGCAGTGGACATGTCGGAGATTCCCATCCCAAGTGGCCAGGCTCCCAGTGTTCATGGACGTGTGTCGCCGGCTCATACAAATTGGCTTCAATATAAAAGTTTTGCAGCAAGTCTTTCTTATCTAGTGACATCACGTATTCCCGGTTAAGTCTGGCTCTGTCGAGAAATAGTCCAGGCAAAAGACTGACTTTCCCGTAAGGTATCGCTTGTACTGCTTGCTCCATGTTACCCCTCCTGTTTCTTATATATTGTAATCGCTTGCAAAAGTTGGTTTATCAGATTATAGCATCACCCGACAACCATGTAAGTAGAGAAACGATTAGAAAAAGTGGATAATACTGACTTTCAGATCTGGTTGTGGAAGAAGGCGTCGAGCCAGGCATACCATCCTTGATCACTTACTATTCAAATGTGTCTTATTGAAAGCCCTTCGGTATTGAGTCGGTGTCATTTTTTCGTATTTTTTGAAGAGCCGCATGAAATACTTTTCGTCTGAGATTCCGACACGATTCGCGACATCTTTCACTCCGAGTCTTGTCCCGATCAACAATTCCTTCGCTTTCGACATTCGGAGCACATGGATATATTCCTGAAGGGTTTTACCTGTTTTCTTTTTGAAAAATCGAGATAGATAGTCTTTGTGATAACAAAACTTATCGGCGACATCCCCGACGGAGATTCCCTCGAGTGCATTGATACGCGTCCATTCGATGATTTCATTCAAACTTAAATGCATGTCTTTGACGTCGGTGGAGATAGAGTGGGAGATTGTCTGCTCGGATAGTTCGATCAGCAGGGATGTCATCAGGTAATCCATGCTCATGCGCGTGAAGTAATTGGCATTATCGACATGCAGTAGCTGATTGGACAGGATGTTGAGCCGCTGGAAAGCAGGCGGCGATGCATAGTTCGGCAGAAAAATATCTTTGATCGATTTTCTCGATTCAGGTTCTGTCCTGATTTTTATCACTTGCTCCTGATCTAGTTTGTCCTGGATGCTGATGCCCGAGCTCAAAAAATGGAACCAATAGAAAGAGACGTGTCTATTGCAGATCTGGTAGCCTTGATGCATGCAATCTGGAAAGAGAAGAAGCGTTTCGCCAGGCTTGACTTCATACTTTGTCCCCTCTTGTTCTATGTAGAGTGTTTCGTTGATGCCGATGATGATTTGAAAGCTGTCAATCACCCTTTTGGAATGGGTCCACGGCGTCTCTGTGACGAATCGTCCACCTGATACATATTGCACTGGTTTTTCAATATTGATCTGAAGAAAGCTCATTATGGTCCCTCCTAGTCAAAATCGTTGTAACCAAAGTAATTTACGGCATATGAATTTTTCATAAATTTTATCATCTTTTTCTGGTTTAGGAGTTCTAGTAATCAATGAAGTCAATATTGTCCACCTTTTGTTATAAAACAGCTACTTACACGTATTTGAAATGGTGATAGTATATTCGACAAGAAAGCGCTTTCAGTAGATTCGGAGATTGGTAGAGCTCGTAAATGGAGGTGAATTATAAGCTATTATACAGGCATTAATACCAAATTAAAATAGGGGGTATTTGAATGAAACGCTCACTCATGTTGGTGTTGGGGGCACTTTTATTATCATTCATGGTTCTGGCGGGATGCAGTGACAGTTCTTCCAATAATGCGAAGGGGGAAGAGGGTGCTGGTGGAAGTGATGATGGCAAGGTGACACTTGAGTTTATGGGGTGGGAAGCAAGTCCCCTTGAAACAGAAAGTGTAAAAAACGGACTGGATCAATTCATGCAGGAACATCCGAACATCGAAGTGAAATACACCCCGGTCCCGAATGAACAGTATGCTTCAAAGCTGTTGACGATGCTTGCGGGCTCTTCTGCACCGGACGTTTTCTTCCTGGGAGCGGAGGAATATCGTGATTTCCAAAGCAGGGATGTATTGATGGATCTTACGCCTATGTTAGGGGAGGATCTTTCGCTCGACGACTTTATTCCCTCTTCCCAAGAAATCATGGAGATAGACGGCAGCGTTTATGGCATCAGCAGTACCACGGTTTCCCCGGTGCTTTACTATAACAAGGATCTATTTGATGAAGCAGGTGTCGAATATCCACCGAGCAATCCGGAAGAAGCCTGGACATGGGATGAATTCAAAGCAGCAGCTGAGAAACTTACCATCAAAAATGGCGATAAAACCGAACAATACGGCGTGTACGGGCTTGAAACGGTCTATAATCACATGCCGCTCATATTGGGCAATGGCGGAGAAGTCTGGACAGAAGACGGGCAAGTCGCCTTGAACAGTCCGGAAACCGCTGAAGTCCTGGAAGAAATCAAGAAGTTGAGACACGAAGACGGAATCAGCCCTGCCGCCCAAACGCTGGAGAGCATCGGCATGAATGCGTCCCAAATGCTTCAAACAGGCAAAATCGGCATGATGGTCGAAGGTTCCTGGGCCTTGCAGGAGCTGGCTACGATGGGCTTCCCAATCGGAATGGCGCCGCTTCCGAAGATAGGACCTGAACCGGTGACACACGGCCAGGCCCATGTCCACGCTGCTTGGAATAAAACAGAGCATCCGGAAGAAGCCTGGGAACTGATCAAATTCCTGTCCTCGGAAGAATATCAAACAAACCTCGTCAGCGAAGGTTTATGGATGCCGAACAGGGTCGACATGTACAGTGAAGAAGGGGTAAAAGCCTGGTACAACGAAGCCGTACACCCGGAAGGATTCCTTGAACTGGCACCGTTCTTCAAAGATGCTGAGGCCTATCCATTCGCCCTTGGAACTAGTATCGCCGTCCGCGATATCATCAACGAGGAAATGGAGGTGTACATCAACGGCGATCAGACGCTGGAAGAAGCAATGGACAAAATCGACAAGCGAAGTGCAGAAGAATTGGCGAAATAAGCTTTGAATTTCTATCAAGAAGCTCCGGATTGACTCTCTGTCCGGAGCTTCCAATAAAAGAGGTGAGGAATGATGATACCAGAAAAGAAAGAAACTGCCATAGACAGCGAGCTGGTGGTAGAAAAACCGGTCTTGAAAGAGAAAAAGTCCAAATTGCAAAGTTTTAAAAACCTATTTTACAAGGATGGCACATGGGCGATTATCTTTTTACTGCCCCATCTGGTTTTGTTTCTTGCATTTATGCTCATTCCGGTGATCGGCTCGTTCATTTTAAGCTTTGCCAGCTGGGATTTGCTCAGCCCGATTGAGTGGGTCGGTTTCGGCAATTATGTAGAACTTTTCAACGATGAAGTATTTGTACAGGTTTTCTGGAATACGATTATTTTCACGGCGGTGTCGGTGCCTGTTGGAATTTTCCTATCCCTGCTCCTGGCAATTGCTCTCAATCAAAAGATCGGCGGAATCAAATTTTACCGGGTTGCCTATTTCTTGCCGGTAATCTCGTCGATGGTAGCTGTCGCGATAATCTGGCAGTGGATCTACAACCCGGAGTATGGATTGCTGAACTTCCTGCTGTCGCTTGTAGGGGTCGATGGTCCGAACTGGTTATCGAGTGAAACATGGGCGATGCCGGCTGTAATCTTGACAAGCATCTGGAAAGGGCTTGGCTTCAATATGCTGATTTTCCTGGCCGGTCTTCAAGGCATCCCGGATAGTTATTATGAGGCAGCCGACCTGGACGGTGCGTCCGTCATCCAGAAGTTCTATCATATCACCGTTCCCCTTCTGTCGCCGACGACTTTCTTTATCACCATCATGGCTATCATTCAATCTTTCCAAGTGTTTGACACCGTCTATCTGATGACAGGCGGCGGACCTGGCCGTTCTACTTCCGTTATCGTGCACTACTTGTACCAAAACGGATTTGAGTATTTCCGCATGGGTTATGCGAGTGCACAAGCATATGTCATGTTCTTCTTGGTGTTCGTGATTACGATCATCCAGTTCTGGCGTCAAAAACGGAACAGCATTTACTAGAAAGGAGGAACTAGCGTGAAACGGGATAAAAAGTTACGCATCATATCGCACATTATTCTTGGACTAGGTGCCCTGACGATGATCTTCCCCTTCATTTGGATGATCAGTACGTCGTTGAAAGAAATCGGGGAAGTGTTTGTCTTCCCGCCTACCTTTTTTGGGGAAAGACTGGTATTTGAAAACTATGCCGCCATCTCGGACCGTTTTCCATTCGGCCAATTTTTCCTGAATAGCTTGAAAGTGACTACGATTGTGGTGATTGCCCAGCTCATCACCGGCTCGATGGCAGGTTTCGCTTTTGCGAGGCTGCAGTTTAAGGGAAGGGATCTGCTGTTTCTTCTCTACTTGGCAACATTGATGGTTCCTCCACAAGTCACCATGATCCCGAACTTCATCACCATGACCCACTACGGATTGGTCGATACCCATGCATCTTTGTATTTGCCGCAGATGGCGAATGCGTTCAGTACCTTTTTGCTGAGGCAGTTCTTCCTTTCCATTCCAAAATCGTTGGAGGATGCTGCCAAGATCGATGGATGTACCCCGTTCGGCGTTTATTGGCGGATCTTCCTGCCGCTCTGTAAACCGGCACTCGCGACTCTCGGTGTCTTCGTGTTCATGTTCGTCTGGAATGATTTCATGGGGCCGCTTGTTTTCATCAATTCCATCGACAAAATGACATTACCGCTCGGCCTTGCATCGATGCAGGGGATGTACTCGACCAATTGGCCGGTACTGATGGCGGGAACAGTGGTAAGCATTGCGCCGCTGATTATTCTTTTCCTTTTGGCACAAGATTTCTTTATCAAAGGTGTGACACTATCGGGTCTGAAAGAGTAGATTCGTTAGTTCTAATATAAAAATAAAGTAGGGAGCTTGATAAGTATGCAAACCGTTCGCAAAACAGCCTTAAAAATGCAGCCTGTCGGATTGAAAGATGTGAAAATCGATGACCCGTTTTGGAATCCATGGCAAAAACTGGTCAAGGAAGCAATCATCCCATACCAGTGGGATGCACTGAACGACCGGATCGAAGGGGCGGAACCTAGCAGTACGATCAAAAACTTTGAAATCGCCGCCGGCAAATCAGAAGGAAAGCACTATGGAATGGTGTTCCAGGACAGCGATTTATATAAATGGATGGAAACCGTAGCGTTTTCGCTGTCGACAGAGCAAGATGAAACATGGGAGCAAACAGTCGATGAGGTTATCGACTTGTTGGAAAATGCCCAAGAAGAAGATGGCTACTTAAATACTTACTTTTCCGTCAACCATCCGGATAAAAAGTGGACGAATTTGAAAAACGATCACGAACTGTACTGTGCCGGCCATTTGATCGAAGCGGCCACCGCTTATTATGAAGCGACCGGAAAGGACAAGGTCATCCAACTGGTGAGCCGGTTGGTCGACCACATTATCAGCGTTCTGGGATCAGAAGAAGGCAAAAAGCCAGGCTATCCGGGCCATCCGGAAATTGAACTGGCCTTGATGAAGCTTTACCGGCTGACCGAAGACGAAAAATACATCAATCTATGTAAATTCTTTATCGAGGAAAGAGGGCGACGGAATCCGGAGCATTACTATGACATCGAATTGGCAGAACGAGGCGGTCCGAATCGTTCCGATGAACGGACCTATGAATATTATCAGGCTCACGAGCCGGTCCGTGAACAAAAGACGGCTGAAGGACACTCCGTCCGGGCGACCTATCTGTACAGTGGAATGGCCGACCTTGCTGCAGAATTGAATGACGAAGAACTGTTGGAAGCATGCCGCACCCTATGGGAGAATACGGTCAACAAACGGATGTACGTGACAGGCGGCATCGGTTCCTCCGCCCATGAAGAACGTTTCACCGTCGATTACGACCTGCCGAATGACAGGGCGTACACCGAAACATGTGCAGCAATCGCGCTTATCATGTGGGCGCACCGGATGGTACAGATCGATGCCGACCGCAAGTACACAGATATCATGGAGAGGGCTTTGTACAACGGGGCGTTAAGCGGGATATCGCTTGACGGGAAAGGTTACTTTTATGTCAATCCGCTCGAGGTGTGGCCGCACACTGCCAACTGCCGTCATGACATGAAAACGGTCAAGCCGACGAGACAGCAGTGGTTCGGATGTGCTTGCTGCCCGCCGAATATCGCCAGACTGCTTGCTTCCTTAGGCCAGTACATCTATTCCAGCAATGAGTCGGAGATATATGTCCATTTGTATGTCGGCGGTGAAACGGAAGTAGACGTAAACGGGCAGTCGGTCCGGTTGAAACAGGAAACGAATTATCCATGGGAAGGAAACATCAACTTTACCGTATCTTCCGATGCACCGACCGACTACACGGTTGCTTTAAGGATTCCTGCTTGGTGTAGAAACGCTGCCATCACCGTCAACGGGCAAGCCGTCGACTATTCGGAAGTAAATGGCTATGCGAAGATTCAAAGGGAATGGCAGGACGGGGATCAAATCAACCTGACACTTGAAATGCCAGTAGAAATAATACGCTCCCACCCTCAAGTAAGGGAAAACGCCGGGAAAGTCGCCTTGCAGCGCGGACCAGTCGTCTATTGCTTAGAGCAAGCCGATAACGGGGAAAACCTGCAGGACATAACGTTATCTGAAAACGCCGGCTTCAGCTCGAAGTTTGAAGCAGAGCTGTTGAACGGTGTCACTGTCATCACCGGAAAAGGATCGCAGACAGACGCCTCCAAGGTAGAGGATGAATTATATACGACGCGTTCTTTTGACAGAGTCGCTAAAGAAATCAAAGCGATCCCGTATTATGCATGGAGTAATAGGGGAGAAGGCGAGATGACTGTTTGGGTTAGGGAAGAATAAGTTGCAAAGTCCGGGTCCCTGGGGGACTCGGACTTTTTTTAGGCCATCAGTGGACGGGGAAATTATCGGGCTTTTCCGGGCGATTCTGCACATTAACGGGGCGATTCCCACCATAGTCAGGGAGATTACCCCCTGAAATGGGGAAATTAGCAGTGGTTTGGAACAATTTTAGTAAGTTAGGGGAAATGCAGCTGCTACATAAAGCAGCCCGCATCCTAGTTTTCCATACATCCCGGCGGTCCCTTTACTCGTCATCAACATTTTCATTTAAATAACTGTTTTCTCCAGGAGCAAAGTGGTCGTTTCTTAAATCATGAGCAGGGATGGTGATTTGGCTGTCCGTGCATTCATGTTCAAGCATTTCTTTGGAATCTCGTTCTTTTCTCATTTTACATACTCCTTCCTTTAATCAGTAGTGAAAATAGTATGTGGCAAACTTATTGATTTAGACGAGGGAATTTCTTGAAAGCACGCGGTCTTTCTGCCATCATTCCGATCGGTTTGGTATAATAATACGTACAAACTCTATTGAGAGAAGGCAGTTTATGCAGATTGATCGTATGAAACGCGTTGCCATTCCTTATATTGCGGGATTGGCCGGCGGCTTGCTGTTTATGTTTATACATTTACCGATTCCGTGGATATTGGGTCCGTTGTTGGCAATCCTCTTGTGCAAAACGTTGCTTCCATTTGACGGAGAGCCGTCGTCGAAGCTCCGCAATATATCCTTCGCGATTGCCGGCATGCAGATTGGCGGGACATTTTCGGCGACAACCATCGACCATGTGCTGCCGTATTTAGTTCCATATAGTGTGCTGACGGTATTTCTTATTTTGATCAGCCTGGTGAATGCTTATTTACTGACAAAATGGATTTCCATCGATGTTTCGACAAGCATGCTTGGAAGTGTACCGGGAGGACTTAGCGCGATTGTGGCGTTAAGTGAGTCGGTAAAAGCGAATACGGCCCTTGTCACGATTTTTCATACTATCCGGTTAATGACCGTTTTGTTCGTTATCCCTTTTTTGGCAACCCATTTATTCATCCCGAATGGTTCTGGCAGCAGTGCGGAAGTGATAAACAGCTTCGAATCTCCGGAGGGTCCGGTTTGGACGATTGTCATTTTATTGGCTATTTTTGGACTGGCTTACATGTTGAAGGATAAGGTGCCTGCTGCACTCGTCGTCATCCCGATGCTGATCGTCGCCGCTTTTCAAATAACCGATTTCCCTTTGTATCATTTACCTGATTCCTTTTATCTATTTGCCCAACTGACGATCGGGATTTATTTAGGTTTCTCCATTTCGGTTAAAGATCTGGCCAGGGCAGGGAAGTTCTGTGGCTATTACTTTGGCTTGACGGTGATTCTGATTGGGCTGTCGTTCGGACTAGGTTACCTGTTCAGTTTGATTACACCGGTGGACCTTGTCACGGCTATTTTGAGTCTTGCACCAGGCGGTCTGATTGAGATGGCTATTACGGCTGAAGCTGTCGGGGGAGATCCATCGATCGTCGGTTCGCTGCAGATGATCCGGATGCTGACGATCGTGCTGGTGCTGCCGGTAGGGTTGAAAATGCTCCTGCCTTACATCAATCGGTAAATAGGACAATGAAATATTTCGTAACCATTCCTTAATGTTTCTGTAACTCAATCCGTTCATATTTGGGAGTTCAGGAAATATATATCTTAGAGGGGCATAGCCGTTTTTATCTTATTGACTAGTTACCCCGCCTTTAACAGCTGAACATTGGTATAGGAGGGAAGCAATGAAGTGTAAAAACTGCTCTGGAGATGGTTTCTTCAGATGTAAAAGCTGCTCGGGTGAAGGAATTGATTACGGAGTCCACCGCTGCAAAACGTGCTCAGGAGAAGGAGAAATTGCTTGTTCTGCCTGTCGCGGTTCGGGAAAGGTGAAGCTTTTTAAAAAAGTGAAAGTGTAATTGACTTCGGTAGAAAGCTGTCAATGCTTATAATGGCATTGACGGCTTTCTTTTTGTGTGGCATGAAAATTTTGGTGAATAAAAGATTATTTCCTGGGAAATGAGGAGAATTGGTGTAAAATATAGATGAATGTGTCGTATGAAAGAAAGCATATTAAAAGAGATAAGCAATAAGAAGGAGTGCTCGTAATGGATGAGATATCACTAGATCAAATAGCAGATGATTTGCGAGATTCTTTTCGTCCGCTTGCTGAGAAGTACAACCTTGATGACATCGGGCTTTTTGAAGAGGAAGGCCAGGACAATGCGTACCATATCGGATATGCAATTAAAAAAGATGGCAGGGTCTTTATGGTGTATCTGCCGTTTATCCAAGGGGAAGAAGGCTATTTAACCCTTGCGAAACAGGAGTGGACAGTCCAGACAGAAAACCCGACAGATGATGATTTGAAGGGCTTTGCCAATATTGAGGACGTGCTGCAAAAATTGTTTGCATGAAGAAAGAGGCCTGCCCTACTGGGCGGCCTCTTCTATTTACCTTTTATTGAAATCATCCGGGTCGGCGAATGCGCGTTGGTTCGTATCAAGCTGATCGATTTCCTCCATGTCTTCTGTGGTCAGCTCAAAGTCGAATACATCGGCATTATCAATGATACGATGTTCTTTTGTCGACTTTGGAATCGTGATGACTTCGCTTTGCAGATCCCAGCGGATGATGACCTGTGCCGGGGATTTTCCGTATTTGTCGCCGATTTTCTTGAGGGTTGGATCGTCGAGAAGTTCCCCCTGCTTCAAAGGTGACCATGCTTCGAGCTGGATGTCGTGCTGTTTGCAGTATGCCCGCAGTTCTTTTTGAGCGAAGTTCGGATGGAATTCCACTTGGTTTACCATCGGCTTCACTTTTGCATCTTCCAGGATTTCGTCGATATGATGCTCTTTAAAGTTACTCAAACCGATGGCACGTACTTTCCCATCCTTATAAAGCTTCTCCATCGCTTTCCAGCTTTCTTTGAATTTGCCTTGAGCCGGCACCGGCCAATGGATCAAGTACAAGTCAAGATAATCAAGGCCCAACTTTTCCAAACTTGTTTCGTAAGCTTTTAAAGTGGACTCATATCCCTGATCGGTGTTCCATAGCTTCGAAGTCACAAACAATTCTTCGCGCGGGACTCCAGCTTCCCTGATTCCTTGCCCGACGCCTTCTTCGTTTTTGTAAATGGCAGCCGTATCTATGCTTCTATAGCCATTTTTGATTGCAGCCTTGACAGAATCAATCGCTTCTTGCCCATCCTCTACTTTGAAAACTCCAAGCCCGAGCCAGGGCATCTTCACTCCGTTATGTAGTGTCGTGGTATCCTGCAAATTTTTCACCATATCATTTCCTCCCTCTATTTGGTATTTTTTATTTTCGCATATTTCAGTGAAAATACAACTAATTTGATTAAGCGTTTACATGGGTGGTTGCTTGATTCATATTAATCGAAAAGCTCGGGACAATAATAATATAGAAACATGGAAGGATGGAGGTCAGTCATGAAAGACGAAAATTACCTCAGAAAGCAAATGGAAAATGTCAGACAAGAAACGGAGAGTTCGGCTGTGTTGAATGATGTGATCGACAGTGAATTGGAACAACATCCGGGACAGAATGAGGAAATAACGAAGACAAGCCAGATTACTCCCGAACAGGAAATCGTACGTGACAATGTGGACGGGAAAACATGGCTGGATACCGACTAAATGGGAGGAAAAGATATGGAATATATACCCCGCGAACAGCTGATCAGTGATTTGCAGGATTCGTTTAAACCGATCATGGAAAAGTACCATGTCGATGATATTGGCGTATTTGAGGAAGAAGGACAGGACGATTATTATTATGCAGGATATACCGTGAGGAAAAACGGCAAGGTGTATATGGTGCACCTCCCGTTTAGGAAAAATGAACAAGGCCATCTGGCTCCTGCCAAAGAAAAATGGACAGTCGAAACGGACGATGCCGATGATAGGGACATGTCCGGCCACGATAACTTGGATGATGTATTTCAGGAGTTGTTTCATTAAGGCTGTTTTCTCAAAGATTGTTGTTTTATGGATTATTTAAATATTTGAATTTTCTGTTATAATTGTAAAAAGAAATATATGGTAAAAATATAGAATAAGAGGTGAGAAGATGGACTTTTATTTGGCTGGTTTTATCTTTTGGACATTGGTTATCATTGGTTCGATATTATTTTTATTTGGTCTATGGAAAAAGTCTCAAAAAGCATTGATTATAAGCGGGTTTACATTCTTATTCCCAATGCTATATTTTATTGGTGCAGAGAATTGGTATAGATTACTGGCTCTTACACCTATTGTTCCATTTGTTCTCGCCTATTTCACTAAGAAAAATATAAAAAATGTGTAATATTGACCTCTTTTATGAGAGGTCTTTTCTATGCAGTTCTTAGCATTTCAACTGTTGTATAATTGGATTTTTGACACGCTGAAATAAGCATTTGCTCTACTCGCTTATCAAATGCTAAGTCCTTGCCTAATTCGAGCCAACGGAACCAATAGAGGTAGTTGTCCAAATAATGAGTTCCCACACCTTGAAAACGCTCCAACCAACCTTTTAAACGATTGTGGAAGTTGTTGACGTGTTGGATATGGTAAATTCCTTTTTTAACACGTTGCTTTTGGCGTTCATTAACAGTTTCGTGCAAGAGACCTTTGAGTTTGGCAAACTTCTTGTAGTTAGTTGCCGTATCAGTACATAACAACGCAGAAGGATGAATAAACTCGCCTATTACAGTGTCGATTTCTTCTGCTCTTACACGCCCTGTTCCTGCTTTTCGAGCAATCATATTACCATTTCTATCCTGTGCTACTACAACAGCGATTTTAAGGTTAGAAATACCTCTTTTCTTGTCTTTTTCACCACGTTTCTTGGCTTTTCTGTGAGCAATTTCTCTTCTACCTTTTAATGACTCACGAAAGAAGGTTTCGTCACTTTCAACGATACCTTGCAATTGATTAAAACCAAGACTTCCTAAAGCGTTCAAGATTTTATGTCGCCAATAAAATGCAGTAGAAATGTGTATTTGAAGTTTTTCAGCGATTTTAGGTAGAGTAAAGCCATCTACCATTAGTTCAATGTACTTCACCCATTTTTCTGGGTATCGTGAGCCTGAAAATGGCGTATTGGTCATATCGTTAAACGTCTTATTGCAATCCTTACAAAGATAACGTTGTCGAGTGCGATACTTCCCATTACGTTTAACCGATGTACTACCACAATGAACACAAGCCATACCTGAAGCAAATCGTGCTTCACGAATAGTTTTGAGTAATTTTGTGATTTTATCTGGCTCTTCGGGAAACAAATCCTGTTTCATTGCGTCAAATAAAGCAATTTGCTCTGATTTTGTTAATTCGCTAAACCCTTCATATACATCTTTCCACATACTCGAACGCCTCCTTGAAGTGCATTATATCAACCTTTATACAGTATGGTCAATAAAGCAACAATCTATACGAAAACAGCCTTCATTAAAAAGGCACTTCCCCTTGACTGCCGGGGGAGTGCCTTATTGCTTATCACGCTTTCTGTGCTTCCAACAGACCGACCATTTTCAGTCCATGGACGATTCCTTCTTCATCAACAGACTTTGTTACGTATTTTGCTGCTGACTTAGCCTGTTCGACGGAGTTTCCCATGGCAATGCTGTTTTCGATTTTGGACAGCATCTCCACATCATTCAAGCCGTCGCCGAAGGCATATTGCCGTTCTGGTGGAAAACCGAGTTTTTCGGTAATCTTGTTGATCCCATTAGCTTTGGAACCGCCTTTTGGAATGACATCGACGGAAACAGGGTGCCATCTGATGAAATCAAAATCATCAAATTCCTCTACATATTGCTTTTCCTCGCCTTCCGGGCAAAACAAAAGGGACTGATACAAATCTCTTCCTTTGTAATAATGCGGGTCATGCGTAGGGAAGTGACCGATTTTCAATGTTTTGATGCTTTCATTGATGTACGCATGCTCCGGTACATTCGCTTTCATATCTTCGTGATCCATGAAAACAACCGGGTGCTCATTAAGAAGCGCTTTCGCTGTCAGTTTTTCAAGAGAATCAATATTCAATGGGTTCGTATAAAGAACTTCCCCATTTAAAACGACGTATTGGCCGTTATAACTGATGAAAGTATCGATATCCAGTTCTTCTCTTAAGTCTTCAAACATAAACGGAGCCCGGCCAGTTGCAATTGCCACAATATGGCCTTGTTCCTTCAAAGTGAAGATAGCTTCTTTCGTGGATGGGGGGAGCTTTTTATCATGATCCAGTAATGTCCCGTCAATATCAAAAAAGATTACGCTAGGTTCCTTCATATTCTGTCCTACTTTCTATGTTAGTTTTATGTTTTCGTGCATATGTACTTTTCTTAGTGTAATGTATGGAACGCGTTTCATGTCAAATAAATAGAAAAAATGTTAGCTCCCTTATAAATTATCTTGCTCTGGAACGGGTTTCATACATTACGCTGATTATTGAAAAAGAGAGAATGATTTTTTGGCGTGACGCAGAAAGGCGGCGTAACCTTTGAAGTGTTCTTAGTGGAACACTTCTTTTTTACTTTTGCACAGGGGAGAGGAAGGGATGGCTTTTGACTTTTTGATAGCCGGAATTTCCCGTTAACTATCTGATTCTCCCCGCCAGTGCGTGAATTTCCCCGAAATTCGGGATAATCGCCCCAACCTTGCAGCTAATCTCCCCGTCAGCCGGCGTAATCGCCCCAAACCCGGGGATAATCGCCCCGTCAAGGCATAAGCGTGTAGTGAGGATAACTGCACCAAAATTGTCCGCCTTAAGAAGGGTAATTTCCCGCAAGTCAGCAAATACTCCCCGAAAGCGCGTGAATTTCCCCCAATCCCCGCAAAATCGCCCCAACCTGGCAGCTAATCTCCCCAAAACCCACCATAAACGCCCCAAACCTGCAAAAAATCTCCCCGACGCCCACTTTCTGCCACGCCCAGCCCCGTCCCAGCAGCCAGTAAAAAAATGGAATGAATAAAAAGTAAATAAACCTCTTGTAAAACGCTTTCACCTATATTATACTCTACCTAAATCGGTTTACTAAATCGGTTTAGTACAAAAATGGAATAGTAGAGGTTAGGAGAATAACCCAAAATGAAAGCAGTTACAATGGCGGATGTAGCAAAGCATGCAGAAGTTTCGAAAAGCACTGTTTCTCAGTATTTAAACAACCGCTTTGACTACATGGGGGAGAAAACCAGGATTCGTATCGAGGAAGCGATCACTGAACTCGGTTACAGCCCTAACTTTGTAGCCAGAAGCTTGAAGCAAAAGTCGACCATGACAATTGGTGTAATCGTTGCCAACATTTTGCACGTGTTCTCGACCCAGGTTATCCGGGCGATTGAAGATCTTTGCAATGAATCGGATTTTCATATCATTGTCTGCAATGCGGATGACGACCCTGCCAAGGAGAAACGGTATATCGATATGCTGCGGGCCAAGCAAGTGGATGGTTTAATCGTTTTTCCGACTGGTGATAATGTTCCTCTTTACAAACGCTTGCAAAATGACAATTACCCGATTGTGTTTATGGACAGAATCTTACAAGAGATTTCCATTGGGTCTGTTTTACTAGATAACTATAAGGCGGCAGAAATGGCTGTTAAAGAGTTTGTGAGAACAGGTTATAGAAACATTGGTATCGTTTCTACACCGGTTAACGGAATAACACCCCGCGGGGAAAGGATAGAGGGGTTTAAAAAAGCATTGGAAAGCCAAGGTTTGCCGGTAAATCAACGCTATATTGCAAGCGCAAACATTTCAGGCATTCAATCGACCATGAAAGAGATGCTTGCATTGCCGGAACCCCCTGAAGCGATTCTGGCCCTGAATGACAGGGTGTTGTTCGAGGTTTTGAAGTTTGCTAAAAAGAATCAGGTAAGGATACCGGAAGATTTGGCGGTGATCGGTATTGACGATGTAGCGTTTGCCGGTTTCTACAGTCCGACACTGACAACAATCGCCCAGCCCGCATTTGAAATGGGAAAGAAAGCAGCACAGTTGCTGTTGGACAAAATAAGAAACAATGAGAAGAGTTGTGTTTCAGAGATTCATAGATTTGAGCCTCAACTAATATCCAGGAAATCTTGTTAAAAAAAATAGATATATATGAAAAGGTGGAAATGCTATGAAACAAATTACCGGAACGATTGCCCGGGAAATCGCGGAAGTTCTTGAAAGAGTCGATCCCGCAGAATCGGAAAAGCTGGCAGAAGAACTACAGCGAGCAAACCGAATTTTCATTGCCGGGACAGGCAGATCTGGTTTGGTGGGAAAAGTGTTTGGAATGCGTCTCATGCATAGCGGTTACCCGGTCTACGTAGTAGGGGAGACGGTGACCCCGAGTATTGAGCCGGAAGATATTCTGTTGATTATTTCGGGTTCAGGCTCGACGGAAAACCTGAAGTATTATGCCAAGAAGGCGAAAGAAGTTGGAGCACAGGTCGCCCTGGTTACGACCAATAAGGAGTCAGCAATCGGGCAGATGAGTGATTGCCATCTCGTCATTCCGGCGGCAACAAAGAAACGCCTGCCATCCGAGCCCGATACAATCCAGCCTTTGGGAAGCCAGTTTGATCAATCAGCACACCTGTTGCTGGATGCTGTGATGGTCTATCTTTTACAAAACTATGAACAAAGAGACCAAGCCAGTTTAAACAAGAAACATGCAAATCTTGAGTAATAGAAGCCAAAGGTCAACCAGTATTTTTAGCAAATTGTCAGCGCTGCCATCACGGTGAGTGACTGATGAATGAATGAACAAGCCTAGTCAAATAAAAGGGTGAAGGGAGATTTACACATGAAAAAACTAGCATTTTTACTATTGTTGATAGCGGTTACGGCACTTGCCGGCTGCGGGAACAGCGGAGCAAGCGGAGAAGGGGAAGCACCGGAAAACATCAAATTGGTTGCCGCACATAACCAAACATCACCAGAAAATCCATATCAAGACGGTTTAGTGAAATTTAAAGAAGTAGCAGAAGAAGAGTCAGACGGTGCAATCGAAGTGGAAGTACATGCAGGAACAATCGGTACAGAAGAATCGGAGCTTGTTGAGAAGTTACAGACAGGCGGAGCAGACGTTGTACTTGTATCACCAGGTTTCATGACACAGACAGGTATCAAGGAAGTCGATCTTTTTGCAATGCCATACCTGTTCGACAGCTACGAGCATTGGGAAAATGTCGTTGACGGTGAAGTTGGCGAAAAGGTTGCAGATATTATCAATGAAAAATCAAACAATGATTTCAAAATCGTCGGTTATTGGACTGCAGGTGTAAGACATTATTATGGTAAGAAGCCTTTGCAATCGATGGATGACTTGAAAGGCATGACAATCAGAACGCAAACTTCCGGCGTAGTAGCAAACTACTGGAAAGAGACCGGGGCTGTACCGACATCAGTGGCATGGGGAGAACTTTATCAAGCATTGCAGCAGGATGTAGTCGACTCATCTGAAAACGCATACCCATATTTTGTCCAGCAAAATCATCACACTACAGACAATGGAAAATATGTAACAGAAACAGCCCATGATTATACGACTCGTCTATTGCTGGTGAACGGCCGCAAGTTCGACTCTTATTCCGATGAGCAGAAAGAAATCATCATGAAAGCTGCTGAAGAATCTGTCAAAGCGGAAAGAGAAGCCCTTTACGTACAGGAAGAAGAGTACAAGGAAAAGGCGGTGGAAGACGGTGCTGAAATCAATGAAATCGACAGACAGCCTTTCATCGAACTGGCAAAACCTCTTCAAGATGAAGCAGCAAAAGAGATGGGTGTAGAAGACTTACTGCAACAAATCAGAGATGCGAAATAATTAGTATAACGACAATTAAAGAAAGGGCACGCTGCGTGTCCTTTCGCCTTTAGTGAGGAGGATCAACATGAGCCGGTTTATTCGCATACTGGAAAAAATTCAATTGACGGCAGGCGTCGCCTTTTTGACCGTATTCTTTGTAGCAATTGTCATTCAAATTGTCACCCGTCATCTTGGCATTTCGGTTATCTGGACGGAAGAGGTTGCCAACTATTCGTTTATCTGGGCCGTCTTCATGGGAGCTGCAGTGATGGTCAACAGAAGGGATCACTTTACCTTTGATATGCTGCAGAGAAAGTTGAAAAACAAACCAAAACACACACTCAATATTTTCAATGATATTGTCCTTATTTTATTCAATATTGCTATTTTTCTATACGGGATTCAGGTTGTCCAACGCTTTTGGGACTACACGTGGGCGTCTCTTCCTGCAATGAAAATGGGATATGTATGGCTGTCGATACCGATCATGGCATCGACCATGATCGTCTACTCCTTGTCCCATCTAGTCAGCCATATTAAAAATTTCAACACGAAGGAGGTTAGTGAATAATGGGATTCCTGTTGATTGGTTTATTTATCGTATTGATGTTTGTCGGTGTCCCGATCGCATTCGTTATTGGAATCGTTGCCGTACTGGGCATTTTCAATATTCCTTATACACCCGGGATGACCGTCCCGATGAAGATGTTGAACGGACTTGACTCGTTCGTGTTACTAGCGGTTCCATTATTCATTCTAGCCGCCAACTTAATGAATTCGGGAAAAATTTCCGAGAAAATGATCGATCTGGCTTTAGCGATCGTCGGACCGATTCGTGGAGGATTGGCTCATGCCAATATCCTAGTATCGATGATGTTCGCCGGGGTGTCCGGTGCTTCGCAGGCAGATACAGCTGGTGTCGGAAAAATCCTGATTCCGAGCATGGTCAAAAAAGGATATGACAAAGAAACGGCTGTAGGGGTTACAGCGGCTTCTTCCACTGTGGGGGTTGTCATTCCACCAAGTATCCCGATGATCATTTTTGCGGGGTTGACCAACGCTTCTGTCGGTGCTTTGTTTCTTGGTGGAATCGTACCAGGGATTTTAATCGGCTTGGCGATGATGGTTTTTGTTTATATTTTGGCAGTCAGGAAAAATTTTGAAAAAAGCGCAAGAGTGGAATTCAAGAAATTCCTTAAACTATTAATGGAAACGATTCCAGCCTTGTTCACGGTTTTTATCATTATCGGCGGAATCGTGACAGGATTCTTCACGGCTACAGAAGCCGCTGCGGTTGCTTCTTTGTACACATTGGTGATCAGCATGTTCTTCTATAAGACATTGAAACTGAAGGACCTGCCGAAAATTCTGGTCGATACACTGGCGTTAAGCTCGTTGTCTTTATTTGCTTTAGCAACAGCAAGTGCTTTAGGTGAATTGATGAGTTACTACCAGCTCGGTACTATGGCACAGGAATTCTTCACGAACAACATCGGTTCAAAAGGGTTGTTCATCCTTATTATCATCGCCTTTTTCCTGTTCGTGGGAACATTTATGGACGCGATTCCGGCCATGATTCTGTTCGTGCCGGTTATTTTGCCGACGGCCTTGCAGTTCGGGGTTGACCCGATCCACCTTGGCTTGATTGTCATCATCACTTTGGCGATCGGACTGGTGACACCACCATACGGGTTGTGTCTGTTGTTGGCCGCCAAGATCGGAAAACTGTCGATCGAACGGTCTTTCAAAGCGGTAATGCCTTATATCACAATCGTAGTTGTGGTGCTCTTGTTCATTGCCTTCTTCCCGGAAATCGCCTTTTATGTACCGAAAATGATTAATCCTAGTCTATTCTAATCACGCACAATTTGGAAGAAGGAGCGAAAATCCATGGGGATGGAAATCGAAAATAAAAAAGCTGCCGGCGAGGAAGCTGTCAAGTATATCAAAGATGGAATGGTCGTCGGCTTAGGATCCGGTTCGACGGTGAACTGGATGCTGAAAAAGTTGGGGGAACGTATCAAAACAGAGGGGTTAAAAATAACAGGGATTCCGACATCCCTTAAAACGGAACGGTTGGCAAAGGAATTGGGGATTCCTTTGACCGACTTTTCCGATATGGAAAAGATTGATGTAGCGATCGATGGTGCTGATGAGGTCGATCAGCATTTCAACTTGTTAAAAGGGGGCGGGGGCTCTCTTGTCAGGGAGAAAATCGTCGACGCCATAGCAGATGAACTGATCGTCATTATCGATGATTCGAAACGTGTCGACCAATTGGGGGCATTTCCGCTGCCAGTTGAGGTCGTTCCATTTGGATGGCAAGTCACGGCAAACCGTATTGCTGAGCTGGGTTGTGATCCAGTTCTTCGCAAAAAAGACGGGGAAGTGTTCGTCTCAGACAACGGCAATTATATTCTCGACTGCCGATTCGACCATATTCTCGACCCGGAAGACCTCCACAAGCAGCTGAAATCGCTTGTCGGAGTAGTCGAAACCGGGTTGTTTACCGGGATGGCCGACAAAGTCATTTCCGGAGTCGACGGCAGGCCAAAAGAGACTACACGCAAATGATACAACACCAAGGGAGGCACTGGCATGAACGATGTCATTACGATTGGAGAAGCAATGATTGTGTTCAATCCCGCTTCAACGGGCCCGTTGAAATTTGTTAACGGATTCGAAAAAAGCGTGGCTGGAGCAGAACTCAATTTGGCAGTGGGCTGCAGCCGACTGGGTTTGAAAGCGGGTTATATAAGCAGATTGGGTAAGGATGAATTTGGTAAGACGATTCAGACCTTTGCCCGCGGGGAAGGGATCGATGTTTCCCAAGTGAAGTTCGTCGACGGTTATCCGACTTCCATCAACTTCAAAGAGATCATGGAAGACGGAAGCGGCCGAACATTTTATTACCGCGACAAGTCACCGGTTTTGACCATGACGCCGGACGATTTGGATGAGGATTATTTCAAACAGGCGAAAATCCTCCATCTTACCGGTATTTTCCCGGCGATTCATCCAAAGAACATGGAGATTTTCGAGCGCGCGATTGCTTTGGCTAAACAAAACGGTGTCATGATTTCCTTTGATCCGAATATCCGGCTGAGGATGTGGAGCAAGGAAGAAGCGAGGACCGTATTGTCTAAAATCCTTCCACATGTGGATATTTTGCTTGCCGGTGATGAGGAAATGGACATTATTATCGGGGAAAAAGAGCCTGAAGCAATCATCGAAAAGTTGAAGGCTTTGAATATCTCCTATGTTGCGATCAAACAAGGGGAGAAGGGCTCTGTCGGCTACCATGACGGAGAATATATCGTAGAACCGCCTGTCAAGGCTCCGAAGGTAGTGGATACGGTCGGGGCAGGAGACGGCTTCAATTCGGGAATGTTGTACGGCATATTGCAAGGCTGGACGCTTCAAAAAACACTTCATTTTGCGAACACGATCGGCTCCATGGTAGTCGGTGTCATCGGCGATAATGAAGGACTTCCTTATTACGAGGACGTACAGGGCAGACTCGGCGAAGTGGAAGTAATCGAAAGATAAAGGGGTGACATAGATGAAATTGCAGTTAGCACTTGATCGTCTTTCGAAGGATAAGTGCATCGAAATTGTAAATGAAACAAAGGGATCCGTAGATATCATTGAAATCGGTACCGGAGTCATCAAGGAGTACGGGATGGATATTGTACGGGATATGCGGAAGCTGTATCCGGAGAAAACGATTTTGGCAGATATGAAAACTTGTGATGCGGGGAAACATGAAGCAAAGCAGGCATTCGAAGCCGGAACAGACATCATGACGGTGATGGCTTTTTCCTCCGGCCTGACGATCAAGGATACATTGGAGGTAGCCAGGCAATACGGAAAACGGATTATGATCGATTTGCTGGAAGTCGATTCAAGAGACAAAATCAAAGAGCTGCATGATTTGGACGTTGACATGGTCAGCCTGCATGTCGGAAAAGACAAACAACAGGAAGGCGGCTTCAGTACCGACTTGTTTTCTTTGGTGAAAGGATATGATTTCGAAGTTTCTGTAGCTGGCGGGGTGAACCTGGAGACACTTCCAGGCATAGTCCGGGAACAGCCTGATATTGTGATCGTAGGAAGTGCGATTACAAAAGCGGATAACCCGAAAGATGTTGCAGGGAAGATGAAGGAGATTATGGCAGGTTAGTGTGTAAGAGCAATTCAGACCGTCGATTTACAAGCAAAATGACAATGAAAATATGAATAAACCAGTTATTGGATAAAGCCTTGCCATGTTTAATGGTAAGGCTTTTTTGATAAGTATAGTTGAAGGAGAAAAGCTATTAAACTAATAAAAATACTAAGGTTATTGAATCTTTAACTTATTTTAATCGTACATAATGGAAACGGAGGGATTAAATGGATGTTAAAAAGCTCCATTATTTGATTGCTTTAATCTCGTTTCCAGTAACTATTCTACATTTTATCTTCGGTGGTTATACTGTTGAAAAGTTAATTTCAGGTATCACTTTTTGTTCGATAGCTACTGTTGTATATGTTGGTTTTGTTTACCTATTTTTTAAAAACAATATAGGCAGGAAAATTGTTACCTGTGGATTGCTTTTAATTGGGATTATTTCAATAACTTTTGCTCATCTATTAATATGACATAGCACTTATTCGAACTAACAAAAGGGTTTGGTGGAAGAAGAAACATAATGTATTTTAGAGCTTGGATTTTGGATCGTTACCATTCCAGGCTCTTTTTTATGCGGCCAAGCCAACTTCATACCTTATATAAATAATATTCTACAAGCATCAAATTCTATTTAAGTTAAAAGTGACCCCTAAATGACAATATAATTGTCGCAGCTTTTCGCACATTAAGTTCCGCTTAAAAACAGAACCCTCTAGTTACAGGATAATCTGCTTAATTAATTTTTTAGTTAATGAATTGGTAAAATAACAAAAATAATCAGTAAATTATTCTATTAATTACCCAAAAAGCTATTGAAAGCGCTTTATTTAAATGTTATTATAGTCCCAACATAGTAAATGTTTAGTTAATAAAAAGAAGGCGGAAGCCAAAAAAGAATGAGAGGGTACACAGATGGCTACGATCAAGGATATCGCGAACCTTTCGAAAGTATCTGCTGCCACTGTATCCCGGGTGCTGAATAATGATTTGACCTTATCGGTAGCAGAAGGAACGAGACAGAGGATACTTAAGGCAGCAGAAGAATTAAAATATAAACCAGTGAAACAGCGCAGGGCAGAAAAAATTACTGAACAAGAAAATATCACAAAAGTCGGCATCCTGCTTTGTCATTCACTTGAAGAAGAGTTAAGTGACCCTTATTTTTTAGCCATAAGACAGGGGGTCGAACAGGAGTGCAAGGATCAAGACCTTCCAGCTCCAGAAGTATTCCGGTTGCATCATTTGCCGAAAGAAAAGGTAGAAGCAGAAATGGATGGGTTGATAGTGATTGGCAAGCTGAATGAAGAAACAATCAATCTATTTACGAGCAAAAACAAAAATGCCGTCTATATTGATTACTCACCGGATGAAGAAAAGTATGACTCGGTTGTAATCGATTTTGAAAAAGCAACAAACATAGTCATTGAACACTTGTTTACCTGTGGCAAAAAACGAATTGGCTATATTGGGGGAAGGCAACAAGAACATTTCAATGGGGAAAAGCGGAGCATGAATGACGACGAGCGCCAACAGACCTTTGAAAAACGAATGAAACAAGAGGGGCTCTTTCGCCCTGATGATATCTATGTCAGTGATTACACGATGTCGCAAGGGTATGAATTGATGTGCCAAGCAATTGAGAAGGGGGATTTGCCTGAAGCTTTTTTTGTAGCCAGTGATCCGATGGCGATTGGCGCCTTAAGAGCTTTGCAGGAAAAGGGGTTCAATGTACCTGAACAGGTTGCTTTAGTTGGCTTTGATGACATCGAGATGGCTAAGTTTGCCAGTGTTCCTCTTACAACCATCCATGTACACACTGAACAGATGGGGCGGACAGGGTTCCGGTTATTACTGGACAGGATGAAAGGGAGAGAAATCCCGCTAAAGGTTACTATTCCAACGAAGTTAGTGATCCGTGAAAGCTGTGGAAGTCATAATAAAACACTGGAAAACAAGATGTCAGCCTCTTCTACTTGATAAAAAATTATGAAGCACCTCATATGGTGCTTTACTTATACAAGGTTATGAATGCGCTTTCAATGAGTTAGTTGGTTAATTAAAGTCCTTTTAGGAGGTGAAGAAAAATTGCACAGGTAACACCTTCATTCAAATTTTGACCACTAATTAGCAAGCTTACTCAAGCTAGTCTTTTCTTAAATTGTCCCAATATTCTGTATTTACATAAACTTAGAACCTTACACTGGAAATCCTTCGCCAATGGGACTGATTAACTTTTTAATAAAATAATGAAGTAAGGGAGAATGGAATATGAAAAGAATGTTAAAGACAATAGGAATGTTAACAGGCTTATCATTATTTGCTACTGGGTGTCTTGGAGGAGCAGGTGCCGGCGGCGAAGAAGCCAGCGGCAACTCGAATGGGGAAGAGACAGGTGATCAAATTACTCTTTCCTATTATTCTACTGCTACCAATGAAAGTGACGTAGATACGATGAAAGATGTGGTTGCTCAGTTTGAGGAGGAATACCCGGAAATCGATATTGATGCAAATTATCCTGCCGGGGAATATGAGAGTTTGCTGCGAGTGAAAATGGCGGCCAACGATATGCCCGACGTATTCGATACTCATGGCTGGGCAATAAACCGCTACGGTGAATATGTTGAAGACTTGAGTGAAATGGACTGGACGGAAAACCTCGACCCTGCTTTAGAGCCAATCTTGAAGGATGAAGAAGGGAAAGTCTATGCCTATCCATTAAACCAGGCAAAGGATGGATTGACCTATAATGCCAATGTGCTGGAAGAGTATGGTGTCGAACCACCTGAGACGTTTGACCAGTTTATGGATGCGCTTAGAACAATCGAGGAAAAGAGCAATGGCGAAGTTACACCTCTTTGGTTCCATGGTTCGGAAAAAAGTGCTTTGGGTCAGTACTTTGACCAGTTTGCAACGCCATTGTTAACGACACATCCGGATCATAACTATGAAGAAGAGCTCCTGAATCGGACATTTGACTGGTCTAATTACACGTTCCTTCCTGAAAAGTTGTTGCAAATGCAGGATGAAGGCTTGCTGAATGAAGACGTACTTACGGCCCAGCTGCAGCAACGGAATGAATTGCTTGTCCAAGGTAAAATCGCCTTTATCGTAGGGGGAGGTGTTTCAGGATCGCAAATTGAAGAGCTCAACCCGGATGCCAAGGTCGGTGTAATGCCTATGCCTGCTATCCATGAAGGAGGTGTTCAGTCCTGGATTGGCGGTGAACGCCACACGGTTGCTATCTGGAAGGACACCGAGCATATGGATGCCGCAAAGAAATTTGTCGAATTTTTGGCCCAGCCAGAAGTGGCTAAACAGGTTGCAGAAGGAACAAACCTTCCGGCTGGTCTCTCAAATGTCAATGCTGAAAACTACTACTCTGATTACTATGACCAATACTCTGATGTCAAGGTTCAGCCGTACTTTGACCGCGTTTACTTGCCGAGTGGAATGTGGGATGTAATGGGGACAACAGGACAAGAACTACTTTCAGGTTCACTTACACCTGAGCAGGTTTCCGAGCAAATGGCAGAAGAATATAATCGTCTCAGTGATCAGGCAGAATCAGAGTAAGCAGACAAGGGGATGGCGGGCAGAATATCTGTCCGCATTACCTCCCAAAAATCCTGATATAGGAGTGGGTTAAACTATGAGCAAAGCAGATATCCGTGAAGTATATGCTTCCAAGCAATCGGTTGCTGGTACGGATGAAGGCCTGCCCAGTCAGGCACAAAAAGTAAGAAATAGAAAGAGGAGGAGGAATCACAATTCTTCCCTGTGGTGGATGTATCTACCAGCATTGTTCCTTGTTACTTTTTTCATCATTTACCCCTTTTTAAACGGTATCCATATCACCTTTACCAATTGGAACGGATTTTCACAGACTTATAAATATATTGGCCTTGATCAATATGTCCGAATGCTACAGGATCCAACCACGTGGCTGGTAGTTAAAAATACTTTATTGTATGGGCTTGGGAGCACACTTTTCCAAAACATCGTTGGTCTCGGTTATGCACTTTTATTAAACCAAAGCATAAAATTTCGTGCTTTGACTAGGACAATTGTCTACTTACCGGTAATTATCAGTCCTTTAATCATGGGATACATCTTTTACTTTTTCTTTGCCTACCAGGACGGTGCGCTGAATGATTTATTAATGACACTTGGATTGGACCCGATAAACGCACTTGGAAATCCGGGTATGAATATTTGGATTATTGTTTTTGTTAATACATACCAGTTTGTTGGTATTGCTATGATTATTTACCTTGCTGGTCTGCAGAGTATCCCGAAAGACTTTTATGAAGCAGCTGATATTGATGGGGCTACACCTTTTCAGCAATTCAAATCCCTTACTTTGCCCCTGTTGATGCCGTCTATAACCATTAATATGGTGCTGAATATTATTGGTGGATTGAAACTGTTCGATGTGATTATTGCTTTAACTGGCGGTGGTCCTGGTAATGCTTCCCAGTCAATGTCAACTTTCATGTATGACCTGTACTTCTTCCGCCAGGACGCTGGATACGCTGCCACACAAGGTGTGTTGATGGCAGTCATTATATTAATCTTGAGTCTGGCAGCCCTTATTTACTTTAGACGGAAGGAGATTGAAGCGTGATGGATTATACCAGTAAAAGGAAAAAAGTTATCTTAACAACTGTTTCACTCGCAATTGCGTTGTTTCATTTGGTTCCATTTTACATTTTGGTAACTACAGCCTTAAAGCCCATCGGTGACTTCAGTTCCAAATGGTCCTTTCCTGCCGATATAAGGTGGGCGAATTTCTCGGAGGCATGGAATGAAGCAAATCTAGGCGTAGCCTTGATTAATACTAGTGTTATCACTATTTTGGCAGCTTTGCTGCTAATAATGGTTGGGTCTATGGCTGCTTATCCATTAGCAAGGAGGCAAACTAAGCTTAACAAATTCGTATATATGTTATTCATCGCGATTATGGTTATACCGCCATTAACAGCGTTAGTGCCACTTTATCAGCTTGTTGTAGATATAGGTTTGCTGAACACACTTGATGTAGCTATCTATAACAATGTGGCTGCCTATCTGCCGTTAACCATTTTCTTATATGCCGGCTTTATTCGATCGACGATTCCGAGAGAATTGGAAGAAGCGGCAAGGATTGATGGCGCGAGCACTATTGGAATCTTTTTCAGGATCGTCTTTCCGCTCTTGAAGCCAGTGACAGCTTCTGTTCTCATAATTGCTTCTGTCTTCATATGGAATGACTACCAATTTGCGATTTTCTTCCTTCAGGATGAATCAGTCCAAACAATGACGGTCGCATTATCGGGATTCTTTGGTGAAAGTTCGAATAAATTGAACCTGGTGGCTGCTGCTTCGATCTTAGCAATGCTGCCAATGACCATTTTGTTCTTGATACTGCAAAAACATTTTATCGCCGGTTTGGCTTCCGGTTCGGTAAAAGGCTGACATCAGTAAATTGCTTTCTCAGCTATTTAGATTAACTTTTAAATAAAATTTTAAAATATAAAGGAGATTATCATGGCTAAAATTACAATTATCGGCGCAGGAAGTGTAGTATTTGCAAAACGTTTGGTATCCGACATTTTAAGATTTCCCGCTCTCGAAGAAACAAAGTTCGCTCTCCATGACATCGATCCAGTGAGACTTCAAACAGCTGAAAAAATGGTACAGACAATTATCCGGGAAAACGGCAATAAAGCAGCCGTTTCAGCGAGCGATAATCGCCGTGAGGCCTTGCAGGATGCCAATTATGTCATTAACCTGATTCAGGTCGGGATGCACGAATCCACTTTAATAGATTTCGAGATTCCTAAAAAGTATGGCTTGAAACAGACGATCGCAGACACATTAGGCGTCGGCGGTGTATTCCGGGCTTTGCGCACCATTCCGGTTGTATTGGATATGTGCCGGGATATGGAAGATGTCTGCCCTGACGCTCTGTTACTCAACTACACCAATCCAATGGCGATGCTGATGCTGGCGATACAGAAACAAACATCGATCAAATCAGTCGGCCTTTGCCACAGTGTCCAGCATACAACTGCTCAGCTTGCATCGTATTTAGGCATTCCGGCTGATGAATTGGACATCAATGTGGCGGGAATCAACCACATGGCCTGGTTCCTCGAACTTAAGCATAAAGGAAAAGATATGTACCCGGCACTTTTTGAAGCAATGCAGGACGAAGAGGTTTACAAAAAAGATAAAGTCCGATTCGAAATGATGAGCAGACTGAACTATTTTATTACAGAATCAAGCGAGCACCTGTCCGAGTACACTCCTTATTTCATTAAAGACAGCAAGCTGATTGATAAATTTGATATACCGATCGACGAATATATCCGCCGGAGTGAAGAAAATCTGGTTACATTCGAAGAAACGAAGAAGAAGATAGATAACAATGAATCTTTTCCGGTCGAAAAAAGTTCTGAATACGGTGCGCCGATCATCAATGCGGTGGAAACCGGTGAGAACCTGGAAATCTGGGGTAACGTGCTGAATACCAAGCTAATCACCAACCTGCCGGAGAACGCCTGTGTGGAAGTGCCATGCCTCGTTAACAAACGCGGTATCCAGCCGACACATATCGGCGACTTGCCGCCACACTTGGCCGCGATGAACAGAACGAACATCAACGTGCAGCAACTGGTCGTGGAAGCGGCGGTAACTGGCAATGTCGATTACGTGTACCAGGCGGTCATGCTCGATCCGCATACTGCATCCGTCTTGTCACTGGATGAAATTTGGGATATGACCACGGAATTGATTGAGGCACATGGCGAGAGGCTGCCGAAGTTTACGACAGGCAGAAACCTGAATCGCAAATCACAAGCAGTTTTATAATCTAAATACAGGCCCGCCAGGTCGACTTTGGCGGGCCAATTTATATTTGGGTGTTGAAATACGGAGCAAGCTTATGTAAAGTAAGTAAAACGAGTGGATTTATCTATTTTCAGAACAGGGAAGGAGTATCCGAATGAAGGCTTATCAAATAAAAATCACCCTGCTTGAGACGAATCCGGTTATCTGGAGGAGAGTCATCATGCCTGCTGACGTCACCTTTAACCGGCTCCATGATATCATTCAAAATACAACTAATTTCCAAAGCGGTTATCCAAGTGATCATTGTCATCTTTTCGAATTTGATTTACGACAAGACAATCTGGTTGTGACCAATGACTTGGAAACCTATGAGGAAAACAAGTTCTATAAAAAACAGTACAAAAAGGCGGCTCCAGGACGGGAGGAAGATCCGTTTGGCGTGATTGCCAACCATTTAAAGATGACAATTAGGCAGCCGAGAATTAAGTTGGATAAGTACATCGAAAAATTTGGCCAATTCATCTATACTTATGATTTTGGTGACAATTGGCAGTTCGAGATCTTGCTTGAAGAAGTTGTAGAAGATTACCATTACGGCTACCCGACATTGATAAGTGGCCAAGGTACTGCCCCGCCGGAAGATGTTGGGGGAGTAGAGAGATTTAATCGTTTTCTCATGATATACCATGATCCTGCCCATGAGGGTCACCGAGAGGTAAGAGAATGGGCTGAATCACAGGGATATAGAGAATATGACGAGGAATGGATCAACAGACGTTTAAAGCCACTAAAATATAAGAAAACGGAATGGGATAAACTGCAATAAAATTAGTGAAAATTTCAGTAAATTTGGACTTGACTATTATTCACGTTCCCTGTAAAGTGATGATTATAATTACATACATAACTTTCTTATCCAGAAAGGTGGAGGGACTGGCCCTGTGAAGCCTTAGCAGCAGACTTGTTGAAGTACTGTGCTAATTCCAGAAGCGAATGCTTGTAGATAAGAAGAGAATTGTCCAAGACGTCAACCCCTCTTCTTATGGAAGAGGGTTTTTATTATGCCTGAAACGATGACTAAAAGAGAAAGAAGGAATACATAATGACGAACTCAGCACAACAAACAGTGAAAAGAGCACCATTCAAAGGAGATCATGTCGGCAGCTTTTTGCGCCCGGAACGTTTGAAAAAGGCACGGTTGCAAAAACAGAATGGGGAAATAACCGCGGATCAATTGCGCCAAATCGAAGACGAAGAAATTACCAAATTGGTGGAAAAACAGAAAGAAGCCGGGCTTAAAGCCGTATCAGACGGAGAATTCCGCCGCAGCTGGTGGCATTTTGACTTTTTGGAAGGCTTGGATGGAGTCGAGGCGTTCGAAACTTCGAAAGGTCTTCAATTTGACGGGGTGGAAACAAAGGCGCGTGGAATCAAGGTGACTGGTAAAATTGGATTCACGGACCACTATTTTATCGACCACTTCCGTTTTCTGAACAGCATTGCCGGTGATGCAGTAGCAAAATTCACGATTCCAAGCCCGAATATGCTTTTGTACAGAGCGACGATAGAAGAAGGGATTTATGATAGTGATGAAGCATTGGTCGAAGACTTGATCAGCGCATATCAGGGGGTCATTCAAAAGCTGTATGATGAAGGATGCCGCTACTTGCAGCTTGATGACACATCATGGGCGACCTTTTTCTCAGAAGAAGGCAGAGCATCATTGAAGGAGAAAGGACGCGACCCGGAAGAAGCTGCAGCTCTAAGTGCCCGGGCTCTCAACGAATCGATTGCCAAAAGGCCGGATGACTTACTTGTCACCATGCATATTTGTCGTGGGAATTTCCAGTCGACATTCATGAGCAGCGGCGGCTATGAAGCAGTTTCCGAAACCATTTTCGGCGGATTGGACGTTGATGGATTGTTCTTGGAATTCGATGACGAGCGTTCCGGCGGATTCGAACCACTTCGCTATGTAAACCGTCCGGATTTACACGTCGTCCTCGGTTTGATCACTTCCAAATTCGGCGAATTGGAAGATGCGGGTAAAGTGAAGGCACGTATCGAAGAAGCAGCGACATATGTACCGCTTGATCAGCTTTGCCTGAGCCCGCAGTGCGGTTTTGCTTCTACAGAAGAAGGAAACCTGCTTACAGAAGAACAGCAATGGGAAAAAGTCCGTCATGTCGTCCGGATTGCCGAGGATGTCTGGAAATAATCCTGATAAAAAAAGCCAACCGTTTCGGTTGGCTTTTTTCCTTTACCAGCTAGCTTTTTTTACACCGGGAAGCTGCCCTTTATAAGCGAGTTCGCGGAAGCAAATACGGCATAGTTTAAATTTGCGGATCACAGAGTGCGGACGGCCGCATCGTTCACAACGCGTATATTGTTGTACATTGAATTTCGGTTGACGCTTTTGCTTGGCGATCATTGATTTTTTAGCCAATTGCCAGACCTCCTTTTATCATAGATTATATAAATAGAGAATTATTTGGTGAGATAAGAGAAGTATTATAACATGTTTGATAGATGAATGTAATGGTAAATACAGGGGATTTTCCTTATGTAATTCCAGCACGTAAAAAAGGCCACCTGTAATAGGTGGCCCCTGTATTCATACATGCCGATTATTGTTGCGTAAAACCATTTCCGCCTGTCTGGTTTTGAGCAGATTGCTGATTTTGCTGTCTGACTTCCTGCGCATCTGTGCCAGCAAATCCGGGTTGGAAAGCAGATTGTGCGCCACTAGTCGCCTGGCCAAACCCGTTACTTGTGGTTTGTTGGAATCCTTGTGTAGCTTGACTCTGTTGTTGGTACTGTTGTAAAAGTTGTTGAATTTGGTTAAGCTGTTGGGCTGCATTTTGCTCCATATCAGCCATTTGTTGTTGTTGCTGTTCGCCGACCGGCTGCCCTTGTTGAAGCTTCTGGGCGTTTTGAGTCTCTTGCTGTTCCAGTTGTCTGGCCATTTGTGCAATCTGGTTAAGAATTTCTTGTGCTTGTTGAGGCATGAATGAACACTCCTTTAAAAAAGATACCTTTAATTTGCCTTCGCAAGCCAATGTTATTCGCCCTTATTCCAATTGGAAATTGATTCTAATTCACTTCATTTAGTTCATTAAGAGTTATGCTTCTCATTTTGGGGTAAGCTTATAAGAAATCTCTCTAAAAGGAGTATTGATAATGAGCGAAGGAACCTTTTATGTAAAAGAAGAAGTGGACCAGAATTCAATCCAGGAGATTGAGAGCACGCTAAATCAAATCGACGGAGTTGAACGCGTCTTGATTGATACGAGCGATGGGGAAGTAATAGTCGAATTTGATAATGAAAAGGTTACGGCTGAGCAGATCACCAAAACCTTAGAACAACATCAGTATCATGTATGAATGCAACCCCCTCAAACATTAATGAGGGGGTCACCTAATAGGACTAAGGAGCGCCGGCAGGCTTAGGTGCCAGCATCATTTCCGGTCCCGGACAGCGTTTGTCCATTTCAGCATGCTGTTTTCTCCATAAACTGATAATATATCCAGCTTGTTTACTAGGTTCGCCTATATCAAAAACGGAGGAAGTGATGGAATGCCTTGTTTCTTTTCTGGTCCGATCATCATTAACAGCAATGAAGGGCAAGTCATTAATGGAGATGCCTTATATGTCGCACCTTCATCGACAAGTAAAGTTGTAGCCGGAGCGGGAAGCTTTAATACAGGATATGTAATCAATACGAATAATGGCTTCAGCAGAGCCAATGCAAGTGATCCAGATGTCTCTGATGCCAATGTAGAAGTAATGGATCCAATTGTGGAGACATAATCTGAAAAAAGAGCCTGCAGATGAATTCTGCAGGCTCTTGGCATGGATGAGCGAAGGCGTGGCGGGGATGTGGCGGTGCGATTTCCCCGAGTAGCGGCAAATCGTTCCAACAGGCCGTAATCTCCCCGTATTGAGGTGGAATCGCCCCTAACCTGTGAGAAAACGCCCCGACCAAATATATAATCGCCCGCAAAGCGGCAATAATTTCCCCGACCAAAAAAGCAGGCAACATCATCAGGTTTCCCGCTGCCGTGGCGGGTGCGATTTCCCCGAGTGGCGGCAAATCGTTCCAACAGGCGGGTAATCTCCCCGTATTGAGGTGGAATCGCCCCCACCCCGGAAGAAAACGCCCCGACCTAGTGTGAAATCGCCCGCAAAGCGGCTATAATTTCCCCGACCAAGAGAGCAGGCAACATCATCAGGTTTCCCGCTGACGTTGTGAGCGTGATCTCCCCAATTGCCATCTAATCGTTCCAAAAAGCCGGTAATTTCCCCGAAAGAAGGTGGAATCGCCCCCACCCCGGAAGAAAACGCCCCGAACCAGCACATAATCGCCCGCAAAGTGGCAATAATTTCCCCAACCAATCCAGTCAACCAACCAATCCAGTCAACCAACCAACCC
>NZ_LT732535.1:2017387-2122308 GCF_900156915.1 Sediminibacillus massiliensis | reverse complement strand
CCACCCGCCCCACCCAGTCAACCAGCCAAACCACCCGGCCGAAGGCACTGCACCCTGCCCAAATCCACGACTCCGCATCTTCAGAGGTATATACTGCCATTCCCTGCCAAATAAAACAGGTTTACGCCCAGTCCAAAAGTCTTTAAAATATAGGTAACAGTACTCTTCATTTGCTGTCATAATTAAGAAAACACTATTGCCTGTCATAAAATAGGCATTTGCCGGGATGATAGGTTCGATGTCTCCGCTTGTCCAAAGACAATGCGATCTCTTAAGGAGGAAGGTTGTTATGAGCGGTCTGTATGGGGTTTTAGTAGTTGATGATGAAATGTTGATCAGGCAGGGGATCATCAATTATATAGATTGGGAAAAAGAGGGATTCCAAATTCTTGGTCAAGCTTCCAATGGAGATGAGGCGCTGACATTAGTCGAGGAATTAAGCCCTCATATTGTTATTACTGATATTGTGATGCCTGGAATGGATGGAATCGAGTTTGTGAAAATCGTGAAAGAACGTTACCCATCGATAGAAATTATTGTTTTAAGCAGTTTTGAGAATTTTGATTATGTTCGATCCACGTTCCAAAGCGGTGTTGCCGATTATATTTTAAAACCAAAGCTTAACGGGGAAGAATTGATCAAAACATTGCGTAAAGTGGTGCCGGATCAAATGACAGAAATTGAATGGAAGCAAAAGCCGGTTTCTATCGAAGAAGCATTGAAAAAGAGTATCTTGGGATATTCGTTGATTACTAGTGAAAAAGCAGTGCTGGACAGCCTTCCGTATGGTCAATTCAGTATAGTTGGAGTTTGTGGCGTCGATAAGTCCAATATGGATGCTGTGTTCGGAAATATCAATGAGCAGCTGGAGGGGCAGATCAACCAAGTGGAGTCTAGGTTAATACCTGTAATTGAAAGCGATACCATGGTTGTCGTTTTGAATTTCGCTCCGGATTGTCTGGAAGCCGTTAAGCAGAAACTGACCGGGCTGGCTGCTGAGTACCGACAGTCAGGACGTAGCTCCAGCTGGTTAATGAGTATTCCGTTTAAAGCAATCGATGAATTGAATGCTGTCTATGAGGAACACCTTCTGAAGATGAAGGACTACGCGTTTTATCTGACAGAGGAACCAATTTTACTCTATGACAGCCTGCCCGAGCCGGTGAAAACGAATAAGTCCTTTAATTTGGGCAAATTTATGGATTTGTTCAAACAGAGAAAATTTCCTGTGGCGATCGAATCATTAACAGAACACGTTGATTTATTAACGCGTGATTATCAAGAAGATATATTTGAATTTAAATCATGGTTGGAAAATATCATTTTTAATATCACTGTCCTGTTAGGGAACATGGACTTTGATGTAGAGGAATTAGAGGAAGCAAAATATGATTATTTCGCTGATATCAATGAGGCGAAGCATGCCAAAGAAGCGGTTGCCCGTTTTCATGATTTTCTGGAAAAAGTGCAAGCGATTGTGGCAGCGGACGACAGCAGGGCTTTTCCGCCTAACATGCAGCGGTTGCTGACATATATAGAAGAACATTATGCGGAATCTTTGTCTCTTACAACTTTGGCTGAGTATTTTCACTTTAACCCTTCTTACTTATCCAGCAATTTCAAAACCCATTTAAAAGTAGGCTTCAGTGATTATCTCAATCAAGTAAGAATAGCAAAGGCAAAAGATATTCTGGCATCGAGTTCTGCATCGGTCAGTGAGGTCGGTGAAATGGTCGGTTATTCTGAGACAAGTTATTTCTGTAAGGTATTCAAACGATTGGAAGGATCATCGCCAGGCAGTTACCGGAAGGAAACGTCTGCTGCAAAGTGAGGACATTTAAAATGAAAAAGCTTCTGAGGACAATTCAAAACAACAATTTATTCATTAAAATGTTTTTGGTAATGGTAATCAGCATCATTACTGTCTCGGTTCTGATTACTTTCAGTACGATCCGGATGTCGCATAATTTGTTCATGGACACTTTCAGCATTACCAATACGAAAGTACTTCAACAGATTAAACAGCAATTCGAATCATATAGTTATTCTGTCACGTTTACCACTTTAAACGTACAGAACAACGGGACTATCAAACGGATGCTGACACAGGACGATTTGAGTTCAATAGACGCGTCCACTTCTTTTTATACAATCACAGAACAAATGGATCGGATTTATTCAGACAATCCGAATGAAGCGAATATGATCGTATTGGGCAAAAACAGGCGTTTGTTCAATATGAAATATATTAACTGGCCTGTCGACGCTGACACCTTGATCAACCATCGGATTACGCAGAATATGAATGAAAATCCGAATGAAATCCTGTATCAATATGTCAAAGGCGATGACATCACAGGTGGCAGGCCGATGATCGTGGCCACGAAGGCATTGACGGAAAGGTCGTCCGATTATATTTACGGATACGTATATATCCCCATCCGGGAACGCGATTTAAGGGCGTTTTATGAAGGCTATACGAGTGAAGGAAACAGTGTACTCATTGTAAATGGCAATGGAGAGATTATTTCCAGCAATGACCAGGGTCTGATTGGTCAAAATGCTCCGGAGATCCTGAAATTGGCGAAAGAAACGGAAGAAAGCAGTCTTGACTATCAAGATGTCCATGTGCTTGATAAAGATTATATGCTGCTGTCGGCTTCCTTGCCGGCACTCGATATGTATCTTGTCAATCTTGTCGATAAAGACATGGTTATCGGAAACATGATCAATACAAAAGTGATTGTCCTGATTAGTATCGCCATTGTCTTGATTGCAGTTATTATAGTCTTCATGATATCACGAAGAATGACTAATTCGTTAAGCAGGCTCATCAAACAAATTTCGGATATGGCGAAGTATGATTTCACCAAACCGATCGATGAGAATGGCGGTTATGAGGCAAGGAAAATCGCCCATGCATTCAATTACATGCTTAATGAATTGCAAGAATATATGAATGAACTGGTGAAAACACAACGGAAACAGAGAAAATCCGAATTGGAAGCTCTTCAGCACCAGATCAACCCGCATTTTCTCTACAATACACTTACTTCTGTGAAATTTCTGGTCAAAGAAGGGAAAAAAGAGGCGGCATTCGATACGATCGATGCCCTGATTCCTTTGTTGCAGAATGCTCTGGGCAACGTCGATGAGACGATAACGGTGGATCAAGAAGTGACGAATATCAAAAACTATGTGCTGATCAATCAGACAAGGTATGGGGACCGAATTAAAGTCAACACGCTCATTTCTCCTGATTGTCTTCATTACCATTTGCCGAAACTGGTCATACAGCCGTTTATCGAAAATGCTTTTTTTCATGCATTTACGGAAAAGAAGCGGGGTTTTATTCAAATTTTGATTGCCCGGCGGGATGAAAAACTTATTTGTGAAGTAGTCGATACCGGTGACGGCATTACAGTGGACAAGAAGCAGAACGATAAAGGGAGGAAACAGCTGTTCAGCGGAATTGGCGTGCGCAATGTCCATGAGCGGATCCAGTTGTTGTTCGGTCAAGAATACGGAGTGGATCTATCAAGCGAACCAAAAAAGGGGACCAAAGTGAAAATCAGTTTACCTTTGATTGAAGATGACCCTAAAAATAATATCATTTCTAAAAATAATACAAATAATCGTTCTGTCGGCGGAGAGAACTTCTAAAAATAGTTAAATAAATTTCTAAAGATCGTTCTAACGGTCTTTTTTTTCTGGGTGTTATGATATAACCAAGCGATATGATAACGCTTACAAAAATAGAGGGGGTTTTGGTTATGAGTTTTTTCAAGCGATTCAAAAAGAACTGGCTGCTAATGGCAGCGCTTGTCTCTGTCCTTGTTCTGGCTGCTTGTTCTTCGGATGATGCAAGCGGAGGATCCGGTGACGGGGGAGAAGAACCCGATAAATTAACAGCTTGGGCATGGGATCCACATTTTAATATTGCGGCACTGGAAATCGCCAAGGAATCTTATGAAGGAGATTTGAACCTGGAAATCATCGAAAATGCACAGGATGACATTGTACAGAAGTTGAACACAGGGTTAAGCTCCGGCAGTATGAAAGGGATGCCGAATATCGTTTTGATTGAAGATCAGCGTGCACAAAGCTTTTTGCAATCTTATCCAGATGCTTTTTATCCAATTGATGACTACTTCAATACAGAAGATTTCGCTCAATACAAGCTGGCGCCTACCAGCCTTGACGGAAAACAATACGGCCTGCCGTTTGACACAGGTGTAACTGGTTTGTTCTTCCGTACAGACTATCTTGAAGAAGCTGGATATACAATGGAAGATTTAACGAACATCACGTGGGAAGAATACATCGAAATCGGTAAAGATGTAAAAGAAAAAACAGGAAAAGATATGATTTCCCTTGATCCAAATGATTTGGGACTTCTTCGTGTCATGATTCAAAGTGCAGGTTCCTGGTATGTGAAAGAAGATGGAAAAACTGTAAACCTGGTTGACAACGAACCATTGAAAAAAGCCTTCGAAAATTATAAGGCAATGATTGAAGCAGACTTCGTAAAAGCTAACTCTGACTGGAGCCAGTTCATTGCTGCCTTCAACAGTGGCGATATTGCAACTGTTCCAAGTGGTAACTGGATTGCTGCTAGTATCGAAGCAGAAGAATCACAAGCAGGTAAATGGGCGGTTGCTCCGATTCCGAAACTAAACATGGAAGGTGCTGTAAACGCATCCAACCAAGGTGGAAGCTCCTTCTACGTTCTTAATGTCCCTGGTAAAGAAAAGGCAGCTGAATTTCTTGGTGAAACGTTCGGCTCGAATGAAGAGTTCTATCAAAATCTAGTAAGCGAAGTCGGTGCCCTTGGAACATACACACCAGCTACCGATGGAGAAGCTTACCAGTCTGAGAATGAATTCTTCAACAATCAAAAAGTTACTTCTGACTTCTCGACATGGATGGAAGAAATTCCGCCTGTAAACTATGGTTTGCATACTTATGCTATTGAAGATATTTTGGCAGCTGAAATGCAAAACTACCTAAAAGGCAAGCCCCTTGAGGATGTCTTGGCAGATGCCCAGGCACAAGCAGAAGCACAACTTAAATAACACTGCTGTAACAATAAGAGCCGCAACCTCTTATATGGGCAGCTAAGTTACTTGAAAAATGTTTCAAAAGATAAAGGGATTCTGCGAAAGCTGAAACTTTCAAAGAATCCCTTTCTTTCAAAGACGGGCTTATCTTATCTGTGAGGAGGAGTAGAAAATTGAGTAAAGTCTTGAATAGATCAAATGCCTCTTATACAACCGAGAAAAAATCGCTCGGCAAACGACTAAAGAACAACTATATTGGATGGTTATTTATCCTGATAGCTGCTGCCGGGATTTCTTTGTTTTATTTCTATCCGATGATTAAAGCCTTGCTTCTTTCGTTCCAATCCGGAATGGGGGCAAATCTTGAATACGTCGGTTTACAAAACTATGCACGACTATTTAATGATCCAACCTTTATTGCAGCACTTACGAATACGTTCATTTATTTGCTGGTCCAAGTTCCAGTGATGATTGTTCTGGCATTATTCTTTTCCGTGCTTTTGAATGATGCAACATTGAAATTCAAAGGTTTCTTCCGTACAGCTATCTTCTTACCTTGTGTAACTTCTCTTGTAGCTTACGCGGTTATTTTTAAATACTTATTTGCAGTTGATGGATTGGTTAACAAGTTTCTTCTTAATTTGTCGATTATATCGGAGCCGCTCGATTGGCTGGCCGACCCTTTGCTGGCTAAAATAACGATTATCCTGGCTATTACGTGGAGATGGACAGGATACAATATGATTTTTTATTTATCTGCTTTGCAGAACGTCGATAAATCGATGTATGAGGCAGCAAAAATTGACGGAGCGTCCGCTGTACAGCAATTTTTCTACATTACGGTTCCGATGCTTAAACCAATTATCTTGTTTACTTCCATTGTTTCCACAATCGGAACTTTGCAGTTATTTGATGAAGTAATGAATATCACGAATGGCGGACCTGGAAATGCGACACTTTCCATTTCCATGTACATTTACAACCTTTCGTTCGAATATAGCCCTGATTTCGGATACGCAGCAACCGTATCTTACGTGATTGTTATCCTGATTGTAATTCTATCTCTCATTCAATTTAAAGTGGCAGGTGATGACAAATGAAACAATTAAAGAGAATAGGCACGTACACGTTCCTGGGCATTGCTTCATTTGTGTCGATTTTCCCGTTCTTGTGGATGCTCGTCAGTATGACCAATAAATCAGTGGATGTTACACAGGGCCGCTTGTTGCCGGGTGGACATTTGATTGAAAATCTAAAGGGATTGTTTGCAACCGTTGACATGATGACAGCTCTTGCCAATTCAATGATCATCGCCGTGATCACGACCGTGTTGACACTGTTAATCGGATCCCTTGCAGGTTATGGCTTTGAAATTTACCGCACACCTGGGAAAGACCGGGTCTTTAACATTCTTTTGTTATCGATGATGATTCCTTTTGCAGCGATCATGATTCCTTTATACCGCTTGTTTGGCGGCATTTCTGGAAGTGCACCTTTCCTTGGGATCGATACATTGGCTGCTGCGATCTTGCCGACTATCATAACAGCGTTCTTTATCTTTTTCTTCCGTCAGAACACCAAGATGTTCGCAAAAGACCTGGTGGAAGCAGGCAGAATTGACGGTCTAAGTGAATTGGGAATCTTTTTCCGTATTTATTTGCCAACCATGAAAACAACCTATGCGGCAGCTGCGATAATCGCCTTTATGAACAGCTGGAACAACTACTTATGGCCATTGGTAATCTTGCAGTCACCAGACAAACAAACAATTCCATTGCTTATTTCCAACCTTGGTGCCGGCTATTCACCAGACTATGGTCTGATCATGACAGCGATTGTAATCGCGACCCTCCCAACAGCAATTGTGTTCTTCGTGATGCAGAAACATTTCGTAGCAGGAATGATGGGATCGGTCAAAGGCTAATCTTTTTAGTAAAATTTGCACTTTTATAGGAGGTAGGAACCTTGGGACGAAATACAAACGACTGGGAAAACTTACAAATACTGCAACGTAACCGAAAAGCAGCACGTGCGCACTTCATATCTTTTGCAGATAAGCAGAGTGCGCTGACATTCGACCGTAACAATGCTGCATCTTTTAAACTATTGAATGGAATATGGAAGTTTCACTATGCGGAGAGTCCAAGCCTTGCGCCGGAAGCGTTCTATCAGGAAGACTATCAAACAAGCAGCTGGGATGATTTATATGTCCCGTCTTCCTGGCAAATGCACGGCTACGGCAAACCTGCTTATACGAATGTCGTCTATCCTTTTCCGATAGATCCGCCATTCGTTCCTAGTGAAAATCCGACCGGCTCTTATGTGAGGGAATTCTGGATCACGGAAGAATGGCTCGATAAACAAGTGTCGGTGAAATTCGAAGGAGTCGACAGTGCCTTTCATGTTTGGGTGAACGGAAGGGAAGTAGGCTACAGCCAGGGAAGCCGTATCCCATCCGAATTTGACCTTACCGATTATATTAAGGAAGGAAAGAACCGGATTGCCGTTCAAGTCTATCAATGGTCAGACGGGTCTTATATTGAAGACCAGGATATGTGGTGGTTAAGCGGTATTTTCCGGGATGTATATTTGCTGGCAGTTCCAAAGGTAAATGTGGAGGATTATTTTGTTAAAACTAGTTTTGACGAAAACTATGAAAATGCCACCCTCCATGTGGAGACGATTCTGGAAAACAACAGTGATACGGACGTAACAGATTACAAGCTTGAATATTTGCTCAAGCAAGATAATGGAGACGTTGTTTTTAAAGAAGAGAGTAAGAAAATCTCCATTGCTGCGGGCAGCAGAGAAACAATCGTACAGACCTTCCAGGTGGAAACTCCGAATAAATGGTCTGCTGAAGATCCCTATTTATATGCATTGCTGCTTTCGTTGAAAGAGGGAGCAGGCGAAAGTACCGAGGTAATTCCGACCAGAGTCGGGTTCAGGCACGTGGAGCTCAAGGATGGTTTATTCTATGTCAATGGCGTTGCCATCAAGCTGAAGGGTGTCAACCGCCATGACCATCACCCTGACCTGGGCCGCGCTGTTCCGATGGAATGGATGGAGGAAGATGTGAAGCTTATGAAGCAGCACAACATCAATGCCGTTCGTACTGCCCACTATCCGAATGATCCACGCTTCTATGATTTATGTGACAGGTACGGCCTGTATGTAATTGATGAGGCAGACTTGGAAACGCATGGATATGCTGTCATCGATGAGTGGAGTAAGCTCAGCGATGACCCGGAGTGGGAAGAAGCTTATCTGGACAGGATGAAGCGCATGGTGGAACGGGATAAAAACCATGCTTCTATTATCATGTGGTCCCTTGGGAATGAGTCCGGCTACGGAAGGAACCATTTGGAAATGGCTGAATGGGCGAGGAGACACGATGATACAAGGTTGATCCACTATGAAGGGGAGTGCCGTGCGATCACTAGGTCGGAAAGCGACTATGACCCGCAGCGTGATCCGGAAGCTTCCGATGTATTTACGACAATGTACACTGCAGTGGAAGTGATGGACAGACTCGGACAGCGGAATGATCTTACCAAGCCGCATATCCTTTGTGAATATGCTCATGCGATGGGCAATGGTCCTGGAGGGCTAAAAGAATATTGGGACACTTTTTACAAGCATGACCGCTTGCAGGGCGGATTTGTCTGGGAATGGCTCGATCATGGCATCCGTCAGCAGACAGAAGATGGGGAAGAGTATTTCGCTTATGGCGGGGACTTTGGAGAGAAGCCTCATGACTCCAACTTTGTCATCGATGGGCTTGTCATGGCAGACCACACTCCGTCACCTGCCCTGACAGAATACAAAAAGGTCATCGAGCCAGTGTTGATCGAATCGGCAGACTTGGAAAGTGGAAAAATCAAGGTAACCAATCGATATGACTTTGTATCGCTTGATCACCTGCAGGCGTCCTGGTCGATTAAGTCAGGTACTTCAATTGTCGATAGTGGCACAGTCCAGCTCAGCGGTGTGGCTGCCCATAGCAGTAAAGAGATTACATTGCCGTATGATCTGGAACGCTATCACGGTGCTGAGGAAGATTACTGGTTAACGGTTGAATTCACCCTTACGAATAACACGGCATGGGCGAAGACAGGACACCAAGTTGCATGGGAGCAGTTCGAACTGCCGGTACAAAAGGCCGAAAAAGTGGAACCGATTTTGTCTGGAAGGCCGCTTCATGTCGAAGAAGGCAGGAACAGCCTGTTTGTGGAAGGCGGAGATTTCCTTATACGCTTCGATACGATTACAGGAAGGCTGGCCGAGTGGAAATACCAAGGGGTCGAGTTAATCAACACAGGGCCGTCGCTCCATTTATGGCGGGCACCGATCGATAATGATCTGTGGGCGCAGGAACATTGGAAAGCAATACCATCGATCAAGGAATGGAAAGATCATGGCCTGCATTGGCTGCAGGAGCGCACCAAATCAGTCAGCTATCAGACATCTGGAGAACACCGGGTGGAAATAACCATTGAAACACGAGTGGCTCCGCCAGTTTTATCATGGGGCATCAAGACTACTTACACTTATTCCATCGATTCAAACGGAACCATTGGAATCGATGTTAAAGGTAAACCATATGGAAAGCTGCCGCAAACTTTCCCTCGGATTGGGCTGAAAATGGAAGTACCATCACTGCTTGATCGGGTGAAATGGTATGGTCGCGGACCAGGAGAGGCCTATGTCGACAGCAAACAAGCCAATCCAGTCGGGGTTTGGACGAAGAAAGTAGAAGATTTCTATACTCCGTATGTCTATCCGCAGGAAAACGGAAGCAGACATGAGGTCCGCTGGGCGGAACTTACTGACGAAAACAGTGTCGGCATCAAGTTCCAAGGTAAGCCAGTGTTTGACTTTAATGCTCAATACTATACGCTGGAAAACCTGGAAAAAGCACAGCACACGTATGACCTCGTCAAACAGGATTTCGTGACGGTTCTGCTTGATCATAAACAGCATGGACTCGGCTCGGCAAGCTGCGGTCCTGACGTACTGGAGAAATACCGGTTGAAAAGCGGGGCCTTCCAGTTTGGCCTTGAGCTTGGGCCGAGTTTGAAATAACGGGTCTCGAATAAAAGGCAACCATCTTCATCTCTGATTTTCAAAAGTTCATAGTGGCTTGATACTCCAGGTGCAGGAACAGGTATGAAACCTTCACCGCTGATTGAAGCATATAGCACTAATGACCAAACTGCCTGTTCCCTGTCCCGTTACAGGGCAGGCGGTTTTGTTGTTTGAAAGGTTAGCAGACTTCCCTAAGGAGGTGAACATGCAGCTTTCAAGAGTGAAGGAGAAAATAAGAGGGTTTTCACCTTTCCAAACAAGTGACAGGAATTTAACCATTTTTGTAGAAGGAGATAAGAGAAATGAAATTGGGTAAAGTACTAAGCTTGATAATAGCCTTGGTGATGTTGTTTGCGCTAGTTCCTCCGGTATCAGCGGCTGCATCGCCTGTTGCCATCAAAGGCGGCGACTTCACGATGGTTCCTGGTGATTTTTCTGTATTGCAGTTCACTACGGATGAAGAAGTAACGATTAAAGATTATAGCTGGCAAGTAAGCAATGAAAACGTGGTAGAACTAGACTCGAAGACTGGCAGAATCGATGCCATAGGTACGGGGAAAGCCACTATCACCTTAAATGCAGTGGATGAGAAAGGACAGGAATACCAGGCCAGCAGTGAAGTGGCCGTTACAGGTGGCCCAACGCCAATAGTGGAGCCTATTCCTGAACTGCAAAACAACAACAGACCCGACTTCATGATGGGAGCAGATGTTTCTTCCTTGTATCAAATCATGAAGGAAGGTAAAACGTTTTATGATACGGATGGGCAGGAAGCCCACTTATTTGATGTTTTGGAGGAAAACGGTGTCAACTGGGTACGTCTTCGAGTTTGGAATGACCCGAATGATGAATTCGGCAACCAATATGGCGGCGGTAACAGCAACTTGGCATCCACCATATCGCTAGCAAAGCAGGCAAAAGAAAGAGGTATGAAGCTGTTTGTCACTTTCCATTACAGCGATTTCTGGGCTCACCCAGGTCAGCAAATCAAACCGAAAGAATGGGCAGACCTGACAGGACAGGAACTGGTTGATGCAGTAAGCGAATTTACGACAAAGTCTTTAGAAAAAATGAAGGATGCCGGGGTTTACCCGAATATGGTAGGAATCGGCAATGAAACAAACACAGATATTTTGGAGCAGCAATTCAACCTTGACGGTAAGGGGTACATGAATCCTGTTGCAGTGGACATTTTCAAAGCAGGAGCGGCAGCGGTGAGAAACACGGATCCGAATGCCGGTAACCCTTCGAAGGAAACGCTGGTTTCTTTCCATCTTGCCAATGGAAACAACACATGGCTTTATAACAGTTTTGCTTCCGCTTTGGAAAAAAATGATGTCGACTATGATGCGATCGGTGCATCTTATTATCCATCATGGCATGGTACTTACGATCAAGTGCTTGATAATTTGAACGATATAACCGAGAAATACGGGAAATATGCGTTCATCGCCGAAACAGCTTATCCATGGACAATCCAGGAAGATGCCGGTGATGATACGCCGCAAAACTTTAAGCATGGCGATGTTAGTACGGTTGGTTTGGCTGCTTCCATACAGGGACAAGCAACCGCTCTCCGAGAAGTGCTCAATGTGGCCGCAAACATCGACAATGAAAAAGGGCTTGGAGCATTTTACTGGGAACCGGCATGGCTGCCTGGCAATACGACAGGATGGGCAGCTCCTTATGGTACAGGTTGGGAAGTTGCAGGTCTATTTGATATTAATGGCTATGCGCTTCCATCCTTGAAAACATTCGATCTTGTAAGGGGAACTCAATCTGTCCCGGCAGATGCTCAGGATTACAGTTATGGTTGGGAAACACAAGTGGTAGTGGAAAAAGGAAACAGACTGAACATGCCTGAAGAAATCGTTGCAGTGAAGAACAATGGCATGATGGGTGATACCAAACGTACCATTACCAAGCAGCCGGTTGTCTGGAACGAGGAAGATGTCACGGCAGTTAACGTCCAAGTTCCGGGCGAATACATCGTCTTTGGAAGTGTCGCAGGTAAAGAAGACAATGCATTTGCCCATGTAATTGTCAGAGAATCCCCTTCTGCCGTGGCAGAAGCCCCGACTTTTAGTTTGCCGGCCGACAGTGAAGTGAATGTTGTCGACGGGGATGGCTATTCTTACTCGACTAGACATGTTGCCGAAGGCGGAGAGTACATTGAATTGGATACAGGAACTGCCAATGCAGGGATTTACTTTACACTTGATGGAGCAAATCCGGTAACTGGAGAGGGATCGACAAAAGAGCTCGTAGGAGCGCCGTATATTAAAGCTTATGATTCGATCCGTGTCTATTCCGGCCCAATCCAGATTTCCCGAAACGTCCAAATCAAAGCGACTGCCAAGCGTACCGGCTATCAATATGCTTCAGGCTCATGGGGATCGGAAAGGACGTTGCTGAGCTACAGTCCAATAGTAAACGCAAGCTACAAAGCTGTGTACGATTACAGTGACGACTTGCTTGAAAACGGCGGGTTTGAAAGTGGTGACCTTGCTGGCTGGAAATTGAAAACGAAATCTAAAACAGCCGGTGTTATCTCGCCGGAAGATTACGTGACAGAAGCTTATGCGGGTGACAACTCGTTCAAGTTCTCGCTTGATCCAGGAGAAAGCGTGAATCTCAGACAGAAAGCGAAGAAGCTACCGGATGGTGTATATACATTGTCCCTTTACGCACGAGGCGATAATCAGACAACAGGCGAAACAGAAATGGAATTGTCTGCCTTTACCCAGGGCAGGGAATACAGCAGTGCCGTGAAAACCGTCAAAGTTCCGGATGGCAAAATGATCTGGCGGAAATACACAGTCGAAGACATAAAAGTCGAAAACGGCAATCTGGAGATCAACTTCGATGCAACAACAAGCGGCTCCTATACCGGTTATCTCGACCATGTAGTTTTAGAAAAACAGTAATATCCATATCTCCCCCTTGTTTTCCGTGCAGGGGAACAAGGGGCTTTTTACATATCGGCCATGCAAATAAGATGGAAAGACAGGTGATTCCTATGACAAAGAAATACGAACCCGTAAGCGCAAAAATCCCAAAAATGCTGCACGGAGCGGATTATAATCCGGAACAGTGGGAGAAGTATCCAGGCATATTTGAAGAAGATATCCGATTAATGAAGAAGGCAAAATGCAATGTCATGTCGGTTGGCATTTTTTCCTGGACAAAGCTTGAGCCGGAGGAAGGCGTTTTTCGCTTCGAGTGGCTTGATCATGTCCTTGATACGCTGGCTGAGAACTGGATCTATGCATTCCTTGCCACCCCGACAGGAGCACGTCCGGCATGGATGTCCGAAAAATACAAAGAAGTGCTCCGGGTAGGCCCGAACCGGGTCAGAAACCTGCATGGGTTAAGGCATAATCATTGTTACAGCTCTCCTGTATACAGGGAGAAAGTGTCAATCATGAACAGCAAACTGGCCGACAGATATTCGGAACACCCGGCAGTAATCGGCTGGCATATATCCAATGAATATGGCGGCGAATGTCATTGTGATTATTGTCAGGAAGCATTCCGCGACTGGCTCGAGCAAAAATATCAAACATTGGATAACCTGAACGATGCCTGGTGGACGACGTTCTGGAGCCATACATACACCTCCTGGTCACAAGTCGAGTCGCCGGCACCGCACGGAGAATCGATGGTCCATGGGTTGAACCTTGACTGGAAGCGGTTTGTGACAGACCAAACGCTCGATTTTTATCAACATGAAGTCAAACCTCTCAAGGCAGTCAACCCAGATCTGCCTGTCACCACCAATTTTATGGAAGCGTTTGAAGGGCTTAACTATGCCAAATTCGCCGATGCCCTCGATTTTGTCTCCTGGGATTCCTATCCGACCTGGCATGATGCGGAAGGTGATGTCAACCAGGCCGCATGGGTGGGGATGAATCATGACATGTTCCGTTCCATCAAAGGCGGCAAGCCATTTTTACTGATGGAAAGCACACCGAGCCAGACAAACTGGCAGCCGGTCAGCAAGCTCAAGCGACCTGGCATGCACTTGCTTTCTTCCATGCAGGCTGTGGCCCACGGTTCCGATTCTGTCCAGTACTTCCAGTGGCGGAAAAGCCGGGGGTCGAGCGAGAAATTCCATGGTGCGGTCGTCGATCATGTCGGGCATGAGCATACCAGAGTGTTCAAAGATGTCACCGAAGTCGGCGCTATCCTTGAACAACTCGATTCCATTGTCGGCACGACGGTGGAAGCGGAAGTGGCAATTATTTTTGATACCGAAAACAGATGGGCGGTCAAAGATGCACAAGGACCGCGCAACCAAGGTGTGAAATATGAAAAGACGGTTGCCGAACATTACCAGTCGTTCTGGAAAAACGGCGTCCCTGTAGATGTGATCGACATGGACAGTGATATTTCCAAATATAAATTAGTCGTTGCACCGATGCTGTATATGGTCCGACCTGGTGTCGGCGAGAAAATAGAAGAATTTGTGAACCAGGGCGGCACATTTGTGACCACCTATTGGTCTGGTATCGTCAACGGGAATGACTTGACCTTTTTAGAGGGCTTTCCAGGACCGCTCCGTAAGACACTCGGTATCTGGTCGGAGGAAATCGACGGACTGCATGACGGCCAGACGAACAGCATCAAAACGGGGGCAAATGCTTTGAATTTGAACGGTGAATTTACAGCCTTTGAGTTATGCGATTTGATTCATTTAGAAGGGGCAGAAGCAATAGCTTCTTATCAGGATGACTTTTATGCAGGGCGGCCGGCGCTTACGGTCAACGAGCACGGGCAAGGCAAAGCCTATTATATCGCTTCAAGGAATAAGCAGCCTTTCCATGACGAATTTTACAGCAGGCTTATCGAGGATATCGGCATCAGGAAAGCCATCGATGCCAGCCTGCCGGAAGGGGTATCCGCCCAATCCAGGACAGATGGCCGCAATGATTACATCTTCCTGATGAATTTTACGGAAGAAAAACGGACAGTCGCATTGCCCGGGGCGGGTTTTACAGACTTGATAAACGAAGCAAAGGCGGAACGGGAAATCGTACTCGAAGCTTTTGGGCTCGTAATACTGAAACAGGAAAAACAATAGGTGAATCGGAGGGAGAACCATGCTGCAAGCGAAGAATGGGCAATTTTATCTAGATGACGAAGTCTTTCAAATTCTGTCCGGTGCGGTCCATTATTTCCGCACCGTGCCGGAACATTGGGAAGACAGGCTGCAGAAACTGAAAGCATTGGGGTTAAATACTGTTGAGACGTATATTCCATGGAATTTTCATGAACCGAAAAAGGGAGAGTATCATTTTGACGGGATGGCGGATGTCGAGCGGTTCATCCAGCTTGCCCACGAATTGGGATTATATGTGATTATCCGCCCTTCCCCTTATATTTGTGCAGAATGGGAAATGGGTGGACTTCCGGCCTGGCTGCTGAAGGAAGATGACCTTGTACTGCGCAGCAGCAATCCTGCTTATTTAAAACATGTCGAAGAATATTATGACGTGTTGCTTCCTAAATTCCGTCCGTATTTGTCTCAAAACGGCGGTCCGGTCATCGCGATGCAGATTGAGAACGAATACGGAGCATACGGCAACGACCAGGAATACTTGGCCTTTTTCAAAGGGCAGTATGAAAAACATGGCCTCGATACTTTCTTGTTTACATCGGATGGTCCTGAATTCATCCACCAAGGTTCCCTGCCTGACGTGACCACTACCTTGAATTTTGGTTCCAAGGTAGAGAGTGCTTTTGAACAACTGGAAAAATTCAAGCCCGGTTCCCCGAAGATGGTTGCCGAGTTCTGGATCGGCTGGTTCGATTATTGGACCGGTGAACATCATACAAGGGATGCCGGAGATGCTGCGGATGTGTTTAAGGAACTGCTGGAAAAGGGAAGCTCCGTCAATTTCTATATGTTCCACGGCGGGACCAATTTCGGTTTCATGAACGGCGCCAATCATTATGATATCTATTATCCGACCATCACCAGTTACGACTATGATAGTCTGCTTACGGAAAACGGCGAAATCACGGACAAATACCGTGCTGCCAAAAAAGTGCTCAGCGAATATAGACAAGTGCCGGAAGACTATGTGAGTACGATTTCTTCTAAAAGTTACGGGGCTGTTGCCTTGGAGGAATCGGTGAGCCTTTTCGATACTTTATCCCAAATCAGCAGGAAGGTCGAGGCGATTGTTCCGCAGTCGATGGAAGCGATCGATCAAGCATATGGTTATACGCTCTACAGGACCGAGATAAACAGACAAGGCGATTTAGGAATGAAAATCGATGATATCCATGACCGGGCCTTTATTTATATAAACGGAAAATATCAGTCTACTATCTATAAAAATGATGAGGAACGAAAGATAACACTCCATTTCCCTGACCAGATCAACACGCTGGAAATCCTGACAGAGAACATGGGAAGAGCAAATTATGGCGAACATTTATCAGACAAAAAGGGAATCACCCGCAACATCTGGCTTGGGAATCAATACTTTTTCAACTGGGAAATGTATGCGATCGAACTTGATCGATTGCCTGAAGACTATGAGGTGGAAGGAGATTCCCGCTACCCGAAATTTTTCCGAGGCACTTTCGATGCCGACGGCTTGCACGATACGTTTGTCGATAGTACTGGTTTCACAAAAGGGAACATTTTCATCAACGGCTTCAATCTTGGAAGGTATTGGAACACAGCTGGTCCCCAGCAGCGGCTGTACTTGCCGGGGCCATTATTGAAAGAGAAGGATAACGAAATAGTTATTCTCGAGCTGGAACACACAACAACACATGAAGTTCAACTGCTTGATCAGCATAAATTGGACGGTGTTGATATAACGGACAGTCAGGCAGTGTAGTACAAGGCTGAAGGGAGAGAAGTGAAGTGGAAAAATGGACGAACCTTATCAAATTGAAAGAATCCGGACTCGTAGCGGTAATCCGGAAACCGAAGGAAAACCAGGCCGTTCCTATTGCTGAAGCACTTGTCGAGGGTGGTGTCGGTGCACTGGAAATCACTGTAGATACAAAAGGTTCTTACCAGCTCATCGAGCGCATAAAAGAGAAGTTTGGTAAAGAGGTGTTGGTCGGAGCAGGCACCGTATTGGATGCAGAGACAGCGAAAATGGCAATCGACGCGGGAGCGGATTTTATTTTTTCTCCAAACTTCGATGAACCAACGGTAAGGATGGCCAATCGCTACGGGAAAATTTCCATACCCGGCGTGATGACACCGACAGAAGCAGTCAACGCTTACACGGCCGGAGCCGATTTGTTGAAGGTGTTCCCGGGGGACTCGCTGAACCAGAACTTCATTAAAAACCTGCAAGGACCGCTCAGCCATATTCCGGTCATGCCGACTGGCGGAATCACGGTGGATAATGCGGAATTTTTCATTCGAAGCGGAGCAGTGGCATTAGGTGTCGGCGGCTCTCTAGTAGACAAGAAGGCAATCAAAGCAGAGGATTATGGCAAATTGACAGAAATCGCCAGACATTTCAAGGCGGCGATCGAGCGCGGCCGATCAAATGAGGAGGAATAGAAATGAAAATCACCAGCTTTGAATTATTTCAAGTCCCGCCGAGATGGCTGTTTCTGAAAATCGAGACAGATGAAGGAATCACCGGCTGGGGAGAGCCGGTCATCGAGGGCAGGGCGCATTCGGTAAAAGCGGCAGTAGAAGAATTGATGGAAGGACTTGTCGGAGAAGACCCGCTCCCGATTGAAGATCACTGGAACAAGATGTACCGGTCTGGCTTTTACAGGGGCGGCCCGATTTTGATGAGTGCGATTGCCGGCATCGATCAGGCGCTCTGGGATATCAAAGGGAAATATTACAATGCCCCTGTCTACGATTTGATGGGCGGCAAGTGCCGGGATACGATCAAGGTATATTCCTGGATTGGCGGAGACCGTCCGGCAGAAGTGGGACAAGCGGCCAAAGAAGTAGTCGGGGCCGGGTTTACAGCCGTGAAAATGAACGGGACCGAAGAATTGCAGTATATTGACTCCCTGGAAAAAATCGATGAGGCGGTCAGCCGGATAGCTGCTGTCAGGGAAGCAGTCGGCAACAGCGTCGGCATTGGCATCGATTTTCACGGCAGGGTCCATAAACCGATGGCCAAGATTCTGGCAAAAGAGCTGGAAGCTTACCGGCCAATGTTCATCGAGGAGCCCGTATTGTCCCAAAATAATGAAGCCCTGAAAGAAATCGCGCAGCACACTTATATTCCAATCGCGACTGGTGAGCGGATGTTCTCGAGATGGGATTTCAAAGGCGTACTTGCAGGAGGCTATGTTGACATTATTCAGCCTGACCTCTCGCACGCCGGAGGCATCACCGAAACGAAGAAAATCGCTTCGATGGCGGAAGCATACGATGTGGCACTTGCTCCGCACTGCCCACTCGGCCCGATCGCACTCGCGGCTTGCCTGCAGGTGGACGCTACATCACACAACGCGTTCATCCAGGAGCAAAGCCTTGGCATCCACTATAATCAGGAAAACGACATCCTTGATTACATCAAAGATCGCAGCGTATTTGCCTACAAAGACGGTTATGTAAAGATACCGGATGGCCCGGGACTCGGCATCGAAATCGATGAAGAGTATGTCCGGGAGAAAGCAAAAGACGTCAAGCACTGGCGCAATCCGATTTGGAGGCATCAGGATGGCAGTATTGCAGAGTGGTAGATTAGTGTTGGCTCTGGGCGTCGCGACGCCGGCCTAGGGTGCCGCGGGGCTCCGGTGGCGGCGCGGTTCGGGGAGAAAAATGAGTGTTTGCGGGAAATTAATCCTGTTTTTGGGGAGATTATCGCCATGAACGGGGCGATTCACCTTGAAAAAGGGGAGATTCGGGGTTGTTTGGAACGATTAGGTAGTCGAAGGGGAAATTCCCGCTTTCTGAGACAGTAGGACGCCGGTGTTTTCTCTCATGATGGGCGTCGGGGAGAAAGATGAGTGTTTGTGGGAAATTAATCCTGTTTTTGGGGAAATTTTCGTAATAAACGGGGCGATTCACCTTGAAAAAGGGGAGATTCCGAGCCGTTCGGAACGATTCTTAGTCCGTAGGGGAAATCCCCCTACATATCACGATGCAACAACCGCATCATAAAAAAAGTGGCATGCATACCAGCACGCCACTTTTCTACTGAAAGAGGTGGTGCAGCAATCGGCCTCTGTCTTCAAAAAACTGTTTCATAAGCGAATAATGGCTGGTATCTTCCAATGCCGACTCGCTCATTCCATCTTCAGTCAACTGGATGATTTTGGCATGGGGGTATGCCATCAGAATCGGTGAATGGGTGGAAATGATAAACTGGGATCCTTGATGGACGAGCTCATTGATTCTGGCGAGCATCGACATTTGTCTTAAAGGAGATAAAGCGGCTTCCGGTTCATCAAGTATATATAAGCCTTCTCCCTGGAATCGTTCCATGAACGCAGCAAAAAAAGACTCACCATGGGACTGTTCGTGCAAGGACTTCCCACCGAAAGAATCGATTATTTTTCCGCCGCCCAATACCTCTTTGTCTAATTCCTCGATGTTTGTTGCGACATTGTAAAATGTTTCAGCCCGGAAGAAAAAGTGATCTTTTGCCCGAAATACTCCTTTGACCAGACGCAGGTACTCGTCCAGTTCTGAGTGTGAATCATAGCTGGAAAAGTTGAAATTCAAGGTGCCACCTTCAGGGTTAAAACCAAATGCGATAGCAATCGCTTCCAGCAAAGTGGATTTTCCCATTCCGTTTTCTCCGACAATATATGTCACATTTGGATGAAAGGTTATCTTGTCGAAGTTTCTGACGACTGGGAGATCAAGCGGAAAATGATTGTATGATTTAATTTTCTCTTTTTTGAGATCGGCGGCTCTGATATATTGCAAGTCTTCTGTTAACATAACCATTTTTCAAGCCCTCCATTGGAAGAGTACTATATTTTAAACTTATTATAAGGGATGGGTATTAATACAGGCTACAATCCAACGCATTTCTTGCCAAAAAATAGTAACTAAGGTAATATAAACACAAAATTCAGCTTAGAAAGTAGGTGTGTTATGGAGGATCATTCATCATGGTTTATCGGTGGGACCCTCGGTGAAAAGATTGCCTATAACCTCCGGTTTAAAATCATCAATGGGACGATAAAAAAAGGTGTTACTCTTTCTGAAAACCAAATTGCCAAAGAGTATGGGACGAGCAGGTCTCCTGTAAGAGAGGCATTGAAAACCCTGGAAAACGAAGGCATTATCCAATTGGAGCGTATGGGAGCGATAGTGCTGGGGCTAACAACTAAAAACTTACACGAACTCTATGATGTCAGATTATTGATTGAGAATTTTGCAATTATGCGACTGGGCAGCTCTGATTGTGAAGAAATTGCGAAAAGACTTCATATGATTATCGATAAAATGGAAATGGCAGCAAAACACAAGGATTCCGAGGAGTTTTCCCGATATGATCTTATTTTTCATGAAACAATCATCAGGGAGTCTGAACATACAAGAATATTTCATTTATGGAAAAGTATTAGGCAGATTGTGTTGGCAGCTTTGATGGTTGCAACAGAAAAACGATTTTCCAGTAAAGCACATCAAATAGATCCTCTCATTCAAAAACACAGAGTAATAGTGGAGGCACTAGTAGCCGGAAAACAAGAAATGATGGAGGAAGCGGTTAATGAACATTTTGAGGACACCAGAAAAACTGTCGATGAGAGCATTTCAAAAGGGGATTGAAGCTATTTGAATTATGTGTTGACAGATTGTTTTTTTGGTGATATAAAAAAGATAGTCCGATGAAAGCGTAATCAAAATTCAGGTCGAGCTTTAATTTTGTTACGCTTTATAAAATTAATAACTTGTCGACAAGTACACAACCTAGATACGGTGATTTTGTCCGAGGTTTTATTTTTAACTAACTTGTCGACAAGTATACAAACAAAAAGAGGTGCTGTAAAAATGAGAGCAGGCATTTATCAAGCTGCTGCTAATATAGCAGTAGGAGAGTTGGAAAAGCCGGCAATTCACGAGGGAGAAGCATTAATCCGAGTTGTCAAGGCAGGCATTTGTGGAACAGATATGATGATTTATGCCGGGAAGCACCCTAGGGCAAAAGCCCCGCTGGCAATGGGGCATGAATTTAGCGGTGTAATTGAAGAAATCAAGGGTCAAGGCTTTCAAATTGGTGACAGGGTAGTAGTAGAACCGACTTTGAGTTGTGGGCAATGCGAAGCATGTAAAAGTGGACAGACTCATGTTTGTAAGAATCTCAAATTGATCGGGATTGACCGGCATGGGGGTTTTGCTGAATATGTATCGGTACCTGTAGATCGGTTACATAGGGTGCCAGATGAATTATCGGACAGCCATGCTGCTCTTGCTGAACCTGTAGCAGTTGCTGTCCACACAGTTAGACGTTCCGATTTAAAGGTTGCTGATAATGTAGTTATTTTGGGAGCTGGCCCGATAGGATTGCTCATCGGATTGATTGCAAAAGAAGCAGGAGCAAGCCAAATAGTCATTTCTGATATAAGTCCGTATCGTCTTAAAGTGGCAAGAGAGATGGGTTTCACCGCCATCGACGCTAAAGGAGAAAATGTAGAAGAAATAGTAGCATCACTAACAGATAATGTGGGAGCAGATATTGTATTCGAAGTAGCTGGCAGTCAAATTACAGCCGATCAAATGGTCAATATTGCAAGAATACAAGGCCAAATTGTTGTAGTCAGTGTCTATAAAACTGCTCCGAAAGTAGAATTGTCTGCAATGCATTTTAAAGAACTTTCTCTGACAACGACTAGATGTTATTCACATGAAGATTTTAAAAAGGCCATTCAGCTAATGGCCGGGCAAAAAATCGATGTTAGTCCATTAATTTCTCATGAACTGCCCATTGAGGAAATAGAAGAAGGATTTAAATTAATGGAGAATCCTGATGAGTCACTCAAAGTGTTATTTCAACCTAATAATTAGGAAAGGGGATGTTTTCTCATGAGAAATCTATTCGACTTGACTGGAAAAATTGCAGCGATTACTGGAGCAACAAGAGGAATTGGGAAATCAATGGCAATAGCTCTTGCCGAAGCAGGGGCTGATATAGCCCTGTTGCAAAGAGATGGGTCAAATACTGAAGTGAAAACAGAAATCGAAGGATTAGGCAGAAGATGTGAGATAATTGCTTGCGATTTGGAAAAGATGGACCAAGTTAAATTAGCTGTACCGACCGTTGTGGAAAGGTTTGGAAAGATTGATATTTTGGTGAATAATGCCGGTATCCAAAGAAGAGCGCCATCTGTTGATTTTCCTGAAGCAGATTGGGATGATGTTCTCCATGTCAATTTGAAAACTGTATGGATTCTTTGTCAGGAGGCCGGTAGGTATATGGTCGAACAAGAATCAGGGAAAATCATCAACATGGCTTCTTTACTTACTTATCAGGGTGGATTTACTGTTCCTGCTTATGCAGCTGCTAAAGGTGCAGTTGGACAATTAACAAAAGCCTTATCCAATGAATGGTCTAAACATCATGTTAATGTGAATGCAATTGTTCCAGGGTATATTGCTACAGACATGAATACGGCATTAATCAATGATCCTGTAAGAGGTAGACAAATATTAGAGCGCATTCCTGCCGGCCGGTGGGGAAACCCTGATGATTTTAAGGGAACAGTAATCTTCCTAGCTTCAGACGCTTCCAATTATGTCGATGGTCATCTGCTGGCTGTTGATGGAGGTTGGCTGGGACGATAGCAATTGAATCAAAGTTGTTGGGGCGGTGTATCGTCAGAGACGCGCACCGTTCCACAAACAATTATATGAAAGCGCTTTTAAAGTGAAATACTTTTCTATATAGGAGGAATTTATGTGTCTGGTGTTGGTTTAATTCTAGTAACCGTTGTGTCGATCATTTTCTTGTTATTTCTAGTAATTAAATTAAAGGTTCAAGCATTTGTCGCATTATTGTTGACAAGTATCTTAGTTGGTTTGATGGCAGGTATGCCGTTTTCTGATATCATCGAATCGATTGAGTCTGGAATGGGTGGAACATTAGGATTTGTTGCTACAGTAGTCGGTTTGGGTGCTATGTTTGGTGCGATGCTAGAGGTTTCAGGCGGAGCAGAGCGGATTGCACAGACGCTGTTGAAAAAATTTGGTGAAGGTAAAGCTCAATGGGCCCTTGTTTTGACAGGGTTTTTAGTTGCAATTCCTGTTTTCTTTGATGTCGGCTTTATTATTTTGATGCCGTTGGTTTACACAATAGCAAAAAAAGCCAAAAAATCTCTCTTGTATTACGGCATTCCTTTACTAGCGGGACTATCTGTCACCCACACATTCATCCCTCCCACACCAGGACCAATTGCAGTGGCAGATTTATTAGGTGCTGATTTGGGGTGGGTTATTTTATTCGGTACCTTTGCAGCCATTCCAGCTGCGATAGTGGCAGGTCCCGTCTTCGGTAAGTACATAGCAAAAAAAATATACGTGGAGCAGCCGGATTACATGGCTTCCATCTCCCAAGAAGCAAAAGAGTACGATAAAGACCTACCGAAATTCTCATTGATCGTTTCAATAATTTTAATACCATTGGTCCTCATTCTTTTGAATACTGTTTCCGGATTAGTCCTGCCGGAGGGAAGCCAAATTGCTAGTATCTTAGGATTTCTGGGTAATCCGATCGTGGCATTGATCATCACTACTTTATTCGCTTTTTATGCCTTAGGAAAACTGAGAGGTTATACCAAAGAAGACGTTCAAAAGATCGCGACCAAATCACTGGAGCCTGCCGGAATTATCATTTTAGTCACAGGGGCCGGTGGCGTGTTTAAACAGGTGTTAATTGACAGTGGGGTTGGTGACTACCTTGGTGGTGTCATGGCAGAATCCAGTTTACCTCCTGTCATCCTAGCTTTTTTGATATCGGCAGCAGTTCGGATTATTCAAGGATCGGCTACAGTGGCCATGATAACGGCAGCTGGTTTGATGTCGCCAATAATCCAGACATTCGGTATGGATGGTGCAGAACTTGGATTGATGACGATAGCAGTTGCCTCCGGCTCTTTAATTCTGTCACATGTAAATGATTCCGGATTTTGGCTGTTTAATAGATACTTCGGAATGAGTGAAAAAGATACATTGAAATCCTGGACAATAATGGATACATTGATTTCCTTGGTCGGCTTTGCCGCGGTACTCGTTATGAGTATTTTTGTCTAGAATTAAGATAACACTGTGGTCTGTCTTCTTAACTTTCAAATTGCATTGAACTCTAAAATTGAGAATTTTGTTTATAAATCTATCAATTTTCTGGTAATGAAATGTTAAAATAAAGAAAGTTCAGATTTAAAGGAGATGAGCATAGTTATGACAGAAAGAGCAGAGAGAGTAGAGACAGGATTGTTTGGGGAATTCGGCGGGAGTTATTTGCCGGAGGATCTGCAGAAAGTTTTATCCATGCTAGCGGATGAATTCGAAAAGTACCGGAACGATCCGGAGTTTGAAGAAGAATTCCGTTTTTATTTAAAAGAATATGTCGGACGCGACAATCCGTTGACGTTTGCCGGCAATTTGACTGAAAAGGCCGGCGGGGCCAAAATCTATTTGAAACGTGAAGACTTAAATCATACAGGAGCTCACAAGATTAATAATGTCATCGGCCAAATATTGTTGGCCAAGCGGATGGGAGTAAAACGCGTCATTGCGGAAACGGGAGCAGGACAGCACGGTGTGGCAACTGCGACAGCGTGTGCCATGTTTGGAATGGAGTGTACGGTTTACATGGGGAAAGTCGACACTGAAAGGCAAGCCCTCAATGTTTTTCGGATGGAATTATTAGGTGCCAATGTAGTTGCAGTGGAAAAAGGGCAGGGCCGCTTGAAAGATGCTGTCGATGAGGCATTGAACGACCTGGTCGAAAACTACGAAAACACTTTTTATCTGTTAGGTTCTGCGGTAGGGCCTCATCCGTTCCCGACGATGGTCAAGCATTTCCAATCCATCATCAGTGAAGAATCGAAACGCCAGATCATGGAAAAAGAAGGAAAGCTGCCAGCAGCTGTAGTTGCCTGTGTCGGCGGCGGAAGCAATGCGATCGGCGCATTTTCTCACTATATAGACGAGCCTGATGTTCGCTTGATCGGTGTAGAACCGGAGGAAGCCGCCACCATCACAAACGGTGTGCCTGCTGTCATTCACGGGTTCAAGTGTTTGACATTGCTAGATGAAAATGGCAATCCACAGCCGACCAACTCGATTGCAGCCGGCCTGGACTATCCTGGCGTAGGACCGGAGCACAGCTACCTGAGCACGAGCGGCAGGGCAGAATATGTAACGGTTTCCGGGCAAGAATCGCTTGAGGCATTCCAGGAGTTGTCCAAAACTGAAGGGATTATTCCAGCTTTGGAGAGCGCACACGCTGTTGCACATGCCACCAAGCTTGCAAAAGTACTGCCGAAAGACGATGTGATTATCGTCAATCTTTCCGGCCGCGGGGATAAGGATGTCGCCCAGGTCTATGAAATGTTGAAGAAATAAAAGGAGGAGAGGTACGATCGCAAGCCGGTTGTGCCTCTTTTTTGTAGAGTTGTAGGAAAGTCATTTTATTTCAGAAAGAGAGTGGAGGTAAAGATTATGTTAAAAGAACCCTTTCATGTAGCAGTGCCGACAGGATTTTTTGAAGATGAATCTCTGAATACCGAAGCAACGATAGAGCATATAAGAAACCTGTACAAACAGGGTGTTAAATCTGTTCTTGTCTCTGGAACTACAGGAGAACAGCATAGCTTGACTCTTGGCGAGAAATTACATCTCCTCGATCGATTAGTAGCCGAAGACGAACTGCTCGATAATATGGAAGTCCTTTTTGGCGTGTCGTCGATCAGGCAGTTGGAGGCGGAGGAGTTGGCAAAAAGTATCGGCCAAACAAAGGTATCGGGAATTTTGCTGGGGTATCCGCCCTATGTCCTTCCATCTCAGGAAGAGGCGTTAGCATACACCACAAAGATCATTGATCTATCTGGGAAACCTACCATCCTTTACAACAATCCTGCAAGAACTGGTTTTGACTTGTCCTTTCACAGTGTTATTCAATTAAGTAAAAGGAACCTGGTAATTGGTTTGAAAGAAGCAGGCAGTAAAGAAAGAGTGCCGATGCTTAAGAATGAAGTGGACAGGCGGGACTTTTATTTTTATGCTGGAGGAGAAGTGGGATTGGAAGAAAAAGCAGCCAAGGATTTTAACCGGCTTTCTTCCATCGCTGGAAATGTATCCCCCGTTGAAATAAAACAATATTCTCATAAGGTTTTTACCGGCCAAACAATAACGACGCAAGAGAGAACGAATATAGAAAAAATCATAAAACAAATCTATCAGGGTTCCCCTTTAGTCAATCTGAAAAAATGCATCAATCAAAAAGGCATTTCGATTGGAAGTTGTCGCAGTCCGATCGGAAATAGTTAATTTGTTATATAGGATAAAAAGCGCTTGTTGAAAAACAAGAAGCTTTTCAACAAGCGGAGATTCTTTTTTATGACGTCATCACAACGGGATCTTTCACCCTTTCTGCTCCATCGGGCTTCACGTTCTCCGGAATACCTGGAACATATGGTTTGCCTTTTGTCTTTTCTGCGAATTCCTTCTTGGCTTTTTCCAATAATTCTTCGTTCTCTAATAAGTCCAATGCGGTCCAGGCCATTGTTTTGGCGGCAAGATGCATCCCTTTAAATCCGATGGAAGAACCAAATGATGCGGTGGCCTGCCATGAATGGACTTGGACACCGACTGGGGCGCACGTTGTCATCACTTGGCCCATCGGGGTAATCCAGCTGACATCGCCGATATCGGATGAGCCGCCCATCGTTTTTCCGAACAGGCTTTTATCGTTTTCGACGGAAGTAGGCAGCATTTCATCGATAGGCTTACCAAACATCTTCTTGGACATCTCGACTACCTTCGAATCGACCGTATCTACTAATGCCTGGGCAAATGACTGTTCATCGGGTGTGAATGGTTCGAGACCCAACTCGTTCATATTTTCATACATCGCATCATTCAATGCTTCATTCGGAAGTGTTTCATATGCGAAGGCGAGGATTTCCGAATCTACTTGAGTTTCCGTCATTAAAGAAGCTCCCTCAGCAATCTTTTCTACTCGTTGGAGCATATCTTCTACTTGGTCCTTGGTAGCCGCCCTTAAGTAATACCAGACACTCGCATCATCTGGAACAACGTTAGGGGCCAAACCGCCGTTTGTGATCACATAGTGAATGCGCGAGCCATCCAGAACGTGTTCGCGAAGATAATTAGCTCCGACGTTCATCAGCTCTACTGCATCAAGAGCACTTCTGCCGGCATGTGGAGCTCCAGCCGCATGTGCTGTTGTCCCTTTAAAATGGAATTTCACGGAAACCATCGCTTGCATGCTTAAATTGACCGCCATGTTGGAGGTGCCGGGGTGCCAGGTTAAAGCACAGTCCAGGTCATCGAACACCCCTTCACGGGCCATGAATGTCTTACCTGACAACACTTCTTCCGCAGGACATCCATAGTAACGGATGGTACCTTTAAGTTCTTCTGAATCCATAATGTTTTTCAGTGCAAAAGCCGCTTCCACTCCTGCCGTCCCTAATAAATTATGCCCGCAGCCATGTCCCGGGCCGCCTGGAACAACTTCGTCATGGGTGGTGCTGACGGTTTGTGACAACCCTGGCAGGGCATCGTATTCTCCCAATATACCAATAATCGGTTTTCCAGAACCATACTCTGCGACGAAAGCGGTTGGTGAATCCCCCACAGGTGTCTGGATGGCAAAGCCTTCTTCTTTCAAAGCGGACATTTGCAACTCGGAGGCAAATTGTTCTTCATAGGCAATTTGCGGATTCTCCCATATTTCTTTTGCCATTTCCGTGAATACAGACTGGTTGTTTTCCATCCATTGAGAAATAGTTTGTTTACTATTCATCAATCATCACTCCTTTAAATAATATAGGGTTGCTTATGACTTTGCTTCTTTCCATTTTTCCATATACATACATATCGTGATGGTCAAGGCGATGGTGAGAAAGGCTTTCAGCAATATGGTGATAGGGGCAAGGTTTACCGTTATACCCAGGATTATTGCAATCACAGCATAGCTTGGTTTTTTGACGGCAAATTGAGCAAGGATTCCTCCAAAAATGGCAGGGACAATAAAGGTGAATACCTCTTGAACCGGTTCAGGGATCAGAGAAACAATGAAAGATCCGCTTAATATAATCGGAATTAATATGGCAATGTTGACAAGTGAAGCTGCTGCGATGCCTAGCGTGGCGGCAAGTTCCCCTTTTTTCGTGCCAGGCTCGGCGTTGATTGCATTCTGGGCTGCTGCAGATGATGGTAGGCACATGTTAGATATGTTTCCGGTAAGAAAACTGATATAGGTTCCGGATATTCCTAAACTTGGATAGTAGGAGACAGGTTCGATGATCCAGGCAAAGCCTACTAATGCCGCGTAGGCTGTGTAACCGGCTATAATGGGTCCCCAGCCTGGATGGTATCCCAGGACAAAGGATAGATACAGAGGAAGAGAAACGGAGATTAATATAGCAATCCATATCGTCAGGCGTCCCCAAAAATGCGCTCTGTTATGGAACTCTCCCATCGTAAGAGCAGGGGATGAAGCAACTTCAAATTCCAATTCTTTCTGTTTAACGGCTTCTGGACTCATTCCCATTGAACATCATCTCCTTGTTTTTTTATAATAAAAAGTAACCTACGCATAAAGAGGCAAGTATTGATATGCCAAGCGACCATTCTTTTAACCAATTCATCTTCCATTTGTTGGCGATGAGCAAGATGATGACCATCGTAATGCCGGAAGCAATAATGACAATCGTATGGCCCATACCTTTGATCATTTCACTTCCTGAAAAGTAGCCGAACGCGCCCAGCATAGCCGCGGTGGCGACAATAGACATTAATTTGGGATTTGAGGTTTTTGTGGAAGCTTTATGATGTATCTTTCCAAGCGATTTTGTGAAAAGGGCCGTGACAATTAACCATCCCATACCGCCAAGACACAATGTCCAAACGACAGTGGTAAATGCTTTTTCCGTAAATTCCTGAGAACCTAATTCTGCTCCAAAGGCATCGGCAGCAAGGCTTGCTCCCATTGATTCGGTCGGTGCTGAACCGATAATGCCGATTCTCATTAACGTTAACGGATCACCAATCAATGTAATGAGGGAGACTGCCACAATCATAATGCCCAGCGATGGACCGATAGCGGATATCGCGCCGGTTTTCAGGGCGCTTTTTGCTTCTTCCCCGGTCATCCCGGCACTTGGCAGGGTTTTTAAGGTTATCCTGATGAAAGTGATACCTTGGAAGACAACAACTGCAACAATTGACAGGGCGAATATCCATATTGCTGTGTGACTAAACAATTCGAGCAATGTAAATCCCTCCTTTTGATAATGGATAGAAATAAAAATAGTTGCAGGAATAGTAATTTGATAGTTTTCAGAATAGTTAAAATTATTTTCTTCATCAATGTTTTTGTCAAAAAATATTACGAACAAATTTGTGATATACTAGATTGATAATTCGTTTCTTGGCAATATCCGTTATAGAAACAACCGCCATACCAGCACAGAAGATAGGGAAAGCAGTCTTTTGTAAAATTACGTCGATAAATGCAAAACGATTCTAACAGGGATTTTGTATGCTTTTAGCGAATTGATAGTTAAGATACTTGATCACCAAAAAACATAACGAAAAGGAAGGTGAAGGGTGTGCTCAAGAATATTTTTAAGAGGATCCCATACAAAGAACAAAGCATGTGTGAAAGAAAATTGACCAGGGTGATGAAGGGATTAAAAGTAGAGGAGTACACGTTTAACTGGGACCGCAATAGCTGCTTCATCGAATTCCATTACCAGGATCAAGTGTACAGGCTGGACCACTCTATTGACGAAGCGAAAAAGAGGGGAATCATTTTAAGGAATGGGCTGGATTGTCTGGCCGAGCTGACTCAGTCCCTTGAAGATCTTTGCAGTATCATTGATCGGGGCACATATAAATTGGAGACATGGATATCCGGTATGAAACGGATATCAGATGAAGAAGAGGTTCCTGAATATGAAGAAGAATTCCATATCAGATACAAATCATCGGGAAGACAGCATCACTTTGATCCTGAGGAAGAGTTTGGTCCATTTGCACAGGAATCTGAGTCAAGGGATATGGAGATAGATTACCCAAGTCAGTTCCTGAGACAGAGAGAGCGACAACGGCAACGAAATTAGCGTATCTCCAGGCCATAGGATTCTTCATCGTTCCCTCACAACCAATCTAACACTACTAATCACGACAAATACTCCAGCCGGGAAAAAAAGCTTCTAATTACTCAACTGTATTGTAAATAACATAAATCAATCCCTAAAACCCCGAAAGGAATACAACTCCTTTGCGGGGTTTCCCTTTTATGGCTGCTTGTTTTTTTGGCTCTGAGCAATTTATTCTTGCCATATATCGTCATAGTCTTCCGTTTCCTGACATGATATGATAGTAGCACAACATACGAAAGAGGCTGATAGATATGGATACAATCATCTTTGATGTTGATGATACATTATATGATCAAGCACTGTCCTTGAAAAAGACGATAAAAAGAATGATCTCACAACCACTTACCGACGAGGAAATGGACCAGTTCTATATCATAAGCCGGCAGTACAGTGATTCCTTATTTGATAAAAGCGAAGATGGGGAGGTCTCTAAACAAGAGATGCACATTCGCCGGGTGACGGGAGCTTGTGAGGCATTCGGCATTCCGATGACGCGTGAACAGGCAATTGAGTTCCAGGAAGCGTATGTGGAGGAACAACAGCGGATAACCTTGTTTGAAGAAGTGGAAGAATTGTTGGAATCTCTTCATAATCAAAACAAGCAGCTGGCTATCCTCACGAATGGGGAAGAGAACCATCAGTCCATGAAAATAAAACAGCTCGATCTGGCCAGATGGATACCGGAGGAAAACATTTTTATTTCGGGAGCGCTTGGAATTGCCAAACCGAAACGGGAAGTTTTTCAAATTCTTGAAGACAAGCTGCAGCTGGATAAAGAAAAAACAGTCTATGTAGGAGATTCTTTTGATAACGATATTGTAGGAGCGAAGCAGGCAGGCTGGAATGCATACTGGATGAATCACCGCAAAAGAGACATGCCTGATACCCCGTTCAAGCCGGACAAGACGTTCTATGATGCAAAAGAACTGTTAGACACATTGATTCAAGATATTTCATATTCTAAATAGACACAATCACACACCTTCAGACTGCCGGAATGTCCCGGCAGTCTCTTTTTTACGGATACGGTTTGTAGCCCCTTCTGCGAAATTGATTAAGTTGCTGACTAGTCAAATATCTCTAATAACAGAACTGTTCATTTGCTGTTGAAGGACTTTGAATTTAAAAAGCGTTTCCCTTGCTGCATGTGCCTCTTTTTTTGGAACTTTTATAATGAATTTACCTTCCCGGTATTCATGGAACGTGAGCGAAAGGTTCATCGGATTCATTTTATAAGAGTAAGAGGTTTTGATGTTATTTCCTTTAAAAAGGTAATAGATGGTTTGGGCGTCTCCGACGTTGGTTTCGTTCGTTTCATAAGCGACTACCCACTCATCATTTTCCAAATACATCAAAATAAAGGAAAGAAGCAGCCCGACAACTAATACAACACTTATCATAAAAATTCTCCTCCCCACATTTATAGATAGCGCTTACAAAAATCGGTTAATAGATGAATTAAATAAATGATACTATAGAGAAAAATGAGATGGAAGTAGTAAAAAATACTATTTTAGGAGGAGCAAAGCGGTGTATATCTTTATTAATGGAATACCGCATGAAGCCGACAATAAAGAAAGCTCGCCAATCCGGGTGAAGCAGGAAAAAATCGATAGTCATATGTTCATCACAACCAATCCGACACTTATACAGAAATACACGGTAGAAATCGAGTCTGAGTTCCTCAGTCAAAACGAGGTGGAATTGGGGTTGGAAGTAAAGGAAGATGAGATAGCCTTTGCAATGGAAAAAGATTTTTATGAAAATGATTTACGACAAGCCATGGAAAACTTTCAGGAAGAGGGCATCATTCCGAAAAATCCTCCGTTTTTCTTGTTTAAAAACAAGACTGATATGGTACGGCTTGATATAAATGCAAAAGGAAACAGGCTGACAGACTGGATACGTGACAAGTTGGGTGATTTTCATGAAGTTGCCGTTTTCGTTGCTAAGTTGCTGGGGTTAAAAGATGAACTCCTTGTCCCACAGGTAAATATGGTACGTCTGAACAACGGAAGTATCGATTTGGTAGAGGGCGAATTGGATTTGAGACCGGACAAGAAGACTGCAGTGCTTGTGCATGGTTTATGTTCGGTGGTCGGGGATAACTTTGTGGAATTGTACGGCTTGCTGGAGGCTGAATTTAATGTTGTGGCATTTTCCTATCCGACTGTCCGCCCGGCAATAACAGAAAACGCCAGTATCCTAGCTGAAAAAATTGCTGAAATAAACGATGGAAGTGAAGGTGTTATTGTCTTTGCCCATAGTATGGGCGGTATTGTGTCCAGAAGCGCGATTGTCGAAGAGGAAGCAGATATCTCTTCCTTAATCATGGCAGGAACACCAAACAATGGATCCTTCCTGGCGAAGAGTATGGTCAATCAATTTGAAGATAAGTGGTTTTTTATGGCCATACTCGATGAATTCAACCCGAAGAACTGGCGCATGGCCGATCTGGCCGATTTAAAGTACGAGTCGAATCAAGGCATCCTAGATCTATGCCAGGAAAGTCCGTTTATTAAAGAACTGAATGAACTTGAACAAAGCTATCATCATGTAAATAAGTATTTCGTTTTGGCTGGCAATAAATTTTGGGGCAGGTCCGACTATATAGTATCAGCTGCGAACGTTACAAGTTTGAAGGCAGGCGATTCTGCAATCAACCTGCCAGGCATGACCTGTGCTTGGCACCATTGGGGTTATTATTCTGACACGGATTATCTAAAGACATCGATCAAAAATGCTTTTCAATACTTGAATGTTCCCGTCCAGTCAACTTTGTGAGGAGGATTTGTTCCCTGAGAAAAGTACAACTCGCACTAGCTGCCGCGCTCAAGTATATGTCCCCGGCGCCCGAGTTACTCTCTCCCCCCGCTCTAGTGAAAGCATATATTAATCTTAACAGACAATAAACACTTCCCAACGACCGGCAGTTACCAACTGGCGGTTTAATTTTAGCCTGGATTTTCTGACAATACCTTTAACCAATTTCTTGTTTCTTTCTGCAAATATTTCATTATGGGAGGAAACCATGCCATATTCAGTTGCTTCCGGCTCGATAAACTGCTTGGCTTTGTTGACTGCATTGGCAGCATCTTGAAAGGCACCTGCAATCAGATGGAGTTTGCCGTCGTGCTTCAGGATATCTCCCGCCCCGTATAAACCCGGTATGGAAGATTCGCCCATCGGACTGGCGGCAATAAAATAATCGTCAATTAATTGGATGTCTATCCTGCTGTTTTTCATCAACGAGGAATCACGATCATATCCATGGTTGATGACGACATCATCAACAGAAAGGTAACTAATATCACCTGTCCGGGTATTGGCTAATTCTATACTTTCAATTTTTTTGTGGTTCTTGTCGGCTACTAACTTTGTAATGGTTGTATGGAAACAGCAGGTTACAGAACTGTTCATTAAGCGGGATATCTGGGCCTCGTGGCCGGTGAACTGGTCCTTGCGGTACGTGATATACACTTTCTTTGCAATAGACTCCAGCTCGTTTGCCCAATCAATGGCAGAATTGCCGCCGCCAGATATGATGACCGTCTTGTCTTTAAATTGTTTCAATGATTTGACCGTATAATGCAAATTGGTGATTTCGAATTTTTCTGCACCTTCTATTGGCAGTTTTTGAGGTTTCAATATCCCGCCACCCACGGCCATAATTACAGTACGCGAAAGATGCTTTCTGCCGGAAGGCCCTCTTAACTCGAATATTCCTTCTTCGGTCCGGCGGATCGATTCGATTTTTTCGTTGAGAATTACTTCCGGGTCAAAGGTAAGTCCTTGTGCGACCAAATTTTCCATCAGTTCAGCCCCCGGGACTGGGGGAAGCCCGCCGACATCCCAGACGATTTTCTCCGGATAGACATGCACTTTTCCGCCTAGTGTTGGCTGGTATTCAATGATTTTGGTCTTCATTTCCCTCAACCCGCTGTAAAATGCCGAAAAAAGCCCGGCAGGTCCACCACCGATTATGGTCACATCAAAGCATTCTATTCTATCCACTTATAGTTCCTCCCCTGTATAAGTAATTCTGTTTATTTTCTGAAAATAGTTGACACGATTATGATACTCGATTATATTGTCAATGTAAATGATATTGAAAATCATTCTCACTTAATTGCGCTCAATAGATAAATTCATGGGAGGCTGAAGAATGGTTCGTCTATATACAGAAGATTTGACTGTTGGTTACGGAGAGAAATCGATTATAAAAGAAATGACATTGGAAATCCCCGACAACAAAATTACCACTATTATTGGTGCGAACGGGTGTGGAAAGTCGACGTTATTAAAGGCTGTTACCAGAATTCTTACACCACATGGAGGCTCAATCGTATTGGACGGGAGAAGTATATCCAAGGAAAATACCAGACAGCTTGCCAAAAAGATGGCCATCCTTCCTCAATCTCCGGAGAGTGCAGGGGGATTGACTGTAGCCGAATTGGTGGCATACGGACGGTTTCCTTATCAGAAAGGATTCGGCAGAGTAACCAAGCAAGACAGGCGGATTATTGACTGGGCTATGGAAGTTACCGGCATTTTAGCGTTTAAATACCGCTCTGTCGATGATTTATCAGGCGGTCAGCGGCAGCGGGTCTGGATTGCGATGGCGCTCGCCCAGGAAACGGAATTGATTTTTCTTGATGAACCGACGACATATCTGGACATGGCCCATCAATTGGAAGTCTTGGAGCTCATCGATCAACTGAATAAACAAGAAGGTCGGACAATCGTCATGGTCCTTCACGATCTAAACCAGGCGGCCCGCTTTGCAGACCATATCATTGCCTTGAAGGATGGGAAAATCGTAAAGAAAGGGTCCAGCAATGAGGTGATTCAACGGGACGTTTTAAAACAAGTTTTTCAAATCGACGCAGAAATCGGCCGAGACCCTCGGACAAACAAGCCGATGTGCATTACTTACAATTTATTGCGCAAGGAGACTGGCGGGAAAAGCGCGGTTGATTCTATGTCTCGACTCACTAGCGGGATTTGCTGATGTTAGGTAGGTTATGGAGAGCCTGAAAATTTCTATTGAGAAAGAATTGGTGCAACATGAAATCTGTAAGCAATATAACATTTATATATAAGATGACAGCGGCTATGCTGGTTTTGGGTGCTACGTTTGCAATGGCTCTGGTGCTTGGCGCCGCTGATATCAGCTTACGGGATGTATGGCTGGCACTGTCATCAAGTATGACGTCGGATGCGGCTGATATTATCCGTGACATCCGTCTGCCTCGTGAAGTTGCCGCTGTATTTGTCGGAGCAGGACTTGCGGTTGCAGGTGCGATCATGCAGGGGTTGACGCGTAATCCGCTGGCGGATCCCGGACTCCTGGGCCTGACTGCCGGTGCCAATGCTGCTCTAGCACTGACGCTTGTATTCTTTCCAGTTGCTGGCTTCATGGGGTTAATGATTTCCTGCTTTATAGGGGCCGCAGCAGGCGCTGCCCTAGTATTTGGGATCAGTTCGATGAAAAGAGGAGGATTTTCGCCTTTCCGGATCGTTTTGGCAGGTGCGGCAATCACCGCATTCCTCCAGGCAGCAGCAGAAGGACTTGGCTTATACTTTCATATCTCCAAGGATATCTCGATGTGGACGGCGGGTGGAATGGTTGGTACATCCTGGAGTCAGTTGAAAGTCATCATCCCATTTATTTTGATAGGCATTATCGTTTCTACATACTTTTCCAGACAACTGACGATTTTAAGCTTGAATGAAGAAGTGGCAATCGGGCTCGGCCAGAAAACAAGGATGATCAAGGCGATTCTGTTCGTGGTCATTATTTTCCTTGTGGGTGCTTCCGTGGCTCTTGTCGGAAATATGACATTCATAGGGCTTATGATTCCACATATTGTCCGGTTCCTAGTCGGGACCGATTACCGGTTCATTTTGCCGATGTCTGCTGTTGTCGGGGCAAGCTTCATGTTGATTGCCGACACGCTTGGCCGAACCATCCATGCTCCATATGAAACGCCTGTTGCTGCGATTGTTGCCATGCTCGGCCTGCCTTTCTTCCTGTTTATCGTAAATAAAGGAGGGAAAGCATTCTCGTGATACATCCTGCTGTTATCAGAAAACAACGGATTACCATCATTGTTTTAGTCCTCCTAGTTCTTACAACAATCATTACAGGTATGGGAATGGGATATTCTTCTGTTTCCTATGATCGGATTATTCCGATCCTTTCCGGCCAGGGAACGTTCAAAGAGGATTTTGTTCTTTTTACAATCAGGCTTCCCCGTATTTTGATTACCCTTCTTGCAGGAATGGCACTCGCTGTAGCTGGTGCTGTTTTGCAAGGAGTGACAAGGAATGAACTAGCTGACCCGGGCATCGTTGGAATCAATGCCGGGGCAGGAGTAGGTGTTGCCATTTTCTTTTTGTATTTTCCGATTGAGGTCGGGTCTTTTGTCTATGCAATTCCGATTGTAGCCTTTATTAGTGGATGTCTCACAGCTTGCCTCATTTATGTGTTTTCCTACAGCAGAGCAAGCGGATTGCAGCCGGTCAAATTTGTCTTGACTGGTATTGGGTTTTCCATGGCTCTTTCCGGGATCATGATCATCCTTATTTCCTCTGCAGAAAGGGAGAAAGTCGATTTCATTGCCAAGTGGCTCGCGGGAAATATATGGGGCACCGACTGGCCGTATATTTGGGCGGTCCTCCCATGGCTGGTCATTTTGCTTCCTGTAGTCTTTTATAAAGCAAATCGTTTAAACCTTCTGGAATTAAGTGATTCTGTTTCGATTGGCTTAGGTGTCTCGCTTGAAAAAGAAAGGCTTACGCTTATCCTTACTGCCGTCGGGCTGGCTTCTGCCGCTGTTTCCGTTACCGGCGGAATAGCGTTTGTGGGTTTGATGGCTCCACATATTGCAAAAAGGCTTGTCGGTTCCAGACATCAATTGTTTCTGCCGGTTTGCCTGCTTATCGGCGCCTGGTTATTACTGGTTGCGGACACGATTGGCCGGAATGTCGCAGATCCGGAGGGTATTGCTGCCGGTATTGTAACAGCACTGATTGGAGCACCTTATTTCATTTATTTATTATTGAAAAAAGCTTGAGAGCTTACAATGATGCTAGTAAGCTCTCTTTCTGCTTCAAACCTGGACGCTCAAGTTTCATCAAGGGCCGATCCAACGCTCCATTCTTGCCATCTGGCCGTCTTGCGTCGAGCCCTTTAATTGTTCTCGGCCATTCTTCCGAGCGGGCCGTCTTCCCTGATAATGTCCTGTAAATCATAGACAGAAATAGGGAACATCGGAAAACCGTAAACATAGGGGGTCAGATCATAAAGCTGAAAATAAATAACCAGACACTTATCTGCGATATAAAAGTCCTGATCAGGTTTTATTCCTGGGAAATCTTCCAAAAGCGGGACGTCCCGCTCAATGATCTGTTCACTGATCAGGGTGTTCAGCCGTTCTTCGTAATTGCTTCCAGGTGTAAATAAGTCAGATAACGAATCAAGCTTACCTTCTTTCAAATCAAATGTCAGTGATTTAATAAAAGTCATGCCATGAGCGGCTTGATAGTGGTACGTATAGTTGGAAAGAGACAGGCTGAGGACTTGACGCTGATTGTTTTTTAGTTCGTAAGTTCCGAGCATTTCCTCCACCGTTGATGGCATATTGCCTACCTGGAGATCAATGAGCTGCTGGGTTTGAGACTCGATGGCTTGGTTGATATACCGCTCCAATCTTGTGTCGGCCATATTAACTGCCCTTGGATAAAAAACTTGTATCGGTTCTTTGCCGACCTTCACGGTTTCAGTACGGACCGGGAATGAAATAGGCATATTCCTCCCCCTTTATCGATTTTTTTCTATACTATTCACCCGGGTATGGAGAAGTGCGTGAAAAACCCTTACGCAATTGCATAAAGGGGAGGGGGAAGAGCCATTCTTACCGTGCCTCTTCTGGAATCCTATTTTTACATTCCTACATAATATAATTCATCAACTTGACTCCAGTGCTTATAATAGAAATAGAACTTTTGCTTCATGTATGAAGAGGCGGCGGGGTTGCGAAATGAAAATTTACCAAAATAAACAAAAGAAAGAAATAGTTTATGAAATATTTATGATCTTACTTGCTTCCTTTTCTGTCGCTACGCTATGGAAAAGTACCGGATATGACGGGGTCATTGTTTGGGTTACCTGGGGAATATTTTTCATAGACTTTCTTTACCGCTTTGTCAAAAGTGACAGCAAACTTGATTTTATCAAGCAAAATCCTTTTCTGGTGATTGCCGTCATTCCGTTGGATGCGGTTTTCCAATTTGCAAGGTTTGCGCGGATCCTTCACCTTCTCCGGCTGAAGACGATTACCAAGTACTATACGATGCCGTTTATCAAGTTTTTTAAAAGACAGCATTTGGGATTGGTAGCATCGATAACAATGCTTGTAATCTTTCTATCTATTATTCCGTTATACTTGCTTGAGCCGGAACTAGACAGTTATTGGGATGCATTTATCGGCAGTTTGATGACTATCACTTTTTTCGGCCAGTCTGATTTTGATCCGACAACAGGAGCAGGGCATGCGATTACGGTATTGTTGACCATTTTCGGAGTGGTTTTGCATGGGTTGATCATTAGTACGTGTATTGATTATGTGTATCAGTCCAGGTTGTTTAAAGTGGCTGTGACCAAGTTAAAGCGGAAAGCAGGGGGGTAAGCTTTAATAGACTTGTTCAAAAGAAAAGCATTTTACCCACTAAAAACAGCGAGCAGATACACATAAGTGTCCTGCCCGCTTTGTCTCTTGTCTAACCTTTAGCTGCCCCGCCCATGGTGAAGCCCTTGGACATATGGTTTTGGGCGAAGTAATATAGGATGAACGTGGGAAGCATATACAAGATAGAGTATGCTGCAAGCTGCCCGTATGCTGCATAACCATACTGTCCGAAAAATTGGAATATGGTTACAGATGCCGGCAGCTTTTCAGGAGACTGCAGCAGGATATATGGAACGAAGAAGTTCCCCCAGCTTCCGATGAATACAAATATGCTGACCGTGAATATCCCCGGTATCATCAGGGGAGCGACTACTTTTCGCAGTCCAGTCAAGAGGGAGGCGCCATCAATCCAGGCAGCTTCTTCCAATTCTACCGATACTCCGTCGATAAAATTTTTAATAATCCAGATACCAAATGGAAGTTGGGATGCAGTAAGAAAAAGAAGCGTCCCAAACAAGGAGTCTTGCAGATTCAAAAAGGTGAACAATTGATAGACTGGTACCATAACAGCTGTAATGGGCAGTGAAGTCATAAACAGGATGGCCAGTAATATCTTTTGTTTGTTTTTCATTGGGAATCTCGACAATGGATATGCCGCTAACAAGGAAAAGATGACAACTAAAATCGTCTGCCCGCCGGACAAGAATATACCAATCAGAAAAGCCCGCTGATTGACCGGGTTCATGATTACTTCCTTGAAATTATCCAGTGTTGGGTTTTCAGGCAGCTTGATAACCTGTGTTGCATTGGCATCAAATGAAGCAAAAATAACCCATAACAACGGGATAATAAATAATATACCGATGATTGCCAAAACTGCATAGGCAAGGAATGTTTCGAATTTATTATTTTTCACTTTTCAGCCCTCCTTTAATCTTCTGCCTTCAGTAGTCTGATATAAGCTAAACTTAGTACTATTCCGATTAAGAGAATGACTAGTGAAATTGCTGTACCATAACCCAATTGATAATTAACGAATGCCTGCTCGTACATAAACACAGGTAAAGTCGATGTCGCTCTGGCAGGGCCGCCGCCCGTCATGGTATAGATCAAAGTAAACACGCCGAGAGTACCTAAAGTAATGATAACCAGGTTCGTAAAAATCGTGTTCTTTATCATTGGAATAGTTATTTTACATAAACGCTGCCATCGATTTGCCCCATCTATTTTTGCTGATTCCTCGACGCTGACAGGCACGTTGTCCAGTGCAGCCTGGAACATCAACATAGACAGTGCGGACCCTTGCCAAATGTTGGCGATAATCACAGACACCATTGGAAAAGTAAAAAGCCAGGATATAGGTTCTATTCCGATGGTTCCAAGGATTTGATTTAATGTCCCATTATCGTGTAAAAAAGAGACAAAGGTGAAAGCGACAATGATTTCCGGTGTTACCCATCCAGCCATGACGGTGCCTCCGACAAATTTCCGGAAGGTTTTATTTTTCTGCTTCATTAAGAATGCAAGCAAAAACCCGAGAACCTGCTGTCCGATGACTCCCGAGAATATCAAAAATATCATGGTGGCAGTAAAGGATGTTTTGAAGTTTGGATCCTTGAACATCTGTACGAAGTTTTGAAATCCTACAAATTCAATATTTTGTGCCGCGGCGCCGGTCAATGACATATTAGTAAAGGCGAAAAAAAAGGTCATGAAAATGGGACCAACAAAAAAGATCAATAATAGAATGATGGTTGGCGCCAAGAATAAAAGTGCTTTTTGAAAATTATTGTTATTTTTTGCAGCTTGTGTGTTTGCCAACATGAGTTCTTGCCCCCCCGATGGAAAGTGAGAGACCAAAACCGGTCAGGAATTGGTCTCATTAAGTTATTTTGTCATCACGTTTTCTTCACCGACAATCCGCTTCAATCCTGTTTCGTAATTTTTGACTGCTTCTTCCGGTGACAGACTGCCGGAAGCGACACTTTCCATCACTTCCTGAATATGTGTAGAAACAGCTGGATAATCATCCACAGCTGGTCTGAAATTCGTGTACTTCAAAATCTCTCCAGCTTCCCGGTAGTTGCTGACAGGCTGGTTCAGGTATTCTTCCTTTTCCGCTACATCTGTACGAACAGTCATGTCACCGGTTTGTTTGACATAATCAAATTGGTGCTCTTCATCAACGGCCATTTTAATAAACTCAGCCGCTAAGTCTTGTTGATCGGAATGTTTAGGTATGGATAGTGCCCATCCCCCAGACATAGAGGTATAGCCCGGTTCCTGCCCATTTTGTGTTGGGAATGGGATGAATCCCCATGTATCCAGAGCTTCTGGCCAAGGCGTTGCCCGTCCTTCTCGCCAGCTTCCTGCAACCCAGTTTCCATCCATCACCATCGCAACTTTATTATTGATCATCAAGTCTTCAGATAACTGATTTGCCACCTGGCTGTTCGAAGCAACACTAAGGGAAGGGCCTATTTCCTTTTTAAAGACCTGGTCAATAAATCCAAAAGTATCCTTAAGTGCATTCGGATCCACTACCCATTTTTTCTCGTCAAAATTGTATAGTTCAGAACCAGTACCGTTGTATAAAACTTGGAAGCTTCTCATCGAAGTAGCCTCCCCGGTTGCTTTGGAAACATAAGTGAAAAGAGGGATGACATCTTCTGCACTATCCCCTTTTATAGATTCAGCAGCATTTAAAACATCATCCCAGGATTGTGGATCGAAAGGCACTGGCAGGCCTGCACTTTCAAACAACTCTTTGTTGTACCATAATCCTTGGACATCCGTGCTGAATGGAACACCGTACACTTTACCATCAACAGCAGTAACCCCTTGTTTTGTAGTAGATTCGAAGTTATCCCATTCATCCCAGGCCTCTAACATGTCATCCATAGGTGACAGATAGCCTGCGTTGACATCGGAATTCAGGATAAAGGTATCCTCGACGGCAACGTCCGGGGAGGTTTCTGCTGACTTCATCATCATAGCTTGTTTGGTTGTCACATCGTCGTGAAGAGGTATGAGTTCGACATCGATATCTTCATGTTCTGCTTCAAAATCTTTTTCCAAGTCTTTGAACCAGTCTTCCCACCATGTAGGATAGGTTACTTTCAAAATTTCTCCGTCTCCGCTTGAATCAGCAGATGAACTCGGAGAATCACTGCAAGCTGCCAAGGCAGCGGTTGTAAGCAATGCCATACCTGCAATCCCTATTTTTTTTAGCATTTCCATTCCTCCTATTGATTGTAGTTAGGTTTTTCGACATCATTCCATGATTTTGTGCTCTCCCTGACAACTAATCGAAATGGAATATAGTTTCCCTTAAACGGTATCGGCCGTTCTTTAATTTGATCGATTAATAATCGTGCTGCTGTGGTTCCTATGTCTACAGGATTTTGCTTTATGGTTGTCAACTTGGGCTTGAAGACGCTGGCCAAGTCAATGTCGTCGAATCCGACAACAGAAATATCGCCAGGAACATCATAACCATGTTCATGTAAATAATTGATTGCTCCTAAGGCTTGCTGATCGGAACATGCAAAAATGGCTGTGGGTCGCTCTTGTTGGGACATGATCTGTGCTGCTGCCTGGTAGCCATCCTCGATGGTATGGTATCTTCTTGTCTGCCATCTTGGATTGATTGGCAAGTTGGCCTCCTTTAGTGCTTCCAAGTAGCCTTGCAGACGATTGTCACCCGTCGCGATATCGAAGTCAGGACCTGCTAGAATAGCTATCTTTTGGTGTTTTTGGTTAATTAAGAATCTAGTAGCCTCACAAGAAGCCTTTACGTTGTCAATGGTGACATAAGGGTATTTCCCTTTATCAAGCTGCTGTCCCATAAACACGGTTGGAATAGTTGTCTTTTCAAAGAATGACTTGTGTTGGTCTGAGAAGTCTGTTACAGCCAAAATAATGCCATCAAGTTGTCTGTCTACGAAGATGTTTAGATACTCCAGTTCTTTCTGAAGATTGTTGTAAGAGGTGCTAAGTAGTATATTGTAGCCGTAATTTTCCGCTACTTCATTGATGCCTTCAATTAACTGGGAAAAAAAGTTGTTGGAAATTCTCGGGATAAGGACCCCGATTAAATTTGTTTTTTTGTTTACAAGTCCTCTGGCAAGCAAATTTGGTTTGAAATTTGTTTCCTCTACAACAGAGAGGACTCGCTCTTTCAATTCCTCGCTTACATGCTTACTATTGTTGAGGACCCTTGACACAGTTGAAACGGAAACATTTGATCTTTTCGCAATATCCTTGATGGAAACTTTTATAATAATCCTCCTCTCTCCGAACTTATGCTTGAAAACGTTTTCCTGAAAAAGGTAAAAAAAGCTTTGTAGTATGGAAATCCAGGTGCTTAAAGCTTTGATGTAATGGGTTTTATGTATTGTTCATTCTTCGTTGAGGAACATAAGCTGAAAACGCTTTCCTTGAATAAACCAGATTATACATACGCTATTCTATCTAGTCAATGTATAAAATTACCAATAACGAGGACTTACCAAAGGGATGTTGCTTAAAAAGATGGTGTATGTTTAAGATATTAAAAAGTGTTTTATGAAATCGTTTTTTCTTAAAAAGGAGTGAACAGTTAATGGAGCAAACCAATTCACCCAGTCCTTGCTGTGTATCAAGTCGGTCATCATTTGAATCAAAAACAAATCAATACGAAAGAAAGGTTGTGACCGCAAAAAAAGAATTGAAGTTTACAAAAAAGATGACTTATGTCCCTGGAGGAGAATTTTTCATGGGAACGGATTACCCGGATGGTTTTCCTGCTGACGGAGAAGGGCCTGTAAGAAAGGTTAAAATCAATTCTTTTTATATGGATAAATATTCGGTCACCAATTCGGAATTTAAACAATTTATTGATGAAACCGGCTACGAGACGGATGCGGAAAGATTCAATTGGTCTTTCGTATTTCATCTGTTTGTACGACCAGAGTGGAGAATTGCTGAAAGGCGGCTGCCGCAAACCCCGTGGTGGTATGCAGTAGAAGATGCGAACTGGTTTCAACCAGAGGGACCGGGCTCATCAGTCGAAAATAGAATGAATCACCCTGTAATACACGTGTCTTGGAATGATGCTGTTGCTTTTTGTAATTGGGCCGGCAAAAGACTGCCGACCGAGGCAGAGTGGGAGTTCGCTGCCAGAGGCGGTCTGGAGAAGAAAAAGTTTCCGTGGGGGGAGGAGTTAATGCCTGATGGAAAGCATTTATGCAACATTTGGCAAGGGCATTTTCCTTGTGAGAATACAGAGGATGACGGTTATCTTGGTACAGCACCGGCCCAATCTTTCCCGCCGAATGGGTATGATTTGTATAATGTAGTAGGCAATGTATGGGAATGGTGTTCAGATTGGTTTACCAAGAATCCTGGTAAAAGCGGGTATATGAAACAGCGCGGTCCTGCACGGGGCCAGTCAAAGGTCATTAAAGGGGGATCTTATTTATGTCATGACTCTTACTGCAACCGATACCGTGTGGCAGCAAGGAGTTCCAATACAATCGACAGTTCGACGGGGAACATGGGGTTCCGATGTGTAAGAGATGTCTGAAGTACTGAGTGTGGCTTTTTTAAAGAAAGCAGTATCTAACGGCTTGCTGGCGGAAAATTAATCGGACCTCTTAGACATTTATGCTGACAATGGGGAAGCTTATACAGGGAATTACCTGGCTAAACACATACAGAGAAACCTCCGATGCTTTCCTGTTTAACAGGATTCCCTGCAACCTGAAAGAAGCAGGCCAGTAATTCTTTCTTAAGTTGCGTCAATAGAAAATCTTCCAGGCGACTGGCCATGATGCTTTCGAAATACCCTGTGAAAGTATGTATAACTCCCGAAACCGGATATCTCTGCAATTTGTTCCAATGGGATATCGCTGTACTTTATCAATTTCACTGCAGTATTCAATCTGATTTCAACGGCATATTCGATGATTGTTTTTCCGAATCTTTCTTTAAAAAGGTGGGAAGCACGCGACACGCTGAAACCGGCATGATTTGCTACATCTTGAATCTTAATGGATTGAGTGGCATGCTCTTCAATGTATCTTTTCATCGCAAGAACCGGAGATGTCAGCCGGTTTTGATAAAGATGAGTATCCTTAATGGCTATATCAACGGAAAGACACAAAGAGCGAGTCAAATAATCTAACAACTCCGCGTCTTTATCATAGATTCTGCGTTTCTCCAGGATTATTTCTTTCCAGAGGACGGTAAGTTTTTTTGTATCATGAATGTGCTGGATGGTTGGTCGGTCCTCCCTTTTCCACCACTCATCCAGCCAAATTCCTCTGGCAAGGAGGAAATAGTCCCCGCTGCTGATGGACCTTTCTCCTGATTTGTCTGTATATTCTTCAATAAACAATTCACATCTGTCTTCGGGTTTGCATAACAGCAGATCGCCTGGGTAAAGTTGTTTTGTTATCCCGTTCAGCTTTACCGTGCAATTTCCTTCTGTCTGTAACCGGATAAAATAGTAATCTAATCCATCCTGCCAGCTGACGTGCTTTTTTTCGGCGTGATAGGAGTATTCACAAAGCAAGATATCACTCTTCATTAAATCCCTCCTTCATTTGTTTAGCAGAATTGTATATTCATATTTTACATCATTTATAAGGAGAAAAGACAAAATAATTCATGATTACAGCAAAATAATTCATGTGAAATTGTAACCCCTTCCACTAAAATGGATTACAAAGAAATTTCTAAACTATTGATTTAGGAGGCAGAAAAATGCAGGAAAAACTGGATTATATGGATGATAGTCTTAGTTTCGAAGATCGTGCAAGAGATCTTGTTTCCCGGATGACCGTCAAGGAAAAAGCATCACAATTGATACACAAGGCTTGCGCGGTCCCGAGGCTTGGCATTCCTACGTATAATTGGTGGAATGAGAGTCTTCATGGAGTTGCCCGTGCAGGTGTTTCGACTATGTTTCCCCAGGCAATTGGGATGGCTGCTACATTTGATGAGGAGCTTATCCATCAAGTGGCCGATATCATTTCAACAGAAGGACGAGCCAAATACCACGAATTTGCCAGGAAAAATGACCGAGGTATTTACAAGGGACTCACTTTCTGGGCGCCGAATATTAATATTTTCCGTGATCCGAGATGGGGACGAGGACATGAAACTTATGGAGAGGACCCTTATTTATCTGGAAAGCTCGGTGTTGCTTATATCAAGGGATTGCAGGGAGATGACCCGAAGTATATGAAGGCGGCAGCATGCGCGAAACACTATGCCGTGCACAGTGGCCCGGAAGAAGAACGACACTCATTTGATGCAATAGTAAACAAGAAAGATCTTTATGAAACTTATTTGCCTGCTTTTCGAGATAGTGTCAAAGAAGCCGGGGTCGAGTCGGTTATGGGGGCATACAATCGTGTGAACGGGGAGCCGTGCTGCGGGAGTGAAACACTGCTAGAACAAATTCTGAGAGAAGAATGGGACTTTAAAGGGCATGTTGTTTCGGATTGCTGGGCAGTCGTTGATTTTCATGAAAGCCACGGCGTAACACGATCAAAGGTGGAATCCGCAGCCCTTGCACTGAACAATGGCTGTGATTTGAACTGCGGTTCGATGTATAAGTATTTAGTGCAGGCATTTGAAGAAGGATTGGTTAAGGAGGAAGCATTGGACAAAGCAGTTACACGATTAATGATGACAAGGTTCAAGTTAGGGATGTTCGATGATCCGGAAAAGGTGCCGTACACCAAAATTCCGTATGAAATGAATAACTGTCCGGAACACAAAGAGGCGGCCCTTGAGGTGAGTAAGAAAAGCATGGTTTTGTTAAAAAATGAAAACAACTTCCTTCCATTAGACAAAGAGAAAATCCATAATATTGCTGTTATCGGTCCGAATGCTGACAGTAGGGCTGCTTTGACAGGCAACTACGAAGGAACGGCCTCTGAGTATGTAACGGTACTGGAAGGAATCCGGGAAGCGCTGAAGGACGAAGTAAGGGTTTATTATGCCGAGGGGTGTGAATTATACAATAAGAAAAAAAGCAGTCTGGATGATCCGAAAGATAGATTCATTGAAGCCGTCTCTGCCGCTGAACGAGCCGACGCTGTAATATTGTGCTTAGGCTTGGATGCGACGATCGAAGGGGAAGAAATGCATGAATCCAATGCATTTGGAAGTGGCGACAAGTCGGATTTGAATCTTCCCGGCCTTCAACAGGAATTGTTGGAAACCATTTACTCGACAGGCAAGCCGGTCATTTTGGTTCACTTATCGGGAAGCGCAATTGCATTAAACTGGGCAGATGAACATCTTCCGGCTATAGTACAAGGTTGGTATCCGGGAGCCCAAGGGGGGAGGGCTGTTGCTTCCCTGTTATTTGGAGAATACAGCCCATCCGGTAAACTACCTGTGACTTTTTACCGGTCGACAGAAGAACTTCCAGACTTCCGGGATTATTCCATGAAAAACCGCACCTATCGTTATATGGAGCAGGATGCCTTGTACCCATTTGGTTATGGTCTTAGTTATACGACATTCACTTATGAAAAAACAGGTTCATCGTCTTCTGCAATAAGTGCTGGTGAGTCAATCACGTTGAAAGCAAAAGTGAAAAATTCGGGAAAACGGACATCTGAAGAAGTAGTGCAAATGTATGTGAAGGATACCGAGGCTTCCTTGGATATACCTAAATGGCAGTTAAAAGGAGTTGAAAAAATTTCCCTTGAAGCAGGGGGAGAAAAAGAAGTGAGTTTCACCGTTTCTCCAAGGGACATGGCTCTCATTGATGAAAATGGAAAGTGTATCGTCGAACCTGGAAAGTATAAAGTTTTTATCGGAGGCTCTCAGCCTGATCAAAGGAGCCTTGAATTAACAGGAACCGATATTATAGAGTTTGAGTTCGAAGTAATCGGCAACAGATTGGAAGTTGAGTATTAAGAACGTTTATGAGTTTGGGGAGGAAATCTTGTAAACGCATAACCAATACCAATGGGTAGAGGCTATTATAAAAGACACAAAAAAGACCCCGAAGGAGTTCGGGGTCGATGATTAGCTGGGTGAATCTGCAGGTTCTTTGGTGGATACGACCAATACTTCTACACCAGCCTGCTCTATCTGACGAAGGATGCTTTCGTCAGCCAGGTCGCTTGTGATGAAAATATCAACCTGGTCAAAGTCACAGAACGAAGTAAGACCGGCTTTTTGTAATTTGCTGTGATCAGCAAGCACCACAATTTTTTGTCCAGCCGACACCATTGCCTTTTTCATTTCCGCTTCATACAAGTCGGAACTCGTGAATCCCTGACGAATGGAAATTCCTGAAGTGCCTAAGAAAACATAATTTGCATTATATTTTTTCAGCTCCATTTCAGCCTGTGGTCCAACGGTACTCAGTGTGTTTCTTCTCAGTTTGCCACCTAAAAGATAAATGGAGGCAGCTTCGTTTTTGGTGCACTCCTCTGCAATGTTCATAGCATTGGTAATAACCGTTAATTTGCCAGCTTGTTGTAAACCTTTAGAGACATGCCATGTTGTAGTGCCAGCATCAAGTATCACGGTTTGTTCCGCACTGATTAACTCTGCCGCTTTTCTGCCGATTCGCTCTTTTTCTTCATAAAACTGCTGATGTCTCTCATGGATAGGGATAATCTGATTAGGCGATTGCTTTTCAATCAAGATAGCTCCACCATAATTTTTTTCGAGGACCCCTTCTTTCTCCAGCTGGTTTAAATCACGGCGGATGGTTTCCTCCGAAACATTGAATAAGTTAACTAGCTCCGAAACTTTGACACTCTTATTTTTATACAATAACTCTTTTATTGTATTTCTTCTTTCTGCTGCAATCATCTATCCGTACCTCATTTCCAGTTAGTAAATGTACCTGGGATCAACCTATCGTCAAATGTTGTTTTGTTGTTAGTTTTTGAAATAGAGTACTTTGTATATTCATCATTATTCCAACTAATACCATAATAATATTCAAGTTGAAGTGTTTTCAACTAATAAGATTGATTTTCTGTAGTTGATTGTTAAGGATTATAACAGAAATGGAAGTTGGTTATCATGCATATATTTCGGGAAACTGGTTGACTGGTTGGTGGTTTTACCTCATAATATAGTGAAAACAACAGAAATGTTCAAAAAACCACAATATACCACTAATGGGTGATGCAAATGAAGGAGAGGGTAACATGAATAAGAAATTGGCTATAGTTCACACCACCCCTTTGACGGTTGAACCTTTAAAGGCGCTTGCAAAAGATTATATACCGGACTATCAAATCGTGAATTTTGTGGATGATTCTATTTTACCCCAGCTAAATGAAAACGGGGGAAACACGGAAGAGGTAGAAGAACGGCTCATTCAATACATGAGGTATGCAGAACAGGCTGGGGCGGATGTTATCTTGAATGCCTGCTCATCGGTAGGTGAGGTCGCCGCCAAAGCACGTGAACAAATCAATACTCCAGTCGTAAGAATAGATGAACCGATGGCAGAGTTGGCGATTGAAAAAGGAGAAAAAATTGGAGTTGCGGCTACGCTTGCCACCACACTGAACCCGACGATTGCTTTGTTGAGGTCTAAGAGTTATGAATTGAATAAGCAAGTAGAATTCCAGTCACGTATAGCAGGAGAAGCTTATCAATGTTTGCTTGCAGGCGACAAGGATGGCCACGACGAAAAATTGAAAGCGGTTTTATCGGATTTGGCGAGTGAGTCAGATGTCGTAGTTCTGGCACAAGCTTCCATGGCCCGGGTCGTGACGAGTCTTCCTGAAGAAATGCAAGACAAATTTCTATCTAGTCCTGCTTTAGGCATGCAACGTGTGAAGGAGACGATAGAAGGGGCCAAGAGTTAAATGAACCTGTTAGGAATCGATATTGGTACAACACATATAAAAGCCGGTTTGTTTCATGCTGATGGGGAACTGATCCGGCTTGCAATCAGCAACAACCATTCATTTGAAAACGAGGACGGCTGTCATTTCCGCCCCGATGAAATGTGGAAGACTGCTAGACAGGTTATAAACGAGGTGACAGTCGATTTTCAGGACGAAATAGCTTCTATCGGGATAACCAGCATGGCTGAAAGCGGATTGCTTCTGAATAAAGATACTGGTGAATATCTTTCTGAGATTATACCGTGGTTTGACAGGAGGACGGAAAGGATTTCCGAAGAAATTGGTAAAGAGATAGATTCATTGAAACAATTTCAAAAAACCGGTCTCCGTAATAACTATAAGCATGGATTGGCAAAAATTCTGTGGCTGAAAAAGAACAGACCCAATTGTTTAACGAATGCAAAATGGCTGTCGACTTCCGACTTCCTTGCTTACAAATTGACAGGTGAAATCGGGACCGATTATACACTTGCAGCTAGAACGTTTGCATTTCGAATGGACAAAAAGGAATGGGATATTCCCTTGATCCGCCACTTCGGCTTGGATAGTTCCCTTTTTCCTGATGCGAAGCCTTCCGGAACAAAAATGGGAGTATTATCGCCTGAGGCTGCTGGGATGCTCGGTTTGAAACAAGGAGTTCCTGTAGCTGTGTCTGGACATGACCATGTATGTGCAGCCCTGGCAGCAGGAGCTGTAAAGCCGGGGATTGTGCTGGATTCGATGGGGACCGCAGAAACAATCGTAGGTTCACTAGAGGAGAAGAAATTGACACAGGAGGACTATGAATCCGGTTTCAACTTTGGCTGTCACGTACTGTCCGGCCGTTACTTTTGGATGGGAGCGATTCAATCTTCAGGCGGGTCCGTGGAATGGATAAGAAACCAGCTTTCAGATAATCAATTGACTTATGATGCCATTGCTTCATATCTTGATCAGTTCCCAAGTGAACCTACAGGAATTCTGTATTATCCATATCTTGCAGGCAGCGGTTCACCACAGCCAGATGCACAAGCTAAAGGAGCCTTTATTGGATTGAAATCGACCCATCGAAAGGGTGAACTACTAAGAGCCGTTTTGGAAGGAACTGCTTATGAATTTGAACACATGAAAAGAACTGCTGCAGCGCTTGGAATATCAAGGGTTTCTGAATTAATCGCTGTAGGTGGCGGCAGCAAAAACAAGCATTGGTTAAAGATAAAGGCAGATGTATCCAATTGCCCATTGAGCATTCCTTCTTTAGAAGAAGCGTCCTTGTTGGGGGCGGCTGCCATTGCAGGACTGGGCTGTGGGATATATAAGAATGAAGATGAATTGTTGAGCCAGCTGAGCCGGGAAGATGTCCGCTTTGTCACCCCGGATGTCGACAATTATCACAAGTATCGGATTATATTTGAAGAAGGATATATGTCTCTTCAACAACCATTAAGAACCTTTTATCAAAAGAATTTATAAAACCATGAACAAAGGAGCAATCTTTATGACTAAAACAAAATCCAAAAACATTATTACGCTTAAGCAAGCATTAGAACAAGCGGAGAAAGGCAAGTTTGCCATCGGCTCTTTTTCTCCCAGATATACTGATATGATTCTTCCAATTGTAAGGGCAGGTGAAAAAACTAAATCTCCTATTATTGTCCAAATTTCACAAAAAGAATTGGACCGATATGGTATTACTCCAGCAGAATTTGGCGATGTATTCTATCAAACTATGAAAGACGAAAAGATTACGGTGCCCACTGTCCTGCACCTCGATCATACAAAAGAGCTTCAAGTAATCAAGAACGCGATCGAGGCGGGATTTACTTCTGTCATGATGGATGCTTCCGAACATCCGCTTGATAAAAATATCGAAATCAGTGCCGAGGCTGCCGAATTTGCACACTCCAAAGGGGTTTCGATAGAAGCGGAGCTTGGCATGATCGGTACAACCGATTATATCGAAACAGACCGGGATGAGGAGTTGTACACAAATCCTGAGGAGGCTTTGGAATTTGTGAACAGAACTAAGATTGATGCATTAGCTGTGTCAGTCGGTACCGCTCATGGGGTGTACAATGTCAGAAAGCCAACCGTAGATCTGGATCGATTAAAAGCCATCCGATCTTTGACTCCAGTTCATCTAGTACTGCATGGTGGCTCTGGTGTTCCGGCGGAAATGATCCAGGAAGCGATGAAACTGCCAAATGGCGGAATCAGCAAGGTTAATATTGCGACTGACTTGGAACTGAGCCTGCTCAAAGCGCTTAATAGGGAAGAAAGAATGACCAACAAGGAATGCAAAAAACTACCAGCTTTAGAACGTGAGGTAGGGCAATACGCCGTACAACAAACGGTAATCGATAAAATTGAGAATTTCCTGGCTAGTGCAAATCATGCGGAAGATTTTCAATTGTAATCAAGGGCATTGATAGAGTCGATTCTGGAGTGAGGAGTATATGTCGGAAATGAGAATAGTTAAGGAACAACTTTGTAACGTCGGCCGGTACATGATGGACAATCGCTTGGCTTGGGGAAATGCTGGTAATATTAGCGCCAAAACGGTAGATGACCGGTTTTTGATAACAGCAAGCGGCACGTATTTAGGAGAATTGGAACAAGATGATTTGGTGGAATGCCGAATCGGCGGGAAAAAAACGACAGGGGGGAAGAAACCCTCCAAAGAAGTCCCCATGCATCAGGCTGTTTATGAACAGCGGTCCGATATAAAAGTGATACTGCATGCTTCCCCTTTTTACAGTACGCTCGCCGCCTGTTCCAATTTGGAAATACCATCTGACTGGTTTGTGGAATCTATGTACTATCTGGAAAGAATCGAGCGTGTAGGCTATCATCATCCCGGTTCTGAACAACTCGGAGAAGCTGTTAAGGAAAAGGCATCTAAAGCCAATATTTTATTGTTGGAAAACCACGGCGTCCTAGTCTATGACACTAGTATAAAAGAAGCGAGAATGGCATTACAGACGCTGGAATACACATGCCGGATGCTGCTGACATCCAGAAGCAGTTCTGTGGAGATGAACAGTCTGCCAGAAGATAAGGTGGATGATTTTCTGCACCATTCTGGCTACAAACCAAGAAGAGAGTGGGATGAACAATGATCGGAGTTATCGCAGACGATATTACTGGCTCCAATGACATAGGAGCCATGTTCAGTAAATCTGATTATCTTGTAGACATCTACAGCTACCACCCTTCCGTAGGAAGTCAAATCACCGGGGATAAGCCGGATGTGTTAATATTTGACACCGATTCCCGCCTTGATAATGCTGATACGGCCTATCAAAAGGTTTACGAAGCCACTAAAGATATTCAAAAGGCCGGGGCAAACCAGTTTATCAATAAAACGTGTTCTGTGTTCCGAGGAAATATTGGAGCGGAGTTTGACGCAATGCTTGATGCGTTGAATGAAGAATTTGCCATTGTTGTCCTGGGTTTTCCGAAAAACGGCAGAACAACGGTCAATTCGGAACATTATGTTTATGGAGAAAAACTGGAGGACTCGCAATTTAAACAAGACCCGGTTCATCCGATGAATCGGTCCAATTTGGTGGAAATTTTACAGTCGCAAACAAAACGTCGTGTTATCGGGATTCCATACCCTGTTATCAAGGAAGGTGCCGGAGCTATCAAAAGCAGGTTACACCAATTAAAGAAAGAGAAATCTGTCCAATACGTGATTTTGGATGTTACGGAGCAGGAAGATTTGTATGAGATCGCCCAAGCTGTACACGAGGAAAAAGTGATTTGTGGCAGTTCGGCGTTAGGAGAAGAGATTCCAAAAGTAAAAGACGCTCTTAACAAAAAAGAAAACAACATTCCATTGCCAGTTAACATTATGGAGAAGGGGATTTTTTGTGCAGCTGGAAGTCTGACTCCGCAAACATCAGAGCAAATAGAGTATATGAAAAAAACTGGAAATACCGTGTTGGAATTAGATACGGCAGTAATAATCGGGAAAGAAAATAAGGAAGAAACAGTCCGGAAATTCATCCGCCTGATTGTTGATGAAATGAACAAAGGGAGTAATGTTATTCTACATTCTTCAAATACCCCGGAAAAAGTGAGAATCACCAAAGAATTGGGAGGAAGCAGGGGCTGGACCAATACAGAAATTTCGCGTTTTGTCTCGGAAACGATTGCAGGAATTACAGCTGGTGTACTTGAACATACAGGTCAAAGGCTGTTTGTGGTTGCAGGTGGAGACACCTCTGCAGCAGTATGTAAGATGCTAGGTATTAAAGGAATGAGAGTGTGGAAAGAGATTCAGCCAGGATTGCCTTCATGTCTATCACAGACAGATCCTTCTTACCTGTTTGTGTTAAAGTCAGGTAGTTTCGGAGATCGCACATTCTTGGAAACAACATTTAATCACTTGCGAGAGGAAGCTGCAGCTCATACTTAAACAAAAAAGGAGGGATTATAGTGAATAAGGAAACGGATAAACTCATTAACAAATACCCGGAATTGGATGTTTGCGGGAAAGATATAGAAAACGCATTCACAATCTTAACAGAAAGCTTCAGAAAGAATGGTAAGCTGTTATTGTGCGGAAACGGCGGGAGTGCTGCCGACTGTGAACATATAGTCGGCGAATTAATGAAAGGGTTTACGCTTCAGCGGCCGGTGGATGCTGAGTTCAGAAAGCAACTGAGTCACGTCGATTCATTGGAAGCCGATTATATTGCCGATAACCTGCAACAAGCTTTACCGGCTATATCCCTTGCCAGTCAGTCCGCTCTCATGACGGCGTTTGCGAATGATGTCGCCGCTGACATGGTGTATGCCCAACAAGTATACGGCTATGGAAATAGCGGGGATGTGTTGATAGCTATAAGCACTTCAGGCAACTCGAACAATGTGCTAAAAGCTGTCAAGGTAGCGAAATCACTGGGGGTGAAGACGATCGGATTGACTGGGGAAAGTGGTGGCAGGATGAAGGATGTTTGTGATGTCACGATTTGTGTTCCGTATCAGGAGACTTTGGATATTCAGGAAAGACATCTACCAATCTACCATACCCTCTGCATCATGCTGGAAAAGGAGTTTTTTAAACAATGACCATAATAGCTGGATTGGATATTGGCGGAACAAAATGTGCGGTGTTGATCGGCGAGTTGTCTGGCGATGAGGTGAATACGGTCGAAAGAGTGGAGTTCCCGACACCGGATACTCCCGAAAAGGCCATCAAAAGCATGACTGACACACTGGATCAACTGTTGGAGAGGCATCAGATTCATACATTGGCTTCCATCGGAATTAGCTGTGGAGGCCCGTTGAACAGTAAGAAAGGTCTAATTGTAGCACCGCCGAATTTGCCTGGTTGGGAAAACATTGAAATAGTCAAAATGCTGGAAGAGATATACCATATTCCGGTCGCCTTACAAAATGATGCAAATGCCGGTGCCATGGCTGAATGGAAGTGGGGCGCGGGTAAAGGCACCGAAAACATGATTTTCCTCACATTTGGAACGGGAATGGGGGCTGGGCTCATCCTGAATGGCCAGTTATATTCCGGGACTAATGATTTAGCAGGTGAAGTAGGCCATATCAGGCTTGCGGAGGAAGGTCCGGTAGGGTTCGGGAAGGCAGGCTCTTTTGAAGGCTTCTGTAGTGGAGGCGGAATCGCCAGGCTCGCTGCAATAATGGCTGAAAAAGCCATTGGAGAAGGAAAAACACCCTTATTTTGTCCGAGGCTCGATGAGCTTGGGAACATAACCACCAAAAAGGTCGGTCTCGCCGCTCAAGCTGGTGATGAACTGGCATTGGAAGTTTTCTCTATTGTAGGATTCCGGTTAGGAAGGGGACTTGCTCTACTGGTGGATATCTTGAATCCGGAAAAGATTGTGATCGGAAGTATCTATGGGAGACAGCAAAAGATATTAGAGCCATTGGTCCTTCAAGAACTGGAAAAGGAAGCGATTGGCTTGTCTTTGTCAGTATGCGAAATAACGCCTACAGGTCTTGGTGAGCGAATAGGTGATTTGGCTAGTTTTTCTGTCGCTCTTCTGGCATTAGAGAAAGCAGCTAATATAAAGCCTGGATTGGAATTATAACTAATTGCATTTATGGAGGTATATTATGGAAAAAATGAAAGTTGGAATTATCGGCTGTGGAAATATTAGTACGATTTACTTTAACAATTGCAGAACATATGGATCACTGGATATTGTAGCATGTGCTGATTTAGATATCGAAAGAGCGAAGGAGAAGGCGGAAGAATACGACGTGAAAGCATACACAGTCGATGAACTGCTGTCAGATAAGGATATCGATATCGTGTTAAACCTAACAATACCAAGCGCCCACAGTGAAGTGGCATTAGCGGCACTTGAAGCCGGGAAGCATGTCTATACAGAGAAGCCATTGGCTGTATCGTTGGAAGAAGGAAAGAAAGTAATCGGAACAGCTAATAAAAAAGGTCTTCGGGTAGGAGGAGCCCCTGACACATTCTTGGGTGGAGGAATTCAGACAGCAATTAAATTAATTCAAGACGGTTGGATCGGCCGGCCAGTTGCAGCAAATGCTTTCTTTATGAGCAGTGGTATGGAAGAGTGGCACCCAAATCCGGATTTCTTTTATCAAACTGGGGGCGGTCCGATGTTTGATATGGGACCTTATTATCTTACTGCACTTATTTCGTTGATTGGTCCGGTGAAAAGGGTTACAGGGTCGACTAGCATATCTTTCCCTGAACGAGAGACACCTGAAGGACGTAAAATTCCAGTCGAAGTACCTACACATATATCTGGTGTGCTGGATTTCGAAAATGGAGCTGTGGGAACCTTGGTAACAAGCTTTGACTCCTGGGGAAATACTTTGCCTAGGATCGAAGTGTACGGAGAATATGGAACATTAAGCATTCCTGATCCGAACACATTCGGTGGTTCTGTAAAATATCGTCGAAAAGGGGAAAAAGAATTTGCTGAAGTGCCTCTTACTCATGGATATCGGTCAAACAGCCGCGGAATCGGACTTGCCGATATGGCGAAATCGATACTGGAGGAGCGCGAGCATCGAGCGAATGGTAACTTGACTTACCACGTATTGGAGATCATGCATGGATTCCATTTGGCCTCATCAGATGGAAAACATTATCAGCTGACAAGCTCTGCAGCTCGTCCACCAGTATTAGACATGATGGAAAAATTTTAATTAACGAGAGGGAAAGGTGATTCTATGACTGAAATAGGACTTCAATTATTTTCTGTAAGGGAAAAGACAGAGAAAGATTTGGTCGGTACGATTCGCAAACTTGCCAGTTATGGATATGACAGCCTGCAGTTTGCCGGCTTCTTTGAGACCCCCGCAGAAGAATTGAGAGCAGTGTTAGAGGAAGAGAAAGTGAAAGTTGCAGGCGTACATACAGGTTTGCACCAGCTGCAAGGCAGTGAGCTCGAACAAACGCTTCAGTTTAATGAAACTATAGGAAATGACCTGTTGATCTGTCCTGTCCTTCCTAAACAGATGCGTGGGACTGGTGATGATTATAAACAGACAGCAGAACGTTTAAATGAAGTAGGTGAAGAATGCAGGAAAGCTGGTTTTACATTTGGGTATCACAACCACAACTGGGAATTCGAACAGTACGGCGGGAAAACAGGATTTGATCTGTTGTTTGAGAACACCGATCCAGAACTGGTAAAAATGGAGTTGGATTGTTACTGGGCTTCCTATGCCGGTCATGATCCAGCAGAAATTATGGAAAAATATAAGAACCGGTGTATTTCCCTCCATCTAAAAGACATGAAAATGGAAAGCGGCAACAAAACAAGTACAGAAATTGGAACAGGTATATTAGATCTAAACCAATTTATTGAGACAGGCAAAAGGAACGGGGTTGGCTGGTTCATCATAGAACAAGAAGATTATGATCGCAATCCGATGGATGTAGCAAAGGATAATTTGGAAAACCTGAAAAAACAACTAAAATAAAATGGGAACGTTCCCGTCGAAAAGGATGTTTATATGACTGTAAACGAGTCTGGATCTGACTATTTGAACCAACAAAAGGAAGTCCAAATCCCCAGTCGGGAGTTGCCGATTTTGTTTGATGTAGATGTGGCGATTGTGGGTGGTTCTTTTGCGGCAGTATCTGCAGCATTAAAACTGGCTGATGCAGGAAAACAAGTTGCCATCATAGAATCGAGGACATATTTAGGTCGGGAAGTGACAGCGACCCTCCGTCCATGGCTGGACGCTTCTAGACCGTTTAATTTCAATGAGTTGCCGGAAGTTCTTCAAGCTGTGGCAAGCCGGGGGACGAAAAGGGACGGAGAGATTGCCCTCTATATGGATCATGTTAAGACCACTTTGGAAAACTTATTGCTAAATAAAGACATTAAACTTCTCTATGCAAGCAGTGCAACTGGTTTTTATACTGATGAGAACGGAAGGAAAATGGTTGTCACAGGTAATAAATCGGGGAGGCAGGTTATTAAATCGGATATAGTCATCGATGCGACTGAGTCTGCAAGTGTGTTGAAATTAGCTGGTGAGCAGTTTGAACAGGCCGATGCTTCCTGGTATAGTTTCTGGAAAACGATCGAGTTATACAGGGCTGAAGAAATAATAGGTAAAGAAGTAAAGCTGCCAGAAGAAGTTGGGATTGAGAACAATACAGCTTATGTCCATCAAGGATATGCGGAAAATGGTCATGTATTTTTGGAATTTAAACTTAAAATGGATAAATCTGATAAGGAAACTGTCTCAGAGCAAGTGATGGATTACGAGGTTGCTTCAAGACATACGATGATGCGGTTGGCTGAATATCTTCTGCAGGAGCACAAAGCGTGCCAAAATGCTTACTTAGCCGCCTCCTCCTATGAACTTCAGTCTGAACAAATTCCTCGGTTGAAGCTTGATCTATCTGAAACATCCGCTCAAAAAATGAATCATGGAGCAAGGCTTGACGGTTTTGCTTCCACTGATCAAAGATTATGGTGCTTGAATGAAGCGGCAAGACTTGAGGACGCTGGTTTGCTATTTGCTAACCCCATCACCTCAAGTCAACTTGGTATAGAATTGGCGGAATTATTGATCAGTAAGTGGGAAGATTTCATGCGATTCTGCGGAGAACCGTCACAGCAAAAGCTTCCTGATAAAGCTGAAGTTAAGTACCGGATTTCTGAGTTGGAACAGCCCCAACAAGGCCGGCAATACCAAAAACACATGGTCCCTGGCCAGGGTGTTCCGATTGTCCATCAGACAGAGGTTTTAGTGGTAGGCGGCGGTACAAGCGGGGCTACAGCCGCTATCACATCTGCTAAAGAAGGGATGGAAACACTTTTGCTGGAAATGAATCCAGGTCTGGGTGGAACTGGGACTTTAGGTGCGGTGGACAGTTATTGGTTCGGCCGTCGGGTAGGGTTCAATCGTTTTGTGACGGAAAAAGTAAATGAAGTTCAAAAGAAAATCAATCATCATAGTCCAAAATGGAATATTGAAGCAAAAATGTATGCACTTTTAAAAGAAGCAGAAAAAGCTGGCGTTCAAACGTATTTCAATACGAAAATAATCGGAACGATCATGGAAGAAAACAGAGTCAGAGGAGTAGTGGCAGTAAACGCTTATGGACCGTTTGCCGTGATGGCAGATGCAGTAATCGATGCGACAGGCGACGGGGACGTAGCAGCTTTCGCCGGGGCAGAATATATCTATGGATCTGAACGCGATCATATTGTGATGTGGTATTCACTGGCTCAATTTGCGAAGCCGGGCAGGTCGCAAAACAATTTTACAAGCATGGTCGATATCTCCAATGTCGAGGATTATACACGGGCTATTCTCGACGGCCGAAGAAGAAAGCGTAAAAGGGATGTCCATGACCATGGCATATACGTTGCTTCAAGGGAAACCAGGCATGTATTGGGAGAAGAAGTGCTGACTTTGACAGACCAGCTTAGGTACCGGCAATGGGATGATGTGATTAATATACACTTCAGTAATCATGATATGAAGGGTAAAAACGGAGCGGATTGGATGCATTTAGGACTGATTCCTCCGAATTTGGAAATTGAAATTCCATACCAGATCTTACTTCCGAAAGGTCTGGAAGGGATTTTGATCGCCGGTAAAGCAGTTTCAGCTACTCATGATGCATTTGCGGCAATCAGAATGCAGTCGGATCTAGAAAACTTGGGTGGTGTAACTGCAATTGCTGCGGCACAAGCCGTTCGCACTCGACAACTGCCAAGAGATATTGATATCAGAGCACTGCAGAAGCGCTTGATAAAAGAGGAGTTGCTTCCTGAAGCCGTCCTGTCGCGCACCGTTGAAACGAAACAATATGAAGGGCATGAACTGGAAGCATTAGTGGAATCGTTGACTGGAGAAGAACCGCTGTATATGTATGCAGACATGGAAATGGATGAAGTCTTTACGGAACGAATCCCGATTGTGGAAGTATGCACTGCAGGACCAGCTATTATTCCATACTTGGAAAAAGGTTTAGACAAAGCGCTGGAGAATGGCGATACCAACAGACAAGTCGTCCTAGCACAATCCCTGGCGATGTACGAATCATCTTACGGGTATGGTGTATTGGAAAGAGAGATTGAGCGAGAGTTATCGAAGGACTACTTACCGGTAAGAGATAATATAATCCGTCATACACAGCTTCCTCCGGACCAAGGAGCGATGCCTGATGTTGTTTATTTAATCTATACAATTGGTATGACAAGAGATAAACGAAGTCTGTCAATTTGGGAAAAAGTTGCAGACAGGATAAGACCTACCGAGGATAATTTAAAAGATATGCTGAAGGGGACTTTCTATTATGTAGACGCCGTCTGTTACGGGGCTGAGCGATTGGCTGATCCAGACTGTATCCCTATTTTGGAAAAACTCTATCAACATGATAACTTAAAAAGCCAGTTGCGAAGCTCTGGTGTGGAGCCGGATTATTTTAAAGAACGGCAGGCGATGCTTGATTTAAGTATAGCTCGTGCTCTTGCACGATGCGGAGGGAAAGAAGGATATCAAGTATTAATTGATTACCTGGAAGATTCTCGTGCCCTTTTGGCCGAACAGGCTCATACCGAATTAAAGCGGCTCACGGAGAAAGATTTCCAGAAAAACAAGCGGCAATGGTTGTCTTATTTAGAGGCAATTGCACATAATCTCGAACCTCGACCGCTAACACTTAAACTAGATATAAAAGATGATGTCACAGCAAATTTCATATAACCAGGGGAGGAATTCACAATGAAAGATAAATCGCTTCATATGATTGGGAATGCACATTTGGATCCAGTGTGGCTATGGCAATGGCAGGAAGGGTTTCAAGAGACAAAAGCAACTTTCCGTTCTGCACTTGATAGATTAGCAGAATATGATGATTTTGTTTTTACTTCCAGTTCTGCTGTCATGTATGAATGGGTAGAAAAAAACGCTCCTGCCATGTTCGAGGAGATCAAAGAAAAAATCCAAGAGGGAAGATGGGTTATTTGCGGGGGTTGGTGGCTTCAGCCGGACTGCAATATACCTAGTGGGGAATCGTTTGTAAGACAAGGCTTGTACGGTCAGCATTATTTCCAGGAAAAGTTCGGTGTTACTGCAAAGGTGGGATATAACGTAGACAGCTTCGGGCATGCGGGTATGCTGCCGCAGATTTTGAAGAAAAGCGGGATGGATCACTACGTATTCATGCGGCCCGGCCCTCACGAAAAAGGGCTTCCGGGACGTCTGTTCTGGTGGGAGTCTGATGACGGTTCAAGAGTGACGACTTTCCAAATTCCTTTTGAATATACAACATGGGGGCAGGATCTGGAACAGCATATCAACAGGTGTTCGAAAGAGATAAAAGAACCATTTAATGATTTGATGAGTTTTTACGGAGTTGGAAATCACGGTGGTGGACCGACAAAGGAAAATATTGAAAGCATTAAACGGTTGAATGAACGGGAAGATATGCCGAATTTAATTTTTAGTTCGCCAAATCAATTCTTTGAAGATGTCAAGAAGCAGGAAGCTCCTCTTCCGACAGTCCATCATGATCTTCAAAATCACGCCAAAGGTTGTTATTCTGTCCACTCTGGTATCAAAAAATGGAACAGAGAGGCAGAGAACCTACTGGCAAAAGCAGAAAAAATGTCTGTAATAGCTAAAAAGACAACTGGTCAGCCTTATCCGGCAGACTTCAAGGAAGCTTGGAAAAATGTCATGTTCAATCAGTTTCATGATATTTTAGCTGGAACTAGTTTGGAAGATGCGTATGAAGATGCCCGTAATATGCATGGAGAAGCGATGTCAATAACCGAACGGGGCCTTAATTATGCTGTTCAATCCTTGGCTTGGAATATCCATATAGAACAAGATGAATCCATGCTGCCGATTGTCGTTTTCAATCCTCATTCATGGGAGATCAACACGAATGTAGAAGTGGAATTTAAAAAGTGGAAAGAGGACCAAATACTTACCGATGAAAAGGGAAAACAGATACCTGTTCAGGTAGTTCAGTCCAAGGCCACAGCAAATGGACGAAACCGGTTAAGTTTCATGGCAACAGTACCTGCAATGGGGTACCGGGTCTATAAAGTAGTTTCTAACGCTGCACCAGAACAGTTTGAAACCATAAAGGCCAATGATTATATCATGGAAAATGCCCGCTACCGGCTTGAAATCAATCCAGACAATGGATTTATAAGCAGTCTGTATGATAAAGAAAAACAATATGAATTGTTTACTTCTGATGCAGCTAGACCTGTAGTCGTTAACGATACAAGCGATACCTGGTCACATGATGTCGTCCGATATGCCGATGTAGCGGGAGAGTTTAAGGCGAAGAGTATCCAGCGTATCGAACATGGGCCAGTGAAGTCTGTTATTCGTGTCGTTAGCGAATACGGATCGTCTAAGCTGGTTCAGGATTTTGCCATGTACAAGGATGAAAATCATATTGATGTGGATGTAATGGTTGATTGGAGAGAGAAGTTCAAAGTATTGAAATTGAAGTATCCTGTCAATTTAGTACATCGCAAAGCTACTTATGAAATACCTTACGGGCACATCATCCGTGAGGCTAATGGTGAAGAACAGGTCGGACAAAGCTGGATCGATGTATCAGGAACAGTCAAAGCGACGGGCGGCAGATATGGACTGAGTATCGCCAATAATGCAAAATACAGCTATGATGTCGATGGCAATGAATTAAGCCTTACGGTATTAAGAAGTCCGATCTATGCCCATCATGATCCATTAATTCCAGATCCGGACGGACATTATTCCTTTATTGATCAAGGTATCCAACGATTCAGATACAGTCTGCTTCCACATGAAGACAGCTGGGAGGAAGCTTTGACAGTCAAACACGCAGCTGAATTGAACCAAAGTCCAGTAGCTTTGATTGAAACATACCATGAAGGAGTACTGCCGCAAGTGGATTCTTATGTTTCAGTTGACCAGGATAATATCATCATAAGTGCCATGAAACAAGCGGAAGACAACGAAGATATCATCATCAGGTGCTATGAGACGAATAATAGGGCAGTAAAAGCATCTATCAAACTCTCAAACTGGGACAGGATAATAGATGCGGACTTCGGCCCTTGTGAAATCAAAACATTCAGAGTTCCATCCGACCCGTCAAAACCAGTCACTGAAACCAATCTACTTGAATGGGAGCAGTAAAGCCCCCGTTACCAAATAAGGAGACCCTAAAATAAAGGGTCTCCTTTATTTTTTCTCTGATAGGCACTCTGATAAACAAATTAATCCCAACCTTCAATTTATTACATTTATTGGACTTTTAGTTTTTTTTAGATTTATATTGTTGTTTATTTGCTTTAAATATTATTATTGTGACCAATTTATGTTGTATTTTTGACCGATTATGCAAAAATGTTGTTGATTACATAATGAATATGAGGTAAAATTTAACCAAGTTAATAAATAGGAACGTTCCCGAAATGAAATGAGCTGATAATGGGAGACTTAACCAGAAGAAAGAGGTATTGTACCTGGCCGGAAGTGGGAACGGTTCGATTTTGATTAAACGGAAAGCGTTTACAGATAGTGTGAAGGTAGGAGATCACATGGGAAACCCGACAATCAATGATGTTGCCAGAGTTGCTAAAACGTCGAAGAGTACAGTCTCGCGCTTCTTGAATGGCTATACCGTGAAAAAAGAGACAGAACAGGCTCTAAGGTCAGCCATTAAAGAACTGAAGTATCATCCCAATGTCAATGCAAGAAGGCTGGTGAAAAACCACACGAGAGCCATCGGTATTGTTGTAGATGACATTGCCAACAATTTTTACTCCGATATTTTAAGAGGGATAGAAATGGTGGCTAACTCACATGGTTATCAGTGCATCTATTACAGCAGAACGTCCAACTATCAAGGGGAGTACGGCTTTATGGATTTAGCTCAGGAAAGGCAGGTCGACGGATTAATTCTGGTCAGCTTCTTAAAACGTTCGCGCGGGTTGATAGAAAAGGTCAAAGCGTTATCTACGCCTATCGTTCTCATAGGTGACACGAACAAGAACGACAGTGTGTCTTCCGTCGATGTGGATAATGAGTTTGGTATTAGAGAGGTTGTCCATTATCTGCACAGAATCGGCCATAGGAAAATTGGTTACATAAGCGGCCCGGAAGAGTTCTCTTCTACTTATTGGCGCAGAAAGGGTTATGAAGGAGCATTGGAGAATCTGCACCTCAAAAGCGATCCATCTTGGATTGTAGCCTCCAATTGGTCCGAAGAAGGCGGGCACCGGGCGATGAGAGAACTGCTTAATATAAACGGGATTACTGCAGTGATTGCTTCTAATGATGAAACTGCTATCGGAGCATTACTTTGTGCCAACGAACTGGGATATCAGGTCCCTTTGGATATTTCCGTTGTAGGCTTTGATGATATTCCCGTGTCGAAGTGGGTCTATCCGCCTTTGACCACTGTCAAACAGCCTCTCTATCAAATGGGGGAAAAGGCCGGGCTTGAATTGATTAAGAAGTTGAATGGTGAGAAAGAAAGACTTCCAGAACGATTGTTAATAAAGCCTAAGTTAATCGCACGGCAATCATGCAGGAATTTATGATTTTCGAAGGAGGATACATTGTATGTTTAAAAGCAAGATAGATAAAAATCCACATGGATATTTATTCATTGCCCCATTTTTTATCAGCTTTTTCGTTTTCGGACTCGGTCCTATCTTATATTCCTTTTACTTAAGTTTTACGAATTGGGAGGGTTTTAATGAGCCGGTATTTGTCGGTCTTGCCAACTATGAAAGGTTGATACATGATGGACTTTTCTTTAAGTCTATTTGGAACACATTAATTATTTGGATATTTTCCATCATTCCCCAGTTGACGATAGCACTTACGCTTGCGCTAGTACTACATGAAAAGTTTATCAAAGGAAGACACTTATTCCACGCAATCTTTTATTTTCCAAACATTATCACCCCGATTACCCTAGGTGTAATGTTCGCCTTGATGTTTGATTGGCAGACAGGAAGCATAAACAAATTTCTGGAAACAATAGGACTGATCAATGAACCTGTATACTGGCTTAATGATCCATGGCTGGCGAGAATAATTGTAGCACTTACGATGATGTTTCAAAACTTCGGCTTTAACATGTTAGTCTTTTTAGCAGGATTGCAAGCGATTCCAAATGATTTGTATGAAGCGGCTGAAATTGACGGTGCTTCCAAGTTTCAAACTGCAATCCGGATAACGATTCCATTGATAAGACCTGTACTGATATTTACCTTAATTACCTCTGTAATTGGCGGGCTGCAAATCTTTGATGCCCCATTAATGATCGGTAAAGGTCCGGATAATTCTACACTTACCATGATTATGAATTTATACGAAGCTGCGTTTGTTCGTTATGACTATGGTTATGGAGCAACCATCGCTTATGGTACATTCGTCGTCATAGCGATTGCCACGGTTATCACCTTTTTGATTCCTGGTGTCAGAAAGAAAAAGGAGGCATAAAACATGAAAGATTCAGTGGATATGAAGCCGTCCCAAATAACTGAAGACGACATAAAGAGAAACCGCCGCAATGGTTTAATCATTAAAACGATCATTTGGATCATGCTAGTAATTGCGGCAGTAATCTGTTTAATCCCTTTTTACAGCATGATTATAACATCGACCCATCCAAACTCGGAGATTACGCGGAGATTATTGTTATTACCTGGCGATAAATTCATGGCCAACTATCAAAGATTGATAGATGTTGTTCCTATTTGGAGAGGTTTTATGAACAGTCTGTTTATTACGGTTGTTTCTACTATTCTCGGTTTATACTTTTCCGCTTTAAGCGGCTATGGATTTTCCAAGTATCAATTTAAAGGGAACTCGATTCTATTTGCAGCTGTTTTAGGAACGATGATGGTCCCTGGCCAATTAGGAATCATTGGTTTTTTTCGGTTGATGAACGAAGCTGGTCTGATCAATACTTATTGGCCGATCATTCTGCCATCAATTAGTAATGCGTTTGCTTTATTCTTCTTTAAGCAAGTAGCTGATAACTCGGTTCCTAAAGAAATGCTCGAAGCTGCCCGGATTGACGGCAGCAGTGAACTTACCATTTTTCACAGAATCGGCCTGCCTTTGATGGGGCCTTCTCTGGCAACTTTGGGAATCTTTCTGTTCATTGGAAAGTGGAATGAATTCTTACAGCCTATGATTCTATTGTTCGATAATGAACTTCAAACACTTCCAGTAATGATCGCCAGTGTCCGGAGTCAGTTCAATGTCGATTATGGCGCGCAATATGTAGGGATTGTCATCTCGATTATCCCAATTCTGATAGTCTTTGCTATATTTTCTAAGCAAATCATCGGCAATGTTATGGCAGGGGCTGTGAAAGAATAATTTTTCCCGGATTGAAAGGGGTGATTGCAGAGAGAGTGCCGGCTGAAGTGAGGAAATGACTGATTTATCATGTGACTATTATATATTCAAGGGGGATTTAATGTGAGACATTGGAAAATATTCAGTTTGTTGCTAACAGCAATTTTGCTTAGTGGAGTTTTGGCTGCTTGTTCATCAGATTCAGAAACCAGCTCAGATGAATCTGATATTTCAAATAAGGGTTCAGAACCAGCATCACCTGAAGAAATGGAGGGAGAACTGAACATTTGGACATTCTTTGGGGACGTTGAAAAAATGGGAGAAAAATTTGAAGAAAAGTACCCGAATGTCAATGTGAATGTAAGCGTGTTCCCTGGCGATCAATATCAGACTAAATTAATGAATGCAATCAACACTAAGACAGATGTACCAGATATTTTTGACCTTGAAAGAAGTTATATGGGCAAATTCATCAACCAGCCATTTGTAGCAGACCTTTCTGCCATGGGGGCGGATGAATTAACGGAAGATTATGTACCGTATGTGAAAGAATTGGGGATGGGGGAAGATGGATCGATTCGTGCAATATCCGATCACTCTTCACCAGGTGCTTTTTGGTACCATCGTGACTTGGCTAAAGAATATCTAGGAACCGATGATCCGGAAGAAGTTTCGGAAATGGTCAGCAGTTGGGACAAAATTGTGGAGCTCGGGCAAAAGGTACAGGAAGAGAGCAATGGGGATGTACATCTTATTTCCCATTTTGGCGATGTATTTAATACTGAGAAATCTAATCAGGAAATGTGGGTGCAAGACGGCAAACTGGAAATCGATCCTCAATGGGAAGATGTTTTTAACAAGATGAATACTGTGAGAGAAGAGGGTGTTGATGCGAAACTCGGATTTATGTCAGGCGGATGGGGAGATGCACTAAATGACGGCGGCGTGATAATGTTTGCCAACCCTGCATGGGCAGGTTTTATGGTGAATAATGAAGACGGTGCGGCAGAAGGAAAGTATGGTCTCGCCAAGACTCCAAGCGGTTATTTTGAAGGTGGAACATACCGTGCGATTTATGAACAATCAGAGAACAAAGATTTGGCATATGAATTCGTGAAGTTTATTGCTAGCGAAGAATGGCAGCAATACAACCTTGAGGAGACCGGAAATATGCCGGCGCTCAAATCGATTTATGAAGAAAACGGTGATTCATTTACACATCCATTCTTCGGAGATCAAAAAATCCTGAACACTTATTATGACTTAGTAATGGATATTCCTGCAAAAAGGGCGACAACCAATAACAATGATATAACCACCCTTTGGTATGATGCAGCAGCTGAAGCAATCGACAGTGGTGAAGACTACCAGCAAGCCTTGAGTGAATTTAAAGCTTCTGTTCAGAACGGTTATCCGGAAATTGAAGTAGAGTAATCCAGTGGACGGCTGCTAATTCTGCAGCCGTCTGCTCTATAAAGGAGAATGTACTTTGAATGCAATTTCAGAACACATACAAAATCTTCGTATCATCGATGGGCATGAACATTTAATTCCACAGAAAGACCGTAAAGCGATGGATGCTGGTTTTTTTGACCTTCTGCATTATGTCAGTTCAGATCTGATAACCGCCGGTATGGACCCAGCTTTTTTTAATAAAAACAATAATCATATATCTGTGGAAGAGAAAGCTAAGATCTTTCTTCACTACTGGAAGGAAACCAAAAATACTACTTACGCACAAATGCTCAGGTGGGCGGTAGAAGATCTTTATGGCATGGAAGATTGGTCTGTAGAAGGGATTTGTGCTCTTAATGAACGGATCAAGGAGGCTTCCAGCGATCCAAACCTTTATCAAAAAGTGCTAAAAGAACGTTCTGGGATTGATCTCGCCTTTACGCTTATCTTTACTACTAAGGTAGACTTTCAATTTTTCAGGCCGGTTATGTGGATGGACCATACATATAAACTCAGGTCTCTAAAGGACATCGAGTCGTTAGAAAAGGAATCTGGACGGAATATTTACGAATTTGATGACCTCTTGCAGACGGTCGATCTCATTATAGAAAAGTATGTAGCAGAAGGTATGGTCGCCACAAAAATCGGGGCAGCTTATTGGAGGACCTTACATGTAGAGAAACCGACTAAGGAAGACGCAGCAAAAGCATTTAATAAAATGAAAACGTATTACCTGGGTGAGTCTTTATCCCAGCACGAGGCCAAGCCCTTGCAAGACTTCATCATCCACCGTGTAATCAGGAGATCGGCGGAATGCGATATTCCGATTCAGATTCATACCGGCCATCAGGAGCCAAGTGTTTCTTCCAACGGAAACCTGGTCACGAACTCCAAGGTGACAGACTTGATTCCATTATTGCTGGAGTATAAGAGTGCTAAATTTGTCCTTTTGCACGGAGGATATCCTTACAGTAATGAATTTATGTCTGTGGTGAAAAATTTTCCCAATACCTTTGCCGACTTGACCTGGTGTTATATCTTGACTCCTACAGCAACAAAGCAAATGATTGCTCAAATGATAGAAATGATTCCTCAATCAAAAATCATTGGCTTTGGCGGGGACTACAGCCAAGTCGAGGGAACATATGCTCACGCCAAATTGGCACGCAAAGTGCTTTCAGAGGTTTTGGCAGAGAAGGTAGCCTGTGGGGATATGGGTGAGTCCGATGCAATCGATTTTGCCAGTAAAGTACTTAGAAATAATTTAATAGATCTATATAAACTAGATTTAGAACCAGTCTCTTTAAGGGAGGATATCTATGCAAAGCAATCTGAATAATGATTTCGTTCAACTTTTTCTTGGTGGAGAAAAAATATTCAGCGGAGTATATTTGGAACTCCATTTGGCTCAAGCAGGTAAAATTGACTTAGAATTCGTCGAGTTGAAGAAAGACAGTAAAGAGAATCAGTTTGGGGAGTATGAGCGACTCGAATATCTATATAAGCATGGTGACATGGTTGACTTTTCCTTCATTTTGCATTGCTTCGATAATTCCATCCATGCTTTTACAGATATTACTGTTCATAGTGAACGACTTTTTGGCAGGAATGATTATCTTTTATCGGAAAAGAGTGTACTTATCAAGATAAAGAACGAAGAAAGTGTGAACGGACTTGTTTCTTATTACCGGCATAAGGACTGGTGGACAAGACCTCATTTCTCCCATGATTTTTCGACCATTCCATCCAGTACGCAGGCATTAATTTGGAAGGGCGATGGCTCTTATTATTATTTGGTTCCAGTGACTGGGCCAGTGTTTAAATCGGAAGCAGCAGGGACAGATAATGGGTTTCAACTATCTGTTTCTTCCTATGACGACAGCAGAAACGAGTGCAAGACGCCAGTATTTGTCATGGGAAAAGACCAAAACCCATTCCATCTCTCCAATCAAGTGACAAGTGAAGTGTTGAAATTAAGTGGAAAAACAAACCGAACGATAGCAGGTAAGCAGTATCCCGAGAAGTTGGATTACTTAGGATGGTGCAGCTGGGATGCCTTTTATCAAAAAGTTAATGAAGATGGCATTCTGGACAAAATGAAAGAACTGAAAGAAAAGAAAGTTCCTGTTAAATGGTTAATGATAGACGATGGCTGGTCGCAAACAAACAATGAACGGTTAACTGGATTAGAGCCGGATACTGTTAAATTCCCCAATGCCTTTAAAAATTTAACAAATGAATTGAAAGATGAGTATGGGGTCCTTTCAGTAGGTGTCTGGCATACACTGGCAGGCTATTGGGGTGGAATCGATCCAGAAAGTCCACTGGCCGGAGATTTGGCGCCAAACTTGTACAAAACGAAGAGTAATAAACTTATTCCGTATCCTGACAAAGGGAAAGGGTTTGGATTTTGGGATGCATGGCATTCTTATTTGAAGGAACAAGGCATTGACTTTGTAAAGGTAGATGGTCAAAGTGCGATAAACAATTTCATGATGGGTGATATGAGTGTGGGGGAGTCATCCATCGAGACACATAAAGCGTTGGAAGCTTCTGTAGGTATTCATTTTGACCAATGTATGATCAACTGTATGGGGATGGCTCCGGAGAATATATGGAACAGACCCGCATCCTCTCTATCAAGGAGCAGTGACGATTTTGTGCCGGAAGATGAAAATGGCTTTTCTGAGCATGTGATGCAAAACGTTTATAACTCTTTCTATCATGGAGAACTGTATTGGGGAGACTGGGACATGTTCTGGACGACTCATCAGGATGCAAAGCGGCACGCCTTATTAAGGGCGATTAGCGGAGGCCCGATTTATACAAGCGACCCTGTCGGCCAGACTGATGAAAAAATTCTATGGCCTCTTCTTTATAATGATGGCCGTATCCTGCGGTGCGATCAACCTGGCAGGCCTACTGCAGATACATTGTTGGTAGATCCCACCAATGGGGAGTTTCCGCTCAAAGTCTGGAATACTAGTAACGGGATTGGTCTTTTGGCCGCTTTTAATATATCAGATGGTCGGGCTAACGGGACAATTAGCCCAGCTGACATCGAAGGGATTTATGCAGAGAATTTCTATGTGTATGATTATTTCAATCAAACAATCGCATCCCTGGAACCACGGGAATCGATAGAAATTTCCCTTAACGAAAGGGAAGATGCTTTATATTTCATTGTTCCGCAAAACAATCCTATTCAACCTATTGGCCTCCTAAATAAATTTGTTTCACCTGCTTCATTTGCAGTGCAGTATAGGACAAAAGATAAAATTGCGGTTAGTTTAAGGGAAGGTGGCCTCTTTAGTTTTATATCGGAAGAAGTGCCGGGAAAAGTAACTGTTAACGGTGAAGAAGTACCTGTAGACAGGTTGGATGACAACGGTTCTGTATATTCAATTGATTGCTCGGATGTTCAAGATACAGCGAGTTTAATAGAAATAAGCTGCTAGAATTATAGCTAAATGAGAAAAAGGAGTGGTTTTTCATGCAGCAAGGATGGAAAAGCGGACTGGCGAGATTTGCAGACTGGTTCTCGAGAATGGCTTATATTAATTTGATGTGGATTGGCTTTACCATAATGGGACTGGTTGTCTTCGGCTTTATACCGGCTACGACGGCGATGTTTTCGGTGATGCGGAAATGGATCAAAGGAGATCTTGATTCCTCAGTCTTAAAAACTTTCTGGGGCTATTACAGGCAAGAGTTTATTAAGTCCAACCTTGCTGGTGTTGGAATGCTGATTATTGGTTATGTGCTGTATGTCGACTTATTCTTATTTGAGCTCGGATCTATGCCGTTGATCCAAATCCCTGTCTACATTCTTGCTGTTTTGTATTTATTGATGTGTGCATTCTTTTTTACTATTTATGTGCAGTTTGACCTGAAGTGGTACCAGTATATGAAAATGGCTTTCTTGATGGCTTTTGCTGCTCCTTTTCGTGCTGTTTCGATGTTGGTATCAGGTTATCTGGTATTCTTTCTTATGACAAAAATGTCGGTAGTGATGATTTTCTTCCTGGGCAGTTTTATCAGTTACCTATGGCTGATGATCTCTTTGCCGACATTCAGCAAACTGGAGAATCCCCACTCCAAAGGTCATCAGAGTAAAATGGACGCGAAATCATCTGCCTGACTTGCGTTTTCATAAAAGCTTCTATACTCAACACCGCTTCGTCAGCATACTTGGATTTCCGCGGCCCGTGCTAATGGAAAGTAAAGTGTTCTTCCGAAGTAAGTGCATGCACTAGAAAAGAAGAAATTGAATTGTCGCTATGCGTTAAATGTAGAGGCTGGTGCGGTGCTTTCGGTGATGAGTGTTTCGGATTGGGCGAGTATTTAGATAGAAATCTTAAATAAAAAAGGAAGGTGACGGCAATTTATGACATATGCCAAACCAAACATTGTCGTGGTTATGGCGGATCAAATGGCTTTTGATGTGGTAGGTGCTTTAGGGCATCCGGCTGTAAAAACGCCAAATATCGACAAACTAGTCCACGAAGGTGTTGCGTTTGAAAATGCCTATTGTAACTCCCCTATATGCGCCCCCTCGAGAGCTTCATTTGTCGCCGGTCAGTATCCAAGTAATATAGGAGTCTATGACAACGGATCAGAGCTGTCCGCAGACACACCTACTTTTTTGCACCATTTAAGGCGTGGAGGATATGAAACAGTCCTATCAGGTAAAATGCATTTTATCGGGCCTGATCAATTGCATGGATTTGAACGTCGGCTGACCAAAGATATTCACACAACTGCTTTTGATTTGACGCCGGATTGGAGTGAAGGAGTTTACCATAATCCTGGTACTGGGGTTAAGAGATTAAAAAAACCTGGAAAAATGGAGCTCAATAATAACTTAGATTACGATGAAAAAGTATTAAACCGGACGTTGGAACAAATCCGGACATTTAAAAGAAGAAAAGAGGAGACTCAGAGACCCTTCTTTTTATGTTCATCCTTCTTTCATCCGCATGATCCATTTCATATAACCGAAGAGTATTGGAACATGTATGAAGATACCCCAATTCCCATGCCTGAAGTAACTGGGGAAGAATTAGAAGACATGCATCCTTTTAATCAATGGATTCAAACCCATCATGAGCTGGATATTTGTCAGTTGTCCGAGGAGGAGATACGACAGAATCGCCGTGCGTATTATGGCATGGTTACATACTTCGACGATAAGGTGGGCCAAATTGTCAAGGAACTGGAACGGTTGGAAATGAGAGATAGTACCATTATCGTGGTGACAAGCGATCACGGAGAAATGCTTGGAGAACATGGGATGTGGTTTAAACGGACATTCTATGATCCAGCTGCAAAAATCCCGTTGATCATCTCTCATCCCGAGCGGTTTCCGGCTGGCAAGAAGGTGAGCGAATCCGTATCACTGGTTGATTTAGCTGCCACATTCATGACAGTGGCTGACGTCCCGGAATGTGACAAGTGGCTGGCAAAAATGGATGGAGATAGCTTTGAAGCGCTATTGGCTGGGGAAGAAGCAGACTGGAAAGATGAAGTGATTTCGGAATACTATGGCGAGGGCCCTGTACAGCCGATGATCATGCTGAGAGCTGGAAACTTCAAGTATGTATATGTCCATGAACATGATTCTTTATTGTTTGATTTGAAAAAAGATCCTAACGAAATAAAAAATCTAGCCCAGTCGCCAGAATACAAACAGCTTCTCAGTAAGTTTGAAGAACGGATACTATCAGAATTTGATATGGAGCAAATCAAAAAAGATACTCTTCAGAGCCAAGAGGAAAGAATAGTGCTCTCTGAATCATTGAAAACCGGCATTGTAACTGACTGGAACCAAGATGGAACAGATCTTTGAATGGCAGCAGACGGAATCGAATGGAAAATTCGTCAAAAGGGGAGTTTATCATGAACATACATTTTACGGGAGAGACAAGCGACTTTAAAAAAGGGTTATCCATCTTAGCGGAGGAACTCGGGATAGAAGAAAGTGCCCATGGCTTCCCTGTGAAAGTGGAAAAACGGACAGGGCCTATTCGTGTCGTTTCTACTAAAGATGGGGCTGTAATTTCTTGTGAGAAAAAGATCCACTTTTTCCGGGCGGTTGGTTTATTTTTGGAAAAAATAAAGGTGGAGACCGAGTTTGAGTTAAAGGAGACACCCCAATTTGATATGAATGGAGTTATGATAGATGCTTCAAGAAACGGAGTCATGAGAGTTGAAACTATTCGCAACATGCTAAGGAAAATGGCGCTGATGGGTCTTGATGTGGTAATGCTCTACACTGAGGATACTTATGAGATCAAAAAATACCCATACTTTGGTTATATGCGGGGCCGTTATACGGAAGAAGAGTTAAAGGATTGTGATGAATATGCAAGTGAACTGGGTATCGAAATGATTCCTTGTATCCAAACCTTAGCCCATTTGACAGAAGCTTTGAAATGGAATTATGCCGGTGATATCAAAGACACAGATGACATCCTTCTCGTAGGGGAAGAAGAGACATATGCCTTTATCAAGGAAATGATTCAGGCAGCGAGCAGACCGTTTAATTCGAAGCGGATTCATATCGGAATGGACGAAGCTCACAGACTAGGATTGGGGAGGTATTTGGACAAACACGGATACAGGCACCGGTTCTCCATCATGAATGAGCACTTGCAGAGGGTGGCCGGTATTGCGGAAGAGTGTGAATTAAGACCGATGATCTGGAGTGATATGTATTTCAGGCTTGGCTCGAAAAAGGGTGGGTACTATGATTTAGAGGCTGAAGTCCCCAAAGACGTCGTGGATACCATACCGTCTAATACCCAATTGGTTTATTGGGATTACTACCATACTGACGAAAATTTCTACCGGCAATTTATCAACAAACATAAAGAGTTTGGATCAGCTCCAATATTTGCTGGCGGAATATGGACCTGGAATGGAATTGCCCCGAATTATGGTATTACTTTTGCAACTACAAACGCAGCGTTGGCTGCCTGCAAGAAAACTGGTGTCAAAGAAGTATTCGCCACCATGTGGGGGGACAACGGTGCGGAAACGAATCCACTGGCGGGGCTGGCCGGTATGCAGTTGTTTGCTGAGCACGGATATGCGAAGGAAGTGAACCAAGAACACTTGGCTGAGCGTTTTTCTTTTTGTGTAGGAGGTAATTTGAACGACTTCCTGGCTTTAAATGATTTCGACGAAACCCCTGGCGTTTCAAAGAATAATTTAAAGGAATCTCATCCATCCAAGTTTTTGTTATACCAGGATGTATTGCTGGGTCTGTATGACCAAAATATTATAGGGCTTTCAATGAACGAGCATTACCGGAAATTAGCAGAGCGACTGGAAAATGTTCAATTCGACAATACAGATTGGGGTCCTTTGTTTGATTATTATTTACAGTTAGCCCGTGTGTTAAGTATTAAATCAGAATTAGGCCTTAAACTGAAAGAGGCATATGACGATAAGGACAGAAAGCTGGTCGAAGATTATAAGGAGCAGCTGCTCCCGTTAAGAGATATGGTCGATCAGTTGCGGATAAATCATCGAAGGCTTTGGCTTGCTACTAACAAGCCGTTCGGATGGGAAGTTTTGGATATCCGTTATGGAGGGATTATCACCCGACTTAGCACGGCTCATGACAGGTTGACCGATTGGCTGGGAGGAAAGATAGACAAGATAGAAGAGTTGGAGGAAGCCAGACTTTATCATGATGCACCATGGGTGATGCCGGAAGGTGCTCTTGGCAGAAATGCTTATCATCGCATCGTCACTGCTGGGGCATTTTCCAATTAAACCGGGCAAGAAAAAATACCGAGCAGCCTTGAGGGCCCTCGGTATTTTTTCTTGTTAAACGTTATAGGAAGTCAGATTGCCTTGATCATCTGTGTATTCGATGACCGTCCTATTGGTATGTAAGTCAACTTGCAGTATGCAGTGTTTGTTATCCTCCTCCCAAGAAAGCTTAATCTCTTCATTAGTGGAATTCATCACGGAAAACTGTCCGTCGAAGGCAGGATATTCATTCCGGAATTCAATCAGTTTCATCAGCCTTTGGACAACATCCTTTGCCAAAGATTCGTCGATTTCTTCTAAGGTGAAATTGTGACGGTTGATTTCCCGATTTTCTCCCGTATCTTTCACAGCCTGGTAATCATTTTCCCCCGCCAGCAACCCTGCATAATAAACTTGTGGCACCCCGGGTACGAAGAATTGAACTGCTCGAGCTGCTATATATGCATCGTCATCCCGTCCAAGCAAAGAGTAGATGGTGCCATTTATCTGATGAACATCAAAACCGTCTTCTGCCTTGTGTTCATCAGACAAAATCAAACTGAGGCTGGCTCCTCTTTCCAAACACGTGTCGACTACATTCCTAGCTTCTTGTGTATCTATTAAACCTTCCATATCCGGTAATATAGGAATGCCGTCATGACAGTCCAGCATCGTGAATTGTTTTTGAGGCCGCCCTTTTAGATATTCACGTAAAGCCTTGCTCGATTTGTTTATAAATGTATCGAGGATAGTGTAGGGCAAAATGAAATCGTAAATCCAAAAACCATGTTCGGCCAGTTTGTACTGTGTTGTGTAGTGTGCATGCACTTCTGGAAGCAGTTCTATGTCCAAGGAATCTGCCAATTCTTTCATCCAGTCAAGGAAGTTGTATATCTCAGGTTCTACAAAAAAACAGCTTGTTCCCAGTTTTTTAATAACATAACCCACCGCGTCCAATCGGACTATCTTGATGTTGTTTTCATGGAATTTATGGAAGAAATCGGTGAAAAGCTGTTTCACTTTTTCTGAATGAATATCCAATTCTACTTGTTCGGAGGGGTCTTCTTTTCCAAAGGTCGTCCATACTAGCTCAGGTTCTCCAGTTTTCTCAATTACATAGGAAGAGTAAGGTCTTTCCCTTCTAAGGAATATTTTATCCACGTCTTCCTGAACAGGGGCGCCATCTTCCCAAACTTTATCGAGAGTAATGAACATGTCCGCATACTCGGATTCCCTGCCCTCTTTTAAAAAGCTCCGAAAAAATACCGATTGTTTCGAAATATGGTTAACCATCAAATCAACCAGCACATCAAAGTTCTCCCCGATCAACTTTATGTCATCCCATGTACCGAAATCAGGCTCAATTTCTAAGTAGGTAGTTGGGGCAAAGCCTCTGTCGCCAGAAGAGGGGAAAGGCGGCAGGATATGTACTCCACCTTTAAATAAATCAGAAAAATTTCTGGTAAGTACTTTGTGGAGTGATTTCAAATTTCCACCGAGTGAATCAGGATAAGTAATGAGTTGTACTTGATTTTTTACTGTCATGTATTTTTCCTCCTACAAGTTAGATAGGCAGAATAGTCTTTGAATCTCTAAGAAGAGAAGGTGGTGTGGAAACCCTTACAACAAAGGAGATGCAAAGAATATGGAAGATTGGTAGAGCAAATGAATTGCTCTGTGGTTTTTTGTTGATTTGTGAATAATGTTAACTGAACGATTTTGTAATGTCAATTGTCAATTACTTATTAAATAAATCGCAACTAGAAATAAGACTTATTGATTTTCCTTTTAAAAGCTATGTAAGTAATACATTTTTAAGCTGTATATATGATTATGTGAGTTTTTGCCGGATACAGTTAGGGAGTTAGTTGTTTCAAATGATTATTTAGACTTTTCTGAATTCAACTTTGACTTTTGAATGTTTTTGTTGTAAATTACTTTATGAGCAGTCAACAAACCACAAAAATAAGTGGTGTTAGTTGTTTTTTATTTTTAATTACTTTTAATGAAAGCGTTTTATTCTATGGTGTTGGCTGATTTACTCACAAGCTTCATTGACGCAATCTGGCGGAGGGGAGGTTTCCTGTTTAATTTAACAATATCCAAAGAATATCAAAGGGGAGAAATAGTGTGACTAAAAGATTTTTTTCTATTTTGCTGTTGGTAGTAGTAGGTGCGATAATTGCCGGTTGCAGTGGAGGAGATTCATCAAATGCATCTTCCGGTGATTCCGAGGTAGTAGAGTTAGAGTTTTGGACATTTTGGGGCGGTGGGGCCAGAAATGAGTTAATCGAAGGCCTGGTAGAAGATTTTAATGAATCACAAGATGAAATTAAAGTGGACCACTTATTTGTACCATGGGATGATATTTGGACGAAAAACTTAGCTCAAATAGCTGCTGGTAACCCGCCCGATGTGATTGTTAATGATATCAGAACGGTCAGCCAGCGGGCTGAAAAGAATCAGAACACTAATCTATCTGAATATGTCGACGAGGAAATGAAAGATAGCTTCTTCCCTAATCAGTGGGAGACAGTTGTACATGAAGGAGAGCCGTATGCACTGCCATTTACCACTGATACACGATTGCTTTATTACAATAAAGACCTATTTGAGGAAGTAGGACTTGATCCGGAGCAGCCTCCAACTACTTGGCAGGAGCTTGAAGAGTATGCTGCGAAACTGGACAAGAAAGAAGGAGACAGGTATGAACAAATCGGTTTTTATCCACTATACGGAAACAGTGGACCGGATGTCTGGCTGACAAGTGGGGATGGAGGTCGCCATTATACAGATGAGAATGGGGACGCCTTCATAAACACGCCGGAAAAGGTGGAAGCCCTCGAGTGGCTGAGGGGATGGTCGGAGAAGTATGGACAGCGGAACGTTGATGATTTCCAAGCCAACTTCAATGGCGGCGGAAGCGATCCATTCTTAATGGGACAGCTTGGCATGATGGTCCATACCGGAACATATTATTCCGATGTGTTGGAAGTTGCGCCTGATATGAACATTGGAGTAGCACCGATTCCGGAAAAAGAACCTGGCTCTGGACACTGGAGTCAAGGTGGTGGTTTTGTCATGGAAATTCCTTATGGAGCAAAACATCCTGAAGCATCCTTTGAGTTTATTAAATATCTGACAAGTGAAGAAGTGCAGAAGAAATATGCAGTGGAAACGTTTGATAATATCGCCCATATCGAAGCTTCTCAGCAGGCAATAGAAGAGTTATCCGGTCAGCAAAAAGACGTCTATGCACTAACAGTAGAAAACTTGGATTCTACTGTATTGTGGATGCCGCCTTTGGAACTCCCGAGGCCTGAAGATATTGTTAATCCCCTCGTGGAACAGGCTGTTCGGGGAGATTTAACCCCGCAAGAAGCCTTAGACCAGGCGCAGCAAGAAGTCGAAGCAGAATTAGAATAATAGTCAAAGGGAGTGGTTTTTACCGATGGTAGAAACCACTCCCTAATTGGCAGTATGTCTTTCACAATGATAAAAAGGAACACCTGAAAGAATGAGTATGAAGAAAAAGGCTGATCTTTGATGGGTAACGATACTTTGCCGCTTCCCACGGGCGCTGCCTCAGCCTTTAGAAGCATTCCCTACGGAAGCAATATTTTTCCGCAACGTTTTATTACTGCTCATCCTGAAAAAAATGGAAGAAAGCCGTATTAAAGTTAGTAAGAAGTTTATAAATTTTGTGTTTAATGTCCTATCTCTTAAAAAACAATTTATTTAGTTACCTGTTATTTGTTGATACTCAACTTGGTTAAAAATGGCGAAGGTGCAGCATTTTTGGTTTTCTCATCGAAAAAAATGGAGCTTTTCCAGAAAATGTTGGAGGGGCTTGTTTCCGATAGATTAGTTCAGGAATGAGAAAGGGGAACAATATGTTTAACAAAAAAAACAAGCTTTCTAAAATGCAGAGAAGAGAAGCGTTACAAGGTTATGTGTTTGTTTTTCCATGGGTATTTGGTTTTATCGTGTTTATGGCTGGTCCAATGTTGTTTTCCCTGTATGCGAGTTTTACAGATTACGATGTTACCTCCAGGATGAACTTTATCGGATTAGCGAACTTCAAAGAACTATTCACACAGGATTCTTTTTTCTGGGTCTCGCTTTATAACACTTTGTACTATGTGATCTGGACTGTACCTATCACAACAGTCGGTGCTATTCTTTTGAGTGTTTTCCTGACTGGAGGAGTTCCAGGGATGCGCGTATTCCGGACGTTGTATTATCTCCCGGCAGTACTGTCGGGTGTGGCCGTGTTTTTACTATGGATGCAGTTATTAGCCCCCTCGGCAGGTTTAATTAATATTGTACTTGAATGGTTTGGCATCAGAGGTCCTTCCTGGCTGTTTGATCCGGCCTGGACGAAACCAGCCTTAATATTGATGAAAACATGGGCCGTGGGCGCTTCCATGCTGCTTTATTTAGCTGTGCTTCAAAATGTTCCCGATCAATTATATGAAGCGGCTGAATTGGATGGTGCAAATGCGTGGCATCGATTCCGCCATATAACTTTACCGATGATTACGCCGGTTATCTTTTTTGATATCGTCACGACTACTATTGGCGGATTTCAAGTTTTTCAAGAAGCGCTGGTAATGTCGCCAGAGGGAGATGGCGGTCCGCAAAGTTCTATGTTGTTCTATAATTTTTACATGTATAAGCAGGCCTTTGAGCAATTCAATATGGGATATGCCTCTGCAATGGCCTGGATTTTATTCATGGTCATCATGGTGATCACTTTGCTGAATCTCAAAGTTGGCAAGAAATGGGTCTATTATGAAGGGGAGGATAAATAATGAGTGTGAAAAAAGCGAAAGTATTGTTGCCCCAACCGTCAAAGACAAAAGATACCTCTTACATGCAAAAAATGCAATTTAAGAAAAATATTAAAAAATGGATTATTTTTATCATTCTGGCAGTCGGCAGTCTAACCATGTTGTCTCCGCTGTGGTGGATGGTTTCCACAGCTTTGAAACCAATGGATGAGATCATGAGCGGGGCTCCTACATTTATACCGGAAACCATTAAGTGGTCAAACTTTGTCGAGGCTTGGCAATCCGCACCGTTTACCCGTTATTTATTCAACTCTCTGTTTGTTACTTCTATTACAGTAATAGCGAATGTTCTTTCCAATGCCTTTGTCGCATACGGTTTTGCCAAGATAAAATTCCGTGGCAGAAATGTGCTGTTTGCTATTTTATTGGCGACAATGATGATTCCTGGATTTGTCATGATGATTCCTCAATATATATTGTTTGCGAAAATCGGCTGGGTCAATACTTATCTACCGCTGATAGTACCACATGTATTTGGAAGTGCCTTTTTCATCTTTCTGTTGAGGCAGTTTTTTATGACAATTCCCAATGAATTAATTGAAGCAGCCAAAATGGATGGAGCCAACCATTTTTACATTTGGTCGCGATTGATGCTTCCTTTAATTAAGCCGGCCCTTGCTACAGTTGCTATTTTCGCATTCAACGCTTCTTGGAACGACTTGATCAATCCATTGCTGTATCTAAGCGATGAATCGAAATACACCCTGCAATTGGGTTTGGCTACATTCCAGGGCAGAGTCCATACACAATGGAATTACCTGATGTCTGCTTCCGTGCTCGTTATGCTGCCGGTTCTGATTATCTTCTTCATCTTCCAGAAATATTTTATCCAAGGAATGAACTTAACTGGAGGATCGAAGGGTTAATAGGCGCAAAAGGGATGATGAGGAAATTATCGCTGCAGTTGGAAGAGCTGATAGTGGCATCGTGATGAAAGACTGATTGCCCGTCAATGAAATAAAAAGGCTCAAGTAAGGGGGACTAAATATGGAAAAACCAACTTTGGAAAAAGACCGACGACACGTGCCAAAGTCGAGGAAAAAGGCATTACACATGATAGGGAACGCTCATCTGGATCCTGTATGGCTTTGGCAGTGGCAGGAAGGATTTCAAGAGACAAAGGCTACATTTCGGTCAGCGCTTGATCGTATGAAAGAGTATCCAGAATTTGTTTTTACAAATAGTTCTGCAGCGAATTATGAATGGATTGAAAATAATGAACCAGAAATGTTTGAGGAAATTAGGCAACGGGTTGAGGAAGGTCGCTGGGAAATTGTTGGCGGTTGGTGGGTTCAGCCTGATTGCAATATTCCCGGAGGTGAGTCTTTTGTTCGTCAAGGATTATATGGTCAGCGTTATTTCAAGGGAAAATTTGGGGTCACCGCTAAAGTCGGTTATAACGTAGACAGTTTTGGCCACCATGGTATGCTTCCGCAAATCCTGCAGAAAAGTGGATTGGATTACTACGTGATGATGCGCCCAAGCCCTCAGGAGAAAGGATTGCCTGGACGTTTGTTCTGGTGGGAGTCGGATGATGGATCCAGGGTGCTCACTTACCGTATCCCATATGAATATTGCACCTGGGGACGTGATATTGAGAAGCATGTCAACAGGAATGTAGGAGAACTGAAGGGTCTGGATAATGAGTTAATGTGTTTTTATGGAGTCGGAAACCATGGCGGGGGACCGACTAAAGAGAATATTGAAAGTATAAAACATCTAAATGATGATGCCGCTTACCCCAATCTCGTTTTAAGTACGCCAAACCGCTTTTTTTCTGGTGTACTCGAAAAAGAACTGCCTTTCCCGGTTGTTCATGATGACTTGCAACATCATGCAAGTGGCTGTTATTCAGCTCATTCCGGAATTAAAAAATGGAATCGGGAGGCGGAAAATGCCTTGTTGAAAGCTGAGAAATTCTCAACTTTCGCAAACTGGACTACTGGTCAAAAGTATCCGTTGCATGAGTATAAACGGGCCTGGAGAAATGTCCTGTTCAATCAATTCCATGATATTCTGGCTGGAACTTCACTGAAGGAAGCTTATGATGATGCCAGAAACATGCATGGAGAAGCAATGTCCATTTCAGACAGGGGATTAAATTATGCCCTTCAATCCCTGTCTTGGAGGATAAATATTGAAGAAGAAGAGGGCATGAGACCAATCGTTGTCTTCAACCCTCATTCATGGACCAGCAAAGTAAACGTTGAGTTGGAAGTGGGAGGGTTATCTGAATCTGCTATTCTTACAGATGAAGAGGATAGAGCGGTTCCAATGCAGACAGTTCAGTCCCATGCAACTGCAGAAGGGCGAAACAGGATAAGCTTCATAGCCGATATTCCATCCATGGGTTATCGTGTGTACAAAATATTTAAAAGGCCATCGACACGATCATTTTCGACAGTTGAAGCGGATGATACAACTTTGGAGAACGAAACATACCGGGTTGAAATAGACCCGCAAACAGGATTTGTGATAAGTCTGTACGATAAAAAGAAACACCTGGAATTATTGGGAGGGCCCGGTGCACGTCCTGTTGTTATGGAAGACGAGAGTGATACCTGGTCACACAATATCTTGCGCTATGACAAGAAAATCGGTGAATTCAAAGCAAAATCTGTCCGTTTGGTAGAGCATGGACCGGTCAAATCGGTCATCCGGGTGGAAAGTGAATATGGTAAGTCTGCCATTATCCAGGATTTTACCATGTTCAAAGAACTTAATCAGATTGAAGTACACGTAACAGTCAATTGGCAGGAACAGTTTAAAGTGCTCAAATTAAAATTCCCTGTCGACCTTATCTTCCGAAAGGGTACTTATGAAATCCCGTACGGAACAATTGTAAGAGAGTGCAATGGAGAGGAAGAGCCGGGTCAGAGCTGGATTGATCTATCAGGCACCCATCCTTCAACAGGTGAAATGTATGGTTTAAGCATAATTAATAATGGAAAATACAGTTTCGACATGAACAATAAAGAGATGAGTTTAACCGTTCTGCGCAGCCCTATTTACGCTCACCACGATCCGAAAGAACCCCAGGAAAAAGAGCATTATACGTTCATCGATCAAGGTATTCAGACGTTCAGCTATTCTTTGTTACCCCATGAAGGAAATTGGGAAACAGCCGGAACAGTAAAAAGTGCCGCTGAACTTAATCAAAAGCCTGTATCGATAATAGAAACATACCACAAGGGTGAACTGCCACAGAAGGATTCCTTTATGGAAGTCGAAGGAGACAATGTGATTGTCTCTGTTGTGAAGCAGGCAGAAGATAACGAAGATCTTATTATCCGTGCATATGAAACAAACAATGATGAAGCTGTGGCAAGCATCAAACTAAAGAAATGGAATCGTGTCATAGAGGCAGAATTCAAGCCATCAGAGATTAAGACATTCCGAATATCCAAAGACCATGCTATACCAGCAACGGAAACCAATTTACTGGAATGGACGGAATTTTAATGGGATGTTATCGGAAAATGCAAAAAGCATTAACAGGGGGGTTAAGTCATGATCGTAGTAGAAAGAAGAAAAAGAATTAAGGAAGTAATTGTCAAAGAAAAAAGCGTCAAAGTATCGGACCTTGTAAAAAAGTTCGGGGTATCCGAAGAGACGATAAGGCGTGACTTAACTCACTTGGAACAGGAGGGGATTTTACAAAAAAACTATGGCGGCGCCATTTTGGTTACCGAATTAAAAAAGAGCCTTGATTTTGTATTGCCCGTACAACAAAGGAAACATCAATTCCATTTAGAAAAAGAATTAATCGGGCGAAAAGCCGCCGAGCTTGTCCGAGAAGATCAAATCCTGATTCTCGATGCGGGGTCTACTACATGGCATGTTCCCCGATATTTAAATGGTGTAGAGGATTTGATGGTCATAACCAATGCGTTGAACATAGCGGAGGAATGTGCAAAAAATGAAACAACGTCCATTTACTTACTTGGGGGTAAACTGCGTAGGAACTCGATAAGTACTGTTGGCCCTCAAGCTGAAGTGGAATTGAAGAACTATAATGCCGACTTCGTATTTTTAGGGACTTCAGGAATTTCACTGAGACAGGGATTTACCAGTTCGGACTTATACGAATCAGAAATGAAACGGGCGATGGTGAATGCGGCTCAGAAGATTGTAGTACTTGCCGATCATAGTAAATTGCAGAAGGCGGGCCTCACTTCGTTTTGTGACTTTGAACAAGTTGATATTTTCATTACCAGTGATCTTGCAGATAAGAATGTGCTTGCTGAAATTGAAAAGTGGGGTGTCGATGTAATTGTTGTATCTACAAAGGAAGAGCAGCTGGAAGGTATCGATTAAAAGGAGGTGCATCGGGAAGACGTCTAACTATTCATGAATATAAAGGTGAGAAACTTGAATGGTTGCTATGAAAAATGGATAACTTTTTAAAATTTAACCGGCAGATAGGTCTCTAAATGTAGAAGGATTTACATATAACCAAGAGCCGATCATTGATTCAGAGTTCGGTGGTATTGCCTATAAAAAAAGTGACCGACAGGATGGAGATACACAGCTGCTGAACTGGAAACGGAAAACCTATGAAAACGGAATATGCATTAATAAATTGCGGGGTGGTTCTTATGTATTTTACTGAGGAGAAAATCAAAAGTCACTTACAAGATATAAAAGAAACTATTTATCGAGATACACAGGATATTCAGGCATTTAAGTATCAGGAAACGGATTTTGGTGCAGAAGAAAAAGAGGCACATAAACCCTCTTTTGATGATTCGAGTTGGAAAGATTTTTTTATCGGTGATTCGTGGGGCGGGTATGACAAGGGGGCCTGGTTCCGTACTACTGTTCCCATACCCGAAGACTGGAAAGATCAGAAGTTGGTGCTCCAATTCCATGTAGGTCCCCGTGATGGGGCTGGGTCTACTGCCGAGACATTACTTTATGTAAACGGTAAGCCTCTGCAAGGGATCGATATCTGGCATGAAGATGCTTGGCTCCCGCATGAGTATAAACAAGGTGGTACTATCCATATCGCCTTGAAAGCATGGAGTGGTGTCTTGAATGTGCCGGACTATAGACGCTTCAAGCTCGCCCGATTGGCAGTAGTCGATGAGCCTGCCGAGCGTTATTTCTATCAAGCAGATACAGTACTGAAAGCGATTGAAGAACTTGATAAAAACGCCTTCCGGCGGTCCAGGATACTTAAAGCTTTGAATGAGTCTATGCAGCGGGTGGACTTTCTAAAACCAAAATCCGATATGTATTATCGTTCCATAGAAGAAGCTGCTGATTATCTAGAAGGAAAAATAAAAGAAATGGCAGAGGTCGAAGAAATGAAACCCAAAGTGGTTACCCTGGGTCACTCCCATATTGATATGGCATGGCTCTGGCGGCTTGTTCATTCCAGGGAGAAGGCTTCCAGAACCTTCTCAACCGTGTTGAACTTAATGCGTCAATATCCAGAATACCGGTATATCCATACCTCCCCGCAACTTTACAAGTATTTAAAAGAAGATTATCCGGAGATTTATGAACAGATAAAAGAAAGAATCTCTTCAGGCGAATGGGAAATCACAGGAGGGATGTGGATAGAGCCGGATACAAACATACCAAACGGTGAATCCTTGATCCGTCAGATCTTGCTTGGAAAACAATTCATGAAACAAGAATTCGGCGTCGATACCAAAGTAGTGTGGCTGCCGGATGTATTCGGATATTCCTGGGCGCTGCCGCAAATCATGAAAAAAAGCGGAATCGAGACATTCATGACCACCAAAATAAGTTGGAGTCAGTACAACCGGTTTCCGCATGATACATTCAATTGGCGCGGTATGGATGGCACCGAGATTTTGACGCACTTCATCACAACCCCGGAAAGAGATTCACATCCTTATACATACAACGGAATGGTGGAACCATACAGCGTAAAAGGAGTCTGGGATTCCTATAAGCAAAAGGACATTAACGATGAACTGCTCATTGCGTTTGGATGGGGCGATGGGGGCGGAGGTCCTACCAAAGAAATGATCGAATCCGCCCGTGCCATGAAAAACCTGCCTGGCATTCCCAAGGTGGAAATGGGTAAAGCGGAGCCATATTTTAAAAGGTTGCACGACAGGTTGAAGGAGAAAAAAGTGCCGGTTTGGGATGGCGAACTTTACTTGGAGTATCATCGTGGTACCTATACTTCCCAAGCATCGTTAAAACGGGCGAATCGTAAAGCTGAAATTACTTATCATAATGCAGAATGGCTTGGCGTGGTCAATCATTTGCAGAATGGTTATAAACCAGCTTCTTCTACATTAAGAGAAGGATGGGAAATGCTGCTGTTGAATCAATTCCATGATATCCTTCCGGGTTCTTCGATTCGTCAGGTGAATGAAGATGCCAGGAAAGATTATCAGACGGTTCAGGAAATCGGCGATCAAGCGCTGGTTGAGTCTCGCGGTTCTATTACGAATGAAATAAAGGCCGACCACGATAGTTTAGTAGTTTTTAACGGTCTATCATACAACCGGGATGGCATAATCGAAGTGCCGGTTTCCAATAGTTTTACAGAATCAATGACAGTTGAGGATGGTTACGGGAACAAAGCTCCGGCACAATTAATGGAAAGCGGGGACGATCGAAAGTTGGCAGTTGAAGCAAAAAACGTGCCTGCTCTCGGTTATAAAACGTTTAAGATTACGGAGAGAAACAAGAAGCAATCCAGCCTGGTGATACAGAAGGATTATCTGGAAAATGATTATTATGCTATTCGACTAAATGATCATGGTCAAATGACTTCCATTTATGATAAGCGTGCAGAGAGAGAAGTGCTCTCCGGGGGTACCTGCGGAAACGTCTTTCAAGCATTTGAAGATAAACCAATGAAATTCGATGCATGGGATGTTGACTTGTTCTATCAGGAAAAAATGCGTGAGGTTACCGACCTGATCGGTGTTAAAGTTGTAGAGAAGGGTCCGCTGCGAAGTGTTCTTTGTTTGCAATGGTCCTTCTATGACTCGTTGATCACCCAAAATATCATCTTATATAAAAATTCATCAAGGATAGATTTCCAAACGGAGATTGATTGGCAGGAAAAACAAACATTATTGAAAGTCGCCTTTCCGGTCAACGTCCGGTCCACAAAAGCAACGTACGATATTCAATTTGGAAACATCGAACGCCCGACACACTGGAACACCAGTTGGGATTATGCAAAATTCGAAGTGGCCGGCCAAAAATGGGTGGATGTTTCAGAAGGGAACTACGGAGTTGCCTTGTTGAATGATTGCAAGTACGGACACGATGTGAAGGACAGTGTCATCAGGTTAACATTGATCAAATCTTCCATCAGTCCGGATGAGACGGCTGATCGCTGTAAACATCAATTTACTTATAGTCTCCTTCCACATCAATTTGACTGGAAGAACGGCCATGTAATCGAGGAAGGGTATAATCTGAACAACCCATTGCTGGCAGCGGAAGTGAGGGCTAATAAGACCGGAAAACTGGATGATACTTATCAATTTGCATCGATAGACTCCGATCACATTATACTGGAAACTGTTAAGGAGGCTGAACAGGACGGTGCTGTAATTGTGCGTCTTTATGAAACTAAACAATATCGCAGTAAAAATGTTAAGTTATCGTTTGCTCATCTTGTAACAAATGCAGTGGAATGTAATCTCATAGAAGAAGAAGAGAAAGAGCTGTCTTTTGATGGCAAGACGGTAACATTCGATATCAATCCATACGAAATAAAAACATTTAAACTATGGTTCTAATCGAACCGTCAAAAGGGGGCTTTTCAGTAAGGCATCATTCTTTCCGATGGATATCCCACCAGATCAACTAACACGATTTTGATACATGGAAAGAAGATTAAAAGGGCTTGGGTGACAGGTTTACTAGAAAAAGAATTACAGGCAGCAAACTTAGATAATAGTAATCTTTTGACAGTCAAAGTACATGGCATGGGGTTTAACCACTGTACGCTTGATTTGATTTTGAATTGAGTATCTAAAGGGAAGTGCGGATTTGAATCGCCTTCTTCCCTTTAGATAGAGTTTTAATCATAGATTTTAGATCTAAGCCAACTCCTTTTTGTATAGTGTCTTTATATTAAAACTGGTAATTCGGTTTCAAAATGGTCTGGATGAAACTTGGATAGTCTGATTGCAGTTTATATGTCAATTGGCTTGCTGCCAGGGCTGTCCGCTGCCTTTGATTCTCGAGAACGAAATGGGATTCCTGTAACGGAAGCTTAATCCCGTTGTCAAAGATGATCATCGATTTTTCTGTTGGTTTATTAGCAAGTGGTTTGATCGATAGAATGTGGTGATAAAAAATCCACGCACAGGAAAATAGTGATGGGGATTGTGTAGGAAAGGCATAGATGTGTTTCCCCGGGTTAATCGGGATCGGAGTTTTTCGTTTACTGCCAGTTTGATACATGACTGCTTTCCGCCGCCCATCATAGCTTGCGCCAGCTTCCAAACAAGCTGTTTTAATCAGTTGGAGTGGTGTTTGACTGATATGAAATGTTTTGTCTCCTTCTAATACGATCGTAGCATAGTCGATATGTGCTGCTGGTAATAAAGCCAAGGTTTTTTCGTTGATTTCATAATGGTTTAGTACCTCATTCATTACTAAAGTCACTCCTCTTATTCACTGATTATTTTATTTGTTTACTAAGATTAGGGATATTACATTGGTTTTTGATTTCTTTCGCAACATAGTCAAAACTAATACCTAAATGGATATGAAGTTTAATGAACAATTGAAAGGATGGGAATTTCTCCCCGCGTTCAATTTGGCCTATGTACTTCTCACTAGTCCCCACGATTCGTGCCAGTTCTCCTTGTGTCATGTTATTCTCTTTTCGGTTTGATCTGATATATTCTCCTACATGGAATTTCATTTGATCTTTTTCTTCCATTTATGCACCTCCATTCTTTAAATTTACATTAATTATATAGTAGAAAATGGAAAAGAAAACACGCTAATGGTATCTTTTTGTAATTTTTTGAATTTTTTTACAAAAATATAGGGATATTTGCTGATGTGTGTCAGAATTACTTGTTTCCCTTATTTAGGTCTGTGTTCCTGTTTTATATTTGTAGAAAAATCAAAGGTGGAAATAAGCGGAAAGTCCCGGAGTTTTGACGATATAGATACGGGGAAAGGAGGCTATATTATATATTGGCAATTTTTTGTCTTCTTGTTCAATATATTGAACATGATTTCGTTTTCAGCTCAGACTTTACACCAAACCGGATTACTTCACAGCATTGACCCTTTAATAGTTAGCATTCAACATACTAGGAAATATCATCCTTGTCAGTTAACAGGACACTACATAAAACAATAGATCAGAATAAAGAGGGGGAGTAAAGAAATGAGTGAAAAGGGGACGTTAAAGCCCAAAAAGCGTGGTGAGTCAAATTGACTCAGGCCATAGAGCTTTTAGCAGACTTGCAACAAATGTATGCTTCGCAATTTGATTTGACGGTTATGTTTACAGACAGTTCCGGGGAGTTACTATTACCGGCTGAGGGAGAAAATCTATTATGCAATACCCTGCTCCAGCAGGAAAAGATAAATTTGCTGGATGAAATAAAGAGGAGTTTGAGAGAGGAATGGAAGATTTCCAAGCCAGTCGTCTATGATGTTCTGCCCGGCATCCATATAATCGTTGCGCCTGTTCCAGGAAGTGGGTCCACGTATTTTTTGTGGGCAGGGGTAATGATCGAAGAGCAAACACAGAATCTTGTCAAAGAACTGCTCCTGAAGAAAATCGAAGTACAAACCTCCTTGGAGGAGATATTCAAACAGACGCCAAGAATAACGAAGGAACGTAAAAAACAATGGATTCAGCGTACAGGGAAACTAGCTGAATTGGCGGGAATATGCCTTCAGGAAGAGGAGAAGGAGTTTGTATCCGGTCTTCCAGGCGAACTATTGCAAGAAGCGGTAGACCAAGACGGGATGAATACTTCAAGCCTCCTTTCACGCTTTTTTGCAAATAGTGAAGAGTTTGATTTTTTGGGGATAGCAGAACCACTGGATGAAGATACATACAAGGTAACAAAAATGGTGGGGAAGGGAACGGAATCATTCCTCAGCGCCACGTTTTCTCCTGGTGAAGGATTTCTCGGCCGGACACTACTTACTGGTCAGCCTGCACACTGGGATAATGTCGAAAAGGATCCACGCTCACAGTTCTTCCGTTCTTTTGACTTATATCCTATGTCATTGTTTTGTGAGCCAGTCAAACACAAGCGTGATTCCTTATCTGTTTTGTTTGGGGGAAGCATGGTCAATAAGAGGCTGTCCGGGAAAGAAAAGGCCTTAGGTAAAACACTGGCGATTCTGTTAGAAGTCAGTATGTCGGTTCAAACATTAAGACTTGAAAATAATCAACAGCTGAATCGTCTCACTTCTTTGGTGGATATATGCAAACTGATGGCTTCTACTCCTGATTTGAAAAGAATCCTGTATATCCTTGTTGACATCAGTATAAATCTCGTGGAAGGCCCTTTTTCCTTTGTCTTGTTGAAAGAAGGGGAGAAAGTAAAGCTGGTATCACGAGGCTCCGGCAAAGGGGACCTTCAACAATACGCGAAAGAGATACATGAACGGTATGAGTATTTCTCTAAACCCATCTTCTCGGAAGCACAGGCGCCCAACTTGTTTACGACAAAAGCTGGGGATGAAGTGATTGAATGCCCGCTTTTTCACGGGAAAGAACTATTGGGTATTCTATGTGTTGGCATCCGGAAGCAGTCTGCCGGCCAGCTTAAAGAACACCTTGCCTTTTTGCATACTCTTTCGATTATTGGCGGTGTTTCGCTTCAGTTAACTCGACAGGGGGATATTGGAACGCATGAAGAAAAAGTGGAAGTACTGCACCGTGCGGTCGGGCAATTTGATCCCGACATGTTTGCAGTAGCGGAACAAGTCGCTAACCTTTCCGCCGAATTTACGACCAACTTAGGTCTGAAGCCTGCCCTTGTAAAAGATATCATTCAGGCCGGTCAATTGTCGTTTTATTGTCCTGATTTTATTAGAGAACATTTTCCTGGTAGTAAAGTCCCAGAAATACTGGAGAAAGGGAAAGCTTACGGTGAAAAAGCTACTTTTCAAGAGAGTAGCGGTGAGGAAGGAGCAAGAATTTATGCCCTTATCTATACGTATGTAATGAATGAACATAATCTTCAAGCAATTAATCACTTGAAGGACTTGGATAAGGAATTGTATGAACAATTTGTCTCGTTTGTTCAGGATAAACAAATAGTCGAACAGGAATTCACTCCATCCACCAACATGAACAGCAGGGAAATTAATTCTCTGACGACTGCGGTCAAGGAGCGGGTAAAGCTGTCACCACGGGAACAAGAAGTACTAATGCTCGTAATGGAAGGACTAAATAACAAGGAAATAGCAGAAGAACTGTTTATCAGCGATCATACAGTTAAAAATCACGTCACTAAAATTTTTCAAAAACTTGGCGTTTCGGACCGCGCCAACGCCATCTCAAAAGTCTATCAGCTGGTGTATCAATAGAAAAAATGCTAGGTAAATAAGAAGGGAAGGGGATATCTATTTGCCATCATTTTTTATATAGTATACCTGTCCTCTCCGACATGGACAGGAGTTTTGAGTAAGATGAACGGTATTAATATTTGATTTAGATGTGAGCAGGAATAGTCGGAATTTGGTATGGGGAGGAAGAGGTGTGGGCAAGAAAAACTTGCAATTGGAATGTATGTTTCTATTCCAAGCGAATCCAAAGTTGAAGCTATCTGCTAACGAGATAGGTACTAAGTTAGGCAGGAACAACGAGGAAGTTCAGCAAATTCTGGAGATATTAATTCATCAAGGGATTATTGAACAATCCAAAGATGCTGACGGCGCGGTGTTCTGCTATAAGGAGCCGGCCACAATTGTTGAGTTTGGAGTAAATAATAAATTAGAGAAGTTGTGAATCAGCGAAAACCTCCCATGATGGGAGGTTTTTTTGTACTTTTATGGATAATTAGGAAGGTAGTAGGAACTACTCCTACTTTTCCTAGTCTCTATAGGAACGCATTCTTATTGATGGTACCAGCTTGATAACAGGAATGCCGGGGGATATTCTTTTCCCGCCGCCCAAGGCATAATAGGGACTGTAAGTTGCACAGCACCGAAACACAAACGAAGCCGGGAGGTGCTTGAGACTGAAACTGATCAACGACTTAACGAAGGAAGTCATCGCGGAGGATGTGAAAGAAGCTTATCGGTTCTGGCCGAGATTCAAAGGCCTGATGCTTACCAAAAGCATGCCGGACAACGCAGCCTTACACTTAGCTCCTTGCAGTTCGATTCATACGTTCTTCATGAAATACAGCATTGATATTCTATACCTTAATAAACAGAACGAAGTCGTAGGAATCGAGGAAAACTTGGAGCCAGGTAAAATTGGCAAAAGGTTTCCGAAAGTACACTCAGTGATTGAACTTCCAGCCGGAAGAGCGAAGAGCACCTCGATCACCGTCGGACACACTGTAACTATTGTTGATGCAACTAAGCAAACAGAAATACAACAAAATTTCATATAAACAAAGGGAGAGATTTACATGTTGGTAAACAAAATTAAAGGTCTATTTATTGAAGAAGAAGGACAAGGTATGACGGAATATGGGTTGATTCTTGGGTTGATTGCTGTTGGGGTAATTGGCATACTAGTAACCCTAGGCGGAGAAATTAAAGGCGTGTTTGAAAATCTAACTGGTAGAATCCCGGGCGTAGGTAGTACGAATGGAACTGATTAATAAAAAGAGGACCCTACTATTAGGGTCCTTTTATAACAAATCAAAAACCCAATGAAAGGATGGTTGCTGTGATTAACGTTTTTCTTCTTACCGTTCTACTAATCTGTGTCGTCACCGACCTGAAAAGCCGGAAAATCTATAACAAGGTGATTTATCCGTCTCTACTTTTAGCTTTCATCTTCCATTTTGCAGTAGCCGGCTGGCAGGGCCTTTCCCATGCTTTCATTGGTTTTTTGATAGGATTCGGTTTGCTGCTTATTCCATATTTTATGGGTGGAATGGGAGCGGGAGACGTAAAACTGATCGCGTTGATCGGAGCATTAAAAGGCGGAGCGTTTGTTTTTCAGTCGTTTTTATATATTGCGATCGTCGGAGCTTTAATGGCCCTTAGCATCTTATTTGTCCGGCGTGGAATGTTTAAATCTATCGTTTATTATGTTGCTAGTTTGAGAGGTGGCGTGAGACTTCCGGGTGGAATCTCCAGAGGCTCTCTAACCGCAACATACCCTTATGGAGTGGCAATAGCTGCTGGAGTGGTACTTCATATGATTACGGAAGGCTGGAATGTTCTATGATTCGTAAGGAGGACGGCCAGTCTTTGGTAGAGTTTGCCCTTGTTCTCCCGCTATTGTTGATGCTGGTAGTTGGTGTGATAGATTTCGGGAGGGTGCTTTATACTCATTTGAATCTTGAATTGATCACCCAGGAATCGGTAAGAAAGGGTGGTCTTGGCCAAGGGGACGCTGAGATACGTTCTTATGCAGCAGATCGATTTAACGGTGATGATTCCAAGTTGAATGTGGCAATTAGCCCGGCGGAAGGGAGCCGAGCTACCGGAGATTATGTAACAGTAACGATTACTTATCCAGAATCATTTATGAACATTCTGGGTGATCATGCCATTCCTTATAAAGTGGAAACAAGCTCGACCATCAGAGTAGAGTGAGGAAATGTTAATGAGAAAGCTACTATACAAATTAACAAAAAAAGAAGATGGAAACGCCCTTGTCCTCACAGCACTTGCGATGGCAGGTATGCTTGCGATGGTCGGCCTTGTCATCGACGGCGGCCATTTATACATGACGAAAAGCCATCTGCAGAAAACGGCGAATGCAACAGCGCTATCAGGTGCTCAGGAAATACCCAATACTCAAGCATCGGTCAACCAAGTGGTCAATGAGGTGCTTACAGCACACGGGGAAAAGGCAAGCCTTCTAGGTGAGCCAGAGGTTATAGACGATCAGTTAGAAATAGTTTTACAAAAAGATGTCCCAGTCTTCTTTTCTTCCATTTTTGGTGTCGAAAGTGTTCCTATCGAGGCAAAAGCCAAGGCCGGACTCAATCCTCTAGCGGAAGCAGCTGGAGCAGTCCCTCTAGGAATAGATGAATCTGTCGAGCTGAACTATGGTCAGCCATACACCTTGAAAGTAGATGCAGGAGATTCAACTTCTGGAAACTTTGGTGTACTTGCGCTCGAAGGTCCGGGTGCAAAATTATATGAAGATACCTTGATAAATGGATTTGATGAAAGTTTGAAAATAGGCGATATCGTTAATACGCAGACAGGTAATATTGCTGGAAAAACAAGTGTGGGTGTCAATACTCGAATAGCCAATTGCCCATATCCTGACGGGGAATATCAGCACCGTGACTGCTCTAGAATTATGCTGATCCTTGTCTATAAACCAACCAATCCGACAGAAAATCAAATGAAAAGCGTGGAAATCACCGGTTTTGCTTACTTTTATCTGACAGAGCCAATGGGCAAAAGTGACGACTCCATTAAAGGGATTTTTATTAGGAGAGCCGGCTCCGGTACCTCTAGCGAAAACAACCCACCCGACAAAGGTGCATACGCCATCAAATTAACAGAGTAGGTGAAAAATAGGTGAAACCGAAAAAAATATTATTGCTGGCATTGATGTCTGGACTTATTACAACCTTTATTTTTTATTTTTCCATCGACCAGCTGCGTCCTACTGCTGCCGAGGAACCAGCAATGGTCTCTGTCGTGACAGCGAGTCAGGATTTGGAGGAAAACCAGCAAATCAATGAAGAAAGCATTGCTTTGGTGGAAATGCCGGAAGAGCAGGTGCATCCACAGGCTATAAAAGATTCAGAAGCAGTGATAGGAAAATTTACTGCTACAGCGATTAAATCGGGCGAGACCATCATGACACACCGCCTTCAACAGCAAGAGGAAGCTGCCATGATATCGAAAAAAGTCCAGGAAGGCTTCCGGGCTGTTTCCATCAGCGTGGATTTTGTGAAATCTGTTTCCAACCTGATAGAGCCAGGTGACTTTGTCGATGTCGTCCTGACAGAAGAAGAAACGGCTGAAACAGAGGTCGTCCTAGAAGATGTAAAAGTACTGGCAGTTGGGCAGCGGATGGTCGAAAAGAAAGAAGGAGAAGCCCCGGTCGAATATGCAGCTGTCACGCTCGAGTTAAAACCGAAAGATTCGGTCGAAGTAATTGAAGCGAGCAGTAAAGGCATCCTTCACTTGGTTCTTCACAGTAAACTACTGCCTGCAACAGAAGCAGACGAATCCGAAGAAACGGAAGAAGGGGAGGAAGTCCTGACAACCACGGATGCCAACATCATCGTGACACCTACCCACTCTTTGATTCGAACCGAACCTGATTTAGCTGCAAATATCGTCACAGTAGTGGATAAAGGAACGTCTTTACATTACTTGGAGGAAAAAGAAAAAGACGAAGATGACAGACTTTGGCTGCGGGTTGAAACACCGGATAAAAAACAAGGCTGGATCAGCAGCCGCATCGTAAAGCAAGAAAATGAATGACGTAAGGAGAGAGATTAACAGTGGATGATAAAGCGAAAATGATTGTTATTTGTAGTGCTGCCGGGGGAGCTGGACGAACAACTCTAACTGTTAATCTCGCAGCGCTCCTGGCCGAACGGAAGTTGAAAACGGTAGTAGTGGACGGAGATTTACAGTTCGGTGACCTGGCACTTGCCTTAGATCTTAAGCCGAAGCTGACTCTCAAAGAATTGGCCGAAAGAAACGAAACGGAATATGTCAGAGATTACTATGCTAGACACGAATCAGGTGTTCAGCTATTGGCTGCCCCTGTTCGCCCTGAATATGCGGAGCTGGTGACTATAGGCCTCTTGGATGCTATTACCGATTCTATTAAACAAAGTTCAGATGTACTGTTGGTAGATACGCAACATGGCTTGAATGAGCAAAACCTTTCCTTAATGGAAAAAGCTGACGAAATCTTGGTCGTTTCGACGCCAGGAATGGCGGCATTGAAAAACACCAAATTGATGCTTGAGACACTCGAAATGTTAGGGCTGAAAGACAAAGCCAGCCTGATTGTAAATAAAGCAACTGCCTCTTCTGTTATAAAGGCAAGTGAAATTCCGGAACTTACCCAAATAGAACAGGCTTACTTTTTACCGGAGGATTCCAAAAACGTGCCAAACTCACTGGATGTAGGAAAACCGTTAGTAATCAGCCAGCCGAAACTCGACTTTTCAAAAGAGATTTCCAAAATCGGTGAATATCTATTTCCATTTGAACCTCCTGCTTCCAACAAGATGGCTGCCGGAGGTTTCCTTAAAAAAGTCGGCATTAAAGCCAAAGGGTTAAAAATAAGAGGTGAACGAGATGAGTTTACTAGCCAGATTGCAGTCGAAAAACCAGCCGGAAAATACAGTTGAACAACCTATAGTAAAAGAGCAGCCAAATACAGATAAGGCTCTTGAAGCAAAAATCGAACAAAAAACAGAAAAAATCACTGCCATCCCGCCGAAGAAAACGGCAGCTCCTAAAAAGAAGGAAGCTCCTCAAGTTTCGGACGAGTACAATGAGTTAAAAACCCTTACTTTTAAACACATTATCAAGGAGCGGCAAAGCGAGGATGTCGAAGCGATCGTCGCTGATCTCGATACCATTATCGAGGAAATCCTAAAAGAAAATGAACACCTTGATGGTGCGGGTAACTTGGACAAGCTGAAGGCAGAGCTTACCAATGATTTGACCGGCTATGGACCGATCAACCCTTTGCTTTTGGATGAAAATGTTTCTGAAGTAATGGTCAACGGACCGAAACACGTCTACGCCGAACGCGGTGGGAAATTGGAATTGACCGATGTAACCTTCCGTGACAACGACCATGTCATGGCTGTGTTGGAAAAAATCGTTGCACCGCTCGGCAGACGAATCGATGAAAGCAGCCCGATGGTGGATGCTCGTCTCCAGGACGGTTCCCGTGTAAACGCGATTATACCTCCGCTTGCCTTAAACGGGCCGACTATCACAATCCGGAAATTTTCCAAGGATCCATTTACAATTCATGACCTTATCCGGTTCGGAACGTTGACAGAGGAAATGGCCGAATTTATCAAGGCGTGTGTCGAAGCGAAACTGAACATGTTTGTCAGCGGTGGTACGGGATCAGGGAAAACAACAACACTTAACGTATTGTCTTCTTTCATCTCCAATAAAGACCGGATCGTTACCATCGAGGATGCTGCTGAGCTCCAACTCGGACAGGACCACGTCGTCTCTTTGGAAACACGGCCGCCAAACATCGAAGGAAAGGGAGCCATCTCAATTCGAGATTTGGTAAGAAACTCGCTGCGTATGCGCCCGGATCGAATCGTAATCGGAGAGGTTCGAAGCGGCGAAGCTTTGGATATGCTCCAGGCAATGAACACTGGTCATGACGGTTCTTTGGCAACAGGACATGCCAACAGTCCGCGTGATATGATCTCCCGTCTGGAGACAATGGTTCTGATGGCTGGTATGGAACTACCGGTAAAAGCAATCCGTGAACAAATCGCCGGCGCTTTGGACGTGATTATCCAGCAGTCCCGCTTGAAAGACGGAACACGCCGAATCACCAACATTACCGAGGTACAAGGTCTGGAAGGGGATATCATCGTGCTTCAGGATATTTTCACTTTCAAGCAATCCGGTGTCGACGATAATGGAAAAATCATCGGTAAATTGGTCCCAACCGGTATCCGTCCGCAGTTTTACGAACGCATGGAACATGAAGGGATTCACCTTCCTGCATCTATTTTTACCGAAAAGGAGGAGTAAGCTGAATGACAGGAATATTGCTGGCCGCTGTCTTTGTCTCGGTTTTTTTATTGCTTTTATATATCAGTACACTTGGTCAGTCTAAGTCTGAAAACAGAGAACCGGTTACGTTGAAAGGGCTGCTGAAAAAAGCCAACGACCAGCTGAAGGTGCTGTTAGTACGAAAGAAAAAGTCGGGCAAGAAAAAAGACAGCCTGGAGCAGTCCCTTAATGCTGCAGGCGTGCCGATGAAAGCTGAAGAATTCGTTGTTTTTCAAGGATTCGCAGTGATTATCGGTGGCGGGCTTTTATATCTTTTATCCAATCAGTTTGTCTTGTTCCTGTTCGGCACAATGCTCGGATTCCTTACACCAAAATTATGGCTGAAGAAAAAACAGCAAAAACGGATCAAGCAGTTCAATGAAGGACTTCCTGGTATGATTACATCGATCAACGGTTCGCTAAGGGCTGGTTTCAGTTTGCTCCAGTCCTTGCAAATGATAGCAGAAGAAGCTTATTCCCCGATCAAAGAAGAAGTTCAATATGTGTTGAAGACGATGCAGTACGGCACAAGCCTGGAAGATGCATTGGTAGACTGGAAGCGCAGAATGCCGAGTGAGGATTTGGATTTGCTTGTAGAAGCAGTGTTGATCCAGCGGCAGGTCGGCGGGAACCTTGCTTATTTGTTGGACAAAATCCTGGAGACCACCAGAGAGCGTACGCGTATCGAAAATCAAATCAAGACGTTGACCGCCCAAGGCAGATTATCCGGTATCGTCATCAGTCTTTTGCCTGTCGGACTTGGAGCAATGATCTATTTTATTAACCCGGAATACATCACCGTTCTTTTTGTGAATCCGATTGGGAAAATGATGCTCGCCGTCGCACTCGTCGGTGGAATCATCGGCTTTATCTTTATCCGTAAAATTACGACAATCGAGGTGTAGACATGCTTCTGTTAAGTCTCAGTTTCTTTCTCACGATCAGTTTACTTTTTTATGCGATCATGGCTGTCCCGGCGGCAAAAAAAGCGCATATCCAAAAGAGAATCCAAACGTATTTTACCGCTGAACCATCAGCTGCCATACCGGAAGAAGAAGGGGATAACCGTTCTTTCATGGAGCGGATGGTAAAGCCGGCTTGGAAAAAGGTGAAGAAAAATTATCAAAAGAAATTAAATAAAGAAAAAGCCGATAAGCTGGAGATAAGGCTGTTACAGGCAGGTCAGCCGTTCGGATACAGCCCGGTCGAATTCAAAATCCTCCAAGTTGGCCTAATGGTGGGACTGCCACTAATTTTCGCTGGACTTGCATTTTTGTCCCACAGCTCCTTGATGATAGGAATGTTAATGGTTTTGGGAGCGCTAGGAGCCGCCATCATGTTTCCAAAGTCATTCTTGAAAATGAGAGCACAAAAAAGAATGAACGCTGCTCTTAAGGAACTTCCCGATACACTTGATTTGCTCACGATCAGCTTGGAAGCAGGACTAGGATTCGACGCTGCTTTGAGCAAAGTTACTTCCAAGAAAAATGGCGTTCTTTCCGACGAATTCAAGGTTTGCCTGGAGGAGATCCGGTTGGGGAAAACACGAAAAGAAGCACTTAGTGCCATCAATCTCCGACTGCCATTAGAAGAAATAAAGGCTTTGACTTACAGCATCATCCAGGCAGAGAAACTGGGAATCGGCATGGTGACTGTCTTAAAAGTACAGACAGAGGACATCCGTGAACAACGGAAGCAGCGGGCAGAAGAAAAAGCGATGAAAGCCCCGATCAAGATGCTCTTCCCGTTGGTCATGTTCATTTTTCCGACATTGTTTATCGTTTTGCTGGGTCCGGCAGTACTGCAGTTTTTGGATGCGATGAAATAGAAGAATCTCTCTGCTCTTTCTTCAATAAAGCGTTTCTCTCATCACAAAGAAAAGGCTTGCTTATTATTTGGAAGAATTTGTTTGTAAACTTAGCGTAAATTAGCCCTTTACCTTAGCTCCCGAATTATGTAGGATAAAGGAGAAGTTCTTTTTTCTACATATTTAATATAGAGGAGCCTGTTATGTATAAAATTGAAACGTATGAAGAACAGTCGTTTACGATGTATCGTTTGAGTAATGAGGAGGCTGATTCATGGATTACGATTTGTCCGGAGCGCGGCGGAATTATTACTGGGTTTGGTGTTGATGGCGAGGAGCAGCTCTATTTAAACAAAGAGACGCTTTACGATCGATCCAAAAATATCAGAGGCGGCATCCCGATTTTATTTCCGATTTCAGGTCAATTGGAACAGGGTAAATATGAATGGGAAGGGAAAACCTATGAGATGCCAAATCATGGTCTTGCCCGAATTCATCCATGGGAAGTTATTCATACAGATGCACAAGAAGACGGGGCTTCCGTAACAATCAGGTTTGCAAGCAGCATTGGCACGAAAGAATCTTTCCCATTTGATTTTGAGGTTTTGTTTACATATAAGCTTACAGGAAACCAATTGACTATCGAACAAAACTATCAGAATCTCTCCAATGAAGCAATGCCAATTTATTCTGGTTTTCATCCGTATTTCAAATCAGAAACAAAAAAAGTTACGTTAAAGACCGATGCCACCAAGTATTTTGATTACAACGATGATACAGTAAAAGAATTTACAGGCTCTATCGATTTGGAAGGTTTGAAAGAATCGGTAGTACTGCTTGATGCAGAAGAAAGAAGTATGACTTTCCAATCGGGCTCGCCTACCCAGATCGAGCTGGAAGCCGGATCCGAATTCGCCTATACGGTTCTTTGGACAGAACAAGGAAAAGAGTTTATCTGTATCGAACCATGGATGGCGAAAACCGACGAATTGAACAAGAAGGAAGAACTGCAGTTGATACCACCTCAAGATACAATGCAGACTTTTGTTTCATTGAGGGTAGTACGCGATTAATGAGTTTTTCGGAAATTATATATTTTCTATTTTTACGATAAGCACCTTTATGAGGTGCTCTTTTTTTATGGAGAAGCAAATTATTTATAGCCGGGATGTACGCCGTGAATTCCATCGCCTCGTAGAGGTTGTTACAACTTTATACCTATAAGTCCTTGTCTTAATCAATACTTATCCTTTATAATTTCTTAGACTATCATCTAGGAGGAAGTCGTTTGGAAGATTTTGCTTCATACATTAAAGAGTCTAAAGCAATATGCCGAGATCTTTATCAAATGGATCCAGGTGAAATACCTTATTTAAGGGTAGGACTCACGCGAGAACAATTGAGTAACAAAAAGCACAAATTCGCGAAAGTGTTAACCATCTCTAAGCATTTCATGCAAAAGCTGATTCATTTTATGGAGGGGACTCCTGTTTTAGTTGTAACTACCGATAATGACGGATATGTTTTGGATGTTTACGGTGATCCGGAGATAAAAGAAATGATAGACTCGCTCGGTATTACAATCGGAGTCAAGTTCGATGAAAGAGATGTCGGCACCAATTCCGTTTCAATGGCCCTTAAATCAAAGCAGCCGTTTGCGGTTGTTGGCAGCGACCATTTTCATCATTTTTTATCAAGTGTTGCTTGTTATTCAGCTCCTTTCTCTTATAGTGTCGGGGGAAATTTGGCAGGTACAGTTTCCGTGATGACCCTTATTGATTATGCAAGTCAGTTCTACGTTGGGTTGTTATCGTCAGCCGTAGATTCAATCGAGAGAGAAATCCATCTTCAGGAACAGAACCATCAATTACACTTGTTAAATGATGTACTGGTTGATTCGACACCTCTAGGAATCATCAGGACAGATGTTTGCGGTAATATTGTCGAAAGCAACAGTAGTGCAGAGGAAATTACAGGTGTAGATAAAAATGAGATGGTGAAACTTGGTTTGGAACGGATGCCGTTAATCGGAAATTATATTCGAGAAGTTCTGAAAAAAGGGGAAAAAATTGAAAATATGGAGTTGTTTTGTAAAGAAGTGACGAAAAACATTCTCCTTGATGTGTTTCCGTTATTTGATGGTCCGGGTAATATGGTAGGGGCGTTCGCCCAGTTCAGAGATATGACAAATTTTCATGAACTTCAGCAGCAGGTCATCGAGGCTGAAAAGCTGTCTGCAATCGGTAAACTTGGAACAGGGCTCGCGCATGAAATCAGAAACCCGCTTACTTCCATCATTGGTTTGACGGAGTTACTTAAACAAAACAACCATCAAAACAAATATTTAGAGATCATCACTAGTGAGTTAGAGAGAATGAAAGGTCTTCTAAATCAATTCGTTTCGTTGGGAAAGCCAACCAAAATCGAGTTGGAAAATTGCAATTTGGATGAATTGATCGAAGACACCGTCGAGTTAATGAAAAGCAATGCCAAGCTACAAAATGTGGAAATCGAATACCGATCCTTCAGTACCGACATGAACATATATATCGACCAGCCCAAAATTAAACAAGTCTTGATCAACTTTATCAAAAATGGGTTCGAAGCAATGCCGGATGGCGGCAAGGTTACCGTCAAACTGGAGCATGACCCGGACAAAAAGGAAGTGCACATTGCCATTAGAGACAGAGGCAAAGGGATGACTGAGCAAGAAGTAAATAGTTTGGGTACGCCTTTTTTTACGACAAAAGAAAGCGGGCTTGGACTCGGCCTTCCCATATGTTTCGACATTGTAAAATCTCACCACGGCCACATTAAAATTGACTCGCAAAAAGACAACGGGACTATTGTTCATTTATATCTTCCCCAATATCAATAAAAAGAACCGACTCTAACTGATAGAGCCGGTTCTTTTTATTTATGCTGCTGCAACCTCTTTATGTTTTCGGATTTGTTTAGGTGTGTGTGCTTTCAAGAATGGAATCACCCATCTGTCCAAACCGAACTTTCCTGCATTGTACCCTGCCACCAACAAGAAGATTGTCAATAGTACCATTTGTGCATTGGTGCTTACAGTGCCACTGAATAAGAAGGCGAAGTTCATCGTTATTCCCATAAGTGCTGCAAAGTTAGTGAAAATACCAAGAATAAGTGCGATACCTACCAAGAATTCTCCCCACATTACTAAGAATGTGAATAGCCCGGCATTCGGGATAGCAACAGCTTCCAGGAAAGCTGCCCACCAGCCTTGTACTGCTGGGTGATCTCCGGCTGCACCGGCAACAGCTCCTTGGAGGAACCCTCCTGCATCAAACTCACCACCGGTTATTTTGCCAAAACCAGCCGTCATCCATTGATATCCGATATAAACGCGGATAAATGCTAATACACCGGCTACTACCTTGTTCTTTCTCAACAATTCTACAAACATGGTTTCCATCTCCTTTGATTTTCATTTAACCTTGTTCAATGTTTCACATGTTGTTTTAAAGGATCCTTTGTCTTACTACACTTATATCTTATCACGTCTTTTCTTGAAATGAAGGACTTTGTTCAATGATTCACAAATTAGAAACAAAGTTATGGCTAAGTTGTGAAGGGCTAATAATGCAAGAGATATATATAAGGTTGTTTCTATATTAATTAATAATCCTTTCTTTATTTAAGGGAGTTCAATGTAAGATGTCTGGTTAAACTGTTTATGACAATGATAGAGTGAACGATGAATTTCCTGTCTAATATAAACTTTAAGTTGCTCATAAACAGTATGGCTTGATTCTGCTGCATAGGACATATATTAAGGAAAAAGTTGAATAGAAATCGTCGGGTTTCCTGTATTCTGATATGAGCACTTACTATCTTTATAGAATGAACAGAGAATGGAAATAATTTCATTCCTTAAAAGTCTTGTCATCGAAATTCAACCATGGTATATTATAAATCCCTCGCGAAAACAGAGGGAAAACAAAAAACGACAATAACTTCTTTTGAAAAAAGTTATTGACTTTCATTTTGATAATATGATATATTAATTGAGTCGCCAAAAACGGCGCTTAAACAAATGAAAAAAGTTGTTGACGGAGATTGAGCGAAATGTTATGATAGTTAGGTCGCCTTTCGGACGATAACAACGAAATTTGATCTTTGAAAACTGAACAAAACAATCATTATGTCAAGCAAGAAATGCTAGTCAAGTTTTCGAGCAAGCAAGCTCACATTTTATGGAGAGTTTGATCTTGGCTCAGGACGAACGCTGGCGGCGTGCCTAATACATGCAAGTCGAGCGCGGGAAGCAAGCAATCACCCTTCGGGGTGTG